>JACKER010000032.1 GCA_020632925.1 Alphaproteobacteria bacterium | reverse complement strand
CGGCGCGTCACCGGCCAGCCGTCACCCGCACCGCGCTCGAGCTCACCTCACCCCAGCTGGCGCGCACGGTGCCCTGGGCGTTCGGCACCACCCGCAGCGTGCCTGCGTCCACGCTGATCCCGTACCCCTCGATCTGCCAGGACACCTGGGAGGACAGGTCGATGACGGCGCCGTCGTCGAGCGTGCCGCGGACCTCGAGGGGCAGCGACTCGCCCGGGGCGAGCACGACCTGCGGACCGGGGCGCACCGCCAGCGAGGCCACGCGGCCCTCCTCCACCACCACCTCGACCGTGCGCCGCTCGTCGCCGAGCGTGGCCGTGACCGTCGAGCGACCCGCAGCCAGCGCGCGCGCGCGCCCGCGCTCGTCGATACGCAGCACGCCCGGCTCGGAGGAGGTGAACGTCGTCGAGCGGCCCAGCCGCTGGACCTGACCGTCCTCGGTGACCGCGACCGCGCCCAGGGGCACCTCCGCGCCCACCAGGATGCGTGTCGGCACGTCCACCGTGAACCCCGCCAGCTTCCCGGGCAGCACCTCGACGTGCACCGGCGCGGACCGGCGTCCGAGCCAGGTCGCGTACAGGTCCGCCTGACCGGGGCGCCCGGGGATCCCGAGCCCGCCGCGGACCTCCATCACCTCCGGGTGGCTGGAGCTCCAGACGACGTAGTCGGTGGCCGCCTCGCCGCTGCCGTCCCCGAAGGCCGCGAGCGCCTCCACCAGCGTCGTCTCGCCGAGGACCACCACGGGGTTGCGGGCCGACGCGCTCAGCGAGAGCAGCTCGGCGTCGACCGTACGCAGGACCAGGGGCGCCGACACGATCCCGTCGGCGGTCGCGCGGATCTCGGCCGTGCCGGGACGGATCACGTGGAGCTGACCCATCGCGTCGATCCAGGCGATCCGCTCGTCGGTGGTCGTCCACGAGACCGAGCGGTCGAGCTGCAGGATCTCGCCCTCGGCGGTCACGCCGTCCGCCCGCAGCCGCAGCTCGGCCCCGACGGGGACCGTGCGCAGCGGCGGGGACACGGTCATGCCCACCACCAGCGGCACCGTGACCTCGACGGGCGAGGAGAGCACACCGTCCACCTCGGCCACGACCCGCGTCGTGCCCGGCGTCACCCCGCGCACGCGCCCGTCGGCGTCCACGACCGCGATGTTCCGGTCCTCGCTGCGCCACGTCACCCGCAGGGGCTCGGAGCGGGCGCCATCGGAGCGGACCACCTCCGCCGAGAGCCGCGCGGTCGCCCTCGGGAGCACCCGCAGCTCGCTGCGTCCCACGTCGACCCGCACCGGCACGGTGTCGTCGTCGGCCGCGCGGACCTCCACCAGCAGCGGCGTCGACCGGATCCCGTCGACCGACGCCCGCACGAGCGTCGCGCCGGGCTCCTTCGGGACGAGCGAGCCGTCGGGCCGGACCTCGAGGATGCGTCGGTCGCCGACCTCGAACGTGGCGTGGGCCGTGAGGTTCGCCCGCTGGCCCCCCGCGAACACGCCCGTGGCGTCGATCCAGGCGCCGCCGCCCACCCGCACCTCGAGGCGCGGCGAGGGTGAGATCTCGACGGCCACGATGGGATCGGGGAGCACCACGAGCTCCGCGGGCGGCGAGGAGGCGCCGCGCCAGGCGGCGGTCACCGTGGTGGTGCCGGGCGCCAGCGTCTCCAGCCGACCGTCCGGTCCCACGCGGGCGATCGCGGGATCGGCCACCTCGTAGGTCGCCTCCACCGCGCGGAGCTCGCCGTTGCGCAGGATGGCGGTCGCTCCGAGCGTGACGCGCTGACGGACGGCCAGTGTGCCCGGCGCCGGCGTCACGAGCAGGCCCTCCGGTGGGAGCACCTCGATCACCGCGGGCTGCGAGCGCACACCCTTCCAGACCACGCGCACCTCGGTCGTGCCCTCCAGGTGCGGGATCACGCGCCCACCCTCGACGACCTCGGCCACCACGGGGTCCGCGACCTCCCACACCACGAAGCTCGCGCCGTCCACCACCTTCCCGTCGGCCAGCGCCACGTCCACGCCCAGCCGGCTGGTGTCGTTCACCGAGAGCTGCAGTCCCGGCGGGCGGATGGTGAGCGCGGCAGGGAAGGCGCGCTCGACGCCCACCCGCACCTGGACCGGCGGCGTCCGCTGCCCGCCGAGCTCGCCGCGGACCTCGGCCACGCCCGGCCCGATCCCGTGGATGACGCCGTCGCGGTCCACCGTCACCACCGTCGTGTCCGACGAGGACCACGTCACGAGCTCGGTCGCGTCCACCCAGTCCCCCGTCACGTAGAGCATGCGCGCGAACACGCCCGTCACGTCGCCCATCTCGACCACGAGCTCGCGCGGCCCGACCTCGAGGCCCGCGGTCGGGACGTAGCCCACCTCCACCTGGAGCGGCGGCGCGGGCACCCCGTTCCAGGTCACGTCGATCCGCGCGCGCCCGGTCCGCCGCCCCTCGACCTCGGCCCCCTGGACCGCCACGATGCGCGGGTCGGAGCTCGTGAGGCGGATCTGGTCGGTCACGTCGAGCTTCGACAGGTCCGACATCACGGCCGTGACCTTGAGCCGCGTCCGCTCGCCGACCCGCTGGAACAGCTCGCCCGGCAGGATGCGCAGCGCGACGACCTCGAGCGCGGCCTCGGGCGCGCGGGCCTCCTCGACCACCTCGGGCAGCACGAGATCGATGTTCTCCATGCGCGCGGGCCCGGTCGGCGCGTTCACCTTGCGCGCGGCGCCGCGCGTGGACAGGGACAGCACCCCCGAGGGCACGTCGTCGAACAGGAAGCGCCCCTCGGCGTCGGTGGTCACCGAGGCACCGCTCGGCTCGAGGCGGACGACCGCCCCCGCCACCACCCGATCGGCGCCGTCGAAGCGGGTGTTCTGGTTCACGTCGACCCAGGCCCGCCCCGACAGCGTGCGCAGCGGGGTCAGCGGGAAGGGCGCGCTGCGGACGCCCGCGCCGTCGATCACCACGGTCAGCTCGGTGTCGGCGGCAGGGATCCAGCCCGGCGGCAGGGACATCGGGTCGAGCTCCACCGCGTAGGCACCGTTCGGCAGGTTCAGGAAGCTCGCCTGGCCCTGCGTCGCGTTCCGGGTCCACGTCTTGCCGCCCGGCCCGCGCAGGGTGATCGCCGACGCGACGCCCTCCTCGCCCGGCTGGTAGCGCCCGTCGCGGTCGTGGTCGTGGAACGCCCGCACCTCGATCCGCGAGCCGAGCGACAGCGCGAAGGTCGCCTCCGCCGCCCCGAGCCGGGGCACGTCGACCTCGTGGCGCACGCCGTCGACGGTGAAGTAGGACCCGCGGTCGATCGTGACCTCCTTCGGACCCGGCGCCACCCGCCGGAACGCCACCTCACCGTCGTCCCCGGTGGTCCGCGTCCGGCCATAGACCGACACCGGCACCCCGCTGACCGGCTCGTCCGTCGGGTCGAAGACGCCGTTGGCGTCCTGATCGAGGAAGACCACGCCGCGGACGCGCCCGCCCAGCCCCAGCCAGCCGGCGATGCGGTCCGAGCGCGCCGTCCCGTCGACCGTGAGGACGAGGTCGGTGCGCCAGGTGTCGTACCGGCTCTCGGCGGCGAGCGTGGCCTGGCCGCGCAGATCGAGGTGGACGTTGCGGCGTACGGCCCAGCCCAGGTGCGCGTTGCCCTGCGGCCCGTCGTGCACCCCGTCGGCGTCCACGAGGTGCCACCAGCCGAGCTCGCCGACCACGTCGAACGCGGGGCCGGGGATGTAGTCGGCGGTGACGCCGAGCCACTGCTGGTAGCTGCTGGTGACGATGATCCGCGCCTCGGGGCCGAAGCGCCAGACGTGGTCCGGGCGGATGTCGAGGTTGCTCCGGACGAGCGCGGACTGGACCTCGACCTCGTCGGTCACCGTGCCCGAGACGTCGAAGCCGCCCCCGAAGATGTGGGAGGTCGGCGAGTGAAGCCCGATCCGGCCGAGCGTCGCGCCGAAGAAGCCCTCCTGCTGGTCCCAGGTGGAGGCCCGGAAAGCGCCGGTGTCGAAGCTCCAGCGGTCCGGCGTCCGCAGGCTCTGGCCCAGGCCCGCGGTGAGCTGCTGGCGGGCGTCGTCCTGCCCCTCCACCGGGCCGCGGCGGGTGAAGGCCACCAGCGGCGTGAGCCGGAGCCCCTGGCGCACCGTGTACGCGAGGGTCGCGCGCGCGACCGCGCTCGACCGATCGCTGGGGCCGTCGCGCGGCATCCACAGTCCGCGCGAGCTCACCACGGCGCGGGTCTGCAGCTCGTGGCGGCCGAGGGGAGTCCGCGTGGACTCCTGGAACGACACGCCCTGGCCGAGCACCGTGGCGTTCACGAAGGCGTCGAAGCGGCCCTTCCAGCCCGACGAGAGCTGCAGGACGGGGACGGTCGTGGTGTCGACGAGGGGCACGAGCACCCCGCCACCCACGTCGACGAAGCCGTCGCCCGCGACCTGCTGGCGGATCACCGCGGTCGCCGCGTAGTCCCCGTCGGTGTCGACGACGTCGCAGCACAGCCCTGCCGCCGTCACGCCGGTCGCCGCGCGGACCTGGGTACCCTCCCCCACCATCACCCGACCGCTCGCCCCGCGGACCCCGAGCGCGATCACGCCGGGCACGAACTCGACCGAGGTGTCGCCGAGGTTCAGGTCGTAGGCCGGACGACCGACGTGCGCCGAGATGAGCGGCAGGAACGTGAGCTCCTGCTGGGTCGCGAACGCGACGTGGGCGTCCTCGGTCTGCTTCGGGTCCAGGCCGCCGTCGGAGACGTCGAGCTGGTGCCACGAGGCGGTCAGCGTGCCGAAGGCCTGCGTCCAGCCGTAGCTGCCGACGCCCTCGTAGCGCCACCGCGCGTCCCCCTGCCCACCGAACTTCGGCGGCGCCGTCACCTCCTGCTCGACCTGGAAGGTCACCGCGCGGGTCACGCCGCCCGCGAGGATCATCACGACCGCCTGCCCCCGCGCCAGCCCCTCGACCTCGAGCACGCCGGAGCGCACGACGCGCGCCGACAGCAGGTGCGGGTCGAGCACGACGAAGTCGTCGAACGGCCCCACGTCGATCCGCAGCGGGACGCCGACCAGGATCGCGCGGCCGCTCACGTCGTCCTCCGCGAGCACCACGGTCTCCGGGACCTTGGGCACGGGTGGTGCCGCCCCGAGCAGCGCGACGCCGACGAGGAGCAGCAGCAGGAGGTGACGCCTCACCGCGGGGCGTCGGCCCCGAGATGGAGCACGGTGCGCACCGGCAGGACCTGGTCGTCCCCGTAGACGAAGGAGCCGACCAGCTCGTAGTCACCGGCCGCCAGCGGGGTCGTGCCCTTGGCTTCGAGCGGGCGGGTCTGGCCCGGGAGCAGCCGCATGCCGCGGACGTCGAGCCGGTCGACCACGCCGCCCTTCGCGTCGCGCAGCACGGCGCGCAGCTCCACGAAGGTGTGGACGTCGCCCTTGTCCGTGAGGTCGAAGAACGCGTCGAGCGGCGCCCCCGAGACCGACGTCACCCTGGGCGTCCCCGCCTCGAGCGTCCGCGTCCCCGTCCTCCCGGCGCGGAGCATCAGGAGCGAGCCGATCCGACCGCCGGGCAGCAGCTGCATGCCCCCCGCAGGGTCCTCCTGGACGGGGTGGGCCTCCACAAAGGCCACCGCGAACCAGCCGGCCTCGATGTCGTTCGGGATCGACCCGTTGAGCTGGACCTTCGCGACCTCGCCCGGGTTGAGCTGGACCTCCTGCGGGAACACCGTGAACCAGCCGGCGGCGCTGCGCTCGAACGTGCCGGGGGGCTCGAAGCGGTGGCTGGGCCCGTCGTACCACCAGTCCCAGACGTAGGTCCGGACCGAGAGGACCTGGTCCCCCTGGTTCTGCACCTGCAGGGTGTGCGTGACCGTCGAGCCGGGCGCGACGACCAGCTCGGACTGCACGGGCGCGACAGAGAACTCCACTGCCCACGCGACGTGAGCCAGAGCGACCAGCCACATGGCGCCAGCTCAGATGGGCGTGGCGGTGATGACGAAGGGCACGGAGTTCGAGCCCGGCTGGGCCGCCTGCGCGATCCGGAACCCGGCCTCGAAGCCCGTCGGCAGGAGGTTCAGCGCCGTGCCGAGCGCGGGGTTGCTCTGCAGGTCGTGCACGTTCGTCGTGCCGTCCACCGCCCACACCTGCGGCAGCGCGCCGACGTTGGTGATGACCGCGGTGATGTTGGCCGGATCGGAGTACAGCGCGCTCACGCCCTCGGAGGCGGTGATGTCGGCTCCACCGAGCAGCCCCGTCACCGTCACGTTCAGCAGGAACTTGCCGATGACGTACTGGTTGCCTTCGACCAGGTTCGGGTACGCCATGCCGGCGGTGCCCAGCGGACCGACCGCCCCGTAGTAGACGGTGCCGAAGTCGAGCGCGGTCTCGGTCTGGCCGAGCGTCGTGTTGCCCGTGACGTCACCCGTCACGTCCAGCGTGATGCTGTCGGTCAGCAGGAAGTCCATCGTGATGGTGACGGACGCATCACCCGTGGAGCTGGTCCCGGTCGCGGCGAGCGCGGAGGGGGCCAGGAAGAGCGTGGTCAGGAGCATTTGGGGGGAACCTCCAGAGAGGTCTGTATGGTCGTGACGACCTTCGACAACTCCTTTCTCTCAATAAGGAGCGATCGTGTACACCACCCGGACGCTCTGGGGTCCCGACGCGTCGTCCGGGAGCCAGAGCGAGAGCTCGTGTTGCTCCACCGTCATACCGGGTCCGAACGACGCCACCTCCGTGTCCCAGGCGCCGAGCTCCCGGCCCGCGGACCGCTCGGACCAACGGGCGAGGCTGCCCTCCTGGAGACGTACCTCTCCATCGAAGCGAACCAGCTCAGCGCGTACGGAGAGGACCGCGGCGGCCACCGGCGCAGCGGAGGCCGGACGCCGAACACCGAGATCGAGCGGCGCGCGCGCGCGGGCGGTGGCCTCGAGCGGCAGGTGACGGCGGATCGCCCCCTCGGGCAGGATCGCCACCCGCGCCGTCATGGGCATCACGAGGTGTGCCCCGCCCACGGTGCGCACGCGGCGGCCGATGCGGGGCTGACCGGCCATGGTGCTGACGGCGCCGAGCCAGACGCGATCGGTGTCGGTGGCCAGGCTCCCCGCGAGCGGCGTCGGCGCGACCTGCAGCACCAGCGTGTCGCCCCGCGCCGTCCCCAGCGCGAGGAGCCACGCGATCACTGGTGCACCACCAGCCACTGGTAGGGCTGACCGTCCTCGTCGCGCCGCCAGGTCCCCGCGAGCCGGGGCTTCGCTCCGCTGGTGTCCAGGGTCGCGGAGAAGGTCGCGGCCCCACCGACCTCCGCGAGGCGGACGGAGGTCCCGGCGGCGTCCACCGTGCCCGACACCGCCATGCGACCGCCCGGGACCTGCGCGCTGCCGCTCAGATCGCGGCCCGACTGGCGCGTGATCTCGAGGGTCATCGGGCCGCTCCCGCTCGATCCGCTCCAGGTCCCCGACAGCGGGGGCGCCGTGGGCGCGGGCGGAGGCCTCGGCCGCGGTGGTGGGGCGACGGCCGGCTCGGGCGTCGGCGCGATGGCGACCGGTGCCGGCTCGGGTACGGGCTCCGGGGCTGGTTCGACGGCCACCGGGGCGGGCGCGACGGTCGGCGCGGGTGCGGCGATCAGGGGCGGATCGACAGGCGCCTCCGGCGTGAGCACACCGGACCACCACACCCCGACGAGCGCCAGCAGGCCGACCGCGACCAGCGCGATCACCCCCCCGACCCCGAGCACGGCCACGCCGATCCCCGCGCGGCGCCGGTCGGAGACCGCGGGACGGACACCGGGGTCGGTGGCGGGCTCGGAGCGGTCGAGCAGGTCGGGCGCGAACGTGCTCGTGTCGGGGCGGATCGGCAGGCCCGGCCCCAGGGCTGGCCCGAAGGCGTCGCGAGGAACGGGTGCCGGGGTCGGGTCGACGACGGTCGGGTCCCCGTCGAGCATCGCGAGGATGCCCGCGCAGTCCTGGACGCGCAGGTCCCGGTCCGCCCGCAGGCAGGCGCGGATCACCTGCCGGACCCGTGGCTCGAGCTGGGGCCGCAGCGCGCCGGGATCCGTGAACAGGCCGGAGGTCACCGCGCCGAAGAGCTCGACGATGTCGTCGCCCGGGAAGGCGCGCACACCGGTGGCGAGCTCGTACAGGATGCAGCCGAGGCTGAAGACGTCCGCGCGACGGTCGACGTCCTTGGCGCTGCGGATCTGCTCGGGCGCCATGTACGGCGGCGACCCCATCGGCATCCCCGTCCGGGTGGAGACCGCGCTCGCGACCCCGTCGTCCACCAGCACCTTCGCGATGCCGAAGTCGGCCACCTTCGGCACGAACCCGTTCCCGACGGGCTGCAGGAGCACGTTGCCGGGCTTCAGGTCGCGGTGGACCAGGCCCTGGGCGTGCGCGTGCTGGACGGCGCCGACGATCGCGCGGAACCACTGCTCCGCGAGCTCGGGCTCGGGCCGTTGGTTGCGCGCCAGCCACTCCTGGAGGCTCGGCCCGTCGACGTACTCCATCACCAGACCGGGGCGCCCGTCGTGCTCGACGTAGTCCGTCACGGCCACGATGTTCGGGTGCCGCAACCGCGCCTGGACGCGGCCCTCCTGCACCAACCGCTGGCTGATGGTGCGGCCCTGCACCGTCAGCAGCTTCATCGCGTGGTGCGACTCGAGGGTGTTGTGGCGCACCTTGTACACCACGGCCATGCCACCCTGCCCGAGCAGGGATTCGACGGTGTACTGGGCGATCACGTCGCCCGGTCGGAGCCCTTCGGGGCTGGAGCGCTCCATCATCCAGGGGGTCCGTAATGTTACCGACGGTCGATGCCACTCCCGACGACGATCTGGGCGCTCGTCGCGTGCGCCACCGGGCGAACCACCGAGACGCTGGCGTTCGACGGCGACGAGCTGGCGGCGATCCGGGTGGCGGTCGATCGCGGTGACCTGACGCTCGTGGGCGGCGCCTCGGAGGTACGGCTGACCGCGGAGGCACGCGCGCGGGCGGGCACCCGGTCGCGGGCCGAGGAGCTGGCGGACGCGGCGGACCTGCGCGCGGAGATCGTCGGCGACGCGCTCGTGGTGGAGGCGACGGCACCGGACCACGGCTGGATCGATCTCGCGCTGGAGGTGCCGGACGGGCTCGACCTGGAGATCGCGCTGGACGACGGGGCGCTCGAGGGCCGCGGGTTGGTCGGGGGGCTCGACGCCCACGTGCGGGGCAAGGGCGTCGACCTGGAGCTGTTCCCCGAGGCCTGCGCGCTCACCGTCCTCGGTCCCGTCACCCTCTCGCTGCCCTTCGGCCTCGACTACCACCTGACCGCCATCACCGATCCGGCCTGGGGAGCGGACGTGGTGGACCTGGGCTTCGACACGTTCGTCCAGACGTCGGAGCGCGTGGAGGGCTCGGCCGGTCGGCAGGACGTGCCCGTCGACCTGCAGGTGATCGGGGGTCCGCTCCTCGTGCTCGAGGCGACGCCCTGACGCGCGTCAGGGGACGTAGGCCTCGGAGCGACTGGACCAGCGGCCCTCGTGGTGGGCGAGCGCCTGTCCGACCACGGGCAGGGCGGCGTGCAGCTCGACGAGCACGGAGGCCGGCGCTCCGATCAGCACCACGCCGCTGCCCGCGAGGCTGTGCCCCGTGCGCTCGATCGGGGTGACGAGCAGGTCGACGGCGACGTGCGGGACCTTCCGCCCACGGAGCGCGTGGTGCAGCGAGGTGGGGCGTGTCCAGCGCTTGATCGGGTACCACAGCATCCCGACGGCGCCCGCCTCGTGGACCCGTTGCCCGAGCTCGGCCATGCGCAGCCAGTCCGCCGGCTCGTGGAAGGGCGGATCGCACAGCACCAGCGTCCGGGCGCCCGCTTCGGCCGGGAAGGGTGCCGCCCAGCCGTCCTCCCGACGCACGCGGATCCGGGGGTCGTCGGCGACGGCGCGCCTGAGCTCCTCGGCGGTGGCCTCGTCGTGCTCGCAGGCCACGAGCTGGTCCGTGCGGCCCAACGCGTTGCGCGTGAGGAGCGGCGAGCCCGCATAGAACGCGGGATCGGGCATGCGCGCGAGGTACCGGTCCACGGCGCCCGACCCGGTGGAGCCGCCCGCGAACCGCTGGCGGAGGCGGCCGATCCCCATCGTCCACTCGCCGCCGCGCGCGGGCAGCGCGTATCCGCCGCGGCCGGCGTGGGTGTCGAGGACGAGGATGCGCTCGCGCTTGTGGGCCGCGAGCAGCGAGAGCCAGGCGACGTGCTTCCAGACGTCGGCGTGGTTGCCGGCGTGGAAGCGATGGTCGTAGGGAGCGCGCTGCTCGGCCACGCCCCCGTCTATCACTTTTCAGCGATGAACTCGTCGATGGTCTCGCCCTCGGAGCGCATCGAGTCCACCATCATCGACAGCGCGATCGCGGGGTCGAAGGACAGGATCTCCGCGGCGACCCAGGTCGTCCCGAGCCGGCAGGCGGTGTCGTCCCAGGGCATGGTCACGCCCAGGTAGAGCTGGTCGTGGATCTTCATCCAGTCCACGTTGGGCTGCGCCTCGTCCACCAGCCAGGCGCGGTGCAGCAGGGCGTACTTCCCCTCGTACTCGCCCTCCGTCAGCTCGATCCAGCGGTACTGCGCGTCCGAGTGCGTCACGACCTCGATCCCGAGCGGCATCTTCGACACCACGTGGTTGTCGGTGTCCACGAAGTCGCACTCGTGCGGCATGAAGCAGGTCTCGTCCGTCAGGTAGGTCCGGTCGTGCTCCTTGTAGTTGCTGGAGAAGACCTCCTCCTGCTCCTCCAGCAGGAGCGTCCGCGCGATCGGCGCCACGCCGTTCGCCGACACGTAGGCGACCGAGGCGCCGCCCAGGCTGGACAGGTCGTGCTCGCGGTCCGGGGAGACGCTGTCGATCACCGACTCGGAGAGGTTGTCGACCGTGTACCCCTCTTCCGTCGACTCGATGTTCGGCTCGAGCCACCCGATCAGGTTCCGGACACCGAGCTCCACGTCGCGCGGATCCTCGTCGTCGAAGTGCTCGAACAGGAATCCCGCGAGCTCGGAGAGCTCCGTCGGCGCCTCCGGGGGCGCCTTGCACCCGCCCAGGCCCGCCACCAGCGCCACCGCGACCATCGGTCGCCAGGTCGTCGTCCGCCTCATGAGACTCCCCTCACCTCGAAGCTATCCGACCCGCGATCGGGCCTCCATCGTCCCATGTCGTGATCGCGAATGCGCTCACGGTTCTCGACGTCGGAGCCTCCGGTGTCCAAGGGATGGGAGGAGCCAACATGCGGGCGATGCTGATCGGAGCGGGGATCGCGTTGACGGCGTTCGTGATCGGGTTCTCGGGCCTGCCCGGGACCGTGGTCTCCGTCGGCGCGGCGTGGCTGCAGGACAACGGGACCATCGAGCTGCAGGGGCCCGTGGGCGACGCGGTCAAGCAGGCGCTGTGACGGCGTCCTCGGTGGGAGTCGAGCACTCGACGAAGCGCGAGACCCGCGCGAAGCCCGCCCGCTCGTAGATCCGCAGCGCGTCGCTGCCGTCCACCGAGCACACGACGAACACGCCCCCCGGATCGAACGCGAGCCCGCGCCGGACGAGCGCTCCGCACAGGCCCCGACGTCGCCACGCTCGATCCGTCCAGACCTCCTGGAAGCGATACCACCGGTCTGGACCAGGGACGATGGTGGCCGACGCCACCGGACGCTCCCCGTCCCAGGCAGCGAGGACCGTGGCGCCCAGACCACGGAGCAGGCCGAGCTGGTGGCGCAGGTAGCGCGGGTAGGTCGGGCCGTACTCGGGGTGCTGTCGCGCGGCGATGAGCGAGAAGCGATCGAGGTCCTCCACCGGGCGCACCGGCAGCGCGGGCTCCGGACCGAGGTCCTCGGCACCCCCGCGCACCAGCCCCCACATCCGCACGGGCGCACAGCGCTCGGGGACCGCCGCCCACGGCTCGTCGACGTCCGTCTCCCAGCACACGTAGCGCCGCTCGACGCCCTTGCCTGCGTGGTGCAGGTCCCACACGCGGAACGCCGCCTCGAGGTCCTCGGGCGCCCGGTCCAGCTCCACGCGGTGCGCGAACCAGGCGTCCCGACACGCGGGCTCGTCCCAGACCCGCCCGTGCTCGAGCGGCGTGGAGGTGCTGGGCGCCAGGAACCGATGGGTGCGGAGGATGGGTCGCGGGTCCACGATCGCAGGACTACGCGTTCGAGGTGCCTCCTGCAAGACGCCGCCCTCGGCGTGAGATACCCGGGCCGCCATGTCGCACGCCGCCGACGCTCCGCCTCCCCGCATCCACCCGTCCGCGTACATGACGCTCATCCTGCCGTTCGGTGCCACCGGCGGCTTCGTGGGTGTGTCGCTGGCCTACCTCGCGACCAGGAACGGACTGACGGTCGAGCAGGGCGCGTTCCTCGTGTCCGCGTCCATGTTCCCCAACATGTGGAAGTTCCTCTGGGCGCCGATCGCCGACATCACCCTGACCCGGAAGCGGTGGTACGCGATCGCGTGCACCCTGTGCGCGATCGGGATGGCGGGCATGGCGATCATCCCGCTCGGTCCCAGCACGCTCACGCTGCTGATGGGCGTCATCGCGATCACCTCGTTCGCCGCCACCTTCCTGGGGTTCGCCGTGGAGGGGCTCCTCGCCCACCTCACGACGGCCGAGGACCGCGGCCGGTACAGCGGGTGGTTCCAGGCCGGGAACCTCGGGGGCAACGGCATCGGCGGGGGCATCGGCCTGACGCTGCTGACGCACTACCCCGACCAGCCGTGGATCGCCGGGCTCGCCCTCGCCGCGCTGACGATGCTGTGCTGCGTGCCGCTCGCGATCATGCCCGACGTGCCCGCCGAGGCCGCGGAGTCCGTGGGGTCCACGGTCCGAAAGGTCGCGGACGACCTGTGGGGCATGCTCAAGAGCCCCGCCGGCATGCTGTGCGGGGTGGTCTCCTTCGTCCCGGTCGGGACCGGCGCCGCCCAGAGCGTCCTGACGCAGGCCGAGGTCGCCGCCTACTGGAGCGCCACCGAGGTCCACGTCGCCTGGTGCCAGGGCTTCCTGACCGGATTCCTGGCGATGTTCGGGTGCTTCGCCGGCGGCTGGATGTCCTCGCGCCTGTCGACGCGCACGGCCTACGTCGTGTCCGGGCTGATGCTCGGCATCGTGGCCGTCATCATGGCGGTCACCCCGGCCGTGCCCATGACCTACGTGGTGCTGAACCTCCTGTACAGCTTCGTCACCGGCATCTGCTACGCGACCTGGACCGGCCTCGTGCTCGAGACCATCGGCGCGGGCGCGGCGGCCACCAAGTACAACGGCTTCGCCTCCCTCTCGAACACGCCGATCTGGTACATGGGGCTGCTGCTCGCGTTCGCTCACGGCCGCTTCGGCACCCGCGGGATGCTCGTCACCGAGGCCGTGATGGCGGTGATCGGCCTGACCATCTTCGGTCTGGCGTCGTTGGCCGTCCGTCGCTACGGGCCCCCGGAGCAGCCCGCGCCAGCGGCGGCCGCTTGAACCGCCTGCTGCGGGCGGGGGTGTTCGTCGGCGCGATCGCGGTCGCGTGTGGCTCCTGGCTGCTCACGTGGCCGGTCCCGATCGAGCCGGAGGCGTGGGATCCGCCGTCCGATCCGGGCCCCGCGGCCGAGCGGACACTGCCGGCCATCACGCTGTCGACGCTCGCAGGCGACGGCCCCGAGGACGTCGAGATCGACGCGCAGGGTCGGGTCTACGGCGGCACCCAGGACGGCACGATCTGGCGCTGGTCGAGCCCCGACGCGGCACCGGAGGCCTGGGTGGACACGAAGGGGCGTCCGCTCGGGCTCACGTGGGGCGCCGACGGCGAGCTGCTCGTGTGCGACGCGTTCCGCGGCCTGCTCTCCGTCTCGCCCGAGGGCCGGGTCAAGGCGCTGACGACCACCTGCGGCGACCGCAAGCTCGTGTTCACCGACGACCTCGAGGTGGACGCGTCCGGCCGGGTGTGGTTCACCGACGCGACCCAGCGCTTCGACCAGCACGCCTGGCGCCTGGACATCCTCGAGAACGTGCCGAGCGGGCGGCTCTGCGTCTACGAGCCGGACCACCCCGGGGCGGCCAAGGAGGTCCTCGACGGGCTGGCGTTCGCCAACGGCGTCGCCGTCGACCCCGAGGGGCGCTTCGTGCTGATCGCGGAGACCGCGCGGTACCGCATCCGTCGCTACTGGACGAGCGGCCCGAAGGTCGGCGAGAACGACGTGCTGATCGACGGCCTGCCCGGCTTCCCCGACGGCATCTCCCACGGCGCCGACGGCCTGTTCTGGATCGCCATCGCCTCGCCCCGCAACCCGCTGCTGGACCGGATGGCGGGCAGCCCCTTCCTCCGCGAGGTCGTCGCGCGACTTCCCGCCTGGATGGGGCCGCGCCCCGAGCGGTACACGCGCGTCCTCGGGATCGACGCGGACGGGCGCATCGTCCACGACCTGGTCGACCCCGACGGCACCGAGTTCACCACGGTCACGAGCGTGGAGCAGCGCGGCGACCGGCTGCTGCTCGGGAGCCTCGTCGAGCACCGCTGGGCGTCGATCCCCGCGCCCTGAGAGCGCGGCGGAGGCCTCAGCGGCCGAGCTCCTCAGAGCGCTTGCGGGCGCGGGACACGGCCTCGCGGAAGGTGTCCGTCCAGCCGCTCTGCAGCAGGTGCGTCATCGCCGCGTGGGTGGTCCCGTTCGGGCTGGTCACGCGGCGGCGCAGCTCGGCGGGCCCGGCGGCGTCGTGCCGCAGCAGGTGCGACGCGCCGAGGAAGGTCTGCACCACGAGGAGGTGGGCCTGCTCCCGGTCCAGGCCCTCCGCGACGGCGGCGTCGATCAGCGCCTCCGCGAGCAGGAACACGTAGGCCGGGCCGGTGCCGGAGACCGCGGTCACCGCGTCCATCTGCGACTCGTCCACCACGACCACCCGGCCGACGGCCGACAGGATGTTCAACGCGGTCGCGAGGTGCTGGTCGGTCGCGTACCGGCCGCGGGCCAGGGCCGTGACCCCCATGCCCACCGCCGCCGGGGTGTTGGGCATCGTGCGCACCACCGGCACCCGGTCGCCCAGCGCCTCCTCGAAGCGCGCGATCGGGATGCCCGCGCAGATGCTGATCGCGAGCTGCTCCGGACGCCAGATCGGCGCCACGGCGCGGAGCGTCTCGGGCACGCCCTGGGGCTTGACCGCGAACAGCACGGTCGAGGCCTGGCTCACCGCCTCGACGGCGCTCGTCGTCGTGCGGAGCTTGAGGTGCTGGACCAGGCGCTCGCGCCGGTCGTCGCTGATCTCGGCCACCACGAAGCTGTCGCGGTGCCACCCCGCGTCCAGCAAGCCCTCGGCCAGGGCCCCGCCCATGAAGCCGCCCCCGATGATCGCCAGCTTCGACACGTCGCCTCCCGGCCCCCTGTAGCCGGGCGTCGGTCAGGCGTCCGCGCGAGCGTCCCCGCGAGCCCGCAGCCAGCGCGGAGCGGCGACCGCGGCACCGAGCAGCGCCGCCAGCCACACGCCCGAGGCATGGGCCACCACGAGGCCCGCGTGGGTGGGGTGTCCGCTGCAGAGCACGGCCAGCGCGGCGTTCCCGGCCGAGGCGCCGCACGCCGCGAAGGCCGCGAGGTGCCACCCGGAGACCGCCTGGCTGCGCCACGACGCGAACGCGGCGAACCCGAGCGGGAGCATGGCGGTCATCAGCTCGAAGCGCGCGCAGTGCACGAGGTCCATCGGCCCGGGCATCGGCGGCGTGAGCGCCGGGAGCAGCGCCGCCGCGAGGGCACCGACCAACACGGTCTTCGGCGTCCGTACCGCCAGCGCCGACAGCCCGAGCGACACGACCACCATCCCGATCCAGAGCACGTGCTCGGCCGCGGCCAGGCCCTCCCTGCCGAGCGGTCCCGCCGTCGCCGACCCGAGGACCAGGACGACCAGCGCCGGCATCAGCCAGCCCGGCACCACCATCTGGCGCCGCAGCCGAGCGAGCGCGTCGGTCGCGGGGGCCGGCGCCGGCTCGTCCTCGAGGACCGAGAGCTGGGCGTGCAGCACGCGCGCCTCGTCCGGGTCGCCGAGGACCTCCGCCATCTCCCGCAGGATCTGCTCTTCGCGGGTCATGAGGCCTCCACGCCGGCGAGAGCCTCTCTCAACGCACCGTAGCCGCGCGACGCGCGCACCCGCACGCTCCCCGGCGACGCACCCAGCATCGCGGCGATCTCCTCGAACGTGAGCTGCTCGAAGCGATGCAGCTGGATGACGACGCGCTGGCTCTCGGGCAACCCGTCGATGGCGGCCCGAACGCGATCGGCGAGGCTCGGTTCCATGGAGAACCGCACCTGGGGCTCGCCCTGCTCCGCCTCCGCGCCGACGAGCGCCTCCTCGCCCGCGGTCGGGGGCAGGCGGTACCTCCGGCGGAGCTCGTCCTGCCGCAGGCCCATGGCGATCGTGTACAGCCAGGGGCGGAACGGACGGCTGGGATCGTAGCGCTCGCGCCCGCGATGGAGCTTCAGGAAGGTCGCCTGCACGAGATCCTCCACCGTCTGGTGGTCGGAGAACGAGCGGGCGAACACCGCTCTCAGCCGAGGCTGATAGCGGAGGAACAGCGCGTCGAACGCGGAGGAATCCCCTCCCACGTACCGCCGCGCCAGATCCTCGTCCGTCTCGTCCAAGACGATCCTTCCTCCGCTCGAGCGGGCGGACTGTTACACGCCGGCGCCCGAGCGACGAGGCAGGCCCGTGGAATCCTGGGATTCCCGGCCGCTCCGCGGCCTCCCCACCCCCTCCCCGCCTCCGCACGCCCGTAGTGCGCAGATTCACCAGGTTTCACCTCGTCTACGAAGAAAGATCGAGAATCTCGGTAACAGCGGAGGCCGGGCGGCGGATTCCCTGGCGACACCCGACGACGGGTGCAAGGAGGACTCCATGTCGAACAACGGATTCGGAATCGCCGCCGCCGTGGCCATGCTCTTCACCACCGGCCTCGCCACCGGTTGCTCCAACGGTGGCGCCGAGGACGGCGACCTCGACACGCTCGTGCGCTGCGAGGGCATCAACGAGTGCGCCGGTCAGGGCGAGTGCGCTGGCGCCGACGGCCAGAACTCCTGCGAGGGCCAGAACGAGTGCGCCGGCATGGGCTGGGTCTCCGCCACCCGTGGCGACTGCCAGGACCAGGGCGGCACCGAGCTCGGCGAGGTCTGAGACATGAGCGCCGCCGCCCACGGGATCGGCCTCCGCGTCCCCCACTACGCCGACATCCTGGAGCGGGGCCTCCCCTGCGGGATCGTCGAGGGGATCACGGAGAACTTCATGGACCGCGGGGGTCGTCCCCGCAAGGTCCTGGAGAAGGTCCGCGCGGACGGCGTGCGCGTCGCGCTGCACGGGGTGTCGCTGTCCGTCGGGGGCCTCGCGCCCATCGACCTCGGGTACGTCGATCGCGTCCGGGCCCTCGCCGACGAGATCGACGCCGCCTGGGTCTCCGACCACCTGTGCTTCGGCGACGCCGGGCGAGGCCGCGGGCACGACCTGTGGCCCCTCCCCTACGACCGCGCCACCCTCGACTGGGTGGCCGATCGGGTCGCGCAGGTCCAGGACCGCCTGGGCCGGCGCCTCCTGCTGGAGAACGTCTCGAGCTACGCCACCTGGCGCCACGACGAGGTGCCCGAGTGGGAAGCGATCCGGTACGTCGCCGAGCGCGCCGACTGCCTGATCCTGCTCGACATCAACAACGTCGTGGTCAACGCCCACAACCACGGCTTCGACCCCGTGACCTTCCTCGACGGCATCCCCGCCGAGCGGGTGGCCCAGCACCACCTGTCCGGTCACCTCGACCTCGGCACGCACCGCTTCGACGACCACGCGCACGAGGTCCCCGACGAGGTGTGGGCGCTGTTCCGCGTCGCGCGCGAGCGCTTCGGCCAGGTGCCCACGATCGTGGAGTGGGACGGCGACGTGCCCGAGCTCCCGCGGGTCCTGGAGGAGTCGGCGAAGGCCATCGCCATCGACGCCGAGCTCCACCCCGACGACCCCGTGTCCATCGACTTCCGCCCCGAGCCCGCGCCCGCCGCGGGAGAGGCGCCGCCGCGCACCGCCGCGGATCTGGCCGCCTGGTGGGAGGCGATGCGCCAGGATCTGCCCCTGGACGCGCTGTCCGACCGACTCGCGCCCCACCGGCACCTGCGCCCGCGGCTCCACACCTACGTGTCCGGCTTCTACGCCCGCCAGGCCAAGGCGCTCTCCTCCTCGTTCCCGCGCACCACGGAGCTGCTCGGGGACCGCTTCCAGGAGACCGTGCGGGCGTACCTGCTGGCCCACCCGAGCGACGACCCGGCCCTCGAGAACCTCGGCCGCCACTTCGCCGACTTCCTCGAGGATCCCGTGATCGCGGGTGTCGCGGCCCTGGAGCGCGCCGGCGCCGAGGCGCTCCTCGCGCCCGATCCGGACCGTACGCCCCCGCCGCCCGTCACCCCCGAGACCTTCGCGCTCGCGGTGCCGGTGGTCGTGCCGTCGCTGCGGCTGGTCCGCGTGGACGCCGCGATCCTGGACGCCTGGGGGAGGACCGAGCACGACGCCGAGGTCGCCGGCGTGGTGTTCTGGCGCCCGCAGACCGTGGTCCGCCACGACCTGCTGCGCGCCGACGAGGTCCGTGCGCTCGAGCTCGCCCGGCAGGGCGCCTCGTTCGCCGCCATCTGCGACGTCTTTGCGGGCAGCCCCGAGCCCCTGGCACGCGCGCAACAGGTGCTCGGCGGCTGGTCCCGCCACGGCCAGGTCAGCGGCCTGCGCCCACCCACCCCCGCCCACGAGGAGACCGGATGCTCGCCTGGTTGTTGATCGCCTGCGGAGGCGCAGGGAACGAGTCGGAGTACCCGTTCGAGCCAGGCCCCGACATGCTCCCCGGAGACAACTGCCGCTCCTGCCACAAGGCCGACGGTCCCTACGAGGACGCGCCCGAGTGGACGGTCGCCGGCACGGTGTTCACGGACGCGTCGGGCAGCGCGGGCGCCCCCGGCGTCACGGTCCGCGTCATCGACGACGAGGGCACCATCATCGAGATGGTCACGAGCAGCTCGGGGAACTTCTTCACCGCCGCGCCGGTCGTGGAGCCGTACCTCATGGAGCTCGAGAAGGACGGCGTGATCGTCGGCATGCCCACGAGCCCCCCGTCCGGTGGGTGCAACGCCTGCCACGCGAGCGGCCCGATCGGCGGCGCGCCGGGCGCGCTCTACGTGGGCAGCTTCGCGTCGACGATGACCTGCGACGGCGCGAGCACGCTGACCAGCAACGACGGCACGACCTACCCGTGCGACCCCTACGTCTGCGACACGGACACCTGTCTGTTCGCGTGCGAGGGCGACGAGGACTGCGTCGACGGCACCTCCTGCGACGCCGAGAGTCACTGTCGGTAGCGCTACGGGCCGCAGCCGACGTTCTTCTCCATCAGCTCGATCGCCTGCGGATGCCCGGCCGCCTTCGCACGCCGCAGCTGCAGGCGGTACAGCGCGTTCGCCAGCGTGGCCTGCCCGCGGTCGTTGTGCAGCCACACCGTGTGGTTCACGAGCGGGCCCCAGCAGCGGAGGTGCGCGGAGAGCCGGCGGCGCGGGTCCGCGGCCACGACGTCCTCACAGGCCTGCTCGACCCGTAGCGACGCCAGCGCCTCCTCGACCAGCGGCAGCGCCCAGCGTCGACGGCTGCGCGACGCGAGCTCGTCCGCCAGCGCCGCCAGCCGCTCCTCTCGCCGCGCCACCACCGCCCGGACCGCCTCCTCCCAGCACGCGGGGACGTTGGCCGGGTCCTCCGCGTCGTTCCGCGCGCGCTCGAGGTGGGCCGCCAGCAGGCGCACGACCTCGGTCCGCGCGGCAGCGACCGGGTCGATCCGGGCCCCCAGCGCCGCCCGACGCTCCTCCAAGGCCGCCGCACGCTCCGGGGCGTCCAGGTGGTCCTCGAGCCGACGCGCGAGCGCCACCAGCTCGGAGCGCAGCGGCCGCCGGGAGACGTGGGCCAGCGAGACCAGCGGGTCGGGGTGGGTGCGCGAGGGGCGCGGTGGGAGGTGGGTCGCGCGATCGAGCAGCTCCTGCGCGCTCCCCAGCGGTGCGGCGACCTGGGCGGCGACCCGCAGCGCGAGGTCCGGCACCTCCTCCCCCGCCGCCCGCCGGGCCACGAGCACGAACAGCGAGATCAGCGGGCTCCGCGCGGCGCGCGGGTGGTCGCGCAGCTCCAGGATCCGCGTCAGGTCGCCGTCCGCTGCCGCCTCCGCCATCGCCGCCTCGGTCGCGAGCCGGTGTGCCGCCGGGGGGCGGACCGACCGGTCGAACTCCGTGACCAGGGCGAGCAGCAGCGCCCCGTCCTCCCGACGCCCCTCCCGGAACGCGCGCAGGCCCGAGGCGAGCACGGTGCCCGCCGTCAGCTTGTCGACGTCCTGCAGGCGCTGGTCGAGCACCGCACTCGCGTCCGCCAGGCCCCGTCGCTCGGCGATCGCCAGCGTCGCGTCGTACCCGCCCTTGCGGTCGCGGGCCCAGCTCGCATCGTCCATCCACGCCAGCACGGCCGCCGCCCGCGGACGTCCCACCGCGAGCACCATGCGGCGCAGCGTGCCCACGAACGTCAGCAACAGCGCCAGCGCGGTCACCGGCACGCCCCAGACGATGCCGTCGAGCACCATCGCCGGACCGACGATCAGCAGCACCCCGCCGAGCAACAAGCGGAACAGCCACCATCCGCGGGTCAGGTCCTCGACGCGCTCCACGAGCTCCGCGCGCTCCCGGTGCCGCAGGCGCCAGGCCAGCTTCTCGCGGAAGGTCTGCCAGAGTCCCACGGCCGGAGGCTATCGCGCCGACGCGGCGACGTGGAGAACGGCCGGGCGCTGTGCGACATTCCCGATCAGGGGGGAGCGTGCTCGTCTGGGTCGCAGCGTCGGCACTCGCGTACGACCTGCTCGGCGCCGACGCGACGCCGACGGGGCGCAGCGTGACGCCGGCGGAGCACTTCGTCGCCGGCGAGGTCCGGACGGCCATGGTGGTGAGCGATCCGCAGGCGGTGGGCGCCGTCGCGCGCGAGACCGCCCGCGAGCTCCTCGAGCAGTACGCCGAGGGGACGCCGCTCGCGACCACCGGCGCCCTGGCCGAGGTGGGTGTGGGGCTGCGCGACGTGCTCGACACGCTGCGGCTGATCGCGAAGGTCTCGGCCGAGGACCGGGGCGCCGAGCACCAGCGGCTCTCCGACCCGGCGTGGTTGCGGTCGAACCTGCGGGCGCTCGACTGGCGCCCCGACCTGGTGGCGGCCTCCGACCGCGGCATCGCGCTGTCCGACGACCAGATCCGGCTCACGAACTACGTGGTCTACGAGTCGCCGGCGTGCCCCGCGAAGGGCCCGGGCTGCGACACCGCGCTGTACGCGCTGCCCGACGACGAGGCCGACGGCGGGCCGCCCGGGCTCCGCCTGCGCTACACCCGCATGGACGTGTACGGCGGCGTCTACGAGGCCGGCGGCGAGGCGGAAGGCCATGCGCGCCCGCTGGTGTGGATGTCGCGCGAGCACGCCAACCAGGCGCTGATGCAGGGCAGCGTGATCGCGGTGATGCCGGACGGCACACGACGGGTGTTCAACGTCCACCAGAACAACGCCATCCCGTACGACCCGAAGCAGAAGGACATGAACCGACAGGCCCGGTTCTGGTACTTCCGCGAGGTCGACGACATCCTCGGCGTCGCGCGGATCCCGCTCGTCCCCGGCGCCGCCGTGGCGGGCGACGTGCAGGACCTCGGTCTCGGCCAGCTCATCGGCCTGTCCTGGACCGACGCCGCGGGCGAGCACCTGCGGCTGGTGGTGCTCGCGGACACGGGCGGGGCGTTCGAGCCCAACCTGTTCCAGCTCGATTGGCTCGGGGGCACCTTCCCGTCGCAGCAGGCGTGGCGCGCGTGGTCGAAGACGGTGCCCGGCCGCGTCCACGCCCAGATCCTGGTCCGCCGTTGAGGCGCCGCGCCCTCGCCACGCTCGTGGTGGTCGCGCTCGGAGCCTGCGTCCCGCTCGGGTGGCGCTGGTGGGTGCTCAGCCAGCCGCTGGCCACCTCGTGGATGGACCCGGAGCCGGGCCCGCGGCCGCTGCCGGACGTGCCGAGAGGGCCGCTCACGGGGCTCACGGTCTACCTGTCGGCGGGGCACGGGCTGCTGCTGCACCGCAAGGACCACGACGGCGACCCGATCGCGTGGGGGACCCAACGGGATCGCAGCCACGGGATGATCGAGGACGAGTGGACCGCGCGCTTCGTCCGCGAGGAGCTGGCCCCCGAGCTCGAGGCCGCCGGCGCGACCGTGATCGCCCTGCGCGAGCGCGACACGCACCCCGACGCCTTCGTGAGCGACACGCTCACCGGCGTGGTGGGCAGCCTCGGTGAGGTGGCGGACCCAGCGGCCGAGGGAGGCTCGCACCTGCGGCTGCTCCCCGGCGGCGGCGCGAGCTGGCAGCTGCCCGACGTGGAGCCCGGCCACTGGTACGTGTACGCGCGTTGGGTGGAGGCGCCCGACCAGGACCGCCACGCGATCTACACCGTGGTGATGGGCGACGAGGTGCGCGAGGTGGTCGTCGACCAGACGGTCCACGGGGGCGTGTGGTTCCCGCTCGGCGACGCCTGCCTCGATCGGGCCGAGCCGATCGAGGTCTTCCTCTCGGGCTCGGGCGAGGGGCGGCTGTCGGCCGACGCGGTGCGCGTGGGGGGCGGCACCTTCCACGTCGTGCTGCCCTGGAACCTCGAGACGCGCAGCGCCCCCTACTCCGAGGTCGCGATGGCCCACCAGCTCGAGCGCCTCGGCGGCCCCGCCGGCATCGACGAGTACGACTGCGGCTCGGCGGTCTCGGACATGCGGCTGCGAGCGCACTGGGCGAGCAGCGTCTGGCCGCCCGGTGAGGAGGCCGTCTACCTCTCGATCCACACCAACGCGGGCGGAGGGCGAGGCCTGACGGTGTTCTACGGGGTCGACACCCAACCACCGACGCAGACCCGCCCCGAGAGCCGGCGGCTGGCGAAGCTCCTCGAAGACGCCGTGGTCGACGCGGTCCGGGAGCGCGACCCGGAGTATCGCACCATGGGCACGCGCCCGGGGGACTACTCGGAGATCTCGCCCATCCACGACGCGCTCCCGAGCGCCTTGCTGGAGATGGGCTTCCACGACGACCGCGTGGACGCGGCCCGCCTGCAGACCGTCGCCTTCCGTCAGGACGCGGCGCGCGGCATCGTCGACGGCCTGATCGCCTGGCGTGCGGGAGCACCGGCGGGCGCCGACCTGCCGCTCGGACCGCGCGGATCCGTCCCTCCGCCCGACCCGTGGAGCCGCCTCGAGTAGGTCAGCGCAGCCAGCGGGCGCGGCGCGCCGCGGCGATCGGGGAGGCGCCGGGGTCCGGCCCGAGACCTGCGCGGTCTCCCTCCTGGAAGGCCATCCCCCACCACTGGAGCGCAGGGCCGAGGTCGAGCCGGCTGGTCGACGCGGCCTGTGCCTCCCACGCGGGCAGCGGGTGCCCGACGACCTCGGCGATCGCGGTAGCGGGCTCCGTCGGATCCAGGGTGGGCCCGAGCGCCACCAGCACCTCCCGCAGGCCTCGACGATCGCCGGTCGCGCGTCGGACCTCGGCGTCCAGGACCCAGGCGAGGAGCAGATCGCGGTGGTCGGGCTCGGTCTCGCGCGCAGCGGCGGCCGACAACGTCTCCACCAGGGTCCCGTCGTGCTCCGCCGCCAGGTACGCGCCCCACGCGCGCATGGAGCGCGATCCGTCCTCGTCGGCGGCGACCGGCAGGTCCGGCGGGGGCTGGCGCGACGGCGCCGCGGCGCAGGCGAGCAGGAGGACGACCATCGGCATGGGACGATGTGGTATTCCAGGCGAGCACGACACGGGAGGGGGCGCTGTCGGTCACACCCGAGGATCCGGCCAACCGGATGGCCCGGCTGGAGCGGGAGCTCGCCCGAGCCCAGGCGCGGGCCGAGTCGGCGGATCGTCGTGCCCGCGTGCTGTACGACGGCAGCTCCGATCCGATGCTGGAGGTCGACGGCGCGGGGGTCGTCCGAGGCGCCAACGGCGCGGCCGTCCAGCGGCTGGGCGCCGCCGTCGTGGGGAAGGACCTCTCGGAGCTGTTCCGCCCCGGAGACAGCGAGACCGTCGAGCGGATGTTCGCCGGCGCGATGGAGACCTCCCTCGATCGCGAGCTGCAGCTCATCGACGGCACGGGCGTGATGATCTGCGGGATCGCCCCGTCCGCCTCGGGTCGTATCGTCGTCCTGCTGCGGGTCCGCTCGACCGCCACGGGCACGATCTCCGAGGAGGATCGCCGACACGCCGCGGTCGGTCGCATGGCCTCGCTGCTGGCGCACGAGCTGAACAACCCCCTCACCGTCCTGCAGATCCGCGCGGACCTGCTCCGCGAGGACGAGCCGCCGCAGGCCCTCGTCGAGCCCCTCCACCAGCTGGACGACGCGATCGGCCGCGTATCGGCGTCGATCAAGACCTTCCAGCGGGTCGCGCGGCCCCACCGTGCCTCGCGGGATCCGCTGGTGGTGGCCGATCTGGTGGACCGCGCGGTCGGCCAGCTGGCGGAGCCGTCCCGGGTCCAGCTCGACCCGATCCCCATCGGCTTCGAGGTGACGGGCGACGAGGACGCCCTCGCCCTGGCGATCGAGCAGCTGGTCACGGTCGCGAAGAGCACGGGACCCCTGCGGCTGCGCGTCGAGGGCTTCAACCAGCACGTCCGGATCGAGCTGTCGACGGACAGTCCGATGTGGTCGGGCTCGAGCCGCGACACCCTGCCCGAGCGCTCCCAGGAGCTGGCGCTGGCCATCGCCAACGTGGTCGTGCGCGATCACGGCGGGGAGATCCGGACGAGCGAGCGCGACGGCGGCGGCGTGATCCGCATCGACCTGCCCAGGGCCGCGGCCGAGAGCGAGGCGAAGGGCAAGGAGCCGGTGCGCCTGCTGGTCGTGGACGACGAGCCCCTGGTCGCGGCCGTCCTGGCCGACTGGTGCCTGCGGAAGGGGCACGCGTGCAAGGTCGCGGGCTCCGCGGAGGAGGCGATGACGCTCCTGTCGGAGGCCGTGCGGTACGACGCGGTGCTGGTCGACGAGCAGCTCCCCGGCGCCTCGGGGCTGCAGCTGTTGACCTGGATCGCCCGCGAGCGGCCGTCGTTGGTCGACCGGAGCGCGCTGATGAGCGGAGCGCCCCCGCCGCGCTCGGAGGCCGGCTGGGCCTTCCTGTCCAAGCCGTTCACGCGCCGGCAGCTGGCGGAGCTGGTCGAGAAGCTGCTCTCTCGATGAGCGAAGGGACGAGCGCGTCGCGCACGGCGCTCGAGGCGGCGCTGCGGCAGCTGGTCTACACCCGCGCGGTCTCCACGACCGCGGTGCTCCTGGGCGCCGCGCTCCCCCTCGTGGAGCGGACGGGCCCCGGGCTGGTGCTGGTCGCGGTGGCGGGCATCACGGAGCTCCTGTGTGCGTTGACGCTGTCGCGACACCTGGCGGCGATGCGCGCGGGTGACCGGGGGGAGCTGCTGCTCCAGCTCGGGCCCCGCGTGCCGCTCGACGTGCTCCGGGCCCACCAGCGGGCGGAGCGGCTCGAGTCCGGGATGTTCGCCGTCATCTCGGTGGTCGCCGTGCTCCTCCTCACGCCGACCCGGGGCATGGCGCTGGTCGGGGTCGTGCTCGAGGTGGGGCTGGTGGCGCTGATGCTCGTCCTCGCGACGGCCCGCGCCCACCTGCGCGCGCTCAACGAGGCGGTGGCGGCCCTGTGCGCGATGGACGCGGAGAGCGCCGAGCGCTGGCTCGTGCGGCTCGAGTCCGCGCGAGCACCGGTCTGGCGCCGCATGGCCAAGGCCCACCGCCAGACGCTGCGCCTGTGGTCGGGCGACGTGGCGGGAACCCACGCCCAGATGGAGGCGGACTGGTCGGGCACGATGGACCACGACGCCGCCAACGTGGCGCTCGCTCGCCTCGGCACCCGCGGGGACACGGACCTCGCCCGGCGCTGGCTCGAGGCCGCCCCGGCGGACAACCGTTTCCAGCGCTGGCAGCGGGCGACCGTCGGCGGCCAGCTCGCCCTCGTGGAGCACCGCTGGGACGACGCGGTCGCGCTCACGTCGGACCCCCAGACGCGCGACGTGCCCCCCTACTTCCTCCGGCAGCTGGACCTGATCCGCGCCGCCGCGTTGCGAGGGGCCGGCCGGGGCGCCGAGGCCGACGTCCTCATCGCCACCCTCGATCCCCCGCTCGATCGCGAGGCCTGG
Source organism: Alphaproteobacteria bacterium (assembly GCA_020632925.1). GTDB lineage: Bacteria > Myxococcota_A > UBA796 > UBA796 > JACKER01. The sequence goes on along the minus strand of JACKER010000032.1, from coordinate 52,367 downwards.
CGAGCGCTCGCGTTCCCGGCGATGTGGGCGCTGCTCGGCGGGCGTGCCGCCCCTCCGGTGCCGCCGCGTGCGCCCGCACCGGTCGCGTCCACCCCGTTCGCGCCTCCCGAGACGGTCGCCGACGGTGCGCGTCCCATCTCGAGCTGGCGAGGCATCGGCGCGATCCCCGTGGAGCACGTGCTGATCGCGGGCAGCAGGTACGGCCAGGTGCTCGATCACGCAGGCACGGCGGTGCTCCTCGGGCTGGCGCCCATGCTCGTGCTCTCCGGGACGCTGCTGGCGCTGACCGGCACGCTCGCGCTCGGCCTGGTCAACGTCGTCCTGGGGCTCTACCTGGTGTTGATGGGCGGCATCCGCGCCGCTGCGTCCCTGTTGCCCCGTCGGCCGGACGACCGGACGGTGGTGCTCGGTGACGGACGCCAGATCCCGGGCTCCCGCTGGGTCTGGTTCGCGCTGCGCGTGACGAGCCCCTTCCTCAACGTCATCGCGCTGGTCTCGGGGCTGATGCCGCTGACGGAGGGGCTGTCGAGCGGGTGGTGGACGGGGCTGTTCATCGGGTTGCCGCTGGTCGCGCTCTATGGCTGGGCCGGCCGCCGGCGGTGGCGGCTGCTCCGCGGGGTCGGCGCGGTCCACTTCCTGCCGCCGGCCGAGGCCCGGGCGGATGCCGAGGCGCGCTGGGCGGCCGACCGCGCGGGTCGGAACGCGGCGCGCATCTGGCTCGCGCTGGCGCGCCTGTGGACGGGGGACGTGGCCGGCGCCGAGCAGGTGGCCCGTGAGGAGAAGGAGCTGGACGTGAACGCCGCCTTCCTGCTGCGCTGGCTGCAGGCGGGCCGCGGGGAGGCCGACCTCGAGCGACTGCTGGCGGCGCCCGATCCGGAGCGCCTCGGCGACCGCTACCGGGCGGCGATCACCGTCGCGCTGGCGGCTCTCCAGGCGGAGCGTGCGGACCGCGTGGTGGCGCGGTGCGAGGACTGGGAGGCGCTGGCGGAGCGCATCCCCAACCGGTACGGGGCCCTGCTGGCCCGGCTGTCGGCCCAGGTGCGCCGGGCGTGCGGCCAGCGGGTGGACCTGCCCGACGACCCGGATCTGGCCTGGGTCGCGACCGTGTGGCCCTTCGCCGCCTGACGGTCAGGGCTCGGCGGCCAGGAGCTGGTTCACCTTGCGCTGGACGGCGGGGCTGGGATCGTCGCGGAGGTGGCCGAGGAGCGCCTCGTAGTCGATGCCGTCGGGTGCCCGGGGGCGGACGGACGCGACGGCCTCCACCGCCGCGAGGCGCACGGCGTCGGCGTGGTGGTGCAGCGCCGCCTCGAGCTTGCGCGGGTCCTGGCCGTTGCGCGCGAAGGAGCGCAGCGCGGGCACCGCCCACACCTCGGCCTGCTTCGTCATGTGGACCATGCCGCGCTGGAGCTCGTCGTAGTCGCCGAAGCGAGCGGTCCACCGGTCGTTCACGACGTCGAACGCGACCTGGCGGACCGTGGAGTCGGGCTCGTTGATCAGCTCCCACACGAGGAGCTCGTCGGCCTCCTCGTCGCCGCGCTTCGCGAGGTTGGCGATGCCCTTCTTGCGTTCGCTCGGATCGGGAGAGGCGAGGAAGGGGGTGAGCTCGGGGGTGGCGGAGGTTGGTGCGGGGGTCGGCGTGGGGCTGGGGGCTGGGGCCGGAGGCGGTTCCGGGGCGGTTTCGGGAGCGGGAGCGGGAGCGGGAGCGGGTGGCTGGGGGTCGGGTACGGCTGGAGCGGGGGCGGCGACCACTGCGGGTATGGGGGCTGGGGGAGCGGACACGGGGGCTGGGACAGTCTGGGTCTCGGTCTCGGGCTCGGGCGCCGGATCGGGCACGGGCACGGGCACGGGCACGGGCATGGGCACGGGCTGCGGCGTGGTGATGGTCTGGGCCGAGGGGAGATCGGCGGAGGAGCGGCCGGCGTACCAGGCGGCGCCGGCGACGAGCCCCAGCGCGACCACGCCGATCAGCGCGAGGGCTGCGAGCACGCTGCCGCCGAGGCCCACGACGGCGAGGCGGGACACCGAGCTGGACGTGGAGCGCGGCGCACCGAGGGTGTCGGGGAGCGAGGAGGGAGCATCGTCGGACCGGGTCGGACCGGGGGCCCACGTCTGGTTGCGCGGCGCCGGCTCGGCAGCCGGGGTCGCTTCGCCGAGCGAGCTACCGAGCGAGCGGGCCTCGTCCAGCGTCTGCGCATCGAAGGCCGACACGGGCCGCTGCACGCTGCCCGTCCACAACCCCCGGAGGGCCTCGATGTCGGCGGGGCGCTGCGCCGGGTCCACCTGGAGCGCGGCGCGGATCGCGGTGTCCATGCGCTCGGGCAGGTCGGGGACCAGGTCGCGGGGTGGGGTGTAGCGACCGGCGGCCACCGCGTTGAAGATGTCGAGCAGGTCGTCGCCGTCGAACGCCCGTTGCCCGCAGACCATCTCGTACAGGATGCAGCCGAGCGAGAAGATGTCCGCTGCGGGCCCGACGTGCTTGGAGTCGCGGATCTGCTCGGGCGACATGTAGTGCGGCGTGCCCATGGTCGAGCCGGTGCGCGTCCGCGACGTGGCGCCACCCGAGAGGACCTTCGCGAGCCCGAAGTCGGCGATCTTGGGGACGAAGCCCTCCTCCGTCACCTGGAGCAGGATGTTCCCCGGCTTGAGGTCACGGTGGACGAGTCCCCGGGCGTGGGCGGCGCCGACACCGGCGAGCAGGCCCACCGCGAGCTCGTCGGCCTGGTGCAGCGTGAGCTGCCGCGCGCGGAGCAGCTGGTCGAGCGACGGGCCGTCCACGAACTCCATGACGAGCGCCGGCCCTCCCGGCAGCTCCACGATGTCGGTCACCGACACGATGTTCGGGTGCTGCAGCCGCCCCTGGAGCTCGCCCTCCTGCACCAGACGTCGCCGGATCTCGGCGTTGTTCAGCGTGATGACCTTGAGCGCGTGCGAGGTGCCCAGCCCGTTGTGGCGCACCTTGAACACCATCGCCATCCCGCCCTCGCCCAGCGGACGCTCGATGGTGTACCGGTCGACGACCGTGCCGACCTCGAGGGGGGTGTTCATCGCGCTCCCAGCCTACCAGATGGACACCGGAGGCCCGCTCAACGGAAACGGGGCACGACACTCGGCCCCAGGACGGGCTCCAGCACGCGCTCCACGACGGCCGCCACCCGCTGGAAGGCGACGGCGGCGTAGCCGTGGGCGAGGACGGCCGCGATCGGCGGGATCTCGCGTGTGTAGTAGTTCCAGCAGTGGCGGGAGGTCCCCCAGTACTCGAGGAAGATCCCCAGCCCCGCTCCCGCGAGCATCAGCGTCACGTCCTGCCGCAACCGCCCCGGGACCACCAGCACCACCAGCATGGCCGCCCAGGACAGCCGGGTGAGCGGCTCGTGGGCGTAGGGCAGCGTGAAGATCACCATCGTCACGACGAAGGGGGGCAGTGTCCCCCACCACACGAAGCGCAGGTCCTCCTCCGGCAGCACCACGTCCAGCGCGCGGGACAGCCGGTCGATCGCGATCGCCGCCACCGGCCACGCCGGCAGGATCCAGATCGGTGGCCGCTCGGACGTGAAGTACCACCAGAGGTTGGTCACGGTGCCCCAGGACTCGATGTACAGCCCGCCCGCGAGCCCGACCGCCGCCCGCACGAGGTCCCGACGCGGGGCGATGCCCCAGCACAGCAGGGCCGTCATGAACACCCAGATCCCGACCAGGAGCCAGTCGATCCCGAGGGAGAAGTCGAGGTATCGACGCCAGATCCAACCGATCGCCGCATACCCGAGGACCATGGAGACCCCGGTCAGCCCGCTGTTGCGGTCGTACCCGGCCAGCAGCCCACGCACCGCGGCCGTCACGCGATCACCCCGTCCACTCGTCCACCTCCAGCGGCCGGCGCGCGCGCAGCTCGTCCACCAGGCGCCCGACCTCGCCCTGCTGACCGGGGTCGTGGACGCGGTTCACGAGCTCCTGCGGGTCCTCGTCGAGCAGGTACAGCTCCGTCGGCTGGCCCAGCGCGAGGTCCCACGTGAGCTTCCGCTGGTCGTCGCGCAGCCCGACCATGCCGAGGTTCTCGAACATCACGATCTTGTCGCCCGGCCCACGCCCCGCGAGCACGTCCGGGCCGAGGTCGCGGTCGCCCATGCCGGCCGGGTCCAGGCCCGCCGCGGACAGCAGCGTCGCCGTGACGTCGCGCTGATCGACGAGATCCTCCACCACGATCCCCGCCCCACCGCGCGGCGGCTTGATCATCAACGGCACGCGGATGGCCCCCTCGTAGGCGGCGATCCGGCCCGTCATCAGGTGGTCGGCGGCGAGCTCGCCGTGGTCGGCGTGGACGATCACCCACGCGTCGTCCCACATCCCGGCCTCCCGCAGCGCGTCGAAGAGTACGCCGATCCCGTGATCGACCAGGTTGATCTTGGCGTAGTAGCGGGTGAGCAGGCGGCGTGCGGAGGTCTCGCTCCACGGCTCGCCCTGGCGCGCCATCGTCTGCGTCACGAAGGGCGCGACCGGCGCCTGTGGGGCCTCCAGGATGGGCAGCTGCAGCCGCGGGTCGTACGGGTCGAAGGCGTCGACGAAGACCCTCGGCGCGTCGAAGGGCGAGCGAGGTCCGGGGAAGCAGGCCTGCAGGTACAGGGGACGCGGATCGGTCCTGGTCCGCACGAGCTCCGCGGCCCGCTCCGCACAGTAGGTGTCGAGGTGGTCCCAGGCGCCCAGCTCCCAGGGCGGCTCGTCGGGGGGAGGCGCGTCCCAGGTGTACCGCTGCACGTAGTCCTGCCAGCGCAGGTACTTGTCCGTCTCCCCCGTCGGCGTGGTGGCGGTCAGGTGGTCCGAGTGCGCCGACTGAAGGTCCCAGCGCGGCGGGTCCGGCAGCTCGACCGACGTGTCGAAGCCCCAGGCCGCCAGACGATCCGCGTGGTCCGCCAGGTGACCCGTCTCGTGGTGCAGATCGGCCTTGCCCACGAGCGCGGTGTGGTAGCCGGCCTCGTCCCGGATCCTCGCGACGTGCGAGCCCAGCGCCGGATCGGGGTCGGCGCTGCCGCCGCTCACCCCGTGCTCGAACACGTGGAGCCCCGTCATCATCGTGGCGCGCGCCGGACGACACGAGGGGGCGTTGGTCACGCACCGCCGGAAGCTCACCGCCTCCTCCGCGAACGCATCCAGCACGGGCGTCACCCGCAGCGGCTGGCCCAGGGCGCCGATCGCGTCCCAGCGGAGCTGATCGACGAACACGTAGATCAGGTGCGGCCGGTCGGGCAGCGGCAGCCCGGTGGACCCCGTGTGGGCAGGCTTCGGTCGGCCGTCGCCGTCCGTCGACGGGCGCGGGCAACCGGCGAGCAGGGCGCCGGCACCGGTCAGCAGGGCTCGTCGGGACCAGGGTCGCACGGTCGCAGGATACTGCGCCGCGCCGCGACCTACCGCCGTGCGTCCGACCCGAGCACGTTGGTCGGGCAGAACACGAGGTACGCCAGGAAGGTCAGCGGCGCCGTGATCCAGCCGACGAAGAACGGGATCAGCATGGCGTTGATGGCCTGCAGGACCCAGTAGCTGGCCATGATCGCGATGCCGGTCGACGTGCGGCCCGCGTACAGATGACCGATGCCGAAGGTCTGCAGGAACACGCCGGGTCCGACCTCGAGACCGACCGCGAGCATGGTTTCGTTGCGGTTCATCCTTTCGCCTCCGCGAGGACAACGACCCAGGTCCGCCCGATCTTGCACCCGCGCGCTACATTCGGCGGGGAGGTGGACGTGAAGTGCCCGGGATGCGGCGCGATGGCGACTGCCGCCATGGTGGAGAAGGGGGAGTGCGGCTACTGCGGTGCCGCCCTGCCGAAACCCGCCCCGAAGGCCGAGCCTCCGAAGGTCGTGCACGTCACGAAGGTGGAGATCCACGGTCCGGACGTGGACGTGGGCCACGTCGCGGGCAGCCTGTTCGACTCGATCACCGCGCGTGTCGCAGGCTGCTTCACGGGCTGCCTGTCCACGGGGATCACGCTGCTGATCATCGGCTTCGTGTTCGCGATGATCGCCTGGCAGACGTGGGTGCAGACGAAGAGCTTCCCGACCCCGTCGGTCGGGACACCCACCCCCACGGCGCCCGCGCCCGGCCCCACGCCCAAGCGCGGGAAGCGGAAGTAGGCCTCAGAACAGCGAGAGGAAACGGCGCCGGGGCTGGATCCGGGAGAGCAGCTTGCGCGGCGTCTCGTCGGTCGGGTCGAGGTCGGCCGCCTCTTCGAGGTGCTCGCGAGCGGCCTGGAGGTTCTTCTGTTCGAGGGCCCTCTGTCCGAGAGCGAGGTGGGCGCGGGAGCGGTGGACGGGATCGGGCTCTTCGAGCAGGACGGCCACGAGCGCACTCTGGGACACTGGACCTCCGAGGAGGACCGCAGTGTCGACGGGATGTCGGCACGGGCCAAGGGGGGTCACCGATTGTAACGGACCGTCCGATCGAAACGGCGTGCGGCGCCGGACGCACCCGTGATCCGCGCGTGGCGCGCATCCGTCGGCGGGGCGACGGTCAGGTGACGAACGGGACCGTGGGACCGAGGGCGATGCGGACCCGGCCGCGGTCGGCGCGGTAGAAGTCGCCGTCGACCATCATCGGGATGGGTTCGTCGGCCTCGAGGCGCAGCTCGGCGATGACGTGGACGGAGTCCTTGGGCCGATGCACGCCCCTTCCACGGTACAGCGAGGGCAGCTCGCGCGCGAGGTCGGCGATGCTGCCGCCGAGCGCGACGACCTGGAAGGCGTCCAGCCGATCGCCGATGCGGTGGAAGACCCGGAAGCCGAGCCCCATCTGCTCGACGCTGCCGATGGCCACCGCCGTCCAGCGCTCGCCGGTCAGCCGCTCGCCGTCGACGATCACCGCGCCGACATAGGGACGGACGAGGTCGCGCGCGAGGCGCCCCCCGACCATGGCCGAGAGCGACCCGCGCAGCAGGAGTCGGGCCGCATCGGCGGGCGTGGGGTCCTCGGTCTCGTAGTACTTCTCGAGGAAGCGGGCGACGATGCCGTTGCCGGACAGGAAGCCCACCACCGGGGGCGCGTCGTCGACCTCGACGCGGAGCAGCCGGCGCGTGGTGAGCCGCACGTCGCCGCTCGTGACCCGCGGGAGGAAGACCTCGGGCTTCTCGCGAACCCCGACCGAGTCCGCCACGATGTTCATCGTCCCCCCGCGGAGGATGGCGACCTCCGGCATCGCGGCGTCGGGGGCGGCGTGGTGCCAGGCGGTCAGCACGCGGTGGAGGGTGCCGTCGCCACCGTGGACCGCCACGCGGGTCACGCCCGTCGCGAGCGCGTCACGCACGACGTGGGCGAGCGCCTCCAGATCCGCGGGCGCCTCGAGGCGCGCGTCGGGCACGAGCTGCCGGAGCCGGCCAGCGAGGCCACGATCCCGGCGGTTGGCGCCGGAGCGGGGGTTGGTGAGCACCAGCAGGGAGGGCGTGGTCACGACCGCGAGTAACCCGCGGCAGCGGATGGCTGCGCGCGGTCCCCTCCCCCACCGTGCGAGCTATGTGGGCCGCGATGCCCGAGATCGATGCAAGGTTACGCGCGTTGGTGCTGGCGATCGTGATCGCCGTGCACGGGCTCGCCGCCGCACCCATCCCGCACGTCGTGACCCAGAACGACCTGCGGAACCCCGTGAGCGCCGAGGAGGTCCGCCGTTGGGCGGAGCGGCTCACCGCGCTGGGCCTGGAGCGGACGCCCGAGCAGCTCGGCGAGGAGGTCATTTGGTGGACCGAGCGCATCGGGGGCGCCCACCGTGCGGCGCTCGCCCCGTTCCGCTCCTTCTTCCGCATCACCGGCACCAACCAGGGCTGGGCGCTGTTCGCGAACCCGGACACCCACCCGGTCCGGCTGCAGATCCGCATCCGACGCGAAGGCCGCGCGGGCTACGAGATCGCGTTCCAGCGGCTCGATCCCGAACACGACTGGGCCGCCGACCTGCTGGCGTACCGCCGGATCCGCGGCGTGTACGACGCCGGCGGCTTCCGGAACAAGCCGCGCGGGAACTACCAGCGTTTCGCCAAGTGGATCTCGCACCGCGCGATGGCCGCCGACCCCACCATCGTCGCGGTGGAGGTGCGGTCGCTGCGGACGCACACGACGACGCCGTCGCAGGAGCCCGATCCGCGGATCGAGGTCCGCCACGTGATCGAGACCCGGAGGGAGCCGTGAGCTCGCTCTGGCGCTGGTGGGTCGCCACCTGGGACCGTCGCGAGGCGGCGGACGTCCAGGCGCTGGTGCGGATCGGCGTCGGCCTGGTCATGCTGGCCGACCTGCTGACCACCTGGCGCCTGGGGCTCGTCGTGCCGCTGATGGGTCACGGCTCGGTGGGCGAGCTGTCCGGCACGGGCGCCGAGTGGGTCTGGTGGTTCCGCTGGGTGGGGACGGACGAGCGCGCTGCCTGGCTGCTGTTCGGGGCGATGGCGGTCGGCGAGCTGCTGCTGACCATCGGTCTGTTCACGCGGACCGCCGCGTTCGCCACGATGCTGCTGTCGGCGCAGTGGATGGTGATCCTGCCCGACGGGGACCGGGGCATCGACACGCTGCTGCGCAACGTCCTCATGCTGCTGGCCTTCTCGTCGGCGGGTCGGCGCTTCTCGGTCGACGCCGCGCTCCGGGGGGAGGGTCTCGCCGGCGAGCGGGTGCCGCTGCCCGCCTGGCCTCGGTACCTCCTGGTGCTCCAGATCGTCGTCATGTACTTCACGGCGGGCGTCCAGAAGTATGCCCAGCAGTGGTGGCCGTGGGGCGGCTGGTCGGCCTTGTACGTGGTGCTCAAGGACTGGTCGGTGTCGGCGTGGCCGTTCACCTGGCTGGATCAGCCCGTGCCCTACTTCCTCACGCAGGTGGGGACGGTGGTGACCATCCTGTTCCAGTGCAGCTACCCGCTGGTGCTCCTCCACTACTTCCCGCCGCTCGGGGAGCCCGGCCGCTTTCGCCGGGCCTTCGAGCGCTACCGGCTGCACTGGGTCTGGATCGCCACCGGGATGCTGTTCCACGTCCTGCTGGCCGCGACCATGGAGCTCGGCATCTTCCCATGGGGGATGATGGCGCTCTACTGGGCGTTCCTCCACCCCGACGAGATCAGGAGTCGAGGGCGAACTCCACGAACTTCGACTGGATGAGCTCCTGGAGCTCGCGCACCATGTCGTCGTCGACGGGCAGCCCTTCGGCCTGGAGCATCTTCCTCGCCCTGCGCGCCAGCTTCTCCGAGACGGTCTCCGACTTCTCGTCCACCTCTTCGGGCTCCGGATCGCGACCGCGCTCGTCCCTGAACTGCTCGGACCACATCGAGCCGGCATCCATGCCCAGCTGCTCGATCTTCGACTTCAGCGCGGGGTTCAGCTCCGCGAAGGTCATCGGCGACCTCCCAACGACCGGTGATGAATGGGGCACCCTATATGCACGACGGGGCCCCTGTCGACCCCAGGCCTCACCGCGGGGACGTGGGCTGGGGGCGGAGCACGTTCTGTTCCGCACGGTCCAGGATCTGGGGTGGAAGCCCACCGGCGGTCATGCACGCGAGATCCTTCTCGTCGAACTTCATCGCCTGGGCGTCCATGTTGTCCTCGATGACCCAGGCGGGGACGTTGCGCTGGTGCCACTCGACGAGCATCACGCACTTCTCGGTGGGCTCGGGGAGCTCGTCGATGGAGGGACCGTGCACCAGCGTCGCCTTGCCACGCTCGGCGTGCGCCGGGTCCGCGTCGGCCGCGGCCACGACGGGGACGGGCTCGGTCTTCGGGGACGGGCGCTCCCGCTTCTTGGTCGGCCACAGCAGCAACAGCAGCAACAGCACGCCCAGGAGTCCCAGGGCGAGGGCCAACACACGGCGGAGGAGCGGAGAGTCCATCGGTCGAGCGTACCAACGGCGTCGCGTACGGTCTAGAATGGAGGTCGGGGGGCTACGTCTTGAAGCGGGAACAGGGTGACGTGAGCGCCTGGCTGGCGGCGCGGCTCGAAGGCCAGCTCGCGGACGACGAAGACGTCGCCGACCACCCGACCGAGCTCGGCCAGCGCGGTCTGTCCGCCTGGGACGAGGAGATCGAGGATCCGGCGACGGCGCTGGCCGGCGATCCCGAGGGCTCCCTGGAGGGCGACGAGGACCCGCGGACGGTGCGGATCCACCGCATGCCCCTGTCCTTCATCGGCGAGTCCGTCATCGATCCGGCCACGGTCCAGCACGACAGCGAGGAGGCGACCCGCTGGCGCGCGGAGGCCTCGATCGACGAGGTGCCCCTGCTCCACCGCTCCCCGACCCCCATGCGCCGCAAGGACGCCGTTCCGGTCGTGGTCCGCGTACCGCCCGAGCCCGGGCCTGCGGAGCCCGAGCGCACGAACATGGCGGCGCTGGCGGCCACGGCGATCCTGGGCGGCGGCCTCGGGCTGTTGTTCGTGGCGCTGTGGGGCTGGTGGATGCTGTAGCGTCCGCGTGGCGAACGGTCTCGATCGGCGGCTGGACGGCTTCGAGGCCCGGCTCGACCTGCAGCTCAAGGGGCGGAGTGGGGACCACGGCCTGCTCGTGGCGGTGTGCGGCATGACGCTGGGTGCGGGCGCCGTGCTCGCTCACCTCGACTGGGCGCGGGTCGTCGGGCCGATCCTGCTGCTGGTGGGGGCGGTCTGGGTCGGGTGGCTCGGCTGGCTGCGACCCGGCACGCTCCACGTCGAGGTCGAGGGGCCCCGGCTGCGGGTGAGGGACGGCGACGGAGCTCGGGACTGGCTGCTCGTGGATCTCGGCGCGCAGCCGATGAGGATCCGCGGCCAGGAGCTCGCGCTGAAGACGCCCGAGGGCGGGTGGCAGGCGTGGCGGGTCCAGGACGGCGCGGCGGCTGCGGTCGTGGCGCGGGAGGTCAACGCCGCCTGCCTGGCCCTCGCGGAGCGCATCGACGCCGGACCCGCCGTCTCCGACCTCGCGGCGCTCCAACGACTCCGGGAGCGCTCCCTCGACCGGCCCTGAGTCGCTACGACTCCGCGGACCGGGCGATCAGGTCGCCGCGGGAGCCGTCGGACCGCAGCAGCCCGCCGCCCTCGACGCGGACCTCGCGCGCGCCCTTCGGCCACTCCACCTCGTGCATCGCGTCCAGCGTCCGCACGCGGACCCTGCCGGACGGCGACGGCACCGGCGCGATCACGTCCCAGCGGTCGAACACGAGCGTCGCGTTGTCGCCGTCGCTGGTCCACTCCTCCGGGAGCTCCAGCGCGAGCTCGACCAGGACGTGCTCGGCGGCCTGGCCCACCATCATCGTCGCGCTCACGCCGTGACCCGCGCCGGGTGGCAGGCGGACGGCCCCGCGCTCCCCGCTCGGGAACGCGAACTCCACCAGGCGGCCCGAGGCGGCGTCGAGCGGGTGCAGGACGACACGAGCGCGCCAGCGGCCCTCGTCGGGCTCGAGGGGCACGAGCTGCGGCACCACCACGTCCTCGGTCGGGTCCTCGAGGATCGGGGCCTCTGCCCGTGGCGCCACCACCCGCGCGCGACGGCGGCGGAGCGCCACGCGCAGCGACGCGACCTCCTGGGCGTGTGCCGGTCCGAGCTCGGCGAGCGCCCGCTCGGTGTCGAGCACGGACTCGGCGAATCGCCCCAGCGCCTCGTGCAGGAGCGCGCGCCACGCGTACGCCACCCCGTCCGGGTTCGTCGCGATCAGGCGGTCGGCGTCGGGCAGGGCGCGCTCGGGGTCCAGACCGGCCAACGCACGGATGCGGACCGGGTGCCCCGGCGGCAGACGCTCCACCGCCGTCGCCGCCAGCTCCTGGTCGTGCCGGGCGAGCGCGATCTCGACGAGCATGGCGGGATCGGCCTCCGTAGCCCACAGATCCGACAACGCGCCCTCGAGGTCACCGAGCAGCAGCCGGGCGCGCGCGCGGGCCGGCGAGGGCTTCGGGTCCCGCGAGTGCAGGAGGGGGCGGACGCCGTCGACCGGGCGCTCCACGTCCGTCTCGACCTCGAGCGTGGCCGCGCTCGGGATCGGCCCCTGCGCCTCGATCCAGTGGGCCTCGCCCGACGTGCAGACCGAGACCGGCGCGCCGCCCCCCGTCCCCTCGGGGCCAGTGGGCACACTGATGCGCAGCGCGACCAACGCGCCGTTCGCGTCGGGATCCTCCGGGTGGTCGATCGCGAGGTCGAGCCGCAGGCCGTGCTGCACGAAGGGCGCCGGGTCCGGGCTCTGCACGCGCACGAGCACGAGGCCGTCGTGCAGGTCGCGGGCCTCGCCCACCGCCCACTCGGCCAACCCCGTCAGCGACGTGATCCGACGCCCGGCCGGCACGTACCGGTCGCCGTCCTTGATCCAACGACGAACGGGCTGCTCCTCGAGCTGCTCGGCCACACGCTCGAGGAAGGGCGCGAGCCCCTCGGCGATCAGCTCGACGCCGCCGTCCTCGTCCAGGCGCTGGACCGCGCCGGTCGCGAGGTCGGCCGCGATCAGGCCGCCCGCGAAGTCCTTGGCGAGCGGCAGGAACCCGTCGGGCACCATCTCGAGCTCGGCCTCCACCGTGTCCACCGGCCCGCGCAGCGACAGGAAGAACCAGCCCAGGAACACCCCGTCCACGGCGGGCGACTGTCCGTCGTGCCGCAGCCACAGCCCGCGCCACGCATCGGGAACGCCCAGTTCGGCCAGATCGGCGGTCTGGGCCGGCGCTCGCAACCCATCCGGGTCGACCGCCCCCACCGCCGCCTCGATCCGTTGCCAGGTCCCTTCCACCGTCACCTCGACGAGCCTGCTATCGAGCACGCCGCAAGGTGGCCGCCCGACGCTCCACGACGTCTCGCTCGCGGTCCAGGCCGAGTCGAGCATAGCCGGCGGCAGCCCGTGCGAACAACCAGCCGCTGCGCTCGAGCTTGCCCGCGGCCGTCGTCCGCTGCCCCGCCTGATCCAGGAGCCAGGCGACGTCGCGCTCGCACAGCTCCACCCAGCGGCGAACGAGCTCGAGCTGAGCCATCCACGTGCGGTCGTCGGACCGCGCCAGCACGACGAGCTCCACCAGCCGGCAGCGGCCCACGAAGGACCCCGACTCGAGCGCGTGGGCCGCCAGCAGGCCGTCCACCATCACCCGCGCCTCCGCGAACCGACCGATGGCGACGCGCAGCATCGCGCGCCGGAGCTGCACCTCGCGGATCCGGTTCGCGTCGTGCCACGGGAGGCTGGCGAGGACCGCGCGGTACCAGCTCTCGGCCCCGTCGATGTCACCGGACGTGCGGTCCACGTCCGCGAGGACCTGCATGGCCTCCGACCGGGCGGCCGACCTCGCACTCCCCACCTCGTCGAGCGCCGCGCAGGCCTCCTCCCGCGCACGCACGAGGTCGCCGGTCTGGCGCAGCGTCTCCGCCAGCGCCGCGCGCGCCGACCCGCGGGCCACCGGATCGTTCGTGATCCGGCTCACGGCCCGGGCGTGCAGCGAGAGTGCGGAGGCCACGTCCCCGCCCAGCAGCGCGAGATCGCCCGCCTCGCGCAGCGCCCTCCCCGTGCCGTCCACGTCACCGACCGTCGCGAAGGCGTCGATCGCCCGCCGGATCTCCGCCCGAGCCACCTCCAGGTCACCGCGCGCGGCCGTCCGCCGGGCCTTCACCAGCAGCGCCTCCGCCAGGGCGTCGTGCGCGTCGTACCGCGAGGCCAGCGCCACCGCGATCGCCGCCAGCGTCTCGGCGTCGTCCGCGCCCTGCATCCCCGCGATCCGCGCGCGCAGGAGGGCGTCGGGCACCTCGGCCGCGGGCGCCTCCAGACCCATCGTCGTCAGGATCCGCGCGCGCCGGTCGAGCAGCTCGAGCGCCCGCACCGGATCCCCCTCGCGCAAGCAGGCCTCGGCCCCCAGGAGCAAGGGCTCCACGGCCTCCCGCAGGCGCCCGGACCGGACGAGGAGCGTCGCGTGCAGCGCCTCCACGCCCACCTGCCCCGCGGTCGCCTCCGCGGCGGCCTGGGCGGCGGCCAGGTCCGGGAAACCCTCCCGCAGGACCGCCGGCACGGCCGGATGCTCCCAGCGCGGCACCCCGGTCGGTCCCACGTCGAGCAGCTCCCGCGACGCCGCCAGCACGGTCGCGAGCTCGGTCCCGAGCGCCTCGCACACCGTCACCAGCCGCTCCTCGGTCAGGGCCCGACCCAGGAAGGCCGCCCCCACCAGGACCGCGCGCACCGGCCGCGGCAGGCGCCCGAGGATCGCCGCCACCCGCCCCGCCCACTGCTCCGCCACCTCCCAGGGGAGCGCGAGCGGCACCCCCGGGCGCAGCTGCCACCCGTCCGAGCCACGCTGGAACGCGTCGGCGTCCACGAGCCGCTGCAGGGTACGCACCAGCAGGTCCGGATTGTCCCCGCACAGCTCCGCCAGCCGCGCCCGCACCGCGTGCTCGAGCGGCACCATCGCGTCGAGCAGCGCGAGCAGGTCGCGCTCGGACATCGGCGCGAGCGAGAGCAGGTCCACCTCACCCAGCGGCAGCGGCTCGCCGACCTCCTCCGCCACCACCAGCACCGGCCCACCGCTCGCGACGAGCATGCGGGCGAGCAGCAGCTGGTCGGCGTCCGCCGGGGCGCCCGGCTCGAGCCTCACGAGCAGCACGCGGCCCGCGGCGAGCCCCGCAGCGAACGCCACGACCGCCCCCACCCGCTCGGCCGGCGACATCGCGATGCCGTGCTCGACCACGAGGATCGCGAGATCCTCCACCACCGGCTCGGGGAGCTCGGGGAACGCGTGGTGGATGCGCTCCTGGGCCGCCGCCAGGCCCAGCCCCTCGAGGCGCAGGTACCGCCCGACGGCCGCCTGCAGGCCCGCGCGACCGTCGGGTCCGGGGGTCGCGTCGAGCACGATCGCGGCACCCACCTCGTGCGCGCGCTCGCCGAGCCACCGCGAGAGCACGGACTTGCCGCACCCGCTGGGCCCGCGGAGCACGGCCATCCGCGGTCCGTCGCCGCGCGCGACCGAGAGCAGCGTGCCCCAGAGCTGGTCCCGCTCGGCCTCCCGCCCCACCAGCGGCGGACGTCGCAGGCCGACGAGCGACAGCGCCACGTCCGCGAAGTCCTCGACGGCGGCCGCGTGCGACACCGTGCGCCAGTCGTCCGGGCACGGCGGGTGCTGCCCCGGGCGGGGACGCTCCGCACCCACCGGCGCGATGCCCTGGGGGAGTGAGGGCTCCTCGTCGTGCAAGGAGTGCAGCGACAGCGTCCAGGTACGCGAGCGGAAGGGCTTCGGGGGAAGGTCGTCGAGCGGCGGACCGTCCGCCGGGTCCTGCAGGTGCGACAGCGCCCAGGCGGCGTCCGCAGCGCGCTGGAAGCGCTCGGCCGGGTCCTTCTCCATCAGCCGCGAGATCCAGCCGTCGAGCCCCACCGGCACGGGCACGCGCGACACCATCGTCGGTAGCGCGGCCTCGAGGTGCGCGAGCCGCTGCCCCTCGATCGTCTCGGCGGCGAAGGGCGGCGCGCCGGTGACGAGGTGCACCACGAGGCAACCCAACGCGTACAGGTCGGTCCACGGGCCGTAGTCCCGGGAGTCGCCGCGGAACTGCTCCGGCGCCATGTACTGCGGCGTGCCCGCCACCGTCGTCCGCCCGTGCTGGAGCTCGACGACCTTCGCGAGGCCGAAGTCCGAGAGCACCACACCGCCGTCGCGCGTGCGCAGCAGGACGTTCGACGGCTTCAGGTCGAGGTGGACGACGCCGCGCGCGTGGGCGTGGGCCAGCGCGTCGAGCAGCGAGAGCACGACGGCCTTGACCTGGCTCCACGGGAGGCGGCCGCACCAGCTGTCGAGCGTGCCGCCCTCCGCGAGCTCCATCGCACACCACGGGCTCTCGACGCGGACCTCCCCGTGGCCCACCGCCTCGGCCTCCGGGCCCAGGATCCCGGTCCCCACCACGCGCACGATGTTCGGGTGGTCGAGCGAGGCCGCCGCGCGCACCTCGGTGTCGAAGGAGGCCCGCATCCGCGGGTCCTGGTGCGCCAACACCTTCACGGCCACGACCAGCCGCCGATCGTGGTGGCGCGCCCGCCACACGTCGCCCACGGCGCCACGCCCGATCCGCCGGGTCAGGTCGAACGGGCCGGCGGGGATCGGCGCACCCCGGGACCCGAGCTCGTGCAGGGCGCGAGACTGCCGCACCGCCTCCTGGCTACGGCCGATGCGCTGCCAGACGTCCAGCGCCAGCGCGTGCGCGCGGACCGCGCGGGAGAGCGGGTGCGGCGCGTGCTCCACGTCCCGCTCGTCGTCGCTGCTCAGCCCCGCCGCGAGACGCAGGTGCTCCGCGAGCCTGGCGTCGAGCTGGTCGGGATCCGCTGCCCGCGCGACCACGTGGCGCCAGTGGTGCGACCAGGACGCCCGATCCCGGTCGTTCGCGGCCACCACCAGCAGCAGCGCGTGGAACCGGATCGTCGCGCGGGCGCCCATCCGCTCGGCCAGATCGCACCACTCGGGCAGCTGCTCGCGCACCTCGATCAGCCGACCCAGCCGCGCGAGCACCGCGGCCTCCTCCGCGCGCGCGTTCAGGGACTCCGGCGAGCCGTCCAGGAGCTCGGCGCTCTTCCGCCAGGCCGCCAGCGCCGAGCTCGCGTCCCCGGTCGCCTCGTGGGCGCGCGCGACGAGGCCCCAGAGGACCCCGCGCTGGTGCGCGTCCTGCCCCGCACGGGACAGCGCCCGGCGCGCGAGCAGCAAGCCCTGGCGCGGATCGCCGAGCTCGAGCGCCACGGTCGCCTGCCGCCACCAGAGCTGCACCAGCAGCGTCTCCTCGCGGGCTTCGCCCAGGCGGGCGGCAGCGTCCCGGAGCGCCTCCGCGGCGGTCGAGGGGTCGCGGCACGCCAGGCGCGCGTCCGCCGCGCGGAACAGCACGCGCACCACGCCGACCGTGTCCGCGACGGGCAGCAGCAGGTCCACCGCGTCGCCGAGCAGGATCTCGGCTTCTTCCCGCCGTCCCTGGCGCGCCTCGAGCACGGCGAGGTCCGCCCGCACGAGCGCGCGATCGCCGACCGACGCCAGCCGCTCGCCATCGACCACGTCCCGGAGCGTCCGCGTGGCCGCCCGGGTGTCCGAGCCCGCCGTCGCGAGCGCTCGCACCCAGGCCGCGCGGTCCAGCAAGTCCGGGTCGGTCGCCCCCACGTCGGCCGCGGCCCGTCCCGCCAACCGAGCGGCGTCGTCCAGGCGGCCGAGGTCGAACATCGCCCGCCCCTCGAGCAGGTCCAGCAGCGAGCCGGTGCGTCCGACCTCTCGGGCCGCGCGCAGGAGTGCGAGGGCGCTGGTCGGGTCGAGCACGTACAGCCGCCCCGCAGCGTCCCGGATCCACCCGTCCGCCTCGTCCGACCCTCCCACGGCGCCTGCCCGCGTGCAGGGTACCGCAGATCGCCGTCGCAGAAGTTACGGGGGCGGCGCTCCCGAGGGGTGTGCGCCATGGCGACCATGAGGGCGCTGACGTTCGATACGTCGCGCGAGTCGTGGGAAGGTTCGAAGGGCATGGTCGTCGACCGGGTGGAGGTCCCCACGCTCGGCGAGGGCCCCGACCAGTCGTGCTGCATCGTGCGTGTCCGCTACGCCGGCTTCTGCGGCACCGACCGCGGCATCTGGTGGCGGAAGTCCATGGGCGACATGGTGCTGTCGTCGCTCGCGGAGGACGGCGCCACGAAGCGGACCTTCGGTCACGAGCTGCTCGGCGAGATCGTCGAGGTCGGCAGCAAGGTCGTGACCAAGTACGGCTACAAGGTCGGCGACATGGTGAGCACCGAGTCGCACGTGGTGTGCGGCGCCTGCTACCAGTGCCGGCTGGGCGAGTTCCACGTCTGCGCGAACGACCGCATCATCGGCGTGAGCATGGACGGATGCTTCGCGGAGTACGTGAAGATCCCGGCCAAGGCGCTCTGGCCGACCGACCTGTCGAAGATCCGCCCTGAGGTCGCGGCCATCCAGGAGCCCTTCGGCAACGCCGTCCACGCCTGCCAGATCACCGACCTGCGCGGCAAGACGGTGGCCATCCTCGGCACGGGCACGATCGGCCTGTTCGCGGTGCTGATCGCGCGCGGCATGGGTGCTGGCAAGGTCATCGGCATCGAGCCCGACGCGCGGCACCGCGAGCTCGCCAGCCGGCTCGGCTGCGACGAGGTCCTCGTGCCGACGCCCGCGCCGAAGGACGCCCCGTGGACGCCGGACCCGGCGCTGCGCGAGCGGGTGTTCGAGCTCACGGACGGCGTGGGCGTGGACGTGGCGATGGACATGGCGGGCTTCGAGTCCTCCGTGAACAACGCGGTCCGCCTCGCGCGTCGCGGCGGGCACATCGTGCTGTTCGGGCTGCGCAACGGCGACACGCGCATCGCGGACTTCCACCGCATCATCATGGACGGCAAGCAGCTGCACGGCGTCGTCGGGCGCCGGCTCTTCCAGACCTGGGAGGTCACGCGCTCGCTGCTCGAGAACACGCAGAACGGTGTGCAGGACGCCGTCTGGGACGTGATCCTCAACAAGGGCCAGGGCACGATCGTGGACGCGGCGACCTTCGACCCGGCCGCCTTCGAGGACGTGATGGCACGCCACACCAAGCCGGTGCTCCGCTGGGGCGGCTGACGACACTCCTCTTCGCGGCGTGCGCGAGCGACACGGACTCGACCAGCGACGACCTGCCCGTCGTCGACGCGGACACCGACACCGACGCCGACGCCGACGCGGACGCGGATGCCGATTCCGACGCGGACACCGACACCGCAGAGACGGGCACACCCACGTGCGGCGAGGAGCCCGGGCTCACCCCCGTCGTGACCGTCGCCCCGGGCCCCCTCACCAACCAGCTCGCGCTCACGGTGGACCTCGCCTCCCCGGCCGCCGTCGCCGCCTGGTGCTTCGCGGACGACGCCCCCGACGACGAGCACCTGGTCGAGGTCACGACGCCGTCGACCCACCACGAGCTGCGCGTGATGGGCCTGCTGTCCAACACCGCCTACACCTGCCGCGTCGCGCCCACCTGCCCGACCGGCGGCCCCGCGGTCGAGGTGCACCACGCGACCACGGCGCCCTCGGTGCGGCTGCCCGTGCTCGACGTGGAGGTGGACGCGACCCTCGGGATGACCGGTACCTGGACGCTCGGACCCTGGCAGGCGAACCTCGGCGCCCCCACCTGGCTGGTGATCTGGGGCCCCGACGGCCGCCCGCGCTGGTGGTGGCGGCTCGATCCGGGCGTGCAGATCGGCGTCGAGGCGCTGCTCGAGCCCGGGACGACCACGATCCTGTACGGCGGCGGCGAGGACCCCGACGGCGCCCCCACCCTCGTCGACCTCTGGGAGGGCACGGTCTGGCGCGCGACCCCGCCGAGCTGGGGCAGCGACCAGTACAGCCACGACACCAAGCGCCTGCCGGACGGGCGGATCCTGACGCTGCAGTACGTCCCCAACCGCCAGGGAGCCCGCACCTGGCTCGGCTTCGGCATCCGCGTGCTCGACCCCGCCACGAGCACGGTGGACGTCCAGCTCGAGAGCCAGCGCTACGTCAGCGAGGGCCTGCTGCCGCCCGGCGACGGCGACGAGCCGTACCACGCGAACTGGGTGGACTGGAAGGACACGCCGGCCGGTCCCGTCGTCTACGTCAGCCTGTACCGCGAGCAGCGGATCTGGGCGTTGGACGCGACGACCGGCGATCTCCTCTGGGATCTCGGCGCGGGGCGGGGCTGGACCGTGCTCGACGAGAACGGCGACCCGCTGCCCGACGGCGCCCTCCCCCAGGGCCAGCACGGCCTCGAGGTCGACGGCGACCGGCTCTGGGTCTACGACAACGGCGTACAGCGCCTCCAGTCGCGCGCCGAGCGCTGGCACGTCGACGCGACCACGCACACCGCCACCCGCGAGTGGGTGTGGACCGAGCCCGGCTGGTACGAGCCGGTCGTGGGCGACATCGACGTGCTGCCCGGCGGCCGGGTCCTGCTCACCCAGGGCACGCTCGGCACCGGTCGCCAGCGGATCACCGAGGTCGACCTCGCGACCGGCCAGGTGGCGAGCCGGATGTCGACGGACGCGCTCCTGGACACGGGCTACCGGAGCGAGCGCTACGACGGGTGCGCGCTCTTCGCCAGCGTCGCCGCCTGCCCCGCGCTGCGCACGCGCCTGGACGAGGTGCGCCCCCTGCTCGAGGCCCCATGATCCTCGCGATGGGAGGCGCCCACGCGGCGTCCCGCCCCTGCATGGACTGGTCGTGCGCCGCCATCGAGGTCCAGGCCGCCCCGCCTGCCGTCCGCTTCCTGCTGCAGACCGACCCACCGTCGACCCACTGCTCCATCGGCCGCCGGACGAGCCAGGACGCCTGGGGCCGCCCGCAGTTCACCCAGCTCGTGTCCCTGGACGCGCCGACCACCTGGGAGGACACGGACGTCTCGCTCGGCGACCGTCCCGAGTACGAGATCCGCTGCGAGTTCGGACCGGGCCGCCTGGACACGACCTACCGGCGCGCGCTCGTGGATCTGTGGTGGGAACAGCCCGCGGACCGCGGGGTCGTCGCGTTGGTGGTGGACGAGGACTCACAGGCGGCGCTGGCGGCCTCCCTCGACCGGCTGGAGCAGGACCTGCTGGACGACGGCTGGGGCGTGCTCCGCGAGGTGGTGAGCCCCGACGACCCGGTGGCTGTCGTGCGGGAACGGCTGCAGGCGCGCTGGGAGGAGACGAAGCACCGTCTCTCGGCGGCGCTACTGCTGGGGGCGGTGCCGCAGCCCTTCGCCGGCCACATCGCGCCCGATGGGCACGGGGAGCACGCTGGCGCCTGGCCCGCGGACACCTTCTACGCGGACCTCGACGGCGCGTGGACCGATCGGCAGAGCCGTGGGGCTGGCTCGCGGGGGCGCGCGAACCTCCCGGGCGACGGTCGCCTCGACCAGAGCGTGCTCCCCGGCGCCCTCGAGCTCGCCGTGGGTCGCGTCGACCCGCGCGACCTGCCCGCCTACGCTCCCCTCTCCCCCACGGACCTGCTCGGAGCCTACCTCGAGAAGAACCACCGCTACCGGACGGGCGAGGTCCGGCTGGCCCCGCGGCTGTGGGCCACGAACACCTTCCGCGGCTTCGTGGGCGACCAGGAGGTGATGGCCCAGGTGCAGCAACACGCCCTGCGGCTCTTCGGGCAACCCGCCACCGTCGGCCCGGACCTGGTCGGTGCGCTGCTCGACCCAGAAGGGTGGCAGGTGGTGATGGGAGCCGGGCCCGGCGGTATCACCAGCGCCAAGGACGTGGTCCGCACGAAGGACTTCGTCGTGGTGTCCGCGAACGCCGCCTACCTCGGCCTGTTCGGCTCCTGGTTCGGCGACGCGGCGACGACGGACAACCTCCTCAGGGCCGCGCTGTTCGGGCCGGGGACCGTGGTCGCCACGAGCTGGTTCTCACGGCCAGGCCTGCGCAACGACCGGCTGGCGGCGGGCGGCACCTTCGGCGACATGGCCGTCGACTCCGCGCAGGGTGGTGCCTCGACCCACTTCCAGCTGCACGGCGACCCGACGCTCCGCCTCGACCCCATGCGCCCGCCGACGAACGCCTCCCTCCACTGCACGCCGCAGGGCCCGCGGCTCGTGTTCGAGCCCTCGCCGGACGCCACCCTCGGTCACCGGGTCTACCGTCGGGCCGAGGACGCACCGTCGTGGGTCGCCGAGGAGCGCATCGGGATCACGCCGCTCGATGGCCCGCTGGTGGACGCGAGCGCCGAGCCCGGCCACCGCTACGTCTGGCGCGTGGTCCCGGTGCGCGAGAAACACGTCCCGGCGGGTGTGTTCGTGGAGCTCGGGACCGGCGTCCGCGTCGCGGGCAGCTGCCCGTAGACCTACCGGCGCTGCGCGGGCTGGGGCGTCGGGTCGCCGACGGTGGCCGTCGGGATGGAGAGCACGTCGCACTGGGCGCGGCGCACGATCATGCCGGCGACCGCGCCGAGCACGATGCGGGCGAGGCCCTCGCGGTCGCGGTTGCCGACGAGGAGCAGGTCGTAGTCGTCCGAGGTGGCGATCAGGACCTCCTCGGGCTCCCCGCGCTTGACGACGGCGTTGCCCCGCCGGCCCTCGCCGACGTGCGCCGCCAGCATCGCCTCCAGCTGCGCCTGGATCGCGTCCCTCGTCTGCGCGAAGTCGCCGCGGTGCGTCTGCGCCGCGTACAGGATGTGGACCGTCCCGTTCAGGTGCTCGGCCCAGCGATCGGCCCACTTCAGCACCGCGGTCGGCGCCGGCCCCTCGACGTCCACGCCCACGAGCAGCCGCGGGTTCGCGCTCGGCGCCCGCTCGCCGCGGGGCACCAGCACCGGGCAGTGCGCCTGCTTGAGCACCCGCGACGCCATCGGTCCGCGCAGCAGCCGGTCGATCGCCAGGGGCTCACGCGAGCCCACGACCAGCATGTCGACCTCCTTCGACAGCGCGACCAGCCCGTCCGCGGGGCCCTCCGGCAGCACCAGCGCCTGCCCGCGATGCTCCTCGGGGATCGCCGCCAGCAGGCTCTCGAGACGGGTCCGCATCTCGGGGGTCTCGGCACCGCCGGCGCAGTAGACGAAGTCCAGCCGCACGCCGAGTCGCTTCGCGTACAGCGCGGACCGCTCCACCAGCCAGTCGTGCTCCACGGCACGAAGGTCGATGCCGACCACCACGCGCATCCCGACGCCCTCCGAGCGGCGCACCTTATCACCTCCCGCCGGAACGGCAGGTACCGATCTGTCGGACCCACCACCACCCGAACATTCCCGAGCTTGCAGGTCCGATGCCGCTGCCATAGGCCCGACGGATGCCGGCCGACAATCCCTTCGCCCCACCGACCGCCACCACCAACGCCTCCGCCGGCGCGGGCGCGTTCCACGTCGACGGCGAGCTGCTCGTGATCGACGTGTCCGGGCCACCGCTCCCCGACCGCTGCGTGAAGTGCAACGCGCCCTCCACGGTGCGCCACACCCGCCAGGTCCAGTGGAACCCGCGCTGGGTGCCGCTCACGATCATCGTCTGCTGGCCGGTCTACATCGGGACCATGCTGGCCACCCGCAAGACGGCGAAGATCGACGTGGGGCTGTGCGCCGAGCACGAGCAGCAGCGCCGGACGTACCAGCTGATCGGCGGTGGGCTGCTCGTGGCGGGGCTGGTGGCCATGGTCGGCGGAATGACCGTCGAGGAGCTCGTCGTCGCGATGGTGGGGTTCGTCCTCCTGATCGGCGGGGCGATCGCGATCCGACCCTCCATCGTCCTGCGACCCGTCCTGATCGACGGCGAAGTCGGACGGTACAAAGGCGCCTCTCCCGAGTTCCTCCGCTCTCTCGAGCCCTGAAGGGCCGCCGTCGCTTGACGCTCCCTCTCGATGGCGGTACACATCGTTCGTGACGTTCAAGACTTCTTGAACGTTCGGAACGAACCATGGACGAGCAGGACATCCGACGCAGGCACTTCGTCGACCAGATGGGCATCCTCATGGTGCGGTCCGGCGGCTCCGTGACCATGGGGCGGATCCTGGGTCACATGCTGATCTGCGATCCACCCGAGCAGTCCCTCTCCGAGATCGCCGACGGCCTCGGCATCAGCAAGGCGTCGGCGAGCATGCTCACGCGCCAGCTCGAGCAGCTGGGGCTCCTGACGCGCGTGCCCGGCAAGGGCCGCTCCACGACGTACCGCATGCCGATCGGCAACTGGACCGAGGTGATGCGCGAGCAGATCGCGCTGGCCCATCTCTTCGTGGACCTGGCCGACCAGGGGCTGGACCTCGTGAAGGGTGGATCGGACGAGGGTGAACGCCTGGAGGACCTCCGCGGGTTCTACCAGGAGATGGCCGACGAGATGACGGACTTCGCGAGGCGCTACGAAGCCCGGAACCCGCAGAGCGCTCGCAGGAGGCTGGGATGATGATGCTGTTGCTGGCGGCGATGGCCTGGGCCGCCGATCCGACCATCGAGGAGCTGCTGCTCGCGACCGACGACGCCGGGCGCGGCGACCAGTCGGTGGCGGTCATCCAGATGCACGTGAAGACCGACCGGTACGAGCGGACCATGAAGATGCAGGCCTGGGCCAAGGGCACCGAGCGCACGCTCGTCCGCATCCTCGAGCCCGCGAAGGACGCCGGCGTCACGACGCTCAAGGTCGACGACAACCTCTGGAACTACCTCCCGAAGGTCGACCGCACGATGAAGGTGCCGCCCGGCATGATGTCGGGCAGCTGGATGGGCAGCCACTTCTCGAACGACGACCTCGTGAAGGAGTCGCGGCTGTCCGAGGACTTCACCTGCGAGATCACGGGACGCCCCGACGACTCCGGCGGCAACTACGTCGTGAGCTGCGTGCCCAAGCCCGAGGCCCCGGTCGTGTGGGGCAAGGTCGCCGCGACCGTCACGCCCGACAAGGTCCCGGTGAAGGTGGAGTACTGGGACGAGAAGGGCGAGCTCGTCCGGACCATGGACTACTCCGACGTGCGCGATGTCGGGAACGGCCGGAAGATGCCCTTCCACATGATGCTCACGCCGCACGACAAGCCCGGTGAGTTCACCGAGCTCACGTTCGAGTCGCTCGACCTGACCGTTCAGCTCGACGACGGCTTCTTCAACCTGCAGAGCCTCCAGCAGCGGTGATCCGGTGTCGTTCCTGCTCACGGTGGCGTGGCGCAACCTGTGGCGTCACAAGCGGCGGAGCCTCATCACGGCGACCGCCATGGCCGTCGGCGTCGCGCTGTGCATGGCGACGCTGGCCTTCAACGACGGGATGTTCGAGGCGATCTTCGACGTGATGATCGAGCAGCAGCTCGGCCACGTGCAGGTCCACCACCCCGACTACCCGAAGAAGCGCGTCATGAACGACACGCTCCCGGCCGAGATCCTGACCCGCATCGACGGTGAGCCCGGGACGGTGGCCGCCGCGCCACGGCTCCAGGGCTTCGCGCTGCTCGGGTCGGAGACGAAGAGCTCGGGCGCGCTGTTGCTCGGCGTCGATCCCGAGCGCGAGCCCAAGGTCACGCCCATCGGCAAGCGGGTCGTCGAGGGCACCTTCCTCCCACCAGGCGAGACCGGCGGCATCGTGCTCGGGCTGCGGCTGGCGGACGAGCTCGGCGTGGGCCTCGGGGACAGCGTGGTCGCGGTGACCCAGGCCTCCGACGGCTCGCTCGGCAACGCGCTGTACACCGTGACCGGAATCGTGAAGACCGGCAGCGCGCAGATCGACCGGTCCGGCGCCTTCGTCTCGGTCGCGGACCTGCAGGACCTGCTCGTGCTCCCCGACCAGCTGCACAACATCACCATCCTCACCGACGACGCCACCGACATCGCGCCCTACGCCGAGCGCCTGCGCGCGGACATCGCGTCGGACACGGTCGAGGTGCAGACCTGGTGGGAGGCCTCGCCCCAGTCCGCGCAGATGATGAGCATGCGGGACTTCTCGTCCGTGATCGTGCTCGGCATCGTGTTCGGCGCCGCGGGGCTCGGCATCCTCAACACCATGATGATGTCGGTCTTCGAGCGCACCCGCGAGCTCGGGGTGCTCAAGGCGCTGGGGCTGCGTCCCACGCGCATGGTCGGGCTGATCCTGGTCGAGAGCGTGCTGCTCGCCTCGCTCGCGGTGTCCATCGGGCTCGCGCTGGGCGGCGGCCTCGACGCCTTCCTCGTCCTGCGCGGCATCGACCTGTCGGCCAGCGCCAAGGAGGGCATCAGCTTCTCCGGCGTGGTGCTCGACCCCGTGATCAAGGGCGTCGTCCGCTGGGAGGGCGTCGCGCAGGTCGTCGGCGCGGTGTTCTTCGTGAGCCTGGCGTCCTCCCTGTGGCCTGCGATTCGCGCGGCGCGGCTCGACCCCGTCGAGTCCCTGCGGGCGGAGTGAACGATGGTCGTCCTCGCGATGCGCAACCTGTTCCGCAACACGCGCCGCACCCTGATCACGGTCCTCGCGATCACGTTCGGTCTGGCGATGGTGCACCTCACGATCACGCTGCAGACGGGGTCGTACGCGGACCTCATCCGCACCGGCGTCAGCTCGATGGCGGGTCACGTCGTCGTCCAGGCGAAGGGGTACCAGGAGGAGAAGGACGGCGACCTCGTCCTGACCCGGACCGCCGAGATCTCGCAGCGCCTGGCGAAGGCCTTTCCGGAGGGTACGATCGCGCCGCGTCTCGTGCTCGGCGGGCTCATCACCTCCCCGCGCGGCAGCGTGGGCGCCGCGGTCTCGGGCATCGACGGCGCCGCCGAGGCCAAGCTGCAGGAGATCGACGAGCACGTGGTCCAGGGGACCTGGCTCACCGGCGACGCCCGCGGCATCGTGATCGGGCGCGACATGGCCGATGCGCTGCAGGTCGGGTTCGGCGACAAGGTCGTCTACATGGGCCAGCACGGCGGGGCCACCGAGGTCTCGAGCCGCCTGTTCCGCGTGATCGGCATCTTCCGGATGGGGAACGCCGACCTCGACGGCTTCGTGGCCTTCGTCGATCTGCCGGCCGCGCAGGAGGCCTTCGGCCAGCCCGACGTCGCCAACCAGGTCACCGTCCACCTCCCCGACCCCAACCGCTCCCCCGCCGCCGCGGCCGAGGCGCGCACGCTGCTGGCGGACATCGACGGGATCGAGGTCCTCGACTGGAAGCAGGCGCTGCCCGAGCTCTTCGCGCTGATCGAGGTCGACAAGACCAGCGGCGACGTGATGCTCTTCCTGCTCGGCGCGATCGTCGCGATGGGCGCGCTGAACACGGTGCTGATGGCGGCGCTCGAACGCACCCGCGAGTTCGGCGTCATGCTCGCGCTCGGGCTGCGGCCCCAGCAGCTCGCCCGGCTCATCCTCACCGAGGGCCTGCTGCTCGGGCTGATGGGCGCGGGCCTCGGGCTGGTCGTCGGCACCGCGCTGTCCTGGCCGCTGGTCCACTACGGCCTCGACTATTCGGCGTACATGGGCGACACCTACGAGACCGCCGGCGTCGTGCTCTCGAGCGTCATCAAGGGGCGCTTCAACCCCCTGCGCATGACGACCTACACGATCGCCGCCACCTTCATGACCGCCGCCGCCGCGATCTACCCTGCCGTCCAGGTCGCCCGGCTCCAACCCGTCGAGGCGATGCGTCACACCTGACGCAACGCGCTCCCACCGAGGTCCGCATGTCCATCGTCCACGTCTCCGACCTGCACCGCGAGTACCAGCAGGGCGCGGTCACCGTCAAAGCGCTCCGCGGCGTCGACCTGACCATCGAGCCCGGCGAGTTCACCGCGCTCATGGGGCCGTCCGGCTCCGGCAAGACCACGCTGTTGAACATGATCGGCGCCCTCGACCGCCCCACCTCCGGCAAGCTGCTGGTCGACGGCAAGGACCTGGCGTCGCTCTCGTCGAGCCAGCTCTCCGACCTGCGGCTGCACCGTCTGGGCTTCATCTTCCAGAGCTACAACCTCATCCCGGTGCTCTCGGCGCTGGAGAACGCGGAGTTCGTGCTCCAGCTCCAGGGGATGGCCAGGGACGAGCGCCGCAAGCGGGTCCGCGAGACGCTGGCCCAGGTCGGGCTCGCGGGGATGGAGGACCGCCGCCCGGGCGAGCTCTCGGGCGGTCAGCAGCAGCGCGTCGCGGTGGCCCGCGCCATCGCCGGCAAGCCAGCGCTGGTCCTCGCCGACGAGCCGACGGCGAACCTCGACAGCGCGACCGCGCAGGGGCTGATCGAGCTCATGGAGAAGCTCAACCACGAGCACGGCATCACCTTCCTGTTCGCGACCCACGACCCCAGGGTCATGGAGGCGGCGCACCGCGTCGTGCGGATGGTGGACGGCAAGGTCGCGGAGGACCTCCGAAAGTGACCCCGGACGCGGCTGCGCCTTCGCCGGCGGTCGAGGTCGCGCTCCACCTCGACGTGAAGACCTTCCTCGTCACGAGCTTCCCCTCCCCCTGGATCACGGCGCCCGACATCCCCGCCGAGCTCGAGCCCTTCCTCCCCGAGGGGTACGACCCGCAGGATCTGCTCGACGCCAGCGGGCTCGGCGCGAACCCCACGGGCACGGGCATCGGTGCTGCGCGCCTCCGGCTCGATCTGTCGCGCGGCCCGTTCTCGTTCCAGGCCCACCACGAGCTCGCGGTCCTCACGAGCGCCACCAGCGCGTCTCCCCTCGGAGGCGGCGCCTCCGCCGGCGTGGGGCTGTCGGCGCCCGAGCTCGTCGACCTCACCTGGACCGCGGACACGGGCGACGCGCTGACCGTGCGCGGGCGCACCGATCGGCTCGTGCTCGCCTGGTCCCCGAGGGGGGCGCGGGTCGCGCTGGGCCGGCAGCCCGTCTCCTTCGGCACCGGGTACGTGTTCACCCCGATGGACGTGGTGAACCCGTTCTCGGCCGCAACGATCGACACGGAGTACAAGCCTGGCATCGACGCCGCCCGGGTCGACGTCTTCCTCGGGGCGACCGGCAAGCTCACCGCGGTCGGTGCCTGGGCGGGTCCCCTGCCCCCGACCCACCCCGACGCCGAGCCGGTGGACCTCACCGACGTCGTGCTCGCCGCCGCCGGCCAGGGCACCGTCGGCCTGACCGACCTCGTGGGGCTCGCGGCGGTGGTCCGCGGCGATCTCGTCGGCGGCGCCGGGGTGATCAGCTCGATCGGGGTGGTCGGGCTACACGGCGAGGCCACGGTCACGCTGCCCGACGAGGAGGCCGTCGAGCAGGACCCCTTCGTGCGCGCGGTGGTCGGCGCGGACGGCCGCCCGACGACCACGACCAGCCTGGCGGCCGAGGTCTACGTGCAGACCAACGGCGCCGCCGATCCCGCGGACTACCTGGACTTCGCGACCGGACCCCGCTTCTCGCGCGGCGAGCTGTGGACGATGGGGCAGCTCTATGCCGCGCTGTCCGTCAACCAGGAGATCACGCCGCTGGTGACGGGCTCGGCGGCGGTGATCGCCAACCTGCTCGACCCGTCCGCCCTGGTGGCGCCCGCGCTGTCCGTGTCGGTGTCGGACGACGCGACCGTCGGCATCGGGGGGTTCCTCTCGATCGGCGCACGGCCCGACGAGGTGCCGCTGGGGCTCGATCCCACGACGTTCGCGCTGGTCCCGCCCACCCAGGACGCGCTCGCGGCCTCGGTGAACAGCGAGTTCGGGCTCTACCCCCACACCGTGTTCATGAACATGCGGGTGTGGTTCTGACGGTAACGCTCCGAGTCACGATCCCCCCGAAACGCGTGTAGGGGAATCCCTGATAGGGCTTGTAAGCCCGGCTTGTGGTGATTGTAACCGGTACCGGACCCGGGAGACCCCTATGGGGTGGTAGGGTCTGATGGTGGCCAACCCGGCAGGTTGCGATGGGAGGTGACCATGGCTGGTGACCCGCACGTCTCGACTCAGCTCCCGAACTCCGTGGTGTCGGCGCTGGAGGGGAACGCCGTCGACCAGATCCTCATGGATCTCCAGGGAGCACCGATCACGTTCGTGGATGACGGTCCCGACGGACCCGGCTCGGAGCACGGGAGCCCGCCGGCACCGACCGGCGACGGCGATGGGCCTTCCATCGACCGCTTCTTCGCGCTGCGATCGCAGCTGGGCGTCGAGGCGACCGGCATGCCGGCGACCGAGCGGAACTCGCTGCCCCCGCAGCGGATCGACCTCTCCGAGCGGGAAGAGATCCCCGAGGAGGCACACCCGACCCAGGAGATCTCGCTGGTCAACGTCGGGTGGACGCCGGAGGCCCCCGCCCGCAGCGCCCTGCCGTGGGCGGTGGGCACCGCGCTGGTCGCGGCGGTCAGCGTCATGGCCGTGGGCCTGCTCGCCGCCCTGTGGTTGGTGCTCTGACCGTCTACGGAGGAGAGGTGGTCGTCGTGCTGGTGGAGCGCGGCTCCGGATCGACCCCCGAGCCCCCGCCGCCGCCGTTCACGAGACCCGAGCCGCGAGGGTCGCAGGCCGCGAAGCCGAACTGGTTCCACGCCAGCGTCAGCCGCTCGGCGCACTCGTCGCCGCAGGTGTCCGAGCCCGACACGAAGCAGCTCCCGCCCCGGCCGTACTGCGCCTCCGCCTCGGCCTCGTCCTGCTCGGACAGCGAGCGGGAGCACTCGACGTACTGATCACAGACCGGATCACCCTGCTCGCAGCCCACCAACGCCAACCAGATCCACATGGCGCACTCCCCGGCCCCCTACCCGCATACCCTGCCACAGGTGATCGGAACGATGGGGAAGGACTGCCCCTCCGGAGCGGCGCCGCTGCACGTCCACGGGACCTCCGCCAGGCAGGCCTCACCAAGCGCGGGATCGAAGTCCGGGCAAGGCATGTCGTCGGGCTCGAAGACGGGGCACCCGGAGTCGTTGCACACCTCCCAGGACGTGCAGTAGGCGTCGACGAAGCCCTGGACCCAGGTCTCGGCGTCCAGCCCCTGCCCGAGCCCGAGCTCGTTCGGGTCGCACGCCGGGGACTCTCCCCGGTGCAGCGCCCAGACGCCGAGCATCTCCTGCTCGCAGGACCGAACGCAGCCGGACCGTCCGCTCGCGGCGAAGCAGCTCCCGTTGCTGCCGTAGCGGGCCTCGGCCTCGATCTCCGCCTCCTCGGAGATGGACGCGGCGCAGTCGATCCAGGCGTCGCAGGTCTCGCGGACCGGGACGCAGGCCGTCCAGAGCCACCACGTGATCACGGGGCGCACACGTCCGCGCACACGGCGGGAACGCTCGGGAAGCCGAGGCTCTCGTCACAGACCCAGTCCCCGTCGAGGCACGCTTGCGCGATGTCGGGGCGGAAGTTGCACTCCACCCCCGTGGTGGTGCCGGTTCCCTGGAGGTTGGCGCAGGGATCGGGGTCGCCCGAGCACGCCGACCAGACCTCGCAGAACCGCTCGAGGTAGGCCTCCGTGAACGCCTCCAGCGTGATGCCCGCGTCGATCCCCAGGGGTGCGGGGTCGCAGCTGGGCTCGTCGGCCCCGCTCGCCCACCAGGCCTCCAGCAGGAGCTCCTCGCACTGCGCCGAGCACTCCTCGACCTCGTAGCCCTGGAAGCAGGAGCCCTCGCGGGCGTACTGCGCCTCGGCCTCGGCCGCGAACTGCTCGGTGAAGGTGCCCGCGCAGCTCACGTACTGGTCGCAGACGGGGTCGCTCGCGCCCCCTCCGCATGCCCACGCCACCAGCAGCAGCATCGTCGGCTCCTCGTCGGCAGGCTATCGCACCGCCGGACGGGCCGGAAGCCGCACCACGAGCACGGCGCACAGGAAGGAAGCGCCGAAGGTCGCGGTGAACGCCCAGGCGTCCGCGTGGGCGCTCGGGGCCAGGAGCGGCGCCAGCGCGTCGCGGAGCACGTCGTCGGGCCGGACCACCAGATCCCAGGAGTTCCAGCGGAGGAAGCGGCCGAGGTACATCCCGAACCCGCAGGCGACGGGGGCCGACAGCCGCAGGCACCACGCGGCCGCGCGTCCGACGCGCTCCTCGAGGACCTCCGCCACCTGCGCCAGGCTGGCGGCGCCGAGCCACAGCCCGAGCGCTCCGGCCCCACCGAGCAGCGCCGCGTCGAACCAGAACGGCACCGGGCTGCGCGGGCTCAGGTGGACGAGGTCCGTCAGGAGGTAGGGCGCGTTGGGCAGGAAGGCGAACCAGGCCGGCGCGAGCCACCAACCCCGGTCGGGCCAGCGGGCGACCACCGCCCCGAGCACGACGGGGACCCAGGCCAGCGCCAGGTTGTAGACCAGCCAGGGCCAGGCGTGTGCGAGGTAGCTGCGGACCAGCACCCCTACGACCAACAGCGCCGAGCCCGCAACGGCTCCCACCCACGTGCGCGACACCGCCACCTCCAGGACCCAGCTTGCCGCGGCGATCGCGCACCGACCGCGCTGGGTTCGTGCAGCGTTCGTGCAAGGTCACTCGGAGATCACCAGGGGAAGCTGTTGGCCATCCAGCGCGGAGAGGAACAGCCGGCGCACCTCGTGGTGGCCGCGGACGTTCGGGTGGATGCAGTCGCCCTGGAACCACAGCGTCGGATCGTCCGCGTCGGCCCAGAACCCGTCCTCGTCGTAGCGGAACCCGTGGCCCACGAAGTGCCCGCGCAGGTCGACCCAGGCCCAGCCGTTGCGGATCGCCGCCTCGCGCGTGCGGTCGTTGAACCGATCGAAGTCGTCCTGCAGCGCCGACAGGTCGAGCCCGAAGAAGCACTCGTCGACCTGGCCGGTGGTGTCGGTCGGGTCGTAGACGTTGGCGATGGCGAGGTAGGTCCCGTCCGGGAAGCGGACCGGGTCCAGGAAGAAGTCCGTGATGACCTGCAGGTCGGCCATGAACGCGTCGGTGGCGGCGTCGAGGTCACCCGAGAAGATGGCGTCGAGGGTGTCGTTGCCGCCGACGGTGCCGACGACGATGGTGGGTCCGGACACGCTCGCGCCGAGCAGCGTCTCGAGCTGGGGCAGCTGACCGGAGATGACGGTCGGCGCCGTCGCGCCGTCACGGCTCACGTCGAACACCTCGAGCTCGCCGAACCGCGCCGTCAGGTCGTCGCCGGCGAAGTCGGGCCACTTGCCGTCGTTGTTGTGCAGCAGCAGCTCGGTGTACGTGTTGGCCTCGTTGTCGATGCCGTAGCCGCGCGTGATGCTGTCTCCGAACGCGACGAAGCGCGCCGCCTCGGCCGGCGGGAAGCTCGCCGGCCACACGCTCTGCACGTCCGGGTCGAGGGGGACCGTGGGGACCGTCGGCTCCGTGTCCCCCTCTCCGCTGCTGCACGCGACCAACGCCCAGAACATCGCGCCTCCCGCGGGCCTCCTATCTCACCTCGAGGCGCAGCTCCCCCACCATCGCGCGCACGATGTCGGTGGTGATGGGCTTGACCACCCAGCGCAGGCCCTGCTCCTCGATCCAGGTCCGTTCGGCCGTGCCGAAGCCGCCCGAGACGAACACGACCTCGCCCAGGTGATGCGGGTGGGTCCGCACGACCCGCTCGTAGACCTCGCGACCCGTGACCTGATCGAGGTTCATGTCGAGCAGCACCAGATCGTAGGGGCGGTCCTCGAGCAGCGCGAGGGCGGTGGGTCCGTCGCCGGCCTCGTCCACCACACATCGGCCCTTGAGGGCGCGACCGACCGCCCTCCGGACGAGGTCGACATCATCGACGATCAGGACACGAGGCAGATCGAGCATGCCGGGTGCGTATCGTGGCCGCCCGCGGGCAGCGGTTTCATCACCGGGTCAGGGCGGCCTCGACCCACAGGAGCGCCCGCTGGACCACCTGAAAGGCCCGCAGCTCCCTGGAGACCCTCACCGGCTGGGCGTCGTCGGCGTAGATCACGCAGTCCATCGCGGCGCCCGAGCGCAGCAGCGCCACGTTGTTCCGGTGCAGCGAGATCCAGACGGACTGGACGTAGACCTCCTGGGTCGGGAACACCGGGACCCCGTGGTACCGGAAGAAGGTGATCCATCCGGGCGACTGGCTCTGGATGGTCTCCCCCGCGGCCCGCATCCGCCGCACCACCTCCGTCCCGCAGAACGGCCGCGGCACGACGAGCTCCACGCCGACGTGGCTCGCGAGCGTGCGTCCCGGGTTGGCGACGAAGGCCCGCAGCTGGACGAAGGCGCGGGGCCCGCGCGGATCGGACTCGTCGAGCTCCGCGTCGCCGAAGGGGGCCAACCGGGAGAGCTGCAGGCGCGGGTACCGCGTGCGCCGGAGAACGTCCTGGACATGGACGTGGCCCATCGGCCGCGACTTGCCCGCGATGCGCAGGTAGTACCGGTGGTCGCGCGACTGGTGCGGCGCACGGTCCGACCCCGGGAGGTCGATGACGTAGACCGCGTGGCCCGGGCGGATGTCGGAGTCCGCGAGCTCGGGGCGTACCTCGAACACGTTGCAGGCCTGCAGCGGCGGATCGACGGCGTGCGGCGCGATGTCCTCGAGCCAGGCGCGGGTGCCGCCGCGCAACGAGGTCGGGATCCCGCCGTCCACGTCGCCGTCGTCGTCGATGCCCAGGAAGAGCCGGCCGCCCCCGCCGTTCGCGAACGCCCCCACCTGCTTCGAGAGCTCGTGCACGAAGGTGGACCGCAGCTCGCCCGACTCGTCCACCACGTAGCCGCTGCTCTTGAACTCCTGGAAGTCGTGCTCGTCCGGTTCCAGGGCCCGGAGCAGCGTCTCGGTCCAGCGATCGGGAGCGTCCGACATGCCGCCATCCTACACGTCGGGGCGAAAAGACACAGCGATCCGGGGTGAGCCACCCACCACCCACGATTCAACGCCCGGGATCACCGGATCCTGGTTGGCACGTCCGTTGCTGTTTACCCATGCCCTGTGGAGGCCCGAATGAAGCGCAATGTGTCCATCACCAAGATCATGACGCCCGAGGTCCAGACCGTTCACGTCGGACAGAAGCTGTCGGAGGTCAAGGCGACGATGATGGCCGGCAAGTTCCACCACGTCCCGGTCGTCAGCGGCAAGAAGCTGCTCGGCATCCTGTCCGCGACGGATCTGCTCAAGGCGACCTACCAGGTCGACACCGACGAGCGCCAGGTGGACGCCGTGCTCGATCACACCATCTCGATCGAGCACCTGATGCAGAAGTACCCGGTCACCCTGCGTCAGAACCAGACCGTCCGCGACGCCGTCGCCATCTTCGCCGAGGGCATGTTCCACGGCCTGCCGGTGATCGACGACGACGAGAACCTCGTCGGCATGGTCACGACCACCGACGTCATCCGCTACATGTTGGAGCAGTACTGATGTCCGCAGCGGCCGCCCGTGCCCGCCTCGAGGAGCGCCTCCGGGCGCTGATCGGGCGCGAGGCGAAGATCGCGAGTCACCTGCGCGGGCAGGACGGTCGCCTCGAGGCCGACTTCGAGGACGTGGTCGCGTTCGTCTCGGCGGACGAGGTCCTCGAGGGGCTGGAGGAGGCAGCGCTGACCGAGATCCGCGAGATCCGGGTGGCGCTCGAGCGCATCGCCGACGGTAGCTACGAGACCTGCGAGGGTTGCGGTGGCGACATCGGCGAGCGCCGGCTGGAGGCCCTGCCCCACACGCGGCTGTGTGTCAGCTGCGCGAGCGCCGCCGAGGCCTGAGCCACGCCCACGCCGCGAGCAGCCCCGCCCATCCCGGGGCGCCGCCCGTGGCGCAGCCGCACCCCGACGGATCCCCGGTCACCGAGGGATCCGCCGGGGCAGCGCCCGTGGAGAAGGTCAGCACCAGGTCCGCGGGCAACGTCCAGCCGTCGAAGGTCGTGACCCCGGCCGCCACGGTGAGGTCGTGCGCGCTGTCGGCGACCCAGGGGTCGGTCGGGCGGACGTTGAGCACGTTGCTGGCCTGGCCGTAGTACATCCACGGCTCGACGCCGAGCGGCGTTCCGTCCGCGGACACCGACACCACGCCGGGTGCCTCGATGGTCGCCTCGTCGAGCGCCCGCCCGAACACCACCGAGACGAGCGCGTCCTGCGGCACGTCGTAGGGCCCGGGCCAGACCGCGAGCACGAAGCGGTCGTCCACGGGCAGCTGGCGGAGCCGTCGCCAGAGCACCTCCCAGTAGCGAGCGACCACGTCCTGCAGCAGCGCCGGTGAGCCCGGGACGCTGGGGTCGGTCAGGTGGCTCGTCGCCCACGGCCAGTTCTGGTGGGCCTGCGCGACCCGATCGGGCAGCTCGCCGGCGTTCGCCACGTAGAGGATGGCGAGGTCGAGCGACGCCATCCCGAGCTCCATGGTGTCCTGGTCGACATCGATGCCCTGGCTCGCGAACACCGGGATCAGCTCGTCGTAGGGCACCCACCGCTCCTCGACCAGCAGCCCACCGACCTCCCCGGCGAAGGCCACGTCCGTCTCCGTGTCCGCGCTCTCGGCACGCGGCGCGCCCGCGTCCTCCGTGTCGGCGCGCGTGAGGTAGGCCGCGTCGAACCCCTGGTCCGCGATCCCGTGGGCCGCGAGACCCAGCAGGAAGGCCACGCGCTTGCGGTCGTCGCCCTCGAAGGTGGGTCCCCGGTCGACGAGCGTGTCGAGCAGCGCGAGCTGGAAGGGCTCCCAGTGCGCGATCTCGCCGTACGGGTGGTTCACGAGCGGGCTGTACCCGCCATCGGGGAACATCGCGCCCGAGATCAGCGCGGCGCGGACCTCGGGATCGCGCACGAGGGCGGCGAGCTCCGGGTCCTCGACGCGATCGAGCGCCCACAGCGCGATCGTGACGTGGGTGGTCTGGCCGCACGCCAGGGCGGCAGCGGTCACGAGCGCCGCGAGCATCGAACCTCCGCGGGATAAGCCTAGCGGAGGGAGGTCCTCCTTGCTCTGGTGGGTGGTCCTGACGGGGTGTGGTGGGAGCGACCGCTGCGACGACGGCGAGGTCCGCGACGGCGAGCGCTGCGTCCCGTACCGCCCCGGCGACCCCGAGCCCAGCGAGGCGATCCCCATCACGACGGGCGCCACCTGGCAGTGGCAGCTCACGGGCCAGCACGACCTGACGTGGGACGTGGACGTGTACGACCTCGACCTGTTCCGCATCGACGAGCAGGACGTGGCGACGGTGCACGGCGACGGGCGTCTGCTGCTCTGCTACTTCTCCGCCGGGTCCTACGAGCCCTGGCGCCCCGACGCGGACGCGTTCCCGGAGGAGGTCGTCGGCAAGGGGCTCGACGGCTGGCCCGACGAGCGCTGGGTGGACCACACCGATCCCCGCGTCCGCGCGATCATGACGGACCGCATGGACCTGGCGGTGCAGCTCGGGTGCGACGGCATCGAGCCCGACAACGTCACCGCGTACCAGGAGAACAACGGGTTCGGGCTCTCCGCCACCGAGCAGCTGGACTACAACCGCTTCCTGGCCGACGAGGCGCACGCGCGCGGTCTCGGGATCGCGCTGAAGAACGACGTGGAGCAGGTCAAGACGCTCGTCGACTGGTTCGACTACGCCGTGAACGAGGAGTGCTACGCGTACGACGAGTGCCAGCGCAACCGGCCCTTCGTGGACGCCGACAAGGCCGTGCTCAACGCGGAGTACGTCGACCGGTGGAAGGACGCGGAGGACCTGGCGGCCGAGGTCTGCGGCGGCCAGCCCGGGCTGTCCACGATCGTCAAGACCTGGGACCTCGGGCCGGAGCTGGTGGCCTGCGCGCCCTGAGTTCAGGTCACTCCGGCCGATTCAGGGCTTCAGGGACACGGTGTGACGGGCGGCGCTGGGCACCTCGATGAGCGAGGTCTTGCTCTCCTTCCCCACGACCACCGTCAGCTCGTGCTCCCCCGGCGACATCTTCACGGTGCACGGGATCGGGCAGCCGAGCGCTTCGCCGTCCATCCAGGCTGCGCTCGGGAAGGGCGTCCCCCCACCCCACATCATCAGCACCATGACCGTACGGGCCTCCTGGGGCGCCGGCGTGTGTGTCGTCGGCGGTGGCGCGGCGGCCGGGACGTCGTCGGCGAGGGCGGCGGTGGCGAGCAGCAGGACCATCGGCACTCCACGGAGATCAGGGGTCGAAGCGGATCGTGTGCGGCAGGTCGGTGTCGGGGACGTCGATGGAGAGCGTCACGGTCCGCTCCGTGGCGAGCTCGATCGACAGCTCGTGCTCCCCCGGCGACATCCAGGTGCTGCACGGGATGCGACAGTCCAGCACCTCCCCGTCCACCGAGGCGGAACGCGGGTACGGCGGGGTGGTCCAGGCCAGCGTCACCCGGGTGGTTCGACTCGCCCTCGGCGCGGGCGTGTACGTCTTCGGGACGGGCGCGGGCGCGGGATCGTCGGCCAGGGCGAAGCTCGCGAGGACCAGCCACATCGCCGGATCCTACCGTGTCACTCGCCGGAGCGGTAGACGAACGCGGGCCGTGGCTCGTGCGGGTTGCGCGGGTCCCGCAACAGCGACCAGCGGTCCCCCTCCGCCGCGCGGAAGTCGCGCCAGACGGGCTCCGGGACCAGCACGTAGGAGGGCAGCAGCTGGACGGCCCCGCCGTACGGTGCGAGGCGCTGCGGCGAGAACCCGAAGGCCACCCGCCAGACCTCGGCCGGATCGCCGTCGGGCTCGAAGTTCTCGCAGCGGATGCCGCCCTCGGCCCAGAGGAAGCCGCACAGCCCGCGGTGCGCGACGAGGCGGCCTCCCTCGGGGACCTCGGCGCGGATCAGGGGCAACACCTCGGTCCAGGCCGCGTAGTCCGGGGAGCGGCGGGCGTGAGCGGCGACGTTGCCCGGGGTGGCGACGAGCGCGAGGACCGCCAGCGGCGCGGCGAGCCAGCTGGGCGGACGGCAGGCCGCGAGCAGCAGCGCGAGCGGGAGGAAGCCCATGCACAGCAGGCGCCAGGCGGTGGCGTCGAACGAGAACGGCAGCCCGGGAGCCGCACACACGACCGCGAGCAGGCCGAGCCCGAGGACCAGCGCCCGGTCGGCCCCTCGCGCGATGGCCAGCGGCACGAGCAGCGGCGAGGCGTGGACCAGGGCGAGCTCGACGAGCTCCGGCCCCTCGAGGGAGGAGTGCACCAGCCGGTGCCAGCGACCCGATCCCTGTGCGACCCCGACCAGGCGCTGCAGATCGACCACCCGCAGCGCGCCCGCCAGCGCCACCAGGACCGCCACGCCGGTGCCCGCCAGGCCGGCGAGCAGGGCCGCGCGACGCGAGCGACGCGCCAGCTCGACGACGCCGACGGTGAGCAGCAACGCGAGCGCCAACACCCCGGAGAGCTTGTGCAGGCCGACGGCCAGGAGCGCGGCGGCCACCGCCCATCCCCAGCGGCGGTCGGCGAGCGCGAGCGCGGTCCCGCACAGGGCGACGAGGCCCGCCGCGTTCTTGAGGAACTCCGCCGACAGCGACAGGTGCCCGGTGGCGGCGACGAGCACCGCTCCTCCGAGGGCGGCGCCGGGGAGTCCGCCGAGCCGCTGGGCGCACGCGGTCCCCAGCGCCGCCGCGGCCGCAGCGAAGAGGGTGGCGGACAGCTCGTCGCCGAGCAGCACGTCCCCGGTCGCGCGCCCCATCGCGGCCAGGAACCAGAACACGAGCGAGTCGTCGTCGAACAGGCGCTGCCCGGCGAGGATCGAGCGCACCTGCAGGACGTAGTACCAGGCGTCGTACCCGGTGGCGGTCTGGTCGCGGAGCAGCAGCGCCCACCGCGAGAGCGCGGCGAGCAGGCCCGCGATCAGCGCGGGTCGAAGGTCCCGACCAGGCTCACGGCCTTCGCCTCGGCGGTCAGCTTCCACAGGCGCGCCTCCGCCGCCTTCTTCAAGCCCGTGTCGCCCTTCCACGTGATCACCCAGCCCGTGCCGCGCGGCTCCCACTTCTCGCTGTCCCGCTCCCACTCGTACAGGTCGTCGCCCTGCTCGCCGACCTCGATCGTCTGCTCGTCGACGAAGGTGAGCGAGACGCCCGAATCCGAGAACTCCCCAGCGTCGACCAGCGCCTTGCGGCTCTTCTTCTCCGGGCCCTCGAAGCTCTTGATGAGCTCGACGTTGGCCTTGTCGTGCTCGGTCAGGACGGCGTCGGAGTAGTCCGCCTTCTCGACGTACCAGCTCTTCTTCCCGAAGAACTCCTTGAACTCGTCCTTCTGGAAGGCGCGGCCGTAGCGGGCGAAGACCTCGTTGCGCACGTACGGCAGGCGGTCGGCGGGGATCGCGGCCACGTCCAGCGGGGTGAGCAGCGGGTCGGACGCGAAGCGACCGTCGTACCCGGGGAGCTGGGCGCCCGCGGCCGTCTTCGGCGCCTCGGTCTTCGGAGATGCCGTCGGGGCCTCGCCCTTCGTCGGTGCAGCCGTCTCGGTCGAGCAGGCCACGAGCCACCACAGCACCACGGTCACCTCCAGGGAGCGCCATCCTACCGGGAAGGAGCTCTGGTAGGTTGGTCGCGGAGGTCCCATGTGTCGGAACATCCGCCTGCTCCACAACTTCGACCCTCCCGCCACGGACGAGGAGATCCGCGCCTCTGCCCTGCAGTACGTCCGAAAGGTCAGCGGGGTCACGAACCCGTCGCGCGCCAACGTCGAGGCCTTCGATCGCGCCGTGGAAGAGATCACGGCCATCGCCACCCGCCTGATCCGCGAGGAGCTCACGACCAGCGCCCCTCCCCGTTCGCGGGAGGTGGAGGCGGAGCGCGCGAAGGAGCGCGGGCGCCAGCGCGACGAGCGCATGCGGAAGAAGGTCCTGGCCGAGCTGGAGGGCGCGTGAGCGACGACGATCCGGTCCAGCGCCCGCACCGCGGCGCCTGGCTGTACCACGACGACGACTGCCGCTGCACCTGGGGCGGCGACAGCTACTGCAACCGCGACGGCCACACGTGGACCTGCTGCGGCGCCTGCAAGGAGCACTCGGACTGCACCGAACCCGCCATGCACCCGACCTATTGGCAGCACCCGCTGCACGGCAGGACCGTCGCGGGCTGGAACGGCGTGTGGCCCAGATACAAGTCGAACGCCGAGATCCGCGCGCTCGCGCCGGAGCTCTTCGGCGCCGACTGACGGGCCGGCCAGGTTACGTGCCGCCGGGGGTCACGATGGGCGAGGTGCGGGTCCACAACACGATCGACGCGTCGCCGGACCAGGTGTGGTCGGTGCTCTCCGACGTCGGCCGGTGGGCGGAGTGGAACGAGGTCATCGTCGACGGGCGCTGCGACCGGGGCGAGGTGGGGGCCGTGCTCTCCTGCCGGGTCGCCGTCGGTCCCACCTGGTTCCCGGTGAAGTCGCGGCTCGTGTCCTGGACGCCGGGCGAGTCGCTGATCTGGGGCGAGGACCGCGGCTGGCTGGCCCGCATCCACCACGGCTTCTCGCTGAAGGCCGAGGGTGGGCGGACGCGCGTGGACCACTTCGAGCGCTTCGGCGGGCTGATCGGGCGCGCGGTCTTCCCGGCCGTCCGCGGCTCGCTCACCCGCAACTACGCGCGCTTCCTCGAGTCGCTCAAGGACCGGGTCGAGCGGGAGGCTCGCTGAGCGCGTTCGACGGCCACCGCCAGCTGCGGATCGATGTTGGCGCCGGTCCGACCTGCCTGTTCCTGGACGGGCAGCACTACCTCGCGCGGATGGACGCCGATCGCCTCGTCGCACCGCTGGGCCTCCGCTGCGCCTGGCTGCACTCGGGCGACCCGCCGGACCGGCACCGTGATCTGACGCTGAGCGAGGACTTCCTGCGTTTCCTCGGAGGGGAGGTCCTCCCGCGGCTGGGAGCGATCGACGTGGTCGTCGGCCTCAGCCTGAGCGGGCTGGCCGCCGCACACGCCAGCTTCCGCAGGCCCCACCTGTTCCCGCGAGCGGTGTGTCAGTCGCCGTCCGCCTGGTTCGACGACGAGCGGCTGGTCCGCGAGCTCCGTGACGCCGGTGGAGCCGACGCACCGGCCTGGATCAGCGTCGGGCGCGGGGAGGTCGAGCACGGGGTGAGCCATCCCCCGACGGGCCTGTTCCAGGGCACGTCCCAGCTGGACGCCTGCGGCCGCCTCGCCGAGGCCTGGGGACCGACCGCTCGCTTCGCGCCGTTCGACGGGGGCCACGACTTCGCCTGTTGGAGCGCTGAGCTCGTCGAGGCACTGTCCTGGGTGCTCAGGGACTCGTCGGGGGTGGAGGGTCGCTGACCTCGTCCGGCGGCGGATCGCCCCGGCCGGTCGCGAGCACGACGCCGATCTTGATCGCCGCGGCGAAGCCCGCCATCGGGAGGACCACCAGCAGCGAGAGCATGGGGTGGTCGATGATGAGCTGCTTCCAGTCCATGGGGATCACGTACCCGAGCGCGATAGGACCGGGGTGACACCGGTGGTTGCAGGGGTTCCGTTGGAAGGTCTCGATCGGGTGGGCCTGGCGGGGC
This sequence comes from Alphaproteobacteria bacterium, assembly GCA_020632925.1. Lineage (GTDB taxonomy): Bacteria > Myxococcota_A > UBA796 > UBA796 > JACKER01. Next base: position 10,847 of record JACKER010000032.1, on the reverse strand, counting down.
TGGGCGCGAGCGTGGTGCACGAGGCCGTGCTGGTGGCGCGCTTCCAGACCGAAGCCGACGCGGCCGCGCTGATCGAGGTCTGGCGTGCGTTCCGCGAGGCGCATGGCGACGCGATCCGCTGGCAGTCCGACGGCTCGGGGCGCTGGAAGCGGGCGACGGCGAGCCTCTGGGCACGGTTCGAGTCGCGCGTGGGCGGACCACCGAGCCGCCGCGTCCACGCCTGGCACCTGCACACCGCCGAGTCCGCGGACAGCCGGGGACCCGCCGCACCCGCGCTGGAGCTGCTGGCCAGCGAGGGCACGGTCACCCTGCGGTGGATCGAGGCGGAGGACCGCGTACCGTGGGAGGGGCTGTGCGCTCGGCTCCCGCTGATCTGGGGGTACGCCGGTGTCGGGCTGTACGGTCCGACGGTCAGCGACGCGACGCGCGGGCGTCACGATGCCATCGGGGACGCGCTGCTCGCCGATCCCTGGTTGGGCCAGACGCACCCCCTGCTCTGGGGTGCCCTGACCCAGGGGGTGTGCCACCTCGCGCCCCGCCTGGCGCTGGGCCCCGCGTACGCCGAGCGCACGGGCCTGCCGGCGACGCTGACGCTGGCTTCCGCGGACGAGGCGAGGGAGCTGTGGCGTCGTCTCGAGCCCGTCCGTCTGCCCGACGATCGGCTGCGCGGGCTCACCTGGGTCCCTGGCCTGACGCTGCCGGAGATGGCGGCGTGGGCGACGCGCTGGGCCCCCGTGGACCGCTCACCTGTCGGGTGACGAGGAACCCGGACGGCTGGACGATGTCCTTGGCGCCGAGAGGTGCCCATGTGGTGGATGTTGGGCGTCGTCGCGACCGTCGCGGCGGCGGAGGGACCGGTTCGTCTCACGCGACCCGAGCCTCCGGAGGTGGACCTGGCGGCCGCGGCCGAGGAGCTGAGGCTCGAGGCCATCGCGCGGCTCGAGCCGTTGGTCGTGGCGGCGACCGGCGACGAGCGCGCGGAGCGAGCGCTCCGGCTGGCGAGCCTGCTCGCCGACGAGGCCCGCGTGTTGCGGATGCGCGAGCTCGCGGCTGGCGGAGATCCGCGTCCCGACGGCTCCCTCCGCTGGACGGACCGCTCGATCCGCGTGGCGCGCGCGATCGTGGACCAGCACCCGCGCTGGGAGCGCTGGGACGAGGCCGCCACGCTCCTGGCGTCGACGTTGGAGGAGGCCGGGAAGGCCGCGGAGGCCGACGAGGCCTGGGTCGCCCTGGTCCGTGCCCGCCCCGCCTCGCCCCACGCCACCGATGCCTGGATCGCGATCGGCCAGCGCGCGCTGGACACCTCGGACGCCGGGCGCGCGGTCGCCGCCCTCGAGCACGCCGCCCGCGACACGGAGCACCCCCGCCACGCCTGGGCGCTGTACGCGCTGGCCTGGGCCCGCTACGGCGCCGGCGACGTGGACGGCGGCATCGTGGCCCTGCGCCGGGTGATCGCGAACACAGCGAACGCACCCGAGGGCGCGCTGCGCATGGACCAGGAGGCCATCGGAGATCTACCCAGGTTCTATGCCGATGCCGACCGGGTGGACGAGGGGATCGAGGTGTTGACCGGCCTGGGGCGAGCGGACCTCGCGGACGCGGCGCTGGCCCGCCTGGCGAGCGCCCTCGACGAGCAGGGCCGTCCGAGCGAGGCGGCGGCGGTCTATCGGCGGCTCCTGGTTGCGTCCCCCGAGGCACCGGACGCCCCGCGCTGGACGGCGTCGCTGGCGGGTGCGCTCGTGGCGGACGGACGCCCGAGCGAGGCGCTGGACGTGTTCACCGACGCGCTCGCGGACCAGGCGTGGGACGAGCTCGAGGCGCCGCTCCTCCGCCAGGCCCTCGCGTGGCACGAGGCGAGCCGGCAGCACCGCCGCGGGCGGGCCGACGACACCGAGGCGCTCGCGGGCCTGGCGGATCGGGCGTACGCGCTGTGGATGCGGGCGTTCCCGGCGTCGGAGGAGGCCGTGGAGGTCCGCTACGCCGCCGCCGAGCTCGCATGGGAGCTCGGGCGGATCCGCGAGGCACGTGACGGCTACGCGGCCGTGTTCGAGGCCGATCCGATGGGTCCGCACGCCCGCTTCTGCGCGGAGTCGGCGGTGTTCGCGTCCCGCAAGCTCGTCGGGCCCATCGAACGCCTCACGCCCGGCCCGCTCACCGAGGCCGACCGGCTGCTGCTCGCCGACGACGAGCGCCTGATCGCGCTCGACCTGCATCGCGTCGAGGCCACCTGGGAGACGGCGTACCTCCTCTACCACCGCGGCGAGCTCGACCGTGCGGCGGAGCGCTTCGCCGAGGTGGTCGCGCTCGATCCCCGCTCGCGCGACGCCGAGGTGGCGGCCCACCTGATCCTCGACGCGCTCGCCACCCAGGAGCGGTGGGCGACGCTCGCGCAGACGGCGTCGGCCTTCGCGGCCCAGCCCGAGCTCGGGAACGCCACGTTCCGCCGAGAGGTGACCACCATCGGCGAGCGCGCGTCGTTCCGCGCGGCCCAGCCCGAGCTCGGGAACGCCACGTTCCGCCGAGAGGTGACCACCATCGGCGAGCGCGCGTCGTTCCGCGCGATCGAGGCGAGCTACGGAGCGGACCACGACGCGCACGCGGCGGCGAGGGCGTTCGAGGCGCTCGCGGACCGGACGACCGACGTGGAGCTCCAGGGACCCGCGCTGCACGACGCGGCGATGCGCTACGACGAGGCCGGGCGCTGGGCCGACGGGCTCCGCCTGCGCGAGCGCCTGGTCGACGACCCCCGGTACGCCAGCGCCGCCACGCGCCGGGAGGACCTGCGTCTGCTCGGCTTCGGCCTCGAGTCCATCGCCGACTTCGCGGGGGCCGCCACCCGCTACGAGGCGCTGTTCGCGGGCGGTGGGGACGCGGCGGGCATCGAGGCCCTGTGGTCGGCCGCCGTCTTCCGCCACGCCCTCGGCCAGGACGAGCTCGCGCTCGTCGACTACACCCGGTTCGCGGAGGCCGCGAGCGCCGACGAGCGAGCGCCCGACGCGCTCCTGCGGTCGGCGCGGCTCCTGGTGGCCCTGGACCGTCGGCCGGAGGCGGAGCGCGTGCTGACGGCGCTGGCGCACGGGCACGACGAGGCGGCGGCGGAGGCAGCGGAGGCGCAGCTCCTCGTGTTCCGGGCGGACGACGCGCTCGCGGCCTACGCGGCGACGGCGATCGACGCGCGCACCGAGGACGCGCTGCGGACCACCCTCCAGGCGCGGACGCTGGCGCTGGGGCGCGCCGAGGTCGGGGTGCAGGCGGTGGTCGCAGCGGGCGACGGCCAGGAGGCGCTGCGGCTCCTCGATCGGCTCGGCGACGCCTGGCACGCGATGGCGGACGCGCTCCGGGAGGCGCCGGTGCCGTCACGGCTCACCGAGGACCAGGCGCGGTTCTACCGGGACGGGGTGGCCGATCGGGCCTACGCGTTGGACGAGCGGGCGGTCGAGGCCTGGTCGGCGGTGGTCCGGCGCTCCGCGGAGCTGTCGCTGTACGGGAGCGTGAGCGCCTCGGCCCTCCGCAAGCGCGCCGCCCTGCGCCCCGAGGCCTGGGACGCCGTCCCGGAGCAGCTCCCGAGCGTGGTGTGGGCCACGCCCGAACGCCCGCCGACGACGTGGGCACGAACGCTGAGGTAGTACCCGGGAGGGGGTGGTGCCTGGCGTGGTGGAACCGGCCGGACGAGCCCGCGCCCGAAGGCGTGGTGGCGGAGGTCCCCTTCTCCCGCGGAGGAGGCTGGTTCCTGCGTGGAGCGGTCGATCGCTCGCTGTCCTTCGAACGCGCCCGGGAGCCGAGCCCCCCACTCGCCGCCCGCCTGGCCTCCGAGTACGACGAGGAGCTCCGCGAGCGCTGGTACGAACAGCGGCGAGACCTGGTGTTCGACGCCGTCACCGAGATGCCCCGGCACGTCGACAGAGGGGCGTTGCTGGCCCTCGACCCCTTCTTTCGTGGGTGGTGGGTGCGTGCTCCGGCGGGCGCCAGCGTGGAGAAGGGCGACGTGTACGTGCCCCCCGGGCCGGACGCCCGCGCCCTGCTGGAGGAGCTGGCGGCGGAGCGTGCGCTGCGTCCCGTCCCACCCTACCGAGCCGAGCGCGACCTGCTGCGCGTCGCCGAGAGCGACCCGCTCCCGACGGTGCGGGCGCGCGCCCTGGAGCTGCTGCGCGTCGTCGATCCCCCCGCGGCCGTGGCCCTCGCGAACGATCGCGTCCACCGTGGGTCGGCAGCGGAGCGGGTCGCAGCGGCGCGCGTCCTGGACGACCCCTGGCGGATGATCGCGGCGCTCGAGGCCGACGTCGTCGTGTACGACCACTGCGACACGGCCGCCGTCCTAGCCAGGAGCAGGGACCGACGCATCGCAGAAGCCGCCGCCGCGGCCATCGCGCCCATGCACCCGTCCGTCCTCTGGGCCTTCTTCGTCTTCGGCGCCTGCCAGGAACCGCTGGAGGCGTGGTTCCCGGAGCTGGTGCTCGGGGCGGCCGAGGGCCACCCGGAGTTGCGCGACGTGATCGCGAGGGGTCTGGCTCCGTTCGATGGTACGGACCACGATTGGCCGTTGTGAGCTTGGGCGGAGCGGCTGTCGGTATCGGTCGGGCAGGACGTCCACGGGAAGCATGCCCGCGGCGTCACGTTCCCGGTCTCGTGGACTTCGCGGGGCACCGGCCACGGAAATCCAGGCCGTAGGGGGGGCCCTGCCCCGCCCTCGGCGCTCGGTCTGCCTCGCGCGACCGCTACGGCGGCGTGTCCGCTTCGCGTCCGACCACGTTCGGGTCGTCGGGGCCTACCCCTCGGGAAATGATCAACGATCACGTCCTGACACCCAGAACGGTGGCACCGCTGACCTCGTCCGGCGGCGGATCACCGCGGCCGGTCGCGAGCACGACGCCGATCTTGATCGCGCGGCGACGCCGGCCATCGGGATGACGACCAGCAACGAAAGCATGGGGTGGTCGATGATGAGCTGCTTCCGGTCCATGAGGATCACGTACCGAGCGCGATAGGACCGGGGTGACACCGGTGGTTGCAGGGGTGGTCGATGTTGCCCGGATGGGTCGTGGGTTGTGGAGCCGCACCGGTCATCGCGGAGGTCGTGGAGGAGCCGACGCCCGCGGTCTCGCTGATGGTCGACGACCGGCAGATTCCGGTGCTCGGTGTGCGCCTCCGTGAGGAGAGTGGCGTCTCCACGCTGACGCTCTCCGCGACGCCGCTGGACTGCGACGGGTGGCCGCGCGGCCCGCACGTTCGCATCCATCCGGGCCCACCCCGCAAGCGCTCGCTGACCTGGGACGACGACGGACAGGCGTACCAGGCCTGGTGGAAGGGCACGATCGGCGTGGAGGGCGACGAGCTTGCGCTGGACCTCCGCGCAGCGCTCCGCTCCGATCTGCCGCTGGTCGTGAGCGGGCGGGTCCGGCCGCTGCGCTGTGGGGACGTGGGGGACTGGGCACATCCGGGTCTCGAGTGGCGCGAGGGTCCGCCGTCGGTGACGCCGCCCCCGGTCGGGCTGCCGTGGGATCTCGCGGGTGTCTGGTCCCTCGACGACCCCGCCGGCGCGCCCGGCCCATGGGTCCACCTCACCAGCTCCGACACCCTCCTCCACACAGCCTTCGTCGACGGTCCGTGGTCCAGCCACGCCACCGGCGCGCGGCCCACGCCGGTCGCGACGGGACGCCTCGAGCAAGATCGGGTGGTGCTGCGACGTTTCGACCAGTCGGTGGTGATCCGTCTGTGGTCGACCGAACCCGACGTGCTGGAGGGCCTGCTCGACGGGCGGAGCGTGCACCTGCGGCGCTGGCTGCCGGTCGGGGCGAGGCTGCGACCGAGCGAGGCCGTGGCGCGGGCATTGGCTGACGGGATCACGGAAGGTGAGCTGGTGGTGGCGTGGCGGTGGGCGGACGACGGCACGCCGGCCTGGGACATCCGGGCCAGCGACGGATCGGGGGTTCTGGTGGACGCCGCGACCGGACGCATCGCACCGCGCTGACGGGCCCCGTGTAGCCGAGCGCGACCTGACGCGCGTCGCCGAGAGCGACCCGCTCCCCGTCGCCGATGAACAGCGTACCGGCCCCCTCGAATCCCTACAGCTGGAAGCCGAGCTGGAAGGCGGCGGTCACGTTGAACGTCGGCATGGTGCCGCCGGAGTTCCAGCTGTCGATGACCGCGGTGCCCTGACTCAGCTCGCCGCCGACGACGAGTCCGCGCTTCGACGTGTGCCAGAGCGCCTCGGAGAGCCGGGCCTGCGCGAAGAAGCTCGTCGTGAGCGCGGGGGTGAGCACGACCCAGGTGTCCGGCGCGACCGAGAGACCGACGGGCACGCCGAGCGAGCCGTACGCGGCGCCGGCGGAGAGCTGGGGCGCGACGAAGAGGTGCTCCTGGTCGACGACGCGGTACGACAGGCCTGCACCCACGCCGAAGACGGTCGGGAAGCCTCCGAACAGGCGAGCATCGAAGCCGAAGTGCTTCTTGTCGTAGCGGAACCACAGCTGCGCGGTAGGGCCCGCGCAGTCGCCGTCGACCACGTCCCCGCCGCAGTCGCCGCGCACCTCGGGGGCCAACAGGACCGACTCGGAGCCCGAGAGCCCGAGCTCGACGTGCTTGCCCTCCGCCATCGGCGCGGGTGGTGGACCGGCGAGGATGGGCGCGCAGGCCCACAGCGCGAAGTAGGCGACGCCGAGCAGGAGCAGGCCGCGGCGCAGGGCGGTCGAACGTTGCATGCGCCCAGGATAGCGCAGCGGTGAGATTCCGCGGCGCGAAGGACAGAGCCATCCGGCAGTGACTGAGGCGTTCCACCGAGCCATGTGCCACTCACTGAGCGGTGGGGCGGCGTGGCGGATGGGAACGCTACGAAGCAACGCCAGGTATCCGCCGTTGTCGCGACGCCGATCTCCCCGCTGGGCCACGAACCGATCAACGACTGGTACATGGCTCGTCGGACCCGATCATCCGAGGGGGGATGGCTAGCCGAGCTTGGTGCGGAAGCGGAGGAGTGCCGTGACGAACAGGGTGGAGCCGATGAGCAGGAGCATCACCAGGTGCACCCAGAGCTCGCGGAAGCCCGAGCCCTCGAGGAGGTTCGCCCGCAGGATCTCGATGAACCACCGGAGCGGGTTCAGGTAGGTCACGGGGACCATCCACTTCGGCATCGCGAGGACCGGCGTCATGTTCCCGGACAGCAGGATCGCCGGGATCATGAAGAAGAAGCCGCCCATGAAGGCCTGCTGCTGCGTGCGCGCCACGGTCGCGACCAGGAGGCCGGCGCCGAGCGTGGACAGCAGGTAGAGCATCGTCGCGACGGCGAGGAACACGAGGCTGCCTCGCATGGGCACGTCGAACACGAGGCTGCCGGCGCCGAGCGCGAGCCCGGTGTCGAGCAGGCCGATCGCGGCATACGGGAGGACCTTGCCGGTGAGCAGGACCGGGGAGCGGATCGGGCTCACCAGGATCTGCTCGAGCGTGCCCACCTCGCGCTCGCGGGCCAGGCCCATGGCGGTGATGAGGGTGGTCGTGATGACGAGGACCATCGCCGCCAGGCCGGGCACCATGTACGGCTGCGTGTCGAGCGTGGGGTTCGAGAGGATGCGAGGGACGAGGCGGATCGCGGGGGGCGGCGCGTCCACCTGCGCGAAGTAGCGGGAGGCGGCGGAGGCGGCGACAGTCGAGCGGCGGACGTCGGTGCCGTCGAGCACGATCTGGATGGGAGCGGGCCGATGACGCAGGCGGGTGGCGTCGAGACCCTCGGGGAGCACGATGACGGCGGCGACGTCGCCGTGGTCCATGGCCGCCAGCGCGTCGTCGGGCTGGGCGGCGTCGAGCGCGCGCACCAACGTACCGTCGGCCATCAGCTCGTCGACGTGCGCCCGGCTGGTGGACGTGCGGTCCTGGTCCACGATGGCGGTGGGGACCACGTCGACCTCGAAGTTCACCGCCGTGCCGAAGATGAGCAGCTGGATGACGGGCGCGGCGATCAGCAGCCGCAGCAGCCGTGGGTCGGCGGCGATCTGCTGGAACTCCTTCGTGATCAGCGCGCGGAGCTGGACCAGGGCGAACGGGATCACGCGATCCTCCGCTTGAAGCTCGCGGTGGAGGCGGCGACGGTCACCAGCGCGAAGGCGAGCAGGCCCACCAGGTCCTGCCACACGTCGAGGAAGCCGCCGCCCTTGAGGAGCACCGAGCGCAGCAGCGCCACGAGGTACCGGGCCGGGATCAGGACGGAGACGGCGCGCAGCAGCAGGGGCAGGTTGTCCGTGGGGAACAGGAAGCCCGAGAGCAACAGCGAGGGGAGCATCGCGGACAGCGCGCCGAGCTGGGTCGCGAGCATCTGGGAGCGCGTGATGATGCTGATGAACAGCCCCTGCCCGAGCATCCCGAAGATGAACAGGAGCGACCCGAGCGCGAGCATGGGCAACGAGCCGCGGATGGGCAGGTCGAACACGAGCGCGCCCAGCGCGAGCGCCAGCAGCACGTCGAGCACGCCGAGCGCGAGGTAGGGCAGGAGCTTGCCGACGACGATCTCGAGCGTGCCCACCGAGGTCGCGAAGAGCTGCTCCATCGAGCCGCGCTCCCACTCGCGGGCCACGGCGAGCGAGGTCAGGAGCACCGAGACCAGCGCGAGCACGTAGGCGATGGTGCCGGGGAGCAGGAACATCGCCGACTCGCCGGCCGGGTTGTACCGGGTGGAGACCGAGACGGCGAAGGCGGGCATCACCCGCTGCTCTCGGAGCGAGGTCGCGAGCACGAGGGACTCGGTGTTCGCGAGCAGCATGTTCGCGATGGTGCCGTCGGTGCCATCGACCAGGAGCTGGACCTCGCCCGTGCCACCCCGCTGGCGGATCGCGCCGAAGCCGTGGGGCACGATCAACGCGCCCACCGCGCGGTTGGAGCGCAGGGCGAGCTCGGCGGCCGGCTCGTCCTCCGCCATCTCCACCATCTCGAGGTCGCCGCTGGCGGTCAGGGCCTCGATCAGCGCGTCGCTCTGCTCGCTGTGGTCCTCGTCCACCACGACGACGGGCAGGTCGTCGGCGTCGAAGCGGACCCCGAAGCCGAAGATGAAGATGAGCAGCAGCGGCATGCCGATCGCGAGGTACAGCATGCCGGCGTCGCGCCGGACGTGGGCGACCTCCTTGCGGGCCATCGCCATCACGCGGCGGAAGAACCGGCCCGGGCTGAACCTCACGTCTCCTCCTGGTGGCCGACGACCGCGAGGAACACGTCCTCGAGCGTGGCCCGGCCCTGCTCGAGCGTCAGGTCGGGGAAGCGGGGACGCAGCCAGTCGTCGAGCATCTCCTTCGGTAGCCCGTCCACGCGGACGTGGAGCTCCGAGCCGAAGGGCTGCACGTCGAGGACGCCCGGACGTCCGACGAGCAGCGGCACGGCGGCCTGGATGCCGACCGCCCGGGCGCGCCAGATCGTGCCGGGGACGTGGTCACGGGCGAGGGCCGCGGGGGTGTCGAGCGCCACGAGCTTCCCGTCCACCATCAGCCCGACACGCCGGCACTCCTCGGCCTCGTCGAGGTGGTGGGTCGTGACGAACACGGTGGTCCCCTGCCCCGAGATCCGGCGGATCAGGTCCCAGAACATGCGCCGCGAGACGGGGTCGACGCCGGCGGTCGGCTCGTCCAGGAACACGATGCCGGGCTCCTGGAGCAGCGAGGTCCCGAGCGCCACGCGCTGCCGCGTCCCACCGGGGAGATCGGCGGTCTTCGCCGTCAGCAGCTCGGTCAGGTCGACGTCGCGGGCGACCGTCTCGATGCGGTCGTTCAGCTTCTTGCCGGACAGCCCGTAGGCGCCGCCGAAGAAGGCCATGTTCTGGCGGACGGTCAGGTCGGGGTAGAGCGAGAAGCGCTGCGACATGTAGCCGATGCGCCGCTTCACCCCGAAGGGGTCCTTGCGGACGCTGATCCCGTCGACCAGCGCGTCGCCGCCGGTGGGCTCGAGCACGCCGATCAGCATGCGGATCGTCGTCGACTTGCCCGCGCCGTTCGCACCCAGCCAGCCGAAGATCTCGCCGCGGGGGACCTGGAAGGTCACGTCATCGACGGCGACGAACTTGCCGAACTCGCGCCGGAGGTGGTCGACCTCGATGTCGCCGCGCCCGCTCACGCCGCCTCCAGCGCCTGGATGAAGAACGCCTCGAAGCTGCCGTGCTCCCGCGCCCACGCGACCGGGTCGCCCTCGGCGAGCAGCCGGCCCTCGTGCAGCACGCCCACCCGGTGGCAGCGCTCGGCCTCGTCCATGTACGGGGTGGTGACGACGATCGTGGAGCCCTGCTCGACGAACTCGTGCAGCAGCGCCCAGAGCTCGCGGCGGCTGACCGGGTCCACGCCGTTCGTGGGCTCGTCGAGCAGCAGCACGGGCGGCTCGTGGAGCAACGCACAGGCCAGCGCGAGCTTCTTGTACATCCCGCCGGACAGGGCGTCCGCGCGCCGGTCCCCGAAGCGGCCGAGCCGCGTGATGTGCATCAGCCGCTCGCGGCGCCTGGCGAACTCGGGCTTGGGGATGTCGAAGAGATCACCGAAGAACGCGAGGTTCTCGTCGATGGTGAGGTCGCCGTAGAGCGCGTAGCGCTGGGGCATCAGGCCGACGGACTCTCGCGCCGCGGACCAGCGCGGATCGAGGCCGAGCAGCCGCACCTCGCCCGCGTCGGGGTCGAGCAGCCCCGCGAACGCCCGCACCGCCGTCGTCTTGCCGGCTCCGTCCGGGCCCACCAGGCCGTACAGCTCGCCCCGCGGGATCGACAGGTCCAGCCCGGCGAGCGCGGTGACGGCGCCGAAGCGCTTCACCAGGCCACGGGCGACCAGCGCCGGCCCCTCGGTCGACGGTCGCTCGGCGCTGCGGGCGAACGGCCAGCGCATCTCAGCGGTCCG
>JACKER010000031.1 GCA_020632925.1 Alphaproteobacteria bacterium | reverse complement strand
TGGGAGGCGATCGGCCCGGGACGCGCCGCCGCGCGCGGCATGACGCCCGAGGAGCTGCCCGCCTTCTATCGCTCCCGCAACCTGCTCGGCGCCGAGGTGACGGGTAGCCACGTGGGCGAAGCGGTCGTGTTCCTGGCCTCGGGCCGGACACCGACCACGGGCGCGGTGCTCCCCGTCGACGGCGGGCTGCCGGACGCCTTCCCCCGCTAGGAGCCCACCCCGGCTCCTCCGTCCCCTTGCCCGTGCCCGTGCCCGTGCCCGTCCCGCCCCGCGACCGTGGCGGCGTCGTCGTGGGTCCCGGCCGCTTGGCGGGATCGGTCGTCCGCCGCACCAGTCGTCGGTAATCGGAGCTCAGGGCTGGTAGGTGAGCCTGGCCGTGTTCTGGTAGGAGAGGGTCGACGGCATCGGGATCAGGCCGATCCAAGGCTCGAACGTCACGACACCCTGGACCACGATCATCGCGTCGGGCTTCGTACCGACGACGCTCGCGGTGAAGGTCGCCGTCTGCGCGCGCTCCGCGGCCGCGAAGGCCTGGTCGGCGGTGTCGATCGCGGTCGCGACGGGGTCCTCGCCCTGCTTGGTGCTCATCAACGAGCCGGCGCGCGCCCCGTCGGCGGTCGCCACCGTCATCGCGTCCCGCGTCATCATCAGCTCGGCCAGGTCGACCGAGCCCGCGAACAACAGCAGCAGGATGGGCAGCAGGATCGCGACCTCGACGGCCTGGGCGCCGCGCCGACACGGACGCATCGCGACTCCACCCGCCGGGTCGCCACGACCTCCACCGTCCGCGGCCCGATCACGAAGCCCACGAGCGCCGTGATGTCGACCTGGACGCGGACGACCTCCACCAGCGGATCGCCCGTCTGGTAGGCGACGATCGTGGGCGTGTCCGCGGGGAGCGCGAAGCCCTGCCACTCGGTGAGTGCGGCGTCGGAGGCTTGCGTGTTGTCGCCGGTCATCGACCCGATCCGGGCGCCCTCGCGCGCCGACGCGTCCGCCACGAAGCGCACCATCTCCATGTACCCGAGGTCCATGATCCCGGTCATGAGCGCGAACAGCAGCGGGAACAGGAGCCCGAACTCGATCGCGTTGCCACCGCGCCGGGAGCGTGCCGTACCCATCAGTACACCACCATCGCCGGCGGGTCGGTCGCGATCGTCGTGGTGCCCGACGCCGAGTCGTCCGGCTCGCCCCAGATCTCGTGGTCGTTGATCAGGTCGAGCTGCATCCACACGTTCTTGTCCGAGCCCGTCTTCTTGACGTCGTAGACGACACCCCAGGCGAAGCCCGTGATCGTCAGCGATCCGGTGAAGCTGACCGCGGAGCAGTCGGAGCCACCGTCGACCAACGCCACCACCCCCTGGAGCGTGTTGCCCCAGTTGCCGATGCTCACGTCGGACTTCGTGATGAGGTTGGCGTGGATGCTGTCCCGCAGCGGCTTGGGACCGTAGAGCGACGTGTCCCAGGCCGTCGGGGTGATCGCCGCCGAGTTGTTCAGGATGTCCGAGATCGTCTGGAGCGCGGTGGTGTGCGAGCCCTCGTTCACGTACATCGGGTCGCCGATCTCGATCGTGTCGTGGGAGCACTGGCCGAGCAGCTGGCTACGTACGTCGTTGCTGTTCGGGTTCGCGTCCGGATCGCCCCAGGCCACCGAGTCGGTCGGCGTCGGGCTGAACGTGAACTTCATCGGTGGCGGGTTCGTCCCCGGGGGCGTGTTCGCCACGTGACAGTCCGGGATCGCGAACGGCAGGAAGCACTCGGACGACCCGGCCTTGTGGCCCGACCACGAGCGCACGGCCATGGCGCGCGAGGTCACGCCGTAGCTGGCCTGCCCGAACGCCACCTGACCGAGGATCGCGTCGAAGGTCACGCCGGTGTCCACGATCCGGACGGCGTTCACCTGCACGTTGGGGGTGGTGCCGTCGGCGACGGTGAACGTCGCGGTGTCCGGGTCGTAGATCCCGAGCACGACGTTCGCTGGCGGCAGGTTCACCGCAGCGCCGATCACCGTGTTCGCGGCCGCGACCTCGACCGCCGTCTGGACAGCCGCCACCCGACCCGCCGCCGTCCCGTTCAGCTCGCTGGCAGCGGACACCGCCGCGCTGTCGAGCGAGGCCTGCAGCTCCGTCTTCGCGACCCGGATCAACCCGATGTCGACCGAGAGGGCCGAGAAGCCCAGCAGGGTCGACATCATGAGCCCAGTCAGGACCGCGTTGCCGCGCCGCGCGCTCCTCGCTTCCATCCTCCTCACGGCCCCACCTCCGTCTTCGTGGGCAGATCGCGGATCAGGCGGGGGTCCACGACCGGGACACGCTCCACCTCGGGGCCGGCGATCATCACCAACATGTGTTCGTAGGCCGCGTCGTCGATGCGCTCGCGGTACTCGGCGACGGACACCCGACCACCGACCCGACCCAGCATCCGGCGCGTGGTCACGCCATCACCCGTCACGTCCGCCGGCCAGAAGTCGATCGAGGACCGGAGCGCGAGCCGGATGCTCGCCTCGGTCGTCGCGTGGGCCAACAGCTCGGCGACGTCGGGCTGGACCGCCAGCGTCACGGTGGGCGTCGTGACCATCTCGCCCCGCTCGCTCTCGCGCACCCACGAACCCACGGCGAGGACGCGCAGGCCCTCGGCCGCGGTCCGCGTCTCCGTCTCGACGAGCTTGTCTCCCACCACCGTCGTGATCACGTCCACGCTCGCCCCGGGCTGGATGAACCCGGACACCTGCGCGTCGATCGGCAGGTTCAGCGTCATCGCGCGCATGCCCCGGGGGACCAGCGCCTCGAGCCCTCCCTTGGAGTCGACGGGCGCCAGCCGTTCCATCCGGATGCACTCCCCCGGGTAGATGCGTGCCAGCAGGGTGCGTCCTTCGAGCAGCCGCCGGTCCATCACGCACTCGGGGTGGACGAAGGTGGCGAGCAGGTCCTTGGAGACGAGATCCTCGGCGTCGATCACGTCGCCCGCCTCGAGCTCACCACCCACCATCGGCACCGCAACGACCTTCTCCCGCTCCGCCAGCGCGCTCGCCAGGGTCGCCTGCAGCGTCGAGAGGACGTGGACGATCAAGACGGCACCGATGCCGGACACCGCCAGCGACACCAACGCCACGATCGCGGCGGCAGAGAGCTGACGACGCTGCTCGGGACCGAACTTGCGTGACTTGCGTGACTTGCGCTTCCGGGTGGCCATACCGACACGTCACCCGCTCGCGCGTGAGCGGCCGTCGGGTGTACCCTCGACGAAACCGGATGGAGACCGGTCTCAGCGACGCATTCCCGGAGCCTCCCCCATGACCCCGAGGACGGTCTCCAGGACGGGCTGCAACCCCTGGCGGAGGTCGTCGCGAGCCGAGGGGTCGAGCGAGATCTCGACGACCAGCTCGACCGTCCGCTCCCCCGACGCCCTCAGCGCCAGCTCGACGGAGGCAGCCCCTGTCGCACTCAGCGTGAACAACGCGCCTCGAACCCGCTCCATGTCGGTGCCGTCCAGCCAGGGTGTCCCGACGGAGGCGAGCGCGATCGACGGCGCGATGGGCTCGCTGCCGAGCGCCACCCTGCCGTCCTCGGCAAACCGCGCGTAGACGGTCTGGTCGCCGAAGGCCATCGCCAAGCCGTCACGACCCACGCGCGACACGCCCGCGTCGTCGCGCAGCGCCCGCACGGCCAGGCGGGAGAGCCGGCGGGGGGAGAACGGACGCCCGCGCCGATCGAGCACCTCGGTCATCGCCATCCAGCGACCTCCGTGCCGCGGATCGCCCCAGGCCGCCAGCGTCGCGCCCGAGGGCAGCGAGACGTGCCGACGGAGCTCGTCGGCGAGCTCGGGCGTGCCCTGTGAGGTGGCCAGCGACGTGAACAGATCCTGGATCGGCACCGAGATCACGGCGACGGCGTCGGGCGCGGTGTCCGCCCTCCCGACGGGCAGCGGCGCATCGGTCGCCGTCCACAGCGGTCCGAGCGGGCGGTCGACGACGAAGCGGAGCGCGCCCGGCGCACCACCCCGGAGCGGGAGGAACCCCACGACCTCCTCGATCTCGAAGTGCAGGCGCCCGGTCGGCGGGAGCCCCGGCAGGTACATGGCGCAGCCGGACACGTCGGGCAGCCCGCCGAGCACCTCGGGGAGTGGCGCAGCCTGCGCGGGTGGGCGCGTCGAGCCCGAGACGAGCGACCAGCGGCGCCCGGGTTCGTGGACGACGAGGAAGCGGTGCCCCCGCATCGCGAGGCTCCAGACGCCGTCGCTCCCCTCGGCGGAGGGATCGAAGCGTCGCACCAGCGCGTCCGCCTGCTCCTCCGTCCCGGAGAAGGGAAGCGCGAGCTCGACGGGCAGCTCCTGGTCCTCGCGGGTCACCATCGTGACCCCGCCGGTGGGGTCGATGCCGAGCGCTGTGGACAGCTCGGGATCGGTCAGCTCCAGCAACAGCCGCCCGGTGGGGGACGAGGAGAGCCCGGGGGGTACCGGCAGCTCCGGCAGCAGCGCCACCAGGTCGGACATCGGCGAACAGGCGACGACCGCGTCCTTCGGGTAGCGCGCGGACGCCGCCCCGAGATCCTCGACCACGCCGGCCCGCGCCGCGAGCACCGACCACCAGAGCACGACCACCTCGTGTCCCCAACGTACCGGA
This sequence comes from Alphaproteobacteria bacterium, assembly GCA_020632925.1. GTDB lineage: Bacteria > Myxococcota_A > UBA796 > UBA796 > JACKER01. Next base: position 75,328 of record JACKER010000031.1, on the reverse strand, counting down.
GCGCTCGCCGACGGGGTAACCTCGCTCGGGAGGACGCGTGCACCAGGCCTTCGTGCTCGCTGCCGGGCTCGGGACCCGGCTGCGACCCCTCACCGAGCATCGACCCAAGCCGCTGGTCCCCGTGTGCGGCGTGCCCCTGCTCTCGTGGTCGCTGGCGCTGTGCGCTCGCCACGGGCTGCGCGACGTCGTCGTGAACGCCCACTGGCTCGCCGAGCAGGTGGAGCGCTGGGCGGGCGAGCGCGAGGGCGTGCGCGTCACGGTCGTGACGGAGCGGGAGATCCTCGGGACGGGCGGTGGGCTGCGCAACGTGGCGGACGCGCTGGCCGAGCGGTTCGTCGTGCTCAACGGCGACGTGCTGCACGCGGTCGATCTGGAGGCGCTGCTCGGGGCCGTCGTCGACGAGGGTGGCGCGCTCGCGCTGCGCCCCGATCCCGAGGAGGCCCCGCGGTACGGCGTGGTCGCCGCCGACGCCGAGCACCGCGTGGTGGAGCTCGCCTCGGTCGCGCGCGCGGAGCCTCGGGGAGCGGTCGACCGCACGACGCACTTCACGGGGATCCATGCGCTCGATCGCGCGGCCCTCGAGCTCGTCCCCGAGGGCTTCGCCTGCATCGTGCGCACGGCGTATCGCGAGCTCGTGCCCGCCCGGCGCGTCGGCGCGATCCGGTACGACGGCCCCTGGCTCGACGCGGGCGATCCCGCCGCCTACCTCGACGCGAACCTGCTCGTGCTCCGGGGCTGCCCCGAGCTGCCCATCGATCCGCACGCGCGCGCGGCGTACGCGCGAGACGCCTCGGGTCGCGAGTGCGGTGTCCGGCCGGACGGCGTGCGCTGCGAGGGTCCGGTGTGGATCGGGCGCGGGGCCGAGCTGGCGCCGGGCACCGTGCTCGACCACAGCGTCGTCGGCGAGGGCGCCCGCGTCGGACCCGACAGCGTCCTGACGCAGACCGTGGTGTGGGACGGCGCGCGACACGAAGGAGGCGCGGCGACCCGATCGGTCGTCTACGATGGAGGGACGCTGCACGTCGGCCGAGGGGGAGGATGAGCCAGGCCACCGACGGCTCGTACCGCGACGACCCGTTCGACACGCTGTGGACCGTGTTCGGGGTCCGGCAGGACGCCCTCGTCGAGCCCGACCACACGATCACCGAGGAGGTCTGGGCCACGCTCGGCGCCCCCGAGCCCGGCGTGCGGACACCTCCCCCGCGGCTCGGCGACGACGAGGACCTCGAGCTGGGCGAGGAGCTCGGTCGGGGCGCGATGGGTGTGGTGCGCGCAGCCACGCAGCGCTCGCTCGACCGCCAGGTCGCCATCAAGGAGCTCCAGGTGGGCACCGGCCCCCACCACGAGGCGCAGTTGGTCCGCGAGGCGCGGATCACGGGGCTGCTCGAGCACCCGAACATCCCGCCGGTGCACGCGCTGATCGAGCGGGACGGCCGCCCGGCGCTCGTGATGAAGCGGATCCGCGGCGTCCCCTGGCGCGCCGTCCTGACCGACGCGGACCACCCGGCCTGGCGCGACGCGGGGCTCGACGACCTGCCCCTGCCCTGGCGCCACGCGCGGGTCGCGGCCGCCCTGTGCGACGCGCTGGCCTGCGCCCACGCCAACGGCATCGTCCACCGCGACGTGAAGCCGGCGAACGTCATGCTCGGCGCGTTCGGCGAGATCCTGCTGATGGACTGGGGGCTCGCCATCGACTGGGAGGAGCTCGGAGCCCAGCCGACGCCGCGCGCGGTGGTGGGGACGCCGGCGTACATGGCGCCCGAGATGGTGGACGGGCTCGCCGATCCCCGGACCGACGTCTACCTGGTGGGCGCCGTGCTCCACCACGCGCTCTGCGGCCAGCCGCTGCGCTCGGGCTCGTCGGTCTACCAGGTGCTGGGGTCGGTCTGGAACGCGCGCCCCTTCGAGCTGCCGCCCGATCTCCCGAGCCCGCTGGCGGCGATCGTCCGCCGGGCCACCGAGCCCCGGCCCGAGGCGCGGTACCCCGACGCGCGACACCTGCGCGCCGCGCTCGCCGAGGCCCTCGAGCAGCGGGCCGCGCTGGCGCTCGCCGACGAGGCCCGCGCGAGCCTGGTCCGCGCGGAGGGGGCGAGCCCCGAGCAGCGCGGGCGCTGGCTCGCCGAGGCCCGCTTCGGCTTCCGGCAGGCGGCCCGCCACGTCGACGACGCCAACGTCCGCGTCGGGCTCTCCGAGGCCACGACCGCGCTCGCGCGTCACGAGGTGGCGGCCGGGCGCATCGACAGCGCGCTCGCGCTGCTGGACGAGGTGGAGGACGAAGACCAGACGCTGCGGGGCGAGGTCGCCTCCCTGCGCGAGCGCGCGCGCCGCCAGCAGGAGCTCCAGCAGCTCGCCGCCGACCTCGATCCGAGCGTCGCCGCGTGGTGGCGGATCCGGTACCTCACGGGGGTCGCGGGCCTGATGACCGGGCTCGGCGTGGTCGTCAGCTGGGCCTCCTCGCTGCCGGCGGGGGCCGGGTACCGCGTCGCGATCTGGGGCAGCGGCAACGCCGCCGTGTTCACGCTGATGGGGATGGTGCTCTGGCGGCGCCGGCTCTTCGTCAACACGTACAACCGGACCGTGATGCTGCTGGTGGCGGTGGCCTGCGGCGGGGTCTTCCTCGGCCGGACGCTGGCGGCGCGGCTCGGGACCCCGGTCGGCAGCGCGCTCGTCCAGGATCTCGTGCTGCTGGCCTCGCTCGCCGCGGTCGTGGGTGTGGTCACCGCGCGCTGGATGCTGATCGTGGCGCTGGCCTGCGTGGGCGCGGCGATCGCGGCCGCCTGGCTACCGGAGCACGGCTCGGCCATCATCGGCGCGACGGTCCTGGTGAGCGGCGGCGTCGCCATCGGCGGGATGCGCGCCGCCGCCGGGCCACGCCCTACATGAGGTGGCGGGGGTCCACGTCGTGGGCGACCCGCACCCCCTTGCGCCCGGCCCGCTCCAGCAGCGAGCGCACGTCCCGGAGGTAGGCGCGCAGCCCGCGCACGTCCTCGCCCCGGATCACCAGCTGGAAGCGCCAGCGCCCCACCAGGCGGGGCAGAGCCGCCGGCGCCGGACCGAGGATCGCCACGCCAGCGGCCCCGCGGGCGCGCTTCCGCAGCTCGCGTGCCAGCTCCTCGGCCTGCCGCAGCACCCCCGAACGGTCGACGCCCTCGAAGCGCACCAGGACGAGCCGGGAGAACGGCGGGTACCGCAGCGTGGCGCGCAGCCGCAGCTCCACCTCGTAGAACCGCTCGAGGTCGTGCAGGTGGGTCAGGACGTAGTGGTCGGGCTTCCACGTCTGCACGAGCACGCGCCCGGCCACGTCCCCGCGCCCCGCGCGCCCCGCGACCTGGAGCACCAGCGCCGCCGTGCGCTCCGCCGCGCGGAAGTCCGGCATGCGGAAACCCCGGTCCGCGCTCACCACCACCGCCGTGTGGACGCCGGGGAAGTCGTGCCCCTTGGCGACGATCTGCGTCCCCACGAGCATCTGGGTCTTCCCGGCGCGGAAGGCGTCCAGGATCTCCTGGTGCGAGCCGCGGCGCGAGGTGGTGTCGGCGTCCATCCGGCCCACGGCCACGTCGGGGAACAGCGCCTGGAGCTGGTCCTCGATGCGCTCGGTGCCCCGGCCACCCTCGTCGAGCTCCGTCGAGCGACAGACCGGGCAGGCGCCCGTGTACGGAAGCTCGAGGCCGCAGTAGTGGCAGCACACCCGCCGGACGCCGCGGTGCAGCGTCATCGACACGGCGCAGTTCGGGCACTCCCAGGTCGCGCCGCAGGCCGTGCACTGCACGTGCGTCGCGTATCCCCGGCGGTTGTACAGCACGATCGCCTGGCCGCCCCGTCGGAAGGTGTCGCGCAGGGCCTGCTCCACGACCGGCGCCAGCAGCGGGTGCTCCCCGTCCACCTCGGGCAGGTCGGTCACGTCGACGAGCTCGATCCGCGGCACGGGGCGAGCGGTCGCGCGCCGCGGGAGCCGGAGCAGGCGGTACCGCCCCTGGAGCGCGTTGTACCAGCTCTCGAGCGAGGGCGTGGCCGAGGCCAGGACGACGGGACAGCCCGCGAGCGAGCCCAGCTTCACGGCCAGATCGCGCGCGTGGTAGGCGACGCCCTCGTCCTGCTTGTACGAGTCGTCGTGCTCCTCGTCGACCACCAGCAGCCCGAGCCGCCGGAAGGGGGCGAACAGCGCGGAGCGGGCGCCGATGGCCACGCTCGCCTCCCCCGCGCGGATCCGACGCCACTGCGCGAGCCGCTCACCGCCGGTCAGGCCGGAGTGGAGCACGGCGATGGCGTCGCCGAAGCGAGCCCGGAAGCGACCCACGAGCTGCGGCGTCAGCCCGATCTCCGGGACCAGCACCAGCACCTGCTTGCCGCGCTCCAGCACCGCCTGCGCCGCGCCGAGGAAGACCTCGGTCTTGCCCGATCCCGTCACGCCGAACAGCAGGTGGGGACCGGTGGCCTCCTCCGCGCACAGGACCTCGAGGGCGGCCCGCTGGTCGGCGTTGAGCGGCGGGGGTTCCGAGGATCCGAGCGCGGGCGCGTCCAGCAGGACGTCGCGGTCCTCGCGCTCGCCGTACGCCACGAGCCCCAGCGCCTCCAGGCGGTTCAGCGCGTCGCGCGCCGAGGGGCCCTCGGCCTCGAGCAGCGGCGGCAGGTCGACCGGTCCGCCCGCGCGCCGGAGCACGTCGAGGACGGAGCGCATGCGGGACCCGCGGGGCTCGGTCTCGGGCTCCTGCACGAGCACGACCGTCCGTACCTTGCCCCGGACCTCGCCGACCTCCTTGTCGTCCCAGACGACGAAGGAGCGCCGCGCCAGCGCGTCGAGCGCCTTGCGGACCTCGGTCGCTTCGAGCTCCTCGGCCAGCCGCCGCTCGAGCCCGCGCCGGGTCAGCCCGGGCCGCGACACGATCTCGCGCAGGACGACGCCGAGCGCGCCGTCCACCTCCTTGCGCGACATCGCGAACACGCCCTCCTCCGCGGCGTGGACCACCCGCATCGTCCGCGCGCGGATGCCCGACGGGAGCGCGGTGTGGATGACCATGCCGAGCGGTGCGAGGTAGTAGTCCGCCACCCACCGGAAGAACGCCAGCTGGCGGTCGTCGAAGGCGGGAACGGGGTCGAGCACGCGGGAGATCGGCTTGATCCGCGCGGGATCGAAGTCGGTCGTCGTGGACGTGGCCACCACGTAGCCCGTCTCCCCGGTCGACCCGAGGGGCACCATCACGACGTGGCCGAGACCGACCTCGCCAGCCGACGGCGGCACCGCGTACGTGAGCTCACCGCCGAGCGGCCTGGCGACCGCGACCTGGACGTACATCCCGGCGGCTACAGGAGCGAGGGCTCCCGACGCTGGGTCGCCTCGAGCTCCGTCATGCAGTCGATGCAGTGGGTCGCCATGGGGCGCGCGAGGAGCCGGCGCTCGCCGATGTCGTCGCCGCAGGCCTCGCACACGCCGTACTCACCGTCGTCGATCCGACGGATGGCGGCGCGGATCTCGTCCACGACCTTGCGCTCGTGATCGTGCATCCGGAGGGTGAGGTCCCGGTCGGACTCCTCGGTGGCGATGTCCGCCGTGTCGGCCAGCACGTCGCGCTGGTCGACGAGCTCGCCGATGCGGGCGCCGAAGCTGGTCTCGAGGGAGGAGAGCCGCTCCTGGAGGAGCTTGCGGAAGACGAGGAGACGATCGGGTTCCACGGGGACCTCCCAAACGAAGGGGCGCGCACATACTCCGGCCCCCGCGACGTGGCAACGCACTCGCGTGGCGACGAGGCACCGATCGGGCTATCCGAGCGGTCGGACCACGCATGAACCCACTCCTCCTCGCCCTCTTCGCCCACGCCTCGGACACCCTCCCCTCTGCCGCCCAGGTCGCGATGGGGCGGACGGGCATCGCGTCGGAGACCGAGAACACGGCCTTGTCCCTCAACCCCGGGCTGTTGGGGCTGACCGATCGGTACGACGTGGAGGGCATGTTCCGGTACGGGCCGGACAACGGGCTCGGCTGGGGCGCCTCGGTGGTGGACGCGCGCACGAGCGACCAGCTCGCGGGCGGCCTGTTCTATTCGGGGGACAGCTACTCTCCGCCGCTCACGATCGACGACAGCCCCGGCTGGACGATCCCCGGCGAGGAGATCCCGAACCGCCGGAGGTTCCACGACTTCGGGCTCGGCGTCGCCTTCCCGCTGGCGGACCGCAAGCTCTCGCTCGGCCTCGGCGCCCTCCTCGGGTACTACAACCACGACCGGATCGGCGACGGCTGGCGCTTCGACGCGTCCGCCGGTGTGGGCTGGAAGCCGCTGGACACGCTGACGCTCGGCCTGATGGGGCGCGGGCTCGTGCCCTGGGGCGAGCAGGACGTGGAGGCGTCGACCGGCCTCGGAGTCCGCTTCCATCCCCGGAAGTTCGTGATCGAGGGGAACGCCGCCTGGCTGCCGGAGACGACGGACGCGGTGCCGCTCCTCGTGGCCGCGGGCGTCGAGCAGGGCTTCGGGCCCGCGCGGCTGCGCGCCGGCTGGAACCTGGACGCGCCGACGGAGACGAACGCGCTCTCGCTGGGCCTCGGGCTCACCGGGCAGGGCGCCACGTTGGAGTACGCCGCGTGGATCCCCGTCACCGGGACGACGGGCATCGACGCCACCCAGCACGTCCTCTCCGTGCGCCTGGCCGCACCCGCGGAGATCGAGGAGCCCTAGTCGGGGCAGAGGTGCATGACGCGCAGCGCTTCCATGCCTGCGCAGATCGCCATGCCCGACGGCGCGCGGAGCTCCGGCCGGGCCGAGAGCCAGTGGTCCTCGCGCAGGCGCCAGCCGAGGCGCCGCAGGTCCTTCACGTGCATCGACGACGCGCCGGTGCCTGCGGGTGAGCTCCAGCGCGTGCGCGAGGAGCCCACGGCGACGGCGGGCGTCCCCGTCGCGTTCTGCAGCACGCCCGGCAGGTCGGCGATCACGGTCGCGTGCGGCACGTCCTGGCGGATCCGGCCGAGCAGCCGTCGCAGGCCCTCCACCCCGAGGCGGCTCGCGACCCCTTCGAGGATCACGAGCGTCGGGTCGTCCGTCGCGTCGTGCACCGTCCAGCGATCCTCGCGCACGGGCACGCGGTGCACCGTGTCCCACAAGCCCGCGAAGCTGCTGTCCGCCAGCGCCTGGTTCTTGAACGAGAGCACCTCGGGGTCCTCGACCTCGGCATGCGACAGGATCGCGTCCTGCACGATCGGCCGCAGCCGATACCAGCGCGCGTCGAAGCCCGCGCCGAAAGACCACACCGCCAGGCGCTGATCGAGCCCACGCACGCGGTGGACCTCGTCTTCGATCATGCGGTCGACGATGGCCGCCCGCGCGCGGATCATCGACAGGATCGAGGGCGCGGCGAACGTCGGGAGCAGCTTCGGGTGCCGACGGAGGAGCCAGGCCGCCACGGGATCCCGCGGACGGCGCACCCGTTGCCCTTCCACCGCGCCCAAAGCGTACAGGGTCCAGCGGGTGACGATCGGGAGGCGGTGCTCCATGTGGCGCGGTGGGAACCCTCGGAGGGGGGAGAACTGCATCCTACTGCACGCGAGCGCACCTCGCACGGCTTGACGACGGCACCGCCGTCGTGCGGAAATGCGTCGTGCTCATGAGACCCATCGCGCTGCTGCTGCTGCTGGTCGGGTGTACGGCCAGCAAGGCCTCCATCCAGATCGTCAACGCCGATGACGGGCTCCGACGCGCCCGCGAGTACGACGCCGATCGCCTGGCGGAGTACGAGTACGTCATGGCGATGCGTTACCTCGAGAAGGCCAAGGAAGAAGCTGGCCATTCCGAGTTCCGTGTCGCGGACGCGCTCGCCCGTCAGAGCGCGGAGTGGTCGGACCGCGCGATCATCTTCGTCGAGAAGCGAGGTCGCTCGGACCTGCAGCTCGACGACTTCTCGGAGGACACCATGTCCCCGACCGCGGACGCACCCGCGCCCGCGCCGGCACCCGCACCGGTGGTGCCCACCGGCCTCGAGGACATCCTCGGGCCCACCGCGCCCCTCCCCACGCCCGAGCCCGCTCCGCCGCCGATGCCGATGGAAGACCTGGACGACATCCTGAACGAGCCGCTGCCCGGCGAGCCCACCCCGGAGCCGCCGGCTCCCGAGCCGCAGCCCGAGGACTTCCTGGACCTCGAGGACGAGCCGTGAACCATCGGTTCGGCCTGCTGCCCCTGCTCGCCTGGCTCGCCCAGGGCTGCGTCGTCACGAGCACGCTCCCCGACCAGGTCGCGCGCACCCAGGACACGATCAGCGCCGCCCACCGGGTCTACGCGCCGTTGTGCGCGCCGCGTGACCTCGCCGAGGCCCAGTCCAACCTCGACTTCTCGAAGATCGAGCTCTCCCAGGGGTATCCGCGCCGCGCCGCCGAGCACCTCGTGGTGGCGTACGACCACGCCGTGAAGGCGCTCGAGATCAGCACCCCGTGCGGTGGCGTCGACACCGACAAGGACACGATCGCCGACATCGTGGACCGCTGCCCGAAGGAGCCCGAGGACTTCGACGGCGACAACGACGAGGACGGCTGCCGCGACATCGACAAGTACGGCGACGAGGACGGGGACGGCATCGTCAACATCGAGGACGGGTGCGTCGACCAGCCCGAGGACTTCGACGGCGACAACGACGAGGACGGCTGCCCGGAGACCAGCGAGGACAGCGACGGCGACGGCCTGATCAACGCGGTCGACAGCTGCCCGACGGAGGCCGAGGACCTCGACGGCTTCAAGGACTCCGACGGCTGCCCCGAGTACGACAACGACAGCGACGGCGTCGTCGACCTCAACGACGCGTGTCCGCTGGTGCCCGAGGACCAGGACCTGTGGGAGGACGAGGACGGCTGTCCGGATCCGGACAACGATCTCGACGGCATCCCCGACGTGAACGACCAGTGTCCGAACCAGCCGGGCGATCGCGACCACAACGGCTGTCCGCTCGAGGACGCGGACAAGGACGGCGTCGCCGACGCGGTGGATCGCTGCCCGAACGAACCCGAGACGGTCAACCAGTACCTCGACGAGGACGGCTGCCCCGACGAGGCCCAGTCCGGTCTCCGTGTGACGAACACGCAGATCGAGATCGAGGAGACGATCCAGTTCCAGACCGGCCAGGCCGAGCTGCTGCCCGCGTCCTTCCCGATCCTCGACAAGGTCGTGAAGGTCATGAAGGACGCGCCCTACCTCCGACTGCGGATCGAGGGGCACACCGACAGCGAGGGCAGCGACGAGTCCAACATGACGCTGTCACGCGAGCGCGCGTTCGCGGTGCGGCGGTACGTCGAGAGCCGGGGCATCGCCGCGGACCGCCTCGAGTCGCAGGGCTTCGGCGAGACGCGGCCGATCGACACGAACCGCACGCCGAGCGGCCGCGCGCGGAACCGACGGGTCGAGTTCCACATCGTCAAGCCGGAGTAGGCCGGCCGGGCGACGCTCAGTCTTCGGGAGGGATCGTCGGCTCGAGGGGGTCGGGGACCCTCTCGCGCCACACGGGCGGCGCCTGACCGGCGGGCCCCTCCTCGAGCACGCGGTCGGCGTCGAGCACGGGCGCCTGGCGACCCCAGCGCACCGGACGGATCAGCGCGGACTCCTCGCCCCGCACCAGCCGACGGAGGTTCGGGACGTGCGTGAGCAGGATCCCGAGCGCCAGCACCACGACCACGCCCAACACGGACGGATCCACCCACCACGAGAACAGCACGATCGACAGCGTCGCCGTCAACGCGGCCACCGACGAGCGCCCGCTCACGCCGAGCACGGTGAGCCACACGGCGACCGCGGGCATCGTCACCCAGGGCGCGAGCGCGAGCAGCCCTCCCGCCCCCGTCGCGACGCCCTTTCCACCCCGGAACTCCAGCCACACCGGAAAGCAGTGCGCCAGGAACGCCGTGAGCAGCACGGTGCCGAGCAGCAGGTGTCCGGCGTCGGGCCACAGCAGCCGCGCGCCCAGCACCGGGAGGAAGCCCTTCGCCACGTCGAGCGCGATCACCGCGCCCGCGAGCCGCCAGCCGTGCACCCGCGCGACGTTGGTGGCTCCGATGTTCCCGCTCCCCGTCGTCCGGATGTCCTCGTCGCCGCCCCAGAGGGTCGTGACCACGAGCCCGAAGGGGATGGACGCGACGAGGTACGTCCAGACCAACCAGAGAACCGTCAATTCGTCGTGCCGGTGACCACCGTGCCGCCCATCTGGAGCATCTCGTTCAGGCCGGGATCGGCGTCGACGGTGGTGAACGAGAAGTCCAGATCCCAGTCGGTCTCCTCGGTCGCGAGGCGCACGGTCACGTCGTACGTCGAGGAGGGCTGCAGGAACTCCCAGGTGTACACCGCGATCGTGTTGCGGAGCCAGACGCCGTCCGGCGTGACCTTGCCGTCCTCGCTCGCCGGGTACGTCACGTCCGGGACCACGACGATGGGCGTGAGCGCGCCCTCGGGGCCCGTGATCGTCACGTCGCTGATGCCGGCCGAGTACTGGTTCTGGTTCGTCTCCTTGTAGATCGACGTGTCCAGCGCACCGACCTGGAAGGTCATCGCGTACCCGATCTGAGCCTGCGACACCTGGCCGTCCTGCACGACCTCGTGCGACCAGCTGTACAGCGGGACGTCGGTCTGATCGGCCTTCGGGAGCTGGACCGGCTTGGCGACGTGCTCCTGGTGGGGCTTGGTGAACATGGACACCAGGTAGTAGGCGCGTCCGCCGACCGGCAGCTCCTGATCGGGGAAGATGCCCGCGAAGTTGCCGTCGGTGAACCACTCGGCCGGCAGCTCCTTCTCCGCGTACGCACCGTCGATGAACGACGGCTGGAGCGCGAGCTGGCGGAACTCGGGGTCCCTCATCAGCCAGTCCACGGCGTCCGCGCCCGAGGGCGTTCCCTCGCCGTTGTCCACGAGGATCTTGACGTACTCCCGGGTCTCCGTCGCCGCGAGGTCGTAGAACACGTACCCCGTGCCCGTGACGGGGTCGGTGAGCCGCTGGTACAGCTCGAGGCCGGTGTACCCCGGGGCGTCGACGGTCTGGTTCAGGAAGGCGCGCTCGCGCAGCTTCCCGAAGAGGTTCTGCGCTTCGGGGTTCTGGTCGATGTAGTCCAGCTCGTCGCGCGCGGCCTGCTGCACCAGCTGCGCGGCGTGCTGCTTGGCCACACCCGTGAGCTTCCGGTAGCAGTTGATGCGCCAGGTCCCTTCCTCGTCGTCCGGCAACAGGAAGCTGCCCCCAGGCACCTTGACCTTCTCGTCGCAGGCCTCCTGGACGCTGAAGTACTGCGCGCAGCCCTGGGTACCCAGGAGAATCAGGAACAGGCTGATCTTGTGGTTCATGCGGGACCTCTTACCACGCGAGGGATCCGGGCTTCCACGGATCCGCTCGACATCGATCGGAACGGCGCATCGTACCCCACAACTCGTGCCAGGGCCCGCGCGCGCACCTATACTGTGCGCGGAGCAGGAGACGATGGACCTCGCGGCAGGGACGGTGGTCGATCGCTACACCGTGCAGTCGGTGTTGGGCGAAGGCGGCATGGCGGTGGTGTACCTCTGCCGACACAACCAGCTCGGGACGATGCACGCGCTCAAGGTCCTGACCATGAGCTCGCGCACGATCCGGGAGCGGCTGGTGCAGGAGGGCCGTGTCCAGGCGCTGCTGCGCCACCCGAACGTGGTCGCCGTCACCGACATCATCATGCTCAACGGCGCGCCCGGCCTCGTCATGGAGTACATCGAGGGGCCGTCGCTCGACGACCTGCTCGGTCAGGGCCCGTTGACGTACGACCAGATCGACGCGCTCGCGGAGGGCATCCTGCAGGGCGTCGCGCACGCCCACGCGCAGGGCATGGTCCACCGCGACCTCAAGCCCGCGAACATCATGCTGGCCCTCGAGGGCCACACGCTCGTCCCGAAGGTGACGGACTTCGGCCTGGCGAAGCTCGTGGAGGGCAACGACGGCCGCGCCGCGACCCGCACGGGCTCGACGATGGGCACACCCCACTACATGTCGCCCGAGCAGGTCAGCGACAGCAAGAACGTGGACGGGCGCACCGACGTGTTCGCGCTCGGTGCGGTGCTCTACGAGATGTGCTGCAACACCCGGGCGTTCAACGGCGCGGACCTGCTGCAGATCTTCAAGGCGGTGGCGGAAGCGCGGTACACCCCTCCCCGCGAGCTGCGGTCCGACCTCCCCGATCGGATGGAGCGAGCGATCGTGGGCGCGCTCGAGCCCGACCGGGACAAGCGCATACAGTCGGTGAACGAGCTGCTGGCGGTGTGGAAGGGGCAGGCGATGCACGCGGGTGCGACCGAGCCGCAGGCCCCCGCGGGACCGTTCAGCGCGGAGTTCGTGCGGTCGCTCAAGGCGCACTCGGGCGAGAAGGCGCCGAGCGTGCCCTCCCAGGCGACCTGGGACGGCTCGGAGCTCCAGAGCGCGGTGAGCGTGGAGAGCCTGTTCCACGACCCGGTGGTCGAGCAGGCGCCCCCGGCGGCCTTCCCGAGCCGGAAGAAGAACGATGGTGTGCCCGCGACCTCGATGGTGAGCGGCACCTCGATCATGGTCGGCGGCGGTGCGGCCTTCGTGCTCGCGGCGGTCGGTGCGATCGCGCTGGTGGTGGGGGTGCTCGTCGTCGGCGGCATCGTGTTCACCCTGTCCACCGCCGACCAGCCGGACGTGGGCACGATCGAGGACCTGCCCCCGATCCCGGACCCGGTGCTGGCGACCGCGCCCACCCCCGATCCCGCTCCCACCGATGCTCCCGTTCCCGCGGAGCCCGCGAGCCCGCAGCCCACGACCGCCGCGCCGACGCCCTCGCCGGGGACCCGCCCCGCGCCCGCGACCACCGCCCCCGTCCCCGCCGCTCCCGAGCCCGTGGCCGAGATCGAGCCCGCGCCCGCGCCCGCGGCCCCCGAGCCGGCCCCCTCGAGCAGCGGCTTCGAGCCCCCGCCCGACCTCCAGCACAAGACGCCGAGCGTGCGGGAGAAGGCCATCGGGACCATCGAGCTGGACCCGGGCGCGTCCGCGACCCTGGTGGACCTCGCGCGCAACGACCCGAGCCGCGACGTCCAGATCCGCGCGTGGCAGGCGGTCACGAAGCGCCAGCGCTCGGGCGTCGGGGACCTGCGGCTGCAGGAGAAGCTCGTCACCGACGTGCTGAAGGGCTCGGTCGACTTCTCGATGGCCGAGGCGGCCGCCGCGTACGCCGCGCGCGGGAGCGACTTCGACCTGCTGCTCTCGGCCTACGACCGCGCGGGCTCGGTCCACCGCATCCGCATGGCGAACGATCTGGCCACCGTGGCGCGCCGGGCCGGCGTGAACGAGCACGCCAAGGAGGAGCTCGAGCAGCGGAAGGCGAACGCGTCCGGCATGTCCGGCATCCCCGAGCGCAACGCGCTGCAGAACGCGATCGAGAGCCTGTAGGCGGTCGGCGGTCGGCTCAGTGGTCCCGCTCGGCGCGGCGCTGGCGGCCCATGAGCTCCATCAGCGCCTGCACCGCGGGCTTGTCCTCGTAGAGCATCGCGTGGACCTGGGTGGTGATGGGCACCTCGACGCCGAGCTTCTCCGCGAGCTTGTGCGCGCTGCTGGCGGTGGTCACGCCCTCCGCCACCTCGCCGATCTCCTCGAGCACCTGCGCGAGCGTCTTGCCCTGCCCGAGCGCGAGGCCGACCCGCCGGTTTCGGGAGAGGTTGCCAGTGCAGGTGAGCACGAGGTCGCCGATGCCGGCCAGCCCCATCAGGGTCAGCGGGTTGGCGCCCATCGCGACGCCGACGCGCGTGATCTCGGCGAGCCCCCGGGTGATGAGGGCGGCCCGCGCGTTCGCCCCGAGCCCGAGCCCGTCGCTCACACCGCAGGCGATGGCCATCACGTTCTTGAGCGACCCGCCGACGCAGACGCCGACGATGTCGTCGGTGTGGTACGTCCGGAAGAGGTCGCCGTGGAAGGCCTCGGCCGCCACCTTGGACGCCTCGTCCGGTCCGGCGACGACGACCGCGGTGGGCAGGCCCTGCGCGACCTCGAGCGCGAAGGAGGGGCCATAGAGCAGGCTCGTGCGCTCGCGGGCGCCGAGCGTGTCCGCGCACACGTCGAACATGGTGACGAGCGTGTCGTCCTCGATGCCCTTGGTCGCGCAGCAGACCCAGGCGTCGCCCACGTCGGCCCGCGCCTGCTCGAGCACGCCGCGCAGCGCGTGGGACGGGACGACGGGCACGAGCAGGTCCCCGTGCCGCGAGGCCTTCGCGAGGTCCGGCTCGGCCCGGAGGTTCGTGGGGAGGGTGACGTCCTTGAGGTACCGCGGGTTGCGGTGGTCGCGGTTGATGGCGTCGCACCGCTCGGGGTTGCGGTCCCACAGGACGGTGTCGTGCCCCACGCGCGCGAGCTGGACCGCCAGCGCCGTCCCCCACGAACCTCCTCCGAGCACCGTGCACCGCATCGCCCCACCTCCCGGGCCGCCGATGGTACACCCGACCGGGCGCCGACCGGAGCCCCAGCCCGACGCGGGAGCGGAGGGAGGCGCGGAGCCGTCGCCTTGTTACGCGAGGCGGGAATGCGCATCGTGTTCGCGATCAGCCGCGCGGCGTCCATCGACGAGACCTGGACGACCGTGCACCTGGCCAGGGAGGCGCTCGATCGCGGCGGGCAGGTGCGGTTCGTGGAGCCGTGGGACTTCGAGATCGACCCCGCGGGACGCGTCATCGCCCGCGCCCACGCCTTCGACGCGCCGGTGTCGGCCGAGAAGATGGCGCAGCAGCTCGTCCAGCGGACCGCGACCCGGAAGTACGTCGACCTCGAGCGCATCGATCTCATGCTGATCCGTGCGGCACCCCTGGACCTGCAGGTCCTCACGTTCGCGACCCTCGCGCGCCAGGTCGGCGTGCGCGTGGTCAACGACCCCGACGGGCTGCTGCGCGTGTCGCACAAGGGCTGGCTCTCGTCGCTCCCGGACGTGGAGACGCCACCCTCGGTCGTGACCCGCTCGCGGGCCAGCGCGCACGTGTTCTACGCCGACGAGCGCGACGGCGTGGTGGTCAAGCCCGCGCGGGGCAGCGGCGGGCGGCAGATCTCGCACGTGCCCCCGGGGGACGCGCAGGCCCTCGACGCCGCCTTCGACGCCGCCCGCGAGGTGGGCGACGGCTACGTCGTGGTCCAGCGATACCTGCGCGCCGCGGAGGACGGCGAGAAGCGGCTGGTGTGGCTGGACGGCGCCGTCGTCGGGGGGTACCTTCGCCGCCGAGCGCCGGGGGATTTCCGGCACAACCTCAAGCGGGGAGGACAGGCCGAGCCGACCGAGATCACCGCCACCGACCACGAGCTCGCGGCGCAGCTCGGCCCCCACCTCCAGCGGGCGGGGATCCGGCTCGCCGGCCTGGACGTGATCGGACGGCACGTGACGGAGGTCAACGCGTTGAACCCGGGAGGCGCCTTCCACGCCGACCGGCTCAACGGGACCCGGTTGTCGGCCCTCATCCTCGACCGCCTCACCCATCGCCGCCGCGCACACAGGAGCCGCCCATGGGCAGCCCACGCCCCATGACCAAGAAGCAGATCGTCGACGCCGTCGCCCGTGGTGAGTCGCTGGCCGACGCGGATCTGCGTGGCCTCGACCTGTCCGGGGTGGACCTGGACGGCGCGGACCTGCGGCACACCAAGCTCGCCGAGTGCAACCTGACCCGCGCGACCTTCCGCAACGCGAACCTGTCCGGCGCCAGCCTGTGGCACTCCGACTGCCGCGAGGCCGTGTTCGACGAGGCCAACCTCGAGGAGGCGGACCTCGACTTCGCGAACATCGACGGGTGCACCTTCCGCAACGCCAAGGTCAAGAAGGCCATCTTCCCCAACCCCCGGCAGACCCTCGACGAGATCCTCGCCAGCGTGCGCACCGGTCGTCGCGTCAAGGTCGAAGCCAAGCATCTCGACGAGGACTTCTGAGAGCGTCGCTCGGGCGCGTTCTCGGAACCTCGGTGAGCCAGTGGTGTCCATACCGGGAGGAGCATGACGACGAACGACGTCTCCGACGCCGAGCTCGTCCGACGCTTCCGTGACGGAGATCGGGCTGCCTATGCCGAGATCGTGCGCCGCTACCAGCACCGGGTCTTCACGGTCTGCCTCCGCTGGATGGGGGACCGGGAGGTCGCGGCCGAGGTCGCCCAGGACGTGTTCCTGGCGCTCTACAGGTCCCTGCCCGGCTTCCGTGGCGACTCCTCGCTCTCGACCTGGATCTTCCGGATCGCCGTCAACCACTGCAAGAACCGCCGGCTGTACCGCCGACGACGCCACGCCGATCAGCACGAACCCCTCGAGGGCGAGGAGCGCGACGACGGACCCGCCCGCCAGCTGGCGGACGACGGGCCGGGGACGGACGCCCCGCTGCACGCCGCCCAGGCAGGCGCCCTGCTCCAGCAGGGACTCGAGCAACTCGCCGAGGAGCCGCGCCAGATCATCGTCCTGCGAGACATCCAGGACCTGTCCTACGAAGAGATCGCCGACATCCTCGACCTGCCGAGGGGTACAGTGAAGAGCAGGCTGCACCGCGCGCGCGCGGAGCTCGCCGGCATCCTCGCCCGAAAGATGAAGAAGGAGGACCTCTAGCGACCATGACCCGCCCCCAGCCCGACACCTCCATGAGCGAGGCGCTCTCCGCCTGGCTCGACGGGGAGCTCGACGAGGCCGAAGCGGCCGAGATCGAGGCGGAGCTCGCCCGCGATCCTGCCCTGCGCGCGGATCTCGAGGAGCTCGAGGGGGTGGTGCGCCTGCTCCGCGAGGAGGGTCCCACCGAGGCACCGATGAACTTCCACGCGCAGGTGATGGCGCGCGTGGAGGAGGAGCACCCTGCCGGGGGCTGGTCGCTCACGCGCTGGCTGGGTGTGCGCTGGGAGGCGCTGGCGATCGGGTTCGCGGCGGTCGCCGCGCTGCTGCTCGTGATCCCGATGTCGATGGACGAGCGGCCCTCGCCCGAGCTGGTGGTCCCCGAGGACGCGACGACCTCGCCCGCGGTGGCGGCGCCCACGCCCTCCTCGAGCCTGCGGGGCAGCTCCGGCGGCGGCGAAGCGCCGGCCGCGGAGGACCGTGAGCGGACCGTGGCGGACCAGAAGCTCGAGTCGACCACGCCCCAGGTGATCGGGCGCGCGACCTCCGGGGGCACGACCGCGAAGGTGCCGAGCGAGCCCGCGGCGGCCCCGGACGCGAACGTGGCCGGTGGGACCTCGGACGAGGGCGCGGTCCAGCCCGAGCTCGACGGGGTGCCGCGGCCCGAGGTGGCGATCGAGGCCGGGCTCGCGGGCGAGGAGCGGTCCTGGCGCACGGTCGTCCGCTCCGACGACGCGGGCATGAAGCGCAAGGTGCTCTCCGTCGGCTCGCGGTACGGCGTGGTCACGGACACGAGCGGCGCGACCGTGACGAGCGCGACGATGGGATCGAGCCGCGAGCAGCTCGTGGTCACGCTGCCGCAGACCCAGCTCGCCGCCTTCCAGCAGGAGCTCCGCGCGCTCGGCCTGACCGTGGAGTCCCAGGCACCCACCGACCTGACGGACGCGGGCCCCGTCGAGGTCAAGGTCACGCTCCAGCTCACGGGCGGGGCGGGCACCTCGACCGAGGATCCGAAGGCGGCGCCCGCCGCCGCGCGCAAGGCCATGGACGCCCTCGAGGTCGAGCGCTGATCGGGCTGCTCCAGGCCCTGGCCTGTCGTCGCGAGCCGCCGCCTCCCCCGCCCATCCCAGGCGGCACGCCGTCCAACGTCCTGCTGGTCGTGCTCGACGACGTCGGCTTCGACAAGATCGCCGCCTACGGCCACGGGTGGCCCACCCCCGCGACGCCGACGCTCGACCGCCTGATGGCCGAGGGCCGGTTCTTCCGCCACGCGTGGTCGCAGCCGATGTGCTCCCCCACCCGCGCCACGTTGATGACCGGGCGGCTCGCGCAGCGCACGGGCGTCGGGCAGATCGTGTTCTCGTGGGAGGAGGAGGTCGGGCTCCCCGACGACGAGCTGACGCTCCCGGAGATGCTGCGGCGGTCGCCGGTCACCTGGGACACGAGCTTCGCGGGCAAGTGGCACCTCGACGGCCAGCCCGACGCCGCCCACGGGCCCGGGCGGCAGGGCTTCGGCTGGTACCGGGGGACGCTGGGCAACCTCCGGGAGCCGGTCCACGCTGGCGAGGAGCAATCGCCCGACCTCGGCTACGCCCACTGGATCGAGGACGACAACGGCGAGCTGCACGATCGGCGGGGCTTCGTGGTCTCGCGGACCGCGGACGACACGATCGCGCGCATGGCGGCGATGGAGGAGCCGTGGCTGATGTGGTCGGCCTTCCACGCGGCCCACGTCCCGTTCGACCCGGTGCCCGCTCCGATCCCGGGCGCCGAGGTGCCGCCCGACGCGCCGCTCGCCGATCGGTACGACGCGCTGGTGCGCGCCGCCGACCACGAGCTGGGGCGGATCCTGGACGCCATGAGCCCCGAGCTGCGCGCGCGGACCACGGTGATCGTGGTGGGCGACAACGGGACGCCGATGCAGGCGATCCGCCCTCCCCTGCCCCAGCAGCACGGCAAGGGCTCGGTCTACGAGCTCGGGGTGCGCGTACCGCTGGTGGTCACCGGGCCGCTCGTGGACGGTGCGGGCCCGACCGACGCGCTGGTCCACACCGTCGACGTGTTCGCCACCATCGCGTCGCTGGCGGGCGTGGACCCCCGGGGGCTGGACCGCGTGATCGACGGGGTCTCTCTGCTCCCCGTGCTCCACGACCCCGAGGCCCGCGTCCGCCGGACCGTCACGACCGACGTGTTCGTCCCCAACGGGCGGGTGCCTGCCGACGCGCTGTTCGACGCGATCCGCGACGAGCGCTTCAAGCTCGTCTCCTGGCGAAACACCGCGGGGGCCGGCGAGAGCTTGTTCGATCTCGGCGGCGCCGACCTCGAGGGGACGGACCTGCTCGCGACCGGCGACCTCGGTGAGGACGGGCAGCGGGCGCTGGCCGAGCTGCGGCGGGCGCGCGCCGACCTGTGGGCGACCTGGCCGATCTCGCGGTAGGAGCCCGGCGGAGGAACTGGAATGCCTGCGTGGTCCGAACGGATCGAGGAAGGCGAGGAGGCGCGGTTGGAGGCGCTCGCCGGTCGGCTCCGTGCCGTCCAGGAGCGCGCCGCGAGCGGAGGTCGCCCCGGGCGTGCGCTGCACCTCAAGCCCATCGCCGCGGCCGAGGGTCGCCTCGAGGTGGGTGAGGTGCCCGACGGTCTCCGCGTCGGCATCTTCGCCTCGCCGGGGGCCTTCCGGTGCTGGGTGCGCGCGAGCAACGGCTCGGGTGGCCGGCGGTCGGACGCTGTGCCCGACGTCCGCGGGCTGGCGGTGAAGGTGCTGGGCGTTCCGGGGGACAAGCTCATCCCCGCGCTGATCGACGCGAAGACCCAGGATTTCCTCACGATCGCGAACGAGGTGACGCCCTTCCGGTCCGCCGAGGAGTTCGTGACCGTGATCGAGGCAGGTGCGGGCTCGGCGCTCGGGCTCGTGTTCCGCCTGCTGTGGGCGCTCGGTCCCTCGCGCGCGATGTCGCTGCTCCGCGACCTGCAGCGCGAGCTCGGCGTGGAGCTGGCGCACTGGCTGGACCGCCCCTACTACTCGGCCCTGCCGATCCGCTGGGGTGAACAGGCCGTGAAGGTCGCGTGGTTCCCCGTCCACGTGCCCGACGCGGACCACCCGATGGACCGCGCGCGCCACGACCACTACGGGCCCGACTTCGCGACCCGGCTGCGGGCCGGCGACCTGGTGCTCGCGCTGAAGGTCCAGCGCTTCGTCGACGAGGCCACCACGCCCATCGAGGACCCGACCGTCCGCTGGACCACCCCGTGGGAGCAGGTGGCGACCTTGACGCTGCCGCGCCAGGACCTCGACGACGAGCGTGGTCGGCGGCTCTCCTCCCTCGTGGAGGAGCTCTCCTTCGACCCATGGCACGCACCGACCGACTTTCGCCCGCTGGGCCAGCTGATGCGCGCGCGGAACGTGGCCTACCGTGAGAGCGGCCTGGCGCGTGGGGCGCGCGGGGAGCCGGACGGCACCGAGGTGGAGGAGCTCGGCTGATGGATTCGAGGAAGTAGGGGCGGAACGCGAACGGGTTTCCGCCCGGAGCGGAGGACGAGATGGACGTGGGGCTGTTGGTGGTGATCCCGGCGTTGGCGTTCGCCTTCCTTGCCGTGGCCAACTGGCTCGGTGGACGGGAACGCCCCGCCTCGCTGGACGTCGCGCTGCAGCGCCTCCCCGACCGCGCAGCGCTTCCTCCCGAGCTGCGGACGGCGCCGACCTTCCGGGAGGAGGGTTCGGGTGACCACGCGAGGCGGATCCCGATGGTGCGCGTCGAGGCGCGGCGCGTGGTGCGACCCGGGATCGTGCTCGAACGGCTGGTCCCGGCCGCGGACGGCGTTCACGGCGTGCAGGACGACTTGGTGGGCGATCCGGCGTTCGATCGCGTGGTGCGCGTGGTCCTCTCCGATCCGGCGGCGCTCGCCGCGTTGACCCCGGCGTTCCGCGAGGCGTTCGTCCGGTGCCCGATCGGGACCCGGCTCTCGGGCGGCACCGCCGCGATCATCGTCGAGGAGGACCAGGGACCGGCGACGGCCTCCGTCCTCGGCCGCCTGGTCGAGCTGGCTGAGGCGGAGGCGAGCGCGTCGGATCCGACGACGCTCCTCGCACGCGCCGCGACCACGGACCCGGAGCCGGGGTTTCGGGCTCGCGCTCTCGAGGCGCTGGCGAGCCTCGCCCCCGAGCGCGGTCGCTCCGTGGCCGTCGACCGTCTGGGCTGCGTGGGCCCCGAACGGCGCGCCGCGGCGCGGGTGCTGGGCCGTCCCGGTCCGCTGATCGAGGCGCTCGCCGACCCGAAGGTCGGCTGGTACGAGAAGGTCCGGTGTGCGCGCACCCTCACCGCGCTCGACGACGCGGACGCGCTCACGGCCGCGGTCGGCGTGCTCCGGGACGCGAGCAGCCGCCCGTGGGCCGCGTTGCTGTCGGGCGGGGTGCCGCGGCAGGCGTTGCTCGCCCTCCCACCCCTCGCCACCCTGTCGGAGGACGCGCGGTCCGTCGCCATCGGCGCGCTGGCGCGTGGCACGTCGCCCGACGCCGCTGTCGAGGCGCGCCTCCTGGAAGCGCTGGGTGTTGTCCTGGACCCCGGCGCGAAGGTCAACGCCCTGGTGGGCCTCTGCCGCGTCGGAACCGCCACCGCCCTGGCGGCCGTCCGTCCCCTGCTCGATCACCCCTCCGAGGCGGTCCGTCGGCAGGCCGAGATCACCACGCGTGCCCTGCGAGCGCGATCGGGGGTCTCCGGCGGAGAGCTCGGCCTGGCGGAGGGTGAGGTCGGGGGCCTGTCGGAGGCCGGCGCGGCGCGTGGGGCGTTGGCGCAAGCGACGCGGGGGTAGCGGCACGCCGCCGCGGTTATCAGCGGTCGATCGAGCGAGGTGCGCGTGGTCGCGTGGTCGTTGCTGTGGGCGTGCTCGTCGGGTCCGACCTACGAGGCGGACGTTCGACCGATCCTGGAGGGCCGCTGCACGGGCTGCCACTTCGACGGCGGGATCGGGGGCTTCTCCCTCGACGGCTACGACGCCGCGCGCGCGCAGGGG
Organism: Alphaproteobacteria bacterium; assembly: GCA_020632925.1. Classification (GTDB taxonomy): domain Bacteria; phylum Myxococcota_A; class UBA796; order UBA796; genus JACKER01. The sequence continues at coordinate 53,779 of JACKER010000031.1, read as the reverse complement.
CCGCTCGTGGCGGAGGCGACCGCCGCGCGCACCATGCCTCCGTGGAAGGCGGTGCCTGGGGTCCGGGACTACGAGCGCGACCCCTCGCTCACCGACGAGCAGATCCAGGTCATCGCCGACTGGGTGGACGGCGGCATGCGCGAGGGCGACCCCGAGGACCGCGGCGAGCCCCTCGCTGCCCTGGCGGTGGCGCTGCCACGGACGGACACCACGCTCGAGATGCCACTGGCCTACGAGCCCACGGGCAGCACGGACGACTACCGGTGCTTCCTGCTTGACTGGCAGCCGACGGGCAGCTCGTTCGTCACCGGCTTCGAGGTCCACCCGGACAACCTCGCGATCGTCCACCACGTGGCCGCGTTCCTGCTGCGCCCCGACGGCCTGCTCGGACCCGATCTGTTCACCACGTTCGAGGCGTACGAGGACGTCGACCCCGAGCCCGGCTGGTCGTGCTTCGGGGGACCCTCGCTCACCGGGGACGACGCCGACGTACCGATCTCTCAGCTCGCCCAGTGGGTGCCCGGCAGCGGAGCGACCCTCTTCCCCGAGGGCGTCGGCATCGAGGTGCCGGAGGGGAGCAAGGTGGTGCTGCAGGTCCACTACCACCTCGTGCCCGGCGCGGGGACGGACCGGACCACCGTGGACGTGATGGTCGAGCCGGACGTGGAGCGCGTCGGCGCCTATGCGCCCTGGCTCGACGCCAGCTGGCCGATCGGGGGCATGGTCATCCCACCGCACAGCGACGCGGTGAGCCACGTCGCCGACGGCGACCCCCTGCCCTTCTTCGACCTGTTGCTCGGCGACGCGATCGACCTGTCCGGCGGCTTCGACATCCACTCGGTGATGATGCACATGCACACGCTGGGCGCGGGTGGCTCGGTCGCGGTGCGTCACCAGGACGGCACACGCGAGGAGCTGCTGCACATCGAGGACTGGGACTTCGAGTGGCAGTTCGACTACCGCTTCGAGACCCCGGCCCACTTCCTGCCCGGGGACGAGATGTCCCTCGAGTGCCTGTTCGACAACCACCAGGACGGTGCCGTCCTGTGGGGCGAGGGTACGGACGAGGAGATGTGCGTGGCCAACCTGTTCGTCTCGGCCCCCCGGTAGGTCGGCTGAGCGAGACTGCCTCGCGTGGCACGCGCGGACGACCGACGACTCGGTGGCTTCGTCCTCGGCGATCTCCTCGGGATCGGCGGGACGGCCCGGGTCTGGGGCGCCCGCTCGCTCGGACTCGACGTGCCCGTCGCCATCAAGGTGCCCCACCCGGAGCGAGCACGGCTGGAGCGCCACCGACGTGCCATCGTGGACGAGGCGCGCGCCGCGGCCAGCCTGTTCCATCCACGGATCGCGCTCGTGGTCGACGTCGGGGCGGTGACGCACGAGGAGGCCGCGATCACCGGGATCGACGCGGGCACTCCCTACGTCGTTTCGGAGCTGGCGCACGGGGGTTCGCTGGACGGCTTCGCGGGGAGCTGGTCCGAGGCGCGCGCGGCCCTGCACGACCTGCTGGACGCCCTCGCCCTCGCGCACGCCGCCGGCCTCGTCCACCGCGACGTGAAGCCCGGGAACATCCTCCGGCCCGATCCGCGAGACGCGCGTGACGGGTACCGCCTCACGGACTTCGGGCTCGCCGTCCAACCCGAGGATCTGGACGTGATGAGCTCGAGCCAGGGGACGCCGGCCTTCATGGCGCCCGAGCAACGGCTGCGGCGCTGGCGCGAGATCGGCCCGTGGACCGACCTGTTCGCGGTCGGACGCACGGCGATGACGCTGCTCGCGCCGGGCACCCCCACCCCGCCCGGCCTCGGTCGCTGGCTCGCCTGGTGCCTGGCCGATGAGCCGGCGGCCCGCTTCCCCACCGCCTCCGACGCGCTCGGCGAGCTGCTCGCGCTGGGAGAGCCCGATCCGGCGGCGCCCGCCGGACGCGTGCTGCTGGGCGGGAGCTCAGACACCGTCGACCTCGGCGACGTGGACGGTGACCTCGAGCCGGTCGAGCTCTCACCCATCGGTCCGGCGCCCATCCACGCACCGGCTCGCCCACCGAGACGCCCGATGACCCGGCTCGAGCGGGTGCTCGCGAGCGTGAGCCCGACCATGCTCGGCGCCCGCTCGTTCGCCCCGGTCGGGTACGAGGACCTGCTCGAGCAGCTCGGCGTCGTGCTGGAGGCCGGGATCGACGGGGTCGGACCACGGATGGTGCACCTCGCGGGCGCCGACGACGCGGGTGCGGAGTCGCTGGCGGTGTGGTGGGGTCGGGATCTGGCCGCACGGGGCCGGGTGGAGCTGCTGGTCGTGGACGGCGCGGCCCCCGAGCCCCTGCGGGAGGTGCTCGCAGCGCGGCTCGGGACCACGGATCTGGACGCCGCCAGCGCCGCGTGGCGGGTGGCGACGCACCTCGCGACCTGCGGCGGCTCCCTCGACGACGAGGTGGTGGCGGCGGTCGGCGGCTGGATCGCCGGGGACGGATCGGCGTCCGTCTGCCCTGCCCTGCTCGCCGCGCTCGCCAGGCGACGTCCGTTGCTGGTGGTGGTGCCCTCGGCGGACCGGTGCCCCGAGGAGCTGGCGCTGCTCGCCGAAGCTGGCCGCGACGCGCCGGTGATCACCCTCGCCGTGGCCTCCGACCAGGCGCTCTCCGAACACCCGGAGGCCGCTGCCGTCCTCCGCGGAGCGCCGCGCCACGCGATGGCGGAGCTCGAACCCGCGATTGCGATGGTGGCGGTCGAGCGGGCGTGCTGGCTGGTCCCGGTCACCGCCGACCGCCTGGTGGCTCGCTTCGGTGGATTCCCCACGCGGATCCTGGCCTGGCTCGCCACCTCGGAGCACCACCTCCGGCCCACGGCGGACGGCCTCGCAGTCGACCTGCCGACCATCGAGGACGACGGGGCCCTGGTCGAGCGCTACCGAGCCCTGGCCGGAGGCTCCGAGGCGGATCTCGCCGCGCTCGCGGTGTTGGGGCTCGCTCCGGGGGCGCCGTACGCCCTGCTCTCCGAGCGCTGGCGCGCGGTCGGGGCGGACGCGGACGAGCTCGTGGCCCGGCTGCTGCGCAGCGGTGTCGTGATGCCCGCCAACGGGCGGCTGAGCTTCGTCAGCGCGGCCTGGACGCGCGCAGCGGCGCAGGTCGGTCGCGAGCGGCCCGAGCAGTCGCGTGCCTGGCTGGATTCCTGGCCCGACGCCCCTCCGGCACTCCGGATCCGGTGGTCGTGGTGGGGCGGCGACCCAGCGGCGGGGCTGGCGCTGGCCAACCAGCAGCTGGGCAGGGGTCTGACGAGGGACTTCGAGGAGCTGGTGTCCCTGGTTCGGGGGCTGCTGGCAGAGCATCCGGACCCCGTGAGCGCGCTGGAGCTACGCCTCCACGTGGCCGCGCGCGAGCGGATCCGGGTCGGGACGACGGTCGAGGACGTGGACGCGCTCGTCGCGGACGCCCGCGCGCTGGGCTCCTCGTTCGTCCTGGGGACGGCGCTCATGCACCGCGCCGCGATGCAGCAGCTGGCGGGCGAGCACGAGCGAGCGCTGCTCACGGCGGACGAGGCCATCGCCTCCCTCGACGGCGACGACCGGGCCAAGGCCCGAATGGTGGGAGCGTGGGCCCTCGTCCAGCTCGAGCGGGAGCCCGAGGCGCGAGCGGCCCTCGAGCTCGCCTGGGCGACCACGACGGATCAGGCCCTCCGGGAGCGCATCCAGTCGCGCCTGGCGGTGTGCGCGATGCTCCGCCACGACCTCGCCGAGGCCGAGCGCCTGACCCGCCTGGCGCTCGAAGGCCCCACCGCGAGGGGCAACCTGTACGAGGTGGCTCGCCTTCGGGGAAACCTCGCCGACATCGTGGCGCGGCGCGGCCGGGTGGCGGAGGCCGAGGAGCTCGCCCGTCGGGCCGCCCGCCTGGCGCACGCCGTCGGGCACGGCGCCGCGTCCGCGACCCTGGTGCTCGGCCGGATCCTGGTGCTGCAGGAGCGGCACGTCGAGGCCTTCCACGAGCTCGCGCACCTGGTCGAGGCCCACCGGCGGGCCAGGCGTTGGGTCCCGCTGGCCCTGACGCTGATGCTCCGACTCCCCGGCAAGCTGCTCACGGGCGACCTGGAGGGTGCGGACGCCGACCTGCGGGAGCTCGAGAAGCTGCCTGCACCCGGAGACACGGCCGGGCAGGTCGTCCAGGCCCTCCGCGACCTCGGGTTCGAGGCGCAGGCCAACGCGCTCGCGGGCAGCTGACCGGGCCGGCGGCAGCGAGATACGCGACCCGGCCGAGGCGGAGGCGATCATGCAGCGGGTGATCCTTCGGGCCGTGGCGCTCAGCGTCCTGGCCATCGGGTGCAGGCGATCCACGCCCGCGCCCGCCGTGGCAGCAGCCGTCGAGGAGGCGGCCCCGGCGCAGGCAGCGCCCACCCTGGCCGTGCTGATCGTGGTGGATCAGCTCCCGGTGAGGCTGCTGGACACGCCGCGCGCCCGTTATTCGGCAGGGCTCGCGAAGCTGACCGGACCCGATGCCGCCGACGACCACGCCCACTACGCGCACGCCATCACGTACACCTGCCCCGGCCACGCCACGATCTCGACCGGCGCGGCCCCGTCGGTCAACGGCATCGTGAGCAACGACTGGTGGGTGCCCGGCGATCCGGGCAAGGACGTGTACTGCGGCGATCCGGCCTTCCTCCGCGTCCCGACGCTCGCCGACCGGGTCATGGGTGCGGGCGGACAGGTCGCCGCCGTGTCGCTGAAGGACCGCGCCGCGATGATGCTCGGCGGGCCGCACGCGAACCTGGTCTCGTGGTACGACGCGCGCCTGCCCGGGTTCACGGGTCCCCTCGAGGGTGCGGTCGACGTCACCGGCTGGTTCCGCGAGTGGACGGCCCTCTACCCCGAGGACTACGCCCGCTGGGTCGGCCCGGACGACTCGCCGATCGAGCACGACCCCGGGATCGGTACGACCTTCCCGCACGCACCGCCCGTGGCGAAGAACTTCCTGGTGACGCCGTTCGCCGGGGACGCGCTGGTGGACGCGGCGTTGGCGGCGGTCGATCGGCTCGGCCTCGGGCAGCAGCCAGGCCGGCACGACCTCCTCGCCGTCTCGTTCTCGGAGACCGACTACGTGGGCCACACGTTCACCGCCGAGAGCTGGGAGGCGATGGACAACATGGTCCGGCTGGACGCCTCGCTCGGCCGCCTCCTCGATGGGCTGGGGTCCCGGGTCGGGCAGGACGCCTTCTCGGTGGTGCTGACGAGCGACCACGGCTCCTTCGTGGCGCGCGACGCCGTCCGCATCCCGCAGGGGGCGGTGGAGCGCGCGGCGGACGACGCGCTGGCGGCCCACGGGGTGGCGGGCAAGGCGCACTTCGAGGCGCCCTCGCTGTGGCTGCCGCGCGACACGCCCGCGGAGGCGGCCCTGGCGGCGGCCGCGGCGGTGAGTCAGGTCCCGGGCATCGCCGGCGCCTGGGCCTGGCGCGTGGAGGCGCCCGAGGGCCCGCACGCCGAGGCCGTCCGCCTGTCGCTCGACGAGGAGCGGTCCGGCGACATCTACGTCCTGCGCGGCGAACACGCACTCTTCGACTACCCGGGCTCCGAGGGCCAGGGCACGAGCCACGGCACGCCCTTCGCCGAGGACACCGAGGTGCCCCTGCTGGCCTGGGGCGCGGGCGTGCACCCCGAGCGGGGCGTGACCTACGACGTGCGCCAGGTCGCGCCGACCGTGGCGGCGCTGCTCGGGCTCCCGGGACCCGACGCCGCGACCCTGCCGCCCGCCGAGGGCATCGTCGGGCGCTGACGGTCAGCCCGCGAGCATCTCGCGGAGCGAGGCCTCGATCTGGCCGCCGCACCAGGTCCGGCCCCACGCCGCGTCCGTCCGCTCGCGCAGGGCCGCGATGGGGGGTCGCTCGGCGATCCGTGTCGACAACGCCGCCACCGCTGGCGCCGTGTCGCGGAGGAGCGGCGCCAGCTCCGGGAGCTTGTCCGTCATCGTGAACCACAGCGTCTCGGTGACGAGATCGGCGAGCCCGAGCTCCGGCGTGCCCAACAACGTACCGCCGTCGGCGGTCAGCCCGTGGCGGCGCCCCGTCTCCTCGAAGATGGACATCCACCTCGGCAACCGCCTGGACACGAACCGGTCCCAGGCCTCTCGGGTCCACATCTGGGAACCGCCGTTGCGGGTCAGCTCGTCCAGCACGTCGTTCGCGTCGCAGACCAGCTTGAGCGTCGCCGCGTCGCGCTCCGGATCGCCCGGGAGCAGGCCGTGCCGCCCCGCGAGGTAGGTCAGGATCGCCGGCAGCTGGGAGAGGGCCACGCCCGCCTCGTCGTCCACCAGCAGCGGGGGCGCCATGTGGGGCACGGGCTGGTCGGTCACCGGTCGGTCCTTCATGGCACCCGGGCCCACCTCCTCCCAGCTGGCACCTGCGTGCGCGAGCACCCAGCGGACGAACTGCCCGCGGAACGGGATCGGCCAGTAGTAGAGCGTGCAGGTCATCGATCGCCTCCCGAGCGCCGCGCCCACCAGGCGCACCAGTGCCGCAGCGCCAACGTCTTGGGCTCGAGCGCGTCCAACGCCTCGAGCGGGACCGCGGCCACCTCCGCCACCTCCTCCGGCTGGATGCGGAACGGCCCCGGGTGGACGCCGTGGAACAGGTGGAGCTGCTCGTAGTGGACGCCCGGCTCGGGACCGAAGGCGCCCAGGCAGCGGAGCGCGGTGCGTACACCGAGCTCTTCCTCCAGCTCGCGTGCGGCGACGGCGGCATAGACCTCGTCCAGACGCTCGTCGGGCCCCGCGGGGTAGTCCGAGCGCTCGACGTGGCCCGCGACCGAGACGTCCCAGTGCGACGGCCACGTGAGCTTGTCCGGATGCCGGCGCTGGACCACGAGCGCCCCGTCCGGCGTGAACAGCAGGACGTGGACGCTGCGGTGGAGCAGTCGCCCGCCGTGCACCTCGGCCCGGTCCGACCAGCGCAGGAAGCGGTTGGCGTCGTCGACCACCGCGATGTCCGTCGGGTCGTCCACCTACCCCTCCACCACCGTGACCAGGTCGCCCGGTACCTCGATCCAGTGGTCGGGGTGGCAGGCCTCGAGCTCCGCGTGCGGCAGGCCCGTCCAGCGGACCGCCACCGTGCGGACCCCGGCGGCGCGCCCGGCCAACAGGTCGCTCGGCGCGTCCCCCACCATCAGCGCCCGGTCCGCGGGCACCCCCAACCGCTCGAGCGCGTACAGCACCGGGTCGGGGGCGGGCTTGGGACGAGCGGCGTCCCTGGGACCGACCAGGAGGTCCACGTCCAGCCCGACGACGTCGAGGCCGCGCGCCGCGAACGGCTTCGCCTTGCTCGTCACGATGGCGATCTTCCGCCCGCTCGCACGCAGCCGGTCGAGGGCCTCGCGCATCCCGGGGAACAGGCGGACCGAGGTGTCGTGGTGCAGATCGCTGTGCTCGCGGTACGTCCGGGCGAGGTGCGTCGGGTCGATCTCGGCGGCCAACCCGGCGAGGATCTCCTCGAGCGGCCTGCCGATGCCCCTGCGGAACAGCTCCACGTCGGCCTCGAGCTCGTGCACCGCGCAGGTGTGCAGGTAGGACGCGACGATCAGGTCGTGGCTGTCGAGGACCGTCCCGTCGAGATCCAGCAGGACCGCGTCGACCCCGCTCACGCCTCGCTCCGCGCCAGGTGCTCGAGCAGCAGCGAGGCCACCCGATCCGCCGACTGGTGGATCAGACCGTGGCCCGCGTCGGGCAGGACCGCGAGGCGCGCGTGCGGCACGCGGCGGGCGAGGTCGTCCGAGGCCGTCGGACGGATCATCGCGTCCAGCCCGGGCTTCATCACCAGCGTCGGCGCGCGCACCGTCTTCAGCCGCTGCCTCGCGTCGTGCCCCAGCACCGCCCGGAAGTGGGCCCGCGTGGTCGCTCGGGGCGCCATCGTCGCCACCATCGACGCCACCCGGCGGTCGATCTCCGCGCGGTGCTCCCGCCGATAGGCCGGCGGGTAGAGCAGCTGCGCGAGCCGGTCCTCGCGCTCCCGGGATCCGAGCACGGCGAGCAGCGCCGACCGCGTCGGGGGCAGCACCTTCCGACCGCACGCGGTCGTGGCGATCAGCGCGAGGCTCGCGATGCGATCGGGACGACGCACCACCACCTCCTGCGAGGCCATGCCGCCCATCGACACCCCGACCAGGTGGGCGCGCTCCCACCCGAGCGCGTCGAGCGTTGCCAGCACGTCGTCCGCCAGCTCCCCCATCGTCCGCGCCGGCGGCTCGTCCACCCGCGAGCCCAGCCCCCGGTGGTCGAAGGTCGCGACCCGGTGCGACGCGCGCAGCGCCGGCAGGATCGGCGCCCACATCGCGCCCGCCATGCCCAGCCCCATCACCAGCAGGACCGGCGATCCCTCTCCGCCCACGTCCACCGACACCCCCTACCTGAACCGATGCAGCGCGTCGGAGAGCTCCGTGGCCCGGTCGCCCCTCGCCGCGCGCGGCACGGCGTGTCGCAGGACCAGCGCGTCCACCGGATCGAGCGCCAGCGCCGCCTCCAGCCCCTGCCGCACCTTGCGCCACCACAGCCCGAAGGTCACGTCCTGCGGGCGCGACACCCGCACGGCGACCTCGCCCAGCGCCACCTTCCAGGCCAGGCGGGGCCCGAGGGCGTGCGCCTGCAGCGTGTCCAGCACCCGCAGCGCCTCGTCCTGGTGCCCGAGCGTGTCCAGGGTGACGGCCAGCCCGATGCTCGCCACCGCCTCCGTCACCAGCCCCAGCGCGCGGAATCGCCGACGAGCAGCCTGGAACGCCGTCAGCGCTTCCTCGTGGCTCCCGAGCGAGAGCCGGGCGTACCCCTCGCACAGGGCGGCCCGGGCCCGCAACGAGCGATCGCCCGTGGCCTTCGTGCCGAGCCAGCGCGTGCGATCCGCCGCCGCCGCTGCCTGGCCGTGCGCCAGCGCCAGCCGCGCCTGCTCCAGATCGGTCGAGGGCGTCGACCGGCACTCGGCCAGCCACCGCTCGGCGTCCGCCAGCAACCCGAGCGTGATCGCGACGCCCACGAGCTCGACCGCCAGCGTCGGCCGATCGGAGACGACCCCTCGCTCCACGAGCTCGCCCGCCGCCCGGACGTGGCGCAGCGCTCCGCGGTGGTCCAGCAGGTCGAGCGACGCGCGCGACATCGCGAGGTGGGCGAGCAGCTGCGACCGATCGTCGTCGGCCACCTCCCACAGCCGGCTCGCGGCCGCGAGGGCGTCCGAGGACCGCCCGCGATCGAGCGCGAGGCGGACCTGCAGGTCGTACACCTCCGTCCAGCGCGGATCGTCGCTCGCGAGGATCTCGTCGGCCGCGTCGCGGATGCGCGTGACCAGCGTCTCGAGGCGTCCAGGCTGCCCCCGTCGGAAGCGCTCTGCCTGCCGCATCCAGCCGTCGAGCGCGCGCTGCAGGTCGCCGGCCTGCGCCCAGGCAGCACCGGCCCGCGCGTCGTCCACGCCGGTGAGCACCTCGGCGCACGCCCGGAACACGTCGCTGTCGGTCACCTCCTCGGCGATGGCGTCGCACATCATCGGGTGGGTGAACCGGATCGCGTTCGTCATCGGGCGCGCGAGCCGGGCCTCGACGAGCGCGTCGAGCAGCTCGAAGGGGGCCTCTCGGCCGAGCCGCCTGCACGCCTCCCGCCACAGCTCCGTGTCCACCTGCGTCCCGAGGACCGCCGCCACCTCGAGGGGCTCGCGCCACTCCGGGTGCCCATCGAGGACGCGGGCGAGGTGGTCCTCCCACATCGAGCTGAGCTGCTGCGGCGACGACAGCTGCTCCCCCTCGCGCAACCGGAGCCCTCGCGGCCCCCGCTCGAGCACGCCGCGCTCGGCGAGGTCGTGGAGCATCTCGACCGTGTACCCCGGGCTGCCGTCCGTCCGCTCGGCCAGCTCCGCGGCGAGCGACGGCTCGAGCGGGAGCACCCGTCGCGCCAACGCGGTGCGCGCCTGCTCCGACAGGGGCCCGAGCTCGAGCGTGACCACGCCCTCCATCGCCTCGATCTGCTGTAGCAGCTCCTCGGACTCGGGCAGGTCCATCAGCGACTCGTCTTCGGCGACGAGGACGTAGACCCCGGGCACGAGGCGTCGGTTGGTGAGCATCCAGCGGACGAAGCGCAGCGTGTCCACGCCGTGGTGCACGTCGTCCACGAGCACCACCGGCGTGCGATCCGCGCGCACCGCGAACAGCGCGTCCGCCGCGAGCTCCCACCAGCCCTCCTGGCCGCCGCCGACCTGCTCGACCACCCCGCGCGCGAGCCAGGCCGCCACGTCCCGCGCGATCGGCGGCGCGAGACCTCGCTCCTGCAGGCGGGTGCCGAGGCCGGGCTCGGCGTCCCAGTCGCGCAGGTCGATCGGGAACATCCGCCGCAGCGCGGCCCGCATCCCACCTTCGCCCTCTGCGGTGTGGCGCGTCGCGAGCTGGACCGCTGCCCCCAGCTCGTGCGCGCGGACCCCGAGCCACTGCCCCAGCCGGCTCTTCCCCGAGCCCGCCGGGCCCCGGATCACGACGACCCAGGTGGCGCCCTCCTCGGCCTCGCGCAGCGCCTGCCACATCATCGAGCGCTCGCGGGTGCGTCCCACCAGCGGCGGTTGGCGCAGCATGGCCAGCCCGAGCCCGGTGGTCTCCGTCACCTCGGCCGCGCTCTGCAGCTCCGAGACCCGCCAGTCCTCGGGGATCCGCGGCCCCGGGTCCAGCGCCCTCACCTCCATCAGCGCCTTGCGGGCGTCGGCCGCGCAGACGAAGCGTCGATCGGGGTCCTTGTGCAACAACCGGCGGACCCAGGGCTCGAACCCCTCGGGCAGGTCCATGCGCGGGTCGAAGGACCGCGGCATCTGCGTCAGCTGGGCGGCGAGGATGTCGTGCGCCGTCCCCTCGGGCATCGCGGGGTGACCGGTGGCCGCGACCCAGGCCAGGTTGCCCAGCGCGTACAGGTCGGTCCAGGGGCCGAGCTCCTCCCACCGGCCCCGGACCAGCTCGGGCGCCATGAAGTGAGGCGTCCCGCGGACGAAGTCCCCCGTGGGATCCGGATCGCCGATCACCCCCATGCCGAAGTCGGTGAGCAGCGCGCCCTGGGTCCTCCCGCCGAACATCACGTTCGCGGGCTTGAGGTCGAGGTGGAGGATGCCGCGCGCGTGGGCGTGCGCCAGCGCGGAGAGCAGGTGGTCCAGGAGCTCGAACAGGTCGTTGCCGTCCAGGCTGCGCAGCCGCCGCTGGAGCGAGCCGTGCTCCGCGACCTCCATCGCGAACCAGGGGGTCCCGACGACCAGCGCGTGCGGCGCCCGCTCGGCCTCCTCCGGCGTGATCTTCCCCACGTCGTAGATCCGCACGATGTGCGGGTGGTCGAGCAACGCGACCGCGCGCACCTCCCCCTCGAGGTTGTCCAGCGCCAGCTCGTCGGCCGCCGCCTCGGGGCGGAGCACCTTGACCGCGACGCGCGCCCCGCTGTCGGGGTGGATGGCGTGGTAGACGGTCCCCATCGCTCCCGACCCGATGGGGTCGAGCAGCAGGAAGGGACCCAGCTCGATGGGACGCGACACGGCCGAGGATATACCGCGCGGCGGGCTCGTGGACGCCCACACACACCTCGACGATGCCGCCTACGATCCGGACCGCGATCGAGTGGTGGCCAGAGCGCGCGCCGCGGGCGTCGACGGGTTCGCGATCTGCGCCGCGGATCCCTCGCGGTGGCGCATCGCGGTCGACCTCGCGCGGCGCTACGGCGCGACCGTGTTCGCGGGTATCCACCCCTGGGCGGTGGCGACGACCGACGACGTGGCCGGGGCGCTCCGTACGATCCCCGAGCTCGGCGTCGACGGGATCGGGGAGCTGGGCCTCGATCGGCTGCGCGCGGCCGACGACGCGGCCTGGCAGCGGCAGCGCGAGGTGTTCCGTGCCCAGCTCGCCCTGGCCCGGGAGCTCGAGCTGCCGGTGGTGCTCCACTGCGTGCGCGCCACCCCCGAGCTGCTCGCGATCTGCGAGCGCGACGGCCTCCCGCGGCGCGGCGGGATGATCCATGCGTGGTCCGGGGCCCCGGATCAGGTGGCCCGCGCGCAGCGCCTCGGGCTCCACGTCTCTTTCGGGACGCTGGTGCAGAACCACCGGGCCAGGAAGGCGCGCGAGAGCGTGCCGCTGGTGGCGGCGGATCGGCTGCTGGTGGAGACGGACTGCCCATGGGGTGACGAGCGGGGAGAGCCGGCCGATCTGCTCGGCGTGATCGAGGCTGTCGCGACGCTCCGGGGAGAGGATCCCGCGGCCCTCGGACCTGCCTGTGGTCGGAACTTCCGGGAGATGGTCCGCGGCCGGTGATCAGCGGTGACATCGCGCGACCGCAGGTGGAGGGGTCGGCCGGTCATGGTGGAGGAGGGAGGGGACACATGGTCGAGCTCGGCCGTCAGCCCGGGGTGCGCCTGCACTGGGACGACCTGCGCGGGGCGACGGTGGAGGACGTCCACCTGGACTGGCGCAGCGGGCGCACCGTCATCGACGCGACCTGCGCCGACGGCTCGGCCGTCTCGATCGTGGTGATGGGGACGCGGTCGCTGCGCTGCCCCCGCAGCTCGCGCGGACGGATCGTCGCGGCGTGGCCCACGAGCACCGAGGACGCGGCCTACCTGCGGCTCGAGCTGTCCGGCGCCGAGCAGCTCGAGGTCGTCGGATCGGGCACCTTCCTCCGGGTTCGCTGACCAGCGGGTTATCCGGCGGGCCGGAGGCCGGGATGCGAGGGCTGGTCTGCTGCCTGCTGGTGGCGTGCTCGAACGGCGGGACCGTGACGGTCCCTGGCGGCACCGAGCCTCCCCCGGGGACCACGGGCACCCTCCCCACGGGCGACACCGGGGCGACCACCCCGACGGAGACGACGCCGACCACCACGACCGGCGACTGCCCGCCCGTCACCGAGGACACGCGGGTGGCCGTGGTCTCGGACATCGACGAGACGCTGACGACCTCGGACAGCGAGTGGCTCACGCAGATCGCGTTGCCCGGCCACGATCCGGCGATGCGCCCCGAGGCCGACACGCTGATGCGGACCTACGTCGAGAAGGGCTACCGCGTCATCTACGTCACGTCCCGCGGCGAAGGGCTGCGCCTGCTGGACGGCACGACCGCCCGGGAGGCCACCGAGGGCTGGCTCGACGACCACGGCTTCCCCTGGACCTCGGACGGGGTGTTCCTCGCGGACGGCGTGGGGGCGCTCGGCGGCGAAGCGGCGGACTACAAGACCGACACGCTGCAGGCGTTGATCGACGTGGGCGTCACCATCGCGTTCGCCTACGGCAACGCCGACACGGACATCACGGCGTACATCAACGTCGGCATCCCCAGCGACCACATCTTCCTCGTCGGGAAGCTCGCCGGGACGCTGGGGGTGGAGGGCATCCCCGACGCCGAGGCCTACGCCGCCCACCTCCCGCGCGTGGAGCGCTTCGTCCCGTGCGCTCCGACGCCGTAGACGCGCGGGCGTGCGAGGGCAGCGGGAACGCGCGGTAGAGGCTGCACGAAGGCCAGCTCTCCGGGCAGGAGAACGTCGCCTCCCAGGTGATCCGCCCGTCCGGCGCCCAGGCCTGCACGACCGGCGTGGCACCACAGGCGGCCAGGACCTGGTCGCCCGCGAGCGGCAGGGCGCTCCCGCGGAACGGACAGACCCGCCCCAGATCGTGGGTCCGTAGCGCCTCGACCGTGCGGCCCCCCTCGTCCCAGGCGAGCTGTAGCACCCGCGCGTCCCGCTCGGCGGGCCCGGCCTGGTGGTTGCCGTTGTCGAACAGCCACAGCGTGCCGTCCGCCGCGAGGTCCAGCGTGTGCTGTCCGGCGAACCACGGGCCTTCGCCGACCCAACGGAAGTCGCCCGGGCTGTGGGTGCCCCCGGCGCCGCTGTCGCCCATCCGCCAGTCCAACACGCCGGCCGTCGCGTCGGCCCGCACGAGCTGGTCCAGGTTCTTGAGCGAGAGCAGGACCCGCTCGGTGCCGTCCACCTCCTGGACCTCGAGCGCGTTCACGTGGGTCCAGTCGAGCACGTCCGCGCCCCCGACCCAGGAGCCCCAGTAGCGGCCGGCGGTGGGCGCGGAGGTGAACGGCGGATCCGCGGTCGGCGACAGGCCGAGCTCCCGGAGCCAGTGCTCGCGCTCGGTGCCGTCCGGATCCACCTCGAGCCAGCCGTCCTCGAGCCAGCGCCCGTCGGGGCCGTCGAACGGGCGCGTCGTCGGGAGCAGCAGCCGGTCCCCCACCCGGAGGACGTCGTGCGAGACGAGCGGCCCGGTGCCGTGATCGGCGCGCACCTCGCCATCGAGGCCGATCGCGACCACCCGGCGGTGACCGATGATCGCGAGGAGCTCGGCGCGAGCGTCGTCCCAGCGGTAGCCGTCCCAGAAGGCGTCGTCCGCATCGGGGTCGAACGACGCGACGTCCTCGTACCAGACCACCTCCCCTTCGGAGTCCAGCACGAGCATCAGGTCCGAGCGCCCACCGCTCGTCTGCGCGAAGTTCAGCAGCACCCAGGCCACCTCGGCGTCCGGGTCGGCTCTCACCGCCGCGGTCGGTAGCTCGAACGACGGCGGGCCGGTCCGGAAGGGCAGCTCGACCGAGGACAGGATCGCGCTCCCCTCCACCGTGTCCAGGCGAGCGACGTAGGCCGTGTCGAAGCGCAGCCCCGAGACGACCACCGCCACCTCGGGTCCGGGCTGCTCACCGGCGAAGAACGCGTCCGAAGGGCGGTCCTCGGGCCACACCGTCACCCGCGCCGAGGCGCTCTCGGGCACGTCGGTCTCGACCACGAAGCGCAGCTCGTTGTCGGTCGGACGAACCGCCACGCGATCGGCGCAGGCCACGAGGGCGAGGAGCCAGACGAAGCGCACCACCCCGTCGTAGCACGCCCGGACCCCTCACGGGTGGACATGAACGAACGGTCGTGCTATTGATGCTCCATGGTCACCAAGGGCGAGCGAACGCGAGCGGAGATCGTGGACCAGGGCGCGCGGATGGCGCGGGTCGAGGGGCTGAACGGCGTCTCGATCGGCCAGCTCGCCAAGGAGCTCTCCATGTCGAAGAGTGGGCTCTTCGCCCACTTCGGCTCCAAGGAGGCCCTCCAGCTCGCGATCCTCGAGCACACCGCCGCCCAGTTCGTGGACGAGGTCGTGCGTCCCGCCCTCTCGCAGCCCCGCGGCGAGCCGCGGCTCCGGGCCGCGTTCGAGCGCTGGCTCGCGTGGGGTGTCGCGGAGGAGGCCCGCGGGGGCTGCCTCTTCGTCGCCGTCGCCGCCGAGCTCGACGATCGGCCCGGCCCCGTGCGCGATCGGTTCGTCGAGTCGCAGCGGGACTGGCTCGACACGCTCGCCCAGATCGTCGCCGCGGGCCAGCGGGACGGTCGCTTCCGCACCGACGTCGACCCGGAGCAGGCGGCCTTCGAGCTGCACGGCATCCTGCTCGCCACCCACCAGGCGTTCCGCCTGTTCCGCGACCCCGCCGCGCACGCGCGCGCTCGGATCGCGTTCGACCGGCTGGTCACCAGCCTCGCCCACTCCTGAACCGACCCGACCGGAGGTGTCCCATGCGTCAGCCCCGCCCCAAGAATAGCACGAACGTTCGTATCAAGGATCGGGCCCTCCTCGTGGCGCTCAAGGCAGCCGCCGTCGTGGCGCCTGCATGGACGACCGACCGGGCCGTCGAGCGCTTCCTGGCGACCCGTCGGCGCCGAGCGAGCCCGGCAGCGGCCGCCTTCCGCCTCACCGGGGAGGGACGGCTCCACGACGTCGACGGGACGCGGATCGTGAGCCGCTCCTGGGGCGAGGGACGGCCGGTCCTGCTGCTCCACGGCTGGAACGGGAGCGCGACGGACTTCCGGCACCTCGTGCCCGCGATCACGGCGGCTGGCTTCCGCGCGGTCGCGCTCGACGCGCCGGGGCATGGCGAGAGCGACGGCGACGAGGCGAGCGCGGTGCACCTCGCGCGCGCGCTGGAGGTCGTCGGCGCCCACACGGGGCCGGCGGCGGCCGTCGTCGCCCACTCGCTCGGGGGCGCGGCCGCGTCGCTCGCGGTGTCGCGCGGGCTGTCCACGGACCGCCTCGTCCTCCTGGCGCCTGCCGCCCTCCCCGGCCGGTACGTCGAGCGGGCCGCCGCGTCGCTCGGTGCCTCCTTCGGTCCGCGGCTGGTCCGGGCGCTCGAGGCGCGGGTGGGCACCCCTGTCCGCGAGCTCGACCTCGAGCGCAGCCTGGCGGCCGTCGATGCGCCGGTGTGGATCGTGCACGACACCTCGGACCGCGAGACCCCGCTCGCGCCGGTCCGTCCGCTGGTCGCCGACCACGAGGGGCGCCACCTGCTGCTCACGGACCTGCTGGGACATCGACGGGTGCTCGCCGATCCGTTCGTCGTCCGTACGGTCGCGTCGCTGGTCGCGGGGGAGCGGGTCGCGCCGTGCGCGCACGGTCGGGTCCGGGGCGCGTGCGCGAGCTGCGGGCTCTCACACCTGATGTACGACCGGGATCGTCGCGCGGCGTAGCGCGGCAAGGGCCAGCAGCAGCCCCCACGCGGCGCCGGGCGATCCGTGGTCGCACCCGCCGCAGCCCCCAGCGTCGTCGCCGTCGGTGGCGACCGGGCCGCCGGTGTCCCCGGTCTGCGCGGTGTCCGGGGCCGGCGGGGCGCAGATCGTGGCGGCTTCGGTGGTCGCGGGGCAGGTCCGCTCCACGATGGCCGCGCGGGGCATCTCCCCGGTCCAGGTCGTGCCCGTCGTGACCTCGAGGTGGTCGGCCGTCGAGACCTCGGTGCATCCCCACAGCTCCGAGCCGTGGGCCCACAAGCAGCGCGCCGGCCCCTCGTCCGTCAGCACCGACCACGGCGGGGCGGTGGTCGTGTCGATGGCCAGCAGCACACCTTGCTCGACGGCCACCCAACAGCGGCCTCCCGCGCACCCGAACCCGGTCGGCGACAGCGGGAGGGTCGCAGCGAGCGTCCAGCCGCCCGCGCCGTCGTCCATCCACAGCGCGCCGGTCCCGTCGTCGGAGGCCGTCGACACGACCAGGGACGCGCCGAGCCCGGGCCCGTGGACCGTCGCGACCAGCAGCCCGGCCGGAGCGGGGAGCGCGCGTTCGACCCAGGCGCCGCCGTCGTCCGTCCAGAGCACCGGCGCCCCCGAGGCCAGCCCCGCCGCCACCAGCGCACCGGCGCCGTCGAAGGCGGCGCTGCGCACGTCGGTGGCGGACGGGAGCGCGGGGAGCGGCGCGAAGCTCGCGCCTCCGTCCACCGACCGCAGGAGCACATCGCCGCCCGCGTCGTCCACCACCGCCACCAGCCCGTCCGGTGCCTCGAGGAGCAGGGACACCGACTCCGTGATGGGTCCGACCGCGGTGGTGCAGCCGCCGTCGGTGGTCAGGTGCAGCCCGTCGGAGCGCGCGAGGAGCACCGTGCCGTCGGACCGCAGCCAGGCGTCGCGCACGTCGGAGAGCGCCTCGTGGCACACCCGCTGCCAGGCGCCGCCCTCGTCGAGCACGAGGCCCCAGGTCGTCCACGCCCCCGCGAGATCGCCCGCGTCGTCGAAGAGCGGGCGAACCGCGTAGGAGCCGACGGCGTCGTGCGCCAGGGCCATCGCGGCCCAGGCCGCTAGTGGCACTTCCCGCCTCGTGGCCCAGCCACGACCATCGGCCCGGTGCCCGCACCCACCGAGATGGGGAGGCGGGTGGAGCCGTCGCGCACGTCCACCACCGTCACCGTCCCGTCCGCCGGATCGAGGGCATAGACGAAGTTCAGGTCGAGCCCGTCCTGCATCCGTCGGTCGGCGGTCCCGCCCGAGCCCCCGATGTCCGGGCGCGCGACCTCGACGAGCTCGTCGAGATCGAGGACGGACACGTCGCCCGAGCCACCGTTCCCCACGACCGCGTGGCGACCTGCGATGGCGACCGAGTCGGGGCGCGAGCCGACCGAGATGGTCGCGATCACGGTGTCGGTGGTCGGGTCGAGCACGATCGCTTCGTCGCGATCGGGCATCACGGCCACCCCGAGCCCCTGGACGCTGTTCATGCGGATGGCGGCGCAAGGAGCGTCGAGCGGGATCCGCCGGCTGATCACGTTCGCGAGCGAGCCCGTCGCGGGGATCACGGCGATGTACGGCTCGTCGCCGTCGACGCAGACGTAGGACTTCGCCACGCCCACCGCGTAGTGGATGGACGCGGGAGCACCACCGAGGTGGACGGACCCTGCCTCCGCCAGCGTGACCGCGTCCATCATCTGGATGGCGCCGTCGTCGTGGAGGGTCAGGAGGTACTCCGCGCCCCCGTCCGTGACCGCGAGCTGATCGAGCCCGGCGGGGAGCTGGACCCGGTCGACGATGGTGTGGTGCTCGGTCTCGAGCCGCACCGCCGCCCCCGTGGCGCGGTTCGCCACCCACAACAGCTTGTGGGCCGCGTCCAGCATCATCAGGTCCGGCGCGAAGCCCACGTCGACCAGCTCGTCCACGCGATCCTCGGACTGGCGGATCACGGAGACCACGGTGTCCTCGCGGTCGCCCACGTAGATCCAGTGACCCGAGGCCGTCACCACCGGGGAGGTCGGCGAGGACCCCACCGGGATGGGATCGGCAGCCGTACAGGAGCGAGGGTTGGCCGGGATCATCACGCCGTTCTCGGCGTCGAGGACGTAGGCGTACTCGTCCGCCGGATCGACGAACTGCCCGGAGCACCCCTTCGCCTCGAAGTCCGTGAAGACGAGCCCGTCGTCGGTGGACGTCTCCTCGCCCGGGGCGCACGCCCCGAGCAGGAGGAGCCAGGCCGGCACGCCCCGGCGCATGGTCAGAAGCTCACGGGCGCCGGCGTCGACAGCTTCTCGTAGCCGTAGGAGCCGTCGCCGTTCCCGATGACCCGCTCGATGTAGTACACGCCCTCGACCGTGCGGTCCTCGCGGATGTCCATGGGCCCGAAGACACCGTCGTAGTCGATGTCGACGCTCGGGTCGGCGGCCTTGCCGATCAGGTCCGCCAGGTCGTCGCGCGAGACCATGGTCCCGCCGGAGCTCACGTCCCACACCGCGTCGAGCACGGCCTTCCGGTCGAACGGCTTGCCGGCCCGCGCCATGCCCAGCGTCCAGAGCATCGTCGCGTCGTAGGCCGCAGGCGTGAAGGTGTCGGCGTCCACCTCGTAGCGGGTCTTGTACTCCTCCTTCCAGGCGGTGAGCCGATCGGAGCTCTTCGCACCGCGCATGACGAAGTGGAAGCGGTCGTCGGCGAGCGCGTCGTGGCCGACCAGCCAGTCCGACATCAGCCCGTTCGAGTTGTTGTCGATGAGCTCGGAGGTCCGCGCCATGCCGCAGGTGACGATGCCGTTGCTGAACCCCGTGGCCTTGAGATCCTGGAGGATCCGAAGGTTGGGGCCGTCGCCCGCCACGTGGAAGAACACGGCGTCCGGGGCCTGATCGACGATCGGCTGGAGCGTGCCGACGACACCGCCGGCCGACAGGTCGTCGTAGCTCACCTCGTAGTCCTGGCGGTTGTCCGGGTTCTCGTAGCCCGCCTGGTTCGGGTCGTTCGACTCGATCACCGTGCCCTGGAAGCCGAGGTCGCGCAGCGTCTCCCGGATGACGGCGGTGTGCATGAGATCGTGGATGTCGTTGCCGCGGATGAGCGCGATCTTCCCGGTCGGGTACTTCTCCATGATGAACTGCGCGGTGTAGACCGCCTCGTAGTTGCACAGCGCGCGGGTCGAGATGAGGTACCGGAGCTGCTCGTCGGTGTAGTCGGCCCAGTCGATGAACTCGTCGTCGTGCGAGCCGTCGGAGACCTCGAGGTCGAGCAGGCCGTACTCGAGGGCGATGTCGACCGCGCCCTTGTGGGCGTCCTTGGTCGACGAGATCATGCCCATGACCTTGTCGCCGTCGGGGCCATCGAGGATCTCGCGCAGCGCGGCCACGACGACGTCCTTTCCGTCACCGGAGTTGACACTCACCACAGTCAGCTTCGTCCCGAGCGCCTCCTGGATGCCATTGGAGATCGCGTCCTCGAGGGCCATTCGAAGCGCGTTCTCGTGAAGGACACCCTTCAGCTCGTACTTGCCCGTGTAGGGAAGAACGGCGAGGAGCACGGCCTCGTCGGACGATCCATCCTCCGTTCCGCCGGAGCAACCAGCGACGAAGGGAGAGAGCGCGAGCACGGGGAGCAGCAGGTTCTTCATGACGTACTCCGATTGGACAGGGGGCGAAACAGTTTACAACAGGATGTCGGCGCGAAGCCAGAACGTCCGCGGAAGACCAGGGATGTCCGTTCCGTTGAAGCCCACCTCGAGGTAGCGGGCGTCCAGCAGGTTCTCGACCTTCGCCAGACCGCGGAGGCCGAAGGTCTGCTTCTGGTCCAGCCACACGGTCGTGCTGGACAGGGCGATGTCGAAGATCTGGTAGGCCGGCAGCGTGTAGCAGGGGTCGGACATGTTCACGACCGTGCAGCGCAGCAGGTTCGACTGCGAGGGCGTCCGCTCGCCGATGTACCGGTGCTCCACCACGAGCGCGACGTGCGCCGGGCTGATCTCACCCGAGAGGCGGGCGTAGGTCATCATCTGGGGCACGGACTCGTTGTCGGGGAAGTCCTTGCCCGGATCCCCTGCCGCGAACGGATCCGTCGTCACGTCGGTGGCGGCGGCGGTGACCGTGTTCTGCAGCGAGACGTTGACCTGGGCGTCGACGAAGCCCTTGTCCTCGATCGGCTGGTGCAGCCGGGCCGAGACCTCACCACCGACGTTGTCGGCGTCGTAGCTGGTCGCGACCTGATTACCCTGGACCAACTGGTAGCCGATGGTGTCGCGGTACTGGTTGGCGAACACGCTGGCCGACAACAGCAGCGTCTTCGTGGGGTAGGCCTCGACGACCCCCTCCGCCCCGAACAGCCGCTGCGGCTGGATGGTCGGATCGCCCTCGATGTTGTTGGGGATCGGGTTCGCCAGGTAGAGCTGCTCGGGCGACGCGGCCTTGAAGGCGGTACCACCGATCATCTTCACGGCGAAGCGGTCCTGGTAGTCGAGGTTGAGGGCCACACGCGCGTTGGCCTGCATGAAGGAGAGCGGGTCGGGTGCGGGCGCGAGGGCTTCGTCGGTCGACGTCGGGGTCGACTGCCACGCGTCCAGCCGACCGCCCGCGGCGAGCGCCACGCCCGGCGTGAACGGATAGACCGCCTGCAGGTAGCCGGCGAAGTTCGAGATGTTCGCCTCGAACGGAACGTTCAGGTCGGTGTTCGCCTCCGTCGTGAGGTCGACGCTGTTGATGTCGGGCAGGCGCTCCGCGTCGAACATGGCGTCGCCGCCGAGGAGGACGAACCCGAGGTTCGGGAAGTCGTACCTGACCTCTGCCGCGCCCGAGACCGTCGTGAAGGACAGGCTCCGGCTGTAGAAGAAGGGCTCGCCGCGCGCGTAGATCTGGTCGCTGGCGAGGGTGGAGCCGCCGGCGACGGAGGCGCGCGCGGTGGCGGACAGGCCGACCGTCAGCGGACGATCGTAGGCGGCGGCGACCTTCCAGTTGTTCACCGCCTGGCGGGTGTCGTGCGACAGGACCGTGAGGTCGGAGAACTCCGCGTCGCGCGAGGAGAACTGTCCGAGGCCGAACAGGGTCAGACGGCCGCCACCGAGGACCTGGGTCGCCCGGCCGAAGACGACCGCCGGCTGGGCCTGGTCCTCGCTGGTCTCGTCGGTCAACCCGAGCGAGTTCCGGCGCAGCTGGAGCCAGGACGCGACATCGCCGTCGTAGTCGGCCGGATCGGGGTACGACAGGCCGCTGCGGTTCTCGAGCACACCGGCCGCACCCAGCAGGACGTTGGTGGTGCCGCCGATGATCTGCACCGTGCCATCGCCGCCGGTGCCGCTGATCCCCGCCAGGCCCTGGTAGCCCCGGAGCTCGGCACTCGCGGTCACCTGCCCCTCGTAGGGGTCCTGTCGGGTGACGATGTTGATCGCGCCGGCGTACGCACCCGCACCGTACAGGGAGGACGCCGGGCCGCGCAGGACCTCGATACGCTCGACGGATGTGATGGGCACGAACTCGGGCCCGAGGAGATAGATCTCGGACTGCGAGAACGGCACCGGCACGCCGTCGATCATGATCTTGAGGAGGCGGCTGCCGGCGCGCGCGCCACCGAAGGCGCCGCGAACGGCGACGTTGTATCCGACCAGATCGTACGAGACGTAGAACCCGGGCACCTGGGCCAGGGCCTCCGCCACCGACCGGTAGCCCGATCGGGCGATCTGATCGCGGGTGACCACGGACACGGAGGCCGGCGTCACGATCGCGGGCTGGACGACCTTGGTGGACACCTGAACCTCGTTGCGGAGGGCGTCCACGGGCTCGAAGGTCGTCGGGCCATCCTCCTCGTCCTGCGCGAACGCGGACGAGGCGTACATGGCCAGCAGGCACAGTGGGGCGAGGGCCGAGCGGGGGGGCTTGTTCACGGCGTGTTCCTCAGCGAACGGTGATGTGGGAGCGCGTGTCGGCGACGACGGTGGCCTGCTGGGTGCGCAACACCTTCTTGCCGGACCGGATCTCGATGGTGACCGACCCCGCGGGCAGGCCCTTGCAGACGACGGGGGCGGGACCACACCGGACGCCGCCGGCCCAGACCTCACCGAACACGTTCGGGGAGGAGACCTCGAGATCGCCCTTCGCGACCTCGGACGCCATCGTGGCCGGCTGGACGACCGGCTCCGGCGAGGGGGCGGGAGCGGGCTCGGGCGCAGGAGCGGGAGCGGCGACCACCGGCTCGGGCGCAGGAGCGGGAGCGGGCGTCATCTTGTCGGCCAGGTCCACGTCGATCAGCGCGCCCTCGCCGGCCTTCACCTCGACGGAGGTGGAGTGGATGGCGCGCCCACCGTCGTAGAAGGTGACCGTGAACGTGCCCGCGGGGACGTCCATGAGGCTGGCGGGCGTGACCCCGTCACCGACCCCGGGGATGCTGAAGGCGAGGCCCTTGGGCGCGGACGCGATGAAGATCGTGCCGGTCTTGACCACGGGCGCGGGCGCGGGACGGGACACCTCGGCAGTGGGCTTGGGCTTGGGAGCCTGGGCCACCGGCTTGGGCGTCGGCTTCGGCGAGGGCGAGGGCGAGGGCGAGGGCTTGGAGGGCTGCGGCTCCGGCTCGGGCTCCGGCTCGGGCTCCACCATCGCGACGGCGGGCTCGGGGGCCGGGGGCGGCGCCTGGGCCGCGCGGTCCCGCGCCTCGATCGCCAGCCGCAGCAGGTCCTTGATGTCGGAGTCCTCGGGCGCCTTCTCGACCGCGACCTGGAACATGGTCACGGCCTTGTCATAGTCCTTGGCCGTGAGCGCCTGGAGGCCCTCCTTGCGGAAGGCAGTGACCTGGTCGGCGCGGATCTCGGTCGTTTGCGCCGTGGTGTCCTGCTTGCTCATGCTGTACCAGCCGAACCCGATGACGAGCAGCAGCAGGACGATGATGAGCGCGCCGATCCCCATGATCGCGGTGGCCATCCCGGCCATGACGCCGACCTCGGCCCGCGTCGAGGATCGCGTCTGGGACATGGGATCGTTGGATCGCATGCTGCTCCCCGTATGCGTGGTCGACGGAATGGAATCCGGGATGCCCGACGGCAGGATGACGGCAGCGCGGCGCTTGGAGGACAGGTCGAGCGCGTGGTCGAGCAGGCGAGCGACCTCGCCGGCGTCCTGGGGCCGCTTGTTGCGATCCGCGGCGAGACACCGCTCGATGAGCGAGACCAGCTCGGGCGGAGCCGGGTGCCCGGCGCCCAGCAGCTTCCCGAGCGAAGGGGCCTTGCCCGCCAGCTGCATGTTGAGCTGCGTCTGCGGATCGTCCGCCTCGAACGGACGCCGGCCGGCCAACATCTCGTAGAGCACCACGCCCATGGCGTACACGTCGGCCCGCGCGTCGATCGTGCCGTCGCCGAACTGCTCGGGCGCCATGTACTTGCAGGTGCCGACGGTCTGACCGGTCCCCGTCAGCGACTCACCGCCCATGGACTTGGACAGCCCGAAGTCCAGCAGCTTGAGGCGCAGCCCGCCCTCGATCGAGGACAGCATGATGTTGGAGGGCTTGAGATCCCGGTGGATCAGTCCCTGACGGTGCGCCTCGCCCACGCCCGACGCGAGCTGGGTCGCGATGGCAGCGAAGCTCGCGAAAGGCAGCGCCCCGTGCTCCTTCAGATACTGCGCGAGGTTGATGCCGGGCACGGCCTCCATGACGATGAACAACAGTCCCGTCGCTGCATCACGCCCGTGATCGAAGATCTGCACGACATTGGGATGCGACAGCCGCGACAGGCTGCGGGCCTCGCGCTGGAAGCGGGCCTCCGCGTCCTCGTCCTCCTTGCTGCGGATCGTCTTGACGACGACGTCGCGCTCGAGCTGCAGCTGGGTGGCGAGATAGATGGAACCCATCCCCCCGCGACCCAGAAACCGCACGATTCGATAGCGCTCCGCGAGCACGCGCCCGAGAATGCCCTCTGGGTCAAGTACCGGGTCGGACATACGACCACTCCTGAACGTCCGACCCCGCGTCGGATTCAGCCGGTACGGTACTGCGACGAAATGACGCACTTCTACGTCACACATGTCACAAACCGCGACACATTCCCCAAACCCGGCGTTCCAACGAGCCAGGATTCGAGTTTCGGTCGGGTATCAGGGTTCGAGTCGCGCCAGGATCGAACCGAACGGCTGCGGAGGAGCCACCAGGGCGGCACGACCGTGGATGCGATCGAGGACGGACCGGGCCAGCGCGTTCCCCACGGCGTCCTGCAACTCCTCGGCGCGCGCCAGCGCTGCCTGCGCCATCTCCAGCGCCTCTGCGCCGGCTCGTTCGCCCGCGAGCAACGCCTCCCAGGAGCGCACCCGCCACGCCTGACGAGGCGCCACGTCCACCAGCACCTCGAACGCGTCGCGGGCGACGAGTCGGGCGACGTCACGCTCGCCGGCGCCGTGGTGCGCGAGCGCCAGCATCGAGCGCGCGAGCCCCAGCCACATCGGGGAGTGGTGGCGGGCCCAGGTCTCGAGCGCCGCCTCCAGCTCCTCGAAGGCACGGTCCCAGTCGCCCTCGGCGAGCGCGGCCACCCCGAGCCCCACCCGGCCGGCAGCCTCGCCCTCGGGTCGGGCCGCGGATCGCGACGCACGGAGGCAGACCGCGTAGTGCTCACGGGCACGCTCGAACCGACCCCGCTGGAGCTCGACCTGCCCCATGGTGCCGTGCAGCACCGCCTCGGCGGCGGGTGAGGCCAGCCCGAGGCGCAGGCACTGCTCGGCCGTGGACGCCGACTCGTCGAGCAACCCCGCGTCCGCCAGCACCACCGCCGCCTTGAGCAGCGCGTCCCTCGCAAGGGCCGCGTCACCGTCGCGCACCGCGAGCACGTGGGCCTCACGGAGCACGGCCGCCGCCCCCCCGAAGTCCCCTCGGGCGTGCAGCACCAGGCCCTGGGCGTAGCGGTGCTCCCGCCAGCGCCCGCGCCGCTCGGCGATGTCCGCGCTGCGCGCGAGGGCCGCGTCGGCCTCCGCGACCGATCCGCGGGCTTGGTGCCACGTGGCCAGCAGGCCGAGCGCGCGCGCCACGAGATCCCACCGCTCCCGGGGAAGCGCGAGGTCGATCGCTCGGTTCGCGTCCTCGACGAGACGGGGATCGCCGACGTGTTGGAGGTGCCGAGCGCGCAACAACCGGAGCCGGGCCTCCGCCACCGGGTCCCCGGTCGCGCGCCGGACCGCGTCCTCGCACACCCGCTGCACGCCGTCCGCCGCGCCACGCCGTTCGAGCCCGGCCGTCACGGCCTCGGCGAGCGCGGCCACCTCGAGTGGCTCGCGCGCAGCGCGCAGCTCGGCCTGGAGCGCCGACAACATCCAACGCTCCGGGTCCCCGGTGGCGGCGATCGCGGCCTGCGCCCACGCCCTCCGGAGGAGGCGACACCGTTCGCGCTCCTCCGCACCCGACACGCGCCCGACGCAGCTCCGGACGTGCCAGTAGCAGGACACGACGCCGGCGTCGTCGGACACGAGCCAACCCGCGTCCACGAGCGAGGCCATGGTCCCACCGAGGTCCTCCACGTCGCGCAGAACGTCGCGCACCACGGTCATCGAGACGGCACCGCCGAACTCGGCCACCAGGGTCATCACGAGCCGATCGGTGGCGCCGAGCCTCAGCCACGCTTGCTCGAACCGATCGCGGACCCTCGTACACAGCGGGGAGGCAGGCCCGAGCCCGACCGCGATCCCGTCCAGGACCGCGGCGACGCCGACGGCCGCGGCGTGCCTGCCGACCGCCTCGAGCGCGACCGGCACGAAGTCGACGCTCTCCGCCAGGGTGCGCAACACGTCCAGGCTCGGCGGAGGCGAGTCCTCGGCCAGACGCCAGGCGCGGACCAGCAGCTCGACGGCATCGCCCGGCAGCAGCCCCCCGACGCGGACCCGTCCCGCCGACCACCCGACCGCGGAGGTCGTCGCCGCGACCGTCGGCTCCCGGCGCGTGGAGGCGGCCCGGACGATCGCGCGATCCGTCGGGAGATCCACCACGACCAGGGGCCCCGGCTCGTCGAGCGCGCGCAGCACCTCCTCGCGATCGCTCCCCTCCACGAGGCGCGCCGTCGGGTGGCCCTCCGCCCACATCCGAGCGACCGTGGACACGCCGGATCCGGGCGCGCCGTACAGCAGCACCGGGCCGAGCTCCATCAGCTCCGCGATCCGCCGCAGCTCGGGTCCGCGCCCCGTCCATCGCGAGCGTGCGGGCCTCGCGGCGGACCGCACGAGCCGGTATCCGCGACCGTGGACCGTCCGTAGCCAGGTGGGCTGCGCGGGGTTGGGCTCGATCTTCAGCCGGAGGCGGTGGATCGTGGTGTCCAGCGTCCGGGACACCACGCCCGCGCCATAGCCCCAGACCGCAGCGTACAGCTCGTCCCGGTCGACGTCCTCGTCCGTCCGAGCCGACAGGTGGCGCAGGATCGCGACCTCCTTGGGCGTCAGCGAGACCTCTTCGCCCGCACGTGCGGCGGCCCCGCTCGTGAGGTCGATCTCGAGGTCGCCAAGCACCAGCACCGGATGGGTCGGTGTCACGCTCCTCACACCTCCGACATCCCCTATGATACCGTCCGGTACCTCGCGGCCGGTGCCCGTCAGGGTAACGTCGTAACGAGTCGAGATGGCGAGGAGGTCGGATGGACGAAGCGACCGACGAACGTCCGCGCAATCAGGAGCGTGATCCGGAGCGGCTCATCGGCAGCTCGGTGGCCAACAGGTACACCGTGCAGCGGTGCGTCGGGCAGGGCGGGATGGGCGTGGTGTACCTGGCGAAGCAGGACACCCTGGACCGCGACGTCGTGCTGAAGCTGGTGCGCGCCCAGGACGGCGACGATGACGCAGAGGCCAGGTTCCTCCGCGAAGCTCGCAGCATGTCCCGCCTCTCCCACCCGAACGTCGTGCAGGTGTTCGACTACGGGCGCGACCAGCGGACCGGACTCGATTTCATCGCGATGGAGTGGGTTCCGGGTGTCACCCTGTCACGGTACATCAAGCAGCAAGGACCGCTGGGGATCGAGGCCTTCCGGGTCGTTGCGCGACAGATGATTGCCGGGGTAGCAGAAGCGCATCGCATCGGTATGATCCACCGGGATCTGAAGCCATCCAACGTCATGCTGTACGAAGACGCCGACAAGGTCATCGTGAAGCTGTTGGACTTCGGACTCTCCAAGCTCACCGACGGCTCGGAGGCGCTCACCCGGAACAACCAGATGCTCGGCTCGGCGATGTACATGGCGCCCGAGCTCTTCCAGGGCGTCCCGGCGACCACCCGCGGCGACGTCTACGGCCTCGCGGTCATGTTCTACCAGATGCTCACGGCCCGGAAGCCCTTCCGTGGCGAAGGCGTGCAGCAGATCGTGGTCCAGCAGCTGACCGGTGGCTTCGTTCCTCTCGCGGGCGCGCTCCCGCCCGACACGGACATCCCGCGGTCGGTCATCGCCCTGGTGGAGCGATGCCTCTCGCCCGATCCGGCACAACGCCCGGCGGACGGCAGCGAGCTCGCGTTCGCGCTCGAGATGGCGTTCGAGGACCCGGACATGACGGCCTCGATGAACAGCGGGACGAACCCGTCGATCCATCGCCAGGCGACCATCGACACGCTGGCGGCTCCGGCGCTGGCCGAGGTCGAGTCCAACCAGCTGATGCGGAACATCGCCGGGGTCGGGACCGCGGCGGTCGGGCTCCTGGCTGCGGGGATCGCGTTCCTCGTGGTGATCGGCGCGGGCGTGGCGATCGCCATGAGCGGCGACGACGGCCCCTCCGTGAACGCCCTCGGCTCGATGGACGAGGCCTTCACCTTCCGCCAGGAGGGGCTGCAGGCGCTCCAGACCGGCGACTTCACCTCCGCCGCCACGATGCTCAAGATCGCCGCCGGGAAGCCCAACGCCCCCGACGACGCCAACGAGCTCAAGAAGATCGCCGCGGCGCGCATGAAGTCGCGCACGCCCGGCGGCCTGCTCGTCCTCTCGGAGCCGTCGGGGCTGGATTTCCAGATCGAGGGCGGCCCCTCGGGCAAGACCCCGGAGGACCTGTCCGAGCTGGCTCCCGGGACGTACCAGGTCCGCATCGGTGATCAGGGCGCCGTCGAGGCGGTGGTGACGGCCGGACCCGGCGTCGCGGTGGTGAGCAGCCCCTGATCGGCGCCGATCTCGGCGGGTTCCAGCTGTCCGCTCTCCTCGGTCGGGGCGGCTGGGGCGAGGTGTGGTCCGCCACGCACCGCGCCACGCGCGCGCGGGTCGCCATCAAGCTCCTGCCGTCGACGAGCGACGCCGAGCGTGCCGCCGTGCGCCACGAGGTGGAGGCCGTGGCCCGCCTGCGGCACCGCCACGTGGTCGCCGTGCACGACGCTGGCGAGCAAGGCGATCTCGCCTGGTTCGCGATGGAGCTCGCGACCGGGACCCTGCGCGACCGACCACCCGCCACGGCGCGCGCGCTCGACACCGTGCTCCGCTCGCTCCTCGGGGCGTTGGCCCACGCCCACGCGCGGGGCGTGCTGCACCGGGACCTGAAGCCCGGCAACCTCCTGTGGTCGGCGAGCGGCGAGCTGTTGCTCGCGGACTTCGGGGTCGCGAGGGTGCGTGGACGGCGGGACAGCATGCCCACCGCGGGGAGCGCGGGCTGGCGCGCGCCCGAGCAGGCCGACCCGGACGCCGAGCTCGGGCCCTGGACGGACCTGTATGCGGTCGGCCGGATGGCGACGACCTGGGCGGATCCGTCGGACGAGCCGCTCGCCTCCTGGTCGGCGTGGCTCGCGCACCCCGATCCCTCGACCCGCCCGCGGTGCGCCGCGGAGGCGCTGCTCCGCCTCCCCTCGGCCGTGGGTGCGGCTGCTCGCCCCGTCCCGGCCTCCCTCACCGAGGTCACGCGTCCCGCCGCGGCGCAGCCGGTCTCCGTGTCCGCGGCGCCCGCCGCGCCGGATCTGCCCGTCCCCGAGACCCACCTCGAGCGCGCTCCCCTCCCCGACCACCTCCTCCGCACGTCGAGCCGCCTGCTGCTCGGTTGGCGCACGCCGGCCGTGGTGGGACGGGAGCGGGAGCAGGACGCGCTCTGGGAGGCGTTGCGCCGGTCAGCCGACGGGCCCGTCGCGATCTCCGTGGGCGGAGCGGAGGGCTGCGGGCGCTCCTTCCTCGCGAGCTGGCTGGGTCATCGGGCGGCCGAGGTGGGCGCCAGCACCTGGTGGCTGCGCGACGCCGCGACGCCCCGCGAGCAGCTGGAGCAGGCCCTGGCGCTCACCGACGTGGGGCGAGCCGCCCGCTGGCTCCACCGGCGCGGTGCCCCTCCCGCCTGGATCGACCGGTGGCAGCGCGGGGCGGACGACACGTTGCTGGCCGACCTGCTCGCGCTCGAGCCGGGGCCGCGGGTGGTGGTGGCGGACGGAGCGCCGACCGGGTGGTGGGACAGGGTCCGCGACACGGGGACCCCGGCGTTGCTGGTCACCGTCGGAGGCGCAGGCGAGCCGATCGACGTGGGCCCGCTCGACGACGACGCCACCCGCCGCGCCCTGGCCGAGCTGCTCCCGCTGGCGCCCGCGTTCGCGTCGGACCTCGTGGACCGCGTGGCCGGACGGCCCGGTCTGGCTCGCGCCTGGCTGCAGGATCTGTCCGACGCCGGCCACCTGCGTCGGGGCGACACGGGCTTCCTGCCCACCACCTGGCCACGGTGGTCCGTGCCCGGCGACCGGCTGGCACCCTGGCGCGAGCGGCTGGCGAACGTGGAGCGCCTCGAGCGGGATCGGGCCGTGGTGGCCGCGCTGTCGCGGCGTGGCGCCGATCCCCGGTGGCGCCAGGTCTGCCTGGAGACGGCCACCGGCGAGGAGGCACGGCGGGCGGCGGAGCAGCTCCCCGACGAGGAGGCGGAGCGTCGGGGGCGCTGCTGGTGGTGGGCCGGCGAGCTCGACCGGGCGGCGACGGACCTCGCCACCGCGCTCGACGCCGCCATCGCCGCGACGGCCCCCTACGCGACCGTCCTCGCGCACGCGGAGACGCTGCTCACCGTCCTCGATGCCGGACCCGGGCCCTCACACCCGCGCTGGCGCACGACCGTGCGCAACCACATGCACTGCCGCCTGCGCTGCGGTGACCTCGACGGCGCCGAAGCCGAGGCGCGGGCCTTCCTCGAGCGGAGCGATCTCACCCCCGACGATCGCGGGAGCACCCGATCGCTGCTCGCGTCCGCGGCCACCTTCCGGGGCCACCTCGAGGAGGCGCTCGCGCACCTCGACGCGATCCCCGCCGAGGCCGTGGACCGCCGACACACCTGGCGCGGGACCCGCAGCTACACCCTCGGGCGCCTGGGCCGCTTCGAGGAGCAGGCGGCGACCTGCGACGTGCCCGACCCCACGCCCGACCTGCTGCGGATGCGGGCCTCCGCCCTGCTCGAGCTGGGGCGGGTCGAGGAGGCCGAGCTGTGCCTGGAGCGTGCAGAGCGAGACGCGCGCGGCGTCGAGATCGCGCCGGTGCTCCAGGTCCGCGCCAGGCTCCACGCGCGACGCGGGAGCTACGACCTCGCGTGGGAGGCGGCCCACCGCGCTGCGCAGCTCGCCGGCGGGGAGGTCGAGCGGTTGGTGCCCGCGACCGACGCCTGCGTGTACGCCCTGCTGGACGGGCGCGACGACCGGGCGCGGGCCGACGCGGAACCCTTGCTCGAACGAGCTCGCAGCATATGTTTCAGCGAGATGGAGGCCATCCTGTCGCTGGTGTGCTGGGCGTCGGCCCGCGACCCTCGCGCCGCCCTGGGCTTCGCGCGTGACGCGCTCGACGGGCTGCAGAACGAGATCGTCGACGTCGACGGCCTGGAACGGATCCTGGCCCTCGCCCTGGAGCGATCGTCGCCGGAGCTGCGCGCGGAGGTCCACGAGCGGCTCGGGAGCGTCGTGCCGTGAGGCTCGAGGTGCTCAACGGCGACCACGTCGTCCACAGCTGCACGGTCGGCGCGGACGGGGTGCGCATCGGGCGTTCCTCCACCAACGATCTCGTGCTCCGCGACGCCGGTGTGAGCGGGCACCACGCGGTCGTCTGGACCGAGGGCGATCAGCTCGTGGTCCGCGATCTGGGGAGCACGAACGGCACCTTCCTGCGGGAGCGCCGCCTGGACGGCCCCACCTCGCTGGCGGAAGGCGACGTCCTGGCGCTCGGACCCGACGTGCGTCTCCGGGTCGCCGGCGGGGGCGTGGAACCCGGGCTCCCGATGCGGGTGGTGCAGGTGGACGGGCCCGTCGCCCACAGCGTTCGCGCCCCACGACTGGCCCTCCCGGGCGGCGAGCTGCTGTTCCGCGAGGACGGCACCTGGCTGGCCATCGGGGGCGAGGAGGTCGCCCAGATCGAGCTCGACGCGCCCTTCACCTGCGGCGACCAGCGCTGGGTCCTGGAGGAGGACCACCACACCGCGACCGTCCGGCCCAGCACGGGCCCCCTCCCCTACCGCCTCGAGGTCGATCTGGGACGCGACGAGGCGCTCCTGTCGGAGGGATCCCGCACGTGCCGCTTCCGCGCGGACCACCGCGTGGCCCTGCTCGCGGCGCTGGCGACGCGTCGACGTGACGATCCGCCGGGCCCCGGGCGAGGCTGGGTGGAGGACGACGAGCTGCGCCGTGCGATCTGGGGTCGAGCGCGCTGGGACAAGCTCCCCAACAACCTCAACGTGCTCGTCCATCGCGTGCGCGCGCAGGCCGAGCGGGCGGGCTTCGAGCGGTGGTTCGTGGAGCGGCGCCCCGGGCGCACCCGCCTCCACGTCGCGGGCGTCACCCTCAGGTGATGGCGCCGTCGTCGTCGTCGTCGTGGATCACGAGGTGGTGGGCGTTGTCGAAGCCCACGTCTTCGGGCGCGGTCGGGAACGAGGCCTGAGTGCCCCAGATCGCGTCCAGCGGGTCCGTCCCCGACAGCCGCGGCGTCCCGCGCAGCCCGAGGTCGCCCCGCAGGCGAGGCTTCGGCTTCCGCTCGGGGTCCGAGCTCGGCTCGCCGCCCGGCCCCCACCACTGCAGCGCGGACCACAGCCCGATGCCCGAGAAGCCCAGCAGCGCCCGCGCCCACCCCAACAACGGCAGGGGGAGGAACGCGGCGCCCATCAGGGACAGGGCGACACCGTAGAGGAGCGTTCGCATGCCCCTACGTGTACCATCCGCGCATGGAGCTCATCGAACGTCAGCGTCGCTACGCCGAGATCGGAGCCCTGCTGGTCAAGCACGACCTCGGCTTCGTGCTCGACGCCGTGGGCATGCCTCAGCTCGCGCCGAAGGAGTTCCAGCGGGGCGGTGAGGAGGCCGCCGGCCTGACCGAGCCCGAGCGCGTGCGGCGCCTGTTCGAGGAGCTCGGGCCGACGTTCGTGAAGATGGGCCAGATCCTCTCGACGCGCCCCGACCTGCTGCCCCACGCCTACGTCGTCGAGTTCCGCAAGCTCCAGGACGCCGTCGCCCCGCTCCCGTACGAGCCGATCCGCGAGGTGATCGAGGGCGACCTGCACGCGCCCGTCACCGAGGTGTTCGCGAGCATCGAGGAGCGGGCGCTCGCCTCGGCCAGCATCGGCCAGGTGCACCGCGTGGTGCTGCGCGACGGGACCGCGGCGGTGGTCAAGGTCCAGCGGCCGGGCATCGAGACCACGATCCGCCGGGACCTCGCCATCCTCCGCGGCGCGGCGTCGGTCGCGAAGGCGAGCGGCGTGCTCGGCCCCATCGACCCCGTCGCCATCGTACGCGAGTTCGAGCACAGCATCCTGCGCGAGCTCGACTACGTCACCGAGGGCAGGAACACCGACGCGTTCCGCGAGCAGCACGCCGCCGACCCGCAGATCGTCATCCCCGAGGTCCACTGGGAGCACACGAGCCAGCGGGTGCTGACGCTCGGGTTCGTCGACGGCGTCAAGGTCAGCGAGATCGAGCGGCTGCGAGCGGCCGGACACGACCTGGGAGCGATCGCACAGAAGCTCGTGGACGTCGTGCTCTCGCAGGTGTTCGTCCACGGGTTCTTCCACGCCGACCCGCACCCCGGCAACCTCATGGTCCTGGCCGATGGGCGGCTGGCGCTGATCGACTTCGGGATGGCCGGCCGCTTCGACCGCGCCACGCTCCGCGCGCTGGCCGACCTCGTGCGCGACCTGTCCGATCGCGACCACGAGCGGCTCGCCGACCACCTGCTCCGCCACGGGCTCGTCGACTACGACGTCGACCAGCGCGCGCTCGCGCGGGATCTCCGCGACCTGTTCCGGCTCGGCGGCCACGCCGACGTCCACCAGCAGATGGAGCTCATGATGGGCTTCGTCGTGCGCTATCGGGTGGCCTTCCCGCCCGACCTGTTCTTCCTGGACAAGGTCTTCGGTACGCTCGACGGCGCGATCAAGACGCTCGACCCGTCGCTGACGACGACCGAGCTCGCCCGGCGCTTCCTGCCGCGCCTCGCCGGTCAGCTCGCCCAGGACTGGCCCTCGCTCGCGCGCCACCTCGTCGGCCGCCTGATGGATGCCGACGACGCGCTCATCGACGTCCCCACCCAGCTCGCGCGGGTCCTGCGCCGCGCCGACGCCGGCCACCTCGTGACCCGCTCCACCTGGCAGCTCTCGCCGGACGGTGAACGCCAGCTCTCGCGGCTGATGCTGCTCGGCGGTCTCCAGGGCCTCGCGCTGGTCGCCCTCGGCGTGGGTGGGGCCACGGGAGACCGGGTGTGGCTCGTGCTCGGCGGGCTGGCGTTCGCGACCTCGGCGCTCGGGCTCGCCTGGACGCGCCGCGCCTGAGGCGACAGAGATAGGGTGCGCGAGGGGGGAAGGATGCTGCTGCTGGTGGGGATGGCGCTCGCGAAGGATGGACCCAAGGCCAAGGACCTCGTAGCCACCGGCCACTTCGAGCCGAGCGCTCCCGTCGAGGCCGTCCCGGTCCAGGTGGCGCTGAAGCCGGTGCGCATCATGACCGAGTGCACCGACACCGACGCGCCGATGTGCGTCGCCCTCGAGCTGACCCTGACCAACACGGGTGCCACGGTGGTCACCGTCGACCTGGACCGCCTGGTCTCGACCTGGTGGCGCGAGGGTCGGCAACACCCGCTGTTCGCCGTGCACCAGCCCTGGAGCGGCGGCACCGACGGCTTCACCGAGGTCGTGCTGCCCCCGGGCCAGAGCTGGTCGGACGCGCTGACCCCCAGCAACCGCAACGTACCCACCACCATCGAGGTCCAGGACGCGCTCGCGCTGCGGGACCTCTGGAAGCCCGGGTACGCCTTCCAGCTGAGCTTCCCGGTGAGCGTCGGCGACGCCACGATCTGGTACTCGGCGACCTTCACGACCACGTACTGACCGGGTGATCCCCTGGCTCGCCACGGCCGCCTGGGCGCAGGAAGCGCCCACGGAGACGGCGACGCTGACCGGGCTCGTGCTGGAGCGTGGCAGCGGCGCACGGCTCGGTGGCGCCTCGATCGTCGCGCGCTCGACCACCGGCGACGGGGAGGTCGCGACCACCGCCGCCGAGGACGGCACCTTCCGCCTCGAGGTTCCCGCCGGCCCGCTCGAGGTCGTGGTCACGGCCACCGACCATCGCGGTCAGACCTTCGCGGAGGCCCTGGCGACCGGGGAGTCGCTCGAGGTCCGGTACTACGTCGATCGGTTCTCCTGGGACGACGAGATCGTGGTCTACGGCGAGATGCGCGAGGAGGTCGCCCGCCAGGTGCTGTCCGCCGAGGAGCTGCGGCGGGTCCCCGGCTCGTTCGGCGACCCCATCCGCGCGCTCCAGTCCCTGCCCTCCGTCTCCCGTGGGCCAGACCTGTCGGGCGACATCGTGGCGCGGGGTGCCGAGGCCTGGAACACGGCCGCCTACGTCGACGGCATCCGCGTCCCCTTCCTGTTCCACTTCCTGGTCGGTCGGTCGATCGTGAACCCCGACCTGCTCGCGGACATCGAGTTCTACCCGGGCGCCGTGCCACCGCGCTTCGGCGACGTGAGCCAGGCGGTCATCCAGGCCCGCACCGAGCACGGCGTGGCGGATCCGGGGCTGCACGGGCGCGTGCACTTCGACCTGCTGGACTATGGCGGGTCCGTGGCCGCGAACCTCGACCACGACTGGACCCTGCGCATGGCGGGCCGCAAGGCCTGGGTCAGCACGCTCATCCAGGGCGTGGCCTGGGGTGCGCGCGTCGCGCAGGGCCTCGAGGATCCCGCGGTCCGCGAGGCGTCCATCCGCTTCCCCTACGAGGACTACCAGGCCCGCCTCGAGCGCGACTACGGGCGCGACGTGCTCTCGTTCACCTGGCTCGGCGCCCGCGACGGCATCGGGCTGATCCCCGAGCGCCCCGACGCCGACGGCGACGGGCGTCCCGACCCGCCGGCCCCGAACACCCTCCCCTACGATCCGAACGCGCTGATCGACACGCGCTTCTTCCGGATCGCCGCGCGCTGGGACCACGACCCCGGCACGCTGGACGGCAGCTGGTCGACCTGGGCCATCTTCGGTCGCGACATCCAGCAGAACGTGGTCCCCGATCTCGGCCTGGTCGGCGCCTCCAGCGTCCAGTTCGCGCGGCTCGAGACCTGGTGGCTCTCGGCGGGGCACGACGGTCGCTTCGACCTGTCCCGCGCCTTCGAGCTCCGGTACGGCGCGGACCTCATCGTCCAGCCCGGGCGCGCCCTCGCCATCCTCGCGCTGGCGACCGATCCCGAGCACGCGACCACGACCGCGACGAAGGTGTTCGCCGGTCCGTTCGCGGAGCTCGTGACCGCGCCAGGCCCGCTGCGTCTCGCTCCCGGGCTGCGCGTGTCCGTCCACCACCTCCTGGATCGGACCACGCTCGTGCCCGAGCCGCGCCTCAACACGCGGCTGCACCTGTCCGACAGCGTCGATCTGATCGGCTACGCCGGGCTGCTCTCCCAGGGCCCGGGGCTGGCGCAGGTGGCGCAGGGCTTCGCCGGCGACGACCTGTCGGTCACGCGCGCCGCCCAGTTCACGGTCGGGCTCGAGGGTCGCTGGCCGTCGGGCCTCGGGCTGACCCTCGCCGCCTACCAGACCGAGATGTGGGATCTCGTCGTCCGCGACGATCGCTGGGTGATCGCGCCGGGATCGGCGACCGACACCGGTCCGGTCTTCCTCCAGGAGGTCCCCCGATGGCTGTCGGCCCGCGGACGCGCCGCCGGCGTCGAGCTCCAGCTCCGGAGCCAGCCGGTGGGGGATCGCTTCGGCTGGATCGCGTCCTCCGTCGGGCGCAGCCTGCGATGGACGGACACGTTCGACTACCGAGCGGAGAGTGACATCCCGTTCAACCTGGTCGCCGTCTATGGCTTCTCGCTCGGTCACCAGTGGACGCTGTCTGGGCGTGGCCAGCTCGCGTCGGGGCTCGTCTTCACGCCCCTGCAGCCGAACTACCTCCCCCAGAACGACCGATGGGAGGGGCTCGAGGGTCCGCGCAACGCCGACCGGTACCGCCTCTATCGACGGATCGATGCCCGCATCGACAAGTCCTGGACCGCGAAGCGCGCGCGCTGGACGGTCTACCTCGACGTGTTCAACGCGACGAACGCCCGCAACCCGTTGTACACCACGTACGACGATCTCTACCTGGAGCCGCAGGTGCTGGCCTTCGTCCCCATCCTCCCCGCGCTGGGCATCGAGGCGGCGTACTGATGGTGTGGCTCTGGCTGGTGGGATGTCTGTCGTCGGACTGGGCGGAGGCCCTCGACTACCACATCGATCGGACGCTGATCCCCGCGATGCGCGTGACGCCGCGGGTGGCGCCCGGGGGGATCCCGAGGACGTTCGAGGCGTTGGTCCTGTCGCCCGGGGCGGTGCAGGCCCCGACCTGGGAGGTGTGTGGGCTGTACGAGGGCCGCACCGCCAGGATCGACGAGGAGTGCTTCGAGGAGCCGTCGCTGATCACGCCGATCGGCACGGGCGAGCGCACGACCTGGACGCCGCCCTCGATCGACGTGGCGTGCTCCTACGACCACACGGGCATCGCGCGGGACTGCTGGTCCAGCTTCCCCGTGCGCGCGGTGGCGGAGGGTCCCGGGGGCGTGGGACGGGCGGTGCTCCCGCTCTCCGTCATGCCGGACGACAGCGTGGTGTGGGAGGTCGCGGGCCCATCGCCGGTGCGCATCGAGGTCGTCGAGGGGGCGCCGGCACCGGGAGCGGAGGTCCTGCTCGAGGCGACGACCACCGGTGAGGACCGCGGTCAGGTGTTCCGGTGGTACGTCGACGACGGCGTGCTGCTCGGCACCGGGCGGACGGCGCCGTGGACGGTCGGCGGGGGGCGCGTGACCGCCCACAACCGGCTGCGCATCCCCCAGAAGTACGATGGTCGGCTGCGGGTGGTGGTCGTGGTGGACCAGGACGGCGAGCAGAGCTGGGCGGTGAAGGCGCTGCAGGTGACGCCGTGATCGGGTGGTGGGCGATCGCCTGCGTCGGCCGTCAGCCCTTCCTCAACGAGCCCCCGCGGCTGTTGTCCGTCAACGAGCAGGTGGTGGAGCGGTCCGTCGTGCTCGTGCGGCTCGACCCGCCGGTGCCGGGGGAACCCTACGCGCTGCGCTTCGAGGTCGAGGACCCCGAGCGGGATCGGGTCGAGATCCTGTTCCCGGAGGCGCCGGGCGAGGTCCGCTTCGATCCCGACGAGCGCGAGGGTGTGTGGGTGCCACCGCCCGACCGTCCGACCGCCTGGCTGCGGGTCTACCTCCAGGACGACGGCACGCCGCCCGCGGGCGAGACGTACGATCTCGCGTTCGGCGGGCTCGGAGGCAGCGGTGGCTGATGGCCTTCCAGGTCTCCCCGCCCGCTACCGCGACCTCGGTCCCATCGGCGCTGGCGGGATGGGCGAGGTCCGCAGGGTCCACGACGCCGAGCTCGATCGGGTCGTGGCCCTCAAGGTGGTCCGCGCGGACCTCGGTCCGGACGGGGTGGAGCAGCTCCGGCGCGAGGCGCGAACGACGGCGCGGCTGGACCACCCCGCGATCGTGGCGGTGCACGATCTGGGCATGCTCGACGACGGGCGCCTGTGGTTCACGATGCGCGAGGTCCGCGGGCAGACGCTCGCGTCGCTGCTCGCCTCCGAGGAGCGCCCGAGGTTGCGGCGCCTGCTGGACCTGCTGGCACAGGTGGGGCGCGCGGTCGCCTGGGCGCACCGCAGCGGCGTGGTCCATCGCGACCTGAAGCCGGACAACGTGATGGTCGGTCCGTTCGGCGAGGTCCAGGTGATGGACTGGGGGCTGGGCTGGACGCTCGGCGACGGGTCGCTGGGGGACGAGATCGCGGGCACCCCGGCCTACATGGCGCCGGAGCAGGCGCGGGGGCAGCCCGAGCTCGTGGGTCCGGCCACCGACGTCTACGCGCTCGGCGCCGTGCTCTACGAGATGCTCGGGGGGCTCCCGCCGCACCGCGGGGACGCGATGGTGCCCACGCTGGTGCGCGCCTTCCTCGCGCGACCCACCGCGCTCCCGGAGGGCGCGGCGCCGGGTGAGCTCGCGGCGCTGGCGGAACGGGCGATGTGCGAGGCCCCCGCGGACCGCCCGAGCGCGGCGGAGCTGGTGGACGCGCTCGAGCGCTGGCTCGACGGCGAGCACCGGCGCGAGGAGGCGCTGGCGCTGGTGGACCAGGCGCGCAAGAGCACGGAGGCGCTCGACGACTGGGAGAAGGACCTGTGGGACACGATGGAGCGTGCGCGCGCGCTGCTCGCCTCGCTCCCGACACACGCCGGCCCGGAGGCCAAGGCGGAGGTCTGGGAGGCCGAGGATCGGGCCGCCCGGCTGGCCGAACAGGTCGACCTGGCAGAGATCGACGTCCTCGAGCACCTGTACGGCGCGTTGACCCGCCACCCGGACCTGCCCGAGGCGCACGCGGCCCTCGCCGAGCACCACCAGCGCCAGCTCGCTCGAGCACAGCGCAGACGCGATCGACGCGAGGCGGCCCGCAGGCAGGCGCTGATGCTCCGGCACGACGACGGACGTTTCGCTCGCTGGCTGGAGCAGACCACCCGCGTCACGCTCGTCACCGACCCACCCGGGGCCCGGGTGATGGTGATGCGCTGCGAGGTCCAGGGTCGTCGCCTGGTCGAGGTGTTCGACCGCATGGCCGATCACACCCCGACGGTGCTCGAGCTCGGGCACGGGAGCTGGGTGCTGGACCTCGAGCACCCGAGCGGTGCGCGAGCGACGTTGCCACTGAGCATCTCGCCCGACAGCCAGGACCCCCTGATCCCTCCGCGGGCTCACGAGCCCCTGGTGATCCCGCTCCTCACCGGACTGGCGGAGGACGACCGCTACGTACCCGCCGGCTGGTTCCAGCTGGGGGGCGACCATCTCGCGGTCGACGGGTTCCCTCTCACCCTCACCTGGGTGGACGGCTTCGTCATGCGACGGGATCCCGTCACCAATGGGGAGTACCTCGCGTTCCTCGAGTACGTCGACCGGCCGGAGCTGGCCCCGGGCGCGCTGGAGCGCAGCTCGCCGATCCGGCCCTGGCGCCGCACGGCGAACGGCTGGACCCTGCCCGACGACGAGCCGCACCACCACCCCGACCGACCCGTCACCTTCGTCGATCTCGCCTGCGCCGAAGCCTATTGCGCCTGGCGCGCGGCGCGGGACGGGCTGCCCTGGCGGCTACCGACCGAGTTGGAGTGGGAGAAGGCCGCGCGCGGCGTCGACGGTCGGCTGTGGCCGTGGGGCGACCACCTCGAGCCCGCCTGGGCGCGGATGGTGACGACACAGGCCACCCCCGCGCTGGCCCTCCCCGAGGAGCATCCACTGGACGTGGGTGTGTACGGTATCCGAGGGATGGCCGGCAACGTGCGCGACTGGACGGCGTCCCACTGGCCGGGCAACCCCTCGCTCCGCATCGTGCGGGGCGGGGCGTGGGCCAGCGTGGAAGCGATGTGCAGACCTGCAGGGCGTCTGGCGAACCGCGCCTCCGACCGATTCCACAACTGTGGATTCAGGCTGGCTCGTTCAGTCTGATCAGGGCCACTCGAGCCACTCGTCCTCGCTCCAGTAGCTGTTGGCGAATTCGTACGGTGGGTCCGACGGTAGTAGCTCCAACCTGACACTGTCGCCCTGCGACCAACCCTGGCCCACCGGGGTGTTGGTCGGGCGAACCCACTGCGTGAGCTGGGCGACCGGCAGGAGCTTCACCGCGATCTTGGGACCGCTTGCCGTCTTCCACGCATAGTGGTTCTGCTCGAGGGTGCCGTACGAATTGGGGACAGGCGTCTGGAGATCCGCAATCCAGGTCGTCCCATTGATCGCCTGCAGCGCCGGAAGCGGATCATTCGACGTCAAGTCGTGAACCAGCGTGAACGTGAACGGTTGGTCCTTGATGGACGGCAACGACACCTCCCAGTACTCGGTCGCGGCGGCGCCGATGGATCCCGAGTAGTTGGGCCCCGTCACGATGACGCGCAATACCACCGTCCCGCCATCGAGCTTGCCCTCGTAGACACGGAACCCGTCGAAGCCCCCGGAGATCTGGCGCTTCGGGGCACGCGGGGGACGGCGCATCAGTCCGGGATGGCCCTTGAGTGGCGGCTCGCGTCGCAGCACTGCGTGCTTGCGAATGCCGACCGGTCCCTGGACATCTGGATCCTGGGGCGCCGAGGTCTGTGCGCAGAGGCGCGAGACCACGCGGACCAATCGAAGGTAGGTCAGCGGGAACCAGGCGTCGTCGTTGTTCGACCACGCGGGCCACCTGGAGAGCGCGACGGTCGCAGCCCAGCTGAAGGCTCCGTGGCACCGCGAGCCGACCTGGACCTCTTAGCTGGCCGACCAGGTGGAGGAGCTGAGAACGACGATTCGATCATCATCCAGCAACGCTCGCTCCGGAACGAACGGCCTCGCGAGGGCTAGCGGTCGCAACGAGCGACTGACGACCACAGGAGTCCCCGACGACGCTTCCTCGGAGTCGGATGCGGCCATCTCAGCGGCCGGGACGCTCGCGGATGGCTGTTGCCCGGAGAAGCACGAATCCAGGATCACGACGAGCGTGAAGCGCTCGGTCTTCCGACGAAAGGGACCGAGGATGGCCGCGTCGATGTCGATCCGTCCCTCGGTCGCCACATCCGACGGGCACACGAAGCGTCTCTTCGCCTCCCCCGAGGCGTCGATGTCGACGTCGCCGTGACCCGCGAAGAACACGACGATCTTGTCGCCCTCCTCGAGCTCTTTCGCCAGCCTCTTCACCTCCTTCTCGATTCTCGAGCGGGTGGTGGTCTTCGGTCTGGTCAACAGCTTGACGGAATCGAAGCGCAGCCGGTCGATCTGTGCTTGCCATTGGGCAACATCAGCGACGCAACCCTCCAGGTCCAGCACACCACCGTCGTAGTTGTTCACGCCGATCAACAGCGCCTTGTTCGCCATGTTCCCCCCAGAGACGTGCGGCTCGAACACTACACCGAAGCGGACGTCTCGCCGAGCGCGCGGCTCGTGGGAAGACGCGTCGTCGCCAGCGTGATCCGCGGATCACCGTCCCGCTCGCGCGGGGGCGAGACGACGACGAGCAGCTCGTAGTCCGTGGCCAGGGCGGCCGCGGGCGCCACCAGCTCGCGGTCGAGGTCGATGAGGTTCTTGGGGTCCAGCGCGGCGTCCGAGGGCCGCAGGAGCCGCGCGCCGTCCACCTCGTCGACGTGGGCCGCCACCACCAGCACCCCACGCGCCCCCGGGTGGGCGAGCCGCTCGAGCAGCCAGGCCAACGCCGCCCTCACCTTCGCGGCGGTCGCGTTGGAGCGGGGACGGCCCAGCGGCGACACGCACCAGCGCACGTCCTCGGCGAGGACCCCGCCGCGGCGCAGCAGGACGTCCCACGTCTCGATCTCCCTCACCGACCCGGGGCGATCCACGGCCTCGGATCCGTCCGCCGCCCGCTCGTACCCCTCGATCCCGATCAGCACCGCGTACGAACCCCGATCGATGGCGGACATCTGCTCTCCGTGCGACACCCGAGACTAGACGGGGCCCGCGAGCAGATCGGACATCCCGCGTTGACAGATTGTGTACGGTCGGGGGCTGGACACACTACGCTCCCGCCATGCACGACCCTGGCCACGACCGCAACCTGCACCTCGCCCTCCTCCGCGCGATCGACGACCCCCGCGCCATGGTCGAAGTGGCCCTCGAGATCGCGGTCGACGTGGCGGGTGCCGAGCGAGGATGGATCGGGCTGTTCGACGCCGACGCGGACCCGACGGCGCGTCCGCGCTGGTGGACCTCGCGCGCCTTCGACCAGGACGCCCTCGGTCGGGTCCAGGTCGCGCTGTCGACCGGCATCCTCGCCGAGGCCCTGCGCACCGGCGAGACCCAGCGGACCGCCTCCGCCCACCAGGACCCGCGCTTCGCCGGCCGCGACAGCGTGCGCGCTGCCCGCATCGAGGCCGTCCTGTGCGTTCCCCTCCCCGGGCTGGTCCGGGGCGCGATCTACCTCCAGGGTCGTCGCGGGGGAGGTCCCTTCTCGGACGCCGCCGTCACCGCGCTCGAAGCGTTCGCCGTGAGCGTGGACGCTGTGGCCTCCAGGCTCCTCGCGACCGCCGCGCGCGGACCCAGACCCGCGGATCCGACGGCACCCTGGCGGGCCCGCCTGCGCGCGGACGGCGTGATCGGACGCAGCCAGGCCCTCGCCGATGTGTTCGAGGAGCTCGAGTGGATGGCTCGCAGCCCGCTCGACGTCCTGCTCCTGGGTCCGAGCGGCAGCGGCAAGTCGCTCCTGGCGGGGGTGCTCCACCGGACGGCGCGGCCGGCTGGCCCGTTCGTCACCCTGAACTGCGCCGCCATCCCCGAGCACCTGTTCGAGTCCGAGCTGTTCGGCGCGGTGCGTGGGGCGTACACCGACGCGGTCGACCACGACGGCTACGTGGCGGCGGCCGAGGGAGGGACGCTGTTCCTCGACGAGATCGGTGAGCTGCCGCTTCCGCAGCAGGCCAAGCTGCTCACCTTCCTGCAGACGCGCTCCTGGGCCCCCGTCGGGGCGCCGGGTCGCACGCGCACGACGTCCGCGTCCATCGTCCTGGCCACCAACGTCGACCTGCTGGAGGCGGTGTCCATGGGACGCTTCCGCGAGGACCTGTACTGGCGCCTCGAGGCCGCGGTGGTGCGATTGCCGGCGCTCGCCGATCGGCGCGAGGACATCCTGCCGATCGCGCGGTCCGTGATGGCGGGCGTGCGGGCGGACCTCCGACTCACGCCCGTCGCGGAGCTCGAGCTCGAGTCGCGCTCCTGGCCCGGGGACGTCCGCCAGCTCACCAACACCATGCTGCGCGCCGCCTACCGCGCCGCAGCCCGCGACAAGCCGCTGATCGCGGCGGAGGACCTGGCGGGGACGCGGGAACCCGAGCGCGCGTCCACCCTGAAGGAGGCCACCGACACCTTCCTACGGAGCTTCCTTCGGTCCCGGCTGGAGACCAACGCCTGGAACGTGTCCGCCACGGCGCGAGAGCTCGACGTCTCGCGCGCCCACCTCAACAAGCTCATCGCCACGCTCGGCTTGAGGCGTCCCTGATGGGTGTCCACGGACGCGGACACTCCGATCGGCCCCGTGTCCGCACCCCTGGCCACCCGCGCGAGACCACCCCCCGATAATGTATCTCCCAGGCGGATTTTT
Source organism: Alphaproteobacteria bacterium (assembly GCA_020632925.1). Lineage (GTDB taxonomy): Bacteria > Myxococcota_A > UBA796 > UBA796 > JACKER01. Next base: position 9,810 of record JACKER010000031.1, on the reverse strand, counting down.
CGAGCCATGCCAGCGGCACCGGCGTTGCTTGCCGACCTCCCGTCCCTCGCGGACTGGAGGTTCCCATGCTCGCTCTGCTGCTCGCGGCCCAGGCCCACGCCTACATCTACACCGGCAACCCCGACTTCGGCGTCGAGGTGAACCGGCTGGCGAACGACTACGTCGAGGGGGACGTCCACCTCGACAAGGTGCGCATCGTGAGGTGCGACGCCAGCTGGACCGACTACACGGTGGACGGCGACGTGGACGTGGTGGCGGGCTTCACCCTCACCGTGGCCGGTGGTGACCTGTGCGCCGCCGTCTTCTACTGGGGTTCGACCATGACCATCGACGGTGACGGCAGCCTCGGCGCCTTCACCGTCAGCTACGACAAGGCCACGACGACCGTGCTGTTCGACGACCCCATCACTCCCAAGGCGCTCACCCCCTACACCGTGACCTCGGGCTCCATGGAGGGTTGGGGTCCCTGGCTCGTGATGACCCAGATCTAGCTATCGCTAGCCAGGTTCGGACGTGGGAGCGCTGACCGGGATCAGGACCATCGACAGCTGGTACACCCGGTCGCGCTCGCCGTTCAATCCGGCGCACAGCTCCAGGAGCCCGCGCTCCATCTCCTCCATCCGCCGCGCGACCTCGGGCAACGCTTCGGATGGGATCGCCATCATCACCGACGAGAAGCGCCGCTCGCCCGCGGGGACGGTGGTGAGCGCGGCCGCCGAGTGGTCCAGGGCGGTGAGGTACCACTCGCGCAGCGTCACCGCGACCTGCCCGGGAGAGACGTTCTGCGAGGTCGCGAGCGCCGCCCCCGTGCTCGGGAGCAGCTCCGCCTCCCGCAGCGTCCGCAGCGCGGTCTCCGCCTCCTCACGGGTCACGCCGGACAACCTCGACGCGATCCACGCGGCATCCTCGCGGAAGCCCATGCAGGTCGCCAGCTCGAGGATGGCCGCGTGGTACCACGGATCCAGCGCGACCAGCCGGCCGGCGTCGATCGGTGCCGAGCGATGGAAGTGCTGCATCGCCCGCATGGTGGCCCGGGCCGCGACGCGACGCGCGAGGCTCGGGGACTCGAGGTCCACGAGCGCCGCGAGGTAGTGGGCAGCGTCGTCGTCGAGCTCCATCGCCTTCGCCCAGCCCGCCACCCAGCTCGGGTTCAGCTCGCGCTTCCCACGCTTCACGTAGGAAACGGTCGACGCCGAGACCCCGACCCGTTCCGCGAACACGGCTTGCGACGGTCGCCCCCTCCGGTCCGCGAACCAGGCGTCGAGGAAGCTGCGATGGTCGTCGTGGGCGTAGGGGTCGAAGGGCATGAACGCCATTGAAACGCCAGCGGGGACCGTTGACAAGCTGTGAACGGCGCCGTGTCGCGCAGTTCGGTCGGGATCGGTACGCTCCGGCGAAATTCCTGGAGGCCCCCATGCTGCTGCTCTCGACCGCGTCCCTCGCCCTCGCGACCGTACCCCCGTCCGACTGGAACCACGCCAACGTGCAGAGCGGCGCCGACGCCCTCGTGGCCGGTGACTTCGACGGCGACGGCTACGACGACCTGATCGTCCATTCCGTCACGGGCATCGACCTGTACGAGGGGTCCGCCAACGGGCTCCCCGCCCCCGTCAGCAGGGACCTGACGAGTGGTCTCCAGCAGTACTGGTCGGGCTACCCCGAGGTCCCGCTCACGCTCGATGTCGACGGCGACGGCTACGACGACCTCCTGCTCTCGCGGAGCCAGGAGTTCACGCTGGTCTACGGCGGTCCTGCCGGCCTCGTGACCACCTGGGTCCACCAGGTCGTCCTGCCGAGCCCCGTCTACCAGGTGGCGACCGGCGACCTGAACGGCGACGGCTACGACGACATCGTCTTCAGCCTGGACAACGCGGCGGGTGGCCGCATCGTCTACTGGTGGCCGGGGAGCGCCATGGGGCTGGTGCAGTTCCCGGCCTTCTCCTGGTCCGGCGGGCAGGTGTTCGGGACCGCCGACCTCGCCGTGTTCGACGCCAACGGCGACGGCTACGACGACGTGGCCATCGGCGGCGGCGGCTACGCCACCCGGGAGGTCAAGGTGTATCGGGGTGGCCCGGTCGCGCCGTCCTCGCAGGCCTTCGCGACGCTGCAGACGACCCAGGCCTACCGGTACCTCGGCGAGCACCTGGCGGCCGTGGGGGACCTCGACGGCGACGGCTACGAGGACCTGGTCTCCACGGTCAGCGACGCCTACAACGGCGTCTATGGCTTCGCCGTGATGCGCGGCGGCTCCGCAGGCATGTCCGCGCCGGTCGTCACCCCCGGCGTGGACACCCAGGACCCGTTGATCCACTGGATCGGCGACACCGACGGCGACGGCGACGACGAGCTGCTCGTGGGCATCCCGTACTACGACTCGCCCGCGCCCAACCCCGTGTCCAACCGGGGCGTCGTCGCCGTGCTGAAGCTCCAGGCGAACAACAGGTTCACCCAGCCCTCCGTGGGCGACTACGCCATGGGCAACACCAACGACAACCAGTTCGGGTCCGCCATCGCCGCGGGCGACTTCGACGGTACGGGCCAGCCCGACTTCGTGGGCACCTCGCCCTACCCGGGTGGTGCCGCGAGCCGGATCGACGCTTTCTACGACGTCCCCTGAGCGTCCCGGAGCGGCCCCGGGGTCCACGGAATACGTGCGGCCCCATGCCCGACACGCTCGACGCCCTGCTCCGCCCACGCTCCATCGCCGTCGTGGGAGCCGCCCGGAAGCGCGGCACCATCCCCGCCGAGGTCTTCCACAACCTGGTCCACGTCGGGTTCCAGGGAGCGGTCTACCCGGTGAACCCGCGGGCCGAGGTGGTGCAGTCGGTTCGGGCCTACGCGAGCGTCGACGCGATCCCCGACCCCGTCGACCTCGCGCTGCTCGTGGTCCCCGCGGCGCAGGTCCTCGACACGATCGACGCCTGCGGCCGCAAGGGCGTGCGCGCCGTCGTCGTCATCACCGCGGGCTTCGCGGAGACGGGCCCCGAGGGCGTCGCACTCCAGGAGGAGCTCGCTCGCCGCGCCCGCGGCTACGGCATGCGCGTGGTCGGGCCGAACTGCCTCGGCGTGCTCAACGCCCACCCCGACGTGCGCATGGGCGCCACCTTCGCCCCCAACTTCCCGCCCTTCGGCGGCGTCGCCGTCTGCTCGCAGTCGGGCGCGCTCGGACTCGCCATCCTGGATCTCGCGCTCGAGGTCGGGATGGGCATCTCCTCGTTCGTCAGCATCGGCAACCGCGCCGACGTGTCCGCCGTCGACCTGATGGAGCACTGGGAGGACGACCCGGACACGAAGGTGATCCTGCTCTACCTCGAGAACCTGGGCGACCCCGTGCGCTTCCTCGAGGTCGCGCGCCGCGTGTCCCGCAAGAAGCCCGTCGCCGTCGTGAAGAGCGGCCGCTCGGAGGCCGGCCGCCGCGCAGCGAGCTCCCACACCGGCGCGCTCGCGGGCATGGACGTCGCCGTCGACGCGCTGCTCGGTCAGTGCGGCGTGCTGCGCACGGATACGATCCACGAGCTGTTCGACCTGGCGACGTTGCTGTCGAGCCAGCCCGTGCCGCGCGGGCAGCGGATCGCCGTGCTCACGAACGCCGGCGGTCCCGGCATCATGGCCACCGACGCATGCGAGAGCCGCGGGCTGGTCGTCCCCGAGCTGTCCGAGGAGACGCGGACGGCCCTGCGCGCGCTGCTGCCGCCCGCCGCCTCGGTCGCGAACCCCGTGGACATGATCGCCAGCGCGTCCGCCGCCCAGTACGAGCAGAGCCTGCGCCTGCTGCTCGCGGACCCTGGCGTGGACGCCGTCCTCGTGCTGTTCGTGACGCCGATCGTGACGCGGCCCACCGACGTGGCCGACGCCATCGCGCGGGCGGCCGAGGGCGCGGTCAAGCCCATCGCCGCGTGCATGATGGGCAGCCAGGGCGTGCCCGAGGCCAGCGCTGCCCTGCGCGAGCGCGGCATCCCGACCTACGCCTTCCCCGAGGCCGCCGCGGCCGCCCTGGCGCGCGCCGCCCGCTACGGCGTCTTCCGCTCGCGGGGCGAGGAGGCGCCGACCGAGCTGCCCGTCGACCGCGACCGCGCGGCCACGCTGCTCCTCTGCCCCGACGACGACGGCGCCGGACGCTGGCTCGAGCCCGACGAGGTCCGCGAGCTGCTCGAGATCTACGGCATCCCCACGCCTCGCCAGGCCATGGCCCGCAGCGCGGAGGAGGCGGCCCGGCGCGCGAGCGAGCTCGGGTTCCCGGTCGCGCTCAAGCTCGTCGCCCGCGGCATCACGCACAAGACCGACGTGGGCGGCGTCCGGCTCGGCCTGCGGGACGAGGGCGAGGTGCGCGAGGCCTACCTCGCGATGATCGGCCGCCTCCACGAGCTCGGCCGCATCGGCGACATGGAGGGCGTCCTCCTCCAGCGCATGGCCGAGCGCGGCATCGAGACCTTCGTGGGCGCGACGCGGGACCACGAGTTCGGCCACCTCATCGCCTTCGGGCTCGGCGGCGTGCAGGTCGAGCTGCTCAAGGACGTGGTGTTCCGCGTGGCCCCGCTCGGTCCCCGCGACGCGGCGGAGATGGTCGACGGCATCCGCGCCCGCGCGATGCTCGAGGGCTTCCGTGGCGGACCCGTGGCCGACAAGGCCGCGCTCGCCGACGTGCTGCTCCGTGTCGGGCGCCTGGTCGCCGACTTCCCCTGCATCGAGGAGGTCGACCTCAACCCCGTGATCGCCCGCGCCGACGGCGTGGTGGCGGTCGACGCCAGGCTCCGCGTCGTCGGCTGATCGTCCTCCCTACCGAACGTGATCGGCGAGACCCGGCACGCCCTCCACCCCCGCCCGCACCTCGAGGTCGGCTTCGACGAACGTGGACGGGAAGTCCCAGGACGGACCGCCCAGGCAGGAGCCGAGGAAGCGGTCCTCGATGACCTGCTGCGCGCGTTGGTTCGCCGGGTCGCGCAGGCCGTGGCGCTCCCACGGGAAGCGAACCCACGTGACCTCCTTGCCGTTCTCCACCGCGCGCTCGACGAAGTCGCTGATGGCGTCCGCGTTCTCTCCGTCCCGACCACCGGTCCACACGAGCACCTTCGCGCTGATCCGATCCGTGAATCGATCCGGCGAGTGGGCCTCTCGCCACGCTGCCGTCTTCACCGCCTCGATGTTCAGCCCACCCCCTGGGACCGTCAGGTTGCCGCGCACCAACCCCGCGACCGCGCACCGCAGCAGGGGCTCCTCGGCGGTGGCGAAGCGGAGGGCCGCGTAGCCGCCATAGCTCGCTCCCACCATCGCGATGCGGTCCGGCGCTGCCACACCTCGGTCGATCGCCCAGCGGATCGCGTCCTGCACGTCCTCGATCATCGGGTCGTCGCCGAAGTCGGTCTCGAACATCACCTGCCACCCGAAGCCGTGCGTGCCGCGGAAGTTCACCGCCAGCGTCGCATAGCCGCGCTCGGCCCACCGCTGCGCCGACGGGTCGATCCCCCAGGTGTGCCGTCCCGCCCAGGGCCCACCGTGGACGTCCACGACGAGCGGCCAGGGGCCCTCTCCCGCGGGGCGGGTGAGGTAGGCGGCCACGGGGCGACCGTCGCGGGAACGCAGCACGAGCGGCTCGACCTCGGCCCACGCCGTCACGGGCTCGTCCCGAGGAACCCGCACCGGCGTGACCGTGCGGGCGTCGCGATCGAACAGCCACGAGGCATGGGGAGCGTGGCCGGACCCGCTGTCGACCAGCCACCGTCGGTCGTCGGCCACCCGCTGCGTGACCCGGACGTCGCCTGCGAGCCGATCTTGGAGCCAGGTCAGCTCCTCGCCCGCCTCGCTCCGGGGTGACCAGTGCAGGCGCTCGGCCGTCCACCCCACGGCGTCCACCTGGCGGGTCCGTGGATCGACCAGCCACGTCGTCGCGTCCGCCCACTGATCGGCGGCGGGCTCCTCGGCGACGAAGCCGCGCCGGCCCACCGTCCCGAGTGTGGTCAGGTCGTCACCGCCGAGCAGCTGCACCGGTCCGTCACCGACGTGGAAGGTCGGCCCCCTCGCCACCCACAGCGGCTGGCGTACCTCCTCGCCCAGTCGGCGGTCACCCGACGCGGGGCGCAGCGTGACCACGTTCGCGAGCACTCCCGTGCCGTAGTGCTGCTGACGCTCCTCGAGCCGCAGGCGGGGGGCGAGCCTCGTGTCCAGCACGACGTCCGAGGCGCTCGGATCGGTGAAGCGCTCTTCCACACCGCCGTCGCTCGAAGACAGCTCCACGACCCGGATCCCACCGCCTTCCGGGCGAGTGGCGAGGACGAGGGTGCCCTCCGACCAGCGCGGCTCGACCCAGCGGATGTCGCCGAGCCCCTTCGCGAGGACCTCCACGCGGCCGTCCGGCCCGATCCGCTCGACGCCGGTCCGTGTCGCCACATACAGCACGTCGGACGCCGCACCCCACCATCGAGGCTGCGCCGGCGTCCGCCCGATCACCGTGAGCGCGTCGAGGGATGCGGTGAGCCCGCTCCACAGCTCGCCCGTCCGGGGATCCGACAACCACACGCGCGTTCCGTCCTCCGACAGGACCGCGGCGGGTGGGCGTGGGGCCACGGTGGCCTCCGGTGGCCGGAGCGCGCTGAGCTCGACCGGCTCGCGCTCGGCGTGGAACGGGCGGAGCGCCGGACCGGGCAGGTCGGCCGGCGCGGGCGTGGTGGGTACCGCCGAGACGGGGGACCAGTCGATCAGCGTGTTCGCACCGACCAGGCGCGCCTCCCCGGAGAGCGTCCCTTCGTGCTCCGTGAGGCGGAGCTCGAACACCTCCTGGTCGATGGTGAACGCGAGCTTCGGTCGACCGCCCTCCTCCACGTCCGACCAGACCCAGCGCCCCGAGGTCTGATCGAACCCGAGCTGGACCGACCAGACGTCTCCGATCGGGCGGATCACCAGCTGGCCGGTGAACTCCTTCGGCCACCAGCTGCCCGGCCGCGTCCAGGTGAGGTCCCAGTGCCCGGCGAGGGAAGCGAGCGGGTCTTCGTCGGCGGCGAGGGCCACGCCCCCGACGAGGAGCCCGCTTGGCATCGCCAGCGCGAGGAACATCGATCCTCCGGGAACGGGTGCTCGCACGCTAACCTCAGCGCCAACGTGTTCTACTCGTCCACGTGCGACTCCCCGCCCTGCTGCCACCGCTCGAGCCCGACCAGGTCGACGCCTTCCGCGCGGAGGTCGCCGAGCAGAACCGCCGACGGCTGATGGTGCTCGCGCCGCTCATGCTGGTGGTCCACGCCGTGCATCTGTGGCTCTTCTCCACCTCCGCCGAGCAGCGCGCGACGCTGGCGCCGTCGGTGGTGCACTGGCGGGACGCGGTGTGGGGCGTGCACGCGGTGACCGAGGTCGCCGTGGTGGGGTTCGTCGCGTTCCTGTGGCTCGCGGGTCGGACGCGGGCCGGGCGGCGGGCGGGCGCGATGGCGGCGGTGCTGTGGCTGCTGCACGCGGCGGCGACCGCGGGCGCGGACCAGCTCAACGTGCCGACGGTCGCGCCCTACATGGCCTACGCCGTGGTGGTCGGCGTGTTCGTGCTGCTCACGCCCCTGGAGGCGGTCACGGTGCTCGGCGTCGGCCTGGCCGCCCTCACCGCTGCGCTCTTCGAGATGCAGCCGTCCCACATGGTCCGCACCGAGCAGCTGCTGAACGGCCCCAGCGTCACGCTGCCCGCGCTCCTGCTCTCGGGCTTCCTCTACGCCGCCCGGCGCCGGGACTTCGTTCAGCGGGCCACGATCGATCGCCAGCAACAGGCCCTCGCCACCCTCAACGCCGAGCTCGAGCAGCGCGTCCGCGACCAGGTCGCCGAGATCACGCAGCGCGCCGCGGAGGTCGAGGTGCTCAACGTGCGGCTCCGAGCGCAGGTGCGCGCCCAGGCCGATCAGCTCGCCACAGCGCTCGCGTCCTCCGATCCGACCGGCGGCCACGCCATGGACCGGCTCGTCGAAGGGCGGGTCCTGTCCGGTCGGTTCGAGGTCGGTGGGCGGCTCGGCGCGGGCGGGATGGGCGAGGTCCACGCGGGGATCGACCGCGAGACCGGCGAGCGCGTCGCGATCAAGGTGGTGAACCCGGCCGCCTGGCCCCAGCCCGAGGACCTCCAGCGCTTCCTCCGCGAGGTGCGCACCGCGGCGTCGGTGTCCCACCCGGCGGTCGTCCGGATGCTCCACGTGGACGTGTCCGACACCGGGTTGCTGTTCCAGGTCCAGGAGCTCGTGGAGGGCACGTCGCTCGAGACCTGCACCGCCGCCGAGCGGGCGTTCGAGCCCGGACCGGTCGCGCGGGTGGGGGCGGCCCTGTGCGAGGCCCTCGCCGCGGCGCACGCGCAGGGCGTGATCCATCGGGACGTGAAGCCGGCGAACGTGATGCTGACGCCGTCGCCGCCGGGCCTCAAGCTGCTGGACTTCGGCATCTCCAAGCTCCGCCAGGGCATCGCCGACGAGACGCAGGTCACGCAGACCGGCAAGGTCCTCGGCACCCCCGCGTTCATGGGACCCGAGGTCCTGGGCGCCGAGCCGGGGCTGTCCGAGAGTGGCGACGTCTACGCCGTCGGTGTCACGTTGTTCATGCTGCTGGCCGGCCGCCACCCCTTCGAGGACACCTCGCTGCTGGGGTTGTTCGCCGGGCACCTCGCCGGACCACCCCCCGACGTACGCTCGGTCCGCGCCGACGTCCCCGCGGAGCTCGCCGAGGTCGTCGCCGCCTGCCTCCGCACCGAGCCCACCCGTCGTCCCTTGGCAGCCGAGGTGGCGGCCACGCTCACCGCCTGGGCCGACGCCCACCGCGTCCCCTCCCTCGACCGCCTCTTGCAGAGGGGCACCTTCAGCGAACCAGGTGCAGCCTGACCGCGTCCTCCGCCTCCACGACGAACCCCAGCCGCCGATAGAGCGCCGCCGCGCGCGGGTTCGTCCGCAGCACCGACAACCGCAACGGCCGCCCCGACGACCACGCCGCCTCGACGATCCGGGTCCCGATGCCCTGCCCCTGGTGCTCGGGCGCGACGAAGAGCTGCCCGAGCCTCCGGTGGTCGCCCTCGTCGTGCAGCGTGTACCACGCGACCGGCCACACACCGCCCTCCGCCTCCACCACGCGCGCGTCCCCCGACGCCAGGTCCCCCGCCACCACCGCACGCTGCTGCTCGTCGTGCCACGGGTGCGGAAGGGCCTCCGTCCGCCCTTTCATCGTCCCCCGGTAGATCGACCAGGCGAAGGGAAGGTCCTCGGCCGTCGCCGCCCGCTCGCGGGTCGGGCCCAGCACCGGCGGCCGGCCCTCCCTCCAGCGCCACCGCAGCCGGCCCCTCACGTCCACCAGCGAGAACCCCAGCCGCGCCAGCACCCGCCGCGACCGCGCGTTGCACGGATGGCAGCTCGCCACCGCGCGCTCCCGCCCCGCCAGCAGCGCGCGCGCCGCCTCCGTCACGTAGCCACGACCCCACCGACTGGGGGCGAGGTTGTACCCCAGCGACGGCACCTCCCCGTCCGAGAGCCGGATCACTCCGACCACCTCGTCCACGCCACGCTCGGTGATCCCCAGCTCCGCGTCCCCACGTCCCGCGCGCGCCACCGCCTGGGCCACGAAGGCCTCGGTCGCCGCTCGATCGTTGGGTCCCCAATCGGTGTACTCGCACACCACCGGATCGGACGCCCACACGTGCACCGCGTCCACGTCGCCTCGACGCAGGGGTCGCAACACCAGGCGCTCCGTGACCAGCGTCAACCAGGCCTCCACTGTAGGATAGCCTGCTCGACATGTGGTTCACCGCCCTCGCGCTCGCTGCTCCTCCCGTGGTGATCGAGGTCGACCCGCCCGCAGGCGTCGTGGGCG
>JACKER010000030.1 GCA_020632925.1 Alphaproteobacteria bacterium | reverse complement strand
GTTCCACGTCACGATCAGGTCGCCGCGCTCGAGATCAGCGCGGATGCCCGCCTCGTCGCGCACGCCGCCCGGACGGAAGGCCAGCTCGACGCGGGGATCCAGGTGCTCGCGCAGCAGCCCGTGCAGCCGCGGAGAGAGCCCCGCCACCAGCACGCGCCGACAGCCTTCGAGCAACAACCCCTGGCCGATGCGCGCGATGCGCCGGTGGAGCTCGGGCCCGGTCGCGATGTCCGCGCGGTCCTCCGCCACCTGGACGGCGGCGCCCACGCCCTCGGGCGGCGGGCCGGCCACGAGGAGGAGCCGATCGGCGAGCAACCGGCGGAAGCCCTCGGGGTCGATCGGCGTGAGCCCGCCGAGCAGCCGACCGAGCTCCTTGTGCTGCGCCAACGCGGCGACGGCGCGCTCGGCCTCGTCGGTACCGGACAGCCCACGAGCCTCGAGCAACCCCAGCACCGACCGCTCGCGCACGGTCCGGTCACGCTCGGCGACCGCGCGCTCCAGGGTGTCGCGCTCGAGACGCAGCGCGTCGCGCTCGGCCAGCAGCCGGTCCCGTTCGTCGGCCAGCGCCGCTCGCTCCGCCGCGAGCTCGGCGCGCGCGCGCTCCAGGCGTTCGCGCTCCGCAGCCAACGCGCCTCGCGCCTCGTCCGCACGCTCCTCTGCGAGCACCGGTCCCCTCCCCCGCGGCGGTGCCGGCAGCGGAGGCGCGGTACGCGCCACCGGACGCGCGCCGGTCCGGACCGCTCCGGGCACCAGCTGCGCCATCAGATCGGCCTCGATCGGTGGCTTCGAGCGCGGCGCGGGCGGCGCGGAGCGAGCCGTCGCTGCCACCCGTGCACGCGGGGGCGTCGTCCTCGCAGCCTTCCGCGCTCGCGCCACCACGTCGTCCGTCAGCAGGTCCTCGGGCGTACGGTACCGCTCGTACCCGAGGTCCTTGAGCAGGAGCAGCACGTCCTCGGGGCTCCGCTCGAGCTCCCGGGCCAACTTTCGGACGCGGAGCGCCATGTTCGGGACCCTCGACGCCCTCGTATCACCCCGCGGACCCGAACGCGCCGGCTTCCCGCAGCCACGCGAGCCGTTCCACGCCGTACCCCAGGTCCTCGGTCAGGACACGGGCAGTGTCCGCTCCGAGGGCGGGCGGGGGATCGTGCGCGGCGCGCGTCGAAGCGGTCCGGAGCACGGGACCGGCCACGCGGACCTCGCCCAGCACGGGGTGCTCGAAGGTGGCGGCCTCGACGCTCGGGTGGGCCACCACCCCCGCCACGTCCCGCACCCGTCCGCAGGGCACGCCCGCGTCGGACAGCTTCCGCTCGGCGTCGTCGACCGACCAGCCCGTGAGCACGGCGACGAGGGCCGCGTCCACCCCGGCCCGGTCCGCCACGCGCCCCGCGTTCGTGCGCCAGGTGGGCTCGTCGGGCAGGCCGAGCGCCGTGCGCAGGCGGTCCCAGATCCCGTCGTTGCCGCAAGCGAGCGCCAGGTGCCCGTCGCTGCACGGGAACACGTCGTAGGGCACGAGGCCGCGGTGCGCGTTGCCGCGTTGCGTCTCGACCTCGTTGGTCACCGTGTACCGGCTGAAGTGGTACACGAGGCAGGCCGCCTGCGCCTGCATCATGTTCACCTCGATGCGCTGTCCCTCGCCGGTGCGCTCGCGGTGCAGCAGCCCCTGGAGGGCGCCCTGGGTGACGAGCAGGCCGGTCACGAGATCGGCGATCGGCGTCCCTGCTCGCATGGGCGCGCTCCCGGGCAGCCCGCCGAAGGACATCGCGCCGCCCATGGCCTGGAGCACGAGGTCGTACCCGGCCCGCTCCCGCCACTCGGGATCGTCGCTGCCGAACGCGGAGACGTGGACGTAGACCAGGCGGGGATGGTCCTCGCGCAGCTGCTCCCAGCCGAGCCCGATGCGCTCGGCGATGCCCGGCCGCCAGTTGTGCACCAACACGTCGGCCGTGGCCACCAGCTCCCGCGCGACCGCGCGCCCCGCGTCCGTGCGCAGGTCGAGCACCACCGACTGCTTGTCCCGGTTGCAAGACAGGAAGTACGTGGACACACCGTCGACCACGGGCGCGAAGCACCGCGTCTCGTCACCGCCGGGCGGCTCCACCTTGATCACGGTGGCGCCCTGGTCGGCGAGGTGCTGGGTCCCCCATGGGCCCGCCAGCACCCGGCTGAAGTCCACCACGCGCACGCCCTGCATGCGCGCGGGCCTATCCGAGCGCGCGGACCCGCGCGACCTCGACCATCGGCCCGGCCATGACGAACGACGCGCCATCGCGGATCTCGCGTCCGGTCACCTCGACCTTGCGGCCCTTCAGCTCCGCGGGCACATCCCCGAAGAGCGTCAGCTTCTCGCCGTCACCGGTCTCCAGCATCCAGGCGCCCGCGCCGAGATCGACGCGCTTGAGGGTTCCCGTCCAGATCATCGCCGTCCTGCCTCCTCGAGCTTCTCGGCGCCCGCCAGGCCGAGGCCGACGAGCATCGCCACCGTGGCGTTCGCCACCAACCACAGCCCCGCCAGGGACGCGGGCAGCAGCGACACCCCGACCGTGCCGGTGGCGGCACCGTGCAGCAGGTGCGCTCCGACGCCGCACGCGAGCCCGTAGGCCAGCCAACGGGTCTGGCGGAACGCGCCCAGCGAGAACCCGACCACGGCGGGGAGCGCCGCCGACAACCACAGCGGGAACGACGCGAACCCGGGGCCGAGCAGCAGCGCCGGCCAGCTCAGCAGCGGGTGCGCGATCAGGCGGGTCAGCAGCAGATCGGGGAGCGGGAGGTACTCGAGCAGGAAGAGCCCGCCGGCCACCCAGCCCGCGAAGGCCGCGCTCTTGATCTGGAAGGAGCGGTTGGTCGACGCCAGCTGACCGATGAGCAGCGCGAACACGGCCGCCAGCGCGAACCGCGTGCTGCCGTGCTTGCCCACGGAGCGCCCGAGGGCCGCCGTCAGCGAGAGCTTGCCGTGACCGTACTTCTCGTTCCAGCTGCCGTCGCCGTCGGCCGTCTCCAGCAGCGCGCGCTCCACCGCGTCCGGCGCCATCCCGCGGGACAGCAGCACCGCCGCGGCGCCCGCGACGTGGGGGGTCGCCATCGAGGTGCCCTGGTACTCGGCGTAGTGGTGGCCGCCACGCCCGTCGATCGTGTCCTGGAACACACCGCCGCCGGGCTTCGTCTTGTCGCCGCCGGGGCCCGCGATGTCCACGCCCTCGCCGTAGCTCGAGTACGGAGCGAGCGAGCCGCTCGGGCCGACCGAGGACACGCCGATGGCCTCCTCGAGCGCGCCGGGCCAGCTCACGCCGCGCCGCCCGCCGTTCCCGGCGGCCGCCACCACGATCACGCCCTTCGCGTGGGCCTTCTTGATGGCGTTGTGGATGACCGAGCTGTACCCGCCGCCGAGCGACAGGTTGATCACGTCCGCGCCCTCGTCCACCGCGTAGTCGATGCCGGCGGCGATCCACGCGGAGCTGCCGAAGCCCGCACCGGAGAGCACCTTCACCGGCAGCAGCGTGGCCTCGGGAGCGACGCCCGCGCAGCCCTTCCCGTTGTTCGTCGCCTGCGCGATCGTGCCGGCGACGTGCGTTCCGTGCCCCTGGTCGTCGGCCGCCGTCTTTGCCCCGGGGACGAAGCTCGCGCCCTCCAACATGCGCACGCCCTCGAGGTCCTCGACCCGGGTGATGCCGGTGTCGACGACCGCCACCACCACGCCCTTGCCGCGCGGGCTGTGCGCCCAGCCGTCGGGGGCGCCCATCGCGCGCAGGTGCCACTGCTTCTCGTACAGCGGATCGTTCGGGTACCCGTCCGGCAGCGTCTCGGAGACCGTCGCGACCGAGAGCTCCTCGGGATCGAGCGAGAGCATCAGCTCGGGCTCGGCGGTCTCCACGAGCGCCTCGTCGCGCAGCACCGCGAGCGCGGCCGCCAGATCGGGGACCTCGCCCACCGCGAGCGCCTCGTCGACCGTCAGCTCCGACAGCCAGCTGAGATCCACGCCGAGCTCGGCCTCGACCTTCTGGAGGTCGGCTTCGCTGGCGCCGTCCACGAGATCGACCACCAGCGTCCCGCCACGGTGAGCTGCGGACCCGACCTCCGGGACCGCGGGCTTGTGGCGCTCGATCGCGTCGGGACCGAGGGCGAAGGTCGCCGCCACCGTCCCGGCCAGGGCCACACCGATCAGCGACCTGCGCGTCATGCCGCCTCCTGCGTTTCGACGTACGTACGCTCGAACACCGTAACGGCTTGCACGACTCCCGTGTTTTTCGAGACCGACGTTGACCGGGGGCCCTACTCCGAGAGGCGCAGGCCGCCCGGAACCAGCGCGGCCGGTCCGTCTTCGAGGATGGCGGCCAGGCTCATGACGTCCTGCAGCGCGTCCGGATCGAGGCCGGGGAGCGTGACCTCGACGGTCGACTGCTTCTCGATGTCCTCCATCAGCAGCTCGAAGAAGCCCTTGCGCTTCGGCCACCGCTCCACGCCGTAGTCGGTGACCGACGCGAGCTCCGCGGCCTTCGCGATGGCGGTGTCGAGCCCGCCGAGCTCGTCGACGAGCTTGCGGTCGAGCGCCTGGCTGCCGGTCCAGACCCGCCCCTGGGCCACGGCGTGGACCGCATCCGTCTCCATCTTCCGTCCCTCGGACACGCGACCGAGGAACGTGGCGTAGAAGTCGTCGAGGAAGCCCTGGTAGCTGACGCGCCCCTCGTCCGAGAACGGCTCGAGCGTCGACAGCAGATCCGCCTCTGCCCCCCGCTCGTACGCATGGTCCGTCAGGCCGAGCTTCTCGTAGGTGCCGGCGAAGATGATCTTGCCACCGAAGACGCCGATGGAGCCGGTCAGCGTGTTCGGCTGGGCGATGATCCAGTCGGCGGGCGCGCTGATGTAGTACCCGCCGGAAGCGGCGTAGTTCCCCATGGAGACGACCACCGGCCGGCCGGTGGCCCGGAAGCGCTGGATGTCGCGCCACATGAGGTCCGACGCCAGGCCCGAGCCACCCGGGGAGTTCACCCGGAGCACGACCGCCTTCACGGCGTCGTCCGCGCGCGCCTCCTCCATCCACTCGTGGAAGCGCCGATCCGTGAGCGAGGTGTCGCCGAACAGGCCGCCGCCCTCGCCACCCATGATCTGGCCCTCCGCGTGGATGACGGCGATCTTCGCGCCGCGACCGTCCTCCTCCCCGCGGAGCTCCGCCAGGTAGGGGCGCAGCTTGGTGAAGCGGTCGTCGAGCTCGTCGTCGTCACCGTCGAAGGGCACGTCGAGCTTCTCCTTCCAGCCGTCCTGCTTCACCTCGGACAGGTGGGCGCGGAGCTGGTCCGGGTACGCCAGGACGTCGACGAAGCCCGCCTCGAGCGCGCGTCGGGGCGACAGCGTCGGGTGGTCGATCCGCTCGCGGAGCTGGTCGACGGGAACCCCACGACCGGCCGCCACCTGGTCCAGCACGTTCCCCCACAGGGAGTCGAGCAGGCCGTTCATGGCCTCCGAGGCGGGCTCGCTGGGCTCGGTCCGCTCATAGGGCTCGACGGCGGACTTGAAGTCGCCGACGTGGAGCATCTGGGCCTGGACCCCGATCTTGTCGAACGTCCCTGCGTAGAAGGTGACGTGCGCCGAGAAGCCGTTGATCAGGGCGATGCCGGAGGGCGGCATGGCGACCACGTCGCAGGCGCTCGCCAGGTAGTAGGGCCCGATCGTCCAGGCCTCCGAGTACGCCACACACGGCTTGCCCGCCTCGCGGAAGGCGACCAGCGCGTCGCGGATCTCCTCGTACCCGGCCCATCCGACGCTCGGGGAGTCCATCACGAGCCAGATCCCCTCGATCCGGGGATCGTCCTTCGCCTTGCGGACCGCCGCCGCGATCTCGGAGGCGATCGGAGGGAACTCGCCCGGGTCGTCGAAGATGCCGCCGGGCTGCGGGCCGTCCGAGATCTCGCCGGACAGCGTGAGCGCGAGGAAGCTCTGGTCGTGCACGACGCCGCCGCTGCGCGAGGACCAGGTCCACGCGACGACGCCGACGCTCGCCACGAAGAGCAGCCCGAGCAACGCGGTGAGTCCCAGCAACACCATGGTGCTTCGACCCACGCCGCGGGACGGCCTGGCGGGGGGTGCGGGCGGCTTCTGCTCGGTCATGCGGGCTCCAACAGCCCGCAGGGTATCCCCGTGCGCTCGCGGTGGTCAGGCCACGTCGCGGCGCAGCGGACCGATCGCGGCCACGATCTCAGGCGCCGAGCCGCGGGCGCCGCGCGAGATCGCCCGCGCGACACGCGGCCGGGCCACGTGCCGGAAGCCGCCGTCGGGCGGGTAGAGCTCGTTGCGGACGACCGGCAGATCGTGGTTCGACAGCACCACCACAGCGCCCTTCATCGCCGCCTTGCGCGCGTGCAGCGCCAGCGACTTCTGCTCGTCGATCCCGAAGGGCAGGCTGCAGTAGCCGGTGAAGCAGGCCGTCTCGGTGAGCGGCACGTACGGCGGGTCGCAGTAGACGTGGTCCCCCTCGTCGGCCGCGCCCAGCACCTGGTCGAAGGTCGCGGTGCGGATGTCGGCGTCCTGCAGCAGGGCCGAGACGGCGCGGAAGTGCTCGGCGTCGGGGAGCCGCAAGGCGGCGTACTTTCCGCAGGGCACGTTGAACTCGCCGCGACGGTTCTCGCGGTAGAGCCCGTTGAACCCGGCGCGGTTCAACCAGATGAAGCGGGCGGCGTGCTCCGGTCCGGCGTGCGGGCCCAGGTTGTAGGCCTCGCGCACCTCGTAGTACCGCTCGCGCCAGTCCTCGGTCGGCAGCGAGGCCAGCGCATCGAGGAGGTCCTCCACCCGATCGCGGACGGCGCGGTGGACGGCGACGAGCTTCTCGTTGGCATCGGACAGGACCGCACGTCCGATCCGTCCTTCCGCCTTCAGATGGAGGTAGACCGCCGCGGATCCCACAAACGGCTCGTAGTAGGTGCCCTCGCAGTTGGAGGCGAAGGCGCTCGCGATCTGGGGGGCCAGCCGGGACTTGCCACCTGCCCACTTGAGAATCGGCTTCATCGGTTCGTTCTCCGAGATCCCACGCTGCGCCGCGATCCCCCACCCGAGTTCGTAGCAAACCCGGACAGTTTTTGACCGCATCGATGTGTGGACCGAACCTGACGCTAGCACGAATGATCTGCAGCTAATCAATACAATGTCGCAATCTGACGAACCGGAATCGATCGAAAAACGATCTCCTCCCTTGACTTTCGATCGATGGAAGGATCTGCCAGGGACGCCGGATCCGGGTGCGAACGGAGGGCGCGCGAACCGATCCGCCGCGCCCCGGATCGGGGTAGAGGGCGTTTCCGTGGAGGAGTGATGAAAGGCCGTTGGTGGATCGCGGTGGTCGCCGCGCTCGGACTGGTCATGGCCGTCCTGCTGATGCCCAAGCCGAACACCGGCGCCGACGTCGTCAGGACCGACGGCGGCACCCCGGCGCCCGCGGGAGTGGCCGTCGAGCCCGGCACGGTCGTCCGCGCCAACGGCGGGGCCCCGCGACCGGAGCGCGATCTCTCGCGCATGGTGACCGGCCAGAAGCCGGGGATGGAGCGCTTCACCGAGCGCCGCAACCGCCCCGAGGTCATCTACTCCGGCAAGCTCATCGCCCCATGGGCGGCCGTGCGGTACGTCCTCCTCAAGGACGGCTCGGACGACGCCAAGGCGCTCGCGGACGAGCTGAACCAGGGCGTGCTGACCGACCTGCGCAGCATCCGCACCGAGGAGGACTCCCGCGCCGCGATGGACGCGCTGGAGCCCGGAATGGTCACCGCGGCTGCGACCGTCAGGGCCTCCGCCTGGGCGGACGATCCCACGGTCACGCAGGCCATGTCGCGCTACGAGGCCCTGCTCGCCGAGTACCACCAGGCGCTGGAAAGCCAGGGCGTGGCCACCGAGCCCGCGCCGGCCCCCGCCGCACCAGAACAGGATCAGGAGGATCCATGAGCCTTCATCGCCGCACCTTCGTCCTCGGAGGCGCCACCACGCCGTTCATCGGCAAGAAGCACCCCGACTTCGTGTGGAAGGGGCACCCGGACTTCGGCAAGCGCGACAACCCGACCCTCGAGGACTACGTCCGGCTCGCGGTGAACGGTGCCCTCGAGGCGACCGGGACCCCCGCCGAAGCCGTCCAGAAGGGGTGGATCGGCAACTTCGTCGGCGAGCTCTTCTCCAAGCAGGGGCACCTCGGCGCCGCGATGGTGGGCGCGAACCCCGGCCTGCAGAACAAGCCGATGTTCCGCGTCGAAGCCGCGTGTGCTTCGGGTGGGCTCGCCTTCGCCAGCGCCGTCGAGTCGATCCAGGCCGGGACCGACGTGGCGCTCGCCTGCGGCGTCGAGGTCCAGACCACCGAGAGCGCCCGCACGGGCGGTGACTACCTCGCTCGCGCCTCGCACTACGCCCGCCAGCGCGGGATCGACGACTTCACCTTCCCCGCCCTGTTCGCGCTGCGCACCCGTGCGTACCGCGAGAAGTTCGGCGTGACCGAGGAGGACATCGGACACGTGGCGGTCAAGGCGTACGCGAACGCCAACCGGAACCCGAACGCCCACATGCGCTCGGTGAAGATGGACCTCGCGACGGCGTCCGCCGCCTCCGACAAGAACCCCTGCTTCCTGTCGAACGCGGAGCTCTCGCCGTACATGAAGATGTCCGACTGCAGCCAGGTCTCCGACGGTGGCACCGCGATCGTCGTGGTCAGCGAGGAGGGCCTGCGCAGGCTCGGGAAGACCCCTGCCGACGCGATCGAGGTCGTCACGGTGTCCCACGCCACCGGCAACCTCTGGCAGGACGGTGATCCCACCGTGCTCAGCACGACCGCCGCGGCCGCCGCCGGTGCCTTCGCCGACAGCGGTACGAAGGCCGGCGAGGTCGGCGTGTGCGAGGTCCACGACTGCTTCACCGTCACCGAGCTGCTGATGATGGAGGCGATCGGCTTCGCCGCCCCCGGGCAGGCCGCCGCGATGGTTCGCGAGGGCCGCACGCAGATCACCGGTGATCTGCCGATCAACACCGGTGGCGGGCTCGTCGGCTTCGGCCACCCGGTCGGTGCCACCGGCGTGAAGCAGGTCCTGGAGATCTGGCGCCAGATGAAGGGCGCCTGCGGCGACTACCAGGTGACGAACGCGCCGAGCCTCGGTCTGACCGCCAACATGGGTGGCGACGACAAGACCGTGGTCGTGTCCCTGTTCCGCAACGCCTGAGCGGCGCTTGACGAGGTCCCGGCCCCCCCATAGATGGCGGGGGTTCGGGGCTCGCAGCGCGTCCGCTCGACCCCACCGATCAACGAAGCGGCCGATGGTCCGCTTCCCGCGAGGTTCGTCATGGCCAGCAATACCAAGGAGACCTGGGTGAAGCGCGAGCGCCGCCGGCGGAACGCCGGGAAGGCCGCGAAGGCCGCGCGCCGGAACCACGGCACCACCCCGCCCTTCCCGATCCACACGCCGGAGATCGACGCCGCGGCCCCCCAGGCCCAGGTGTCGCCCGAGAACCGGACCGAGTAGGTCGCTCCCGGGTTCCACCCGGGTCGTTCCGATCGCTCCGTGAGAGCCGGCCCTCGCGCCGGCTCGCTTCGTTGGATCCTCAGGCGGGACAGGCGGCGAGCTCTCGGCGAACGGCGGTGAGCAGCGCCTCCACCACGGTCCGACCGGACACGTAGACCTCGAGGTCGTCTCGGGCGTCCTGGACCGCGCGCGAGCAGCGATCGAGGCCGTCGGGGAACAAGCCGGCGAAGCGCTGCAGGTCCGGGTGGGGCGCCGTCGTCGGCACCCGTGCGCCCGTCGCCAGGAGCACGCCGTCGCGGATCAGGTCCTCCACCACCTCGAGCAGGGCGGCGACCTCGGTGGCCCACTCCTGACGGGCGCCCTGGGTCACCCGCACGGCCAGCGCCATCACGCCTTCCAGCGGCCCACCCAGCGCGGCGAGCACGTCGTCCCGCAGGCCGGCCCGCTTCTGGAGGCCCTCGGGATCGAGGGACAGCGCCGTCCCCGGGCAACCGAGCGAGGCGCGCGCCGCGGCGTCCGCCAGCTCCCGATCGCGTCCATGATCCGCGATCAGCCAGTCGCGGACGCGCTCGACGGGCACCGCGCCCAACCGGATCCGCTGGCAACGCGAGCGGATCGTGGGCAGGAGCGCTGCGGGGTTGTGCGACACCAGGAGGAAGCCCGTGCCGTCCGGCGGCTCCTCCAGCGTCTTGAGCAGCGCGTTGGCAGCAGGCTCGAGCATCGCCTCGACCGGGTCCACGATCACGAAGCGCCGACGCGCCGAGAACCGGTGGTAGGTGGTCTTGCGGATCACCTCGCGCACCGCCTCGATCGGGATCGCCCGCGACGCGCGCTCGGTGTCCGGCTCGAGCAGCAACACGTCGGGGTGGGTCCCGGCGAGGATCTGGCGGCACGAGGTGCAGGTGCCGCAGGGCAGGGCCTCGAACGGGCTCTCGGCGAGGCAGTTCGCCGTCATCGCGTACCGATCGGCGATCAGCCGCTTGCCCAGGCCACGGGGACCCTCGAGCAGGTAGGCGTGGTGCGGGCGCCCGGCCTTCAGGGCCGCCCAGAGCGTCGCGCGGGTCCGCTCGTGCCCGAGGATGCCCGTCACTCCTCCGCCTCGTCGAGCTGCTCGATGCCCTTCCCGGGCTCGATCCCCTCGAGCACGCCCTCCCGGACCAGGCTGCGGGCCGCGCCCGCGAGGAACAGGCTGCCGGCGACGATGGTCTCCTGCGCCTCGGCGTACACCTCGGGCAGGATCTCCTCGATCGAGCCCCCGTCGGTGACCATCGGGTGCAGCTCGGCGAGGATGTGCGCGAGCTCGCTGCTCTCCCGGGCCTTCGGGTGCGAGCAGCGCGTGGTCACGATCTCGTCGAAGTGCTCGACGAGCGGCGCCACCACCTCGGACGGATCGCGATCCTGCCCCATGCCGAACAACAGGATCCGGCTCCCGGGCCGGTCGCGCTTCGCCAGCCACGCCGCCAGCGCGCGGGTCCCGTCCGCGTTGTGCGCGCCGTCGGCCACCAACCCCGGCGCGAGCGTCTCGAGTCGTACGGGCACCATGGCCTTCTCGAGCCCGGTCGCGATGGCCTCGTCCGAGACGAGGAACCCCTGGGAGCGGAGCTGGTGCAGCGCACCGACGGCCACGCTGGCGTTGATGCCCTGGTGCACGCCCTCCATCCCGAGGCGCACGGGACCCACCCGCCCCGTGGGGGTGTGCAGCGTCCACCGACCGTCCCGGTGGGGCTCGCGACGGAGCTGCGGCGGCACCCACAAGGGCGCTCCGAGGCGTCGGGCCGCCAGCTCGATCACCGTCTTCGCGTCGGGCGGCAGCACGCCCGCCACGACCGGCACGCCGCGCTGGAAGATGCCCGCCTTCTCGCGCGCGATCGACGTGAGGTCCGGGCCGAGCTCCGCCGTGTGATCGAGCCCGATGCTCGGCACCGCGCACACGACGGAGCGCACGACGTTGGTGGCGTCGAGCCTGCCGCCGAGCCCGACCTCGATCACCATGACGTCGACCCGCTCCTGCGCGAAGCACAGGAAGGCGGCGCAGGTGACGAGCTCGAAGTAGGTCAGCGCCTCCACGCGCTCGCCCGCGACCTCGACCCACTCGCGTCGCGCGCGGTCGACGCGCTCCAGCAGGTCCACCAGACGCGCGTCGTCGATCGGCTGCCCGTCGAGCTGGATCCGCTCGTTCACCTCTTCGACATGTGGCGAGATCGTGGTGCCGACACGGTACCCCGCCGCCACGAGCGCGCTCGTGACGTAGGCGCAGACGCTCCCCTTCCCGTTCGTCCCCGCCACGTGGACCGCCGGCGCGCACAGCTGCGGCTCGCCCAGCACGCCGAGGAAGGTCTGCACCCGATTGAGGCCCAGCCGGACCCCTGCCCTCGCCGACGCCTCCAGGATGGGGTGCGACCGCACGGATCAGCCCATCGGCGGCAGGTTCAGGAGCTGACGCAGCAGTCGTCCGAGGGTCGGCTTGAGCTGCGGACGGGACACGATGAGGTCGATCAGGCCGTGCTCGAGGAGGTACTCGCTGGTCTGGAAGCCGGCCGGCAGCTCCTGCCCGATCGTCTCGCGGATCACGCGCGGCCCGGCGAAGCCGATGAGCGCCCCGGGCTCGGCCACGATCACGTCGCCCAGCATGGCGAAGGAGGCGGCGACACCGCCCGTGGTGGGGTGGGTCAGCACGCTGACGTACGGCATGCCGGCGTCGCGGAGCCGAGCCAGCGCGGCGCAGGTCTTCGCCATCTGCATCAGCGACAGCACGCCCTCCTGCATGCGCGCGCCACCGCTCGCGCTGATCACGACGGCGGGCACCTTGCGGTCCGCCGCGCGCTCGAACAGGCGCGTGATCATCTCGCCGACGACCGCGCCCATCGACCCGCCCAGGAAGCTGAAGTCGAAGGACCCGATCTCCATGTCGACGCCCGCCACGGGACCCGCGACGGAGATGAAGGCATCGTTGCGGCCGGACTTCTTGCGCGCGTCCACGAGCCGCTTGGCGTACGGCTTGCTGTCGATGAAGCCCAGCTGGTCGCGGGCCAGCAGATCCGCGTCGTGCAGGAGCACGGACGGGGGATCGTCACAGAGGGCGCGGAGCCGATCGACGGCCCCGACGCGGAAGTGGTGATCGCACTTCGCGCACACGAACTGCTGCTTGACCAGGACGTCGTTGAACACGACCTCGGCGCAACCCGGGCACTTCGTGAACAGCTCCGGCGTCTCCGGCTTGCCCGCGGCTGGAGCCGAATCGGGCGGCACCGACGCCACGAAGTCCCTGCGCTGCTCGAACCACCTCGTACCCTGCGACATCGACGCTCCGGACCCAGGCCCCTATCCCGTTGCGCCCGGGGCTGGTAGGAAGGGCCCCGTGCAAGCGGTGGTCGACGAGATCCAGGCGGTCCTCGCGGAAGGGAGCATCCCGTCGGCCTCCATCTGCGTCCGTGTCCGCGGGCGCACCGAGCTGCTGCACACGGCGGGCCTCGCGCGCATCGAGCCGCGCAGGGAGGCGACGACGGGGCAGGTCTACGATCTGGCCTCGGTCACCAAGCCGCTCGCGGGGGCGACGGTCGCCGCTGCCTGGCTCGCGCGGGGACTGAGACTGGACGAGCGCGTGGACCGGTACGTCCCGGGCGTCGACCCGCGGATCACCGTCGCGATGCTCCTCACGCACGCCTCGGGGTACCCGCCCTGGGCGCCGCTGTACGAGCGGATCGACCGCGCCCGCTGGGGGACGCCCGAGGGTCGCGCGGAGATCCTCGAGCTGGCGCAGCGGACGCCGCTCGCCCACGTCCCCGGTGAGGCCCACGCCTACTCGGACCTCGGGTTCCTCGTGCTCCTGAGCCTGCTCGAGGCGCTGGGAGGACCGCTGGAGGCCCAGCTCGCGCCGCTGCTGGTGGCGCCGATGAGCTGGGGCACCCCCGCAGGTGTCGCCGCCGCGACCGAGGACTGCCCCGTCCGCGGCCGGGTGATCGACGGCGAGGTCCACGACCTCAACGCGTTCGCGATGGGCGGCGTGAGCACGCACGCCGGGCTGTTCGCCTCGTCCGAGGCCGTCGCGCTGCAGGCCGAGGCCCTGCTCGCAGCGTCGCGGGGGGAGCGCGACGACGTGCCGGATCCGAGCCCGCTGTGGGCGTGCCGCGGACCGGGGTCGCACCGCGGAGGTTGGGACGGGGTCACGGTCGGGGCGTACACCTCCACCGGATCGTCCTGGCCGGTCGACGGCGTCGGCCACCTCGGGTACACCGGCACCAGCGTGTGGATCGCCCCACGCGAGCAGGTGGTCGTCGCGTTGTCGACCAATCGGGTCCACCCGGTGGACGACAAGGCTCCGATCCGCGCCGCGCGTCCTCGCATCCACGACGCCGTCGCCCGCACGCTCGGGCTCGGGAGGACGCCATGACCGCCATCACCGCCGTGCTCGGCAACAGCCAACGCCTGGACGGCGGCGCCATGTTCGGCAACGCGCCCAAGCCCCTGTGGACGCGCTGGGTGCAGCCGGACGAGCGCAACCGCATCCCGCTGGCGTGTCGCGCGATGCTCGTGCAGGGAGACGGCCCGCTCACGTTGGTCGAGACCGGGATCGGCGCCTTCTTCGAGCCGACGCTCCGGGAGCGCTTCGGAGTGCAGGAGGCCCACCACGTCCTGCTCGACAACCTCGCCGCTCGCGGCGTGAGCCACGAGGACATCGACGTCGTCGTGCTCTCCCACCTCCACTTCGATCACGCGGGCGGGCTGTTGACCGCGTGGGAGGAAGGTGCGGAGCAGCAGCTGCTCTTTCCGCGCGCGACCTTCGTCGTCGGGGCCGAGGCGATGGAGCGCGCGCGCCGACCGCACTTCCGGGACCGCGCGAGCTTCGTGCCCGGGATGACCACCCTGCTCGACGCGACCGGCCGCCTGGAGCTGGTGGACGGGCCGACCACCCCCGCGCTGCCCGGTTGGCGCTTCCACCGCAGCCACGGGCACACGCCGGGTCTGCTGCTCCCCGAGGTCCCCACGGCGGCGGGGCCGGTCGTGTTCGCGGCGGATCTGGTCCCGGGCCGCCCCTGGGTCCACCTGCCGATCACGATGGGCTACGACCGATACCCCGAGCAGCTGATCGACGAGAAGCGAGCGTTGTTCGAGGATCTGCTCCCCCGTGGCGGCCACCTCTTCTTCACACACGATCACGAGGTCGCGCTCGGTCGGCTGCACCACGCCGACGGTCGCTGGTCGGTGGTCGACGAGGTGGCGCACCCGGTGGAGTGGGGCGCGTGAGGCCCCCCCTCCTCCGACGAGGTGCGCGGGTGGCGGTGGTGGCGCCCTGCCACGTCCACGACGTCGACCGCCTCGAGCGCGGGATGCAGATGGCGCGCGAGCGAGGCCTCGACCTGCACGTCTACCCCGACCTGCTCCGCCCCTGGCGGTACCTCGCCTCCCCCGACGACCAGCGGCTCTCCCAGCTCGCCGAGGCGCTGAGCTCGACCGGGGACGACGCGGTCTGGATCGCGCGTGGGGGCTCGGGACTGACCCGACTGCTCCGCCGTCTCGACGAGCTCCCGCTCGGGAACAAGCCGGTCATCGGGTTCTCCGACGTGACCGCCCTCTTCTGCGCCCTGCGGCGCCGCGGGATCGGCCCCCTGATCCACGGTCCGGTGCTGCACAGCCTCTCGGTGACCGAGCCGGGCTCCGTGGAGCACCTGTTCGACCTGCTCGACGGTCGGGAGACGGCCCCGCTCGACGGAGAGACCTGGGTCGCGGGGACGGCGCACGGCCCGCTGGTCGGCGGCAACCTCTCGCTCCTCGCCGCCACCTGCGGGACGCCCTGGCAGCTCGACGCCAGCGGCGCGATCCTGGTGATCGAGGAGATCGGCGAGCACCCGTACCGCGTGGATCGCATGCTCCAACAGCTGTCGTCCGCGGGCGTGCTCGACGGCGTGGTGGGCGTGGCGATCGGGCGGAACGTGGGCTGCGACCCTCCGCCCGGCGCCGACTATGCGCTGGCCGACGTGTTCGTGGACGTGCTGGCACCCCTCGGCGTGCCGGTGGTGGGTGAGCTGCCCATCGGCCACGGCCCCCACAACCGGGCGTTCGTCTGGGACGCGCCCGCCACGCTGTCCGACGGGACCCTGTCCTGGGAGTGACGATGTACGAGAAGCGCCAGAACCTCGACACCCGCACCAAGATCGTCGCGACGCTCGGCCCGGCGACCTGGGACGAGCCCATGCTCACGCGCGTGCTGGAGGCGGGCGTGGACGTGGCCCGCATCAACTGCAGCCACGCCGATCACGAGAGCATCCGGCGCCAGGTCGCGCGGGTTCGTCGGGCCGCCATGAAGCTGCGCAAGCCGACGGCGATCCTGCTCGATCTCCAGGGCCCCAAGATCCGCACGGGGAAGGTGCCCACGCCGCTGCCCCTCGCCCAGGGGGACGTGCTCACCGTGGTGATGGACGAGAGCTACGTCGGCGCCGGCCACAGGGTGGGCACGACCTACCCGCAGATGGTGGACGACGTGAACCCGGGCGACCTGGTGCTGTTCGCCGACGGCGCGCTCTCGGGGCAGGTGGTCGCCGTGCGCCGCGGCGAGCCCGGAGAGGTCGACATCCGCATCGACGACGGCGGGGAGCTCGGATCGCACAAGGGGATCAACCTGCCCGGCGTCGACATGTCCATCCCGTGCCTCACGGAGAAGGACCTCGGCGACCTGGCCGTCGGCCTCGACGTGGGCGTGGACTACGTAGCGCTGTCCTTCGTGCAGCGGGCCGAGGACGTGGTGGCGCTGCGGGCCGCGATGGCGGAGCAGGGACACACCGACATCCCGGTGATCGCGAAGATCGAGAAGCCGTCGGCCGTCGAGCGCATCGACGAGATCCTCGCGGTCGCGGACGGCGTGATGGTGGCGCGAGGCGACCTCGGCGTCGAGGTGAGCATCGAGAAGGTGCCGGTCTACCAGAAGCGCATCCTGTCCGCGGCGCAGAAGGCGGGGCGTCTGGCGATCACCGCCACCCAGATGCTCGACAGCATGGAGCGCAACCCCCGCCCGACCCGCGCCGAGACGACGGACGTGGCGAACGCCATCCTCGACGGCACCGACGCCGTCATGCTGTCGGGCGAGACCAGCGTGGGCCGGTACCCGGTCGAGGCCGTGCAGATGATGGACAAGATCAGCCGCGAGGTCGAAGGGAGCGCCTTCTTCCGCAGCACGCCGATCGACGCGATGCCCGTGACCACCGACAGCTCGACCGGGATCGTGGTCCGCGCCGCCTGCTACGCGGCATCCGAGAAGGCGCGACCGCTCGTCGTGTTCTCGTGGACGGGCGCCACGGCCCGCCAGGCGAGCAAGGCACGGCCGCGCGGCCCCCTGTTCGCGCTGACGAACAACCCGCGCACCGCCGATCAGCTCTCGCTCGCGTGGGGGGTGGTCCCGATCCTCGTGCCGCCGGTCGACTCCACCGACGAGCTGATCCACGTGGGCGAACGCGTGCTGGTCGAGCAGGGGCTGATCCAGCGCGGCGAGGAGATCGTGATCCTGGCGGGGAAGGCGCCGAGCCGCGAGGCCGCGAACCTCGTGAAGATCCACCTGGTCGGCGAGGATCAGGCCTGACGACGCCTGCGCAGCCCCACCGCGGCCAGCAGCCAACCGAGCGAGGTCGCCCAGCCGCCGCTCGCGGTGTCGCAGGTGCACCCGGGATCGAGACCCATGGCCGGCAGGCGCAGCATCGGGCCCGTGTCCGACGGCGAGTCGTCGGTGGGGTTCGGCTTGTCCGTCCCCGTCACCGTCCCTCCCGTCTCCTCGGGCGGTGTCGGGCAGTCGCTCCCGCCAGGGTCCAGGTTCGGTGCGTCGGGACACGCGTCGTATTCGTCGCAGATCCCGTCCTGGTCCTCGTCTCGGCCCAGGGGTGGCTTCCAGAGGCAGGGGGACGCGAGGTCGCCGGCCAGCGACAGCGCGTCGACCTCGAGCCAGTCCTGGCTGCGAGGAGCCGGGAAGAAGCGGAGCTCGTCGAACGCATAGGCCGAGCTGGGGGAGGTCGGTCCGGAAAGTACCAGGTCCCCCGTCAGCTCGTTGAGCGTGGTCGGCAGGCTGTCCGGCGTGTCGCCCTCCAACCAGGCCGTGAGCGTCGGGCTGGTCTCCGTGTCGTACACCAGCGCGAGCAGGCGGGGCTGGCTCGGCAGGCTCGCGAAATTCGGGAGCACGCCGCCATGCAGGTCGTCGAACGTGAGGTTGCGGCCGCCCGGGTTCCGGATCGTCCACGACGTGTCGGCCGTCACGATCGGATGGACGTAGGCGACGTTGTTCTGCGAGATCGCCATCGTCATCGTCCAGCCGGCGGAGCCCACCAGCAGCTGGGTGTACGGGATGGAGACGGTCTCGGTGTCGGCGTGCAGCTCGACATGAAAACCGCTGGTGCCGTCGATCACCGTGCCCGTCGGCGGAGTCAGGACCGCCGTGTGTGCGTGCCCCGAGGCGTCCGTGCCGGGGCCGGCCTGGGCGAAGTGATGCACGCTCAGGTAGTTGGCGAACACGCCCCCGAGCGGCGGCACGCTCCCGGACCAGTCGAGCCAGATCCAGCTGTTCCCGGCGGGAGGGACGGTGAGCGAGACCCAGGCCAGGGTGTCGTCCCCACCGATCTCCACCTCGCACGGGAGCTGGCGCCCGTCGGCGTCGAAGGCCGCGAGCTGTGACGCATCGAAGCCGTCGGGCTCGCGCAGCGTGGGGATGGCGACCATCGCCGGGACGGTCTCCCCCTCGGCCAGGCCGGGGCTGACGATCTCGACCATGAGGCTCGAGGTCGTGTCGGTTCGGACCCACGTGGGGTTGGTGGCAGCGACGGACGTCGAGATGGGCAGGAGGGCGAGCACGGCGACAATCTACCCCGTCAGCACAGACCGGCGTGGTTCAAGGCGTGGCGCAGGCCGTGCAGCAGCGACGAGCGACGTGCGAGGTCACAGGCCACGTCGTTGCGGACCTCCAGCTCCAGCGCGGCGCGGCCGTGCCGCTCGGCGTGTCGGGCCGCGCTGTAGATCAGACCGAGCCGTCCCGAATACGGCTCGTTGAGGGCGGTCTTCCATCCCTCCCGCTCGAGCGCCTCCGCGACCCGGTGCGCGAGCGCCTCCTCCCGATCGAACAGCACCCCGATCTCCATCGGACGCGGCGGACCGGCTTCGTAGACCGGCGTGAACGAGTGCATGGACAGCACGATCGCGCGCGGCGTGCGCTCGACGACGTGATCCACCGCGGCGTGGAACGGGCGGTGGAGGGCGTCGATCCGGCTCTGTCGCTCGGCGTCGGTGAGCGCGTGGTTGAGCCACACCTGCCGGCCATCGGCGAACGGCCGGAACGTGGTCTCGGCGTCGACCGGCCGGTTCACGTCGCACAGCAGCCGGGAGTAGCGAGAGAGGACCGCGGGGACCTCCAGCTCGCGCGCGAGCTCCCGGGTCACCTCTGCGATGCCGAGATCGTAGGCCCAGTGGGTGTCCACGAGCCAACGGTCGTGCTCGGGCCAGACCCAGGGCTCGGGGAGCGCGTTGCTCGCGTGCTCGCAGGTGAGGACGATGCCGGCGTGGACGGGTCCCTCCAGGACCTCCACCGACTCGAGGTGGTGGCTCACGGCGAGGTGTGCCCCTGGTTGGACGCCGAGCAGGCCGCCTCGTCACAGTGGTGGACCACGAGGCGGGAGGTGGCCTCCGTGAGGTAGTCGACGACCTG
Organism: Alphaproteobacteria bacterium; assembly: GCA_020632925.1. GTDB lineage: Bacteria > Myxococcota_A > UBA796 > UBA796 > JACKER01. Next base: position 69,268 of record JACKER010000030.1, on the reverse strand, counting down.
GGCGCGGGTGCCGTCCCAGGTTCGCGGCGCCTCGTGCGCGCCGGTCACGTCCGCGGGTCGGTTGGCCTCGGTGGGGAGCGGGACCTCCGGATCGAACTGGACCAGCGCACGACCGGGCAGCGGGCCGACCTCGGTGGCCATCTCCCAGGGGACCCGGACCTCGGGGGCGAGCAGCGGCAGTCCCACGGACCGCGCCAGGGCCTCGGTGGTGAGGTTGGCCACCTGCTCGTCGCCGATCGACTCCTGCAGCAGGAACGGGGTCGTCGACAGCTCGGGCGTCCACGCGATCGGGTCGACCGGGTCCCACCACAGCTGCGACAGCGCGTAGAGCACCTGGCGATCGGATGGGTCGGGCACGGAGACGCGCATGAGGATCTCGAAAGCGAGCCAGTCCGAGCTGCGTTCGAGCATCGTGGACCACATGGAGCCGCCGACGTGGAGCGCTCCCGCATCCACCGGGGGGTCCTGCGCGAGGAGGACCGCGCCCTCGATGCCTCCGAGGGAGATGCCGTAGTAGACGACGTGCCCGCGATCCACGAGCGCCTGGCCGGAGGCGCCGGTGAACACGGGATCATCGACCAGGTCCCCCGAGCGCACCTCCTCGAGCAGGGTCCGGACGTTGACCTGGCCCTGCACGAGCATGTCGGTCAGCTCGGAGATCTGCGAGAAGTCACCCGCCACCGTGATCGGCACCATGCGGTCGGGCGCGCACAGCCCACGCCACATGGTCGCGACCACGATGACGCCGAGCTCGTCGGCCAGCTGCACGACGCCGGACGGGTCGTCGGGCTCGTCGAGGTACGCCTCCGGCTCGCTGAAGATGCCGTGGCCGAACACCATGACGGGCACGGAGCCCGCGGGCGCGTCCTTCACGGAGTCGGGGACGTGGACGTACAGGTAGGCGTCGGTCTCTCCGACGACCGAGGGCCGTCCGTCGGCGTCGAGCTGGAGCGACCGATCCCCTACGAGGAAGTCCTGCACCCGGTACGTCCCGACCGCTGCGCGCCAGGTGCGGCCGACCACGCGGTCGCCGTCCGCGGCGCTGCGCACGGTGGTGAACGCGTGGCCCCCGGGAGGGGCGACCTGGTCCAGCGCAGCCCGCAGCGGCAGCGTGCCGTCGGCGACGGGGAAGTCCCAGGCCACCGCGATCTCGTCCGACGGGATCCCGAACGCCTCGAGGTCCGCCATCAGGCTCTTCCAGTGTGGCGCCTGCTCGGCGAGGCTCGGCGGTGGTCGGTCGGAGAGCATCGCGTCGAAGCGATCGGGTCGCGCCACCGCGTCCGTCGTCACCACGACCGCGATCCGATGGCCGTACGGCAGGGCGTGCAGCGGCCGGACCAGCGTCGCCCGCTCCAGCGCCTCGGGGTAGGCGTCGAGCTCCGCCATGCACGGGACGTAGGCGCCGGCCGTCAGGTCGACCATGCGCACCGAGCCCTCGCCCGGCGCGATCGCGGACGCGCGGGGGAACCGGCTGTCGTCGACGCCGTCCAGCCGCATCACCGAGACCTGCGCGGGCGAGAAGCCCTCCCGCCACGCGAGGCGCTCGACGGGGATGGGCGCGTCACCGGTCGTCGGCAGATCGCGCAGGTCGAGGTGGCCGTCGGTGACCAGCGCCGCCGTCGGGAACGGGTTCGCCCAGCCGGTCCCGAGCAAGCCCTCGCCCACGTCCTCCACCTCGGTGGGCGTGGTGTCGTCGCCGCCGCTGCATCCGGCGACCAGCGCCAGCCAAGCCCAGGACCTCATGATCCCCCCGACCCCGCCTCGTATCCCGACAGCTCTCGAACCACCGCGAGCAGTCCCTCGTCGTCCAGCTCGCCGGACTGGTGGCGGTCGACGGCCGCCTGCAACCGAGCAAGCGCGAGCGTCGCCTCCCGCCGCGCGCGCCGGAGGTCCGCCGAGAGCCGATCGACCGCCGCCGCACCGTCGTGACCGGGGTGACGCACGCGGCTGTCGAGCACCGCGTCCACGGTCGTCCGCGGACGGGTCTGTCCCTGGGTGACCGGGAGCGCCGCGCGCCAGGTCGGGCTGCGGAGCGCGTGCAGCAACCAGTGGGGGTGGTGCTCCGGCGACAGGACGATCCACTCGGGGCTCCCCGCCGTCGGGCGATCCGCGTGGTGCAGCGCGACGTTGCCGAGCTCCGGGCGCAGGCGGGCGATCACCACGTCACCGGGATCGATGCGCGGCCGGGGTCCGTCGTCCAGCAGCTCGCGCGGGCTGAGATCGCCCACGTCCGCGTCGACGTCCGCCAGCTCCGCCAGCGTGGGTGCGCCGCGGATCCGCTCCTTCCGCGGCGTCGCGAGCTCCCCCACGCGGACGCCCCCGGGCTCGGTCCGCGCAGGCACCCATGCGTCCGCCGGGAGCACCTCCCAACCCCCGCCGCGCAGGCGTGCCTCGATCTCGGCGTCCGAGGTGAGCTTCAGGTGGACGCTGCGCACGTCGTACCCGGGATCGGCGACGGTGGTGAACCGCGCGGGGCGGTCCACGGTCCCGGGACCACGGCGATGCAGCCACAGCAACGCGGCACGCCCGGCGGCCCCGCCGAACGGACGGAACACCCCTTCGGGCAGCTCCGCCACGGCGTCGACGTGGAAGGCGTCGAGGAGGGCCGCCCTCGCCTCGCGGTAGCTCGGGTTGCCCACGACCGACCAGGGCAGGACCACGCCCGCCCGCCCACCAGGCCTCACCCAGCGCCCCAGCGCCTCGGTGAACAGGACGTCCGAGGCCACCCGGGGACGCCCGTCGGCGATCCGGTAGCGCCCCAGGATCGCGGGATCGTCGATGACCACGGAGAAGGGTGGGTTGGCCACGAGGACGTCGACCGGCTCGGGGTCCGCCGCGAAGAAGTCCGCACGCGCCACCCGCGACGTGGCGCTGCCCGCGGCCGCGAGGTTGAGCCGGGCGAGGCGCACCAGGCGCGGATCGATGTCCAGTCCCCGGACGGTCGCGCCGCTGCGGGCCGCGTGGACCAACAGCCCTCCCGAGCCACAGGTGGGGTCGAGCACCACCTCGCCCGCGACGGGACGCAGCTCTTCGACCAGCCACCGGCCGATCGTCGGGGGCGTGAAGAACTGGCCGCGACGCCCCTTGAACAGGTCCGCGAAGAACCGTTCGTAGGCCAGTCCCAGCAGGTCGTGACCGTCGGGCGGCGGCAGGTCCTCCACCCAGGCCGCGAGCTCGGGGTCCACCTCGGCCTCGATGCCGAGCCGCGCCTCGAGCGCCGGGAGCAGGCGGTCGAAGGCCTGACCACCCGTGAGACCCCGCGCGCGGAGGCGATCCTCGATCCGCGTGAGCGCCGCCGCCCATCGCTGAGCCGTCATTCCGGCGCAGGGACCCCGGCGGAATCGCCACGGACCCGCCCGGGCACGCCCGCCTGCCCTCCCCTCACCCGGGTGTCGGCCTCGACGTGGGGGATGCGGAGCACGGCGAGGCCGACGCTGGCACCCTTGCGCAGGCGCGCGACGCTCGTGAGCTGGCCGATCTCGTCGTCGCCGTCGAAGGAACGCACCATGTCCCCTGCGGCGACCGGGCCGTCGAACTGGAGCAGGACGAGCTGCTTGCGCACCCGGCCCATCACGTCGACGCGGTGGATGGTCTCCTGTCCGAGGTAGCACCCCTTCTCGAAGTGCAGCATCTCCTCGCGCACGCCGAGCTCGTGCGGCAGGCGTCGTTCCTCGGCGTCCCGGGCGGCGGGGACCTTCGCGAGGATGCGCAGCGCGTCGAGCACGTCGCCGTCCACGACCTCGAAGCCCTCGATGTCGGGCGTGTGGTCCGAGGGCGCCACGAGATCGACGCTGACGCAGGGCGCGCGGCGATGGCGCCACGCCCGCAACGGGCCGTCCGCCAGGAACCGGTCGGCCTCGGGCGGCCACGGTGCGAGCTGCGGCACGCGAGGTCCGATCATCGTCCAGCGCACGAGATCGGGGGTCTCCAGGTCGACGTCGTCGAAGATGACGTACCGGCCGTACCGCGCGCAGAAGGTCTCGGCGTCCATCCCGTCGACGACCGCCAGGAAGCAGTCGTCGGCCTCGCAGAGCAGGTCGAGGAAGCCCGCGACCCGAGCGCGGTCGTCCACGATCGCCGAGCGGTTCCATGCACCGACGGGCAGGTCCCGGACGTTGTTCGTGAACATGCCGTTGCAGAACCGCCGGGCGTCCTTCCCGCGGAGCCGCACCACGGCGTGCCCCGGAGCGTCCACCCGGGCGACCACGGCGGTGGTCAGGGCCCGCTCGACAGCGGGACCCAGATCGGCGCTACCAGTCCTCGTCGTCATCGTCGAACGCGATGATGGTCTGCCCGGAAGAGCGGGCCGGCGGGGGCGCCGGGGTGCTCTTGGGCTTCTCCGCGGCCACGACCTCGTCGGGCGGCGGGGGCGGCGGCGGCGGCTCGTCGCTGCTGCTGGGCTTCGGAGGTGGCGGAGGCGGCGCCGAAGGCACGTCCTTCATCAGGCCCGGCGGGGGCGGCGCCACGACGGTCGCCATCTCCTCGTCGTCGAACAGGTCTCCGTCGAACGCACCGCCGACGACCAGGCCTTGCGGCTTGTTCTCGGGTGCGGGCTCGGGAGCTGGCCGGCTCGGCGGGGGCGTCGGGCGCGGTGGGGGCGCGGCGGGCTCGGGCAACGAGACGGGCTCGTCGACCTCCTCGGCCTTGCCTCGCCTCATGAACAGGATGACCCCGCCCACCGTCAGGGCGAGCGCAGACAGGCAGCAGAGCCCGCTGCAGGTTCCGGAGATGATCAGGCTGATCGGATCCACGTCGCTCCCTTCGTGGGTCGGGGCACATGCTCGACCAGCGTCCGTGCTGTGTCAAGCACGTGACTCCGGGCCCGCAGGACATCCCGGACGGTACCGAGCGCCCCCCACTATCCCGGCCGCTCGGTGGTGGGTCGTGGATCGACCACGGAAGTCCTCGACCGATCGCCCGTCGAGTGGCGCAGCCCCTCCGTGATGCCGTCCAGACGGGCCAGCACGCGGCGGGCGTTCTCGGTCCCCTCCAGCCAGGCACCCTCGAGCTCTCCCACCTCTCCCGTCAGCGCCAGGGCCTCGTCGAGCCCGCCGGCGTGGTGGTCGATCAGCCACCGCGTCTCCGCCAGCGCGGTGCGAACGTGCTCGGCCTCCGCGGCGCCGGCGGGGTCGGCGGCACGCCTGCCCCAGGACCACCCGGCCAGCGCGACCAGGAGCGCCAGCGGGACGACCGCGGCCCAGGTCTGGAGCCCGAGGAGCAGCCCGGCGACGAGCAGGAGCAGCCCTGCCACGACGGCGGTCTCGGCGCCGGCCGGCAGCTCGCGGGGCGGCAGCGGCACGGAGAGGGGCGGCAGGGCTCGCCGGAGCCCCGGGAAGGTCCGCGCCGTGCCGTAGCGCCAGGCCAGCCAGGCACCGAGCGGCGCCCCGACGAGCGGCAGGAGGACTCCGAACACCAGCGTGCTCGCACCGATCAGCGCCAGATCACCCCACCCCAGCGCCTCGGGATGGGCGGCGACCTGCCAGCCCTGGCCGCGGAGGTGACGGAGCAGCCGTCGGGCCGATCGCCGGGACAGGTCGGTGGCCACGAGCGCCCGGGCCCCCGTCCCCGGATCGATGCCGTGCACCACGTACTGACGGCCCATGCGAAACGAGGCCAGCGGTCGACGCAGCCGGAGCCGGCGGTGCGGATCGGCGCGGAGCCGGGCGAGGGCGGCCCGGATCGACGCCAGGTCGGTGGGGCGCCGCGCCGGATCGGGGTGCAACAGCAGGCGCGCGAGCTGCCAGAGCCCCCCGCGGTCCTGAGTGGACGGAGGGCCTCGACGCTGGGCCGCGATCGGCGCCGCGCCCACCCCTTCGAAGGGCATCTGGCCGGACATCGCGAACCAGAGCACCAGCCCCAGGCCATAGAGGTCCGCCGCCGGACCCCGCGGTGCCCCATCGACCACCTCGGGCGCCGTCTGCCCGGGGTGGATCAGGTCGCTGCCGAAGTCGAACAGCCGGGCGCCCCCGGTCCCCACCAGCACGTTGCCGGGTCGCACGTCCCCGTGCACGAGCCCAGCGAGGTGGGCTGCCTCGAGGGCGCTGGCCAGCTCGAAGCCAAGGGCAGCGACCGCGCTCGGCGCCAGCGGTCCCCCGACGTCCTGCAGCGCTCGGCCCTCCACCCGCTCCGTCACCAACACCCAACGACCCGGCCCATCCGACCACAGCCCCACCACCTGGACGACGTGTGGGTGGGTCAGGCGTCCGGCGGCGCTCGCCGCATCCTGCAGGCGCGCCAGCGTGGCTGGATCGCCTACGAGCTCCGGGTGCAGCACCTTCACCGCCACGGCGCGGCCGGTCACCACGTCCGTCGCCGGCCAGACCACACCCGTGCTGCCCCGTCCGAGCGGCTCGCCGTCGATCCGGAAGCGCTCGGCGATCAGGTCCACCCCACCCCCGAGCGAAACCTAACGAGGATCCTCGAAGCGGTAGACCACGGCACCGTCGCGTGCCCAGCCGAGCTCCTCCGCGACGACCCGCTCGAGCACGACGGGATCCTGCTCCATCGACACGAGCTCGTGGACGATCCGCTGGTTCTCGCGGTCGAGGTCCGCGAACTGGGCGTTCGCCTGCTGCAGGCGCGTCGTGAGCTCGTACCGGACCAGCAGACCGGAGTCGCCCCAGATGGCGGACGCGGCGATCACGACGAGGATGGCCGCCGGCACCACCGCCAACACCAGGCGATGCGCGAACGTGGTCCGCAGCGGCGGCTCACCCGACGACATCGGGAGCGACCCGGACCCCGACGTTTCGGAGCCCGGGTCGTCCATCGATCCCGGGTGCGACGTGCGCACTCCGTCCTTCGATCCGGACCGCCAGGAACCGGACGAACGAACGCTCCCCTCGCGGGGAAAGGATCTGTCGTGGGGATGGGTCAAGGTCGGAACCAAACGCGGTGGGGAACCGCTTTCGGCGTCGTGGGGAGGGGACACCCGAAGGTGCCGGGGAGGAGGGAAGCCGAGGTGGGGAGCCGCGGCCGCCCAGAGGATAACAAGGCTCGATCCCCGTGCACGGACATTCTGACCGAGCGTGGGGCACACCGATCCGTAACACTGGATCTACCCCCATCTTCGATCGACGGCTTTTTTCTGGAGTCCGTGCGTGGGCGCGCGCGCGGGGTGGCGCGCATTCAGGTCACTCCGGCCGATTCCCGCCATCACCCGCCGTCGTCGCCCACCCTCGTCGCGATGGCGAGCCGCGAGAGCCCCCGGTTGCGGGCGTAGTCCATGACCGCCACCACCCGTCCGTGCGCCACACCCTCGTCCGCCTTGATCACCACGAGCGTGCTGGGCTTCGCAGCCGCGCGGGCGCGGAACGCCTCGTCGAGCTGCGCGAGCGTGACGGGCTGGTCGTCGAGGTAGACCGCTCCGTCCGCCGCGACCCACACGTCCATGTCACCGTCGTCGGACAGCACCGTCTCCGACGAGGCGCGCGGCAGGTCCACCTCGATGCCCGGCGCCTGCTCGGTCTGCACGAAGTTCGTGGTGACCGCGAAGAACAGCACCAGGTTGAAGGTCACGTCGAGCATCGGCGTGAGGTCGACGCTGGCCTCCGGTCGCCGTCCCCGGCGCGTGAACCTCAAGACGGGGCTCCGCCGGCCGCCGCCGCAGTGGGCTCGGGGGCCTCGTGCGACGCCGCGCTGATCAGGTTCACCGCACCGAGCGAGATCTCTTCGAGGTCCACGGTCAGATCGTCCACGCGCGCGAGCAGGAACCGGTGCGCGACGACAGCGGGGATGGCCACGACCAACCCCGCGAAGGTCGTGATCAGGGCCATTCCGATGCCGCCCGCCAGGGACTGCATCTGCCCGATGCCGCCACCCTCCACCGTCTGGAAGGTGGTGATCATGCCGGACACCGTTCCGAGCAGACCCAGCAGCGGCCCGACGGACGCCACGGTCGCCAGTACCCAGATCCAGCGCTCGAGCTCCATCGCCTCGCGTCGCCCCACCTCCTCGACGCGCTCGCGCAGGCTCGACCGACTCTCGCCGCGGGCCTCGATGGCGACCTCGACCACGCGGGCGATGGGCACGTCGCGCTTCTTGCAGTGCATCAGCGCGTCCGCCCAGCGCTGTTGCCGCAGGAGCTCGACCAGCTCCACACAGAACGCGCGCGGGACCACCTTCTCCCGCCGCAAGGCCCACAGCCGCTCGAAGAACGAGGCCAGACCCACCACCGACGCGACGCCGATGGGGATCATGATCACCCCACCGTCCTTGAGGAACTGGATCACCGAGCTCTCCTGGGGCTCCTGATACCACGACCGCGCGGCGTATCAGGATCTCGGACATCGTCGCGGATTCCGGACAGACACGTCGCGAAGTCCGACACACGCGTCGTGGTCCGTGGACCTCTCACCGGCGGAAGACCCGCCGTGACCGTTGTTGACCCTCCTCGATCGCGGGCGACGACCGTTGGACCGCCCTCTGGCACGAGCCTTGCTCTGTGTGGAGGTGCCCAGGATGGGAGAGGACGACATGCCCGCTGCCGCTCGCAAGAACTCCGAGATGGACGATCCCGCAGCGCTGCTGAACAAGTACCTGCGCTCGATGGGCCAGATCCCGCTGCTGTCCCACAAGGACGAGGTCGAGGTCGCCCGGCGGATCGACGACGGCGGGCCCGACGCCGAGCTCGCGAAGGCCGCGCTCGTCCGCGCCAACCTGCGGCTCGTGGTCTCGGTCGCCAAGCAGTACACCTACCGCGGACTGCCCCTCGCCGACCTCATCCAGGAAGGGAACCTCGGCCTGATGAAGGCGGTCGAGAAGTTCGACTGGACGAAGGGCTTCAAGTTCTCGACCTACGCCTCCTGGTGGATCCGCCAGTCCATCATCCGCGCCATCGAGAGCCAGATCCGGACCATCCGCATCCCGATCTACAAGCTCGAGGTGGTCAACCGCGTCCACCAGACGCAGAAGTTCCTGTTCCAGCAGACCGGCCGCGAGCCGACGCCGCAGGAGATCGCGAGCCACCTCGACATCGACGTGGCCGAGGTCGACGAGCTGCTGAAGATGACCCGCGAGCCCATGAGCCTCGACGCCCAGGTCGGCGAGGACGGCGAGAGCACGGTCATCGACTTCGTGGAGAACCCGGACGCCGAGAACCCCTCCGAGCAGCTGGACCAGGCCGACCTGCGCGAGTCCATCGACGACGTGCTCTCGAGCCTCACGCCGCGCGAGGAGAAGGTCATCCGCATGCGGTACGGCATCGGCGAGCCCACCCACTACTCCCTCGAGGAGATCGGCACCCGCTTCGCCCTGACCCGCGAGCGGATCCGCCAGATCGAGATCAAGGCGCTCCGCAAGCTGCGGCACGCCCGCCGCCGCCAGAGCCTGGAGTCCTTCCTCGACTCCGCGCTCTGAGCGCGCCGGAGCGATCGCGCGAGGCAGACCGAGCGCCGGGGCCTAGTGATCCGGCCAGGCGTCGCAGGTACAGATGAGGTGCCGGTCGCCAGCCGCGTTGTCGATGCGACCCACCGTCGGCCAGTACTTGTGGGCGCGCGTGTGCGGCGTCGGGAAGGCTGCCTGGCTCCGCGTGTACGGGCGGTCCCAGACGTCCCCGGTCACGTCGCCGGCGGTGTGGGGGGCATGGCGGAGCGCGCTGTCGGCGATGGCCACCCTCCCCTCCTCGATCTCACGGATCTCGGCGCGGATGGCGATCATCGCCTGGACGAACCGGTCGAGCTCGGCCTTGGACTCGCTCTCCGTCGGCTCCACCATGAGCGTCCCCGGGACCGGGAAGCTCATCGTGGGCGCGTGGAACCCGTAGTCCATCAGGCGCTTGGCCACGTCGTCGACGATCACGCCCGTGTTCTTGAACGGACGCAGATCGAGGATGCACTCGTGGGCCACCCGACCGTTCGCGCCCTTGTAGAGCACCGGGAAGTGCTCGTCGAGCAGGGTCGCGAGGTAGTTCGCGTTGAGGATGGCCACCTCGGTCGCGCGCTTGAGCCCCTCCCCGCCGAGCATGCGGATGTACGCCCAGGAGATCGGCAGGATCGACGGGCTGCCCCAGGGCGCCGCGGACACGGGCCCGAGGTCGGTCCGGCCAGCCTGCGCCACCACGGGGTGACCGGGCAGGAAGGGTGCCAGGTGCGCGCGGACGCCGATCGGGCCCATGCCCGGGCCGCCGCCACCGTGCGGGATGCAGAACGTCTTGTGGAGGTTGAGGTGGCAGACGTCGGCCCCGATGTCCCCCGGACGACAGAGCCCCACCATGGCGTTCATGTTGGCGCCGTCCATGTAGACCTGGCCGCCGTGCTTGTGGACGACCGCACAGACCTCGCGGATCGACTCCTCGAACACGCCGTGCGTCGACGGGTACGTCACCATCAGCGCGCCCAGCCGCTCGGCGTGCTGCTCCGCGAGCCGCCGCAGGTCGGACACGTCGATGTTGCCGTGGTCGTCGCAGGCCACGACGACGACCTCCATGCCCGCCATCACCGCGGACGCCGGGTTGGTGCCGTGGGCGGACTGCGGGATGAGGCAGATCATGCGCTGGTCGTGGTCGCCGCGGGAGCGGTGGTACTCGCGGATGGCGAGCAGCCCCGCGTACTCTCCCTGCGACCCTGCGTTGGGCTGCAGGCTGACCGCGTCGAAGCCCGTGACGGCGCACAGCCAGCCCTCGAGCTCCGCGAACAGCTGGGCGTACCCCTGGGTCTGGTCGGACGGCGCGAACGGGTGGAGCGCGTTGAAGCCGGGCCAGGTGACGGGGATCATCTCCGTCGTGGCGTTGAGCTTCATCGTGCACGACCCGAGCGGGATCATGCTCGCGTCGAGCGACAGGTCCTTGACCTGCAGTCGATGGAGGTACCGCAGCATCTCGGTCTCGCTGCGGTGGGCGTGGAACACGGACTGGCGCAGGAAGCCGGTCGTCCGCTCGAAGCCCCCGGGCGCCGTGGGATCCGCCTTGGCGAGCAGATCGCTCGCCTGCGCACGCGAGCCGAAGACCTCGAGGAGGTCCTGCAGATCGCTCTCGGTGACGGTCTCGTCCAGCGCGACGACCACGTCCTCGTCGAGGACGCGGAGGTTGATGCCCCTCGAGAGGGCGGCATCCAGGAGGTCCTGCTGACGTCCGCCGGCACGGATCCGCACGGTGTCGAAGAACGGCGCGTCGGACACGGCCCAGCCCGCCGCGCGGGCGCCCTCGGCCAGCGCCTTCGCCATGCAGTGGACCCGACCCGCGATCCGCCGGAGCCCCTCGGGACCGTGCCAGACCGCGTAGAAGGCGGCCGTGACCGCGAGCAGCACCTGCGCCGTGCAGATGTTGCTCGTCGCCTTCTGCCGCCGGATGTGCTGCTCCCGGGTCTGCAGCGCCATGCGCAGCGCGGGGTCGCCGTGGACATCCTTGCTGATGCCGATGATCCGACCGGGCATCTGCCGCTGATGACGGGTCAGCGTCGCCATGAACCCGGCGTGGGGGCCACCGAACCCGAGCGGCACGCCGAACCGCTGGCTGCTGCCCACCACGATCTCGGCGCCGAGCTCTCCCGGCGACTTCAGCAGCGTCAGGGCCAGCAGATCGGCCACCACCGTGACCACGACCTTCGCGTCGCGTGCCCTGGCGCAGGCCCCCGGCAGATCGAGCAGCGACCCGTCGGTGCACGGGTAGGGCAGGAGCGCGCCATAGACCTGGTCGAGATCGGCGTCCTGGTCGAACCGGCCCACGCTCACGTGGATGCCGAGCGGCTCCGCGCGGGTCCGCACGACAGCGATGGTCTGCGGGTGGCATCGCTCGTCGACGAAGAACGTGTCCCGCTTCCCGTCCGAGATCCGGTGGGCCATCGTCATCGCCTCGGCGGCGGCGGTGGCCTCGTCCAGCAGGCTCGCGTTGGCGATCTCCATGCCGGTGAGCTCCTGGATCACCGTCTGGTAGACCAGCAGCGCCTCGAGCCGCCCCTGGCTGATCTCGGCCTGGTAGGGCGTGTACGCGGTGTACCAGCCGGGGTTCTCGATCACGTTGCGCAGGACCACCGGCGGCGTGATCGTGCCGTGGTACCCGAGCCCGAGGTAGCTGCGGAGCACGGCGTTCCGCCCGGCGCGCTCGGCGAGCTCCTCGATGGCCTCCGTCTCGGTGCACGAGGCGGGCAGGCCGTCCGGCACCGGAGAGCGGATGGCGGCGGGGATGGTCTGGTCGATCAGGGCGTCGAGGGAGTCGAGCCCGAGCGTGGCCAGCATGTCGGTGACGTCGGCATCCGACGGACCGAGGTGGCGGCTGAGGAAGGCGTCCGTCGGGGGCGTCGGCATGGTCGTTCCGGTCAGCCGATCTTGGCCTGGTAGGCGGCGGCGTCCAGCAGCCCCGTGGGGGGCGCGGACACGCGGAGCTTGAAGATCCACGAGCCGTAGGGGTCACTGTTGATCTGCTCGGCGGCGTCCGCCAGAGCAGCGTTGACCTCGATGACCTCGCCGGCGACGGGCGCCTTGACCTCGGCCACCGTCTTGACCGACTCGATCTCGCAGACGGCCTCGTCCTTCGCGACCGTACGGCCGACCTCGCCGAGCTCGACGTGCACGAGGTCTCCGAGCTGATCCTGCGCGTAGTCGGTGATGCCCACGGTGACGATGTCTCCCTCGACCGTCACCCACTCGTCGTCGTTGGTGTACTGCAGGTTCGCGGGGATGTTCATGGTGACTCCGATGCGCTGGATTCAGGAGCGCTTGTAGAACGGGCCATCGACGACGACACCCACGGCCTCCTTGCCGCGGACGTCGATGGTGAGCCGGGTGCCGGCAGACGCCAGCTCCCGGTCCACGAAGGCGAGGCAGATCGCGCGATCGACGCTGGGACCGAGCGTGCCGCTGGTGACGCGGCCGACCACGCGGCCCTCGGACAGCACGTCCATCCCCTCGCGGGCGATGCGCTTGCCCTCGACCACCATGCCCACGACCACCCGCCCCTCGTCCTTGCGGGCGGCGATGGCGTCGGAGCCCAGGAAGCCGCCGGGCTTGGCGAGCTTCACGATCCAGCCCAGGCCCGACTGCAGCGGCGTCGTGTCGTCGTTCAGCTCGTGGCCGTAGAGCGCGTTGCGGACCTCGAGACGCAGCGTGTCGCGCGCGCCGAGGCCCACGGGCACCAGCCCGTGGTTGACGCCGGCGTCGAGCACGCGATCCCACACCGGAGGGGCGTCGCCGGCCGGCACGAAGACCTCGAAGCCGTCCTCGCCGGTGTACCCCGTGCGCGCGATCAGGCAGCCGTCCACGTCCGCGAAGGACGCGTGGCGGAAGTGGTGCCGGGGCACGGCGCGCGCGTCGAAGTCCACGAGCAGGTCCACGATCTCGACCGCCTCGGGACCCTGGATCGCGATCTGGGCCCAGTCGTCGCCCTCGTCGACGATGTCGGCGCCCTCTCGATCGTGCTCCGTCACCCAGGCGAAGTCCTTCTCGCGGTTGGCGGCGTTCACGCAGACGATGAAGTCGTCGTCGGCGAGCTTGTACACGAACACGTCGTCGACCACGCCGCCGCGCTCGTTGCACAGCGCGTTGTACTGCGCCTGCCCGGGCTCCATGCGGCGGATCGCGTTCGACAGCAGCCAGGTCAGCGACGCCTCGGCCTTCGGGCCACGGAAGCGGATCTCGCCCATGTGGGAGACGTCGAACAGCCCGGCGCGGGCGCGGGTCGCGAGGTGCTCCTCGCGGATGCCGGCGTACTGGATGGGCATCTCGAACCCGGCGAACGGGACCATTCGAGCACCCGCCGCGACGTGGCGGCCGTGGAAGGGAGTGCGACGCATCGTGGCCTCGGATGGGGTGCGCGACCATCACCCACGCCCCCGACGGTGTCAACGGGCCACGCCCCGTGGGCGCGGTTAGCGGGGCAGCGAGGGGGGAGCAGATGTCTCGGATCACGTGGGTGGTGGCGCCGTTGTCGGTGTTCCTCGGTCTCGCCTGCGGCGGTGGTGGCGGCGCGGGGGGCTCCTCCGACTGGCCTTCGGAGACCACCTGGACCTGCGGCGGTGGCGACGTGAAGCAGATGACCGGGATCACCAAGGTCATCGAGACGAAGGACATCATCGCGATCGAGGCGGCGGGCTCGTGTCAGCTGACCCTCGTGAACTGCGACATCACGGCCGACTTCCCGATCAAGGCCGCGGGGAACGCCAAGGTCACGATCAAGGGCGGCCGCATCCACGGCAAGCAGCAGGCGATCCAGGCCTGGGGGAACGCCGTGGTGACGATCGAGGGCGCGATGATCGAGGGCGACAAGGCCACGACGGGCAACGGCAAGATCATCGAGCACTGAGCCGCGCGACGGCGCAGGTCAGGCGCGGGCCGCCTGCAGCGTGTTCGCCATCAGCATCGCGATCGTGGTCGGTCCCACGCCCCCCGGCACCGGCGTGATCGCGCGGACCCGCGGCTCCACGGCGTCGAAGTCCACGTCGCCGCAGAGCGTGCCGTCCGCCAGACGGTTCATGCCCACGTCGATGACCACGGCCCCCTCGCGGACCCAGTCGGCGCCCACCATCCGCGGACGCCCGACCGCCGCGATCACGATCTCGGCGCGGCGAACGACCGTGGCCAGGTCGCGCGTGCGGCTGTGGGCGATGGTGACGGTGGCGTTGGCCTGCTCGAGGAGCATCGCCATCGGGCGGCCGAACAGGTTGGATCGTCCGATCACCACGGCCTCGGCCCCCTCGGTCCGCACGTCCACCGACGCCAGCAGGCGCATGACGCCAGCGGGCGTGCACGGGACCAGCCGGGGCCGCCCCTGCGCCAGCGCACCCACGTTCGCGGTCGTCAGCCCGTCGACGTCCTTCGCGGGGTCGATGTGCTCCGTCACGAGCCGCCCGTCGAGCCCGCCCGGGAGCGGCAGTTGCACCAGGATGCCGTCGATCGTGGGGTCGTCGTTGAGGCGACGGACCGTGGCGACGATCTCGTCGAGCGAGGCGGTCTCGGGCAGGTCGATCTGGAGGTGGTGGAAGCCGAGCCGGTGGGCCACCTGACCCTTCCGCTTCACGTAGACCTGCGACGCGGGATCCTGGCCGACCAGGACGACGGCGAGCCCGGGAGGACGCGGCATCGTGCGCACCTCCGCGGCGATCGCCTGGTTCCAGGACTTGGCGAGCGCGGAGCCGTCGATGAGCGTCGCCACCGATCAGGCCTTGGCCGGCGTCGTGCCCGAGGCGGGCTTGGACTCGCTCTTGGTGGCGGAGCCCGAGTCCGACGTCTTGGTGCCGCCGTCGGACTTCGACCCGCCGTCCTTCTTCAGCCCGTAGTGGTCTTTGTACCAACCACCTCCCTTGAGGACGAAGGAGGACTGGCTCACGAGCTTCCGGACCTCGGCCGAGGCGCACTCGGGACACGGCGGAGCTTCGGCTCCGATCCGGACCATCTTCTCGTAGCGGTGGCCGCAGGACCCGCACTCGTACTCGTAGATCGGCATCGCGCACTCCGCGGTTCGTCGAGCAGCCCGATATAGGGACCGGACCTCACCTCGGCAAGCCCTGGAACGAGCGCGTTGACGCAGGCCCTGCTGCTCCTGATGCTGTCCTTGCTCCTCTGGTTCGGGTGGGCGTTGCTCCTCGCTGCCGTGGGCATCGCCGTGCAGGCGACGGACCGCAACGAGCCGGTCGCGGTGGACGCGCGCCTGATCGCGCTGGCGGCGCGGGAAGCCGGTGCCCGCGTGACGCTGTCCGCTCTCGGCTGGCTGGCGTTCGGTCGGTCGCGGCCGATCCCCGTGGCACCCGGGAACGGCCGGACGCCGCGCCGCACCCCGCCCGTCCTGCTCGTGCCCGGGTTGACGTGGAACCGTGCCAGCCTCTGGCCGATGCGGACCTTCCTCGTGCAGCGCGGCTTCGCGTGGGTGTGGGCGACGGACCGCGGCGGACGCGAGCGTCCCCTGGCGGCCGAGGCGGGCGACCTCGCGCGGACGGTCGAGGAGCTCGCGCGCGCGGCCGGCACCGATCGCGTGGACATCGTGGCGTTCAGCACCGGCGGCCTGGTGGCGGCCTGGTACCTCCGCCACCACGGCGGCGACCGCGTGCGGCGCCTGATCACGCTCGGCACCCCCTGGAAGGGCACGCGCATGGCCGTCTTCGGTCGCGGGCGCGGCGTCGAGGAGCTCCGCTTCGGCGGACACGCGCTGGACGGGCTGTGGCCCCCGCCCGTGCCCACGACCTGCATCCACAGCCCCGACGATCCCGTCGTCGTCCCCGCCTCCAGCGGCGCCCCCGAGCACGGTGGAGATCTGGTGGCCGTCGAGTCCGCGGGACACGTCGACATGCTCCTGTCCGCACGGGTGTACCGCGCGGTCCAGGTGGCCCTGTCCGCCGGCGAGCCGGCTGGCGAGCCCACATGACCGCCCGGCGGCCACTGCTCGAGCACCGCCTGGTGGTGGTCCTCGGCAAGGGCGGGGTCGGCCGGACCACCGTGTCGGTCGCGCTCGCCGCCGCCGCGCGACGCAAGGGGCTCCGTCCCTGTGTCGTGGAGCTCGGCGAGGGAGCCGCCGCCGCCCAACTCGGGCTCGAGGGCCGGAGCTTCGCGTTCCGCCGCGGATCGCACGACATCGAGACCTGGTCGCTGACGGTGATGGAGTGCCTCGAGGAGTTCGGGCGCCGGAAGCTCCGCCTGCCCGCCCTCGCGCGCGGGGTGCTGCGCAACAAGACCGTGCTCACCTTCGTCGACGCGGTGCCCGGGCTCAACGACCTGCTGCTGCTCGGCAAGATCGAGAACCTGATCACCGAGCCCCTCCCGGGCGATCCCCACTTCGACGTGCTGATCCTCGACGCGCCCGCGACCGGCCACGGCATCACGCTGCTCCAGGCCGCGGCCACCATGAGCAGCCTGGCCCGCAGTGGACCCTTCCACGAGCTCTCCAAGCGCATCGGACTGTTCCTCGCCGACATCGATCAGACGGCGGTCGTGATCGCGACGCTGCCGGAGGAGCTGCCCGTGAGCGAGACGCTGGACCTCACGGCTCAGCTTTCGCAGGAGGGCCTGGGGGTGCACACCATCGTCGCCAACCGCGTGGAGGAGCCCTTCCCGACCCCGCCCGGGGCCGACGCCGTCCTGGAGCGACTGCGGACCGTCCCGCAGGCCGCCGCGCTGAGCGACCTGCTGCGGGCGACCTCCGACCGCGCCGAGCGGCAGGAGGAGGCCATGGAGCTCCTGGCTGCGGGCCTCCCCCACACCCGCCGCGTGCGCATCCCCCGGGTCGACCCGGAGCGCCGGATCGACGAGCTGGGCGCGCGGCTGGAGGAGCAGCTGTGAGCGGGACCCAGGTGACCATCTGCTGCGGCGTCGGCGGGACCGGCAAGACGACGACGTCCGCGGCCCTGGCGCTGGCCTACGCGCTGTCGGGCCAGCGGGTGGTGGTGTTGACCATCGATCCCGCCCGCCGACTGGCGGACGCGCTCGGCATCGGGACGCTGGACAACATGCCGCGTCGGGTGCCCCTCGAGGGAGCGGCCGGAACCCTCGACGCGCTCATGCTCGACCGCGCCGCCACCTGGGACGAGGTGGTGCGGCGCCGCGCCACGCCGGAGACCGCCGAGCGGTTGCTCGAGAACCGGTACTACCGCGCGGTCTCCACGCGCCTGACCGGCTCGCACGAGTACATGGCGGTCGAGAAGCTCCACGCCCTGGCCACGCACGGCGGGTACGACCACGTCATCGTCGACACCCCACCCACGCAGCACGTGGTGGACTTCTTCCGCGCGCCCGACCGCGTCCGCGGGATCCTCGACCGCTCGATGCTACGGCTGCTCATCGACCCCGGCACCAGCCTGCGCGGCGTGGCGGCGCGGGGGGCGCTCTCCATCGTCGAGCGGCTCGCCGGCGAGCGCGTGATGGGCGAGATCCGGGAGTTCTTCTCGCTCATCGGCGAGATGTCGGCCGGGTTCCGCGAGCGCAGCGAGGAGGTGGCGACCCTGCTTCGCTCGGGTCGGACGGTCTATTGGCTGGTGACCGAGGCGGATGCCCCCGAGCGCAACGACCTGCTCGGCTTCCTCGGGGAGCTCCGGGAGCGGGGCATGCGGTTCGGCGGCTTCCTGATGAACCGCGTCCAGCCCGAGGTCCCGCTGGGGATGCCGGCAGCCGACGCGCTCGAGCGGGCGATCGCCGGGCTGGCGGGGGCGGACGAGGCGCTCCGGGCCCTCTACGCACTGCCCGAGCACGCGCGCACCCGCGCCGCCGGTCACGAGCGTGCCGCGCGGCGCCTGTGCCTCGAGGGCGGTGCTCCGGTGTGGACGGTGCCCGAGCTGGCGGGTGGGGTGCGCTCGCTGGAGGGCCTCGCGGCGCTCACCCCTCACCTGCCGCCGGCGGCCGAACCCTCGTACAGGTCCGGCACCGCCACCTGGCGCTGACGCTCCGCGGAGCCCTCAGGCGCCGAGGACCTCGGCCATCTTGCGGCCCATGGTCGCGGGGGAGCGCACGATGTGCACGCCCGCGTCCTCGAGCGCGGCGAACTTCGACTCCGCCGTGCCCTGACCACCGCTGATGATGGCGCCAGCGTGTCCCATGCGGCGTCCCGGAGGCGCCGTCGCACCGGCGATGAAGCTCACGACCGGCTTGGTCATGTTCGCCTTGATCCAGGCCGCGGCCTCTTCCTCGGCCGTACCGCCGATCTCGCCGATCATGATCACCGCCTCGGTGTCCGGATCGTCGTTGAACAGGGTCAGCACGTCGATGAACTTGGTGCCGATGATCGGGTCACCGCCGATACCGACGCAGCTGCTCTGGCCGAGACCGACCTCGGAGAGCTGACCGACCGCCTCGTAGGTCAGCGTGCCCGAACGCGAGAGCACGCCGATCCTGCCGGGGGTGTGGATGTGGCCCGGCATGATGCCCATCTTGCACTGGCCGGGCGTGATCACGCCGGGGCAGTTCGGGCCGATCAGGCGGGACTTCGAGGTCTTGAGCACCTCGGCGACCGGGATCATGTCCCGAACGGGGATGCCCTCGGTGATGCAGACGACGAGCTCGATGCCGGCGTCGAAGGCCTCGAGGATCGCGTCCGCCGCGAACGGCGGGGGCACGAAGATCATGGAGGCGTTGGCGCCGCCCTGCGCCACCGCGTCGTGCACGGTGTCGAAGACGGGCACGCCCTCGAAGCTCTGCCCGCCCTTGCCCGGCACCACGCCGCCGACGACGTTCGTGCCGTAGGCGATGCACTGCTTGGTGTGGAAGGCCCCGGCGCTGCCGGTGATGCCCTGCGTGATCACGCGGGTGTCACGTCCGACCAGGATGCTCATCTCAGGCTCCCTTCACGGCCGCGACGATCTTGTCGGCGGCCTCGTCGAGGTTCTTCGCGGCGGTGATGGCCAGGCCGGACTCACCGAGGATCTTCGCGCCGAGCTCGGCGTTGGTGCCGGAGAGGCGCACCACCAGCGGCACCTTCAGCCCGACCTCCTTCACCGCAGCGATCACGCCCTCGGCGATGACGTCGCACTTCATGATGCCGCCGAAGATGTTGACCAGGATGCCCTTCACGGCGGGATCCCGCGTGATGATGCGGAAGGCCGCGGACACCTGCTCCGCGTTGGCCCCGCCGCCCACGTCGAGGAAGTTCGCCGGCTTCGCGCCCTTGAACTGGATGATGTCCATGGTCGACATCGCGAGGCCCGCGCCGTTGACCATGCAGCCGATGTTCCCGTCGAGGGAGACGTAGGACAGGTTCCACTTCGCCGCTTCCGTCTCGGCCGGGTCCTCCTCGGAGGGATCCCGCATCGCCTCGACCTCGGGGTGACGGAACAGCGCGTTGTCGTCGAAGGTCATCTTCGCGTCGAGCGCGATCACGTCCCCGCCCTTCGTCACGACGAGCGGGTTGATCTCGAGCATCGAGCAGTCGTTGATCATGTACGCGTCGTAGAGCGCCGCGAACATCTTCGTGCCGGCCTTGAGCGCCGGGCCCTTCATCCCGAGCCCGAACGCGAGCTGGCGCGCCTGGAACGCCGTGAGCCCGGTCACCGGGTTCACGTGGATCTTCATGATCTGCTCGGGGTGGGTCTCGGCGACCTCCTCGATGTCCATGCCGCCGGCCTGCGAGGCCATGATCAGGACCTTGTTCGTGGCGCGGTCGAGCAGGATCGAGACGTACAGCTCGCGATCGATGTCACAGCCGGACTCGACGAACAGGTTGGCGACCAGCTTGCCCTCGGCGCCGGTCTGCTTCGTCACCAGCGTCTGGCCGAGCATGCCGGCCGCGGCCTCGCGAACCTCGTCGAGCGAGCGCGCGAGGCGGACACCGCCCTTGCCCTCGCCGGCGTCCTCGCCACGCGCGGCACGAGCGATGGCGTCGGCGGAGACCTGCTCCTTGAAGCGGCCCTTGCCACGGCCACCGGCGTGGATCTGGGACTTCACGACCCACAGGGAGCCACCGATGCCCTGGGCCACCTTCACGGCCTCGTCGGCGGAGGTGGCTGGCCCGCCCATCAGCAGCGGAACCTTGGACTTCGACAGCAGGGACTTGGCCTGGAACTCGTGGACCTTCACGTGGTCACCTCGCAGGATGGGACGGCCGGGGGGCGTTCGTACTCCCCGGCCGGGTCCGGTGCAAGGTCCGTGGCGGTCCGCCGCGCTCGCGTCAGGCCAGACGCTTGGACAGACCCTCGTCGAGGGCCGCGAGGAACTGCTCCGTCGTCAGCCAGGGGGTGTCCTTGTCGATGAGGATCGCGAGGTCCTTGGTCATCCGACCGGACTCCACGGTCTCGACGCAGACGCTCTCGAGCGCCTCGGCGAAGCCCACGACGTCCGGCGTGTCGTCGAAGGTCCCGCGGTACTTGAGGCCGCGGGTCCAGGCGAAGATCGACGCGATCGGGTTGGTGGAGGTCGGCGCGCCCTTCTGGTGCTGGCGGAAGTGGCGGGTGACGGTGCCGTGGGCGGCTTCGGCCTCGACCGTCTGGCCGTCGGGCGTCATCAGCACCGAGGTCATCAGCCCCAGGCTGCCGAAGCCCTGCGCGACGGTGTCGGACTGCACGTCGCCGTCGTAGTTCTTGCAGGCCCACACGAAGCCACCGTCCCACTTGAGCGCCGCGGCGACCATGTCGTCGATGAGGCGGTGCTCGTAGGTGATCCCCTTCTCCGCGAAGCGGGAGGCGAACTCCTCGTCGAAGACCTTCTGGAACAGGTCCTTGAAGCGACCGTCGTACCGCTTGAGGATCGTGTTCTTGGTCGAGAGGTAGACCGGCCAGCCACGGTCGAGGCCGTAGTTGAACGACGACCGGGCGAAGCCGACGATCGACTCGTCCAGGTTGTACATGCCCATCGCCACGCCGCCGTCCTTGAACTGGAACACGGTGTGCTCGACGGGCGCACCGCCGTCGGCCGGCGTGAAGGTCATCTTCAGAGTGCCGGCGCCGGGCACGACGAAATCGGTCGCGCGGTACTGGTCGCCGAACGCGTGGCGGCCGATGACGATCGGGCGGGTCCAGCCGGGCACCAGGCGCGGGACGTTCTTGCAGATGATCGGCTCGCGGAAGATCGTGCCGCCGATGATGTTGCGGATCGTTCCGTTGGGCGACTTCCACATCTCCTTCAGGCCGAACTCCTCCACGCGGGCCTCGTCCGGCGTGATCGTCGCGCACTTGACCGCGACACCGAACTCCTTGGTGGCGTTGGCCGCGTCGATGGTCACCTGGTCGTTGGTGGCGTCGCGGTGCTCGACCCCGAGGTCGTAGTAGCGCAGGTCGACGTCGAGGTACGGAAGGATCAGCTTGTCCTTGATGAACTTCCAGATGACCCGGGTCATCTCGTCGCCGTCCATCTCGACCACCGGGTTCTTCACCTTGATCTTCGCCATGGAATCCTCACGTGGGTGGGCAGGGGGACCCGCGTATCTCGCCGGCCCTCCCAGGGCGCACGCCACCTTCGCGACGTGCCAGGAAACGAGACGCCCGCGGGCGCGACGCCGAAGCAGCCGTGCCCGCGGGCGTCATGGACCTCCGAGGAGATCGGCTCCGTTCGATCAGGCCAGGAAGCGCTTGATCTCGTCGACCTTGTCGGTCTTCTCCCAGGAGAAGCCGGGGCGGCCGAAGTGCCCGTGGGCGGCCGTCGGACGGTAGATCGGGCGGAGCAGGTCGAGGTGCTTGATGAGGCCGGCGGGCTTGGTCGGGAAGAGCTCGCGCACGCAGGCCGCGATGCGCTCCTCGGCCACGGTGCCCGTGCCGTAGGTGTCGACCATGACGGAGACGGGCTCCGCGACGCCGATCGCGTACGCCAGCTGGACCAGGCAGCGCTTCGCGGCGCCGGCGGCCACCAGGTTCTTCGCGATGTACCGCGCCATGTAGGCCGCGGACCGGTCGACCTTCGAGGGGTCCTTGCCGCTGAACGCGCCGCCGCCATGGCCGCCGTGGCCGCCGTAGGTGTCGACGATGATCTTGCGGCCGGTGACGCCCGAGTCGCCCATCGGGCCACCGATGACGAAGCGGCCCGTGGGGTTCACGAAGAACTTCGTGTTCTTGTCGAGCAGGTGCTCCGGGATCGTCTTGCGGATGACCTCGGAGACGATGTCGGCGCGGATCTGCTCCTGGCCGATCTCGGGGGCGTGCTGCGAGCTGACCACGACCGCGTCGATGCGGACGGGCGCACCGTCCTGGTACTCCACGGTGACCTGGGTCTTGCCGTCGGGCCGGAGGTACCCCAACGTCCCGTTGCGACGGACCGCGGAGAGGCGCTCGGACAGCCGGTGGCTGTAGTAGATGCTCATCGGCATCAGCGCCTCGGTCTCGTCGACCGCGTACCCGAACATCATGCCCTGGTCGCCGGCGCCCTGCTCGCGGCCCTCGCCCTCGTCGACGCCCATCGCGATGTCGGGGCTCTGCTGCTCGAGGGCGACGAGGATGCCGCAGGTGTTCCCGTCGAAGCCCTTGTCGCTGTGGTCGTAGCCGATGTCACGGACGACGTTGCGGACCATCTCCGGGTAGTTCACGACCGCCCGCGAGGTGATCTCGCCGAGCAGCATGACGTAGCCGGTCTTCACCGCGGTCTCGCAGGCCACGCGCGCGTGGGGGTCCTGGGCGAGGTGGGCGTCGAGCACGGCGTCCGAGATGTTGTCGCAGATCTTGTCGGGGTGCCCCTCGGTGACGGACTCGGACGTGAACAGGTAGTTCTTCAGGGCCATGGGACTCACTCTCGTGATGGCCCGGGCTCGGCACCCGGGTCGGGAGGTCTCCGCGCCCCGTTCGGCGCGGCCGGGAGCAGTAACCCGTCCGCGCCTCCGTCGTCACCCGTCGGTGGGCGAGAAGCCGTCCTCCTGCGGGGCAGGCCCCTGGCTGCGGTCCACGCGGCGCTCCTTCGCGCGGCGGAGGCGGACCTCCATCGTGTGGAACGCCTTGTCCAGGGCCGTCCGGAGCTCTTCGTGCTCCTCGTTGACCGTGTGCGTCTCGCCCATGGCACGCACCACCAGCTCCATCAGGGCCTTGCCGTGCTCCACGGAGACCACGAGGGTACCGTCGGAGTGCGGATCGAGGAACCGCTCGAGCTTTTCGAAGAGAGCCACCGCTCGCGCGCGCACCTCGTCGCGGGCGCGCAGGTTCTTGAACGTGACCTCGAGATGCATCGACCCTCCTGGAACGTCCCGGATCGAGCCGGGACAACGACACACACACCCAGGCCGGGCGGCCGGGGATTCAGAACATCGACTTGCGACGGCTCGACGGCAGGATGCCCATGGCCTCGCGGTACTTGGCCACCGTGCGGCGAGCCACCGTGATGCCCTCCCGCTTGAGGGAGTCGGCGATCTGCTGATCGGAGAGCGGGTTCTTGGGATCCTCGTCCCCCACCAGCGACTTGATGCGGCTACGGATCGCCTCCGCCGCCATGTCGCCGCCCGCCTGCTGCTTCACCGCGGCGCTGAAGAAGAACTTCAGCTCGAAGATGCCGTGCGGGGTGTGGACGTACTTGTTGGTGGTGGCGCGGCTCACCGTCGACATGTGGCGCCCCACGTCGTCCGCCACGTCCTGGAGCACGAGCGGCCGCAGCCGGTCGACGCCGTGCTCGAAGAAGTCCCGCTGGAACTTGAGGATCGACTCCATCACCTTGCGGATGGTCTGCCGCCGCTTGTGGATGGAGCGGATGAGGAACTCGGCGCCCTTGAGCTTGTCGAGGAGGTACTCCTTGTCGGCCTTCGAGGCTCCCTTGAGGACCTTTTGATAGTAGCGGCTGATCCGGAGGTCGGGCATGCCGTCCTCGTTCAGCGACACGATCCACTCGCCGTTGTGCTTCTCGACGTAGATGTCGGGCGTGATGTACCGCGCGTCGTCCGAGTTGAAGCCGCGTCCCGGAAGCGGCTCGAGCTCCTGGATCATGCGGTGGTACTCGACCACGTCCTCGACCTCGAGCCCCAGATCCTTCGCGATCGCGAGGTAGTTCCTGCGCTCGAGGTTCGCGAGGTGCGACTGCAGGATGCGCTCGAAGGTCTCGTCCTCGGGGAAGTGGACGCGGGCCTGGAGGATGAGGCACTCGGACAGGTCGCGGGCGCCGCAGCCCACCGGGTCGAGGCTCTGCACCAGCTCGAGCGCTTCCTGGAGGACCTCCGGGTCGAAGCCCTCCGCGCCGAGGTCGTCCAGCGGGACCGTGAGGTACCCCCGATCGTCGAGGTTGTGGATGATGGCCTCGGCCGCGACGCGCTCGTCCTCGCCGCACTTCACCATCACGAGCTGGAACAGCAGGTGATCGGCCAGGGACTCGCCGTACGTCAGGTTCGTCTCGATCGGCGGCAGGTCGTCGTGGATGGTCCCGCCGGAACCCTGGGAGAGCCCCTTCCGGTCGTTCATCTGGTCGAGGAACTTCTCCCAGTCGATCGTGCCTTCCTCACCGTTGCGCTGCTCGACGAGGTCCTTCTGGACGTCGCTGGCCTTCTGGACGAGCGCCTCGGCACCCTCGTTGCCGCCGGTCTCGCTCTCGGGGACGACCTCGAGCGTCGGGTTCTCGAGCAAGGCCTCCTGGACGTGCTCCACCATCTCGAGGTGGTTGTACTGCAGCAGCTTGATGGCCTGCTGGAGCCTGGGCGTCATCACCAGGCTCTGGCTCATCTTCGCTTCGAGACGGATTCCGAGGTCAGCCATCTCCGCTCCGTGCTTCAGCTGGCGTGGCCACCGTGCGCGGAGGACTCCATCCGCACGTCACCCGTACGCACCATCGGCCCCCCGAAGAAGACCGAACCCCACTCGACAGATCGCCGAGAACTCGGTTCGACTGCCGGTTTTCAGCCACCGAACCTGCCCATGCGTACATGATATGCCAGGGGCCTGCGGGTGTCAAAGCCCCGCGATCGACTCAGCGCAAAAGTCATGCCCGACGCTCACGATGGCGCGGACGGGCCCGTCAGGCGAGCGGGGTCTCCGCGGCGGCCACGGCATCGGGTCCGCGACCACGCTCGGCCAGCTTCCGGCGACGCTGCTCGGCGGCCGCACGCACGAAGCTCACGAAGAGCGGGTGCGGCTCGAGCGGACGGCTCTTGAACTCCGGGTGGAACTGGCAGCCGAGGAACCAGGGGTGGTCGTCCACCTCGATCACCTCGGCCAGCAGGCGGTCCGGCGACCACCCGGAGATTCGCAGCCCGCCCTCGATCAGCCGCTGGTGGTACTCCGGGTTCACCTCGAACCGGTGCCGATGCCGCTCGTGGATGCGGTCGGCGCCGTACACCCTGCGGGCGAGGCTCCCCTCGGCGAGATCGCACGGGTAGCTGCCGAGTCGCATCGTGCCGCCCTTGTCGGTGACGTTGCGCTGCTCGTCGAGCCACTCGATCACCGGGTGGGTCGGGGACGGGTCGAACTCCCGCGACGCCGCGCCGTGCAGGCCGAGCACGTGGCGCGCGTACTCGATGGTCGCGAGCTGCAGCCCCAGACAGATCCCGAAGAACGGCAGCCCGGTGGTCCGCGCGTGGCGGATGGCGGAGATCTTGCCCTCGGTCCCACGCTCGCCGAAGCCGCCCGGAACGAGCACGCCGTCGCAGTCCGCGAGCGCGCTCGCCGGATCCTCGGGGTCGAGGTGCTCGGAGTCGATGAAGTGCAGGTCCACGCCGACCTGGTTGGCGATCCCGCCGTGCACCAGCGCCTCGTTGAGGCTCTTGTAGGTGTCGGTGAGGTTGATGTACTTGCCGACGATCCCGATGCGGACGCGGAACTGGGGCCGCTTGAGCCGCTGGACCAGGTCGTCCCACCGATCGAGGTTGGCCGACGCCGCCCAGATCCCGAGCTTCTCGAGGACGCGGTCGTCCACGCCCTCGGCGTGCAGCGCCAGCGGCAGCTGGTAGATGTGCTCCACGTCCTGGACCGGGATGACGTCCTTCTCGGAGACGTTGCAGAAGCTCGCGATCTTGACGCGCATGTCGCGCGGAACGGGCCGGTCGCTGCGGCAGAACAGGACGTCGGGCTGGATGCCGAGCTGGAGCAGCTCCTTGACGGAGTGCTGCGTGGGCTTCGTCTTCAGCTCGCCGGCCGCCTTGATGTACGGCAGCAGGGTGAGGTGGACGTAGAGGACGTTCTCGGGCCCTGCGTCGGCCCGCATCTGACGGATCGCCTCGAGGAAGGGCAGGCCCTCGATGTCGCCGACGGTACCGCCGACCTCGACGATGCCCACGTCCGCCTTCTCGGCAGCGACGTGGATGCGCCGCTTGATCTCGTCGGTGATGTGCGGGATGACCTGGACGGTCCGCCCGAGGTACTCGCCGCGGCGCTCCCGCTGGATCACGTCCTGGTACACGCGACCCGTGGTGAAGCTGTTCGCCGTGGTCAGCCGGGTGCTGATGAAGCGCTCGTAGTGCCCCAGATCCAGATCGGTCTCGGCGCCGTCGTCGGTGACGAAGACCTCGCCGTGCTGGTACGGCGACATCGTGCCCGGATCGACGTTGATGTACGGGTCCATCTTGAGGATGGTGACCTTGAGGCCGCGCGCTTCGAGGAGCGCACCGAGCGCGGCCGCCGACAGGCCCTTGCCGAGAGAGGAGAGAACGCCCCCGGTCACGAAGATGTACTTCTTCCGCATGTTCGTACCCTCCGCGCGCGCCGTTAACCCGTCCCCTCCCCGCTCGCGCCCCCGGGGTCGCCGCGCCGAGCGCGGTCCAGGTCCGACGCCGTGTCCACCGAGGTCGCGGCGCGATCCACGACGATCGCGCGGACGGGGATGCCGGCGTCGATCCACGTCAGCTGCTCGAGATCCTCGCGCCGGGAGCGATCGGAGGACGGCGATGCCGCGCACCGATGGACGAGCCCGGGCCCGAAGCCGTAGATCCCCACGTGGACACGCGGGGGTGCCCCAGGGAAGGGCCGACGCGAGAAGTCCGCGAGATCCGCGGAGACCTTCACCCGCGCGGGATCGTGGAGATCGGCGAGCGCGAGCGGAGCGGCCAGCGTGCGGACCTCGCGGGGCGCCAGCGACGCCGCGAGCAGCGCGAGGTGCTGGGGGTCCACGTGGGGCTGGTCGCCCTGGACGTTGACCACCGCCACGTCCCGCGGGGCCACGCTCGCCACCCGAGCGGTCCCGTTGGGCGCGGGATCCGTCAGCACGACGTCGACCCCGAGCGGGCCGAGGGCCGCCTCCACCGACGGGTGGTCGGTGGCGACGAGGACCCTGTCGAAGGCTCCCGACCGGGCGGCGCGATCCCACACGTGCCACACCAGGGGGCGTCCGTGCAGATCGGCCAGCACCTTGTTCGGGAGCCGGGTGCTCGCGAGGCGCGCGGGCACGATCGCCCACACCCCACGCAAGCGGCGACCTCAGCGCTTCGAGAACTGGAAGCGACGACGCGCGCCGGCGCGGCCGTACTTCTTCCGCTCGACCTCGCGGGCGTCGCGGGTGAGCAGCCCGGCCTTCTTCAGGACCGCGCGGTACTCGGGGTTGAGGTGCAGCAGCGCGCGCGCGATGCCGAGGCGGATGGCACCGGCCTGGCCGGCCATGCCGCCACCGCGGACCGTGATGTGCGCGTCGAGCGACTTCACATTGTCCGTGAGGACGAGCGGCTGCGACAGGTCCATCACCAGCGTCGGGCGGGGGAGGTAGATGTCCAGCGGCTTGTCGTTCACCGTCACGGTGCCGTTCCCCGGGCGGAGGAACACGCGCGCGGTCGACGTCTTGCGACGGCCGGTGCCGTAGTACTGGGTCGTCTGCTTGGCCATGGTCAGAACACCTTCGGGAGCGGCTGGGGCTTCTGGGCGGTGTGCGGGTGGTCCGCGCCGCCGTACACCTTCAGCTTCGTGATGAGACGACGGGACAGCCGGTTCTTCGGCAGCATCCCCTCGACGGCCTCCCGGATCATGCGCTCGGGATCGTCCGCGCGGACGTCGCGAGCAGAGCGGGACTTGAGCCCGCCCGGATGACCGGAGTACCGGTGGTACTTCTTGGACTCGATCTTGCGACCGGTCAGGTTCACCTGGCACGCGTTCACGACGACGACGAAGTCGCCGGTGTCCACGTGCGGGGTGAAGGTCGGCTTGTGCTTCCCGCGAAGCACCATGGCGACGCGGGTGGCGAGGCGGCCGAGCTCGAACTCGGACGCATCGACGACGAACCAGTTGCGATCGATCTCGCCAGGCTTGGCAGAATAGGTGCCCATCGTTCTCTCAGAGGTCGGAAACCCCCGGTGTCTATCGGGCGCTCCGGGGGGTGTCAACGTGTGCCGGAGGCGCGGACCGCTCGTCGCGGCCGGACCCGGCGGGGAAGCTACTGTCCGCCTTCCTCGAGCGGCGGGGGCTTGGCGGCCTCGCCGATCGTCAGGCGCTGGAAGAAGATGTCGGAGTTCCCGTTGCGGCCGTCGGTCCAGGCCGCGTAGATCTGGCCTCCGAGCACCGCGATCTGCAGGTCCACCTTGTACGACTGGCCGTCGTACATCGAGTCGATCCGCAGGTCGCCGTCGTCCTCGCCCCGCCAGTCGTCCGGCGAGAAGATGTCGGCCAGGTTGTAGTAGAGGTCGTCGTATCCGTCCTCACCCGCATCCGCCCGGCCGTCCTCCCAGGCGACGATCAGCTTGTCGTCGGTCCGGGCGATCTGGGCCTCGAGCGAGTTCGAGAAGCCCTCCGGGGTCCCGAGGTCGGCCCGGAGCTCGTCGCCCGGGATGCCGTCCTTGAGGTTGCGGTAGAACACGTCGTAGTTCCCGGCGCGGTTGTCCTGCCAGATCACGTGCGCCTCGGTGCCGTCCGCGAGGCACTTCGGGAACAACGAGTTCGCGAAGCCCGGGGCATCGTTGTCGAGGCGGACCGCGTTGGTCAGCCAGTTCGCGCCCTTGTTCGCGGAGTAGTTCATGAACACGTCGCGGAACTGACCGGAGCGGGCGTCGTGCCACACGACATAGACGTTCGCCTGGCCGTCGGTGCACAGCTCGGGCTCGAAGGAGTCGGCCGAGCCCTTGTCGTCACCGCCGTCGAGCCGATCGTCGTCCTTGAACGTGGTGCCGCCGGAGTCCGACCGCGCGAAGTAGATGTCGGCCTTGCCGTCCCGCGAGTCCTCCCAGGTGATCCAGATGTCCTGGGTGTTGTCGGAGATCGCGATCTCGGGGCGGGCGGAGTACGCCGAGCCCGGCTGATCGGAGTCCACGCGGACCGGATCGCGCCAGCTCTCGCCGCCGTCCCCCGAGCTCGACATCAGGATGTCGTACGCGCCGTTGAGGTTGTCGTACCAGGTGACGTACAGGTCCTTGCCGTCGCCGGTGATCTTGGGCCCGAGCGACATCGACATCCCGTCCGGATCGATCTCCAGCAGGATGTCCTCGGCGAGGAAGGTCTCGCCCTTGTCGTCGCTCTTGTTGAAGTAGATCTGGTGGTTCTTGAGGAGACCGTCGCGATCGTCCTCCCACACCACGTAGACCCCGGTCTCGTTGCAGTAGAGGTTCGGGTCGAACACGCGCCCGTCGCCCTGGTTCACCTTCACGGCGGCCGGCAGCCAGGCGTCGTCGGTGGGCGCCTCCCCTTCCCCGCCGCGGTTCACCGAGCGGTTCAGGTAGATGTCGTACTCCTCGGAGCCGATGTCCTCGCGGTCGTCCAGCCACATCACGTAGACCGTGCCGTCGGCGGTGACGCACATCTGCGTCCCGAAGCTGTCGGGGTCGCGCGCCGGGTCGGCCCTGTCGACGCGGATGTCGACGGTGTAGTCGATCGGCTCGGGCTCACTCGAGCACCCGAGCATGACGAGCGGCAACCAGCGCAGCCTCATCGCTTTCCTCCGACCTGCGAACATGCCCGGCCCTGATAGCCGCCGTCACGCGGCGACGCCAGCAGGGGGGTTGACGACGGCGTGCCCGGTGGTACGTGGGCAGGTCCCCGGAGGAGCGAGATGCTCGACAAGGCCCGCCTCGGCACGCGGTTCGTGTGCTACGTCTGCGGAACCAAGTTCTACGACCTGAATCGGGCGGTCCCCACCTGCCCCGACTGCAACGCCGACCAGCGGGAAGCGCCGGTCCGCGACATCAAGTCCCTTCTCTCCAAGGGTGGCGGTCGCCGCCGCGCCGACAGTGATGTCGACGAGCTCGAGGAAGAGGATCTCGACGAGGATCTCGGCAACGTCGACGACGATGACGAGGAGGGCGACGACGACGAGATGGGCCTGCTCGGCGACGACGACGACGACGACGGCGGCGGCGGCGAAGACATGGATTGATGTGGGTCCGCCGCGACTCCGCCCGTTCGTCAGGGCTCGGGGTCGTAGGCGATCCGCATCAGCGTGAGCCCCTCGGCGGGGGCGGTCGATCCGGCCGCTTCCCGTCGACGCGCGGCCACGACCTCCGCGAGCCACTCCGGTGGCTTGCGTCCGGTGCCCACCACTTGGAGCGTGCCCGCCAGGATGCGCACCATGTGGCGCAGGAAGCCCGTGCCGTGGATGTCCAGCCACACCTCGTCCTCGACCGCGCGCACCGACGCGCCCTCGACCGTGCGGACCGGGTGGTTGGCGGTGCACCCCTCGGCCCGGAAGCTGGAGAAGTCGTGCGTCCCCGCGACGTGCGCGACCGCCGACGCCATCGCCTCCACGTCCAGCGGGCGCCGAACGTGCCAACACCGTCCCCGGCGGAGCGGCGAGCGCGAAGGCCGCACGAGCCAGGCGTACCGGTAGGTCTTCGTGTGCGGGGCGCGGCGGGGATCGAAGTCGTCGGGCACCACCCGGGCGGCGACGCAGGCGACCTCGGACGGCAGGTGCGCGTTGAGGCCGTCGCGGACCGCCTTCTCCGTGCGGCTCACGTCGGTGTCGAAGACCACGACCTGCTGTCGGGCGTGGACGCCCGTGTCCGTCCGACCCGCGGCGTACACGCGCGCGTGGTGCCCCAGCAGTCGCTGCAGCGCATCCTCCACCTCGGCCTGCACGGTCCGGGCGTTCGGCTGCAGCTGCCAGCCGGCGTACGGGGCGCCGTCGTACTCCAGGTCGACGCGGAACCGGGTCACCAGTCGAGCTTGAGCCCCACGGAGAACGAGTCGCCACCGAAGTTCATGGTGTTCGACAGGTCCTCGCCGCTCCAGGGCGCGTTGCGGGCGTCGATGTGCTGCCGGCGCCACTCGAGCGTCAGCCAGGAGTCGTTGATGCCGGTCTGGGCCTCGAGGAAGCTGGCGCGACCCGGCTGGAACAGGTCCAGGAGGATGTTCGCGGCGATCGCGTAGTGCGTCCCGAACTTGCCGCCAGCGGTCGTGTCCTTCCCGCCGAAGCCGTCGTCCGCCTTCTCGTTCCAGATCACGTAGTCCCAGCCGTAGCGGAGGACGGGGACGACGGGCTGCTCGTCCACGAAGTGCCCGCGGAGCGAGGCGTCGAGCGCCAACGGGTACCACGTGAGCATCGTGCGCTTCCCGGACGACTGCGTGCCCGTCCCCGACGTGGCCACCGCCGTCGACAGCTCCTGGAAGAAGCCGAAGCCGAAGTCCAGCTCGGCGTACCGGAAGAACTGGGGGCCGAACTCCATCATCAGGATGTTGTGCGCGTTCCTGTCGTACACCGTGTCGATGTACTGGTCGCCGACGTTGATCACGCCGTACCGCACCTCGAAGTCCGCGTGGGCAGGTGTGGTGTCCTGACGCCACCACGGATCGTCCTTGCGGTCCGCTGCGTTCGCGTCCGCCCCCAGGCCGACGAACAGCGCCGTGGTCGCCACCGCCGCGAGGGTCCGGCGCCGACGTCGGGCCAGCGCCACCAGGCCGACGGCCGCAGCCCCGAGCATCGACCCGCGAGGACCGGTGGAGCACGGGGTCCCACCAGGGTCGCCCGCCAGCTCGGCCGCCGTGTACA
Organism: Alphaproteobacteria bacterium; assembly: GCA_020632925.1. Classification (GTDB taxonomy): domain Bacteria; phylum Myxococcota_A; class UBA796; order UBA796; genus JACKER01. Next base: position 37,144 of record JACKER010000030.1, on the reverse strand, counting down.
CCGGCCTCGGCGTCCCCTGCACCACCCTGCTCATCGGGCCCTCCTTCCCAGTCGCGTCTCTGGCGCGCACGCCAATGTAGTACGTCACGTCGTTCTCCAACGGAGCGATCCGTCGGGTGATCCGCTCGGAGGGCGAAGCCCCCAGCTTGATCGGGGTCTTCAGGCTCGTCGTCCCGTCGAACTCCGGACCGCCCCGTTCGGGGTAGTCGGCGTCCGAGAACGGATGGGTCGCCACCCAGATCTCGTAGCCCTGCAGATCGGCGTCGGAGATGCCGTCGAAGGTCAGGATCAGGGCGCCGTCGTCGAAGGTGACCGCGCCCGCGCCGAGCTCGGGCGGCTGCGGCGGGTTGTCCACGGTGATGGTGGCGAGCGCATGGCCGGTCAGCCCGGCGGCGTTGGTCCCGATCACGTAGATCTGGTTGTCGCCCTCGACGTAGCGCCCGTCCACCTCGAGGACGGAGCCGGAGCCCTCGTCCGCGATGCTGGTGCCCGTGTCGAGGAGGTATCCACCGTTCCCGAAGCGATCCGAGTTCAGGTAGACCTCGACCTCCACGTCCTGATCGAAGACCGAGGTCACCAGGAAGGCCGTCCCCGTCGACCCCGTCGCGGGCGTGATGTTGGTCTGACCCGGGTACGCCCACGGGCGCGCGGTGACGATGTGCAGGTTGCCGGCGATGCCGCCGCCCCAGATGTACCCGTCGGAGGTCGCCATGTCCGAGATCGGGTTGTCCGCGTCCGGTGGGCTCTCGAAGTACGGGCCGTTGGCGGCGTCGATCGTCCCGTCGGTCCCCATCTGCCAGACCTTCACCTGGTTCCCGGTGACGGCGAGCCATCCGTCCGACAAGTCCGGGTTCGCGCACACGGCGCGCGGTTCGTCGATCACACCGAGCGGCAGCGGCGACAGAACGTTGCTCGCGGGGTTGTACAGCGCGATCGAACCGAGGTTGTCCACGCAATAGACACCGCCCACGGGCGAGGGCGCCATGTCGTTGCAGTGGAATGCGGTCGAGAACGTGTTGGGGACGGAGCTCCCGCCGCTGATGCCCAGCTGCGTGCGGCTCATGTTCTGGCCGCCGTGCGAGATGATGAGGAAGCCGTCGACCACGGCACCCTCGAGAAAGCCGGCGTTCGCGATGGACGACGGATACGCCGAGCCCCCGCTGATCGCACCATCCAGCTGCACACCGTTGCTCGCGAACACGTCCAGCGCGTGCAGGGTGCCGAGCTCCCCGGACGGCGCGTTGGCCGCGTACATCAGGCCGTCGTACCACCAGATGCCGTCCAGCGCCGTGTCCACGTCGACCGTCAGGTCGTTGCCCTCGGAGTCCGTCATGCGGGAGACGGTCTTGCCGTCCCACGTGTACGCGATGACGGTGCCGTTGCCGCACGCGATCCAGACCTCGTGGGTCCAGTCGGCGCCGGAGACGGAGATGGGAGCGACGCCCTCCGCCTGGCACGCTCCGCCGGCGAAGTCGTGCATCCCCCAACCCACGGGGTCGAACAGGAACGCCTTGCCGTCGGCACGCGTCCGGCCCGTCACCACCTCACCGTCGTCGGAGACGGCGATGCGCTCGACGTACCCACCTGTCCGATCGCCCACCATCCAGAGGCGGACCGTGCGGTTGGGTGGATCCGCGTGCGCGGCGATGGCGAGCCAGCCGACGATCATGAACACTCCCGGACCGCCACAACGTAGCAACCTGTGTGCCAGCCCGCCCGAACGTGTCGAGGGCCCGTTTCGGGGCCGACGTCCGACAAGATGTCAACGCCGCGCACAGGGCACGCTCGAACGTGGGACAAGCTGTCACGCCTCGCCGTGGGCACCGGCGCGCAGGAGCGTGCCTGCCGCCGCGACCACCGCCGTGGCCGTGGTCCGGAGGTTGTCCATCGACGCCCACACGTGCAGCGAGCGTCCCTCCGCGCCGTGCCGGATCCGGCCGACGTGCGCGAAAGGATGGCCCTCCACCCGACGAGGGCGTGGCAGGTAGCGGGGACCCGCGGCCTCGGGCAGACGCGCGCCCCCGTCGCCGAGGATGCGCTGCGCCAGCTCGAGGGGCACCGGACGGGCCGTGCGCACGACGATCTCGGCGCTGATCCCGGAGAAAACGGGCACCCCGACCAGCGTCGCGTCGCAGGCACCGCCGCCGACCAACCGCGCGACCTGCTCGGACACGGCGCGCTCGCGGTCGGTCCACCCCGACTCCCCCACCGTCCCGAGCGCGGGCAGCAGGTCGAAGGCGAGCCCCTCGCGGAACACCTTGCGCGGTGGCGTCTGGCTGTTGAACAACGCCACCACCTGGCGGGAGAGCTCCTCGATCCCGGCGCGTCCCTCGGTGGACGCCGGTACGAACACCGTCGCCGTCAGCTCTCCGTCGACGCCGGCGCGACGCAGCGGACCCAGCACCGAGGCCAGCAGCGTCGCCGCCGCGTCGGGGATGGCGACCGCGAGCTGGGGGACCTCCTGGAGCGCTTCGGGGTTCACCCACGGCACGACGAGCGGGATCTGGGGATCGGAGGCGGAAGCCCCCGAGGCGTCCACGACGGGGAGCCCCAGCCTCACGGCGGCCTCGACGGCCGGTCCCGCGGCCGAGGGTGGCACCGCCACCAACACCGCGTCCGCGTCCTCGAGCGCGTCGGCGTCGAGATCGTCGACCGGCAGGCTCTCACCGCCGTACTCGACGTGGGTGGTGGAGGTCGTCGGTCGCGCCAGGGGCAGGATCCCCGACGGACGCCAACGCACGGCGTCCAGCACCTTCACGATCTCGCCACCGAGCGCGCCGGTGGCACCCACCACCGCCACACGCAGGTCCGTCGCCATCCTCTTCCTCCGACCGCCACCCGGGCGACAGGCCGTCCTACCTAACAGGCTGCCGAGCCGCGCGCGGGACCGCGTCCGCGTCACGCAGGTAGCGCGGGTGCAGATCGAGGGCCGACACGCCCTCTCCACGCGCCAGGCCTTCGGCCGTTCGCCTCGCGAGCTCCACCACGCCGGGGTCGTCGGCCTCGGGCACCACCGAGCCCCCACGCTCCTCGACCAGCGCCGCGTAGACCAGCGCTCCCTCGCCCGTAGCGCGGAACCCGGGGGACAGCCCGTCGAGCGCGACCTCGGGAGCGATGTCCGCGGGCGGGAGGACCCGCTCGCCGCCGCTCCAGCGCGCGGCGTACACCCTACCTTTTCGGGCGTCCAGCATCGAGACCAGCTCGCCACCGAGCCCTGCACGCAGCGCGCGCGGCGAGAGGGCGTCGTCGGTCCAGACCGGGAGATCGAGCGCCATCGCCAGCCCGGCCACCGTCGCGAGTCCCACACGCAGGCCGGTGAAGGCGCCCGGTCCCGCGACCACGCCGATCCCCGTCAGCTCGGACAGCGGGTGACCCGATGCCGCGCACAGCTCCTCGATCCAGGTCCCGAGGAGCACCTCGGTGCCCCGCGGTGCCCGACCCTGGCGGGACCAGGCGCGTCCCTCCGCCCACAGCGCCGCTCCAGCCACCGGGCCGGCTGTGTCGACCGCGAGGATCATCCCTGGAACAGCCGCTGCACGTCCAGCACGGTGACCATCAGGAAGACCGCGGTGAGCACCAGGAACCCCGCCATCTGGATGCGCTCGCGGATCCGCAGCGGCAGCGGACGGCCGCGGATGGCCTCGATCCCGTAGACGGTGATCTGGCCACCGTCGAGCACGGGGACCGGCAGCAGGTTCACGATGCCGAGGCTGACGCTGATCATCGCCATCATGCGGACGAAGGCGAACACGCCCTCCTTGGCGGAGTCACCGGCGACCTGGAAGATGGCGACCGGGCCACCGAGCCCCTCGCTCACCTTGACCTGACCGAGGAGCAGCCCCTCGAGCACGCCGAAGGTCTTCCCGAAGACGAGGTTCGTCTCCTCGACGGCGCGACCGACGGCCTGGGTGATCGGGTAGAACTTCTTGATCTGCGGGCCGTTCACGTACGTCTGGGAGTACTGGCGGACGCCCATGATCGGGCGGTACCGCACCACCCCGTTGAAGAACTCGCGCTGGACCTTCGGCACGAGGTGAAGGGTGATCGTCTGACCCGCGCGGTGGAGCACGACCGTGATCTCGCGTGCGACCGCGTTCTGCTCGGTCACGCCGTCGGTCGTGGCCCACCCCAGCGCGAGCACCTTCGTCCAGGAGTCGATGGTCTGCCCATCCATCTCCAGGATGCGGTCGCCGACCTGGAAGCCGGCCTCTGCCGCGGCGGACCCTTCGAGCACCGTCCCGACGAACACGCTGGCGTGCACGAGACCCCACGGGTTCGGATCCCGCTCGGGACGCGGCGCCACCCAACCCGTCGGCTTCAGCGTGACCTCGGAGTGCTCGAGCCCACCCTCCACGGCCCTGGCGCGCTTCACCAGGTGCTCGCGATCGGGTGTGAGCGCCGCGATCATCTCCTCCCAGGAGTCCACCGGCTGGCCGTCGACCGCCACGATCCCGTCCCCGGGCCGGAGCCCGGCGATCCAGGCGGGTGAGTCGATGTCGCTCACGCCGATGCGCGGCGAGCGCCGCGAGCTGAAGACGCCGAGGGCCTCGGTGTCCGTCAGCCCGTCCATGTCGAGGCGCACGGCGTCCGCGGGGAGGGTCACGTCGAGGTGCGCAGCGCCACGCTCGAGTCCGAGGACGAACGGCTGGCCGACCTTGTCGTCGAGCTCCCGCAACAGATCGTTCCACACCTCGACCGGCTGCCCGTCGACGGACACGACCCGATCGCCGGGGCGGATGCCCGCACGGGCCGCGGGGGTGTCGGGGATGACGGTGCCGACGGAGTTGTCCGCCTGCGGCTCCCCGGTCATGAAGACCGCGGTGAGCAGGACGTAGGGCAACACCAGGTTCATCAGCGGACCCGCCAGCATGACGATGAAGCGCTGCCAGACGGGGCGCCGCATGAAGTCCTGGCTGGGGTCGACGAAGGTGTCCGGGTCCTCTTCCCCGAAGGGATCAGCGCCCGCGAGCTTCACGTACCCACCGATCGGGAGGCCGGAGACGACGAAGTCCGTCCCACGCCAGTGGAACAGGCGTAGCAGCGGCGGGCCGATGCCGATGGAGAACACGGGGGCGCCGATGCCGAAGGCCTTCGCCGCGAGGTAGTGACCCGCCTCGTGGACCACCACGAGGACGCAGACCATCACGCCGAAGGACAGGCCCCAGGTCAGCATCTCCACCGGTTCAGCCTCCCACGAAGGTGACCCACGCGAGCGCAACGGGCGCCACGAAGAGCACGCTGTCGATCCTGTCCAGCATCCCACCGTGGCCCGGCATGATCCAACCGGAGTCCTTCACGCCGAAGGCGCGCTTCAGCAACGACTCCGACAGGTCGCCGACCACGCCCGTCACGCAGAGCACCGGCCCGAGGACCAACGGCGCCCAGACGGGGAGATCCGGCATACCGAGCGCGCGAACGACGTAGGTACCCACAGTAGCGAAGATAACGCCGCCCGCGACCCCCTCCCACGTCTTCTTGGGGCTCACCTTCGGGTACAGCGGGTGCTTCCCGAGGAAGCGCCCCGCGAAGTACCCGCCGGTGTCGCCCAGCCAGGACACGGTGAGGACCAGGAAGATCCAGGCCAGGCCGTGGTCCGCGCGACGGAGCAGGGACAGCGCCGAGAGGAAGGAGAGCCACACGATGCCGAGGGCGAGGCGCCCGGCATCATCCGCGGCACGGTCGAGCGTCTCTCCAGGACGGAAGGTCATGAAGATCATGGCCGCGAGGACCACGAGCAACACCACCACGCCGCTCGATCCGGGTGGGCCGTACACCTGGGAGACGTGCATCGCCGCCCACGCGAGCGTCAGGAACCCGCCCTTCCACCACCGATCGTCGGGAAAGGCCATCGCGGCGTACTCCGCGACGCAGATCATCGCCGCGACGACCACGATCACGTCCGCCGCGATCACGCCGCCCCACACCACCGCGGGGAGCAGGATCGCGAGCCCGACCAGCGCGGCGAGCAGGCGCTGGGTCACGCGCCGGACTCCAGCTGCGCACCCGTCTTCCCGAAGCGCCGCTGGCGGCGGGCATAGGACTCGAGGGCCTCCTCGAGCTGGGGGGACCGGAAGTCCGGCCACATCACGTCCGTGACGTAGAGCTCGGCGTACGCGACCTGCCACAGCAGGAAGTTCGACAGCCGCATCTCGCCGCTGGTGCGGACGAGCAGGTCCGGATCCGGCATACCGGCGGTGTACAGGTGGGCGCCGATCGCGGTCTCGTCGATGTCCTCGGGACGCAGCCGGCCCGCTTCCACCTCGCGGGCGAGGAAGCGCATCGAATCCACGATCTCGGCGCGCGAGCCGTACGAGAGCGCCAGCGTGAGCAGCAGGCCCTCGTTGTCCGCCGTGATGCGTGTCGCCTCCTCGAGCAGCGTCCGGACGTACTTCGGGAGGCGGTCGAGCTCACCGATGCCCTGGAGCCGGACACCGTTGTCCATCATCTCGTCCCGCTCCTCCACGAGGTACCGGGCGAGCAGCGCCATCAGCGTGTCGACCTCGTCCTCGGGTCGACCCCAGTTCTCCGTCGAGAAGCTGTACAGCGTGAGGTACCGGATCCCCTTCCGCCGGCACGCGCGCGTGATCTCGCGGACGCTGTCCGCACCGGCTTCGTGACCCGCGGAACGGGGCAGACCACGCTCGGTGGCCCAGCGCCCGTTGCCGTCCATGATGACCGCGAGGTGCGTCGGAACGGGGGGCTGCATCAGACCTCCAGGACCTCGGCCTCCTTCTTCGCGACCACCTCGTCCACCCGGGCGACGAACGCGTCCGTCGCGGTCTGGACCTTCTCCAGCAGGCGGCGGCAGTCGTCCTCGGAGATGTCGCCGTCCTTCTCACCCGCCTTGAACATGTCGTTGTACTCGCGGCGGATGTGGCGGATGCGGATCTTGGAGTCCTCACCTGCCTTCTTGGCCATCTTCACCAGCTCTCGCCGACGTTCCTGCGTGAGCGGCGGAACGGGGACCCGGATGAGCTGGCCGTCGTTGCTCGGGTTGAGCCCGAGGCCGGCAGCCAGGATGGCGCGCTCGATGTCCGAGATGGTGCCCTTGTCCCAGGGCGTGATCGTCAGCAGCCGGGCGTCCGGCGCCTGGATCGTGGCGAGCTGGTTGATCGGCATCGACGTGCCGTAGGACGCGACCGGGACCACCACGCCGTCGACGAGCTTCGGCGTGGCACGGCCCGTGCGGACCTTGGAGAGCTCGCGACCGAGTGCCTCGAGCGCCTGCTCCATGTCCCCATCGAGGGCCTCGAGGTACTCGTCCATGCTCAGTTCCCCAGCTGGGCCGCGACCTCGGCCGCGAAGTCGGCGGACTTCTTCTCGAGGCCCTCACCCAGCACGTAGCGGGCGAACCGGCGGACCTTGATGTTCTCGCCGATCTTGGCCACGGCGTCGGTCAGGACGTCCTTGACGGTCTTGGAGTCGTCCTTGATGAACTTCTGCTCGAGGAGACAGCTCTCCTCGTAGAACTTGCCCATCCGACCCTCGACGATCCGCTCGGCGACCGCGGCGGGCTTGCCCTCCTCGATCACGCGGGCCTTCTGGATCTCCTTCTCGCGCTCGATCGCGTCGGCCGGCACGTCCTCGCGCTGCACGTACTCCGGCGCGGCGGCCGCGATGTGCATCGCGATGTCGTTGCAGAGCGCCTTGAAGTTGTCGTTGATCGCGACGAAGTCGGTCTCGCAGTTCACTTCGAGGAGCACGCCGATCTTGCCGCCGGCGTGGATGTAGGAGACCACCAGGCCCTCGGTGGCCGCCCGCGCGGACTTCTTGGCTGCGTTCGAGATGCCCTTGGCGCGCAGCCAGTCGATCGCCTTCTCGAGGTCGTCCCCGGACTCGGCCAGAGCCTTCTTGCAGTCCAGGATGCCTGCGCCGGTGCGCTCGCGCAGGGTCTTGATGTCAGCCGCACCCATGGTGGTTCTCCGCCAGACGAAACGAATCGGTTGATGTAGTTGGATGGCCGGGATCCGCGATGGGACCCCGGCGCGTCGAGCTCAGTTGTCCTGAGCCTCTTCCTCGGGCTCGGCCGAGTACCGCTTGACGACCTCGACATCGGCCGCCTCGTCGTCCTCGGCACCGACATAGGCCGCCTGCTGCGAGGACCGGCCGGTGGACGCGGAACGACCCTCGCCGACCGAGTCCGCGATGGCGGTCGTGAACAGCCGGATGGACTTGATCGCGTCGTCGTTGCCCGGGACCACGTACTGGATGCCGCTCGGGTCGCAGTTGGTGTCGCACAGCGCGACCACCGGGATGCCCAGGGAGTTCGCCTCCTTGACGGCGATGTGCTCCTTCTTGGGGTCGATGATGAACATCGCGGACGGCAGGCCGCGCATGCCCTTGATGCCGCCGAGGTTGACGTTCATCTTCTCGATCTCGCGGTGGGCGCCGAGCGCCTCCTTCTTGGTCAGCACGTCGAAGCGGCCCTCGTCACGGGCCTTCTCGAGCTGGACCAGGCGATCGATCGACTTCTTGACCGTCTGCCAGTTGGTGAGGGTCCCACCGAGCCAGCGGTTGTTCACGTAGAACATCTGGCAGCGGCCGGCCTCCTCGGCGACGATGTCGCGGGCGGCGCGCTTGGTCCCGACGAACAGCACCGTGCCACCGTGAGCGACGGTCTGGGTCAGGAAGCGGGAGGCGTCGACCAGGCCGCGCGCGGTGCGCTGGAGGTCGATGATGTGGACCCCGTTCTTGGCGCCGTAGATGTACGGCTTCATCTTGGGGTTCCAGCGCCGGGTCTGGTGACCGAAGTGCACACCGGCCTGGAGGAGGTCGCGCAGGGAGACGTTCATGATGTCCTCGATGGTTGGTCGTCCGCCGGCCCGCCGATCCGACCCGCTCGCGCGGGCACCGGGGATCGTCGGGGGTCTCGGAGCGCCCGGAGGTCCGGGAGCGCCAGGGATCCGGCGTGGTGGTCTCTGCGCACGTGAGCGCGCAGGAGGCCCCCCGTAGCACGAGGGGCACGGGGGGGCCACCGCTGCTCAGAAGGTGCGAGGCTCCTCGCCCTGATCGGTCGGGGGCTCCTCGTCGGGCATCGAGCCCGCGGGCAGGGAGGGCTCCCGCTCCTGTTCGGACACGGCCGACCCGAGATCACCGAGGTCCATCCCCTCGGACACCACGCCCGAGTCCGGATCGGGCTCGGACACCGCGTCCGCAGCGGCTGCGACCTCGTCGGGCTGGGGCTCCTCGCCGGCGGGCGGCACCCAGTTCTCGTCGTAGCAGCACTTCTTGAACTTCTTCCCCGAGCCGCAGGGGCACGGGTCGTTGCGACGGAGCTGGAAGTGGTGCGCGAACAGTCGCGCCTCCTCGCCGGGCTGCGGCGGGCGGGTCGGCGCGGGAGCGGGCTCGGGCTCGGGGGGCGGCGGCAGGGGCGCAGGTTCCGGAGCGGCAGCGGGCTGTGCGGCCTCTCCGCTCTTGGCGGCGCGGGCCGCCGCCGACATCAGGTCCATCGCCGGACGGAAGGTCCCGCTCTGCAGCTTTCGAGCGGTGCTCTTGCTCGCGGAGCCGGCAGCGGCCTGGGCCACGGCGGGGTCCATGTGGAACAACCGCGTGACCACCATCTCGTCGCGCATCGCGGACATCTGCAGGTACATCTGCAGTGCCTCCCGCTTGTACTCCAGCAGCGGGTTGCGCTGACCGTAGCCACGGAGGCCGACGCCCTGACGCAGCCGATCGAGCGCGAGCAGGTGGTCCTTCCACAGGCTGTCCGTGAACTGCAGCAGGAGCATCCGCGCAGTGCCCCGGAAGGCTTCGTCGCCGAAGCGCTCCACCACACCGTCCAGGCCCGCGTGCCCGGCCGACTTGATCCGGTTGCGGAGCTCGTCGCGCGACATGTCCCGCAGCTGATCGTCGGTCTCGGTCCACTCGACCTCGAACACCCGCTTGAGGTTGTCGCGCAACCCACCGATGTTCCAGTGCTCGGGGCGCAGACCCTCGACCAGGAAGTCGTCCATCATGTCCTGGACGATGTTGTCCAGCGACTCGCGCACCATCTCGAGGATGCTGTCGCCCTTCAGCGCTCGTCGGCGGATCTCGTAGACCCCCTTGCGCTGGTAGTTCATGACGTCGTCGTACTCGAGGAGGTTCTTCCGGATGTTGAAGTTGTGCCCCTCGACCTTGATCTGCGCGTTCTCGACGGCCCGCGTGATCCAGCGGTGCTCGATGGGCTCGTCGTCCTCGAGCCCCATGCGCTCCATCCACACCGTCACCTTGTCGGACCCGAAGATGCGGAGGAGGTCGTCCTCGAGCGAGAGGTAGAACCGCGACCCGCCCGGATCGCCCTGGCGGCCCGACCGACCACGCAGCTGGTTGTCGACCCGGCGCGACTCGTGCCGCTCGGTGCCGATGATGAAGAGCCCACCCGCCTCGAGGACCTTGACCTTCTCGAGCTTGCAGCTCTCCTCCCAGTACGCGAAGGCCTGGGCGTGGGCGTCGGCGTCGACCTCGGGGTCGTGCTGGGCCCGCGCGAGCTTCTCGGCATCGCCGCCCAGCTTGATGTCGGTGCCGCGGCCCGCCATGTTCGTGGAGATGGTGACGCCGCCGAGGCGCCCGGCCTGCGCCACGATCTCGGCTTCGCGAGCGTGGTTCTTGGCGTTGAGCACCTCGTGCTTGATGCCCTTGCGCTGGAGCAGACGGCTGACGATCTCCGACCGCTCGACGGAGGTGGTGCCCACGAGGATGGGCTGGCCGTGCTTGTTCCGCTCCTCGATCTCGTTGACGACCGCGCGGAACTTCTCCATCTGCGTCTTGTAGATCACGTCCTCGTGATCGAGCCGCTGGATGGGTCGGTTCGTCGGGATGACGACGGTGTCGAGGTTGTAGATCGACGCGAACTCGGCGGCCTCCGTCGCCGCGGTGCCCGTCATGCCGGCGAGCTTCTTGTACATCCGGAACAGGTTCTGGAACGTGATCGTCGCGTAGGTCTGCGACTCCTGCTGGACGTCGACCTTCTCCTTGGCCTCGACCGCCTGGTGCAGCCCATCGGACCAGCGGCGACCGTGCATCAGGCGACCGGTGAACTCGTCGACGATGACGACCTCACCGTCCCGCACGACGTAGTCCCGATCGCGGCGGAACAGGTGGTGCGCCTTGAGCGACTGGTTGACGTGGTGCAGGACCTCCATGTTGTTGGGGTCGTACAGGTTGCTGATGCCGAGGCGCTCCTCGATCCGCGTGATGCCGTCGTCGGTCAGCGACACCGACTTCGCCTTCTCGTCGACGGTGAAGTCGCGCTCGCGCTGGAGCAGCGGGATCACGGCGTCGATGATCGAGTACAGGTCAATCGAGGCGTTCATCGGGCCGCTGATGATGAGCGGGGTCCGCGCCTCGTCGATGAGGATGGAGTCGACCTCGTCCACGATGCCGAACGCGTGGCCACGCTGGACCATCTGGTCCGCGGAGAACTTCATGTTGTCGCGGAGGTAGTCGAACCCGAACTCGTTGTTGGTCCCGTAGGTGATGTCCGCCTGGTAGGCGGCGCGCTTCACGGCGTCGTTGCGCTCGTTCTGCAGGATGACGCCCACGGACAGGCCGAGGAACTCGTACAGCGTGCGCATCCAGTCGGCGTCGCGGCGAGCGAGGTAGTCGTTGACCGTGACGACGTGGGCGCCTTCTCCGGACAGGGCGTTCAGGTACACCGGCAGCGTCGCCACCAGCGTCTTGCCCTCGCCCGTCTTCATCTCGGCGATCTTGCCCTGATGGAGAACGATGCCACCGATCATCTGGCTGTCGAAGTGACGCATGCCCATGAGGCGCGAGCCCACCTCGCGGACGGTGGCGAAGGCCTCCGGAAGCAGGTCGTCGAGCGACTGGCCATTGGCGATGCGCTTCTTGAACTCCGCGGTCTGGCCACGCAGCGCGTCCTCGGAGAGCGCCTGCATCTGCGGCTCGAGGTCCTTGATTCGCCGAACGAGCGGATCGATGCGCTTCAGCTCGCGGTCGTTCGCGTCACCGAAGAGCCGCTTCGCGAAATTGGTCAGGGTCTGCATCGTGTTCCAACCGTCCGGAGATGGGAAGGGCCGAGCCCGGCCGCGAAAGGTAATCCCCCAGGGCCGGGCGCCAAGGTCCCGCTGGACCTACTGCGGGCGCCGTTGTCCGGGCAACAGCGCCTCGTCGGGCACGATCAGGTAGTCCAGCGGATCGACCACGTGGCCGTCGATGGACAGCTCGAAGTGACAGTGCGGGCCCGTGGAGCGGCCCGTGGAGCCCATGCGTGCGATCTGCTGACCGGCCTGGACACGGTCGCCGACCGCCACCATCAAGCTCGAGTTGTGGGCGTACAGCGTCTCGATGCCGAAGCCGTGATCGATGCGGACGGCCTTGCCGTAGCCCTGATCCCAGCCCGCCAGCACCACCCGTCCCGCGGCCGACGCGCGCACGACGTTGCCCTTCACGCCGCCGATGTCGACGCCCGAGTGGTGCGTCCAGGTCCGACCGTCCCAGGGGCTGCGCCGCCAGCCGTAGTCGCTCGTGAGCAGCCCGTCGGCGGGCCAGACGGCGGGGAGCGCGGCCCGCAGCGCACGGACCTGCTCGAGGTCCTCGACGACCCTGGAGAGATGGGGCTCGGCGCGATGGAACGTGTCGAGGAAGGACGTGAGGCGGTCGTCCACCGCGGTGACCCAGTCGACCGCGCCCCGGAAGCCGCCCTCCTCTCCCCCGAGCTCGCCCGGGTCGTCGGGCCACAACTCCTCCGCGGGCGGAGACCGATCGACGCTGCTGCTGACGGGGCCATGGTCGCCGGTGGGCTCGGCGAACGAGTCCAGCTGCGCGTCGTAGAGCCGGAGCCGGAGCAGGATCCGGTCGACCTCGGCCATCTTGCGGTCGATCGCGTCGAGGCGCCGCTTCAGCCCCACGTTCTCCGCGAACACCTCGTCGTACGCGGCGGACCGTGGCCACGCGAAGGCCAGCGCGACCCAGGAGACCAGCGTGGTGAACACGCCGAGGAAGGCCAACAGCCGCCACCGCAGGAGGGCGCGCGAGCCGACGCGGAACCGACGGACCTCGTCCAGGGACTCCGGCACGACCAGGACCTGCCAGTCCCCGCGAGCGGGCTCGGCAGCGGACGGACGATCCATGCGCGGGTCGCGCGCGCGGGGTGCTCTCGGTGGAGGACCGGATTCCGGGGGTCGCTCGCCCCCAGGGGTCACGGCACCTCCTCCACGCGCGCGATCACGGTCGTGATGTTGTCCTCGCCACCGCGCTCGCACGCCAACGCGATCAGGTGACGCGCGGCCTCCTGGGGTCCGAAGCGCATCATCGCGTCCGCCATCTCCTCGGCGTTCACCGGTCCGGACAGCCCGTCCGAGCACAACAGGAACTGGTCGCCGCGGCGGACCGCCCGCACCTGCAGGTCCACCTCGACGTCCTCCTGGTACCCCAGGGAGCGGGTGATGACGTTGCGCATACGGTGGTTCTTGGCTTCCTCCGGGGTCAACAGGCCGTGCCGGATCTTCTCGGCGATCAGCGAGTGGTCCTCGGTCACCTGCTCGATCCGCCCTTCGCGGAGGAGGTACACCCGGCTGTCACCGACGTGGGCGACATAGGCGTTGGAGCCGTCCAGCAGGACCACGACCGCTGTGGTGCCCATGCCGTGGTATTCGGGCTGCTCCCGGGCCTTCTCGTAGATCCGACGACCAGCGAGCCGGATGGAGTGCGAGAGCTTGTGGCGCGTGGTCTCGACCGGATCGGTCGCGTCGCCCACGTCGACACCCTCGACCTCGAGGGAGGTCACGATCTCTTCCACGGTGTTCACGGCGATGGCCGAGGCATACTCCCCACCAGCGTGGCCGCCCATGCCGTCCGCGACCACGAACAGGTTGAGCTCCTCGTTGATGAGGTAGTTGTCCTCGTTGTGACCGCGCTTGAGGCCGACGTCGGTCATGCCGCAGCTGGTGATCCGCACGAGACCTCCGGAGGTGAACCGACCCCGTATCGCGGCCGTGGTCAGTCGGACAGGGCGGCCGCGAGCCTGCGGAACCCGTCGGCGTCCAGCCGTTCGGCCCGCAGACCCGGATCGACGTCGGCGGCGGCGAGCGCCTGCCCTGCCCGCTCACGGCCGAAGGCGGCGCCGAGCGCGTTGAGGAGCGTCTTGCGGCGCTGGGAGAACCCGGCGCGCACCACGCGATCGAAGTGCTCCGGGGTCACGGACCCGACCTGCGGCTCGGGCAGCACGTCGAGCCGGACGACCGCGCTGTCCACCTTCGGACGCGGATGGAACCGATCGGGCGGCACGGAGAGCAGGAAGGTCGGCACGGCGCGCACGGCCACCTCCACCGACAACGCCCCATAGGCGCTGGTCCCCGGTCCGGCGCAGATCCGCTCGACGACCTCGCGCTGGAGCATGACGGTGACGCTCGTGAAGGCGCCCCTCGCCCGCAGCGCCGACATCACGACGGTGGTCCCGACGTTGTACGGCAGGTTCGACACCATCTTCCAGCCGCCGCCTTCGCACAGCTCCGCCCAGCGGACCTTGGCGGCGTCGGTCTCGATCAGCGCCAGATCGGGCAGATCGCGCCGCAGGAAGGCCGCGAGGTCGCGGTCGAGCTCGATGGCCGTGACCTCGGCGCCCACGCCGAGCAACGCGCGCGTCAGCACCCCGAGCCCGGGGCCCACCTCCACCACGCGGTCGCCGGCCGCCACGCGCGAGCCGCGGACGATCCGGTCCACGACGCCGCGGTCGACGAGGAAGTGCTGACCGAAGCGCTTGCGCGCGGTCTGTTCGAGGGAGGCGAGCAGGGCTCGTGGATCGGTCGCGTCGCGTGTCACAGCGGCCATCCGGACCGGACACCGAGCGGCGGCGGCGGGTCTTCGGCGAGGAGGTGGAGCCGCCCGGCCGAAGCGATCATCGCTCCGTTGTCGGTGCAGCGGGAGCGCGGCGGGAGGTGCACGCGCAGGTCGGTGGACGAGAGCGCGGACCGCAGCGCGCTGTTGGCGGCGACACCGCCGGCGACCGCGATCTGGTCGATGCCGGTGCCTCGCGCCGCCTGCCGGACCCGAGTGACGAGGCACTCCACGACGGCGGCCTGGAACGACGCACACACGTCGGCGTCCGAGGCACGGCCCGGGCGCTGGACGTGCTGCAGAACCGCCGTCTTGAGCCCGCTGAACGAGAAGTCGAGCTCGCCGGGCAGCGGCCGCGGGAAGGCCACGGCGCTCGGATCGCCCGCGGCGGCGGCGCGATCGACGTAGGGCCCGCCGGGCCAGCCGAGCCCGAGGACCCGGGCGACCTTGTCGTAGACCTCGCCCGCCGCGTCGTCGAGCGTCTGTCCGAGCGTGACGTACCGCCCGAGCCCGTCGCAGCGGTAGAGCGCCGTGTGCCCGCCGCTCACCACCAGCGCCAGGAAGGGCGGCTCCGGCGGATCGGGCTCCAGCAGCGGGGAGAGCAGGTGGCCCTCGAGGTGGTGGACCGAGCGGAACGGGACGCCCCAGCCCGCGGCCAGCGCGCGCCCGAAGGACCAGCCGACGAGCAGCGCCCCCACGAGCCCCGGCCCGGCGGTGGCGACGACGGCGTCGGGACGCTCGATCCCCGCCTGCTCGAGCGCGGCCCGGACGGTGGGCGCGAGCCGCTCCTGGTGGGCCCGCGCCGCGAGCTCGGGCACGACCCCGCCGTACGCCGCGTGGACCTCCTGGGTGTACACCACGTCCGAGAGGATGCCCGTCGGCCCGACCACGGCCGCAGCGGTCTCGTCGCAGGAGGTCTCGATCCCCAACACCAACATGGTGCAGGCCTAACCAGTGGCCGGGCGCCGGGGTACGCTGGCGTGGGGCACGGGAAGGAGGAGCCGTGATGTGGATGCTGGGTGCGCGGGCCGCGTTCGCCTGCGCCGGCCTGGTCCACGAGCCCCTGGTGGAGGCGGAGTCGGGCAGCGCCGAGGTGGTGTTCGAGATCTCCGAGTCCGCCGTGTTCGTGACCTACGAGGTCGTCTACGACGGAGACGCCGACGCGTTCGGCTGGATCGTGCCGGCGACGGGTGGCGTGCTCTCCGTGGCGGACGGCGACGCGGAGCTGCTGCGCGAGCTGCGCGAGGTCAGCGCTCCGCTGGTGATCGACCTGGGCGCCGACGAGGGCTCGGGCGGCTGCGGCTGCGGAGCGGCCAAGGGCGGTGACAACGCGACGAGAGGCGGGAGCCTCGGGGTCACCGTCGTCTCCGAGGGGTTCACCGGGACGTACGACTACCAGGTGGTCCACGCCGCCAGCGCGCAGGAGCTCGCGGACTGGATGGACCAGCGGGGCTTCGTCGGCTCGGACCCGACCGACCTCGACCACTACGTCGCCCTGGGGGCGGACTTCGTCCTGCTCGAGGTGGCGCCCGACGTGGCGAGCACGCCCTCGGGCGGGCGCGAGCTGCCGCCGATCCGGCTCGAGCTGGACACCACCGAGGCTCGGTTCCCCTCCGTCATGGCGCGCCACGCATCCGTCCCGACCCAACGCACGACGGTCTACGTCCTCGGTGAAGACCGGGCAGAGGTCGCGGGCTGGTCGTTCCGGGACGTGACCGCGGTGAACGGCGAGGCGGACGCCGATCCGTGGGAGGTCCTCGACGCACGCCTGGCCGAGCTCGGCGACGGGCGGGGCTTCGGGCGCACCTGGGCGGGAGACCACGGTGGACGCTTCCTCACGCGCTTCGACACGCTCGCGCCGCGCGAGCAGCACGACGTGGACGCGCTGTTCTCGGTGGGCGACGGGGTGGAGCCCTTCGGGTTGCACGTCGTCCTCGGCGAGGCGGACGCGACGCTCGACCGCAGGTCTGCGGCGGCCGGGTTGCTGGGGTTGCTGGTGCTCGTCCGGAGGCGGAGGCGTCAGCGGACGGCGCGGACGATCGCCGTCGAGAGGCAGGCCGCGGCGCGGTCCCCGATGTCCAGCATCTGATCGGCGCCGACGGGCTCGCCCTCCCCCGTCGACGCGACCAGCACGAGGTCGCCGTCGAAGGGGGTGAACGCGGGCACGAGCGCGCGCGCGAGCCCGGCCGAGGCCATCCGCGCCACGACGGTGCAACCATCGCGGTCCAGGGGAGCGTCGGTCACCACCACGGCGAGCGTCGTCTGGCCACGCCAGAAGCCCGCGGAGCGCCGAACCGGGTCCCCCCCGGCGACGCGTCGCCCGGTCGTGGGATCGACGACGCTCCCGACCGCGTTCACGGCCACACCCACCGCCACGACGTGCCCGTCCTGGTCGTCGGGGAGGTCGGCCCAGCTGCCGAAGCCGCCACGATCGGGCGCGCCCGAGGCCATCCCGACCCGAGCACCGGTCGCCGCACCCACCGACCCCTCCCCCAGTGGCCGATGATCGGCGAGGCGCGCCGCCACCTCACCCATGGCCGCGTCCGGCCGCCGGGTGGCCGTGTGCAGGTCGTACAGGATCGCCGCGGGCAGGATGGGGACCACGGCCTCGGGGGTGTGGAAGCCGATGCCGCGCTCCTCGAGCACCCGCATCACGCCGTCCGCCGCCGCCAGGCCGAAGGCCGACCCGCCAGCCAGGCAGAAGCCGTGGACGGCCCCAGCGAGGTGTCCGGGCTCGAGGACCCCGAGCTCTCGGGAGCCGGTGGCCGACCCGGGCACGAAGCAGCCCGCGCGCGCGCCCTCGGGGAAGATCACCACCGTGACGCCGGTGCGTCCCACCAGATCGGTGGCGTGGCCCGCGAGCACCCCGGGGACGGCCGTGAGCGACCGGTTCATGGCGTGGCGGGCGCTCGGTGCACGATCTGCGACATGTACGAGTCGGGCTCGAAGCGTCCCTGATCCTGCTCGCCGTCGTGACACTTCGTACACGAGGCGGCGTTCGGCGACGGCTTCGTCGTACGGACCGCGGCCGGATCCGCTGCGTGCCCCCGGGCCGCACCGTGACAGGCCTCGCACTGCACGTCGCGGAAGCCTGCCGTCGACATGGGGTCCTGGGGTCCACCGCCCAACCCGGCCCCCGTCACGTGACAGGAGTAGCACTGGGCGTCGAGCGCGCGCTGGACCGTGACCAGGCTCTGGAAGGCCCGGGCGTGCGCCGTCGTCGACCACTGGGCGTGCTCTTCGCGGTGGCAGCCGACGCAGGCCTCACCACCCGCGTACGGGGAGGAGGTGTCGTCCACGAGGCGCGGAACGAACCGCGACGGGTCCTGCCCCGACGCCTGGATCACCGCCTGCTTGGCGAGCTTCACCCGCTCGGCGGCCGCCGCCTGGTCGGGCACGTCGGCGCCCAGCTCGATGGAGTGGACCTCGATCAGGTTCATGGTCGACAGGTCGGGCGGGTGCTCGAGCTCCCGTTCGAGATTCCGGATCTCCTCTTCGTACTTGATCTTCTGCTCTTCGAGGCGACGCTTGATGTTGGGATCCGCGGTCCGCGCGATCCGATCGTCCATCCCGTCGTACCGGTCGCGGAGGGAGTCGAGCCGGGCCACGGAGTGCTGCTCGGCGCCCTTGCCGAACCAGGTGTCCGATCCGGGGACGAAGCGGAGATCCAGGAACCCGACCCACTTCCCCCGGTTGCCCGCTCCGGCGTACCAGCTGCCGTTGTGCTCGTCGACACCGGCGGAGGCCGGGCGTCCCCGACCGTCGATCACGACGTCCACGCCGAGCGGGGCAGCGTCGTGCGTGGGTGCGGCGAAGGCGCGGACGGCGCGCTCGCTGTCCGCCGGCACCAGGGCCACCACGACGTCGACCGGGCCGAGCCCTTGCACGGCCTCCGCGACCGCCTGGCGCGCATCGCCCACGTCGCACCCCTCGACCGGGCCCATGGTGACGCCGATCACGCCCACCTTGTGCCCCGCCGACTCCAACACCTTGGAGGGCGGGTACGGGTGCTGCCCGTCACAGGTCAGGTTCGCGGCCAGGACCGGCAGCTGGTGCTTCTCGACCAGCGATCGCACGGCCTCCGTCCCGAGCGTCCAGTCACTGGCGCCGAGGGCCATCGCGTCGATCCCGTCCGCCGCGAAGGAGGCCGCGATGAGCTCGGCCTTCACCCGTCGCTGCTCGAGATCCACCTCGGAGGTCGCCGGGGTGGTGGGCGCGAGCGACAGCCCACCCTCCAGGGAGAGCAGCGGACCTGCCTCCCTCGCCTTCTCCATCACCGTCGCACGCCTGGACAGACCGCCCAGAGGATGCTTGGGTCAACCACAGGGCTCGATCTCGCCCTCGCCTCGCGACGTGAACGCGATGCGGACGGTGTCTCCGACCTTCGCGGGTGGTTGGATCGGGGGTGACGCCGCAGCCGGCGAGCAGGGTGGGCAGAAGCACGGTCAGTCTCCGAACACCAGGCCGACGACCCACTTCACCATCCGCAGCGGGATGTCCCGCTTGCGCTTGCAGGGCTCCGGCGGGGGGTCCCACTCGGGCTGCGGACCGCGATCGGGCGGCGGAGACGCCTTGGCCGGCTCCTCGGCCACGGGCGCCGACGCGGGCTCCGCAGGTGCGGCAGCCTCGGGCGCGGCCTCGGACTCGGGCTCGGGCTCGGGCACCGGCGCCGACGGGACCGTCGTCTCTGGCTCCTCCGCGACCGGCTGGGCCTCCGACTCCTGGGTCACGTCGGGGGTGCCGCGCGACTCCTCGGTGGTCTCGGGCAGCACGTCGCGCTCGGGCGCGGCCTCGACCGTCCGGTCGTCCACGACGAGCGCCGAGAAGGCGGTCCCGCCGACGAGCTCGACCGGGGCGAGGCCCAGCTGGTCGGCCAACGCGCGGAGGAAGGCCTCGTCCGGGTTCTTCTTCCCGGAGAAGACCCGGGACAGCGTCCCCGAGGACCAGCCCTGCGCCGACTCGAGGTCCTTCTGGGTGGTGCCGGACCGCTCGAGCGCCGCCTTCACACGGGCTCGGAGCTTCTCGCGATCTCGCTTGTTCGTCATCGGTACCCCGCTCCGGCGATGTTGGTATTCGGACCGGCCCGCAACGTCGAGCCGCTCATGGTGCGTCGAGACCGCCCGGGTGCTTCTGCGCGTCGCGCTCGTCCTTGCGGGCGCGCTCGCGGACCAGATCGGCGACCGTGGACCCCAGCGCGCCCTCCACCCGCACGGGCGCACCGTCCTCCACCCGCGCGTACCGTTGCTCCACCGTCCGGGTCACCGTGGGCCGGGGAGCCGACGGCGCCGACGGGTCGACCGGGCCCGGCTCCTTCACGTCGACGGAGACGGCGTCGCCGAGCGAGATCCGGGCCGTGCCACCGTCCTCGAAGGTCAGGTCCACCGTGGCCCACGGCAGCTCGAGCCCGTAGCGACCCGACGGGTCCTCGAACGCCTCGGCGCGGAGCTCGGCCGCGCTCTGCACGAGCCGCCGAGGGGTGGCGCCGGACACCGCGCTGCCGTCCTCCCACCGCCAGCCGTCGGGCGAGTTGGTGAGTCCGATCCGCTCCCCGCCCTGGCTCACCACCGCCGACGCCACCTGCCACGCGTGACGCCCCGGCAGCAGCTCCCGATCCCGCACGGCCTCGGGTGTGACGCGGAAGCTGTCCAGCAGGTCATCCACGACGAGGATCACCTCGTCGGCGCCCTCGACCCACGCGTACCGCTGGGGCGGATCGCCCGGTGCGGCCTTCCCCAGCCGGACGCGGTGCGTCTCGCCGCCCTCGGTCGTCACCTCGAACCGGTGGAGGCCCGGCTCGAGCTCCCAACGCCCCAGCTCGTCGTGTCCGTCCTGCACGAACGCCGTGGCGCGCAAGGCGGCGAGACGACCGAGCATCCGGCGGACGAGCTCGCGGTCGGCCGGCTGGGTCACGGGCTCGATCATCCGGTAGACCCGCTCGCCCACCCGCTCGTAGACCTGCCGTCCGCCGTCGACCTCCACCACCATCCGGGTCGCGTCGTCGGCGTCGAACGAGACGAGGCGCTCCTCGCGGAACTCGTCGAGCGGCGCCTGCCAGAAGTCCATCGCGGACTTCTTCACGACGTAGACCTTGCCGTCGGGCAGCGGCCGCACGTACCAGCTCACCGACGTGGGGTTGGGGTCGCCGACCACGAACGCCGGTCGCGTGCCGTCCCGGAGCTCGAGGCGCACCTCGATCGCGTCGGGACCCAGACCATAGCGGTCGAGGTCGGCCCCGACCTCCCCCACGTCGGCGCGGGCGGTGAGGTCGTGCAGTTGGTGCGCGGCGCGGCGCATCATGGTGGAGCTCGGCACCCACGGGCGACCCTCCGTCACCCAGCGGCCATCCACGCGCCGGAACGCCAGATCCTCCCCGTCGGGCCGGTGCAGGATCGTGAAGGCGACGAGATCGTCCTGCTCGAACGAGAACAGTCGGTCGGGGCTCTGCAGATCGGGCACCGGCGCGGGCCGCTCGACCAGCATCGCGCCGATCACGAGGACGGCGAGCACGCCGAGCGCGACCAGCGCCCCGCGGAACCGATGGATCACCGCGTCCTCCGCGTCCGTGACACGACGACACCGACCAGCGCGGCCAGCAACGGCATCCCACCCACGAGCCAGAGGCGCACCACGTCCAGCTGGTGCTCGTCCAGCGTCAGCGTCCGAACGCGCCGCGGACGCCCCACCCGGGTCATCGGCGTCTCCGTCCCCATCAGCCACCGCAGTGTGTTCGTCACGAAGGTCGCATTGCCCGGTGCGCCCGCGATCAGCTCGTCCCGCAGCAGGTCCACGTCCCCGACCACCACCACCCGGCCTCGCCTCCCAGGTCGCGCGGCGGGATGGGGCGAGATCACGCCCAGCGCCACCCCCACCAGCACGGGGCCCGGCTCGTCCTCTCCCTCGGTCCAGGTCGGCGGCTGCTCGGTCCCACGCTCGAGCCAGCCCCGCGGCCCCGTCTGCAGCAGCGTGGACACCTCCACCCCATCCGTGGGGGTCGTGCTCAACCCGGCCGCCCCTGCGGCGACCGTGGTGAGGTCCTGCTCGCCGAGGACCTCCGTGATCGGATGGCGGCCGTAGCGCAGCAGCGGCCGGTCGAGGTGGGGGATCTGCGTGGCGGGGTCCATCGCGATCCCGTCCTCGAGGCCGACACCCAGCTCGACGAGGAAGGAGGGGAGCTCCCCTCTCGGCTCGACGAACCAGCCGACCCCTCCGCCGTCACCGAGGAAGGAGCGGAGCGCCTGCACCTCGCTCGGCGCCAGGGGCGCTCGCGGACCGATCGCCACCACGGCCGCCGCATCGGACGGGACCACGGGCGCCCGCCCCGGGCCCGCGTCGCGCAGCAGATCGACGGTCCGCACGGTCCACCCCTGCTCCTCCGCGCGGTCGGCCAGGCCGTGCAGCTCGCCGAGCCCACGGTCGAAGATGGGCGTCTCGCCGTGCCCCGACAGCAGCACCAGCGTTCGTCGATCCGGCGAGATCAGGCGACGGATCGCCGCTGCCAACGCAGCTTCTCCGATGAAGCTCGGCTCGCGCCCGGTCGCGCCGGTCCGGTAGTGGAACAGGTCGCGATCGGTCAGGTCGACCCGCTGGTCCCCGATCTCGACCACCGCGCCGCCATAGCGGCTCACCCCCAGCTGCTCCGCGGTGACGCGGTCCCGATCGAAGTCGACGAAGCGCACCCGCACCCGCGGCGAGGCCTGCTCGAGCAGCGCGAGGCGGTCGCGTAGCTCCCGGTCGTGCAGAGCGGCCCCGGGATCACGGGCCTGCGCGCTGAACGCCGTGATCCGCGCCTCGCTCCCCGCCGCCTCCAGCATCGCCAGCGACGCCAGGGTGTCCGGGTCCAGGGTCTCGGCCCCCTCCTCCGTCAGGTCGACCCGCACCGGGTGTCGGTCCGCGAGCTCGACCACCACCGCGAGCGAGGCCACCAGCAGGGCCGTGACCAGCAGCTCGTTCCAGCCGCCCGCGGCGCGGTGTTCGCTCATCGCCACCGCCGCAGGGCCAACGAGGCGCGCGCCAGCAGGAGGAAGCCGACCGTGACCGACGCGAACCAGGCCAGCTCGCCGCTGTCGAGCACCCCGGTGGCCGCTCCGTGCAGGTGCTCCACGAAGGAGACGCGTCGAAGCGCCGGAGCGAACGACGCGGGCATCCAGTCGACGGCCGCGGTGGCGAGCCACGACGGGAGCAACAGGAGCACCGACAGGGCGCCGGCCACCGTCGGATCGCGGGCCAGGGAGCTGGCGAACAGCCCCGCCGCACAGAACGCGGCGCAGCACGCGAACAATCCGAGGTACCCCGTGGCGAGCACGCCCGGGTCGGGGGCTCCGTACAGGAAGAGCACCGCCGGGAAGGGTGCCGTGGCGGCGAGCAGGCCCAGGCAGAGCACCATGGAGGCGGCCCACTTCCCCAGCACGAGGGCCTCGACGCGCACCGGTGCCGTCAACAGCAGCTCGAGCGTGCCCGTCCGGGCCTCCTCGGCGAGCTGCCGCATGGTGATCAGCGGCAGCGTGAACAGGAGCGTGACGGCGAGCTGGGGGATCGCAGGCCGCAGGGAGGCCTCCCCGGTCTCGGCCACCGCCCCGACGAACATCAGCCCCGCGAGGAACAGGCAGACCGTGAGGAAGACCCAGCCTGCCGGTGCGAGGAAGAGCACGCGCAGATCGTTGCGCAGGACCGCCCAGGCGGCCCCGACCGTCGACGGGCGCCCGGTCACGTCCCCTCCCCCACGAGCGCGAGGAACACGGCCTCCAGGCTCGCCGGCCGCCGGACCACACACCGCACCCTCCGACCGGTCCCCACCGCCCATGCAGCCAGCGCCGGTTCCAGCGACGTCCCTCCGCGAAGCCGGTAGGACGACGGCCCGGTCCGCTCGACCTGGTCCACCTCGGGTAGCGCCGCCAGGGGACCGCGGAGGTCCTCCGTCTCGTCGTCCAGCGAGAGCTCGACACGGCCCCCGGTCCCCGTGCGCTCCGCCAGCTCGTCCACGGTGCCGTCTCCGACCAACCGCCCTCGATGCAGGAGCAGCACGCGCTCGCAGGAGGCCTCGACCTCCGCCAGCACGTGCGTCGACAGGACCACGGTGCGCTCCTCCGCCAGGCCGCGGATCAGCTCGCGGACGCCGACGACCTGCGCGGGGTCGAGACCCGAGGTCGGTTCGTCGAGCACGAGGAGCGCCGGGTCGTGGACGAGCGCCTGCGCCAGCCCCACGCGCTGGCGGTAGCCCTTGGACAGGCCGCCCAGCCGCCGCTTCTCCCAGCCGCGGAGCCCCACCTGCTCGAGCGTCCGCCCGACGCGCGCCGCCCGGATCGACCGTCCGACCCCACGGAGCTCCGCGACGAACAGCAGGAACTCACCGACCGTCAGGTCCGGGTACAGCGGAGGGGTCTCCGGGAGGTACCCCACGCGCGCCTTCACCTCGAGCGGCTGATCGGTCACGTCGAAGCCCGCCACCCTCGCGCTGCCCGAGGTCGGCGCCAGGAAACCCGTGAGCATGCGCATGGTGGTGGTCTTGCCCGCGCCGTTGGGTCCGAGGAAACCCACGACCCCTCGGTCCCGCACGGACATCGTCAGCCCTTCGACGGCGTCCACGCCCCCGAACCGCCGTGTCAGCTCGCGGGTCTCGATCATCGCCAGCTCGACTAACACCGGCGCGCCGAGCCCGGTTAGGACAGCGCGATGCTCGCCCTGCTGCTCTTCGCGGTCCTGACCGCCCGCGCCGAGATCGTGGACCGTGTGGTGGCGGTGGTCGAGGACCAGCCCATCCTCCAGAGCGAGGTCCGCCTCGAGGCCGCGCTGGCGCGGGTGCCCTCCCCGGTCCCCGGGTTCCGCGCGCTGCACGACGACCCGCTGCAGCTGGCCATCGACCAGACCGTGATCCGCATCACGGCCGCCGAGATCTCGCTGTACCAGCCGACGCGGGAGCAGGTGGCCGACGGCGTGTCCGCCATCCGTGCCTCCTTCGAGGACGACCAGGCGTTCGCGACCTTCCTCGAGGACCACGGGCTCGACGAGGAGCGTCTCGCCACCGTCGTCCGGCGGCGGATGATCGTGGACCGCTTCCTGCTGCGGAACCTCCTCGCGCCCCCGTCGGACGCCGCCGCCTGGGCCACCGAGTGCCAGGCGTTGCTCGACACCCTCCGCCCGCGCACGCGCATCCGGACCGTGGACCTGCGCGGGAACGGACCTTGATCCGACGCGCCGCGCTCGAGGACGTGCCCGCGTTGGCAGCCATCGAGGCCGCCTCCGCGCACGCGCCGTGGTCCGCCGACGCGCTCGCCGGGAGTCTGGCCACGCCCACCTGCACGGCCTGGCTCGCCGGTGAGCCTCCCGTCGGGCACGCCGTGGCCACGGCGGTCGCCGGCGAGGGCGAGCTGCTCACCCTGGCCGTCCTCCCCGAGGCGCGTCGACGCCGGATCGCCTCGGCGCTGCTGGAGGAGCTCGTCGGCTGGTGGCGGGCGCAGGCCGTGGAGCGAGCCTTCCTCGAGGTCCGCGCCGACAACCACCCTGCGCTGGCGCTGTACGAGCGGACGGGCTGGCGCCGCACGGGGATTCGCCCCCGGTACTACCGCGATGGCGCCGACGCGGTGCTGATGGAGCTCGCACCGTGATCCTCGCCTTCCTCGGCGCCGCCCTCGCCGCACCCTGCACGGTCGCGGGCGCGCCCGACGACGCCTTCCGCATCCGTCCGAGCGCGGAGCGGGTGACGACGATCCTCGAGGTCTGGCCCTCCGGCGCGCCCGAGGGCTGGGCCGACGCCGTGCTGGACGCGCTCGACGCGCGGGGTCTGTCCGCGAACGTGGTGGTCCCGACCTCGGCCGCCGCCGATCCGGCGCTCGCGTCGGTGCTGACGCGCGTCGGGGACAGCGAACACGAGCTCGCCGTGGTGCTCGCCGACGACCAGGTCCCGCGCGACAAGCGGAGCCAGCGCGCCGTCCGGGCCTCCGTCCGCGCGCTCGAGAAGGCCTCGGAGCCGACGAAGACCGCGCTCGGCCGACTGGGCTCGCGCAACCCCGAGGCGCTGCTGGGGCAGATCGGGTTCCGCTCGCTCGTCGACCTGCGCGCGGTTCCTTCCGCCGCCCCGCGCATGGCGGGCCACTTCGAGGGCATGCCCCGCATCGACGTGGCCCTCGCGCCCGGTCCGTACGAGGACGAGTGCGGCGAGCCGCGCGCCACCCCCTTCCTCCCGATGGCCGCCGACCGCGCGGCCCTCGCGCTGGAGCTGGCCAACCGCGTGCCCGGCACCCCCACCGTCCGCGTCGCCGTCGTGGGTGCGGGCGGGCTGGACACCGACGCCGCCGTGCTCGGGCGCTGGCTCGACGAGGTGCTGGTCCCCTCCCGCGCGCAGGTGGTGACCGCCGAGCGAGCGCGCAGCATCGTCCTCGCCGGCTTCCGGAGTCCCACCGACACCCCCACCACCTCCTACGAGGGGCGACTGGTCGACGTGGAGCAGCTCCGCGCGGGCGCTTCGGTCCTGGTGGACGCGACCACCCTCCCCCGCACGATCGACGACCTGTCGCTGACCGAGCTGTTCGCCGGGCTGGTCCTGATGCGCGCAGGCCGGACCGAGGGGAGCGTGGTGCGGTTGCGCGCCCTCGAGGGCCCCGCCACGCTCGCCTCCACCACACTCGTGGGGCCGGTCGACGTCGATCCGGAGGCGCTGACCCGGGTCGCGAGCTCGCTCGTGGGCGCCTGGCCCCACGAGGTCCCGAGCGCCGTCCCCGTCGGCGACCGGCTGCTGACCGCGTCGGAGCTGCTCCTGGCGCTCGCGTCCGCCAGCACGGGGTCGGAGCCCATCGTCACGCACCCGGTCGCGGTGCCCGAGCCCAACGAGCGAGGTCTCGGCTGGGGCCGCTCCGACACTCCCTGACGGTGCCGCGGGCGCTCAGCTCCGGAAGGTGATCGTCCGGCGGACCGGCTGGGTGACGTTGATCTTGCCGAACACCCAGTTCGTCTCGACGTGGTGCGTGAGGCACTGCTCGAGCTCGGCGTCCTTGCGGTCGAGCCCGGTGGCCGTCGCGCCGCTGACCTTGCCGGAGGGCTGGACGTTGAACGTCAACAGCCAGCGACCCTTGATCGACGGATCGACCTTCAGGCGACGGTCGTAGCAGATCTGCAGGCCGGGGATCTGCTCCCGCAGCCGCTCCCCGACCATCATCCGGATGGCGTCGGGGTCGGACAGGACGGTGTTCGAGTCGCGCCGGACCGCGGGTCCGCCGATGCTGATGCCGTCGAGGCCGCTCGGTCGCGTCGACGTGCCGCCGTTGCCCGTGGGATCGGCCGGACCGGTCGCGACGCCGGGCTGCGGGCGCGGGCGGGTGCCCGTTCCGCTGGTGGGTTCGGCGACGGGGACCGACGGGACCGGGTTGACCGTGGGGGTGCCGCCCACCATGGTGGGCTTCGGACCCACCGGGCGCGGCGTCTTCGGGCCCGGGGCCGGTGCGGTGGGCCCGCCGAGCTCGCCCGAGGGAGCCCCGACCAGGTCGGGCAGCGGAATGTCGAGGGTGTCGAAGTCGAGCATCTCGGCGACTTCGGGCTTCGGCCACAGGACCACACCGAGCGCGGTCACGCCGGTGCAGCTGACCAGCGCCAGCAGCAGCGAGAAGGCGAACGCCATCCGCAGCGTCCGCCCACGCCGGTCCTTGCGCTCCTGAGCGGCACGCACCTCTGCACCCGGGTCCGTGGGAGCTTCATCCCCCGGAATCTCCGCGAAGCACTTGGGACAGGTGCCGCCGTAGGTGACGAGATCCTCGGTCACCTCGGAGCCACAGAACGGACACTCGACCACGAGGCCTACCCCCGCGCCCGCCCGCCGAGCGCGCCCCCGTCACTATAGCGGTGGCGGCCGACGCGCACCACCACGAGCGGGGCGGTCCTGTCGCCACGGAGGACGGCCGGTCGGTTTCACGGGGGGACGATGCCGTAGAGCGTGTCGAGCACGGCCACGGTGACGTTGCACCACGCGTGGAAGAACGCACCGGCCACGATCCCCCCCGTCCGCTGACGGAGCCAGCCGAACGCCAGGCTCGGCACGATGATGAACACGTGCCACCACTGGAGCACGACCAGGCTGTGACCGAAGGCGAAGAGCACGCAGGTGACGAGCAGGCCAGGCCCCACCGTCGTTCCGAGCACGTTCCACCGCGGCGCCCACACCTCGTCCAGCCGCGTCTGGAGGTACCCCCGGTAGAACATCTCCTCGGGGATGGCCACGAAGAACAGGTGGTACGCCGCGAGCTTCAGCGGGTTCGACGGCCAGACCCAGCGCAGGGCGGGCTGGATGGCGTACAGCCGGACCGAGAGGCTCTCCTGGATGGCGGGGACCAGGACGGTCTGCCAGAGGTGGTAGCCGAGGACGTAGGGGACGACGATCAGCACGCACAGCACGAGCGTCACCCGCGCCGCACCCAGCCAGGCGTCGCGGTCGCGGAAGCTCGGGAGCGCCATCGGGTAGTCCCAGGGATCGGCGCCGCGCAGCCGGCACGACCAGACCGGCATGTACATGAACAGGATGGGCACGAGCGCCAGCAGCAGGTCGGGCAGCCCCGCGGACTGCACCAGCTGGACGACGAGCCGGATCCCGATCAGGGTCGAGAGGTAGAGCAGCGGCACCTCGGCGGCCGGTCTGCCGTACCAGGCCCGCCAGCCCGAGGCCGGCGCAGCGCTCATCGCGCCGACCGGAGCATCAGGCGGTCGTCCAGGCGCATCGCCTCGAGCCGCGCCTCTCGGAACAGCTCCTCGAAGTCCGACCGGGTCCGCGCCGGGGGGCGTCCGCGCCTCGCAGCCGGGAACGCGAGCAGCGTGTCGACCGACGCACCGCGCAGCTCGTCGAGCAGCGCCTGCAGCGACCGATGCCCCGCGGGTCCGATCACCGCGCCCGTCCCGTCGTCCACGCCGAGCTCCCAGCCCGCGACACGCTCGCTCACGTCCGGACGGGTCCGGGTGATCCGCACGGGGGCGACGGTGTCGGGCACCTCGAGTCGCTGCCGCACCCGATCGACGGCCGCCGGATCGTCGGCGCGCACCAGCACCGCCCTCCCACGCAGGGCCAGCGCCCCGGCGGCCTCCCGCCCGACCACCCGGAGGAGCGCACCACCAGCGGCCAGCACCTCGGCCTCTGCCGACAGCGTGACACGCTCGCCCTCGTTGCCGCCCGACGGCACCGCCGAACCGAGGTCCGGGCTGACGGTCCGGGGTGGGAGCCCTGCGGACGTGGCCGCCGCGCCCACCGCCAGCGAGCGGGTCCCCACCCAGGACGCGAGCTGGACCGAGGCGCCGAGCTCCTCGGCCGCGCGCACCGCCAGCGCCGGATCGTCGAGCCAGGTCCCAGCGAGCACCACGGGTCGCCCCTTCGCCGGCAGGTGCTGCTCGACGAAGCCCAACAGGCACCGCCGCAGACGCTCGAGCAGGGAGGCCGCCGCGACCGGCCGGTCGACCTCCGCCAGCAGCGACCAGGGAGGCAGGGCGCGACGCTCGGGGCGTCGTCGGGAGCGGAAGGCGATGCCGAAGGCCAGCACGGCGCCGAGCTCGCTCACCAGGCCGTCGTCGGGCACGTGGCCCCGCGCCACGGCCCGGAGCTCCTCGAGCGTGGAGAGCCCGAGCACGGCCAGACCGCGGTCCACCGCCACGTGCGCGTTCTGCGAGCCGCGGTCCACGAACACGCGATCCAGCTGGCCGGCGACGGCGTCGTGCACCGAGGCCAGCGCGCCGTCCCCGCGGGGCTGGGCCACGAGGACCCGCACCCGATCCACCTTCTGGCTGCGGTAGGCGGCGTTCGCAGCACACTTGTGGACGTCCACCAGCTGCACGCGACCCGGCCGGTACCCGCGCGTGGCGAGCACCTCGCGCGCCCAGTCGGTGGCCCGATCGGCCGAGGCGGCGCCGATGCCCGTGTCCCGCAGCAGCCGTTGCAGCGCCGTCCCCGCCACCAGCGCCGGCGAGAACGGATCGCGGGCGAGCTTCCACAGCTCGGGGTGACGTCGCACCTGCAGGGGCGGTGTGTATCGCCCGCAGAGGGCCACCGTGCGGACCTCGCTCGGCGCCACCTCCGCGAGCTCGAGCGCGCGCGCGGCGGCGCTCCACGGGAAGGGCTCGGGCGCGTCCGCCACGCGCTCCTCCTCCACCGCGGCCACGAGCCGATCGTCCTTCACCACCGCGGCGCTGGCGTGTGGGCCGTCCGCGATCCCCAGGATCACCACGGGTTGTCGACTCCCTTCAGGTAGTCCGGGACGTCGTCCTGCTCGCGCAGGAAGCGCCCGTGCGCCTCGACGCCGGCGCCCGCGCGCGCGAGCCGGAAGTGCTCCTGGCTCTGCTCCTCGAGCTTGGCGAGCTGGTCGTTCGCGAACCCGAGCTGATCGGAGAGCGCGCGGATCATCGCGATCCGCAGCACGCTGCCCACCAGGTCGCCCCGGTTCGCCGTCTCCGCCCACCGGATCTTGTCCATCGACAGCGCCGTCACCTTGTCCTTGGCCAGGCAGCTCGCCATCCGTGGCTGGCCCTGCTGGACGAGCGAGCACATGCCGAACGCGTCGCCCTCGTCGAGGACCGCGACCGGCTCCACCCGGTCCTTGCCCGTCGCCACGAGGACCTCGACCTCGCCCGAGGCGATGACGAACATCTCGTCACCGGGCTCGCCCTCCCGACACAGGAAGTGACCCTTGCGGGCGCCCACGGCGTTGAAGCAGGTGGCGACCTCCGCGAGGACCTCGGGCTTCGCGTCCTTGAACAGCTCGCTGCGCGACAGCACCTTCGCGCCGTCCACCGAGGCGGAGGTGAGCCCACCGCCGCCGAGCACGTCCGCCATCCGGTCGAAGAACCCGCGGCTCGGCACGACCGACTCCACCGGCGTGCCCTTCGCGAGCGAGGCGATCCGGTCCCCCGTCTTGCGGAGGCGGTCCGACAGGACGGAGAGCGCGTGGTCCTCGATGGCGAACGCCGCGGGGTGCTTGGCGCGCCGCAGCCAGTCGTACTGCTCCCAGTCGAGGGTGAGCAGGCGGACCGGGGTGAGCGTCTCCACCGAGGCGGAGCGGGCGTGCCCCGTGAACAGGGCCATCTCGCCGAGCAGCTCCCCCGAGGTGACCCGCCCGAGGTGCGTCTCGCCCTTGGAGACACCGAGCTCACCCGCCTGGATGATGCACAGCGTGGGGTCCTGGTCGCCCTCCTCGATGAGCCGCACGCCCGCGGCGACGTCGACGACCTGGAAGCGCTGGAGCGCGTCGCGCACGTCCAGCGGGGAGAGTCCCTCGAAGATCGGCGGCACGAACTCGGTCATCTTCGGATGTCTCCTGGCGTGCGGGGTGTTGTCCCCGTGCGCGGCGCGTGTCATCCTAACGGGGTTCCCTCCTGTCCCGCTCCCTCCTCCTCCCCTGCCCCCCTCCGTCCATGCGCTTCCTCGTGCTCCTGTTGATCGGGTGCGCCCCGAAGGTCCCGCGCGTTCCGGGTCCTCTCGGCGCGGTGGGACGTCAGCCGCACGTGATCGAGCCGATCGAGGCGCCCACGGTCGCGCCCCCGGAGGTGGAGCCACCGCCGCGGCGCGCGCGCCCCGACGCCTTCCAGCAGTCCGTCGTCTCGGCGGCCCGGCGCTACCTCGAAGTCCGGCCCGAGGGCTTCCGCGACGACTGCTCGGGCTACGTCTCCGCCGTCTTCGATCGCGCCGGCGTGCGGTTGACCGGCGGGACCCGCGACATGTACGCGCTGGCCGAGGAGCAGCACCTGCTCCACCACCGCAAGGAGCCGCGCCCCGGCGATCTCGCGTTCTTCGACGACACCTACGACGCGAACCGCGACGGCCGCACCAACGACCCGCTGACCCACGTGGCGGTCGTACTGGAGGTGGACGACGACGGCACCATCCACCTCGCGCACGGCGGGACGGGGCGTGGGCGCACCACGCTGACGATGAACCTGTACCGCCCGGACGAGCGCAGCGACGGGGACCACGTCCTCAACGACTGGCTGCGCCGGCAGAAGCCCGGAGACCCGTCGAACACCCACTACTTCGCCGGTGAGCTCTGGCGCGCCTTCGCCACCGTCGACCCCGACGCCGTCAGCGCGACCGAGTGATCAGCGCCCCAGGCGGCGTCGGACGAGCCCGATGACGGCGCTGACCTCCTGGACGCCCACGAGCCAGGCGGCGACGGCATAGACGAGCGCGGACACCGCGAACCCGCCGCCCGCGACGACCCAGTTCTCGACGGACTCGGGGCCCCGCTCCCAGTCGCCGAGCCCCGCGAACAGGGCCAGCGCCAGCCCGAAGGGGACGGTTGCCAGGGCGATCCGGGACATCGGACCGGCGAGCGCGCCCAGGCCGAGGTCCGCGCCCAGCCGCCGCCACAGCAGGAACAGGTACGCCGACAGCTGCAGCACGGTCGAGATCGACAGCGCCAGCGCCAGCCCGCGAACCTCCATGAAGCCGATCAGCGTCCAGCCGATACCGCCGGTCAGCGCCACGCCGAAGGCGCCGACCTTGAGCAGGGTCCCGCGGTCCTCGAGCGCGAAGTAGACCTTCTTGAGGATGTTGGTCCCGGCGACGCCGAGCACGAACGGCGAGAGGTACTTCAGGGCGTCGGCGGTGCGCTGCACGTCGTCCCAGGTGTACTTCCCGAGGCGGAACAGCATCGCCGTGACCGGCGTCCCGAACGCGAACAGCACCACGGCCGCCGGGATGAGCAGGAAGGCGGCGAGCCGCAGCGCGCGCGCGAGCTCAGCCCGGAAGCGTCCCCAGTCCTTCGTCGACACCGACACGCTGATGTTGGGCAGCAGCGCGCTGCCGATCGCGACGGCGACGATGCCCTGCGCGAGGTCCGTCAGCTGCGTCGAGTTGCGGTAGATCGTGAGTGATCCGCGGGGGAGCGAGGTCGCGAGCTGCTGCAGGACCAGCAGGTTCACCTGGGCGAAGAGCCCGATGGCGATGACCTTCGACATCTCCACCGCGATGGCGCGCAGGCGAGGCGAGCTCGGGTCCCAGCCGATCCCCACCCGGCCCCAGTACAGCCCGAGCGGGATCAGGTGGATGAGCACGTGCAGCGCCGCGCCGATCAGCGTGCCCCACACGAGCGCGTAGACGGGCTCGGCGAAGAAGTCGCCGAAGAACAGGGCGGCGGAGATGACCCCCATGCTGATGACGGCGGGCGCGAACTTGGGCACGAAGAAGTGGCCGCGGTAGTTCAGCAGCCCCTCGTAGAAGCTGACGATGCTGACCATCCCGACGAACGGGAACATCAGCCGCGTCATCGAGACCGCCTGAGCGAGGTGCTCGGGGTCCTCGCGCCAGGTCGGAGCGAACAGGAGCACCAGCCAGGGAGCACCGATCACGCCCGCGCCCACGAGCACCACGTTCGCCAACAGCAGCGCGCCGAAGGTGGTGGCGCCGAGGCGCTCGAGCTCCTCCTTCCCGCCCTCGGCCTCCGCGCGGGCCAGCGCGGGGATCATCGCGCCGGTCAATCCCTCGTCCGCGACGAAGCGTCGGAACGCGTTCGGGATGGTCCAGGCCAGGTTGAAGGCGTCGGACGCCTCGCCCACGCCGAGGAAGGCGGCGACGGACACCTCGCGCGCGGCCCCGAGCACGCGCGACAGGCCGGTCGCGAGCGCGCTCGACAGGAAGGCGCGGACGAAGTGGACGCGTGGGCCGGCGGCGGGCGCGGGGCTCTCGGCAGGGGGCTCGGTCACGGGGAGGGAGGACATGGGCAGGGAGGGGGCAGGAGGGAACACGATCGTAGCACCGCGCGCCGCTCACGGCTCCGCCCCCCGCTCATCGCTCGCCCTCTTCCCTGGCCACGTGGGCCTGCTCCTCGGCGTGCAGGCGGTCGCGCTCGGCCTGGGTGGCCAGCAGCGGGCGGGCGGCCTCCCGTAGCTCGAGGATCGAGGCCGGCACGTGCCCCTCGATCTTCGGCGGGCCCCACACCTCCACGAGCTCGCTGCGGATGGTGCGCGGACCGGCGAGGAAGCACTCCGCGTACACCTTCGGCAGCATGCCGACGACGGTGCCGAGGGGGTCGATCACGTACTCGTCGCGCAGGCACCCCGTCTGGAGGAGCTTGCGGTCCGCCGAGGTCCACCACGCGGCGTTGTGCAGGTGCCCGACGACGACCACCCGCGCGTCGGGGAGGTGCTCGGTCAGCTTCTGGTAGACCGGGGTGTCCGCGCTCGTTCCGGCGTCGAACGTCGTGAACCGATAGAGCACGTCCCGCAGCATGCCCCAGCTCGCCTTGCGGGTCGGGTCGTCGCCGCGCCAGGCCTCCACCAGGTACTCGCGGGTGAAGTAGCGCCAGAAGGCGTTCGACACGACCTCGCGCACCTCGGGCAGCAGCTGGAACACGGCCCCCCGCGGCTTGACCCGATCGAGCGCGTAGAAGATCTCGTGCATCGGCATGATCACGTCGAGCAACGCCACCGAACCCCACGGCAGATCGAGCATCGTGTGCCCCTTCCACTCGATCAGGGGTTGCTCGGGGTTCACCGCGAACATCGGGTCGTGCTGCTGACCGTGCTCGACGTGGAGGTCACCGAAGTCCAGGGCGAAGCCAGGGAAGTGCACGCGCCCCCGCCCGATGGCCTCGGCGAGCTCGGCCTGGACGACGGGGAACGCGAGCTCGGCGTCGTGGTTGCCGATCACGAAGTGGACGTCGTGGCCCTCGGAAGCGTCCAGGAAGTCGCGCACGCCCTGGAGGAAGGCCTGGTGGACCGCGAGCACGCGATGCAGCTTGGCCAGCGCCACCGCTCGCGTCACGTGCCGGGGGTACTGACCGTCCACGCTCGTCTTGAGGAAGTCGAAGGTGTCGCCGTCGAACACGAGATCGATCTTGAGCCCGTGGTAGGGCGGCTCCAGGTACGACCGGATCAGGTCGGCGAGCCAGGCGGAGTGCGGGAAGTCGTCGAGCGGGCCGCCGGCGCCCATCTCGATGTCGGACAGGACCACCACCAACCGATCGGCGCCGACGGGAACCTGACGCATCGCTCCCCACCTCCGTGCGATGGTTGGTCTGCCACGACCGGAGACCACGTGTCGACCCCTACCCCCGCGCCGCCTCGTCCGCCTCCCCTGTCGATGCTGCGCAGCCTCACGCTCGCCGACGCGTTCACGATCGCGAACGCCACCTGCGGCACGCTGTCGATCTTCGTCTGCCTCCAGTGGCTCGACGAGGGGCGCGTCCCGCTGTGGGCGGCCTTCGCGCTGCTCCCGACCGCGTTCGTGCTCGACGCGCTGGATGGCCGGATCGCGCGCTGGACGCGGCGCAGCTCGACGCTCGGCGGCGATCTGGACTCGCTCGCCGACGTCATCTCGTTCGGCGTCGCACCCGCGGTGCTCGGCTTCACGCTCGGGCTGCGCGGCGGCTGGGACAGCCTGGTGCTCGCCTACTTCGTGGTGTGCGGCGTCGCCCGCCTCGCGCGCTACAACGCCACCTCGGCCGCGCTGTCCGACGAGGCCGGCAAGGTCCGCTACTTCGAGGGGACGCCCATCCCCACGAGCCTCGTGCTGGTCGCCGTGCTGGGCGTCGCGGTGCTCACCGGGAACGCCGGCCACCACCGCCTGTGGGGCGGCGTGATGCGCCTCGGTCCGGCCACCTTCCACCCGCTGGTGCTGATGTACGCGGCCAGCGGGACGGCGATGGTGAGCGCGCGGCTGCGGATCCCGAAGCCGTGAGGCGTCAGGCCGCGGCGGACCGGAGCAGCCCGTCGCGGACGGGAGCACCGTAGGCGCCCTCGATGGCGCGCAGGGCCTCGTCGAGCTGCTCGGGGCGCACGGCCTCGGGGACGACGACCACGACCCGGGCGTACAGATCCCCCGGCGCCTGGCCCCGGCGCGCGATGCCCTTGCCTCGCAGCCGCAGCTTGCGGTCGGTCTGGGTGCCGGGCGGGACGCGCATCCGGACGGGGCCGTCGAGCGTGGGCACCTCGACGGTCGCGCCCTTGAGCGCCTCGCCGACGGTGATCGGCAGGTCGACGTACAGATCCTCACCCTCGCGCCGGAACACGGGGTGCTGGGCGGTGTGCACCGTCAGCAGCAGGTCGCCGACCTGGCCTCCCCTCGGCGAGGGCTGACCCTTCCCGGCGAGGCGCAGGGTCTCCCCGTCGCGGATGCCCGGCGGGATGCGGACGGTCAGCGTGCGCCCGTCGCCGAAGCGCAGCTCGCGCTCGCCGCCCAGCGCCGCCGTGCGGAAGTCGATGGAGAGCTCCGCGCGCACGTCGGCCCCGCCGAATCCACCGCCGGAGAAGCCCCCGGGCGCGCGACCACCGCCGGCCCCGAAGAGCTGGCTCAGCAGGTCCTCCACACCGAAGTCGGCGCCGCCGCCGAACCCGCCGCGCGGGCCGGTGGACCGCTGCTGCCAGGCGCGGGCCGCGTTCGCGTCGAAGCCGGGCTCCAGCGAGGCCGCGCCGAACTGGTCGTACGCCGCGCGGCGCTCCGGATCCGAGAGGACCTCGAAGGCGCGGTTGATCTCCTTGAACTTGCGCTCGGCCTCCGCGGACCCCTCGTTGCGGTCCGGGTGGTGCTGCTTCGCGAGCTTGCGGAAGGCCTTCTTGATGGTGTCGGCGTCCGCGTCGCGGGCCACACCCAGGACGGTATACGGGTTCATCGCGTGGTCTCCTCGTGCGAAGGGGGAGTCGTGCCGACCAGGACCGAGGCGGGGCGGATCAGCGTCCCGTCCTCGAGGCGGACGCCGGACCGCTGGACCATCGCGACGGTGTCGGGGACACCGGGCGCGGTCCCGACGGCGTCGTGGATGTTGGGGTCGAAGGGGTCGCCGAAGCGCCCGAAGCGGACGCCGCCAGCGCGCTCGAAGGCGTGCCGCACCCGACCGAGGACGGCGACCGTGCCCTGGACCCAGGGGGAATCGGGGTCGGGGTGGGACGCGAGCGCCCGCTCGAGATCGTCGATCACGTCCGCCAGCTGGTTCAGGCCCTCTCCGCGCTCCTCGATGCGGACCCGCTCGATCTGCGCGTCCCGCTGACGGCGCACGTTGGCGAGGTCGGCCAGCAGCTCTCGCACGCGGGCATCCTCGGCCAGGGGCTCCGGCTCGGGCTGCGGAGCGGGCTCGGGGACCGGCACCGGCGCCGTGAGCGCCTCGAGCGCGTCCTGCAGCTCGCCGCGGGTCTGCTCGAGCGCTTCGGTCGCGCGGGCCAGCTCCCGTCGCAGACGCTCGTTCTCGTGGACGGCGCGCTGGGCGAGCGCACGGGCCTCGTCGGCCTTGCGGGCCAGCTCCTGCGCAGCCTCCAGCGGGACCACCCGCGGGCTCCTCGTCGTGGGCCATGGCTCGTAGCCGCGCATCCTGCCTCCTGCTCGGAAGCTAGGCACGCCGAAGAGCGCGTCACCGCCTTGCCTTCGGGGCGGCCGTGCCTATCGTCGGGCGGCTTCTCTGCGGCTTGTTCCCTTCGCTTT
>JACKER010000003.1 GCA_020632925.1 Alphaproteobacteria bacterium | reverse complement strand
CCCAGCCAGAGGTGCCCGCGGGGCGGTTCCTGGCCGCCGAAGGTCTGGACCTCGAGCCCGGGCAGGGCCCGCACCAGCCCGCGCCAGGACCGCTCCTCCCCGAGGTGGGGCGCGACGAGCTTGACCAGGAGCCGGGTGGCCACGGCCAGGGCGGTGAGCCCCAGGGCGGACGTCCCCACCGCCGCGAGCAGGGGCCCCGGCGCGAAGCCGTGCGCCACCCCCACCATGGCGATCTGCACGGCCAGCAGGCCGAGCAGGAGCTCGAGACCCCGGGTCACGAGAACATGATAGGCCGAGCGCACCGGTCGCGCGAGGTGCGTCGGCGCATCCGGCGCTCGCGGACGGCGCCCACCGCGCCCAGGAGTCCGAGCAGGAGGCCGCTCGGTTCGCCCCCCACGGCGTGGCAGCCCGCGGGCGGGGTGGTGGGGCTCGGGTCGTGCACGACCACCACCGCGTCCTCCACCGCGGGGCAGGTCAGGCCCTCGGGGTCCGCGACGCCGTCAAGGGCCAGCGCCTCGCCGAGCGGGTCCGGGGTCGCGAGCCCCGGCGCCGGACCGCAGTGGATCCGCCGGCCGTCCAGACAGGCCGCGCGCATCGTCGCGTCGATCCACGCGCGCTCGACGTCCACGCGGGTGTCCACCCCACCTCGGGCGCAGTAGCCGTCCCCGATGGTGTGGGAGGAGACGCCGATCAGCCGCGCCACCTCTCCACCAGGGCCGACCAGGGACACGAAGGTGGGGCCGCCCGAGTCACCCCAGCACTTGCGTGCTCCACAGCGGCCGACCTGCATCTCGGAGGCGCCCAACGCC
The DNA here is from genome assembly GCA_020632925.1 of Alphaproteobacteria bacterium. GTDB lineage: Bacteria > Myxococcota_A > UBA796 > UBA796 > JACKER01. Next base: position 2,162 of record JACKER010000003.1, on the reverse strand, counting down.
TGCACGAACGACGAAGCGCAAGCTCGCTTGCCCACGAGCGCGGCGCTCGCGAGGGAGGGGCGCTCCCGCTGGCCCCAGCCCACGATCTCGGTCCCCGCGCCCTCGCGCAAAAGGGGCGCCTCCTCGGGGGCGATCACGAGGGCGGGCTCGACCTCGACGACGTCGGCCAGGAACACGAGGCCGACGTCGTGCAGCGCGACGAGGCCCTGCACGCCCTCCAGCTCACCGAGGTCGAAGTCAGGGTGCGGGGTGAAGGCCCGCGCCCGCACCGCGTCGCGGGGGAGGCCCTCCGGGGGCAGCTCGGGCGCCTGGGACACCCACAGGCCGAAGCCGTCGACGTCCTCGCGGGCGAGCCCGAAGATCGACCTCGGGTCCAGGCAGTGGGCTGCGGTGAGCACCACGTCCGGGGCGACGAGGACGCCGGAGCAGGCGAAGGCCTGGGTGACGTCCTGGCCGAGCTCGACCTCTGCCACCACCGCGGTGGCGGAGGGGTGCCGGTCGGACCCGCAGGGCTCACCGCCGATGATGGCAGCGGAGCTCGAGCCGTGCTCGCCGCCGAAGCCGACGGCGAGCACCCACAGCCACGCGGCGGGAGCCATCCGAGAGCGCCGGGCCTACTGGCTCAGCGCGCCTCCGCACGGGGTTGGAGCGATGATGTTCGTCCCCACCGACAGGGGCTCGGTACATCCACCGCCGCCGCCACCGCCACCGCCGCTGCTCGCGGAGCCGTACATGGCGCGCAGCGCAGCGCGGTCCGTGGTGGACAGCGCGAGCCGGCTCCCCATCAGCGCGTTGTTCGTGCTGCTCCCCGAGTCGATGGTGATCTGCCCGGTCGAGGAGCACGCGGTGGAGGAGTAGTGCATGATCGAGGCGAAGTCGTAGCTCCCGAAGTCGTCGTGGTTCGAGCAGTGGATGTCGGTGATGTTGTGCGCGGCGCAGCTGTCGATGTTCCCAGCGTTGATGGTGACGTGGGAGTTGCGATCGCACCGGGTCTGCTCGTGCTCGACGCCCAGGGAGTGCATGATCTCGTGCGCGATGGAGCCGATCTCGCGCGCCCGCGCGGTGGAGTTCGAGTTGATCCCATCGCACCAGGTGTCGAGGTGGATCTTGTTGCCGAGGAGCTGCTTGCCGACCGGCGACGCGCAGCCTTGCCCGTCGTAGTCGAACTTGATCCGCGGGGCGAGGCACAGGCCGGTGCACTGCTGGAACGAGATCTGCGCCCCGCTCTCGCTGACGAGCTTGCTCATCGCCTCCCGCACCGCCGTCTTCACGTCGTTCGGGGTGTCGTTGTCGAAGGTGTAGCGGATGGGCATGTTCCACCGCCCGCCATCCTTGAACACGCTGTAGCCATCCGCGCCGGCCAGGCGGGCCTCGAACTCGTCGACCGGCCCGTAGAGCATGTCTCCGCCCCGGACCACCTCGCCGTTCACGACCGCGTAGGTGATGGTGTCCCCGCCGACCGTGAGGCTCCGCACCTCGCTCGTCTCGTAGGGTGAGTAGGTCTCGGCGCCGGGGCCGTAGGGCTCGTCTGATGGGTTGGCGCAGGCCGACAGGCCCGCGGCCGCGAACAGTGATGCTCCGATGAATCTACGCAACGATGATCCCTCCTGCCGGGGGTGAGTGGCGAATCCGGCAGGGCGCACGTTGGTGGCAGACCCGGTCGCTCACCAGGTGGGAGCGGGGATGCGTGGATTGTCGCCCGGAGCGGGTGGGGAATGGGTCGCGGCCGTCCGGCACGAGGGGGTAAGCCCGCCGGCCGCGTCGCGCGGCCCGGCAGGGCCTGCCGAGCCCGGTGGGGGGGCGGGGACCGGGCCGGCGCGGGTCCCCTGCGCGGGGATCGGCCCGCGTCGGATCCGCACTCGGGGTCGCGCGATGTGGGTTGGCCAAGTCCGGTCTCGGTGCTACACACCCACGGTCCATGAATCCCGCCCAGAACGCATTCGAAGGTCCCTCCCTCGAGGACTCGCTCGAGGCCGCCAGCGCCGCCCTCGGGGTCCCGCTGGACGAGCTGGACTACCGCCTGGATCGCGACCACTTCCTGAACGGCGCCAGCACCGTCCGGATCTTCGCCGCCCCCCGGGATCCCGCCAACGCGAGCATCCGGGAGACCCTGGAGAAGTTCCTGGCCGAGGAGTTCACCAACCGCGAGCTCGAGGCCTCCG
>JACKER010000029.1 GCA_020632925.1 Alphaproteobacteria bacterium | reverse complement strand
TAGGGATCGGTCATGCGGCACGCACGGCGAGCAGGCCCGGCAGGTCCCGCAGGCGGAAGAAGGTGACCCCGCGCGACACCAGCCGCCCGGTGGCCACCTCGGTGACGGTGCCGAAGCAGGTGGTGTGCGTCACGAGCAGGTTCCAGGGCCGCAGGTTCTCCTTCGTGCCCTCGTACCGGAGCGCCCTGCCGTGGTCGTCGTCGAACTCGAACACGTACCGGATGGTGCGGTCGGGGACGTAGCGCAGGTGGAGCGTGCCCCTGCAGGGCGCGGCCTCGCACAGGCCGTCCGCATCGACCTCGCCGGTCAGCTCCTGCCACAGGAAGGTGGGCTTGCGCGGGTCGAGCCAGTCACGGAGGCGGTCGGGTCCCCAGCTCGCCCGGAAGGTGAACGGGTGGCGCCCCGGCGGGCCCATGCCCTCCGCGAACTCGTGGTACCCGCGCATGATCTCGCGCGCCCGGAAGCCCATCACCCCTCCTGAACCAGCCGGTCCGCCAGCCGCAGCGCCAGCGCCATGATCGTGACCTGTGGGTTGACCCCGGGGCTGTCCGGGAGGACCGAGGCGTCGGCCACCGCGATCCGCGCGCTGCCCATCAGCCGCAGATCCGCGTCGACCACGCGCCCGATGCCGGCCGTCCCCTGCGGGTGGAAGCCCGACGTGATCAGGTTCTTCCGCTGGAAGTCCTCCGGGCGGAAGGCCGAGAGCGCGGCCCGACCCTCGACCTCGGCGTCGCGCCCCGCGAGCGGCAGCACCACGCGCTCGGCGCCGGCGGCGAACAGCGCCTCGGACGCGAGCAGCAGCGCCGCCCCGAGGTCCCGCGCGTCCTCGTCGTGCAGCGCGTACCGGAGCACGCGCTTGCCGCCGACCTCGCGGACCGTCCCCATGCCGCGGTCACGCACCATCATCCCGTAGTTCGCGAGGTGGTCGTGGTGGACCATCCACGCGCGGTGTCGCTCGCCCGCCGCCTGCAGCACGGTGGCGGTCACGGCTGGTGGCGTGTGGGCGCCCTCGAAGGTCACCCGGGGCAGGTCCTCGGTGTGGTAGCCGAGCGCCTGGGGGACCCCGCCGTGGGGCAACGGCTCGGGCATCCAGCCGAACACCTTGCTCGCGGGATGGATCTTCAGGCCGTCGCCGGCGATCGCGTGCCGGTCGCCGAGGCGGTGACGGCGGATCAGGCCGGGCGTGCCGAGGGCACCCGCCGCCAGCACCAGCCGACCCGCACGGATCCGCCGCAAGCCCGTCGGACCCTCGACGAGCACGACCACGCCGTCCCGCTCCTCGCGGATCCCGCGAGCGACGGTGTTCGCGAGCAGGGTGGCGCCGGACCGGATCGCGTCGGGGACGTAGGACCGATCGGTCGACAGCTTCGCCCCGTTCGGGCACCCGAAGCAGCAACGGGCAGCTCCCTGGCAGCCGGGGGCGTTGCGGGGCAGCGCGAACGCGCCCTCCCGCCCGAGCGCGCGCAAGCCCTCCCGCACCAGGCGGGCCGAGGCGTCGAGGCGCTCCTCGGGGATCGGCGCGATGCCGAGGTGGTCCACCACCCGATCGAGCCAGGGAGCGAGCTCACCCTCCGCGAAGCGCGTCCCGGCCGTGCGGTCCCAGTCCTCGAGCTGGCGCTGGAGCGGCCGCAGCGAGGTTCCGCTGTTGATGACGGTGGTCCCGCCGATGGCCGACCCCGCCAGCACCAGCGTCATGCCGCCGCCCTCGAGGCTGCCGAGCATCCCCTGGTCCAGGAAGGTCCGCTCGACCGCGCCCTCGGCCGTGTCGGACCGCAGCAGGCCGCCGGCCTCCACGATGGCGACGTCCATGCCGGCCTGCGCCAGCGTGCGCGCGACCGGGGCTCCGCCCGCGCCCGAGCCGATCACCACGACGTCGAAGCGGTCGTGACGCAGGGCCGCACGCTCGCGGATGAGGTCCTGCAGATCGTCCAGCGGGTGGGCAGGCTGCGGGGGCGCCTCGTCGGCGTAGAGCGCCTCGATCAGCGGCGCGCGCAGCAGCAGCCAGGCGAGCCGCAGCTCCCGCACCCGGTGCAGCGACATCGCGCGGTCCAGGCGGAGGAAGCGGGCGTCGTCGAGCTTCGAGGCGCGCCCCGGGCGGCCCAGCGCCACCAGCGGCGCCACGCGGTCCAGCACGCCGATCACCCGCTCCCAGCTCGCGCCCACGGGCGCCGGGTACCGCGCGGCCCGCCGCATCCCGGTGATCGCGGCGCGTTGCGGATCGGGAGCCCCGTGCGCCCTCAACCACCGTTCAGCCAGCGCCCTGCCGGACATGGAACCCTCGCGTCAGGAAACTGACACTACCGTCAGGTTCCGGACTCCGCCACCGACCAACGACGAAACGACAGGATCCGCTCCCACTCGCCCGCGGTCAGCCACACCGGGTACAGCGACATCATCGCCCACGGGAAGATCCCGAGGTTCATGCTGAAGCCCAGGATGATGTGGAACAGGAAGCCGACGCCGATCCAGAGGTACTCGACCCGCCACGCCACCAGCAGCCGCCCGAAGCGCCCCGCCCGCTCCGGGTGCCGGCGCCACCACAGCAGCAGCAACACGAGCGGGTAGGTGTACTGGTAGACCATCGTCCCGGCAGCGCCGAGCTGGGTCATGAAGAACGAGAACGGCTTGCGGATGAAGCTCGAGTAGTCGTAGGCCGCGACCGCCGGGTCCTGCAGCGCGAAGTACAGCGCCGAGAAGTGGCCCATCGGCCACCAGGTGATGCCAGTCTTGCTGATCCCGGCATCGAAGTACATCAGCACCAGCTGCCCGATGAGCAGGCGACGCGCCCACATGGGCTCCGGCCGCCCGTCACCGAAGACACTGCCCGTGCGGATCAGCGCGTCGAGCGACAGCGTCTTGCCGGCCGGGGAGAAGACGAGGATGCACAGCGCGGACCGGGCCAGGCTGTCGATGCCGCGGTCGCTGTACGGCATGATCGCCGAGAACGTCGCGGAGGCGGCGATCAGCGTCACCGCCGAGGTCCGGGTGAAGAGCCCCAGGGTGAAGGTGACCGCCGACAGCAGCAGGATGCCGTGGTGGAGGTGCCCCGCCCACGCGGTCGGCGGCAGGATGCGGTACAGCCAGACGGGGTCCTCGCGCATGAACCCGTCCGAGAGGCCGCCCGCCTCGGCCATCACGAACAGCGGCTCGATCAGGCCCAGCTGCCAGATGTGCGCGAAGTCGTAGACGAAGCACAGCCCCAGGAAGATGCGGACCAGCGCGACGGGGAGCGGGTGCTCCCGCTCGTCCCAGAAGGCCTCCCAGTCGGCCCACCAGCGCGAGAGGCGCTCCATCATCGCGCCTCCTGCTCGGGGTCGTCCATGACCTCGTTGCGCCGGTGGTACCGCTCGGCCCGCCGCTCGACCGTGGGGTCGACGGTCTCCCAGGGCAGCGACATGGCCGAGCGCTCGAGCACCACGCGGACGCGGTCGACATCGGGCTGCTCGGTGAAGATCTCCTTCGCGAGCCAGACCGTCAGCCGCTTGTACGTCCCCTTCGGCTCCTCCTTCACCCCGTCCCACACGCCACGGATCCGGCGGTACTTCAGCTGGTCGTCGTGCCAGGTGTGCTCGGGGTCCAGCCGCCGGTACAGCGTCTCCCACTGGCCGTTCCGCCGGACCTCGATGACCACGGTCTCCTTGCGCTCGCCGACGACCGCGAAGAGCCCCCACTGCTGGTTCGTGTGGACCAGCGAGAAGAACGGCTGGAACGGCGCGCGCACCAGCCTCACGGCATCCCGCCAGCCCGTCATGATGCCGAGCGCCAGCTCTCGGAACCGCTCCTCGTCCATCCCGAGGCCGCCGGTCCAGCGATACCAGTTGCGGACATCGCTCTGGCGGTACTCCGGATCCGCCAGCTCGTCGTCGTCGATCTTGGCCGTGGGGATCGCCACGACCAGGTTGGCGAAGATCGCGATGGCGATGACGATGGCTCGGAACCGGCGCACCGACGAACCTCCGGCACGAAGGTGCCCGGGCGAACCCGACGGCGCGACGCAGCATTCCGATGCGAGGCGCGCTATGGCCGGCGCGGGAGGTCGGGGTGACGCGTTCGGCTGAGCGGACCTGGGACATCGTGCTGTTCGGGGCCACGGGGTTCACCGGACAGCTCGTCGCCGAGGAGCTGGCGAGGATGATCCGCGGCAGCGATCTGCGCTGGGCCATCGCGGGACGGGACGCCGTCCGGCTGCGCGAGATCCAGGCCTCCCTGGTCGGCATGCACCCCGACCACGGTGCCGTCGGCATCGTCGTGGCGGACGCGCGCGACGACGCTTCGCTCCGGGCGATGGCGCGGTCGGCACGGATCGTCGTGACCACGGTGGGGCCGTACACCCTGCACGGCGAGCCGCTGCTCTCGGCCTGCGTGGCCGAGGGGACCCACTACCTCGACCTGACGGGCGAGCCCGGGTTCGTGAAGCGGAGCCGCGCCACCCACGGGGACGCCGCGCGCGCGGCCCGGATCCGCGTCGTGCACTGCTGCGGCTTCGACTCCATCCCCGCCGATCTGGGCGCGCTGTACACCGTGTCCAGGCTCCCGAAGAGCGCGCGCAAGCAGCTCCGGATCTACGTCCGAACCCGGGCGGCCATCTCCGGCGGCACCTGGGCCTCCTTCCTCGAGATCGCCGGGCGCGCGGGCAAGCGTTCGACGCAGCGCGGGGAGCGTCCCGAGGGCGAGCGCACCCGCGGGGGCGCCGGACCGTGGATGCATCCGGGACCGCGCGGTGGGCACGCGCTGGTGTGGCCGGTGATCGATCGCGACATCGTGCGGGAGACGGCGCGCTGCCGCCCCGATCTGTACGGCGAGGGCTTCGAGGTCCAACAGTTCATGGTGCTGAAGGATCGTCGCCGGGCGCTGCGTTTCGCGGCCGGGTTGGGCGCGGTCGGTGCGCTCGCGCGGATCGGCCCCGTCCGTCGCTGGCTGCGTTCGAGGATCCCGTCGCACACGGGCCCCGACGACGCCACCCGGGCGCGGTCGACCTTCGAGCTGACCTTCGTGGGCAAGACCGTGCCCGGCGAAGGCGAGTCCTCCCGCAAGGTGGTGACGCGCGTGTCCGGCGGCGACCCGGGGTATGGCGAGACCAGCCGCATGCTGGCCGCCTCGGCGGTCCTGCTGGCCGCGCGCGAGGACGAGCTGCCGCGCGCCGCCGGGGTGCTCACGCCCGCCGTCGCGTTCGGCGAGGTCCTCATCGAAGAGCTGACCAGGATCGGGCTACGCTTCGAGGTGTTGGAGCAGGATGGGGTTGCGGCGCGCTGACGACGCGTCCTACACTCCGGAGACCTCCTCTGTCCTCCCTCCCCGCCCCCCTCCTCCCCCGCGAACCCCCATGAACCCGACCGTCCTCCGAACCGCGGTCGTGGCGCTGAACGCGACCCTCGCCATCGGCGTCCTGACGGCTGTCTGGCCTTCGAGCACCCCCGCGAAGAGCCAACCCCCCATGCCCCTCGTCCAGGTCCTCCCGGAGATCCCGGCGGACGTGTGGACCCCGCCCACCTGGTTCCCCGAAGCCACCGAGGACCGCCTCTGGGTGCTCGAGGATCTCGACGGTGACGGCCTCGACGGCCGTGGCCCCAAGCTCCGTGCCTCCTCCGCGATCATCGCCGACCTCGATCGCGGCGAGATCCTGTGGGCCAAGGACGCCGACAGCCCGCGCAGCATCGCGTCGCTCACGAAGATGTTCGCGGCGCTCGCGCTGGTCAGCCACGAGGACGTGGACCTCGACCGCGAGGTCTGCCTCGGACCCGAGCAGTGGCCGAGCCGGCCCGGCGGGCGCAGCAAGTTCTCGACCGGCGACTGCCACGCGGGCTGGGAGTACCTCGGGGGCGCGCTGGTCGCGTCCGACAACCGTGGCGCTTTCTCGCTCCCCGCGGTGGCCGACGCCGAGTTCTACACCTTCGTCGACCGCATGGACGAGGTGGCCTCGGACCTGCGCGCCCGTTCGGCGAGCTTCTCGGACCCGGCGGGCCTCGAGGACGAGAACCGCGCCTCAGCCCGCGACGTGCTCAAGGCGGTCGTCGCCGTCTCCGCCCACCCCACCCTCGCCCCGGTGGCGAGCGCGCCGTGGTGGACGCTCGACGAGGGCCGTGGCCAACGGCGCATCAACACGACCAACCGCCTGGTGGACGCCTACGAGACGCTCGCCGCGAAGACGGGGTACACCGACACCGCGCGGTACTGCTTCGCGACCGTCGTGCGCACCGCCTCCGGGCGTACTCTCGCGAGCGTGGTCCTCGGGGCGCCGACGTCGGGCTCCCGCTTCACCGACACCCGGGCGCTCCTCACCTGGGCGGATCAGCACTGACCGGATGGCCCTGCCGTCCTGGTAGGATGCCCGGGACATGCACGTCCTGTTGCAGTTGGGGCTGACCGAGCCGCTGGGGATCGCGTTGGCGGCTCTGCCGGCCCTGCTGAACGTGGGGCTGCTGGTGTACGCCCTGCGCAACCTCCCGTCGGACCGCGTGACGCGGACCTTCGCCTTCTTCCTGGCGATGCTCGTCGCGTGGCAGCTGTTCGATCTGTCGGTGAGGTCCGCCACGACCGAGGAGTCGGCTGCCGTCTGGCGTGGCATCCTCCGCATCTGGCAGTTCCTGGCCATCGCGTCCGGGCTGCAGCTCGCGTTGTTCATGTCCGAGCTCGACCGCCTGGCCACGCGGCCCGACGTGGTGGCCGCGATCTACGGGCCGTGCATGCTGTTCGAGTCGACCTACTCGTCCGGGCTGGTGGTGGAGCACCTCGAGCACGTGCCCGTGTTCGGGTGGATCGCCGACTCCACCACCCTCGGCCCCATCTTCTCCATCATGACCACCTGGTTCTCCGCCGAAGCGGGGCTCATGGCGGTGGTCCTGATCTGGAACGTGTGGCGGACGCGCGGCCAGGGCGACACCCACGCCGCGGCCAGGCTCTTCGCGATCGGCATCGCCATCCCCGTGCTGTCGGGCCTCCTGACCGAGGCCGTCCTGCCCCAGCTGTTCGGCATCCGCCAGATCCCGCTCACGTCGACCACCCTGTCGGTCTTCAGCCTGGCGACGGCCTACGCGCTGCGACGGTACGACCTGTTCCGCGTCAACACGCTGGCGGCGGCTCAGGCGGTGTTGGAGACGCTGTCGGACTCGCTGCTGGTGGTGCACGCCACCGGCCGTGTCCGGTACGCGAACCGGCATGCCACCGAGGTGTTCGGCGGTGTCGTCGGGCGGCGCATGCCCGAGCTGTTCGAGGACGCCTCGGTCGCGGGGGCGTTCGTCGATGGTCCCTGGCGACGCGCCCTCGAGGGTGACCGCCTCACGGGGGTGGGTGCCACGCTGCGCAACCCGCGCGGAGGCGCCATCGAGGCGCTGGTGTCGATGACGCGGCTCGATCTGGGTGGCTCGGGGGTGCCTTCGGTCGTCGTCCTGATCCACGACGTGGGGCCGCTCAAGCGCGCCGAGGCGGAGGCCGCCGCCGCCCGCGACGCCGCCGAGGCCGCGAGCCGGAGCAAGAGCCTGTTCCTCGCGTCCACGAGCCACGAGCTGCGGACGCCGCTCAACGCGATCATCGGGTACAGCCAGATGCTCGCCGAGCAGGCCGAGGACGACGGCGACGACCTCCGGCGCGACGATCTGGCGCGCATCGAGTCGTCGGGCCGCATGCTGTTGATGCTGATCGACGACCTGATCGACCTGTCGCGCGTCGAGTCGGGGCGGCTCGAGGTGGCGCCCGCGGTGTTCCACTGCCGCGAGATGGTGGAGCGCGAGGTCGAGCCGATCGCGCGGGAGCTGTGCCGCAAGAACACCAACGAGCTGGTCGTGGAGCTCGACGACGCCTGCGAGGTCGTGGCCGACCGCGCCCGCCTGCGACAGGTCCTCCTGAACCTCGTGAGCAACGCCGCGAAGTTCACCGACCACGGCACGATCTCGATCCGTGCCCGCTCCGCCACCGACGCGCTGCTCATCGACGTCGAGGACACCGGCATCGGCATGGACGAGTCGCAGCAGGCCCAGCTCTTCCAGCTGTTCTCGCAGGTGCACGCCGACCGCACGCGGTACGGCGGGACCGGCATCGGGCTCGCGCTCTCCCGGCGGCTGTGCCACCTGATGGACGGCGACCTGACGGCGAGCTCGACCCCCGGTCAGGGCTCCACGTTCACCGTGCGGGTCCCGCTGCCGAGCGAGGCCAGCAGCGCCTCCGCGTCCGCCCGGTAGGCCGCCCTCTTCGGCGCCGATGCCAGGCAGGCCTCCACCGACTCGCGCGCGGTGTCGAGGTCTCCGAGCTGCGCGGACACGTTGGCGCGCACCCACAACGCGTGCGGGTGGTGGCGCTTCTCGGAGGCGAAGATGCCCTGCAGCACGCGATCGGCCTCCGCCAGCTGCCCCGACATCCACAGGGCGAAGGCCCGCGCGCGCACCGCCGCGACCCCCTCGAGGTCCTTCATCTCGGCCGCCAGCCCGTGCGCCACTTCGGGCACCCCGCGCAGCTGCGTCCCCAGCTCCTCGACGACCCGGGTGAGCGCGTTCGCACGGTGGCGCCAGAGCAGGCGACCCTCCATGGTGATCGCCTCGGAGGTCCCCTCGGCCGCCGTCCGCGTCGCCCACGCTCGCCCGAGCGGAGGGCGCCCCCGCAGCGTGCCCACCCCGTCGACGACCTCGAGCTCGCCGAGCGCCCCCTCGCGCCCGAAGCCCTGCCGCTCCAGGATGTAGAGCCACTCGGTCTCGCCGTCGTCCGTGGTCATCCACGTCCCGTCCCAGGAGGTGGGGTCCTGGCGCGCCGCCAGCCACTCGAGCGCCTGGTCGGCGGCCTCGGCCGCGGCCCGTCCCGCCTTCGCGCCCGCGCGGATCGCCTCCTGTTGGGCGACCCAGCCCTGCTCGCCGGCCAGGCGGATCAGCTCGGCAGCTGCGTCGGCCGGGTACTTGCCGCTCCGCAGCCAGCCGCCGACCTCACCGGCCAGGATCTTCGGTGCCTGGGGCAACGACGCCATGCGCCGGACCGCGGTCGCCGCCGCCGTGCGCACGTCGCGTCGAGGGTCGCGCAGCAGCAGCCCGAGGCGCTTGATGCCCGCCGCGTCCGCGATCCCCGCGAACACCAGCACCAGGCTCGGGTTGGTGCCCGGATCCCAGGCGCGGAGCGCGTCGAGCACCTGCTGCCGACGCTCCTGGTCGAGGACCTCGCGCGTGGCGATCTCGCTGGCGGCCGCCGCGGCATAGAGCCTGACCGAAGGGCTCTTGTCCGTCTGCGCCAGCCCGAGCAGGAGCTCGAGATCGGCGGGCGTGCCGCTGGTGGCCAGCTCCCGCGCCGCGGCGGTACGTTCCGCCACGTCCGTCGAGCCCAGCGCGTCGCGCGGATCCCCTCCCTCCCCCATCCTGCCTCCAGGCGAACCTTAGCCCATGACCCTGGTCTCGACGGTAGTGGCCTGTGCGTCCGTGACCTCCCACTTCGAGGAGGCTCGGCTCTCCGCCCTCGAAGATCCCGGCGTGGCCCCCACGGACTTCGCACCCGACGCCGAGATCCTGCTCTCGGGATCGCTGTTGGAGGGTCTGGCGGACGAGGCGGTGGCCGGGCAGCGCCTCACCGGCACGCTCGATCTCGGTCTGGTGGCGTTCCGCACGTCGCTGCGGGTGCGCCACCTCGCGGTGGTCCCGGCCGAGGAACCCGACGCGATCGCGCTCGCGGCTCGCCTGGACGGGACACTGACCGCACGCAGCCTCCTCGGAGACACCTCCACCCCGATCGGCCTGGACGCCGTGGTCGAGGCCGCGCTGGGCGTGGACCGGGGGGCCGACGGTGCGTGGCTGGTGGCCGCGACCCCGTCGTCGATCCGACAGCTCGAGCTCGAGGTGCCGGGCATGGCGCGCGGAGCGATGGACAGCTGGCTCCAGGAGGCGCTGCTCGAGGTGCTGCCCCCGTTCGTGATCGCGGCGCCCGACGAGGCGGGGCTGCCCGTGCGCGGGATCAGGGCACACGCGTCCGATGGCGGCGTCCGGATCGACCTGCGGACCGCCGCTCCCCGTCCCGAGCCGCTCAGGAGCCCCGCGGCCATGCCGCTCGAGGGCTTTCGGGTGTCGATCTCGACGGCGTCGCTGGTGCAGGTCGCTGCCTCTCGCGCGTTCCGGGAAGGCCCCCTGGCGCACGGGGTGGTCGTCGAGCCCACCTCGCTCGAACCCCTCCCCGGCGACGGGAGACACCTCCCGCTCGCGCTGGGCCTCACGCTGTGGCGCCCGGTGGGCCGCGGCTGGTGGCGAGCGTACGAGATCGAGGGCGCGCTGACGTTGGACGAGGCCGGAGGCGTCAGCGTCCTGCCGGACACCGTCGTGGAGGTGGGCCACAGCCGCGGCGCGCTCGCGGCGGACCCCCTGGCTGCGCTGGCCCAGGGCTCCATCGCCCGAGCCGTCGAGCGCACGCTCACCCTGTCGTGGACGGGAGCGACCGGGGCTCGCGTGGGCGACGCCAGCGCGGCCGTCCACCTGGTCCAGCTGACGGCACCACCCGGCGCGATCCGCGCCGACGGCAGGGTCGACCTGCTGCGATGATGCGGGCGGTCGATCGGGAGTGGTAACGTCCGAGTCGGAGGACTCGTGCTCTTCGTCGTCGCGCTCGTGGCTTGTGTGCCGGAGGTCGAGGGCAACGCGTTCGTGGAGCCGTTCGACGGTGCCACCAGCGTCACGGTCGACACGCCGCTGCGCGTGCACCTCCCCGCCCTGCGCCTCCCCGAGGGGCAGCCCGTGTCTCCCGAGTCGCTGCAGGTCGTCGATCTCGACGAGGGCGGCTTCGTCGAGGGGGAGCGCGTGGTCGAGGGGACCACGGTCCTCTTCGAGCCCACGGACGGTTGGCGCGCGGACACGGACTACGGCTGGGCGCTGATCGACGCTCCGGACCAGGCGCGGCAGCCCGTGCTCGTCCTGCCCGAGGGTCTCGCGGGCGAGGCGCTGTTCTCGACGCGACCGGGTCCACGGCTGCTGGACGCCGTGCTCGACGGCGACGACCTGTGCCTGGTGTTCAGCGAGGAGCAGCCGGCCCGGATCCTCGACCTCGACATCGGCGGCGAGGACTTCTTCGGCACCTATTGGACCCCCACCTTCCTCGCGGCCATCGGCGACGGCGAGGGCGCCACGGCGTCCTGCTTCCCGGTCCCGGCGCGGTTCGGAGAGGGCGACGTCGTCCGCTGGACGAGCGCGCTCGGGGCCAGCGACTCCACCACCATCGTCGAGGGAGCGCTCCTCGAGGCCTGGCGCGCCCGCCACCGCTGGAGCGAGCCGTGATCGCGTGGCTCGCGCTGACGGCCGCGGCGGACGACAACCCCTGGTCCGACGTGCTGGAGGACGACGTCCCGGTCGCTGCCCCCGAGCCGGCGCCCGCCCCGGAGCCGGTCCCCGAGCCCGAGCCGGTCCCCGACCCCGTCGAGCCCCTCACCGACCTGGAGGCCCGCGCCGAGCCCGCCGTCCCGCTGGAGACCTTCCGCATCGAGCCGACGGGTCCCGGCTCCGGGCTGACGCTGGTGACGAGCTCGGTGGTCGGCGGCGACGGCGCGACGACCGCGTTCACGGCGCGCAGCCGGGTCAGCTTCGACGACGTGAGCTTCTCGCTCGCGGTCCCCTTCGCCACGTGGCGCTCGGCCGACGGTCGCGACGCGGGGCTGGGCAACCTGAACGCGACCCTCTTCCTGCGGAACGGGGACCTGGCCTGGGGCGCCGCCCTCCAGGTCCCGCTCGGCCAGACCACGACCTGGGTGAACGAGGCCGAGGAGCTGTGGACCAGCGGCGGCCTCGACGTGATCGCGATCTGGCAGCGACCGGGGACGCTGACCTTCCTGGTGCGCGGCGCGGCGGGGCTGCACTTCACCCCGGGGTACGAGCCCGTGCCCGCCACCTACTTCAAGGTCTCGGGGACGGGGGCGGTGGATCTCGCCGTCACCGACGAGGTCGGCGTCACCGGCGAGGCCAGCCTGGCGTGGTGGGACGTGTCGCCCTTCGACGTGGGCGGGCTCGTCCGGTACGACCCCGTCGACGAGCTGCGGATCCGCGGCGGCCTCGTGCTCCCCCTCGCGAGCTGGGTGGGGCTGCAGCCCGCGCCCGTGCCCGCCGGACTCCGGGAAGCTACGCTCCGAGTGGACATCACCGCGGGGTTCTGAGCGCCCCGGGAGCGAGGGGCACGGTGGACTTCGACCTGCGTGAGCGGACCTTGCTGTTGGTGGTCGGCGGCAGCCGCGCCTACGGCATCCATCGCGCGACCTCCGACGTGGACGTGAAGGGCGTGGGCGTGCCCCCCGCGCGGTACCTCCACGGCTTCGCGCACCGGTTCGAGCAGGCGGACGGCAAGGACACGATCCGAGACGCGTTCACCGACCTGCTGACCGACGCCGACGAGCGCCGCGCTGCCGAGGAGCAGGGCCTCGAGGGCACGGTCTTCGAGCTCCGCAAGTTCATGTCGCTCGCCGCCGAGGCCAACCCCAACATCCTCGACGTGCTCTTCTGCCGCGACGAGGAGGTGCGGCTGTCGTCGCTGGCGGGCCGCCGCCTCCGCGAGCAGCGCGACGCGTTCCTCTCCACCAAGGTGCGCCACACGTTCAGCGGGTACGCGATGGCGCAGCTCAAGCGCATCGTCGGGCACCGCCAGTGGCTGCTCGACCCGCCGAAGGGCCCGCCCTCCCGCGCCGAGCACGGCCTGCCCGAGCAGACGTTGATCCCCGCGGACCAGCTGGCCGCCGCCACAGCCGCGGTGCGCAAGCAGGTGGACCGGTGGGAGCTCGATCTGTCCGGTGTGCCCGCAGCGACCGTCGAGCACGTGAAGGAGTCCGTCAGCCGGGCGGTGGCGGAGATCGGCAGCGCGCTGCGGCTCGACGAGCAGGACGCCCGCTGGCTCGCAGCGGCGCGGACCATCGGCCTGGACGACAACCTGGTCGAGGCGATGCGCCGGGAGCGCGAGTACGAGAGCGCCGCCCGTCGCTGGCGCCAGTACCGCGACTGGAAGGCCTCGCGGAACGCGGCGCGGGCCGAGCTCGAGGCGAAGCACGGGTACGACACCAAGCACGGCGCGCACCTGGTCCGCTTGCTGCGCATGGGCATCGAGGCACTGCGCACCGGGCGCGTCGTGGTCTGGCGCGGCGCCGGGGGCGCGGGCGACGCCGAGGAGCTGCTCGCGATCCGCGCCGGGGCGTGGAGCTACGACGAGCTCATGGCCTGGGCGCAGGAGGCCGAGCGCGAGCTGCAGGAGGTCGGCGGGTCCGGGGTCTCCCCCCTGCCGCGGGCGCCCGACCGCGAGGCGCTGGACGCGCTGTGCATCGAGCTCGTCGAGACGGTCCTACGGGACGGCGTCGTCCGCTGAGGCACGGATCCACCCGGCGATGCGCCGCCAGGTGGGGAGGGAGCGGACGTCGGTGACGAGGCCCATGTGGTCGGCGTCCCAGTCGCCCGAGGCCCGCCGCACGACCCACGCATCGACGCAGCCCGGCGGGAACGCGTCGGCGAACCGGCGCACGCCGTCCGGTGACGCCAGCAGGCGGTCACCTGCGCCAGCGACGGCCAACACCGGCATCCGCACCTCGCGCAGGGCCGGGACCCAGTCGCGACCCTCGCGGGAGGCGAAGCGATCCGTCCGCCAGAACCGCACGAGGTCCTCGACGTAGGGGGTGGCCTCGTCCACGGTCCCGATGCCGAGCCGGCGGGAGGGGAAGCGTCCGCGCGCGCGGGCCGACGCCAGGAACGCCGTCATCAGCGCGCCCTTGAGCGCACGCCTGCGCATCGAGGGCTCGTGGGAGGGCCGCCAGACGTTGCCCGCGATCATCACGAGGGCCCGGGGGCGGGCGCCCTCCGCGATGGTCGCGGCGGCCACGTGGGCTCCCAGCGAGTGGCCGACGATCACGAGCGGGAGTCCGTCGGCGGAGGCCGCCGCGATCAACGCCGGCAGGTCGCGCCGCACCAGGTCGTCGTAGGTCCAGGACGCGGGCCGGTCGCTGTCCCCGTGCCCGCGGAGGTCCGCGGACCAGGCCTCGAGCCCCTCCTCCGCCAGCGTGCTCGCGAGCCCCGGTCCCCGCGCGCGGTCCATGGTGCGCGCGTCCACCATCATCGCGTGCACGAGCAGGCAGCGTGCGACCGGGCGTCCCTCGGGCGCGCGGACCCGCACTGCGAGACGCACGCCGTCGCTCGTCACCACCCTCACAGCGCCGCCCGCGCCAGCCAGAGCAGGTCCAGCGGGCTCCCCTCCCCCGCGTCGAGCGCCAGCAGCCGGTCGAAGGTCGCCGGTGAGCGCGCGAGGTGACGGACGACCCGCGAAGCCAGGCGACGGTGGCGGATCCCGGCGAGCACCATTTCGGTCATCCGGTTGGACGCCGCCACCGCAGCCCGACGCCGGCGGGCGTAGGGGCGGAGCGAGCGGGCGTCCAACGTCCCCCGCACCAACGCGGCGGCGACCACCTCGGCCGCGAGCTCGGCCGCCACCAGCGTCAGGCTCATCCCCTCGCCGGTGATGCCGTCCACGAAGCCGGCGGCATCCCCCACCAGCACGGCCCCGTCCGTCACCACGTCGCGTGCCGCCACCCGCAGCGGCCCCGTCGCCAGCGTCTCGCTCACGGGCTCGGCGAGCATCTCGGCCAGCGCCGGATCGCGCGTGACGAGCCTGGCGTGTGCGCCGTCGCGGTCCCCGCGGAAGGTCGGTGTGAGCACGTCCTCGGTCAGCACGGCGACGTTGACCTGCCCGGGCGCGGTCGGCGTCACGTAGAGCTCGGCGTCCTCCACGAGCGACACCACCACCCGCTCGGGGTCGGGCACGCCGGGGCGGAGCGCGTGGTGCCGGCGCAGCGCCCACCGCTTGCGCCCCGCCGGGTCGGCGTGCAGGCCGAGGAGTCGCCGCGTGGGCGAGCGTGCCCCGTCGGCCCCGACCACGACCCTGGCCCGCAGCTCGCCGTCCGAGGTCGAGACGCGCCACGCGCCCGCCTCGCCGCCGAGCCCCGTCACCCGAACGCCGCGGCGCACCGGCACACCGAGGGACCGCGCGTGCGCGTCCAGCGAGGCGTCGAGCACCGTGCGCCGGACCCCGAGCCCGGTGCCGCCGCGCGGGAACGTGCCCATCGCGCGGGTGTCCCCGTCCCGGTAGGCGATGCCGACGAAGCGCATCGAGGGCTCGGGGATCGGGAAGCCGGCGCGGACCAGCGCGGCGACGCCGTGGGGGAGCATGCCCTCGCCGCATGGCTTGTCCCGTCCGGCCGAGGCGCGGTCCAGCACCAGCACCTCGCGCCCCCGAGACCACAGCCCGACCGCCGTGGCCAGCCCGGCCAGCCCGCCGCCTACGACGATCACCTCGGCGTCGAAGCCCATCGCACGGGCTAACGCGGGCTCGTGTTACTGCGCAGGCTCCTGGAGGAGCGATGCCAGCCAGCTTGTCGGTCACGACCGCGGTCCCGGGAGCGCCGCTCCCCCCGTCCGACGCCCTCGTGTTCCTGGGCCGGGGCGCCCGCCTGCTCGAGCCCGACGTCCTGCGCCTCCTGCCGGAGTCCGTGGGCGAGCCCGTGTTCACGCAGATGGTGCGCAAGTCCGATCCGGGGGACACCGGCCGGCTCGTGACCACGTGGACCGCGGGCACCCCCGCGCGGGTGTCGGCGGCGCTGTTGCCCGAGCCCTGCTCCCGCCACAACAGCCCCTCCCGCGCCTTCGCCGTCGGGCACGCGCTCCAGGGCGCGCTCCACAAGGGCGACGTCACCGTCGTCGCCTGCCTCGATCACGCGGACCACGCGGCGGCCGTGGTGATGGCGGTCGCGCGCTGCCTGCCGACCTGGCAGGGCACGAGCTCCCCACAGGTGGACCGCCGGGTGAACGTCGTGCTCCTGCCCCGCGAGGGCGGGGGCATCGTCCCCGAGCGCCTGCTCGTCGCCGCCGAAGCCGTGCGCGAGGCCGCCGCGAGCGTGGATCAGCCCCCGGACACGATGAACTGCGACGCGATGGTCGAGTGGGCCCGCGCCGTCGGTGCCCGCACGGGCGCCGAGGTGACCGTGATCCGCGGCGCCGAGCTCGCCGAGCTCGGGCTGGGCGGGCTGTGGGGCGTGGGCAAGGCGGCCGCCCAGGCCCCCGCGCTGGTGACGTTGGCGCACGGCTCCCCCGACGCCGCGACCCGACGCGCGTGGGTGGGCAAGGGCATCGTCTACGACACCGGCGGGCTGTCGATCAAGGCGAAGACCTCGATGCCCGGCATGAAGACGGACATGGCCGGGGCCGCTGCGGTGCTCGCGGCGTTCGGCGCCGCCGTCTCGCTGGGGGCGCCCGACCGCCTCGTGGCGGCGCTGTGCGTGGCCGAGAACGCCGTCGGTCCCGGGTCCGTCCGGCCCGACGACGTGCTGCGGATGTACTCGGGACGCACGGTCGAGGTGAACAACACCGACGCCGAGGGCCGCCTCGTCCTCGCCGACGGGGTGGCCTGGGTGGCGCGCCACCACGCACCCACCGAGGTGCTCGATCTGGCGACGCTGACCGGCGCCCAGTCCGTGGCCACGGGCAAGCACCACGCCGCGCTGCACGCGAACGACGACGCGCTCGAGCGCCGGCTCTTCGACGCGGGCCGCCGCGTGGGCGAGCTCGCGTTCCCCATCCCCTACGCCCCCGAGTTCTTCCGCGGCGAGTTCCGCTCGCCCGTGGCCGACATGCGCAACTCCGTGAAGGACCGCAGCAACGCCCAGGCCAGCTGCGCTGCGCAGTTCATCGGCAACCACCTCGTCGCCGCGGGGTACGACGGGCCCTGGTGTCACGTGGACATGGCGGCTCCCGCGGTCTCCGGGCATCGGGGCACCGGGTACGGCGTGGGCCTGCTGCTCGCGAGCGCGGGCCTGATCTGACGCCGTCCCGCGCGGTCCGGGTACAATCGGTCGGAGGAGACGCGGATGCTGTGGATCGCGATGGTGCTGGCGGGGTGCGGCAAGTCGGTGGAGGGCCAGTGCAACCGGGTCCTCGTGCGCCTCTGCGACCACGAGGTCGAGTGCGGCATGACCTCCGGCTTCAACTCCTGCATGGAGCAGAAGAAGGAGCTGTACATCTGCGACTACGACAAGACGGTCGCGGACTACGACGTGTGCATCCAGGACGTGCTGTCGTCGAACTGCCGCGTCGCGTTCCCGAACTCCTGCGGCAACGTGCTGTGCGACAAGGAGACCGGCTGCATCTTCGTCCCGCACTGCGACCCCGAGGAAGACACGGGGTGCGCCGAGACGACGACCCACTCGGGGACGACCGCGACCTGCGCCACCGGCGACACGGGGTGCACGCAGACGACGACCACCACTCCGTGAGAGGGGCGTCGATTCCGGTTCCTCCGGCCGATTCAGATCCCGAAGAAGTCGAGCACCCGCGCCATGACGGCGTCTCGGCGGTCGCTGCCGTCCAGTGCCTCGAACGGGAAGCCGAGGACCACGGTGCGCCCGACGCCATCGGAGCTGACCGCCGCCGTCCCACCCGCCCCACCGACGTAGGCGAGCTCGGCGACCCCGCCGGCGCTCGGTGAGAGCTGGTCGGGGAAGGCCACGTCCTGCGTGCCCGGCGTGTAGAACTCGAGCTCGGGCAGGCCCGCGAACAACCCGCCGCGGGTGGGGCGCGTCGTGCTGGTCTCGGCGTCGTCGCCCGCGTAGGTGACGTGCAGCACCTGGTGCAGGAAGGCCTGGTCCGCCGGCTCGCCGAGCCAGTCGAGGTCCCAGGCGAGCTCGGCGCCGCTCACCAGCAGGCCGGTCCCTCCCGCTACGGCGCTCTCGAGGGCGGCCTGCTCCGCGGGCGAGAGCGTGCCGTCCTGGCTCGACTGTTCCCCGAGCTGCCAGAGCACCGCGTCGTAGTCGGCGGGATCGACCGTGCCATCGTCGATCGCGTGGTGCGAGACGCTCTCGAACGGCCGCGCGCCGAGCGCGGAGGCGTGCCCCACGAGGAAGTCGTGCCCGTGGCCCATCGGGTTCTCGGGCTGGCCCACCCAGCGGTCGTCGCCGTCGACGAGCAGGATCGACGCGGGCGCGTGCGCGGTCCGCCCGGCGAGGACGTCGCTCGGATCCCCCTCGCCCGCCGTGTTCGTCGCCGTGATCCGCACGTACTGCACGCGATCGGACGGCAGGCCGCCGGCGAGGTGCGAGGTGCCCGTCACGAGCCGAGCCCGCGAGCGGTCCCACACGAGGCCGTCGTCCGACAGCCACACCAGGTACGCCGTGGCACCCGCCACCGGCTCCCAGCTCACGGCGAGCGTCCCGTCGCCCGGCGCCAGGACCGTCCGCAGCGAGACCCGCTCTGGACGCGCGCCGAGCCCGCGGTGGTCGTCACCCACGACGGCCACGATCTGGTCCTCGAGCGAGCGAGCGAAGGTGCTGTCGCTCACGTCGTTCATCAGCGCCGAGATCAGGTACCGGTGCCCGTCGTGCCGGTGGAACAGCACGCCGGAGGTCGCGATCACGCCCGTGAGCGTCCCCGTCTTGCCATAGAAGCGACCGGCGGTGTCGGGCGAGGTCATCCGGCTGCCGAGCGTGCCGATCACCGCGCCGATGCTGAACGTCCGGCGCCAGTCGAGGCCCGCGGGCCGCGCGAGCATCGCGTCGAGCAGCCCGACGACCTGGCGCGGCGTGACCCGGTTGTCGTGCGACAGCCCCGAGCCGTCGTTCAGCGCCATCCCCGTGGTGTCGACGCCGAGCCCCGAGAGCCAGTCGATCACCTCGGCCGTGCCCGCGGCGTAGGTGCTGGCGCCGCGCAGCTCGTACCCGACGTGCCGGCTCAGGATGTCCGCGAACTCGTTGTGGCTGTACACGTTGAGCGGGTGCGCGGCGGTGAGCAGCGGCGCCGAGTCCCGTGCGCCGATCGGCACCGCGCCGGCCGAGAAGGAGGCCGTGGTCGAGGTCGTGCCCACGGCGATGCCGCGGTCGGCGAGCGCGGTCTGGAGCACGAGCGCGGCGTCCTGACGGTACGCGTCGGCGTCGTAGGTGCCGAACTGGTACCCCTCCACCTCGTACTCGCCCGCCACCACCAACGTCCCCACCTGGCGGAGCCCGGCGTCCCAGAGCGTGTCGGCGAGCAGATCCGCGCTGAACAGCTCGTCGGCGTAGAAGAAGGTCGACCAGGTGAAGTCGTGCTCGCCCACGACCGTGAGCGTGGCCACCCGCCCCTGCGCGTCCGGGGCGGCGTTCCCCCAGGCGGTCACCGGCAGCCGGTGTTCCTCGCCCAGCTCGTCGAAGGCCGCACCCGTCGTGAACAACTTCGTGTTGCTCGCTGGCTTCTTGGGCCCGTCCTCGTCGAAGGCATAGACCACCTGCCCGTTCTCGGCGTCCACCACCATCACGCCGGTGGTCGCCACGGTGCTCGCGCGGATGGCGTCGATCCGCGAGGCGATGTCGGCCAGCGCCGCCGGCGAGAGCTCGGGCGGGGTGGGTGCCACGGCGTAGGGGTCACCGTCCGGCGGCGTGGTCGTCGGCGTGGTGGGGGTCGTCGGCGTGGTGGGCGTGGTCGGGGTCGTCGGCGTGGTGGGCGTCGTCGGGACCGTGGGCGTCGTCGGCGTCGAGCCCGGTGGGTGGCGGGTCTCCCCCACCAGATCGTTCCGGCAGGCCAGCAGCGAGAGCGCGACGAGCGTGGGCATCCAGAGAGCGTCACCCGATCCCGGCTCGCGTTCAACCAGGCATGTCGGGAGGTCGGGCCGGGTGTGACGCGGCCGTGACACAGCCGTCGCACGGGCTGCTTATGAGGGGGCCCCCTTGGGAGGATCCGAAGTGCAGGGCGTCTCGACGGTCGGACAGTGGAAGGTCGGCTCCAGCGCTCCGGCGTTCGCGCCGCAGGATCTGGTGGCTGCGGCGCGCGCGTTCCGCGAGCCCGTGGCGGTGGTGCGCGATCCGGTGTCGGGCCGGCTCGGCGTGGCCCGTGGGGGCGCGTTCGGGGCCGAGGTCGCGAACGGCTCGGGGGCCTGGCCGCTCGTCGGCGTCCTGCCGGCCATCTGGCCCGAGTGGCTGGGCGATCGCGCGTTCTGCGAGACGCACCACCTGCGCTTCCCCTACGTGACTGGCGCCATGGCCAACGGAATCGCCACCCCCGCGATCGTCATCGCGATGGCCCGCGCCGGGATGCTCGGCTTCCTCGGGTCCGCCGGCCTGACGCACGCGCGCATCGCCGAGCGGCTCGACGAGATCGAGGCGGCGCTCGGCGGCACGGGGCTGCCCTGGGGCGCGAACCTCATCCACTCCCCCAACGAGCCCGAGCTCGAGATGGGGACGGTCGAGCTCTTCCTGAAGCGCGGCGTCGTGCGGGCCGAGGCCAGCGCGTACATGGGCCTCAACCCCATGATCGTGCGGTACGCCGCGTCCGGCGTGCGCCGCGGCCCCGACGGCACCATCCACCGCAAGAACTTCGTGTTCGCCAAGGTCAGCCGCGCCGAGGTCGCCCGCCGCTTCATGGCGCCGCCCCCGGCCGAGATCCTCGACGGCCTGGTCGCCCGCGGCCAGATCACCGCCGAAGAGGCGGCGCTGATGCGGACGCTGCCGGTCGCGGAAGACGTGACCGTCGAGTCCGACTCCGGCGGACACACCGACAACCGCCCGCTCGGCTCGCTCTTCCCCGACATCCTGCTCGTGCGCGACGAGATGGTGGCGAAGCACGGCCGCCCGATCCGCGTGGGCGCCGCCGGTGGCCTCGGGACGCCGTCGTCCGTCGCCTCCGCCTTCGCGCTCGGCGCGGCATACGTCCTGACCGGCTCCGTGAACCAGGGCTGCGTCGAGTCCGGCCTGTCGCCCTACGGCCGCGAGCTGCTCACGAAGGCCGGCCTGGCCGACGTGGTGATGGCGCCCGCCGCCGACATGTTCGAGCTCGGCGTGAAGGTCCAGGTCCTCAAGCGCGGCACGATGTTCGGCTCGCGCGCCCAGAAGCTGTACGACGTGTACCAGGCGTACCCGGGGATGGACGCCATCCCCGCCGACGAGCGCCAGCGGCTGGAGAAGGAGGTCTTCCAGGCCCCGCTGGCCGCCATCTGGATGGAGACCGAGGACTTCTTCACGCAGCGCGACCCCCGCGAGGTCGAGCGCGCGCGCCGCGAGCCCAAGCACCAGATGGCGCTCGTCTTCCGGTGGTACCTCGGGCTGTCCAGCCGGTGGGCCATCGCCGGTGACGACCAGCGCAAGATGGACTTCCAGATCTGGTGCGGCCCGGCCCAGGGCGCCTTCAACGACTGGGTCAAGGGCAGCTTCCTCGAGCCCGCGTCCGGCCGCACCGTGGTGCAGGTCGCCGCCAACCTGCTCGAGGGCGCCTGCGTCGTCACGCGCGCCCAGCAGCTCCGGTCCATGGGCCTGCCGGTCCCGGCCGAGGCCTTCCACTTCGCCCCTCGCCCCCTCGAGGTCTGAGCCATGTCCACCGCGGTCCAGCCCATCGCCGTCGTCGGTGTGTCTGCCATCTTCCCGGGCAGCGTCGACAAGACCGGCTTCTGGCACGACATCCTCACCGGCCGTGATCTCGTCCGGGACGTCCCCTCCACGCACTGGCTGAAGGAGGACTACTACGACCCCGATCCGGCCGCGCCCGACAAGACGTACGCCCACCGCGGCGCCTTCCTCGACGGCGTGCCCTTCGACCCGATGGAGTGGGGCGTGCCTCCGTCCATCGTCCCCGCGACGGACACGACCCAGCTGCTCGCGCTGATCGTGGCCAAGAAGGTGCTCGAGGACGCGACGCGCGGCCAGTGGCCGAACATCGACAAGGAGCGCATCTCCTGCATCCTCGGCGTCACCTCCGCCCAGGAGCTGCTCGGCACGATGGTGAACCGGCTGCAGCGGCCGGTGTGGGCCAACGCCCTGCGCGACCTCGGGTACGCGGAGGCCGAGGTCGGCGAGATCTGCCAGCGCATCGCCGATCACTACGTCCCGTGGCAGGAGTCGACCTTCCCCGGGCTGCTCGGCAACGTCGTCGCCGGACGCATCGCGAACCGCCTCGATCTGGGCGGCACCAACTGCGTGACCGACGCCGCCTGCGCCTCGTCCTTCTCCGCCATGGCGATGGCGGTCAACGAGCTGCACCTGAACCAGTCGGACCTCGTGATCTGCGGCGGCGCGGACACGATGAACGACATCTTCATGTACATGTGCTTCAGCAAGACGCCGGCGCTGTCCAAGTCCGGCGACTGCCGCCCGTTCAGCGACAAGGCCGACGGCACGCTGCTCGGCGAGGGCCTCGGCATGGTCGCGCTCAAGCGCCTGTCGGACGCCGAGCGGGACGGGGACCACGTGTACGCCGTGCTCCGCGGCATGGGCTCCTCCTCGGACGGCCGGAGCAAGTCGGTCTACGCGCCCGTCCCCCAGGGTCAGGCCAAGGCGCTGCGCCGGGCGTACGCGCAGGCGGGCTACGGCCCCGAGACGGTCGAGCTCGTCGAGGCGCACGGCACGGGCACCAAGGCGGGGGATGCCGCCGAGTTCGAGGGTCTGCGCATGGCCTTCGACGAGTCGGGGCGCGCCGACCGCCAGTGGTGCGCGCTCGGGACGGTCAAGTCGCAGATCGGCCACACCAAGGCCGCCGCGGGCGCCGCGGGCCTGTTCAAGATCGTGATGGCGCTGCACCAGAAGGTGCTGCCGCCGACGATCAAGGTCGACAGCCCGAACCCCAAGCTGCACATCGAGGAGTCGCCGTTCTACCTCAACACCCGGACGCGTCCCTGGGTGCGTCCGGCGAACCACCCGCGCCGCGCGAGCGTGAGCTCCTTCGGCTTCGGCGGCAGCAACTTCCACCTCGCCCTCGAGGAGTACGAGGGGCCGGCCGCCCGCGCGCCCAAGTCCCGCTCCACGCCGTCCGAGCTGGTCGTGCTCTCGGCCGACACGCCGGCGGCGCTGTCCGCGAAGGCCCGCGCGCTGGCCGACCGCGCCACGCTCCCGGGCTTCCTCACCTTCGCCGCCCGCAGCACGCAGGAGGAGGCCCACGCCGGCCCCGCGCGCCTCGCGGCGGTGGCGTCGAGCGAGAAGGAGCTCGCCACCAAGCTGCGTCAGCTCGCGGACCGCATCGACAAGGTGCCGAACGAGACCTTCGCGCTCCCGACCGGCAGCTACTACGCGAACGGCGAGACGCCGGGCGAGGTCGCCTTCCTGTTCCCGGGCCAGGGCAGCCAGTACCTGCAGATGGGCGCGGACGTGGTGATGACCCACGACGCCGCCCGCGCCGCCTTCGACGACGCCTCGCACCTGGACCTCGGCCCGATCCCGCTGTCCGAGCTGATCTGGCCCCGGCCGGGCTTCGGCGCCGACGAGGACCGCAAGCACGAGGACCGGCTGCGGGCCACCGAGTGCGCCCAGCCCGCCATCGGCGCAGTCAGCCTGGCGCTGCTCGGCGTGATGACCGAGCTCGGCGTGAAGCCCGCCGCCGTCGCGGGCCACAGCTACGGCGAGATCACGGCGCTGCACGCGGCCGGCGTGATCTCCGCCGCCGACACGCTGCGCATCGCTCGCCGCCGCGGCGTCCTGATGTCCGAGGCCGCCTCCGCCAGCGGCTCGATGACCGCGATCCCGAAGTCGATCGACGAGGCGCGGCCCTTCGTGGAGTCCGTCCCCGGCGTGGTCGTGGCGAACCACAACGCGCCCGCGCAGGTCGTGGCCTCGGGTCCGACCCAGGCCATCGCCGAGCTCGAGAAGAAGCTGCACGCCGCGGGCATCGAGGCCAAGCGGCTCTCCGTCGCCACCGCCTTCCACAGCCCGGTGGTCGCGCCGAGCGTCGAGCCGTTTCGCGCGTTCCTGGCGGACGTGGCGTTCGGCGCCCCCGCCATCCCGGTGTGGAGCAACGCCGAGGCGACGCCCTACCCGGCGGAGTCGGACGCCATCCGCGCCCGCGTGGCCGAGGCCGTCGCGAAGCCGGTGCGCTTCGTCGAGCAGGTCGAGGGGATGTACGCGTCCGGCATCCGCACCTTCGTGGAGGTGGGTCCGGGCTCGGTGCTCGCGAACCTCGTGAGCGACTGCCTCGACGGCCGCCCGCACGTCGCGGTCTCGCTGGACCGCCGCAAGAAGAACAGCCTGACCGCGCTGCACTGCGGCCTCGGTCGCCTGTTCGTCGCCGGCCTGCCGCTGCGCTTCGAGCGGCTGTGGACGGCCTACGAGATGCCCGTCGACCCGCACACCGTGCCGGTGTCGAAGATCGCCATCCGCATCGACGGCAGCAACCACGCCAAGCCGTACCCGCCCAAGGGCGGCGCCAAGGGCCGCGCGGCCCCCAACCCGGCGCGGACCGGGTTCGCGAAGAGCAGGGATCAGGCGGGCCCGCCGCAGATCCAGGTCGTCGAGAAGGTCGTCGAGAAGATCGTGGAGAAGCCCGTGCCGGTGCCCGTCGCCGCCACCCACTCGCCCAACGCCGGAGTCGTGATGTCCAAGCCCGAGATGCCTGCCTTCCCGGTCGACCCCTGGGTCCTGGCCTTCCAGGAGGCCCAGCGCGCCACGGTCGAGGCCCACGCCGCGTACCAGCGGTCGATGGCGCAGAGCCACGAGCAGTTCCTGCGGACGCTCGAGCAGTCCTTCGTCGGCCTGGCCGGCATGATGGGGGCGCCGACGACGGCGATGACGCCGCAGACCTACGCCGCGCCGCCGATGCCGATGCCGGCCCCGATGCCGATGCCGGCCCCGATGCCGATGCCGGCCCCGATGCCGATGCCGACGATGGCCGCGGCCCCGCCGGCCCCCGAGATCCCGATGTGGACGCCTCCTCCCGCCGCCGCCATGCCGGCGCCCGCGACGGTGCCGGTGCAGAACGGCCTCGATCTGGTGCGCCCCGCCGCGCCGGCTCCCGCGCCCGCTCCGGCCCGCGCTCCGGCCGCCGCCGCGGTGGACGTCGAGTCCCTGCTGATGGACGTGGTGGCCGAGAAGACGGGCTACCCCGCCGAGATGCTCGCGCCCCACATGGCGCTCGAGGCCGACCTGGGCGTCGACAGCATCAAGCGCGTCGAGATCCTCTCCGCCGTCCGCGAGCGCGCCCCGGGCCTGCCCGAGGTCGACGCCGAAGCGAGATGGCCAAGCTCCAGACGCTCGGCCAGGTCGTCGACCACCTGCGGAAGAGCCTGCCGACCGCCGCCGCGAAGGCCCCGTCGCCGTCGCCGGAGTTCGTCGCGCCCCGTCCCGCCGGCGCCGCGTCCGCCGCCGTCGACGTCGAGGCGCTACTCATGGAGGTCGTCGCCGAGAAGACGGGCTACCCCGCCGAGATGCTCTCGCGCCCCACATGGCGCTCGAGGCCGATCTGGGCGTCGACAGCATCAAGCGCGTCGAGATGCCGATGCCGACGATGGCCGCGGCCCCGCCGGCCCCCGAGATCCCGATGTGGACGCCTCCTCCCGCCGCCGCCATGCCGGCGCCCGCGACGGTGCCGGTGCAGAACGGCCTCGATCTGGTGCGCCCCGCCGCGCCGGCTCCCGCGCCCGCTCCCGCCGCCGCTGCCCCGGCCGCCGCCGCGGTCGACGTGGAGGCGCTGCTGATGGACGTGGTCGCCGAGAAGACGGGCTACCCCGCCGAGATGCTCGCGCGGCACATGGCGCTCGAGGCCGACCTGGGCGTCGACAGCATCAAGCGCGTCGAGATCCTCTCCGCCGTCCGCGAGCGCGCCCCGGGCCTCCCCGAGGTGGACGCGAGCGAGATGGCCAAGCTCCAGACCCTCGGCCAGGTCGTCGACCACCTGCGCGCCACGCTCCCCGCCCACACCGGCGCCCCCGTGGTGGTCCAGAGCTTATCCGGCACGCCGGCGCCGGCTGCTGCTCCCCCCGTCGATCCGCGCCTGGGGCGCTGGACCCTGTCCGCCGTCCCCTCCCCCGCCACCGGCATGGGCCAGCCCGGACTGTCGCCCAAGGCGCGGGTGACGCTGACCCCGCCCGGTCCGCTGGCCGAGGCCGTGCGCAAGGCACTCGGCGACGTGGGCGTGAAGGCCACCGCCGCCGCCACCGTGCCGCCCGACGCCGACGTCGTGCTGTTCCTCGGCGGGATGCAGGCCGACGCGAGCCCCGCCGCCTCGGCCGAGGTGCACCGCGCCGCGTTCGTGGCCGCGAAGGCCGTCGCTCCCCGCTTCGGTCGGGAGACCGGCCTGTTCGTCACCGTGCAGGACACGGGCGGCGACTTCGGGCTCTCGGGCTCCGAGCGTGCCTGGCTCGGCGGGCTCCAGGGCCTCGTGAAGACGGTCGGCCAGGAGTGGCCCAAGGCGCACACCAAGGCCGTCGACCTCGAGCGCGGCGCCGACGACGACGCAGCCGTGGCCCGGCGCCTCGTGGCGGAGCTGCTCGCGGGCGGCGACGACCTCGAGGTCGGGCTGCGCGCCGACGGCACCCGCCTCGTGCTCCGCTCCGTGAAGGGCGAGCCCGCCCCCGGTCCCGCGCCCTTCCCGAAGGACGCCGTGATCGTCGCCACCGGCGGCGCCCGCGGGGTCACGGCACACACGCTCATCGCGCTCGCCCGCGCCCACGGCGGGAAGTACGCCCTGCTCGGCCGCACCGCGCTCGAGGACGAGCCCTCCTGTGTCGCCGGCCTGACCGAGGAGCCCGCGCTCAAGCGCGCCCTGCTCCAGGACGCCACCGCGCGCGGCGAGAAGATCACGCCGGCCGACATCGGGCGCAAGGTCTCGCGCATCCTCGCCAACCGCGAGGTCCGTGCCACGCTCGACGCCATGCGCGCCGCCGGCGCGGAGGCCCGCTACGTCCCCGCCGACGTGAACGACGCCGGCCGCCTGAAGGTGGTGCTGGACGAGATCCGCGGCCAGTGGGGGCCCATCGGTGGCCTGGTCCACGGCGCGGGCGTGCTCGCCGACAAGCTCGTGGCGGACAAGACCGTCGAGCAGTGGAACATGGTCTTCGACACGAAGGTCGCCGGCCTGATCACGCTGCTCGGCACGCTGAAGGACGACCCGCTCCGCGCGATCGTGATGTTCGCGTCGGTCGCCGGTCGCTGCGGCAACCGGGGCCAGTCGGACTACGCCGCCGCCAACGAGGTGCTCGCGAAGGTCGCGGCCCTGGAGGCGAAGCGTCGCCCGGACTGCGTGGTCAAGGCGCTCCAGTGGGGCCCGTGGGAGGGCGGGATGGTCACGCCGCAGCTCGCGCGCCAGTTCGCCGCGATGGGCGTGCCGCTGATCCCGCTCGACGTGGGTGCCGCGTGGCTCGTGTCCGAGCTCTCGGACCGCACCGGGAACGTGGAGATCGTGCTCGGCAACGAGCCCCTGATGGGCCCGCTCGCCGGTCACTCCGCGGACGCCTCGGCCGCCGGCCCCCACGAGCACAAGGTGACGCTGCGCGTGCGCCTGTCGCCCGCCTCGCACCCGTACCTCGTGGACCACGAGGTCGGTGGCGTGCCGGTGGTGCCGGTGGTGCTCGCGCTCGAGTGGTTCGCGCGCGCCGCCGCCGCCTGCCGGCCCGACCTGTCGCTGGCCGCGATCCGGGACGTGAAGGTGCTGCGCGGGCTCAAGCTCGACCACTTCGCGGACGGCGAGTGGCTGGACATCAGCGCCCGCGAGACGAGCAACGGCGACGGGGCGGTCCTCGCCCTCGAGCTGTCTCGCGTCGGCGGCGCCCTGCACTACACCGCGCGCGCCCAGATGGTCGCCCGGCGCACGGCCGCGCCCAGCAAGCCGGCCAGCCCGCGCACGGAGCCCTTCGAGGGCGAGGTCTACGACGGGTCCGTGCTCTTCCACGGCCCCCGCTTCCACGTGATCCGCTCCGTCGACGGGATCGGCGACGACGGACTCGTGGCGACGCTCGCGACGACCTCCGAGATGTCCTGGCCCGCCGAGACCTGGCGGACGGACCCGGCGGCCTTCGACGGTGGGCTCCAGCTCGCGCTGATCTGGACCCGGCGGGTGCTCGGTGGGGCGTCGCTGCCGATGGGCGTCGCCGCGCTGCACACCTTCGCCGACGGCGTGCCGACCGGCCCGCTGACCGCCACGCTGCGCGGCGAGAAGCGTGGGCGCGATCGCACCGTGACCAACGTGGTGTTCGCGGACGCGAAGGGCGGCGTGGTGGCGCAGCTCGAGGGCGTCGAGGCCATCCTCCGGCCCGACGCGCGCTGACGTGCCCGACGCCCCGGATCTCCTCGGGTTGCCGCTCCCCGCGCTGGGCGAGTGGCTCGAGGGGATCGGCGTCGGCCGCAAGCACGCCCCCCGGCTGTTCCGCGGGCTGCACCGCGACCGCCTCGCCGTCCACGAGATCCCGGACCTCGGGCGGCACGCGGCGACCATCACCGCGCACATGGGCTCGGAGCCCCTCACGGTGGCCTCGCGCCACCCCTCGCCCGACGGCTCCACGCGGCTGCTCTTCGCGCTGCGGGACGGCGCGCGCGTCGAGGGCGTGCTCCTGCCCAACAAGGGCAACGATCGCGTCACGCTCTGCGTGAGCACGCAGGTGGGCTGCGCGATGGCGTGCGCCTTCTGCGCCACCGGGACGCTCGGCCTCGCGCGCGACCTGTCGTCCGCCGAGATCGTGGGCCAGGTGCACGCCGCCCGCGCCGAGCTGCAGGGCACGGGCCGCCGGCTCACGCGGCTCGTGTTCATGGGCATGGGCGAGCCGCTCCACGCCTACGTCCCCGTCCGCGACGCGCTGAAGGTGCTGCTCGACGGGCACGGCGAGCCGTTCGCGGCCCGATCGGTCACGGTGTCGACCGTGGGTCTGGTGGACCGCCTGCGCCGGCTGGGCGAGGACTTC
Source organism: Alphaproteobacteria bacterium (assembly GCA_020632925.1). GTDB lineage: Bacteria > Myxococcota_A > UBA796 > UBA796 > JACKER01. The sequence continues at coordinate 61,066 of JACKER010000029.1, read as the reverse complement.
GGCGGACGGATCCAGCTCGCGATCAGCCTGCACGCGGGCACCGACGAGACCCGCCGGAGGCTGCTCCCCGCCGCGCGTCACACCTCGCTCGAGCAGCTCCGCGACGCGATCCTGGCGATGCCGAGACCCGGCGACCGGGCGCTGATGCTGGAGGTGGTGCTCCTGCCCGGCGTCAACGACGGCGACGCCGAGTGGGACGGCATCGCGCGCTTCGCCGACGGGATGAACGCGGTCGTGAACGTGATTCCCTTCAACCCCTTCCCGGGGTCCTCCTTCCGGCCGCCGACGGACGACGAGATCGAGCGCGCGTGGCGGGCGCTGCGGGAGCGAGGAGTGGCGAACAAGGTGCGCTGGCCGCGCGGTCGCGCGGTGGACGGCGCCTGCGGGCAGCTGGTCGCCGGCAGCGTCTGACGCTCCCGTCAGGGCTGGGGGTCGAGCCCGTCCGGCAGCGCCACGCCGAGGTTGCGCGCGAGCGTCACCCGCGTCGTGGCCGCAGCCCCCCTCATGAGCGCCGCCGCCACCGCGCCGATCGTGCGCGAGGCCAGCGGCTCGAGCTCGCTCCCCTTCACCCAGTCGTTGAAGGCGCCCATCGCGGGCCCACACCAGATCTGGTAGTCCCGCTTGCGGTCGTCCTCGCCGGTGCGCGCCCAGCGGCTCGTCATCCCGAGGTACCAGCGGAAGGTCAGCGCCATGCGGTGCCGCGGGTCGGCATCCGCCTTCTCCGCCTGCCGCGGGTCGCGCTCCATCCAGAACGCCCGTGTGTCCCGCCAGACCTCGTCCAGCGGCCGACGGAAGATCTGCTTCTCCAGGCGATCGCGCTCCGCCTGGGGCAGCGCCTCCAGCGAGCCGTGCTCCTTGTACAGATCGTACAGCCGCTGCGCGCGCTGCGCGTACATCGAGCCACGCCCGAGCACCTGCACCTTGGCGCCGATCTCGAACATGTCCGGCGCGGGACCCGACGCCATCTCCCACCACGCGGCGGCGGTGAGCATCTCCTTGGCCGCCGTACTCGTCCCCGCCTCGGCCGTCGCCTGGTTCACCGAGCCCGTCAACACGTAGTCCGCGCCCATCGCGAAGGCGGCCGCGATGGAGGCGGGCGTCCCGAGCCCACCGGCAGCGCCGATCCGCGGACGGATGCCACGCGCCGCATACCCCTCCTCCGCGCAGATCCGATCGCGGAGGCGGAGCATGGCGGGCAGCAGCACGACGAACGGCCGGTGGTCGGTGTGTCCGCCGCTGTCGGCCTCCGCCGTCACGTCCTCGGCGACCGGGACCTGGAGCCCGGCTGCCGCCTCGGCCTCGGTGAGCAGTCCCTTGCCGACCATGGCCGTCAGCATCTCCGCCGGCGCGGGCCGCAGGAACTTCTCGGCGATCTCCGGCCGAGAGACCTTCGCGAACAGGCGGTTGGGGACCATGGGGCGACCGTCGTGATCGAGGTGCGCTCCCTTCAGCCGGAACCGCACGACCGCCGGCGTGAGCCCCATGAAGGCGCTGGCCTCGGCGACCGTCACGCCGTGCGCCAGGAACAGGTCGACCGTGCGGTCCTCCACCCCCGGCTCGGCCGGGTTGTGCAGGAGGTTGAAGCCGTAGGTCCCGGGGCGCATGGTGCTCGCCGCCTCGCGCAGCGCGGTCTCCACCGCCTCGACGGGCAACCCGCCCGCGCCGAACACGCCGAGCAGCCCCGAGTCCGCGGCCGACCGGCAGACGTCGAGGGAGGCGATGCCGCCCGCCATGGCGCCCACGACGTAGGCCTGGCGCAGGCCGTGGCGCTCGCGGAAGGCGGCGGACCCGAGCTGGCCGGGCTCGATGGGCGGGATGGCCGCGAGGAGCCGGACCTGGCCGACGCCCGGCCCGTGCAACCCGCCCGTGAAGTACCGCTGCTCGCCGCCCACGCCGGACACCACGTAGACCGGGAGCGCGGGGTCGAGGAGCGCGCGCGGACCCGTCTCGGTCGCGGGATCGGGCCGGAACCAGGGACCGGACCCCTCGGGAAGCAGCGGCGGGATCTCGACCCGCTCGTCCACCACCGTCTGCTGCCCCCAGAGGACCCGCAGTCGCCCCGAGCTCCCGTCGCGCACCGCGGTGACCTCGAGATCCCCGTCCGCGAGCGTGACCCGGCTGATGCGCGGATCGCGGAGCACCGAGAGCAGCGGCCCCTGCCCGATGCGGTCGAAGGACTCCTGCAGGGAGCCGCCCTGGCCGAGCAGATCCTCGGGCTCGCCATCGTCCGGCACCAGGCGGACGGCGGCCGCGTCGTAGGCGGCGAGAGCGTCGAAGTGGGCTGCGATCGACATGGCGACTCCTCTGGGCGCCACCAGCTAACTCGCGGATGAACCACGGAAGGCTCCCCACCGCCGACGTGCTACTCGGTGGTGCCGGAGGGAACCTTGGAACGCTCGACCACCCCTGCCCTGCTCGCCCTGGCCGTGCTCACGGGCTGCGGCGGCCACCTCGACCCACAGTCGGGCGTCGTCCTCGACGCGTTCGGCTTCGGCTGGAACGGGTTCAACCACCGCCTGTCACACCTGCAGGTCGAGCCGGACGAGGACGCAGCTCGCGTCGCGATCGTCGGTGGGACCTCCACCACCTCGGAGCGCACCGACGTCGCCGGCACCTGCGATCCGGAGGCCTGCAAGGAGTACCCGGTCCCCGACAGCTCCGCGGTGGAGCTGTCCTGGTCGGTGCTTCAGAGCGACACCGTGGCATTGGTGCCGTTCTCCGTGGACCTCGAGGCGGGCGCCGCGGGGGCCGAGCAGACGGTGACGCTGACGCTGCCGAAGGGCGCGAAGGGGCAGGCCACGGCGCTGCTGTCGGGGCTCTACTGGTCGAGCGACCACGCGCTGAGCGGTGGCGAAGCCTGCTACGTCCCCCGCCTCGGTTGGCACCCGCGGCGGCTCATGCTGGCGATCGGCGAGCCGACGGTCGACGGCGAGAGCGCGACCGTGACCGTGTCCGCCGCCTTCGAGGCGGGCAACACCTTCGACCCCGAGCGGGCCTGCATCGACGAGGTCAACGAGCAGGCCGTGGCAGCCATGCGGATCGACGGGCTGCTCCTCGTCGGCAAGGACCTCGAGGTCGAGGAGCACGTCACCGACGACGCCCGCTCGTACCCCTTCTCCGGCGACAAGTTCAATCCCGAGGAGCAGGTCCCGGCCGAGCCGATCGCGGTGTCGCTCGGTGTGGACGCGGTCGTCGCCGGCACCTCCTCGATGGACTGGCGCTTCTATCCCGAGGCGACCGACGGCAAGGGCGCCTACCTCCGCACGATCGGCTTCCTCGCGGATCCCACGGGCTCGGTCGGAGCCTGGGCCACCAACTACAGCCCCGGGACCCAGCTCGAGGACTTCGCCTACGAGGTGACCCTCACCTCTCGCTTCGTTGCGGCGGACGTCCAGCCGGAGACCCTGTCCGCGACGGCCGAGCTGCCGACCCAGCTGGAGATGGACGGCAGCCCGATCGTGCACCTGATCGAGCCCTGACCGCGTTCAGTTCCGATCGTCGGTCGGATCGAGGGGGTCGCGTCCGCGGTCCACCTCGCGCCCGTCGGGCTCGCCGCCACCGTCGGTGTCGGGGTCCAGGGGATCGGTGTTCCAGGTGTTGACCTCCTCGCCGTCGTTCAGCTCGTCGTTGTCCGTGTCGCGGTCCCTCGGATCGGTCCCGTGCGTCAGCACCTCTGCACCGTCGTTCAGCCCGTCGCCATCGGTGTCTCGGTCGCCCGGGTCGGTGTCGTAGACGAGCACCTCGGCCCCGTCGGTGAGCCCGTCACCGTCGCTGTCGGGGTTGTTCGGGTTGGTCCCGAGCACACCCTCGGCCACGTCCGACAGGCCGTCGCCGTCGCTGTCCTGCCGATCGTCGGCGGGGTTGTTCGGGTTGGTGCGGTCGACCAGCACCTCGGCGCCGTCCGGGATGCCGCCGCCGTCCGTGTCCCGCAGGGTCGGATCGGTGTTCGTGTCGTTCACCTCGCGCCCGTCGTCGAGCCCGTCGTCGTCGGTGTCGCGATCGAGCGGGTCGGTGTAGTGGACCAGGACCTCCTCGCCGTCGTTCAGCCCGTCGCCGTCGGTGTCCTCGTCGCGCGGATCGGTCTCGAACAGGTCGACCTCCTCGCCGTCGGTCAGCAGGTCACCGTCCGTGTCCGGATCGAGCGGGTCGGTGTGCGTGTCGAACACCTCCTCGCCATCGCGCAGGCCGTCGTTGTCCGTGTCCGGATCGAGCGGGTCGGTGTCGCGCTCGTGGACCTCGTCGCCGTCGGTCAGGCCGTCACCGTCGGTGTCGCGGTCGAGCGGGTCGGTCCCGAGCGTGGCCTCCTCCTGGTCGGAGAGACCGTCGCCGTCGGTGTCGATCTCGTCGTCCGTCCCGTCCAGCGGGTCGGTGTGGTCGCGCTCCACCTCACGCCCGTCGCTCACGCCGCCACCGTCGGTGTCCCGGTTCGTGGGATCGGTGTGGTAGACGAGCACCTCCTCGCCGTCGTCGAGCCCGTCGTCGTCGGTGTCCCGCTCGGTCGGGTCGGTCCCGTGGTCGTTGACCTCCGCGCCGTCCGTGAGCAGGTCGCCGTCGGTGTCCGGATCGTTGGGGTCGGTGTCCCAGAACAGCACCTCGAGGCCGTCGTCGAGCCCGTCGTTGTCGCTGTCCGGGTCGTTCGGATCCGATCCGATGTCGTTCTCGTAGGCGTCCGACAGCCCGTCGCCGTCGGTGTCGGTCAGGTCGTCCGCGCCGTCCAGCGGGTCCGTGTCGTCCACCCAGACCTCCGCACCGTCCCACACGCCGCCGCCGTCGGTGTCGGGGTTCAGGGGGTCGGTCTGGTACCGGTTGACCTCGTCGCCGTCGGACAGCCCGTCCTGATCGGTGTCCCGCTCGGTGGGGTCGGTGCCCAGCCCGACCTCCTCGCCGTCGCCGAGCCCGTCGCGGTCGGTGTCGAAGCGGGTGGGATCCGTGCCTCCCACGAGCTCCTCCCCGTCGTCGAGGCCGTCACCGTCGGTGTCCGGATCGAACGGATCGGTGCCGAGCGCGATCTCGGCGGCGTCGGGGATGCCGTCGCCGTCGCTGTCACCGAGGCCCACGTCGGTATCGGTGTCAGTGTCGGTGTCGGCGTCCGTGTCGGTGTCGGCGTCGGTGTCCGCGTCGGCAGCGTCCATCGACGGCGTGTCCCCGTCCTTGCCGTTGCCGTCTCCCCCGCCACACCCCATCAACGCCACCAGCAGCACCCAGGAAACGGTCCGCATGAGCTACCTCCGGAGGTGGAGTGCACGGCGCGTCATCATTCGGTCACCCTGGCTGGCGCGAGCGGGGTTACGATCGAAGCCGGATGCGCTCCGAAGCGGAAAAGCACCTCGAACGTGCGAGCCATCTCCATGCCACCGGCGCCTTCGCCGAGGCGCTGGCGGCCTACGAGGCGGCTCTCGCGGGTGACCCGGACCTCGTGCCCGCCGCGGTGGGTCTCGCGAGGGTCCGCGAGCTGCGCGGCCAGTGGTCGCACGCCGCGGAGGCCTGGGCGCGCGTCCTCGAGATCGATCCGGAGCACGCCGAGGGGGCGACCGCGCGCGCGGAGTGCCTGCGTCAGTCCGGCTGCTACCAGCTCGCGCTCCCCGCGTACGACGCCGCGCTCGTGCTGGACGGAGAGCAGCTCTACGCGCTCGCGGGGAAGGCGGAGTGCCTGCGGATGCTCGGTCGGCCGCAGGACGCGCTCCACTGGTTCGACCGGTCGCTCGCGGTGCACCCCGAGCACACCTTCGCGCTGCGCGGGAAGGCGGCCGCGCTCAACGCCCTCGCCCGCTACGAGGACGCCATCCCGTACTGGGAGCACGCCGCCGCCCTGGACCCCACCTCGACCTTCGCCGCCCAGGGGCTGAAGGAGGCGCGGCTCGGCCAACAGCGCGCCGCCGAGGGCGTGGCCAACCCGATCGCGCCCACGCCGGGCCAGCTCTCCGGCGAGGATCTCGCCGCGGAGATCGAAAGGGACTGGGGGCGTGCGCTGGCTCAGGACGAGCGGTGGGGCGAGGCTGCCGCCGCCTTCGAGCGCTCCCTGGTCAAGCGTGGGGATCGCCCCGAGGTGCTCCGCGAGCTGGCTCGGGTGTACGAGCAGGCCGGCCGCTGGGAGGACGCCGCGGTCACCTGGGGACGGGTCCAGCAGCTCCAGCCCGAGCGGCCCGAGCCCCTCGCGGCCCAGGGCGACGCCCAGCGCAACGCCCGGCGGTACACCGACGCGCTGCACGCCTACGACCGCGCGCTCTCCGTGGACGAGCACCAGGTCACGGCGCTGGCGGGGAAGGCCGAGACCATCCGCCTGCTCGGTCGGTACGAAGAGGCGATCACGTGGTTCGATCGCGCCTTGCTGCGCAAGCCCACGCTGGCGTCGGCGCTCCGCGGGAAGGCGGCCTCGCTCAACGCCCTGGAGCGCTGGGAGGACGCGCGGCCGGTGTGGCGCCAGGCGCTGGCGATCGATCCCTCGAGCGACGCCGCGCAGGCGGGTCTCCGTCGCTGCGAGGAGGCGCTCTCGGCGGGGGGAGCGCTCACGCCCGACGAACCGACCGTCGAGGTCGACCCGGCGGCGAGGGCGCGCGCCCGTCGCGCCTACGAGCTGGGCCGGAACCTGATGCAGCAGGGCCGCTTCTCGGACGCCGCCGCCGAGCTGCGCCTCGCCACCGACGAGGACCCGTCGTGGACCTCGGCCTGGTACCTGCTCGGCCTGTGCCACGGCGAGGACCGCCACTATCGCCTGGCCATCCGTGCCTTCGAGGAGGTGCTGGCCCGCGACCCCGACCACGTCGACGCCGCCGTCCACCGGGCCGACGCGATGCGGCGGAACAACGACTACCTCGGTGCGATCTCCAGCTACGAGCGCATCCTCGAGCTGCGCCCCACGGAGGCGCGGGCGGTGGCGGGCAAGGCGGAGGCGCTCCGCATGCTGGGCCGCTTCGAGGAGGCCGCCCAGTGGTTCGATCGGACGCTGCAGCTGCGCCCCCGGCAGTACCTCGCGCTGTGCGGCAAGGCGGCGTCCCTCAACGCCCTGCGTCGCTACGACGAGGCGTACCCGCTGTGGCTCGCCGCGCTCCGCGAGAACCCCAACGCGTCCTTCGTCAAGCGGGGACTGGCCCAGTGCCGGACCGGGCTCGGGGACCGCGAGCCCTCCGAGGACAGCACGCCCGCCCCGGTCGGACGCCTGTCGGACGCGACCGCCGAGCCATCCCCGAGGCGTCGGGTGGGCCCGGACGCCGCACGGACGGTCCCACCCTCGCCGGACCGGGCCCTTCCCGTGGTCGGGCGGCCGATGCAGCTCGCCCGCAGCCTGCCCCCGGTGGACCGCGGGCGCGCCCAGACGGAGATCGAGCGCGGCCGCGCGCTGTACAAGGACCGGCGTTACGCCGACGCGATCGCGGCGTTCGAGCTCGCGCTCCGGCACGACCCCAACAGCGCGGAGGCGGCTCTGCGCCTCGGCATGGCGCTGGAGGACGACAAGCAGTACCAGCGGGCGGTCGAGGCCTACGAGCGCTGCCTGCAGATCGATCCGGGGCACGTCCACGCGGCCACCAACATCGGCGAGGCGCTCCGCAAGAGCGAGCGGTACACCGACGCGATCAGCGCCTACGACCGAGCGCTCGCGCTGCGCCCCGACTACCTCTACGCGCTGGCGGGTCGCGCCGAGTGCATGCGCATGGAGGGCGACCACGCGGGGTGCCTCGCGTGGTTCGACAAGGCGCTGGCCGTCGGCCCGCGGCACGCGTTCGCGGTCCAGGGCAAGGCCGCCGCTCTCAACGCCCTGACCCGGTACAAGGAGGCCCGCGCGCTGTGGGAGCGGGCGCTCGAGATCGAGCCCACGAGCCAGTTCGCGAAGGAAGGCAAGGCGGTCTGCGACAAGCACCTCGGCGAGGAGGAGGAGGTCCCCGAGTCGCCAACGCCGGTGCTCGACGAGCAGGCGCGCGACCTGTCCGCGCTCGCCCGAGCGGGGAAGCTCTCCCCCGTCGTCGGGCGCGAGGCCGAGATCCGCGCGGTCATGAAGACGCTCGTCCGCCGCCTCAAGGCCAACCCCCTGCTGCTCGGCGATCCGGGGGTCGGCAAGACGGCCGTGGTCGAGGGCGTGGCACAGGCGCTGGCCGCCCCCGACGCCCCCGAACGACTGCGCCACCTGCGGATCCTCGAGCTGTCGATGGGCTCGCTGCTCGCGGGCACGAAGTACCGCGGAACCTTCGAGGAGCGGCTGAAGGACATCCTGCGCGAGGCGCGCGAGAACCCCGAGATCGTGCTCTTCGTGGACGAGATCCACACGCTGATCGGCGCCGGGCGTACGGAGGGGGGCTCGCTCGACGCGGCGAACATCCTCAAGCCGGCGCTCGCTCGAGGCGAGGTCACCCTGATCGGCGCCACCACGGTGCCCGAGTACCGCAAGCACTTCGAGTCCGACTCCGCCTTCGACCGTCGCTTCCAGCCGATCCACGTCGAGGAGCCCACCCCTGAGGCGACGGTCCAGCTCCTGGAGCGGGTCGCTCAGCTCTACGAACAGCACCACGAGGTGAAGGTCGCCTCGGAGGCGCTCGCGGCCTGCGTCAAGCTGGCGGTGCGCTTCGTCCCGGACCGACGGCTGCCCGACAAGGCGCTCGACCTGCTGGACGAGGTGTGCGCGGACGTGTCGCTGAACGCTCCCGCCGGCCAGGAGGAAGCGCCGGTGGTCGACGCCCAGTGCGTCGCCCGCGTGGTGAGCCAGCGCACGTCGGTGCCGGTGCACCACCTCACCGAGGTCGAGCGCGACCGCCTCGGCCGTATCGAGGAGGAGCTGCGCTCCCGGGTGATCGGTCAGGACCCTGCGGTGGCCGAGCTCGCCGCCGCCATCCGGCTCTCTCGCTCCGGGCTGCGGGCGCCCCATCGCCCGCGCGGCGTGTTCCTGTTCGCCGGGGCGTCGGGCGTCGGCAAGACCGAGCTCGCCCGCGCGCTCGCCGACTTCCTCTTCCCCGAGGGCAAGGCGCTGGTGAAGCTCGACATGAGCGAGTACGCCGAGCGCTTCACGGGTACGCGGCTGCTGGGTGCACCTCCCGGGTACCAGGGACACGGCGAGGAGGGGCAGCTCACGGGCCCGTTGCGCCGCCGGCCCTACTCGGTGGTCCTGCTCGACGAGTTCGAGAAGGCCCACGAGGACGTGCAGACCATGTTCCTGTCGCTGTTCGACGAGGGCACGGTCACCGACGCCGAGGGCCGCAAGGTCCACGCGCACGAGGCCTTCTTCGTGCTCACGACCAACGCCGGCAGCGAGGTCGGGCGGGCGGGTCGCCTCGGCTTCGGCGGTGACTCGGCCACCTCGCGGCGCACGGCTGCCCTCGAGCGCGCCAAGCAGCGGTTCCGGCCCGAGCTCCTCAACCGGCTCGACGGGGTCGTCGTGTTCGAGGATCTCGACGCCGACGACCTCGAGGCGATCGCGGAGCTGCACCTCTCGCACCTCGCGCGCCGGGCGGCCGAGCAGGGTGTGACGCTGACCTGGACGCCCGAGGTGCGGTCGCTGGTGGCCACGCACGGCGCCGATCCCCGGATGGGCGCGCGTCCCGTCCTGCGCGCGATCGACGAGCTGGTCGCCGAGCCGCTGGGGCGGGCGTTGGTCGAGGGGAACGACCGGCGCAGCGTCCACGCCTTCCTGGACGAGGGCCGCGTGACCTTCGGCCCACCGGAAGACGAGGTGCTCGGCCCACAGCCCGAGGCTCCGCTCACCACCGACGAGGTCACGCCCACCGAGGCGTGATCTCCGATGCGCTTCCGCCGTGACCTGCCGGTGACGCACCGTGGCTCGTCCCGGATAGGTGGTGGCCCCCCGGAGGGTGTCGATGTTCGAGCCGATCGCCGTCGTCGGGAGGAGCTGCCTGCTCCCCGGCGCGTCTTCGCCCGAGGAGCTGTGGGAAGCGGTGGCCGCCGGCCGCGACCTGCTGTCCGACGCGCCCTCCGACCGGTGGGGCCTGCCCCGCGAGCTCGCGTTGACCGACGACCCCGCCCACAGCCGAGATCGCGCCTGGTCGGCCCGCGGGGGGTACGTCACCGGCTTCGACTTCGCCGCCGTCGCCGCGAAGGACCCCTTCCGCCGGCCCGCCGAGGACCTGCTCGCGCTGGACCCCCTCTTCCACTGGGTCCTGCACACGGGCCGCCAGGCCCTGCGGATGGCCGGGCACGACGGGAGCCCCGCCCGGGCCAGCGTGGTCATGGGCAACCTCTCGTTCCCGTCGTCCTCGATGTCGCGGTACGCCGAGCACCGCTGGTTCGGCCGCCCCGCCGTCGACCCTCGCAACCGGTTCATGTCCGGGCTCCCGGCCACACTGCTCGCGGAGGACCAGGGGCTGGTGCACGGCACGGCGCTCGACGCCGCCTGCGCGAGCTCGCTCTACGCGATCAAGCTCGCGTGCGACCAGCTCCACGACCGCACCGTCGATCTCGCGCTCGCGGGCGCCGTCTGCCGCTCGGACGACCTGTTCATCCACGTGGGGTTCTGCGCGCTCGACGCCATGAGCCGCACGGGACGCTCCCGCCCCTTCCACCGCGGCGCGGACGGTCTGGTGCCCGCCGAGGGCGCCGCGTTCGTGGCGTTCAAGCGGCTGGACGACGCTGTGGCCGCCGGTGACCGCGTGCTGGGCGTGATCCGCGGGGTGGGCCTGTCGAACGACGGCCGTGGCCGCGGGCTGCTCGCGCCGGACGCCTCGGGCCAGGTGCGCGCGCTGCGGTCAGCGTGGGCCGGCTCGGGCCTCGACCCCGCGCGGCTCTCGCTCGCCGAGTGCCACGCAACCGGCACCCCGGTCGGTGACGCGACCGAGCTCGAGACGATGCGCGCGATGTTCGGCGACCGCTCCGACGCCCTCCCCATCGGCTCCCTCAAGTCGAACCTGGGCCACCTGATCACGACCGCGGGCGCCGCGGGGCTGATCAAGGTGCTCTCCGCGATGGAGCACGGGATCCGCCCACCCACGCTGCACGTCGAAGACCCCTCGCCCGCGTTGGCCAAGGGGCCGTTCCGGCTGGTGACCGAGGCCGAGCCTTGGACGTCGAACGAGCCCCGCGTGGCGACGGTCTCGGCCTTCGGCTTCGGTGGGAACAACGCGCACCTCGTGGTCGAGGAGCACCACGCCGAGCGCAAGCTGCACGCGTCGGTGGCGGTGCGACCGGAGCCGCTCGCGGTGGTCGCGGTGGCGGTGCGCGCGCCCGGCGGCGGCACGACGCTCGACTTCGCGGCGGACCTCGCTGCCGGCACCTCGCACGTCCGCGCGGACGGGGTCTCCGTCGGCCCGGTGACACTGCACCTCGAGAAGCTGCGCTTCCCTCCTCGCGACCTCGAGCAGACGCTCGCCCAGCAGACGCTGCTCCTCGATGCCGCGATGGAGGCCGCCGAGGCCGCGGGGGCGCCGCTGCCGAAGGACCGGACGGCCGTGCTCGTGGGCTGCCAGTCCGATCCGGAGGTCTGCCGCTACGGCGCCCGCTGGCGGATGCGCGGCTGGCACACAGGCCGCGACGAGGCCTGGCTCCGCGCCGCCCAGGACGCGGTGGTGCCGGTGCTCGAGTCGCCGGGGGTCGTCGGCAACATGCCGAACATCCCCGCCAACCGGATCTCGTCGCAGCTCGACCTGGGCGGTCCGGGCTTCGCGATCGCCGCCGAGGAGCTCTCCGGCACGACGGCCCTGCGCATCGCCGAGCGCATGCTGCTCGCCGAAGAGATCGACGCCGCCCTGGTCGGTGCGGTCGACCTGTCCGCCGAGCCCGTCCACGCCGCCGCCGCGCGCGAGGTGCTGCCCCCGCGCACGCCCGGGGACGCAGCCGTCGTGCTCGTCCTGATGCGCCAGGCCGACGCCCGCGCCCAGGGCCGCCCGATCCTCGCCACGGTCTCCTCGCACGGGGAGGCCGGCGCCCTGCGCCTGGGAGCGGACGGCCTCGACCTGGCGGAGCGCTTCGGCCACGCGCACGCCGCCGCCGGGCTGCTCCACGTCGCCGCTGGCGTGATCGCGGCCCGCACCCGCCAGCGCCCCGACGGCGAGTCCCCTGGCGACGACCGATCGGCCGTCGTCACCGTGGGGACCTCGTTCTCCGGCGCGGTCCACCGCGTCCGCGTCGATGCCGTCGGCGCCCCCGAGCCCCTGGTCCGCCGGGCACCGCCCGCCCGCGCCCTGGTCCTCCCCTCGCACCCCGACCCCGTCCGCAGCCCCGACGGAGACCCGATGTCCCAGCTTCCCGTGGCCCCGACGCTGCCCTCCGCCCTCGACGCGATCGCGCCGACGGCCACCCCCGTCCCGGCCCCCCCGGGCCCCCCCCCCGCCCCCCCCCCCCGGGGGGGGGGCGGGGGCCCGCCCCCGGCGGGGGCCCCGCCCGCCCCCCGGCCCCCCCCAACCACCCGTTGGTGGGGGGGGGGGGGGGCCCAGGCCGGTAGGTAGCCAGGGGACGCGGGAGCGGTACGCTGAAGTAGAGCCTAGCTCTCGTCGGCCGCCGCGAGCGCCTCCGTCACCATGGACGGGGTGATGACCTCGGGCAGCAGGATGGGCGTCCGGCTGCGGTCCGCGGGGATCACGAGGTACATCGGGACGCCGGCGCGCCCGTTGTTCCTCAGCCACCGGGTGATGACCTCGTCGCGGCGCGTCCAGTCCGCCTTGAGCGGCACGACGGCGCGGCGCTTCATCTCCGACCGGACCGTCTCGGTCTCGAGGACGGTGCGCTCGTTGACCTTGCACGTCAGGCACCAGTCCGCGGTGAAGTCGACGAACACCATGCGTCCGTCGAGCTCCGACACCGTCTGCTCGGAGAAGGCGACCCACGGCAGGTGCTCGTCGTAGGTCAGCTCCTCGGTGTGCGACGCGAGCTGCGCCGCCTCGGCCTCCGCGAAGCGCAGGTCCAGGAAGCGCCAGCCCACCAGGCTCGCGATCAGCACGCCCACCAGCGCGGCCGTGGCCTGGCGGCTGCGGCTCTCCGCGAGGCCGCCCCACTTCCCGAAGATCCAGGCGCCGACGCCGACGCTCAGCAGGAAGACGAGGAAGCCGACGGCGCGCTCGCCGCCGATCTGCGCCATCAGCACGTCGAACAGCCAGATCGTGGTCGCGACCAGGGTGATCCCCATGAGCTGCTTGAACGTGTCCATCCACGGACCGGGCTGCGGCAGGAAGCGCGACAGCGACGGCGCGAAGGCCACCACCAGGAAGGGTGCCGCGAGGCCGAGGCCGATCGTCGTGAAGATCAGGAAGAGCGTGGGCGTGGGAGCGCCGAAGGCGTACGCGATGGCGCTGCCGAGGAAGGGCGCCGAGCACGGCGTCGCGAGCAGGGTCGCGAACACGCCGCTGAAGAAGACGCCGACCGGGCCCTCGCGCGAGGCGTGCTCACCCGCGGTCTCGGCGCCGAACGCCGGGATCTCGAACACGCCCAGCAGCGACAGGCCGAACCCGAACACGATGGTCGCGAGGGCAGCGACATAGGGCGGGTACTGGAACTGGAAGCCCCAGTCGACCTCCATGCCGAGGACCGAGCGCAGGCCGAAGATGGCCATCGCCAGCGCCCAGAAGGAGGCCAGCACGCCCCCGGTGTACGCCAGGCCCGCGGTCCGGCGGGTGGCGGCCGTCATCTCCGCCTCCTCCACCAGGCCGTAGATCTTGAGGGTCAGGACCGGCAGGACGCAGGGCATGATGTTGAGGATCAGCCCGCCGACGAAGGCCAGCAGCAGGTTCGCGAGCAGGCCCGCCTGGGGTGCCGGGGCGCCGAAGGGGACGGCCGCGGCGGGGATGGCGAGCGGCCCTCCCTCCGGGACCGGGGGTTCGCCCTCGGTCGGGGGCGCGGGCGGCGCGGCAGCGACGGTGAACACCGGATCGGTGCTCTCGGTCACGGCCGCGTCCTTCGCGACCCACGGCAGGGGCATCGTGACCTCGGTCGCCACGACCGCGTCGCCGAGCTTCACCTGCACCAGGCCGCCGATCCGATCGGTCGTGGGCAGCGGGTCGGGGGCGTAGGCGGTCGCCTCCATCACCGCCGCCACCCGACCATCCGGGAGCTGGCGCAACGACGTGCTGTCCACCGACCAGTCGAACCCGCTGGTGATGGGCGTGAACAGCGGCCAGGCCTTGCCCAGGTCCACGCCCTCGAGCGGCTTGCCGTCCGCCCGACCGACGACCAGCGCGGCGCGGAACGTGCTGTCGGGGCGGACGCCGGACACCGACAGCATCGGCGTGATCACGAGGTCCTTCACCTCCGACGCGGGCGTGGGCCAGCGCTGCGACCACCAGTCGAAGAGCGGGGCATGGACGGACGGTGCGGCGGCGGCCCCCACCTGGACGGGGAGCTCGACGTGCGTGGAGCCGGGGATGCAGCTCGTCTTGCACACGAGCCAGCTCACGTCGGCGGCGAGCGTCGCCGGGCCGGGCTTCGCGTCCGCCGGGACCGTCAGCTCGGCCACGTGCAGCACGCTGCCGTCGTACCCGTAGGAGACCTGCCCGTCCTGGTCGAAGCGCTCGGGCACCGGCTGGTGGGCCTCGCCCGCCGTCATCCCCGCGGGCAGCGACCACGTGATCTCCGTCGGCAGGCCGATCTCGCCCGGGGTCTTCCAGTACGTGTGCCAGCCCTCCTGCTGCTGCAGGTGGATGCCCACGCGGGCGGTCTCGCCGGGCTTCAGCGACTGGCGGTCGACGAGCAGCCGCGCGACGACCGGGTGCTCCTTGCCGTTGCTCTGCGGCCCGTGGCCCGTCGCCGACGCCGGCACGGTCGCCGGATCGAGCGGAGGAGCCTGCGAGGCCAAGGCGGTGGTGATCAGCACGATCATGGAGTGCCCCCGGACGTCGGGTCGTCCGTAACCCCGCCGGGCGGGCGGAGAACGTCGTTTGGTGTCGCGTACCACTTGGGTTCGGTGCCCGCGTCGCCGCAGCGGACATCGACGGCCGCCTTGAGCCGCGCGCGCTCGTCGTTGAGGCGGTAGACCGCGCGGGCGAGCTCGACGAAGCGCTCGCCGAAGTCGCCGTGCGCCTCGTGGGTGCGGAGCGCGTCCTCGACGTCCCACAGGGCGCCATTGACCTCGAGCAGGCCCGACCACTCCGGCAGGGTGTCGCGCACGGGCAACCCGGCCTCGGACCAGCGCGCGTCCAGCGTGGTCAGGAGCGCGCGGGCCTGGCGACGCCTCCCGGGATCGCCGATCCGGGCGGACTTGATCACCAGGATGGCGAGGCGATCGCACAGCTCACCCGCCGACACCGGTACGTCGGGCACCCGACCTCCCCCCGTCGGGCTACCATGCTCCCGTGCGCGTCGCACCCCTCGCCTTGTTGTCGCTCGTCGCCTGCTCCTCCAAGCTCGCGGAGGTGCCCGCGGGCACCCGTCGCCACCTGTACGGCGCGGTGGAGTCCAGCGCGAAGGGGACGGCGAGGGTCAAGGTGCCCGTCGATCCGCTCGACAGCTCGCTGCTCGTCACGGCCCAGGTGCCCGCGCCCTGGGCGGTCCACGTCCGCTCCCTCCGGTCGCCCGACGGGACGGAGGTGTTCAGGGCCTTCGAGTGGAACAGCTCGCCGTACAACAAGACCAACGGCGGCTTCGTCTCCACCGCTGCGACCCTGAACTGGCCGGTGTCCTCGTCCGATCCCATCCTGACGCCGGGGAAGTGGGAGATCGAGTTCGGCGTGGTGGACGCCGCCCAGCAGTACACCAAGCAACAGGTCGCGGTGGACGTGCTCCTCAAGAAGGACCTGTCGTACAGCGAAGGCGCGCTCGACGTCGCCATCGTCTACACCGGCGGCGTCCAGGAGGATCCGGGCCTTCGCGACGCGGTGGAGGAGGCGAAGGGCATCTGGACGCAGATGTACGCCTCGTTCGGCGTGGACGTGCGCTTCTCGAAGGACATGGGGTACCCGACGGACATCGGGCCGCCCGCGCTCGGGGACGAGGAGGCCTACGAGCTGATCGCGGCCCAGACGGGCATCCCGCACGTGAACCTCGTGATCAGCAACGAGATCGTGGGCTTCGAGCAGATCTTCGGCATCGCGGGGGACATCCCGGGTCCGCTCGTCCCGACCACGCGCAGCGGCGTGCAGGTCTCGGCGGTGCTCGCGGCGGGGCCCGACGGGCGGTACTCCGACGAGGACGTGCGGCTGCTGGCGGAGACGATGGCCCACGAGACGGCGCACTTCCTCGGGCTGTTCCACCCGGTCGAGTCCTCCTGGGACGCGTGGGACGTGCTGAACGACACGTCCGAGTGCGACAACGAGACGGTGTGCAAGGCTGAGCTCGGGGAGAACCTGATGTTCCCGTTCCCGGTGTGCTCGGTCGTCAGCTGCGTGCCCCAGAACGAGATCACGCTGGAACAGGCGGAGGTCGTCCACCGCTACACGGGCGTCGACTGACGTTGTAGGGTCGCGTCGCGAGGTGGGTCGATGCGGACGATCATCGTGGTCGGATGGACCCTGGCGCTGACGCAGGGCTGCGTGTCGAGGTCGCGGTACGCTGCGCTCGAGACCAGCTACGACGACGCGGTCGCCGCGCGCGATCGGGCCCAGAGCGAGGCCGAGGCCTGCGCCGAGGACCTCCAGCAGAGCCGCCGACGGAGCCAGCACCGGGCCGCGCGGTTCTCCGCGGTCTACGACGGTCTGAAGAAGGTTGGCGAGCGTGGGCTCGCCGAGGTCCGCGTGGAGGATGGTCGGGCGGTCGTGCAGCTCCGGAGCGACGTGCTCTTCGCGTCCGGTTCCGCCGCGCTGACCGCGGAGGGCCAGGCAGCCGTCACCGAGATCGCGCAGATCCTCGCGAAGGGGGACGCGCGGTTCCAGGTGGAGGGGCACACCGACAGCGCGCCGATCCAGTCGCGCGAGTTCCCCACCAACTGGCACCTCGGCGCCGACCGCGCGATCAACGTGGTGCTGGCCATGGTCGAGGCGGGCTTCCCGGCCGATCGCGTGTCCGCCGCCTCGTACGGATCGACGATGTCGGCGGGCGGGGACGCGGCGGCCGACCGTCGCATCGAGCTCGTGTGGATGCCCGATCTCGCGGAGGTCCTGCCGTACCGACGGATGCTCGAGCAGCTGGAGCGCGGCGAGGGCGCTCCGGGCGTGGCGGAGTAGCCCATGCTCGAGCGTGGCCCCGACGACCCGGTGTTCGTGTGGTTCCGGCGACTGCTGCTCGGGATCGTGGTGGAGATCCTGCGGGACGAGGGGGTGGGCGTGGACGTGGGGGCGATCCGCCTGTCGTTCACGGATCGCAGCCGGTTCCGCTTCCTGTGGGTCGACAACCACCTGCGGTTCGCTGGTGAGGTGCGCGCGCGCACGGACGCGCCCCTGGACGACGAACGCCTCGCGAGCGTGCGTCGTCGCTTCGACCACGTCTGGCCCGAGCTGCTCGGTGCGCTCGGGGCGTTGCCGCTCGCCGACCGGCTCGACCCGGTGCAGCAGGAGGTCCGGGTCACGGTCGACCGGGGCGAGCTGCTGGTCGTGTTCGATCTCGAGGCGGACTGACCGCCGAGGCCTGTTCGTCGTAGGCTGCGCCCGCCAGGAGGTGGTGGATGCGCGAGGGGTTCCGTTGCGTGGCGGCGCGCGCGGTGTTGGGCAGCACGGACCTGGAGCGCACCCGCGCGACGTGGTGCGGCGTGCTCGGCTTCGAGGTCGCGGTGACGCGTCGGGCCTTCCTGCTGCTCCGCTCGGGTGACGCGGAGGTGGCCTTCCGCCCCGACAGCGCGCCCGCGCCGCACCGCCTCTCGCTCGAGGTCCGGGACGTGGAGGGCGCCTTCGCCTGCTGCCGCGACGGTGGCGTGGAGATCGTGTCGGCGCTGCACACGCACACCTCCGGCCGGCGGGACTTCGTGGCGCGCGACCCGGACGGGCACCTGCTGGAGGTGGTGGAGCCTCCCCACCACGGTGGGCACGTCGTCGGCATCGAGCTCGCGGTCGAGGACGCGACGACCTCCCGCGACTTCTGGGCCCACGTGGCGGGCTTCGACGGCGTCGAGGCGATGAGCATGGGCGACTGGACCGACTTCGCGCTGACGACCGACGGCCGGGTGCAGGCGGTGGTCTCGCACCGGCGGGGAGAGCACCTCCACCAGCCACCGGTGTGGATGGTCCGCTTCGCGGTGGACGTGTTGGCCCACGCGCTGGCCGAGGTGGAGGCGCGCGGCGGAACCGTGCTCGAACGCCGCCCTCGGAGCGCGCTTGTGCGCGGGCCGAACGGGGCCGTGGCGTCGCTCGTCGAGCTCGACTGACGACCCCACCGGCCGACCTACCTAGGTCGACGTCCGGTCGAGCACCCGCGGATCGCGTGCCTGGCGAGCCGATCGGACGCGTACGCACCCCCTCGGATCACCGATGGTGATGCTTGCTGCGCGGGTGGACTCCCACACACCGTGTGTCGGCGCGACCAACCTCCACGGAGCGCAGGGTGGCCGATCGCTTTTCAGTATTTGGGTTGATCCGCGACGAGGCTCCTGATCGCCGCGATCCGGAGGTGATGGCACGGCCCTTGCTCTATGTCCGCTCGACCCCCCTCCCAGGCGCGTCCGCGCGGTGAGGTGGGCTTCGTTCAACCCCAGAACGTCACCAAGAAGCGGAAGGGCACCGTGGAACACTTTTTCACTTTCGAGGCGGTCGCGAGGATGTCCCTGGAGCTCTCCCTGGGCATCTGCATCAAGCTGTTTTGTGACAACGGCAGGATCCACTACCGCGACTTCATGAACGACTTCCTGTTCTGGGTCCCCGGGTTCAAGTCGCTCCCCGGCGACGGTCTGAGCCGCGCGATCGCCAACGCCCATCCCCCGGTCGTCGTGGAGGAGCCCCTCCCCGCCGCCCTCGCCGCCAAGTAGTCGGAGGACACCATGTCGAACCATGGCCGTCAGGCACACGAGATCGCGCGCGAGGAGGACCACTCCGAGCTGCTGGCCCGCAACATCTTCGCCATCACGATGATCGGCGTGGTGGCTTTCGTCGCGGGGACGTTCTTCCTCATCTCCGGCTGAGTCGGTTCCCCGAGGGACACTCGAGCTGCAGCGACCTCACCGTCGCTCGCAGCTCGTCGTGCTCAGGGGCTCAGAGCTCGGCGAGCACGGTCGCGATGGGGAGGAGCACCGCCGCGCCGAGCAGGCGGCTCCGCTCCGGCGACCAGCCGTGCGCCTCGTCCGGCGCGTTCGCGTTGTCCTTGAACGGCATCTCGAGCGTGAGCGCCAGCGCGTCGTAGCGCTCGGCGACCTGGTTGCTGCACATGGTCATGTTGGCCGTGCCCGGCTCGCTGCGGCCATAGCCGTGGACCCGCTGGAAGTCGGGGTCGACCTGCTCGTAGACCTGCTCGAAGCGCAGGCGCACCGCCTCGCGCGCCTCGTTCCAGGAGGGCACGCCCTCGGGCCCGCTGATGAAGACGTAGGGCAGCTCCTCGTCGCCGTGGATGTCGAGGCAGAGCTTCACGCCGGTGGCGTCCATGCGGTCGCGCACGAGCTTCACCTCGGGGGCCCGCTCCATCGTCGGCGCGTGCCACTCGCGGTTGAGGTTCGCGCCCACGGCGTTGGTCCGCAGGTGGCCGCGCGCGCTCCCGTCCGGGTTCATGTTGGGGACGAGGTAGAAGGTGGCCTTGGACAGCAGGGCGCGCGCGAGCGCGTCGTCGGCGTCGAGCAGCCGCTCGAGCAGCCCCTCCATCCACCACTCGGCCATGGTCTCGCCGGGGTGCTGGCGGGCGATGATCCACACCGGGACGGGGCCCTCGCCGAGCGTCAGCAGGTCGAGGTCCGCGCCGTCCAGGGTCTGGCCGAGCACCTCGTGGCGGGCGCCGGCGTCCACGCAGCCAGCGACCAGATCGTGGTGCCGCTCCTGGGAGTAGGGCGCGAAGTACGCGTACCAGACGGTGTCCGCCGCGGGCGTGTGGCGGAAGGTCAGCGTGCCGCCCTCGTAGCTCGTGGGGACGCGGAACCAGGTCTGGCGGTCGACGCTCGCCGCCACGTGGTACCCCTTCCAGGCCACCGGGTACGAGCAGGTGCCGGCGTTCGTGATGTGGAACGTGCACGGGACCTCGCCGATGCCCGAGGCGCGGAAGCAGAACCACTGCTTGTGCTCCCCGCCCACGTCGTCCCGGATCCGGAGCTTCACGTCGCTCGGATCGGTGGCGTCCACGACCTCGATGTTGCCTGCGTCGAACCGGGCGCTGATGTGCACGTCGTCCTCCGGGCGTCCCCCTAACCCCCGGACAGCGCCGCCAGCGGACCGACCACCACGTAGGTCCAGCGCAGTGCGTCGAGCCGGGCCCACGCGACCACGCGGCCGCCGCGCTCCTGGGTGCCCGCCTCGCGGCCCGAGCGCACCGTGGCGAGCACGTCGGGGTAGGGGAAGGGCGGGGGTTCGGCGTCGCGGGCCACGGAGGTGGCGATCGTGCGTCCCGCGTCGTCGACGAGCCAGGTGTCCACGTCGCCCTGGACGCCGGGCGGCGCGAGCAGCTCGTCGAGCACGTGGTCGATGGCGACGTCGAGCGCCGCGACCCCGATCTGGTCGTCGCCGTCCCAGACCCCCACGCTGGCGGTCACGAGCAGCCCCACGTCCTCGGTGTCGCTGGGATCGCGGCTCGCCGGATCCCACTGGGGCCGCCGTCGACCCTGCGCCGAGGCGTACCACTCCTGGTCGCGGGGCTCGTAGTCCGCCGGGTAGTCCGGGGCGCCGGGCCACACGACCATCAGCCCGTCCCGGTGGACGACGTAGGCCCAGACCACGGGCAGCCCGGACTCCACGACGCGCGACGCGCGCTCCGCCTCCGTCGGCAGGTCGGTCGGCGCGGAGCCGTAGACCACGCGCATGAGCTCCGGCTGCAGCGCGGCGAGCTGGCGGGCGGGCTCTTCGACGGACGCGGGCGACACGCCCGGCGAGATCCACACCACCGCGTGCTGCGTGCTGATCTCGGTGCCGTCGTACCCGGGGGCGACGACGACCGCGCCCGTGGGCACGAGCTCGTCCGGGTGGACCACGGCGACGTCGGCGGGCGGGTGATCGCGCAGGCCGGTCTCCGCCGCGAAGGCGAGGCCGGTGAGCAGCCCCTGGTACCCCTGGAAGGTCGCGTCGATCCGGCGGGCGTGGGACGAGACCGAGGCCACCACGGCCGCCAGCGCCTCCTGGTGGACCGCTGCCCGCCACCACACGAGCCCCACGACCGAGCCCGTCGCGACCGTCGCGAGGCCGAGCGTGAGCACGATGGCGAGCATCGCCGAGAGCAGGAGCGCGAGCGTGGCCGCACGGTGCCGCCCGACCCAGCGCTTCGCGCCCTGCCAGGCGCCGTCGGGCTCCGCGAGGATCGGCTCGTCGCGGAGGAAGCGGCGCACGTCCTCGGCCATCGCGTCGACCGTCGGGTAGCGGGATCGGCGGTCGAGGCGCGTGGCCTTGCGTACGATGGCGACGAGCTCCCGCGGGACCGCGTCACCGAACGCGTGGCGGAGCGGATCGCGCTCGCCCCGGGACGCTCGCTCCAGCGCGATCTCGGTCACCCCGCTGACGGCCCGCTCGAGCGAGATCAGCTCGTGCAGGAGCAGGCCGAGCGCGTACTCGTCGGACCGGGCGTCGAGCGAGCCGAGCGCGCCGTTGGCCTGCTCGGGCGACATGTAGGCGGGGGTCCCGGTCGCCTTCCCCATCACGGTCGCGTCGCTGGAGGACGCGGGACCGGTCACCGCCTGCTGACGGCCCTCGCCGATGAGGTGCGCGATGCCCCAGTCGAGCACGAGCACCTCGCCGTGCGTGCCGACCATGATGTTCGCGGGCTTCAGGTCCCGGTGGAGCACGCCGCGGGTGTGGGCGTAGTGGACGGCGTCGCAGACCTTCACGAAGACATCGAGCCGGGCGGCCAGATCGTGGTCCTCGTCGAGTCGCTCGCCGCGCTGGCGAGCCTCGCGCGCCTCGTCCAGCAGCTGGTCCAGCGTGCGGCCGCGGACGAGCTTCATGCTGTAGGCCTCGATGCCCTCGGGGCCGCTCTCCACGTCGTAGATCGGGGGGATCGAGGGGTGATCGAGCTGGGCCAGGATGCGGGCCTCGGCCGTGAACTGCGCGCGGAGCGGGCCGCTGCTCCCGCCGAGCGTGACGCGCTTGATCGCCACGTGCCGCGCGAGCCGGTCGTCGCGGGCGAGGTGGACCTCCCCCATGGCGCCGCGGCCGATCAGCGCGAGCACGACAGGATCGTCGGTCCCCACGCCCTCGGGGAGCTCGACCTCGAGCGCTCCCACCGCCTCGCAGAGCTGCGAGGTGCCGATCCGGCCCATGCGGTGGGCCTCCGCGAGCCACTCCGCCACGCGGGCCCCGCTCGCGGACGCCGGCAGCTCGTCCTCGAGCGCGGTCGCCACGTCGGGCGGGAGGAGGTCGGTGGGGCGCATCGGCGGAGGATACGCCGGCCGGGCGGGGCGAGCCGATTCGCTGGTACACTCCGCCCATGGCGATGTTGCGGAACGAGGAGAGCGGCGCGATCGTGCCGCTCGCGGCGAGGGTCGTGGTCGGTCGGGCGTCGACGGCGCAGCTCGTGCTCGCCGACAAGCGGGTCAGCGGCGAGCACGCGACCCTGGTCTGGGCAGGCCACGCCGCGGGTTGGGAGATCCGGGATCTCGGGTCGCGCAACGGCACGTTCGTCGACGGCGCGCGGCTGGTCCCGGGCGAGTCCTGGCCGCTGGCTGCGGGGGCGCGGATCTCGTTCGGCGCGGACGAGCCGGTGTTCCTGCTGCTCGAGGCGAGCGCGCCCGGCCCGGTGGCGCGCGATCCCGGCGGGACCTTCTGCTCGCCGGTGGATGGGCTGCTCGCGCTGCCGGCGCCCGAGGATCCCCAGGCGGTGGTGTACGCGGACCACGCGGGGCGCTTCGTGCTCGAGGCGGGCGACGAGCGGCGCGCGGTGGTGGACGGCGAGTCGGTCGTGGTCGGCGGCGTGCCGTACACCCTCTCCCTGCCCGGGATCGTGGAGGGCACGGCGACGGCGGACGCGGGGCCGATGCTGGACACGGCGACGCTGCGGTTCGGGGTGAGCCGGGACGAGGAGCACGTCCAGCTCTCGATCGTCCACCGGGGGCGTGCCACCGCGCTCGAGCCCCGCGAGCACGGCTACGTCCTGCTCACCCTCGCCCGCCAACGCCTCGAGGACCGCGACGAGCCGCCGTCCGAGCAGGGGTGGATCGACCGCGACCAGCTGCTCCGCATGCTGCAGCTCGACGCGAACGGCCTCAACGTGGCGATCTATCGGGCGCGCGGGCAGCTCGCGGCGGCCGGTCTCGAGGGAGCCGCGGGGATCGTGGAGGTCCGTCGCGGACAGCGTCGGATCGGCGTCCCTCCGGAGCGCCTGGAGATCGGCCCGCTCGACTGAGGGGTCCATCATTTTCCGTCTCAGGCGCTGGGCTGGTCGCGGACGGGGTGTGTTAACCGGCGCGCCATGCTGCACCACACCGCTCGCACCGTCGTCGTCGCCACCCTGCTCGCGTCCTGCTCCGGCGGGGCCAAGGCGCCCCCGGAGGCCGCCACGCCTCCCGCGCCGCCCGCGGAGGGCACCTTCCAGCGCGAGATGTGGGACGCGATGGACCGGCAGGCCGATCCCTGCGACGACTTCTACCAGTACGCCTGCGGTGGCTGGATGGCGTCGAACCAGCTGCCCGCCGACAAGTCCGCCTACGGGCGTGGCTTCTCGACCATCCAGGAGCGCAACCAGGTCCTGCTCCGCGAGGTCCTCGAGAAGGTGGCGGCCGCGCCCGCGGACCCCGACCAGGAGAAGCTCGCGGCGTTCTGGAAGGCGTGCAACGACACGGCCGCCATCGACGCCGCCGGCATGCAGCCGATCGCGGAGGACTGGAAGGTCGTCGACGGGTTGAAGAGCAAGAAGGACCTGATGGCCCTGCTGGGCAAGCTGTCGGCCGGCGGCGACGACGTGCTCTTCGACGTGTGGATCGACGCGGACCAGAAGAACCCCGGGCTCGCGATCGTGCACCTGGTCCAGGGAGGCACGGGCCTGCCCGAGCGCAGCTACTACCTCGACGAGGCCACCCAGGAGGTCCGCGACGCGTACGTGGCCTACATCGAGAAGATGCTGGTCCTGGCGGGTGTGGAGGAGGCCTCCGCGAAGAAGCAGGCGGCGGACATCCTGGCCTTCGAGACGAAGCTGGCGGAGGTCTCCTGGGAGGCCGAGAGGCTCGGTGACGCGACCGCGACGTACAACAAGCTCGATCGCGACGGGCTGCAGAAGGCGACCCCGGGCCTGGACTGGGCGGCCTACCTGAAGAACGCGGGGCAGCCCGACCTGACGCAGATCAACGTGATGACGCCCTCGTTCTTCGAGGCGCTGCCGGGGATCGTGGACGGGACGGACCTCGCCGTCCTCCGCTCCTACGTGAAGTTCCGCGTCCTGTCGCACGCCGCGAGCGACCTGGCCTCGAGCTTCGAGGACGCGCAGTTCGACTTCTATGGCCGGACGCTCTTCGGGCAGCAGGAGCAGGAGGAGCGCTGGAAGCGCTGCGTCGACAAGGCGGATGGCGCGATCGGCGACCTGCTCTCGCAGGCGTACATCGATGCGGCCTTCGCGGGCGACAGCAAGGACATCGCGCTCGACATGATCCAGCGCATCGAGGGCTCCTTCGAGGCCGGTCTGCCCTCGCTGTCCTGGATGGACGACGACACCCGCGCCCGCGCGATCGAGAAGGTGCGCGCCATCACGAACAAGATCGGGTACCCGAACGAGTTCCGGAAGTACGACTTCGAGCTGTCCGCCACCGATCACTTCGGCAACCAGCGCAAGGCGGCCGCCGCGACGCACGACTGGTGGTGGAGCAAGGCCGAGAAGCCGGTCGATCCCGACACCTGGTTCATGACCGCGCCGACGGTGAACGCCTACTACAACCCTTCCCAGAACGAGATCGTGTTCCCGGCGGGCATCCTCCAGCCGCCGTTCTTCTCGTCCTCGTTCCCCCGTGCCGTGAACTTCGGCGCCATGGGCCTCGTGATGGGCCACGAGATCTCGCACGGCTTCGACGACGAGGGTCGGAAGTTCGACGGCAGCGGCCGCATGACCGACTGGTGGGCGCCTGACGCCGTCACCCGCTTCGAGGAGGCCACCTCCTGCGTCGAGAAGCAGTACGACGCCTACGAGGTGCTCCCCGGCGTGAACCTGAACGGCAAGCTCACCCTCGGCGAGAACATCGCCGATCTCGGCGGCTCGCGCACCGCGTTCCGCGCCTACCGGAAGTGGGTCGAGGAGAACGGCGCCGAGCCCGAGGTGTTGCCCGGGCTGTCCAACGAGCAGACGTTCTGGGTGTCCTTCGCGCAGTCCTGGTGTCAGATCGCGTCCGAGGAGCACATGAAGGTGCGGGCGAAGACCGATCCGCATTCGGCGCCGCGTTTCCGCGTGAACGGTCCCTTGTCCAACCTCCCCGAGTTCCACGAGACCTTCTCGTGCGAGGAGGGGCGCCCGCTGCACCCGGCGTCGACCTGCGAGGTCTGGTAGCGGTACCGGCGAGGTGACGTGCGCCCGCCCATGACGTACAGTGCGCGGCTGGAGGTCCCATGACCCTGCTGCTCGCCATGCTCGTGGGTTGCGAGACGGAACCGGAGATCCGAGAGGTCCTGCGCGATCCGACGCCGGACGAGCTCCAGGCCCTCTGCGCGCCCGAGCTCGCTGAGACGAAGGACGAGCTCGGGATGGCGCAGACCAAGGTCGCCCAGCTCGAGCGCACGGCCGCGGAGAAGGAAGGCCAGGTCCGGGAGCTCGAGGAGCGGATCGCGCGCGGCGCCGAGGCCGGCAAGGCCCAGCGCGCCGAGCTCGAGCGCCTCAAGGCCGAGCTCGCGACGACGAAGGAGGCGCTGGCCCAGGCCGAGGTCGAGAAGCAGCGGCTGCTCACCGACCTGAAGCAGACCCAGCAGGACCTCGCGGTGCGCACCAACGAGCGCGACGTGGCACGCGAGGACGCGCTCGCGAACCGCTGGCAGGCCTTCCTCAACGATGCCCAGCTCGAGATCTGCGAGAAGGGCAACCGGAAGAAGATGGGCAACTGTCGGGAAGCGGTGCTCGCGTCGCTCTCGAGCGATGCGCGCCAGGGCAAGTTCTCGCACTGCATCCGCTCGGGCCAGGCCCAGCCCGTGGTGCACGAGCGCCAGGGCAACGCCGACCTGCCGGACTTCTCCGAGATGCTGAACGAGGACGAGAAGCTCGTGAAGGGCTGGTACGTCGAGTTCTGCGACCCGACCCTGCCCGAGCGCGACGACGCCCCCCTGTCCGAGGGTCACCTGCCGAAGGCGACCTCGCCGGGCTGACGGCAGGTCACGGGATGGCGGTGTCTCCCGTCGTCCCGCTGTCGGGCGCGGCCGGCACGGGGCAGCTCTCGTCGTAGAGCTGCTCCCCGAGCTGCCAGTTGTCGAGATCGTCGACGTAGGGCGACGTGTCCATCGGCATCCCGAGGACCATCGCGTCCATCCGTGCGCGCAGGATCGCCTTCGCGGCCTGGTGCACCGGCGTCATCATCCCGCACGCGATCAGATCGGGGCCCTCATCGATGGCACCCGGGACGTACTCGAAGAACTGTTCCCGGTCGTCGATCGCGTCGTAGACCAGCTTGTACCGATCGTCGCGGACGGCGCGGCGGTCGTAGACCGTGGGTGCGTCGCCCCCTGGCGCGAAGCGCTCGGTGTACAGAACGTCGTGCACGGGGGTGGTGGGGTTCGCGAGCACGGGCAACAGGCTGATGCCGTCGATCTCGAGCGGGGCCTGGGCGTCGAGCGGGCTGCGCAGGTCGGCCGTCGGTGCGCCGGTGATGGCCGCCACCGTCGCGAAGATGTCGGTCACGCTCACGAGCGACGCGGAGGCCGAGCCGGGCTGCGAGACGCTGGGACCCGAGACCACGAAGGGCACGCGGACACCGCCGTCGTAGACCTCGCGCTTGCCGCGGTTCGGGTTGTACGGCGGCAGGATGGCCTCCTGCTTCGTGCCGTTGTCGCCGAAGAGGATGACCGTGGTCCGATCGAGTTGGCCAGCCGGGAGGTTGTCGAGGAGGCGCCCGATCTCGGTGTCCATCGCCTCGGTCATCGCGCGGTGCAGCTCGGGCACCGGGCTCGTCACGTCCAGCGGACCGCGCGTGTGCAGCGCCGGCGGGGGCGGCTGCCACGGTGAGTGCGAGGCGTTGTACGACACCACCGTCACCCACGGCTCCGACATCCCACCGATCACGGCCAGCGCGTCATCGGTGGACTTCGTCGTGGCGTAGGTGGTCTCCTCCGTGAGGCGCATGCTGTTCGCGATGCGCTGCCAGTGGTAATACCCGGCGTCCAACGGTGGGTTCGGGCCGATCCAGAACTTGCGGTCGATGTTGCCGCTCGTGCCGTAGAACACGTCGAAGCCCTGGTACTTCGGGCCCAGCAGGCCCGAGGGGCTGCTCTCCGTCGAGAGGTGCCACTTCCCGATGAGCGCCGTCTCGTACTCGAACCAGGGCGTGATGTGCGCGATCTCGCCGATGGTGATCTGGTCGGTATGGAGCTCGTTCAGCCCGTCCGGCGGGATGACGTTGCTGCCGTAGCCGGTGCGGCGCGGGTACCGGCCGGTCACCATGGCCGCGCGCGTCGGGGCGCAGATCGGCATCGCCCAGGCGTTGTCGAACCTCACGCCACCATCCGCCAGGGCGTCGATGCGGGGCGTGTGGCCGCCACCCTCGGGACCGTAGGCGGAGATCGAGTCCACACCCACGTCGTCGAGCATGATCACGAGCACGTTGCCGCCCGGAGGCGCCGCCGGGCCCACCATCGCCGCGACCCGGTGGATCGGGTTGCTGGGCGCCCAGACGTTCGGCGCGGTGCGGTTCACCGCCTGGAAGACGAAGTCCTCGCCGATCGTGACCGTGGACGGCAGGGTCACCACCAGGGTCGCCCGCCCGAAGGCGTCGGCCGTGCCCGCAGCGAGCAGGCGCGGCGTGTTCATGTCGAGGCACACGTTGGCCAGGACCGTCGAGCACGTCGGGCCGCCGGGGACACCACCATAGAGCCGGACGGCCGAACCCGGACCGAGCCCCGTCACGCGCGCGCGCATCTCCACGGAGGGGGCGATGTCGGTCACCGTCAGGAACATGGATCCTCCTGCCAGGCAGAGCTCGATTCTAACGGCCGACGTCCCGCGAGAGGAGCGCGGCGCCGGCGGAGAGAGCGGTGGCGGCACCGGTGACGGCCAGGAGCACCACTGCCATCTGCTCCATGAGGCCCGCGTCGATGGACCACGTCAACATACCGCCAGCGGCGAGCGACGCAAAGAACACGACGAACCAGGTGGCCTGCTGCGCCGTCCGGACGTCGCGCGCGAGACTGGAGATCGAGGCGCAGATCGCCCCCACCCACAGCGACCAGCTCGGCCCTCCCGCGAGCAACGCCACCCACCACCCCAGGGAGGTCGGCAGCCAGTGGTGGGCGTCCTGGGCGATCGGCATGGCGAGCTCGATCAGGCCGGCCGACAGGTTGACGACCACGTAGCCGGCGGTCGGCAGGGCGACGGCCCCGAGCACCTTGCCGGCGAGCAGCGCGGACCTGCGGATCGGCGCCATCAGCAGGAAGGTGAAGGTCCCGCACTGCCGGTCGTGGAGGACGGCGTGCCCGCACGCGACGGCGGAGATGCCGAGGTACTGCGTGAACCCGAGGAAGGTCTGCAGCGACAGCGTCGTGTGCACGAGCGAGCTCGGGGTGGTCCCCGGGAGCAGCTGCTCGACCATCTGGAAGGCCACCGGCGTCGCCTCGATCGTGGCCAGGGCAGCGACCGCGGTGACCGCGGACCCGGCGACGATCACGTACAGGCTGGTCACCACCGCCAGCATCGCGGGTTGGCGGCGCTGCTCGAGGATCTCGCGCCGCGCGACGTGCCAGACGCCGCTCATGCCGACCGCCACAGGTCGAGCAGGGGGCCCTGCGGCGGCACCCCCCGCGGGCCGCTCATGGCCTCGGTCCGTCGGATCCCGCCGTCGACGAAGGCCACGCGATCACAGATGTGCTCGGCGGCGTGGAGGTCGTGGGTCGCGATCACCACGGCCACGCCTGCGTCCGCGCGGCGCCGGATCGCGACGTGGAGGGTGTGGGCGCTGACCGGATCGAGGTGGCTGGTGGGCTCGTCGAGCAGGAGCACCCGCGGGTCGAGGAGCAGCGCGCGGATCAAGCTCACCTTCTGACGCATCCCGCTCGAGTAGGAGGCGGACGGCCGGTCGAGCTCGCCCGCGATCTCGAGCTCGCGCAGCAGCGGCTCGGCGCGCCGATCCACCTCCGTGGCCTCCAGTCCGAGCAGGCCCCCGAAGAAGGCCAGGTTCTCCCGGCCGGTGAGGAGCGGGTAGAGCCCTGCTTCGGCAGTGATCAGACCGACGGTGCCCGTCGCGCGGGTCGCCAGCTCGTGCGCCGGGATCCCGCCGATCGTCACCGTCCCCTCGGTCGGTCGGACCAGGCCCGCGAGCAGCAGCAGCAGCGTCGACTTGCCACCGCCGTTCGGCCCGATCAGCCCGAGCACCTCGCCGGCTTCCAGATCGAGGTCCACCCCCGCCAGACAGCTGACCGCGCCGAAGCGGCGCCCGAGGCCGCGCGCTTCGAGCAGGCTCATCCGCCGGACACCAGCTCCGCGACGTACCGATCGAGCTCGGCGAGCTCCTCCGTGAACGGGCTCTGGACCGGCGGGAAGCGGAAGCCGGTCTTGGGGTCCAGATCGAAGGCCGCGACGCGGAAGCTGATCGCGAAGCGCTCCCGCTTCCACTGCGCCGCGCAGAACATGCGGACGAACTTGCGGATGTGCGTGGCGAAGCGCCGCGGGTCGCCCTCGTAGCGCTCGGACAGGGCCGGCCAGAGCGTACGGAACATCTCCACCGGGTCCTGACCGCGCTGCACGAAGTGGAACATGAGCTGATCGAGGACGAAGAACGGCATCAGGTCGTCCTCGTCGGTCTGCTTGCGGTCCGGGGGCCGCAGCTCGGCGGTGGCCGGCACCCGCGTCACGAGCCCGAGCGAGCTCAGGCCGTGGAATCGCTCGGCCCAGTCCAGCCACACGCCGATCAGCGACTTCGGCACGTCCGCGATCGGCGACAGGCCGCCCGAGGTGTCGCCGTCCATCGTGGCGTACCCCACCGCGGCCTCGCTCTTGTTGGAGGTCGCGAGCAGGAGGTACCCGCGCAGGTTCGCGACCATCCAGATCAGCGAGCCGCGGAGGCGCGCCTGGACGTTCTGCAGCGGGACGTCGTGCTTCGCGTTCCCCCAGCCGAGCGAGATCCCCATCATCGCGTCGGCGATCGCGACGTGGGTGTCGACCGCGGCCTGGATGTTGGCCTCGAGGTGCTCCGCGCCGATCTCCTCCGAGAAACGCCGGGCCGCTTCGCGCGTCTGGTCGCCCGAGTTCTCGGTCGCCATGTACGCCGTCGTGAAGCAGCCGCGGACGGCCGCCTTGAGCGCGTCTCCCTTCAGCTCGGGGTGGTCGTACGCGATCGCGCGAGCGACGAGCAGCCCCACCATCGTCGAGTCGCGCCCGCCCGAGAGCGCCAGCGCGAACCCCGGGATGCCACACTTCTTGCGGTACTCCCGCAGGCCCATCGCGAGCGCCAGCTCGAGCTCGAGGTGCGGCAGATCGCGCTCCGTCGGCTCCTTCGGGAGCAGGCCCCGCTCGTACAGGTGCTGCAGCGACGGGTCCGCCGGGCCGGTCTCCGTGCCCGCCAGCCAGTAGGGCTCGACCGCGGGGGGCGGCCGATCCGTCCCGAAGTCACCCTCGACGCGCACGACCTGGGGCACCTCGCCGAGCTCGCCGCGCTGCAGCGACTCGACCTGCTGCCGCCAGCTGCCCTCCTCCATGCGGGCGCGCTCGAGGCCACCGAGGTCGATCACGCGATCGATCAGCTCCATCTCCTCGTCGAACACGAAGCGCCGGCCCTCGGCGAGGATCCCGCCGTCCTGGGCGACGAACACGCTGCCGTCGAAGATCAGGCGGGTCGCGTCGCAGCCGAGCAGCGAGGTGTACAGGTACACCACGTGGTCCTCGCGGCTGATCTGCTCGACCATGTGCCGGCGGACGCGGTGCTTGCCGAGCG
Source organism: Alphaproteobacteria bacterium (assembly GCA_020632925.1). Classification (GTDB taxonomy): domain Bacteria; phylum Myxococcota_A; class UBA796; order UBA796; genus JACKER01. The sequence goes on along the minus strand of JACKER010000029.1, from coordinate 30,120 downwards.
TGAACCAGCTGGCGGACGGGTTCGCGACGATGTGCGCGCCGCCGAGCGCGTGCAGGGATCCGGGGCGGATACCCTTCCAGCCGTCCTCGCAGATCTCCACGCCGAAACGGCCGATCCCGTCGGCGTCGAAGAGCAGCGACCCCATGGGGACGTGGTGCCCCGCGAGGTCCGTGACCTCCACGTGCCCGCGCGGCCAGCCGCTGAACCAGCGATTCTCGTACTGGACGTCGCCGGTCGCGAGGTTCTCCTTCGGGACCACGCCCACGACCCTCCCGTCGGCACAGACGGCGACGACGTTGTACAGCACGTCGCGGTGGCGCAGCGGCAGCCCGACGAGCACAACCATCCCGCGGGTCGACGGGAGCACGTCGCGCAGCACCGCCAGGCTGCGGTCGAGCGTGCCGCGCATCATGAGCCGATCACCGAGGGAGTACCCCGGGATGCACATCTCCGGCAGGACCAGGAGCTTTGCGCCGCGCCTCCGGGCCTCGGCGATGGCCGCCAGGATGCGGCGCGTGTTGCCCGCCCAGTCGCCGACGGTCTGGTTGAGGGTGGCGGCGGCGACGTGGGCGGCGAGCGGCGTGGACAAGGTGGGCCTCGGGGCTGTCGGCTGCATACAGTAGCCGCTCGGAGGGCGTCGATGGTCCGCGATCGCTTGCGGGCGTTGGCCCGGCGGCTGCGGGTCGATCCCCGGGTCACGGCGGTGCTGGGCCATCGCCACCACCGGAGCAGGACGCTGGTGGAGCTGGACATCACCTGGGCCTGCAACCTGCGGTGCTTCCAGTGCAACCGCTCCTGCGAGCAGGCTCCGACGGGCGAGCAGATGACCGTCGCGCAGGTGCGTCGGTTCGTGGACGAGAGTCTGCGCGCTGGCCAGCGGTGGGAGCGCGTCCGCATCCTCGGGGGCGAGCCCACGCTCCACCCCGAGCTGGACGCGATCCTCGCGGAGCTCCTCCGCTACCGGGCCTCGGTGCCGGAGGTGCGGCTGGAGCTCGTGACCCACGGCCACGGCGAGCGCACGCGGGCGGTCCTCGCCCGTCTTCCCCCCGGGATCGAGGTCGAGAACACGGCGAAGGAGGGGCCGGAGCAGCCCTTCGAGGCCTTCAACGCCGCCCCGATGGACGATCCGCGCTGGGCGGGCGCGGACTTCGCGAGCGGCTGCGTGATCCCGGAGGTCTGCGGGGTCGGGCTCGGTCCCTACGGGTGGTACCCGTGCGCGGTGGCGGCGGGCATCGACCGCGTGGTCGGGCTGGACGTGGGCCGGGCCGCGCTCCCGGGGCCGGCGGACACCATGGAGGACCAGCTGCGCCTGCTCTGCCGCTGGTGCGGGCACTTCCAGCGCGATCGGCGGCCCGTCCGCTCGGAGAGCTGGGATCGGGCCTACGCGGCCTGGCGCGAGCGACGACCCCGGCTGACACGCTACGGGGATTCATGAGTACGCGAGAGCTGGTCGTGCTGGGCACCGCGAGCCAGGTGCCCACCCGGTACCGCAACCACAACGGGTACCTGATGTTGTGGGACGGACGCGGGTTCCTGTTCGACCCCGGGGAGGGGACCCAGCGCCAGATGCTCCTGGCCGGGGTCAGCGCCAGCCAGATCACGCACATCTGCGTCTCGCACTTCCACGGCGACCACAGCCTGGGCCTCGCCGGCATGATCCAGCGGATCAGCCTCGACGGCGTGCCGCACGAGATCCCCGTCCGATACCCGGCGTCTGGCCAGGTCTACTACGATCGCCTCCGCCGATCTTCGATCTTCCTCGACAAGAGCCGGCTCCGGCCCTGCCCGCTGTCCGTCGAGGGGGAGCAGGAGCCGGGTCCTCCCGCGGTGATCGCGGCGCGCCTGGATCACACCGTCGAGTCCTGGGGGTACCGGATCCAGGATCCGGACCGCTGGCGTCTGGATCCCGAGCGCCTGCGCGCCGCCGGCGTGAAGGGACCCGCCGCCGGGATCCTCCTCCGGGACGGTCGGGTGGACGTGGACGGACGCAGCGTTTCGTTGCGGGACGTGGGCTGGCTCGAGCGAGGTCGCTCCATGGCCTTCGTCATGGACACCCGCCCCTGTGCCGGGGCGATCGCGCTCGCCCGCGACGTGGATCTCCTGGTGGCGGAGTCGACCTACCTCGAGAGTGAGGCAGCCGAAGCCAGGGAACGAGGCCACATGACGGCCGGTGATGCCGCACGGCTCGCGGTGGAGGCGGGCGCCAGGAGGTTGGTGCTGACGCACTTCAGCCAGCGCCATCCGACGGTACAGGCCTTCCTGGAGGAGGCGGGGGCGATCCACCCGGATGCCCACGCGGTGCGGGATCTCGACCGGATCACGTTGCCGAGTCGCCCGTGAGGCCGATCCGCGCGGGCGATCGCGTGGACCGAGCGTTGCACCGTCATCCCGGGCCTTGCCGATTCTCGGAGGGGCGCGCTATGGTTCGTACGCTTCGGGAGCCCAGCGGCCCTCCGGGGCGCCCGCGTTCTCTGTCCCCCCTGCCATGATCCGCCTTCCATCGACGGAAGCGAGCCTGACCGAAAATCGGTCGCGATCGATCCGAAGATGTGGCACAACATGGTGGGCCCGGCGCCGAGAGCAACGGACCTGGACCACGACACTCGCACGAGAGAGAGCCACACCCATGAAGCTGCACACCCTGACGTTCGCCGCACTGCTGTTCGCCGCCGCCTGTACCGACAACGACAAGAGCACGTCGGACAAGGATGTGCCGGTGCTCGACGACGGCGACGCGGACACGGACACGGATTCCGACACCGACACCGACGCGGACACCGACTCCGACACGGACACCGACTCCGACACGGACGCCGACACCGACGCCGACACGGACACGCACACGGGCCCGATGCACACCGGTCGACACACCGGCTGATCGCTGTCTCCGTGGTCCACACCGCAGGCTCCCCCCGGGGGGCCTGTACGTGTTTGTGGCATCGGATCCGATTCGACGCGATCGCGATCGTGGGGCGATCGTGGAACGATGACTGGATGTGGCGTGTCGTGAGGGGGCGTGGTACACCGTGGTGGTTCGGAGGTTGTCGATGCGGACGTGGTGGATTCTCTTGGCCGGGCTGATGCTGGGTGCGTGCAGTACCTCGACCGATCCCAACAAGGACGTCCCGGACGCGTCCGACCTCGACAACGGTGACGCCGACGCCGACACGGACTCGGACACCGACACCGACGCGGACACCGACTCCGACACGGACACCGACTCCGACACGGACGCGGACACCGACGCGGACACGGACACGCACACCGGCCCGATGCACACGGGTCGGCACACCGGCTGATCTCGACCTCGACCCTCTGTGTCGTGGGTCGCGAACGGGTCCTGCCTCCAGACGAGCCGACAAGCGGCGCGTCGACGGGGGTAGGGCCTGTTCGACGTCGTAGCCCTCGGATCGATCCACCAGGGGCACGTCGCCACCTCGGATCGGATCCTGGAGCGCTCCATGGCCCTCACCGAACGTCGCGCGGGTGATGCCATCCGCCGGGTCGGCATCGTCTTCTCGGGGGGCCCGGCCCCCGCCGCCAACGCGGTGATCTCAGCGGCCGCGATCTCCTTCCTCGAGGACGGGCGCGAGGTCGTCGGCTTCTTCCACGGGTACACCAACCTCCAGGAGTACCACCCGGTCACGCACCGGCTGCTCCCCGACGAGCACTACCGGGTGTTCACGGAGAAGGACGTCCGGGGGATCCGCAACGAGCGCGGCATCGTCATCGGCACGGCGCGCGCGAACCCCGGCGCGAAGATCAAGGGCCCGTCGGACTTCGACGATCCCGAGAAGACGGCGCGGCTGCGCCACGTGTACGAGGCCCTGGTGGACCTGCAGATCGACGCGCTGATCTCGATCGGCGGCGACGACACGCTCAAGACGGCCAACTTCCTGAAGCTGTACCAGGATCGCCTGCCGCCCGAGGCCCGCCGGGTGCGGATCGTCCACCTGCCGAAGACGATCGACAACGACTACCACGGCATCGACTTCACCTTCGGGTTCTTCACCTCCGTCGACTTCATGGCGAAGTCGGTCCTCAACCTGGCCGCGGACGCCGAGGCGACCAGCGCCTGCTTCCTGGTCGAGACGATGGGTCGAAAGGCCGGGTGGCTGTCGTACGGGGTGGGGATCGCGGGCGAGGCGAGCCTGGTGGTCGCGGTCGAGGACGTGGGCCCCGAGTGGCGGGACGAGCGCGGGCACCTCCTGGTGGATCGCGTGGCGGACCACATCGTGGACGTACTCCTGGCCCGCGAGCAGCGCGGCGCCCACTGGGCGGTGATCGTGTTGGCGGAGGGGCTCGCGGAGATGCTGCCCCCCGGCTTCCTCGACGGCGTGGCGCGCGACGAGCACGGTCACGTCTCGCTCGGCACGGTGAACCTCGGCCGCGCGATGTCGAGCGTGGTGACCGCGCGGTACCAGGCGCGGACCGGCCGCAAGAAGAAGGTGACGGGCGTGCAGCTGGGGTACGAGTCGCGCTGTGCGGCTCCCCACGCGTACGACGTGATGCTCGGGTCGCAGCTCGGTATCGGGGCGTACCGCGCGCTCGTGGAGGAGGGGCTCGACGGTCACATGGTGAGCGTCTCGGGCCAGCTCGACCTGCGGTACGTGCCGTTCCAGGAGCTCGTCGATCCGGAGACGCTCGTGACCCAGGTGCGGTTCGTGCAGCCCGGCAGCGACTTCCACCACCTGGCGCGCTTCCTCGAGACGCGGACCGGCAAGCTGCCCGCGTTCTCGCTCGGACCGCGCCGCGAGACGTGATCGTCGCCCTGCTGGTCACCGGGTGTGGCGGCACCGTCGAGCCGCCGCCGGTGCAGCTCACGTTCCCGCTCCCCCTGGACGCTCCGCTCCCGTGCGCCGCGCGTTGCGCCCGGGAGGAGGCCGCTCGTGTCGGCGTGCAGCGCGCGATCGCGTGGTTGGCGGAGCACACGCCCGACACCGACGAGCTTCGGGTCGACCTGCCGATCATGTACGCCGAGATGCTCCGTGTGTGGCGTTCGGAGCGCCTGAGCGCGGAGCAGGCGCGGATGGTGGCGGGTCTGGACAGCGGCACCGATCCGCGTCGACGCGCCTGGGATCCGAGCGCGCGCCTCCCCGACGGCCCGCCGACCTGGACGCCCACACCCGGGCAGAAGGCGACCCCGAACTATGCGCTGGTGGAGGCGCTCTATTGCCCGGAGCGCGGGATGCGTCCGGAAGCATCGAGCTGGGTGTGCGCCGAGCTTCGGGACGGTGGTGGCGTGTACAGCGGGCACGCCGCCTGGATCGAGGCGATCGCCGTGGGCAACGGGTGTCTGACCCGCGCCGCGACCTGCCTCGACGAGCTGCGCGACGAGCTCGTGACGGGGGCCCTGGCCCAGCGCACCCGCACCACCACGCTGGAGCGCGACGAGTTCGGCGAGCAGATCCTGTTCGCCTGCATGGCGGGAGCAGATCCGGGCTCGCTGGCGCCAGCGGTGGACCTCCTGCTCAGCCTCCAGACCGAGTCCGGGTCGTTCGGTGCCCCCACACCCGAGGAACCACCCTGGTACGAGGTGCACGCGACGCTGGTGGGCGCCGCGGCGTTGTCGTCGTGGTTGGAGCGCTCCGCTCCCTGACGGAACGCGCCGTCAGGGGCAGTTGTCGTCGACCGACATGCCGCTCGCGCCGGACGCGCCCGATCCGCCGCCCCCGGGGCCGCCCGAACCGACGCTGAAGGCCACGCCCGCGATGCTCGCGGAGGAAGAGCCGTCGCAGTAGACGCCGATCGAGGGACCGCCGCCGCCGCCGCCGCCGTGACCGCCGCGACCTCCGTTGCCGCCCGCGCCGCCAGCACCACCCGAGCCCGAAGCCTCGTTGATGATGCTGGTCTCGCTCTGGCCGCCCTGCCCGGCGCTGCCGCCGGTCGCGCCGTTGCCGCCCGAGCCGCCATCGCCCCCGCGGCCGCCGGATCCCGTGCGGACCGAGCCGTCGGCGATCACGACCGAGGAATTGGCGATGAGCGCGATGCCGATGCTGGCCCCGCCGCCGCGGCCGCCGGTCCCGCCGGAGCCGCCGCATCCACCGCCGCCGCCGCCGCCGCCGCCGCCGCCGTACGTGTCGCAGTTGAAGGTCGTCCAGCCGCCGCCAGCGCCACCACCGCCGCCGCCGCCGCCGCCGCCGTTCTGGCCCACGACGCCGTTACCGCCGTTCGCAGGGACGTATCCGGTGGCGAGCGTGAACCCGCCCAGGTTGACGCCGGGCGAGCCGTTGGTCCCGCTCGCGCCCGGGCTACCTGCGCCGCCGGAGCTGCCATTGCCACCGTTCGACGTCCCGCGCGCGCCGCCGGCGCCGCCGCCGGGCGGGTTCGGGGTCGGGCCCGCGTCGCCGGCCGTCCCCGCCACGCCAGAGCTTCCGCCCTTGCCCGGCTGGCCGCCCGCGCCACCGTCGGACGAGCCCGTGCAGCCATTGCCGCCCGACCCGCCGTTGGGGCGGTTGCAGCTACCACAGAGGAGCGAGCTGTCCTCGCAGCCGTTCCCCCCGCGGGCTCCCGAGGTCGCCGTCGAGGCCCCGTTGCTGCCGTTGGTGCCGGCGTTCCCGCCCATGCCGTTGCCGGCCTGGACCTGGCAGTTGTTGAGGAACAGCCCGGAGCTCGCGTTGAGGGTGAGCGCCACGGACGAGCTGCCCTGAGAGGTCGCGTCACCGGCGGCCAGCTTGATCTGCTGCCACTCGGTGGGCGTCGACCAGCCGTTGATCACGCGGCCCGCGATCGGGACGGTGATGGTGGGCACGGCGTTCGGGGAGCGACCCCAGTTCGACGAGGTCTGGTACCCGCCGGCCATGTGGATGCCTTCGCGGAAGGACTCCGTCGGGCCCGAGAAGGTGGCGGAGCCGGTCGCGATGAGGACCCAGGAGCGGCCCTGCGACTCGGCGACGTTGAGCGCCGCGGTCAGGGTGCGCTTCGGGTGCTGCGGATCGAGCCCGTTGTTGCCGTCGTTGCCACCGGACGGATCGAGGAAGACGGAGTCCGCGATGTCGCCGTCGATCCCGTCGCAGTTGCTGTCGATGAAGCCGGCCTGATCGGGGTCGTCGATCTCGCCAGGGTTCAGGGTCGCGTCGATGTCGTCGCAGTCACCGGGGTCGACCGTCGAGCAGGCGGAGTTGTTGCTGCCCGTGCAGGGCCCGGTCTCACAGTAGCAGTCGCCATCGGAGTCGAAGGCAGGACCGCCGTTGTCGATCAGCGTGTCGCAGTCGTTGTCCCGGCCGTCGATCAGCTCCGGAGCCCCCGGGTACGTGTCGCTGTGGTCGTCGTCGCAGTCGTCGACGGGCAGGGGACCGCCGTAGTTCGTGCAGGCCTCGTCGATGTGCCCGTCGTTGTCCAGGTTCTTGTCGTCGACCTCGCCGTTGCAGTCGTCGTCGACGATGTTCCCGCACACCTCGTCGGCGCCGGGGTTCACGTACTCGTCCTGGTCGTTGCAGTCGCCGCGCGCCGGGGTGAACCCGTCGCCGTCGGCGTCCGCCTGGTTCGGGTCGTTGACCACGATCAGCACGTCGGCCGGCGGGGTCAGGGTGTTGCCCTGGGTGTCCTCGACCTCGAGGCGGATGCGGTAGTTGCCCTGGGGGCCGGCCGCCCAGGAGGCGGACGCGAGCCCGCCGCCGGTCGGCACGGAGCCGAGCGTGTCGATGACCGTGCCCGAGCCGTTGTCGGTGATGGTCCACGTGACCGTCAGCGACGGTGCCGCGTCCTGCGCGTCGGACACCGACGCCACGAGCGACACCTCCTCGCCCGGGAGGAACTCCTCGAAGGAGCCGGGGGAGTCGATCACGCCGGTCGGCGCCTGCTCCTCCTCACCCACCGCCACGTTGACGCTGGCCTCGGCGACGTGCCCCTCGGTGTCCTGCGCGCGCAGGGTCACCGCGTGGTTCCCCGGATCGAGGACGACGGAGACGCGGGTCACGCCGTCGGCGTCGGGCGCCGCGGTCTCGATCGTCGCCAGCTCGCCCTGCACGGACGAGGTCCAGGTGACCGCCTGGAGGTCCGCCAGCCCGTCGCCGTCGGACACGATGCCGACGAACTCCACCACCTCGGTCGCGAGGTAGGTCGAGTTGGGCGCGGGTGAGTTGATCACCGCGGCCGGAGCGACGTTCTTGTTGTCGGCCACCTGGATGTCGTTCGAACACCCGGCGACCAGCGCCAGCACGGGAAGGACTCCGCGTCCGACCGGGGTGAGGACCCGCATGCTTCCAACCTCCATCCGCCCATCATACCAGGCCTCGGTCAAGGGCGATCCTGTTCTCGATCTGTGAAGTCCGTCCGGTCGATCCGGTGGTCACCCACCAGACCCAGCCGGCGGTCCCGGCATTCCTCCGCGTAGCGGCGCGCCCAGGAGCGCCAGGGCTGGAAGGCGAGCAGCGCCTCGAAGTCCGCCTGGGCGTCGGCCCACGCCCCGCGGTCGAACGCGGCCTTCCCGGACGCCCAGAGCCTCTCGCCGACGGGGGCTCCGACCCGGGCGAGCTCGGGCGACCGGTGGTCCCAGCGGTGGGCGCGCGCGAGGTGTTCCGGCGCTCGCTCCGGGTCGCGCTCGGCTCGTCCCGCCCAACACGCCGCGAGGGCGGCGCTCACCCGGGGCCGGCGAGCCGCCTCGTCCGCCTCGTCCCGCGGGTGGTGGCGCTTCGTCAGCACCCAGGAGCGCTCGGCCTCCTCACAGGTCCCGTCGCTCGCCTGGCGCAGGGTGCTCGCCTCGCTCGCGTCCGCCGCCGCGTCCCGCTCGGCCGGGGACACCACGTGCACCAGGCCCTCGATGCGCATCTCGGAGCGCGCCAGCCGCGCGTCCTCGACGCCCAGGTGGACCTCGGGGCCGACGGGCTCGGAGGCGGGTCCCCCGGGGAACCAGGCCTGGTCGTCGGGGCCGAGCAACACCACGCCCAGGTCGTAGGTGCCTTCCGGCAGATCGTCGGGGAGCCGCAGCGCGTTGCGCTCGATCACCACCCGGTCGGTGCGCCACTGTCCCACGGGCATCAGCCCCATGCCGCGCGGGATCGCCCAGCTCGCGCGAACGCCCTCCGGGTCCGCCAGGAACAGGATCACGCCGAACGCGCGCTCGCGCTCCCACAGCGTCCGCAGGCCGATCTCCACGTACAGGTCCTCGCCCGGCGCCCCGACGGTGGGCACCTCGGCGCCCTCGACCACCACGCCGCCGCCGAACGCCACGCGCCGGCCCGGCGTGCCCGTCCAGCTCGGCGCCTCCACCAACGATCGGCGCGCCCACGTCCCGAGGTGCGGGGGCAGGGGAGGGATGTCCTGGTACGCGGGCAGCGGGAACATCTCGCTCCAGGCGTCGTAGGACTCGAAGTCCGAGAACCTCGCCCACCACAGGTGGACGTGGGCGAAGGTGGGCGGGTGCTGCTCGAACACGTACTCCTGGACGAAGGCGCGCTGGTTGTACCGGTGGTGGGCCATGGGCACGTCGATCAGCCCGGCCATGTCGATCTCGGTGAACTCGGGTGCGAGCCAGAGGTGCGCCCCCTGGTCCATGTCCAGGTTCACGATGGGCTCCTCCCAGAAGGCCCGCGCGGCCGTCTCCTTGGAGTAGCGCACCCGGTACGACACCATCGCTGGGGTCTCGTTGATGTTGTAGAGCGCGTGGTCGCGGACCTGGGAGAGGTTCGGTGGCAGCCAGGCGAGCACGACCAGCGCCACCCCCAGCCAGGCCAGGTCGGACCAGGGGGAACGCGCCTTCTCGGGAGGGTCGGGCAGGACCGACGTTAGCCATGCGCCGAGCTCGTGGACGCCGACCGCCGCCAGGATCGCGAACGGCGGCATCAGCGGGTTCATGAAGCGGTAGGCGCCCATCCAGTCCCCGCCGACCATCGCCGAGAACACCACCGTGAACAGGGCGAGGTGCCAGGACAGGCCCACCACCTCGAAGCCGCGCCGACCCACGCCGAACAGCGGCAGGAGCACGGCACCCGCGACCAGCAACCCCGTGCGCAGGTGCAGCCAGGCGACGGGGGGCGCCGGCAGCCGCGGCCAGAACCACAGCTGGGCGAGGGCGTCCGGGGCGGGCCAGATCAGCAGGAGCGCCCCGCAGACCGCGGCCACCGCCAGCCCCCGGCGCGCCAACGGACCCGAGCGCCCGGTGATCCCCACCACCATCGGCGGCAGCGCGTAGCCGGCCCACAGGCGCGCGGACCAGTCGCGCACCTGCTCGAGACCCCGCCCGGTCCACGACAGGCCGCCCGACGGCCGGACCGCGACCTTGGCGTAGTAGGTGTTGGCGAAGGGCCAGGCGAAGTACCACAGGCGCGCGGCGTACAGCAGCGCCGTGGGCACGAGGATCACCGCGGCGAGCCCGGCCCCGTCGCGCAGCGTCCGCTGCCCCGCCCGGCGGGAGGCCACGAGGTACCAGAACCCGCCGAGCGCCGCGTATGCGATGCCCTCGGGCCGGGTCCACGTCACCAGGAACCAGAGCACGCCGGGCCACAGGAAGCGACCGCGCTTCGCGCCGGACACCGTCGTGGCGATGGCGGCGCCGAGGAGCAGGCACCACAGCGGGTTCTCGAGCCCCGAGGCCGCCCAGATCCCGATCTGCGCCGAGCCTCCGATGACGAAGGGCGCGACCGGTGCGGCGGGGCTGTCGGGGGCGGGCAGCGCCTGGCGGGCCGCGTCCAGGATCACGGGGAGCAACGCGAGCGTGAGCACGAGCGCCAGCGGCTTGGCCACGTGGAAACCGTCGAGCCCGACGAGCTGGAACAGCGTGAGCAGCGCCATCCAGGTGGGGTCGCTCACGCCCTCGACCCGCTCGCCCCCGGGCACGGCGACGAAGCCCTCGCCGTTCGCCAGGTTCCGGGCGTACGCGAAGCAGATCGCGGCGTCGTCGATGAACCAGTCCCAGCGGACGGCCTGGAAGTACACCACCAGCAGGGCGCACACGCCCAGGACGATCCAGTCGCGGCGGCGGCGGTCCATCCGCCGCGCTTATCACCGCGTGGCCCGGGTCCGTCGACCACGGTAGGTCGGCGCGATGGACGGCGGGCTGCGAGGGCGCGGGTCGGAGATCGTGCAGCGGTGGCTGCCCGGCGCCGCGTGCGTCCTGTTCCTCGGGTACCTGCTCGGGCTGTGGCTCGGTCGCCTCCCGTACCCCTTCGACCTGGAGTGGATGGAGGGCGGGATGCTCGCCCACGCCTGGCGGATGGAACGGGGCCTCCCGGTCTACGTCCCGCCGAACGCCGACTTCGTCCCGTACATCTACCCGCCCGGCTACTCGGCCGTGGTGGCGGCGCTCGGGTCGGTCGTCGGGTTGTCCCCGCCGGTCGGGCGCCTGGTCTCCGTCATCGGGTCGCTGGCGGCCGCGGCCGCGGCGGCCTTCGTCGTCCGGCGACACCATCCCCGGGACCGGCTCGTCCCCGTGTTCACTGCGGTCGCGTTCCTGGGGACCTGGCTGCATGCCGGCGCCTTCTACGACATCGTCCGCCCCGACGGGTTGCTGCTGGGCCTGCTCGGCTGGTCGGTCGCGCTGATCGTGACGGGGGCGCGCGGCGGGCCGGTGGCCAGCGGCCTGCTCCTCGCGGCGGCCGTCCTGACCAAGCACAACGCCCTCGCCTTCGCGCCCGCGCTCGCGCTCTGCGCGGGATGGCGCGGTGGCTGGCGTTCGGCCCTGACCTTCCTGGCGTGCGCGCTCGTGCCGGTGGTGGCGCTGACGGCGCTGCTCCAGGTGCGCTCTGGCGGGATGTTCCTGACCTACCTCCTCGAGGTCCCCGCGAGCCACGGCCGCGCCTGGGCACGCGCCTGGCCCGACACGCCGCGGGAGCTCGGGACCCCGCTGGCGGTGCCGTTGGCCGTGATCTGCGGCTGGCAGCTGATCCGCGCCGTCCGCGAGCAACGCTCGTTCCCGGCGTGGGCCGCGGCCGGGCTCCCCGTGACGGCGGGCACGCTCTCCGCGTGGTGGGGGACCTACGTGCCGCCCGCCGACGGCTCGGGCGTGTACAACGTCCCGGCGGCGGTGGCGTTCTTCTCGCTCGCGGCGATGCCGGTGGCCGAGGGGCTGCTCCGCGTCGGCCAGCGCGACGACCGGCTCGCCGGCCGCCCGGTCGACCGCCGGCCGCTGCTCGAGGCGTGGGCGCTGGGCGTGACGGGGTTGGTCGTGTGCGCCGCGATGCGCATGCACGACGGCGGCTTCGTCAACGTGCACGCGCCCATGTTCTGGTTGATCACGGTGGGGGCCGGGCTGCTGCTCGCCGAGGCGCGCGCGACCTCCACGGGTCGGTGGGTGGCGGCAGCGGCCATCGTCACCCACCTGTTCTGGGTCTACGGGATGATCGAGCCCAGGCGCCTGCTGCCCGACGCCGCCGATCTCGCCGCCGGGGATCGCTTCGTCGCCGCCTGCCGTGAGGTCGACGGGCCGGTGCTCTCACCGTTCGGAGCCTGGATCCCCGTCTATGCGGGTCGTCCTCCCTCGCTGCACTACCAGGCGATCTGGGACCTGCAGGGCAAGCGCAACCCGCTCCGGGACGCCGAGGACCAGGCGATGCGCAGGGCCATCCGGGAGGGGCGCTGGGCGCTGGTGATCGCCGGCAACCAGCCCATCGGCTACGGGCTGCCCGACCACTACCGGAGCGAGCCGCCGCTGATCAAGGAGGCGGATCGCGCGCTGCGTCCGCGGACCGGCTGGCCGGCCCGCCCGACGCGGCTCATGTTCCCGGGGAGGTGATCGGAGCGGCGTCCGCCGCCGCCAGGAGCGCCTCGATCGCGTCCACCGGCAGGCCGAGCCGCTGTCCGTGCGCGATGGCCTCCGTCAGGTGCATCCGGCTCTGCGCACCGACCTTCGTGAAGTGGACCTGGATGTAGATCTCGAGCGGCAGCGGCAGGAGGCGCTCCCCCAACCGCAGGGTCGCGAGGACGGTCCGGGGTCCGAGCAGCGACATCCACCACGGGGGACGACGGTCGATCCGAGCGCTCGCGACCGCCAGCGCCTGCGCCTGCGCCGCGCTGCCGAGGGGGCCCTTCGCGGAGAAGCCGGCGAACTTCCAGCTCGCTGCGCGCAGCGTCGTCACCCAGGTCGCGAACGCGATCGAGCCGAACGCAGAGTCGCTCGTCAGGTCGTCGCGCACCGTGGTGCGCATCCCGCCGGCCCGGAGCACGGCCGCGAACGCCTCCGCACCGGGCCCCGAGAACGGGCAGGCCGTGGCCCACGGGTACCACACGGCGATCCCGGGCTCCTCGAAGCGCGTCTCGCCGGGCAGGGGCGCCTGGTAGGCGACGAGCGCGATGATGCCCTGGGCGAGCACGACGTCGGGGCGCGCGGCGCGGATCAGGGCGGACTCGTCGACCCCGGGCTCCAGCGACACCACCGACGCCTTCCCGATCGCGGCCAGGAACGGCGCGAGCCACTCGCCCCGGAGGGCGTCCGAGGGCACCGTGAGCAGCGCCACGTCGGGCGCGAAGGCGGCGACCTCCTCGTCCGTACCCAGCACGGGCGCGTCGTACCGCTCGGCGGTGCCCCGGTTGAGGTCGTGGATCACGAAGGGCCGACGCACCGCGTCCGGCCGGCGCACGCGGAACGCCACCTCGGCGCCGCCGCGGACGAGGTGTCGAGCGTAGACCTGACCGACCGCTCCGGCGCCCACGACCACCACGCGCATCGTTCCCCCCTCCGCGATAGCTATGGTGGGGAAGGGGCCGGCGCATCCGGGTGTCGCCGGCACGGATGGACCGAACCGCATGCTGTTCCTCGCTGCCCCCGCGCTCGCGCTGCCACCCACCACCGCCACCTGCGACGAGCTCTCCCTCGCGTTGGCGAAGCTCGAGCTCCCGGCGCGTCCGGAGGACGGCCCGGACTTCTGGTGGATGGATCCTCATCCCTGCGGGCAGTACGGCACGCTCGCAGGCACGGCACCCCCCGCCGGCGACGACGTGTGGTGCGAGGAGCGCAAGAAGAAGAGCGGGCGGCGGACCCGGTTCACGATGGACGGCAAGGTCACGCTCGACACCCGCTTCCTCAACGACGAGGAGGTCGGGCCGCGGATCGGCTGGGATCCGATGTCGCGCCGGGTGGTGAGCATCACCCCGCTCCGCAACGGCGAGCCGCACGGGCGCTCCGTCACCTTCACCCCCGAGGGGACGCTGGCGACGACCTGGGTGAAGGGCGTCAAGGACGGGTTCACCTGGACGCTCGACGCACGAGGTCGGATCACGTCGCTCGAGTCCTGGGTGGACGGGGTCCGGGCGGGTCGGAGCTGCGCCTGGCGGGACGGCGTGCTCCAGGTGGACCATCTGGTGACGCCCGAACCCGAGTAGTCGTCAGTTCCAGAGCGCCAGCGCGAGCGTGACGCGGACGTCGGTGTCGCCCAGGTGCCCGAGCGGCGTCCCGTCGACGTCCTCGATGCTCTGGCTGCCGATCCGCGCGGCGAGCGCACCCTCGACGGCCAGCGGCCCGATCAGGGCCCAGCCGCCATCGAGTCGGACCCGCCCGGCCCACGGAACCGTCGCCTCGGCGAGCAACACGTCCGTCGCGAGGCCCGCCCGCGCGCGATCCCCCCGGATCCCGCCCTCCGCGCCGATCAGCATCGACACCAGCATCCAATCGCCCGCCGTCGGCACCGGGTCGACGCCCGACCATGCCACGCCGTGGTCCAGGGAGACGCCGGCCCGCAGCGCGCCGTAGGGCTGGAGCGCTCCCGCCCAGCCGCCGCCCCCCACCAGCAGCGCCGCGTGTCCGGAGGGCTCGCTCCCTCCGCCGAGCACGGGATCCCCGGGGCTGGCCACGGCCGCGGCGAGCTCCCCGCCGAGCACGGACAGGGGCGTGAAGCGCGCCTGGAGCGCGAGCCCGCCACCCACCGCGGTCCCCGCCTGGTCCCGGAGCACGTCGGGGGCGTCCGTGCGTTGGTCCGCGGAGAGGACGCGACCCTGCAGGCCGAGCGAGAGCCACAGCGCGTGCGGCGTAGCCAGGGGGCTCTTCCAGCGGCCCTGCCCGCGGTCCGGGATCTCCTCGAAGCTCCAGAGGTAGCCCGACCACAGGATCTCGCCGTCCTCGGCCTGCACCTGGAGCAGGAACGCCCGCTCGACGGGCGCGTCGTCCCGCTCGTACCCGTCCACGATCCACCGGTCGGGGTGGATGCGCCCGATGTCGTCCACCGGTCCCGGATCGGTCGCCTGGCCCCACAGGTCGCGGAGTGGGTGCCCGTCGGGGAAGGTGCGCGCGTCGAGCTTCCAGCCGGGGTCCAGCAGGCGCGCGGCCGCGAGCGAGCGGCGCGAGGCACGCGTCTGGCCGCTCACGAAGGACAGGAGCGCCATGCCCTGGTGCAGCCGGGAGATCTGGACGGGGGAGGGGACGACGTCGAGGCAGGCGATCGCGGCGGTCAGGTTCTTCCCCGCTCGGTCGAACTGCGCCTCGTCGACGGCGGCGTACGCTTCCCAGAGCGCCGACAGCGTGTCGTCCACCGTGGCGGTGGTGTCGTCGCCGCACACCGCGGACGCGTGGGCTTCGAGGGGTGTCAGCAGGACCCACGCGGCGACGCTCATCTCGTACTCCGGCCCAGAGTCTATGTCCGTGGCGGCTCACCGGGGAGGAAATCGCGTGCCCCAGGACGCAGGTCGGATAGGCTGCGCCGTGCCGCGATGGAGTGACAGACGGGTCGAAGGCGTGGTCCTCACCGTGATCCTGGTGGGGGCGGCCGCTCACGACCTCGGGTTGGCCGGCTTCACGATCGAGGACGCGGCCATCGACTTCGCGTATGCGAAGCACCTCGTCGACGGCGACGGTCTCGTGCCCACGCCGGGGGGCGAGTGGCTCGAGGGGTACTCCAACCCCACCTGGGTGGCCCTGCTCGCGCTGACGACGCTGCTGCGGATCGACCCGTTCCTCGCGAGCCATGCGCTGGGCCTGGTGCTGTCGCTCGCGACCGTGCTCGTCGTGTGGCGGATCGCGCGCCGAGCGGCCCCCGTGGCCACCGGCATCCCGCTGCTCGCCCCGGCATTCCTCGCCACGAGCCTCCAGTTCGCGATGTGGGGGACGGCGGGCCTCGAGAACCCGCTGTGGAACCTGCTGTTCGCGCTCGCGATCTGGCGTGGCCAGGTGGAGGTCGAGGAGGAGGGCTTCCGCTGGCCCTTGTCGGCGCTGGCCTGGCTCCTGCTCTCGCTGACGAGGCCCGAGGGGATCCTGTACGCCGCGGCCGGCGGGTTCTTCCACCTCGCGTGGACGCTCGCCCGCAAGCGCACACTGGTCCCGACCGCGCTGTGGCTCCTGCTCTACTTCGTGCCCTGGACGGCGTACCAGGTCTGGCACTACGCGACCTTCGCCTGGCCGGTGGCCAACACCTACTACGCGAAGCTCGAGCGCCACGAGCTGCACCCATGGCTCTGGCGCGGCCGCGGGTGGAACTGGACGTCCGAGTTCTTCCGGCGGTCCGCCTACGGGTTCTACCTGCCGGTGTGGCTGCTCGGGGTGCTCTCCGCGCGCGGACCCCGGGTGTGGCTCGCCTACGGCCTGGTCGTGGTCGTCGGTCTGGTCACCCAGCTCGGCGGCCAGCGCTTCCTGCCGGAGGTGCTGCTCGGCGCCTGCTGGGGTGGGCTGGCGCTCGTGCTGCTCCGACTGGGAGGCTCGCGGCGTTGGGTGATGGCGGCGGCGACGGGTCTGCTCGGCGGGCTCGTGGTGAGCGCCGAGATCCTCCGCTACCTCGGGCATCCGCCGGCCATCGTGCCGGTGCCCCAGCTGTTCCAGTGGATCCCCCCGTACGTCCTGGCCGCGCTCGCGCCGCTGGTCGCGCTGGCGGGGCTGGGGTCGGGTCGCGACGCGGCGCTGCGCGTGCAGGCCTGGGTGTTCTGCTGCCTCGTCGTGCTCTTCGCGGTCTACAGCGAGGGCGACTGGATGAAGGGCTACCGCTGGTACGCGCTGGCGACGGTCCCGGGGTCGCTGCTGTTCGCGTTCGGGACGTACGACCTCTCCCGCTGGCTGCTGGACGTGTTCGAGCTGCCGACGGGCGACGAGGTCCGCTCCACGGTGGTCGGGTGGGTGCTGTCCGCGGTGCTGGTGCTGGCCCTGGTGCCGGTCCACGTCTCGTGGCTGGTCGAGATCGCCGCGGCGACCGACGCGACGCCGTGGTCCGTGTCCTCCCGCATCGACTACGTCCGGGTCCTGGCGGCGCGGGCGCACGTCGACGAGCCGCTCGTGGTCACCGACGTCGACATGGGCGCCCACCTGCTCTGGAGCGACTTCGAGATGCTCGATCTCGCAGGGCTGGTCGACGTCTCCTTCGCCCACCACCACTGGCAGAAGCCGTTCGTCGAGGAGTACGTCTTCCGCGAGAAGCGCCCGTTCGAGATCCACGTCCACGACTTCTGGGCGACGCGGACGCGCTTCCCCTCGAACCCGTCCTTCCGGCGGGACTACGTCGCCGTTCCGCCGTTCCCGGCGGGCCAGAACCTGCACGACGGCAGCTACGTGCGACGCGATGTCCTGTTCGAGCAGCGCTGGCCGCACGCCGGGCCGCGGGTGGCCCTGTCGCGGGGGCTGACGCTGTACACGCCCCACGTTCCCACCAGCGCGGCAGCCGATGGGACGGCCTACGTCGAGGTCGGGATGCAGCGGCCGCCCGGCGCGGCCTTCCGCGTCCTGCTGTTCGCGTCGGACGGCGAGCACCTCCGGAGCTGGGACCTCCCGCCGGCCTACGACTGGGTCGAGCCGGACGTGTGGCGGGGGCGCGAGGTGTTCGTCGGTCGGTACGCGCTGCCGGTGGGCGACCTCCCCCCGGGCACCTACGACCTCGGGCTGGTCGCGATGGACGCCGACGGCACCGTGCTGGCCCCGCTCCCGCGCGGCACGCCGCCCACGGTGGTGGCCGGAGGCACGGACGAGGTCCCCGCGGTCCTCGCGCGGGGCGAGGTGCGGTTCCCGGGCGTCCTGCGGGTGGTGTCGCCGGAGGAGCGCGATCGGGAGGCCACCGCGGCGCTCGAGCGCGCTGAGACGGCAGGCGCTGCCGGCCGGTGCGACGAGGCCGAGGCCGCCTGGAGCGACGCCCGGCACCTGCACGAGGGAGACACGGCGTGGGCCGAGGAGCGCGCCGCGGCCGTGCACACCGCGCTGGCGCGATGCTGGGCGGCCCACTCGGACGGAACGGCGGGCGCGGATCGGGTGCGCGACCTGCTGCGGGCGCACCGTTGGGACTTCCGTGAGCCTTCGACGGTGAGCCGGTCGCGGGCGCTCGCCGCCCAGCTGTACGAGGAGGGCCTGGCAGCGCGGGCGGCGGAGGACCACGACCTGGCGTACCGCCGGTTCGCGGACGCGGTCGCCCTCGACGGCCGCCTGGCATGGGCGCGGCGATACGCCGAGGAGGCCCGCGTCGAGCGCCTCGGGCTCCGCCCGATCGAGGGGTGGTAGCCGCCCTCAGGAACCGATGGTCCACGCCATCGGCGCCATGGGCACGGGCTCGGACCCTCGCGTGCCCACCAACAGCGGCGCCGTCGAGAAGGTCCCCGAGAACGCGGGCGTGACGGGCACGTCGATCTCCAGGATCTCGCCAGCCCCGAACGAGGCCGTGTCGAACATCAGGCGATCCTGGAGCACCCGGACCCCCGACAGCCGCGGGTACCGCTGGGCGAGCTGCGGATCGACGACCACGCCCGCGGGGAGGCCCTGCTCGACGTGCAGCGAGGTCCCGGACGGCGCGGAGAGCGTGAGGTGGAGGTGCCCCTCCTCGCCGACGGTCAGTCGATCGGCGGAGACCTCGGCCTCGACCCCCCGCAAGCGGTCCTCGTCGGTCCACGGCACCCACGAGCGACGCGTCGCGACGAAGGCCAGGCCAGGCACCGCGGGGGAGGCCTTCAGCACGACCTCCTCGGCGCCCGTGCCCGGACGGACCGTGAGCAGGACGGGGAGCTTGGGCTGGCTCGGGTCGAGGCGCCCGCGGGCGACCGCGTCCCCGACGGTCAGCGTCAGGTCCACCGCGTCGGGAGCGCCCGGCAGGGCCGAGACCACCGCCTCGAGCGCCAGCGTGTCCGCGCGTCCGGCGCCGAAGCCCCAGCGCGCGTCCCAGCGCTGCATGAGGCGGGCCGCCAGATCGCCGCGATCCTCGTGGTCGTCCGGCAGCGCGAGCACCGTCCAGGCGAGCATCTCCGACGCCGAGGGGCGCACGCCCCACATGTCCACCACGTCCGCGGGGACGTTCACGGTGGGGACGCCGTCCGCGTCGTCCACGAGGGCCTCGTCGAGCAGCTTGCGCAGGGGCTCCTCCGCGTCGCCGTCCAGCAGGCCGGACGCGAGCAGGACCGCCGCGGTGTACGGGTCCTTCACCTCGTGCAGGAAGCGCTCGAGGAAGGCCGAGGCCCGCAGTCGGGAGCCCTGCTGCTCCTCACCGAGCGTCCGGCCCACGAACGCCGTGTTGACGAGGATCTCCTGGAGCGTGCTGCGATCCCGGCGCGCCCAGGCCCCGTCCGCCCGCTGCCCACGGGTCACGGCGGAGACCAGGATCGGCAGCGCCCCTTCGGCCTGCTCGTGCCCGGACACGTCGCGCATCGAGCCCAGCAGGTCGGCGGCCACGTTCGCGTCGGGGGCGCGCAGGTCGCGGACCACCCGCTGCCACGCGAGGATCTGCAGCCGGCGGTTCAGCTTGTCGTCCACCTCCACGCCGGACGCGGCGGACAGCTCGTCCACGAAGCTCGCGAGGGCGAAGCCGTAGGCGCCGTCGTCGGGGCGGGCGCCCGCGTTCACGCGCGCCACCTCGGCCTGGACGACCGCCAGCGGACCGGCGAACACCACGACCTCGATCTGCTCGGTGCTCGGGTCGGCCTTGCCGGGTCCCGCGAGCGAGAACGTCCGGTCGTCGGTGAGGGTCCCGCCGCGATGGCGCTCCACCGGGCGTCCCGTGGGGAGCACCGGGAAGCTGCGCTCGGCGGCATCGGAGTCGGAGCCGGCGGAGAGCTTCGCCAGGATGGTGGCTTCGCCCGCACCGTCCGCGCGCAGCGGCAGGCTCCGCACGTCCGATCCGCCGGGCGACAGCGCGATCGTGGCCACGCCCTCGCCGCCCAGCGCGCCCTGCGCCTGGAGTGACAGGCGCGCGCTGATCGCGTGATCCGTGGTGTTGACGGCCTGGACCGGCAGGTCGATCCGATCGCCCGCGTACAGCCAGCCCGGCACCACCGGGTCGACGTAGACGGGGAGCGTGCTGTCGAAGGTGTGGACCGTGCCCGACTGCTGACCCGAGGCGTCGGCAGCGAGGGCGAGCACGCGCCAGGTGGTGAGCTGGTCCGGCACCGTCACGTCGAGCTCGGCGACGCCGTCATCGCCCGTCTCGACCAGTGGCCGCCACAGGAAGGACTCCGGGAACCAGCTCCGCGTGCGCTCGGACGATCCGTCCTCGCCGCCCTGGGCCGCCTGGTCCTTGTCCGCGTCGTCCATCGGCTCGGGCTCGGCGGCGGGCGCCTCGTTGGAGGCCATCTGGCGGTCGCGACGCCCCGCGCCCTTGGCGGCGGCTGCGGCGGGCCGGGCCATCTCGGCCTCCTCCTTCATCATGGCGCCACCTTCATCGGCCATCAGCCCGCCGACGGGCATGTCGACGACGGCCGGGGCGGCTTCCATGGCGGTCGGAGCGGAGCTCTGGCCACAGCCGACCAGCGCCAACATCGTCACCACGCTCATGGCTGCACCTCACGGACCACCCAGGTCACGAAGTCCTCGACGTCCTCGGGCCGGCGGGTGCCGTCCGAGACCAGCTTGCGGGGGTCGACCTGCGCGAGCATCTCGCGCGGCAGGACCGCCAGCGACAGCTCCCGGCCCCAGGCGTCGACCGCCGGGTCCCCTTCCTTGCGGAGATCCGCCAGCGCGTCGTCCCACAGGCCCACGACCGCGTCGTTCTCGAGCTGCTCCTGGGCCGGCGCCGTCTTCTCCCAGGCGCGGATCGCGGCCGCCGTGCGCCCGAGCGCTCGGTAGAAGTTGCGCACCAGCACCTCATCGGTGACCACCACCGAGCCGCCGTTGGCCGACGCCGGCTGGTCGCCCGCGGGGTCCCGCGGGAGCTGTCCGATGCGCATGACCGCCGCCCGGGCGGCGTTCTCGCCGCGGATCTGGCCGAGGGCGAGCGCGCGGGCGTCGAACGTGCCGAAGGGCGGCTGGTCGCTGGTCGCGCGGACGGTCACCCGGCCGAAGTCGTCGGGGCCGGTGAGGGGGGCGAGCTGCGCGAGGAGCGAGTCGACACCGACCAGCGTGACGCCCGCCGCCACCGGGGCGTCGCCGTGGCGGGTGGTGACCGTGAGGTGCGCGGTGCCACCGGGCTCGTAGGCCTTCTGGTCGCTCGCGACCTGCACCGACAGCGGGTCGGCGGGGGCGACGAACACGACCGCGCGGGCCCCGCCGAACTCGGTGTACAGGAAGCCCTCCACGTCGGCGGGGATGTGGAAGGTCGCGGCCTTGTCCTTCACCTCGGCCTTCGCGACCTCGACGGTGCCCTCGTACAGCCGCATCTCCTTCGGCAGGTCGCCGCGCCAGGTCGGCCCGCGCACGAGCTCGATGGTCACGTCGGTGTCGGGCGTCGTGAGCGAGGGGGTGGCACGCAGGCGCATGTTCGGCACGGCCCCGACCGGCAGGATGAGCCGCCCGTCGCCGAGCGCTTCGCCGTCCGCACGCGCGACGACCTTCAGCTCGTAGGCCGTGCTGACCGTCGGCTGCTCGCGGCGGGTGCCCGGGGGTGCCGGGACGCTCAGGCGCGCCTGGTGCACCCCCACGGCGTCCGCGGTGGCGGGATCACGAAGCGAGGCCCCGCGCAACGCGCTGGCGACGCAGGAAGAGGCCGTGGGCGACAGACCGTCGTGCCCCGGTTGCTCGAGCAGCAGGTCGATCCGCTCCGAGCCCTTCGAGGTGACCCAGTGCACGTTCGCGAAGAGCGAGCCGTTGACGCCCTGGCCGCGCTGGAGGCACCGGCGGGCGAGGGTGGAGGCCTCTCCGAGGGCGCGGTCGACCTCGCCGCCCATCGGTCCGCCCGAGGAGCTCAGCGACAGCGACGGGACCTGCGCGTCGGGGATGGACCAGGACAGCGTGTACGTCCGGTCGTCGCCGGCGGGCATGCGCAAGCCGCGCACCGTGTCCGCCACGCAGCGTGCGAGCGGGCCGTCCTGCATCGGGATGGCCACGCGCACGGCGCCGCCGCGATCGACGCGCGCGCCGACCTGCACCTGCTCGCCGCGACTGTACACCGCGCACTCCTGCAGGCGCGGCTGGAGCCGGTCCACGGCGCGACGCTCCTCGAGGTCGAGCCCGCGCGTGTCCGACAGCTCGCGACCGTCCACGAGCGAGGGCGGCGTCGGCTGGAACGGGCGGATCCGCGGCGGAGGGGGCGGCTGGACCACGGTCACCGGGGGCCCGGGGTCGATCTGGAGCGCGGCCACGCCGTCGGCGTCGGTGGTGGTCGTCTTGCCGGCGTCGGTCGGGTCGTAGGGTCGGGTCAGGACCAGCGTCGCGTTCGCGAGCGGGCGCCCGTCGGGGGTGGTGGCCCGGACGTAGGCCCGGTTGTTGAACCCCTCCACCAGACCGTCACCCAGCTCCGTGACCGCCTCCACCTTCAGCGACTCGTGCGAGAGCACGACCTGGGCAGCCCCGCTCGCCCGCTCCCCGGCCTGCTCGGTGACCTCGACCAGCGCGGTGAGCGTGGCGCGGTCCATGAGGTCGGGGGGCACGGCGCCGAAGTCCACGCGGTACCTGCCGTCGGGGCCGGTGCGCACCTCTCGCGGCTCCTCCCAGTCGATGGGCAGCGGCCAGCGCCCGCCCGCGAGCCGCAGCCCGACCTTCACGGGAGCGTTGGCCACAGGCGCCCCCGAGCTGTACGCGGCGCGCCCCTCGATGACGAGCGGCTGGCCGATCGCGTACCACCTGCGGCTGCCCGCGGCCTCGACCGTGAAGCGCGGGAGGCGGAACGGACGCACATCGAAGGTGACGGTGTCCGAGGCCTCGCCCGTCTGCCAGGTCACCGACCACTGGCCCTGCTCGGCGTCCTCGTCGATCGGGAAGGACCCGTCGGCGATGCCCCACGGCCCCGCGGCGTCCTTCTCGACCAGCATCTCGAGGCCGGAGGGCGAGCGGACGACCCAGCGACCGGGCCGACCCTCGAGCGGCTTCTCGTCCGTACGACGCAGGGTCGCACTGCGGAAGAGGACGGTCTGCCCAGGCTTGTACAGCGGTCGGTCCGTCATGGTGTGGACCAGCGCGGGGGCGTAGAGCGCCAGCGGCACCGTGTGGGTCGAGGTCTCGAAGGAGGTCGTGGTGGTGGCGGACAGCTGGTAGTCGCCGTCCGGCAGATCATCGAGCTTCACGCGCCACCGCACGCCACCGCCGCCGCGCTTCTCGCGCTCCACCACGGTGAGCCCCTCGATCGGCTGGCCGTCGTGGTCCTGGAGCTGGAGCTCGGCGTCGTAGCCGCGGTACAGCTGCCCCTCGCGGGGATAGGCGTCGCGCCCCTCGCCCCGGAGCCAGTGGGCGGTGGGGACGATCTCGACCTGACCCTGGTCCCGGCCACGCACCAGACCCCACGCGTTGATCTGCGTGGTCAGGCGCATGTCGGTGTCAGGGCAGCTCGATGGCCACAGCCCGTACCGCACCCCCGTCCGCAGGCAGGGCGCCGCGGTGAACAGCCCCAGGCACCCACACGTCGCCATCGCCATGAAGGTGATGGGGACGATGCTCAACAGCGGGCTCCACCGCTTCTTCGACGCCATCGTCGCTCCTGTCCTCGCCCGACCGAACGGGTTGGGCAGCGGCATCTTACGCCGGACGGTGTGGATTCCCGATCAGTGCGCGGAGCAGGTGAACATCCGGCCGTTGCAGACGACGTGCGCGCCCGAGGTGGTGACCGTGACCGTGCCGTGGGGCGTCGGGGGACGGCCGCCGAACGTGGCGACGATCTGGTAGTCGCCGGGTGGGACCTGTGCGGGAAGCACGATGGAGCGCCCATTGCCCTCGAGGCGCACGGCGTCGGCGCCTTCGAACGTGACCTTCGCTGCGGTGGGCGCGGCGACGGGGGCCGGGGCGGGCTCGGGTGGCGGGGTGGGCGCGGGGCGGGGCGTGGGGCGAGGCGTGGGCCTGGGGGTCGGGGTGGGTTGGGGCTCGGGCTCGGGCTCTGGGGTCGACTCGGGCTCCGGGACGGGCTCCGGGACAGGCTCGGGAGCGGGAGCGGGAACGGGAGCGGGAGCGGGAGCGGGAACAGGTTGGGGTGGAGCGGGATCCTGCTGGTTGGACCAGAGGTACCAGCCGCCGGCGGCACCCGCTCCGCCGAGCAACACGAGCGCCGCGATCGCGCCCACGCCCACGACCGAGAGGCCGCCCAGCCACCAACGGTACCGTCGGCCTCCGTCGGTCGGCAGGGTGGGCTCGGCGTCGTCGGGTGCCGGGACGTCGTCGAGGAGGGGACGCTCCATCGAGCCGACGCTGAGCACGCGCCCCTCGAGCTGACCGCCCGCCGACGAGGGCTCCACCCAGGCGCGCTCCCGGCACCAGGAGGCCAGCGTGGGGCCGTTCAGCCGGTCCGCGAGCTCCTCGCAGCGGTCCTCCACCTCCTTGGCCGAGGGACGGCGGCTCGGGTCGTGGTCGAGCATGGCGCGGGCGAACGCGACCACCTCCGGATCGGTTCCCTCGGGGATCGCCGCGGCCCGTTCGTCGACGAAGCGCTCGTAGCGGCCGCGGTCGACGGCGTGGGCCGCCAGCATCGTGACGGGCAGGTCGAACACGCGCTGACCGGTCAGTCCCTCGAGGAGCGTCGCCCCCAGCGCGAAGACGTCGGACTCGGAGCGAACGACCGTGTCGAGGAACCGCTCGGGTGCCATGTACGGCGGGCTGCCCACGAGCATGTCGGTCATGGTCCGCGCCTCGCGGGTCACCTCGTCGCTGCGGGCGATGCCGAAGTCGAGCAGCTTCACGTCCCCGAAGCGGCCCACGCGGATGTTGCTGGGCTTCACGTCGCGGTGGGACAGGCGCAGCTCTTCGCCGTCGCTGCCGAGCGGCGCGCGCCAGGCGGTGTCGAGCGCGCCGGCCACCCGCCCGAGCACCTGCAGCAGCGCGCGCGTCGAGATGCGATGGTCGCCCCGCAGGCAGGTCTCGAGGTCCTCGCCGGGGACGTACTCGGTGATCAGCGCGGCGCGTCCGCCCAGCATCACCAGATCCAGCACCCGGAGGATCGTCGGGTGGTCGAGGCGCGCCAGCAAGCGGCCCTCGTCGCGCAGGCGCTTCACCGCCTGACCCTCGGGGTCCAGATCCTGGCGGAGCAGCTTCACGGCGACGGTGGTGGACAGCCCCCCGCGCCCCATCATGTCGGCGAGATACACCTCGCCGAAGCCGCCCCGTCCGAGGCAGCGGTGCATCGTGAACGACCGCTCCAGCTCTTCCACGGGGTGATCATCATCCCGACGGGCGTTCGCGGCAATGTAGGATCGCGTCCCCCTGGAGGCGCGACGATGGCTCACCTGCAGTTCCACGACTCGGGTCGACCGATGTTCGTTCAGGTGCTCCGGCCGGGTCGGACGATGATCGGACGGTCGGACACCTGCGACCTCGCGCTGCCGTCCGACAGCGTCAGCCGCGTGCACTTCGTCGTGGACGGCAAGCGCGATGGCTACTTCGTCCACGACCGCTCGCGGCACGGCACGACGATCAACGGCGAGCGCGTGGGCGACGGGTACGAGCTCAAGGACGGCGACGAGATCTCGGTCGGGATCTACCGCGCGACCTTCCGCTCCCGGGACGAGGGGCTGCGGAGCCCGACGGCCACGATCCCCGTCCAGGCGGCCGTCCACGAGGAGCTGCTGGCGGGCGCGGACGACCGGATCGCCGCGAGCCGGGCGGTGCTCCGCTTCGTCCGGGGACCCCACCAGGGCGAGTCGCGCACCCTGCTCCAGGCCCGAACGAGCGTGGGCGGCGCGGGGGCGACGGTGGAGCTCGAGCCGAAGCTCCCCCGCGGCGCGGTCTACCTGCGGGTGGTGCGCGGAAGGACGATGGTGGAGCCGGGGGACGTGGGCGCGTGGCTGGCGGGTGCCCGGATCCGCGAGATCACGCCGGTGCTCCCCGGGGAAGAGGTGCGGATCGGGGATCACGGCTTCGTCGTCGAGCCGACGACCATCGAGGAGGAGGGCCGGGAGGTCGAGGCCTTCGGCGACATGGTCGGGCAGACGGCGGCGATGAGGCGCCTGTTCGCGGTGCTCCAGCGCTTCGCGGGCCACGAGGCGCCCGTGTTGCTCACGGGCGAGTCGGGGACGGGCAAGGAGCTCGCCGCCAACGGGCTGCACGAGGCAGGTCCCCGCTTCGAGGGGCGGTTCGTCGCGGTCAACTGCGCGGCGATCGCGGACAACCTGGTGGAGTCCGAGCTGTTCGGACACGAGAAGGGTGCGTTCACCGGCGCGGTGGCCCGGGCCGACGGCGCCTTCCACCACGCGGACGGGGGGACGCTCTTCCTCGACGAGATCGGGGAGATGCGCCTCGAGGTGCAGGCCAAGCTGTTGCGCGCCCTCGAGTCGGGCGAGGTCCGCCGGGTCGGGAGCGGGGCCGCGGAGTTCCCCGACGTGCGGGTGGTGGCCGCGACGCACCGCAACCTCCAGGAGATGGTGCGCCGCGGGACCTTCCGGGAGGACCTGTACTTCCGGCTGGCCGTCCTCACCGTGCGCCTCCCGTCGCTCAAGGAGCGGCGCGACGACATCCCGGTCATCGCCAAGGCGCTGCTCGCGCGGCACCACCCGACGGCGCGCGTGTCGCCCGAGGCGATGTCCGCGCTCCAGGGCTACGACTGGCCGGGCAACATCCGAGAGCTGCGCAACGTGCTGACGCGCGCGGTGGTGATGGGCGGGGACCGCATCGGCGCCGGCGACCTGCAGTTCAACCCGTGGTCCTTCGACGGCGCGCGAGCCGCTCCGGAGCCGCCGACGACGGACTCGGGGGGCGACGACGCCGAGCGCAAGGCGATCGAGCAGGCGCTGCTGGACGCGAACGGCAACCGGACCCAGGCCGCCCGTCTGCTCGGGATCCCCCGCTCCAGCCTGCTGTACAAGCTGAACCGGTACGGCCTGATGCGCCGTTGACGGTCGTCAGTCCTTCACGCGCGCCCGAAAGCCGACGGAGGTCGACGCTTCGTGGCCCCAGGCGTCCGTGACGGTGATCTCCAGCGTCACGTCCTCCCGGTCCGCGTCGCGGGGCATCCCCACCGCGAAGCGACCCCAGAGGTAGCCGTCCTCGCCGCAGGCGGCGCGGGTGTCGACCTCCGCCTCGAGCGGGGCGCGGTCGCCGACGGTCATGCGGATGTGCGCCACGACCCCATCCGCCGACAGCCCCTCCATCCGCATGGAGAACGTCTCCCCATCGGGCCCGTCGGTGCACGCCCCCTGGCGGTAGTCGAACAGCAGGTCGCCGGAGACGTTGAGCTCGACCGACGGCGCCGCTCCGTCCTCGGTGCAGAACAGGGGCTCGAAGGCGGAGGGGTCCACGAGCGTGCCTCCGGTCTCCGCGCTGCCCGTGTGGATCCTCGCCGGAGCGTCCAGGAAGCCCGAGTCCACGCCGTCGCGCGCCACGCCGATCGAGGGCTCGGCCGGGGCGTGCTCCTCACCACAGCCGGGCAGCAGGCAGCCGATGGTGGAGACCACCACGGGCGTCCCCACCACCGCCAAGAGCACCCACCTCCGCATCGCGCCTCCCCGCCCCCGGGGACATCATGCCTCGGCGCGGGACCGTCGGCGCGACGCCAAGGCGAGCGGCAACACGCCGAGGACCAGCGCGGCCGCGGGGCTGGCGCCCGTCGAGCAACCGCAGCCGCCCGACGCCACGCACCGGTCCTCGATCACGCACTCCCCACCCGCGGTGCAGTCCGACTGCTCGTCGCAGGTCGCGAGCGCCTCGACGTGGGTGTAGGTGCAGGTCTCGCCCGGGGTCGTCATCCCGCCGCACGGCCGCTCCTCCGAGATCACGCACAGCCCCACCGAGCGACACGTCTTGCCGTCGTCGCAGGTGCCGTCGCACGTCGTCGGCGTGCAGTAGGGGCCGTCGTGGTTCGTCTGCCCCACGGCACCGGCGGGGCAGTCCTCGGGCGGGGGAGGGACGGCGTCGGCGTGAGCCGACAGGGTGCCGAGGAGCAGGGTGAGCATGGGACCTCCGGCGCCAGCCTACCCGCGGCGGCGCCTCCCGCCGATCAGCGCGAGCGGCAACCCGCCCACGACGAGCGCAGCGCCTGGCGCGCAGCC
Source organism: Alphaproteobacteria bacterium (assembly GCA_020632925.1). Classification (GTDB taxonomy): domain Bacteria; phylum Myxococcota_A; class UBA796; order UBA796; genus JACKER01. The sequence continues at coordinate 1,968 of JACKER010000029.1, read as the reverse complement.
CCAACCGCCCGGGGCGGGCGCGGACGGAGGCGGTGGCGCCACGGCCGTCGCGCACCGGTCGGCGACGACACACGTGCCCTCGGCGCAGTCCTCCTGGTGCTCGCAGCCGCCGACGGCCTCCGCGTGATGGAAGGTGCAGCCCGCGGGCGCGTCGCCGTTGCACGGGCGCTCGCTCTCGACGATGCAGAGCCCGACGGGGCCGCAGGTGCCCCACCCGTCGGGGCAGATCCCCTCGCACGCGGTGGGCGCGCAGAACGATCCGTTGTGGTCGGAGTCGCCCCGGGCACCGGGCGGACAGTCGTTCGGCCCCGGCCCCACCACATCGGCGTGCGCCACCCAGGCGAGCATCGGAATCACGGACGACCTCCCGCCCCGGAGCCTACAGCAACGCGCGACCTGCTCGGTAGGACGGTCAGGATCGTGTCCAGAGGCGGCCGGGGGTGGCGGTACCGGGGTTCTGTAAGGTACGTGACGGTGACGAAGGGGGGCACATCCGGTTCCGCATCACCCGCACCGCGATGCACGCGCCGGAGCAGGTCCAGACCGCGGCCGAGCTGGCCGATCGTCTCGGGCGCTCCGCCCAATGGATCGTGGAGCGCACGGGCGTGGCCGAACGACGCGTCTCCGAGCGCTCGATGGCCGAGATGGGCGCCATCGTCGGACGCGAGGTGCTCGGCGACGAGCGCCCCGATCTCATCGTCAACGCCTCGCTCACGCCCATCCAGCTCATCCCCGACAGCTCGATCTTCGTGCAGCACGAGCTCGGGATGCAGGGCGTGCCGTCGTTCTCGGTGCACGCGACCTGCCTGTCCTTCCTGGTCGGCCTGCACACCGTCGGCGCGCTGGTGGCGTCCGGGGCGTACCGCAAGGTGCTGCTGGTGAGCGCCGAGCAGGGCTCCGTGTGTCGCGACTTCGACGAGCCCGAGTCCGCCGCGCTCATCGGCGACGGCGCCGCCGCGGCCCTGATCGAGCCCTGCGCGGACGGGGAGGACACGGGCTTCCTGGGATACGCGATGCGCACCTGGCCCGAGGGTTCGGACCTGGCCGAGCTCCGCGGCTGTGGCACGGCCCACCACCCCAACGACCCGGCCACGGTCCCGCAGGACAACCTGTTCCGCATGCGCGGCCCGCGGTTGTGGCGCCTCGCGCTCAAGCACGTCGACGAGATGCTGGACGAGTGCTTCGGACAGGCGGGGATGGCGCGCGACGACGTGGACGTCGTGATCCCGCACCAGGCCAGCGGCCCGATGGTCGAGATGTTCCAGAAGTACGGCTTCTCGGATCACAAGGTGGTCAAGATCGTCGGTAGCTACGGCAACTGCATCGCGGCCTCGCTCCCGATGACCCTCGCGCACGCCCAGGCGACCGGCCGCATCCAACGGGGCCAGACGGCGCTGTTGTTCGGAACCGGCGCGGGCCTGTCCATCGGAGCAGCGGTCCTGAAGTTCTGACCCTTCGGGGCGCCTGCCGCTCCGCGGCACCGCGTGTCCTCCGGGGTCGCGCCTTCGCGCTCCGTCCGCCTTCGGCGGGACCGGCTTCGCCGCCCTCCGGCCCCGCTGGCGCGGACGCGCTGAGCCGCCCGGGTGGCGCCCTCACCCAGGTGTCAGGACGTGATCGTTGATCATTTTCGCCCGTGGGCGACGAGCCGCAGCGCTGTTGGCGGCCTCACGCAGGTGTCAGGACGTGATCGTTGATCATTTCTACTTCGCGTCCTTCGCTCCGGGCGGACACCGGTTCGCGTTCCGCCCTTGCTTCGTACTCCTTGGCGGCCTCAGCCAGGTGTCAGGACGTGATCGTTGATCATTTTCGGCGTGGGCGACGAGCCGCAGCGCTGGTGGTGCGGGCGCGGACCAGGAGCCGCGAGGCACCACCTCCGTGGACCGCGACGACCGGGACGCGGAGCGACCACGACCACGACCACCACCTCGGGCCGCGGCGCTGTCGGGCACGGGGACCTCTGTGGACCTG
>JACKER010000028.1 GCA_020632925.1 Alphaproteobacteria bacterium | reverse complement strand
CGGCGCTCTCGCCGGACGGGAAGCGGCTCGCGACGGGCGCGGACCGCGACGTGGCGGTGTGGGCTCTCGCCGACGGCGCCTGCGTCGGGCGCTGGCGGGTGCCCGGGCGAGCGGTGGCCTGGCTCGACGGCGAGCACGTCCTCGCAGGTGGCGGCGCGGTGCGGCTCGCGGTCCTGCCGCTTGGGGGTGAGGCGGTCGTGCGCGCGTCGGCGGGCGCTCCGTTCGCGGACCAGACCCAGCGGATCACGGTACTCCCCGACGGTTCCGTGCTCACCGGGTCGAGCGTGGGGATGGCGGGATGGCGGTTCCCCGCGGACGGCGGTCCGCCGACGCCCCAGGACCTCGGTCCGGCCGAGCCCCATGCCAGGACCTCCCAGGCCGAGCCAGTGCCGACGACCCGGGCCCCGCGCGTCGACGGCGACCCTCCCTCCTGGCCCGAGGAGCTCGGTCCCGACTGGCTGCGCGCCTGGGTCGCGACGGCGAACGTCACCTGGCGCTCGCGAGCGACGCACCACGCCGCCCTGCGCGCGGCCGAGCTGCCCGTCGCCCCGCCGGTCGTCGCGTGGGAGGCAGGGCTCGGCGGGTGGCGGGTGAGCGCGACCAGCGTGGGGCACCAGGCCTGCTGGGGCGACCCGTCGCGCGGGGCGACCCGGCTGCCGAGCGGCGAGGAGGTGCTCCTGGTGGGGGCGGACTGGCCCTCGCGGTTCTACGGGGCCGCGGACGGCGGGGTGTGGGAGCAGGCGCTCGGGACCTGGCGCGCGCTCGGACCGCTCGACGCGCTGCGACCCCTGCTCGCGCTGCGGCAGGCCGCGGGCACGCCGCTGGCCACCCTCTCCTGGCCGGTCGCGGTCGGGGACCGTGCGGCGGCCGCGCTGAAGGCCTCTTCGGTCTCGCTCGGGACGACGCAGCGCTGGTGGCTCGGCCGCGGGGTGCGCATCGACGAGGACGACACCGGCACCCGGGTGGTCGCGTCCACGGTGGCGGCGCTCGTGGCGGCGCTCGCGGCGGTGGAGGGCGCGCCGACCGTGGCGGCGGCCTCGCCCCGGGTGACGGAGCTGCCCCGCGCCGAGGCGCCCGCGGGCGAGTCGGGGCTCGAGGTCGTGGGCGGAAAGAAGCCCGAGCTGGTCGTGCGGGAGGCCCTCGGCGGCCGGCTCGTCGAGGAGGTCGTGTTCCGCGGCACGACCGCGCGCGCGACCCGCTGGGTGAGGGTGTCCGGCGCGGAGCCGAGCTGCCTCTCCGAGCGGGCTCGGGCCTGGCTGGCAGAGCGGGGCGCCCGGCTCGATCCGCGGGAGACGGCGGGCCCCGAGGCGCTCGCGGCGAGGATCGTGGAGCGGGGCTACGCGGCGTCCGCGGCGGCGTCCCGCTCGGAGGCCGCGGTCGGCGGGCTGTCCTTCCCCGATCCACGAGCAGGGACCGACGAGCCCTGGATCGCCGTGGGGACCTTCGCCTACCTCGGGCTCTGGCCCTCGGGGTGGTCGCTGGCCGACGAGGAGCGGGAGGGGGGCGTGGTCCCGCTGGCCTATGGTCCCGGCGACGGCGTGTGGGTGCTGTTCGCGGACGGTGGCATCGGCTGGCAGGAGATGGTCGCCATGCCGGCGCCGGTCCGGGTGGCGGACGGCGTCGTCCCCTGGCTCGAGCGGGTCGTGCGCACGCTGGCCTCGCCCGAGCCGCAGGCCACCCTCCCGGGTCGTCGGGGGGCGGAGCTGGCGGCCGCGCTCGGGTGCGACCCCGTGCCCGAGGCCACGGACGCCGTCGAGGCCTGGTGGAGCGCGCCCGGGATCGAGGTCTCCGAGGAGGTCGATTCTGGCGCGGCGATGGAGGGCGAGGACGGCGTCGTCACGCGGGTGAGGGCGGCGAAGACCGCGAAGAAGCGCGTCACCGCCGCGCTGCGCACCATGGGCTGAGCGGACGTCGGCTACACTGGCGCGATGCGGTCCTCCATCCCCTGGTTCGCGTTCCTCGTCGGGTGCCACGGCGCCGACGGCGACACCGGCACCACGCCCTCCGGCACCGACGGCACCGGCCTCTCCACCACGGAGACGGGAACGCCGCCCGGCACCACGCCCACCACGCCCACCACCGACACCGGGCAGCCGCCTCCGCCGCCGCGGACCCTGCTCGAGCGGCTGGAGGTGCACGATCTGAGTGTGCCGGACGGGGTGTCCGCCGGGGTCACGAGCTGGCGGATCTGGGGTACGAGCTCGCTGCGCATCGCGCCGGTGTTCACGGTGCCGCTCGCCGACTGCCGCACCCTCGTCGGGTACTCCACCGCGCAGGGAGCGCGGGTGGCCGTGGTCGCGGCGGACGACACGCTCGTGGGGACGCTGCCGATCGGCGCGGGCATGGAGCTGCGGGGCCTGGCCGCCGAGCCCGACGGCCACTTCGGGGCGCTGCTGTGGAATCCGTCCACCGAGCGCATCTTCGTGGATCGGTTCGACGGCGCCGGGCAGCGGGTCTGGTCGACGGAGCTGCTCAACGCCGACAACCACCCGGACGACTTCGGGATCGGAGATTCGCGGCTGGCCTTCGGCGGCGGTCGATACGGCGCCTACTACCACACGCACTCGGACTCCGGGCACGAGGGCGACACGCTGAAGTGGGTGGACGTCGGGGGCTCGCCCTCGACGGGCTGGAGCTGGGGCTGCTCCCACAGCATGAGCGCGCTGCTGCGGTACCACCCGGGGACGGGCGACTTCCTGCCGGCCTGTGTCACCGACTGCTACCCGGGGACCTCGGGCGACTTCGGCACCAACAGCATCGGCGGCATCTACCTCGAGCACGATCGGGCGAAGGTGATGGACGTGGACGCCGAATGCAACGGGCACGTCGCCGCCGAGCTCGGCAGCCTGACGCCCACCTCCACGGGCTGGGTGATGGTGTTCAACGCGCACCAGGAGCCCGCGACCCGGGGCACGGGCTCGTACCGCCCGGGCTCGATGGACCAGGACATCGGGATCACCACGATCGACGGCAACGGGCGCCCAGGCCCGGTCCAGTGGCTGACGAGCAGCGACGGCGTGGACGAGGACGACGCCACGGTCGCGCGCTGGTCCCCCGCGGAGACCGGCGACGAGCAGCTGCTCGTGGGCTGGCACTCGGGCTCGTCCTGGCAGCTCGTGCGGCTCGGCGCGTCCGGGCTGCTCGAGGGCCCGGTGGACCTCGGCGGGACCGCCCGCTGGGGGCGCCGCGACGACCCGTTCCGGGTGGATGCCGCCGGCGACGTCGTGTGGGCCTGGTTCGACGACCCCGGTAGCACCACGCTCCACCTCGCGCGGCTCGACGCCGGGCACACCTGCACACCCCCCTAGAAACGGCCCACGACGAGGAGCCCGCTCGGGGTCGGCACCACGGTCGCGGTGAGCCCGTCGCGGGCACGCCGGGCGCGCAGCACATGGCGCGGCGAGGTCAGGATCTGCGCCTCGCTCAGCGCGACCCCGCCGACGAGGTTCAGCGCTGCCGTCTCCGGCTGGTCGTAGACCACCCAGATGAGCGCGGCCGGCGCGGCCGACACCACCAGCCCGCCCACGTGCGCGAGCCAGCCCGTCTGGAAGCGCTCCGCGGCGGCGGTCCGCTCGAACAGGTCCAGCAGCGCCGCGTCGTCGTCCCCGATCGCGCGCAGGTCCGCCCGGGCGTGGCGACCGGGGTAGGGGCTCACCAGCAGGTTGGCCACGCCGATCCCGGAGCTGGCGGCGCCGATGAGGTCCACGGCGCGGAGGTCGGGGTCGGAGGCGGTCGCGGCGAGCACCCCCTGGCCGACCGTGAGCGCGCCGAAGGTCCCCACCCAGGTCCACCACCAACGCTGCGCGCGGGGGCGGTTCTCGGCCAGCAGCTCGCCGACGTCGACCTCGGCGGGCTCGGCCCGGGCCGCGCTGGCGAGCAACATCGGGAGCGCCACGATCATCGCTCGGGAGGATACCCGGCGTGCGGGAGGCGGGGATGTCGCTGTACGGGATGCTCCAGGGGAAGGGGCCGTCGGGCTTCGGGTACGCGAGCACGGCGGAGGAGGTGACCGCCGGGCGGGATCTCGCCGGGCAGACCTGGATCGTGACGGGGTCGAACTCGGGGCTCGGCGAGGAGACGGTGCGGGTGCTCTGCCTGCGGGGCGCGCGGGTGCTCTCGCTGGCGCGGTCCGAGGACAAGGCGCGGGCTGCGGCGCCGGCGGGTGCGGACGTGGTGCCGGTCGCGTGCGAGCTGTCGGAGCCCGCGTCGGTGCGGGCCGCGGTGGCGCGCATCCGGGAGGTGGGCGGCCCCATCGCCGGCGTGGTGGCGAACGCGGGCATCATGGCGTTGCCCGAGGTCCAGCGGAAGCACGGCGTCGAGCTGCAGCTCTTCACGAACCACGTCGGTCACTTCCTGCTCGTCGTGCCGCTGCTGGACCAGCTCGCGCCGGGCGCGCGCGTCGTGATGCTGTCGAGCTCGGCGCACAACGGCACCTGGCCCGAGGGGATCCGGCTCGACGATCTCGGCGCCGAGCGGGAGTACGCCCCGTGGCGCGCCTACGGGCAGTCCAAGCTCGCGAACCTCCTGTTCGCCCGCGAGCTCGCCCGCCGGCTGGACGAGGGGCGGACCGCGAACGCCGTCCACCCCGGCGTCATCGCCACCAACCTCACCCGCCACATGAACGCGGCCGCCCGCTTCGCGTGGACGTACCTCGGCCCTCCGCTGTTCCTCAAGTCGGTCCCCGAGGGCGCGGCCACCCAGTGCTGGGCCGCCGTCCACCCCGATGCCGGCGCGCTGCGCGGGCGCTACCTCGCCGACTGCAACGTCGCCCAGCCCCTCCCGGCGGGCGAGGACGACGCGCTCGCCGCCGCGCTGTGGACGAAGACCGAGGAGATCGTCGCGCGGCTCGGATAGGTGGGGCCATGTCCGCTCTCCTGCTGCTCGCCCTCGGCTGCGCCCACCGCGCGCCCGTCGCCCCCGAACCCGCGCCGCCGGTGGAGGCCGCCGCTCCGGCGCCGGTGTCCGAGCCGGGGATCAACGACAACTTCCTCGATCCGAACATGGACCCGACGGTCTGGGTGGAGCGGTTCCAGGCGGAGTCGCGCGAGGTCGTCGCTCACCAGCCCGAGATCCTGGCCGCGCTCTCGCTCACGCCCGGCGCCGCCGTGGCCGACATCGGCGCGGGGACGGGGCTGTACACCTCCGCGTTCGCCGAGGCCGTCGGCCCCGAGGGGCGCGTGTACGCCGTCGACATCTCGCCCGTGTTCCTCGAGCGGCTGCGCGGGATGGCCGCGGACCGGGGCTGGTCGCAGGTGTCCGTGGTCGAGGCCGGCGCCGACTCCTCCCGGCTCGAGCCCGGCTCGATCGACGTCGCCTTCGTGTGCGACACGTACCACCACTTCGAGCAACCCGAGCCGACGCTCGCGAGCCTGTTCGCGGCGCTGCGACCGGGGGGCCACCTCTACGTCCTCGACTTCGAGCGGATCGAGGGCACCTCGAAGGAATGGACCCTGAACCACGTGCGCGCCGGAAAGGACGTGTTCGCCACCGAGATCGAGGCCGCGGGCTTCACCACGCGCACCGACCTCGACGTGGGGCTCGAGGAGAACTACCTCCTGCGGTTCACGCGCCCGTAGGTCAGCGCGCGGCCGTCCAGGGCGTGAAGCTCGCGTCCTGCACCAGCAGCTCGTCGGACGACAGGGCCGTGTCCCACACCTGCAGCTCGTCGAGCTCGCCGTGCAGCGGAAAGCGGAGGGTGCCCTCGTCCGGCCCGAGCTCGCCCGCCCCGACGCGGAAGTACGTGGTCCCGCGCGCCGGGCCGTAGGTCGAGGGGACCGGGGTGTCGCCCGCGAGCGCTCCGTCGACGTACACGCGCAGCACGGACTCCCCGTCGGGCCCCGGGCCGTACGCGCCGGCCACGTGGGTCCACACCCCCTGGGGCACGGCGCCGACCTCGCTCTCCACGAGCTCCACGGCGGTGTCGCCGTCGATCGGGCGGCGGAACAGCTGCAGCACGCCGCCGGGCGCGACCCGGAGCGCGAAGTCCCCCGCGGTGGGGAACTGCCCGAGCTGGCTGACCAGCGTGTGGGTCCGATCGTCGTCCAGCGTCCGCACCCAGGCGGAGAGCGTGAACGGGCCGTCGCTCGGGACGGGGAGGCCCGCGAGGTGGTTCAGGAGGTAGTCGTTGTCCCCGTCGAAGGCCCACGCGCGATCCCAGGCACCCGCCGCGTACCCCCCGCCGAACCCGGAGAAGTCGTGGTCGCCGATCACATCGAGCTCGTCACCGTCGGCGGGCCACCAGTGCGTGGGGGAGGGGAGGGCGGCGCCGACCTCCTCGCAGACCCGGACCGCGTAGTCGGTGGTCGCCGCCACCGTGGCGAGTCGGTTGTCGCCGAGGTTGCGGACCGTGAACGAGATGGGCTCCACCTGGTTGATCGCCAGGGGAACGTCGAAGTAGCTCGCGAGCTCGCCGCTGGTGAGCAGCGCCTCCACGCCCGCGTTGGGCCCGCCGAGGGCGAACACGTGCACCTCGGAGCTCTGGAGCGTCGACTGCAGCTCGGCGGCGGCGTAGCCGTTCACGTCGACGCCGAACCCGCTGTACCCGGCCTCGAGGGAGGCGGAGAGCTCGTCCGCGGAGGCCCGGCCGGTGATCGACACCAGGAGCATGCGCCCGTAGGAGACGCTGTCGATGTACAGCGGGAGGTCGTCGTCGCCGACGCCCAGGCGGACGAGGTCCTCGGGGGTGACGTCGTCGGCGAACACGCCAGCGGGTGACTCGGGCGGATCGACGGCCACGGTGAAGAGCGTCTGCACGAAGGTGGCGGTGACGGTGTGCTCGTCGGCGGTCCGCTGGGAAGCGAGGCTCCCGCTGACGCTGGCGCCGAGGTACCGCGCGTCGAAGCCGAGCGAGAGCAGCGACTGCTCCGTGCTGTGCGTCTCGACCGAGGTGAACGAGCTCTTGCCCGCGCCGACGGCGACATCGGCGGCCAGCGCCTGCGCGACGAGCTGGTTGATGCCCTCGCGGACGGTGCTGCCGACGGGCTCTTCCACCACCGTCGACACGCCGCCGGGGATGCCGAGCACGCCGCCGCCCTGGACCGAGAGGCCGAGGGGTGCGCGGTGCTCGCGATCGACGGCGAGCAGCTCGAGGCTACCGACTGCGAGGTGGCTCGCGCCGCGAACCAGCGCACCCGGCCACAGGACCGCCACGTCCGGCGACACCATCGCGAACCCGTCCGGGTTGGTGTCGATGCGGTACGGCGTGGTCGTGCAGCGCCAGGCCGAGCCCTCCGAGCCCAGCTCCTCGTCGGCGGTGGGAGGAGCACCCGTCGGCCCGTCGGCCTCCGCGACGGGGGGGCTCACCTCGGTCCAGCCGGGCAGGTCGCGCAGGAAGCCGTCGAGATCCCCGACCTGCTGCGGGTCGGGGCTGGCGGGACCGCACCCACACCAGGCGGCGAGCATCGTGGACGGGAGCCAGGAGCGAACGGACACGGGCACCTCCGATGCCTCTGTCGTGGCCGGCTCCAGTGGCGGGTGCCCGCAACCCCGTGCAACACCGTCCGTTACGAACCCTCCTGTGACGTCGACCGGAGCACCCACACCCACCGGGCAACCAGAGGTTCCCGATGACCCGTGTGCTGCCCCTCGCCGCCACCCTGTGGATCGCGTTCACCTTCCTCACCAGCCACGCGATGCAGGCGCCGCCCGTGGGTCGCTCGCTCGCGTTGCGCGACGACGGCGGCCTCGCGGTCCTCACCTGGGACGGCGAGGAGGCGACCTTCTTCCGCGACGGGGAGCGGGTGGGCGCCTACCCGGCCGACACGTGGGAGGTCGCGCTGTGGCACCACGTCTCAGCCTGGGGCGGCGTCACGAGCCTCCACCGCTACGACCGCGCCCTCGACGGCGAGGAGGTGGTCGCCCTCGAACGCTGTGACTGGACACCGTCGCCGGTCCCCGTCGACTGCGGGACCGACGCGGCGTGTGGCTGCCGGTAGTCCGAATGCGTCAGGCGCAGACGGAGCGACCGGTGGCGCCGAGATCCTCGAAGGCCTGCTGCAGCCGAGCGACGATCCCCGTCTCGCCGAGGCGGAGCCAGGCGCGCGGGTCGTACTTCTTCTTGTACGGCTTGCCGTCGTCGGGGTCGATCTGGAAGCGGAAGGCCCGGTCGTTGTCGCGGACGTACGTGCCGATGGCGGACGCGAAGGCCCACTGGGTGTCCGTGTCGATGTTCATCTTGAACACACCGTAGGACACGGCCTCCGCGATCTTCTCGGGCTCGGACCCCGACCCGCCGTGGAAGACCAGGTGCAGCGGGTTCTTGCCCGTCTTCGCCGTCCGCTCCACCAGGTCCTGGCTGTTCTTCAGGATCTCCGGGCGCAGCTGGACGTTGCCCGGCTTGTACACGCCGTGGACGTTGCCGAACGAGGCGGCGACGGAGAAGTGGCCGATCGGGTTCAGGCGCTCCCAGGCGGCGAGCACGTCCGCGGGCTGGGTGTACAGGTGGGAGTTGTCGGCGCCCTCGACCATGTCGTGGCCGATGCCGTCCTCCTCGCCGCCCGTGACGCCGAGCTCGATCTCGAGGCTCATGTCGAGGCGCGCCATCCGCTTCAGCATGTCCGCCGACAGCGAGAGGTTCTCGTCCAGGGGCAGCTCCGACAGGTCGAGCATGTGGGAGCTGAACAGCGGCTGTCCGGTCCGCTCGAAGTGCTGCTCGCTGTGGCCGACCAGGTCGCTGACCCAGGGGATCAGCTTCTTGTTGGCGTGGTCGGTGTGCAGGGCCACGCACACGCCGTACTTCTGCGCGAGCAGGTGGACGTGGTGCGCGCAGGAGACCGCGCCGAGCACCATCGCCTCGTGGGCGTCGGGGTATCCCTTGCCGGCGAAGAACTGCGCGCCGCCGTTGGACAGCTGCAGGATCACGTCCGACTTCGCCTGCTTCGCGGCCTCGAGCACGGCGTTGACGCTGTTGGTCCCCACCACGTTGACCGCCGGGAGCGCGTAGCCCCCCGCCTTCGCTGCCTCGATCACGGCCCGGTAGGCCTCTCCGGTCACCACACCCGGTCGGACGTCCGCCATACTGCCTCCTTGTCGCGCGCTGGAGTACCCGGCCGCGCCCTCTGATGCGAGGCCCAGCATGCACGATTCGGTGTCCGTCCTCCACCGGGGGAGCGCGGGCCTACGGACAGGCGCTGTTCTTCGGGACCGGCGTGGTGACGACGTTCGCTGAGTACCGATCGATCTGCAGCATGCCGCCGACCTTGTTGACCACCCAGAAGAAGTAGGCGTCGGTGCCTACCTTCTTCGCGGCCCAGTGCCGCCAGTCCGTGTCGTTGTTCCAGGTGACGAGCGGGTTCGGGTCCAGCGACCAGCTCACGCCGCCGTCCACGGACGTCATCAGGCCCATGCCGGCCTCGGCGATGTGTGCGCCGCCGGGAGAGAAGGTCCGGCCGCCCTGGAAGGCGATGACCTCCCCCGTGTTGTCGCCGCACACCAGCTCCTGCCCGAACAGCTCGTCGGCGTCCCAGGAGGTCGCGCCCGCCGTCTGCACCAGCGTGACGTTCGACCAGTTCGCGCTCTGCGGGTTGCTGGTCTGGCTGGTGTAGATGTCGCTGCCGATCTGGATGAGCACCGTGTACAGGTTCGAGGTGGCCGAGAAGACGGGGCTCTGGAAGCCGTACTGGGTGCCGGGGAACAGCGTGGCCATGTCGACCCGCGCGGACGCCGTGATCCCGTAGCTCGAGTACGCGCCGGTGTTGTCGAAGGAGATGTTCATGTGGCCGATGCCGGCGTACACGCAGGTGTTCGGATCGTCGCCGACCGCGCAGTTCGACAGGTCGGTCTCGCCCTTGAAGATGACGCCGAGGTTCCTGCGGTTCGCGGTTCGCCAGTAGGTCGCGGGGTGGGCGACCACGCAGCTCTTGTAGCTCCCGTCCACGGTCGGCTCGTAGACGGAGATCGGGGTGCTCCAGCCGGTGAGCCCGTCGAGGTCGGTGGTGGTGGTCAGCGCCAGACCCCAGATGCCGTGCGGACAATCCGGGTCGGTTGTGGCGGACTGGTACTCGAACACCATGACCCATCGGCTGCGGACCTCGTCCCACATGACGGCGGGGGATCCGGCGCCGTGGGCGGACAAGAACGGCGCGGAGCTCGAGTCGATGATGTTGGTCTGATCGAGCACGACGTCGCCCGGTGCGATGGCTTGGGCCGGCTGGCTCAGGGCGGCGAGCAGGAAGCAGGGCATGGGGAATCTCCAGATGCGCCCACTCTACCTCCCCGCCGCGGGACTGTGGGGTCACACGAGTAACAGCCGTCCCACCCGTCGGTGGGCACAGCTTCCTGGCGTCGTCAGGGGCCGACGGTGGACGCCCCGGGCCGGACCGTCACGTTCGCCTGGCCCAGCGACCCGATGACCACGTCGGACAACCCGTCGCCGTCGAGGTCGCCGCCGCCGACGGACGCGCCGTAACGGCCCTCTCGGACGCCGCCCGTGCCCGACCAGACCGCGGCCTCGGCGAGACCTCCGGGCGTGCCGAGGAACAGGTGGGTCGCGCCCTCGGTGAGGCCTCCGATCCCGTCGAAGCTCGGTGCGCCGACCACGACGTCCTCGAAGCCGTCTCCGTCCACGTCGCCCGCGGAGCCCACGGCGTCCCCGAAGCCCATGCCGTCGACGCCCCATCGCGTCCACGTGGGCGCCGCCCCCAGCCCCAGGGCCGAGCCGACGTACACGCGCACGACACCGTCGTGCGTGCCCGCGCCCGGAGCGCCGACCAGAAGCTCGTCGTAGCCGTCGCCGTCGATGTCGGCGGTGGCCACCCGCGCGCCGAAGGTGGGCTCGGGATCGGTCACCGCCCAGGACGCGACCGTCTCCGGTCCGGAAGCCGAGCCCCGGAACACGCGGACGCCACCCTTCGAGCCGACCACGAGGTCGGAGTACCCGTCGCCGTCGAAGTCGCCCGCGGCGACCGAGGAGCCCAGCTCGCCCGCGAGCTCTTCGCCAACGACGGTCCAGGCGGGGTTCGCCACCAGCCCGACGGCGGATCCGCGGAACAGGTGGGCGGCGCCGAGGTACGAGGGGTACCCGTGCTGGGGGGCACCGACGATCACATCGTCGAACCCGTCGCCGTCCACGTCGCCGGCGGAGGCCAGCGCCGAGCCGAACCGGGCGAAGCGGGTGTCGCCCTCGAGGACGACGGCAGGGAGCGCGTCCACGCCGGAGGGCGAGCCCATGTGCACCAGGATCGCCCCCTCCAGGGGCTCGGGATCGGTGACCCCCGACGCACCGACGAGGACGTCGTCGAACCCGTCGCCGTCCACGTCGGCGAACGCCACCGCCCCGCCGAGCTGCTCCCACGACCGGCTGCCCGTCACGCGCCAGTCGGGGTTGGTGGAGGGGCCGGCGGCGGACCCGAGGTAGAGGTAGGCCCCTCCCGCCCCGGTGCCGGCGAGGTCGAGGCTCTCGGCGCCCACCAGGAGATCGTCGAACCCGTCGCCGTTCACGTCCCCCGCCGCCAGCGCGCCGCCGAAGCCGCTGCCAGGGAGTCCGGGCGCCGCCTGCCACGTCACGGGCCCGAGCACCTCGACGTCACACACGTCGCCGAGGCCGTCGCCATCGGTATCGACCTGGCCCGGGTCGCTGTCCACCACGCATCCGTCGCACGCGTCGGCGACCCCGTCTCCGTCGACATCGGCGAGGTCGTCGCCGGCCGCGCACACGTCGACCGCGTCCGACACGCCATCCCCATCCGTGTCCGGCGAGGACGGGTCCAGGTGCGCGGCCACCTCCGCGCCGTCCAACAGCCCGTCGCCGTCGGTGTCGGGTGACAGCGGATCGGTCCCCACGCGCTGTTCGTCGGTGTTGGACAGCCCGTCCGCGTCGTGGTCGAGCCGGGTCCCGTCGACGACCAGGACGGGGGAGGTCACGGACGCCGAGCCGCCTGCACCGCGCCGGATGGAGGCCTGGATCACCAGCGCCGCGGGCCGAGCCCCCGCGGGGAGCGCCACGATCCGGCGGGCGACACCGTCCGGACCCGCGATCGCCGCTCCCAGGGACACCGCGGGTGCCCCGAGGTCGAGGCAGGTGCCCCCCAGGGCCGCCGGACAGGGTCCGACACCACCCGTGCCGGGCGCTGCCGCGAACTGGACCGACTCTCCGGGAGAGGCGCCCCTCACGAGGAGCGTCACGGGCACCCCCGGCGCCACCAGGGTGTCCACCTCGAGCGTCGGCGTGTCGCAGGCGTTGCCCACGCCGTCCCCGTCGTCGTCGAGCTGGGCCGGGTCCACGGCGGCGGGACACAGGTCCACGACGTCGACCAGACCATCCCCGTCGGTGTCTGCGAGCGCTTCCCCGAGTGCCAGGAAGGCCGCCCCTTCCGTCGACAGCGTCTCCGTCCAACGGGGGGAGCCGATCAGCACGTCGGCGTGGCCGTCACCGTCGACGTCGCCCACGACCGCGGCGGCCTCCCCGAAGCGGCTCGAGTCCTGGGTCGACGCCCAGATCCACGCCGGCGTCGACCGCACACCGCCCGCGAAGCCCAGGTACGCCTCGGCGCGGCCCGGCGTCTCGGGCCGACCCACGACCACGTCGTCGAACCCGTCCCCGTCGAGGTCCCCGCCACCCCCGGCGCTCGAGGCCCCGACGAAGGTGTGCACGGGCACCGCCTCGAGTCCTCCTGCGCCTCCCAGGTACAGGGACACCGAGGTGTCGTCGCCAACGAGGAGATCGTCGAAGCCGTCGCCGTTCACGTCGCCGGCCGCGGCGAGGAGGGCGCCAGTGGTCGAACCCGGGGACCCGACGAGGGTCCGTTGGGGAACGGCGGAGAGGCCGTTCGCCGAGCCGTGGAACACCCGGACCGACCCCTCGTGGTCGAGTCCCCACAGCCTCGCACCGACCGCGACGTCCTCGAACCCGTCGCCGTTCACGTCGAATCCACCGACCACGGCGCCCAGCTGGGCGTCCTGCATGCCGCCGGACACCGTCCAGGTCGGGACGCTGGCGATGCCGTTCGGCCCGCCGCGAAACAGGTACGCCGCACCCTCGCCGGGGAGCGTGGTGGCTGCATCCGGTGCCCCGACCAGCACGTCGTCGTATCCGTCGCCGTCGACATCACCGGCGGACGACACGGCCGAGCCGAAGCCGTCCCACGCCGCCGGCGCATCGAGCCGCCGGGTCGCGGTGAGGCGCGGACCGGTCGGCGAGCCCGGGACGACGAACACCGCCCCACGGCGTTGCAGGTCGAACGTCGGGCTACCGACCAGGAGGTCGTCGAAGCCGTCACCGTCGACGTCGCCGGCTGAGGCGACCGCCTGCCCGAGTCTCGCCGCGACGTGATCGGAGGCGAGGAAGACGACCGGTGTGGCCGCCAGACCAGCGGGGGTGCCCAGGAAGACCCAGACGCCGCCTTCGTCCGTCTCCGGATCGGACAGGTCGGGCGCGGCGATGACCACGTCCGCCAGACCGTCGCCGTTCACGTCCCCCGCCGCGGCGAGCTCGGACCCGAACCCCGCCTCCTGGAGACCCGAGCTCATCGACCAGTCCGTGCCCGGAACGGGGCCGAACAAACCCATGGCCGTCGCGCCCGGCCCGATCCACCCTCTTCGGAAGGAGTCTCTCACGGACATTCGCCACCCCACCAAGCAGATCCGACTCTACCTCGCCCTCCCTCCGCTCGGCCGCGTCTCCGATCAGAGACGGCGGAACCAGGTGGGATCGACCACGACGAGCACCACCCACCCCTCGTCCTCGTCGTCCCAGGTCACCCGGAGCTCCCCGCGGCCCGCCTCGCCCTCGAACCGTTGGCGCTGCCCGCGGTCGGCGCGCTTCGTCCGCACCCTGGACGCGGGCGCGTAGCCCAACCGCTCCATGAGCTGCGCGTATCGATCCCAGAGCGACCGGAGGGCCGTCGCGCCTGGCTCGTCTCGGTGGAGCGCCAGGATCCGGTCCCCTCCGGCCGCCCACCCGTCCGCGTCGCTCCACGGTCGGTCCTCGTCCGCGACATCGCTGGCGCGCACCTGCTCGAGGAAGAGCAGGGCGTCGTACTGCTCGCCGGGCAAGATGGAGGACCAGCCCCCCACATCCGAGCGCTCCTGGTGCCAGCGGGGGGCGGACAGGTCGAGCCACCCCGCCGGGGCGTCCAGCTCCTCGGCGAGCTCGCGCTCCAGCTCGTGGCGTCCGTCGTGGCGCGTCCACCCGTGACACAGGCTGTCCACGCGATGGCCGACCAGGCCGACCGCGAGGTACGCGTCGCCGAGCCGCTCCGACAGGTGCTCGCCGAGGTTCCGGAAGTGCGTCTCGCTGCCGTGGCGCATCAGGTGGGCGTTGTGCGCGAGGACGATCGTGCGCGCGTCGGGCTCCACCGCCTGGCGGATGGCGAGCAACGTGTCCGCCATCCCGGCGTCGCGGATCTCGGAGAGTGCGTCGCCGCTGACGCCCTCCAGCGCGCGCCGCACCACCAGCGTCGCCTCCGCCAGCTCGGTCCAGGGCGGCTCGGCCGAAGCGGCGAAGGTCTCGAGCTCCTGCACCCGATCCTGCACGTCGAACCCCACGAAGTGCACGGGGTCGTCGGGGTGGGCCTCGTTCCAGGAACGCAGCCACTCGAACATGCGGCGGGTCCCCGAGTCGTGGAACGCCCCGAAGACCGAGTCCATCGCGTCCTCGGAGGTGCCTTCCCCGGCCTCGACGTAGCGCTGCGCGACACCCGCGTGAACCCAGGGCGTCTCCAGCGCCACGAGGCGGAACCCCCGCCGCTCCACCAGCCACTGCACGATCCGCGCCTTGGCCTCGAGGTAGCCGCCGGCGCAGTGCTTGGATTCCCCCAGCCCCACGAGCACCGCGTCGTCGACGATCTCACCCAGCGGCTCGAGCTCGGTGTCGGGCGTGTCGAGGTCGAGCCCGGAGGGCAGCGGCACGGGGGCCTCGGACGCGGCGGCGAGCGCGGCGAGCAGCGCGAGCACGGTGGCTCAGGGCGAGGGGACGACGACCGTGGTGGTCTCGCCCACGCGGACGTCGACCGCGGTCTCGTACAGCAGCCCGGTGAGCTTGTTGGTGACCACGAGCCGGTGGTGGCCGACCTGGACCGGGAAGCTCGCGAGGGGCGCGGGCTTCGACAGCCACCGACCGTCGACCTCCACCGTCGCCCAGCCGCCGCCGGCCAGCGTCACGTCGAGCGACCCCTGACGCAGGAGCAGGAGCTGGACGCGCTCGTTCTGCGCGCGACCCTGTGGCGTCCGGTTGCTGTACAGGGGCACGGTGGATCCGTACCCGCGCGCGACCAGGCGATCCGCGGAGACGCCGCGGGACGTCAGCGCGGCCAGCACCGCCTCGGCGCGGCGATCGGAGAGCGCGAGGTCCGCCGCCTCGTCGTCGTGCCGCGCGGTGTGTCCCTGGACCTCGACCCGCAGCTCCGGGCGATCACGCAGGAGCTTGGCGATCGCGTCCAGCGAAGCCGCCGACCCGAGGTCCGCCGAGCCTTCGGGGAACGCCAACCCGTCGGCGACGCGAATCTCTTCGGTCCCGAGCCAGACGGCCTTGGGGCACCCGTCGGCCACCGTCGGATCCTCCCCCTCGGGACCGGCCTCGGTCGGGCAGTGATCCCGCGCGTCGTCGACGCCGTCCGCGTCGGTGTCGGTTCCGGTCTGACCCAGGGCCGTGGCCCACAACAGCTGGAGCATGGGGGAGTGTAGCTTGCTCCGACCGCGGGGGCCCTCGGTGGTCAGCGCGGTGGCGTCCGGAGCGCCGGACGGCGTCGAGGGCGTCCCGGGCCACCGCCCCGCCGACCGTCTCCTGCGAGGGCGCCGCGGGGCAGGCCAGCAGGACGCGCCCGGCCCGCACGCCGGCAGCCTCGATCGCGGCCATCGCCCACCAGCCGAAGAGCAGATCCGCGTACTCCGTCGTGGCCCAAAGGACGACCTCGCCCTCTCCGAGGCGGGCGCGCAGCTGGTCGACCGAGGGCAGCTGCATCCACGGCGAGCCCCACGCGCGGCGGAGGGCCTCGTGGTGGCGCGGGTCGGGATCGCACGGTCCGAGCGTCGGCGTGTCCTCGGCGACGACGATGTCCGCCCGCGCGACGCCGACCAGCAGCACCAGCCCGGCCGCGGAGCTGCTCGACACGAGGTGCACCATCGGATCCTCCTACCACCAGCCGGTCGCAGTAGGCTCGCCCCGGGAGGCGCGGGTGGGACATCCGACCGCCGAGCATCGGCGACTGCGCGACGACGAGGAGCGGGAAGCCTACTGGCGGCGTTGGGGGCCCTACGTCGCCGACCGCCAGTGGGGCACCGTCCGCGAGGACTACAGCGCCGACGGCGACGCCTGGCGCCACTTCCCGTTCGACCACGCGCACCAGCGCACCTACCGCTGGGGCGAGGACGGGCTGTTCGGCGTGTGCGACCGCCACGGCCGCCTGCACCTCGGGCTCGGGCTGTGGAACGGGCGCGACGAGATCCTCAAGGAGCGGCTCTTCGGTCTGGCCGGCCCCGAGGGCAACCACGGAGAGGACGCGAAGGAGCTGTACTTCCACCTCAACGCCCTCCCGTCGCACGCCTGGCTGGAGGCGCTCTACAAGTACCCGCAGGCGGCCTTCCCCTACGACCGGCTCCGCGAGGTCAACGCGCGCCTGCCGCGGACCGAGCCCGAGTACGAGCTGCTCGACACCGGCGTGTTCGACGAGGGGCGCTACTTCGACGTGCGCTACCAGCTCGCGAAGGCCCACGACGACGATCTGTGCGTGCGCGTGCAGGTGACCAATCACGGGCCCGAGGACGCCGTCTGCCACGTGCTGCTCCAGCTCTGGTGGCGAAACACCTGGTCGTGGGGTCGCACCGGCGAGGGCTACTGGCCGCGACCCTCGCTCGAGCGCACGGGGCACGACGGCGTGCGCGCCGACGGGATGGGCCTGGCACCCCACCTGTTCTGGGCGGACGCGTGCGAGGGCGAGCGCCCGGAGCTGCTGTTCACCGAGAACGAGACCGCGCGGCGCGCGCTGTACGGCGTGCCCGACCCGCTTCCGTGGGTGAAGGACGCCTTCCACCGACGGGTGGTGCGGGGCGACCTCGACGCCTGCAACCCGGAGGGGACCGGGACCAAGGCCGCCGCGTGGTGGTCGCCCACCGTCCGCGCCGGCGCGACCGTCGAGGTGCGGGTGCGGCTCCACGCCGAGCAGCGCGCCGTCGGGCGACCGTTCGGGCCCGCGTTCGACGAGGTGTTCGAGCGGCGCCGCGCGGAGGCCGACGCCTGGCACACCCACCTGACCCCCGCCAACGCCACCCCCGACGAGGCCCTCGTCCAGCGCCAGGCCGCCGCGGGCCTGCTGTGGACCCGCCAGTTCTACACCTTCGTCGTCAAGGACTGGCTCGAGGGCGACGCGCCCGCCCAGCCGCCGCCACCCCCCGGGCGCGACGCGGTGCGCAACGCCGCCTGGGCCGGTCACCTGTACAACCGCGACGTCATCTCGATGCCGGACAAGTGGGAGTACCCCTGGTACGCCGCCTGGGACCTGGCGTTCCACATGGTGCCCTTCGCGCGCATCGATCCCGCCTTCGCGAAGGGCCAGCTCGAGCTGCTCGTCCGCGAGTGGTACCTCCACCCGAACGGGCAGATCCCGGCCTACGAGTGGAACTTCTCCGACGTGAACCCACCGGTCCACGCCTGGGCCGCCTGGCGGGTCTACAAGCTGTCGGCGCCCAGGGGTCAGCGCGATCGACGGTTCCTGGCGCACGTCTTCCAGAAGCTCCTGCTCAACTTCACGTGGTGGGTGAACCGCAAGGACGCCGACGGCCGCAACCTGTTCTCCGGCGGGTTCCTCGGGCTCGACAACATCGGGGTGTTCGACCGCAGCAAGCCGCTCCCGGGCGGCGGCACCATCGCGCAGGCGGACGGCACCGCGTGGATGGCCTTCTTCTGCACGACGATGCTCGCGATGGCGCTCGAGCTCGCGGACGGGGATCGGGCCTACGAGGACCTCGCCAGCAAGTTCTTCGAGCACTTCGTCCACATCGCCGACGCGATCAACACGCTCGGCGGCAGCGGCCTGTGGGACGAGCAGGACGGCTTCTACTACGACCAGCTCCACCTCTCCGACGGGCGCGAGGTGCCGCTACGGCTGCGCAGCGCGGTCGGCATGGTGCCGCTGTTCGCGGTCGAGGCCCTCGAGGACGAGCGGCTGGACCGCCTGCCCGGGTTCCGCAAGCGGATGCAGTGGTTCCTGGACAACCGGCAGGACCTGGCCCGCCACATCTCCGTCCTGACGCCGCGCCGGCACGACGAGCGAGGCGCGATGCGGCTGCTCGCCATCCCGACGCGCGAGCGCCTCGAGCGGGTGCTGGCCTACCTGTTCGACGAGCGCGAGTTCCTGTCGCCCTACGGCCTGCGCTCCTTGTCCCGGGCCTACGCCGACGAGCCGTACACGCTGGCCGTGGGTGGGGTCCGCCACACCGTCCGCTACGCGCCAGGCGACAGCGACACCCCGATGTTCGGGGGTAACAGCAACTGGCGGGGTCCGGTCTGGTTCCCCACGAACCTCCTGCTGATCGAGGCGCTCGAGCGTTACCACTACTTCTTCGGCGACGACCTGAAGGTCGAGTTCCCGACGGGCTCGGGGCAGCGCTACGACCTGGCGACCATCGCGCGGATGCTGTCCGGACGCCTGGCGGCGTTGTTCCTTCCCGACGCCCAGGGCCGCCGACCGGCGCACGGGCGCGAGCAGCGGTACGCCACCGATCCCGCCTACCGCGACCTGGTGCTGTTCTACGAGCACTTCCACGGCGACGACGGCGGCGGCATCGGAGCGAGCCACCAGACCGGCTGGACGGCGCTCGTGATCGAGTGCCTGCGGAAGGTGGCGGCGGGGCGGTGAGTGGGGCGGGGTGACCTCGGGAGGGTCGCGTTTAATGAACGCGCCTCCCGTTTCACGTTCGCGCACCGAGGGTGCGCCCTACGGTGGACCCAGGAGGCACGAGATGTCGAGCCAGAGCTGGCGCACGTCCACCCCCACCGTCGACGCCCCCGCGGCGTCCGCGCCGGTGTTCGGAGGGCAGGATCTGCAGGACGTGGTCGGGAACGCGGCGATGGGTCTGTTCGGGTGGTTCGGCGGGGGAGAGGAGGCCCCGGTCGCGCAGACCGCCGGGAAGGTGATGGAGGACGCGCGCGACCGGCTCGACCTCGAGGCCGCGCGCATCGAGCTCGCCGACAAGTTCCACGTCATCGGCGACGGCGAGGCGCACGACGGCGCCCACAACACCGTCGACGAGCAGCAGTTCGAGGAGCTGGCGCAGCTCTACTCGGACATCCGGCTCGGCAAGACCGACCTGAAGTTCGACACGAGCGGGATGGACCCGGAGACCGCCGCGAAGTTCAAGGGCGGCACCATGCAGGACCTCGCGTCGATGCTGCAGACCGAGTCGGGCCGGGAGCTGGTGCAGAAGCTCGCGCACAACGAGAAGGGGCACACCACCACCATCGGCGGGGCGGAGGCGCCCAACAAGGCGAAGTGCACCCGTGCGGTGAGTGAGGACTTCGAGGAGGAGGCGCTGCTGGACCGCCACGACTCCGACGGCACCGGCAACGACGCCATCGTGAAGTACGTCCCCGGCCAGGGCTTCGTGCAGAAGGGGCCGGCCAACGACCCCTACGAGCTCGAGCAGCGCTCGGACATCATCCTGTACCACGAGCTCACGCACGCCCTGCACCGGACGGACGGCGAGTCGGCGGTGGGTCAGGTCTCCGGCTACGGTGGGAAGCACCCGGCCGTGTCGACCTGCGACGACGAGATCGAGATCGAGGAGTACGACACGAGCGGCCTCGGCCACGACGGCCGCGACGACTACTTCTCGGAGAACACCTACCGGGCCGAGCGGGCCGAGATGGGCGAGGACGTGGCCCAGCGCGAGCGCTACTCCCCCGACGGCGCGACCTCGTGGCGACTGCCGTTCGACGAGTGCCACCCCGTCCACACGAACTGACGGCGTACCGCATGTTCATGTGATGGTGCAGAAACCCACGTCGCCCTAGCTTTCGAGCGTCACCGGCCGCCGCCGGACCGCTGGGAGGCACCATGGACGCGGGTATCGACGACCTCGACGTGTTCGCCGGGTCGTGCGCGATCGACACCGAGACCCTGGTGGCCGGACGCGACGGCATCCGCCCCAAGGACGCACGCCACGTGGGGTTCGCCCGGCGCAGCGTCCTCGCACCCTTCGAGGACCCGGTCACGCTCGCGGTCGACGCCGCCCGCAACGTGGTGGAGGAGGCCGGGCCCCGGCGGTTCGAGCTCCTGATCGTGGCGACGGAGACCGGGCTGGACTTCGCGC
This sequence comes from Alphaproteobacteria bacterium, assembly GCA_020632925.1. Classification (GTDB taxonomy): domain Bacteria; phylum Myxococcota_A; class UBA796; order UBA796; genus JACKER01. The sequence continues at coordinate 70,193 of JACKER010000028.1, read as the reverse complement.
GCCCGCTGGCGACCGCCGTGCACCACCACCTCGGTCTGCCGCGCCGGTGCCGCACGATGGAGCTCAAGCACGCCTGCTACGCGGGCACCGCGGCGCTCCAGCTCGCCTGCGCCTGGGCCCGGGACGGCGGCGATCCCGATCGGCGGGCGCTCGTGGTCACGACCGACGTGGCGCGCTTCCACCCGAACGACCCGGCCGAGCTCTCCTCCGGCACCGCGGCGGTGGCGATGGTGGTGGGCCTGCGCCCCCGCGTGCTCGTGCTGGAGCCCACCTCGGGCATCGCCACCGACGACGTGTTCGACGTGGCCCGCCCGACGCGGACGTTCGAGCACGTGCACGCCGCGCGCTCGCTGGCGGCCTACCTCGACCTGCTCGAGGCGGCCTGGCAGGACTGGGGTTCCCGCCACGCCGTCCGGGACCCGAGGCAGGCCTTCGACCGCTACCTGTTCCACGCGCCCGTGCTGTCGCTCGTCCGGCAGCTCCATCGCCAGCTCCTGGAGACGGCGGATCCCGAGATCGACGAGACCGCGCTGGCAGCCGACTTCGAGGCCAGGGTGGCACCCGCCCTCGGGTGGCTGCGGCAGGTGGGCAACGTGTACTCGGGCAACCTGTACACCAGCCTGGCGGGCCTGTGCGCGGACACCGATCCCCCCGGCGGGACGCGGGTGGGGCTGTTCAGCTACGGCAGCGGATCCTGCGCGGAGGTGGTGAGGGGCCACGTCGTGGACGGCGCTGGCGCTCGCGTCCGGCGGCTGGGCATCGGCGACCGCCTCGCCCGGCGGCGACCGCTCGATCTCGCGACCTACGAGCGCTTCATGCGCCGCGCCGCGGAGCTGTACGACAGCCCGGCGTTCGACCCCGTGCCGGCCGACGTGGGGGACTTGCGTGAGTCGTTGCGGGGGACGGGGCGGCTCGTGCTGTCGGAGGTGGCGGGATGGCACCGCAGCTACCACCGGGCGTGATCGCGCTGACCGTGGCCGACGGGGAAGGTGCCCTCGCTCCAGCCGCGATCGACGCGGCGGCGCGGGCGCTCCGGGATCACGAGGGAGACGTCGTGCTGATCGGCGGCCCCGCGGGCTTCTGCCGGGGGCTGGACCTGCGGTCGGTCGTCGACGGTCACGACACCGGCCACACGGCGTTCCTCGGCCTGCTCGACCAGCTGGACCGCTGGCCGGGGACGGTGGTCGCGCTGGTGGACGGCGCGGCGCTGGGCGGCGGCCTCGGGCTGTGCGCGGTCGCCGACCGGATCGTAGCGACGCCGGACGCTCGCTTCGGGCTGCCCGAGGTGCTGTGGGGCCTGCTGCCAGCGGCGGTCTTCCCGCCGGTCGCGCGGCGGATCGGCGTGGGGCGGGCACGGTCGCTCGCGCTGACGGGGACGTCCATCGATGCGGCCACCGCGCTCGCCTGGGGTCTGGTCGACGAGGTGACCGACGACCCCTGGCGCTCGGTCCGGACGGCGCTGCGTCGGGGAGGTCGCGCCGAGCGCGGTGCCGTCGGAGCCACCAAGCGACTGGTGGCCGATACGTACGGCCAGGCCTGGCTGTGCGCCGCCGTACCGGAGTTCCGTCGTCTGCTCGCCCGCCCGGTCGTCGCCGAGCGGATCGGCCGGGAGGTCCCGTGAGCGCGCTCGCGGTGGTGCCACCCGGCGCGGACGGCGTGGCGGAGCTGAAGCTGGAGGGTGACCCGCCGACCCTCGACCTCGGCAGCGGCGCGGCGTTCGAGCGGGCCGTCGCCTCGCTCCGGGCCCACCCCGCTCTGCGGGCGGTCCTCCTCACCGGTGCCCCACGACACTTCTGCGCCGGCGCCAGCCGGGAGGCGCTCGAGGGGCGCGGGGACCGGCAGATCACGCGCACCGTCTTCGACCCGCCGCGCGCCCTGCTGGACCTCGGGGTCCCCGCGGTGGCGGCGATGGAGGGCCACGCCATCGGTGGCGGCTGGGTCCTGGGGCTGTGGTGCGACCTCGCGGTGCACGCCGAGGAGAGCCTGTACGGCGCCAACTTCGTCCAGTACGACCTCACGCCGGGGATGGGGGCCACGACGGTCCTGTTCGAGGCGCTCGGGGCACCCATGGCTCGTCGGGCGCTGCTCGGCGGTCGCCTGTTCCGCGGGCGGGAGCTCCGGGACGCGCGCACACCGCTCGCGCCGTTCGTCGTCCCACGGGCGCGGGTGCTCGCCACGGCCCGCGGGCTGGCCTCGGAGCTCGCGGAGGCGCCGTCCTGGGCCGCTCGTCGGCTCCACCAGGAGCTCGCGGGCCGACGGCGGGCGGGGCTCGAGGCCGTCGTCCCGGCGGAGACCCGCATGCACGACGAGGCCTTCCGCCGCGCGGAGCTCGCGACGCGGCTCGACATCACCTACCCGACCGGAGGAAGCCATGACCCGTGACCAGATCGTCCAGGCCCTGTACGCCAGCATGGAGGAGGTGCTCGACGACGTCGACCCTGCCGCGCTCGACGAGGGGATGAGCCTGCGCGCCGACTTCGGGGCCGACAGCATCGAGGTGATGGAGATCGTCGGCCGCACCACCCGCGCGCTGAGGCTCCAGGTCCGCCGGACGGCGCTCGCCGACCTGCGCAACCTGGGGGAGCTCGTGGACGCGCTGCACGCGGCGTCGCGGGTCGAGGCGTGAGCCGGATCGCCGTCACCGGCGCCGGGGTGGTGTGTCCCCTCGGCGAGGACACGGTGACGTTCTGGGAGAGCCTGCGCGCCGGCCGTTCGGGCATCACCCGCTGGCGCGAGGCGGACGAGGCCAACGAGAGCCGGATCGGCGGCGACATGAGCGCCTTCGACCTGCGCGCCCACCTGGACGCGGGGAGGTACGACCCCGCCTGGTCGCGCCGGGCCTCGAAGCGGCTGCGCTCGGCGCCCCTCGGCTCGCGGATGGTGGTGTGCGCCGCGCGGCAGGCCGCCGATCAGGCCCGCCTGGGGGAGGTCGATCCGGAGCGGACGGCCCACGTGCTCGCCGGCCACAACGTCCACGACCAGTACCTCTACGGTGCGAGCGCCGACTACCGCGCGCATCCCACGCTGGTGGACCCGATGTTCGGCCTGCACGCGTTCGACACCGACGCCGTCTCGCTGGTGTGCGAGCTCGCTGGCGCGCTCGGTCCGTCGTTCCTGGTCGGCACCGCGTGCGCCAGCGGCGGCACGGCCGTCCTCCGCGCGCTCGACCTGCTCGCGGCGGGTCGCGCCGATCGGGTCCTCGTGACCGGCGTGTCCAGCGACATGGCGCCGCCGCTGCTCCAGGCGCTGGCGGCGATGGGTGCGATCGCCGGGGGCGGGCAGGACGAGCCGAGCCGCGCGTCACGGCCGTTCGACCTCCGTCGGCGTGGGTTCGTGCCCGCCGAGGGTGCGGCGGCGCTGGTGCTCGAGCGAGAGGCCGACGCGGTGGCGCGCGGGGCCACGCCGCTGGCCCTGGTGCTCGGGGGTGCCGAGGTCTCGGCGGGTGTGCTGCACGCGCGACCCGAGCGCGAGCACCAGGTACGGGCGCTGCGCCTGGCGCTCCGGGAAGCCGGCGTGCGCCCCGACGACATCGACTACGTCAACGCGCACGGCACCTCCACGCCGCTCGGGGACCGCAGCGAGATCGACGCCTTGCGCGAGGTCCTGGGCGACCGCCTCGCGGCCATCCCCGTGAACGCCACCAAGAGCATGCTCGGCCACGCCATCCAGGCGGCGGCGGTGCTGGAGCTGGTGGCCACGGTCCTGCAGCTCGGCGCTGGCGAGGTCCACCCCACCATCAACGTCGACGAGCCCGATCCCGAGCTCGCCATCGACCATGTCCCCGCGACGCGGCCCCACCGGATCGGCGTCGCCGTGAAGAACGCGTACGGCATGGGGGGCTTCGTCACCTCGCTGGTGTTGGGCGCCCCGTGACGGTCGTGGTGGACCGGTTCGGGGACGGTGCGCCCGTCCGGTTCGTGGTGCATCCGGGCGGCCTCCCGGTCCGTCGGTACCGGACGCTCGGCGTGCGGGGCACGCTGGTGGTCCTCAGCCCGGACGCGCTGACGGGTCCGGGGGTGCTCGACGCGGAGGCGCTCGTGACGCAGGTCGCGAACGAGGTCCTGGACGCCCACCCCGAGGGCCCCGTCCGGCTCGTCGGTTGGTCGCTGGGCGGAGCCGTCGCGTGGTGGGTGGCGGAGCGCCTGCTCGACCGGGGGAGGTCCGTGGCTCCGCCGGTGCTGCTGGACGCCCCCGCCCGACCGCCCCGACACGACGCACGGAGCCTGCGCACGTGGGCGTGTGCGTGGGCCGCCGCGCGGCGGACACCGCTGCCCGAGGCGGAGGCCATGGAGGCGCTCCGGGTGGCCGCGTGGCGGGCCGGGAGCCTTCGACTCCCCCGGCTCCCGCTGGACGCGGTGTGCATGGACGCCGCCATCCGCCTGCCGGAGCTCGACACCGCGCCCTGGGACGAGGTCGCGGCCCGCGTGACGCGGCGCACCTGCCCCGGCGACCACTACACGATGCTCGGACCCGCGGTCGGGGCCCTGCTCGACGACCTGGAGGAAGCGTGGACGCGCTGATCGGTGCCTGGAGCTTCGTGGGGATGGACGCAGTCACACCGCGCGGGATCGTGCGGCCCTTCGGGTCCGAGGTCCAGGGGCGGCTGCTGTACCTGGCGGACGGTCGGGTCAGCGTCCACGCCGCGAGCGCGGTCCGGCCACGGGTGGGCTCGGGCGACCCGTTCCGCGCCACCGACGGCGAGGCTGCCGCGCTCGCCCGTGGCTACGTCGGCTACACCGGCCGCTGGTGGGTCGAAGGCGACCTCGTCCACCATCGGGTCGAGACCTCGTTCTTCCCGAACTGGGAGGGGGAGGTCCACCCCCGCCGGATCCAGCTCGACGGCGACGAGCTCGTGCTGTCGACGGTTCCCCAGGCCGTCGGAGGCGAGGTCGCCACGGTCCACGTCCGGTGGCGCCGCGAGTAGGATGGGAGCGGGGGGACGTTGATAGCGGTCCTGGTGGCGTCGGCTGCCTTCGCGCTGGGGAGGGACGTCGACGGGTGCGAGCTCGACTGGGAGGCGCAGGACGCGTTGCCGGCCCTGCTCGCGGGCTGTGTGCATCACTACGCCGTCGACGCGACCGACGTGTTCTTCTTCGAGGGGGACGCGGCCGCCCTCCTCGCGCAGGTGGACGGTCTCGCGGCGTTGGCGCCCGTGACGGTCGTGGTCCACCCGGGCACCACCGTCGCGCGGTCGCCCTGGGGTGGCCCGACACGCGACATCCCCGCGGACTGGCGCGCCGCGCTCGACTTCGACTGCGGGAGGCGCGGGAGGCACTGCCGCCTGGTCGGGTCGCGCATGGAGGTGTGGACCGGAGGGCACGTCGACGCCGCGGAGCTGACGTTTCCGTAGGGCGGCGTGCGGTATCGTGCGTCGCATGCGCCACTCCCCCTGAACCCGAGAAGGAGGCCTCGTGTCGTTCTTCACAGCGCTGTGGGCGCGCCCGCCGGAGCTCACCGCGCTGTCGCGGTACACGATCGCCTGCGGGGTGTTCTACCTGCTGACGGGGTTGCTGCTGTTCGCCGGCGCGGGACCGATCGCGTCGGTGGTGGCGGCGGTCGAGGGGTACGCGATCACCGACCTCGGCCTGATGCGGATCGCGGGGATGGCGGTCGCGATCATCGGGTGGTTCTACATCCTCGGCGGGCGGAGCGGCGCCACGTCCTTCGCGCTGGCCACGGTCGTCGACCGGTACGCGGTGCCGCTGTTCCTGGTGCCCGTGTGGTGGTTGGGCGAGGCGCCAGCGTCGCTCGCGCTCTCGTTCGCCGTGTTGGACCCGGTGCTGGCCACGGTCGCGCTGGTGCTCTGGCTCCGCCAGCCGAGGTAGCCGGGCTCAGCCGCGGCTCGCGAGCCTCGTCGCCAGGGCGTGCGCCAGGTCGCGGCGGGACACCATCGCGATCGGGCGCCGCTCGGGGTCGACCACCGGGAGCACGCCGATCTTGCGGTCGTGCAGCATGCGCGCGGCCCGGACCGGGTCCGGCACCGTCCCCACGCTCACCGGTCGGTTCGCCACGTCCGACGCCGTCAGGTGGGGGTGGACGTGCTCCTCGAGGGCTACGTCCCGCAGCGAGAGCACGCCCACCAGCAGCCCGCGCCGCACCACCAGCGCGTGACGCTCCCGTCGCCGCGCCATCCAGGAGCGAGCCTCCAACGCCTGCATCTCCGCGTCCAGCAGCGGGAGCTCGTCTGTCCGAAGCCAGGCCTCGTGCGCGGAGCTGCCGTCTCCGTCCCACAGCTCGCCCACGAGCCGCACCACGTCGTGCTCCGTCAGGATGCCCACGGGCCGGTGGTCGGCGTCCAGCGCCAGCGCGAGATCCTGGGCGCTCTCGGCCAGGTCGACCAGCACCTCGTGCAGCAGCGCGGATGCAGGGCGCTCCACCTCGATCGTGCGCTGGACCATGCTCGCGGTGAGCGTCGCGTCCGCCGCGTCCCGCGGGACCCACACCTTCGGGGTCTCGAGGCTGCCGCGGTGCTGGATCTCGTAGTCCGTCACGAGCCCGGTGCAGCGGCCCTTCGCGTCCACCACCGGCAGGTGCCGCAGGTGGCGGTCGGCCATGAGCACCGCGCAGTCCGCCAGCAGCATCGTCCCGGGCACCGTCACCACCGGGCTGCTCATCACCTCGTCCAGCCGCATCGCCCCTCCGCGCCGCGGGCAGGATATCGCGCGCCAGCCAGGCCCGGACATCTGGTACACCAGGACCGCCATGCCGACCTACGAGATGTTCTGGGACTGCCCGAGCTGCGGCACGAAGAAGCTGCTCGGCAAGACGCACCGCCACTGCCCCGCCTGCGGGACCGTGCAGGACCCCTCCCTGCGCTACTTCCCGCCCGAGAGCGAGAAGGTCGCGGTCGAGGACCACGTGTTCGTCGGCGTGGACTGGGTGTGCGAGCGCTGCGACACGCCGAACAGCAACGCGGCCTCGCACTGCGTGAACTGCGGCGACGGGCGCGAGGGGAAGGAGAAGGACGCGAAGCGCAGCGCGGACGTCGACGCGGGCGCCCAGAAGGGGGAGCACGGGAAGCCCAAACCCGCGGCGCCTGCTCCTCCTCCTCCTCCATCGAAAGCCGCCAAGGCGGCGCCTGCGCTCGGGTGTCTCGGCGTCCCGGCGCTCGTGGTCGTGGGGCTGATCGTGGTCTGCGCGGGTCTGTTCTGCCTGTTCTCCCGCAGCTCGCCGACCGAGGTGAAGGTCACGGGCCACGAGTGGAGCCGCCAGATCGCCATCGAGAAGCTCTCGACCACGCAGGACAGCGCCTGGTGCGACAGCCTGCCCAAGGACGCGCGCGCCGTCACGCGGTCCCGCAAGGAGAAGGGCTCGCGCAAGGTCCCGGACGGACAGACCTGCAAGACGGTCAACGAGGACCAGGGGGACGGCACGTTCAAGACCCGCCAGGACTGTCAGACGAAGTACCGCAACGAGCCGATCTTCGAGGACTGGTGCACGTTCAGCGTGGACCGCTGGAAGGAGGCGCGCACGGAGAAGGCTGGCGCGAAGGGCCTGACGCCCGCACCGTCCTGGCCGAAGGTGAAGGTGGACGGCTGCAGCAAGCTCGGGTGCACGCGCGAGGGGAAGCGCACCGAGACGTACACGGTCCGGTTCACGGACGCCGACGGCAAGGCCCAGTCGTGCAACCTCGCCGAGTCGAAGTGGCGCTCGATGGCGGTGGGGAGTCGCTGGAAGGCGTCGAAGGGCATGGTCACCGGCGGCCTGTCCTGCTCCGACCTCCAGCCGCTGTGACGCGGGCCTTCGAGCTGCATGCTCGGTGGATTCACCGCGGAGGACGCGGAGAACAGGCTCCCCGACGTCGTCCGCTGGAGACTGGTGGGAGCATCGTGCGCTACCACCGTCCGACCTCCGCGCTCTCCGCGGTGCAACACTTCAAGCCTACGGGTCCAATGGAGTTGATGCGATGTTCATCGAGAGCGCGGATGTCATCGTTCCAAGTTACGTAGTTTCCCTCACCCCCCGGCCCCCTCTCCCGGTGGTAGAGGGGGAGGAGCAGCCTTGTCGCCTATGGCGGGCCTGGTGGTCTCCAGCATCCGTTGGATGTCCTTGCGCAACGATCCGGCGCTGGGTTTTCTCGAGCTCCTAACCTGACCGATCAGCGACGGGCGGCGGGATGTGCGGACCCGCTCGGCCGGCACGGCCGTTGCCGTTCGGCGCGGCTCAGATCAGGCGGACTGCGCCTCGGCCAGCATGGCGGCCTTGTACGCCTGCGGGGTGAGGTCGGCCGCGGTCAGGTGGGCGTACTTGTCGCGGTGGGTCCCTCGTCGGACGAACACCCACGTCAGGTACGCCTCCATGTCCACTCGTAGCCGGCGACATGTCGCCGCCACTCCGAGCAGGGTCGCCGCCCGTTGCGCACCCTCGGTCCCGCCGGCGAAGAACGAGTTCAGCCTTAGCTTGGCAACCCACTGGAACTCGCGCTCTGAGGCCGAGTTGTCGATCGGGATCGACGGGTCGTCCAGGAACCTCGTCAGCTCCTTCCAGTGGTTCCGGTAGTAGCGGATCACCTTGGCGAGCTCGTCGGGCTTGGCGAGGGTCGGCTCGACGGCGTCCATCCAGGTCCGCAGCTGGTCGAACTGCGGCTTGATGCGCTCCTGGCGCCACTGCCGGAGCTCGTCACCCTGCAGACCGAGCTCCTTCGCCTTCGCCTCCTGGTCGAACATCTCGCTCACGAACCGCCCGGCTTCTGCTGCGAGAGCCGGCTGTGGCCTCGGCCGCCTCCAGCTTCCGCCTTGATGCGCGTTGCAGTTCGCCTCGACGATCTTCGGGTTGCGGCGAGTGGTCTCGTTGTGGCGGCTCTCGCCGTCCACGAGGAGCCAGCCAGCGTACGTCTGCAGCTTTGCCGCTTGCGTCTCCCCACCCTTCTCGCTCTCGTACTGGAACACCACGATGTCCCCGCGGTGGTAGACCTCGATGTGTCCGTGGTGCAGGCCGTCGACGCCGCGGATCTGCACCTTGAACCCGCTGCCGTCGGTCTCCATCCGTCGCCCGCGAGTAGCGTCTTCCACTGGTGACCGTCGATGGACGCGAGGAGGTCGGCGGCGAACTCCATCTGCGTGACGTAGAACGACGTCGCCAGAGCGAGCCCGCGAACGCCCAGGTAGTTCTTGATCCGCTCCAGCGGGACGATCTGGCCGAACTTCTGCGTCACGAGCCAGGCCAGCCCGTCGCACGTCAGCCGAGACCGCGGGAACGGTGAGGGCGGCGCCTCGGCGGTCGTCCGCTTGCGGCACTTCAGGCAGCGCCCGGTCCTGCGGTGCGTGATCCGGCGCCGGACGTGGGCCGAGATGTGGAGCTTCTCCTCGACCACCTCATCCACCCACTCGAAGTCCTGGCAGCCACAGGCACAGCGCTCGGGCCACAGCGTGGTCTCGTCGGCCGGCAGCGACTCGGGCAGGCGCTTGCGGCCCGTCGGGCGCTGCTTCGGCTTTGGATGGCCGACGACGGGATCCGGCGGTTCGGGCGGTCGGGGACGGTCGTCGAAGGCGCGGCGCTCCTCGTCGCCGACCTCGGGCGGCGCGACCGGCTCTGGTGGCTTGGGTGGCTGTCGCGCGGCCTTCCTCCGCGTCACGACGGCGAGCAGCTCCCCGATACGGTCGTTGGCCTTCGCCACCTCCGCCAGCAGCTGGTCGCCGCGTCGGTTCGCGTCCGCCATCTGCTGGTGGAGCTCGGCGAGCTGCGCTCAGGCGCCGCCAGCTCGGCGTGGGCCGCGGCGAGCTCCTCCCGGAGGAGGCGGTTCTCCGCCTCCCGTTCCGCGAGCCGTTCACCGACGTTCATCGTCACCATCCGTCGATTCGAACACGCCCGATCGCCGGTTGTCGATCGTGCCTCGTGGATGGATCGACGAACGTCAGGTTCGGACGGATCGGTCGTGGTCGTACCAGCGGCGGCGCGGCGCGCTCAGCACGATGCCCGACAGGATGGAGGCGAGCACGGTCGGGTCGACCGCGAGCTGCGCCGTCTCGCCCGGGACCGGAGGGAGCTCGAAGGTCCCCAGATCGAGGCGCTTCCTGAACGTGCACCACCCCGACCCGTCGTAGTGCAGGACCGCGAGCTGCTTCCGATTCTTCGACAGGAACACGTAGTAGGCCCCGTCCACCGGCTCGAGACCGAGGCGCCGCGCGCGGCCGGCCATCGCGTCGTAGCTGCCGCGCATGTCGAGGGGGGCGACCGCCAGGTACACGCGGATACCGCGCGCGAGGTTCAGCACGACGCCACGACCGCGAGCAGTCGCCGAAGCGTGTCGTCCTGGAAGTCGTCGCCCACCTCGACGGCGACCTCGCCAACGCGAACCACGTACCTCGACGTCGGCACCGGCTGCGCGGCCAACAGCTCGACCCAGCGGGTCGGCACCTGGCGCTCGGCCCGCGCCAAGATGAGCCGCCAGGCGTTCAGAGACCGCGCATCGATCCCGTTCCTTCGAGCCCACTCCGCACGCTCCAGCTGGCTGTCCGCCACCGCCTCGAGGCACCACCGCGCCTCCTCCGCGTCCCTGATCTTCCGAGCGGTCGCCATGTCGCACCTCCGCCCACCCGATCACCAGAACGAGGCGGACCGACCTCAGGCCGTCGCTGATGGGTCAGCTCCTAACCCCCCTCTACCTCCGGGAGAGGGGCCGGCGGTGAGGGAAACCCCTCTGATGACGGGTGCACCTAGTCACCCACGAACCCCAGAGCGAACGGAAAATGTGGAGAAGATGTGATGTGCCGGGTGCTCGGTGGATTCACCGAGGAGGACGCGGAGAACAGGGCCTTCCCGACGTCGTGCGCTGGAGACTGGTAGGTGCGCAGTCACGTGCAGCATCGTGCGCAATCACGTGCAGCATCATGCGCAACCTCCGTCCGACCTCCGCGCTCTCCGCGTCCTCCGCGGTGCAACACTTCAAGCCTGCCGGGTCCGATCGTAGGGGCGAACGGGCGAACGGCAGGATCTCGATCGATGACCGCGCTCCTCGACAGCTCGGCTCGGGCAAAGTGAGCCACCTATTTCATCGACGCCCCTATCGTAGCGAGAAAGATTCCATGGTCGTGAGCAGTCCGTCAGCCAGCCCGTGACATTGCCCCCTCCTGTTGCAGCGTCGAGCATCCCGGTCTGTCCAAGCGACGTCAAACGTCACGAAGGCGGCGGTGGCCAGTCTGATCCAACACCACTCGGTCAATATTGCCACAACCACAGAGCGATCTCGTCTGTTCAGCCCCTCGAGGTGCCGCGATAGACCGTCCACGTCCAATTCTGAGAATGAACACGGCATCAATCCATCGAGAAGATATTCCTCAGGCAGCAGCGCTACGGGCCGGTCTCCGTGAACTACCATTCCGGCCAGCACGATTTCTGACATAGCCGTACACGCCGTCCGACGGGCTTTCGGCAGTCCAGATGGGCGAAGAAATGTCGCTGCCCCGCTGGATAAAGATAACGGAAAGTGGATCCTCACGAGTGCGTCCACTTCTGACTGGACTTGGGAATGAGCCAGGGACAACAGCACCAGTGAAGTGTCGACCATTGTACTCCACGGACGGGCTCCCTCGTCCTACGCGAAGGTCGCCCCGCTTACCTCTCAGAGTACAGTATGTGCCATGTACGTCCAATAGTATCGCCCCGCGAAACATGAGGGCGCCCGGCTCCCCCAGATCGGAGTGATGCTCTGGCGCCTCAGTGGCATGAACGTATAGCTCCATCAGGGCGTAGAGAATCATTGACGCGTCATCCTCGTGATACGTATGTCGATACCATACATGCCGAGCGCCACTCTTCCATGAGGGACAGGAGGCAGTTCAATTCCCACGCCAATTCGCAATGAAATGGTCTTCCGGCAGCCAGATACCGGGCGATGACTCCAGCTCTATCGAGACATCGGCATCGATGGTGGAAGGTAGGCGCCAGGCCTTCGCTTCGGGGTAGGTCATTGAATTGGAGCGCAGACAGCTTTCGTTGCGCGCCGCCACCATTGAGGCGCGAGCTCGACCGAACTGCTCCCGCAAGTCAAGCGCACCGGCGGCATCGAGGCGTACATTTCGTAGTACCAGGCGGGCGCGGAGTAGCTGCCATTCTTCCACAATTGAAGGTTCAGTGAAGACCATCTCAGGCACCGTCGGGTCATGACAGGCACTGCACCAGCCATCGACGAGCTCTTGACCGCAAGCCGGACACACCGCCTTCACCGGGTTTGGGCGAATGCGACCGCGTCCATCAGCCTTCCTCGGGGTCGGCCAGCACCTCGGAGAACCGTCGCTCGACCACCTCGTCGTCCCCGACAGGATGTGGCACCGAGACCTGGAACACCGTGTCACCGTTGTCGAGCACCCGCAGGATGGCGTCGATGCGGTACGCGGGGCCGAACGGGCCGAACCGCCGCCAACTCGAGACGAGGTTGCGGGGATCCGGCAGGACCGGTGCGTCGGTCACCATGCACCCCATCGTAGCCCGGAACCCGAACGGGGTCATCGGCGTACCCGAGCAGCGACCAGAGGAGCCATCCCCTCGTGGATGATCGGCGCCGCCGAGCCATGTGCCAGTCGGTGATCGGATCGACCGAAGTCCACCGGGCATGGCAACGATAGAACCTGTACTATCGGCCGCGGTCGTCGGGCCGACCCAGCTCCTCGCGCCCCGAATCGATCATCCGCTGGCGCATGGCTCCGAACGACCCCTCAGCCACGGTGGGATGGCTGGCCGCCCGTGGACGCCAGGGCAGGCACGCTCGCTTCGCTCGCTGGCACGCTCGCTTCGCTCGCTGGCACGCTCACTGCGTGAGCTCGGCACCGCTCGCTTCGCTCGCTCGCTCGCTCGCTGGGCTCGCTTCGCTCGGTGCTATCCTCCGCCCTCTGGGAGGGGACCATGTCGTTCAGCAGACGCGCCATGCTGCGCGCGTTCGGTGCATCCGTCGCCGGACTGCCGCTCCTCGACAGCCTCGCCGGCCGCGCGCACGCCGCCGTCCCCACCTTCCCCACGCGCCTCGTCATCGTCACCCGAGGCCAGGGCACGCTCACCGACAGCCTCGTCACACCCGGCGCCTCGCCCACGAGCTTCACCCTCGGCCCCGTGCTCCAGCCGCTGCAGCCCTTCCGCGATCGGCTCGTGCTCTGCGACGGGCTCGACGACGCCAGCAACATCCTCGACGGCAGCTACAACGGGCACACCCGCTGCCTGCTCCACACCTGGGTCTCCCGCGGCATGACCTGGGCCGTGGGCGGCAGCGGCGGCGCGAGCCCCACCGGCGCGGGCGGGGCGAGCTTCGACCAGGTCGTCGCCTCCCGCTGGAAGGGCTCCACCGCCTACGACTCCCTCGAGTTCGGGGTCAACGCCGACACCCAGGTCATCCAGACGCACTGCTGGCGCGGCGTCGGACAGCCCGTGCCGCCGCAGAACGACCCCGGCCTGATGTACGAGCGGCTCTTCCAGGACCTCGTCGGCACCGATCCCGCCGAGCTCGCCGCCCGCCTCGCGCGACGACGCGCCGTGCTCGACGCCGTCCGCGGCCAGTTCTCCGTCGTGATGCCCAAGGTCTCGAGCGACGACCGCACCAAGCTCGAGAACCACCTCGCCAGCCTCGAGCAGCTCGATCAGGCCCTGGGCGGCGGCTCCATCGGCGACGCATGCGTCGTGCCGGTGGTGGACACGGCGGACAGCTCGATCCCCGGCCGCTCGCGCGCGATGATCGACATGCTCGCGATGTCGCTCGCGTGCGACCTCACCCGCGTCGCGACGCTCGTGTTCGGCGACTACCAGGACTGGCCCTGGCTCGACGTGGACTTCCCGAGCGGCTGGCACGACGCCGTCCACGCCGGGCCCGCCACCCCCGAGCTGCGCGACGACCTGACGGACACGTACCGCTGGTTCAGCGACCAGCTCGCGCTCCTGCTCGCCGCGCTCGACGCCATCCCCGAGGGCGACGGCACCGTGCTCGACCACACGCTCGTCGTCTACAGCAACGTCTTCTCGACGGGCAGCAGCCACAGCCACACGGGCAAGACCTGGCTCCTCGCGGGCGGCGGGGGTGGGCTGCGCGGCGGGCGGTACCTCGACTACGCGGGCCACACGCAGGCCGAGCTGTTCACCGCGCTCCTCCAGGGGCTCGGCTTCGACGACACGCGCTTCGGCGACCCCACGTTCTGCGACGGGCCGCTCACGGGGGTGTTCTCGTGATCGCGCTCCTGCTCCTCGCCTGCAACGACGACGGCGGTCCCGCGGGGAAGGACGCACCGACCGTCCCCACCACCGTCCCGACGACCACGGTCCCCACGACGTCGGACTGCGTGCCCACCGGCGCCGCCGAGGCCCCGCTGCGCAAGCTCACGAACACCGAGCTCGACCACACGCTCGGCGACCTGCTCGGCGTCGACGGGACCGCGCGCGATCGGCTGCCCCCCGACGGCACGGTGCACGGCTTCGAGAACGCCGCCGCCACCGTCAACGTCAGCCAGCTCGCCGCCGACGGGCTGATGCGCGTGAGCGAGGACGCGACCGCCGACGCCGACTGGACTGCGCTCTTGCCCTGCGACGCGGCGACCGGCGACCGCGCCTGCGCGCAGACCTTCGTCGACGACTTCGGGGCCCGCGCCTTCCGCCGCCCGCTCGAGCCCGAGGAGCGGGACGTCCTGCTGGGCCTGTACGACGCGATGATCGGCGTCGAGGGCTTCTCCTCGACCATGGCGCTGGTCGTCCAGGCCGTGCTCCAGTCGCCGCAGTTCCTGTACCGCATCGAGCTCGGTGAGCCCGGGGCCACCGGCGAGGTCGTGCCGCTCACCGACCACGAGCTCGCGACCCGCCTGTCGTACCTGCTCTGGGAGACCACCCCCGACGACGCGCTCCTCGCCGAGGCCGACGCCGGCACGCTCCGCGACGGGCTCGACGCCCAGATCGACCGTCTGCTCGCCGACCCCCGCGCGCGTCGCACCGTCTCGCACATGGCCGAGCAGTGGCTGCAGATCACGAACCTGCAGGACCTGCCCAAGGACGGCCTGTCCTACCCCTCCTGGTCGCCCGAGCTCGCGCTCGACCTGCGCGAGGAGACGCGCCGCTTCGTGGAGCACGAGGTGTTCGACGGCGACGGCACGCTCGAGGCGCTGCTGCTGTCGCGGACCGCCTTCGTCGACGGGCCCGTGGCCGAGGTCTATGGGGTGCAGGGTCCGCCGTCGCCCGACCAGTGGGTCGAGGTGCAGCTCCCCGCCGACGAGCGCGCCGGCCTGCTCACCCGCGCGGCCCTCCTCGCGGACGCCGCCCACGCCGACCAGACGAGCGTGGTCCACCGCGGGAAGCTCGTCTACGAGCAGCTCTTCTGCGGCATCCAGCCCGCCCCCCCGGGCGACCTGAACATCACGCTGCCGCCCCTCGACGACGACCTGTCCACCCGCGAGCGGTACGCCCGGCACATCCAGGACCCGGCCTGCAGCGGCTGCCACCTGAACATGGACCCCGTGGGGCTCGGCTTCGAGCACTACGACGCGGTCGGCGCCTGGCGCGACACCGAGGGCAACGGGCTGCCGATCGACGCGAGCGGCGTCGTCCACTACGGCACGGCGCGCGGGCCCTTCGACGGCGCGCTGGAGCTGTCCGAGAAGGCGGCCGGCGCCAGCGACGTGAGCGACTGCTACGTCACCCAGTGGGTCCGCTACGGCTTCGGGCGCGACCCCGCGACCTCCGAGGCCTGCGAGATCGACGCGCTGCGGGCCTCGTTCGCCGCGGACGGGGACATCCTGGGGCTGCTCTCGGCGCTGCCGCGGACCGAGGCCTTCGCCACCCGCCCGGCGGTGGTCCCGTGATCGCGCTGCTGCTCGCCGCCTGCCACTCCGGGGGAGGCGACGACGGGACCTCCCCGACCGACGCCGACACCGGCACGCCCGGCACCACCGCGACCGCCAGCTGGGCGGACGTGGCGCCGATCATCGAGAGCCGCTGCGCCCCCTGCCACGTCGACAACGCCACCCCCTTCGGGGAGTTCTTCTTCGACGGGCCCGAGGACGTGGTCGGGGTCCCCGATCCGCAGACCGGCCTGGCCTATGTGGAGCCCGGCGACCCCGATCGCAGCTACGTCTGGCTCAAGCTGATGGACCGGCAGACGGAGGTCGGCGGCGACGGGATCCGCATGCCCGGCCCGTCCGGGCTGCCCCAGGGCGAGCTCGACACGATCGAGGCGTGGATCCTCGCCGGCGCGCCCTTCGGGGGCACGACGACCGCGGGGGACGGCTGGTGCGACCCGGTGGCCGACCCGTGCACCAGCGGCTGCGCGGCCGGCCCCGCGTCCGTGACGCACGCCGCCTGGCACGACCGGCTCACGACCTCCCCCGACATCGCGTGGGACGCGGTCCCCGGTGCCACCCGCTACGAGATCGCGCTCGGATCGGCGCCCGGCACCGACGACGTCGCCTGCTGGACCGACGTGGGAGGGGCCACGGCGCACACCTTCCTCGCCATCCTGGCCTCCGACGCACAGACCGTCTACGCCAGCGTCCGCGCGTTCCAGGGCGACGGGAGCGTGTCCGCCGCGGTCTCCTCGGACGGTTGGACCGTGGACATCCTGCCGCCCGAGGTCCCGACCGCGCTCGACGACGCCCGCGCCAGCGTGGACGGCACTGTCACCTGGGACCACCCGCGCACGGACGTCGGCAGCGGGTTCGCGAGCTTCGAGGTGGCCGTCGGCACGAGCCCCTACGGCGACGACGCCACGCCCTGGACCGCCGTGGGGACCGCGCTCGACACCGTGCTCACCGACCCGCTCGGGCAGGGCGGCTGGTACTGGGTGTCCGTCCGCGCGACCGACATGGCCGGCAACCACGGCCAGCCGGCGACCTCGGCGGGCTTCATCACGTGCCCCGACGAGTACGTGTTCGTGCCGGGCGACGAGGACCTCGGGAGCACGCCCTTCTGCCTCGCGCGGTACGAGATGCGCGTCGTCGGCCTGCAGGACGGCAACGTCGGCTTCGATCCGACCTACGTCGCCGAGAGCCGCGCCACCGGGACCCCCTGGGCGGGCGTCGACAAGAGCCAGGCGCGGGTGGCCTGCGACGCGATCGGCTTCGACTACCAGCTCGTCACCAACCTCCAGTGGCAGGCGGTCGCGCGCAGCATCGAGCGCAACCCGGCGAACTGGTCGGGCGGTGCGGTGGGGGCTGGGACGCTCCCGCGTGGGCACTGCGACGAGGACCCGCTGGCGGCGCTGCCCTCGAACGGGAACCCGTGTGTCGGCACGAACAACCCAGCGTGCACCGACCCCGGCAGCGCGGACTGGTCGCAGAAGCGGACCCACGAGCTCGACAACGGCGAGCTGATCTGGGACCTCGCGGGCAACCTCCGCGAGCAGGTGGACGGGTCGCCCGGCGGCCCCTCGGGGCTGTGGATGAGCTACGACGCGGCCGCGTTCACGACCGACCTCGGCTGGGAGGACCAGCGGCTGGCGTTCGCGCCCGCGGGGCCGTACACCGAGGCCCAGGGCGTCGGGCGGCTCTATGGCGGGTCGGGGAACCTCACGCGCGGCGGGAGCTTCGATCCGGACGGATCGGGCAGCGGCGGATCGCGCCACGATCTCGACGTCGGCGTGTTCGCGGCGCACAACAACACCTGGAACACGGGCTCCACCGAGGGCTTCCGCTGTGTGTTCGTCCCCATGTGACGCGACCGGTGGCCGTGACATCCTGGTGGGCGACCGGAGGTGGCGGTGATCGGGACGTGGATGGTGATGGCGGCGGGTGCGCAGACCTTCCTGCCGGCGGCGGACGACGAGTTCACCGTGTCCGTGGCCGCGCAGGCCCTTCGCGCGGCGGACCTGAACGCCGATGGCTACGACGACCTCCTGGTCGCCGCGGACCGTCGGATCTCGACCTACCCGGGGAGCCCGGCGGGGGTGGCGAGCGCGGCGGCGAGCCGCTTCACCACGCAGGACCCCGTGGGCGACTTCGTTCTGCTCGACGTGAACGGCGACGGGCTCACGGATCTCGCGACCGTGGAGGTCACGTACGGCGGCGGCTACTACAGCCCCCGCTACGAGATCCGTCTCTACGCGGGCGTCGCCGGCGGGTTCGCGCCCGGAGCGGTTCAATCCAGCAATCTCAGCCTGGAGCGGGCGACGATCTCCGCCGGTGACTTCGATGGCGACGGTCGGAGCGACCTCGTGGCCTGCACGCGGCACACCGCGGGCGGCTCCGTGGTCTCGAGGTGCTCGCTGCTCCTCGGTCAGCCTGCCGGCACGGTCACGATGGCCCGGTCGGCGGACATGGGCGCCGTGCGCTTCGCGAACGCCCACTTCGGGGACGTCGACGGCGACGGGCTCGACGACATCGTGCTCTGCGCCTCCGACGCGGCCCTCCCCCTCGTGATCGTGCCCGGAAACGCGAGCGGTGTCGTCGGCGCGACCACCTCCGTCCCGATCCCGGCCGGGTGGAGCGACAACGGCACGTGTGCGGTCGGGGGTGACCTCGACGGGGACGGGATCGGAGACATCACCGCCGGGATCTACCAGGCCGGGGGTGGCCCGACCGGCATCCTGGTGGTGCCTGGTGGCGCGGCCGGTCCAGGAGCCCCTCGGATCGTGACCGGGATGATCGACGGGCTGGTGCCCACGCAGATGGAGATCTCGGGCGACGTGGACGGCGACGGACACGCCGATCTCCTCGCGGCGAACGCGGCGGGCGACGGCGTGATCAGCGTCTGGCGGAGCGGAACGGTCGCGCCGGCGGACCCAGGGCCGTACGTGACGCGCGGCAGGGCGAGCACCGCGGCCGCAGGTTTCGCGATCACGTCCGGTGACTTCGACGGCGACGGACACGCCGACCGCGCGTACCTCGGGTACCCGTCGTTGGCGCTCTCGGTCACGGTCGGCATCGAGTACGGCCCGTAGCCGTTCCCCGCGACGTCGTGTCGCATGGCCGCACAGCGCCCATGCGCCTACGCGATGGGGTGGAGGTTTCATGCGTTGGCTGGTCCTGGTGGGGCTCGCGGCATGCGAGCCGGGAGCTGGCGGGGACACCGTCGACGGGGCGGACCACGAGCACGATCCGATCGGCACGACGGACACGGCCACCGACACCGGCACCGCCACGACGACGACGACCACGACCACCACCACGACGACCATCGGGGAGGTCGATCTGACGCCGCTGGCGGTGCCCCCCGCGAGCGCGGCCGCCAACGACCGCGTCGCCACCCACGACATCTGCGCCGACTGCCACCAGAACGCCTCCTCCGCGCAGGCGATGCGCGACGACGCGGGGCGGCCGGTGGCCCCGGTCGAGCTGTGGCAGTCGTCGATGATGGCGAACAGCACGCGCGACCCCGTGTGGCGGGCCCAGGTGTCGGCGGAGGTCGCCGCGACACCGTCGGCCCGCACGGCGATCGAGGCGAAGTGCCTGCGCTGCCACGCACCGCTGGCGTCGGCAGACGCGGAGCTGCAGGGGCAGGCCGCGCCCGGGATGGACCTGCTTGCGGCGGGTGGCGAGCGCTCCGACCTGCTGCGCGACGGCGTGAGCTGCACCGCCTGCCACCAGATCGAGGACCAGGACCTGGGGACCGACGCGGGCTTCTCCGGCGGGTACACGATCGCCGGGCAGCAGCGGATCTACGGCCCGTACCAGGCGCCGTTCTCCAACCCCATGGTGATGCACAGCGGGTTCACGCCCACCCCGGCCAGCCACGTGCGCGACGGCGGGCTGTGCGCGACCTGCCACGTCCTCGAGGGGCACGCGGTCGCCGCCGACGGCGCCCCCACGGGCGGCGCGGTGCTGGAGCAGGCGCCCTGGCTCGAGTGGGCGGCGTCGCCGACGCTGTCGGGCACGCAGTGCCAGGCCTGCCACCTGCCGCAGACGGACGAGGACGGTGCGCCGATCGACACGCGGATCGCACGCAACCCGATGGGCATGGACTTCCCGCCGATCGGCGACCGCTCGCCCTACGGCCGACACCTCCTGGTCGGCGGCAACACGCTGGGACCGCGCCTGTTCAGCACGTTCCGCTCCCTGCTGAACCCGCCGGCCCCCGACGAAGCCTTCGCGGCCACCCTGGACGCGGCGCGGGACCAGCTCGCGACCCGGACCGCCTCCTTGGTGCTGGACGACGCGCGCGTCCAGGGTGGTCACCTCCTCCTCGACGCGACCGTGGCCAACCTCGCCGGCCACAAGCTCCCCACCGGCATCCCCGTGCGACGGATCTGGCTCGGGCTCGTCGTGACCGACGGGAGCGGTGCGGAGGTCGTGCGGCTGGGCGGCACCGACGCCGAGGGGCGCCTGGTGGGAGCCGACGGCGCGGTGTTGCCCTCCGAGCTCGCGGGCGGCCCGGTCGTCGGGCATCTCGACCGCGTGACGGAGGACGACGTCCAGGTGTGGGAGGGCGTGCTCGCCGACGGCGACGGCCGGCCGACGTGGCTGCTGATGCGCGCGGAGGGCTGGGCCAAGGACGACCGGCTGCTGCCATCGGGCTTCGACCCGCGCTCGGCCGAGGGCGCTCGGGTGCTCCCGGTGGGCACGTCCGGTGACGCCGACTTCGGGCCGGGCGCCGACACCGTCCACGTCGATCTCGACCTGACGGGTGCGTCGGGGCCGTTCGACGTCCGAGCCACGGTGTGGTTCCAGCCGCTGTCGGCGCGGTGGGCCGCGGAGCTCGAGGCCTCGGGGACGCCGGAGGCGCTGGCACTCGGAGCGATGGTGCGCTCCGTGGGCAACGCCCCCGAGGTCGTCGCGACCGCGTCGGCGACGGTGCCGTAGCAGGTACCCGAGAAAAGATCGCGGACCGATGTCAGATGGCGTCACGTCCCTCCAATCCCAGGTCGAGGAGGGGGGATGACGTTGAGGTTGGTGGAGCCGGTGGGCCGGGGAGCGAGCTCCGTCGTGTGGCGCGCCACCTGGGGCGGTCGGCCCGTCGCCGCCAAGGTCCTCGACGGACGCATCCCCCTCGACGAGGCGCTGGTGGAGCTCGATGCCGGCGCGTTGGCCCTGCCGCTCGCCTTCGTCCGCACGCTCGAGGTCACCCAGCACGAGGGGAGCTGGGTGGTGCTCAGGGAGTGGGTCGAAGGCGAGCCAGTGGACCAGCTGATCGCGCGTCGCGGTCCCGCCCCCGCCGAGGTGGTGCGCGCCGTGCTCGCGGCTGTGGCACGCCCGATGGCGCAGGCCTGGGCCACGAACGGGCTGGTGCACGGCGACCTCAAGCCCGCCAACCTGCTCGTCGATCGCGAGGGTGTGGTGCGGATCGCGGACCTCGGCCTCGCCGGCTGGACCGGCCGCGACCCGTCGAACGGTGGCACGCCCGGGTATGCCGCGCCCGAGCGGTTCGTGGGCGGACACGGCGCACCGGCGGAGGTCTACGCCCTGGGCTGCATCGCTGCGGAGCTGCTGACCGGGCGGCCCTTCGGTCCCTGCGGTGCCCACGAGCTCGCGCAGCGGCGGCGACAGCGTGCACTGGACGCGGATCTTCGCGAGGTCGGCGCACCGCGTCCGCTCGCGGACACGATCCTCCGGGCGCTCGGTTGGTGCCCGTCGGACCGGCCGACCTGGGAGGAGTGGACAGGCCTGCAGGAGGTGCCCGAGCTGCTCGCGTGGTGGGCGGGCGACGGGGTCGGCGCCGAGGCGGAGGCGCGATGCGCGCGCACGTGACGGTGCAGATCGAGGAGCGCCGGGCGCGTGGTCGGCGGGCGGCCTGATCGGCCGGATGCCGAGCGCCTCCCTGCGGCTCGACGATCCGCGCGTCAGCGAGGCGCATGCGCTGGTCTCGCTGCGAGCGGGACGGCTCCTGATGATCGGACTGGCCAACGAGCTGAGGGTGGGCCGGCAGCGGGTCCAGCGGGTCCAGCTGACGCCGGGACAGCGGGTCGGTCTCACGGACGACCTCTGGCTGCAGGTGCTGGAGGTCGTGCTCCCCTCGTCGTCGTTGGCCATCCAGGGGCTCGGCGTCCGGCCCATCGTGCTCGACGTGGACGTGGGGACCTTCCTCGGCGACCCTCCGCGGCTGGAGCCCGGCTTCGACCCGCGCGGCGAGGCGCACCTGTGGGCGTCGGGCGAGGGGTGGAGCGTCCGGCGACGGGGCGAGGTGATCCCGCTGGTGGCCGGGACCGAGTTCGACGTGGTGGGGTCCCGGGTCCGCGTGATCGAGGTGCCGCCCATCGACGTCGGAGGGACCCACCGCTCGCTGGTCGCGCAGGACGACCTGCGTCTCGTGATCCGGTTCACGTCGGTCCACATCCTGCGGGCGGGACGTCCCACGGTGAAGCTGGCGGGCGTGACCGCGCGCATCCTCACGGAGCTGGTCCGGTTCGCGAGCCCCGTCCCCTGGGACTGGGTCGCCCGCGAGGTGTGGGGCGCGCTCGACCGGGACCTCTTGCGGACCCGCTGGGACCGGAACCTGCGGACCGTCCGTCGCAAGCTGCTCGAGAACGGTCTGCGGGAGGACCTCGTGTTCGCGGACGGTCGGGGGAACGTGGAGCTCGTCCTCGGACCCGCTGACGAGGTGGTGGACGATGGCTGACCGCTTCTCATCGGGATGGCGGTCGGCGTCGCGACGAGTCATCATCGGTCGATGCGCGACGAGGAGCGGAAATGGGTGGAAGGAGCGCTTCGACGCGATCCATCTGCGTCCGCTCGGTTGGTGGAGCACCTGATGCCGGTCGTGCAAGCCAGGGTCGCCCGTACCGTCGCCCGATTGGGCGGTGCCAACCGGGACGCACGTGAAGTCGTGTCCGATCTGGTGCAGGACACCTTCGCGGTGCTGTTCGACCGCGATGGTCATGTCCTGCGGTCGTGGGATCCGGCCCGCGGGCTGTCGCTGAGGAACTTCGTCGGCCTGGTCGCGGAGCGTCACGCCCGCTCGGTCCTCACGACGCGCCGCCGCAGCCCGTGGACCGACGACCCCCGGCCCGATCCGGACGAGTGGGCCCCCAGCGCGCCCTCGGCGGGCGACGCCGTGGAATCCCGCGACCTGCTCCGGACGGCGCTGCAGCGCGTGGAGGCCGAGCTCAGCCCCAAGGGCCTCGTGATGTTCGACGCCCTGCTCCTCGACGATCGCTCGGCGGAGGAGGTCGCGACGGCACACGAGGTCTCGGTCGACTCGGTCTATCAGTGGCGGCGGCGGCTCCTCGAGCGGGTGCGCAGCTGGATGACCGCGCTGGGTCGCATCACCCCCATCGGGCAGGGACGGCGATGACCGACGAGGAGCTGCAGGCGATGATCGCGGCGCACGGCCAGGACGCGCTCCGTCCCCTCGATCCCCGCTGGGAGCGGTGGACCCTGGGCGAGCTGTCGGCCGACGAGGAGCGGGAGCTGCTCGACGGTGCCGATCCGGCGCTGGTGGAGATGTTCCGCCCGCTGGACGCGTCGGTCGCCCGCGCGGTCACCGAGCGCTGGCTCGCCACGAGCGCGCCCGTCGAGGTGCCGCCGCCCGCGAACCGGTCCCGGCACTGGCTGTGGGCGCTCGCCACCGTCGCCGTGGCGGCGGTCGCGCTGCTCGTGGCCTCTCCGAGGATGGTCGGGGGCTCCTCCGCGCTGCCGGATTACGCGCTCACCGGTGCAGGGCAGCAGCGAGGTCCGCGGAGCGCCGACCGGCGAGGTGCCGACCGTGCGCGAGGGTGGCTCGGTGGTGCTGCGGTTGCGCCCGGCGTCGCGGACGGACCTTCGCGCCGAGGTCACGGTCCTGGCGGACGAGACGCCGCTGCCCGCGACCGTCGCCTGGACCGACAGCGGCGCCGCCGAGGTGCGTGTCGCCTCCGTCCCCGCTGGCACCCACGAGCTCCACGTGCGCCTGAGCGCCCCGGGCGCCGATCCCGTCGAGCTCGTCCAGCCGATCCGGATGGTCCCTTGATCGTGGCCCTGCCACTGCTGGGCTGTGCGCCCCCACCCCCGCCCGAGCCGCTCGACGTGTGGCTCTGGGGCTGCGACTGGGTGGACGGCCGCTGCCAGCTGCCCGAGGACCGGTCGCTGGTCGTGTGGGTGGGTGGTGCCGGGGCGGTGGCGCTCGACGTGGACGGCGCCTCGCTGGACGTGGTCGGTGAGCCCTCACTGGACGGGCTGCGCTTCGTGCTTCCCGCTCCCGTGGCCCCCGGGCGGTACGCCTGGCGACGGGGCCGCGGCCTGGACGCCGTGGAGATCACGCGCGAGCCGCCTCCGTCCCCCGAGGTGGTCCGGCTCCGGGAGGCGGCGCGCACGCCGGCCTGCGACGAGGTGCTGCCGCCGCTGCTCGACGCCGTCACGCAGGACGAGGCGTCCGCCGCCACCGCCATCTGCGCGCGCACCCGGGGTGACCTGGCCGGGTACGGCGAGGGCCTCGCCCGGGCGCTGGTGGCGAGCGAGGCCGCCGGCCGCTCCTCGGACGCGTGGCGGCGGCGCGCCGCGCTCCTGCAGCACACGCTCGAGTGGATCCGGGACACCGGGGCGGCCCTCCGGTTGCTCGAGGCGGAGCCGATCACTCGCGACGCAGACGCCGCCTGGATCCTGGAGAACGGGACGGCGCGCCTGAACCAGGCGCTGGGGGACGTGCGCGCTGCCGAGACCCACGACCGAGAGGCCTACGCGCTGGCCACCCGGGTCGACGTCGAGGCGCTGGCCTGGCGCAGCGCCATCGCCATGTCCATCGCGGCCGACGAGATCGGGGACACCGCGGGCGCCGCTCGCTGGATGCGAGAGCGGGTGGACCTCGACGAGGGACCACGCAGCTGCGACGTGTACCAGCGGTACGGCGTGAAGAACCTCGCGTGGTACGAGCTGACCCTCGAGCAGTACACCGAGCGGCAGGCGCGGGTCGCGCGCTGGGCCGGAGAGCTGCTGGACACGATGCTCCAGGCCGACTGCGGGGACCCGCCCTCGCGGCGCGCGGACTTCACCATCGATCGCGCCCGCGCCGCCTGGCTCGCGGGCGACCTCCCGCTCGCTTCGCGCCTGATCACCGAGGTCCTCGCGACCCCTGCGCTGCTCGGTCCGTCGGACCTGGCGTGGGCCACGCTCCTGTCCGCGGAGATCCACTCCCAGGGCGGCCGGAGCGCGGAGGCGTGGCAGGAGGCCCTGGACGCGGCACGGAGGTCGGGCAGCGTCGAGCTGGAGATCCGCGCGCTCCTCGGGGCCGCACGCGCACGTCCGGCCGATCGCGAGTCGCTGCTGCACGAGGCCGAGTCGCTCGTCCTCCGCCGGGGACGCACGCTGCCGTTCGGCGCGGACCGGGGCGCCTGGCTCGAGACGAACGCGGACCTGACCGGTGCGCTGGCGGCGGCGTCGGTCGATCGGGGCGCGGTCGAGGAGGCGCTCGAGCAGGTGCGCGTGGCTCGGGCCCGCGTGTTCGGCGCCGCCGTGGCGGCCGAGCGGGTGGGGTCGCTCACCGGCGAGGCACGCGCCTCCTGGGCCGCTGCCGTGGACGGTTACCGCCGCCTGCGGGACGAGGCCGACGCCTTGCGTGCGCGGCGCTGGGAGGCTCCGCAGGACGAGCTCCCGGCGGTGGACGCCGCCCTGGCCGAGCTGGACCTGCGCGCGAGGACCCAGCTCGAGGCGGCGCTGGGCGCGGTGGCTCCAGAGGACGAACCGCTGTTGCCGACGCTCGACCCCAGCACGCTGGTGCTCAGCTGGTGGCCGGACGGTGACACGCTGCTGGGCTTCGCCGCGACGGACGGACAGGTGTGGGCCACCCGCGTTCCGCGCACGGCGACCGACGAGGAGCTCCTGGCGCCCTTCGCCGAGCTCGTCGAGCGGGCGTCGCGGATCGTCTTGATGCCGTGGCAGGGACTCGCCGCCCGCGACCTGGACGCAGCACCCGTGGGCGGGGTGCCCCTCGCCGCGCGCGTTCCCGTGGTGTGGTCGATGGACCTGGGGCCGTCGCCGTCGCGAACGGAGCACGGGCCGACGATCGTGGTCAGCGATCCCCTCGGCGATCTGCCGGAGGCGCGCGCGGAGGGCGAGCGCATCGCGGCCTCCGCGGGGGCGGTCCACCTGACGGGCGCCGCCGCCACCCGGTCCGCGGTCCTGGACGCCCTGCGCCGCAGCGACCGCCTGCACGTCGCCACCCACGGCGATCTGCGCTCCGAGGGTGCCGCCACCCGACGGCTCGTGCTCGCCGACGGCGGGCTCGAGGTGGGCGACCTGCTGTCGCTCGGCGGCGCTCCGTCCCAGGTCTTCCTGTCCGGCTGCGAGACGGGCCTGGCGACCT
The DNA here is from genome assembly GCA_020632925.1 of Alphaproteobacteria bacterium. Classification (GTDB taxonomy): domain Bacteria; phylum Myxococcota_A; class UBA796; order UBA796; genus JACKER01. Next base: position 44,090 of record JACKER010000028.1, on the reverse strand, counting down.
ACGGGCTGGGGCTTGCCCAGGGCCTGCTCCTCGCCGGCTCCGACACGGTGGTCGCGAGCCAGCGCCCGGTCCAGGACCACACGGCGCGCGAGCTGGCGTCCGCCTGGTCCGACCCCGGCGCCCCGGCCGACCCCGCACTCCGACTCGCGACCGCCCGGACGGCGGTCCTGAACGACGATCCGCAGGCCGACGTCTGGGCGTGGCGCCTGTGGATCCGCTGACGTGTCTCCAACCGCACGAGAGGTGCCCATGCTGATCACGATGTTGCTCGCCGGCTGTTCGACGGACCCCGGCGCAGAGATCGCTTCCCCCGATGCCCTCGCCATCGGAGGGACGATCCAGGACCACGCGCTGAACGACGTCCTGATCGGGAAGGGTGTGAACGGCGTCTGTCCCTACGGCGGCGCCGGCTGGACCGTCAGCCACCTGTTCCCGGCGGGCGCGCCCGGGGTGCTCGCCGACTTCTGCGTCGCTCGGTGGACCGGGCAGGACGCGCCGTCCGGCGGGCCCAGCGGGTTCGTGCCCGACCAGGTCGCCGTCGCCCCGATGAGCATCGACGACGAGGACGTGGAGCTGTCCTCCGAGCGGCGGACCCAGGCGGTCGACGTGATGCCCTCGCTGGGCAACAACCCCAAGGCCCGCCTGGCCATCCTGGACACGATCCCCGATGGACAGCTCGACCAGAGCTACTTCGGCAGCACGCCCGAGTTCTCGAACCACGGGGCCCGCGTGGCCCTGCTGGCTCGCCGGCTGGTCTGCGGCTCCAACCCGACCGGCACCTGCGCCGCGGACCTGGTGTCCTACCTGACGCTGGGCTTCCAGGTGCAGAACGGCGAGGCCGTGCGCAACACCAGCTCCGGTGGTGCCATCGGCAGCATCTCCGACGTGGCGGTCCGCCTCTACGAGGCCGTGGACGACTGGGAGAACGCCTCCAACGTCGGTCCGCTGGTGGTGAACCTGTCCGCCGGCTGGCACCCGACCTACGGTGGCACGGAGCAGACCTCGGAGTTCGACCCGCTGGTGGACGCGGTGTACCAGTCCATCCGCCACGCGGCGTGCAAGGACGCGCTGCTCCTCGCGGCGACCGGGAACATCGGCGGCCTGCAGGGCGACACCCCGATGCCCCTGCTCCCCGCGGCCTGGGAGGGTCTGGACGCACCGTCCGCGTCCGAGTGCGTGTCCGACTTCGAGATGAGCACGCAGGAGGCACACAACCAGGCGGCCGTCTACCACCCGCTCGTCTACGCGGTGGGTGGTGTGCAGGGCGACGCCGACCTGACGCCGATGGCGATGAACCGTCCCGGTGCCCGGCCGCCGCACCTGGCCGCCGGGTCCCACCTGGCCGTGCTCAATCCCGCCACCAACGCCATGATGGACATGATCACCGGGACCTCGGCCGCCACTGCGGTGGTCTCCGCGTCGGCCGCCACGGTGCGCGCGTACCGCCCAGACCTCGATGCGTCGGAGGTGATGTCGATCCTCCGCCAGGGCGCCGTCGGGCGGGGGTGGACGCTGGGCGAGGAGCCCGAGGTCTGCAACGGGAGCTCCAACGTCTGCGACGACAGCTACGTGATCGGTGTGTGCACGTCCCTGCGCAAGGCCTGCGAGAACAACGCCTGCAACGTCACCGTGAACGGGACGAACTGCGTGACCAGCGCGCCTCTCGTGGAGCTCACCGACACCGCTCCCTCGGTCACGCACGTCATCGACGCCTCGGATCCGGGCAGCTGCAGCAACGCGGTCGTGGACGACGGCTCCACCCTGCCTGCGAACGAGGACAGCGACTGCCCGATCCTCGACCTGGACGGAGCGTTGGCGCGCCCGATGACGCTGCCGATGCCGCCGTCGAGCCCCTGCGAGCCGCACTGTGACCTGTACCTGCAGACCCCCATCAACCTCGTCGTGCCCACCTGGTCGACGAGCTTCAGCAACGCGTCGGTCATCGGGGTGTTCCAGGACGGGACCCACGTCACCGTGTCGCTGGGGGCGCTCGTCGCCAACGGGTACAACATCCAGGAGAACGCGGGCGCCCTGCTCAACGGCAGCAACCCGCTCGTCGGCGCCGCCCTGACGTACACCATCTCCGGTACCTCGACCTCGGCCGCCGAGGAGATCCTGATCATCCGGCCCTGACGGTCAGCGTCGAGGCTCGAAGACGTGCTGGAACGCCGTCTCCCTGGGGATGCCATCCCCGGGGAGGCGGATTCGCACGTAGCTCATCTCGAGCTTGCCCTGCGGATTGGTCCGGAAGAGGACGTAGCCGGTGTTCGCGATGACGGTGGCCCGCTCGTCGTACCCGCTGCGGGCGATGTGGCCGAGGTCGTAGTCCGCACTCCCGGGCTGGGGGACCGTGACGTAGGCCACGCCGTCGAGGGGCTCGTCGAACACGAAGGCGTGGTCGTGGCCGTGGACGAAGGCGGTGACGCCCGTGTCGCGCATCAGCTCGTGCAGCGGCTGGGGCCAGCCCGGGCGCCGCTCGGGGAACTCGGGCCGCCCATCGGGACCGGTGCCGCCCATCTCGTAGCTGCCGTTCTCGTTCTGGGGCCTGCCGCCGCGCCCGTAGTCGGAGTTGCCCCCGACCACCTGGTGCGAGAACACCAGCTTGTAGGGGGCGTCGCTCTCCTGCAGCGTCCGCCGCAGCCAGGCCTGCTGCTCCTCGCCGAGCGTCCAGTCCCACCGGTCGCCCGAGCCCGGGTGCCCGTCGAGATCGTGCGGCTTGCGCATCGTGTGGCGGAACGGGTCGAGGACCACGATCAGCACGTCGCCCCATCGGGTCGCGTAGTAGTTCTCGAGCGGTCCGTCGGCGTCCGCGTCGCCCCCCGGCGGGTTGGGGAAGAGCCCGCGCCGCCAACGCGCGGACAGCGCGGGCACCGGGTCCGACGCCGCGCGCCAGCCCTGCTCGCCCTCGTGGTTGCCGAGCGCCAGCAGCACCGGGGCCCCCGCGCCCACGATCTCGAACCACGGGCGCACGGCCAGGTGGCGGCGGGCCATCTCCTCGTCGTCGGTCGCGTCGAAGCTGCGGTAGCTCTCGCCGTTGAACGTGTCGCCCAGATCGAGGTGGAAGTCGGGGTGTTCGCGCCCGATCTGCTCCATCGTCCGCTGGAGCAGGCGCACGTTCGCCCAGGCGCGCCGGTGCTCCATGTTGATGTAGTGGCCGTCGGCGGTGACGGTGAACGCGAACGGCTGGCCCGACGGGCGGCGGGTGTGGAAGCTGTGGTCCGGGCCCGCCTCCCAGGCGTCGTCGGGGCCGCGCCGGACCTCGACGTGGTACCGCGCGCTGGCGTTGGGTCCGACGACGAGCGGCACGTGGACCGGGCGACCCGCGGGGAGCGCGACGGGTTCGGTGGTTGCGCTCTCGCCTCCGATCACCCTGCTGACGAGCCGCACCTCGGCGTCCACCAGCGACAGGAGGCTGACGGTGACGCCGTCGTCGGTCGGTCGACCGAGCATCTCGTGGGCAGCGAGCGCGGAGCGCACGGTCGGTCGGACCTCGAGGCGCGCGGAGAGCAGCCCGACGCACTCGGGGTCCTCGACCTCCACGCGGTCGACGATCGGCCAGCTGCCACCGTCCTCGACGCCCTCGAGCAGCACCGTGACCGAGGTGGCGCTCGGGTGCCCGGCGAGCAGCGGCGACAGATCCGGCGTCGTCCGGAGGAAGGGCGCGCACAGGCGCGAGACGTTGTCCTTGCGCTCGGGCGCGGACGCCCAGGCGTCGGTGAGCGGTCGGTCGAGGACCCAGTCCACCGCGAGCTCCCCGGCCGGGGTCACGTCGCCCGGTGGGCGCTCGTCGTCGAGGACCGCGCGGATGCGCATCCGGGTCCCGCTCGGGTTGGGTCCGATGGGCAGCACCAGCCGGGCGTGGACCGGGTCGCGTCCGAGGGCCTCGGGCAGCTCGAAGCGCAGCACCGCCGTGGTCCCGGGCCGGACGACGAGCAAGCCGTCCTCACCGTCCTCGGCCCAGCCCCCCGCCGTCCGCAGCCCGTCGTCGGCGTCGCTGCCCACCCCGGCGCGGAGCACGCCGTCGTCGAGGGCGGGCGCCTCCGTGAACCGCTCGTCCACCCGCGAGGCACGACCCTTGGTCCTGGGCGGCGCCGTCCGGGTGTCGGGGTTGGCGCCGCAGGCGGCGAGCGCGAGGAGGAGCAGGGGAGGAGTCACCCCCGCGAGCTATCGCATCCCGGCCTCAGTTGCAGACGCGCGTGGTCGACGAGCAGGTGAAGCTCTCGTTGCCCTGGAACCAGGTGTAGGCCACGTCGGCGCCCGACAGGACGTCGATCTCCACGTCGGTCGGCAGGTTCTCCGTCGCTCCGACGCCGAAGTCCGTGCCCGGTCACCGCGAACGTGGTGTCGGTGTAGTGCAGCTCGACCGCCCCGCCGGTGTCGGCCGCGCCGACGTTGGCATGGAACAGCCCACCCTCCATCGTCGCGTGCGAGCCGCCGCCCAGGTAGAGCCCGCCGCCCTCGGAGAGCGACTCGTTCGCGACGAAGCGAACGTCCGTCAGCGTGTGGTCGCCCGCACCGAGCCACGCGCCGCCGCCGCGCTGGCTGGCCGTGTTGTCGGAGATCTCGACGTCGTCCATGACCACGTCGGTCGGGCCGCCGCTCCAGCCCGCCGTGTAGATGCCCGCGCCCGTCGACGTGCACTGGTTGGCGGTCAGCACCGCGTGGGAGATGGCGATGGTGTTGCCGCCGTCGACCTCGATGCCCCGGAACCCGTTCGTCAGGGTGAGCCCCTGGACGGACCACACCCGCCCCGCCCCCTGGAAGTCGAGGACGCTGGCGTTGGCGCCGCCCCCGTCGATGATGGTGTCGGCCGGCCCGGCCAGCCCCACGAGGTCGAGGTCACGCGTGACGAGCACGTGCTCGTTCCAGGTCCCGGCGCAGATGTTCACCGTGGCGCCCGGGGGCGCGAAGTTGACGGCGTCGCCGATCGACGCGTAGTTCGTGAGCCCGACCGAGACCGTCCCGTCCTCCGAGGTCGCGCCGCTGCAGTCGTCGTCGATGCCGTTGCACACCTCGGTGGCGCCCGGGTGCACGGCGGGGTCGCCGTCGTCACAGTCCGTCGTCGTGTCGAAGCCGTCGCCGTCCAGGTCGGCGCCGATCACCGTCGCCTGGACGACGGGCGTGACCACCGAGCTCGCGCCGCCGACACCGCGGGGGATGGCGCCTTGCAGGTACACCCGGGTTCCGGGCGCGAGGATGCCGGGGACGGTGGCTGCGAGCTCCGCGTGCCCGCTGCCGTCCGCGACCGCGGTCCCCAGCACCACGGGATCGATCACCCCGACGCACACGCCGCCCAGCTGGGGTGGGCAGGGCCCCGCGCCCTGCCGGACGCCGCCGACGAAGTACACGGTCTCGGCCGGACGGGCACCGTCGACGAACAGCGTCGTGCCGCCGCCGGTGGGCAGCGGATCGTTGGTCAGGACGGGAGCGGCGTTCGCGGGCGCGACGAGCGCGAGGACGGTCAGCATGGGCACCTCCGTGGTCCGCCCATGGAACACGGCGCGCCGCCGCCCGTGCGATCGGGAAACATCCCGATACGGTCATCGGTGACAGGCTGCTCCGTCCGGTCCCAGGCGGTCGAGGTGGATCAGCTCGTTGTTGAGGATGTCGGAGCACACGGTCCGCCCGATGACCTGATCCGGCGCCAGCGCGACCCCGTCCGGGACGCTGGAGATGTGCTTCGCTAGGGCGACGAGCACGGATGGCTCGATCACGGAACCCGCCGGCAGGGGCGTTGCCGCCACCAGCACCAGCATGCAGGAGGGTGGACCGAGGCACTCGCCCTTGGGCACGCGCTCGAGCGGACGGTAGGTGGCCACCGGGAAGGCCACACCCTCGGTGGGTGGTGGGGTGGACCCGGGCTCCAACCGCTCGCTACGGATGAACTCCCGAGGCAGCAAGGTCGCGGTCACCCGGCGCCCCACCACATTGGCGAAGCCCGTCAGCGCCTCAGGCGGCACGTAGATGGACTCCTGGCGGACCCAGTACACGTCGTCGATCGCCAGCGTCTCGCCGGGCTCGACCTGGCGACGGGTGACCGGCAGCAACACCTCGTCGTCGAGCAGCGCGGGCAGCGCGGGCATCGTCGCGCTGGGCGCCGCGACCGGCGCAGGACCGGGGACCGGAACGGGCTCGGTGGCGACAGGAGCAGGCATCGGAGGAGAATGGGCGCAGGCCGACGCCCAAAGGAGAATACCGAGAAGACGGTAGGTGGCGTTCATGTGTAATGTCTATTCGCTACATGCTGCGCGTCCAGCCTGCGCCGAGGCGTGGCGCGGGGCGACGCCCAGCACCGCGTCGAAGGTCCTCTTCGCCTCCTCCACCCGCCCGAGCTTCAGCTGCGCCCAGCCCAGGCCCGCGCGTGCGTCCACGTCGCTCGGCCAGTCCTCGACCACCGAGCGGTACAATGCCTCAGCGTCGGCGTAGCGGCCGAGGTTGTGGAGCGCGAGCCCGGTGCGCATGCGACCCAAGGCGCTCTTCGGGTCCAGCGCCAGCACCTTGCGGCCCACGCGCTCCGCGTCCGCCCAGCGCCGCGCCGCGAGCAGCGGCAGCATCTCGCCCAGCAACGGCTCCACCGCCTTCGGCGCCATCCCGACCGCGCGCTCGTAGGCCGTCGTGGACTCGTCGTAGCGCCCCTGGAGGTAGAGCAGCCAGGCCTTGCGCAGCTGCCAGGTGTACGTCCCCTGGTCCGCCGACGGGAGGCGCTCGTGGCTGGCCAGGGCCTCGACGAAGGCGCCGCGGGCCTCCTCGTCGTAGGACTGCTGCCAGGTGTCGGGCGCACCGGCCACGGCCATCAGGGTCCACAGGGCGACGATCATGGCACTCTCCTCCTCAAGGTCCGGGTGACGCCGCGCAGCGTCTGGCTCGCTTCGATCAGGCCGACCCCCGGTGCCAGCACCGCGCGGGTGGTCAGGACGGGCACGCCGCCTCGCTCGCGGTCCGAGCGCCCCTCGATCACGGCGCGATCACCGGGCACCCGGCGATAGCGGACGTGCAGCCCCTCCAGGGGGACGAAGGGGGCGACCGCGTCCTGCAGCGGTCGCAGCCAGGGCGGGACCAGTGTCCGCGGCGGCAGGTGGTCGGACCAGGTGGGGCTCCGCTCGCCGTCCTCGAGCGGGAGCCGCGCCAGGGCGGCGTGCAGGACGTGCAGCGGGGAGCCCGGCGGCGCCAGCGTGTCGTAGACGACGAACAGGTCGTCGTGCAGCCCGTGGTAGGTCCGCCCGTCGCCGCACACCAGCACCCGTCGGCCCCACGGATCGATCTCCGAGCGGATCACCACCGGCCGTCCGTCCTCCTCGAACGTGGCCTCGGTCCCCGGCGGCAGCCCGAGGTCGACCTCGCCCGGGACCAGGTTGCGCAGCCGGTCGTCCGTCGTCGGTGTCCAGGTGCCCCGCACCTCGCCCTTCGCCGCGTCGACCACGTCGTGCAGCTCGAGCGGGAGCGTGGGCGCGCCGACCTGCGGCGTGGCCTGCAGCTGCCAGTGCAGGTGCGGCCGTGGCGAGCGGCCCGAGCTCCCGCAGAGCCCGAGGACCTCGCCCGTCTTCACGCGCTGCCCCTCGACCACCGCGATCGTCCGCGGCGAGAGGTGCGCGACCAGGCTGTGCAGCCCTGGAGCGTGCCAGAGCACCACCACGTTGCCCCAGTTGTCGTCGAGATCGACCTGCCCGAGCGGGTTGTCGGGGACGCCGTCGATCACCTTGGCCACCACGCCGTCCGCGCAGGCCACGACCGGCAGGTGCCAGCACAGGTGCTGCTCGGCGGTGGTGCCCTCGTCGCGGGCGAGCCGCCCGTCCGCGTCGGCGACCTCGAGGTCGAGCGCGTGCTCCCACTCGTTGCGGTGGGTGGGGCCGTCGCCCCTCCCCTGGGTCACGACCCAGGTCCCGCGCACGGGCGCCCGGAAGCGCACGTCGTAGCGCGCGCCGAACCGGGCCAGGCGGGTCCGGTAGTACTGGAGGTTCTCCTCCGGCGTGCCCGGCAGGAAGTCGACCGAGCGCGGCGAGCGGTCCTCGGCCCGCTGGCGCATCGCGAGGAGCACGGCCCACACGCCCACGTGGAACGGCGCGATCGCCAGCGGCAGGCCGAGCCGTGCGGCCACCGGCGCGGCCCCGAGCGAGACGAGCGCCGTGAGCCCCGCCGCGCCCGCGCCGAGCGCCAGCGAGGCCCACGAGGGCACGAACCACACGCCACCCAGCGCCACGCTCACGAGCCCCAGGTTCAGCGCGAGGAGCGTCGCCTGCGAGGGATCGAGCGGTACGGGGACGGCCTCGATCACCGCCCAGGCGGCGAGCACGCCGGCGGCGCCGAGCACGGTTCCCTGTCGCGACCAGCGGAGCAGCGCCAACAGCACGAGCGCGCCGGCCTCCACCCGAGGGACGAAGAGCAGCGCACCGAGCGCGCGGAGCCCCAGCGCCACGGGCTCGGGCAGACCGCGGTCGGGCCCCGGGACCGGCTGCACCAGCTCGGGCGAGGCGGACCACACGAGCCACAGCGCGATCAGGAAGGGCGCCGACAGCGTGGGCAGGCCCGTCCGCAGGCCGTTGTCGCGCAGCGCGGCGGTCAGCACGACGGTGAGCGCGGACCCGGCGAAGAGGAGCGCCTCCGACCAGGTGCCGTGGGGGAGCATCGCGCCGACGCCGAGCCCGAACAGCACGGCGTTGTACCCGAACAGCCCCTCGCCGACGACCAGCGGCGCGAGCCCCAGCGCGGCCGCCACGGCCCGGGCGACCAACGCCGCCAGCAGGCCGTGCAGGCCCACCCACGGGTCCAGCAGGCTCGCCACCAGCAACAGCCCGCCCACGACGAGATCGCGGGAGAAGAGGATCTGGGACCAGGAGCGGATCAGATCCACTCCGGGACCTCCTCCCAGGACGTGAGCGCCTCCAGCGTCTCTGGCTTGCGCAGCAGGCCGTGCTGGCCGTTCCTCCCCACCATCACGACAGCCGGACGCAGCGTGATGAACTGCATCCACTGCGTCACGTTGTACGCGCCCACGTTGCGCAGCACGAGCCGATCGCCGGCCTCGACCGGGGGCAGTGGCAGCGCGTCGCGCACGACGTCGATGTTCATGCACAGCGGCCCGTAGAGCACGGTCGGCTCGGGGATGCCGGCGAGGTGGCGGGTGGGGACCACGTCGTGGCGGTACCACCAGGCGGTGAACAGCACGTTCACGCCCGCGTCGAGCACCACCCCGCGCCGACCGTCGGGCAGGCGGCGGGTCGCGTGGACGGTGGTGATCAGGTACCCGGCGTCGTCGACGATCGCGCGGCCCGTCTCGAGGACGAGCGTGGGCAGCTCCTTCGGCGGCCCCTGCAGCGCGCGCAGCCCGTCGCAGACGGCGTCGGCGTACTGCTCGAACGACGGCGTGGCCTGCTCGGCGGGGAGGTACTGCGCCTTGAGCGCGTTGTGGCTGGCGAAGCCCCCGCCGATGTCGATGAACTGCAGCCGGATGCCGTGCTCGGTGCGCAGCTCCTCGGCGAACGCGGCCAGCTTGCCGGCGGCCTCGCGGTACGCCGCCGGATCGAGGAGGAAGGTCCCGAGGTGGCAGTGCAGGCCGACCAGATCGAGCTTGTCGCCCGCGAGCAGGCGCCGCACGGCGTCCCGGGCCTGCCCGCTCTCGAGGTGGAAGCCGAAACGCGTCCACGGGGGGATGCCCTCGGCCGCCACGGACAGCCGGATCGCGACGCCCGGCCGCTTGCCGAGCCTCGTGGCGACCTGCTCCGCGCGGCGCAGCTCGTCGAAGTTGTCGAGGTGGACCAGGGTCCCGCCGCGGAATGCCTTCTCCAGCGCCGACTCGGGCTTGAACGGGCCGTTGAAGTGGATGTGGTCCGGGCGGACGCCGTTGTGCAGCGCCTTGTCGAGCTCCATCTCCGACACGACCTCGGCCCAGGCGCCCTCGCGGTGCAGCACTCGGCAGATCCCGTCGAGGTAGTTGGTCTTGTACGACCAGGCGGTGCGGACCTTGGGCCAGCGCACGGCGAAGGCGTCGGCGAGCGCGCGCTGGCGCTGCACCAGCGTCTGCTCGGAGAACACGAACAGCGGGCTGCCGTAGGTCTTCACCAGCTCCTCGACCGACACCCCGTCGATCTCCTCCTGGGGACGCAGCGCGGGCACGCGGGAGAGCTTGTTGCCGAGCCCGGACTCGTGCCGGACGATGATGGGTCGCTCGTAGGGTCTCCGGGTCATCGGTCCTCTCCCTGGAAGCGGTGGGCTCGGTCCACCAGCGAGCCGGTGGTGGCGAGCGCCTCGTAGTCGTCGAGCCGCGCGATCTGGTCGATGCTGATCCGGACGAACATCGTGCCGGGGGTGAAGCCGCGCTCGGGCGCGATGGTGTCCCCCATCGCGGCGCGGGCCGCGAGCCAGGGGAGGTTGGCGCCGGCGGCAGCGGTCATGTAGCACCAGGCCGGGAAGCGCGGGTTGATCTCGAGGAGCCAGGTCTTGCCGTCCTCGTCGCGGATCAGCTCGACCTCGCAGGGGCCGCGCCAGTCGGAGGCGTCCATGAAGCGCTCGGTCATCGCGAGCGCCTCGGGGTCCTTGACCGCCACGCCGGCCCAGCCCTTGCCCTTGTCGGTCAGCAGCGTCTTGCGCATCGGGACCGCGCCGAGCAGCCCGCCCGCGCCGTCACCCACCGCGCACACGTCGATCTCCTTGCCGCGGATCACGCGCTGGGCGAGGACCGGCGCACCCCACTTCGCGAGCACGTCGTGGTACGCGTGCAGCGCGTCCTCCAGCGAGTGGCAGACGGCAGCGCCGTAGAACACGCCCTTGATCACGAGGGGGTACGAGAGCTTCTCGTGCAGCGTGTACAGCTCGGCCGGCTCAGAGAGCACGACCGTCTCGGGTACCGGCAGCCCCGCACGCTCGCCGAGGTCGGCGAGGTGCAGCTTGCTGCGCAGGTCGAACTGCTGGCGCGTGGGCAGGAAGGTCCCGACGCCGCGCTCGTGCAGCCAGCCCTCGAGGGCGACGAAGGCCGGCAGCTCGCTGTCGAGGTTCGGCAGGACGGCGTCGATGCGCACGGCGTCCAGGATCTCGGTGAGTCGGGACCGGAGCACGTCGCTGCCCTGGCTCGGGTACGGGACGAGGAACACGTCGTCGAACCAGGCCGGCGCATAGTTCCCGGGGTCCAGCAGGTCGTAGGCCAGGCCCACCACCCGCGTGGCGGGGTCGGCGTCCTTGAGCGCGCGGGCGACCGCCACCCCGGGTGCCGGATTGTCGGTGGCGTTGAGGCCGGTGACGGCGACGGTGCTCACGGGGTCACCTCGGACGCGCCGAGCTCGAAGTCCCGCGGCAGCAGCTCGTAGCGGCGGAGTTGCCCGAGGAAGTCGTCCACGTCTCGCCCCGCGTCGGCGCCGTCCACGTCGAAGGCCTCGTCCAGGCCGGCGAGCAGCCCCGCGCGGTCGATCACGCCGTCTTTCAGCGCCCGCAGCAGGTGCAGCCCGGTCGCGTTCACGGTGAACGAGGCGCCGGTGTAGGGATCGAAGACGAAGCCCGAGTCGCTGATGGCGAGATCGCCGAGCCGGGTGCCGAGGTTCACGACGCGCCTCCAGGCGTGAGGGAGAGGGTCAGGGACAGGGTGTTGGCGATGCGCGGGCGCGCGCCGGCGGCGTCGAACCAGGCGCCGGCCCACTGGCCCGCGACCCAGGCGCGATCGACGCGTCCGAGCCGCAGGCCCGCCCAGGCCCCCGCGGTCTCCCGATCGGGCCACGCGGCACTCGCGCGGAGCCGGAGCAGGGTGACGCTCTGCTGGGGCCCTCCGCGGCCGCCCGCCCAGAGCGCGAGCGGGCGGGTCACGAGCCACAGCGTGCCGCCGCCGGAGGGGAGGACCTCACCGTCGGTGAGCTGGACCGCGGCCAGCGGCTCGACGCCGATGGGGCCGAAGGGCAGGAACCACGAGGGGGAGAGGCGGACCACCTGGGGCAGCTCGCCGCGCGGGTGGGTCCAGCTCGCCTCGAGCCGCCCGTCTCCCCAGGGGGACCAGCGCGCGACGCCGCCGATCACACCGCCGGGCGTCAGGTCGCCGTTGGGGTCGACGAACAGGGCGCCGACGAGCTCCACGCCGCCGAGCGCGCTGCCGGCGTCGGCGTGGCCCCAGGTCGCGACGTCGAGCGCGCCAACGTCGAGCGGGGTCTGGGTGACGACGAGGACGGCGCCGCCACCGAGGTGGGCGCTGCGTCCCGACGCCCCGGCGCGGACCTCGGTGGCGCTGGTCGCTGGCCCTCCGTCGCCCGACGGGAGCGCGGTCCAGGCCCCGCCGGCGAGCAGGACGGCGTACGCGGGGTCGCGGGTGGCGGCGCGGAGCTCGGCCACGGCGGGGTCGTCGGCATCGAGCTGGTCGAGGAGCGCGAGCGCACCCCGCCGATCACCCAGTCGCTGGCGGGTCCACGCGAGGCCGAGCACGGCGTCTCGCGAGCCGCCGGACAGCGTCGCCGCGTCGGTGTACGCCTCCTCCGCGAGCGCGTAGCGTCCCTCCTGGAACGCGAGCCAGCCGACCTCGAGCGCCAGCGCGTAGTCCTGGGGGTAGCGCGCGCGCAGCGCCTCGAGCTCCTCGAGATCACCCCGTCCGATCGCGTCGGCGACGTCGTCGGCTCGCGCCTCGACGGCGATGGCGAGCAGCCACGGCACGCTCTCCTCCCCGGCCGGTCCCATAGCAGGGTTCGTGCCGGGCCGGTGAGAGGGCGTCCGCCCGTGGCCTCAGCGGGAGGCTGTGGAATCCGACACAGGGCTGTACGTGCCATCGAACACGGTCCACCAGGTGCCGTCGGGCTGCTCGGAGGCGAAGACCTGGTGCACGGTGCCGTCGTCGCCGGGCGTCCAGGTGCCTCGCAGGTGCAGCGCCGTGCCGTCGGCCCTGGTGCTGCGCGCCTCCATCACCAGCGTCCCGTCGGCGTCCACGTCGCCGACATAGGCCGAGACGCGCCCGTGGTCGTCGATCCACTGCTGGTGCCAGCGGTGGTCCTCGGGCGAGAGCCAGGTGAGCGAGGTGCCGGTGCCACCCATCGCGTCGGACCACTGCTCGCGGAGCACGCAGCCGTCGGCCTCCGCGGTGATCGTGTTGCGGCCGAGGCGCTTGCCCTCGGGCCCCGCGACCACCCAGGACCCGATCCAGAAGTCCACCGCGCGGTAGGCGTCGTCGTGGGAGCAGGGGTGCGCGAGCGCGTCCGCCCGGTCCACGAGGGCGACCATCCGGGGGTCGGACTGGAGCGAGGCGAGATCGGGATCGTCCCGGAGCTGCTCGGGGGCGAGCACGCCGTAGCCCACGCCCTTCTCCACGAGCGTCAGCGCCTCGTCGGCACGCCCGAGACGGGCCAGCGCGCAGCCCCGGTTGTAGGCGGAGAAGGCGGGGCGGAAGTCGAGCTGGGCGGCGTGCCCCCAGGCTTCCTGGGACTCGTCCCAGCGCTCGAGCGCGTGGGCCGCCCCGGCGAGTCCGTACCAGGCCTTGCCGTCGCCGGGCTCCGCGCGGACGAGCTTGCGGTACAGCTTGAGCGCGGTGGCGGCGTCCCCCTCGACCATGGCCGCTTCGGCCTCCTCGGCGAGGGTGGGCGCAGCGAGCGCTTGGGTCGCGAGCATCAGGAACATGGACACCTTCCGCTCCTGTGCGTCGCCGGCGCTCCGGACGTCACGTTCTCGTCGCGAGAACACCTGGCACTGGATCGCACCACCTCCCGCCCTTACGCTTCTGCGCGGGAGGCGGAGATGGTCGTGAGGGTGTTGAGCTCCCTGGTGCTGCTGGCGGGGTGCTCGTCGAAGGCGGAGGAGACGAAGACCACGCCTCCCACGGACGGCACGACGGTGCCCCTGCACAGCGGCGAGACGACGCACTCGGGGACCTGGGAGACGGAGCACTCCGGGACGACCGTCGAGCACTCGGCCCACACCGGAACGCCCCCCGAGCCCGTGTGTCCGGCACCCGACGTCGATCTGTGCGGCAACGGAGTCGACGACGACGCCGACGGGCGCACGGACTGCGCGCTCGAGGGCATCTCCACGACCCCCACCTCCACCGCGGTCACGCTCGACGCGAGCGGCGTGTTCCCCGCGGGTGACCTGAACGGTGACGGCGCGCAGGACCTGATCGGGTGGACCTCGATCGACAACCCCATCTCGCGGCACGCCGTGAGCGTGTTCCACGGGCCGATCCCGGCCGGCACGGCCCCCCTGCTGCCCGCCGGCTCCGCGGTCGCGCAGGGCTTCGTGATGCGCGAGCCCATCGTGTCGGACCTCGACCACGACGGCGTGCTCGACGTGGTCATGGGGGTGGGCCTCGTCGGCGCGAGCTGCAACGCGCCCATCCCCTGGGAGGTGTACCGCTTCCCGATCACGGCGATCTCGGGCCCGGTGGACGCGGCCGCGGTGGCCGTGGGGACGCTCCGCAAGCCCGCGGGCGCGATGGGGACCAACGCGATCTACGTGTCGGCGATCGGTGACGTGAACGGTAGCGGGACCGAGGATCTGATGGTGCAGATCACGAACTGCGTCGACTGGCAGGTCTACCTGGTCGACAGCGCCTCGATCGTCGGGGACGCGGAGGTCGACGTGGTGGCCTTCGCGCGGGTCGATCCGGGGGCGGGCACGCCCTCGCGGGCCTTCGACCTCGGTGACGTCGACGGGGACGGCATCGACGACCTCGTGCTGGCCTTCGTCGACGGGCAGGGCGACGGGCAGATCCGCGTGTGGCCGGGAGGTGCGCTGCCGGCCGTGGTGCGGGTGGCGGACGCGACGCAGGTCTGGCAGTCCGCGGGCTCCGCGTTCTTCGAGAACGCGCTCGGCGGACACGACCTGACGCGCGACGGGACGCCGGACGCCGTGGTGTCGGGGCGAGGGGACGATGGAGCGGTGTGGATCGTGGAGCTGCCGACCACGCGCGCGACGTTGAACCTCGAGACCGACGCCTGGTCGACGACCACGGTGCCACCCGGATCCACGGTGGTCTCGCAGGTGGGCGATCTGAACGCCGACGGCGCGCCGGACCTGACCTACTCGGTGTTTCCAGGACGCGGTGCGCATCGATCACGCGCCGTGCCCCGGCACCCACGCGCTCCCGGTGGACGGAGCGGCCTCGACCTACCCCGCGCACGCCGTGTTCGACGCCACCGGCGACGGCATCGACGACATCGTGATCACGATGGAGACCACCTACCCCTGGCTCGGGTTCGGGGTCTTCGCCGGGGGATCGAGGCCGTAGCCGGCTACGCCCGGACCTCGGGAGCGCTCCGGGGCCCGCGGAGCAGCTTCCCCGGCATGGCGCCGGTGGGAGCCCCGCCCTCGAAGGTCACCACGCCGGAGCAGACGGTCGCGACGTACCCCTTGGCGTCCTGGACCAGACGCCGACCGCCCGCCGGCAGGTCGAAGGTCAGCGCGGGGGCGTCGAGGCTGAGCGAGGCGTAGTCGATGACGTTGACGTCCGCCTTGTACCCGGGGGCGAGCACGCCGCGGTCGAGCAGGCCGTAGAACGCGGCCGTCTGCTGGGTCTGGCGGTGGACGATGCGCTCGATGGGGAAGGTGGGGCCGCGCTCGCGGTCGCGGGTCCAGTGCGTGAGCATGAAGGTGGGCATGCCCGCGTCGCAGATCGCGCCGCAGTGGGCGCCGCCGTCCGACAGCCCCATCAGCACGCGCGGGTGGTCGTGCAGGGTGTGGAGCGGGCTCAGGTCGCCGTCGGCGTAGTTGAACAGGGGGAAGTAGAGGAAGCCGCGGCCGTCGTCCGCGAGCATCTCGTCGTACGCGAGCTCGGCGGGTGACACGCCCGTCGCCCTGGCGCGCGCGGCCAGGCTGGTCGTGGGATCGGGCTCGTACCCGGTGGCGGACAGCGCGTACATCTTCTCGAAGGTGCGCGTCACGTACGCCTCGAACACGCCGCGCTCCTCGGGCGTGTCCGCGAGGATGGCGGCCTTCGTAGCGGGGTCGCGGAGGGCGGCGAGCTGCTCTTCCCAGGGGAGGGTGGCGAGCGCCTGCCAGCGCGGGTGCAGCGCGAACGGATGCGCCGTGCACCGCCAGTTCATGAGGATGCCGATGGAGCGGCCGGCGGACTGCGCCCACAGATCCGCACCCTCGGCGACGGCCGACTCGAGCCGCGCGAGCACCTTCTTCCACAGCTCGGGCGCGAAGTCGGTCTGGGACAGGTTGAAGATGACGGGCCGATCGATGCGCTTCGTGAGCTCGATCATCCACTCGATGTCCTTGTCGAGCGTGACGTGCTCGTTGGCGCACTCGAAGACGCCGAGCCCGGTCTCGGCCAGCGCCTCGCCGATGCCGAAGAGCTCGTCCTTCGCGGCGAAGGTGCCCGCCACGAGCTTGCCGGCGGCCGTCTTGTGCAGGCTCGTGCGGCTGGTGCTGAACCCGAGCGCGCCCGCGCGCAGCCCCTCGGCGACGACCTCCTTCATGCGCGCGATCTCATCCGGGGTGGCGTCGCGGTCCTCGCTCGCGTCCCGACCGAGCACGAAGCCGCGGACGGCGCTGTGCGGCACCTGCGCGGCGAAGTCCAGGCTGTGCGGCTTGCGCTCGATGGCGTCGAGGTACTCCGGGAAGGTCTCCCACTCCCAGTCGATGCCCTCGGCCAGCGCCGAGCCGGGGATGTCCTCGACCCCCTCCATCACGTTGATGAGCCACTCGCGGTCCTCTCGGCGGCACGGGGCGAAGCCGACGCCGCAGTTGCCCATGATCACGGTGGTGCAGCCGTGCCAGCCCGAAGGCGTGAAGTGCGGGTCCCAGCTGACCTGCCCGTCGTAGTGCGTGTGCATGTCCACGAAGCCCGGGGTCACGAGCTTGCCGGTCGCGTCGATCTCCCGCCGCCCGCGGCCCTCGACGACGCCCACGGCGACGATGCGGTCCCCGTCGATGGCCAGATCGCCGACGAAGGGCGCCCGGCCGGTGCCGTCCACCAGGGTGCCACCGCGGATGACGAGGTCGTGCATCGGTCCTCCTTGCCTCATGGAGCGAAAGGTGTTCATACTGCGAACATGATTCGCGCTTCTACTCCGGCGCCGACGCGGCGTCAACGAAAGCACCAGCAACGGCTCGACGATCTGCTGGACATCGCGATGCGGCTGGTCGCCGACGATGGGATCGACGCGCTGACGATGCCGAGGCTCGCGGACGCCGCGGACGCCGCGGTCGGGGGGCTCTACCGTTACTTCTCGGGGAAGGACGCGCTGATCGCGGGACTCCAGGTGCGGGCCGGCGAGGCGTTCGTGGCGTTCCTGGACGAGCGGTGGGATGCGGAGGCGCCACCGTTGTCGCGGGTGAGGGCGGTGGTGGAGGCCTGGCCGGCGTTCGCGCAGGCCGAGCCCCAGAAGCACGCGCTGCTCGACGCCTCGCTCTCCGATCCGCGCGCCCTGCTGGGTGCGGACGCCGCGGCGGCGGTGGCGACGGCGGTGGCGCCGGCGCTGGAGCGCTGCGCGAGGGCCCTGCGGGAGGCAGTGGAGGAGGGGACGCTGCGCCCCGGGGACGAGGAACTGCGCACCCACGCCCTGTGGGCGGCCGTGCACGGTGCCGGCCACTTCGTGAAGCGCGATCGGCTGGTCCCCGAGCGCCTTCGCGCGGCGGCGATCCGACGGGAGCTCGTGGAGGGGCTGCTCGCGGGGTGGACGTGATGGGCGGCAGGCTCCGGGCTCCGGGCTCCGGGCTCCGGGCTACAGGCTACAGGCTACAGGCCACGGCTTGGGGCATGCCGCCGCCTCGGTCGGTCGCTGTGGTCCCGGGCCCTGGACCCCAATCTCTTCCGCACAAGTGGGAGAGGTGAGGGGCTGTGGTTTGCCCTTCCACAAGCCGGAATGGGCGGGCAACCTGCGTTGCCCCTTCTCCTGCTCGCGCGCGAGGGTTGGGTGAGGGCTGCGAGCTGACGCCGTACCCGAAGCCCGAAGCCCGAAGCCCGAAGCCCGAAGCCCGTCTCAATCGCCCAGGTAGCGCGTCAACGTGCGGTCCCAGGCGGGATCGTGCAGGTGGTGGATCAGGGCCTGGTTGAGTGGCTCGCGCAGCTCGCTGCCTTCCGGGAGGCCGATCGCGTAGTCCTGGCGGTCGAGGCGGTCGGGCAGCACGACGAGATCGCTCGGCCGTCGCGACACGAGCCAGCGCAGCACGGCGCGATCGTGGACCAGGGCGTCGAGCGCGCCGGCCTCCATGGACGCGAGCCCCTCCTCCGGCGAGGCCACGGCGACCGCCGCGATGCCGTTCTCCGCGGTCCAGGCCTGCCCCGTCGTGCCCTGGACCACACCCACACGGACGTGGGGCAGATCGCGCACGCCGCGTACCATGGACTCGAGCTGCCCCACCGTGAGCGCCGAGGTCACGGTGGCGGTGAACACCGAGGTGGTCACGATGGCCGTGAACATCCAGGCGAGCGCCAGCATCCGGCCCACCACCGTCACCGGCGCCTTGTCGCCGTAGCCCACGTCATCGTCACCGCCGCCCACCAGAACGCGTTGCCCAGGCCCTCTGCGGTCGAGTTGCCCCCGAACTGCTCCGGGTTCCGACGGCGCTCGGCCAGCCACACCAGCCCGCCGACCACGAACAGCATGGTGACGAGGCCGAGCACGATGCGGAAGAACCCCCAGGACAACATGCGCTCCACCACCCCGAGCCACCCGGCCGTGCCACTGGTGGCGGTCGCGATCCCGAGGCCGGTGGCGTAGTACGGGTGGGAGAAGTCGATCCGCCGCTCGCGCTCGGCCGTGACGGTGATCGCCGCGATGCCGGCGTCGTACCGGTGGTCCTGCAGACCGTCGAGGATGTCGGGGAGCGTCGTGACCCGCCACTCCGTCCGGAGGTCGAGCTCGGCCGCCACCGCCTCCCACAACTCGACGCTGATCCCCGACACCTGGCCGCGCTCGTCCACTTCGACGAACGGCGGCACCGCCTTGGTGGCGACCACCACGGTCCGGGGCTCCTCCGTCCGCTCGAGCGGTCCGGCCCAGCACGACAACCCCAGGGCGATCGAGACCATCGGACGAACCTAGCAGGTCTGGAGAAGAATCTCTTCGCGGCAGGGTATGGTCATGTTACGCGAACGGGGTCGTACGCGCCCTCGCGGGTACCCCCATCCTGGAGCTTTCATGTTGTTTCCCCTTCTGGCACTCGCTTCTGGTAACGCTCACGCTCAGTCCTGGTCCCTCGAGGCGGGCGGCGTGCTGGTTCCCGAGGTGGGCACGCTGACGGAGGGTGGCGTCGGATCGCCGACGGTCGTGTGGGACACGACCATCGACCGGTACGTCATGTTCTTCGAAACCCAGACCGGTCCGATCACGGCGGATTGTCCGGTCGGCGAATGGTCGATCGGAGTGGCCGCCAGCGACGACGGGCTGACCTGGGACGTGTGGCCCACGCCGGTGGTCGAGCCCACGCCGGGCACGCCGTACCGCTGCGTCGCGGCCCATCCTTCGGCGATGCTCGACGGCACGACGATGCGCCTGTTCTTCAAGGCCGAGCAGGGCCGCAACGCGTGCGCGGTGAGCGCCCAGCCGTGGGGCTGCAAGAACTTCACGGGCGTGGTCTCTGCGACCATCGACCTGTCGCTCGACGACAAGACCCCGGACATCGCGGCGGTCCAGGCCCAGATCGACACGATCGAGGCCGACCGTGACCTCGCGATGGACACCTTTGCGATCGATCTGCAGGACTACCGCGACTACCTCGAGCTCAACGAGGCCGAGTTCGCGTGCACCGGTGACGCTTCGCCGGTGTGCACGCCCTGCGCCTCGGTGGCGATGGTGGCGACGCGCAGCAACCCGGCCACGCAGACCTTCTGCCAGGACTTCGTGTTCACCATCCCGGCCTCGGTGAGCGTGACCTCGGGCGGCAACGGCAACCACGTGTTCGCGCTGCAGGTGACGCCGACGGTGGGCGCTCAGTTCACCTGCTTCTACCGTCGCCAGGGCGGCGGTCAGTACGTCCTCGACCTCACGCCGCAGCAGGGCGGGAACAACACGGTCGACCCCCACTGCACCAACGGTGCGACCTCGGGCGACTCGGTGACGGTCGGGACGGTGTCGCTGGCGGTCACGAGCAGCAACTCGGGCAACAACCCCGCGGTCACCACCACGCTGGACGCGACGAACCTGCTCGACCAGACGTACACGGGCGGCGTGTTCGACTCGATCGACACGCTGCTGCCGCTGCTCGCGTCGTACGACTACACCGGCACGATCGCGAACCTGCCGCAGCTGTTCAACGATCTGACCGAGCTCGGGATCTGGCTGTCGGGCTTCCCGGCGGACCCCGAGAAGCAGGCGATGCTCACGGAGACCATCACCATCGGTGGGTCGGCCTTCGATCTGTACAGCAACCTGCTCGCCTGGGCCGACGAGCTCGCCCTGCTCTACGCTGAGCTGGCGGATCTGCTGGCGTACGTGCAGCACGTGACGCCCTCGGTGCCCACCAGCGACGTGGCGCTGAGCATCAAGCGCTCCTTCGGCTTCCCGTCGGCCATGAAGTCGGGTACGAGCTGGATCCTCATGGTGCAGGACGGCACCGCGATCAAGCGCGCCACGGCCACCGACGCGGCGGGACCCTTCACCCTGGACGCCACGGCGGTCGTCAGCCCGACCCCCAGCGTGACGTGGGCCCAGAGCGAGGTCTTCGAGCCGAACCTGGTCTGTCAGGGCGGCGCCTTCCCCTTCCAGATGTTCTTCGGCGGTCGGACGCTCAGCGGTGGCATCCTGGTGGACGGGGGCATCTCGGACGCCGTGTCGCAGAACACCACGAGCTGGATGGTGAACATCGCCACCCAGCTGGTGGGCTGGATCAACCCCGACGACTTCCGTCATTTCGACGTGATCCGGTCCTCCGACGGGGAGTACCGGATGTGGACGTCGGACAAGGTCGGTGGCCTCAACCAGATCTCGGCCTGGACCACCAACGCTTCCTACGTCGATGCGCTGACCCAGCAGCGCACCTGCCCGTAGCCCAGGGTCGGAACCCGTCGCGCTACTTCGCGGCGGCGGGTCGCTCGGTGTCCTCGGCCATCCAGGCCTCGATGCGCTCGGTCCACGCCGGGCTGGTCCGCGCCAGGAAGAACTGCTGGAACAGCTTCCGGAGCGTGGTGTGGAGCAGGTCGAGCAGCATCATGCGCTCGAACACCAGCTCCTCCTGACCGTCCTTCACCTCGAAGGGAAGCTTGATCCCGGTGATCTGGACGCCGTCCTCACCGGCGGCGACGGTCAGCGCGCACTCGATCTCGTCCATCTTCAGGCCGATGCGGGCCTCGACGGGGCGCTTGCCCCCGTGCAGGTCGCGGCGGGCGGCCGGGGTGACCGACGGAGCGACGCCCAGCAGGATGGTGGTGTCCGGCGCCTCCTCGGCGCTCACGTCCTGCAGCTTGAGCTTGCTCTCGAGCCACAAGGACAGGTCGGCCCGACGCAGGGTCTCCGTGACCTCGTTCCAGCCGTCCTCCTCGCCGTCCTCACCCTCCGCGACGTCGGCTCCCGAGACGTGCTCGACGACGCGGAACAACCCGTCGCTGGACTCGGACTGGAGCCACAGCCAGGTGATGAAGTCGGCGGCGATCCCCTTGCCGGCGCCCTCGAGCGGGTCGTCCTGGTTCCAGCCGTCCACGATCGCACCGACGCCGGCGGTGCCTCGCGCGCCGGGCAGGAAGCGCTCCGCCCGCTCGCCGATCTCGGTCCACGTCAGCTTCTCGGCCAGCCAGTCGCACATGCGCTCGGGCCGCAGCCGCTGATCGAAGGTCGCCTCGAAGTGCGCGCGGACGAGCTCGACGGTGGACTCCGAGCCGCTGAACACGATGACCTCGCCGGACTGCGTGTCCCACGCCACGTCACAGGTCGAGACGGAGGGCAGGGCGCGGGCGAGCAGCTCCACGTCCAGCGACTCCTGGATCTCCGTCTTGTCGGCC
The DNA here is from genome assembly GCA_020632925.1 of Alphaproteobacteria bacterium. GTDB lineage: Bacteria > Myxococcota_A > UBA796 > UBA796 > JACKER01. The sequence goes on along the minus strand of JACKER010000028.1, from coordinate 22,255 downwards.
TTGGACAGTCGCTCGACGCCGCGCTGCTCCATGATGGCGGCCATGCGCTCGGCGAGCGTGATCTTGCGGAAGGCGCCGTTGACCGTCTTCTTGTCGACGCGCAGCGAGAGCGCGACGAACCGATCGAACAGGAAGGTGTTCAGCTCGAACGTGCGGTTGGCGGGCTCGAACACGTCGACCCAGCCCACGCGGGGCTCGCCGTCGGAGGCGTCGAGATCGGGCTCCAGCGCGTGCTGGCGGACCGCGTCGAGCCAGAGGTCGCGGAAGCCCTCGGGGAGCTGGGTGGAGGTACGGAAACGGCGGCCGTTCAGGCCACCTGCGGTGAGACCCATGGAGTCCTCTCGGGGATGTGGGGTGGGTGTCGGAGGGGAGGAAGGGAGGGGGAGGAGAGGCCTGTAGTGTACCGCAGCTCGGCGCCGGGCTCCAGATGACCTCGTGCCGAGGACGGGGGTTGACGAGGGGGGCAGAGCCCCCCTACGGTCTGAAGCCCTACCAGCAGCCGACGAACACGCCGTCCTCGTAGTACTCGGTGCAGCCGACCCCGCCGATGTTGTCGATGATCCGCATGTTCGTCTCGTGCATGCTGGCGCTGATCTGCGACATGACGGCGTACGTGGCCGGGTCCATCGTCCCACCCCCACCGGTGGGAGGGGCACCGCCGGCGGCGATCTGGCGCTGGAGGACGGTGATCATCAAGCCCGCGAGCGGCTCGGCGTGCGGCCAGGTCGCCATCTCGGGCGGCGGATCGGCCACCTGGGTGACCTGGTCCCCCTTCACCACGAAGAAGCCCTGAGGAGCGAGGCCGTAGACGAACTGCCCGGTGTCGCTGCGGGCCATCCACACGACGGGGACCTCGGGCAGCAGGAAGCTCACCTTCCCGTCGGCGGACATCCACGCGAGGCTACCCTCTGGACCCTCGAAGGGCCCGACCACCCCGCTCCCCGGGGTGACCGGTGGGATGCCGAGGGCGCTGGCGGTGGCCATCGCGCGCGGGCTCGGGGCCATGCCGTTCGAGGGAAGGCCACCGCACGCGAGCGACATCACGACCACCACACCGACGAGCCAGCGACGCACCGGGACCTCCAGCCGCCCACCTATCGGTCGACCGCCTCCCCTCGCCACCGCTCGAGGAGGTGCGCCCACGCCACGAGCTCGCGGGCAGCGCCCCGCTCGCTGGCCCACCCGTCGGTCGTCGCCGTCAGGACGGGCCAGGAGATGGCAGCCCCACCGGACATGGCCTCGCCGATGAGCGCGGCCACGGCTCGATCTCGCAGGAACGGGGGCGCTTGCTCCATCGGGACCAGCGGGACCGACTCGGTGGTCCCGCGCCGCCACTCTCCGGGGACGGGACTCTCGACGGCCCACGCGACCGACGCCACCGAACCCGTCGTGACGCCCGGTGCGAGATCGAGCTCGTACAGCGCGGCCTGTCGCCACCCCGCATCGAGCGTGGTCGGCAGGTCCCAGTCGTCCGCTCGGTCGAGCTCGCGGTCGACGTCGAGCCGGCGCCATCCGAGGACGCGCTCGGGGTCGACCGTGACGCGGATGGTGGGATCCCGGGCCACCGCGCCCGCGGCGCGCAGGCTCTCCGCGAGCTGCTCGGTGGCTTCGGTGAGCGAGTCCGCGCGGAGGTGCCGCCCGCCGCCCTCCTCGGTGATGCGCGCGACCGCCGGCGCCGGCCTGCCGAGGAGCTCCAAGGACAACGTCCACAGCTCGACGCCCTGGGCTCGCCAGTCGACGACCGCCTGGTGGACCCGCGCCGGGTTCAGGTCGAGTCGCGCGTTGTCGTCGGTGACGAGCAGGATCCGGTTGTCGGCGCAGGGATCGAGGCCTTGCAGGGCGGTGGCGCCCGTGAGCTCGAGGATGGAGCCAGACGGGCGGGTCACGCCTGCGCGATCGATCGCCTCGTGGAGGGTGGTCGCCCGCTCGGCCGAGGTCGGGCCGAGGAGACGGACCGCCCGATCGCGGGAGAAGGCGACCACCGAGACGGTCGCGCTGTCGGGCAGGCGGTCCACCAGGTCGTGCAGGGCGGCGCGCGCCAGCATCAGCCGGCTGACGGCGGGGTAGACATCGGCTGGGTGAGCGTCCTGCAGCGGCGGCAGCAAGCGCAGCGGCACGCTGTCCATGGACTCCGACGTGTCGATCAGGAACGTGAGGCGGATCGGTGTGGCGCCGCCGGTCGGAGCCGCGCCGGTGACGGCGAGCCAGGCCCGCCGTGGGTCGGAGGGGTGGGTGGCCGCGGCGGTGCGCACGGTCAGGTCGCTGCGGGCGCGCTCCGGCGGGACGCTGGCGAGCAGGGCCGCCACGGAGACGTTCGGCGGTGCCTGGTCGAGCGAGACCGCAGCGCGGAACGCCGTGACCTCGGGGGAGGGTGGTGGAACGGCGAGGACCGCAGGAGCCACACGCTCCGCGGCGACACAGATCTCCTCGGCGACGGGAGCGGAGGCGGCGTAGGCCGTGGCGAGGAACCACATGCCTGCATGGTGTCCCGTGGGAGCCCACCGTTCACGTCACTCGCGCTCGATCGCCCGGGAGGCGAGCTCGGCCAGCGGCCTGGGAACGTCCTCACGGCTCCCTTCCAACCGTCCGCGGAACGTCCGGATCAGGACGCCGAGCGACTCACGGGTGCGCGCGCTGCGATCAGGGGAGGCGGATCTCTCGGCGTCCGCGCTCTGTCGAGATCCTCAACCCGTCGCGGCCGTGCACCATGGCCTCGATCTCCGCCAGCGGCAGCGTCGTGCGCTTGGAGCCGAGCCAGCTCTCCTCGACCACGGCGAGCCGATGGCCGGACAGCTCGATCTCGACGGCGGTCGTGCGGGACCAGAACGCACGCAGCATCCAGGCGACGAGGACCGTCGGCCCGCCCGCGAACACCAGCACGTACGGCAGGGACGCCCAGGATGCGGCGTGGACGAGGTTGGCCACACCCACCCAGATCATCGACACGAGGGCCAGCGCCGTCAGCGTGATCACGACCAGGACGGCGATCGGCATCGGCGCGTAGACCGGCTCCAGGCGCAGGGTCATCCCGTCCAGCGTGTGCTCGCGGATCTCGGAGGAGAGGTCGACGGCGGCCGTGGACTGCACGAGCTCCACGCCGAGATCTTCCAGGGCGGCCACCACGGCGGCTCGCGCGGTCGCTCCTCCGATGATCGGGATGACCGTCGCCGTGTCTGCGACGAAGCCGAGCCCCATCCGGGTCCAGGTCGCGAGGACACGGTCGCGCGGGAACGCGTGTTGCTCGGACCGCCAACGCACCAGGAGGGTCGACCCCTCGATCGCGAGGACGAGGGGGGATGTCCGCCACCAGACCCCGAGACCGACCGCGGACGCGAACGTCACCGCCCCGAGGATCAGCGCCAGTTCATCGAGGCCCGCGCAGAGCCCGACGACGAACGTCGCTCCGCCCGCGAGCGATCCCAGGAAGAGCGCGAACATCCAGACGGCGGGGTGGTACCAGGCCGCACGCAGGATCCGCACCTCGTTCGCGGTCACGACTCGGCTCCCGTGGCCTGGCGAGCGAGGGTTCCGAGGTGGGCGGGTACGTCCGACGGTGAGCCCTGGAGCCTTGCGCGGTGCTGCCGGAGCAGGTCGGCCACTGCCTCGTGCGTGGCGACGTCACGGTCCGGGAGCACCACCCGCAGGCGCCCGTCCGGACCCTCCAGCTCGAGCGCTCCATCGACCACCCGGATCGCCGCCAGCGCCGCGAGCGGGATGACGGTGCGCACGGTGCCGCTGCGGATCTCGCGGCTGACGACGAGCTGGTGGTGGCTCACGGCGAGCTCGACCGCCAGCGTCCGCAACATCTCCCAGCCCATCCAGCCCGTGGCGGCGAGAAGGGCGGGTACCAACATTGCGAGCCCGAAGGTGACGGGGTGGTCGAGCAGGTCGTCGGTGCGTTGCGACGGAGCGAAGGCGAGCAGGGCGAGGGCGACCGAAGAGGCCCAGGTCACGAGCGCCACGAGTGCCGCGACCACCGGCACGGTCGCCGTCGGGATCGGCCGTCGGATCGGCGCCAGCCGGAGCGTGAGCCCATCGAGCGAGCTGTCGCGGATGTCGCGGGAGAGGTCCGGTGCCACCTGCTCCACGCCCAGATCGCGCAGGGCGTCGCAGACCGCCTTCCGCTCTGCCGGTCCTCCGAGGACGGGCACGGACACCGCTCGATCACCGGTGGTCAGCCGCAGCGTGCTCCCGTCCCAGGACGCGCGTAGTCCGGTCCGGGGGAGGACGGTGTACTCGCCGCGCCAGGTCACGATCAGGTGATCGTCCCGGCGAGCGAGGACGAGCGCTCGCATCCGCCAGGTCGCGCCCACCGCCGCCGCGAGGGCGCTCGCGCCGCCCGCCACCATCAGGCCCGGCTCGAGCCCCATCCCCTGGGACACTGCCGCCATCAGGCTCACGGCACCCGTGCCCACGCCGAGCAACAGAGCGATGAGCCAGACGGCGGGGTGGGTCGGAGAGCACCGCAGGACGTACAGGTCCATGGGTGGAGCGTACGTCATCCCTTGAACGTGAGCAGCGGCCGCGTCCGAGCCACGACGCCGATCGAGCCCGCGGCGACCTGCACGTCGATCACCAAGCCGATCGGCTTGTACGCGGCGGGCGCTTCCTGAACGAGGCGCTCGGGGCGCAACGTCTGGCAGTCGACCCCGTCCAGGCCCGGATCGGCCATCCGCCCGGTGTCCTGCCGACGGACGGCGCGCCCGGCACCGTGCGAGGCACTCCGCAGGGTTCGGTCGGCCCCCCGGCCCACACAGACGTAGGACGCGGTCCCCATCGACCCGGGGATCAGCACCCACTGGCCGTCGTGGGCAGGGCACGCCCCCTTGCGCGCGACCCAGCGATCACCTTCACGGAACGTGAGGTTGTGGGGGATGTCGGCGACGAGTGGAGCGTCCAGCTCGCCCCAGACCTCGCGCACCCGCAGCCGCACGAGCTCGGCGAGGAGCTGCCGGTTCACGAACGCGTAGTTGGCGGCGGTCGCCTCGGCGCGGAGGTAGTCCTCGCACAGGTCGGGGCGGCTCGACCAGGACAGCGGGAACAGCCCGGACCCCGGGTGGCGAGCTCCAACGGGCCAGGCCGCTCGCGCACGCTCCACGGCGCCCTTGCCGATGATCTTGCCGACCATGCGGCTGCCGCTGTGGACGAGGAGCACGACGCGACCCGGCCGCAGACCGGCCTCCCACGCGAGGTGCCGGTCGACGACCTCCTCGACCACCTGCAGCTCCACGAAGTGGTTGCCGCGGCCGACAGTCGCGAGCCCGTCGTCCCGGATCACGCCCTCGCCCTTCACCAGGGTCTCGGGTGCGAACCCGGCGTCGCCGGGCAGGCTGCCCTGCTCGAAGATGGCATCGACCTCGTCGAACGCGGTCCCGAGGTCCATCCGCGCCAGCGAGCCCACGGGGTCACGGGAGGCGGCCTCCAGGAACGCGGGCACGCCCTCGGCGAACATCGCGCGCATCGCGTCCGCACCCGCCCCCACGTCGCGCGTCCCGAGCAACAGGTCGCCCCGCAGCCGGCGCACGAGCTCGTCCTTGCGGGACAGGAAGCGGTCGAGCTCCAGATCCAGCGTGTGCAGGCGCATGCCGCAGTTGATGTCGGTGCCGACGGCCTGGGGCACGAGCAGGTCGCGCGTCTCGAGCACGGAGCCGATGGCCACGCCGCTGTCGCCGGGGTGGACATCCGGGGTGGCGCAGGCCCGACAGGCCCGGCCTCCGTCGGGGTGGTGGACGGCGGCCAGGTCCGCGAGCTGGCGGGCGGCACGCCCCTCCAGCGGCAGCTCGGCCGGGAGCAGGATCTCCGCCGGGGGCGCGTCGGGCACTTCGGCGGATCGAACGGACACGAAGGGTCCGTCGCGGGTGACGACGAGACCCTGGCGGGCGAGCGCACGGAAGAGACGCTCGTCCGTGGGAGACTTGGGATGCGGCTGCACGAAACCCTCCACCGCTGCGTGAGCGGGGACGTTGGGGTGGGACCGGGATCAGCAGCCGCGGTCTCCTGTAGTGGGTAGTCGACCTGCCGGACGCACGCCACCCCGATCGCGGAGTACACTCCAATCTCCCGTGAGGTCGGCATGTTGCGTTGGTGGTCGTTGGTGGTGGGGCTGTTCTCCGGGTCGTCCCCCGACGGTGCGGAGCGGCTGGGTGCGACGGGCGACACGGGCAGCGTCGCCGACACCGGGAGCGCGGACACTGGGCTCGCCCCCAGCCAGCCGCGGGCCATCGTCCTGGTCGTGGACATGTCGTGCTCCATGATGGGGAGCGATCCGACGGCACCAGTCCAATGGGCGCGAGCGGGGACGCTCGCGTTTCTCGACACCCTCGAGCAGACGCCGAGAGCCGGCGACATGGTCGGGTTGGCCATGTTCGCGGAGTACGCCGTGAGCACGCCCACGCCAGGCTGGCCGAACGGTCGGGCGATCCAGACGAACACCCCGCCCGTCAGCGCCCGACCCTGGGCACCGCTGTGGGACGTGGAGACACGGGGGGCCGCCTCGCGTCGACTGTTCCGCGGCGTGTGCGACACGATGCAGGGCACCCGCTGCCAGACCGCGGACGCCCCGGACTACGAGATCGTCGCCACCGGCGGGACCTGGGCCATCCATCCCACGAGGGCCCTCATCGGGGCCACCACGAACCCGCAGCCGGCGCTCCTGCAGGGGGTCAACGAGCTGCTCGACAAGACCGATTCGTCCGTGTACCGCGGGATCGTATTCCTGTCTGACGGCGTGCCGAACGTGGGCGGAGGCACCGGCGGGGCCATCCTCGCGGTGGACGAGGCCTGGAGGAACGACATCCACGTCTGGTCGGTGCTGTTCGACTACGGGTTCGGGGACCCGACCTTCATGCAGAGCCTGGTTCGAGGGGACGGGACCTTCCTCTCCACTGCCGTTGCCGAGGATCTCCCAGACCTCTACCGTGACATCGCACTAGCCCTGCCCTGAACAGTTCTCCCCCCTGCGCCACCAGCGCCGCGATCGAAGGCCTTCTTGCTGGCACCTCAGCGGCGGGTCTCCCCCCGCGACGTCCAGACTTATCGGGCGCGACCACAGCCAAACCTCGCCACTGGACTGGGGTGGGGCTGTGCGCGGGGTGGATAGGACACTCGTCGACCTCCCGCACAGTCCAGAATCGCGTAGTTCCTCGTCCAAAGCTGTGTCCGGCCCCGATAAGTCTGGACGTCGTCCCGCGGACCCGCCGCTGGAGCGGATCGACGTCCTGGCGCCTCGGATTTCCCTCCCCGACATGGGGTGGCTCCGATACCGGGCCGCATGATCACCTACGAATCCCTGCCCGATGACGAATACGAAGCTGCCAACCTCCTCGCCGAGATCCGATGGCCAGGCGGCGGGTGCTGCCCGCGGTGTGGCAACGGCAAGTTCAGCCACCTGCGCACGCGCCCACGGGTGTTCGTCTGCACCCGCTGCCAGCTCCACCGCTCGGTGACCGCCGGTACGCCACTGGCGAGGTGCCACGTCCCGCTGTGCAAGGTGCTCCGGGCGGCATGGCTCCTGGCACGACCGCGAAGTATCAGTGCGAGGAAGCTGGGGTTCAAGCTTCGTATGGCCTACGAGACGGCCTGGTCTCTCTGCCACCGACTCCGCGTCGGACAGGTGTTCTGCGACCTCGATCTCGGTGAGCTGGTGTCCCTGGCGACGATCAACCTCCGGCGCCGGCCGCCCCCCCGCCAGCCCTGGATCCACAACCCGCTCAACGTCACGCTTCTCGTCGACGACAAGGCGCTGCTCGTGCCCCTCCCGGGTCGCGTCGGACCCCACGAGGCCCGCCGCTTCATCGACCGGCACAGCGCCGCGGAACGCGTTCCGGTCGCGGCTGGCGTCCGGTTTTGGGTGGTGGAACCGTTCTTCTGGGTGTTCGCAGGCACCCACCGCCACGTGTCCGACCGGTTCATGCCGCTGTACGCAGCGGCCGTCGCGGCGTGGGAGCGTGCTCGCAGGACGCAGGAGGACCCCGTTCGCGACACGTTGGCGGCCACCCTGCGGTCCACGCTCCACCCCTTCGCTCGCGTCCGACCGCGTCAGGCCGCCGAGTTCCAGGACCTGCGGGACTGGCGGAGCAAGGTCACGATAGGTCAGGTAGACCCATCGAAGAACGCCGCGATCGATGGTACCGGATCGTACTCGTAGGCGGGGGTCCACTCGTCGGGCAACAACACGTTGATGTCGCGCCAACGGAACCGCCGGTCCACGAGCAGGATGACCCCGCGGTCCTCCGGACGCCGGTGCAGACGGCCGGCGGCCTGGACCACCCGCGTGAGCCCCGGCACCAGGGAGGCGTAGAGGAAGCCCTGGCCGTAGCGGCGCTCGAAGTGCTCCCGCAGCAGGTCCCGCTCGAGCGAGACCGGCGGCAGCGCCGGGGACAGGACGACCACGAGCGACAAGGCGCCCGGCGGCAGATCGATGCCCTCCGCGAACACACCCCCGAGCACGGCGAGCAGCACCTTGGGGGGTCCGGGCTCCCCGAGGCGGGTGAGCGCCGCCGCGCGCAGGGCGTCGTCCATCCCGGGTTCCTGCACGAGGATCTCGCGGTCGGGCAGCTTCAGCAGCGGACGCAGATCCTCGAGCATCGCGAAGCTGGGGAAGTACAGTGCGGCGTTGCCGGGGGTCGCCGCGACCGCGCGGCTCAGGAGCTTGGCGGTCGGCGCGCGGTGCGCCTCGCGGTCCTTGAAGGCCGTCGAGATGGCGGGCGCCACGAGGACCGAGCGGTTCTCTCGCGGGAAGGGGGAGGGGACGCGCACGACGTCGAGCCGGGCGGGGTCGAGCCCGAGCAGGTCGCGGTAGAACTCGGGCGGGGACAACGTCGCCGAGAGCCCGACGAAGCCACCCAGCGTGGCGATCGCCGGCCCCACCCTGGCCGACGGATCGAGGCAGCGCAGCTCGAGCTGCTCGCGACCGGGCGTGAGCGTGGCCAGGCCCACCAGATCCGTGGGCTCCTCGGGGTCGTCGGGCAGGGTGGCGGCCGCCGCGGCGAGGCGCAGCACCTGGCGCGCCACCTCGAGCCACGCGTCATCCTCGGTCGGCTGGCGCATGAGGCGCTCGGCCTTGAGCCAGGCGTAGTCCAGGGCGAGCGCGTCGACCTCCGCCGCCAGCGCCTCGAGCTCCGCGCGCGGCGGCTGACGGAGGAAGACGTCGCCCACCCGCCGGCCCTCGCCGTCCGACACCTCGCGCGCCACCAGCGCCTCGATGCGCTGCGCGAGGCCCACCCAGGGCGCGAACGCGGGGCCGGCGAGCCAGAGCTGCTGCGAGGCCGTGCGCGCGACCTGGGCCTCCAGCCGGGGCGACCACCACTCGCGGGCCCGGTCGGGGAGCTGGTGGACCTCGTCGGCGACCACCACCCAGCCGCCGGCGTGGTCGGGCGCGAAGCAGCGCTTGATCTGGGCCGAGGGGTCGAGCGCGTGGTTGTAGTCCCCGATGACCACATCGAGTCCGCTCGTGGCGTCGAGCGCGAGCTCGAAGGGGCAGATCACGTGCCGCGTGGCCTCGGTGTCGAGCGCGTCCAAGTCCAGGTGCACGTCGCCGTCGAGCAGGCGAGCGGGGAGGCCGGCAGCGCGCAGCTTGTCGTAGTAGTCCTCGGCGAACCGGCAGGCCTCCGGTCGGCAGCTGATCACGTCGTTGAGGCAGGCCTTGTGCTTCGCGCGGATCACGACGGAACGCAGTGGAAGCCCGAGCTCCGACAGCCGCCGCAGCGCACGGACCGCCCCGTCCTGCTGGGTCGTGCGGGCCGTCGCCCAGAACAGCTGCTTGTCGTTGGCGAGCGCGTACCGGAGCGCGCCGGTGAGCGCCGCCGCCGTCTTCCCGAGCCCGGTCGGCGCCTGCACGAGCACCGCCTGGCCAGCGCCGAGCCCCCAGTGCACCGCCTCGCAGATCTCGCGCTGCCCCGCCCGCCAGGGCTCGAAGGGCTGCGGCACGGCGCGCGACCGCCGCCGCTCCATCCACGCGATACGGCGCTCCCGCTCCTCGATCAGCTCGATCAGGCGCTGCTGGACGGTGTCCGCGATCCGCTGACGGTCGAGCGCGACGCCGAGGACGTGGCGGCTGCCGTCGTGCAGCGACACCAGCACCAACCGTCCGATCGGCGTGGGGTGGCCCGCCTCCGCCAGCATCCACAGGTAGATCTCGAGCTGCTCGAGCCAGGACGGGAAGTCCGAGGGCTGCGTCGCGTGCAGGCGTCGCGCGTCCAGCGCCGTGGACTTCACTTCCTCGACGACGGTGTGATCGGCCTCCTCCTGGACCCCGTCCACCCGTCCCCAGAGCTCGGCGGTCCACTCGCCGACCGCGACCGTGCGCTTGACCGTCACCTCGGGCCGATACCGCTCCTCGGCCGCCGAGCGCTCCGTCTGCCAGGCCGTGTGGACCGCGCGCCCCGCCGCCGCCCGCGCCCCGCGCGACTGGACGACCTCCAGCGTGAGATCGCCGCGCGGGACCGTGTCCTCGCACAGGTCACGCACCGACAGCGACAGCTTCCGCGCGGCGTCGTCCCAGCGGAGGCTCACGTGTCGTCCGCCCGGTGCACGTACACGTCGCGCTTCGGGTACGGGATCTCCACCCCGATCTCGGCAAAGCGCTTGTAGATCGTGGTCAGGAGCCGGTGGGTGACCACCCCACGCTCCCGCGGCGTGTCGACCCAGACCATCACCTCGTGGTCGAGGCTGCTGTCGCCGAACTTGCGGAACCGTACGCGTGGCGGCGGCGCCGGGCGGACGCCCTCGGTCGTCTCGGCGATGCGTTGCAGCTCGGCGTGGACCTGGTCGATGTCGCTGCCGTAGGCCACCCCGACCGCGACCCGCACCCGGAATGCCTCCACCGGCCCGCCCGACTGGTTCACGATGCGGGCGTTGGCCATGACCTTGTTGGGGACGATGATCTCCACGTCGTCGCGGGTCATCAGGCGCGTCGTGCGGATGCCGATCTCCACGACCTCCCCGCGGTCCCCGTTGTCCAGCACGAGGTAGTCGCCGAGCTTGTACGGCGCGTCCGCGAGGATGAAGACCCCGGCGATCAGGTTGGACAGCGTGTCCTGGCTCGCGAAGCCGAACGCGACGCCGACGATGCCCGCCGACGCGAGCCACCCGGTGACGTCCACGTGCCACGCGAGGAGCACGAAGTAGGCCGTCCCGACGAAGATCAACGACTTCGCGCCGATGTCGAAGATCGGCAGCGTCCTCGGCGTGACCACGTCCCACTGGTCCTGGCGGTCCGACAGCCACGTCAGCATGCGGCCCGCGCCGCGGGACAGCGCGCGCGCCCAGTACAGCGCGGTCAGCGTCAGGATCGTGCCGCCGAGCACGAAGGAGACCATGTCCGGCATGGTCAGCGTCCGGCTCGCGTACCAGAAGCCCGCGGCGACCAGGCTCATCGCGAGCGGTAGGCGAACCGTCTCCGCCACCAGGTCGTCGAGCTCGGTCTCGGTCGAGCGCGTGATCCGCCCCACCACCCGCCGCATGAACAGCAGCAGGAGCAACGCGCCCACGAGCCCGCCCACCACGGCGCTTCCCGCCTGGAGGTTGGGGCTCGCGATCCAGGTCTCCCACGCCTCCTCGGCGGTCATGGGGCCTCCGCGGCGTCCGATAACGCGGGGCTCGGCGTCCGCCGGGGTCCGTGGTAGCGTTCCTCCATGAACCGCCTGCTACTCCTGCTCCCTCTCGCGCTGGCTTGTGACCCGGTGCCCTCCACCAACCACGACCTGCTCGTGATCCACGACAACTGCCTCCAGACGGGCGGCGAGGTCACGACCAAGCGCTGCTGCGTCTCCTTCGGGAACTTCCCGGAGACCTGCTCGGAGACGCCCTGCGACGAGGGCTGCACCGAGGACGAGCTGTTCGACGCGGAGTTCTGCGAGTGCCAGGCGAACTCCTGCTTCGACGGGGTCCACTGCTTCCAGACCTGAGCGCTGCGGCCTTCGGGTAAGGTGCGGCCCTCGGAGGCCCCATGGAACACCTGGAGTTCGTCGATCGCGTCCTGTCCCACCTCCCGGCGAGCAAGCCGTCGGACTATTTCGTGGCGCACTGGCCCCACGCCGGCCGGCCCACCGAGGAGGCCGTCGGCCTCGTGCCCGTCGCGGGCGCGGACCCCGCCAGGGTCATGGACGCCGTCATGGACGTGGACCACTACGTCGGCAACGTCGAGCACGTGAAGGTGTGCCGGGCGGTCGCCGACAGCCGCTTCCAGGCGCCGGACGCGGTCCGTTTCTACCAGAAGATCGATCTGCCGCTGCTCGGCTCGCTGCACCACGAGCTCGTCCTGCACCGCCTCGGTGAGCGCAACGGCTGGCACGTCGCCGCCTGGCACCTCCTCCGGCCCGAGACCGACGCCCTCAACCCCAAGGAGGGCTTCCGGTCGGACTACAACCACGGCGCCTGGTTCGCGGCCCCCGGATACGTCGCCTACGCGCTCGGCTCCTGCCCCAAGCGCGACGACGTGGGCTTCCTGAAGTGGAAGGCGCTGACCAGCGGCGCGGACGCCGCGGCCTCCCGCGTGCTCAAGGCGAACATCGAGGGCATGGCGCGCTGGGCCTCCCGTCGGTAGGCGGGGACGCTACTTCGCGCTCTCCACCAGCACCTCGACGGGCTCGGGCTCGGCGTCCGGCGCGAGGGCGGGCGCGGGCTCGTCCTCCTCGATGAGCCACGCCACCCAGGCCCGCAGGTCCTCGATCACGACGTAGAGCGCGGGCACCATGAGCAGCGTGACGAGCGTGGTGAACAGGACGCCGAAGCCCAGGCTGATCGCCATCGGGATGAGGAAGCGCGCCTGCACGCTGGTCTCGAGGATCATCGGGGCCAGGCCGAAGAACGTCGTCAGCGAGGTCAGCAGGATCGGTCGTAGCCGGCGGACGCCCGCGCGGGTCACCGCCTGCTCCGGCGGCACGCCCTCGGCCCGCAGCTGGTTGGTCGCGTCGATCAGTACCAGGCTGTCGTTGACCGCGACGCCGGACAGCGCGATGACGCCGAACATGCTGATGATGGACATCTCGTAGCCCATCGCCAGGTGGCCGAGGACCGCGCCCGTGAGCCCGAGCGGGATCGCCGCCATGACGATGATCGGCTGGACGTAGCTGCGGAAGGGGACCGCGATGAGCGCGAACATCACCGCCATCGCGAGCAGCGCGTTCTTTCCGAGGCTCGCGAAGGCCTCGCCCTGCTCCCGCTGCTGGCCGGCGAGCTCGATGCGGAGCTGCGGGTAGCGCTCGCGGAACGTGGGGAACACGTCGGCCTCGAGCGAGCTCAGCACGTCCTGGGCGGACTTGATGCCGGGCTGCAGCTCGGCCTTCACGTCCACCACGCGCCGTCCGTCCTCCCGGCTGATCACCGTCGGCGCGCGACCACGCTCGAAGCTGGCCACGTGCGAGAGCGGCACCACCGCGCCAGCGGGCGTGCGGACCCGGAAGCGCTCGATGTCGTACTCGCTCGCCCGCTGCCCGCGCGGCAGTCGCACCATGACCTTGAGCTCGTTGCGACCGCGCTGCTCGCGGAGGGCCTCGGTGCCGTAGAACGAGCTGCGGAGCTGCCGCGCCACGTCACCCGCCGTCAGCCCGAGCCCGCGCCCCGCCGGCAGGAGGTGGAAGTCGAGCTGGGGCTTGCCGGACGCGAAGGTGTTCTCGTGGTTCGTGAGCGTCGCGTAGCCCTGGAGCGCCTCGAGCATCTCGCCGCTCGCCTTCGCGAGCACGTCGATGTCGCTGTGAGCGAGCTGCACGTCGACCGCCGCACCCGCGCCCGGGCCGTTGCTGCCCGAGAACGAGAGCGAGTCGAGGCCCGCGAGGGGCGGGGTCGCGTCGGACCAGGTCTTGGCGAACTGCTGGCTCGTGACCTCCCGCTCCTCGATCGACACGAGCTGGACCTCGACCGTCACCAGGTTGCCGCCGGTCTCGGCGGTGCCTCCGCGCGGACCGCCCGACGTCGGACCCTGGCCCACGGTCGTGTACGTGCCGCGCGTGATCGCCTCGCCGCCGCTCTCCGCGATCGTCTGGCGCAGGGAGCGCTCGAGCGCCTCCTTCACCTCGATCGTGCGCTCCACCGGCACACCGTAGGGCAGGCGGGCGGAGGCGGTGACCACGTCGCCCTCGAGCTTCGGGAAGAAGCTGAACGGCAGGAAGCCCGACGCCAGCACGCCGATCGTGAGCACGAACATGGCGACGCCCGCCGCCATCGTCGCGTAGCGCAGCGCGACCGCGCGCTCGACCAGCGGCCGATAGACGTTGTTCCCGAACCACGAGAGCCCGTTCGCCACGGGGACCCGGATCCGCTCCCAGCCGTCGTAGATCCACAACAGCGGCGGGGGCGCCAGCCGCCGGATCCAGCCGTCCTCGTGGCCGAGGTGCGAGGGCAGGACCAGGAAGCTCTCGACCCAGCTGATCGTGAGGACCGTGATGACGAGCATCGGCAGGATGCGGAAGATCTTGCCCATCACGCCCGGGACCATGAGCAGCGGCGCGAAGGCGACCATCGTGGTGAGGATGGAGAAGCCGACGGGCACGACCATCTCCCGGGCGCCCTCCACGGCCGCTCGCAGGCGCGGGACGCCCTGCTGCTCCTTCTCGTAGATGTTCTCCCCGACCACGATCGCGTCGTCGACGACGATGCCGAGCGTCACGATGAAGGCGAACAGCGAGATCATGTTCACGGAGATGTCGAGCGAGGGCATCAACGCGAACGCGCCCATCACCGAGATCGGGATGCCGAACGCGACCCAGAACGCGAGGCGCAGGTCGAGGAAGAGCGCGAGCACGAGGAGCACGAGCACCAGCCCCATGCGCGCGTTGCGCAGGAGCAGGTCGATGCGGGAGGCGAGCATCTCGCTGTCGTCGTCCCACACCGACAGGGTCACGTTCGCGGGCAGCTCGCCGCGCATGTCGTTCATCACGTCGTGGACGGCGCCGCTCACGCCCGCGGGGGACTCGTCGCCGATGCGGTAGGCCACGACGCGGACGGCGGGCTTGCCGTCGTAGTAGGCGTACAGGTCGATGTCCTCGTAGCCATCGGTCACCTTCGCGATGTCGCCGAGGCGCACCTCGCCGCCGGCCTGGGTGCCGCGGAGCACGATGTCCTCGATCTCCGCCCCGGTCCGACGCCGGTCCGACAGCCGGACGAGCACCTCGCCGGCCCCCGTCTTGAGCATGCCGGCGGGCAGCTCGACCGAGGCGCCGCGGATCTGGGCCGCGACCATCTCCGGCGTCAGCCCGTAGGACTCGAGCTGCTCCTGGGGGATCTCGACGGCGATCTCGAGGGGGGGCACGCCCTGCAGGTCGGCCTGCGTCACGTCGGGGTGGGCGACGAGGCGCTCCCGGACGCGCTCCGCGATCTCGTGCAGCGTGCGGAGGTCCTGGTCGCCGCTGACCACGAGCGACACGACCATCTGGCGTCGCGTGAGCAGCGTGACCGAGGGCTCCTCGGCCTCCTCGGGGAACGAGGTGATGCGGTCCACCGCCGTCTTGATGTCCGCAAGCACACGGTCCGCGTCCGCCCCGACGATGAGCTCCGCGCGCGCCATGCCGAAGCCCTCGGCGGCGGTGCCGGTCACGCGCTTCACGCCTTCGATCCCCGTCATCTCCTCCTCGACGGCCAGCAGGATGCCCTGCTCGACCTCCTCGGGACCGGCACCGGGGTAGGGCACGGTCACCGTGACGATGTCGAGGTTGAACGTCGGGAAGACCTCCTGCTTCGTCGTGAACAGCCCGAGGATGCCCCCGAGCAACAACACCGCCATCATGAGGTTGGCCGCTACCGGGTTGCGAGCCATCCACGCGATCGCCCCTTCGCTTCTGCGCTCAGGGGGGCTCTGCCCCCCTCCGCCTCCCCCCGCCCTCGGCGCTCCGACTGCGTCGCGCGACACCTTCGGCGGCACGTCCGCTTCGCGTCCGACCACCTTCGGGTCGTCTGGGCTTTCCCAGACCTCGGGATCGTGACCTCCGTGCCGTCCGGAGCTCATGGCTCGCTCCCGTCGGCCGCCGCCACCTCGGCCACCACCTCCACCGGCATGCCGTCGACCGGCAGCGACAGCGGGCTCGTCACGACCGCCGCGCCGGCGTTCAGGCCGCCGAGGAGCACGACGTCGTCGGTGTCGCGCCAGCCGATGTCGACCTCGTGGCGCGCGAGGTGGCCGTCCTCCACCGTCCACACGGTGCTCCCGTCGTAGAGCGCGTCACGGGGGACGGCGACGGTGTCGCGCAGCTCCCGGCCCTCGATGGACACGTCGACGTAGGCCCCGGGCAACAGCGGGATGCCGCCATCCTCACCGAGCGGGTCCTCGACCTCCACCAGCAGGCGCGCGGTCCGGGTCTGCGGGTCGAGCTCGGCCAGGAGCTGCACGACGTGCCCCGTCCGCTCGACCGAGCCCTCCTCGCCGAGCCGCTGGACGACCGTGGCCGCGGAGCCGGGCTGCCCGTCGCGGGGCAGGACCACCGCCGGGAGCCGCTCGACCGGCACGCTGACGAGCACCCGCATCGTCTCCGACCCCACCAGCCGCGCCACCCGCGTCCCGGGGGACACGACCTGCCCCAGATCCACGCCCTCCTCGACCACGAGCGCGTCGAACGGGGCGCGGAGGCTGGTGCGCTCGAGGTTCAGCCGGGCCTGCTGGGCCGTCGCCCGCGCGCCGCTCACCGTCTGCTCGACCGTCGCGAGCTGGGGCTTGCGCAGCGCGAGCGGCGCCTCCTCCGGGGCGCGTCCGTCGCCGAGCAGCTCCCACTCCTTCGAGGCGACCCGCTGGCGGCCCTTCTCGAGCTCGAGCTCGAGCTCCGCCTGCTTCACGCTGGCCTCGGCCTGCTCGACGCGCAGGGCGTAGTCCCGGCTGTCGATGCGCACGAGCGGGTCGCCCTTGGCCACGCGGCCGCCGGGCACGAGCTGGTCCGACTGCCACACGACCTTTCCGGAGATCTCGGGCGTCAGCACGATCTCCTGCGCGGCCTGGACGGTGCCGGTGGCCTCGAGGTGGGCGATGCGGGCGCGGGCGTCGACCCGCTGGACCTCGACGCGGGCCACCTTGGGCGGTGGGGCGTGGCGCTCGGCGGACGGGCGCATCAGGATCATCGCGCCGGCGCAGGCGACCGCGACGAGCACGATGCCGCCGGGCAGCACGACACGGGTGAGGAACCACTTCATGGGGAGACTCCGACGAGCGGGCCGCCGAGGGCCGAATGCAGCTGGACACGGGCGCCCAGGCGGTCGCGGTGCGCCTGCACGAGCTGGAGCTCGGCGGCCTGCACCGCGTTCTGGGCGACGAGGACGGTGAGGTAGGGCTCGAGGCCCTCGAGGAAGCGGTCGCGCGAGCTGTCCCAGGCGAGCCGCGCGGCCTCGACCTGGTCGCGGGTGGCGGCGAGCTGCTGGTCGCGCTCCTCCTCGAGCACGAGCGCGGCACGCACGTCGCGCGAGGCGCCGAGCAGGGCCTGGTCGAACGCGTGGACCGCGGCGGCCTCCGCACCCGAGGCCTGCTTGACCTGGCCGTGCAGCAGCCCGCCGTTGAACAGCGGCACCGAGACCGCGCCCCCGATCGACCACACGTCGATGGTCGTCAGCTCCGTGCCCACGGCGTACTGCCAGCCGGCGGCGGCGTTGAGCCGCAGCGAGGGGAGGAGCGCCAACGTGGCGCTGGTGTGGCGCGCGTCGGCGGCCTCCAGGCGCTCCCGGGCGGCGCGGAGGTCGGGCCTGCGCTCGACGAGCTCCTCGGCCGAGCCGGCGTCGGGCGTGGGGCTCGGCTCCGGCAGCTCGGCGGCGATCTCGGGGACCTGGGCCGGGTCGCGCCCGAGCAGCACCGCCAGCGCCTGGGCCCGCGTCCGCCGCAGCGAGCGCGCGACGGGCAGGGTGGCGCGGGTGGCGGAGACCGCCTGGCGCTGCTGGAGCACCTCGACCCCGCCGGTCCCGCCCTGGCCGTAGCGGAGCTCGAGGACCTCGAGCAACGCACTCTGGGCCTCGAGCTGCTCCCCCAGCCGCAGCAACCGCTGGTCGGCGGCGACCACGTCGAGCCAGGCCTCGGCCACCGTCGTCGAGAGCAGGAGCGCGGCCTGGTCGGCGTCGGCGCGGCTCGCGCGCAGGTCGTGGCGGGCGGCCTCGGATTGGAACCACTGGCGCCCGGTCCAGTCCACGGGCCAGGCGGCGACGAGCTGCGCGGAGCCCGTCCAGCACAGCCCCGACGCGGTGTCGGCGTTCGTGAGCTGGGCCGGGTCGATCGGCCCCACGGCGCACCGGAAGGCGGTCTTCGCGGGCTGCCCGCTCGCGGTCACGTCGAAGCTGGCGGTGGGCGACAGGCGCGCCGCGGCCTGCAGCGACAGGGCCTCGGCCTGCCGGACCCGCTCGCGGGCGCTGGCGAGGTCGTGGTTCGAGGAGAGCGCCTCGTCGATCAGCGCGTCCAGCGCGGGGTCGCCGAACGTGGTCCACCAGGGACCGGCGAGCGGTGCGCCCTCGGACAGGTCGTCGAACGCGATGTCCTCGGGGCCGAGGGGCTCGGGGACGGCGGCGGGTGCGGTGAGCGCGAGCAGAGCGAGGATCACGGCGTCACCTCGAGCCCGTCGCACAGCGTCGTCACCACCGCGTCGACGTAGGCCTCGTCGTCGCCGGTCGCGCCTCCCACCTGGGCCATGAAGTGTCGCCCATGCAGCGCGCCGATGAGCATCGACGCCACCGCCGCGGGGTCGGCCGTGTGCGCGATCCCCCGGTCCACCGCCCGCGCGAACCAGGCCGTCAGCGCGCGCTGGGCTCGGATCGGCGGCGGCACATCGTACCGCGACATCAGGGCGCGCATGTCGAGCCCCGAGGCCTGGAGGGTGGCGATGCAGGGCGTCATACCGAGGAAGAACCGGTGCATCGCGCTCGCGATCTCGAGGAGCTGGTCGCGCAGCGGACGGTCGTCGGGTCCGGGGTGCACGAGCGGCAGCCAGGCGGGCTCGGCCGGCGGCGAGAGCGCGGCGATCAGCAGGTCCTGCTTGGTGTGGAAGCGCTTGAAGAGCGCCGCCTGCGACACGCCGAGCTGCTCGGCGATCACGGTCGTGGAGACGCCGGGACCGTGCGTCAGGAAGCACTCCCTCGCGACCTCGAGGATCTCGTCGTCCGACACCTGGCGCGGACGGGCCATCGGTTCACCTTCGTAAGTGAGCGCTCACTTACGTTGGCGGCGTCCGTCGTCCACGTCCTTCGCGTCACGAAACGTCACGCACCCGGTCCCAGGATCCAAACGAAGCCCATCGAGCGGCGGTAACTGGGGACATGGACGACGACGACCTCCGCAGGGCCGCTCGCGGCGACCGGACGGCTCTGCGCCGGGTGGTGCAGGTCTGGTACCCGCAGATGCGGCGCTGGGCGCTGGTCACCTGCGGCGATCCACAGACCGCCGAGGATGCCGTCCAGGACGCACTTGTCCGTCTGGTCCGTTTCGTGGGGCGCTACGACCCCGATCGTCCCTTCGGCCCGTGGCTCAGGACGCTCGTGGTCAATGCCTGCAGGAGCCAGCATCCACGCCCCCGGCCGGTTCCGCACGAGCCTGTGCCCTCCTCCGACCCCGACAGAGACCTGGACCTTGCCTCGGCCGCCCACCGGGTGCGCGCAGCGTTCGCCGAGCTGTCCCCGAGGCAGCGCGAGATCCTCGACCTGGTCGACGTCCAGCACCGCCCTGCGTCCGAGGTCGCCGCGGAGCTCGGGCTCACCGATGGCGCGGTTCGCGGACAGCTGTTCCAGGCCCGACGCGCCATCCGCGCAGTGTTGCTGGACGGCGCCGACATCCTGCCGCTCTTGAGGGAAGCATGACCTGCGACGACGTGCGCGAGCTGCTCATGACGGTCGACGCCGCGGCGTTCGCTGACCTCGACCCGCACCTTCGTGGGTGCGCGACGTGTGCAGCGCTGGCCGACCGGGTGCGCCAGGCCGAGACGGTCCTTGCGGATCACGTCGACGGCTTCGTGAGCGGCGGCGACCTCGACGCCCAGTGGGCCGCGGCGGTTCGAGCGGCACCCCGACGCCCGCTCGAGCGGTGGGCGATCGGGCTCGCGCTGGTCCTCGCTGCCGCCGCGACGCTGCTGACGGTGCTGCCCTCGGAGGCGCCGGTCGAGCCGCCGGTAGCCGCCCGGAGCGCGCTCGCTTCGGCCCGACACCTCCGCGCCGACTTCGATGCCATCTCGGTCACCGGCCTGGATGTCGATGGGTTGGACCGCGCCGCCGAGGATGCGAAGCTCTCGGCCACGTTGAGGAGCAAGTCCGACGCGCTGATGCGGGCGGCCGAGGCGTTGCGGGCCGTGGCCGAGGACGCCGACGAAGACGTCGACGTCCGCCTCGATGGGTGGCGGGACCTGGCTGCGCTGTACGGAGCGATGGCGCGGGCTCTGGCCCACTTCCAGCACCCCTCCTACCTGAGCGATGGCCAGCACGAGGTCTATGATCAGGGGCTCGGGCGGAGGGCGGCGACGCAGGCCCAGCTGGCTGTGCAAGCGCTGCGGGCGGCCGCCGACCTCGCACGAAGCGAGGGGCTTCCCGACGATGCCGCGGAGCTGGACGCCGAGGCCGACGATCTGCAGGACACGTGGGCGCTCGTCGTGGGGGCCGACCAGGTCCGCGCTGCGATCGACACCCTCCGCGAAGCCCTCGAGCGATGCGCGTTGGACGTTGCGGCGACGGAGGAGATCCAGATCGTGTTGGCCACCGCCGAGTCCGAGCTGGCGCGCAACGACCCTCGGTCGTTCACGGATGTGCAGACGCTCCTGAGCTCCTACCTCTCGGCATTCGCGAACGGGTGTCCTGATTGAAACAGTCGGCTACACTCGGTCCGTGATCCCGTTCCTCCTACTGACCTCCTGCCACCGTCCCACGACCTGCGACGGCCTGTTGCGCAGCACGGACATCGTCGACTGGTCGTACTTCTCGTACACCGATGTCTATGGCCCCGATACCACGAAGTACTACCGGAGCGATCTGACGCGGGAGGAGCTCCTCTGTCTGCTCGACACGGACGAGTACTGGGTGGGGGCGCACGTGATGCTGACCGAGTCCCTCGGCGAGACGGGGGGGATCCAGGAGCGCTTCGATTCACCGCAGGGGGTGGTGTTCGACTGGTATGGTCTCGCCGTCCTCGATGGTCGGAGCGGCTTCGTTCCGGACGAGCGCAGCAAGCCCTGTCTGCGTCGCGCCTGGCGAGAGGAGCCGCCGGCTCCGTGGCGTTGTTGGCAGGAAGTCGTGGGGACGACGCCATGATCCTGGCGCTCGCCGTGTCTTGCGCGTCGGAGTCGCCGTGTGGTGATCTCGTCCGGAGTCCGGTCGTCGCCGAGTGGACCTACGACGAGGATGCGAACCGGTACCGGCCCGTCCCCAACCGATACCTGCGGTCCGACCTGAACCGCCAGGAGCTGTTCTGCCTGCTGGACACCGAGGAGTACTTCGTGGCCGCGCACCTGATGCTGTCGCTGGAGTCCAAGGTGGAGGCGTCCGAGATCAGGGTCGGACCCGAGGGTCGGGTGTTCGACTGGAATGGCCTGGTGATGGTCGACGGCGAGCGGGGTGTCGTGCCGGACGAGCGGACCAAGACCTGCCTGCGGCGGATGTGGCGTGAGGACCCGCCGACCCCATGGGTCTGTGGACACCTTTGATGAGACTCGGGGCGGGGAGGCTGTGTCGCGTCCAGCGGTCGGCGAACCACTGGGAGACCTACCATTGCGACGTGGACGACCAATTGGTGAAGGAGGTCCGCAAGGACGGGCTCGACCAGACCGAGATCTACCGGTTCGGGGGATGGCGGCAGCAGGTCCAGGGTGGTGTTCCGGAGCAGATCGACCAGGTGCTGCCCATGCTGCGCCTGTCACAGGAGGGAGCGACGCTGGTGGCGCTCGAGCCCGACGGTCACGCTCCGTTCACGAGGTCAGTCTGGCGACATTCCTGGTGTGACGGTCCACGACGTATCCACGATGAGCCCCGAAGCCATCGCCGGCGCGGCGGAGAGCCCGGGCACGACCATCGGTGCATTCTGCAACAGCGGGGCCTGTTTGCCCCCGCCCAAGTAGCGGAGCCAGCCCAATGACTGAAATGACTCGGGACTACCAGGCGATCGTGTGGACGAAGGACTCGGAGAAGCCAGGTCAGCGAGTGACCGTCCGCGCTCGGAACTTGGACGAGGCCAGGAAGTTGGTGGAGGAGCAGTTCGGGAAGGAGATCACCTGCTCCATCTGGAACGAGGAGGACGCAAACAGGACGCGCTGACACCCAGTTTGTTTGGATGGCGCCGTTCCTCCTGGTGGAGGAGATTGAGCCGGACCTGCTCGAGCACTACGGC
>JACKER010000027.1 GCA_020632925.1 Alphaproteobacteria bacterium | reverse complement strand
CGCGGAGGCGGTGTTCGCTGCACTCGGCGACCCGGGCGTGGTCGAGCAGGCGCGATGGGCCCAGCGCAAGGAGCCCTGTGGGGCATAGCCCGTGCCCGTGCCCGTGCCCGTGCCCGTGCCCGTGCCCGATAGCAGCGCTTGCACCTGGCAAAACGCTCGGTCGAACCCATGTACGCATCGACGACCGTGGCAGGTAGCGTCAGCACGCGGACAGCACCGCCAGCACCTTCGTCAGCACCGACTCGTCAACATCGTTCGGCACGTCCACCGCGAACGGACCGCACCGAATGACGAGCACCGATCGCGGCACCTCGACCCGCCGGGGCACGAGCTCCATCAGCCTCGGCGGCCCACCAGCATCTCGATCAGGCTACTAGTAAGGATGAAGCTATGAAAATTCTGTCCGATCTGAAGCAGGAGCTGTTGGACGGAACCCTCAAGATCAACTAATGCGCAGTAGGGGACGGTCATGACGATCTACGACGTTCGCCCTACCTACGATAAGGATCGACCGCTGCTCGACCTGGGGCGCTATCACGGCGATTGGGAAACCGACCTCGGAAATGGTGCGCCATCGGTGGCCCTGTCCTCGACCGCACCGCACCAGCCGCTGGATTTCTATCCCCTCGCTGGTACTCTGGGTGTGGCGTCCGAGCGCATGGCCGCGCATCTGTTACGGTGGGGCAACCGGCACCTTCGGGCGCATCCCGCGAGCGTGGACGGCAGGGCGTGTTGCGTTCTGCTCTCGGACACGCCTCTTGATGCCCTTGACCGGACTCGCTCGAAGTTCGAAGTGTTTCGGTCGAACCCTGAACGGATCAAGCTCGTTCGCACCTTCGCCTTCAACATGGCGCTGATTCCCAGCGCTCCGTTTGCGTTTACGATTCCGGAGGCTCGCGGCAATCTGTTCGTGAATGAGGCGGCAGCGACTGCAATGCGAGAGGACGGACTCTCGGGAGCTCAGACCATCCCGGTCTAATGCCTGCGTTCCGCCCTCGGATGTCCGATTCTTCGGGGGACAGGACAGTGCTGCGCGCGCGGAACCAGAACCACGGCCGAGCGTGTCGGCAGCTCGCAGACGGGCTGTTGAAGCGTCTGACGGCGATGCTTCGGGACCGGGGGTCCCGCGACGGGTCGAGCGCCCCGGCACCGAGGTTCAGCCGCTTCCCCGCATCAGCCAGTACGCGGGCGGCCAGTCGACCAAGGCCGGGTCGGGCTGCCCCTGCCAGCACTCCCACCCGCGAGTGGCCGACCTGGCCGACGGGAGCGGCCGCCGTACACCCGGCGCGGGGAAGCGGTTGGACCGGCGTGGGCCGTGAGGCCGGGACCGCCCGCCAGGTGCCCACGACCACGACCACGACCACGACCACGACTGGTCCGGAGCCCCGGCTCACGCGGCCCCCAGCCGGGCCCAGGAGGTCCTCAAGTTCGAGATCGCCCAGGGGGAGGCGGGAGAGGTCGCCGGAGCGATCCAGTCCCTCCTGGATGTCCCAGTCGGTGACATCGAGCTCGGCCAGCAGGCCATCGAGCGGATGGGCCGGACTTCGGCGATCCTCGGTGGCCTGATCTGGCGCCATCGCCGATAGCCTGCCGGCGGGCCACGTCGCCGGTCCGACCCCGGCGTGGTCGTGGTCGTGGTCGTGTGGCAGTTCTCGAGATGTCCGTTGGATCGCGACGTCCCGCTCGTCGATCAACATCCGGAAGCGTGACGGAGGTTGACGACAGGTAGGAAGTCCCGACCCTCTCCCCCATTGGTCAGGGGAGGGTGAAGCCCGACAGCCCGCGGGTCCAGGTGCGGTAGAGCGCGCGGCGGCGCTCGTGGAGCTCCGGCTCGTCGACGGTGCGCAGCAGGAAGGTCAGCGTCGCCTCGAACGCGCGCGCCTCGCCGATCGTGGCCTCGACCCGCGCCCGCACGGCACCGTCCGCGTCCCGGTCGGGGACCGCGTGCAGCGCGACGACGTCACCGGGCTCGGCGGCCTTGCGGAAGCGGACGCGATCGGCGCCGACGAGCAGCGCGCGCCGGGGCTGCTCGCCAGGGACGTGGCGGGTGACCTCGATCAGCAGGCCCGCGAGCTGCGCCGCCGCCTCGAGCACCAGCGCGCCCGGGAGCAGCGGCAGCGCCGGGAAGTGGTCCAGCAGCACGCCGTCGGACAGCGTGACCGCCTTGACGCCGCGCGCCGAGACGCCCGGCACCAGCTCCGTCACCCGATCGAGCGGAACCCAGCGCACCGCCGCACTCTCTCACGCTCGCGTCCTGAGCGCGAGGTCCTGCCAGGTGCGCAGCGTCGGCGAGGACAGCGCCTGCTGGAAGCCGCGGCAGGCCGTCCAGCAGCGCTGGCAGGAGGCGAGCTCGTCCCGACGCGCGGCGAGGCGCTCGAGGAGCACGGGGAGCGGGTCGCGGCGCAGGTTGCCCACCGGCTCGCCGATGCGCTCGATGCAGGGCGAGAGCTCGCCCAGGTGGTCCACGTTGAACCCGGCGCTCCCGGCGTTGCACCTCGGCATCGCCCGTCCGCCGAGGAAGTCGTCCATCCGCTCGAAGTACTCGCGCAGGAAGCGCAGGTGGCCGTGACGGCGCCACAGGTCGAGGAGCAGCGCGCCGGTGCCCTCGGGTGGCGGCCGCTTGGTCCCCTCCCCTCCGCGGCGGTCCCCGTCCACCGACAGCAGCGTGAGCTGGTGGCCCACGCCGAGCGCCGCCGTCCGCTCGAGCAGCGCGGGCAGCCCCTCGACGTTGTCGTGCATCACCACGGTCATGACGTGCACCCGCCGGTCGCCCGCTGGCGAGCTGTCGCGCAGCAGCTCGAGCGCCCGCCAGGCGCGCTCGCTCGCCCCCTGGACCCCGCGGGCCTCGTCGTGCCGCGCGGCGGTCGCGTAGTCGATGGACACGCTCGCGTGCGTGAGCCCGGCCCCCCACAGCGAGCGGGCGAGCTCCGGCGTCATCCGCCAGCCGTTCGTGAACAGCGCCGTCAGGTGGTGGCGGGCCAGGACGCGCACGATGTCGGGCAGATCGGGCCGCCCGGTCGGCTCGCCGCCCTCGATGCTGAACAGCACACGCCCGCGCTCCGCCAGCCCGTCGGACAGCCGCGCGAAGTCCTCGACCGTCAGCTCGTCCTCGGGGCGCGCGCCGTTCGGCCAGAAGTCGCAGAACGAGCACGTCATGTTGCAGCGGTTCGTGACCTGAAGCAGCACGTTGAACGGGCGGCCGGTCGCGACCGTGCGCGCGAACCCGAGATCGCGTCGCAGCCCGCTCAGCGACACCAGGGGTCCACCGCGAGCGGGACGCGCTCGCCGTCGCGGAGCACCTCCATCCGGACGGGGTCGGTGCCGAGCTCCTCGATGGCCCGGACGGCCGCAGCGGTGCCCTTCTGGTCGGACACCTCGAGGCCCGCGATCGCGACGAGCAGGTCGTCCTTGCGCAGGCCGGCGACCTCCCAGAGGGAGTTCTTGGGGACGCGCTTCGGCTGGAGTCCGAGGAGCGCGCCGTCGTCGCCCGTGAGCGGCTCGAAGCTCTGGAAGACGTGCGCCTCGGCGACCGCGCCGTGCGTGAGGCAGCCCCGCCGGACCAGCGGCGGCCGGTTCGACGGCGAGCTCGCGACCATGAGCTCGACCTCCGCGCGCAGCTCCGCCACCTCGGCCTCGAGCTCGGCGACCCGGGCGTCGTGACGATCGAGGGCGCAGGCCGCGAGCCACACCAGGATCACGGGATCTCGATGCTCCGGGTGAGCGTTCCGCCCACCAGGGCCTGGGCGAACCCCGTGCCCACGGGCCCGACACCCACCCCGTCCAGCCCGAGCGGGAGCGGGGTGACGGAGGCGCCGGCGGGATCGAGCGCCACCACGCCCCACGGGGTGGGAACGGCGCCAGGGGCGGCGGAGAGCCCCACGCGAGCGGTGTCCCCGGCGCGACCGAGGACCGCGGCTACGCCCGCACCGCCGACCAGCACGGGCTCGGCGCAGTCCGCTTCGACCGTCAGCGGCTCCGTGGGGTCGAGGAGCTCGGCGTACCGGTCCTCCTCGCCCCTCACCTCGGCCTGGAGGAAGGCCACGACGAGCCGCTCGTGCAGCCGGAGCTGCTCGGTGCGCGGCAGTGGGGTCGGCAGGTCGGGGATGTCGAGGTCGTTGGGCGCGAGGTGCCCCGAGCCGGCGATCTCGACGTACAGGTTGCGACGGGTCGCGTCGCCGATCTCGAACCAGTCGTGGACCACCCGCGCGGGCACGACGACGTCGTCGCTGCCGGCGATCATGAGGCTGGCGCCGTCGTAGGCCCGGAACATGGCCTCGTGCTGCGGCGTGCTGGCTGCCGCCTCCATCCCCACGATCACCCGGATGCGCGGCTCGAGGTCGGTGAGCGGCCCGAGCGTCCCGCCGCCCATCGAGTGGCCGACGGCGGACCACGGGGCGGCGGTGTCGACGAGCCCCTCGATCGCGCTGCCCGGCGTGTCGGAGAGGTCGGCGACGCCCACCATCATCGCGGCGGTGTCGCCCGCGTAGTCGTCCACGTCGGGCAGGAGCCCCGTGTTGGTGCCCGGGAGCATCACCGCGTATCCCCAGCTCGCGATGTGCTCGGCGAGCTCCTCGTGGCCCGACGGATCGCCGGTCCAGCCGTGGAGCAGCGCCACCAGCGGGTACCCACCGCCCGAGGAGGGCGCGGTGAGCACGCCCAGCAGGCGCCCGCGAGAGGGCGTGACGACGTCGAAGGACCGTGTGGCGACCGCGTGGGGTCCGGGGTCGTCGGACGCGGCCCAGGCGGCGGAGAGCATCAGGAGCATGGTCCCAGCATACCTGGTGCGCAGCCCTCCACCGGGCGAAATGGCGCACGTCTGCGGGCACCCTCACCCGCCAAGGCCTCCGAGGTCCGGTGGGAACGCGTAGAACAACACCACCCCGGTTCCGACCACGGCGAGCAGCGATCCGCCGACCGCGACGGGCACCTCCCACTGGTGCCGGGTGCGCTGGACCTCCAGCGACGCCAGGTCCCACTCCACCATGACCTCCGGCGTCGGCACCGCGATCTCCCCTCCCTCCAGGTCCCGCTGTAGCGCCTGCTGGAACCAACGCTTCTTCTCCGGGACCACCGCGCCGGCCTCGACGACGGTGATCGTGCCCAGCACCATCGGCCCGTACAGCGTCCAGACCGTCGAGGCGGCCGTCCAGCCGATGGTCCGGGTCAGCGTGCGGGACGAGCGCCAGTCCACGAAGCCCTTCCAGGTCTCCACGTTCGTGCAGGGCTGGATCGTGTGTGCGAAGGCCTCGCGCTCTTCTCGATTCGACAGGTCGAAGCGCTTCTCGTCGAAGGACCACACCTGCTTGTCCCGGGTGAGGGTCGCACCCGCGACCGTGCAGGGAGCGTCGTCGTCGGATTCCTCGAGGGCGTGGGCGCTGGGCAGCAGGGCGACCAGGAGGGCGAGGTGCATGGCGGTCTCCTCGTCCGGGACGGACGCAAGATGCGATCCGCCGGTCGTTGACATTCCCTGCACGCCTCCTTGGCGGACGCTTGACGGGCCGAGCGGAACCGACGCCGCCGACGCGCGGTCGGCCCGCTGTACCAGGAGGTCCCGTGCACGAAGAACACGATCTCGCCGACGCCGTCGGCCTGTTGCTCGACGCCCCCGTCCCCGAGGGGACCCGGCTCACCCTCGAGCTGAGCCACGTCTGGGGCAACGCGGTGCTCGCCAGCCGCTGCTTCGCTCGCGACGAGGGCGTCCGGCTCGGCAGCGAGAGCGGCGACCGCTGGACCTTCCTCGGCGTCGACATGGGCTTCGTGCCCCGGCCCGTCGCCCTGGGCCTCCGCGCGCTGCCGCTGTGGAGCGACATGGAGCGGACTTTCGACACCGACTTCGTCGTACCCGCCGACCTGCTGCCCGACGAGCGCACCTTCCGGCTGGTGGAGATCGAGGACGGCGAGCAGATCCTGGTCGTCCCGCAGGGGTGGGAGGCGCTGTTCCGCCTGGACGGGCGTACTGCCTCCGCCGACGAGCTCCTCGCCTCGGGCGTCGCGACCCGATCGTCCGGGGCGATGCGCGTGCGCGTCCACCCGGGGCTGCGCTTCGCCGTGCGCGTCGGGCAGAGCGTGATCGTCGGCGGCCTCGCCCCCGTCGCCGCCCGCGTCGCCCTCCCCCGGATGGCGTCCGACGACCTGCCCGTGCTCGGCATGCTCGGGGGCGGCGTGCTGCTCGCCGCGGCGGCGGCGCTCCTCACGACGGTCCTCGGCCCGCCCGAGCGCACCGCCGGCGTCACGGAGCTCGACGAGGAGTACGTGGTGATGCTCATGAAGGTGCCGCCTCCCCCGCCGCCGGTGACGCCGGACGAGGGCGCGCCCAAGGCCAAGGGCAAGGAGGGCAAGAGCGGGCCGAAGAAGGCGGACCGCAAGGAGGAGCGGGCGGACCGTCCGACGCGCAAGCGGGAGCTGGACCGCCAGGTGGCCGAGCGCGCCGGTGTCCTCGGGGCCATGGGCGGGGAGCTGGACGAGGTGCTCGGCTCGGCGTCGCTGTCGGCGGGGCTGGTCAGCGGCGTGCACGGGCTGATCGGGACCAACGGCCAGGGCTTCGACGGGCTCGGCGCGCGCGGCAGCGATCTGGGCGGCGGTGGGAACGCCGAGGGCCTGGGCTCCATCGACGGTCTCGGTGACGGCGTGCACGGAGCCGGCCCCGACTGGGGACCCAAGCGCGAGGGGACCCCCATCGCCGAGGCCCGCGAGCCCATCGTCCTCGGCACGCTCAACGCCGCGGAGATCGACGAGGTCGTGAAGCGCCACATGAGCCAGATCCGCTACTGCTACCAGCGCGAGCTGCAGCGCAACCCCGAGCTCGGCGGCAAGGTGGTGATGAAGTTCACCATCGCCGGCGACGGCTCGGTCTCGTCCACCTCACCGAAGGTCGACACCGTGGGCGACGGAGCGGTGTCCACCTGCCTCGAGGGACGCTTCCAGCGCATGCAGTTCCCCGAGCCCCGCGGCGGCGGCCTGGTCATCGTCTCCTACCCGCTGGTGTTCAGTCACTGAGGAATCGACTCACGGTCGCGGCACGTGAGGGCGGAAAAGGCGCTTGCGCCCCGCTCTCGCGTGGGGTGACCGTGAGGAGATTCTTCGTCAAGGCCCGCGCATGCGGGCCGCGAAGGCCGAGAATCGGCCGGAGTAACCTGAATCCCCCTCAGTTGCCCGGGAGCTCGACCACCGCGGAGGCGCCCGAGCCCGCGTAGGCCGTCACCGTCCACGTCCCCGCCGGCACGTCGCGGATGCTGCCCTCGAGCTCGCAGCACCGCCACTCGTCGCAGACGTCGTCGTCCAGCCACAGCTGGATCTCGTCGCCGTCGATGTGCCCCGTCACGAGCGACTGGCAGCCGCCGCACCCGTGGACGGGCCCTCCGTACGTGACGGCGATGTTGCGTCCGTCCGGCAGGGCCGTCAGCCCCATGGGCGTGGCGGTGTGAGCCGCCTGGCAGGGGTAGTAGCTGAGCACCGCGACCCGCAGGTGAGCGGGGTCCGCGGAGTGCGCGACGCCCGTGTGCCCGACCGGGGCGCTGTGCACGGGGGTGCTGCTCACGTCGGTGGGCGACGTCTCCCCGTCGTCGGTCGGGGACGTCGTAGGGTCGTGGTGGCAGCCGGCCAGGAGCAGCGCGATCACGATCGACTCTCGGTGGTGGACCCGAGCGTACACCCACCCTCCCGTCACGGGACGCAGCCCTCGCCGTTGTCGAACAGCACCACCGCCTGCCGGACCTCGTCGTCGAGCTCGGGGAGCGCGCAGTCGACGAGCCGCGGGTTGCCCCAGATCGCGAGCCCACCGGAGACGCCACGCAGCCCGCGCAACGCCGCCAGGTCCTCGAGCTCGGGGTGCCGGGTGACCCACAGCACGCCGGCGCGCTCGATGCCGACGGGGCCGTCGAGGTGCCGCAGTCCGGCGTTGCCGACGAGCAGCAGCGAGCCCGGGACCTCCGCCACGCGCAGCGCGGACAGCCCGACGAGCGCAGGGTTGGACTCGATCACGAGCCCGCCGACCCGCTCGAGCTGCTCGAGGCCCGCGAGGTCCACGAGCGCGGTGTCGCGGAGCGTCAGCGTGCCGCCCACCGAGCGCAGCGCCGACAGCGCCGACAGCGAGCTCACGCCCGGCCCGCTGAGGAGCAGGTCGCCGGTCACCCGCTCCACGCCGCGCACCCGCTCGGGGTCCTCGACGCGGACGGTCCCGCGCAGGTCGGTGCAGCCGGTCCAGTCCGCACGCTCGGCGAGGCAGATCGTGCCCGCCAGATCGCGTCCGGGCCCGAGCACGACCGGGCAGGAGGGCGCGAGCGACGCGTCCCAGCGGTCCTCCCCGGTCGCGAGCTCGTACAGGCGGGACACGTAGCGGGCGCGCTGCTGCACCACGCAGGCGTTGTACGCCGTCCGCACGTCCCCCAGCGGCTCTCCCCAGGCGAGGACGGCGGGGTTCGACAGCCGCGGCACCACGTCGCAGGCCGACAGCGGGGCACCCGCCCAGGTGCACTCCGAGGCGTCCGCCATGATGGTGTGCGCCAGCACGCCCGGCGCGGTCCAGCCGTGCGCGTAGCCCTCCACGAGCTCGTCCTCGGCCACCTGCTGCAGCCAGCTGTGGTCGGCGCCGTAGACGTGGAACAGCTCGTGCGGGAACACCAGCTCGGGCGCGTCCCACTGCACCACCGCCACCGCGTCGAACGGATCGCTCGCCGAGCGGCCGTCGAGCAGCTGCGCGACCCCGGAGGGGGCGGTGTCGGTGTCCACGATCCACACGACGACGTCGGCGCGGTGGCGCGCCCGCAGCGTCGCGAGCTCGCTCTCCGGGTCGGCCAACCGCTGGCGGGCGAGCGCCAGCAGCTCCCGCGGTACGAGCTGGGGCTCGGGCTCGACGAGCACCTCCGCCCCCGCCAGCTCGACGGACGCCGTCACGCCGCTGTCCGCCATCACGGTGTCCGCGAGGTCCACGAGGTACTGCGAGCGCAGATCCACGAGGTGCCCCGCGCGGCGGGCGGCGGTCTCGGCCTCCGGCGACCACACCACGAGGATCCGCGCCGGATCGGGGTCGCGCTCCACCAGGCAGCTCGCGAGTAGCGCGATCACGGGGTGTCACACCGCGCGGGCTCGATCGCGCGCTCCTCGAGCAGCACCCGGCCGTCCCGGTTCACCAGCTCGAACCGCCTCCCTCGGGCGTTCAGGGTGCCCGCCATCCCCTGCGCGCCGAACGTGAGGCCCACGCGCCCCAGCGGGTCCCCCTCCACGTCCGCGAACCAGGACACGCTGTCGGCTCCCTCGCGGCGCCGCGAGACGACCGCCGTGAGCTCGAGGCCTGGCTCCAGCCGCAGCAGCCCGCGCTCCCCGACCGCAGCGCGACGGCCCGCGGGGGTGACGGTCAGCGGCGTGCCCGGTCCGTCCGCCTCCATCCAGGGCACGGGCTCGGTCGGGGCGGCGCCGCAGGCCAGCAGGAGCCATGCGATCACCGGAACTCCCCGCCGTTCCACCACTGGGCCCCGAGGCGCGCCGTGAGCGCCGCCAGCAGCGTCCGCAGGTCCCGGTAACGGTCGAGCACCTCCCCGATCGTATCCACCGCCGCGAGCAGCGCGCCCTCGTCCACCGTGAGCGGAGGCTCGAGGCGCACGACGTTCCACCGCTGCGACGCCGGCTGCACCAGGATCCCGGCCTCCAGCAGCTCGGCCGCCACCCACTGGCCGAAGGCCCGCTCGGCGACGGTGTCCACGAGCCCAGGGGCCAGCCGGTCCACCAGCCGCGCGCCGGTCGCCCCGAGCTCGATGCCGACGAGCAGCCCGCGCCCACGCACCTCGCGCACGAAGGGGTGGCCCGCGAGCCGTTCGCGAAGGGCGAGGACCAGCCGCTCCCCGAGCGCGGTGGACCGCTGGGCGAGCCCGAGCTCGTCCACGGCCGCCAGTACCTCCAGCGCCACCGACGCGCCCAGCGCGTACGTCCCGTAGGTGCTGCCGTGCAGGTCGAAGCGCTCGCCGGAGAAGGCGCGCTCGTGCAGCGCCCGCGTCGTGAGCGCCGCCGACACGGGCAGCAGGCCGCCCCCGAGCGCCTTGCCCAGCACGAGCACGTCAGGGACGACGCCGTCGGCCAGCGCGACCGAGAACGCCCCGCAGCGGCCGAGCCCCGTCTGCACCTCGTCCACGACGAGCAGGGTCCCCGCGCGACGGCAGAGCTCGGCGACCCGCGCGAGGTAGCCCGGTGGCGGGATCCGGACGCCGCCCTCGGCCTGGATCGGCTCGACGACGAAGGCGGCCACGTCGCGATCGCGCAGCGCCCGCTCCACGGCGTCGGCGTCGCCGAACGGCACGAAGCGCGCCCCGGGCAGCAGGGGCTCGAGGGGCTCGCGGAAGCGACGCACGCCGAGGACCGAGAGCGCGCCCCACCCGAGGCCGTGGAACCCGAGCTCGCACGCGAGCAGCCCGGGTCGCCCGGTCGCCGCCCGCGCGAGCTTGAGCGCCGACTCCACCGCCTCGCTGCCGGACAGGGACAGCATCGCGACGGGCAGCTGGGGCACGCGCGACGCCAGCGCCTCGGCGAGCGAGGCGGCGCGGACCGGAGGCCCCGTGTGCACGAGGTGGGGCAGGCCCTCGGTCGCCGCCGTCCGCAGGCCCTCGACCAGCCGCGGCGGGTTGTGCCCGAGCGGGACGGCGCCGAAGCCCGCGAGCAGATCGAGGTACGACCGGCCCTCCGCGTCCACCAGGCGGTCGCCCTCGGCCGAGACGAACACCCGCCCGAAGCCCAGCGTGCCGAGCAGCCCGACCAGCGCGGGGTTCAGGTGATCGGCGGTTCGACGGGTCGCCTCGTGCACGACGACGACTAACCGCCTGGCCCGACGACCGTCGGTCCGACGGACGTCCGTCGGTCGAGCCACGATTCTCGGCGTATCACCGTTGCGCGCGCCGTTGGCATCGCATGCAGGGGACCCGAGCGGAGGTCGCCATGGGGTTGCACAGGAAGGTCGCGGGCCAGCAGTACGAGAACCAGGAGACGGGGCCGTCCGTCGCGTCCGTGGTCACCGAGCAGCCCTGGGGCAACGCCGCGATGGCCGAGCGGTTGGGGCTCGGCAAGGCACCGACGTTGGACGATGCGCTGGCACCCTGGTCCTCCGGCCCCCAGGGCGACCTGCTCGACTCCGACCTGCTGGCGCCGGCCCTCGGGAGCGACCTCGGGTTCGACGAGCTGCGCGACCTGCTGGACAACGAGGGCATCGACCAGGAGCTGGTGACCTGGTTCGACCTGATCGTGCCGCCCGGGGCCGGCATCAAGGGCGCCCTCTCGCTCGGGGCCGCGATGCAGGTGACCTTCGAGCTCGGCGGCGGCGTCACCGTCGTCAACCTCGGTGGCGGGTACTGGGACGTCGAGGTGGAGGGCTCCCTGTCCGCCGGGGCGGCCGAGGCCATCGGACTGGCGATGCCGATGGCGGAGGGCAAAGCCGAGGTGGGAGCCGAGGTGAAGGTGGAGGGCTCGTTCGGTCTCAAGCTCCCCTGGGCCCGCCTGATGTCCGGCGCGAAGGTGCAGCCGACGGGGCTGGCGCAAGTCGTCGACGGCGTCGCCTCTGCTCTCCACGGCGTGGACCTGCTCCCGTACGTGATGTCCGTCGAGGTGCAGACCGGCGCCGAGGCCAAGGGAGAGGTCGCCGCCGGCCTGGTCGGGCAGGAGATCAGCAACGCGATAAAGATGTCGGGCGACGCCTCGGTCGGTGTCAGCTTCGACGACCTCACCGCTCCCGACGGCACGCGCGACGGCGAGATCCGCATCGAGGCCGAGGCCGAGGCTCTGGCCGAGATCGCGGTGAACCTGGCGGCGGGCTACCTGCCGCGCCTGCACGAGGCCACGGCGCTGGTGGTCCCGTTCACCTGGCTGGGGCACGGTGACACCGAGCTGCACACGCCCTACGTCGTGCTCGGCGCGGACGCCGAGGTGGGGATGGTGGGGGTGGGCGCCACGCTCGAGCTCGGCCCGAACCACAGCGCGCTGAAGGCCAGCGTCATGGTCCACCCGGGGACACTGCTCTGGGACAAGGTGCTCGAGGGCGCGAACCTGGCGCTGATGGGGATGAGCCTGGGGGCCGCGAAGATCGACGCGGAGGGGACGGTCGAGCTCGGCCTGTCGATCTCGGCCGATGGGGCCATGTCGGCGCTGCTCCACGACGTCTGGGCCTGGCTCGCGACCGGCTCGGTCTCGGAGGCCCTGGCCCCGTACCTCGGTGAGGCCCAGGCGATCGTGAAGCAGGCGCAGATCACGCTGGCGGTCGACCTGGTGCTCGCCGAGCTCACGGTGGAAGGCGAGGTCGAGGGCGGCCTGGGGCCCAAGGTCGGGGTCGAGGGCGAGGCGAAGGCCGCCCTGCTCTACCAGCGCGACGACGTGATGGCCGAGCTGGACGCGCCACCCACCATCGACGATGCGCTGGCGATGATCCGCCGGTCCGCCGCAGCGGCGGTCGCGTAGCGGTTCACAGGCCTCCGTCCAACGCGACGCCCTGGCCCGTCACGTAGGTGTTGGACAGGACGAAGCTCGCGATCGCCGCCCCTGCCTCCTCCGGCGTGGCCTCGCGTCGGAGACAGGCGTGCTTGGCGTACTCGGTGCGCAGGTGCGGCGAGATCGCCGACGACGAGCCCTCGGTCAGCGGCCCGAGCGCGAGCAGGTTCACCCGCGTCCCCTGGGCGCCGAGCTCCTTGCCGAGCGACCGCGCCAGCCCCAGCAGCGCACCGTGGGTCGCGGTGAGCAACGGCGGCGTCTCCATCGCCTTGAGCGCGCCGATCGACCCGAGCAGCGCGACCTGCCCACCGGCGAGCTCGCCGCGGAGCGCGTCGATGGCCAGCCAGGCGGCGCGCACGTTGACCGCGAACAGCTCGTCGAAGCCCCCGTCGGTGCGGCCCGCGGCGTGCAGGAGGACGTCGACGCCGCCGAGCTCCGCGGCCAACGAGCGGACGGCCGGAGCGACGGCGGCGGCGTCCGCGAGGTCCACCTTCCGGAACGTGGCGGGCAGCCCCTCGGTGGCGCCGCTCACGTAGGTCGAGCCCACGACCGCCCCGCGGGACACGAGCTCGCGCAGGACAGCGCTCCCCAGTCGGCCCGTGCCCCCGGTCATCACCACCCGCATCACAGCCCCCCGTCGGCGAGCAGCGTCGCGCCGTTCGCGAGCGCCGAGGCGTCGGACAGCAGCCACACCGCG
The DNA here is from genome assembly GCA_020632925.1 of Alphaproteobacteria bacterium. Lineage (GTDB taxonomy): Bacteria > Myxococcota_A > UBA796 > UBA796 > JACKER01. The sequence continues at coordinate 78,473 of JACKER010000027.1, read as the reverse complement.
AGCTCGCCGATCTCGTCGAGCCGCCCCACCCGCCCGAGCGCGCAGTGGCCGAGGTAGTCGGCGAGCCGGTGCTCGGGGACGTTGCGCCCGAGCCCGTCCTCGAGCAGCCCGGGCGCGAGGCAGAGGACGCGGATGCCGTGCCGCGACAGCTCCTTGGCCAGCCCACGGGTCAGCCCGGACACGGCCGCCTTGCTGGCGCAGTAGTGGACGGGGGCGTCGAGGATGCGCTCGCCCGCCAGCGACCCGATGTTCAGGATGACCCCCTGCTTGCGGCGGATCATCGTGCGAGCGACGGCGCGCGACGTGAGGTACGTCCCCTTGACGTTCACGTCCATCACCTTGTCGAAGTCGTCCTCCTCGAGCAGCGGCAGCGGCAGGTTCTGGCTGATCGCCGCGTTGTTCACGAGCGCGTCGACGGGACCGGGACCCGCCTCGAGCGCCTTCAGCATGGCGGCCGTGCCCGCAGCGTCGGTGACCGACACCTGGAACGCGTGGGCCTCGCCGATCGCGCGCAGCTCGGCCAGCGTGCTCTCGGCGGCGCTCTCGTCGCGCGTCCAGGTGAACGCCACCTTCGCTCCGCGGCGGGCGGCCGCCAGCGCGATCGCCCGACCGAGCCCGCGGCTGCCCCCCGTCACCAGCACCACGCGGTCCTGCACGTCCCCTCCCCCGGCCGGTTCGGCGCGCTATGGTACCCCCGCGGAGGGGAGATGACGGTCTCGGCGCGCCTGCAGCTGGCGGTGGCGGCCATTCTCACGGGTTGCTCGACCATCGACGGCACGGCCTGCCTCACGGTCGCCGAGGAGGAGAGCTGCCCGAGCGAGCAGGACGCTTCCGACGCGCTCGTCGGGACCACGACCTGCACCACCCCGGTCCAGAAGGTGCTCTCCACCCGTGGACTGGTGAGTGACGATCTCGTGATCTTCGACCCGGACGGGGACACGCACCCGGTCGACGACACGGGCACGACGGGCGAGGTCCAGCGGCAGTGCTGCTACCGCGCGACGATGAAGGAGCTGAAGAACTCGGGCTGCACGATCGGCCGACCGCTCATGGACGACGGTCGGATGGTCACGGCCGAGCCCACCGGCGAGGACTGGACGACGGACGACCGCCCGAGCCTGCGCAAGCTCTCCGACGAGGACCGGGCGGCGCTCGCCGACGCCTGGCAGGAGCAGGGCCTCCTCGAGCACGCGTCCGTCGCGGCCTTCGCCCGCCTGGTGCTCGACCTGCTCGAGCTCGGGGCGACCGCCGAGCTCGTCGATCGCGCCTCCATCGCCCTGCAGGACGAGATCCGGCACGCCGCGCGCTGCTTCGCGCTCGCCTCGGCCTACGCGGGGCGCGAGATCGGCCCGGGACCGCTGCCGATGCCCGCGCGCCGCGGCCGCCGCACGCTGACCCGCCTGGCGGTCGAGAGCTGGCGCGAGGGCTGCGTGGGCGAGACGCTGTCGGTAGCACTCGCAGCCGCGCAGCTCCGGGGTGCCACCGACCCCGTCGTGCGCGACGTGATCACGGGCATCCTGCGCGACGAGTCCGAGCACGCCCAGCTCGCGTGGGACATCGTCGCCTGGGCGCAGGCGCAGGGCGGCGAGCGGGTGAAGCGCGCGGTCCGTCGCGAGGCCCGCCGAACGGTGGCGACCGCCCCGCCCCCGCGCGCGACCAACCCGACCCTCATGGCGCACGGGATCCCGAGCGACGCGGTGGTCCGCGAGGCGCTCGCGCGGGTCGCGACGGGTGTGATCGCGCCGTCGACCGACGAGCTCTGCTGACCAGACAGGGAGAGAACGACCGATGACCTGGATGATGGCGCTGGCGACGCCGGCGCTCGCCTATCACGTGGAGGCGATCGCGTGTTGCCACCTCGATCCGACCGAGCAGCGCGCGGCGGCGCCACTGCGGATCGCGATCGCTCCGTTCACCGACAGCCGCACCCAGGCGCGCGGCGGAACACCAGAGGACCTGGCGTGGATGGGGGTGGTGCGCGGCGGATGGGGCAACCCGTTCCAGCTCCATGGCGAGCAGGCGCTCGGTGAGCTGCTCGGCCAGGCGCTGGAGCAACAACTCGACGCCGTCGGCCACGACGCGCGGCTGATCACCGACGCTGCGGCGGTCTCCACGTCCGACACCGACCTGGTCCTCGTGCCGGCGGTGAGCCGCTGGGGCGTGGACATCTCCTCGTGGGGCAGCCGCAAGCTGACCGTGGATCTCGTGATCACCGCGACCGCTCCGGGCGACGCGACCCCGCTGTGGACGGCGAGCGTGCACCTCGCGGACCAGGACACGTCGAACACGGCGTTGCGTCCGGTCGCCGACCTCCGCCAGCGCGCCAGGGAGTGGTACGGCAAGGGCGGCGGCGCCATGCTCTGGACGGCGGCGGTCGAGGACGGCATCGCAGCGACCATGGCCGCGCTGATCGCTCCGGGCGGTGAGGGAGCGGCGCACCTGATCGCGCCGTCGACCACGCTTGCACCGACCCCGGGCTGCACGAAGGACACGGACTGCAAGGGCGACCGCATCTGTGACGAGGGGGCCTGCCGCGAGCCCTGATCCCGGTCAGGTGAGCTCGACGACAGCAGCGGTGGCGCGGAGGTCGTCGAGCATCCGTCCCGTCAGCCCCCACACCACCCCGTCGTCGAGCCGCCGCACGTCCGCCCGCCAGGGCAGCACGCCCCTCACCAGACGCCACTGGTGACCGCGGCGGGTGGGGTCCTGGAGCACGCTCAGCGGCACCCACCGCGCCTCCGCCACCTCCGCCGGGTCGGGGTGTGGCTCCCCCCGCGGCGCGCGGAAGAGGACCGGCACGAGGCGCACCGGCCGACGGCGCCAGGGATCCACGATCCACCGCGCGGGCAACCGGCCCCGATCGGGACCCAGCCGCAGGCCCACCTCCTCCTCGGTCTCCCGGCGGGCGGTCGCCGGCGGGTCGCGGTCCTCGGCGTGACCGAAGCCCCCGGGGAAGGCCCAGTCCCCCGACCAGGGGTCGCCGGGGCGCGCGGCACGGCGCACCAGGAGCACGTCCCCGTCCCGGAGCACGAGGGCGACCGCGGCCCACCGCGGCCTCACGCGGACCGCTCGGCCAACGCCGCCTCGACCATCGACCAGGCCGGGTCCCGTCGCAGCGGCTCGAGCTGCGGCGCCGTACGAGCGAGCTCCGGGGCTGGGAAGTCGGCTCGCAACGCCCGGACCAGGAGCGCCGCCCCCTCCTCCGTCCGCCCGCGCGCCACCGCCACGTAGCCGCGGTACCACAGCTCCCAGCAGACACCACCCCACGACTCCGAGTCCCCGATCTGTCGGATCCGCTGCTCCGCCTCGTCCAGCCGTCCCAGGCCGACGAGCGAGGCCAGCTCGGCGCCGTGAGCGTCGGTCGGCCAGCGCTCCCGGAGGCGTCGGACCTCGTCGAGCGCAGCCTCGTACCGCCCGAGCCGCGCCAGGCTGGTCGCGTGCAGCGTGCACGCCGAGCGATGGCTCTCCCCCTCGCCCAGGCGGTCCAGGCGGGTCGTCACCTCCAGCGTCTCCCCGATCCGCCCGGCCTCGAACAGCAGGGTGGCGAGGAGCGTCCCGAACAGGAGTCGGTTGGCGGGCACGGTCGAGCCGTCGAACGTCCGTCGCACCAGCGCGAGCTCCCGGTCGCGGTCGCCCAGCTCCCGCAGACCCCAGCGGAGGACGACCGCGAGGTGGTCCGGCGGCACGGCGGGCGAGGCCAGCACCCGCTCCAGCACCGGCACCACCTCTCCACCACCCGCGCGGATCCGCTCGATGTCCGCGGCGTCCTCGCCCGTGATGGCCACCTGCGTGCCGCGACCGAAGCCACCCAGTGGCCAGTAGACGGCGAGCACCTGGGACAGCGGGATCGGACCGAACGCGCGGCTGTCGATCGACCCGATCTGGTCGCCGAGCAGGAACACGTGTCGCTCGGGGACGGTCCAGCTCAGACCGGTGCGCAGATCGAGCCGACCCGTGTCCGCGGCGAGCCTGGCGCCGACGGGGGGCCTGCCATTGACCGTGACCCCCTGCCAGGTGCTCACCACCTGATCGCCGCCGAGCGCCACCACCCGCTTGACGACAGGTGTGGGGATGCCGGGAGCGACGGCCAGGACCAGTCCGCCCCGCTGGGGATGCAGCGGCGGGACGAAGCCGCCGAGCCCGAAGCTCGTGGTCGGCAGCGTGGGGAGCATCGACTCGCCCCGGGACCAGATGGGCAGCAGGAAGACCCCGAGGAGCGCGATCACGGGCGCCCCCCAGAGCCAGAGCGGGGGAGGCTCTCCGAAGGGCTCCAGGAGCAGCGTCGACGCCGACAGCGCGAGCGCCAGCAGCATCGCCCACCGCCGACGCCGCAGCTGGGCCACGGCGTTCACTCGTCGGACCAGATCTCGGCCGGGAGGGCGGCGGGAGCGAACCGGGTGTCCCGCCCGCGGTAGAGGTTGTTGTACGCGCAGCCCGGCATGAGCCGACCGTCCGGCAGCGCGTAGTGCGTGCAGCACTTCTTGATGCGCTCGACCTCGAACGTGTGGACGTCCATGAAGGCATGGATGAACACCGTCTTCACGAGCCCCTCGCCGATGCGCAGCCGCTCGGTGAGCTCGAGCGCGCGGTGCTCCGGGTACATCAGCAGGATGGCCTTGCGCAGGCTGCCCATGATCCGGTCGCAGTCGGGAATCTGCGCCGCACTCGTCCACATCTCGTCCATCGTGGCGCGGATGGCGTCCTCGAGGTCCCGGTCCGGACGCAGCGTCCCGCGATTGCTCACCACCTGGAGGTACCGATCGAGCTCGAGGAAGCGCGGGAACGGGATCCAGTCGTCCTCGACCTTCAAGAGGTAGGTCAGCGCGAAGCAGCTCGGGTGCGAGCAGGGCAGCGGCAGGAAGTCGTCCGCCTTCAACAGGCCGCCAGTCTGCGCGTCGATCGCCTTCACCACGTCGGGGATGGTGAGCACGTCGAGCGGATCGTGCGCGAAGCTGCCGCCGCCGAACCCGGTGTACGCCGCGGGCTGGAACGTGAGCGACAGCACGTGGTCGCCGTCGAGCAGCATGCGCACGAGATCGCCGATCTGGTCGTCGTTGACCCCGCGAGCGACGGTGGCGGTGATCGTCGTGCGAACTCCGTGCTTCTTCAGCTGCGCCATCGTGCGCTGGCGCGCCTTCGCGTGGTTCCCGCGCCCGCGCAGGCGGGAGAGCGCGTCGTTGCTCTTCCCGTCGAGCTGCAGCGCGACATAGACCCCCTTCTCAGCGAGCGAGGCGCACAGCGCGTCGTCGGTCGCCAGTCGGAGGCCGTGCGTGGACACCGACACCCGGCTGATCTCGGGCCTCGCGACCGCGCGGTCCACGAGCTCGAGGAAGCGCGGGTGGATGGTGGGCTCGCCGCCCGAGAAGGCCACCGTCTCGACCGTCCCCTCCTTGGTCACCAGCTGGTCCAGGACGCGATCGAGCTCCTCCACCGTCATCGACCAGTTGTTCTTGTTCTCGACGATGCAGATCGGGCACTCGAGGTTGCAGTGGTTGCTGATCTCGACGATGGGCAGGCAGCTGTGCTGCTCGTGGTCCGGACAGAGCCCACAGTCCGAGGGGCACCCGTGCTCCACCTTCGTCGAGAAGCCGTGCGGTACGGTGCCGGGCTTGATGTACGTCAGCGACTTCAGCCACCAGTCGGCGTCGCCGCTGATCAGCGCCTCGCTCCGGCCGTGCTCCGGGCAGTGCTTGCGGAGGTACACCTTGCCGTCGCGCAGCAGCCGGGTCCCGTCCACCAATCGCGCGCAGGTGGGGCACAGCCCGCGGGAGTAGCTGTGGAAGACCTCCTCCCCCTCGCGCGCGGGGAGCGACACCACGGGCGCCTGGTACGGCAGCTCCACGTCCTTCACGCGCCCTCCCTCGCGGGCCGACGCCCGGCGAACCTCGCGTCCTTCTCGCGGTAGAGCACGTTGTACGCGCAGGTCGGCACGTTGCTCCCGTCCGGACCGGGGACGCCGACGGAGCACCGCGCGATGCGCGACAGCTCGAAGGTCTCCTCGTCCATGTGGCTGTGGATGTAGATCGCCTTCGTGGCGCGCTCCGCGACCCGCCGACGAGCGTCGAGGTCCACGCCGCCGCGCTCGGGGAACATCTCCTCGAGCATCCGCCGGAGCGTCCGCAGCACGGCCTCGGTCTCGGGCAGCGCGTCCGGATCCGCCCAGAGCTGGTCCATCGCGTCGCGCAGGGCGTCCTCCACGCGCTGGCCGGGCTCGATGTACAGGTGGTCCGACAGCAGCGCGAACATCGTCTCGCGACCCACCACTCGGGCGAGCGGCACCCAGCCACCGTCGTCGAGCATCAGCAGGTAGCAGATGGAGTAGCAGTGGGGGTGGGCGAGCGGCGAGGGTACGAAGTCCGTCGGGACGATGCGTCCGCCCGTCCCCTCGCCCAGGATCGCGTGCAGATCGGGCACCGTGATCCGTCCGCCGCGGTCGAAGCTCGTGCCGCCCTGGCCCGTGAAGGTCAGCGTGTGCAGCTCGAGGCTCACGAGGTTCGGCCGGGAGAGCACCAGCTCGAGCAGGCGCGGAACGTCGCGATCGTTGTACCCCCGGGCGACGGCGGGCAGGATCGTGGTGGTCACGTCGTGCTTCGCGAGCAGATCGAGCACCTGGAGCTTGCGCTTGACGGTCTTCGCGCCGAGCAGCGCCTTGTCGACCTCGTCGTCGAAGGTGTCGAGCGACAGCACGATGCGCGCGTCGACCTCGGCCAGCGCCTCCACGTACGACTCGTCCAGCAGCCGCAGCCCGTTCGTCGACACCGTGAGCCGCCGGAAGCCCGCCTCCCGCGCCATCCGCAGCAGCGCCGGGAGCTCGGGGTGGAGCGTGGGCTCGCCGCCCGTGAAGTTGATGATGTCCGCGTCCACGCCGCGCTCGCGCATCGCGTGCAGGATGGCGGCGAGCTCCTCCTTCGGCATCGAGAAGGCGTGCTCGTTCTTGTTGATGGTGTAGCAGATGGGGCAGTCGAGCTGGCACCCCGACGTGACCGGGATGACCGGCAGGACGACGCGCTGCTGGTGCTGGGTGCAGGGGCCGCAGTCGAAGGGGCAGCCGTCCTTCACCGGGCGGAGCGTACCGCCGGGCGCGCGGGAGGGTGCGACGAAGCGCAGGGCGTCGAGCCACCAGTCGATGGACGACGACATCAGCGCCGACTGGTGACCGTGGTCGACGCAGTGCTTCTCGAGGTGGACGCCGCCGTCGCGGAACACGATGCGAGCGTCCACCCCGCGGCGGCACGTCCCGCACAGCCCGCGGGTGGCTCCGAAGTAGACGTGATCGGCAGACGCGCGCTCCGTCCCCTGACCCATCCGTTCCCCCGCCCGCAGCCTACCGCAGCGGCAGCGTCAGGGTGAACGTGCTGCCCTCGCCGACGACGCTCCGCACCTCCACCCCTCCCCCGAGGATCTGGGCGAGCTCGCGACAGATGGCGAGCCCGAGGCCGGTCCCTCCGTGCTTGCGGGTCGTGCTGGGATCGGCCTGCACGAAGCGCTGGAACAGCCTCGCCTGCACCTCGGGGCTCAGCCCCGGCCCGGTGTCCGTCACCGCGATCCGCACGCAGTCGCCCTCCTGCACCGCCTCGACCGACACCGACCCGCGCTCGGTGAACTTCACGGCGTTCGAGAGCAGGTTGGCCAGGATCTGACGCACACGGATGCGGTCCGTGTGCAGCACGAGCTCGCCCGGCATGCTGCAGCGCAGCTCGAGCCCCTTCTGCCTCGCGACGGACCGGATCTCGGTGACCGCGGGCTCGATCAGGTCCCGCAGCGTCCAGTCGCCCGGGCTCAGCTCGATGCGACCCGCGTCCACCCGCGCCAGGTCGAGCACGTCATCCACGAGCTGGAGGAGCTGGCGGGCGCTCCCCCGAACGTGCTCCAGATCGGGTGCCGCGTCCTCGGGGAGCTCCTCCTGGAGCAGCTCGGTGTACCCCAGGATGGCGGTCAACGGCGTGCGCAGCTCGTGGCTCATCGTCGCCAGGAAGGTGGACTTCGCTGCGTCGGCCTCGAGCGCCGCGGCCTCCGCGATGCGTCGCACCTCCACCTCGTGCTCCAGGCGCCGCAGGCTCTCGACGAGGTCGCCCGTGCGCTGCCGGACGCGCTCCTCGAGCTCCTCCTCGAGGCGCACCCGCCGCAGCTGGAGCGTCCCGAGCGTCGGGATGACGCACAGCTCGAGGCCGACCTGGAGCGCCAACGAGACCTCTGGGTCCGGGTCCAGCTTCCAGGCGACCAGCGTGGCGGCGATGGTGAACGCGCCGTAGACCACCACCTCCCACACCTGCCGCAGCCCGACCAGGATGAGGGAGCTGACCAGGACGAGGTTCATCCCCTGGAGCGTGGTCATGCCCGGGCTGATCACGAACCAGGCGGTCACGAGGTACCCGACGCCGAGCCCCACGGGGCGCAGCCACCGCGCGGGACGACGGTCGAGGCGCGAGGCGATCAGCGCCACGACGCTGATCACCGCCAACGTCACCCGACCGGCGATCTGGAACGGCTGCTCGGGCGGACCGACGACCGCGTGGACCACCCCGAAGGCCGGGATCGCGACCGCCGCCACCAGCAGCAGCAGCTGGAAGGGCGCGGCGTTCTGGTGGTGGGTGGCCATGCACCCCCTTCATGGCACGGGGGCGCGAACGCTCCAAGCCCCCGTCACCGACCTCGGCCGATGGGCAGGGTCGGTACGCCGCCGGCGTCGGAGATCCGGGCCGAGACGCCGGGCATGCCGCTCACCCAGTCCCGGGCGAGGTCCAGCGCCGATCTCGCCACGTGGCCGAGCGCGATCGCCCAGGTGCGCTGGTCGGCGCCGTGAGCGACGGGCCAGGGCCACGCCCGAGGTGCGAGCCCTCCCTGATCCTCGAGGGTCGCGAGCAGCTGCCGGAAGCGCCCCCGGGCCCGCCCGACCACGTCGGGGAGCAGCGCCGCCTCCGCCCGCGCCTCCACGAGCAACCAGGCCCGGTGGGTGCGGTGGAGGTCCGGCGGACGGAGGAGCTCCTCCGACGGATCGCGGGCGTCCTCGCACGCCATCCAGGCAGCCAGCAGGGCCTCGCGAAGGAGGCGCATCCCCGCGGGGCCGACGGTGTCGGAGCACGACCGCAGCGGCGCTGCGGGACAGGCCACACGCAGCCCCGTGCCCTCGTCGTCGGGCGTCGGGCCGAGGGTCACCCACGTGCCATCGGGGTGCCCGGCCCAGCGCTCGAAGAAGGCCGCCGGGGTCACGGCACCCGCGGGCGCGTCGAGCACGGTCCGCGCCACGAGCACCGCCCAGCCGACGCCCGGCAGCCCGCCGAACGGGGCCGCGTCCAGCCCCTGCACACGCGCCCAGGCCTTCACCACCCGCAGCAGCGCGCGCGCCTCGTCCACCCTGTCGCCGACGGCCTCGAGCCAGGCCCGGGCGTCGTCGATGGCGGTGGAGGCGACCGCGCGCTGCTCCTCGTCGCCGGCGATCAGCGCGAGATCCACGCCCACCCCGTCGACCTCGAGCTGGACGCCGAGCGCACGCGTCGCCTCGAGCACGCGAACCGATCCGGCACCCTCGAGCGCGCGCAGCCGACGCGCCACCTCGCGCGGCTCGCCGGTCCCCACGAGATCGAGGTCCGCGTCCGCCAGCCCGCACCCGAGCGCGCGCGAGCCCACGAGCGTGAGCCCGGCGTCGGGCAGCAACCCGCGGAGCCGCTCCAACAGCTCCTCGACGGGGCGCGGCGGTCCCAGCAGACCACGCACCGGCTCGGGGCGGCACCAGGTCCACTGCCCCGTCCCGAGCGCGATCGTCGCCCGTGGGCGCATGGGCTCGTCGGCGCGGCGCGTGAGCACCGTGAGCCGCTCGACCCTGGCCTCCAGCCGCCCCACCCGCGGGCGCCACGCGACGGCGTCCGCCTCGGGGCGATCCGAACGGCCGACGGTCAGGTGCGGGGTGAAGGTCGGCCGCGACCGCTCCACGGGGACGGCGCCCTCGCACGCGCGGTGCAGGGCGCGCCAGGGTTCCGCGTCCGCGGGCTCGAGCCACACGGTGCCCCCCTCGCGGTGCCGGAAGGAGGAGAGCCCCTCGAAGCGGGCATCGAAGGGCGCGGCGGTGGCGAGCGCGTCCGCGAGCGCCGGGAGCACCTCGTCCAGCTCGTGCTCCCCGACCCACCCGAACTGCACGTTGACGTGCGGCGGCCAGCGCTCGAAGGACGGGTCGTGCTCGCGCCGGACGGCCTGGACCGCGTCCGCGTGGTCTTCGGGAAGCACCCAGCACAGCGCGCTGCGGGCGTTCGGGGCGCGGCGCGCGAGGCCCGTGGGCGTGGTGGACGCGAGCTCCGCGAGCACGCCGAAGTGATCCGAGGGGAACAGCCCGTCGACGGCAGCGGTGCCCACCCGCCGCGCCGACAGCGCACGCAGCTCCCCGCGCAGCAGCACGCGGTCGATGCGCACCGCACGGCCACTGAGCGACGAGACCGCTGCGAGCGGGTTCTCGACCGGGTCGAACGTCGGCTCGACCGGCAGCGCGAGCTCCTCCCACGCGTCGCGGGCGGCGAGGACGCGCTGGGGCCCGTCGCTGTCGTCGTTGAAGTCCCCCACGACGATCACGTCCGCATCGAGCTCCGCGACCAGCGCCGCCACCTGGTCGAGCTGCTGCGCACGTCGGCGGGCACCATCCCGCGCGTGGTCGGAGAGCAGATGCGTGGTGAGCACCGCGACCGGCCGCTCGCCCGTGTCCACCACCGCCGCGAGCACCCCCTTGTGCCGACCGAGGGGCAGCCAGGCGGCCTCGAGCACCGGCCGTCGCGACAGGAGCACGAGCCCGTGGTCGTCGACGTCCTCGTGCGCCACCACCCACGAGCGCGCGGCCGTCGGGGTGGCGAGCAGCGCGTCCATCAGGGGCCGCTGGACCTCCTGGAGCGCGACAACGTCCGCGTCGAGCTCCTCGAGCAGCCCGACGATCAGGGGGCGGCGCCGCGCGGTGTGGATGCGGTCCTGGTCGAAGCGGTCGAACAGCGTGTTCCACGTCAGCACCCGCAGCGGGCCCGTGCGGGTCTCCTCGACGGTCGGGAGGTGGACCGTGCGCGAGGTCCACGTGGGCGAGCGGAGCAGCGGCGCCCGCACGATCCGCCCCGCGAGCGTCTCGTCCATGCGGTCGAGCCCGGTCCGCCGGTCCCACACGAGCTCCCCGTCGGCCTCGAAGAACAGCACGCGGTGCCAGGGGATGTCCCCGCCGGGCACGAAGTCGATCAGCGGCACGCGCTTGGGGCGCTCTGCGTGCACGTCGACCCCGATCACGAAGCAGGTCGGATCCAGGCGGGGGTCCCAGCGGACCCGATGGTAGACGCGCTCGCTGGTCTGCACGTGGCACCTGCGAACCCTTGGCTCGTCGAACCGCCTGCGTCCAGGCTCCACTCATGTATCGAACACTTACTCACTATGAGAGTATGACTTACGACCTACGGCGTCGACGCAGGAGGAGCAAGGCGGGGACGAGGCCGGCGAGGAGCGGGGAGCCGTCGGTGGAGGCGCAGCCGCACCCCTTCGAGGTGTCCTCCGGGCTCCGCGGCGCGTCGTCGCAGGACAGCGGCTCGGCGTTGCAGTAGGGCCCGTCGCGCCAGATCTCCTCGCCCACCATGCCGAGCATCACGAGCTCGAGGCACACGTCGTGGCTCGCGGGCAGGGTCAGGTCGATCACGGGGTCGAAGGGGCCATTCAGTCCCTGCGCCCAGACGCCCGGGAGCACGCCGAGCTGGGTGGTGGCGTCGACCCGCAGGATGCCGGTCACGTTGGGCGACACGTCCGGCAGGTCCACCTCGAGGTGGGCGGCGACGGTGTTCTCCGAGCAGCGCGGCTCCATGCTCACGTCGACGTCGAGGGGGAGACCGTAGGTCGGGCAGTGGAACTCGGCCTCGCACACCCGGTCGAAGGTCCACAGCGAGGTCCCGTCGATGCCCTCGATCCACCCCTCGCTGCACACCTGCACCCCGCCCCAGCCGAAGCGGCCCATCGCGACGTTCGGCCCGTCGACGACGTCGGTGTCCACATAGGTCTGGCCGTCCACCTCCCAGGTGAGGTGCAGCAGCCCGCGGAGCCCGTCGGACGTGAGGTGCGCCACCAGGTCGACCTGCGGGTCGGGGCAGTGGTGGACGACGGACCGCTCGAGCGTGGGCTCGCCGGTGGGCGGCGGCTCGGGCTCGCCGACGGTGACCGTCAGCGCGATCGGGGTGTACAGGTTCCACGAGTCCCACGCCACCAGGTGGTAGGTCGCGCCCTGGGTCAGCTCCTGCGCTGGGACGAACTGGAAGAGCTCGGGCGAGGGCCAGTCGAGGCGCCCGGGGACGATGGCGTCGGAGGCGTCGCGCAGCTCGACGATCGGCGGCTCGCACGGCGGCGGCTCGGCCAAGGCGACGAACGAGAACACGACGTTGGGGGGCACGGTGGCGTCGTTGCTCGGGAGGTTGGCGACCAGGCGCGTGGGCCCGCACTCGGGCGGCGCATCCGCGCCGATCCCGGTGTCGACGGCGGTGGCGCCGGTGGTGGTCGAGGTGCCGCGGCCGGCGTGGGCAGCGCTGAGGGCGAAGGCGAGCAGGGTCATGGGGGGCCTCGGGTCGTCGGACCGACGTCGAGCAAGGATCGTACCCGGCCATCGACCTGGATTCGAGCGCGATCGCCCACACCGCGGACCACGGGATCGCGACATCGGTGACGCGGTCACCCGACCCGCGCCAGGCCTTCGGGCATCCCGGCGCGAGAGAGACGCAACAGCTGAACCCGGGTCACCCCGAGGTCGCCGATGGCGTCGAAGGCGAGGGTTCCGGACGGGAACTCGTTCGCCAGCAGGCGGTCCTGGAGCATGCGAATCGCGGCGTCATGGGGGTGAGGACCGAACGATTCGGGGAGGAACGTGTGCCAGGGTCCCTGGAGCAGCCAGTACACCAACAGGGCCGTGGCCCGTTCCACCGCCGGATCGTCGAGCAACGCGAGGATGGGTTCCACACCGTCGTCCCAGTTGTACGCTCGGACGTAGCGGTGGAGCTCGTGAGGCGTCATCGCGTCACCGCTGCGGGATGGATCGTGGATCTGAGGAGCATCTATCTCGAGAAAGAGGTCACTGCGCCCCCGCCCCCGTGGCGGCGCACCCACGTGCGGGTGTCCGGCGTCGCTGCGGTGGGCTTCGCGCCGGCGACCGAGCTGCTGGTCGTGGTGTCCTTCTCCGGCCTGGGGATCGTCGACTGCACCACCGGCGAGACCGTGGCGCGCAGACGAGACGACACTGGGCTCGTTCCCGAAGATCACGCCCCGATGTTCGTTCGCGGCTTCGGCCCCCTGACAGGTCGGGAGGTCGCCGTCGCCGGGCTCTGGGGCGGTGGGTTGCGGACCACGACCGCGGACGGGTGGGTGCTGCACCGGATCGCACCCCACTGGCCGACGGAGGGGGTCGTGCTCTGCCCCCCGAGCGCGCCGGAGCTGTCGATGGACCCGTCGGGGGCAACGCTGTTGGTGTCGTACCGAGATACGCCGATCCGAGCGTTCGGGTTCTCGGATTCCGGTCGGTCGATCGTGGTCGCGACGACCGACCTCCACGTCTGGACCCGGTGACACCCCGCGGCAGAGCATCATCCAGTGATACCGGAACACCTCGCCTCCACCCTGCACCTGCTCCAACGCGCATTCCCTCGAGGCATCGACGAGGCGGAGTACCGCGCGGTGCTGGAGATCCTCTACCCCTTCATGGCCGATGGGAACCTGGCGGTCGTGGTGGCAGCGTTCACGGGTCGGGACGAGGGTGTCGTCCACAACGATGCCATCGGCGCGCAGGCCGGCTCGGCGATGGCGGCCGCGGTGCGACCTGTGGTCCAGGCGCGGCTGGACGCCGCCGGCTTCGACGTCTGGGCGGACGAGGAGTTGGGCTGATGGGTCCCGCGTCGCCGGCAACCAGACTCGGCCTCCTGCCTGCGTCCTACCTGTTGTTGGCGGCCTGTGCCAAGACTGTGCCCGCCACACTTCCACCTGGCGAGTCTCTGCGGGAAGCGATGTTCGGCCTGGGCCATCTTCCCATCCATGAGGATGTCGGTCTGGCCGTCAGTCCAGACGGTGAGCTGACGGTACTGACATCGACCATCACGTTGATCCAGGAGAATGGGCCTTCGGGGCGTTCCGTGCTCCGCGCATTCGAGACGAAGACCGGTGTCGAAGCATGGGTCATCACCAGCGACACGTGGATGCTCGGAATACCTGCCATACGACCAGACACACACCAGGTGGTCGTCCCTGCGAAGCCGTTCGACAACGGACCGTCTCCACGTCCCGACTGGCACGTCATCACCCTCGAAGCGGCATCTGGCCGCATCTCGAGCGAATGCCCGCTCCAGGGATTCGGCGACGGCCAGGTTCCGTCGGTAGTGGTTCCCAGACAGGGCACGGCCGAGACCTACGTGCTCGGAAGTCGCGGCCTCGTCTGCAGCTATCCGACCTCGGTGTGCGACGCGCCGACATGCACGACCCTCCCCAGCCGGCCCGACAGGGGTGACCCCGACGCGGACAATGGATATCTGTCGGTCCTGGCGCGACAGTATTCGTCGGAGCGCCACTTCGGTGTGCATCCGATGGTCGGTGGTGGCACCGCGGACGCCAGATGCATCGTCACGCTGGGTCCAGCGGGTCTGGTCGAGACCGTGGCCGGCCAGCAGGTCGCATGGAACCGCGAGATCCACGTTCCGATAGAACCGTTCATGATCGCGAGCGCCGGGACCTGCGGCGGCCCGATCGTCGTGGGTACCCATGAAGGCGTCTGGGCGGGGAACGGTGACGAGTGGTGGTTGGTGACGCCACGTGGGGTACCGGGGAATCCCAGATGAGTCCCATCGGGGCTGCCGTGCTCTGGCCGACGGCGCGCCCAGGACGGCCATGTGACGTTCATCGCGGGCGACCGCCGAGCGCCACCTCAGCGTCTCGGCGAGCACCACTTCCATGACGTGCATCTCGTCGACGTAAGATGCCAGCGGAGGCGGACGATGGCCGATCGACCCCTGTGGAGCTACGCGATCGCCGGTCTGCGCTGCGAGGTGTGGCCCGGCGACGACGTGCCCGGGCCGGTGCTCGCGGAGCTCACGCGGATGTACCGGGAGGTCGCCGACATGTCGGCAGACGACTTCGCCGCGAGCGTGGCGGCCAAGGACTTCGCCGTCGCGATGCGCGACGAGAGCGGAGAGGTGGTCGGCACGCTGGTCGCTGCCTGGACACAGGTGCCGCATCCGCGGACGGGTTCTCCCGCGTGGTTGCTGGGGGTGCACCACACGTCGATCCGGCCAGCGTGGCGCGGGAAGAACGTCGTCCAGGTGTCGGGGTTGCAGCTTCTGTTCCGCCACAGGATGCGCCACCCGTTGGCTCCCACCTACTGGCTCTTCGACACCTTCTCCTGGCACTCGTACCTCGGGATGGCGCGGAACTTCCCCGCGTCCTGGCCGACGGCGGCGCGCCCGTCGTTTCCACCAGACGAGGCAGCCATCGTGCGCGCGGCGATGGCGGTGTACCCGGAGGCCTGGGACGAGGCTGCTGGCGTGCTGCGCTGGGGCGGGCGAAAGCTCAGGGAGTCGGAGGCAGTACCGCCCGCCGAACGCGTCGCGTCGGACCCGGACATCGGATTCTTCGTCGCCGCGAACCCAGGCTATGTCCAGGGTGACTGCCTCGTGTGCCTGGCGTCGTTGGCTTGGCGGCACGTGGCGCTCGCGGCGTGGACCTCGTTCGTCGGGAGGCCGCTCCGTCGGGTGTTCCGTCGACACCCGGGCCAGGTCGTCGCTGCCCACGACCCGTGATCGCGAGCGCCGCACGCTCAAGCCCGTCGATGTCCCTCCGAAGGTTCACCCCAGGGGACACGCCACCGCTCGTCATCGAGAGAGTGCGTGCGGTACGCCGCGACGCCCCCATGATGGTCGAGCGTGGATACGACAACTGTGAGCTCTGCGCCGCACGTGCATATGACCCGGTCACCAACGAACGGCTGGGCAAATCCAAATCTGGATCTCGTCCGCGGGTGGGACCTGGTGCGTCTCGCCAGACCCGGTGAATCACTGGGTATGGCAAACCATGACACTGCCGGCCGAGCGCCTACATCGATGTCGACCATGGCGGCGGTGCCATGAGGATTGTCGTGCGAGACCAGAGCGGTTGTACCTGGCGGAGTTGAGGCGCCCTCTGCGGTCTCACGGCATGAGTGATAAGGACCGGACCTCGGAGGCCAACGAGAGAGGTTCGCGTGTCCTCCGCGCTGCGCCTGATGGAGCGGGTCACCCGGCCGGTCTACCAGACAGAGGAACCGGACGATCTTCGAGGGAATCTCTTTCTTGCGCTGCTCCTCATGCGTCCTCGCCTTTGTGACTCGATCCCTCGCATTCGATTCCCAGTGGCGTCTGCTGGCTGGTGTGGCTGTGCCAGCAGCAGGACGTTGGCGACCTACGGCTGATTCGTGTGTTGTCGTTCCTGCAGCGTGTCGGAGCGCCCTTTCTCCGTGTCCTCCGCGTCCTCCGCGGTGAATCCACCGAGTCCCGCTCAGTGACCTGCTGGCGCGGGGAGCTTGGCGCGGGCGGCCTCCGCGGCCTCCTTCGGGCCCGTGAGCAGCACCACCGAGCACGTCCCGCGGATCGGGGGGACGATGGCGCCGAGCACGCGCTGCACGCAGCTCGCCGCGTCCGCCGAGGCCGAGCTCGCGTCGACGGAGGCCGCCGCCACGTCCGTCCAGCGCAGCGTCGCGCGGAACGCGTGGCCCTCCGGCGCGCAGGCGTCGAGCTCGGGCTTGCCGGCCGAGAGCGCTCCGGCGATGGCCACCGGCGCCAGCGCGGTCGCGACGGCCTGGCCGTGCTCCTCCGCCATCTTCGGGTCCAGCGTGCACGACAGATCGCGCAGCTCGAGGTCGTTCACCGACATCGAGCTCACCTCCAGCGTACCTGCCCACCCGACGGACCCCAGCGCCAACCACCACATCCGGCCCCCTTCCTCCCCACCTTAACGGGACGACACCCAGCGCACGGTGTGGGCCTCGTGGGCGTAGGGCCAGGCGAGCTTGCCGAGCTGCGTCGCGAGCACGCCCTCCGGGACCGGGTGGCGGCGGGTGCGGTTGCGCGCGAACAGGGCCTCCTCCGGCGCCACCACGCACACGAAGCGCACGAGCGCGTCGTGGCGGCGAGCGAGTCCCACGGGGAGGTCCCGCTGCAGGCGCGTGAGCGAGGTCGCGTCCCACACGAGGTGCCGGACGCCCTCCCGCAGCGCGCTCTCCCAACGTCGCCGGGCCTCCGTCAGGATCTCCGTGTTCCGTGACTGGTCCGCGCGGTCGCCCGCCTCCTCGCGGAGCGCGTCCAGGCTCACCACGCGGGCGCCCCGTCGCTCGGCGGTGAACGAGGACTTCCCCGAACCCGACGGCCCGACCAGCACCTCCGCCACCGGGAAGTCTCCGGCCAACCAGCGGTGCCCGCGCGCCAACGCCTCCTCCGGCGACCGCAGGCGACCCTCGGCCAACGCCGCGAGAGTCTCCGCCCACACCCGCTCCACCACGACCTCGGGAGCGCCACCCAGGCCGGCCAGCACCCCTCGCCGCAGCTCCTCGAACGGGCGCGTCACGAGGAGCCCCTCGTCTGCCGCGAACAGCTCGGTCCACGCGATCTGCTCGTCCGCCACGGGGTCCTCGCGTCCCACCAGCGCCGCCCGCGCCACCGCCAGCAACGCCGCCAGGTCCACGTTGCGCGCCAGGCTGACGAGGCCGCCGCGACGGCGCTCGTCGGGGATCGGGCGGTGCAGGTGCTCGCGCAGGCCGACGAGATCCGCGACCGCCGGGATCCCGAAGGCGTCGAGCACCGCGGGCATCACCGCCGCTCGCGCGCGCTCGGGACGTGCCGCGGGGTCCACCAGGGCCGCCAGGCGCGCCTGGAGCCTCGCCTCCCCCAGCGGCCGGTGCCGGTCCACCTCGACCCCCGCCACCGCCATCCGCCGCAGCGCGTCCTCTCCGGGCTCCGGCAGGCCCACCGCCGCGCACAGCGCGCGCCCGTCCACCTCGCCGCCGCTGCGCACCTCCCACAGCGGGGCGGTCGGACCCAGGCCGTTCGGCACCACCGAGGCCAGCATCCAGTGCGTCCCGCCCGGGGTCACGTGGTTCGGGCGCACCCACTTCGCGACCCGCGTGGGGAAGTCGGCGCGCGAGAAGGCGCCCGCGTCGCGCACGACGTAGCCCTCCTGCCGCGCCGGATCGAGGCGCAGCGCGCGGATCGCGGCCTCGTCGAACGCGCCCCGCCACAAGACCGGGACCGTGGGAAGCCCGAGGTCCGCGGCGAGCAGCGCGGTGTCGTCCCAGGCCCAACAGTCGTCGCCCTCCCAGGCGGAGAACACGTAGAACCAGCCCACCAGCCGGTCGTACGCGATGCTGTGGCGCGCCACGACGTTCTCCCCGCACAGGCGCACGCCGGGCGGGAGGTGGGCCGCGATGCGCGCGTGCAGCGCCTTGATCGGCGCCCGCGAGGGGTGGTGCGCGCTGTCCGGCGACCGCGCGTGCAGGCCGTCGGCGTACAGCGTGGTGTTCTCGCCGTCGAGCTTCTCGGTGACCACGACCTCGCGCCCCGCCAGATCCGCGAGGTGCTGCGCGCGCACGTCGTCGTCGGTCGCGCCGGGCGACCAGGGCAGATGGACGGTCCTCGGGTACCGCACGCGCATGGTCTGCGCATAGCGCGCTACATGGAGTCGGAGGAGGGCGCCGTGTGGTGGTGGATCGCTTGCACGACGACCACGACCCTCCCGACGCCGGGGACCCCGACCGGGGAGACGGGCACACCCCAGCGCCCACCGGACATCGTCTACGTCACCATCGACACCACGCGCCGCGACCACCTCGCGCCGTGGGGCGACCCGGCGCTCACGCCCAACGTCGCGCGTCTCGCCGAGGGTGCCCTGCGCTACGACCAGGCCCAGGCCGGCGCCAGCTGGACCAAGCCGTCGATGGCGACCACGCTCGCCTCGCAGGACGCCTGGGAGCACGGCGTGTGGGACTGGCCCGACGCGATCGACCCGAACACACCCACGTTGTTCTCCGTCCTCCACGGCGCGGGCTGGCGACTCGAGGCCGTCGTCGGTCACAACGCGCTAGCGGCCTACGCGGCCCCCTACGCCGCCTCGTTCGACGTCTACGACACCTCGAGCTGGGAGGGCATCGGCTACCCCGGCGATCTGGTCACGTCGGAGACGCTGGTGGACCAGGCGCTCGGGTACCTCGACGCGCTCGAGGCCGACCCGGGTGCGCCCTTCCTGCTCTGGGTCCACCTCTTCGACCCGCACGACACCTACTTCGACCACGACGACGTCGTGGACCTCGGCACCACGAAGGCCGACCGCTACGCGGAGGAGGTCGCCTACACCGACCAGCAGCTCGGGCGCCTGCTCGATCGCGTCCTCGACCGGCCCGACACACTGATCGTGCTGCACGCCGACCACGGCGAGGAGCTCGGCGATCACGGGCGCTACGGACACGCGTTCTCCCTGTACCAGGAGCTGCTCGGCGTGCCCCTGCTGATCCGCGGCCCCGGCGTCGAGCCCGGTGTGGTGACCGCGCCCGTCGGGCTGATCGATCTCGCGCCGACGATGCTCGCGCTCGTGGGCCAGACGCCGCCGGACAGCTTCCGCGGGACGTCGCTCCTCCCCTCGCCCGCCGCCCGCCCCCTGTTCGCCGAGACCCGTCGCTTCGCGGACCTCCGCTCGGTGCGCGACGGGGATCTGCAGCTGGTGTGGAACGTCGCCACCGCGTCCGGCAGGCTCTTCGACCTCGCCACCGACCCGGCGCAGAAGCTCGACGCCTCGGAGCGGCTGCCGGACGACCGCTTGCGCATGCAGACGCTGCTGTCCGAGGTCTATCCGGAAGTATCGGCGTACTGATCGACGAGGGTGGGCACCCTGGTGCTGACCTCCGCGCCAGGACGCGCTCCACCGTCTCGTGATCATCGGCGTCCGCTCGTGATTCGGGAAGACCCGCTCGCACCGCTCGCCGAGCTCCCCGCAGGGACTCCGCCCGGGCTCGAAAACAACGGAAAGACCAGGCACACTCGGGTACCACACCCTCCGACACCACGACCTCGGAGCCGGCCTGCATCGAGGGACAGGTCCTTCGCTGCAGCGGTGAACCGCCCGACGTACAGGTCGGTGATATGGTCCGGACAGTGCCCAGGTAGTTGACATTGCCTCCACCGTTCGACGCAGCAACGCTCGCCGGGTTCGAGTTGGCCATCGATGCCTCTCCGGCCGCGACCCTGTTGGTGGAGGACTCGGGACGGATCGCCCTGGAGAATCCGCTCGCCCAGACCCTGTTCGGACGGTCGGTGGTGGGACTGGCGGTCGAGGACCTGGTGCCAGCCGACCGAATGGTTCGCCACCGAGAGCTCCGACAGGGGTGGTTGGCCAACCCGCGGGCCCGCCTGATGGGACGTGGGCGCGACCTGATGGCCGTGCGGGCCGACGGCTCCACCGTGGCCGTCGAGGTCGGGATCCAGGCGTTCGAGCGGGAAGGGCGGACCTGGACGATCTGTTGGCTGGTCGACGTGAGCTCCCGCCGACGCCTCGAGGCCGATCGAGACGCGGCGTGGGCGCATGCGTTGCGTTCCCAGCGACTGGAGGGCATGGGTCTGCTGGCCGGCGGGGTGGCCCACGACTTCAACAACCTCCTCGTGGGTGTGATCGGCAATGCCAACCTGGCGTTGGGTGTGTTGCAGCCGGGCACCCCTGCGCACGACTACGTGCAGGACCTGCTGCGCGCGGCCATGCAGGCGTCCTCCCTGGCGAAGCAGATGTTGACGTACTCCGGGCGAGGACCGCACCGCGTGGATGTGTTGGACCTGTCGTCGCTGGTGGGTGATCTCCGGGACCTGCTGCGCTCGTCGGTCCCCCGCCACATCGGGCTCCGCGTGACCTGCGACGCCGACCTGCCACCGTTGACGGGCGACGCCAACCAGCTGCGCCAGGTCCTGCTCAACCTGGTGACCAACGCCGCCGAGTCCATCGAGACGACCGGGACGATCGGCGTCCACACCTGCCTCCTCCCGATGTCCGCTCCCGAGCTGGCGGAGGCCCGACCCCACGCACTTCCGTCGGGTCCCTGGCTCGCGTTGGTGGTGACGGACGATGGGGTGGGGATGGCGCCAGACGTGGCGGAGCGCGTCTTCGACCCCTTCTACACCACGAAGCCCGCGGGGCACGGGCTCGGGATGGCGACGGTGCTGGACATCGTCCGGGCGCACCGCGGAGGGGTCCACGTGCGGTCGTCCGCGGGGGCGGGCACCCGGATCACGGTGTTCCTGCCGCCGCACCGCCCCCCGAGCCCGACGGTGGAGGACAGCCCGCGACGCACGGGCACGGTCCTGCTCGCGGACGACGAGCCCATCGTGCGGCGGATGGCGCGTCGGGTGCTGGTGGGCGCGGGGTACGCGGTGATCGAGGCCGAGGACGGACGCCAGGCGCTCGAGCTCTTCCGCGAGCGCTCCGCGGAGATCGACGCCCTGCTCCTGGACGCGTCGATGCCGCACCTCAATGGTGCGGACGTCTTCGAAGCGGTGCGCGCGCTGCGTCCCGATGTCCCCGTGCTGCTGTCGAGCGGGTTCCACGAGACGGAGGCGACGACCCGCCTGCAGGGCCAGGGGTTGTCCGGCTTCCTGCAGAAGCCCTACACCCCCGACGACCTCCTCGTGATGCTCGGGAGGGCGCTGGCACGCGCCCCCACGAGCTGAACCGGCCGAGGATTCCAGTTACTCCGGCCGATTCTCGGCCTTCGCGGCCCCATGCGCGGGCCTTGACGAAGAATCTCCTCACGGTCACCCCACGCGAGAGCGGGGCGCAAGCGCCTTTTCCGCCCTCACGTGCCGCGACCGCGAGTCGATTCCAGTTACTCCGGCCGATTCTCGGCCTTCGCGGCCCGCATGCGCGGGCCTTGATGAAGAATCTCCTCACGGTCACCCCACGCGAGAGCGGGGCGCAAGCGCCTTTTCCGCCCTCACGTGCCGCGACCGCGAGTCGATTCCAGCGCCGATTCTCGGCCTTCGCGCCCTGAAGAATCACGGTCACCCCACGCGAGAGCGGGGCGCAAGCGCCTTTTCCGCCCTCACGTGCCGCGACCGCGAGTCGATTCACCCCTCCTGGGGAGGCGCGGTCGGGGGCAGCTGCCCATCGGCGAGGCGGATGTCGGTGCGCTCGGGCAGCGTCGGGTCGCACATCTCGACGTACCAACCCTTGGTCTGCTTCTGCTCCTCGTCGAGCATCGACGAGAACTCCGGCAGCGTCTGGCCCTTGTCGAGCTCGCGCACCATCGGCGTCGCCTGACCCGAGCGGACGCAGTGGGCGAAGGCGTCGCGACGGTCCGGCGTCGACAGGGTGGCGTGCACCACCTCGCGGCAGTTGCCGAGCTTCTTGCGGTTGCCCTTCTCGCAGATCTCGAGCTGGGAGTCCGCCAGGAACTGGTTGAACCGGTTGAACAGCGCGTCCTCGCGCGCCTCGTCGCGCTCGACCTTCGTCTCGGCGAGGGCCACCTGGGTGTCGGCGAGCTCCTCCTTGGTCTCGGTCAGCTCGACCAGCAGGCGCTCCTTCTCCGCCTCGGCGATGGCGAGCTGCTCCTTCGTCGCGGCGAGCTCGGTCTTCATGCGCTCGAGCTCGGCGCGCAGGGCCTTGCCACCCTCCGCGTTGCGCGCGATCCGCGCCTGCAGCTCGTTGACCTCGGCGGTGCGCGTGGCGACGTCGCGCTCGAGGTCGGCGACCCGGGTCTGGGCGGTCGTGAGCTCGTCCTGCTTCTCGTCGAGCTTCGGGGTGCAGGCGAGATCGAGCTCGGCCGCCGTGGGCGCCCTGGCGACCTCGACCCGCTCCACGCCGCGCATCATCCAGCCCGCGCCGAACGCGATGGGGAGGACGGCGAGGGCGATGGCGCCGACGACGGCTCCGGCGAGGGGGAAGCGGCGGGAAGGGGTGATCGGTTCGTGGTCCACGAGTACCTCCGCTGCTGGTCGTATGGCAGGGGTGGTCACGGCACCGCTACAGGTGTCCTACACTGGCGGATGCGCGAGCGGGGGTCGGGTGGCGGAGCTGGAGTTGCTACGGGGAGACGTGGTGGTCCGGGTGATCCCCGTGGACGGCGGGCCGGTCACGCTCGGTCGCGATCTCGGCAACCGCGTGGTGTTGGTGGACGGAAGCGTGTCGGGCCACCACGCGGTGGTCCAGTGCGGGCCGGACGGCATGCTGGTCCGCGACCTCGGCAGCACGAACGGGACCTTCGTGAACGAGACGGCCGTCGAGGGCTCCACGCGCCTGCAACACGGTGACGAGCTGCGCCTGGGCCCGGACCTCCGCCTGCGGGTGCGGGCGGCCCCGAGCCAGCCGAGCGGGGTGCTGGTGTTGCGGGACCTGTCCGCGGGCACGGTGCACCTGCTGGAGGACGATCGGTTCGTGATCGGCAGCGCGGAGGGCGCGGGCGTCCGGCTCTCGGAGGGCCCGGCCCGCGCGGCGACGCTGCTGGTGCACGCGGACGGCGAGGTGTGGCTGGGCACGGAGGACGGTGACCGACCGCTCGCGCCGGGTGAGACCTTCGAGATCGCAGGGGCCCCCTTCGCCGTGGAGCTGCTGGCGCAGGACACGAGCCTGGTGCCCACCGCCCGACCCGCGCTGGCCGCCCGCTACCCGTACACGCTGACCGTGACGCTGGACGCCGCGGCGGGGTCCCTCGCCGTCGTCACGGACCCGCAGGGGGCGACGTGTCGTATCGACGCGGACCAACGCGTGGTGCTGCTCTGGCTGCTCGCGAAGCAGCGGCGCGACGACCGCGCGGCCCGCGTGGTGCCGGCGCTCGCGGGTTGGTGCCACGATGAGGACCTCATGGTGGGGGTGTGGGGGCGCGAGGTGCTCCAGGGCGCAGCCAGCCGGTACTCCGTGTTGCTGCACCGTGTCCGAAAGGACTTCGAGGCAGCGGGGCTGGATCCGTGGTGCCTCGAGAAGCGCCGAGGGGCCACGCGGCTGCTGATCGACGACGTACGGCTGGCGTAGGCCTGCAACGATCCTGGCGGCCCGGACTTCCGCGCGACCGACGGGCTCCGCGGTTAGCCCGTCCGCATGCCACGACCGCCGCCCCGCCCGACCCCGGATTGGATCCGGAACATCAGCATGCACTACCTCGAGCGGTACGCGCCCACCGTGGCCTCGTTCCGCCGCTGGCTGCGACGCCGGGTCGACGCCGCGGTGGAGCTGCACGGGACCGACCGCGAGGAAGCCCGTGGTTGGGAGGAGGTGCAGGTCGCGAGGCTCCTCGAGCTCGGGCTGCTCGACGACGAGCGCTGGGCGGTCTCCAAGGCGAAGGCGCTGCGTCGGCGCGGGGGGAGCGCCCGGTCGATCACCGCCGCATTGCGGTCCAAGGGGATCGCGGAGGACCTCGCCCGAGAGGCGCTCGTCGACGAGGAAGCCATGACCGAGCTCGAGGCCGCCCGCAAGCTCGCCCGCAAGCGCAAGCTCGGCGCCTGGCGTACCGGTCCGGGCGGGCCCGAGGTCGTGCGCAAGGAGCTCGCCGTCCTGGGCCGCAAGGGGTTCTCCTACGAGACCGCCCGCAAGGCGCTCGAAGGCGAGGCCGAGCCCGATCAGTAGAACGCGACCCGATCCCCAGCCCGGCTCCCCACGACCGGATGCCGATCGGGCTGTACTCTCCGCTCGCCTCCGCGAACAGGTGGTCGTCGACCTGCCAGCGCAGGCCCGCGCGGCCCGCGAGCGAGAAGCTCTCGTCGTGGTAGTCGACGGCCCGACCGTTCGCCTCGAGCGCCAGCCGCGACACGTGGACGATGCCCACGAGGTCCACCCAGGGCACGAGCAGCCCCGTCGGCGCCTCCACCCCGATCCCCATCACCACCTCGTCGGTGCGCAGGCCGCGGACCGAGGTCTGCACGGGGTTCCCCTTCCCGTCGAGCTCGGAGGTGTCGGGCACCGCCTGCTCCCAGTCGGGGTAGGCGCGCTGCCAGCCGCCGGTCACGCGCAGCGGCGGGACCACGATGCGCCCCTCGGCGCGCGGTCCGAGCACGACGGCGTCGTTCAGCGGGTAGGCGGCGAAGGGCTCGTCCAACCCCGCCAGCGGACGCTGGTCGTCCACGATCTGGAACGGGGCGTGCCCATAGGACCGCTGCCCGGCGTGGAAGCCCACCAGGAGCTCGGTGTGCGGCTCCTCGCTCAGCACGTCCGACGCGCTCGCCACCGCCAACCAGGTCATCCACAGCATCGACGCCTCCCGTGCTCTGGAACGTCGCCGCCGCGTACGGCATCGGAGGTGCCACGGAGGTGGAACGATGCGCCGCGCCAGGTGAAATCCAGGCGTCGTCCGGGCGTCACCGACCGTCATCGACGATCCGCCCGCCGTCCACCAGGTTCGAAGCATGCGACTGACCCTGCTGCTGCTCGCGCTCCCCGCCGGCGCCACCTCCCGACCCGTGCTCGCGCTCACCGAGGTCGAAGCAGACGAGTGCGACACGATCCACGGCACGATCGAGGTGCGCGAGCGTCGCCGAGACCGCGTGGTCGAGCTGCGGCTCGACGACCACCTCACGACCGTCGACGTCCCCGGCGGCGCCACGCGCGTGCCGTTCGAGCTGCACCCGGACCGGTGGGAGGCCATGCACGAGGTCCACGCCTCGTGGCGCTGGGTGGACACCGATCCCGTGTGGGTCGAGGTGCCGCCGTGGGCGGTGTCGCTGGTGGTGACGCCGCCGGAGGACCCGGCCGCGGGCGAGCACGACCCCGTGCGGATCGAGCTCGGAGGGCGCTGCCCGGGGGTGACCGGACGGTTCTCGCTGACAGCGAGCGTGGGCGACCGGCGCCTGATGGACCGGCTGGTCGACGACGTGGCCGTGATGCCGCTCGAGCTGCCCGAGGGTGTGCACGTGCTCGGGTTCGAGCTGTACGACCACGACCTGCTCGTGGATCGGCAGCGGGTCGAGGTCCTCGTGGGTCCCCCGTGCGTGGACACCGACGGTGACGGGTACCCGCTCTGCCGCCACCAGGACTGCGACGACCACGACCCCGGCGTCCACCCGGGCGCCGTCGACGTCGTCGGCAACGGCATCGACGAGGACTGCGACGGCCACAACGGCCAGGATCGCGACGGCGACGGCTACGAGGACCGCGCGGTCGGGGGCGACGACTGCGACGACAAGGAGGCCGCGGTCCACCCCGGCGCCGTGGACTACCCCGACGCCGACGGCGACGGCTCCTCCCCGATGAAGGCGCGCGATCTGGACTGCGACGGCCACGTCGACGAGCCGAAGAAGCCCTGGGACTGCGACGACACCGACCCCACCGTGCCGCGCGAGGAAGCGCCCGTGCCGACCGGCGTGGACGAGGACTGCGACGGGCTGGTGGACGAGGGGACGGTGGTCTTCGACGACGACGGGGACGGCCTGGCGGAGGTCGACGGGGACTGCGACGACACCGACGCCTCCATCCGCCCCGGCGCGCGCGAGCTCCCCGACTGCCGTGACCAGGACTGCGACGGCGAGATCGACGAGGGTGCCCCGCGACCTGCGCGCGACGACGCGTACGAGCCCGACGACGAGCACCCCGCCGAGATCCCCGGGGCCTGGTACCGGCGCGGCCTGCTCGGAGGCTCGTGGAAGCCGAGCCACGCGAAGGTCCCCACCGTGACCCGAGACCTGTCCGACGTGGAGCGGTTCAGCGTCTATGCCCACGACGGCGCGTTCGACAGCTTCTACGTGTCGGTGCGGGTGGACGCGATCGGCGACGGGCGGACCTACCGGGTCGAGATCTCCGACGGCGGCCGGGTCCGGGCGTCGGGGACCCTCAGCCCCACCCACCGGTCGGTCACGTTCGGTGGAAGCGCCGGCACCGACGACACCGGGACGTACACCATCGAGGTGCGTCCCGAGGCCGGGGAGCTCGACTGGTGCCCACTCCTGTTGTCGGTCGACACCGGCTGATCCGGACTCAGCGCGAGCGCTCGACCTCGACGTCGGCCGCGTACAGCGAGGGGGTGGGCACCGCCCGGTACGCCTTGACGCCGTCCGGCATCCGATCGAACGGCAGCGAGAGGCGAACGTCGGCGACCGGTTGCTCCTCCCCCGGTACGAACTCCATGACGCGCACCGAGCGGTGGCCGCGACCCGCCTCCTCGTTGGACACGTCCCCCTCCCCGTCGAGGAACCCGAAGCACGCCACCACGTGGCCGTCCGGCAGCGCGGTCGCGTTCCCGAGGGCCGCGCTGAACAGCAGGTCGCCGGGGGGTGTCCAGGTCCACGCCGTGCGAACCGTCATCGCGTCCGGGTCGACCTCCCACGCGATCACCCTGGACCTCGGCCACGCGGCCACGCCCGTGTCGTAGGGGGAGGCCCCGTCGTTGCCGTTGTCGAACGCGAGGAGCAACCCGTCGCTCGACACGCTCGGACCGTGAGGATGGAGCGGCCAGGCCATCTCGCCCACCGGCTGCAGCACCCGCTCCGACCACGGGGAGCGCCAACCCTCGGGCCGGGACAGGATCCAGCGGACCTCCCCGCTCCCGTCGACCTCGAACAGGGTGTCCTGGTGGCGCGCCTCGGCGATGAGCCCGTCCCCCGAGAAGGAGCGGATGACGGCGTTGCCGTGCGACCACTCGCCGTCGAGCGCGTCGAAGCCGATGTGGAGCGGGTCGAGCAGGTCCGTCATCCACCATTCGCCGAACACCTCGCCCCGCTCGTCGAAGACCACGATGCCGTCGTCGACCGTGCGCCCTGGACCCGTGCGGGTGGGATCGACGTAGGACAGGCGCATCTGCTCGAGGGCGACCACGCGATGCGTCAGGGACGCGAACGCACCGTTCCCCAGCGGGAACAGCTCGTGGTGCAGGTCGCTCCACGGGATGGGGACGACGTCCTCGCCGGGCTCGGGATCGGCGGCCATCCGACGGAGCGGCTCACCGAGCATCGAGAGCTCCTGGACCCCACGCGCGAGCCCGATGAGCGTCCCCTCCGCCGTCATCCGGACGTCGCCGAAGTTGACCGGTCCCGTGTACTGCCAGCCGAGCTCGCCCGTCGCCAGGTCCAGCGCGCCGAACCAGAACACCCTGCTCGGCGTCTGCAGCGGGAGCAGGACGTACCCGGAGGAGACGCGCTCCGGCTCGGCGTGCAGCACCTCCACCGTGACCCACGGCGAGGCGGTCGGCTCGGTGACGAACGCGAGGCGGCGCTCCTCGAGCGCACCGTCCTCGGCCGTGACGACGACGTCGACCTCGACGACGCGGTCCGGCATGGCACCGAGCAGCGCGACGTCGTGGCGTTTCGAGAGCTCGGGCCAGCGGATGGTCTGGTCCAACCCCTCGGCGAGCATCCGGACCTCGAGCCGCGTCGGCCGGGAGGTCGTGACCACCAGCTCACGGGAGAGCGGCGCATCTCCCACGGTGATCAGCGAAGGTTCGACCACCAGCAGCGACGCCGGCCCGGTCGTATCCGTATTTCGACACGCACCTGACAGACCCGCGAGCACCAGCACCGTGACGCGCATGTGTCCCTGATAGTCCGCCCGGTCACCCGCTCGCACGTCGTCACGCGCGCTTGCGTCGGACCCGAAAGGAGCTATGAGGCGCCGCCGGTTCGTCACCGCTCGTCACCGGACGTCCACTTTCGTTCCACATCGTGCCGCGAGGACAGTATGCGACGCCTGCTCCTCTGGAGCTCCGTAGCCGGGTTCACCGCCTGCCTGCTCCAGCCGACGCTCGCCACCATCACCCCCGACTACTCCTACGTCGACGGGTGCCAGTCGGTGATCATCCAGGGTCATCACCTCGGAACCGCCGCGAGCGCGAAGATCGGCAACGCGCCGTTCGTCTCGCTGCAGGCCGCCGAGAACGACCCCGACGTCCCTGAGTACGCCCAGGATGTCGGCTTCAAGTACTACGGCGTCGTCCCCGCCTCCCCCTCGGGTGAGTCCGGCTGGTTCGACGTGACCCTCACCGTCGACGGTGAGGAGCTGACCATCCCGAGCGGCTGGTACTACCGCGCCTGCCCCGGTGAGTTCGTCGTCGACGCGTACGACGTGCCCGCGGACGCCACGGTCGGGTCCACCATCTCGTTCCAGGGCTGCAGCCTGAACGACTCGGTCCAGCTCGACTTCATCGACTACACCGGCGTCGTCGTCGCCAGCGCCCCGCTGGTCAGCGACTGCTCCACCGCCTTCGTCCACGCCGACGTCCCGAGCCTCCCGGCCGGCGACTACTCGATGGCGCTGACGAACGGCAACTCCACCTTCTACCTCCAGACCTGCTTTTCCGAGAGCGGAGACACCGGTGTGACCTGCATCCAGGACACCGTCTCCGTCGCGGCTCGGTGAGGTGAACGATGCACGCACTCTTCCCGAGTCTCCTCGCACTCCTCGCCAACCAGATCGAGGTGGCCTACGCCGCCGAGACCGGCATCATCCAGGGTGTCGTGACCGACGAGACCGACCTGCCGGTGCCTGGCGCCGAGGTCACGCTGTCCGGTGTCGACCTCGCCGGTGAGCGCGTCGTCACGACCGACGAGAACGGCAACTTCCGCTTCGGCGACCTCGCCCCGGGCATCTACGAGCTGGCCGTCACCTTCAAGGGTGCGCTGGTCGCTCGCGCCGAGGTCCGCGTCGCGCTGAACACGACCACCAACGTGCCGATCCCCGCCAAGATGGGCAGCGTCGCGGAGGAGATCGAGGTCCTGGGCTACCGCCCGGTCATCGACACCACGAGCAGCTCCTTCTCGACGCAGCTCTCCGCGGACGAGTTCCAGGAGCTGCCGGTCGGCCGGTCGTACCAGGACGTCATCCAGACCATCCCGGGCGTCAGCGGCCGCATCGACACCTCCGGTGGCGGCAACGGCGACGGCAACCCGTCGGTCCGCGGTGAGGGTCAGTACGGCAACAACTACACCATCGACGGTGTCTCCACCCGCGACCCGGCGACCAAGACCTTCGGTCAGAACGTCAACTTCGACGCGATCGAGGAGATCCAGGTCTACACCGACGGCGCGCCCGCCGAGTTCGGTCAGTTCACCGGCATGATGGTCAACGTCGTCACGAAGGACGGCGGCGACGAGCACCACGGCAGCGCGGCCATCTTCTACAGCCAGCACGCCTTCTTCCAGAAGGAGTACGACATCTTCGATCCGGCGCAGATCGACGAGGTGCCGACGATCAAGTCGCGCTTCCGGGCGCCGGTCTTCAACGGCACCGCCGGCGGTCCGTTGATCAAGGAGAAGCTGTGGTACTTCACGGCGCTCGACCTGAACTACAACTGGGCCATCCCCGAGGGTGTGGACGACGTCGACCCGGACACCGGTGAGAGCAACGCGATCACGGCGACCGGCGGCCAGTTCATGGGCAAGGTCACGTGGTTCCCCACGCCGACCCTGACCTTCCGGTACATCTTCAACGGGTCGTACAACACCTCCGCCCGGATCGACGCGAGCCAGTTCGTCGCCCCGGCGGCCACGACCGACCGCGTGGACTGGAGCCAGAACCACCGCCTCACGGCGACGTTCACGCCCGACGACAAGAACGTCCTCGAGGTCCACGGCGGGTACCTCAACCAGAACATCGACGTGGTCCCGACCAGCGGCGACCACGAGACGCCGTCCCGCCTCGACGCCCAGGGCGCGCTCAACGACAACGCGTACGACTTCGACCTCAACGACCGCAACCGGATCGGTGGCGGCCTGTCGTACACCCGCTTCCTCGACCACGTCCTCGGGTCGCACGTCTGGAAGTTCGGGGCCGAGGCCTGGATGCTCGTCGCCCAGCGCGACATCCAGAACACGGGCGAGACGCAGATCGACTGGATCGACTCGAACGGCAACCCCACGGGCGTCCAGACCGATGTCGGCACCCGCTTCGGGCCGTACGATGACCCGCTGACCCCGGAGTTCGACTTCCCCTGTACGCAGCCCGACCACAGCGACTGCGGCATCCGGGAGCACTGGACGAACGTCGGTCCGCTGGGCAACAAGGTCTACACCTACCAGCTCTACCTGCAGGACGACTGGACCCCGGCCAAGCAGCTGACCATCAACGCCGGTGTCCGCATGGACATCGAGGACGGTCACGCCGACGACGGCTCGCGCCCGCCGACCCAGGACCCGACGCTGTACGACCCGACCGGTCTGTTCACGGGCGTGCTGCCCTCGGACGCCGAGAACCAGGGCGAGTACGGCCCGATCATCATGCCGGCGCCGCGCCTCGGCTTCTCGCTCGACCCGATGGCCGACGGCAAGACCAAGATCAGCGGTCACTACGGCCAGTACTACGACCTCGCGGGCAACAACCTGTGGGAGTGGTCGAACAGCCGCTCCGCGAACAGCTTCGTCCGCTTCGTGCGCGACCCGGGCTCGGGTGAGTTCGTCTGGTCGAACACGCAGGACGCCGCCGGCGCCCCGCTGATCTACGACGAGGCCCTCAAGCCCTCCGTCATGAACAAGGTGAACCTCGGCGTGGAGCGCGAGGTCATCAAGGACATGTCGGTCGGTCTGCGCGGCATCCTGTCGTCGACCACCAACCTCCCGGAGGACGTGGATACGAACCTCCAGGACTGGTACATCATGAACGTGCCGATCAAGCGCCGGATCTACCGCGCGGTCGAGCTCACCGTTCACAAGCAGTTCGACGAGGTCTGGCAGGTCTTCGGGTCGTACACGCTGTCCGAGGCCTTCGGAAACACCCCCGGCCAGTTCGAGCTCGCGCCGGGCGCCACCTCCGGATCCGACGGCAACAACGTCGGCGTCTACCTCGACGACATCGGTGACAAGGACACCCGCGCCTTCTTCATCGACAACGGCTTCGGCTGGTTCCTCGACGGCTTCCACGGCCTCGGCCGGTACAGCCCGAAGGACCCCGAGTACTACGACGAGGCCGGCTGGTACGGGTACCTCCCCTACCACAGCTTCCACATGATCAAGCTGAACGGTAGCTACACCGCTCCCTTCGGCACGACCTTCGGTCTGGTCTACGAGTTCGACTCCGGCCACGCCTGGGAGAAGCGGACCTTCGTGCCCTTCTACGGGTACGACGCGTTCGGCCAGGGCCGCGGCTCGCGGTTCATGCCCGCCGTCCACTACATCGACGGCCGCATCGCCCACCAGTTCTCCTGGGGCAAGGACAAGAACCAGTCCCTCGAGGCGACCCTGGACATCTTCAACATCCCGGGCTTCATGCAGGCGATCACGTACTACTCGGTGGACGCGCCGGGCTTCGGCTCGGTCCTCTACCGCCAGAGCCCGCGCTCCGTGCGGCTCGGCCTCAAGTACCGCTACTGACCTCGCCCGCGCTCCGGCGCGGATCGAACCCAGGGACCCCGGGGTGCTCACGCGCTCCGGGGTCTTCTGCTCAGCCCGCCAGGACTTCTACTTCGCGTCCTTCGCTCCGGGCGGACAACCGTTCGCGTTCCGTCCTCGCTTCCCGCTCTTTCGCCGGTGCGTGCCGAGGACGGCCCGCGAACGCCGTCCCTCCGCTGCGGCCGACTCGGCGCCCGGTCCGGCGATGAACGCCGTACCGGCCCCCTCGAGAAACACCCGGCGCTGGGACGGATCCAGACGTACCCCTGCTCGGATGGCACGGACGGCCGACTCGGCTGCGTCCGCGTCTCCGCGAGCGTGAGACCTCGCCAGGCACGCCGCGACGAACGTGGCGCTGCGTCCACGGCCGGCCGCGCAGTGGACGAGCACGAACCCCGTGGCGAGCCCCATCACTACGACGGGCACGGGCACGGGCACGGGAGCGGGAGCGGGAGCGGGAGTGGTAGGGGGAGCTGTGGGCGGAGCGCGGGGGCTGGACGCAAAACGGCCCCGGAGCGGGATCCGGGGCCGTCGTGAAGCGACTGCGAACGAAAGGAGCAGGGGCGGGCGAGCCCCCTCTCCGTCAGGAGATCAGTTGCACTCGGCGAGCACGCCGTAGGTGATGGTGACCTCGTCACCCTCGCCCACGGGCGGGTTGTTGATGGTGACGTTGCCACCCGTGACCGTGAAGTCGGTGGTCGGGGTGCCGTTGACCGTGACGACGACCGAGTTCGGGTCGGCCTCGTTGCTCAGGTTGTACGTCCGGATGCCGGCGAGGACCTCGGACGCGATGTCGCCGAAGTTGGCGCCCCAGTTCGAGTTGCAGATGTTCAGCTTGGAGCCGCCGGTCTGGTCGACGGCCTGGCTGTACACGCCGGCACCCTCACCGCAGCGGTTGTTGAGGTCGAGGATCCCGGAGATCTTCAGGAAATCGGGCGAGGACGCGTAGGTGCCGAGCTGGTTGACCCAGTAGGACGCGTTGTGACCCGACTGCTCGGGCTCGTCCGACATCGTGATGACGTGCAGCAGCGCGCCGGGGCGCAGGAAGCCCTCGTTGCACTGACCGGGGCCGGTCTTCGACAGGGCGGTGTCCGCGAGCTCGAGGAGCGACTCGGTCACGTTGTCGGGGATGTTGCCGACCGAGTTGAACGCGTTGTTCACCAGCGTGTTGGCCACGTTCGGGGTGGTCTCCGTGAGGACGCCACCGTTGGCGCAACCGGTCTGGCGGGTCACCTCGATGAGGTGCCAGTCGGAGGTCTGCTGCAGCTCGGCGACGAAGTCGGGCATGCCGTTCTCGACGTCGTCGGTGTTGTCGCCGCTCATCGAGCAGGACTGGTCGATCAGGATGATCACGTCGACCGGGGGGACGCCCGGCTCGGTGAAGGTCTCGGTCAGCTTCTCACCGTAGACGCCCTCGCCGTTCTGGTCGGCGGTGACGACGCCGCGCGGGTCGTTGCTGGTGACGGCCAGACGGCCCGTGTCGCTGCCCTCGGTGGTCGCCTCGAACATGACGGTCACGTTGCGGAACTCACCCGGCTGCAGCGTGATCGGCAGCTGGGGCGCGTTGCTGGTGTCGAGGGACAGCAGGCCGCCCGAGGTGTAGTCCACCTCGGTGATGGTGAGGGCCTCGGAGCCGACGTTCTTGAGCTCGAGCTCGACCTCGTCGCCGCAGGGGATCGGGGCGTCGCCGAACACGTAGGTGTCGGGGGTGATCTTGAGCTCGGGCACCGCGCCGAAGCCGAGCAGGTCGACCGGGGCCTCCGGGGTGTCCGGGTCGTCGGAGACCACGAGGACCTGGCCGTAGTTCTCGTCGGCGCCCATCGGGGAGAAGGCCACGTCCACGTCCATGGTCTGGCCGGGCTCGAGGTCGAACTGGGTCTCGGGGCCCTGGACGATGAACGCGATGCCGCTGCCGATCACGATGTCGGACACGTGGAGCGTGGCGTCACCGATGTTCTGGACGGTGAAGGTCTGGACCTCCTGGTCGCCGACGGAGAGCGTGCCGTAGGCCAGGGAGGGAGGGTCCACCAGGATGTCCGGCGCAGGCCCGATGTCCGGCTTGTTGCCGCCGTTGAGGTTGAACTCGGAGCAGCCGGCGGCGACGAGCGCCAGGGCGAAGATGGAACGGTTCATGGTGTAGCCTCCCGCAAGACTGTCAATGTCGCGTCAATCACATGCACGAACCGTACCAACGCATGAGATCGGACGATCCTCGATCATCTTGGAGTTCCGCGACAAGAAGATCGCAGGCAGGTGGGACACTGGCCCACCGATGTCCCAGATCGCCGTGATCGGCGTTCGGATCGGCCTTCCAGGGCACCGCCAGGCCCCCGGTCGGCGGTCCTCGGGCCCCGGGGTGGGGCACGGGTGTCCCGGGGTGGGGCACGCGTGTCCCACGCTGTAAGCTCCCGGCCCCGAGCGGCGTTGGTCCGCGCTCGCCGGAGGTCACGTGCGCCCTGTCTCGATCGTCCTGTTGCTCGCCGCCTGCCACGGCCGTGGAACCGACTCGATCGTCCCGTCCACCTCCGGGGGTACGAGCTCCGGGACGCCAGCGGTCCCGTCGTTCCGCGCAGACCCCGAGGAGAAGGGACTGGTGGTCCGCCTGTACGACGCGAGCCCTCCGAGCGATGCGGGGGACGGGGCGCCCGTCGACCCCGGGACGCCCGTGCGCGGCGGGGCGCTCGACACGTTGCTCGGGCGGCTGCCCGATCTCGAGGAGGAGGACGGGGACCGGCGGACGTTCGCGCTGCGTGCCCACACGAAGCCACCGCCGCGCACCGGCCCGGACGTGCTCGAGACCTTCCCGCCGCCGCCACGGCCTCCGCCGACGGTCGCGCCCGGGAAGGTGCCGAAGGTGGTGCGCTTCTCGCCCGAGGGCGAGGTGCCGATGGCGCCCAACGTGTCGGTCACGTTCGACCAGCCGATGATCGCGCTGACCTCGCAGGAGGAAGCCAGCAAGCGGGTGCCCGCCACGCTCACGCCGCAGCCCGCTGGCCGTTGGCGGTGGCTGGGCACGAAGACGCTGCTGTTCGACCCCGACCCCCGGCTGCCCATGGCCACGGAGTACACCCTCGAGATCCCGGCGGGCACCACCGCCGCCTCGGGCGCGGCGCTGACCGAGGCGTTCCGCTTCACCTTCTCGACCCCTGCGCCCCAGCTCCAGACCTGGTGGCCGAACACGGGGCTGCCGACGGATCTCTCCCCCACCGTCCTGTTGAGGTTCGACCAGCGGATGGACCCCGGAGCGGTGCTCGAGCGGTTGAAGGTCACGGGAGCGGGCGACGGCGCGCGCTTCCGCCTCGCGACCCCCGAGGAGATCGAGGACGCGGGCATCCCCATGTCCGTGTTCGCGCTGGACGCCGCAGAGGGCGCGGTGGTCGCCGTGCACCCGGTCGAGCCGCTCCCGAAGGCGTCGAGCATCTCGCTCGTGATCCCGAGGGGAACGCCGTCCGCGGAGGGACCACGCACGACGACCGGCGACCAGTACGCGAGCTTCTACACCTACCACCCCCTCCGCATCGAGGATCACGGCTGCTGGTACGACGAGCCCTGCCCGCCGACGAGCAGCTGGTACGTGAGGTTCGACAACCCGATCGACCCCGAGGCCTTCGACCCGACGGGATGGAGGGTCAGCCCCGCGGTGCCCGGCCTGTCGGTCGTGCCCTCCGGCGACATGGTCACGATCAGCGGCGCGTTCCAGGGTCGCACGGCGTACACGGTCACCGTGCCCGCAGGCGTCACCGACACCTTCGGCCAGACGCTCGGCAAGGACCAGGACTTCGTGGTGCGCGTGGGTCCGGCGGAGAAGACGTTGGACGGTGCGGGCGGCAACCTCGTCGTCCTCGACCCGGCGTCGGGCGACAAGATGTCGGTGTGGTCGGTCAACCACCCCCGCCTCAAGGTCCAGGTGCACGAGGTCCAGCCTTCGGACTGGGAGGCCTGGACCAAGTGGATCGAGCGCTTCTGGTACGAGGACGCCAAGCCCGGCCGGCTCCCCGGCAAGGTGGTGTTCGACGGGACGATCGACACGAAGGGCGAGGCGGACCGGCGCACCGAGACCGCCATCGACTTCTCGCAGTGGACCGGGGACGACCACCACGGGCAGTTCGTCGTCCTCGTGGAGCCGACGGTCCAGCCGCGCGATCGCTGGAACCGGCAGTACGTCTACAAGTGGGTGCAGGTCACGGACCTCGGACTGGTCGCGTTCGCCGACGGCGACGAGATCGTGGGCTGGGCGAGCGACCTGTCGACGGGAGATGCGCGTCCGGACGTGACGCTGTCGCTGCTCGGTCGCGAGGGCCAGGCATCCACCGGCGCGGACGGGCTCGCGGAGCTCTCGCTCCCCGGCGACTCCCTGCCGAACCAGGTCCTGGTGGCGCGCACGGGCGACGACCTCGCCATCCTCCCCGAGTCCGACGGGCCGAACTACGGGACGAGCTGGTACCGCCACGAGCTGCTCGATCAGCTGCGGTGGTACGTCGCCGACGACCGGGGGTTGTACCGCCCGGGTGAGACCGCGCGGATCAAGGGTTGGCTGCGCAACGAGGACCAGACCCCCGAGGGTGACGTCGGACCGCTCCAGGACCCGGGCGATCCGACGATCAGCTGGACGCTGACGAGCTCCATGGGGCACGAGCTCGCCAAGGGCACCGCCGAGGTCTCCCGGCTGGGCGGCTTCCACTTCGACGTCGAACTGCCGCCCGAGGCGGATCTCGGCGAGGCGCAGCTCATGCTGTCCGCCAGCGGGGTCCGGGAGGTCGGCACCACCACCTACCACACGCTCCGGATCGAGGAGTTCCGCCGACCCGAGTTCGAGGTGTCGGCCGCGGTGGACGAGGGCCCCCACCTCCTCGGCCTGGACGCGCGCTTCGACCTGACTGCGGCCTACTACGCAGGTGGCGGGCTGCAGAACGCCGACACCACCTGGAACGTGTTCGCTGAGGCCGGCCACTACGTCCCGCCGGGGATGCAGGGGTGGTCCTTCGGCACGTGGACGCCGTGGTGGATCGACGCCTGGAGCTGGGCTTCGCGCTCCGGCAACCCCATGGGCGAGGGGTACCTCGGGCAGCTCACGTCCACGACCGACCCCAAGGGTGAGCACCACCTGGGCATCCACTTCGAGTCCATGAGCCCGCCGCGGCCGTACGACGTGCGCGCCGAGGCCACCGTGATGGACGTGAACCGGCAGGCCTGGACGGCGACCGCCCGGACGATGGTCCACCCGTCCGACCGGTACGTCGGGCTCAAGACCGAGCGCTCGTTCGTCGAGAAGGGCCTGCCTATCGAGGTCGACCTGGCCGTCGTCGATCTGGATGGCCACCCGGCGACCGGTGAGGTCACCGCGTCGATCGTCCGCCTGGACTACGGCTCGCTCCCCAGTGGCGGCTGGGGCGAGATCGCGCAGGACGAGCGCCCCTGCGCGGTGACGCTGGACGCCGACGCCCACGCCCACTGCAGCTTCCCGACGGAGCGCGGCGGCAGCTACCGCGTCACCGCGCGGGTGGTGGACGCAGACGGGCGCCCCAACGAGAGCGAGCTGCGCGTCTGGGTGAGCGGCGCCGAGACCACGCCGTCCCGCAGCGTGGAGCTCGAGCAGATCACGCTCGTCCCCGAGCAGCGCGAGCTGCACGACGGCGAGGTCGCACGCGTGCTGGTGCAGGCACCCTTCACGCCCGCCGAAGGCACCTGGACGCTGCGACGAAACGGCATCGAGCACCTCGAGCGGTTCCGGATGGGCGAACCGACGACCACGCTCGAGATCCCGATCGACGACTCGCTGGTGCCCAACGTCCAGCTCGAGGTGCACCTGGTCGGCGCGGCCCAGCGGGTGGACGACAAGGGCCAGCCGCTGACCGACGTGCCGTCGCGGGTCGCGCACGCGAGCGGCACCATCGACTTCGTGGTGCCGCCGACGAAGCGAACGCTCGGCGTCGAGGTCACTGCGGCCGACCCCGCGCTCGAGCCCGGCGGCGACACGAAGCTGCGCGTCACGGTCAAGGACCCGGCGGGCACGCCCCTGGCCGGCGCCGAGCTCACGGTGGTCGCCGTCGACGAGAGCGTGCTCGCGCTCACCGGGTACGAGCTGCCTGATCCGATCGAGGTCTTCTACGGCTCGAAGTCGCCCGGCGTGGCCGACCACTTCCTTCGCTCCTGGGTGACCCTCGGCGACCCGACCGCGCTCGTCCAGGCGCCCGCGGGCACGGTGGAGCACGGCATGCTCGGCGGGGCACGGAACGGCCTCGGCACGCGGGGCGTCGGTATCGGAGGAGGCGGGATCGCGGCGAAGTCCGCGCCGATGGCGGAGCTGGCGGCCGCCGAGCCGATGGCGCCACCCCCGGCGCAGGCCCAGCAGGCGGTGACGCGCTCGGCGGGGAAGAAGGAAGCCGAGAGGATGGAGGACGCCCTCATGGGCGGCGAGATGGCGACCACGCCGGTCACCCTGCGCACGGAGTTCGGCGCGCTCGCGCTGTTCGCCCCGGACGTGGTGACGGGCGCCGACGGGACGGCCGAGCTCGACCTGCACCTGCCGGACTCGCTCACCCGCTACCGGGTGATGGTGGTCGCCGCGGACCCGATCAAGTCGTTCGGGAGCGCGGAGACCACGGTCGTCGCCCGCAAGCCGCTGATGGTCCGACCCAGTGCGCCGCGCTTCCTCAACTTCGGCGACCAGGCCGAGATCCCGATCGTCGTGCAGAACCAGACGGACGCCGAGATGGTGGTCGACGTCGGTATCCGCGCCACGAACCTCGCGTTCGTCGAGCAGGTGGAGCCCGTGCTCCCCGATCTGGGCGACATGGGTGTCAGCAGCGCCGGGCGTCGGGTGAAGGTGCCCGCGAACGACCGCGTGGAGGTCCGCTTCCCGGCGGCCACGCTCGGCGCCGGCACCGCGCGCCTGCAGGTCGTGGCGGCCTCGGGCAAGCGCTCCGACGCGGCCGAGCTCTCGCTGCCGGTGTGGACGCCCGCGACCACCGAGGCGTTCGCGACCTACGGCTCGATCGAGTCGGGCACGACGGTGCAGCCGGTGGAGGCGCCGCCCGCGGTGTGGACGCAGTTCGGCGGCCTCGAGGTCACCACCAGCTCGACGCAGCTGCAGGCGCTGACCGACGCCGTGCTCTACCTCGAGAGCTACCCCTTCGACTGCAACGAGCAGATCGCGAGCCGGGTGCTCGGCATCGCGAGCCTGCGCGACGTGCTGACGGCGTTCGAGTCGCCCGCGCTGCCCGCGCCGGCCGTGCTCGAGCATCGGGTGGAGCAGGACCTGCGGCACCTCGCGGACCGCCAGCACTGGAACGGCGGCTGGAGCTTCTGGCGCAAGGGCGACGAGACCTGGCCCTACCTGTCGATCCACGTGGCGAACGCGTTCGCGAGGGCGAAGGCCAAGGGCTACGACGTGCCCGACCACAGCTTCCGCCAGGCCGCCAGCCACCTGCAGAACATCGAGAGCTACATCCCCTGGTGGTACAGCGAGGAGAGCAAGGCGTTCCTGCGTGCCTATGCGCTGGATGTGCTGCGCCGGATGGGCCAGCCGGACGTGCGCAAGGCGAGGCAGCTCTACAAGGAGCGCGGGACCCTGCTGAACATCGACGGGCTCGCGTTCCTGCTGCCGACGCTGTGGGAGGGCGGCGCGAAGGAGGAGGCGAACGAGATCCTCCACACGCTCGCGAACCGGGTGACCGAGTCCGCGGGCACGGCGCACTTCGTGACCTCGTACAGCGACGGGGCGCAGGTGCTGCTGCACAGCGACCGCCGGGCGGACGGCATCGTGCTCGAGGCCCTCATGGAGACCGCGCCCGACGACGAGCTCGTGGAGAAGGTGGTCCGCGGCCTGCTCGCCCACAAGACCAAGGGCCGCTGGGAGAACACGAACGAGAGCGCGTTCGTGCTGCTCTCGCTGGACCGCTACTTCCGGATCTACGAGAAGGAGACGCCGGACTTCGTGGCGCGGGTGTGGCTGGGCGACGGCTACGCGGGCGACCACGCGTTCCGGGGCCGCACGACGGAGCGCAGCCTGATCGAGGTGCCGATGGGCTACCTCACGGAGCACAAGGGCCTCCAGCCGCTCACGCTCCAGATGGACGGCGACCAGGGCCGGCTCTACTACCGCCTCGGCCTGCGCTACGCGCCCCGCGATCTGCGCCTCGACCCCGCGGACTACGGGTTCGCGGTGGAGCGGCGCTACGTCCCGATCGACGACCCGGGCGACGTGACCCGCGACGCCGACGGCGTGTGGCACGTCCGGGCGGGTGCGCGGCTGCGCGTGGAGCTCACGATGGTCAACGAGATGCGTCGGTACCACGTGGCCCTGGTGGACCCGCTGCCGGGTGGCTTCGAGGCCCAGAACCCCGTGCTCGCCACGAGCGGCACGCTCCCGTCGCAGCGCGCCGACGACCAGCCCGTCTGGTGGTGGTGGAGCCGCACCTGGTACGAGCACGAGCAGATGCACGACGAGCGCGTCGAGGCGTTCACGTCGCTGCTCTGGGACGGCGTGCACGACTACGACTACGTCGTCCGCGCCACCACCCCCGGCCGCTTCGTCGTCCCGCCCGCGAAGGCCGAGGAGATGTACATGCCGGAGACCTTCGGCCGCACGGGGACCGACATCGTCGTCATCGAATGACCCCAGGCCCCCAGGTGTCAGGACGTGGTGATTGATCATTTCCTGCCCGATGTCCGGCGTTTCTCCGTCAGCCGTGGCATCATCCAGGTGTCAGGACGTGGCGATTGATCATTTCCTGCCCGATGTCCGGCGTTTCTCCGTCAGCCGTGGCATCCAGGTGTCAGGACGTGGCGATTGATCATTTCCTGCCCGATGTCCGGCGTTTCTCCGTCAGCTGAAGCGCCGGAGCGCTCGGTCGTGTTCCTGCCGGCGGCGGGGACGGTCGCGCGCGACGGGCTGCCCGACCAGCCGGGCGGCACCCTTCGTCCCGAACTACGCCGAACCCGCCGGGAACCACGTGGCGCCTGGTTGCGGCCAGGCAGCACCAGCAAGGTGACCGCGGACCACCCGTTCGGGTCCAGGGCCCTGGTGCTCACGCCGCTCCAGCCCACCGAGCGACACCACGACACGGAACAACGCCACGATTCGTCCAGGAAATGATCAACGATCACGTCCTGACACCTGGACAACCTGGACGGCAGACCGCCCGTTCCAGCCCACCGACACCACGACACGGAACAACGCCGCGATTCGTCCAGGAAATGATCAACGATCACGTCCTGACACCTGGACTGCCGCGACTGGACTGCCGCGACGGAACAACGCTGCGATTCGTCCAGGAAATGATCAACGATCACGTCCTGACACCTGGACCAATGAGACGGGGAAGTCGCCAAGGGCGGCCGCCCGAGGAGGCGGAGCGAAGCGCAGCCGGAGATGAGGGGAAGCCGGTAACGGGAAGACACGAGCTGATACGATGGGGAGAATCAGCCTCGAGCTACGTGCCGTCCATGCGACACCACCTGCTCCACTCCAGTCTCCTCCTGCTCCTCGCTTGCGCCGGCTCGGACGTCGACACGTACGAGACCGACACCGACGAGGCCGACACCGACACCGACACCGACGCGGACACCGATGCCGACTCGGACGCCGACACCGACACCAGCGGTGCGTGCGGCGAGGTCACGACCTGGGACGTCACGCTCACCGGGTACGCCATGGGCGCCAACGGTCAGCCCGCGCCCAACACCCACGTGTGGGTCGTGGACCGCGGCTGGACCATCGGCAACGTCATCGCCGACGGCACCACCGACGCCGCCGGGTACATGACCCTCTCGCTCCACCCCGTGACGTCCGTCGAGGATTGTTGGGGCCTGATCCTCAACTACGTCCTCGTCGGCGAGCGTCCGGGCGAGTACGGCGAGCTCGCGATCAACCCGCTGCTCTACAACGCGATCTATGGTGGGGACCTGGAGGCCGACCTGGGCGCGTTCCCGCTAGAGCTCGAGAGCAATCCCTGATGTGGTGGGCGCTCGCCGTCGCCGCCGCCCACCCCGGGGCGGACGAGCGCATGGACGCGCGCCTGCACGAGCTCTCCGCCTGCGAGCCCGGCCTGTGGCTCGAGCGTGCGCGGGCGCTGGCCGACGAACGGCGCACCGACGAGGCCCTCGAGGCGGTCGGTCGCGCCGAGGCCTGCGGCGCCTCCCCCGTCGAGCTCGCGCTCTCGCGCGGGCTGCTCCTCGCCGGACCCCGCCCCGCCGACGCCCTCGTCCAGCTCGACGCCGTCCTGAAGGTCCTCCCCGACCACGCCGGAGCGCTCGCCGCGAGGGCGCACGCCCGCGCCGACCTCGGGATGACCGCGGACGCCATCGGCGACCTCCGCCGCGCCATCGCCACCTCTCGCGCACCCTCGCCCGACGACGTGCTCCTCGTCGCCACCCTGCTCGAGCGTCAGGGCGACCCCGAGGCCGCGCTCGCTGCCCTCGACGACAGCGGCCTGACCGCCCCCGCCGTCGTCGACCGCGCCGTTGCCCTCGAGCTCGCCCTCGGTCGACCCGAGTCCGCCCTCGGGCGCCTCGACGCCATGCCCGACACCCCGACCTGGTGGGAACGCCGGGCGGAGATCGAGGGGTGGTGAACCCGCTGCTGCTGGCCCTGGCCGCTCACGCCGGCGAGACCCCGCTGCTCCCCCGCGGCGACCCGTGGCGGTACCTCGACACCGGCGTCGACCCCGGGCCCGGCTGGGAGCAGCCCGCCTACGACGACAGCGCCTGGGCGAGCGGCCCGGCACCCCTCGGCTACGGGCTGCTGCCGCTCACCACCACCATCGGCTACGGCCCCGATCCCCTCGACCGGTACCCGACGAGCTGGTTCCGCACCACGTTCACCGTCGCCGACCCGAGTGTGTTCGAGGCCTCCTCGCTCTCCCTGCGTCGCGACGACGGCGCCGCGGTCTACGTGAACGGGGTGGAGGTCCTCCGCGACAACCTCGCCGTCGGCGCCACCGCGCTGTCGTACGCCACCACCGGCGTCTACGGGACCGCGCAGGACGAGTACCTCCAGGTCGTGATCCCCGACGGCGTGCTCCAGGCGGGCACCAACGTGGTCGCCGTCGAGGTCCACAACCAGGGCCCCACGAGCAACGATCTCGTCATGGACCTCGGGATCAGCGGTTGGAACGGCCCCACCGCCATCGTCCGGGGACCCTTCCTCCAGCAGCCCACCCCGCAGGGCGTCCTGGTGCGCTGGAAGACGGACGGCCCCGGCGAGGGCGAGCTGCGCTGGGGAGCGACCCCGCTGAGCCTCAC
Organism: Alphaproteobacteria bacterium; assembly: GCA_020632925.1. Taxonomy (GTDB): domain Bacteria; phylum Myxococcota_A; class UBA796; order UBA796; genus JACKER01. Next base: position 34,962 of record JACKER010000027.1, on the reverse strand, counting down.
CCACGTCCGGCGCGACGGGGTCATCGGCTTCGAGCACGAGATCCGTATCGATGGGTGGACCGCGGACACCGACGTGGCCTACGCCGTCGCCCACCCGACCGCGGGCGTGCTCGAGGGCGCCGACCCCCAGCACGTCCTCCACACCCCGCCGGCCACCGGGGCCCAGGTCCCGCTCAGGTTCTGGGTCCTCGGCGACAGCGGCACCGCGAACGCCGACGCGGCCGCCGTCCGGGACGCCTACTACACACTCGCGCCCGATCCGCTCTACACCCAGGTCTGGCTGATGCTCGGCGACAACGCCTACGGGTCTGGGACCGAGAGCGAGTACGACGAGGCGGTCTTCGCGTTCTACCCGGAGATGCTGCGCCAGGTGCCGCTGTGGGCCGCGCTCGGCAACCACGACGGGTACAGCGCGTACTCCGACACGCAGACCGGCCCCTACTTCGACCTGTTCTCGTGGCCCGCGGCGGCCGAGTCGGGCGGCGTCCCCTCGGGCACGGAAGCCTACTGGAGCTTCGACCACGGCAACGTCCACGTCGTGGACCTCGACAGCTACCACTCCGACCGCTCGCCCACCGCCGCGATGGCCACCTGGCTCCAGGCCGATCTGGCGGCCACCAACGCCGACTGGCTCATCGCCATCTTCCACCACCCGCCCTACTCCAAAGGGAGCCACGACAGCGACCGCGAGCGCGAGATGGTCGAGATGCGGGAGAACCTGCTGCCGATCCTCGAGGACGCCGGCGTGGACCTCGTGCTCACCGGCCACAGCCACAGCTACGAGCGCAGCTTCCTGATCGACGGGGCGTATGGCACGAGCGACGAGCTGTTGCCCGAGCAGATCCTGCAGGACCACGACGGTGACCCCGCCGGCGACGGGCCGTACACCAAGTGGCCGCCGGACCTGGTCGGGCACGAGGGCACGATCGAGGTCGTCGCCGGGAGCAGTGGCCAGGCGTCCTGGGGTCCGCTCGACCACCCGGTGATGAAGGTCTCGCTCTCGGCGCTCGGCTCGCTGGTCCTCGACGTCGACGGGCTCGAGCTGACGGGCCGCTTCCTCGACGACCAGGGCATCGTCCAGGACACTTTCGCCCTGCACAAGGGCGTGACCACCATCGTCGATCTGCAGGGCGGCGTGCTCGCGATGGAGGCCGAGGTCCTGTCCTACTCGGTCCTCGCCATCCAGCCCGACGGCAACCCGGTCACCGACTACCGCTGGGACTGGGGCGACGGCACCCCCGACGACGTGGGCAACGCCGCCACCCACGCGTGGACCTCGGAGGGCCGGTACACCGTCACCGTCACCGCGACCGACACCGGCGGGGGCACCGCCACCGACACGCTCACCGTCAACATCGACAACGGCGCACCCGTCATCGACGACCTGTTCGCGAGCGCCGGGGCCGTCGAGGGCACCCCCGTGACCCTCACCGCCATCGCGTCCGACCCCGGCAACGACCCGCTCACCTACGTCTGGATGGTCGACGGCGACCGCTACGACGGCGACGTCGTCAACGTCACCTTCTTCGACGACGGCACCCACGTCGCCCAGCTCACGGTCACCGACGACGCGGGCCGCATCGCCGAGGGACAGCTCCCGATCGACGTGGCCAACGCCCCGCCCGCGCTCACCAGCGTCGACGCCCCCGGCGCCATCGAGGGGACGCCGGTCCGCATCACCGCCATCGCCTCCGACCCCGGGTACGACCCGTTCACGGTCACCTGGGACTTCGGCGGCGGCGACGTCGAGGTCGGATCCTCGATCCTCCGTACCTTCCCCGACTCGGGGGCCATCCCGGTGACCGTCACGCTCGAGGACGACCAGGGCGCCTCCGCGGTCGCGTTCGCCACGATCGACGTCGCCAACGCGCCGCCGGCGATCGACGACGTCGTCACGACCGGGCCCCTCGAGGAGGGCGCCGCCATCACCTTCGAGGCCTTCGCGAGCGATCCGGGCACCGGTGACGTGCTCGTCGTGACCTGGGACTTCCGCGACGGGTCACCCCGCGAGGTCGGCGAGCAGGTGGTCCACGTGTTCCCCGACCAGGGTCCCTGGCCGGTGCGGGTCTACGTGGAGGACGGCGACGGCGGGCTCGTGTCGCAGACCGTGGACCTCGTGCTCTCGAACGTGGCGCCGTCGATCCGTACGCTCTTCGCGCCGTCGGTCGTCGACGAGGGCGTGGCCCAGGTGTTCCGCGTGCACGCGATCGATCCCGGCGTGGACGACGTGGTCACCGCCACCTGGAGCTTCGGCGACGGCACCACCCTGGTCGGCGACGAGGTCGAGCACGCCTGGGACGACGACGGACACTGGCTCGTCGGCCTGACCGTGACCGACGACGAGGGGCAGGGCGAGTCGCAGCTGTTCGAGGTCGAAGTGAACAACCTCGCGCCGGTCTTCGAGAGCTTCCCCGGACGCGTGCTGATCGAGCCGGGCGCGCGCATGGACTACCAGGTCGTGGTGCGCGACACCGACGACGTCCACCTGCGCCTGGCCGCGCCGGGCGACGCCTCGCTCACCGAGGACGGCGTGGTGCACTGGAAGGCGCCCGAGGAGCCGGGCCGCGCGACCCCCTTCCAGATCGAGGCGGACGACGGCGACGGCGGCGTCACCCTCCAGACCTTCGCGATGATCGTGGCCGAACGCGGCGCGGCCCCCGACGATCGGTTCGATCGCGGCGACGTGTCCGCCTGCGGGTGTCGCAGCGCGGGGTCCGCCACGGGGACGCTCGTGCTGCTCGGGCTGCTCCCGCTCCTCCGGCGTCAGCCGCCGACGAGGAAGCGCTGGAGCAGGAAGACCGCGGCCCCGCCGAGGTAGCCGAGGAGCGCGAGGCCCGACACGCGCTTGAGGTACCACCCGAACGCGATGTGCTCGAGCCCCATCGCGGCGACGCCCGCCGCGCTGCCGATGATGAGCGCGCTGCCGCCCGTCCCCGCGCAGTAGGCCAGGAACACCCAGAACGTGTCGTCCTGCGGGAACTGCTCGAGCGTGTACATGCCCATCGCGGCCGCCACCAGCGGGACGTTGTCGATCACCGCCGACAGCAGGCCGATGACGATGTTCACGATGTCCGCGTTCCCGATGGTCCGGTCGAGCCAGCCGGCGACGCCGTGCAGCACCTCGACCGACTCGAGCGCGCCGACCGCGAGCAGGATGCCGAGGAAGAACAGCATCGAGGGCGTGTCGATCTTTCGCAGCGCGTGGTTCACGGAGAGCAGGCCCTTCTCGGCCTCGTCCTTGCCGCTGTGGATCAGCTCGGTCACGACCCACATGACGCCCAGGCCGCAGAGCATGCCCATGAACGGCGGCAGGTGCGTCATCGTCTTGAACACCGGCACGAACAGCAGGCTGCCGATGCCGAGGCCCAGCACGACGTTCCGCTCGAGCGCGCTGCGGGTGTAGTTCTGGTTCTGCTGCGGGTCCTCGGGTCCCACGATCGGGCCCTTCAGCCGCATCGCGACCGCGATCGCCGGCAACGCCGCGCACACGACCGACGCGAGGAAGGTGTGCTCCACCAGCGCGGCGACCGTGATCTGCCCCCCGATCCACAGCATCGTCGTCGTCACGTCGCCGATCGGGCTCCAGGCGCCACCGGCGTTCGCCGCGACCACCACGAGCCCCACGATCAGCATCCGCTCTTCGCGATCGCCGAGGATCTTGCGGAGCAGCGACACCATCACGATGGTGGTGGTCAGGTTGTCGATGACCGACGACAGGAAGAAGGTCACGACGGTCATCAGCGCGACCAACCGCGGCTTGCTGCGCGTCGCGATCACGTCGACGATGGCCTGGAAGCCGTCGTGGGCGTCGATCAGCTCCACGATGGTCATCGCACCGATCAGGAAGAACAGGATCTGCGCGATCTCACCGACGTGCTCGGCCAGGTGCTCCTGCGCGCCGTGCTCGCCGAGCAGGGCGTAGGTCGTCCACGTGAGGACCCCGGTGAGCAGCGCCGACGCTGCCTTGTTGACCTGGATCGGGTGCTCGAACGCGATCGCGAGGTACCCGACGACGAACAGACCGACGACCAGGGTGACCACGAGGCCTTCCTTTGGGGCCTGCTGCTATTCGGGGCGGCCGCCGGCGGCGAGGGCCATCCCGCCGTTGCGCACGATCACCTCGGCCAGCAGCTCGCTGATGTCGGCGGACAACCGCGTACAGAAGCCGGCGCGCTCGGGTCCGCGGAAGTCCGCGTAGGGGCTGGTCAGCGTGTTGCAGACGATGTCGGTGCCCGGCGCCGGACCGCGGTCCATCCGATCGCGCCAGCGCGCCTCGAGCTCGGTCATCGCGGTGAGCAGCGCAGGCGTCGTAGGTCCGGTCGGATCGGGATCGCCGAAGATCTCGCCGAGGACCAGCCGCGCGCCCACGATCACACCGCACTCCCCGCACCCGGTGATCCCGCCTCGTCGCAGCGCCTGGTACGCCGCCGTGGGCCGGCCGTACGTCTCGGCCATCGCGATCCCGCAGCTGCGGTGCGGGGTGGTCCGGCCTTCGTACAGGGTGTGCGTGGTCTGGCGCGCGGACGCGATCCACGCGCGCTCCTCCTCGGTCAGCGGCCGGTTCCAGTCGCCCATCAGTGCGGCACCGGCTGGACGCGCTTGACCTTGGCCTTCGTCCCCGGGCGCATCGCCCCCGGCGCCTTCGCGCGCATCGCGGGCGGCGAGGAGGAGGCCGGCGTCGGAGCGGGCGCTGCCGGAGCGGGCGCTGCCACCGCGGGCTCGGGGCTCGTGGACGCGGCGGCTTCGGGCTCGCGCAGCTCCTCCTCGAGGTCTGTCGACGGCTCCCGCTCGCGACCGACGACGTCGTCCGGGACGAGCACGCCCCAGCCGGGCGAGAACCACGCCTCCTCGCCGGTCCGCGCGTCCAGCAGACGGCTGCGGGCCTTCGTGGACACGAACAGCCAGGGGCCACGGACCTGGACGACCGCCCCCTCGACGCCGTCGACGAGCGCCCAGTCGCCGCCGCCCACCCGCCACGCGACCGGTGGTCCATCGACGAAGCCGCTCTCGACGGCCTCGCGATGCAGCGCGACCTGCCCCCCCGCGGCCACCGCCCAGGACACGGGGTCGAGCGCCTCGAGCTGCTCGGCGTCGGCACCCTCGGCACCCGAGGCCTCCTGCTCGGCCTGCACCGGCGGGCCGCTGGCGACGCCCTCCCGCGGGAACTTCGGAAGCGCCGCGCACGGATGCGGCACACCGGCCGTGTGGACGGGCGCGAACGCACCCTCCGTCCAGGCACCGTCGACGAGACGCCACGACCGGGCCACGGCGTCCTCCGTCTCCGCCTCGACCGCGTCGCTGCCGACCTGGAAGTGCCGCGGCGTCTCCCCGTCGTCCTCCACGAGCTCGGCGTCGATCCGGGCGCACATCACGGGGACCTCGCCGTCGAGCCCCACCGCCTCGGGCACGACCGGCGGGGCCGGGAGCCGTGTCGTCGCGTCGCCGAGCCGCAGCGCGCCGCCCGTGGCCCACAGGAGCACGGCCCGATCGCCCGATGCGCTGCCCACCCAGGTCTCGGGGCAGTCGAGACCGCCGAGCTGCACGAGCGCACCCACGTCCTCGCCACCCGGGAAGCGCGCCGCCCGCCACAGGCAGGACTCGTCCTCGGGGACGAGGCTGCTCACGACGACGCCAGGCGTGGGCTCGGCCTCGGCGGGGACGGAGGGCACGCCATCGGTGTCGGGGGGCGGCTGCTGCTCGCCCAGACCTCCGCAAGCGAGCGAAGCGACGACGACGGTGGCGAAGGGGACGCGGTGGCGCATGACCCGCCTCCTACCGCGACCCGCGACTCCGAGCGAGCGCTACAGTGGGGCGTGCGGAGCCCTCTGTACCGACACCTCCTCCAGCCGCTCGGCCGGCGCGCGTTCCTGGCGGCGATCGACGACGACCGCCTGGCGCTCGACCTCCGCAAGGCGGTCTCCGAGCGTCCCCACTGGCTCCCGGCTCGACCCGACCCCGTGGTGGACGGCGTCGTGCTCCGCGCGCGCCACCACGCACGCCTGCTCGGAGAGCCCGAAGACGCCCACTTCGCGGATCCTCGGGTGTTGCGCGAGGCGGTCGCTCGCTGGGTCCCGCCGCCCGGGGTGTCGCCGCACCAGCGCCGCCGACGTACGCGGCTGCTGGCCCACGTCGAGCGAGGCCTGGAGCGCCTGATCGCACGGCAGGGTCTGGTGGCGGGCGCCTGGGTGCGGTGGGTGGACGAGGGACGTGCGCTGGAGAGCCCCGACTCGCTGGCCGTGTGCGGGCTGGCCCTCGGGAACCGATCGAGCGCGCTCGCGTGCCCCAACGACCTCGTGGACGCCATGCTCCGGGCCACCCGCCGGCCCGACTGGGAGCTGATCGCAGCCGGGCACGCCCACCCCGACGTGCTGCGGCGGCTGGACGAGGCGGCCTGGGGTCGGTGGGTCGGCCGACGCGCGCGCTGGCTCGCCGAGCTCCCCCGGGACCACCACTACCAGTGGGCGGTAGTGGGCTTCGTGCGTGCGCTCGCCACTCGCGGCGCCGGGGGACTGCTCGACGACTGGTGCCCTCCCCCGTCCCGGCACTGGAGGGCGGCACCGGCCTGGTCCTCGCTCCCCGAGCCCGGAGCGTTCTTCGCCGGGGAGCGATGCACGCGCGCGATGGTGTTGGACGCCGGCGACCTGCCACCCGAGTGGGAGGACGCCCTGCGCGAGGGGTCTCGGGCCACGCCCTCAGCCGCCTTCCGCGACGCCTTCGCGACCACGCTGGGGTCCGACGCGGCGCTCCGTCGCTGAAGCGCGCGGTCGTTCGCGGAGGGACAGGCTCAGCCGGCAGCTCCGACGAACAGCACCAACATCCCGGACGCCGGGAGCACCACCGAGAGCGGCTCGCCGCCCACGATCGGGATCTCCTCGACGTGGCCGTCGGACTGGTGCACGAAGACCAGGGTGGCGTCCTCGGGGATGGGCTGGTCCCCGTTGACGTGCAGGTCGCCGCCCAGCAGCCCCTCGTCGAAGAAGGCACTCCACACCACCTGATCGCGCGACACCACCGCGTCCAGCCAGGCGTCCAGCGGCAGATCCGGCGAGAGCTGCCCGTAGCGGACGATCTTGCCCCACTCCGCGTCGAGCTCGAGCGGACCGAGCGCCGACGCCACCACACCGTCGTCCACGATCTCCAGTGTCGGCAGCGTGATGTCGAGCTCGCCGGTCGACGCGCCCGTCTGCCACATGTCGGGCGTGAGCGTGAACCAGCCGAAGGCGCCGTCCGCGGTGAAGCGGCCGTCGACGACGATGTTCGCGTCCGGCTCCACGTTCCCGACGGTGGCCAGGCCGGTGGCGTCCGACGTCCCCGGTCGGCAACCGTCGTTCGACGCATAGAGCTCCGCGCCGATGATCGGACCGAACGGGCCCACCACGCGGATCACCACGTCGCCAGGGCGGTCGTAGACCGGGTGGTCGTCGAAGGTGAGCTTGGTACAGGCGAGCAGCGAGAACAGGACCACGGTGACCTCCTGCATCGAACGTGGCCGCCGACGCCGTGAAGGGCTCGTGAGGGGTTGTGAAGCCTCCGTGCGCGCGGACGCGGAAGGCGCGCATCGCCGCGCACCAGCACGCACGCGCGCCATGCCCCCCGACCTACGGCTTGATGCTTCGTACCTGGCTTCTCCCAGCAGCGGCGCCTCGCCTTCGCGTTGGCCCACGCCCTGCAACCTCGGGTCGCAGAGGCAGAGACGCCCAACCACAGGAGAACGTCATGACCCGGTCCATCGCTTCCTTCGCCGCCCTCGCCGTCGCCCTCCTCGCCGCGTCCACCACCGACGCGTCCGCCATGCAGACCTGGTGCGGCACCGGCGAGCGCGCCTCCCACGCCGTCGGCGGCTTCTACGGCGTCTACCCCTACATGCTCACCGAGCAGGAGGGCTTCGCCGGCTGCTGCATCGCCGAGATCGATCCGACGGGCGCGACGGTCTGCTCGCAGGAGAACGCGCCGACCGAGGAGGAGTGCATGGCGTTCAACGCGACGTGCACCTGCGAGCCCGACGGCGTGCACCCGGGCTTCTGGTGGTCCAGCCTCGACCACTGCGCGGCCAACCTGAACTGCGACGGCGCGAAGTCCTGCGAGCTGCTCTGATCGGCGCTCAGGGGAGGAAACCCTCGACGGTCGCCGTCGGCTCGAGGCTCTGGTGGGATCCACCGCCCGGGATCCACACCACCCCGCCGACGAGCGCCGCGCCCGTGCCGTGGCGGGGCGTGGGCATCGGGGCGAGCGCGGTCCAGCGGTCGAGCGCCGCGTCGTAGGCCTCGGTCTGGTCGAACACGCCGTGCTCGTCGTCATGATCGCCCTCGCCCCCGAACGTGAGCAGGGCACCGTCCACCACGCAGCCTGCCAGCCCGCCCCGCGCGGTGGGCATCGGCGCGCCCGAGCTCCAGGAGTCGCTCGCGGGATCCCAGCGCTCGACGACGTCCAGCGGCTCGTCCGAGTCGATGAAACGCCCGCCCGCGGCCACGAGCCGCCCGCCGACCCAGCCGCCGACGAGGTGATCGCGCGGGGTGGGCATCGGCGCCGCCACGGTCCACGCATCCGTCGTCGGGTCGTACACGTGGTGCTCGCCGACGGCCTGTCCCCCGCGGATGCCGCCCACGACGTGGATCCGCCCGTCCACGACCACCGCCACCCCGCCCCCGCGCTCGGTCCCCGCGGGCAGCGGCGCGCGCGGGGTCCAGGCGTCGGCGACGGGGTCGTAGGCCCAGCTGTGGCCGTTCGCCGCGAACCCCTGCCCCAGCGACCCGAGCACGAAGAGCGTGCCGTCGACCGTCGCCACGACCGCGTGGTGCATGCGCTCGGGCACGTCTGCGAGCCGCCGCCAGGAGCCCGCCACGGGGTCGAAGGCCAGCGCCGTCGCGACGAACGCCCCCGAGCTCACGAAGCCGCCGACGGTCACGACCTCCCCGTCGAGCGCCGCCACCCCGATCTCCTGGATGGGCAGGGGGAGATCGGTCCCCGTCACCCACGTCCCGAGCGAGGGCTCCCCGGTGTGCGCCTCGGTCCCCGTCTCCGCGGCGGTGTGGTCGTCCTCGCCGCTGTGCACGCCCGGCACGTCGGTCGGCACGGTGTCCGTCGGGAGGTCGGTGGACGACGTGGCCCGACACGCGGCGAACAACACCAGCACCCTGCCCTCCCGGTCCCAGGTCGTACCATGGCGGGACGTCCACCGCAGGAGAAGGCGTTCGGGTCGCGGTCCCGCGCCCAGTCGTCGTGTTGGTGGAGTCCCGCCGCTTCGCGGCTCCCCACCCCACCCCCGCCTTCGGCGCGCCCCGCCCCGGGTGGGCGGGGCTCCGTCGACCCCGACCTCACTCATCCCGAAGACCGTGCGTGCGGCGGCGGGGATCGAGGCCGGAACACCGCTGGAGGTTCGCTTGCTGGGCGGCGGTATCGAGATCGAGCCCGTTCCCGTCGACGTGACGATCGAGGTGTGGCCGGCGTGGCCGTGGCGTCGACCCGCGAGCCGATGCTCACCGGCTGCTGACGAGCACCTTCCGCGGGAAGGCCTCCGTGGTGGGCATCGACGGGGACGAGGTGTGGACTTGCTGGACGCCGCTTTGGTGGGCGGGGTCTCGGGCGGCGCGACCTACGACGCGCACATCGTCGCGTGCGCAAGGAAGGCGGGGGCGCGACGGCTGTTCCTCGAGCACGGCGAGCTGCCGATGCACAACAACCTGTCCGAGCTGATGCTCAGGCAGACGGTTGTCGGCCGCAAGAACTGGCTGTTCGCCCGGTCCGAAGGTGGTGCACACGCGGCGGCCGCGCTCTACACGTTGATCGGCAGCTGCTCGCTGCAAGGCATCGACCCCTGGCTGTACCTGCGCGACCTGCTCGACCGCCTCCAGGACTACCCGGCGAACCGGGTCGGCGAGCTCACGCCGAAGAACTGGCGGGCGTTCAGACCAGGTCACACGCCACCGGCCGGCTGACCTCCACCGTTCCCAGTGTGGATACGCCCAGCCATCGAGCTCGACCGGGCCGAAGCGTGCCACCCATGCGCGGATCTCGACCTCGTCGACGACGTACGGGTCGAGCCGATCACGGAGGAGCTCGATCAGGCCGACGGTGTTGGCCTCCCGCCGCTCGTCGGCGTCGCGCTTCCAGGTGCGCGGATCGGGCTCCGGGGCTTGCTCTTCGCGGCGTCGGGCGACGAGGTGGCCGAGCCAGTCGCCGGCGACGTCACCGGATGGCGGCGAGGTGGGTGGGGACGGCTTGGGACGCCGGAAGCGATGGACGTCGAGCGGACGTGCGCGCTGGGCGAACTTGCCGTTGAGCCAGATCTCGACCTCGAGGAGGGCCTCGGGGTCGTAGCGGACCTCGACCTTGCGACGTTGGAGGCCGGGGACCTGGTAGCGGACGTTGAAGAGCGAGAAGACGCAGGCCTTGTCGGTCGTGTGGCGCTCGCTCCAGAGGAACGCCTGTCGGACCGCCTCCTCGTCGGCGTACTGGACCCGATCGATACCCGCTCGCCAGCGCGTGAGCGGCGCCTTCCGCGTCTCGCAGTGGACCTTCGACTGGTAGTGGAGGTCGAGCCACGCCCACAGCGCCTCGTTCAGCTCCCCGAGCGTCTGGATCGACGACGCCGGTAGGTCGGTCGGTCGCGTCGGGGCGTCCTGTCCTGCGCTTCTCGTTCTCGTTGACCACCCCGAAGGCGTCGCCTCGAGCACCGGCCGGCCGGGGCGAGCGCGGAACGGGCGGCGAAGTTGGTGAGGTCGTCGGGATCGGCGGGGTTCACGTTCGAGGCGAGGAGATAGGCGGGGAACCGCGCCGGGAGATCTGGACTCACTTCGTCGAGGCGCACGACCTCCAGAGGCCGGTGGCGACCGCACCGTCGTTCGAGACCCAACCCACACAGGTTTCTCCCCGCAGGTTCAGCACCGAGTTGGGCACCTCCACGCCATAGTCAGCGTCGATCTCGACCCAGTCGGCCCGTGCGCGGCGACGCGGACTTCGCACCGCCGCGAACATGACATCCGACGCATGGAGGAGTAGAGACCAGCGCCGTCGGTCCGCCCTGAACCTCGCAAGGTACGTGTCTTGGGGATCCCAGTCGAACGGTGGTAACGGGACGATGCGCTCCGCTGCGGACCCGCACGTCACGCGGATCACGCGGGCATCAACGTCGACCACGGCGCCGCACGCTCCGTCGAATCGCATGTACCCGGACGCGACGACATCGGTGCTGCTTGGGGTGGTTCGGTAGAACGTCGGGTCGAACGGAGAGCCTCCTCTTCCGATGACGGCGTCGTCGCAGTCCGCGATGGTCTCGATCGCCGACCATGGCACCGGGCCCCACGGGACAATCTCACCGCCGTTCCACACCACGAGCCGATGTCCGCCGCCACCATCGGCCTGCAGCCAGGCGACGCACCCGTTCCCAAGATTCGCCAGGCTCGATAGAGTCTTCGACGTGTCCGTGGTCGTTGCTTCGACGACGCCTCGATGCAAGTCGAAGAGGGCGAGCGACGTGTAGTCATCTCGCTCGATGAGGAGTTGTCCGAACCGGACTTGGGTCCCCATACGGTCAGGTGCCGTTCCGGGAGGGAGGATCGATTCTCCATCCTTCAACACCGCCCCGTCCGCGCCCTGGCAGTAGGTCACCCCGCCGTCGAACCAGCCGTACCCGTCGCACAGGCGCTCGGCCTGCTCGACGTCCAGGTCGATGATAGGCGTCACGGCCCGCTCGGAAGGGTCAGCGCCGTACCCTGCCTGACCATGACACACAGGTTATCCCCCTGGCTCAGGTAGCGAGACACGACGATCCCCGCATCGGTCCTGACGGCCAACACGGCTCCAGTCTTGTTTGTGACGCCATCCGACTTCGCATTGGCAACCTCCACTAGCCCGATCCCCTGTGACGAATTTGTAGCCGCGCCTACCGCAGTGGCCTGATCGCCACCTGGGGAAGGACCGACCTTTCCACCGTACCCGTGCCCGTGCCCGTTGTTCCCACCAGGTGGCGCGGGGCCGTTGCTGTAGTTCGTGGTGTCGACCTCGCCGACGAACCGCGCCTGGCCACCATCGGTCGGAATCTCCAACGCTTGGCTGTTCTCCGGCTTCTTGTCGGCCATGACCGCTGGATCAAGTGGGTTGTTCTGACGTGCGACCGTGCCATCGTTGAGGGAGACCAGGCCCGCGCAATTCTCAGGCGACAGTTCGAGCGTCTCAGGACTCGGATTCTCCTTGAGCCCCTTCTCCGTGATGGGGATGTACCCGGAGAGGTCCATGAAGCTGTTCGAGTTCCCCATGGCGTAGAGACTACCGAAGCCGAGCGGGTTCCGCAGGTCCCCGTTCGTCGGTCCGAGGTAGAGCAGCGGCTCCGGCTGCAGCCACAGCCCGTCCCGCATCGCCATGTGCCGCGCACCGAAGTGCAGCAGCTCCTCGCTCGCGTCCGCCTCCGCCCCGTGCAGCCCGTCCAGCGGCCACGCTGGCGTCCCCACCGGCGTCTGGCTCGACCGGTCCGCCAGGTCCAGCCCGTTCGCCCCCACCAGGTCCGTCGACTCCGCCGCGATCAGGCCGGTGGCGGAGTTCCACGTCCACGTCAGCACCGCGTGCCCGTCCGGCTCCGTCGCCACCACCGTCGCCAGCGGGCCCGACAGCCGCAGCATCGGCAGCACCTGCTCGGTCGTCACGTTCCCCGTCTGCTGCCAGCGCCACCCCTCGAACCGCCGCACCACCGACGGGTTCGCCGGCGACCCGCGCACCTCCTCCACCAGCTGGTCGTCCACGTCGTACCGGTAGTCCACCGGCGTCGCCCCTCCCTGGACGCGCAACCGGCCCGCTCCGTCGTACTGGAAGGTCCGCCCCTTCGTCACCTGCCCCTGGACCTCGGTGTTCCAGCTCGTCAGCCGCGACATCGCGTCGTACGCGAACCTGTCGACCGTCTGCGCGCCGGTGTGGGACCGGAACCCCACCTCCGAGAACTCCGGGCTCGGGTCGTACGTGTACCCCTGCTGCCCGCCGCCCTGCGCCGAAGGCAGCCGAGCGCTCGTCACCGTCGGGTTCCCCGCCACGTCGTGCTGGTACGTCTCGAACGGGGTCGCCCCCGGCGCCACGTAGATGTTCGCGTCCCCGTACACGGCGTCGATCCGGCCCAGCCCGTCGTACGCGTACGAGATCGGGTCGCTGCTGTTCACCTGCTTGGCCCGCAGCAGCCCTTCGCCCCACAGGTACGCCACCGTCTGGTTCGCCAGCGGCGCGCCGCCCACCGACCTCACCCAGGTCTCGTCCGACACCTGGGTCGACGTGTTCCGCTCGATCGTCGCGTCCACCGTGAACGACCCGTTCGCACTGATCGCCGTGAGCGCGTACCCGTCCGGCAGGCCGTACTGGGCGTCGTAGGTCACGTCCACGTCGTACGTCGGGCCGCCGGGTGGGCCGGACACCGAGGCGCTCGAGAGCTCCCCGTTGTCGTGGTACGTCCGGGCGACCGTCCGCCCGCTCGGCCACGTCTCCGTCAGCACGTTCCCCGCGCTGTCGTACGTCCGCGCGAAGCTCGCCGTCGTCCCCCCGTTGAACGTCCTCGTGGTCCCGGTCAGCTGCCCCAGCCGCCCGAACGGGCCCGCGTCGTACGCGTACGTCGTCGATCCCGACAGGTCGAACGTCGCGTGCCGGACCCCGAGCCACTCCGACAACGGGCTGTTCGGGTCGGGTCGCGGCCCCGCGCCCAGTCGTCATGTTGGTGGAGTCCCGCCGCTTCGCGGCTCCCCACCCCACCCCCGCCTTCGGCGCGCCCCGCCCCGGGTGGGCGGGGCTCCGTCGACGCGGGCCTCGTCCAGCACGCGGACGCGACGGAGCTCACCCAGCCGATCCGATCCCGCCACCGCTCAGCTCAGAAGGTGATCTGCACCGACGACGACCACGAGCGGGCGAGGCGACACCCAGTGGTTCGCGCCACTCGGTGTCAGTGCGGCAGGCCCATGATCTCCTCCCAACAGAGGTCCGGACGCGAAGGACTCTGACGCCAGCGCCGGGACAGGGCAGGCCCGGCTCCGGGATCGGGGGTCACGGTTGCGGAGTGGTCCTTGAGCACGAGCCCGCCGTACCAGTCGAAGTGGCGAGCGCCGTCACGCGCGACCAGTTCTTTGCCGACGAATTCGATTCCGATCGAGAGGAGCATACTCAGTCCGTGGAGACGCACGACCTCCACATGCCGGTCGTGACCTGACCCTGGTTTGAGATCCAGCCAACGCAAGGTTTCCCCCGCACGTCCAGCACGGCAACTGGCACCTCCGGGCCAGGTCCAAAGTGGACCTCCGCCCAGTGGGCCCGCGCCCGCCGACGCGAACTTCGGACGGCGGCGAACATCACCCCGGGCGCCGCGTGCACCAGCACACCCCAGCGTCTTTCGGCCCGAAACTGCCAAACCATCGTGTATCCGGGATCCCAGTCGAACGGCGGCAGCGGGATGGTTCGTTCGGCTGCCGCCCTACACACCACGCGGATCAGGTCTGCGTCGAGGTCGACCGCTGCGGCGCACGCTCCGTCGAAGCGCATGTCGCCTGACCCAACGATCACTGTTTCGCTGGTCGTGGTTCGGTAGAATGTCGGGTCGGAGTGCAATCCCCCCCGACCGATGATGGCGTTGTCGCAATCCTCGACCGCCTCGATCGCCGACCACGGTACCTGGCCCCAGGACATGATCTGGCCGGCCTTCCACACGGCGAGCTGGTGTGTACCGACGGAACTATCATCACGCAGCCAGGCGACACACCCCCTGCCAAGCATCACGGGACGGGTCTTCGATGGGTCCGTGATGGTCTCGACCAGGTTGCCCTTGTCCAGATCGAACAGGGAAAACGATGTACCACCACGCGGTTCGACTACGAGTAGGCCGAACCGAACCTGCGACACCGCATCATTCGGCACGGTTCCTGGAGGGAGGATCTGGGTCCCCAGGTCTGTCGTCACTGCTCCGTCCGGTCGGAGGCAGTACGTCTCCCCAGTATCGAACCAGCCGAACCCGTCGCAGAGGTGTTCGGCCTGTTCCACATGCAGGTCCACCAGAGGTGTCACGGTGCACTCGGGAGCGGAACAGTGTAGGGCGTACCCACTCGAACCAGGGAGACCGTGTTGTCCGCCTGGTTCACGCGGCCCGAATACTGGGACACGACGATGCCCTCGCTCGTCCTCACCGCGGTGACCATCCCCAAGGTTCTGGTGGTGCCGTCGCGAGGTCCATTGGCGACTGCCACGAGCCCAATCCCCTGTGAGGAAGTGGCGGCTACTGCAATCGCGGTGGTCTCATCGTTCGGCCCCCCGGCGAACTCCGGATTTGAGCTGGTCGATGGACCGATGACGCTCCACGCGTGTCCGTGCCCGTTGTTCCCACCGCCAGGCGGGCTGGCGCCACTGAAACAAGTGGTGTCGACTGGGCCGACCAACTCTGCTTCGCCGTCGTTGCTCGGAATGACCACCTGTTGGCTGTTCTCGGGCATCTTCCCAGCGAGTACCGCCGGATCCTGCGGATCTTGCATCCGCTTCGCCGTCCCAGCTTCCAGGGACTCCATGCCTACGACGAAGTCCGACGATGGCTCGAGTGTATCAGGACTCGGATTGTCCTTGAGGCCCTTCTCCGTGATCGGGATGTACCCCGAGAGGTCCATGTACAGATTGGTGTTCCCCATGGCGTAGAGACTACCGAAGCCGAGCGGGTTCCGCAGGTCCCCGTTCGTCGGTCCGAGGTAGAGCAGCGGCTCAGGCTGCAGCCACAGCCCGTCCCGCATCGCCATGTGCCGCGCACCGAAGTGCAGCAGCTCCTCGCTCGCGTCCGCCTCCGCCCCGTGCAGCCCGTCCAGCGGCCACGCTGGCGTCCCCACCGGCGTCTGGCTCGACCGGTCCGCCAGGTCCAGCCCGTTCGCGCCCACCAGGTCCGTCGACTCCGCCGCGATCAGGCCCGTCGCGGAGTTCCACGTCCACGTCAGCACCGCGTGCCCGTACAGCTCCGTCGCCACAGCCGCGGCATCGGCAGCACCTGCTCCGGGGCGGGAGTACCCTGGCGCCCGGAGGTTCCCGTGCTGCTCCCGCTCCTGTCGCTCGCGCTCGCCGCAGAACCCGCGCCCGCCGGTGTGGTCTCGGCCGCCTCGGCACCCGCCTTCCGGATCGCCGACGGCAAGGGGACCGCGACGCTGCTCCTCGGCCCGTCCACCGGCTCCACGCGGGCCGCGGTGGACACGCTCACCTTCGACGTCGGCGCCGCCGTCCCGGCCCACCGCCACGAGACGAGCGACGAGCTCCTGGTGGTGGTGAGGGGTCGGGTGGAGGTGACCATCGGCGGTGTGGTGAGCACCGCCGGGCCGGGGGACGCGGTCCTCGTGCCGCAGGGCGTGGAGCACGCCGCGAAGGTGCTGGAAGCCGCGGACCTCGTCCAGGTCTACGTCGGGCCGGGTCCGGAGGACCGCTTTCGCGCCGCACCTCCCGTGTCCGCTGACACCACGCGGTAGGATGGTGGCATGAGATCCCTGCTCGCCCTGGCCACCCTGCTCGCTCCCGGCCTCGCCTCGGCGCAGGTCACGCCCATCGGCCCGTTCGCGGGCAACCTGACGCCGGAGACCTTCGAGAACCACGCGGGTCAGATCGGCGGCAGCTGCCTGATCCCCGATGTCCTCGGCGGTGTGGTGCCCATGTGCACACCGGGGGCCGCGGGCGTCCACATCACGAGCGGTTGGTCATATCAGGGTCAGTGCACGATCTTTCCGCACGGCGGGGGCAAGTTCTACGGCTCCACCGGCGGGTACACCGAGCTGTCCTTCCGCACGCCGGTCACGCAGTTCGGGGGCTACTTCGGGACCAACAGCGGCGCCACGACGTTCACGATCGACTTCTGGGACGCCAACGGGCGCCTCATCGACAGCCGGATCGAGACGTACGCCGGGCCGTGCGTGTGGCAGTGGTTCGGCTGGCAGATCCCGAACGGCGCCGCCCGCATCGACATCACGGGCACCGTCGGCGGCGGCTTCGTGATGATGGACGACCTGGAGGCGGCCGACGACCCGGATCCCGACAACGACGGCATCGACTCGGCGAACGACAACTGCCCGTCGGTCCCCAACCCCAACCAGGTGGACGGCGACCAGGACGGTCTGGGCGACGCCTGCGACAACTGCCCGCTCGACCCCAACCCCGGTCAGGAGGACCTCGACGGCAACGGCGTCGGCGACGCCTGCGACTGCGGGAGCGTCGACAGCGACGGCGACGGGTACGAGGACGGCTGCGACACCTGCCCCACCGTCTTCGACCCCCTCCAGCGCGACGACGACGCGGACGGCGCGGGCAACGCGTGCGACGTCTGCCTCGGTGTGTTCGACCCGGCGCAGCTCGACACCGACGGCGACGGGCTCGGGGACGAATGCGACAACTGCCCGGACGACGCGAACGCGGGCCAGGCGGATGCCGACGGCGACGGCATCGGCGACCTCTGCGACCCCTGTCCGCTCCCGGGCGACGCGGTCGACACCGACGGGGACGGGGTCTGCGACAGCATCGACCAGTGCGAGGGTTTCCCGGACGACCTCGATCCGGACCACGATCACCGCCCGAGCGGCTGCGACGACTGCCCGAACACCTTCGACCCGCTCCAGCGCGACTCGGACGGGGACGGCTTCGGCGACGCGTGCGACATCTGCCCGGACCCCACGGACCCGGTGGACACCGACGGCGACGGCCTGTGCGACGGCGCGGACCAGTGTCCGGAGGGCAACGACCACCTCGACGCCGACGGCGACGGGCTCGCCGACGCCTGCGACCCCTGCCCGCACGACCCGTACGACGACTCGGACGGGGACGGCGTCTGCGACAGCGACGACCGCTGTCCCGGCATCGACGACTTCGGTCCGGATCGGGACTACGATGGGTGGCCCGACGCCTGCGACACGTGTCCGGACACCTGGGGCGAGGACCAGCGCGACTTCGACGGCGACGGGTTCGGCGACGCCTGCGACTGCCGCATCGGGAACGCCGCCGTGAATCCCGACGCGACCGAGGTCTGCAACGGCATCGACGACGACTGCGACGGCGAGATCGACAACGACGTGACCGACGCCATCCAGGTCTGGCGGGACGCCGACGGCGACGGCCAGGGCGATCCCGGCGCGCCCGGTGCCGTGTGCGAGCCGACCGCCGGCTTCGTGACGAACGACCGGGACTGCGACGACAGCAGCGCGGACGCCAAGGTCGGAGGCACCGAGGTGTGCGACGGGCTCGACAACGACTGCGACGGCGTGGTCGATCCGGACTGCGCCGAGCAGGGCGCGGAGCCCGTGGGGCACGAGGCGAGCGGGTGCGGCTGCAACGGGGATGGCTGGGGAGGCTCCAGCGCGCTCGTCCTCCTCTTCGCCGCGCGCAGACGCAAGCGTTCACGGAGACGGTGAGACCCGACCGGCGCTGCAGCTCGCTCCCGGGACCAGCGTGACGCCCGCGGTGGTGGGGCCCATCACCGGCTGGGTCGCGCCGAGCTCCCAGGTCCCAGCACCCAGCCCCGGCGCCTCCGCGCACAGGCGCCAGCCGTACCAGGGGACGCCGTGCATCATCAGCGGCATGGCGCTCTCGGTGGCCTCGATCGCGTCGAACACGTGCTGTCCGGCGGGGTCGGTGGTCGCGGACCAGCGGTCCACCTCGGTGTCCGGCGGGGGACCCTCGATCCAGCGGGCCAGGGTGAGCGTCGCCCCCGAGACCGCCCGCCCGTCGGCGTCGGTCACCGTCACCTCGATCCGCGGACGCACCGAGACCCTTCGCGGCACGGGGATCGGGCAACACGCCGTCCCCACCCCCAGCCCGGCGGCGACCAGCAGGAGCCTCCTCAATCCGGGTGCTCCGCCTTCCAACGCTCGTTGCGCTCCCGCGCGGACGAGAGCCGGAACTGCACGTCGAGCCCGCCCGACCACGCGAGGCCACCGGCGCGCGCGGGCTGTCCGTAGACATCCACCGAGGCCCCCAGCGTGAACCTGGGCACGTGGTACTCGAAGCGCCCGGCTCCCCCGAGGAAGCTGTCCAGCCGCGACGCCACCCCGGTGTCGCCCTCCAGCTTCACGGTGTTCCACTGCTCCCGCAGGAACACCCGCGTCCCCGCCGCCACCGACCAGCGGTCCGTCAGCTCCACCTCCGCCGTCACCGGCGCCCGCATCTCGAGCGAGCCCTGGAAGCCCCCGAGCGGCAGCGCGAACACGAACAGCCCGGGCTGGACCGCGACGTGCAGCGGGTGCAGCTCCAGGAACCGGTACCGCACGTCCGTCCCCATGCCGAGGAGGTAGAACCGGAACCCGAGGTCCACGTCCTCCACGATGCCGTGGCGTGCCGCCACCTCCACCTGCGGCAGCGGGATCAGCGAGGCCGACACCGGGTTGGCGCCCTCCTGCAGCGACGCCGCCATCGCGATCTGCGTGGCTCCGGGCGACAGCGTGCGGGCGCCGTCCAGCGTCGACAGCGTCGTGCATCCCGCCAGGAGCAGCGTCGGCGTCCACCTCACCACCGCCACCCCAGGCCGATGCCGGCGTCGTAGTCGAGCTGCGAGGCCCGCGTCGTCAGCGCCACCTGCCAGCGGAACACCCCGTGCGCACCGAAGGCCACGTCCACCGCCGTCCGCGCGCGTGCCCCCGGCTCCACCCGGAGCGTGTCCACGTCCAGCCCGCCGCCCTGGAGGCTCACGAGGCGCGCGGCGACCGCCGGACCCACCCCGAGCTGGAAGCAGGCCCGCTCGTCGCCCACGTTCAGGTCGAAGGTCGGCGCGGCCCGCAGGAAGGTCGTGTCGATCGTGTACAGGTCCGTCCGCGCACGGTACGCCGTGCCCTGGACCTCGAGCGTGCTCCCGAGCGCGAGCGGCCCAGCCACGGGTCGCGCCGTCCCCACCCAGAGCCGCCCGCCCGGCGCCAGCTCGACCTGCGAGGCGCTCGACAGCGCGGTCGCGTCGACCCCGAGGCCGAGCTGCCACAGCGCGATCACGGGCACCCCTCGAACACCCGGTCGGGGAACTGCCGGCCCGCCGCCTGGCAGGACGTCGCGTGCAGATCGCCCTCGGTCGCGTCCAGCACCGCCTGCACGAAGCGGTCGGTGTCGCGGTACCCGTCGTCCGCGGCCTGCGTGGCCCAGGTGACGACGGCGTCCGCGGCGAGCGCCAGCGCCTCCTCGGGGCTCGAGGCCAGCCGGACGTTCCACATGAAGCTCGCGTAGACCGATCCGAGTGCGTACGGATCGTACGACAGCACCGGCTTCGGGCCGGAGGCGTACAGCTCGGGGCTCGCGACGTGCTCGGGGACGAGGTGCCGCTCGGGCAGCGGCAGGCTCGGGTCGATGAACGCCGGATCGTCGAGCAACAGCGAGCCCACCATGTCGGCGAACCCCTCGTTGAGCGCGCGGACGGGGTCCACCTCGCTGTCCGCCGCGATCGGGCCCGCGGTCGTGAGCCGCTCGAACCAGGCGTGACCGAACTCGTGGCGCACCACCCCCGCGTTGGCGGCGAGCGGCACACCGTCGAAGGCGTCCGGCATGATGACGAAGGAGCCGGTGCCCGCCACGTAGGCCGCGTTCTCGACGCCCAGGAAGTCGAGCGCGAAGGTCGGCTGGTACGCGAAGCGCAGCGGGAACAGCGGCTGGATGTCGTGCCCCTGGTCCACGAGCTGGTCCCGGGCGGATGCGAGGTGGTGGTAGAAGCTCCACGCGATCAGCCCGTCCTCGTCGAGCGGGACCCAGGCGCCGTCCTCCTCGACCGCCTGCACCCGCATCCGCGCGCCCTCGTGGTACTCGGCCTCCAACGACTTCAGGCCCACCACGATGGCGCCCCCGCGGAACCCGGTCGCGACCTCCCCGGACACGTGGAACGGGTCGGCCAGCGGCAGGTCGCGGGGCACGAGCGCGTACGTGCCGTCGTCCATCCGGTCGACCACCACCAGCGGACCGTCGGGGCGCGGCGCGCAGCCCAGGAGCAGGACGGGCAGGATCCTCAGAGCGGCCGCCAGACGTGGACCTCGCCGTGGTAGGCGCGGGTCAGGGTGGAGGTGGACGGCGGGACGTAGGTCGGCGAGAAGCCCGGGTAGCTGTCGTGGTAGTACCAGGTCTCGAAGTCGCCGACCCCGCAGTCCACGCCCACCCAGTCGGTGCTGCTGTTGGTCCGGGTGTACGTCGTGGAGCAGGTCCAGGCGGCGCCGAGCCCGTACCAGTCGCCGGGGACGATGGGGATGTCCACCACGGGCGACGCATAGGTCTGCTTGCCGCCCGACACCGTGGTCTGCCCGGCGAACAGCACCTCGAACGGCCCGGTACCCGAGACGTCGCTGTGGTGGACGTACCAGTCGAGCGTGCAGCCCGCGACCAGGTCGAGGTCCATGCCGAACCCGTCGATGCGGCCCTCGGTCGTCGCGTGGAACAGGTTGCCGCGGAACCGGTTCGGGCCGGAGAACCGCTCCTCGTCGTCGCCCACCGGCCAGGTCTGCAACACCTCGCACAGGTCGTCGAACCCGTTGCAGTCCTCGTCGACGCCGTTCTCGCAGATCTCCTCGGCGCCGGGGAAGATCGTCGGGTCGTTGGGCGCGCAGTCCACGCCCGCCCAGTCCGGCGCGCTGTTCGGTGGGGCGACGCAGCCCTGGCTGATGGCCGCCCCCGCGCCCACGCCGTCGCCGTCGGCGTCCGCGAGCCAGTCCGACGCGAGCAGCACGGTGGGATCGGTGTCGTCGCAGTCCAGCGGGTTGTCGGCGAGCCGATCGGCGAGCTCGCAGACCGAGCGGGGCGCCTTGGGGTCGCCGTATCCGTCGCGGTCGCGGTCCACCCAGGCGTCCAGGCGGGAGAACGTCGGATCGGCGTCGTCGCAGTCGCCGGGGCGCTCGACGTACCCCTGGGGCGGGCCGCAGCGTTCGCGTGTGATCTCCTCGTTCCCCCACCCGTCCCCATCGGCGTCGCGGTACCAGATCGCGCGGGTGGTCAGGTCGAGCGTGTCGTCGAGGTCGTCCTCGAACCCGTCGCAGTCGTCGTCGAGGTGGTCGTTGCACACCTCGACCGCACCCGGACTCCGGTCGGGGTCCTCGTCGTCGCAGTCGCCACCCTCCCGCACCCACCCCTCGCCGGGTGACGTGCACGCCAGCACGCCCTCGTAGCGCCCGCCGTACCCGTCGCCGTCGAGGTCCTGCAGCCACAGCTTCGTGGGCAACCCCTCATCCGGCGCGCCGTCGCAGTCCTCGTCGCGGCCGTCGCAGGTCTCCTCGGCGTCGGGGTGCACGTCCGGATCGGCGTCGTCGCAGTCCAGCGGGTCGGCGACCTCGCCCGGACCGAGCTCACAGGCGCGGCCCAGCGCCTCACCGCCGTACCCGTCACCGTCCGCGTCCGCGAACCGCTCCACCATCGACGTCGGGTCGCACGCCGGCGGCTCGGTGTTCACGCATGCGGTCCACCAGAACAGCACCGCTCCTCCGCAGGCACCGTATCAGAAGGGTCCGCAGCGAGCGCCGATCTTCACTGAATCAGCGCGGAGAGCGTCGCGTCCTGCGCGCGATCGAGCGGGCGACGTTGCTCCACCCCGCCGACGGTGACGATCGCCGTCGCCGCAGCGTCCCCGGGGAGCGCCTCCGCCGCGGACAGAGACCGCCAGAGCGACACGATCCGCTCGGTGTCCGCCGACCCGCCGGCCCGGATCTCGACCGGAGCATGCTCGCCACCCTCGATGCGCACCGTCCAGGGCCCTGTGGGCGTCGTCGTCGGACACCACCAGGTGGGCCGCAGCACGCGGTCCAGCGCGCTGCCGGGAGCCGTCCCCTGGCTGATCGCACCGTCGGGGGAGACCGTCGCCTCCGGGACGTGGCGCTCGGCGACCTCCTCTCCGAGCGCCCGGATCCGCAGACCGTCGACGCCAGCTGGCCAGGCGTCCAGCCCGTCCACATAGACCGGAGCACCGTCGTCGAGCACGATCACCGCGCCCCCCTTGGCGTCGCGCGCCACCCCTTCGATCATCGCCGCCTCCGCACCCGCGAGCGCCAACAGGCCGATCCACGCCATCCGACCCCCTCGTGATCATCCGGTGGATCGTGATGCGCATGGTGCACGCATATTGCATAGAACTATTCATATGCTAATACCTGGATTTACGACCTGCCCGTGCCGCGATTTGCAGTCATCGCTGTCGCATAGTATGCGTGTCGTGTCCGGACCCGCTCCGGGCACGTGGAGGACGCATGCACCTGCTCGACACCGTCGGCGCCGCCAAGCTGCCGGTCACCTTCGTCTCCGGCGAGGGTGCGTTGCTGTGGGACCAGGGGGGACGCACCACCTGGGATTTCTACGGCGGGCACGCGGTGACGCTGCTCGGGCAGGGGCACCCGAAGTGGGTGGCGGCGATCGCGGAGCAGGCGCGCACGCTGTCCTTCGTGACCGGCATCTGCGACGTCCCCGTCCGCGACCGCGCGGCCGAGCGGCTGGCGTCGTTCACGGGCATGGACCGCGTGTTCTTCGTGAACAGCGGGGCCGAGGCGAACGAGGCGGCGCTCAAGATCGCGCGCAAGGCGACGGGCCGCCCGGTGATCGTGGCGATGGAGCACGGCTTCCACGGGCGCACCATGGGTGCGGTCGGCGTGACCTGGCACTACCGCGAGCAGCACGCCCCGGCGCACGGCGATGTCCGCTTCGTGCCCTTCGGCGACCTCGATGCGCTGCGCCGCGCGCTCGGTCCCGACGTGGCCGCGGTGATCGTGGAGCCCGTGCAGGGCATGGCCGGCGTCGTCGTGCCGCCCCCGGGCTGGCTCGCGTCCGTGCAGCGGGCCTGCCACGAGGTCGGTGCGCTCCTGATCTGCGACGAGGTCCAGTGCGGCATGGGCCGCATGGGTGTGCCGCTGGCGTCGCACCGCTCCGGCGTGCGACCGGACCTCGCGACCGTGGGCAAGGGCGTGGGCGGCGGCTTCCCGGTCGCGGCGCTGCTGCTGACCGAGGAGCTCGCGCGGACCTGCAAGCCCGGCGAGCACGGCACGACCTTCGGCGGCGGCCCGATGGCGATGGCCGCGGTCGAGGCGACCCTCAAGATCATGGAGGAGGAGCGCCTGCTCGAGAAGGCCGCGGCCCTCGGCGCGCGCATGCACGAGCTGCTCGCGGTGCCGGGCGTGGTCGAGGTGCGGGGCGCCGGCGCCTGGGCGGGCATCGTGCTCGATCGGCCGGCGAAGGCCGTGGCGGCGGAGCTGCTGACCCGCGGCTTCCTGGTGGGCACGAGCAGCGACCCGCGCGTGCTGCGTCTGGCGCCGCCCGCCGTGGCCCCGGTCTATGCCGTGGATCTGCTCGCCGACGCGCTCCGCGACGTCCTGGCGGTGCCCGTGCGCACCGAGGTGGCGGCGTGAGCGATCGCGACCTCCTGGACGGGACCGAGCCGGGTCCCGCCGGGGTGCGCGACCTGCTGGCGCGAGCGACCGAGCTGGCGGCGGGCGCCGAGCCCCGGACGTTCCGCGGCGCGAGCGTGGGCGCGCTCTTCCTCAACCCGAGCCTGCGCACGCGGACCTCGCTCGAGTCGGCCTGCGCCATGCTCGGCGTGCACCCGATCGTGTTGCAGCCCGGCCTCGGGACCTGGGACCTCGAGTTCCGCGACGGCGTCGTGATGGACGGGGCGTACGCGGAGCATGCGAAGGAGGCCATCCCGGTGCTGTCCTCGTTCGTCGACGTGCTGGCGGTGCGCTCCTTCGCGGGGCTCGCCGACCGCGCCGCCGACCGCGAGGACCGCGTGCTGGCCTCGGTCCGCGCGCTGTCCCGGGTGCCGGTGCTCAACCTCGAGTCCGCGCGCTGGCACCCGCTCCAGGGGCTCGCGGACCAGGCGACGTGGACCCGTCGCTTCGGCGACCCACGCGGGAAGCGGATCGTGCTCACCTGGGCCCCGCACCCGAAGGCGCTCCCACAGGCGGTGCCGAACCAGGTGCTGCTGTCCGCGGCGATGCTCGGGATGGACGTCGTCGTGGCGCACCCCGAGGGCTTCGATCTCGAGCCGGACGTGATGGACCGCGCGTCCACGCTGGCGTCCGAGGCGGGCGGCGGCGTGCGCGTGACCCACGACCCGGCGACCCGCTTCGACGGCGCGCAGGTGGTGTACGCGAAGAGCTGGTCCGGGAGCAGCTTCTATGGGCGGCGCGAGGAGGAGGCGAGCCTGCGGGAGGCGTCCTCGGGCTGGCAGGTGACCGGGGTGCCGGCGGGCGCGGGCTTCATGCACTGCCTGCCCGTGCGGCGGAACGTGGTGGTGTCGGACGCGGTCCTCGACGGCCCGTCCTCGTGGGTTCAGGAGCAGGCGGCCTTCCGCCTGTGGACGGTGCTGGCCGTGCTCGAGGCCCAGCTCGGAGGTGCGCGATGGCCGAGCGCGTGATCGGGCTGCTCGAGGCGGTCCCCTGGCTCCGGCGGTACGCCGGGTCGACGTTCGTGGTGAAGGTCGGCGGCGAGCTGCTGGACGACGCGAAGTGGCGCGACGGGCTGGCGCGCGACGTGGCCGTGCTCCACCGCGTGGGCATCGGCGTCGTCGTGGTGCACGGCGGCGGGCCGCAGCTCGATCGGGCGGCGGCGGCCGCGGGGCTCGAGAGCGAGCGGGTCGCCGGGCGCCGGATCACGAGCCCGGAGCTGGTGGATCTCGCGATCGCCGAGTGGAGCCGCGTGTCGGCGGCCTTCGTGTCGGCGCTGTCGGCGCAGGACGAGCGCGCCGTCGGGCTCATGGGCTTCGAGGGGGGCCTGGTCGCCGCCCGCCGCCGCCCGCCGGTGCAGGTCACGGACGACGACGGCGAGACGCGCCGCGTGGACTTCGGGCGCGTGGGCGACGTGATCGGCGTCGATCCGAAGGTGCTCCGCGCGGTCGCCGGCACGGGCGCCATCCCGGTGATCACGCCGCTGTGCGGTGGTGAGGGCGGCGAGGTGCTGAACGTGAACGCGGACACCGTCGCGGCCGAGGTCGCGGTGGCGCTCGGGGCCAGCAAGCTCGTGGTCTGCACGCGCGCGCCGGGCATCCTGCGCGATCCCGACGACCCGACCTCGGTGCTCCCGCAGACGGACCTGACCGAGCTGGCGGCGCTGGAGGCGTCGGGTGCGTTGCACGGCGGGATGCGCCCGAAGGTCGCCGCCCTGCGTCGGGCGCTGAACGGCGGCGTCCCTCGCGCCCACGTCGTCGACGGCCGCCAGCCGGGCGCGCTGCTCGAGGAGGTCTTCACGGCCGAGGGCTCGGGCACCCTCGTCCAGGCCTAGATCCGCGCTCTGGGCCGCCCCACCCAGGTGTCAGGACTTGATCATTGATCATTTCCCATGCCTGGTGAACACCCGCGCCAGGAGGACCGGAGGGCGGCCGCAGGCCGGTCCCGCCGAAGGCGGACGGAGGGCGAAGCCCGACCCCGGAGGGAGGCCGGTGCCGCGAAGCGGCAGGCGCCCAGAAAAGATCAACGATCACGTCCTGACACCTATGTAGCGCCGCCGTGGGGGCTACTTCGTGCGGATCGTCTCGCCGCGCTCGCGGGCCCAGGCGACGTAGGCTTCGACCGCACCGGGCTTCTCGTCCACGATGGGCCCGTAGAAATCGCACCGCTCGCAGCCGAAGCAGTTGCCGGTGTAGTGGTTCTCGAGCCGCTTCAGCTCGCTCGGGTGCAGTCGGAGGGGCGCGGGCTGGGACATGGCGCCAGGATACCGTGCGCCGGGAGGTCGACGACCATGAGCACGCGGACGGGACGCTGCATGTGCGGCGCGGTGAGCTTCACGGTGCGCGACCTGCGCACGGACTACGGCGCCTGCCACTGCGAGATGTGCCGCCGCTGGACGGGCTCGGCCTTCCTCGGCGTGAGCGTGCCCGTCGACACGATCACCTTCGAGGGCACCGAGCACATCGGCCGCATCCAGTCGTCGGCGTGGGCAGAGCGCACGTGGTGCACGCGCTGCGGCACGGGCCTGTGGTACCGCGTGACGGCGGACAGCCCGATGGCGGCCAACCTCGAGCTACCCATCGGCCTGCTCGACGACGCGAGCGGCATGGAGATGACGCGGGAGATCTTCATCGACTGCAAGCCTCCCGCCTTCGCCTACGAGGGAGAGCGTCGCACGCTGACCCGCGCGCAGGTCATGAAGCTGTACCGCATCGACCTCGACTGACCTACGGGCGAGCCTCGAGGCAGCGGAGCGCGACCTCGAGCACCTGCTCCTGCTGCTCTGGGAGCTCGGTGTCCTCGGGCTCGACGGCGTCCGCGATCGCGAGCTGGCTCTCGAGGTCCACGTCGCAGAAGCCGGACGCGACGTAGCAGTCGGGGTGGCTCGAGAACCCGTGGTCCCAGACCTCGTCGCAGGTGCTCGCGTCGGTCGCGAAGGCGGCCATGTCCTGCTGGAGGCAGACGCTCACCGCGTCGAGGAAGGCCTGCCCCGCCTCGCTGACCACCGGGCGAACCTCCAGCAGGTAGCGCTCGGCATAGAACGCGCCGTAGCCCAGCGGGTACCCGTCGTCGCCGCAGCCGCCGAGACGCTCGTCCAGGCACACGTAGTACTCGCCGCGCCGCTCGAGGATGTCCGCCTCGGTCGCGGGAACGCACGGCTCCGGCTCGGGGTCTGGCGCGGGACCGCACGCGGCCAGCAGGATCGCCCACATCGCGCCCCTCTACCCGGTCACACGGCGTAACGCCGGCCGGAGCGCCTCCAACCCTCGCGCTACGCGCTTCGAGGGAGGTCCGATGGTCTGGTGGCTCACGACGGTCGCGCTCGCCGGCAAGCGCGGGCACCGCGACACCTGGCGACCGACCGAGGAGCAGCGCCAGCAGCTCCATCGCGACGGTGTCGTGATCCTGGCGGACCGACGGTATCGCTCGTTCGGCGAGGCCTACGAGGACATCTACGTGCGTGACCTGCCCGTGTTCGTCACCGCCGACTCCGTCCTGCACGCCATGCACCGGACCTTCGACGACACCCTGGCCACGCTGGAGAAGGAGCGCCTCGAGCCCGACCTGCGCGCCGCCATCGAGGCCATGCTGTCGGAGGCCGACGACGACGACGTGATCGCCTGGCTCCTCGTCGCCCGGGACCTGCTCGATCGGCGGCCCTCCACACCGCTGGCGCAGCGCGCGTACGACGCGTCCGGGCCGGCGGACGTCGGGCTGTTCGGAAAGCGCATCGAGGTCGACCTGTCGCTGCTCACACCGCGCGGCCACTACGTGAAGCAGGGCCTCGAAGGCTACTTCCAGGCGATGTCCTGGATCGCGCTGGTCAGCCCCGAGCCGATCACCGACGGACGCGTCTCCCGGGAGGGCTGGGAGGCCGCCGTCGCGCTCGCCGAGCTCCGGTCGGGCGCCGCGAAGGAGCCGCTCGACGAGATCGAGCGCGTCCTGGGGGCCCTGCTGGGACCGGTGGACGGCCCCGACGCCGCCACGCTGGCGGGGATGCTCGACCCCGACGTGCCCGCGACCACGATCCTGGAGCGCCTCCCCGTCGCACGCATCGGCAGCGAGCAGGTGTTCGAGGGGCAACGCGTCGTGACCGTGCCCCTCCTCGCGCAGCGGTGGATGCCTGGTAGCGACGTGCTCTCCTCTGTCGTGTTGCCCGCCGTCCCCGATCGTCGGATGCCCGATCCACTCGATGTCGGCTGGGGGGCGTGGGGCAACCCCACCGCCCGCGCGCTGCTCGCCCCCGAGGGCGACCACGCCACCGCGCTCGACACGGTCCACGACCGGCTGGAGGCGCTGCCCACCGAGGTCTGGACGAGCTCGCTCACGGGACGTTGGCTCCAGGCCCTGCGTTCGCTCTCCGACCCCGACCGCAGCGCCGCGCCCCGGTCCGAGGCGTGGTCGCGACGCGTGCTCGCCGCCCAGCTCGGGTCGTGGACCGAGCTGCGCCACGACACGATCCTGTACGCGCGCCAACCGCGCACGCCGAAGGAGATGTGCGCCTTCCCGTCCGCCTGGGTGGAGCCGGTCCCGGCGTTCTGGGCGGCGACGGGCGCGTTCGGGGACCAGGCGGCGACGCTCGTGCGGACGCTGCCGCTCGATCCCGAGGTGCGCGACCGGCTCGAGGCGCCCCAGCTCGAGCTGGTCCACGCCTCCGGCATCCTCCGGGGCATGGCCGAACGAGAGCGCGCCGGGGAGCCGTTCGACCGCGACCAGCTCGCCTTCGTGCGCCAAGCCGTCCGCCAGGAGACGGTCGACGCGGGGTGCACCTCGGTCACCGTCGACGTGGCGGGGTGGTATCCGCGACTGTTCCCCACCCACCTCGACGCCGACGCGCCTGATCTGCTGATCGCCGACATCCACACGCAGCCCACCGACGAGCTCGGCCGACCCGTCGGGCGCGTGCTGCACGTCGCGAGCGGGCTGCCGCGCTGGATGGCGGTGGAGGTCCAGACCTGCGACGGACCAGGCACGTTCTATGGTCCGGTCTTCGACGCCCGCCAGGTGATCACCGACGGCTTCGAGCGCCTGACCGACGCGGACTGGGCTCGACGGGCGCGCGCCCGCGAGGATCCGGAGCTGCCGTGGCTCGCGCCGGTGGTCCGCTGAGGTGTACGCTCCCGGGCCTCCGGAGGGCCCGATGACCGACGAGCAGGACCTGCTGACGCGCCGCGCGGCGGTGATGCCGAGGGGCATCCCGCGAGCTTCGACCGTCGTCGTGGACCGCGGCGAGGGGGCGCACCTCGTCGACCCCCACGGACGCAAGTACGTCGATCTGGTCGGCGGGATCGGCGTGATGAGCGTCGGTCACTCGCACCCGGAGGTGATCGAGGCCATCGTGGTGCAGGCCCGGCGCCTCCAGCACACCTGCATCCACATCGCGACCTACGAGCCCTACGTGGCGCTGTGCGAGCGGCTGGTCGCGCTGCTGCCGCACGGTGGACCGACGAAGGCGATGCTCGTGAACTCGGGCGCCGAGGCCGTCGAGAACGCGGTGAAGATCGCCCGCCAGGCGACCGGTCGCTCCGGCATCCTCTGCTTCACCGGGGCGTTCCACGGGCGCACCCTGCTCGGCATGAGCCTGACCTCGAAGACGGGGTACAAGGCGGGCTGCGGGCCGTTCGCCCCCGAGATCTACCGCATCCCCTTCCCCGATCGCTTCCACGACGGCGATGGGCTGTCGGAGGAGGCCTTCGTCGCCCGCGAGCTGCACCGCCTCGAGGAAGCCCTGTCCACCTCGGTCGCTGCGAAGGACCTGGCGGCGATCCTGGTCGAACCGGTGCTCGGCGAGGGCGGCTTCCTGCCGGTGCCCGCGGCGTGGCTCCGCGGAGTGCGGGACCTGTGCGACCGGCACGGGGTGCTGCTGATCCTCGACGAGGTCCAGACGGGCTTCTGCCGCACGGGGAGCTGGGGCGCCTACCAGCAGCTGGGCGTGGTGCCCGACCTGTCGACCTGGGCCAAGGCGATGGGTGGCGGGCTGCCGATCTCCGCGGTCCTCGGCAGGGCGGAGGTCATGGACGCCGCCGTCCCCGGCACGATCGGCGGGACGTACGGGGGCAACCCGGTGGCGTGCGCCTCCGCGCTCGCGACGCTCTCGGTCATGGAGCAGGACGACCTGTCCGGGCGCGCGAAGGTCCTGGGAGCGCGGATCCGAGCCCGCTTCGGCGCGCTGGCGGAGAAGACGCCGCTGGTGGCGGACGTGCGCGGGATGGGCGCGATGATGGCGATCGAGCTCTGCGAAGGCGGCGACCCGCGCAAGCCGGCCACCGCGACCACCGCGGCCGTGCTGGCGGCCTGCCACGAGCGGGGCGTGCTCGTCATCGGTTGCGGGGTCCACGCCAACGTGATCCGCGTGCTCTGCCCGCTGAACATCGAACAGGACGTGCTCGACGGCGCACTGACCGTGATCTGCGAGGAGATCGAGCGCCGCGGCTGACCCGACCGAACGCCCTACCGGGTGCCGTACATCCGGTCGCCGGCGTCCCCGAGCCCGGGCACGATGTACCCGTGGTCGTTGAGCCGCTCGTCGATGGCCGCGGTCACGATCGGCACGTCCGGGTGCGCCGCCTGGAACGCCGCGATCCCCTCGGGCGCCGACAGCAGGCAGAGGAACCGGAGGTCCCGCGCCCCCTTCTCCTTGAGCCGGGTCACCGCCGCGATCGCGGAGTGCCCCGTCGCGAGCATCGGGTCCACCACCAGCACGGCCCGCTGGTCGAGCTTCGCCGGCACCTTGAAGTAGTACTGCACCGGCTCGAGGGTCTGCGGGTCGCGGTACAGCCCGACGTGCCCCACCGCCGCCGTCGGGATCAGCTTCAGGACCCCCTCCAGCAGCCCGTTCCCCGCGCGCAGGATCGAGATCAGGGCGGGCGGCTCCCCAGCGAGCACCGGCGCCTGCATCGGGGCGATCGGCGTCTCGATCGCGATCGGCTCCGTCTTGAGCTCGCGCGTCAGCTCGTAGGCGAGCAACAGCGCGATCTCTCCGAGCAGCATCCGGAAGGTGGCGCTGTCGGTGTGCTTCTGCCGCATCAACGTCAGCTTGTGCTGGACCAGCGGGTGATCGACGACCACGAGGGACAGCATGGCGACCTCCGGGGCCGGACGTATCGGGGCGAGCTATGTCGGTCGAGCCATGGACGACCTCGAACCACGACCCCGCGCGCGCCGGATGGCCGCCCTCCTCCGTGCGCTCCAACGCCTCCCCGAGCCGTTCCATCGCCTCGTGCGGGGCAAGGCGGTGGTCAACGACCGCGGCGACCGGCTCGAGCGCGACGTGGCGCTCCTCTGCCGGCTCGAGCGCATCGACCGCATGGACGTCGATGGGCTCACGCCGGCTCAGGCCCGCCGCAGGCTCATGCACGGCATCGGCGTCGTGGAGGGGCCCGAGCGACCGGTCGCGTCGCTGCACGATCTCACGGTCCCGGGTCCGCGCGGCCCGATCCGCGTCCGCGCCTACGATCCGAAGACCGAGGGCGATCGCCCCCTCCTGATCTTCCTGCACGGCGGCGGCTGGGTCGTCGGTGACCTGCGCTCGCACGACCGCGCGGCGCGCCGGCTGGCCGTCGACGGCGACCAGATCGTGCTCTCCGTGGACTATGGCCTCGCGCCGGAGGCTCCGTTCCCCCAGGGCCTCGACGACGTCCTGGCCGTTCTGCGCTGGGCGCGTCAGCAAGAGGAGGGGCTCGGCGTGCTCCCGGGCCGCATCGCGATCGGCGGCGACTCGGCGGGCGGCAACCTGTCCGCGGCGGCGTGCCTGCGCTTGCGTGACGAGGGCGAGCCCCAGCCCGAGTTCCAGCTCCTGATCTACCCGGCCACCGACCTGCGCCAGCAGACCGACAGCTACCACCGGTTCGGCAACGGGTTCGTGCTCACGCACGCGATGATGGACTTCTACCTGGGACTCTACGGCGCACCGGTCGAGGATCCGCGCGCCAGCGTGTTCCTCGAGCCCGACCTCTCCGGTCTGGCGCCCGCGATCATGGTCACCGCCGGCTTCGACCCCCTCCGCGACGAGGGCGAGGCCTACGCGGCGCGCCTCCGGGAGGCCGGCGTCCCGGTCGACGAGCACCGCATGCCCGGCCAGATCCACGGGTTCCTGAACATGGACAGCCTCGGGTCCGCGTCCGCCGCCGTCGACGTCATCAGCGCCGCGTGCCGCCGCGCCTGGTCGGCTGGGGTACGATGAGCGCCGGGGGGAGCATGCATCGCTGGACCATCTGCGGTCTGCTGCTGATCGCGGCCTGTGACGACAACATCTTCGGCGAGCCGCCGTTCGTGCCGCTGACCACCGAGGGC
Organism: Alphaproteobacteria bacterium; assembly: GCA_020632925.1. GTDB lineage: Bacteria > Myxococcota_A > UBA796 > UBA796 > JACKER01. Next base: position 2,329 of record JACKER010000027.1, on the reverse strand, counting down.
TGGGACGGCGTCCAGGAGGTCTTCGACGACTACTGCCTGGACTGCCACGGCGCGACCGCCGCCTTCGGTCAGCTGGACCTCGAGACCGACCCCTACGGCGCCCTCGTCAGCGTCCAGTCGAGCAACGGCGCCATGAACCTGGTCGAGCCGGGAGACCCCGACAACTCCCTGCTGTACCTCAAGCTCATCGACATGCAGCCGCCGGGCAACGGATCGAAGATGCCGCCCGCCTCCGTCCTGGCCAACGAGGCCACCGAGATCGTGAAGAACTGGATCGCGGACGGCGCGACCCAGGAGTGATCGCGCTGCTGCCGCTCCTGGCCTGCGGCTCCCCTCCCACGCCGCCGGCACCCACACCCCTGGAGCGCCGCGTCACGCCCGTGTCGCCGGGTCCGGATCTGGTGGGCGTGTGCGACGCCTCCGCCGCCGTCGTCGTGGGCCGCTTCCTGGTCGTCGCGGACGACGAGCGCAACGAGCTGCACGTGTTCGCGACGGACGGCTTCCGCCCTGCGCCGCGCATCGAGCTGAAGCGCCTGTCACCGCTGTTCGAGGGCAAGGAGGCGGATCTCGAGGGCATGACGACCACGCCCGACGGGCTGGTCTGGGTCATCGGTTCGCACGACGCCGGCAACGGCACGACCCGCAAGCCCGAACGCCAGCGCCTGCTCGCCCTGCGGCTCCGGGAGGAGGGCGACGGGGTCGCGGCGGAGCTGGTGGGTGTGGCGACGGGCTTCGTCGACCAGGGGTCCGAGCAGACGCCGCTCTACGACGTGGTCGGAGACACCGAGGGCAAGACCGCGAAGGACCCGACGGGCCTGTCCATCGAAGGGCTCTCGACGGACGAGCAGGGACGGCTGCTGGTGGGCTTCCGCGCGCCGATCGCGGGTGGCAAGGCGCTCGTGGAGCGGATCGACGACCCGAACGGCTTCCTCACCGGCGGGGAGCTCCGGCTCACCGGTCCGCGCTGGGCACCGCTCGACGGACGCGGCATCCGCGCGATGGAGTGGACCGGCGAGGGCGACGCGCTGCTGATCGTGGCAGGGCCATCGGACCAGGACCCCGGCTTCGCGCTCTTCCGCTGGGCGGGCTTCGACGACAAGCGCCTGCCTGCCGAGCCCGTACCGGTCGCGTTCGGCGACCTGAACCCCGAGGGCCTGGTGCGCATCGGCGACCGGTGGTGGGTCGTGTCCGACGACGGGCGCCGCGAGATCGACGGGACGCCGTGCAAGGACCTCCCGCGGGACCAGCGGCGCGCCCGCACCGCCTCCCTCCCGTAGGCCTCAGCCCAGGGACGCGAAGATCCGGCTGGCGACGGCCGCGGGCCGCACGCGGCACCGGTCGAGGTACGGCATGGCGAGCGCGGCGTCGACGAGCTCGCACTGCACGGCGAGCCGCAGCGAGTACCCCCCGAGGACATCGGCGAGGGTGAACGTGGGTCCGCACAGGAAGCCCTCCGACGGGAGCAGCGGCGCGATGGCACCGAGCTTGAAGCGCAGCGCCCGCTCGTGGATGGCGAACACCTCCGGCCCGAGGATGCCCGCCCGGCTCACCGCGCACTCCACGAGCCGCCCCTCGAAGGTCTCGCCGAACACGGCCAGCCAGTACAGGTACGCCTCGCGCTCCGGTTCGCCACGCCCGACCCAGAGCTTGGGGGTGTCGAAGGACTCGGCGAGCGTGTGGCAGATCGCCGTGCTCTCGGTCAGGATCCGGCCCCGGAAGCGGACCGTGGGGATCTGGGCCAGCGGGTTCATGCCGGTGTAGGGCGGCTGGCGGTGCTCGCCGAAGCCCACCCGCCGCTCCTCGACGGTCAGACCGAGCTCGTGGGCCACCCAGCGCACCTTTCCGCTCCGATCGACGTCCCCGAACCCGTAAAGCTCCACGGACTCCATCTCGCCCTCCCGGCGCGTACCCTACGACGACGTGGCCGACCGTGGGCGATCCGCGCGTTCGAAGCTGGACGGAGGCATGGATGCGGGAATCGGACGTGGAGAAGGTCCGCCGGGCCTCGGCGCACCCCGATCGGCCGGGTGAGGTGTGCCGCGCGGATGCCGGGGTCTGGAAGGTGGCGGTCGACGTGCACCGCTGCGAGGGGAAGGGCGACTGCGTGGTGGTCTGCCCGTACCAGGTGTTCGAGGTCGGACCGATCGACGAGGGGGTCTATGCGTCGCTGCCGATGCTCACTCGCCTCAAGCTGTGGGTCCACGGCAAGAAGACGGCCCACCTGCCCCGCGCCGACGCGTGCAAGGCGTGCGGGCTGTGCGTGGTGGCGTGCCCGGAGGGTGCGGTCTCCCTCTCGGCCCCGTGAGGCCGGTGCGCATTCCGAACACCC
>JACKER010000026.1 GCA_020632925.1 Alphaproteobacteria bacterium | reverse complement strand
ACCATCGATATGATGATCCACCGCACGAGAGAATTCCGCAAACATCGTTTGAATCGCACTAACCACCGTTGGGTCTGTCTGATCACTCCAGGCCTGATTCGGAAGATACTGCCCACCGTCTCGACTCCGTCTCGAAACCAACGACGCCCTCTCGAAGGGCGCACGAATCTGCCCCGCGAAGAATCCATGCCTAACGCGCAGCCCGATAAACCTATCAAGGCCATGGTTTGGGTCGCGTGTGTACATTTCAAGGCATCGCTCGAAGATGGCGTGGAGCGCCGCTAGCACCATGTCTTCACTTGACCGAACAACGCTACTAACAATGGTACTCTGTACCGAAATAATGAGCACATGCGGTCCAGCGGGGCGGCTTGGTGACGCACCCTTGGAACGTAGCTGCCGCCAGACAAGATAGGAATCCAAGTACTCACTAAACTGCCTCAGTGCAGCCCGTTGTAGGTCGATCAGGTTGACAACCAACTTGCTCTGCTCGACGCCCCGAAGTGCTTCACTCAGCGCAAGCGATCGCGACCGCTCAGTAACCTCCAACAGGTACTGTTGGCCAAGAGCGGAGTCGAGCTCACGCAGACGCTGCAGCACCGCAATCCTTTCTCTCTGCACATTGTCTGGGTTCACCGCGAACTCGAGCACGCACGAATCCATCACATCCGGGACACAAACATGCCGAAGAAAATCTAGGTATGAAGGAAAGTTTGGACTCGTGTAAGGCGGAGGCTCAAGCATCGTCGGTCGCGCCTTTGCGTGGCCCCGAAGTACCGTTTCGAACGCATACTGGAGTGCGGCCCTCGATTCATTCGAGTCGTTGGCCTGAACTCGACACCAACAAAGCAACGCCCAGGAGAACGGGTTCAACGTCAATAATGGTGGACGTCGTCCGGCCACACGGTAGGCGTGCTCAACACGGTCAGACGTGACGAACTCGGGTTGGCGTGCCATGCACCATGCTAGAAGATCGACGAGCACATCTGCCTTTTTCACCACCGAAGCGTGGCGCCACAGAAACCGCACACAGTCAGCCCGATCGACCGCAGATAGGTCTGGTTCATCTAGGAGCTGCACCATTTGGCCAATCGCCCGGAGAGGCTCTTCGTGTGCCGTCCGAAGGGCGGCGTATTTCTTCAACCGATACGGGGGAATCATGGCAAGGGTATTGCGGTCAACCGTCATACCATTTGCATAGGCGAGCAACGCCACGCTTGGCTCAAGGAGTTCGTCGCCCTCCAATTGCAGAAGAGCCGGTGGAGCAACAGCAGGCGATGGCCGCCGAATCAGGAAATCCTTGGGCGTCCAGAGTGAGGTACTAGCAGCCGACAAGACCACACCATCAATCCTTGGAGGAACATGAAAAGCAACCTGTTCCGACGCCGCAACCAGAGGCATACCAATTGGGGTTGTGCTCAGCAGGACGGCGCAGTGAAGTATCGCCGCGCCTCTGTCGGCTACTCGGGTGGGTTGCCCGTGATTCGACAGGGCCTTCAAAACGTCTTGGACTGGCGCTCCTGCCACTTCGCTGAAGGATGGAATACTCTCACCCGCGCGTGCACAGGCGAGTACCAGCAGCTGAAGACAAGCCAAACCGCATGGGTTCACCCTGATTTCGCGAGACGCTGAAGCCACTGCCGCATGATAGTTTCCCAGAGTGTACAGGTTGGCGACGCTGGTAGCGGCGCGGTCAACCCCTTGGTGCTGCACGTACCCCGTGTAGGCGTTGTACAACGACCATGGCGCCAATCCGCCGCTTGCAAGTCTCCCAATCGCGTCCGCGTATCGTTGGTCCGTCCCATCCATCGAAGCGCACAGCGTCTGCAGCGCAACCAACAGAGTATCGAGCCTATCGACGGGGGATGCCGCCCAAAAGTATGGCACGACTTCATCAAGTTGATCGTGGGTAATACCCATTTCCAATCGGGACATCACGAGCAACGACAAGAATGTGGCCAATGGTACGTCGAGGGTCGAAATCTCACGAATGAATGCAGACACTTGCGGACCGGGTGGAAGCTCGGGGGCGGCCAGCATTGCATAGTGATATAGGATGAACAGGTCTACACCATCCCCGTTGGCATCGAAGCGAACGTCAGCCAGCCCTCCCCGGCAAAGCGTCAGCGTGATACGGCTCTTTGCAAGCCATAGACTGTCTCCCAGTGTCGCGGCTACTGCATTGAGATGGGCCTCAGCGCCGTCAAAGTCCCCCAACAAAAGCGCGGCGCCGAACGCCTCCCGATACCTCATGAATGTGATGAGTATCTCGGAATGAAATAACAGCCCATCAACTAGCCATTGCAGCGCCCTGCTTGAGGTGGCCGCAAACTCCAGGACAGACGAAAATCGAAGCATCCCACGCTGCGAGACGGGAAATCTGGCCGATACAGCCCAGGCTCGTGTCCCCGAGGCCAGCTCACGACCAATGGCAAGCCGTGTCTCGTCATCTTTCAGCTCAAACTCGCCATGAGCCCTGCGATCCCCCGCCAGTAGCCTACGGCCCAATGCGCGACGTTGTTGGCGGTTGAAAGCTACTCCCATCTCGAAGACATACCCGCTTGTGAGTTCACAGTCCAGTTGACTACACGGCGACGGAGAGCACCCGGTCCGACTCGACGCAGAACGCCGACAGCCGCCGCCCGAAGCCCGCGCCGGTGTCGAACTGCACCACGCCCACCTTCGGCCGCCGCCGCACGCCCTCCAGGGGGGTGTGGCCGGACACGTCGTGCCGCTCGGGATGGACACGGGTGCGGGGGATCGCGCGGCCCGACATCGCGACCTCGCGGGCCCGCTCGCGCACCAGCGGGTCGGCCGCCTGCAGCGCGCCCAGCGTGTCCGGGGCCGGGCAGCGCGTGGGGCACCAGCAGGCCGTCGGCGGCGAACACCACCGGGAGCTTGGCCAGGAACCGCAGGTCCTCGGCGTCCACCCGCCAGGTGCGCGGATCCGCCGGATCGGTCGACCCGTAGCTGGCGAGCGTGGTGGCGCCGCCCTGCACCAGCCAGGACGTCGTCTGGAACTTCACGTAGTCGTCGCGCGGCAGCCAGCGGCTCGCCATGCCCAGCTTGCGGTCCCACAGCTCGTGGAAGCTCGGCGTGTCCGGGGGCCGGGGATCGCCGGCATCGGCGAGGATGTCGGGCGCCGCGGCTTGGAGCACGGCGAGGAACATCGACTCGTGGTTGCCCATCACCGCCGCGGGGACAGAAAGGTTGAACGGCCTCATCAAGATCGAGCCTACACCAACTTTTCCGTCGGCGCGACTTCGCCGACCTCGGCACCGGATGCCGGCGGGGTCGAACGGGCTGAACGCAGCTGGGCGACGCCTCGACCCGCTTGTCGAGGAGCACCGCGCGCAGGTGCGCGGCCCAGCGGGCCCTCGACGCCCGCGGGTTCACGCGATGCGCGACGCTCGGCGGCCCTCGCGAACTGTTCGCGAGCCCCGCCAGGATCCGGGTGGTGGTGGGCGGACCCACGACCACGGTCCGGCGGGTCATCTGGAGCGGGGACACACGAAGCCCTCGGTCCCGAACACGCGTTCCAGGAGCTCGGACCAGGGGCACCAGGCGGACCTCTTGCGGCCCCTTCAGGGAGCGGGACGGCGCAGCAAGGTCGTCTTGCCGTCGCGACCAGCATCGGGGACGCGTCGCGGCACGAGCTCGGAGCGCCAGGCGGCGTGGGCGGCGTAGACCCCGTGGAAGTGGGTGGCGTGGACGCGTGGGCGGACCACCAGCGCCGCAAGCTTCTCGGTGAGCTCGAGCGGTGTGAACAAGAACGCCGCCGTGCCCGCCGGGGTTTGCGCAGCTGCAGGACGACCTGCCCGTCGGGACGACACTCGAGCCGAGCCTTCGCAAGCGTGGCCGAGCCCGGCGCGGTCGGAGGCTGGGACCCAGGTGCCGGCGTGCAGGCCGTACCCTTCGCACAGCACGCCCTCCCCGCTGCGGCTCACTTCCTCGAACCGGGGAGGGACTGCGCGGTAGCGCCGGACGGGTTGTCCCGCACGCTGCCCGGCGGCGACCTGGTTGGCCACCGACGCGGCGAGGAGCACGGCTTGCGCGTTGTGGGGCGCCTCCTCGTCGTCCACGCCCTGCCCCACAACGAGCCACCGCTCGCTGGCCTCCGCGATGCGCCGCACCATGGTCTCCAGTGCCTCGGGGGTCGGACGCACGCGGTGGAACGGGAGCGCTCCAGCCTCGTCCCGTGCCCGGACCCCGTCGGGCAAGAGGTAGTGGAAGTGCAGGTTCATCACCAGCGAGGAGCCGAACCGCTGCTCGACCGTCACCGCCCCGGTCCGCGCGTCCACCACCTCGTCCCGCTCCTCGGCCTGGGCCACCAGCCAGGCGAACACCTCGCGCAGCGCAAGGTCCAACACCCCACGCGCCAGCTCGGGCCGCCACGCCAGCAGTCTGCGCCTGGGCCAAGGCACGGTCAGCACCCACTGGCGGTGCGGCACTTCCGCGAACAGGGTGTCGCCCAACGGACGATGGACCGTGACACGCCGCCACCGCTGGGCGGTGGAGCCGCGCAGCTCAACGGGCGTTGACCACAGCCGTTGGCGGAAGTGCCGGACAGGCGGCAGTAGAGCGGGAACACCGACGGCGCCGTGGTGGGGATCGTCCCTCCGATGCCCCTCCCATAGCATCCGGAGCAACCGCTCCCCGGCTGGATCAGGGTTGTGACCCTCCCGAGCGGTGCACCGACGACTTCGGCCAGGGTCGTGACCCTTTCTCGAGCAGGTCAATCCTGCCCTGGCAGGGTCCATACACTCCTCCGACGAATTGGACTATGGTTCGCCTGGGGTCATGACCCTGGACCGAGCGCGACCCATCCGTCCCAGGAGGGTCGTGACCCTTCCCAGGTGGTTCCGAGGAGGTCGAGACCATGGAGGACGTCCCCAACGCCGGCACGGCGCGCCCGGGCAGCGAACCCGCGGAGGACCACGCCGCCTTCGTCCGCACCGAGCCGCGACGGCGAGCCTTCGATCTCGCCCTGGCGCCGCGGTACAGCCTCGAGGCCTACCACGCGACCGGACAGGCCTTGAAGACGGTCGCCCGCCTCGCGCCGCTCCGGACGTTCATCGCGGCGCAGCCGCTGTTCGACCTGGCCCACCTCGAGGGGTACGAGGATCTGGCTCGGGCCTTGCGGTGCGTCCAGGCGGAGCTCGACCTGCACACCCGACGGCGGAGCGAGATCCCGGAGCTGGTCGGGGAGGGGTTCCCGCTGCGGGGCATGCTGCTCGCGTACGCCCAGGTCCTCACGTACAAGGGGACCGTGGCCCCCGAGGTGGTCGCCCGGATCCGCGAGGGGTCCGGGACCCGCGACCTCGGCCGCGATCTCCACACGCTCGCGACCTTGTTGCTCCAGCTGCCGCCCAGGTACCTGGACGACGACGCGCCCGTCACCCGGGCGGAGGTCGAGCGCGCGGCGGAGCTCGCGAACCGGATCTTCCAACAGGTCGGCGGGGGCTGGATGCTCGACGTGCCGCGGGAGGCGCTGCTGCGGGAGCGCCGGAAGGTCGCCGGCCTGTTGCTCCGATCGCAGGCCCAGCTGCGGAGGGTGGTCAGCTACATCCGCTTCGACGAGGGCGACGCCGCCGAGCTCGTGCCGTCGTTGTACGTCCCCCGCGACCGCCGGAGGTGAGTTGATGCCTCACGGGCACCACGCGCCTCCTGAGGGCCCGACTGCGAGAGGGGGAGGAAGCAGTCAGCCCAGGACGTCCTGCAGGTCCCGCTCGAGGCGTCGCTGGACCCAGGTGCCCACGCCCCGCAGGCCCGCGCGCCACCACGGCGCCGAGCGCGCCATCCGCGTCTGGAAGGCCAACATCGCCGCACGGTCCGCGGGCCGGTAGCGGGCGGTGATCGGGTAGAACAGGGTCGCGTCGAGGGCGGCCTCCGCGGCCACGAGGGTGGCGTTGTGCTCGCGGAGCAGGGTGGGGAGCTCGTCGGCGGACATCGTGTCGTGCCGCCAGTAGGGAGCGGACGACGTGATGCCCTGGACCGTGCGGATGCCGTGGCGGCGACGCGAGTCCTCCGACAACACCGGCACCCCCAACACCCGCGTCGTGAAGGGCGCCAGGTAGTAGAAGTCGGGCCGCGTCCGGAGCACGAAGTCCCGCGTCGCCCGGAGCGTCCGCCGGGTCTCCCCCGGATAGCCGGCGATGAACGTGCACAGCGTGACCACGCCCTGCCGGCGGCAGACCTCGAGGGCGAGCGCACTCTGAGCCACCGTCGTGCGCTTGTCCATGCGCCGCAGCATCCCGTCGTCGCCCGACTCCACCCCGATCTGCACCTGCACGCAGCCCGCGGCCCGCATCGCCGCGACCCGCCGCTCGTCGGTCAGATCGTCGGCCCTCGCGTAGCAGATCCACTCGAGCGGCAGGTCGCGCTCGACGAGCAACGCGCACAGCTCGTCCAGTCGCCGCGGAGGCAGCGTGAACAGGCTGTCCAGACACGTGATGCGCCGGACCCCGGCCTCCACCATCGCCGTCCAGTCGTCCGCGATCCGTCGCGCCGAGCGGGTACGGAAACGCTGGTCGTCGAACAGGTACGGATAGTTGCAGAACGCGCAGCGGTAGGGACAGCCCCGCACGCTCTCGTAGAAGGCGGACGGGAAGGTGCGCCCGTGGACGCGCATCGCGAGCGACCAGTCGGCGCAGGGCCAGGCGTCGAGCGTCCGCTCGGGGGAGGGTCCCGCGCGCACCACCAGGCTCGGGCCCGCGCGGCGCACCTCGCCGCCCTCGGGCGCGACCAGCTCGCCGCCGCGCACCCAGGCCGCGAGCGCGGGGACGAGCCGCTCCCCCTCACCCACCGCCAGCACGTCGATCGCGGGATCGCCCGACCAGCCCGGCGCGAGCAGCGGCGCCAGCGCCCCGCCGACCACCAATCGCGTCCCCGGGCGGCGCACGAGCCGCACCACCGCGGTGAGCTCGCTCGCGTCGCGCAGGAGCGTGCTCGACAGGAACACCACGCCGCAGCGCCCCAGCAGCTCCCGGCGCAGGGCCGCGTCCCCGGTGAGCGCCGCGATGCTCGCGACCTCGAACGGCACGCCCTCGACCTGCAGCAGCGTGGCCAGCAGCACCTCCGTGAGCTCCGGCGTCCCGTCCGAGCCGTCGTCCGTGAACAGGCGGTCCACCGTGTCCGACCACCAGCCGCGCTCGCGCCGGGCCGCGCGCTGGGCGAGCAGCTCCTCGGCGGCGAGCAGCTTGAGGCGCAGATCGAGCCACGGACCCGACGAGGCGCGCATCGAGGCGAGCTGCTTGCCCAGGGCCGCGCGGGCCGAGCGCTCGTCGGCGGCGAGCAGGGTGCCGGTGACGACCAGCACCCGCGTGTCAAGATGCGCGGGCATGCGGCCGATGATCAACGAGACGCGCCTGCTGTGGAAGGCCCGCGAGCTGCTCCCCGCCCTCTCGGAGCCCACGCACGAGGTCCTGGCGGCGCTCGTCGCCGAGCACGGGATCGATCTCGCGACGGCAGCGCTCTTTCTCGCGGTCCGGCAGCGCCACGCCGCCTTCGTGGAGGAGGTGGACGGCGTGCAGCCCGATCCCGCCTCGCTCCCGAGGCTCGGGGGCGACCTGTGGATCGTTCCCGCCGCGGGCTGGGAGGAGCGGCCGGAGTACGGTGGGGACGGGCGGGTGCTGGCGACGGTGGCGGAGGACCTGGGCCTCACACCCCGCACGCTGCCGATGAAGAGCCTCGGTTCCATCGAGCAGAACGGCCTGCGCCTGCGCGAGCTGCTCGCCGAGGCCCCTGCACGCTCGGTCGTGCTCGCCACGATCTCGAAGGGGACGGCGGAGCTCAAGGTCGCCCTGCGGGAGCCCGGACCCCACCGGGAGGCCCTGCGCGCGCGGCTCGACGTGGGCGGGCTGTCGGAGGGCACACCGCTCCTGGACTACGCCCGCGGCCACGGTCGCACCTGGATGATCCTGCGGCTCATGATGCTGCTGCGCCGCGTGGACCGAGGCTTCCTCGACGGCCTCGCGCACCGCACGCCGCTGCTCGAAGGCCCCGTCCACAGCCCGCCCGAGGTGCCGGTCGTGAGCGTCGTGGGGTTCCCGCTCCAGAGCCACCTCGAGGGCACCATCGCCGAGCGCCACGGGTTCCTCGCACCGCTCGGTCCGAACGACGGCTACGGGCTGATCCTCGACGCGATGGCGGGCGAGGTCTACCCGGTGTGGGGCGCGTCGCACTACCTGCGGACACCCGGCCTCTCGCGCGTGTTCTACGGCGTGCTCGCGGCGCTGGGGCGGCGGGTCGCGTCGTCGGGGTGAGCGCCGAGGAAGTCGAGCAGCAGGCGCGTGACCCGCTCGGGGACGTCGTGCTGGACGAAGTGAGCGGCGTCCTCGATCAGGTGCAGCGCCACGTCGTCGCACAACGCGGCCGAGTCCACCGCCATCTGCCAGTCGAGCGCGCGGTCCTGCTGGCCGAACACGATCTGGGTGGGGACGACGCAGCGCGTGAGCGCCGGGATCGTCGGGCGGAGGAGCGCCGCGCGGTACCACCGGAGCATCGCCGAGAGCGCGCCGGGCTGCGACCACACCTCGCGGTAGGCCGCGAGATCCTCGGGCGAGTACGCCTTGCGCACCGTGTTCGCGAACAGCGCCCGCACGAGCTCGGCGTGGTCGTCGCGGGTCATCGCCCGCTCGGGCAGCCGCGGGAGCAGGAACGCGAACATGTACCAGCTGCGGCGGAGCTGCTTCGGCGTGCGGAGGTGCCGCGCCATCACACCGGGGTGCGGCATGTTCAGCGCCGAGAGCGTCGCCACCCGCTCGGGGTGCGTCGTCGCGAGCGTCCAGCCGACGGCGCCACCCCAGTCGTGGCAGACGACGTGAGCCTTCGGCCGTCCGAACGCGTCGATCAGGCCCCGCGCGTCGTCCACCAGGACGCCCATCCGGTAGTCGCGCAGGCGGGGTGGCTTGTCGGAGCGGCCGTAGCCCCGCTGGTCGGGCAGCACGCAGAACCACCCCTGCTCGGCGAGCGCGGGCGCCTGCCGCATCCACCCGTGGGCGCACTCCGGGAAGCCGTGCAGCATCAGCACCATCGGGCCGTCCTCGGGACCGAGCGTGCGGACCTCGAGCTCGATGCCGTTCGTACGGACCCGACGCGTCGTGGACATGCCGAACGCTATCTCGGGATAGGCTGCGGGTGTGCATCCCGCGCTCCTGCTCCTGCCCCTCGCGGGCTGCTCCGCCGGCCGCCTCACCGAGGTCACCGAGGGCGATCTGCGGCACCTGTCCGGGGTGCTGACCTCCAGCTCGCGCGGGATCGTGCGGGCGAAGATCCCGGTGGTCGAGGGCGACGGGGCCCTGCTCGTCACCGCCAGGATCGACGGGCCGTACGCGGTCCACGTCCGATCGCTGACCGACCCCGATCACCACGAGGTCTTCCGCTCCACCGACTGGAACGACTCGCCGTACAACAAGACGAACGGCGGGTTCCTCTCGACCGTCGCCTCGCTGAACTGGCCCATCGCCGCCAGCGACGAGGGTCTGGCCGCGGGCGACTGGGAGGTCGAGCTCGGGGTCGTGGACGAGAGCAACGACTACGTCGCGCAGGACGTGGCGATCGACGTGCTCCTCAAGCAGGACGGCTCCTTCGACGACGGCGTGCTGCGGGTCGCCGTGGTGTTCGCGGACGGCTCGGAGGACGACGCCGAGGTGCGCGACGCGATCGACGGCGCGAAGGACCGGTGGGCCGAGATCTACGCAGGCATCGGCATCGACGTCCTCTTCGAGCCGGACTCCGCGTTCGACGGCGGCGGACTCGTGGCGCCGGCGCTGGCCACCGAGGACGCCTACGAGACGATCGCGGCCAGGACCGGGCTGCCGCACGTCAACCTCGTCGTCAGCGACGACATCGTCGACTTCGACGACGCGTACGGCATCGCCGGCGACATCCCCGGGCCCCTGGTCCCCTCCACGCGCAGCGCCGTCCAGATCTCCCTGGCGGAGGCGGCGGGCACGGACGGGCGCTTCTCGGACCAGGACATCCGCATCCTCGGGGAGACCATGGCCCACGAGTCGGGCCACTTCCTCGGGCTCTTCCACCCGGTCGAGGGCGACTGGCAGGGCTGGGACGTGCTCGACGACACGCCCGAGTGCGACAGCACGCGCTCCTGCCTCGACGTGCTGGGCGCCAACCTGATGTTCCCGGTGACCGTGTGCACCGGCGGCACCTGCATGGAGCAGGACGCCATCACCGACGAACAGCGCGGCGTGACCCAGCGATACACCGGCGTCGAGTAAGCTCCTCCCTCCCGGAGGTCCCGTGCTCACCCTCGCCCTTCTGCTCACCGCCGCCCACGCGGAACCCGACATGCCCGCGGAGCCGGTCGCCGAGGCGCCCGCGCCGGTCGACCCGGCGGTGCTGCACGACGAGCTGCGCGCCGTGCGGGCCCAGCTGCTCGACGCCTTGAAGAAGAAGGACCTCGACGCGGTGGTCGCCACGCTCCATCCGGAGGTCGTCTTCACGACGACGAACGGGGAGGTCGCCCGTGGGCGGGACGGCGTGAAGGCGTGGATCGGGAAGATGACGTCGGGCCCCGACGCGCTGGTGAAGAGCTTCTCCTACGACGTCGAGTCCGACGACCTGTCCGTGCTGATCGGCGGGGACACCGCCATCGCCTGGGGCCCGAGCACCGACCGGTACACGCTGTCGAACGGCGAGACCTGGGAGCTGCACACCCGCTGGTCGGCCACGCTCGTGAAGGTGGACGGGACGTGGCTGATCGCCTCGGTCCACTCGTCGGTCGACCTGTTCGACAACCCCGTGCTGGACCAGGCGACCGGCATGCTCGGGAAGGTCGGGCTGGGCGCCCTGGTCGGCGGGCTGCTGATCGGGCTGGTGGCGGGCGCGCTCGTCGGACGCGCGACGAAGAAGTGACCGACGCGATCCCCACGCGGCTGAACCTCGCGCTGGTGGCGGGGAGCACCGCGGGCTGCGGCGCGCTGCTGTGGGGCGCCTCGCACGCCGTCGCCGCCTGGCAGATCGCCCTGTGCGCGCTGCTGTTCAGCTTCCTGAACAACACCGTGTTCTCGCTCACGCACGAGGCGGTCCACGGCGTCCTCCACCCCGACCCGACGCTGAACCGCTGGCTCGGACGCTGGACGGCCGCCTTCTTCCCCACGGGCTTCGGCCTGCAGCGCGCGCTGCACCTCGGTCACCACCGCCGGAACCGCTCACCGGTGGAGCGCTTCGACTACATCGGGCCCGACGACAGCCCCGTGATGAAGGTGGTCCAGTGGTACGGCCTGCTGCTGGGCTTCTTCTGGGTGCTGTCGCCGATCACGAACGCGGCCCTGGCCCTCGCCCCCGGGCTCCTCGAGCGCGCAGCGAACGGGCTCGCGGCGCAGACCAGCGGCCCGGCGATGATGGAGGGCGTCGAGGAGGCCGACCGACGGCTGCTGCGCTGGGAGAGCGCCGGGATGTTCCTCGTCCAGGGGCTGCTGTTCTGGGCGCTCGACGGCAGCTGGATCGGGTGGGCGGCCTGCTACGGGGCGTTCGCGCTGAACTGGTGCTCGCTGCAGTACGCCGACCACGCCTGGTCGCCGCTCGACGTGAAGGAGGGCGCCTGGAACCTGCGGGTGAGCCCGCCGGTCCAGTGGTTGTTCCTGAACTACCACCTGCACCTCGTCCACCACCGCCACCCGCGGCTGCCCTGGATCCACCTGCCGGCGCACGTCCGTCCCGAGGACCCGCGTCCGTCCTTCCTGGCCATCTACGCCAGGATGTGGCTCGGCCCACGCCGGCTGCCGTCCAGACCGTAGGGGGGCTCAGCGGGAGAGGCCGAGCTCTCCGAGGATCCAGGCCGCGTCCGGCTGGTGGCGCATCAGCCACTGGACGTAGCGGATGTCGACGTGGACGGAGCGCGTGAGCGCCGGGTCGTACAGCCAGTCCGCCGTCATCGACTCGTAGTTGCCGTCGAAGATCAGGCCGACGAGCGCGCCCTTGCCGTCGAGCGTCGCGGAGCCCGAGTTCCCGCCGGTGGTGTCCACGTCCGTCAGGAAGGCGATGGGCACGTCGCCCACGCTCGCCTCCACCAGATCGGGATCGGGCGTCTGCGCGGCCCATTCGAGCAGCTCGGGGGGCGCGGTGTAGAGCGGGAGGCGGTCCTTGGCGACGAGCCCGCGCACCGTCGTGATCGGCGTCGCCACCAGGCCGTCGCGCGGTGCGTAGCCCATGACCCGACCGACCGTGACCCGCAGGGTGTTGTTCGCGTCCGGGTACGCGTCGGGCCCGATGGAGGCCATCAGCCCGAGCTCCCAGTCGCCGCGGACGCGCAGCGCCTCGCCCTGCCGGGCCCGGGAGCGCGCGCGCAGATCCGCCAGGGCACCGTGCTCCAGCGCCACCGCCAGGCGGACCCAGGGATCCGTGCTCGCCTCCAGGGCCGCCGGCTTCTGGCGCATGAGCGCCTGCGCGTTCACCGGATCGGCCATCGTCGGCGCGGCATAGAGCCGGTCCAGCAGCGCGTCGCGGCCACCAGCCTCCTCGATCAGCGCGTCCAGCGCCTTCACGTGGAGGTCCCTGGGCGACGCCTCGTACCCCACCAGCGCTTCGGTGAGGACCGCGCGGTCGTAGGGCAGGAAGAGCGTGTCCGTCGTCGCGACCAACCAGGACACGGTGTCGTCGCGGTCGCGGTCCTGGTACCCGGGCTCGCGCTCCCGATCCGGCCTGGCGTGCTCCTCGGACCAGCGCAGCCCCTCCCACGCGAGCGAGAGCAGGTCGGAGCTCATGAGGCGCTCGAGGAGGCGGCTCTGGGCCGCGTCGCCCTGGCGCTGGGTCTCGAGGCGACGCAGGACGGCCAGCGCACGACCCGCCGGGCTCGGGGTGGCGGCCTCGGGCTGCGCCGCCAGGAACGCGTCCAGCTGGGCCTGCTTGCGCTCCAGCACCGGGGAGGCGCGGACGCCGTCGATCATGCCTTCGACGTACTTGCGGCCGTTCTCGAGGTCGAGCACCTCCGAGGCGAGCTTGGTGCGGCCCTCCTCGGAGTCCGCCGTCGTCGACGCCGCGAGCTCGAGGAGCTTGCGCATCCACGCCAGCTCGGACGGGAGCTCCTGCTGCGCGGCGTACGCGATGCGCTCCGGGATCTCGAAGCGCTCGGTCCCGCCGGGGAAGCCCGCCACCATCACCGGCTCGTCCGGCTGCGCGCCCCCGCCGTCGATCGGCAGCCAGGCCTTCGGGCGGTACGGCACGTTCTTCGGCGACGGTTCCGCCGTCTTGCCGTTGGGAGCGACGTACGCGCGGAGGATGGCGAAGTCCCCGTCGTGGCGCGGCCACTCGAAGTTGTCGGCGTCACCCCCGAAGTAGGCCACCTGCGTGGACGGAGCGTAGACCACGCGCACGTCGCGGAGCTCGCGGCTCTTCAGCAGCTGCCAGCGCGCCCCGCCGTACTGGGGCACGACCTCGCAGTGGGCGCCGCCGCGCTCGCAGGCGGACACCAGGGCGGAGGACGCCCGCTCCACCGCCGCGAGCCGGTCCTGGTCCGCGACCTTGCCGTCCTCGATCACCGAGCGCACCTTGCCCGTCACGTCCGTCACGGACTCGAGGAGGTAGAGCACGGCCTCGGGCCCACCCGGCGCCTCCTCGGCCCTGGACCGGGCGAGGAACCCGTTGGTGACACGATCGTCGGCCTCGCTCGACGTGGCCTGCAGGAAGCTGTCGACGCAGTGGCGGTTGGTCATCACGAGCCCGTCCGCGGACACGAAGGACCCCGAGCAGAACCCACCCACGCTCACGATCGCCGCCAGCGGCAGCTTCGACGGATCCGACAGCTCGGCGGCGGGCACCTCGATCCCCGACTGCTCGAGCCAGGGCCCGCGGTCCGCGAGCTGTCCGGGCAGCCACATGCCTTCGGAGGCGAACGCCCCCGCGACGACCAGCAACACCGCCACCTCCGGCCGCGGATGTATCGCGGCCGCCGTGCTCAGGGCGTGGTGAACCGCGAGCGAGCCACCAACCGTCGCTTTCGGCTAAGATGGAGCCCGAAGGGAGGACACATGGCTTTCTGGGACGCCTGGTTCGCGCCCAAGTGCGAGGCGTGTGGCACGAAGATCGTGGGGGCCGAGCCGGTCCTCCACCAGGACAAGAAGCTCTGCGAGAAGTGCCACGCGGCCGCGCTGGCGGCGGAGGCCAAGCGACTGGCCGAGGTCGAGGCGCGCCGCATCGCCGAGGAGGAAGCGCGGCAGCGCCTGGAGGACGGCAAGCAGTTCGGCGTCGATCCGAGGTCCAGACAGTAGGGACCGCTTCCCCGCCTACCAGAAGCCGAGGTCGCCCGTGAGCCTGGCCGCGCGGGACGCCTTGGCCTTCGCGAACTTGGACTGGGCGACGTTGTAGTCCGCGAGGACGTCCTGCAGCTGGTTCGCCTGGGTCTCGGCGATGCCCGAGGCCCCGATGCGCTTCGACTCGTCGCGCACGAGCGCCACGAAGGCGACCGCGCTCTCGACACGCCGAACGCCCTGCGCGTCCTCGAAGGCGAAGTAGGAGGCGCGGAGCGCGGCGCCGTCCGCACCCGCCTCCTCCAGTGCCTCGACGATGCCCGCCTGACGCACCGTCTCCTCGATCAGGGCGTCCTCGGAGGTGTGCAGCGCGCTGCTGGCCGTCGACTTCTGCACCACCCCGAACAGCAGCACGCTGACGATGAGCGCGATGGCACCGCCAGCGATGCCGATGGCCACCCTCGCGATCGTCCGATCCGCTTCGGGCTCGGCCTCGGGCGGGGCGATGACGACGGGCAGCTGGTGGGGGACGGGCGCGGGTGTCACCGAGCGGGTGTCGACGTACGACGGGAGGTCGTCGGGGCGGGGCGTGGGCTCCTTGGGCGGCGGCGTCCGGCCCGTCTTCGCCGCACGGCGCAGCGCGGTCATGCGGTCCGGCATCACGTACGGCAGCGCGGAGGCGGGCTCCTCGAACGAGCGCTCGTTGGGCGGGTTCGTCAGGCCGGTCGCGGTCCGCGTCCCGACGACGAAGGTGGGTGCCTCCTCCGACTGCGCGGAGATCGCCGACCGGATGTCCTCGACGTGCGCCTCGGGCTCGAGCATCGATGGCGGCGTCTCCCGCGGGAGCAGGACGACCTCCTCCACCAGCGGCGGCGAGGGCTCGTCGGGCGGGAGCTTCAGCCCGCGTCGCTGCAGCGCGTCCCGCAGGTCGCCCATCGAGCGGTACCGCTGCTCCCGCTCGTACTTGCAGGCGGTCAGGATGATCGGCTGGAGCACGTCGGGGATGCCGTCCAGCAGCTCGTCGCGGGCCTCTGCGAAGAACAGCTCGGACGAGGTGCGCTGCGTCAGCATCGTGAAGAACGAAGCGCCCAGCGCATAGATGTCGGCGCGCGGATCGACGTTCTTGGCGTCCGTCCGCTGCTCGGGCGCCATGAACGCGAAGGTGCCCATGGCGCTGCCCGTCGCGGTGAGGTCGGTGTCGTTGACCCGGGCGATGCCGAAGTCGGTGATCACCACGCGCCCGTTCTCGTGCACCAGGATGTTGTGCGGCTTCACGTCGCGGTGGACGACGTTCTGCTCGTGCGCGTACTGCAGGCCGTCGGCGCACTGGACGGCGACCTCGACCGCCATCTTCGGCGGCATCGGGCCGTTGCGCTTCATCCACTGCACGATGGACCCGCCGCGCGCGAGCTCCATCACGATGTACGGGATGGAGCCGTCCCGATCGACGTCGAGCACCCGCATCAGGTTCGGGTGCGACAGGCGCGCCATCGTGTGCGCCTCGGTCTCGAAGCGGGCCTTGAGGTGCGGGTCCTCGATGAAGTCGGCGCCGAGGACCTTGATGGCGCGCCACTGCTTGAGCCGCAGGTCCCACGCCAGGTACGCGCGCGCCTGGGCGCCCTTCCCCAACAACCGTACGACGACGTAGCGGCCGCCCAGTCGTGGGGGTCGCATCTCGTTGGGGATGATGGGCTCGAGGGGGCTCACCGAAGCACGTTATCGTCGTTCGTACCAGAACCGGAATGCAGCGCAGGATACCAGGCCTGGTCCCTGTCGTTCGACGCGCACCCCTCCGTCTCGCGGGACGCGCCGCCGAACGGCCGGATCCGACAGGAAGGACGTCTCCGGCTATGGGTCACCGGATGCGGCGCATCCTCCCGGTCCTGCTCGTCCCGATCGCGTGGACGGGGTGCGCAACGGAGGAGCCCGACGGGCTCCGGGTGCGCGAGGGGTCGCCGCGGATCTGCGCGGACCCGGTCCCCGTACCCGCCTGGGACCGCGTCGAGCTGCCGGACCCCCACGGACCGAGCCGACGGTTGGTGGGCAGCGGCGTCATCGTCGTCGATCTGGACGGCGACGGGCTGCAGGACGTGGTGCAACCCGGTTCGGATCGGATCACGGTGTGGCAGCAGGTCTCGCCCCGGCGCTTCCTCGACGTGTCCCCCCAGTGGGTCCCCGACGGGCTGGATCTGTCGGCGACGGTGGGCGGGTCGGCGGCGGACGTGGACGGCGACGGGGATCCGGATCTCGTGGTCGTCCGTCACGAACGCCCCGACCGCCTGCTGCTGAACGAGGGTGACCACCTGGTGGACGCGAGCGCCGCCGCGGGCTTCGAGGACCGCGCCCTGGACAGCGTCTCGGCGGCCTGGGGCGACCTGGACGGCGACGGCTGGCTCGATCTGGCGATCGGCACCTACGCGGCCGACGAGCCGCTGCAGCTCTGGCACGCCCTCGGGGGCGGTCGCTTCGAGGACGCGTCCGACCGCCTCCCCGAGCAGGCGCACCGCGCCATGAACTTCATGACCGCCTGGCACGACCTCGAGGGGGACGGATTCCCCGATCTGTTCGTACCGAACGACTTCTTCCGCATCAACCCGCCAGTGTTGCTCGCGAACCGCGAGGGAGCCTTCGCCGTGGACGACACCGCCGGCTACCACCCGGGCTTCCACGGGATGGGCATCGTGTTCGCGGACCTCGACGACGACGACCTGCCCGATCTCGTCGAGACGACCTACCACAAGGTCTCGGTGCTCCGGTCGGTGCCGGCCGGGATGGCGGAGCAGGGCGTGCTCTGGGTCCGCGCCGACGGGGAGCTCGGCCTGTCCACCACGCCGGACCAGGTCTATGGCTGGGGGCTCGGGGTCGAGGATCTCGACAACGACGGTGACCACGACGTCGTCGCGGGGTTCGGGGTCTGGGACAGGAACGACCCCAACCCCGAGGAGCAACCCGACGGGCTGTGGCTCCAGCAGGCCGGCCGCTTCGTGCGCCAGGCGCCGACCGACCCCGGTCCGACGCGCGGCGTGGTGGTGGCGGATCTGGACGCGGACGGGTGGCCCGACGTGGTGAAGCGGCGGCTCGACGGCATCTCGACCGTCGACTTCGGGCGCTGCGGAGACGCGCACTGGACCACCATCGCCCTCGAGCGCCCCTCGACCCACAACCGGCGGGCGATCGGCGCGACCGTCCACGTCGAGGCCGGGGGACGGCGGCAGGTCCGCTGGGTGAGCGCGGGCAGCACCTCGATGTTCAGCGGAGGCCCTCCCGAGGTGCACTTCGGCCTGGGCAGCGCCGATCACATCGATCGCGTGGAGATCGACTGGCCCGATGGGCGCCGCTCCGAGCTCCGGGATCTGCCCGTGGACCGGGTGCTCACGATCGCCTTGGACCGGCGGTAGCGCCCCGGATACGAGCGAACCGTCCACCGGGGCACCCTGCTTGACCGACGCCTATGGCGACGCCCTCGTCGCCGCTGTCTACGAAGTCGAGTACGGGCCACTCGAGGGCGACGTCGCCTGGTTCGCGCGCCATTCCGAGGGTGACCGGCTGCTGGTGCTCGGCTGCGGGACGGGTCGCGTGGCCCGGCGGCTGGCGGAAGGGCGCAGGAAGGTGACCGGCCTCGACCTGTCTCCCGCGATGCTCGCGGTCGCGCGTCGCAAGGCGCCCGACCTCACCTGGGTCGCCGGGGACATGCGCGACTTCGATCTCGGCCGCTTCGACGAGATCGTCATCCCCAACGGCGGCTTCGCCTTCCTCCCGACGCGCGCAGACCAGGCCTCGAGCCTCGCGGCCTGTCGTCGGGCGCTGAAGGTGGGCGGCGCACTCTCCATCGACCTGCCGATGCCCGACTTCGGCCGCTGGGCGCAGCCGCACACACCGGAACGCACGGCCTGGGAGGGTCGCATCGACGACCGCCCGGTGCGGAGGACCCGCGAGACCCACCGCTCGCTCGCGCGGCAGCGGCTCGATCTGACCGATCGGTACTACGTCGACGACGCGCTCGCGACGACCTCCGCCCTCCGGTTGCGGATCATGCTTCCCGCGGAGCTCGAGTGGATGCTCGAGGCCAGCGGCTTCTGGGTCGACCGCATCGTCGGGGACTACGCCAACGGCCCGATCCGCGACGGAGCGCCCCGCATCCTCGCGCGGGCGGTCGCGGGCTGACCGTTCAGCTCCAGAGGACGGCCACCACAGCACCCGCAAGACCCGCCACGGCCGCCGCGCCGGCGATCCTGAGCGCCAGCGCCCGCGAGCCCCAGGCCGCGGTGATGCCCGTCTTGACGACGGTGTTGGAGACGGAGGCGACCACGATGGCGCGCGTGGCCAGGCCGACGTCGACCTCCCGCCCGGCGGCCTCCGCCATGGACAGCGTGATCGCGTCCACGTCGGTCGTGCCCGCCAGCGCGGCGATGCCGTAGAGCGCGCGCTCGTCGACGAACCGGTGCGCGAGCTCGACGGCCACGAGCACGGCGGCGAACATCAGCGCGAACTTGGTCGCCTCCCACAGCGAGAACGGGTTGCGCAGCGTCACCTGGGCGCGCCTGGGGTTCGGGTGTGGCCGCATCCCGAAGAAGCCCGCCGCGAGCGCGGTGGCCGCCGCCATCGCCAGCATGGGCGGCGCGACCCGCGCGGTCATGGAGGGCTGGACGAACGCCACCTCCACCACCACACGGACGAACATCACCGCCCAGGCCGCGAGCACGGACATCGCCAACGCGTCGGTCGCGGCTCCCTCCTCGCGCGACTGGCGCGCGCTCGCCATCGTCACCGCGGTGGACGAGACCAGGCCGCCGAACAGGCCGGTCAGGAACAGGCCCCGCTGCTCGCCGAGCCAGCGCACCGCACCGTAGCCGAGGAGCGACAACCCGCTGATCAGCACCACCAGCCACCACAAGCGGTACGGAACCAGCACGCCGAGCGGATCGACGGGCTGGTCGGGGAGGAGCGGCAGCACGATGAAGGTCGAGAACAGCAGCTTGAGGCCGGCGGCCAGGTCGTCCGGACCGATCTGGCGGGCCAGGTCGTGCAGCGACGTGCGGAACGTGAGCAGGGCCGAGGTGGTGATGCCGATGGCGACGGCGATCTCCGGGTGGCCGGCGGTGCACACCGCCCCCAGCAGGTACACCACGATCGCCGCGACCTCGCTCGTGAGACCGGGCGCCGGTTCCTGCTGCGCGGCGTGGTAGGAGACCGCGAGGAGCGCGCTGAGCCCGATCAACCCGATGGGCAGCAGCCACGGCTGGCCGAGCAGCCCCCCGAGCCAGGCCGCCACGGCGCCCGTCAGCGAGATGAGCATGAACGTGCGCAGACCGCCGAAGGTGCGGATCCCGTCGATCGCCTTCCGCTCGCGATCGACGCCCACGAGCGCGCCGATGAAGAGCGCGATCGCCAGGTGGCGGAGCAGACCGAGGTCGAGGGCGTCGATGGTCACACGCCATCCTGCACGCCGCGGCGGGTGCCGTTCAAGTCGAGGGCGCGACGGCGGACCAGGCGGCGCGCAGCGCCTCGGCGCGGGCAGGCCGGTCCTTCCAGGCCGCGAGCGCCTGGTCCACGATCTCGACCAGCTCCGGCGCCACGTCCGGGGACAGGAGCTCGCGCAGGCGGGCCAGGTCCTCGTCGAAGCGGTCCTCGTCGCCCGCCGCACCCGCGCACGTCAGCTCGCCCACGACCGCGACCGCCTCGAGCATCGGGATGTCCGCGAACCCGCGGCGACAGATCGCGAACCAGGGACGAGCGAGGTCGGGAGCTCCCCGGTCCACCTGGAGCCACGCGAGGTTGAGCCGTCCCAGGTCCACGTCGGGCGAGCCGATCGCCGCCGCCATGCGGATCGCCTCCTCGAACGCCGCCACCGCCTCGTCCCAGCGCTCGAGGCGACGGAGCTGCGTGGCCACGCCGATGCGCGCCAGGGCCTCGCGGAACCGGTCCCGGTTGGCGGCGTGCTCCTCCGCGGCCCTCGCGTAGAGCGCGGCGGCCTCCTCGGGCGCGTCCCGCCCACGCGCCAACGACCCCGACGTGTGCCAGGCGGCGGCGCGGATCAGCGGATGGGGAGAGCGTCGCAGCGGCTCGAGCAGCGCGTCCGCCTCGTCCATCCGGCCGAGCAGGATCAGGACCTCCGCGCGGGTGCGCCTCGCGGAGGACGCCTGCTCCTCGGTCGGCGCGTGCTCGATCGCGACCTGGATCCACCGATCGGCCTCGGATGCAGGTCCGGTCAGCATCAGCGACTGCGCGGCCCACAACGCGGCCTCGTGCCGCACCGCGCCGGTCGCGCGCTCCGCGAGGGGGACCATCGCGTCCCGGCAGCGGGCGTACTCCGCGCGGAGGAAGGCCAGGCGCCCCTCCAGCACGAGCGCGTCGTCCGGCGGCACGACGTCCGCCGCCAGCCCGACCCACTCGGCCGCCCGCGCCAGCATCCCGCGGGCCATGGCCTCGCGCGCGGCCGCGAGCAGGAGGGGGGCCGCCGCCGCGTGCTCGCCGGCGCGGAGCAGGTGCAGCCCGCGCCGCTCGGGCTCGTCCTCCGCGAGCAGCTCGGCGCACGCGCGGTGATGTCCCGGGGCCTCACCCGCCTCCTGGGCAGCGCGGACCAGGCTGTCCCGCAGCACGCCGCTGGACAGCGCGGGCACACCGTCGCGATCCACCAGCCACCCCATCGGCCAGAGCCGCTCGCGAAGCGCACGTCCCTTCCCGGCGAGGGCGCGCCACAGCCGACGATCCCCGGCGCCCCCCGCGGACTCCCAGATCGCCAGCCGCCTCAGGTCGGACGCGAGGGCGCCGAGCTCGAGCCGAGCGACGCGCGCCTGCCAGACGGCGTGCAGGTCCGCGGGCAGCGTCGGGACCACACCGTCCGCGAGCCGGAACCCCCGCGCCGCCGGCACCAGCCACCCGCGCTCCACCCAGTCGCCCACGAGCTGGACGGTGTACGCCGGGTGGCCGCTGGTCCGCTCGAGCAACCGCACCGCCTGGAGATCCTCGAGCCCGAGCAGCCGTCCGACCAGCTGCCGCCCTTCCTCGGCGTCGAGCGGTCCGAGGTCCAGCACCTCGCCGTCCAGGGGGTCCGTCCCGGGCTCCACGGCCACCACGATCAGCGTCCGCCCGACGCCCCGCGCCTGCATCGCGCGGAGCCCCGCCAACAGATCGGGCGCGCGGTCCGCGTCGTCCACGAACAGGATGCGCGGCCGACGTGCCGAGGTGGCCGCCAGCCAGTCCGCGAGCACGGCCCAGCGCACCTCGTCGCGCAGGGGAGCGCCGTCCACCAGGGCCCGAAGGCCCTCCTCGGTCTCCGGCGCGCAGCCCGCCGGCACACCCCACCGGCCGAGGGCGCGCCCCACCGCCGCCCGCAGCGCAACCCAGGGGTCCCCGTCCGACCCGGGGAGCACCGCCACCGGCGTCGCCGCGCCGGTCTCGTGCGCTCGCTCGCACAGCCAGCGCGCCAGGGCCGTCCGCCCGATCCCGGGGGAGCCCCGCAGGGTCACCGCTCGCGCCACGCCCCCGACGGCCTGGCCGAGCGCCGCCCAGAGCCGTGCGCGCTCGGCACGCCGTCCCACCACGTCGATCCGCCGCAGCGAGAACAGCCCCAGCCCGGCCAACGCCAGGGGCTCCGGCTCCCAGCGCTCGGTCGCCTCCCAGCGCTCGTTCCACGGCGGCGGCGTGGGCGTCGGCGGGGCGAGCGACCCGTCGCCCACGGGGACCGGGCCGAGCGGCGCCATCCCGCCGAAGTTGAACGTGGTGCTCGGCGGGCTCGTGAGCCTCCCCAGGGGGGCGTCGCCGAACGGGACCCGGAGCAGGGCCCAGGCGGCGTCGGCGGCGCGACGGAAGCGGTCGGCGGGCGCCTTCGCGAGGCAGCGTCGCACCCAGTCGCCGAGCTCGGGCGAGAGCGCGTCCGGCCACAGCGGGGGCTCGCGGTACAGGTGGGCGTCGACCAGGGCCCACGGTTCCCGCCCGGCCCAGGGGTGCTGCCCCGTACACAGCTCCCAGGTCATCCAGCCCAGCGCGTACAGGTCGGTCCAGGGTCCGAGCAGGTCGACCTCGCCGCGCAGCTGCTCCGGCGCGACGTACAGCGGGGTCCCCGCGTGATCCGAGGTGTCGTCGCGGCCGCGCATGACGGCGATGCCGAAGTCCACCAGCTTGGGGCGACCCTCGATCCAGACCACGTTCGACGGCTTGAGGTCGCGGTGGAGGACCCCGCGGGCATGGGCGTGTCCGAGCGCCGCGAGCACCTGCAGCAGCACGTCGCGCAGCGCGCCGGTGTCGGCCGGAGGACGCTCGAGCAGCGAGGCCTCGCCCAGCTCCATGACCAGCCAGGGCGAGCCCTCGCCGTCGTCCGCCCCGAGATCGTGGACCCGCGCGATGCCGGGGTGCGTGAGCGCCGCGAGCGCCTGGGCCTCGCGGAGGAGGTCGTCGCCGTACACGCGGTGGGTGCCGTGGAGCAGCTTCACCGCCACGGGGCTGCCCGTGGGCTCGTGGACCGCGCGCCAGACCTCGCCGTGCGCCCCCTGACCGAGCGGTGCCTGGAGGAGGTAGGCGCCGACGCGCCTCACGCGCGGATCGTCCCCAGGGCCTCGTCAGGGTCGCGGTACCCCACGACGACCGGGAGGCCGTCGCGCTCGATCACCGGCCGCCGCACGAGCATCGGGTCGGCGGTGAAGGCCTCGGCCCACCGCTCGTCGGACCATCCGTCCTTCTCGGGGCCGAGCGCCCGGAACGACCCGCCCGACGTGTTGCGCATCGCCTTGGCGCCGAAGGCCGCCACCCAGCGGTCCACCTGCTCGCGCGACGGCGGCGTGGCGCGGAAGTCCACGAACGTGTGCTCGACGCCGTTGGCGTCCAGGTGCGCGCGGGCCTTCTTCACCGTCCCACAGCTCGGGATGCCGTACACCGTGACCATGTCGTCCTCACTCCTCACACCAGGTGGATGGCCTCGACCGGCTCGACGCGGGAGGCGCGCCAGGCGGGCCAGAGTCCGGCGACCAGCGTGGCGCCCATCGCGAAGCCGGCGATGATGGCCGCGTTCTCCGGGAAGATGCCGACCCGCAGGATCGGCGAGAAGCCGATGCCGGCGACCTCGAGGGCCTCGGGTCCCATCTTCGACGACAGGTCGATCCCGTGCCGCACGAGGTACGCGTACGGGCCCGCGGTCACGGCCGCTGCGGCGACGAGGCCGACGAGACCGAGCCACAGGCTCTCCCACATCACCATCGCGAAGATGCGGGCGCGGCTGCAGCCGATGGCCGCGAGGATGCCGAACTCCCGGCTGCGCTCCATCACGCTCATGAACAGCGTGTTGAAGATGCCGGCGGCCACGAGCACCAGGATCACGAGCTCCATGAACCGGGCGCCGCCGACCTTCATCGCGATGAACCCGGACAGGTCCGGGGTCGCCTCGTCCCAGGTGAGCGAGCGCACGCCACCGGGCAGGCCGGTCGTCAGGCGGCGGGACACCCCCGCGGACTGGCGGGGATCGCCCACGAACACGCCCACGAACGTGGCCTCGTCCGGGCCGTAGCCGAGGACCTGCCGCATGTCGTCGATCGGGACGAGCACCAGGCCGCCGTCGACGCTGGACGCGCCGGTCCGCAGCATCCCCGACACGCGACCCATGCCGCTGACGATCTGGCCCTGGCGATCGAGCAGCGTGTACACGACCTTGTCGCCGAGCCCGACCTGCAGGTTCTTCGCGAGGCGCTCGCCCAGGACGATGCCCTTGCGGTCGGTGAGCGTGCCCGTCACGCCCTCGAGGAAGGACAGCGTCGTGTCGTCCTCGTCGGTCGGGTCGAAGGCGACGAAGGCCGCGCCGGACTGGTGCGTGGCGGTCTGCACCATCATCTGGCCGGTGATCCGCTCCACCGTGCGGACGACCTTGGGGTCGGCGGCCGCGAGCTCCCGCAGCGCGTCGGCGTGGTCCACCGTGCGCGTGAGCGTCGGCATGTCGAGGTACTCGGGGTGCTCGAGCAGCACGTGGCCGCCGTTGAGCCGCGCCGCGAGGTCGATCGTGTCCGCGAAGCTCCGGTCCTGCATCGCGGTGAAGAGCACGGCGAGGAAGGTGCCGAACGCGATGGCCGACAGCGTCAGCAGCGTGCGGCGGGTGTTCCGCCACAGGTTCCGCCAGGCGAGGCGGGCGATCTCGGTCATGTGGCCCTCATCGCGTCGAGCGGGCGGAGCCGGGCCGCGCGCCACGCCGGCCAGAGCACCGAGAGGCCGACCACCACCAGCAGCACGATCACCGGCTGGGCGACGACCGCCGGCGTGAAGCTCCCCTTCCAGACGGCGGGCGAGGACAGCCCCATCACGGTGGCGCCGGCGAGGAAGGTCATGTCCAACCCCCGCGTCTGGAGCGCGACCGCGAACGGGGCAGCGAGCACGAGGCCGAGGGCGGTGGCGAGGCCGAGCTGCAGCGCGCTCTCGACGAGGATGACGCGCATCACGAGCCAGGGGCCGACCCCGAGCGCCTTCATGACGCCGAACTCGCGGATGCGCTCGAAGACCGCCATCAGCATCGCGTTGAGGACGAGGATGCCGACCGCGACATAGACCAGGAAGAACACGATGCCGACGACGGACCGCGACGCGTCCAGCATCGTGGCCACCGTGGGCAGGATCTGGCGCCAGGAGCGCACGTCCTGGTTGGGGAAGGCCGCCGCGACCTCGGCCGTGGCCTCCTCGAGCGAGCCCTCGGCCGGCTTGCGCACGACGATCTGGTGAACGCCCTCGGGCAGGACGAGGAGCTCGCGGAGCGTTTCCTGCACGACGAAGACGCCGGCGCGATCGGTGCCCTCGCCGACCGAGGAGAGCACGCCGCGCACCGTGTACAGGTCGTTCGCCAGCGACCCGTCCGCCCCCTGCGTCAGCACCACCAGCTCGCTGCCCGGGTGGACGGCGAGGGTCCGCGCCAGCCGCCGCCCCACGACCACGCCGCGAGGGTCGCTCGGGTCCAGCCAGCTGCCCTCGGCGACCTTCTCCGCGACCCGCAGGGTGACGGCGTCCCGCTCGACCTCGACCCCGCGCAGCGCCACCCCCGCGGACAGCTCCCCCGAGGCGGCGAGCGCGCCCGCGAGGACGCGAGGAGAGGCCCGGAACCCCCGCGCCTCCAGACCCGCCATGGCCAGCGCCGGCGCCTCGATCCGCCGGTAGATCGAGGGGTCGTCCTGGTACCCCATCGGGAAGGCCTGGATGTCGCCGACCTCGAGCTCGAGGACGTCGTCGGCCATGGCCGAGATGTAGCCCTCGACCAGGCCCGAGTACAGGATCATCACCCACAACGCGAAGGTCGTCGCCGCGACGGTCACCGCGGTGCGACGCCGATTGCGGAGGACGTTCCGCCATGCCAGCGTCAACGTGAGCACGCGAACCTCGCCTCCCAGGGTAACCGGTTCATGACCCGCTCCGCCCCTCCGACGCATCGGCGAGCAGGACCAGGGCCGCGAGGAGCTCCTCGCCGCGCGCCATCCGATCCAGCGGGAGGTAGCGCGTCGAGAGCTCGACCTTCTGCCCGGGCACGAGCGCGGCCGACCGCAAGCTGCGTCCGTCCTGCGCGCAGATCGTCGCCGCGGCCTCCTGCACCCCCGCGACCGAGAGGAAGGCGTCGAGCGCCGCGCCGTCGGCTGCGAACGCGACGACGCCGTCGGGCAGATCCCGCTGCTGACGACCCGCCGCCGACCCCGCCCAGCGGGCCAGCGCGTTGTTCCGCCCGAGCTGGATCGCCGCGCTCGGATCCGCCGTGACGGACAACACGAAGGTCCCCCGGTGGTACCGCGCCGAGATCTGCCGCCCGTCGCGCTCCGCGGACCACTGACGCCCCGAGAGCATCCACGTCCTGCCCGGCCCGAGCCACGCCATGGCCTCGTCCAGGATCCGCGTGTTCCGGGCCCGCAGCATCAGGCCGACGACCAGGGAGCCGACCACGAGGATCGGCGGGAAGCTCAGGAACGCACACCAGAACGCAGGCGCGATCAGGTCCTCGTCGATCAGTCCCGCACACACCGGCAGCCCGCACAGCACCGCCGTGATCACGGCCAGGAGGAAGACGCTCAGGAGCTGCGTCAGGCACGCTCGCCCGAACCACTGCCCACCGACCTTCGAGAGCTCCCCCAACCCGCCTCCGTCACCCACCCTACCCGACACATGCTGATACGGGCGCGCCGACGTCCTGGTGGTCTAGACTTCCGCATCCTGGTGGGTGCTGCATGACGAAGCGGGCATGGTGGATGTCGTTGTCGGTCCTGATCCTGGAGGCCACGGCTTCCGCGGCGCCCGTGCGGGTCGCGACCTGGAACGTCCAGTCGGTGGGCGCGGTCGGGACCGCCGAGCACACCGCAGCCGTCGCGGTCCTGAACCGTGTCGACGCCGACGTCCTGCTGCTGCAGGAGGTCAACGGGAGCACCGACGAGACGAACGCCCGCACCCTGGCGACGGAGGCGGGCTACGCGTACACCGCGTTCGCGCCCCAGGGCAGCTTCGGCGGGCTGCACGACGCCGTGTTCTCCAAGCTCCCCTTCACGGACCAGCGCTTCTACGAGTCCTCGGACCTGTCGGTCGATCCGACCGCCGACGAGATCACGCGCACCTTCGTCCGCGTCACCGTCTCCGTGGGCGGCAACGACCTGACCGTGATGTCGCTGCACCTCAAGTCGGGCTCCACCGACAACGACGAGTTCCGGCGCGCGGTCGAGGCGCTGCGGGTGACCGACGCGCTGGCGGACCTGAATCCCGCCACGGACAGCTACCTCATCGCCGGCGACATGAACGAGGAGCTCGGGGACGTGCTGTCGCCCGCGGCCTTCTCCTCCATCCCGGCCGGCATGCCGGTCTCGTACTCCCTCGGCTCCGACCTGGCCGTCCTGCTCCCGAGCCCCGGCATCGAGAACGACCCGTTCTCCGCGATGTTCTCCGCCGGGCTCACCGACCCGGGAGCGGCCCAGCTCGACGGCTCCTGGGCCACGCGGCCGTCCTCCGGGCGACGCCTCGACTACGTGCTGGTGAGCGACACCTTGCTCCAGACCTGGCCCGACACCCAGGTCTACGACTCGGCCGACGAAGGCCTCGGTGGGTCGCTGCCCCTCGCTGGCGGCCGGCCCTCGTCCACCGCCAGCGGCGACGCCTCGGACCACCTCCTCGTGTTCGCCGACCTCGACGTGCCGGCGGGCGGCGGCGCCGGGTTCCAGCACCCCGGCCCCGGCGACCTCGTGCTCTCCGAGTTCATGGCCAACCCGTCCACCTGCCCCGACGACACCGGCGAGTGGATCGAGGTGTACAACCGCCGCAACGTGGCGTTGGACCTCGGCGGGATGGAGATCGTCGACCAGGGCGGGAGCACGGGCGTGGTGGGCGGCCACGTGATCGTGCCGGCTCACGGCCTCGCGCTGCTCGGGCGGTCCGACGCCGCGTCGTTCTGCGGTCCGGTGATGCCCGACGGCTTCTACGGCAGCACGGTCTACCTGAACAACTCGACCGACAGCATCGCGCTGCGCTACGGCGGCGCGACCATCCTGCAGACGCCGGTGTACCCGGCGGCCGCGGCGACCGCTGGCGTGTCGGTGCAGCGCGACCCGTGGAGCCCGCAGGACTGGTGCCTGTCCACCTCGCCCATCGGCGCCGAGCTGGCGACGCCGGGCGCCATGAACTCGCACTGTCCTCCCTGATCTTCCGGCGGACACGGCCGGGTGGGCCCTCTCGCACAGCGGGATCGGTGTCTTTGACCCGAATCTCGGCGTCCTCCACGGACGAACCCTGCATCCGAACGCGGCATGGGTCTTGCTCCTGGAGGGCTCCCCAGTCAGAGAAACCGCCGTGTCGGCCCAACGACCAACGCCAGCCATCGTCACGCTCCTCCTCCTCGGAGGGGGCTGCTCGGTCGTGGACGAGTGGTACGGCTGGGAGGCCCCTCTCCCGCCACCCGAGGCCACCGCCGCAGGCGTGCTCGAGGGCCGCGTGGTCGACGACGCGGGGCTCCCGCTGGGGGGCGCTCACGTCACGCTGACGCCGTCGGGTGTCGAAGCGACCACGGACGACGACGGGCACTGGGTGTCGCCGAGGCTGCTGCCCGGGACGTACGCGGTCGTCGCCGCCGCCGACGGCTGGGTCGCGGCGCGGTCCGAGC
The DNA here is from genome assembly GCA_020632925.1 of Alphaproteobacteria bacterium. Lineage (GTDB taxonomy): Bacteria > Myxococcota_A > UBA796 > UBA796 > JACKER01. Next base: position 75,009 of record JACKER010000026.1, on the reverse strand, counting down.
CCGTCGACGTCGATGGGGACGAGGTCGTCGACGCGGGGGTGCTCGCGCTGGACCGCCCCGCGGTGCTCGACGGCTTCCTGCGACTCACCGTGTTCGGGCCGGACGGGTTCCCGGCAGTGGGCGCGGAGGTCCTGGTCGAGGGGCCCGACAGCGCCACGGTCGTCGCGGACGCGACCGGCCGGGTGACCGTCGGTCCGCTCCAGGCCGCCCCGTACCACCTCACCGTCGACGTGCCGGGTCGCCGCGTGGTGCCCCGCGAGGCGGACGTCGAGATGCCGGCGCTGGGCGGCGCGGACCTCGCGCTGACGTTGGCCGGGCGCGGAGAGCCCGACGACCACACCATCGGCTCGCGCATCTGCGGGTACTGCCACGTCGACATCGCGACGTCCTGGCAGGGCACCGCGCATGCCGAGGCCACGGGACCCGTCGTGGGCGCGCCGGCCGCAGCGTTCGATGCCGGCCTGGTGCTGCCGCTGGGCACGGCCTCCGCCCGCTTCGGCCGCGACGCCGGGGAGCCCGTGATCCTGCTCACGGACGCGTCGGGAGCGACCGACCTGTGGCGCGTCGCCGGGCTGCTCGGCGGTGAGCGCCGGGGTGCCGTGCCGTGGGCCGATCGCGACGGCGCGAGCTGGCCGCTGCCCGTGGCCTGGACCGCACCCGATCCGCGGTACCCGGGGGTGGTGGACGGAGGCTGGGTGGCGGGCGACCCCACCGGCTGGTTCGGCGCCGGCGACCGCTTCGCGTACACCACGACGCCCTCGCCCGATCGGTCCGCAGAGGCCGCCTGCTTCGCGTGCCACGTGACGGGCACGACGCTGTCCGTGGGGACGGACGGACGGGTGACGATGCAGGGCGTGTCCTCGCCCTCGCAGCGGTGGGACGAGGGCACCGTCGCCTGCGAGGCCTGCCACGGCGCCGGGGAGACGCACTCCGCCGGCCCGCTGTCCCAGAAGCTCGGCTCGATCACGGTGCCCGAGGACCTCGGTCCGGACCGCGCCAACGACGTGTGCGGGCGCTGCCACGCGGCCGTGATCGGCGAGGAGGGCCTGCCCTTCCCCTGGACGGCCACCCACGGCCTGCTGCGTCCCGGCGACGCCCTCGCCGACCTGGGGACGAGCGCGTACCAGACGTGGCCCTCGGGGTCCGCCTCGGTCCCGGGCGCGGCCGTCGACGAGCTGCGCGCGTCGCTGCACGGCGAGGGCGGCTGGAACGCGACCTGCACGGACTGCCACGACCCGCACGGGAGCGCGAACACCGCCGACCTGCGGCTCTCCGTCGACGACGACACGCTCTGCCAGTCCTGCCACCTCGATCTGACCTTCCACCGAGATCCGGTCCTGGCGGCGGCGCACAGTGGCCACGTCGACCGGTGTGTGGATTGCCACATGCCCGCGACCGCGGCCCGCCTGGCCTTCGATCCGGTCACCGGCGCGGGCGACCTGGCGTCCCACACGTTCGACGCCGCCCCGCCGCAGGTGACGGTCGACGCCTTCGACGCCGCTGGCGCGCAGGTCCTGCCCGTCGGCAGCTTCGTGCCCGACACCTGCCTCGCCTGCCACGTGTGGAGCGAGGTGGTGACGGGCGCGTTCGACGGCCCCGTCGGCGATCCGGCCCAGCGCGCCACCCACGTGGAGCTGCAGGCGGCCTGGGAGGTCCTGTTCCCATGACCTCCCTCCTGCTGCTCGCCCTCGGGTGCGGGACGACCGCGTCCACGTCGACCACCCCGACCGGCGCCTTCACCTTCCCGCACGCCCAGGGCTACGACGCGGGCTCCGCGCACGGCCCCGAGGCGCTCGGCGCGGGCGAGCTCTGCGGCGGCTGCCACCGCGACGGGAGCACCGCCCCCACCTGCGCGAGCTGCCACGACACGTACCCGCACGCTGCCGGATGGCTGGCGGGCGACGTGCACGGCGCCGGGCTGACGGGCGAGCAGGGCGGCACGGCCCGCGAGGTCTGCGGCTCGTGCCACGGGGGCGGGCTCAGCGCTCCCGACTGCACCACCTGCCACCCGAGCTGGCCGCATCCCGAGGGCTGGGAGGAGATCGATCGCCACGGGGCCTGGGCGCGTAGCCGGGGCTCGGCGGAGGCCGCCTGCGGGAGCTGCCACGGCCCCCGCCTGAAGGGGACCGCGACCGCCCCGAGCTGCACCGAGTGCCACGAGGTGTACCCGCACCCCGCGCGGATGACCGACCCCGCCGTCCACGCGGCCCTCGACCAGGCCTCCTGCGCCGACTGCCACGGCGCCCTCGGGGAGGGAGGCATCGCCGGCGTGGCCTGCTCCCGGTGCCACGCGACCTTCCCCCACCCCGCCGATCAGCGGGTGGCCCACGTCGCGGCGGCGTCCCGCACCGGGGAGACCCCGTGCCTGGCCTGTCATTTGCCCGGCGACGGTGGCGCCCCCATCCCGTCGGGCTGCGCGGTCGTGTGCCACGGGAGGATGCCATGATCGCGCTCCTCGCCCTGTCGGCCCGCGCGGAGGACCCGCAGCTGCGGTCGGAGACGCTGTTCCAGGCGCGCACGGATCTCACGGGAGAGCTGTTCTATGGCGGCATCGAGGCGTTGCGGGGCACGGCCACCACCGGGCCGGCCCGGCTCGAAGGGTACGGTGACCTCGGGTGGCGCCAGGGCTTCGACCAGCCCGTGGACGGCGAGATCTACCTCCTGACCGCGGACGGCGAGGCGGGTGCGGTGCGCTGGACGCTCGGCCGTCAGCCCCTGCTCCTGCCGACCTGGAACCGGCGACTCGACGGGGGCTGGCTCACCGTCCGGGCGGACCGCTCGTTGCGGGTGGACCTGGCGGCGGGCATCGCGTCGCGCTCGGGTTCTCCGGGCGCCGTCGGCGGCGTGCCGGTCGGGCGCCTGGCGCTCGCGTGGGAGCGGGGGCCGGCGCGCGCGAGAGCGGGCCTGTGGGGCGAGCTGGCGGACGAGGCCGTCGGTCACGCCGACCTCGAGGCCCGGCTGGCGCCCGACGCCGAGCAGCTCGCCCCCCAGCTCGGGCTGGTGGCGGCGGTGGGCACGACCCGCGGCGACACGGCGCTGGAGCGCGGCCGGGTGGACCTCGGGATCCGCGCGATGCCGGGCGTGCGCACGACCGCCTGGGTCGAGCACCGCGAGACGCTGGGGACGCCGGCGCTGCGCTCCGACATCCTCGCGACCTTCGCCCCCACCGGGTCGGACGCCGCGGGCCTCGGCGTGGGCATCGACGACCGCAAGCGCGACCGCCTGTGGCTCTCGGGCTCGGTCCAGCGCTGGTCGACGGACGTGGACCCGGAGGGCGCGGGCGACCCCGCGCTGGGGCTGGTGGGCGAGGTCCGCTACGACCCGCGCTGCGGCGGACAGCGCTGGTGCCTCTCCCCCTCCTGGCAGGGCGTGTCGGGCGATGGCGGGTGGTACCAGCGGGCGGGCGCGAGCCTCGGCCTGCCCGTCCCCTCCCCACTCGACCTCCAGGTCCGTGGCGCCTGGGTCCCGTGGCGCAAGCCGCACCTCGAGCAGCGCTCGGCGGCCGTGGCGGGGGCGACCGCGGTGGTGGACGCCGGCCGCTGGCTCGACCTGGAAGCCGGCTGCGACCTGTGGTTCGAGGAGCCCACCCCCGAGACCCGGGCCTGGGTCGCGGTCCAGCTCGACGCGGGAGGTGGGCGGTGATCCGGCGCGTCACCCTGCCGCTCCTGCTGCTGGTCACGGGCTCCGCCCTGGCCGGCGACGACCTGGCGGCGATCTTCGATCGCTTCGACCACGCCGAGCACGCCGCGGTGTTCCGCCGGCACGACGTGGGCTGCCCCACCTGCCACGCGGTCGGACGCGCCGAGGGCACCAGCCTGCTGCCCGACCGGTCGGTGTGCCACACCTGCCACGCGCCGGGCCAGGGCGACCTCGGCGTGGGCGACGGGCTGCGCGCCGCCCCCGATCGGTGTGGGACCTGCCACCCGACGGTCGCGCCGCCCGCCACCCACGTGGCCGGCTGGATCGCGGGGCACGGCGTGGAAGCCCGCTACGACGGCGACAGCTGCCGTACCTGCCACGACCGCGGGAGCTGCGTGGACTGCCACGACCGGAAGATGAACGGCGGCTTCGAGGTGCACGACCCGAGCTGGCTGCGCACGCACGGCATCGCGGTCCGCGCGGCGCCCGCGTCCTGCGACGCCTGCCACGCGCAGGCCGAGTGCACCGCCTGCCATGGCTCGTCCGCGGGCTTCGGGAGGTCGCGGTGAGCCGCGCGATGCTGGCGCTGGTGGTGCTGCTGGCCGGCTGCGGCGAGGAGCCGGGGCCGTGCGACGCGCGTCGCGACCTGCTCCAGAGCGAGGCGGGGTTGGTCGTGACCGAGGTCGAGCACCCGGGCTGGGGCCGCACCGAGTGCGCCCAGTGCCACCCGGTCTGGACCTACCACCAGGCCGACTGCGTCGACGGCGTGGCGATCGACGTCGACGCCATCGAGGCGACCGAGCCCGAGGACTGCGTGGCCTGCCACGGCGCGAACGGCGTCGAGGCCTGGCAGGAGACGACGCCATGACCGCCCGCCGCCTCACCGCCGCGATCCTCGCGCTGGCGCTCGCCGTCACGCCCGCGGTCGTCGGCGCGACCCAGCGCCTCGGCGAGAGCCCCCACGGCGCGCCGGACAAGTGCGCCGCCTGCCACGCGATGGGGCCCGAGGGCCAGGCGCTGGCACCACTCCCCGTGGAGGCGACCTGCCGCGGCTGCCACCCGGACGCGGACATGCACCCCGTCGGGATGAAGCCCGTGCGTATCGCCGTGCACGAGGGGTGGCCGCTCGAGGACGGCGTCGTGACCTGCGCGACCTGCCACGCGGAGCCCGGCTGCGAGGCCGACCGCGACGAGACGCGCCCGTGGCTGCGCGGGGGGACGCCCGCGCGCAAGGCGGACTTCTGCTACCGGTGCCACGAGTCGCAGGCGATGCAGCGCCAGAGCCCGCACCTGCCGGCCGGCGCCACGGACCCGACGCAGGCGGGCTGCCCGGCCTGCCACGCCGCCCGTCCCGAGCCCGGCGCCACGGTGGCGGAGTCGCGGCTGCGCGTGGTGGCGGCGGAGACCTGCACCACCTGCCACCCGGGCGCCGTGCACGCCGGGGTCGCGGAGCACGTCGGGCACCACGTGAACCGCCCGCCGGACCCCGCGCTGCCGCTGCTGGACGGCGTGATCGGGTGCTGGACCTGCCACGAGGTCCACGCCGCCCCGAAGGACGAGCCCGCGCCGCACGGCCTGGCCGCCTCCCTGGTCGGCATCCCCCGCGATCCCGGCCCCGAAGCCCTGCTCGCCCTGCCGGCGGCCGACGGCAGCCTGTGCCGCGCCTGCCACGGAGACGGTCCATGAGGGCCCTGGCACCCGCCCTGCTCCTCCTCGGCCTCGCCGCCTGCGACGACCGGCGGCTCGAGGACCACCCGGTCCACGCCCCGACCGTGCCCGCCTCGCGGATCGGCGCCGTCACGCTCGACGCGGTGATGCCGTCGGACGCCCTGCTGCTCGCCGACGGCTCCGTGCTCGTCCTGGACGGCCACGGCGGGCGCGTGCTGCGCGTGGACGCCGACGCCACCTCGGTGAGCACGTGGGCCTCGTCGGTGGGGGACGCGGCGCGCCTCGCTCCGGCAGCGGCCGGCGGGGTCTGGGTGACCCGCCCCGGCGGCCCCGACGCCCCGGGGACGCTCCTGCTCCTCGATGCGGACGGCGGCACCGTCGGCGTCCGCGCGCCCGTCGACGCCGAGGGCCGACCGCTGCATCCGGTGGACCTGATCGACCGCGGCGCCGAGCTGCTGATCGCCGACCGCGAGCGCGGCCTGGTCACGGTGGACGCCGAGGACCACGCGGTGCGAACGCGCGCCACCGGGCTCGACGGCATCGGGCTGCGGCGGATCGTGGACCTGACGCCCGCGACCGACGGGTACTGGCTCGTGGACTCGCTCTCGCCGCGCCTGAGCCACTGGACCGTTGCGGACGAGCCGCTCGCCTCGTTCGGCCGCCCGGGGCTCAAGGTGGGCACGCTCGGCCGGCCGACGGCGATCGCGCCGGTCCAGGGCGGCATCCTCGTGACCGACGCCGTCCTCGGCGCGGTGCAGGCCTTCGACGGGCAGGGCACCCCGATCGGCGCGCTGGCCCTCGACGGCGAGCTCGCGGCCTTCTCGCACACCGTGGCGGTCCGGGCCGACGACGCCGGACGGGTGGCGGTGCTCGAGGCGAACCCCGCGCGCCTCACGCTGGTCCGCCTGGCGCCGCTCCCCGCCGCTGGCCCCGAGCCACTCCTGCGGACCACCCTGGTGGCCGTCGACACCGATCCCGCCGGCGACCACGGCGCCTCCTGCGCGCAGTGCCACGACGGGCTCGTCCTCGACGGTCGGGAGGTCTGGGACACCCATCGCGAGCACCACCCGATCGACGTCGTTCCCGAGGGCGACGTCCCGGCGTTCTTCCCGCTCGACGATCAGGGGCGGATCACCTGCCGTACCTGCCACTCGCCGCACGGCGTGGTCGACGAGGCGGGTGAGGACGCGGCCCCGCTGGTGCGCCACGCCTCCGCGAGCAGCCCGTTCACGCGGCTCGACCGCGACTCGGACGCGCTGTGCACCGCCTGCCACGGCACCGACGTGCACGACGAGGACCCCGCCAGCGACCGCGCGCCCACCGGCGGCGGGCACCCGTCCGGCGCCGCGCTCGTGGCGGCCCTGAAGAAGCGGGGCGCCTCGGTCGACGAGATCGGGCGGGCCTCCTGCCTGTCCTGCCACGCCGTGCACGGCGCCGCCAGCAAGCCGCTGATGCGGTCGACCGACGAGGCGTCGGTCTGCGTCGGCTGCCACGGCGACCAGCGGAAGGAGGGCCGGAACCACCCGCTCGGCCACGTGCCGGGGCGCGATCTGGCGCGCGCGGCGGCGGGCGGCGTGGTGAGGCTGTCCGCGGACGGCGGCGTGGGCTGCACCTCCTGCCACGATCTGACCTCGCCGCGGACCTCGCTCCTGCGCTGGGTGGGGGCGGGCAAGCCCGTCTGCCTCGAGTGCCACGGCGAGCGGAGCGATCTCGCGCAGGGCGCCCACCGCAAGCTCGGCACCCGCGACGCCCCGGCGTGCGTGTCCTGCCACGAGGTGCACGGCGGCGACCGCGAGCAGCACTTCGTCGCGACCGGGCCCGCCACCGACGCCGACCCGCGCGGCTGCCTGTCCTGCCACGGGACGCCCGGCGGGAGCCAGGGAGCGCCCGGCAAGCTCGGCCACCCGGTCGACGGGCGCGCGCTCGACGACGGCGAGCACCTGGACTGCCTCGCCTGCCACGACCCCCACGCCGCGAACCGCCCGGGTGCGGACGACTGCGCGGACTGCCACGCCGAGCAGGGCGCCGCCCGGGACGCCGGCGGGCACGGGCGCGCGACCTGCCTCGACTGCCACCCGGCCCACGGCCGCCCGCCCGCCTGGACCGGCCGCGAGAACCCGGCCAGCGCTCGCTGCCTGGCCTGCCACGCGGCGTCCCGCGCCCGCCCGAACACGCCGACGGTCGCGGCCTACGAGCACCCCTCGCCGCAGTTCCTGCCCGACGGCTCGCGCTGGACGCCGCTCGGCGGCCTGACGCTGTTCGGCGCCGACGGCGCGCCGGTGCCCGCGGGCGCGAACGGGGAGCTCACCTGCCAGACCTGCCACGTGGTCCACGGACCCGAGGGCGGCGCCGACCACCTCCGGCGCTCCGGTGGCTGGCAGGAGGCGTGCGCGTCCTGCCACGGCGACGACGCGCTCGTCCTCTACCGCGACTTCCACGACCCCGAGCGGCGGGCGTCGCTGCTGGAGACCCCATGAACCGCCCCGACTGGCCGCGGACCCTGCGCCTCGCGGCGCTCGCGTTCGTCCTCGGCATGGCCGCCACCGGCCTGGGCGGGAGCAACCTCGCCTTCCTCTGGGTGGCGTACAAGCACGGGGGGCTCTGATGTTCCGCGCCGTCCTCGGTTGGCTCCGCTCGACCGCGGCCTACGTCGTCGGCAGCCCGATCACGCTGGGGCTCGTCGCCGTCGCGGGGCTGTCCGGCGCCGGTGCGGGCGTGCCCGCCGGCCAGAAGCTGTACGACTACATGTGGCGCGACCCCGTGTTCTGCGGCGACTGCCACATCCACGACTACGCGAACATCGCGTGGGAGCGGTCGGTCCACGCCCAGCTCACCACCTGCCACGACTGCCACCGCGTGCCCATCCGCCACTACCCGCGGAACCTGGTGATGGCGGTCTTCGCGCGGCCCCATACCCCGGAGGAGGTGCCGTCGGCCCACGTCGGCGCGGTCCTCTGCGAGCAGTGCCACGCCGTGGAGGGGATGGAGGAGGAGCTCACGGGGCCGATGCCCGAGGAGCTCCGCGGCGCGGTCACGAAGATCGACCAGAGCCCGCTGCATCGTGTGCACCTCGACGCCGAGAGCCGCACGCCGACCCGCTACCACGGCGGTCGCGAGCCCTCCTCGCCGCCCGAGCCGCACCCGGCCGGCGGTCACGGTGAGGGCGAACAGCACGCGATCGCATGCCTGGACTGCCACGGCGGTCAGGACCTCGAGGTCCACACGTTCGAGGCGAGCGCGCGGGACTGCGTCGCCTGCCACCAGGGGATCACTCCCGAAGACGAGCGCGGCGCGTCGCTGTCCTGCCTGGACTGCCACGGCCGTGGGTTCGTCGGCTCCCAACCGGAACGCACCGAATAGAATGACGAGGAGGTAAGAATGAGGCGGTTCGCACGATATACCATGCTGGGAGGCCTGCTCGGGCTCCTGGCCTGTGAAGGTCCCCCGGGCCCTGCCGGCGCCAATGGCCAGGATGGCCTGGACGGCGCCAACGGGGTGAACGGGGTCGACGGCCAGAACGGGGCCAACGGCGCCAACGGGGCCGATGGCGCCAACGGGGCCGATGGCTCCAATGGGGCCGATGGCGCCGACGGGGCCGATGGCGCCGACGGGGCCGATGGCGCCGACGGGGCCGATGGCGCCGACGGGGCCGACGGCGTGAACGGCGTCGACGGTCGGGACGGCCACAACGGCGACGCCCCCTGGGGCATCCACCTCGACGTCGTCTCCGTCGACGGCGGGACGGGCGGCGGCGGTCGCTTCCGCGTGGGCGACGCGCTCCAGATCACGTACAGCATCACCGACGACGACGGACGCGAGTTCGACGTGAGCGAGCTGTCGGGGCTGTCGTTCCAGTTCTCCGGTCCGACGGAGCACTACCAGAACGTCATCCAGTACAACCAGATGCCGAACGCGATCAGCAACTCGGTCTACAACTTCGACGGCACCTGGACGTTCACGACCAGCCCGATCCCGGCGAACTTCCTCCCGCCGCTGAACGACACGACCGATCTCGGCACCGACGACGGCGACTGGGGCGGGCAGCCGCTGGTCGACGGGACGTACACGGTGGCCGCCTGGGCGACGGTCCGGGTGTACGAGCTGGACGGCAGCTCCTGGAACCAGGCGGGTAACGACACCTTCGACGTGGTCTTCGGCAACGCGACGGCCATCGAGCCGCGCGAGGTCGTGCTCGCCGAGAACTGCGCGGCCTGCCACGGCCCCGAGTTCGAGGCCCACGGTGGCAGCCGTCGCGAGCTCGGCGTCTGCCTCACCTGCCACGTGGACGGCGCCGAGGACCGCTACTCCCAGACCGACCCGCTCGTGACCCCGGGCGTGACCATCTCCATGCGGAGCATGATCCACTCGATCCACGACGGCGAGGATCTGGCGCTCGGCTATCAGGTCGCCGGCTACCCGGCCGATCCGAACGGCGTCGGGTACCCGAGCTACAACCTCCACGACTACTCGGAGGTCGCGTTCCCCCGCTGGCCGACGGGCACCGCGGACTGCGACACCTGCCACGGCGGCGCGGCGAACGGCGACGTGAACAACCGCCCGTCCCGCGAGGACTGTGGCACCTGCCACGACAACATCGACTTCACGCAGACCGACACCGCCGCGCCGGACTACCACCCGGGTGGGCCCCAGGCGGACGACAGCAACTGCACCGTCTGTCACAACGGCGTGTTCGTGGCCGGGTACCACGCGGACTTCCGCGACTTCCCGCAGGTCTGGGCCGGCTCCGGCCACGCGGCCGGGAAGACCGGTATCAACGTGGAGATCCTCGATGCCGTGAACGGCACCGGCGGCTCGACGTTCCAGGTCGGCGACACGGTCACCGTGCACTTCACCGTGAAGTACGACGACGGCACCGACATCCCGCAGTCGATCTTCGCGTACAGCGCGACGGCGTCGACGTGTCCGACCGTGTCGGGCGGCGCGACCCTGCAGATGGCAGGTCCGTCGGACCACCTGCAGCGCGTCCTGTACTCGCCCTCGCCCGGCAGCACGACGACGGTGGGCTCGGTGGCGGCCTCCTCCACCGTGGCCGGCAACGGCGTGTGGACGTACACCCTCCAGGACACGGCGGGCACGCCGTACACGATCCCGGCGACCTTCCCCGCCCAGCTCAACGACAGCGGCGGCGGTGGGATCCCGATGGGTGATCTGGTCGGTCAGCCGCTCCTGGACGGGACGTACTCGCTGGCGCTCGACATGTACACGACACTGTGGAAGGACCGGACCTGCGTGGATTCGACGCGGCGTCGCCAGTCCGCGCTCGCCACGATCGACGTGCTGGTGGGCGCCGCGTCCACGCTCGAACCCCACTCGGTGGTGGACGACGCGGTCTGCGAGACCTGCCACGACAACATGGAGTTCCACGGCGCGTCCCGCATCGGCACCGACTACTGCGTGACCTGCCACACGCCGGGCGCGACCGACGGCTCGAACACGGTGTCCGTGGACTTCCCGGTCATGATCCACAAGCTCCACTCGTCGGGCATGCTGAACAACCCGTACGTGGTCGGCACGCACAGCTACTCGTTCGCCTTCCCCCGCGTCGACGGCGGGACGCAGGCCTGCGAGGCCTGCCACGAGGGCAACGACGCCTACCTCGACGCCTCGGCTCGCGCCTGCGTCACCTGCCACGACAGCGACGACACCGTCGCCCACGCCGCGATCAACACCGACCCGATCCTCGGTGAGAGCTGCGACGTGTGCCACGGTCCCACGCGGCAGTTCAACGTCCTCGCCTCGCACGACTACGTGCACTGAGACGACGTCCCCTTCGCTCCTTCCCCCCTCGTGGGGGAGGGGGCCCGGCGCTCGACCGCGCGCGCGACGGCCACCTGGAGTAGCCTGGGCGCCTGGAGGTGTCCGTGTCGGTCCATCGCGCCGTCGTGGTCGCTGGGAGCCTGTCTCTCGCCTCGCTCGTGCCGACGCGAGCGCACGCCCTCGAGCTGGAGGTGGGCCCCCTGGTCCGCGGCCAGAACGTGGACTTCACCATCACGGGGGCCACGCCGGGCGTCCGCGTGTACCTGATCGCTTCCGCCCAGACCGGGAACGGGCCCTGTCCACAAGCCCTGGGCGGGCTGTGCGTGGACCTCGTCAACCCCGTCCTGCTGGGGAGCGTCACCGCGTCCGCGAGTGGGAGCGCCCTCCTTCCGCGCACCGTGGCGGCCGGGACGACGCTGGGCGACTACTGGTTCCAGGTCGTCCAGGTCGGCCCCTCCCCGGCGGTGTCCGCGGCCCTCCCCCGTCCGGTCCTGCAGATCCTGCAGAACGAGCTGATCGTGGGCAGCCAGTCCACGTACACGGAGGCCGTGTACACCCTGGCGGGCGACATCGAGTTCGCGGCGGGGGTCTATCCGAGCCGCGTGACGCTACCGTACCTCCAGACGGGCGTCGTCAGCGTCACCCGTGTGGATCTCGACGGGGTCACCCTCCCCGCCTGGCTCAGCGGCTCGCTGCTCGTCGGTCCGGCCTCCGGTGTCATCACCGATCCTCCGCCCCGCGCCGAGGTGACCGCCCCGAACCTGACCAGCCTGGTCGACCTCGACGCGTGGGCCTGGGACCTGCCGGATCTCGACCTCCCCGCGCTCGAGGACGTGGCGGCGGTGCGGATGAACGTCGTCGGTCCGGACCCGGGCCGCATCACCACCATCCGGTTCCCGTCGCTCACGACCGTCGCGGGGGTGAGCCTGCGCGGCCTCGCGGGGCTCGACTTCTCGGCGCCCGGCGGCCGACGCGTGACCGTCGACCTGGGCGCCTTCGATGGACTCCGGTTCCTGGGCGCGCGCCTGGCGCCGGTCGCGGGCTACCAGCAGAGCTCCCTCGACATCCACGTCGGCGGCGCGGTCGACGTGGTCGCGCCGAGCCTCCAGCTCCTCCCCGGCACGATGACGCTCGACGGGCAGGGACGGTTCGAGCCCTGGATCGACGCCCCCCGCCTGACCGACATCGGGCTGGCCGACGTGGCGCTGGGCGGTCTGCACGTGACCTCGACCACCCACCGCACCCTCGACGGGCTGCTTCCGGCACTGGAGCGCGCGGGGCAGTTCCGCCTCACCGACAACCCCGACCTCTACGACGTGGGGCTGGTGGGCGCACCGGGCATGCACGTCGGGCTGGTGGACACGCGCGACAACCCATCGTTGACGGGATGGACGCCGGACAGCGAGGGGTGGGCCACCGACTCCTACGTGAGCGAAGGCGTGGTGGTGTACTGATCCTGCGCCGACGGTGACCCGGGTTCACCAGGGCAGCGGGATCGGCTCCAGCTCGAGGTCGGGCGCCTCGACGGGCTCGCTCACCAGGCGACCGAACATCATGCGCAGGTCGAGGTACGCCTGGTCGACGCGGGCGACGTCCTCGGGGGTGCGCGCCTGCGCCAGCTCGACCACCAGCCCCTCGAGCGTGACGCGCACCAGGACCGCCAGCCGCTCGGGCGGTACGACGAGCTGCGGCAGGTCTGCCGCCAGCACCGCGCGGATCGCATCCTCCAGCAGGTCCGTGCTCTCGACATAGAACCGGCTGCGGCGCTCCTCGACCGAGCGCTCGTTGCTCGACAGCGTCAGCAGGACGGCGGGGGCGCCGCCGCGCAGCAGCCGCACCGTCTCCCACATGGCGTCCAGCGCCTCCAGCGCGCTCGTCCACCCGCCGACCCCGGCGTTGGCGCGCTCGACGAAGCGGCGGTGGAGCTGGACGTAGGCCGCGTGCTGGCTGTCCATGAACAACACGTCCGCCACCGAGGCCGGACGCGAGTCGTCGGCGGCGGTCCGCGTGCGGGTCGCGAGGCGGGCCGCGGCGTCCACCAGCCGCCGCGCGGCGCGGCGTCGGAGCGAGTCGTCGCGGCTCACCGGGCCTCCTGTGGGACGGCTACCATCGTACCCCCAACATCGCGCAGTTCAGGCCGCTGCCGATGCCCATCATCATCGCGAGCTGCCCCTCGCGGACCACGCCGCGCTCGATCGCGGTGGCGAGGGTGAACGGCACGCCCGCCGCCCCCACGTTGCCGTGGTCGGTGTAGAGCCGGAGCACGCGCTCCTCCGGGAGCTGCAGGTGGGCGATGAGCGCGTCGTGGTTCGCCTTGCCCACCTGGTGCAGCAGGAAGGCCGACACGTCCGCCGGCGCGACGCCGAGCTCCGCCTGCGCCGCCGCCCACGTCCGCCCCGCCAGCGCCACGCCCTCGCGCAGCAGCTTCGTGGCGTCGGTCTTCATCTCGGTCGACGTGCCCAGGCACAGCCGGCTGTGCCGCGTGGCGGAGAGCGAGGCGCCGCCGAGCAGGCGGTGGTCGACAGTCGCGTGCTTCTCGTGGACCAGCAGCGCCGCGACCGCCATCGAGCCGAGCGTGAGCGTCGCGAGGTTCTCGCCGTAGGTCCGGAAGTCGACGCCGGGCTGGAGCAGGCGCCGAACGGTGGCTTCCGTGACCGCCCGGCTCCCCTCGCCCGCGACCACCAGGCCCGCCTCGATCTGGCCGGCCTCGATCATCGTCGCGACGGTCACCATCCCCGTCATGAACCCGAGGCAGGCGTGCCCCACGTCGAAGTCCTGGCAGGTCTCGGGCAGGTCGAGGTCGCCCGCGACCAGCGAGGCGATCGGCGGCTCGATGAAGTCCTTGCATACCGACGTGCTCACGACGGCGCCCAGCCCGCAGGACGGCAGCCCGTGCCGATCGATCAGCCTGCGCGCGACCTGGGTGGCAGCGTCCGCGTGGGACATCCCCTCGGGCCAGAACCGCCGCGCCCGCACGCCCGTGAGCGTCTCGAGCACCTTGTCGGGGATGCCGATCCGCTTGTACAGCGGCGACAGGGCCCGCTCGAGGTCCGCGGTGGTGACCTCGACGGGGGGGACCAGGGTCTCGAGGGCCTGGACGACGACCCGCTGGAAGCGCATGGCCCCGCCTATCCGGCGAGCGACTGCACAAACCATCAGGATTTTGGAATACTCGTATCCATACAATCCAATGTTCGGATATCGAGCGCCGGGTGAAGGGGGAGCCAGGAGGACGCGATGGTGGCACTGGCGCTGTTCGGGGGGCTCGCGGGACTGCTCACGACGGTGGCGGGCGCGGGCGGCGGCATGATGCTGGTGCTCGGTCTGGGTGCGTGGTGGGGCGACCCCGTCCGCGCGCTGGCCGTCGCCACGCCGGCGCTGCTCGTCGGGAACCTGCACCGCGCCGTGCTGTACCGCCGGGAGCTGCCGCGGCACCTGGTTGGCCCGTGGGTGGCCGGCGCGATGGCGGGCGCGCTCGCGGGTGGGCTGCTCGCGGTGCGGCTGCCGCCGGTCGTGCTCCAGGCGGCGATGGTGGGCGCGGCGCTCGCGGCGGTCGTGACGCACCTCCGCCGGACCACGGTCGTGCGGGCGCGCGCCGGGTGGCTCGGGCCGGCAGGCCTCGCGGTCGGCCTGGCGAGCACCGCGGGCGGTGCGGGGCTGCTCGCGAACCCGGTGCTCCAGGCGGCGGGCCTGCGGGGCGGCGCCTACCTCGCGGCCCTCTCGGCGGGCGGCGTGGCGATGCACGTGGGGCGCCTGATCGGCATGGGTGCGGGCGGCGGGCTCTCGCTGGACGTGGTGCCCATGGCCTCGGTGCTGGCGGTCACCATCCCGCTCGGCAACCTGCTCGGTCGGCGGGTGCGCGGCTGGCTGAGCGAGGAGCGCACCGCGCGGGTCGAGGTCGCGTCGATGGTGGCGCTGGTGAGCCTCTCGCTCGCCGGCCTCCTCTGACGGGACTCAGGGACCCTGAACCATCGCGAGGCGGGCGTCCAGCTCGGTCGTGAGCGCCCCATACGCCGTGGCGGCCTCACCGGAGGGGATCGCTCCCTCCGCCAACAGATCCGGCCCCTCCTCCAGGCCGTCGGACCCCAGCGCGAAGAGGTGCCGGGAGCCGTCCTCGTCCTGCAGCAGCTTGTACGACAGGTCGCGCACCGCCGCGATCTGGTGCGTGGTTGGGCCGGGACCGTTGGGGAAGAACTCCTCCGAGTACAGGATCGAGCGCGCCGAGGGCGTGGTCGGATCCCGGAGGTAGGGCATCAGGCTGACGGCGTCGAGGGTCACGGGGCGACCGTCGGATCCCAGGACGGTGGTGAGATCGACGCCCGCGATCTCGGCGACGGTCGCGAAGAGGTCGACGACGTGGACCAGCGCCTCGCTCCGGGAGCCCGGGGAGCGCACGAAGGGCCCCGTCACCACGAGCGGCACCCGAACGCCGAGCTCGTAGACGGTCCGCTTGCCGTGCCGCCGGTCGCGCTTCTTCGCGATCGCCTCGTTCGGCGTGCCGTTGTCGCCCAGCACGATCACGGTGGTGCGCTGTCGCAGATCCTCGGGCATGGACGCGAGCAGTCGGCCCAGCTCGGTGTCCATGGCGATCTCCGCCGCGTCGAAGATCTCCCTGGCGGAGGAGCTGGGGACGTCGCCCGTCAGCTCCTCGGGCGGGACCTCGCTGGGGACGTGCGCGGCGTTGAAGGGCACGTACAGGAACCAGGGCTCGGGCATCGCCGCCACGCGCTCGACCGCGTCGTCCACCGTGTCGGTCGTCGCGTAGGTCGTGACGATGGAGAGCTCGCCGTTCGTCGCCTTCTCCCAACGGTAGTACCCGAGCTCCTCGGAGGGGAGGGTGCTGCTGCTCGTGAGGTTCGCGACGCTGCCCGCCGCCCAGTCGAACCCCTGTCGCAGCGGGTGGTCGGCGAACTGCGGGTCGGCGTAGACCGACAGGTGCCACTTCCCGGTGAGGGAGGTGGTCCAGGATCGAGGCGCCAGGCTCAGCATCTCGGGGATCGTCACCTCCTCGTCGGCCAGCTCCCAGGTGTCCCGCTCCGTGTCGATCCACCGCCCGATCCCGGTCCGGCGGGGGTGGCGCCCGGTGAGGAGCGCGGCGCGGGTCGGGGAGCAGCTCGGCGTCGCCCATGCGTTCTCGAACAGGACGCCCTCGGCGATCAGGCCGTCGAGCACCGGCGTCGGGGGGACCTGCCCGCCCACGCCGTACGCGGCGACCTTGTCGATGCCGATCTCGTCCATCAGCACCACGAGCACGTTGCCGATGGGCGGCAGCTCCGAGCCCGTCTCGTGCGCGACCTCGGTCGGTGCGGATCCGCCGCAGGCGACGAGGGACAGGATGGCCGGCATGGCGACTCCAGCAGCAGCGTAGCCCGGGCTACCGACCGCCCACCACCGGAACCAGCACCGCGAACACGTCCTCGACGAAGCGAGCGAGCCCACAGGTCGGACCGATCCCTGAGAGCTGGCTCTTGTCCAGCGTCTCCCATCGATCCGCAGCCGAACGACCGTGGGCGCAGAGGTTCTCGAGCACCTTCTTGCAGTCTCGCTTGTTCGTGCTTCGCCCTGAGGTCAGTCGGTGCGGCGCGAGGATGGGATCGAATCCGAGCCGCTCTCGCTCCGCGAGCTGGGCGCGGCGGTCGTCGTCGTCGTCGGGCGTCCAGGTCGCGATTCGCCAGGCTTCGCTCTCCGGGTCCGCGAGCGCGAGGACCGTGATGAACGGCCAGTCGCGAGCCGCCGCCTGTTCGAAACCGTGTCGCCGTTCGGTGTGGCCGTCGGTGTCGCGCCCGACGATCACCGCGGCGGGTGGCTCGTCCTCCTCGGCGAACAGCAGGAACACGGCGCGGAACATGTGCGCGTCCAGCGCGCCCGGCTCCCCGCCGAACCGACCGTAGAAGCCTCGGAAGCGACGCTGACGCGCTCGGTCGGTCGCCTGGTGGAGGTCGAGCCAGTCGTCGCCCTCGGGTCCGCACCACGAACGATAGGCGTCGAGCACCTCGGGCTCGATCCAGTCGACCTCGGCGACCACGATGGCGTCCACCAGTCCCGTGAGCAGGCGCACATCGGAGCGGTCCTCCGCGGCGATCCCGAGCCGGGTCACTTCTCCTCCGCGACCCAGCCCTCGCCGACCGCGCTCCAGAACTCGCCCGGGTGGAGGTAGCCCTTCCGCTTCTTCCACGCGGGGTGGGCGTCCAGCCGGCGCACGTGTGCGGAGACCCCCTCGACGCCGGCGACGAAGGCCTCCTTCGCGTCGAGCGCGTCGAGGACGAACGGGGAGTGACTCGTGGCGACGACCTGCAGATCGGGTCGCTCGTCGAGCAAGGTCCGGAGGACCGCGATGAGCTGCTGCTGAGCCATCGGGTGCAGACCGGCGTCGAGGTCGTCGATGAGCACCAGGGACGGCGGGCGGTGGTGCAGCAAGGTCAGGAGTCCCAGGACGAGCAGCGTCCCCTCCGACAGCTGATCCGCCTCGATCCACCCGAGCCCGTCGAACTCCACCTCGAACCGGGTCCCCGTGACCTCGCTCCGCTTCTCGTGCAGCGACTCGCGGCCATCGATCGCGACCACGACCTGTTCGATGCGCGGGATGCGCGTCGGGACGGCCCGAACCCGCCGAGCACCGGGGATCAGGCCGGCCAGTCGTTGCTCGATGACTTCGAGCGTACCGTCGCGCAGACCCTGGAGGTACTGCAGGACCGACGCAAGGCCCTCGCCGTCGTGCTCGAGGCGCGGCACGGCGGTCTCCGAGTAGTGGGGAGCCGCCAGGCGGGTGCCCTGCAGACGGAGGCGTACGACGCTGGCCAGCTCGAGGTGGTAGGCAGCGCGAAGCAGATCGGTGTCATCGTGCGACTCCGCCACCCCGAATCGACGCGTTCTCCCCTCGCCCAACAGCTCCAGTCGACATCGAGGGCGGAGGTCACCATGGCGTTCGACTGTCAGGGTGAGGCTGAACTCGGCCTTGGCGGCGCTCGCTCGTCGGCCCGTCACGTGCAGCTCGAACCAACTCGCATCTGGTTTGGAGAGCAGCGATGCCACACGACCGGCGTCGCCGAAGACGCGATGGAGCACCCCACCCACCTGCTCGGTCGGGTGTGGCAACCCAAGTAGCGTGTGCAGCCCCTCCAGCACGGTGCTCTTGCCGGCGCCGTTGCGCCCGACGATCACGTTGAGCCGTCCCAGCTCCATCGAGACCGATCGCAGCAGCTTGTACTGCTGGAACGAGACCGCGCTGATCAACCCGTCCTCCGGCCCCCATCTTCGCGCGGAGTGACGACTCCGTCCACGTCACCCCCGCTCCCGAGCGCCGAGCGCAGCAAGCCGGCAGAGACCAGCACCACCGCCAGCACGCTCACACCACCGAGCCAACCGCCGCCCGACGGCCAGACCAGGGGACCCGCGAACGCCGCCAGATCGATCGCGACGTGAACGGCCACCGCCGTCACCCACCATACGGGCGAACGGTCACGGAGGGCCCGCCACACCATCAGCGTGAAGCCGACGTGGCAGAGCAGCAGGAACAGGCGCGACAGACCGTACAGCGCGTGGTCGGCGGCACCCGCGGTCGCGCCGCCCGCCACCGTCGCGAGCGTCCCGAGGCCGAACAACACGGCCTCCACGCCTCCGTGACCGAGCCCCAGCACGACGGCGCGACGGGCCTCGACAGGCCCCACCCACCGCCAGAGCGCTCCCAGCAACAGCAGGCGCACGCTCTCCTCGCCGAAGCCGGCCGAGACCGACAGCCCGACGGCGCCCACCAGAGGCGCCTGCCCGAAGAGCGCCACCGCGAGCGCCGTCCCGGCGCCGAGGACCGGGGCGGCCACCAGCCAGCCGAGCGCGCCCACGAACCACCAGCGCCAGCGCTGGCCGAGGTGCCAGCTGCCCGCGAAGCCCAGCGCCAGCGGGACGGCGACGAAGCACTGGAGCTGCACGAGGACGGCCAGCGCCACCGGGAACGACAGCGCACCCGACATCGCGAGGCCACCAGCGGCACCGAGCAGCCCCGCCGCCAGCCCCGCGCTCGTCCCCAGCATGCGCGCCCGGTGCAGCGGCCACGCGAGCGCCGTCCCCCCGAGCACCGCGCCGAGCAGCGTCATCCCGACGAGCACGCCCACGGGGCCGGACACGCCCGCCATCAGCAGGGCGGCGACGACGACGGCGATCCCCTGGGCCGCGCTGTGCCGCCGCAGCCGGGGACGGAGCTCCTGGGGCGTCGCGGAGAGCGCCTGGCGGTGCCCCACCCACACGCCCGCGAGCCCACCCGCTGCGCCGAGCGCTGCCCCCGCGCCGAGGCCAGCGCCGAGGCCGAGCTTCGCGGCACCGGCGGTGCCGGCGGCGTGCGCCACCCCTGGAGACGCGCCGACGAGCAGCGCGGCGACACCGGCGACGAAGGCCGCGGTGGGCGTCGAGCGGGTCAGCACGTCGCCCAGCCGCTCGCCCACGTCCCCGCGCAGCCTCTCCCGCGCCCGCGACAGCCGCTTGCGCACAGCGACCGGCCGCAGCTCGAGCAGGCCCGCCACCTGCTCGACCGACCGCCCCTCCCGGTAGAACAGGACCAGCACTTCGCGGTCGTCGTCGGAGAGTTCCTCCAGCGCCGCCCACACGGCCTCCTCCTCCTCGCGCGCCAGCAGCTCGCGGGCGGGATCGTGCGGGTGGACCTCGGTCTCCAGCGGACTCGCGCCGACCTCCCGCCGACGGGCCTCCCGCCGGACGGCGTCCCGGGCGCGGTTGCGCGCCAGCTGGCGGATCCAGGCCGGGAAGCTCCTGGGGTTACGGAGCTGGCCGAGCCCGGTCCACGCGTGGACGAACACGTCCTGCGCGACCTCCTCGCCCCGTACGGGGTCCCTCGTGATCGCGGTGCCGATGGCGCACACCGTGGTCGCCCAGGCACGGACGAGCTGCGTGAAGGCCTCTGCATCCCCGGTCTGGGCTGCGACGACGGTGGCGACGGACGACGACATCTCCCCTCCTCCTCACCTGGTCGTCGGCCGAGGGGAGAGGTGACCGACGATCTCAGGACCGACGGGGCCCGTGTTCGTGGTCCCACACGCAGCCGCGTCGGTCCTCGGTGAACACCTGGTACCGCGTGGTCTCGTCGACGATGAACCCCCGCCACACGCCGACCATGGACCACTCCAGGTCCGTCAGCGGTCGGTCCTTCCATCGCCGCCACCGCCCGTGCACCGCAACCCCGACGCCGCCCACCACATGCCGTCACCTCCAGACCCGGACGCTCGCGGAGCCGCTCGTCGGGAACGGGCTCCTCTCGCCTCCCCCTCGCGTACCGACGCGCGACCTGCGCTAGGATGATCCGCACGTGACACGTACCGGCCGAACCGACCTCTTCGACCGCCCCTCGTGGCGGGCCGCCGATCGTGCTACCGTGGCCTTCCTCCTCGTCCTCTCCCCGCTCTCCTCCCCCCCGCCCGCTCCTCCCTCCCCGAGCTCCTCTTGACCGCCACACCACCGCCAGAACGGCACGGGCTGGGCCTGGCCTCGGGCATCGGCCTGGTCGCCGCCAACATGATCGGCGCGGGCGTGCTGCTCTCCACGGGCTTCCTCGCGCAGCACATGGACCCGGGCGTGATCCTGTCGGCGTGGGTGGCGGGTGCGGGGCTCGCGCTCTGCGGCGCCCTCGCCTACTCCGAGATCGCGGCGAACGACGGGCGCAGCGGCGGGGAGTACGCCTACCTCGCGCGCTCCTGGCACCCCGTCATCGGCTCGATGGCCGGGATGGCCTCGCTCGTCTTCGGGTTCGCCGCACCCCTCGCCGTCGACGCGTACGCGGTCGGCGAGTTCGCGCGCACGCTGGGCAGCCCCGTCGCGCCCCGGCTGCTCGCCGGCATGGCGCTGGTCGCGCTCGCCGTGGCCCACGCGATCCACCCGCGGGTGTCCGCCTCGACGCAGAACCTGCTGGTCGCGGTCAAGGGCGGCCTGCTCGCGCTCTTCGTCACCGTCGGGCTCTTCGCCGGCAACACGTCCTGGCCCACCTGGACCGCGCCGGACCACACCGACGGCTTCCCCTGGGGCCCCTTCCTCGAGTCCCAGTACTGGATCGCGTTCGCGTTCTCCGGCTGGAACGCCGCGATCTACGCCGCCGCCGAGTTCCGCCGCCCCCGCCGCGACGTGCCGCGCGCGCTCTTGATCGGCTGCGGCATGGTGGCGGTGCTCTACCTCGCGGTGAACTGGGTCTTCGTCGCCAACCTCGACCCCGCCGAGCTCGCCGCCGTCATGTCCTACGAGGACCAGCGGGTCACGCTCGCGCACGTGCTCCTCGCCAAGCTCGCGGGGCCGGCGATGGGCAAGGCGGTCTCCGTGGCGGCGGTGCTCGCGCTGGTCTCCGCGATGAGCGCCATGACGATGCTCGGCCCGCACGTCGGCGCGGTGATGGCCCGCGATGGCTGGCTCCCCCGCTGGCTCGCGCCCCGTCGCGGGAAGCTCCCGCTCGCCTTCGTGCTGGTGCAGACCGTGCTGGCGCTGGGTCTCCTCTACGGCCAGTCGCTGCTGGCCCTGGTCGAGCGGTCGGGGGCCGTGCTGCTCCTGTTCTCCTGGCTCACCGTCGTGGGCCTGCTCGCCGACGGGGTCCGCGGCCGCGCGCGCCTGCGCCCCGTCCCCACCGTCGCCTCCGTGCTCTACGTGACCGGGGCGGGCGCGGTCCTCGCCTACTCGGTGCTCGCCGACCCGCTGGGCCTCGCCTGGCTCGCGGTGCTCTCCGTCTTCGCCGGCCTCACCTGGTGGCGCCGGGAGCCCTCGCCCGTCGCCGCCGCCGTCCCCGCCCACGAGTCCCACCCCACGCCGCCCGCGCCGTAGACCCGGATCGCCCCGTGTTCCTCGCCCTGCTGGCCGCCTGCGCGACCACCCCCACGCCGCTGCCCGAGCCCGCCGTCCCGATCGCCGAGCCCGAGCCCCCGCCGCCGCCCGAGCCGCCGCCCCCGCCGCCGAAGCCGGTGTCGCCCGAGGGCGTGGTCATCGAGCCCTGCCCGGACGAGGTCCCCGTCGGAATGGTGTGCGTGCCCGGGGGTCCGTTCCTCCGTGGGACGGACGCCGTGCACGACTGCAACCAGTCCGAGAACCGCCGCGAGGGCACGGGCTACGGCCCGCAGGCCACCGTGTGGCTGCAGACCTTCTTCATCGACGCCACCGAGGTGACGACCGAGGCGTACAAGGCCTGCAAGGCCGCCGGGAAGTGCACCGAGGCGCACGCGGCGTACAACGACTTCTCGCGGCCGACCCAGCCCATCATGGGCGCGAACTGGTACCAGGCGCGCGACTACTGCAAGGTCAACGGCAAGCACCTGCCGACGGAGGCCCAGTACGAGAAGGCCGCCCGCGGACCCGACGGCGACGACACCCCCTACGGCAAGGGCGAGGTCACGTGCGACCAGGCGGTGGTCATGACCCCCGACGCCGTCCGCTCGTGCGGCGTGAACAAGGCGCCGCCGCACCCGGAGAAGGGCCGCACCTTCGAGGTCGCGCAGAAGCCGCCCGGCCGGTACGGCACCTACGACCTCGTGGGGAACGCCGAGGAGTGGGTCTACGACTGGTTCTCCAAGGACTACGCGGCCTGCGGGGACGCCTGCCTCGGGACCGACCCGATGGGCCCGTGCGGCGGGGCCGACGACTGCCCGGGCCACACGCTGAAGATGGTGAAGGGGGGGAGCTGGTACTGGGAGCCGATGCACGCCACCGGCTGGCACCGTCGCCCGCACGTACCGAACAACCACCCGTACCACCACTTCGGCTTCCGGTGCGCCGCCTCCCTCGAAGAAGGTGCGGCGCTCACGGCGGTGCCGGAACCCGAGCCCGCAGCGCCCACCGAGGAGCCGACGACCTCGCCGTGATCGCGCTCCTCGCCAGCCTCGCCCTCGCCTTCCCGACGCGTGACGCGCGGGAGGTGGACGTGCCGCTGACCGGCGCAGGCCTGCGTGGGCGTTGGGAGGGCGGCGCCGACGGGCTGTACCTCAAGGCCGCCTCCCCCGGCGAGCTCCAGGTGTGGCTGGCCGAGCAGACGCTGACGGACGGCGTGCTGCGTGCGACCCTCGTCCTCGGCAAGAAGCCCGACTTTACCCTGCTCTTCCGGGCGGACCGCCAGGGTGGTGACGCCTTCGCCCTGAACGCCTACGGGGTGAGCGTGGAGCGCGAGGACCTCGTGCTCTACCGCTGGGCGCTCGGCGGCGTGCGGGAGCTGGGCGGGCGAATCACCGTCCCGAACCTGCGCGAGCGGCGCGCGATCGAGCTCGTCGTGCGGCTGGCGGGCCCGTCGATCACCGCCTCCGCGTACGACGCCGACACGCTGGTCGAGCTCGGCACGGTGTCCGCCACCGACGGCGCCCTGCCGACCGGTCACGTCGGCCTGCGGGCGCACCCGGCCCAGGGGTCGGACACCCGGCTGGTCGCGATGTCCGTGCTCGACACGGGGGCCACACCGCTCGCGGCGGAGCGCACCGCGTTCGGCTCGAAGCGCTGGGTCCAGGTCGCTGCCGCAGACCGGGGGAAGATCCCCACGGACCTGGGGGAGCTCGCCGTCGACGAGCCGGAGCTCGTGGTCGTCGAGACGGATCCGGTCGGGCTCGAGCGGCTGCGTCGGCTCGGCGTCGACATCCCGTGGTGGAGCGCGGACGAGCCCTACTGGGTGCGCGACGAGCGGTACCGCGCGACCCGCGCCGACCCCGGCGTCGTCGTGCGCGACGGCATCCACCTCGACCTGTCGTACAAGAACCCCGAGATGGTCGAGCAGCTCCTGCTCGCCATGGCCAGCAGGCACCGCGACGTGGCGAAGGTCGCCGAGCTCGGACGCAGCCGGCAGGGACGGCCGATTTATGGCGTGCGCGTCAGCGACAACCCCGGCACCGACGAGAACGAGCCCGTCGTGCTGCTGGTCGCGGCCCACCACGGCGGCGAGCTGCTCGCCCCGGAGTACGCGCTGGACGCGCTGTGGACGGTCCTCGAGCGCCGCAAGACCGACCCGCGGGTGGCGCGCTGGGTGAACGAGCTCGAGCTGTGGTTCGTGCCGCTCGTGAACCCCGACGGGAACCAGGCCTACCTCGAGCTGTCGACCGACCACGACCGCAAGAACGGCCGCGACCTCGACGGGGACGGCGTGTTCGAGCCGTGGGAGGGGGTCGACCTCAACCGGAACTACCCGTTCGCCTGGGGGGCGCTCGGCGAGAACGGCAGCAGCTCGATCCCCGCGAGCGGGAAGTACCGCGGGCCCGAGCCGGGCAGCGAGCCCGAGACCCAGGCGCTGATGCGGCTGGCGGACAAGCGGGTGCCGGTCGCCGTCATCTCCTGGCACACCGCGGCCAACAAGATCCTCGTGCCCTACACCGTGGACGGGAAGACCTCGCCGGCACCGGACGCCGCCTGGGGCGTGGCCGAGCGCATGTCCGAGAAGGCGGGCCGACAGGCGAGCGGGCGCCCGCTGCAGGTCGCGAAGAACCTGTACCAGGTCGACGGCACCGACCAGGACTGGCACCGCTGGGCGCACGGCAGCCTGGCCTACATCATCGAGGGCAGCCACCACAACCCGTCGGACCCCGAGGTCGCGGCGGCCTCGATCCGCACGGTGCGGCCGGTGTTCGAGACGCTGCTCGACGCCGTGCTCGACGGTCCGCGCCTGGTGGTCCAGGTCCACGACGGCGACGGCAGGCCCGTGAGCGCGGCGGTGACGCTGGAGGAGCTGGTGCTCTCCGAGGGAGAGACCTGGCGCAGTCGGGCCGCAGACGGCCGCTACGATCTCATGCTGGACCGCGACGGCGCGGTGAACCTCCACGTCGACGCCCCCGGGTTCAAGCCCTGGGAGAAGCGGGTCGACGTGCGCGGCGTCACCGAGGTCGAGGTCGAGCTCAAGTCCGCGAGAGGGGGTTGAGGATGTCGCGTCCACTGGTCGTGCTGGCCTTCCTGGCTGGCTGCAATGCGCAGGTGATGGGCCCCGGGTACGACCTCGAGGCGCTGTCCGCCGCCTCGTCGTCCGACGCGGTGCGGGCCGCGATGCCGTCCGAGGAAGAGCTGGCGACCGCGTGGACCTGCGGGGAGGCGCCCTCACCGCTCACGACGGCGTCCGCGGGCGAGCTGTGGGACCGGTGCGGGCTCGGCGAGCTGACGACCCGCGCGCGCTTCGTGGCCTCGCCCGGCGACCGACTGGCGGCCGCGAAGCTCCACCTGTGGCTGAAGTCGAAGGCGGTGGACGCGGTCAACGGGCCGCGGCTGCTGCTCGGCGAGGCGCCCTTCGAGGGTGACCTGACGCTGCCGGTGCTCGAAGGCGCGGGGATGTCGCCCTTCCCGAAGACGACGACGATCGCCGAGCGCATCGCGGGCCCGGGCGCCTGGGGGCGCTTCCCGTACTGGGAGATCCCGGGGATGACGGGGGCCGAGGCGCTCGCGGTGGACGCGTCGCTGCCGGTCTCCACGCTGCGCTTCGCGCTCGCCAGCCACGCCGCCGACGGGCACGTGGTGCCGCTCGTGGTGCAGACCGACGACGGACCGACCGCCATCCCCCTCGCGCTGCCGGGCGCCGATCCGGCGACCGAGGTGACCTTCGCGCCCGGCCAGGCGCTGACCCCTCCCGCCGAGGGTGCCGTCCGCGTCGTCGTGAGCGACGACGTCCCCGTGGGCACGCTCGTCGGGGCGATGGGTCCCCTGCTGGGCCGTCGCATCGAGCTCGCGATGGACCACGCGCCCTGCCTCACGCCCCCCGGGCCCGGCATGCGCTGCGTGAGCGGCAACGCCGAGGTGGACACCTTCTACATCGACGAGGCGCCGGACGCGGACGCGAGCGCCTGCGCGGCGGCGTCGGTGTGTCGCAGCCCGGCCGGGAGCTGGGAGGCGGCGCGCGAGCTGTGCTCCTTCCGCGGCAAGCGGCTGCCCACGATCTTCGAGGCCCGCCGCGCGGAGATCGAGGGCCCGCCGACCTGGACGGGGACCTGGGCCGGTGAGGGTGCGCCCCCGCTCGGCACCTGCGACGGGGCGCCCACCTGCGCGAGCTCGAAGGAGAAGCTGCTGACCGACGGGACGCCGGCGCCCACCTGGCAGGCGCTGAAGAAGGCGCCAGCGCTGTGCGTGGCCGGCGACCCCTGGCTCACGGCCTGGCCGCCCGCGGTGGTGAAGACGCCGCCGCCGATGCGTCCCGACCCGAAGCCGCCCACCGAGGAGGAGCTGCGCATCGCGTGGTCGGTGAAGAGCGACGTCCTCGACGACAAGGGCATCTGCGGCGAGGAGGTGCGCAAGAACTGGCTCGAGTCGCTGCAGAACGGCGGCCGCAGCACGACCGAGTGCCGCGACCCGCACAGCTACATCACGACCAACGAGCCCCACCGCTACCTGTTCGAGCGCTTCCTCACGAACGCCGGCGGCATCTACGTCGGGGTCGGCAGCGACCAGTCGTACGACTTCATCGTCGAGCAGCGCCCGGACTGGGCCTTCGTGTTCGACTACGACCCGAACGTGGTCCGCTTCCACAAGGTCATGCAGCCGCTCCTGCGGGCCGCCGAGACCCGCGAGGCCTTCGTCGCGCTGTGGTCCAAGGAGAAGAAGGACGAGGCGGCCGATCTCATCGGCGCGGCCTGGCCCGACGAGGCCAACGTGCTCGAGTCCTTCTACTACGGGTACCGCGGGCGCATCGAGGGCAGCATGGTCAAGGCGCTGACCCCATCGGCCTCCGCGCCGACCTTCGGCTTCCTGGCCACGCCCGAGAACTACGCGTTCCTGCGGCTGCTCGCGCAGCAGAAGCGCATCGTGCCGGTGGGCGTCGACATGCTGGACACGGTGGGGATGCGCTCGGTGGGCGCGACCGCGAAGGCGCTGGGTGAGCCGGTGCGCGTCTACTACACGAGCAACGCGCCGACGGCCTGGGGCGGTCAGGCGACCCCGGAGTACAAGGCGAACGTGCGCTCGCTGCCGATGGACGACCGCTCGATGGTGCTCGCGACCTTCAACAGCGGCGCCTGGGCACAGGTCGGCCGCTGGCGCTACGACGTGATGCACGGGCAGCTCCAGCAGGAGCGCCTGGGCAGCGACTTCTACAAGGACAACAAGTCCCCCACCTGGGACCGCATCCCGGGCGACCACGGCAACCTCACGGTCGTCGGCCTGCCCGACCGGTTCGTCCCGTGATCCTCGCGTCCCTGCTCGGGTGCGCCGCGAACCCGGCGACCGGCAAGCTGCAGCTCAACGTGGTCGACGAGCAGGCCGAGCTGCGGATGGGTGCGGAGCTGGACGCCCAGGTCGTGGCCTCGATGGCGCTGGTGGAGGACGAGGCGCTGCAGGCCTGGGTGAGCGGCGTGGGCCAGCGGCTCGCCGCCACCAGCGAGCGCCCGGACCTGCCGTGGACCGTGCGCGTGCTCGACGACGAGGCGCTCAACGCGTTCGCGGTGCCGGGCGGCCACCTGTACGTCACGCGCGGGCTGCTCTGCTGGCTGCACTCCGAGGACGAGCTGGCGGCCGTGCTCGGGCACGAGGTGGCCCACGTGACGGCGCGCCACTCGGCGACCGCCATGTCCCGCGCCGTGCTCGGCAGCCCGCTCGGCGCCCTGGTCCACGCCGTCGACCCCAACCAGCGGCACGTGGGCGCGGTGGTCGGCGTCGGCGCCGGGCTCTTCGGCCTGAAGCACAGCCGCGCGGACGAGCGCGAGGCCGACGAGCTGTCCCTGCGGTACCTCGAGCGCGCCGGCTACGACCCGGCCGCCATGCTCGACGTGCTCGCCGTGCTCGAGGCGACCGAGGACGCCGACGGACGCCTGCCGACCTGGCTCTCCACCCATCCCCCGCCCGAGGACCGGCTGGAGCGGTTGGGCGCGGTGGCGTCGACCGGCGAGCGGGACACGGCCTCGGTGGTAGCCCACCTCGACGGGCTGGTGTTCGGCGCCGACCCGCGTCGGGGCACGCTGGTGGGCGACCGCTTCGCCGTGCCCGAGGCCGCGTTGGGCATCGATCTGCCAGCGGGGTGGAAGCACGAGCAGCGCGACGGTGAGCTCGTGAGCCTCGCCCCCGACGGCATGGCCTCGCTGCAGGTGGGTGAGGTGCCCGAGGAGGATCCCGAGCAGGCGCTGACTGCCTTCATGGAGGGGCTGCAGCCCGGAGAGGCCCGCGAGGACGGGCTGCGCGGGTTCCGCCTCGAAGGCATGGGGCGTGACGGCGTGATGCACGCGGTCGACGGGCTGGCGAGGGCGGTGGTCGCCGGCGACCGGGTGTGGATGGCGGTGGGTGCGGGGGACGAGGCGTCCTGGGAAGCCGTACGCCCGGCGCTCGAGGCCTCCCTCGCCTCGCTCGGACCCGAGGTGGATCCCGCGGTCCTCGGCGTTCAGCCGCAGCGGCTCCGGCTGGTCCCGCTGACCGGGCCGACGGCGCTCGCGACGTTCGCCGAAGAGCACCCCGCCGTCCCCGCCACCACGCTCGCGCTGCTCAACCGGACGGACGAGGAGCTGCCCGCCGGGGTCGCCCGCTACGTGGAGTAGGCGGGCGGTCCCAAGGGCTCTCCGGCGTGCCGTCGTCCCGGGATGGCACAGCGACAGCAGTGTTGCCACATCGGTCCATTCCTGGCGTGAAACCGGCGAAACCTTGTGACGCGGGATCCTCGCGCGTACGTTTGGGGGTCATGAAGAGACGCGCGCCCCCCCGGACCTCCTGTACGAGGTGAAGCCATGCTGGGATCCCCACCCCGACACGAGCTGGTGACCCGACTGCTCCGTGCGCCTGGGTGGGCGCTCTGGCGCGCGGTCCGCCTCGCCGACCGGGACGTCGTCGAGGAGGCGCCCACGCCGCGGGTGCTCCAGAAGCCTCTCGCCCCCGAGGCGCTCGCGCGAGCGCTCCGCGGGGTCCTCGACGAACGGGGCCCGCCGCCGGCCGAGTAGCGAAACCGCTCAAGGCAGGACCTCCGACGGCCGACGGACGCACATGGAGGTGGCGGGTGAGCGTCCCCCGCGTGCGGGTCCTGGTGGTGCACGACGCCGCCACGGACCACCAGGCGTGGAGCCACGGGCTCGCCAGCGACCCGCGGATGGAGGTCGTCGGCGCGGCACGGGACGCCTGGGAGGCGCGCGGCCTCATCGTCGAGCACGACCCGCACGTGATCGTGCTCGACCTCGAGATGCCACGCCTCGACGGCGTCGACTTCCTCCGGCGACTCATGACCTCCCACCCCGTGCGCGCGGTCGTCGTCAGCAGCGTCACCCCTGCGGGCAGCCGGGTGGCGATGGACGCGCTGCACGAGGGCGCGGTCGAGGTGGTCGCGCGGCCGATGACACCCTCCGAGCTGCGGACGAAGGTGCTGATCGCGTCCACGGCCCGGCTCCAACGACCCACGACCGCCACCGGTGCTCCCCTCCACCGGGCGCTCGCCGACAGCACGCAGCGGCTGGTGGCGATCGGCGCGTCCTCCGGCGGGACCGAGGCGCTGCGCCAGGTGCTCTCCGAGCTGCCACCCCACTTCCCGGGCATCGCCATCGTCCAGCACATGCCCCCGGGCTTCACCGCACCGTTCGCCGCACGGCTCGCGGAGGTCAGCCGGTTCGAGGTGAAGGAGGCGGAGGACGGCGACCGCCTGTTCCCCGGCAGGTGCGTGGTGGCGCCCGCGGGGCGGCAGCTCCGCGTCGTTCGGAGCGGCGCCGACTACGTGGCCAGGCTCGGCGAGACGACGAAGGTGAGCGGCTACGTCCCGTCCGTGGACGTGATGTTCCACTCCGTGGCCGCAGCGGCGGGGGCGAAGGCCGTGGGCGTCGTGTTGACGGGGATGGGCGCGGACGGCGCGGACGGGCTCGGTGCCATGCGCAAGGCGGGCTCCCGGACCTTCGCGCAGGACGAGGCGAGCTCCGTCGTCTGGGGCATGCCGCGCGCGGCCTGGGAGGCGGGCGCCGCGGAGCGCCTGATCGCGCTCCCGAAGGTCGCGGAGGCGCTGATGGGCGCGCTGGAGGAGGCCCGCCCCCCCTGTTAGCGGGGGGCATGCGACCCCTCCCCGTGCCCTCGTGGCCGCTGTGGGCCTGCGCCCTCGCCGCCTGCACCCCGACCGATGGGGGCGAGATCTCGGCGGTGTGGCCGGAGCCTCGTACGGGTCTCGGGGCCCGGCAGCTGGGCATCGTGGTCAACACGGACGACCCGCTGTCGGCATCGATCGCACAGGCGTATGCGGAGGCGCGCGGCGTGCCCGCCGACCACATCGTCGCGATGTCGCTCGGGACCCAGCCCACCCTCGACCCCTCCGTCTTCGCCGCACGCGCCCCGGCGCTGGACGAGCTGCCCGACGAGATACAGGCGTTGCTATTGACGTTCTCGGCGCCGTACCGCATCGGCTGCATGGGCACCTCGGCGGCCTTCGCGATGGGCTTCGACGAGGCGTACTGCAACACCACGGGCGGCACCTGCGGCCCCACGGCGCCCAGCGGCCTGTACGACACGACGACGCTCGCGCCGTGGACCGACCTCGGCGTTCGGCCGACCATGATGTTGCCGGCCTCCGACCTCGCGAGCGCCGAAGCGCTGATCGAGCGGGGGCTGTTGGCGGACGACAGCTTCCCCAGCGGCGAGGTCCACCTGGTCCGCACCCCGGACGAGGCGCGGTCCACGCGCTGGCCCGACTATCCGGGCACCGTCGACCTGTTCGATCCCGCCGAGGGCCTGGCCATCTCCTACGACGACCTGTCGGACGGGAGCGGCTGGCTCGAGGGAGCGCAGGGTGTGCTGGGCTACGAGACGGGCCTGGCGACCGTGGGCGGGCTCGACACGCTGGGCTTCCGACCTGGGGCGTTGGCTGACCACCTCACCAGCTTCGGCGGCGTGCTGGACGGGTCCGCCGGGCAGATGCCGATCACGGCGTGGCTCGAGGCGGGAGCGACCGCGTCGTACGGAACTGCTCACGAGCCCTGCAACTACGCCGAGAAGTTCCCGGTGGCCAGTGTGCTCTGGCCGACCTGGTTCCGAGGGGCGACGGCCGTCGAGGCGCTCTGGCGTTCCGTCGCCTGGCCCGGCGAGGGCAACTTCGTCGGCGACCCGCTGGCCCGACCCTTCGGCCATCGCGTGCGGCGGGACGGTGGCGAGCTCGAGATCCTCACGACCTGGATGAGACCGGCCGCGGTGCGGCTCGAGGGGGCGAATGCCCCCGACGGTCCGTGGAAGGCCGTAGGTGAGCGGATCGAGGTCGGCGATCGGTACCGCCGGGTCACGATCCGGATCGCGGACGACCGCCCGTACCTCCGGTTGGTGGTGGTCCGGGAGCCGCCCGAGCCGACCGGGATCATGCTGACCGTGCGGACACGAGGTGAACGATGAGCGGCTGGCTGGCTCCCCTCCTCCTGGGGTGTGTCGCGCCCGGCATGAAGCAGCTGCACGTGCGCGCCGCGCCGTCGGACGCCCAGGTGCGCTGCACGACCGAGCCCGACCGCCAGCTCCCGCTGTGCTCCGAGGAGCAGCGCGCGTGGGAGCAGACCTGGCGCGAGGTCGAGGGCACGCGCGGCGAACGCCTGCGGCTGGTGGTGACGGGCGATGCGGGCATGCGTGACGGCGACCGACCGTCGCCGGGCGCCCTGGCGGTGGCGACCTCGGCGAAGGCCGTGTGCCGCGGGACCTGCGACGGCGTGCTCTTCCTGGGCGACGACGTCTACTGGACCGGCATCGACGAGGGTGCCGCGGGCGACGACGGCCGCCAGTTCCTGCGGGCCCTGCTCGACGCGTACGCCATGCCCCACGCCTGGTTCACGCCGGGCAACCACGACTGGGGCCCGAGCTGGCTGATGTACGGCGCGGCCCCGAGTCGCGACCGGGTCCAGCGCCTGTTCGAAGCGCTGCGCGAGGACGACGCGCGCGGGGACCGGATGCGCGGTGACGCCCACTTCTGGCAGGCGACGATGGGCCCGCTGGAGGTCGCGGCCCTCGACACCACCTGGCTGGTGCGGCGCTGCCACGGCGCCGACGTGTCGTGCAAGGGGGACGCCGAGGGCACGAAGATGCGGGAGGCCCTGGGCACGATGGTGGGCTCGGCGGACGTGGTGGTGGGCCATCACCCGTGGCACAGCAACGGCGGGCACGGGTCGGCGGGCCGGTACCGCGACGTGCGACCGTTCTCGCAAGGCAAGGGTACGGCGCTCGCGGCGACGCTCGAGCGGCTGGGGCCCGAGCTCTACCTCGCGGGACACGACCACGGGACCCAGGTCCACCTCGACCCGAAGGGCCACCTCTCGCTGGTGCTCGGCGCCGGGAGCAAGGCAGAGCCCCCGTCGCGCCACCCGCGGGAGGAGCTGCTCTACGAGGACTGGTGCCGGCTGGGCTTCGCGGTGGTGGAGGCCGAGGGCGACGATCTCGCGGTCCAGGTGTACACGCTGGACGAACCGGACACGAAGGCCTCGAGCGAGGAGCGCCGGAGCTGTCGCGACGTCCTCGCCGACCGCGTGGGGCCCGTGACGACGCTGCCCGGCGAGCACGTCCGCGAGGCGCTGCCGGGCACGGACCTGCGCTGCGCCCGCTTCGCCCTCCGGTCCGGTGGGTGGACCCGCGAGCAGGGCTGCCACGCGCTGCTGCCGCCACCGCCCGCGCCGCCGCCCGCACCCGGCCCGCTCGGCATCCCGGCCATCCCATAGATGGACGCCGACGTCGTCGTGGTGGGCGCGGGTTTCGCGGGCCTGGCCTGCGCTCGCCGCCTGACCGCCCACCCCAGTGCGCCAAGATCGCGATAACGTGCAAGGAGAGGCCCACGCTTGTGGCCGCGGAGCCATCGTGGCGGTGAAGGTCCATACGCCCGTATTCCTGGCGGAGCGAGACATGGATTGGCTCCGGGATCGGCTGTCACCAGCCGCCCTGGAGAAGATCCGTACGCATCTGCGGTTGTTCCAGTCATGGGTTGCCGAGCCGGCGCTCCGGAAGCCCTCGGCTCGGGCGGCGGTCCAGCACGTTCTCGAGTCTGGTGGCACCGCAGCACAGTTCAAGGTCGCAGTGGTGGAGGCACTGGCTCAGGTGCCAGGTGGTCTGGAAGCTCTCCTCCGGGAGGCCACGGAACATCTCGGCGATGACGAGGCTCTCGAGGAGCTGCCCGCGCTCGACGCAGCCGTCGACCAGCTCCAGTGCGCCCAACGGTCGTGGGTCCGGTTCTTGAGCTTCCATCCGAACGCCCCTCAAATCCTCGATAGTCACGGCCGGCAGGTCCTGAGGCTCATCGATGTGGGGTTCCACGCCGACAACTTGCTGACCGTAGCGCTGCTCGGTCTGCACGAGCGTCGGGAAGACACCGACCGGTCCGTGCTCGAGGGCATCGCTGAGGCCGCGAGGGAATGGACGGGTGCCTACTACGGCGCCGTGCGGGATCTGGTCGAATCCGTGGGACCGACCATCGACCCGGCCGACCCGTTCAGGACGCGTCCGCTGGCCGATCTCCTCTCGCTGCCCCCCCACGACGAGGCCGCCGCGACCATCGAGGAGATGGACGAGGCAATCGGCGACGCGATCCACCAAGAATGATGGCCCTCGACACCAACGTCCTCGTCCGCCTGATCACCAAGGACGACGCGACAGAGACCAGGCAGGCAGTGACGCTGCTCCTGGCCGGCGGACCATTCTGGGTTTCGCGCGTCGTTCTGCTGGAGCTTGGCTGGGTGCTCTCGTCGAAGCGCGGCCCATACGCGTGGGATCGCAAGAGGGTGAGTGACGCACTCCATGTCATCGCCTCGCTGGAGGGCGTCTTCGTCGAAGATCAGGATCGAACGCGCCGGGCGTTGACGTGGCATCGTGCCGGGCTCGACCTCGGCGACGCGATGGTGCGGGCAGCCACTCCCGATGAACACATGGTCGTCACGTTCGACCGCAGGTTCGTTTCCGACGCCGCCACACATGGAGTCGAACGCGTGATGCACGTGACCGAAGCGACCCCAACGTCCTGATCGCCCTACGGCTCGTCCGAGCCCTCGAGCGGGAAGAGGTAGCGCAGGACCGACGGGCGGATCTTGCTCAGGCCGACCTGCACCACCCGCCCCTCGATGGGCAGCGCCTGATCCCAGCTCGTCGCCAGGACGCGGCCCGCCCGCGCGGCCCCCCCGACGTGCGCGAGGGTCACGTGGGGGACCCAGCGGTCCGGGCGGTACCAGGCCTGCTGCTTGCCGAGGAAGCCCGCGAACGCGACCTGGAAGTCGGCGTGCACCTGGAGCAGCCTCGCGCGTGGCGTCGGCGCCAGGAACACCACCCCGCGCTCCCCGGGGAACACGCCGATGGAGGACAGCGTGACGGCGAACGGCTCGGTCCTCGCCGCCCACTCGGCCAACACCTCCCGCATCCCGTCGGTGTCGACGCCCTCGGCGACCGTGAGGGAGAGGTGCGGCCGCAGGCCGAGCACGTGCTGCGAGTCCTCGGCGCCCGCGTCGGCCAGCAGGCGCCACAGCCGACGCACCAGCGCCTCGGTCTGGTCGTCGAAGTACAGCTCGACCGCATGTGTCGCCATCGGGCGATGGTACCGCGGAGGATGACAGCGCGTCACCGATCGGGGTCCATCGCGCGACCCGCGGGACGGGTTGTCGTGCTCCCGCCGACCGACCACGGCCCAACCTACGCTATCGCCTGGCCCGCTTCGTGCTTGGACGGCTGGACGGAGGTGTTCGAATGTCCAAGCTCTGGCTGCTCCCCATCGTCGCGACCGGCGCCGCGCTCGCGGGGACCGTGCTCCCCAGCTCCACCGAGGAGCTCCCCGTGGTCGAGGTCTATGACCTGGCGCACCTCGATGTCGGCGAGGCGGAGTACAGCCTGCGCATGCTCTACGCGACGCCGCAGGGCGAGCCCCCCGCGCTCACCACCCGCGCGATGCACGGCCAGCTCGTCATCCGCGCGACGCCGGCCGTGCACGACCAGGTCCGCGCGCTGCTCGACGAGGTGGACCGGTAGCTCAGGGCCGGAATCGCTCCAGGTCCTCGTGGAAGCCGGGGTAGCTCACGGCCTCGCAGCCCCGACCGTCCACGTCGACGGGGCCCAACAGCCCGAGGCAGGCGAGCGCCATGTGCACGCGGTGGTCCTCGTGGCTGCGCACCGACGCCGCCTGCAGGGGCGTGCCTCCGCGGACCACGGCGCCGTCGGGCAGCTCCTCGGCGTCCACCCCCAGCGCGCGCAGCGCCGTCACCATCGCCGCGATCCGGTCGGTCTCCTTGTCCCGCAGCGACGGCGCGTCGACGAGCCGGGTCTCCCCGGGCGCGAGGGCCGCGAGCGCGCACAGCGCCGGGAAGAGGTCCGGCGTGGCGCCGAGTCGGAGCTCGCCAGCGGGCCGCAGCGGCGCCGGCTCCAGCGCGAGCACGTCCCCCTCGAAGGTGAGGCGCGGGCCGAAGCGCGCGACGAGGTCGACGACCGCACGGTCTCCCTGGACGCTGTCCGGCAGCAGCCCGTGCAGCCGCACGGCGCGCCTCGTGGCCGCCGCCGCGAGCAACGGGAAGGCGGCCGTGCTCCAGTCGCCCTCGACCGCCAGCTCCGACACGCCGGGCCGCTGCCCGCCGGGCACCGCGATCCGCAGCCCGTCCTGCGACCGCACGAAGTCCACCCGGAGCCCCGCCCGGGCCATCTGGTCGCGGGTGAGCTCGAGGTAGGGGCCGCTCGCGACGGGCGCCGCCATGCGGATCACGCTGTCCCCGTCGACGAGCGCCAGGGCGAGCATCAGGCCGCTCGCGTACTGGCTGGAGGTGCGCGGTGGCAGGTCGACCACCCCCGCGCGCAGGGGTCCGCGCACGCGGACGGGCGCCCTCCCCTCGGCCGACGAGACGTCCGCGCCCAGCGCGGCGAGCGCCGCCAGCAGCGGGCCGTTCGGGCGGGAGCGGAGGCTCTCGTCCCCGGTGAGGACCACGTCGCCGTCGAGCCGCGCCGCCTGCGCGAGCAGCAGCCGGAGCGTGGTGCCGGAGTTCGCGCAGTCGAGCGGCCCGCTCGGCACCCGCAGATCGGGCACAGGCTCGAACAGGACGTCGTCACCGTCGCGCTCCGCGCGCGCACCCATCGCCACCAGGGCCCCGAGCGTGGCCCGGTTGTCCGCACCCCACAGCGGGTGGCGCACGCGGCACGCCCGCCGGGACAGGGCCCCCAGCAGCAGCGCGCGGTGGGTCACGCTCTTCGACGCGGGGATGCGCAGCTCGACGGTCACGGCAGCGTCGCGAGCGGGCGGTCGATGCTGGCGGCGATGGCGCGCAGCTGGCGCACCATGGTGGCGAAGTCGTCGGGGAGCAGCGCCTGCTGCCCGTCCGAGAGCGCCTTCGCGGGCTCCGGGTGCGTCTCCACGATGACCGCGTCCGCTCCGGCGGCCACCGCCGCGCGCGCCGCCGGGGCCACGAGCTCGCGCCGCCCGGTGGCGTGGGACGGGTCCGCGACCACCGGCAGGTGCGTGAGGTTGCGCGCGAGCGCGATGGCGCCCACGTCCAGCACGTTGCGCGTGGCGGCGTCGAAGCTCCGGATGCCGCGCTCGCAGAGCATCACGTCGTGCAGACCGGCGTCCAGGAGGTACTCCGCGGCCAGGAGCCACTCGGAGATCGTGGCGGAGAGCCCGCGCTTGAGCATCACCGGGCGCCCGAGCGTGCCGACGACCTTGAGCAGCGCGTAGTTCTGCATGTTCCGCGCGCCGAGCTGAACGATGTCGGCGTGGTCCGCCACCATCCGCGCGCTCTCCTCGTCGATCGCCTCCGTGATCACGGCGAGCCCGGTGCGCTCCCGCGCCTTCGCGAGCAGCTTCAGGCCCTCGAGCCCGAGCCCCTGGAAGGCGTACGGAGACGTCCGCGGCTTGAAGGCACCGCCGCGTAGGACCGTGCCGCCGGCCTCCCGCACGCGCTCCGCGGTGCGCATCAGCTGGTCCTCCGACTCGACCGCGCACGGCCCACCCATCACGACCACCTCCGGCCCGCCGATGGTGACGCCGTTGTCCAGGCGGATCAGCGTCTGGTCGTGCCGCCACTCGCGGCTGACCTGCTTGTACGGCGCGGACACCGGGATCGCCTCCGCCACCCCGGGCATCCCGTGGAAGCGCGCGGGATCGACCGGGCCGTGGTTGCCGAGGACCCCGACGGCGACGCGCTCCCCGCCGGGCATCGGGCGCGCCGTGAGGCCGAGCGAGGTGATGCGCTCGCACACGGCCTCGACCTCGGCCGGCGTGGAGTCGTGACGCATGACGACGAGCAAGTGTCCTCCTGAATCCTGGATGTTCTACGAACGATGTGCCGCGGCCGTCAGCTCGCGGACGCGCTCGGTGAGGTGGGGGCCCGCCTCGGCGCCGAAGCGCTCCACGAGGCGGACGAGCGCGCTGCCGACGATGACCCCGTCGGCGCCGGCGTCGAGCGCGGCGCGTGCCTGCTCGGGCCCGGAGATCCCGAAGCCCACGAGCAGCGGCAGGTCGAACGCCTCCCGCATCCGGGCCAGCGCGGGACCGAGCGTGGGCGCCACCTCGGCGCGCTCCCCCGTCGTGCCGATGCGGGCGAGCGCGTAGACGTAGCCCTCGGCGTCGCGGGCGATGCGCGCCAGGCGCGCGGGCGTGGACAGCTCGCTCGCGAGGAAGACCGGCGCCACCCCGGCGGCCCGCGCCGCGGCGACCGCCTGCTCGGCGTGCTCCGGCGGGAGATCGGCGACGAGCACGGCGTCCACGCCGGCGGCCGCGGCGTCCGCGTAGAACCGCTCGACCCCGTACGACAGCACGAGGTTGAAGTAGACCAGCAGGCTGACGGGCACGTCGGTGAAGGCCCGCACCCGGGCCACCAGCCCGAGTGCGAGCTCCGGCGTCGTGCCCGCCGCGAGCGCGCGCTGGTCCGCCGCCTGGATGACGGGCCCATCCGCGGGCGGATCGGAGAACGGCAGGCCCAGCTCGAGCGCGTCGGCGCCGCCGTCCACGAGCGCGCGGCACAACGCCACCGAGGCCTCCGGGCCCGGATCGCCCAGCACCAGGAAGGGAACCACGAGCCCCCTCCCCTCCGCCTTCGCCCGCGCCGCGGCCTCCGGGAAGGCGCGCGTCCCCCGCGCCGCTCGGGGCAGGGCCGCCTCCGCGGGCGGGAGCGTCGCCGGCGCCACCGGCACCTGCACGTGGGGAGCGCGCCGCTCGCCCATGACGTGCGCCAGATCCTTGTCCCCGCGTCCCGACAGGTTCACGACCACGTCGTCATCGGGAGCATGGCGGCCCACCGCGCGCCGGGCGGCCGCCACCGCGTGCGCCGACTCGAGCGCCGGGAGGATGCCCTCGGCGCGGCACAGCCAGCGCAGCGCGTCGAGCGCCTCGTCGTCGGTCACGCTCTCGTAGGTGGCCCGCCCGGTCGCCCGCAGGTGCGCGTGCTGCGGACCCACGCCCGGGTAGTCGAGGCCGGCGGACACGCTGTAGGCCTCCTCGATCTGGCCCACGTCGTCCTGCAGCACCAGGCTCACGGAGCCGTGCAGGCAGCCCTCACGCCCGGCACCCAGCGTCGCGCCGTGCAGCCCGCTGTCCAGCCCATGCCCGCCGGGTTCCACGCCGATCAGCGCCACGGCGGGCCGCTCGAGGAAGGCCCCGAACGCGCCGATCGCGTTGCTGCCGCCGCCCACGCAGGCGTAGATCGCCGCGGGGTCGCGCCCGAGCTGCTCGCGGATCTCCTCGCCGATCACGCGCTGCAGCCCGGCCACGATGGTCGGGTACGGGTGTGGACCGGCGGCCGTCCCGAAGACGTAGAACGTGTCCCGCACGTGCTCGGTCCAGTACCGGAGCGCCTCGTTGATGGCCTCCTTGAGGCTCGCACGCCCACCGGTCACCGGCACAACGCGCGCGCCGAACAGCTCCATGCGGGCCACGTTGGGCGCCTGGCGGGCCACGTCGGTGGCGCCCATGAACACCGTGACCTCCATGCCGAGGAGCGCCCCCACCATCGCCGTCGCCACCCCGTGCTGCCCGGCGCCCGTCTCCGCCACCAGGCGCCGGCGGCCCATGCGCCGCGCGAGCAGCCCCTGCCCGACGGTGTTGTTGGTCTTGTGGGCGCCGCCGTGCAGCAGGTCCTCCCGCTTGAGCCAGGCGTTGCAGCCCATCGCCGCCGAGAGCGCGGGCGAGCGGTAGAGCGGCGTGGGCCGTCCCGCCCAGTGCGCCAGCAGCCCCCGGAGCTCGGCCTGGAAGGCCGCGTCGTCGCGCGCCTCGTGCCAGGCGGCCTCGAGCTCCTCCAGCGCCGGGATCAAGGGCTCGGCCACGTAGAAGCCGCCGAACCGTCCGAACCGTCCCTGTTCCCTCACGTCTGCGCTCCCGCGGCACGCGCCGCCGCCACGAAGGCCCTCACCCGCGCCGGATCGATCCGACCGTCCACCTCGACCCCCGATGCCACGTCGACCCCCGCGGGCCGCGCCGCGGCGATGGCCGACGCCACGTTGTCGGGCGCCAGACCGCCGGCGAGCCAGACGGGAACGTCCGCACACGGTACCCGCGACCAGGAGCGGACCTCACCGCTGCCCGGGCGCGCGCCGTCGACGAGGAGCGCATCGACCGATCCCCGGTATCGATCGATCGCCGCCACTTCTGGCGCAACCAGCGCCTTGAGCACGCGGTGGTGCCGGCGGAGGGCGGCGCAGAGCTCGGGGCTCTCGCGACCGTGGAGCTGGACCCAGGCGAAGCCCTCGGCCTCGCGCAGGATCGTGTCCTCGTCGGCGTCGACGAGCAGCAGCACCGCCTCCGCGCCACCGATCCGCCGCGCCAGGTCACGGGCGACCCCGAGCGGCACGCACCGCTTCGAGGTCGGCACGCGATTGAAGCCAACGAGGTCCACGCCCGCCTCGGCGCAGGCCTCGGCCGCGCGCTCGTCCCGTACGCCGCAGATCTTGACCCTCACAGCCCCAGCTCCTCGACGGCGACCCGGGGGTCGGGGGCCGTCACGAGCGCGGTGCCGACGAGGACGGCGTCGCACAGGCCGCGGACGGCGTCGACGTCGGCGCGGGTGTGCAGACCGCTCTCGCAGAGGCGCACCGGGCCCTCGGGGATGGTGGCGAGCAGGTCGCGGGCGCGGCCCAGATCGATGGTCAGCGTGCGCAGGTCGCGGCTGTTCACGCCCACCAGCGTGGCGCCGGCGTCCAGGACCTCCGCCAGCTCGGTCGCGTCGTGCGCCTCGACGAGCGCGTCCAGGCCTCGCTCCTCGCACGCCGCCAGCATGGACACCAGGCTCGCGGGCGGCAGCAGCGCCGCCATCAGCAGCACGCCGTCGGCGCCCGCCGCCCAGGCGCGGTCGAGCTGCGAGGGGTCCACGAAGAAGCCCTTGGCGAGCACCGGGCGCTGCACGGCCGCGCGGACCTCGGACAGGAGCGCGAAGCTGCCGCCGAAGTGCGGCCCGTCGACCAGGACGCTGATCGCGGCGGCGCGCTCGTCGTAGACGGGGAGCAGGCGCTCGACCCGCGCGCCCAGGTCGCCCGCGCTCGGGGACCGGGGCTTGACCTCCGCCAGCAGCGACAGGTGGCGCGGCGCGTCCGCGGGCCGCCGCAGGGCCTCGCGCAGCCCCCTCGGTGCGTCCGCCGTCCGCGACGACGCTGGCGAGCGGTCGAGGTCGGCCACCGTGCGCGCCACGATGGCGCCGAGCACGCCCTGCGGCTCACGCAGCGCCAGCATCGTCGCCTCCCGCCAGCGCCCGCAGGACCCGCGCCCCGCCCGTGAGGCCCTCCCGGGCGCGCGCCACACCGTCCCGGAGGTCTCCGCCCAGCGCCAGCGCCACGTTGGCCAGCACGAGGTCCGTGTGCGGCCCCGGCGCACCGGCGAGCACCGAGCGCGCCACGGCCACGTTGGTTGTGACGTCGCCGCCGCGCAGCTCCTCCGGCCGCCGCGTCGGGAGGCCGAGGTCCTCCGGCGTGATCCGTCCTTCGACCACCGCGGCGTCCGAGACCGTCCAGGTCCGCGTCGGACCGCACAGCGTGACCTCGTCGAGCCCGTCCTCGCCGTGGACCACCACCGCCCGGCGCCCGAGCGCCGCCAGTGCCGCGGCCATCAGCGGTCCGTGCTCCGGGCGGGACACCCCGAGCACCTGCACGTCAGGCCGCGCGGGGTTGCACAGCGGGCCGAGCAGGTTGAACACGGTCGGCACGCCGAGCGCACGCCTCGCGGGTCCGACGTGCCGCACGGCGGGGTGGAAGGCGGGCGCGAACAGGAACACCATGCCCGCGCGGTCCAGCACCTCGCCCACGGCCTCGGGTGCGGTCGCCAGCGGCACGCCGAGCGCATCCAGCAGGTCCGCGCTGCCGCAGCGCCCCGAGCTCGCCCGGTTCCCGTGCTTGGCCACGCGGACCCCGAGGCCGGCGAGCACCAGGGCCGCCACCGTGCTCGTGTTCGCGGTGTCGAGCCCGCTGCCACCGGTGCCGCAGGTGTCGAGCAGCGGCCCTCCGACCGCCGGGACCGCGACCGCGCGGGCCGAGAGCGCGCGCGCCAGGGACGCGAGCTCGTCGCCGTCCACACCGCGGGCCTGGAGCGCCGTGAGCAGCCCGGCGGACGCGCCCTCCGACAGCTCGCCGGACACGAGCGCGCCGATCAGCGCCTCGGCGTCGAGCGCCTCCTCGCGCAGCAGATCGCGCAGCAGCGGGCGGTGATCGATCACGTGATCTCCAGGAAGTTCCGGAGCAACCCCAGCCCGTCGGGCGTCCCGATGCTCTCGGGATGGAACTGCACCCCGAACAGCGGGCGGTCGACGTGCGCCACCGCCATCACCAGCCCCTCGCCGTTGGTGGCGGTCACGCGGAGGCCGTCGGGCACGCTGCTGCGCTCGATGACCAGCGAGTGGTACCGCATGACCGTGAGCGGATCGGGCAGGCCCGCGAACAGCCCGGTCCCGTCGTGCGCCACGCGGTCGGTCTTGCCGTGCACGATGCTCGGCGCGCGGACCACACGCCCCCCGAGGCGCCAGCCGATGCCCTGGTGGCCGAGGCACACACCGAGCACGGGCACGTCCACGAGCGCGTCGATCACGTCGCCGCACACCCCGAAGTCCTCGCGCACCTCGGGGCGGCCCGGGCCCGGCGAGAGCACCACGTGCGTGGGCGCCAGGGCGCGCAGGCCGTCGAGGTCCACGGCGTCGTTGCGCACGACGGTGACCGTGGCGTCGAGGGTGCGCAGGTGCTGCACGAGGTTGTGCGTGAAGCTGTCGTAGTTGTCGACGAGCACGACGTTCACGGGGCACCCCGCTCGAGCGCCACGGCCAGCGCCTTCAGCGCCGAGCGCGCCTTGTGCTTGCACTCCGCGACCTCGCGCTCGGGCACCGAGTCGTACACCACGCCCGCCCCCGCCTGGACGTGCACGCCGACCTCGTCGAGGACCATCGTGCGGATGGCGATGCAGGTGTCGAGGCTGCCGTCGGCCCCGAAGTAGCCCACGGCCCCCGCGTACGGGCCGCGCCGGTCGGGCTCGAGCTCGGAGAGCAGGGAGGCCGCGCGCACCTTGGGGGCGCCGCTCACGGTCCCCGCGGGGAAGCAGGCGCGCAGCACGTCGAAGGCGTCGAGCCCCGGCTGAAGGCGCGCCCGCACGTCCGAGACCACGTGCATCACGTGGGCGTAGCGCTCGACGTGCTCGGGGTCCTCGACGCGCACGGTGCCGGTGGCGGCGATGCGCCCGAGGTCGTTGCGCCCGAGGTCGACGAGCATGCGGTGCTCGGCCAGCTCCTTCTCGTCGGCCGCCAGCTCCGCGGCGAGCGCGCGGTCCTCGTCGGCGTCCCGTCCGCGGCGGCGCGTGCCCGCGATGGGCCGGAGCAGGAGCTCGTCGCCCTCGAGCCGCACGAGCACCTCGGGGGAGGCGCCCACGAGCGTGAGCGGGCCCGCGCGCAGCAGGAACATGTACGGGCTCGGGTCGACCGCGCGCAGCGAGCGGTAGAGCGTGAGCGCGTCCACGCGCACCTTCGCGGACAGCCGCAGGCTCGGCACCACCTGGAACACCTCGCCCGCCTCGATGGCCGCGCGGGCTCGGGAGACGGCGTCCGCCAGGTCCTCGTCGGTCCGGTTGGCGACGACCTCGACGGGCAGCTCGGGCGCGGCCGGCACGACCCACGGGGCCTCGGGCGCGAGCCTCGCGGTGGCGAAGCGACCCACGAGCGCCAGCAGCCGCTCCGCGCCCGCCTGGTAGGCCACGGCCCGGTCGCCGGCCAGCGGTACGTGCAGGATCAGCGTGAGCCATCGACTCACGTGGTCATAGGCAGCGACCGTATCCACCAGCAGGAACGCCCCCTCGGGTGCGCCGAGCCCGCGGCCGGCGGCGAGGCGGATCTTGCGCTCGAAGCGAGCGACGGCGTCGAACCCGAGGCAGCCGACGAGGCCCGCCGGGTGCCGCGGCACCGGCGAGGGGTTCCAGACGGTCCAGAGGTGGGCACGCAGCGCCTCGAGGGGGTCGTCGTACGGCATGGACTCGGGCGCACGGCCGCGGCGCTCGAGGGTGGCGGTGCCGTGGTCGAGCAGCAGGCGGCCGCGCACGTCGAGGCCGAGGAAGGACCAGCGGCCGTTGATCTCGCCGCCGGTCACGCTCTCGAAGAGGAAGGTGTCCCCTTCCCGGTCGGCCAGCGTGCGGAACAGGGAGATGGGGGTGTGCGTGTCGGCCAGGAGCGTGACCGAGAGCGCGACGTGCGTGGCGTCGCCGTCGTAGGCCAGGACGGCGGGGAGCTCGGGGTGGACGCGCATCAGCCCTCCCCGTCGATCCGGGCGAAGGCGCGCGCGAGGGCGCCCGTGCCGTACCGCAGCTGGCGCGCGCCGCGGGACACCGTCGTGACCGAGCACTGCAGCTCCTCGGCGACGGCCCGCTGGGGCATGCCCTGGTTCAGCAGGCGCACGATCTGCCAGCGCTCGGCGAGGGCCACGATCTCCGCCGGCGTGAGCAGGTCGGAGAGCAACGTGGCGAGCTCGGCGGGGTCGGTGGTGTCGGCGAGGACCTTCAGCAGGTCTTCGGGGAGCGTGGGGTCGGCCATGGGCGATCGCGTCCGTAGTGATGTACCACTACGCTAATACATCGCTACACGGATCCACGCCACCTACGACCGCGTGTCGGGCGATCCGGCCAGTCGTTCCTGGCACGCCGCGAACCCCTGGACCATGTGGTCGAGGAAGGCCCGCACACGGCTCGTGCTCCGCAGGTCGCCCAGCGTCAGCAGCCACAGGTCGTAGGCGAAGGGCTCGAGGATCGGGCTGACCCGCACCACGCCGGGCAGCGCGTCCCCTTCGAAGCAGGCCATGAAGTGCACGCCGAGACCGTCCCTCACGGCCTTCTCTCGGGCGCGTCCGCTGTCGTCGAAGCGGATCGCCACACACGCACCCGGCGCGTGGTCGGCGAGCCAGGCGTCGAACCAGCGGTGGTCGAGGCGCTGATCCCACCCGATCCACGGGTAGTCCCCCAACGGCGCGTCGGGCCCAACCGACGCCACCAGCGACGCGGCCGCGTAGACGGCGAACTGCACCTGGCCGACCCTGCGTCCCACGAGCTCCTCGGGGGGTGTCCGCGTCATCCGCAGGGCCACGTCGGCCTCCCGTCGGGTGAGCGACACGTGGTCGAGCGACGTGGTGACCGTGAGCTCCACGTTCGGGTACCGCTGGACGAAGGAGGCGAACAGGTCCTGGAAGCCGCAGTACAGCATGTCCATCGTCGCGACGCGGAGAGGTCCGCGCAGCTCGCTGTCCCGGCCGAGCACCCGCGCCTCGGCGGCCAGTACCTCCCCCTCGATCCCCTCGGCCGCCGCGGTCAGGTCCTGGCCCGCGGGGGTCGGCAGGAAGCCCTCCGGCGTGCGATCGAACAGGCGCACGCCGAGCCCCTGCTCGATGCTCCGCAGCCGCCGACCGACGGTGGTGTGCGTGACGCCGAGGGTCTGCGCGGCCCGCGCGAGCGTGCGG
This sequence comes from Alphaproteobacteria bacterium, assembly GCA_020632925.1. Taxonomy (GTDB): domain Bacteria; phylum Myxococcota_A; class UBA796; order UBA796; genus JACKER01. The sequence goes on along the minus strand of JACKER010000026.1, from coordinate 30,177 downwards.
CCACGGCTCAACGCGAGCACGTAGCGGAGGTCGTCCCAGTCCATGCGTGCATTCTTGCACGGCCCGCGCACATCGCCGCCCATTCCCAGCCCTCCGCGGCCGGCCTACGAAGGAGGCCAGGAGGTGTTCGATGCGCGCGTTGGTCCTCGATCAGTACGGTGCACCTGACGTGATCACGGTGGGCGTGGTCGCCGATCCCGTGCCGGGCCCGCGCGAGGTCGTCGTGCAGCAACGTGCGACGGCGGTGAACTCAGGCGACGCCCGGCTGCGCCAGCGGGACTTCCCGGACGGCATGGCCCTCCTCGGGCGGTTGGTGGCCGGCTGGTCGCGGCCCCGGAACCGGGTCCTCGGCGTGGACGTGGCGGGGGTGGTGGTGGCGTGCGGATCGGCGGTCACGGAGCTGGCGGTGGGCGACCGGGTGGTCGGCATGACCGGGATGCGGATGGGGGCGCACGCCGAGCGGTGTGTGGTGTCGGTCGATCACTGCCTGGTGCGGCTGCCGGACACGGTCTCCTTCGAGGACGCGGCCACGCTGCCGTTCGGCGGCAACACGGCGCTGACCTACCTCGAGGCGAAGCTCGCGGTGCGGCCTGGTGAGCGGGTCCTGGTGATCGGGGCCTCGGGCGCGGTGGGGGTGGCGCTGGTCCAGGTGGCGCGCCTCCTCGGGGCTCGGGTGACCGGCGTGTGCAGCGCGGCGAGCGCCGAGCGGGTGCTGGGCATCGGGGCCGAGCGGGTCATCGCGTACGACGAGACCGACGTCTTCGCGGGCGACGAGCGGTGGGATGTGGTGCTGGACACGGTGGGGCGCGCGCCGGTGGCGGCGGTGCGGGGGCTGGCCACGCCCACGGGGCGGATCGGCCTGGTGGCGGCGGGGCTGCCCCAGATGCTGGCGGGCGTGTGGGCGAACCTCACCAGTCGGCAGCGGGTGGTGTTCGGCGTCTCCGACGAGAACCCGGACTACACGCGGCGCCTGGTGCAGTGGCTCGAAGCGGGCGAGCTTCGGCCGGTGGTCGACGTCGTGCTGCCCTGGGAGCGCGGGGCCGAGGCGCACGCGCGGGTGGACACGCACCGCAAGCGGGGGAGCGTAGTGCTCACCTTCGCCTCGCCGAACGGGTGAGGTCACGCGGCGACGAAGCGGTCCACGACGTCGAGCCACCGCCGCACCTCGCCCTCGGTCGGCGGCAGCTCGTACCCGTGGTGGTGGCTCGCGTCGGACAGCGCGGCCCAGGCCCACGCCACGTCCCCGGCGAGCCGCTCGTCGCCGAGCAGGTCGGGGAGGACCAGGAGCTGGGCGGTGAACGTGGCCTCGGTGGTGCCGCCCTTGGCGATGAGCCGGCGCGCCAGCTCCCGCTCGAGGGCCTGACGCGCGAGGAGCACGCCCGCCCGGCTCCACCAACCCTCGGCGCCCGGGTGGAGCAGGACCTCACGCGCGGCCGCGGCGAGCTCCGCGGGGCTCACGGACGACCCTCCAGGGCGCGGACGAGCCGCCAGGTGTCGTCGACGAGGGGCTCGAGCCGGCTCACGGGGTGGTGGGCGCCGCGCTTGAGGGCCTGGAGCAGGTCGCCCGCCCAGCGCCCGTGCCGGTTGTTCAGCGTGGACAACACGTCGCCGCCGCGCCGTGCGTCGTCGTAGAGGGCGAGGGCCGCCAGCTCGTGGGTCGAGGCGCACGCCTCGATCGCGTCCTCGACCTCCGCGTACGGGCGCCCGGCCGCCAGCATCCGTTGGCGCACCAGCCCCACGAGGCGCGCTTCGACGGCCGATCGGCACAGGCCGGGAACGACGCGCTCGACCACCTTCGCGCCGAGATCGGGCGCGTTCCGCATGACCTGGCCGGCGTCCCGCAGGTGCTGCGTGACGGGATCGAGCGCCTCGCGCAGCTCGACGACCGAGCCCGGACGTCGCTGGACCTCGAGGACCCTGGCCGGGATCCGCGCCCGCCTCACGGCCTCCGCCAGGCGCGGATCGTGCGTGAGCACCACCACCTGGCGCGTCCGGGCCACCTCGGCGAGCACGCGCGCCAGGCCGTCGACCTTGTACGGATCCATCGCCTGCACGGGGTCGTCCACCACCAGGAAGCGGAAGGGGCTGTCGGGGAGCGTCAGTCGCGGGAGGAAGAGCGACAGCGCGAGCGCGCCCACCTCGCCCTGGCTCATCACGCCGAGCGCCACGCCCTCGGCGCCATCCACGCTGACTGCGAGCTCGACGCGCCGCCGGGTGGCGTTGCCGACGAGCGAGACCCTCGCGAGCTCCACGTGGCTCCCCTGGCGCAGCTCGCTCCAGATCTCACAGGCCCGCTTGGCGAGCGGCTCGAAGCGCTCGTCCCGCAGCTCCTTCTCGGCACCCTCCAGCCAGCGCCTGGCGTCGTCGAGGCGCTTCATCCGGTCCGGGAGGCCCTCGGTCGCTAGCGCCTGCTCGACGTGGGCGGCGACGGCGAGCGCGAGCGGACGGAAGCCCTCGTCGCGGGACCGCACCCGCTCTTCCGCCCGGCGTCGGCGCTCGAGCAGCCGGACCGCGAGCTCGGGCCACATCCGCTCCAGGTGGTCGGCCAACGCCGTTCCTCCGAGCAGCGCCCCCGCGGCCTGCGCCCGCCAGGTCTCCTCCAGCTCCGGGTCGCTCCCGCCGACGATCGCGTCGGGGACGGCGACGATCAGCGACCGCGCCTCACCCTCCGCGCGGCTCAGCGCTCGCGCCGCATCCGAGGCGAGCCGGGACGCCTGTTCGTGCTCCTGCCGCCAGCGCTCGGCCCGCTCGCGCCAGCCCTCGTCGAGCGGCGTGACGCGGCACGTCGGGCACACGGGATCCACCGCACCCTCGTGCCAGGCGAGGGCCGCGCGCAGCACCTCCGCGGCGCGCCTCTCCTGGTCGGCCAGCGTGTCGCGGCAGGCCTCGACCGCGGCGGCGGCGTCACGCACGGCGCCAACGGCCGCCAGCACGCGCTCCTCGGTGGGGAGCGACAACCCCAGCACCGCCAGCTCGGACGCCAGCTCGGGGTCCTGCGGCGCCTCGGTGATGAGGGCCTGTAGGGCGTCCAGATCGACCCGGCGGGCCTTCAGCAGCCGCACGACCTCGGCCGCTCGCGGATCGTCGACGACGGACGCGCGCTCGACGAGGGTCGCTCGCGCCTGCTTCAACTCGTCGACCTTGCGCTTGGCGTCCTTGCGGACCTCGCCCAGCAGCTTGCCGGCCTCGGTCAGCTCCTGCAGCCCGAGGATGCCCTGGAGCGCGTCGAAGACCTGCGAAGGCCCCTTGTCGAGGCTTCGCACGAGCTCGCCGGCGCCGAGGAAGGGCCGCCAGGTGACGAGCGCCTCGCGCCAACCGAGCTCGTCGAGCGTGGTGGGCCGACCACCGACGCGCGCCTCGACGCGCCCGCCATCGAGCTTGGCGCCATCGTCCCAGGTGCGTCGGAGCGTCGCCGCCCCCTTCCCTTCGACGGCGACCTGGGCCTCGACGCGCGGCGGCTCGGGGTGGTGCAGGTTCCTCCAGCCGTCCTTCCAGTCGGCCGAGAGCCCGTGGAGGCGGTGGGCGTTGCCGGTCAGGAGCACCTCGAGCCCCTCGGCGAGGCTGGACTTGCCGGACCCGTTCCGACCGACGATCAGGACCAGCCCGGGTTCGGGCGACAGGTCGAGCGCGACCTCGGGTCCGATACCGCGGAAGGCGCGCAGGGAGACCTGGCGGAGCCAGACCTCTGGCGGGCGGGCGCGCTCGGGACGTGCTTCTGCAGACCGCAGGGGCAAGGGGTGGTCCAGAGCGGACGAGAGGGCCTCGGGCCCATCGAGGGCGGCGGCCACCAGCGGCCCGGCATCGCCCACGGTCTCGTCGGCCACCAGCCGCTCCATCACCTGCCAGTAGAGCTCGGACCCCGACACGTCGCCTCCCCGGACAGGGTGGCGGAGGGAGCCGCGGACCGCCAGGACGGTGCTTCACACGTTGTGAAGCCGTGCTTTGGGGGGATCTCGAGCGATTGCGGTACGGTCCGTGTCCGATCCTCCCGCCCAGCACGTCTACCGTCCGAGCAACGAGGTCCGAGTGTCCGCGAACGCCGTCACGTGGCTGCGTGCCGCCCTGGGTGGCCGATACGAGCCCTTCCCCTGGCAGGTCCGCCTGCTGGAGAACCTGCTGGCGGAGCCGACTCCCCGCGCGCTCGACCTGCCGACGGGGCTCGGGAAGACGTCGGTGATGGCGATCTGGCTGGTGGCACGGGCGTGCGGTGCCCGGCACCTCCCCCGCCGCCTGGTCTACGTGGTCGATCGCCGCGCGGTGGTCCACCAGGCGACGCGGGTGGCGGAGGAGCTGCGAGCCTGGGTGGCCGGCGACGAGGAGGTCCGCGCGGCGCTGGGCCTGGTCCACGAGCTCCCGATCTCCACGCTGCGGGGCCAGTTCGTCGACAACAAGCGTTGGCTCGAGGACCCCTCCTCTCCGGCGATCGTGGTCGGGACGGTCGACATGGTCGGGTCCCGCCTACTGTTCGAGGGCTACGGCTGCTCGCGGAAGATGCGGCCGTACCACGCTGGATTCCTGGGCTGCGACGCCCTCTTCGTGTTGGACGAGGCGCACCTCGTGCCGCCGTTCGAACGCCTCGTCGAGAGCATCGGGCAGGACGCCCTCTGGCCGAGCCCGCCGGTGGACGTCGGGCGCCCGATGGTGGTGATGTCACTGTCGGCGACCGGCCGGGACTACGCGACCCCCTTCCGCCTCGACGAGCGCGATCGGGCCCACGCCATCGTCCAGCGGCGCGTGACCGCGCCCAAGCAGGTGTCGCGCGTGCCGCCCGAGGCGAAGGTCGACATGCACGAGCGCCTGGCGCGCGAGGCCTGGGCGCTCGCGACGAGCGCGGAAGGTCCCCGCCGGATGCTCGTGTTCGCGAACTCCCGGGACACGGCCGGCAAGGCGCTGGCTGAGGTCGAGAAGCTCGCGCGGGCGGAGCGGGGACGCGGAGCGGCGCTACCTCCGACGGAGCTGCTGGTCGGCGAGCGGCGCGTCCTCGAGCGGACGGCCGCCGAGGAGCGCCTGCGGACCCTGGGCTTCCTGGCGGGCGACGACCGGGAGCCTCCCGACGATCACGCGTTCCTGTTCACCACCTCCGCGGGTGAGGTCGGAGTGGACCTCGACGCCGACGACGCCGTGATGGACGTCGTTCCATGGGAGCGCATGGTCCAGCGCCTCGGACGCGTGAACCGGCGCGGGGAGGGCCAGGCACGGGTGGTGGTGCTGGAGGAGGTGGCGGAGGAGGGGAAGGACCTCTGGCGGCCGCTCGTCGACCGGCTCCTCGACGCCCTCCCCGACGCCTCCGCGAGCCCGGACGCGCTGGCTGCGGTCAAGTCGCTCCACCCCGACCTCGTGGCCCGGGCCTCCAGCCCCGAGCCCGCCTACCCTCCCCTCTCCCTGCCCCTGGTGGAGAGCTGGGCCATGACCTCGCTCGCGGAGCACACGGGCCGCCCCGAGGTCGGTCCCTGGTTGCGCGGATGGATCGAGGAGGAGGCGCAGACCGCCGTGGCGTGGCGCCGGTACCTCCCGAAGGTCCAGCTCGACGACCTCGTCGAGGCCGCTCCTCCGCACCGCAGCGAGCAGGTGGACGCGCCGACCTGGCGGGTCGCGTCCTGGTTGCTCGCGCGCGTGGGACGTCTCGCAGGGCCCAAGGACCCCGATGCCACCGCGCTGCCGGACGACAAGTTGCTGGTCGCCGCGCTCGACGACGCCGACGAGGTGGCGGAGACCTGGACGCTCGGACAGCTCGCGGCCCTGATGACGGACAAGCGCGCCAAGGACCGCTGGACCTCGCGGATCGCCGGTCGGACGCTGCTCGTCGACCAGCGCGTGGCGGGGTTGACGGCCGAGGGGCTGCTCGACGACAAGCACGAGGCGCCTCCGTCGACGCTCGATGGCGACGGCCCCTGGATGACACCGCGCCCCGACGGGCCGGCCGTGGGGGTCCGAATCCGGGAGATCGCCGCGGACACCCAGGAGGGCCGGGAAGGTCGCTGGACCGAGGCGCTCCGGCTGCCCTCCCGCACCGTGGACGACGAGGTCACGCACTGGCTGGTCGTCGAGACCTGGGCCGCCGAGCCCACGAGCGAGCACAGCCGCGCGGCGAGCCGCCTACAGGAGCTCGGAGACCACGAGGACTGGGCGGGCGAGGAGGCGCTGCGCATCGCGACGGCGCTCCAGCTCCCCGAACGGCTCACGCGCGCCCTGGTGGTGGCGGCGCGGCTGCACGACGAGGGGAAGCGGGCCGCCCGCTGGCAGCGAGCGTTCAGCGCCCCCACCGACGGCAAGACCTACGCGAAGACGCGCGGCCCGGTGCGGGTGCGGCTGTTGGACGGGTACCGCCACGAGCTGGGCTCCCTCCCGCTCGCCGAGGCGCACCCCGAGCTGCGCGCGCTGCCCGACGAGGACCGCGAGCTCGCCCTCCACCTGATCGCCGCCCACCACGGCGCTGCCCGTCCGGTGATCCGGACGACCGGCTGCGACGACGCGCCGCCGTCGATGGTCGAGGAGCGCGCACGTCGCGTGGCGCTCCGGTACGTCGAGCTGCAGGCGCGTTGGGGTCCCTGGCGGCTCGCCTGGCTCGAGGCGCTGCTCCGATCCGCCGACCAGACGGCCTCCCGTCGCAACGAAGAGGTGGAGTAGTGGGCCGGTCCCTTCTTCCGATCGATCCTTTCAATCCGGGGCAGGTCTTCGCCTGTGTCGGAGTGACCGAGATCACTGCCCGGCGCGATCCATGGTGCACCGCCACGTTCACCGATCTGGGTGGGCGGACGACGTTCGTGCTGGAGTCGAACACATCGTCGACACCGATTGAGGACGTACTTCGCGACCTCACGGGTGCATCTGTGGCTGCCCTGGTCCCCAACGGCAGCCCATGTACACCATGGAACGGCGTCAACATCCAACCGCTGCCGAAGGGAGCCCCCTTCCCCCTCCCCAGCGCGAAAGGCGACATTCTTCCCGCTCGTATCGTGACGCAAACAGGCCTGTCCCTGGACGTCCACCACTGGGGAGACCCATGGGGAACGCCTGTAAAGTGGTATGCCGGCATGGCAGGAAAACCTGGTGTCGCGCTCCTGCAAGATGCTCTCGCACGATGGCCGACCACCACTCCCCCGCTCAGTCGTTTGATGGACTACGCGGCGCCGGGACAAAGCGTGTCGGGCTACGACGCGCGGACATCCAGAATCGCGATCGACGTAGGGAGCACTGTCGCGGAGCAGGTGGACACCTACCCCTACGTGGAGGTGCTGGCCTGGTTGGGTCTTGGTTTCGCCCGACCGCAGGAGATCGAGCGGTACCGTCATCGCTTCGGCATCCCTTGGTCGACCCCCGTACCAGCCTCGATTCTCCGGGTCGTGTTGGGCTGCTCACCCCTGCCCCTTTCACGCCGAACCTTCATCTACGACCTCGTCCGACCGCCCGGCATGTACTCGCGGTTCATCGCCACCGTTCAAGAGGAGACCCGCCCATGAGCTCGAACCTGACCGCCGATCTGCTGGAGCGCTGCGCGAACGACCCGAAGGGACCCGTCGCCCTCCACCTCCACCAGGAGCTCCTCCCGGTCGAGGGCCGCGGGGCGCCGTTCTTCCCGCCGACCTTCGCGATGGACACCAAGTACAACATCGACGAGCTCGCGGATGGCACGAAGGTGGCATTGGTGGACTCGGTCGGGTCCCAGGCCAACCGCATGGAGCCGTTGTTCCTCGAGGAGGACCACCGGGCGCTGGTGCCGCAGATCGACATCCGCTACGGCAAGGAGCCGCACGAGGTGGTCTCGCTGCTGCAGGCCGGCCACCGCCTCGGTGACGCCGTGATCCGGTGTACGGAGCTGGCCGACGAGGCCCACGCCGCCTTCGTCGCGGCCGGCAAGGGGGACGCCGGACCGTTGGCGAAGCTCGCGCCGACCTCGCTCGTGTTCGGCGCCTGGGACTCGCGCGACACCGGCGTGAAGGTCCCGCGCATCGTGCAGTCCGTCCTCCGCGCGTGGGACGTGTCGCGGCTGACGCGGTCGGCCCAGTTCGTCCCTGCCCTCGACTACGCGGCGCTCGACGTGGTCGAGGAGGAGAAGCTCAAGAAGGACGAGCAGAAGGCCTGGGCCGAGCGGGGCTTCCTGCACGTCCCCAGCACGGGCGATCACGGCGGCATCGTGGCTCACGGTCCGATCCGCCGTGACGTGACGGTGAACCTGGTCGCGCTGCGTCGCCTGTCGGGAGAGCGCGGGGAGGTCCTCCGCCGCTACCTGCTCGGCCTCGCGCTGGTGGCGGCCGGCGAGCCGCTCGATCCGTTCCTCCGCCAGGGCTGCATCCTCGTCCCCGATCCGGACGGTGTCAGCGCCTGGACGCTGGTGGGGCGGGACGGGACACGCACCGCGCTCACCTGGGACGCCGACGCGGTCCAGGCGTTCGCCCGGTCGTCTGCCGAGGCGTTCGGCGTCGGTGCTTCGCGCCAGCTCACGTTCGATCCGAAGCGCGCGAAGGAAGACGCCAAGGGGAAGAAGAAGTGAGCCAGCGGCTCGTCATCGAGGTCCACCTGGCGGAGGCCCGCTTCCACGGACGCCCCGAGTGGCCGCCGTCACCCGCGCGCTTGTTCCAGGCGCTGGTGGCGGGGCTCGGTCCCCGCTCGACGGAGCCCCGGTTCGACGCAGCGCTGCGCTGGCTCGAGCGGTCGGCGCCACCGACGATCGCCGCTCCGCACGACACGCCGGGCCAGGCGGTCACCGCCTACGTGCCCAACAACGACCTCGACGCCAAGGGCGGCGATCCCGCTCAGGTGGCGTCCCTGCGCACGGCGAAGACCATCTGGCCGCGGCATCTGTCCGGAACCCGGCTGCTCTACGTATGGGCGGAGGAGCCCGAGGATCTCGGGTCGATGCGCGACGTGGTCGCCGGGCTCTACCAGCTCGGGCGGGGCGTCGACATGGCCTGGGCGGACGTGCGGACCGCCACCGAGGCCGGCATCGAGGACGAGCTGTCGTCGTGGGCCGGTCGGGTCCATCGACCGTCCCCGGGCGGCGGCGCCGAGGGGCTGCTCTGCCCACGGCCCGGGACGCTCGACAGCCTGCACGCGCGCCACGCGGCGGCGGGCCAGCGGTTTCGGACGGAGGGCCAGGGACGGACGACCACCCAGGTGTTCCGACAGCCTCCCAAGCCCCTGCTGCGGCTCGTCTCCTACGACGCCAGCGTCCGTCGGCTCCTGCTCGAGCTACGCTCGGCGGCCGAGCCGGGGCGGTTCGCGCCCGCGCCCGCGCCCGCGGCGGTCGGCACGGTGGTGGGTTGGCGGGACGCCGCGGTCGAACGGCTCGTCGGGGTCGGCGCCGAGCGCGCCGTCGTCGAGTCGGTCCTCGTCGGACGTCGGCCCGGTGAGCCCGAACGGCTCCCGAGCGACCTGCGCGTCCGCATCGTGCCCCTCCCCTCCATCGGGCACGAGCACACCGACCCCGCCATCCGCCGCCTGCTGGTCGAGGTCCCCGAAGGGGGGCCCATCGGGTTCGACGACGTGCGCTGGGCGTTCTCGGGGCTGACGCGCGAGGGCGCGATCCTCGTGGAGGCCGAGGACGACGCGATGCTCGGCCACTACCTGGGGCCGGCCCGCCACTGGTCGACGGTGACCCCCGTGGCGCTACCGGTCGGGCGCCGCCGACTCGAGCCGAGCGACCCCGAACACAGCAAGTCCGCCGAGGAGCGGGAAGCCGAGGAGGGCGCGGCCGTGCAGGCCGTCCTCCAGGCGCTGCGCCATGCCGGGGTGCGCGCATCCCCCACCCGGATCGAGGTGCGTCGCGAGCCGTCGGGTCCCGGAGATCGGGCGGAGGCCTACGAGGCCAAGCCGCGCTTCGCCAAGGAGCGTCTGTGGCACGTCGACCTCCACCTCCGCGAGGAGCTGACCGGCCCCCTGGTCCTCGGCGACGGCCGCTGGCTCGGTCTCGGACTCTTCCGGCCCCATCGGCTCGCGCGCACGGCGACGCTGCGGGCCTGGGTGGTCACCTCGGGTCTCGAGGGAACGCTCGACCCACTCGGACTCGCGTCCCACCTGCGTCGGGCCGTGCTCTGTCGCGCCCAGGAGAGCTGGGGACGTCGGGCGCTACCCGGGTTCGTCACGGGGCACACGCGCGACGGTCGGCCCATGGAGGGGCACGAGCACCTGCACTTCCTGGTCGACCCCGCGCGTCGGCGTCTGCTGGTGTGGTCACCCGTCGGAGATCCGCGGCTCGAGCGCGCGCTGGACGGGCTCGACGAGCTCCGTGCCGGCCGGATGGGTGTGTTGTCGCTGCGTCCCGTCGACGTGGACGACACCGATCCGCTGCTCCGGGCGTCCACCTCGTGGCGCACGATCACGCCGTACCGCGTGAACCGCCACCGACGGGCAGGTTCGGCGGTCGACGCCATCGCGCAGGACGTCCTGTCCGGGTGGACCGGGCCCCGTCCGACATCGGTGCGGGTCGAAGGGATCGGCAGTCGGGCAGGGTTGGAAGCCGCCCGTGTCGAGATCCACCTGGATCACGCCATCCGTGGACCGCTCGTCCTCGGCAAGACCCGCCACCAGGGGGGAGGCCTGTTCGAGTCCACCGAGTAGCCGGCTATGCTATCCCTTTCCGGAGGTAGACATGGCCATCACACCGATTCGTCGCTCGCTCGACGGCCTCTCCCCGTGGGACCTCGAGGCGGTCCAGCGGTTTGCCATCCAGCGGGCCAACGACGATGTCCTGCGTCACGCCCGCGTCCGTCCACGCCTGTTGCTCGTCTGCCAGGACCACCTCGAGGAGGTCGACCTGGACGCCGACCTCGACGGCGACCCGATCGCCGCGTTCATGGCGCTCGGTTCGCGCGACGACGTGGAGCACCGCATCCTCTGGGGGTGCGTGCCGGTCGAGGACCAGCGCGCGGCCTGGGTGTTCGGCGCCGCCAACGACGAGGAGCGCACCTGGTGGAACGCGATGCGCCTGTTCACGCGGCTCCCCGGTGGGCTGGGCTCCGCCGAGGCGAGCTGGGATCTCTCGTTCGGCATCCACCTGCGACACCCGGCGGGACCGGTCACCACCCTCGCGCGCGACGCGCCGCCGCTCGTGCTGCTCCCTGCGGTGGAGCCACCCATGCCGAAGATCGGGACACGTGTGGACCCCGCTCCTCCGGGAGCGGTGGTGCCGACCGATCCGATCGAGGCCAGCAACGTGATCTCGCAGCTCGGGTTCGAGGTGGGCGTCGCGCGGAACGGGCTCGATGGGGTGCTGCTGTTCCTGTTCCGCGGCCGCACGCTGGAGCGGTGGCACCTGCAGGGCGAGATCCCGTGCGGGCTGGACGACCTGGTGCGCGCGGCCTGCGCCCACGGGGACGCGGTGTCCGCGGCCGTGGCGCTCCGCCTGGACCTGTTCGACGCCTCCGGCTCGATCCGCCGCGCGGTCAAGATGACCTCGGAAGCGGGCGGACAGCGTTGGGAGCGGATCCTCACGATCGTCTACGACCAGGAGCACGGCGACGAGCCCGTCGAGTTCCAGGTCTTCGGCACCGCACCGACGGCCGCCGGGACCGACGGATGGATCGGCGTGGCGCCAATCACCGAGCTCGAGATCTTCGCGCTCGGCACCTCCGGGGAGGCGTAGCTCGGGCGTTCTGGCGGAGGATTTGAACCCTCTCGCGAAGGCCCAACGACCGCTCCTGGGGAGGGTCGAAACCCTCCGCCGAGATGGTCGATCACCTCGGGGGAGGGTTTTTACCTTCCCTTGGAAGCCCCCGACCACCTCCGGGAAGGGTTGAAACCCTCCCCGGAAGCGCCGAGCCCACCTCGGGGGAGGGTTGAAACCCTCCCGAGGGCGATTCGATGACTCCTGGGGAGGGTTGAAACCCTTCCCGGACATGGTCGACCATCTCCAAGAAGGGTTCCACCGCTTGGCCGACCAACTTGGGGGCTCTACCGGGTATGGGCGAGAAGGCCGCGGACGACGAGCTTTCACGGGGCCTGGGCGAGCACCCAGGAGGAACGTCGCTAAGAACGCCCACACGCCGTCAACCCTCGCGGTGCTTCAACGGGGCCTGGGCGAGAACCCAGGAAGAAAGGACCCAGCGCAGCAGCGTCTTAGCGCCCGGAGACTGGCTTCAACGGGGCCTGGGCGAGAACCCAGGAAGAACGCTCTCCGCGGTGCAGATCGGCCCTGGCGCGAACCTGCCGCTTCAACGGGGCCTGGGCGAGAACCCAGGAAGAAAGGTCGAGTACAGCCTTCGTCTCACCGGCGACGCCGCGGCGCTTCAACGGGGCCTGGGCGAGAACCCAGGAAGAAAGCCGTGTCGAGTTGGCTGACGAAGGCCTGCGACCAGGTCAGCTTCAACGGGGCCTGGGCGAGAACCCAGGAAGAAAGCCTGGCAGCTGCGGCGGCCCTGGTCGACGCTCTTGCTTCAACGGGGCCTGGGCGAGAACCCAGGAAGAAAGTGGCGCCCCACCGACGACCCATCGGACCCGTTCGGCTTCAACGGGGCCTGGGCGAGAACCCAGGAAGAAAGCTCGTCGATCGCGTACGGGCCCACGTCCTGCGGAGGCGGCTTCAACGGGGCCTGGGCGAGAACCCAGGAAGAAAGCGGCCTCACCCGGCGCCCACTCCCCCCACTGCTTGCTTCAACGGGGCCTGGGCGAGAACCCAGGAAGAAAGCCTCCGCGAGACGGGGCACCGGCCGGTCCTCGACGCTTCAACGGGGCCTGGGCGAGAACCCAGGAAGAAAGATGAACCGCAAGCATCCGCACGTCGCACCTCTCGTGCTTCAACGGGGCCTGGGCGAGAACCCAGGAAGAAAGAAGAAGCGGTGGGGCATCAGGAACGCCGATCTCAAGCTTCAACGGGGCCTGGGCGAGAACCCAGGAAGAAAGTCGGCGAGCTCGCGGGCACCCTGCCCCACGGCTTCCTGCTTCAACGGGGCCTGGGCGAGAACCCAGGAAGAAAGTGACACAGGAGAGAACGACCATGAGGAAGACCAGGAAGGCTTCAACGGGGCCTGGGCGAGAACCCAGGAAGAAAGTGCGACCTCGATCCACTCGTCTTGACATCTTCTTGACATGCTTCAACGCGGCCTGGGCGAGAACCCAGGAAGAAAGTTGGCCGACCAGAAGGCCCTTCCCGAGGCGACGCTCGAGCTTCAACGGGGCCTGGGCGAGAACCCAGGAAGAAAGTCGAACACGGCCTCGGGCAGCGTCGCGGGGCAGTCCTCGCTTCAACGGGGCCTGGGCGAGAACCCAGGAAGAAAGCTCGGACGCAAGCACGCGGAGCATCGACATGTCGGGCTGCTTCAACGGGGCCTGGGCGAGAACCCAGGCAGAAAGAGGGCAACAACGTGAAGACCTGCCTCCGGGTCTTCCTGCTTCAACGGGGCCTGGGCGAGAACCCAGGAAGAAAGACCAGGAGCGCGCGGATCGCTGCGTAGTCGCTGTCGCTTCAACGGGGCCTGGGCGAGAACCCAGGAAGAAAGGCGGCTTCCCGAGATCCTCGCGGACGGTAGCGTCGGGCTTCAACGGGGCCTGGGCGAGAACCCAGGAAGAACGCCTCCACCACGGTCCAGCGTGCCTTCCTCAACTACGCGGCTTCAACGGGGCCTGGGCGAGAACCCAGGAAGAAAGGGCCAGCTCGCCAGCCAGCGACGGTCAGCGCGACCGGCTTCAACGGGGCCTGGGCGAGAACCCAGGAAGAAAGGCGACCATCAACGTGGAAGCTCCGCTGAAATTCCTGCTTCAACGGGGCCTGGGCGAGAACCCAGGAAGAAAGTCCAGACCATCCCCAAGGCAGCGCTCGTGCTCGCGGGGCTTCAACGGGGCCTGGGCGAGAACCCAGGAAGAAAGTTGGCACCGTCTTTGGGGAGGGCGTGGATATCCCGCTTCAACGGGGCCTGGGCGAGAACCCAGGAAGAAAGGAAGACGCTGGGCGTCGTGGAGTTGCTCTCCGCCTGGCTTCAACGGGGCCTGGGCGAGAACCCAGGAAGAAAGTTTTCCTCCGAGTGCGTGAACGGAGAGAACTGGTCGCTTCAACGGGGCCTGGGCGAGAACCCAGGAAGAAAGTATGGGGATGCCCAGGTGCGCGCGCAGTACGCTCCGGTGCTTCAACGGGGCCTGGGCGAGAACCCAGGAAGAAAGCTCGGACGGAAGCACGCCGAGCACGAGCACGTGACCTGGCTTCAACGGGGCCTGGGCGAGAACCCAGGAAGAAAGCCGTAGTCGTCCGAGACGTACGCTGCGGTCGTGTCGATGCTTCAACGGGGCCTGGGCGAGAACCCAGGAAGAAAGGGTGTTCCGCGACCAGTCGACGACGGGGCGGTGCAAGCTGCTTCAACGGGGCCTGGGCGAGAACCCAGGAAGAAAGCCAAGGGGGCACCCATGCATCCCCTGCCCTTCTGGCTTCAACGGGGCCTGGGCGAGAACCCAGGAAGAAAGTCACCACCGACTGGGCGGGCATCCGGCAGTACCAGCTTCAACGGGGCCTGGGCGAGAACCCAGGAAGAAAGCTCGTCGCCGGTGGAGACGCGGCCGCGTGGGCCACGTCGCTTCAACGGGGCCTGGGCGAGAACCCAGGAAGAAAGTGGGTGGACCAGTCGTCGTCCCTGGTCGCTACCCAGCTTCAACGGGGCCTGGGCGAGAACCCAGGAAGAAAGCCACCCCCGGGGACGAGGGTAGCACGTCCGCTCCGGCTTCAACGGGGCCTGGGCGAGAACCCAGGAAGAAAGCGGATCGCGCTCGACGTCCGGGTGGTTCGGATCTTGCTTCAACGGGGCCTGGGCGAGAACCCAGGAAGAAAGGAACGACCCGGAGTTCGACTGGTGGGGGGAGCGGCTGGACGCTTCAACGGGGCCTGGGCGAGAACCCAGGAAGAAAGATGGGGTACCTTCGCGACGGGCTCCTGACCGAGCTCCGGCTTCAACGGGGCCTGGGCGAGAACCCAGGAAGAAAGGGGGTCGAAGCCGGAGTGAAGCGGGCGCAGAAGTCGCTGCTTCAACGGGGCCTGGGCGAGAACCCAGGAAGAAAGCGACGCGACGATCACGGCCCGGGACGCGCTTCTCGGCTTCAACGGGGCCTGGGCGAGAACCCAGGAAGAAAGCTGGCGTCGGCTGCTGGGAGAACGCGGCGGTGATGCTTCAACGGGGCCTGGGCGAGAACCCAGGAAGAAAGCAGCCGCCGCCGGGCGACATGGACCCTGCCGGCATCGCTTCAACGGGGCCTGGGCGAGAACCCAGGAAGAAAGCGGTCACGGCGTGGACGGCGACGGGATCGGGTCCAGACCGCTTCAACGGGGCCTGGGCGAGAACCCAGGAAGAAAGGGGCGACGAGACGTACGGCGTGCGGCTCGCGGGGCTGCTTCAACGGGGCCTGGGCGAGAACCCAGGAAGAAAGAACGTCCCGATGCCCCAGGTGGGCGTCGTCCGCTTCTAGCTTCAACGGGGCCTGGGCGAGAACCCAGGAAGAACGCCGATCTCGAGGGCAGCAGCGGCCACGTCGGGCCCGAGGCTTCAACGGGGCCTGGGCGAGAACCCAGGAAGAAAGTCGACGACAGGCCCGCGAACAAGGCGCCGCTCGCGATGCTTCAACGGGGCCTGGGCGAGAACCCAGGAAGAAAGCGTTGATGTCGCTCATGCTGCACGCCGCCGCAGGAGGTGCTTCAACGGGGCCTGGGCGAGAACCCAGGAAGAAAGCAAGCTGCGCCGCCACAGCATCTGCCGCCGTCTGTTCCCAGCTTCAACGGGGCCTGGGCGAGAACCCAGGAAGAAAGGCGATGGGCCGGCTGTCCGAGCGGGTCCAGCAGCTCGCTTCAACGGGGCCTGGGCGAGAACCCAGGAAGAAAGGTCACGTCGCCGTCGAACAGCGTGCTCGTCTCGTGTACGCTTCAACGGGGCCTGGGCGAGAACCCAGGAAGAAAGAAGTGGGACGTCGACGAGGCCCGGTGGGCCGAGCTCGCGCTTCAACGGGGCCTGGGCGAGAACCCAGGAAGAAAGCTGGAGGCGGCGCTCGTCGCGCTGCTGGGCGCTGGGGCTTCAACGGGGCCTGGGCGAGAACCCAGGAAGAAAGCACCGGGTGCCTGGATGCTCCAGACGAAGTTGGTGGGTTCTGGCTTCAACGGGGCCTGGGCGAGAACCCAGGAAGAAAGTCCGCGGCGAGCTCGAGCGGGTCACCTCGAACCCGAGTACGCTTCAACGGGGCCTGGGCGAGAACCCAGGAAGAAAGCCACCGATGCCGCCGCGGTCCTCGAGGAGGGGCACGCCGCTTCAACGGGGCCTGGGCGAGAACCCAGGAAGAAAGAAACGAACGGTCATCGGCGCGGCGGCTTGTAGTGGTAGCTTCAACGGGGCCTGGGCGAGAACCCAGGAAGAAAGCCTGGAGCAGGCGCGACGCAGCCATCAGGGACGGCAGGCGGCTTCAACGGGGCCTGGGCGAGAACCCAGGAAGAAAGGAAAGACGACCCTGATCCTGGCCGTCTGCTGGGTGCTCTGGCTTCAACGGGGCCTGGGCGAGAACCCAGGAAGAAAGATCGGTGGCGGCCAGTGGCGGCGTGGCTGGAGCGCCGGCTTCAACGGGGCCTGGGCGAGAACCCAGGAAGAAAGCCGGGCGGCGTCCGAGCGCAGGGCGGCCCGAAGGCAGCTTCAACGGGGCCTGGGCGAGAACCCAGGAAGAAAGTCGAGCAGGTGGCCCTGTCCGAGGGCTCCGCGCGGGAGCTTCAACGGGGCCTGGGCGAGAACCCAGGAAGAAAGCTGGGTCCCGATGCCGAGTGCGGCACACCGCTCCTCGATGCTTCAACGGGGCCTGGGCGAGAACCCAGGAAGAAAGAGCCAGCCGGCCTGCGCGCGAGGTCGACGACCAGCCGCTTCAACGGGGCCTGGGCGAGAACCCAGGAAGAAAGCCGCGCCGTCGTCAACGAGGAGCTTCCCACCCTGCGGAAGCTTCAACGGGGCCTGGGCGAGAACCCAGGAAGAAAGCTGAAGCCGCTACTGACCACCCTAGCACGCGTAAGTGGCTTCAACGGGGCCTGGGCGAGAACCCAGGAAGAAAGATCAGACCCGGAAAGCGGCGAACCCCCGACCGTTTCGCTTCAACGGGGCCTGGGCGAGAACCCAGGAAGAAAGGTCGGACATGCAGTGCGCGGTGCGGCTGAACCGCCGGCTTCAACGGGGCCTGGGCGAGAACCCAGGAAGAAAGGAGGATCACCGGGTTCGCGCGGTAGTTCCGCAGCTGGCTTCAACGGGGCCTGGGCGAGAACCCAGGAAGAAAGTGACCGTCCAGCCCGGGTCGATCTCCGTCGTCCCGACGCTTCAACGGGGCCTGGGCGAGAACCCAGGAAGAAAGCCGTAGCTCGGCGCGATGCCACGCAGGATCCTCCGGGCTTCAACGGGGCCTGGGCGAGAACCCAGGAAGAAAGCCTCAACGTCGCCGAGGTCATCCCGGGCTTGGTCGTGCTTCAACGGGGCCTGGGCGAGAACCCAGGAAGAAAGGGATCGACGTGTTCCACGTTCCCCCGGGACAGGCGCTTCAACGGGGCCTGGGCGAGAACCCAGGAAGAAAGCCCGTCAGCGGCCGGGTGCTGCCCTGGCTGGACCCGATCGAGCTTCAACGGGGCCTGGGCGAGAACCCAGGAAGAAAGCACGGCCTTGTCGTCGACCGGAGGGTACAGGACCTCGGGAGCTTCAACGGGGCCTGGGCGAGAACCCAGGAAGAAAGAATGGGGGAAGACCCCCGGGGTGAACGAACAGGAGCAGGCTTCAACGGGGCCTGGGCGAGAACCCAGGAAGAAAGACGCGACACCGGCGCCCGTCGACAGGAGCACCGAGTACACCCAGCTTCAACGGGGCCTGGGCGAGAACCCAGGAAGAAAGCCGAACGGACCGCAGACGGTACCCCTCGGAGAGAGGCTTCAACGGGGCCTGGGCGAGAACCCAGGAAGAAAGGTCACTGTAAATGGAAAGGCTCGGACGGTGTCTGTGGCTTCAACGGGGCCTGGGCGAGAACCCAGGAAGAAAGCATCACCGCTGCGTCCCCTAAACGAGGAGGGTTGGGATGCTTCAACGGGGCCTGGGCGAGAACCCAGGAAGAAAGTCGACCGCCGGCTCCATCCTGGTCCAGACGTACGTGCTTCAACGGGGCCTGGGCGAGAACCCAGGAAGAAAGCCGAGGGCCTGTCCTCGTTCCTCTCGGAGCTCCAGCTTCAACGGGGCCTGGGCGAGAACCCAGGAAGAAAGACGGTGCAGATCACTCGCGCCAAGGTCGCCGAGAGGCTTCAACGGGGCCTGGGCGAGAACCCAGGAAGAAAGTGGACCACGCCGCCCTCGCCGCGGACGCTGTCCTGGCTTCAACGGGGCCTGGGCGAGAACCCAGGAAGAAAGAGCCACCGACTCGACTTGTGGACGTAGGGCTGCAGGCTTCAACGGGGCCTGGGCGAGAACCCAGGAAGAAAGTCGGCGCCGGCGACGTGGCCTGGGCGTGTGAGCAGCTGCTTCAACGGGGCCTGGGCGAGAACCCAGGAAGAAAGGAGGGAGGCCCGGAGGGTGGGCAGCGAACCCGCCCCCGGCTTCAACGGGGCCTGGGCGAGAACCCAGGAAGAAAGTCGCCCCGTCCCGATGACGACGCCGAGCAAAACATTCCCGCTTCAACGGGGCCTGGGCGAGAACCCAGGAAGAAAGGTCGCGACCGCGAGCGTCGACGCCCAGGACCGGCTGACGCTTCAACGGGGCCTGGGCGAGAACCCAGGAAGAAAGAGTGCCGCTGAACCGGGATGCAGGACCAGGTCCTATGCTTCAACGGGGCCTGGGCGAGAACCCAGGAAGAAAGGCGGACCGCATGGCGGTGCTTCTAGACGACGCCGAGGAGCTTCAACGGGGCCTGGGCGAGAACCCAGGAAGAAAGCGCGCGCATCGAGTCCGCCTCGCCGAGCACGCGCCACGCTTCAACGGGGCCTGGGCGAGAACCCAGGAAGAAAGCTCCGCGTGCTTCCGTCCGAGCCGGGCCGTGACGTGCTCGCTTCAACGGGGCCTGGGCGAGAACCCAGGAAGAAAGGGGGGCACCTTGTTGGTGGGAGGACGTGATGGTCAGAAGCTTCAACGGGGCCTGGGCGAGAACCCAGGAAGAAAGCAGCGCGGATGCTCTCGATCCCGGCCTGGGCGATCTGGCTTCAACGGGGCCTGGGCGAGAACCCAGGAAGAAAGAGCCGGCCCGAGACGAACTGCTGCACGACGCCGTCCCGCTTCAACGGGGCCTGGGCGAGAACCCAGGAAGAAAGTCGACCGTCTTTACGTCTCGGTCGAATGCTTCAGCTTCAACGGGGCCTGGGCGAGAACCCAGGAAGAAAGCGCTCCGGTTCGCCCGCGAGCTCCGCCTGGCGGGCGAGCTTCAACGGGGCCTGGGCGAGAACCCAGGAAGAAAGCAGATGAGCCATCACGGCACCCCAGGAAAGTCGTAGCTTCAACGGGGCCTGGGCGAGAACCCAGGAAGAAAGTGGACGCGGCGGGCGGCGAGCGCGGCCTCGAGGCGCTGCTTCAACGGGGCCTGGGCGAGAACCCAGGAAGAAAGGACAGTACAGCGCGAACCGCTCGATCGAGGTGCTGCCGCTTCAACGGGGCCTGGGCGAGAACCCAGGAAGAAAGGTCAGGCCCCACCCGGGCAGCAGCAGCCGCCTCCGGGGCTTCAACGGGGCCTGGGCGAGAACCCAGGAAGAAAGGGCCTGCTCGGCGGGGTCCGCTGCGATGACACGTCCGTGCTTCAACGGGGCCTGGGCGAGAACCCAGGAAGAAAGGGCAGGTGATGGTCCCGACGGGCTTGTCGACCGTGGGGAACCCCTTCGCGCTTCAACGGGGCCTGGGCGAGAACCCAGGAAGAAAGTGTACTCGGCGGGCGTCCATCGCCCTCCGATGGTCTAGCTTCAACGGGGCCTGGGCGAGAACCCAGGAAGAAAGTCGGCGACGACCGCGTGATGTCCGGGCAGAGCGTGGTGCTTCAACGGGGCCTGGGCGAGAACCCAGGAAGAAAGCTCGGACGGGAAGTACGGCGTCACCAGCTCGTAGCGGCTTCAACGGGGCCTGGGCGAGAACCCAGGAAGAAAGGTGGATCGCGCGGTCCGTCTCTGGCGACCCCCAGCAGCTTCAACGGGGCCTGGGCGAGAACCCAGGAAGAAAGCATCGTCGGTGGTCCAGTACAGGTCCGGGCTCGGACCGCTTCAACGGGGCCTGGGCGAGAACCCAGGAAGAAAGTCGCCTCCGTCCGACGGCGGAACGCCTCCTGCTCGTGCTTCAACGGGGCCTGGGCGAGAACCCAGGAAGAAAGGCCTGGCACCCCGTGCCAGCCACCAGGCGGACGGTGTCGCTTCAACGGGGCCTGGGCGAGAACCCAGGAAGAAAGCCTGCCCTGGTGGCGGGAGCGTCCGCCTGCCTGGGTGGTGCTTCAACGGGGCCTGGGCGAGAACCCAGGAAGAAAGTCTACGGCCTGCCCGGCGGCGGGTTCATCGTCGCGTAGCTTCAACGGGGCCTGGGCGAGAACCCAGGAAGAAAGTGCGACCGCATCCTCCTCCCCTCGGCCGAGGGCGAGGCGCTTCAACGGGGCCTGGGCGAGAACCCAGGAAGAAAGGGTCCATGCCGATGCGCAGAAGGCGCACGCCGCGGGCTTCAACGGGGCCTGGGCGAGAACCCAGGAAGAAAGAAGGACGCCCGCGTGGTCCTCGACTCGGGCAACGACGCTTCAACGGGGCCTGGGCGAGAACCCAGGAAGAAAGGATGATCGACAACATCGTCGTCCAGGTCATCTACGAGCTTCAACGGGGCCTGGGCGAGAACCCAGGAAGAAAGCATTGAACGCCACGCGGAAGGCGCCCGACGAGCCAGCGCTTCAACGGGGCCTGGGCGAGAACCCAGGAAGAAAGCCCGGTCGCCGATCACCGCGTTGACCGCGGTGCTCCCGCTTCAACGGGGCCTGGGCGAGAACCCAGGAAGAAAGCGGTCGGGACCCGGCCCGCGGCCGTCGCGGGAAGGTGCTTCAACGGGGCCTGGGCGAGAACCCAGGAAGAAAGCGGACCACCAACGTCGAGGCCGCGAACCCCGTCTGTCGCTTCAACGGGGCCTGGGCGAGAACCCAGGAAGAAAGCGAGGTCGATGTCCTGGCCGAGGTCGACGGCTGGTAGCTTCAACGGGGCCTGGGCGAGAACCCAGGAAGAAAGCGCCGGGCGCCGCCCGTGGAGCTGCCCTGGTACTGGCTTCAACGGGGCCTGGGCGAGAACCCAGGAAGAAAGCCTGGGTCGAGGTCCAGTCCGTGTGCGATACCCTGCTGCTTCAACGGGGCCTGGGCGAGAACCCAGGAAGAAAGAGCGGTGGGGATTGTCGCCTGTCCCCCAGGTCGCGGGGCTTCAACGGGGCCTGGGCGAGAACCCAGGAAGAAAGCGGGGCCTTCAGCGACGCGACGGCGCCGCTCGTGAAGCTTCAACGGGGCCTGGGCGAGAACCCAGGAAGAAAGCCGCGAGGCGCGCGCCGCCGGTGAGCCCGACTTCGACGGGCTTCAACGGGGCCTGGGCGAGAACCCAGGAAGAAAGGCAGCCCCCTCGGCCGCCACCAGAGCATGCGCTTGCTTCAACGGGGCCTGGGCGAGAACCCAGGAAGAAAGGGCGGTCGCTGCCGCTGTCGCCGTCGTGGACCAGGACGTCGCTTCAACGGGGCCTGGGCGAGAACCCAGGAAGAAAGCCGAGCTGCAGACCTCGGAGGACGACGAGATCGAGAGCTTCAACGGGGCCTGGGCGAGAACCCAGGAAGAAAGTGAGGAAGGTCCGGCAGGGGCTCGCCTGGGGGTCGACGCTTCAACGGGGCCTGGGCGAGAACCCAGGAAGAAAGACGGGTCGACCTCCGCGGCCGACGCGATCGTGGAGCTTCAACGGGGCCTGGGCGAGAACCCAGGAAGAAAGCGGTCGACTTCATGGCCGTCGCCGGCGGCAGCTTCAGGCTTCAACGGGGCCTGGGCGAGAACCCAGGAAGAAAGCGGCAGGACGGTGGCGCAGCTCGGGGGACCCCAGGCCGTGCTTCAACGGGGCCTGGGCGAGAACCCAGGAAGAAAGTGCTGCGGGCGCAGCCCGAGGAGTTGCGCCGCAAGGCTTCAACGGGGCCTGGGCGAGAACCCAGGAAGAAAGTCCCAGGCCGTGCTTCGGTCGAACTCGTTCTTCCGGCTTCAACGGGGCCTGGGCGAGAACCCAGGAAGAAAGTCCAGGCGACGAGCGACCGGACGACGGGACGGCCGCTTCAACGGGGCCTGGGCGAGAACCCAGGAAGAAAGGTCAGCACGCGCATGTGGACGGACTGGTCGCGCAGGCTTCAACGGGGCCTGGGCGAGAACCCAGGAAGAAAGACGCCGAACTGAAGGACCACCACACGCCGTCGGTGCCGCTTCAACGGGGCCTGGGCGAGAACCCAGGAAGAAAGCAGCGCACCTTCGTCGAGGCGCTGCAGCGGATCCAGGCTTTCAACGGCCTGGGCGAGAACCCAGGAAGAAAGGCCAGATCCATCGCCCGGGTGCTCCAGGAAGCCCACTTCAACGGGGCCTGGGCGAGAACCCAGGAAGAAAGCGCCTCGAGACCGTGACGTGGTGGGGCAGCGACGGAAGAAAGAACAGCGGCTTCAACGGGGCCTGGGCGAGAACCCGGATCCAGGCTTCAACGGGGCCTGGGCGAGAACCCAGGAAGAAAGTGCGGGGCATCGTCTGCACCCGCGAGCGCCGGCAGCTTCAACGGGGCCTGGGCGAGAACCCAGGAAGAAAGCGTTCGGCCGCAACAACGCGGACGAGCTGCAGGTGGCGCTTCAACGGGGCCTGGGCGAGAACCCAGGAAGAAAGTGCTCGCAGATTTCGTACGCTCCAACCTCCCTCATTCGAGCCACCTGCGAGCGGGGCCAGATCCGAGCACCCTCAGACGCTACCACGACAGCCTCCGAAAAAGGGTGGGGCTCCGATGACGTCGTGGACGTCGATGTCGCGAGCGGGTCCCGGGGTCGGAGCCACCACCGGACCGCTCGCCAGCGCTGTCAACGATCATCCGATGATCCGGACCACGCGCTCGGGCGCGCCGATCGGGACGCCGAGCGTCCAGCCCGACCAGGCGCCGGGATGGTCGGCGTCCCCCAAAGGTATCACCAGCACCTGGTCGCGGTCGTGGGCGATCAGCGCGTCGATCTGCTGCTCCAGCTCCGCCAGCTGGCGGTCCGTGAGCACACAGCGGAACACCGAGAACTGCACGTGCTCCCCGAACCCGCGCATGCAGCGGTACACCTTGCGAACCCGCTTGTCGGCGCCGTCCCCGCAGATGTCGTAGCAGACGACGTACAGACGCCGGACCAGCACCGCCATCAGCGCACCTTGAACGGCGCGTACCCGTCGATCTCGCCCGTCGCCGCCTTCGCGATCAGCCGCGCCTGGACCTCGAGGATGCGCCGGTAGGAGAGCTTCGTCCCGAACACCGGGTGCGTGGCCTCCTCCGCCAGCCGCCGCTCGAAGGCCCGGATGAACGACCGGCGCCCACCGTCCCGCAGGCGCGTGCCGACCCGCTGCACGTCGAAGTCGCCCGGCCCCACCGCACCCGTGTTCAACACCTGGAGCACGACGGAGTCCGCCACGATCGGCCGGAACTCCTCCATCAGGTCGAGCGCGAGCGCGGGCCGACCCGGTCGCGGCTGGTGAAGGAACCCCACCCACGCGTCCAACCCCACCGTCACCAGCACGTTCGTCGCCTCGCGGGCGAGGAACGCGTACCCGAGCGACAGCAGTGCGTTCACCGGGTCCCGAGGTGGCCGCCGGTTCCGGCCGTCGAGGTCGAAGCCCGCCGCCGCGGCGCGGTCCTTCAGCATCAACCCGAAGTGCTCGAAGTAGACCCGCGCAGCGAACCCCTCGATGCCGCGCAACCCGTCCAGATCCGCCGCCTCGAGCGCCCGCTCGGCCTGCTCCGCCAACACGCCCAGGGTGCGCTCCGGGACCTCGGCCCCGTTGCGTCGCAGCAGCGTCCGCTGGTTGGCGATCTTGCCGTGGACCATGCGCCGCGCGATCGGCAGCGCCCGCTCGAGATCGGCCGCCACCCGGTGCTGCGCGATCCGCGCGATCACGTTGCGGCCCGAGGACGGCACGAACCAGCCCACGAGCCGATCGGCGAACCCGTGCAGCGCGACCGGGACGTCCCGCTCGGCCAACGCCGCGAGCAACGGGCTCGTCATCGACACCGCGCCGCTCACCACCACCCGCGAGGTGTCGACGATGCGCGCCCGGTCCACCACCCTCCCCTCGGCCTTCACGACGATCTCGCCGCCCTGGAGCGCCAGCTTCGCGCCCCTCGCCTCGACGTAGAGCGGTAGCCCCTCCTCCCGCGCCGGTACCAGCGGACGGACGCCCGGGGACCGATGGGCCAGCAGGTTGTGCTCGTCCGGCAGGCAGATGCCCACGAGGGAACAGCCCCGACACCGCGGGTCGTCCACCAGCGGCGGCGGGAGCTCCATGGCCTCGCGCAGCGCCCTGGCCTCGTCCACCGCGGCGAGCGTGCGCGCCACGAGCTCGTCGGTCGGCCACACGTCGACCCGGCGACGGCTCCCGGCGAAGTACAGCACGCCCTTCGGCACCGCGTACCCGTGCGCCCGGAGGAGCAACACCTGCGCGCAGACCTGCACCCGCTCCGGGAGGTGCGCACCCTCGGGCGCGTTCGGCACCCTCCCCTGCTTGTAGTCCACGGGCACCAGCTCGCCCCCGTCGAGCTCCACCAGGTCCAGCTTCGCGCGGATGCCGAGCCCCTCGTCCGACAGCTCCACGCTCCGCACGACGTCCGGCGCGTCCTCGCCACCGTCGTCGTCCGGATCGGGCAGCACCACGAGGCTCGGCTGGTCCACGCGCCGATGGACGGTCCGCCCACGCACCGTATCCGCCGAGTCGGCCCACTCGCCGTTGAGGTGCTCGAGCGCGAACAGCCTCGGGCAGTACACGATCTCGTTCAGCATGCGCGCGGGGATCGGCTCGCTCATCCCCAACGAAGTACCCGCCACGCCCAGCAGCGCGCCAACCGCCGGCTTCACCGTCCGTGAAGTGTCCGGCTGTCCGCCCGGTGTCCGGCCGTACCCGGACGATGGAACGGTCGAACCAGGGCTCTCGCTGGCACCTCCTCTGCTCTTCCAGGGCGGCGGAGGTCATCCATGCTGCTTCTGCTGTCCGCCCTGTCCCCCGCCCACGCCGTCACCTACGACGGCACCCCCGTCCTCGGGTTCCGCGTCGATCGTCCGGCAGCCGACTACGTCTCCGGGTCGGTCGTGCTCGAGGGCCTGCGCATCTTCCACTGCGGTGGGGGCTACACCGACGTGTCCGTCGGCGCGACGTTCGATCCCGTCGCCGGCGGGACCGTCACCATCCCGTCCGGCGACCACTGCCAGATCACCTTCTCCTGGAGCTCGGTCATGTCCATCACCGGGTCGGGCTTCACCCTCGAGATGGACGGGGAGACCACCGTCGTCCCGCTCGACGCGCCGATCGATCCCGTCTACCTGTCCTCGTACACGGTCACGTCGGGCTCGATGAGCGGATACGGGCCGTGGCTGCTGGTCGACATCGACTGATCGGATCAGCCCTCTCCCTCGGGATCCGCGTCGGTGTCGGTGTACTCCGAGACCGGGAACAGCTGGATCCCGAGGTGGAGCACGCGGTTGCGCGGGCCCGGGTCGTCGATCGCGAGCTGCACGAGCTCCTGCTCGAGCTCCCGCAGGCGGGCGAGGATGCGGTCGGCGCGCTCCTCGCTGACCGCCATCGTCACCGAGCCGTCGTGCCGCTCGTTGGCCGGCCGGAACATCGCGATCGCCGCGAGCTCCGCGAAGCCCTTTCGCTGGAGCGCCGAGGCGGCCGCGCGGGCCTTGGGGAGCACCGAGTCCGTCCGCACGTCCGTGATCGTCCAGCGGCCCCGGTCGTCCACCGCCACCCGGCCCAGCCGCATCGCGAGCTGCAGCGTCCGGCGGGCCTCGTCCTCCGAGATCGGCGGCGTGATCGTCTGCGCGATCCACCGCGGATCGGGTCGGAAACCCTCGCAGGACACGAGCTCGGTCAGCACCTCGAACGGCCAGTTCGCGATGGCGTCGTGCACGTCGGCCGCCGGATCGGGCGACGCGCGCTGCTGCAGCCGGCTCGTGACGGTCGCGAGCGCGGCCCTGCGCGAGCGCTGGGAGCGGGACTCGAGGTCGACCAGCGCCTCGAACCAGACGCGGGCCTCGGCGTCGAGCCCGAGCACCTCGGCGAACCCGTCGACGCGCGCCGGGTCCATCGGGCGACGGCCCGACAACATCATGGACACCTGGCCCTCGGAGAGGTCGAGGCGCTTCGCGAGCTCGCGCTGCGTCAGCTCCCGGCCCTCGAGCACCCTCTCGACGAACGAGCGCCAGTCCGTGGCGTCGTACCAGTCGTCCTGCAAGCCTGTCCCCCTACCGAAGCCCGACCCTCACCAGGCGGCGCAGGAGCTTACTCCTGGTCACGCCCAGCCGGCGCGCGAGGGCGGAGACGTTGCCGCCACACTCGTCGAGCAAGCGCCGCAACGCCGGAGCGTCCCAGCCGTCGGAGGCCTCGACCGACAGGTCCCACAGGTGCTCGGGCTCGACCGCCGCCGACCCGTCCACCCAGACCCGCATGATCGCCTTCTCCAGCCAAGACCGCGCGCAACGCATCGAGAGCCCGCCCTGCACCGCCCGCTCGAGCCGCTCCCGCGCCGACGACGACACGGGCACCAACCGCTCGCGGCGCCGATCCGCGAACTCGCGGGCCCAGTCGAAGAGCGCCTCGCCCACGCGCTGGGGCGACGCCGGCGGCAGCCCGATCCGGAAGGCCTCCAGGCGGTCGCGCAGGTCCGGACGGAGCACCTCGAGCGGGCGCCACGTGGCCACCACCACCCGGATGTCGGCGGTCCTCGGCTCGCCGCCGCCGACCGGTCGCCAGGCGCGCTCCTCCAGGAACACGTTGAGCGCCGCCTGCTGGACGTGGTCGAGCTCGCCGATCTCGTCGAGGAAGAGCGTGCCGCCCACCGCGGTCGCGGCCACGCCGTGCAGGTTCTCGGCGCCCGTGAACGAGCCCTTGCGCGTGCCGAACAGGGTGGAGGCGAACAGCTCGCGCCCCACGGTCCCACAGTCCAACGGCGCGAACGCACCCCTCCGCCCGCTGCGTCGGTGGACCTCCCGGGCGAGGGTGGTCTTGCCGCAGCCCGGCGGTCCGGTGAGCAGGATGGGTCGGTCGTGCGGCGCCATCGCGGCGACCTCGCGCTCCACCTCGGGTGGCCAGATCACGGCTCCTCCCCATAAGCGGCCAGGGCGCGCCGGTGCTCGCCGATCACCTCCTCCCGCAGGCTGGCGGGGCCGATCACCTTGCAGGTGTCCCCCCACTCCATCACGAAGCGCACGAGCTCCATGCCGCGCGCCATCATCGTCAGCCGCACCCGCCCGTCGCGCAGCGTGGTCAGCTCCTGGCTCGGGTGCCATCGACGCGCCCTCACGAGGTGGGCCACCTCCGCGGTGAACTCGAGCTCGATCGGCTCCGGTGGCGCGTCGGCGGTGGCGACGATGCCGAAGCGCCCGTCGAGCCACGCGTCCGGATCCCAGTCGGTCGGCCACTCGAACCGGCCCAGCACCTCGAGGTCACCCATGCGGTCGACGGAGAGGGTGTAGTCGCGGCGGCCGGCGCGGACGACCAGGAACAACGCCCGCCGGTACACCATCAGGAGCAAGGGCCAGGCGGACGGCCAGGGCTTGGGCCCGCTCGGTCCGTCGTAGGTGAAGCGGATGGCCTTCGTGCCGACCAGCGCCGTGAGCAGGCGGTCCACGAGCGCGGTCTGTCCGGCATAGCTCCGGGCCGGCTCGGACACGTAGCGGACCCGCTGGTGCAGCAGCTCGGAGGGAGCATCCGACGCGGCGAAGGCGGGGGTCTCGCGCAGGAAGCGCGTCACCTCGCGCCCCACGAGCAGCGACATGCGGTCGTAGGGGGGCAGCGCCTCCTCTGACAGCTGCTTGTGCAACGTGTACCGTCGGTGGATGCCCTTCCCGACGACCTGCAAGGTGCGCCGTCTGGCGAGGTGCGCCAGGTCGTCGCGGACGACCCTCATTTCGACGTCACACAGGTCGGCGGCCTCTCGGGTGGCGATGCTGCCCCGTCGAGCCACGTCCAACACGATACGGGCCAATCGTTCGTCTCTGGTCATGCCCCAGACGGTAGCGCGGACGCGACGGGGCCGGCAGGACGACGGACGCGGACTGACCGCACGTTCACGTACGCTGTCGCCGTACTGAACGTCTGATCGCCAACAGACCCAGGATCTGGATCATCCACGAACGTGACCCGGTCGAGGAGCAGCCGCAACCAGGATCTCCCGGACGCGGCCAGCGGAGGACGGGCGCGACCTCGACGGGCGAGGTGGTGCCGTCGACGGGCTCGCCGGTGTCCCCGGTCTGCGGCGACGACGGTGCCGCGCTGTGACCCGTCGGCGCGCCCGTGTGGTCCAGCGGGGGCAGCCCGGTGTGCTCCGGCGGCGGGGGGACCAGGATGCGCAGGTCGTCGAAGGCCGTGCGGTTCGTCCACACCATGAAGCCGACGTGCCCCGGGTCCGGGTGGTCGCCGTCCACGAAGGAGAACGGGTGCTCGTCGGGACCGGTGTACGTCCCGTCGCGGTCGACGTCCAGGAACACGTCGAAGCGGTTCCCCACCGCCGTGACGCGGACC
Organism: Alphaproteobacteria bacterium; assembly: GCA_020632925.1. GTDB lineage: Bacteria > Myxococcota_A > UBA796 > UBA796 > JACKER01. Next base: position 1,506 of record JACKER010000026.1, on the reverse strand, counting down.
CCGTGGGGCTGCCCGATCTCGTAGGTCGGGTCGTCCATCGTCGCGATCACGCGCCCGACGCCGTTGTGGATGCTGTACACCCGACCCTCGTGGCCGGTGTTGTCGTAGTTCCCGGTCGGCTCGTTGGTCGGCAGCGGCAGCTTGTCGCGCGACCACATCACCACGTAGTACTCGCTGTCCGACTGGTAGCGGAAGACCACGCCGGCGCCGTCGTCGTTGCCCCCCTCGGTGGTCATCGTCACCTCGAGGGCGAAGTCGCCGTAGACCCGGCCGGTCTGGACGAGGTGGTCCGAGTTGCACCCGCCCGTCCCCCACACGAGCCCGCCGCAGTTCGAGGTGTTGAAGTCGTCGAGCGAGCGCACCCCGCCCGTGCCGACCGTCGACCAGGCGTCGTTGGGGTAGTCGCACACCCAGCCGTCGGTCCCGCTGAACGGCTCGAGGTCGTAGCGGTCGAAGTCCTCGGACCAGTCGAGGACCCACTGTGCCAGCGCGACCGACGACCACGACCACCACATCGGTCCAGCGTAGCACCCGGATGGCGACGGCCGAGGTGGTTCCAGGCTAGAAGGACCTGTCGGAGGCTTCGCGTGTCGGACGCACCTTGGGGTCGAATCGGGATCGCGCTCGGGCTGCTCGCGGCCGTGCTGCTCGCTGCCATCGCGCTCTGGGGCGCAGGCGACGTGGGGCCCGGGGTGCAGGAGGGCGGCGGGCCCGTGGTCGCCGCGGCGCCGAGCTCACGCCCCGTGCCTGTGCCCGGCGGGCGGCCGCTGGTCCGGCCCCAACCCCCGGAGGACCCGGTGGAGGGGCTGCAGAACGCGGTGAAGGAGCCGCCGACCCAGATCGACACGGCCGTGCCCGAGATGGTGCTCGTGCTCCCGGCGACCGAGGGCGAGGGCTGCGAGCAGGCCGTCGCCAACACCGAGCGCGTCGAGGACCTGCTCGCCAGGGTCACGACCGCCGAGCTCGGCCAGCGCCGCCGGATCATGCGCGAGCTCGGACCGCTGACCCGCGCGAACCAGGTCGAGGGCTGCGAGGAGCCGGACCACTCGGAGGACGTGAAGCGCGTGCTCTGCCAGGAGCTCTACGAGACGCCCGACGACGAGGAGCTGGCGCTGATCGTTGGGTTCGCCGGCATCGAGTGCGATCACTGACGGTGAGCCACCGCGGAGAGCGCGGAGAACGCGGAGGAACGAAGGGGTGGACGGAATCACCGATCTCACCGAGATCATCATCGGTGCAGCCATCGCCGTTCATCGCGAACTGGGCCCCGGGCTGCTCGAGTCGACCTATGAAGCGTGTCTCGTGCACGAGCTCGTGCAGCGCGGTGTCAGTGTCGAGGCCCAGAAGTTCCTTCCGGTCAACTACCGCGGTGTGGTCATCGACTGCGGCTACCGAATCGATGTCCTCGTCGGCGGCAAGGTGATCGTCGAGCTGAAGGCGGTCGAGAAGGTGTTGCCGATTCACGAGGCCCAGCTCCTCACGTACCTTCGTCTGTCGGGGCTCAAC
>JACKER010000025.1 GCA_020632925.1 Alphaproteobacteria bacterium | reverse complement strand
TCGAATGGGTGTTCGGATCGAGCGGATCCGCCCCCGCCCGGATCGCCAGGGCGAGGGCTGGTCGTCGAGACCAGTAGAACGGCTTCGCTACGGGACCAGGTCTCGGATGAAGTCGCACTCGGTGGCCGCGTCGTACGCGCTGTAGCGATGCGTGGCCCAGACGGTGCGGATCCGCGCTGCTGCGAGCGTAGCCTGCGTGAGGCTGCTGTTCGCGACCCAGGAGTCCAGCTGGGACTCGATCTGGTTGTCGGGAATCACACGGACCCCCTGCGCATTGATGATCCCGAACGACTGGAGATCAGCGATCACGGCCTGGCCATCGGCCAGCGACCAGCTCGGCTCCCGAAGGAACATGTTCGCCGTCAGCGTCCGTTCGGGAGTGTCCAGGCGGGTGTACGTGCGCCCGGCCTGGGTCATCGCGCTCTCGAGCTGGCTGATGCTCTGCACCGCGTTGGGATCGTCGTTCTCGGCGATGTGCCAGATCGTGGGAACGGAGGGGGTGTCGCCGAAGGCACCGTTGTGTGCGGCCGCAGCGGCCACCGGCCACCCGTAGTTGGTGCGGGCCCAGTTGGTGAAGGTCGTGGCGAACCCGGCACCGTCGGAGAAGCCGGTCATCACGGTCGTCGTCGTGTTGGTCATGGGCGTGTTCGTGATGAGCCAGTTCCGGAGGCGGTTCAGGCGCTGGGTGTCCGCGTTCTGGTTCGGCGACGACTGCCAATCCCAGGAGGTGCCCGGCGCCTGACTCGTGCGCTCCGTGGCCACGATGCCGAAGTTCTCGTTCGCGCCCATCTGGTTCCACAGGAGCGCGATCTGCTCGTTCTTCAGCGCCTCGCTCGGACCCTCGTCTCCACCGTGGAAGTAGAAGATCACGCCGCGCGGGTTGGGCGGCATGTAGTAGTAGAGGGGGTACCCCTCGAACGTGGTCTGGGTCACCGGCGGCACGCGGACCACCGGGGCGTCGACACCCGGGTCGTAGCAGCGGACGTAGGCCGGCTGCGTCACCGTGGCGGTCACGACGTTGGTCTCGGAAATCACCGGATTGCTGCGAGGAAACGCCTGAAACCAGGTCTGCGTCCCCGCGGGGATGGTCGGGGAGACACCGACGTTGAGCCACGCCTCACCGTTGCTGTCGGAATAGGCCGTACCGATGATCAGCGGGTTCAGGATGTCCGCGCACACGCCAGTGGCACCGATGCAGGGGCCAGCGCCCGCCCCGTCCGTCGAGACCGTGAAGTAGACGAGGCGATTCGGTGTCGCGTTCGTCACCTGGAGCCGCACAATCCGGCCCTTGAGGACAGTCGGAGGCTGCATCACGGGCTGGGCGAAGGCCGCTGGAGCTGCCAGCTGGAGGGCGAGAGAGAGGAAGGCCATGTTCACTCCGATGCTGCGCCGACCGAACTGGCCGCGTACGGCACCATACCATGATCCGGTCCGAGGTCGCCCGATGGACGGCTGATGGCCGTCGTGGAACAGTGTGTCTCATGACCGCGATCCCGCGCGCCGCCGTCCCGCGTCCTGCGAACCGGACGGATCCCGTGTCGGTCAGGGATAGAGGCTCGGCAACCACGAGATCCGACTCACGATCCACCCCGGTGGTGCCGACAGCGACCACACCACCTCGCCTTCGGGCGTGACCTCCTCCACCCGCGACGACGTGGACCAGGCCACCATCCGGTTCTCGCATCCGGGAACGCGGATCACGTCTCCCAGAAGCAGCTCCAGGTGACCCTCGGGATCCCGCACGTCCCAAATGCGATCCCAGGTCCGCGCCTCGTCGTCCACGGCGTACTCCGCGGCCCCGCTGATCCCACCGGTCTCGTCCGCATTGTCGAACACCACGAAGCCCCCGTCCCACCACTCGGACATGTGGGCGTGGGAGAAGTCCTCGCCCGCGGGGCCCGTGAAGTCGCTCCGCTCACCACCGAGCTGCCAGACCTGCGACCCGCTGTTCCGATCGACCTCGATCAATGCGTCCAGCCAACGGAACATCACATGGTAGGTGCCACCGTCCGGGTCGATCATGAGTGAGTTGCCGTGGCTGAACTCCCAGTAGCCGGGTACGAAGCCAGCCTCCGCGGTCGTCACGCCCGGATCGAACAGTCCGCCGGTGTAGTCCTCGAGCATCGAGAACACCTGGCGTTCGTCCCCCTCCGCGCCACCCTCGTCGACCTCGAGGATCGCGTCCGTGGCGACATCGCGCGTCACCCCGTCCACGTCGGTCCCCGGCGCGAGGATGTACGACAGGAAGGCGAACCCACCCTCCGGGCGTTCCACGAAGTCGTGGTGTGCCTGCCAGGCCCGGGTCTCCGACAACACCTCGCCGCTCCACGCCACGCGGGTGATGCGGCCGAGGTCGTCACTGCGGCCCGGATCGTTGTGCAGCCAGACCAGGCCCGAGCCGTCGGCGGATGGTCGCGCGCGCGAGAGCCACTCGCCCTGGTCGCCAGGTCGCGCCCACACCGGTCGACCCTCGCGATCCAGGACCACGACGAACGAGGAGCCGCCGAGCGTGAGCAGCGAGGTGAGCAGGTATCCGTCGCCGCAGCTGCGCGCCTGGTCCCACACCGTACGCTCGATGGTCGGCAGATCCGCCCGTGCGCTGCCCACATCCAACGGCTGCTCGAACGTCCCCGTGCCGTGCTCTCCCACGGCCGACAGCTCGAGCGTCGTGGACCGACCGAGCACCAGGCCCCGAACCTCCACGACGTGGTCGGTGCCCCCGTCGTCCGGGGGTGTACTCCGTCCATCCACGGTGACCGTCGCCACCGCGTCGTCGGAGGTCGTGAACGACACGGTCGCCACGCCCGGCGTCCCGGCATCCGTGACGACGTCCACGTCGAGGATGTCGGGCGGGTTCGCTGCGCGGCAGGCCAGCAACACGAGCAAGAGCATGCGTCCCGCCATCGTCGGTGGGCCCGCCGGTCAGCGGCGAGATGGGTGGATCAGGGACAGGAGGATGGGTCGACGTCGCCGATCCGACAGAAGATGTCCACGTACGGGCGAATCAGCTTCGTCGTGTCCATGCAGTTGTCGAACGCCACCGCCTTGTGCGCCGTGCAGTCCGGGCGGTCGATCTTGTACGTGCCCGTCGTGAAGATCTGGCTCCCATCCGGGAACGGCCAGCGCTCCGTGTCCATGTCGATGGTCGGACCCGTCATCCCCATGCTCCGGAACCCGATCTCGAACGACTGCTGATCGGGGAAGTCGAACAGCGGGTACTCGTCCTCGTGGTAGATCGCGTTGCGCCGGCACGCCGGCGTCGTGAGCACCAGGTCCGACAGGTCGTTGTTCGGGTTCGAGAAGAACAGCAGTCCTCCCACCTGCTCCATCTCCGCCGCGTACACCAGGTACGTCGTCGACTTGGACCAGCCCGACAGGATGATGTTCTGCCACATCGGACCGTCGTCGTTCGGGTCGATGTACTGGTCCCATCCGCCCGATGGGTACGTGTCGTTCAGGTGGTGCAACAACACGCTGAGCCGGGTGTCGAGGCTGTCGTGCGGCCCGATGTCCACGTACGGAGACACGTCGTTGCCGTAGAACGCCTCCTCGTGGAACGCGATCGTGCACTCCTGGCTGCTGCTGCACACGTCCGACAGGTGCACGTCGTTCGCCTGACCGAACGTGATCGCCCGGTACCCCGCGTGCGCCACCCACGACATCAGGTTGTTGTTGAACGTCCCCGCGGATGGCGGAAGGAACACGAACAGCTCCGGCCGAAGCACCGTCGCGTCCTCACGCCACCGAACGTCGTGCACCCGGTTCCCGCACAGATCCTGCGCCAGCGGGTCCAGGTCGCACGGATCGTACGTCTCGATGTGGATGTTCGACCGCCGATAGTCGAACGCCGTCGTGCACATGTCGCAACCCAGCTCGCTCGTCGCTCCGCCGATCGACGGCACGTCCGGGTGCCCGTCACAGTCGTCGTCCAGCCCGTTGCACAGCTCCGGCGCGTCCCAGTGCGTGTTCGGATCGCCGTCGTCGCAGTCCCGGCCGTCCTCCGACCAGAACGCGTCCGGCGGCGCGCACATCACCAGCGCCTGCTGCGTCCCGTCACCGTACCCGTCCTGGTCGTCGTCGGGCCACCACGTCAACGCCAGCGCCAGGTCCAGATCAGGATCGTCGTCGTCCACCAGCTCGTTGCAGTCGTTGTCGATCCCGTCGCAGCCCTCGCGCGCGAACGGGTGGACGTGACGGTCCACGTCGTCACAGTCCCCGGCCGCAGGCGCGTACCCGTCCGGAAGCGCGCAGCCCTCCGTCGTGTCCGTGTCCACTCCGAACCCGTCCTGATCGTCGTCCCGATAGAACGTCCGGAACGAAGCGGCCGCCACCGACGGATCATCGTCGTCCACCAGCCCGTCACAGTCGTTGTCCGCCCAGTCGCAGACCTCCGAGGCCCCAGGACGCACGCTCCCGTCGAAGTCGTTGCAGTCCCCACCGTCCGGCACGGCACCCCCGCCCTGCCACTGGCTCGGCATGCACCCGATCACCCCGTCCCCGTCCCGGTCCAGCTCCGCCCTCGACGGCTCCCCGTCACAGTCGTCGTCGATCCCGTTGCACAGCTCCGCCTGGTCCGGGTGGATCTCGGGCCGCGTGTCGTCGCAGTCCCCGCCGCCCATCCCGTCCATCCCGATCCAGAACGGCTCCACCACCGGCATCTCGACGTATCCGTCGCCGTCGTCGTCCACTTCCTCCGCCAGCAGCACCCCGTCGCAGTTCGTGTCCGCTCCGTCCCGCAGCTCGTCCGCACCGGGATGCACCGCCGTGTGCTCCTGATCGCAGTCCCCGCCGCCCGTGATCCCGGGCGCGCCCAGCCACGGCTGCACCCACTCACATCCGACCACCCCGTCCCGGTCGGGATCCAGCTCGTCGGCGCTCGGCTGACCGTCGCAGTCGTTGTCCCGACCGTCACACACCTCCGCCAGGTGCGCCGCCACGCCGGCGTCCGCGTCGTCGCAGTCGCCGCCCACCACGCCCGGCGCGCCCAGCCACTCGCCGACCACGGTGCACTCGACACCGCCATCCCCGTCGTCGTCCTTCTCCGCGTCGGGAACCGTACCGTCGCAGTCCGTGTCCACCCCGTCGCACACCTCGAGGCTCCCCGGGTACGCCGTCGCGTGCGCGTCGTCGCAGTCGCCACCCTTCACGTCCGAGGCTCCCCTCCACCCAGACGGCGCACACTCCACGTACCCGTCGCCGTCGTCGTCCGTCTCCGCACCCGAGGGGACCCCGTCGCAGTCCGTGTCGATTCCGTCGCAGCCCTCGTCCGCCGATGGGTGGACCGACGGATCCGCGTCGTCGCAGTCACCCCCCATCAACCCGCCGGACACGGCGCCGCCCACCGCGCACACGAGGAACCCGTCGTCGTCCTCGTCTCCCTCCTCGACCGGGACCACACCGTCACAGTCCGTGTCCAACCCGTCGCACAGCTCGTCCGCCTCGGGGTGCACCGTCGCGTTCGTGTCGTCGCAGTCACCGTCGACGACAGCCGCGCCCTCCGGCCGCCGCCCCTCACCCAACGTCGTCCCGAAGCCGTCCCCGTCCTCGTCCACGTACCACGGCTCGCCACCGCAGCCGACGCCAGCCAGCGGCAGCGTCAACGCCAGCACGGTCAACACGGTCCCGAGCGTCACAGGTCGTTGCGTCATCGTCACGGTCCTTCGTACACGACGGTGTTTTCCATCCAATCCATCATATCGGACAGATCGTTGCTCTCTGGTGCCTGACTGTACGGCGGCGGACCGTTCGCCTGGATGTTCGGCCCCTCGTCCAGCTGCGCCTGCCGGTACTCGTACAACTCGTCCGTTCCGTTCGACCGGATCATCTTGTGCGTCGCCGTCCGGACCATCGTGTACGACTGGAGGTACGGGGGCGGGCCGTTGTCCCGGAACTTCTCACTGTACACGAACAGGTTCCGCGGGGGGTTCGCTGCCGCCGACGGATCGCTCAGCAGGTGGAAGAAGCTCACGGAGTCCGTCTCCAGCTCCGTACCGTCCCACGCCCGCAACAGCTGCGACGGCACATGCGCCATCTCCTGGACCGTCGCGAAGATGTCCACCATGCTCACCAGCGCCGAAGACACCGACCCGGGCTGCGTCACGTACGGGCCCGTCACGATCAACGGTACCCGACTCCCACCGTCGTACAGCGTCCCCTTGTCTCGGGTCGGGTCGTACGGAGGGAAGATCCCGTGCTCAGGAGTCCCGTTGTCCGCCGTCAGCATGATCGTCGTGTGCGACAGCGTCTCCGGATCCATCTCCGCGAGCATCCGCCCGATCTCCGTGTCCACGGCCTCCACCATCGCGTTGTAGCAGTACCCCGCGTCCTCGTTCGACGCGTCACCGCAGCTCCGGCCCGTCAGATCCGTCGTGTACAGGTCGGCCGGAGGCACGTGGAGCGGGAGGTGCGGCGCGTTGAACGAAGCGACGATGAACCACGGCTGCGGCAGCAGCTCCGTCTGCTCGACGACCTCGTCCGCCACCACCGTCGTCGCGTATCGCGTCTCCAGCGTCGGAACCCCGTTGACCACCTTCTCCCACCGGTAGTAGTCCGTCGGACCCAGAGGAACCAGCGAGGCGCCCAGGTTCTCGAGCGACCCCGAGTACCAACCGAATCCCTGGTCGTTCGGGTTGAAGCGTGCGCCAGGATACGAGAAGCTGCTCAGGTGCCACTTCCCGATCAGTGCCGTCGAGAAGGCGTGGGGTGACCAACGCAACATCTCGGGAATGGTCACCTCGGCCAGAGGCATCGTCTCGTTCTCGAGGTCCGCCTCCATCGCCTTGACCATGCCGGACCGCTGCGGCCACCGGCCCGTCATCAGCGCCGCTCGACCAGGCGTGCAGCTCGCGAAGCTGTAGAAGTTGTCGAACCGCACCCCCTGCGACGCCAACGACGAGATCGTCGGCGTGTGCGGCTGGTTCGGCCGCCGCCCGTACGCCTCCACCTGGTGCGTCGCCAGGTCGTCCAGCACGATGACCAGGACGTTCCCGTCCCGCAGCGGCAGCGGCAGCGGCACACCGCCACGCTCCTGGCTCGCGTCTCCCCCAGCCCCGGGCACCGGACCCGCGTCGCTGTCGCAGCCCGCCAGCCAGGCGCAGAAGAAGACGATGCTACCCACTCGTACGTGATTCATCCGGCACCCACGTCGACGACGACCGTAGCCGGCCGCACCACCACCGTCAACCAAAAGGCCCGGTCCGATCACATCGATGGGATCCACGATGGCCCGCGACCAGCGTGAGCCGGCTCGCCTTCTCGGATCGAGCACGCGATCCACGTGGTTCGGCATCCATTCGGATCGTCGCACGACAGTGAAGCGACTGTTTCATTGCCTCGTGACCACACCGATGGACGCGGTGCGGGATGCGGCTCGATGGTCCTCCACGATCTCGCCTGCGGCGGCGAGTTCCGTCTCGTGACCCTCCTCGCGCCAGGTCTCGGACAGCGCCTGTTCCTCCCACTCCCTCGTCGCTGGCAGGTCGAGCACCCGATCGACCCAGGCCTGCCCCGCGCCCACGTCGAGCCCGTAGGTCCGTACCCGAAAGGCCACCGGCGCGAAGAACGCGTCCAGCGCCGTGAAGGCCGGACCCGCGAGCCACGGCCCGCCGAAGCGCTCGAGCCCCTCGGCGAAGAGCTCGCCCACCCGCGCCACGTCACGCTCGAGCCGCGGGCGCATCGGGCGGGGCCTCACGCGCACCCCCACGTTCATCGTGCAGTCGTTCCGGAGGGCGGTGAACCCGCCGTGCATCTCGGCCACCCCGCACTGCGCGAAGGCCCGCGCCGCCGCCTCCTCCGGCCAGACCCCCGCGTGTCGGTCGGCCAGGTAGAGCGTGATGCCGAGCGAGTCCCAGACGGTACGCTCCCCGTCGAGCAGCGCCGGCACCTGCCCCGTCGGCGAGAAGCGGCGGAAGGACGCGTGGTTGTCGGGCGAGGTGAACGGCTCGAGCCGATCGGTGAACGGGATGTCGAGCACCTTCATCAGGAGCCACGGCCGCAGCGACCAGCTCGAGTAGTTCCGGTTGGCGGTGATCAGCGTGTAGGCCAAGGCTCCCTCCCCAGGTCCCCGTAGCCCGCTACCCGTCGCCGTCCTCGGTCGTCAGGTCGTCGGGCAACAGGACCCAGGGAGGAGGTGCGGGCTGGGTGGCGGACGAGGCGAGGCCCGACCCGGCTTCGTCACCGACCATCGACGCGAGCTCCACCCGCCAGTGCGGGAGCAACGTGCCCGGGCTCCATCCGTCGGACGTGGCCTCCTCCATCGTCGCGATGGCTCGGCGGAGGAGCGTGCTGGCGGCCAGGAGGTCGCCCTCCCCTCTCCGAGCGCGGGACCACTCCCGGATGGCGCACGCGAGCGGCTCCTTCCCAGCGGCGTCCACCGCCACCACCCGCTCCCAGAACCCCACCGCCCTCGCCGCGTGACGGGACGCCTCGGCGAAGGAGCGAGACAGGACGTGGACATGCACGAGGCGCCCGCTCAATCGAGCGCGTACCCTCGCGAGCTCGAGGTCGCGGCCGAGCGAGACGGTGTCCCGGGCCTCCGCCAGGGCGTCGGCGCGCTCGAAGAGGCGGGCGGCGGCCCTGGCATCGCCGGTCTCGAGCGCATCCTCGGCGAGCGTCCACGCGACATCGATCGCGTCTGCGCGCTCCGGTCGTTCCACGGTCCCCTCCACGGGTGGGTGCCAACGTCCCATGTCACCCGCCTGGCGGCCGTCACAACCGGAGGTGGCCCCCGAACCGCGGGCTCTGGGGTAGGCTCCGCTCCCATGAGCAGCGACGATCCGGACCGCGTCGAGCAGGCGCTGGCGGCCCTCGCCGACAGCGTCGATCCCTTCGTCATCGGCGTGCGCCACCACAGCAGCGCGTGCGCAGCGGTGATCGACGCCCTGCTGGACGCGTTCCAGCCCGACGCCCTGCTGATCGAGCTCCCCGTGGAGTTCGAGCCCTGGATGCGCTGGCTGGGCCACGCCGACGCGCACGCCCCGCTCGCCGTGGGCGCCGTCTGCGGCGGGCAGATCGCGTTCTATCCCTTCGCCGACTTCTCCCCCGAGCTCGGCGCGATCCGCTGGGCCACCGCCCGCGGCGTCCGCTGTGAGCCCTTCGATCTCCCGGTCGCGCGCCGCGCCGAGGAGCACGTCCGCGTCGAGATCGATCCCGACACGCCCTCCGGCCGGGTGCAGGAGCTGCTGAACCGCCGGGAGGAGACCGAAGACGGCGAGTCGCTCTGGGACCAGCTCGTGGAGGCGCCCGCGGTCGGCGCGGACCCGCAGAGCGTGCGGCGGGCGGCCCTGCTCTACGGGTGGGCGCTGCGAGCGGACACCGGGAACCAGGTGCGCGGCTCCGATCTCGCCCGCGAGGCCTTCATGCGCGAGCGCATCGCCGCGGCGCGGGAGGCGGGGGCGAAGCGCATCGCGTGCGTCGTCGGGTCGTTCCACGGCGCCGCCCTGCTGGACGACGCGACCACCGACCCCCTGCCCCGCGTGGCCCTGGGCAAGCCCTCGAAGGGCCCCGAGGTGGTCACGAGCCTGCTGCCCTACGGCTTCGAGCAGCTCGACTCGCGCTCCGGGTACCCGGCCGGGATCCGCGATCCGCGCTGGCACCAGCGGCTCTTCGAGACCTTGAGGACGTCCGAGGGTCAGGTCACGCAGCGCGTCGAGGGACTGGCGGGTGCAGTGCTGGTCGAGGTCTGCCGCCGGATCCGCGACGAGCGCCACGTAGCGGGCACACCGGACGCCGCCGAGGCGCTGCGGCTCGCGCGTGGGCTGGCGGCGCTGCGGGAGCTCCCTGCTCCGGGACGACGAGAGGTGCTCGAGGCGCTCCAGACGGCCATCGGCCAGGGGGAGCTGATGGGGCGCGGGCGGGTGGTCGCGCGCGCCGTCGAGCGGGTGCTGGTCGGTCGCGAGCGGGGCCGCCTGGCGCCGGGCACGCCGCGCTCCGGGCTGCTTCCCCACGTGGAGGCCCTGCTGGCCGCGCTGAGGCTCCCGGGACCGGAGGACGAGCCCGGTCGGGACCCGCTGCGCCTCGACCCCCTCCGCTCCGAGACCGACCGTCGGCGGCACGTCGCGCTCCACCGCCTGTCCGCCGCGGGCGTGATCTACGCCGAGCCCGCCGACACGCAGGACGACACGCTCACCTCGGTCTGGTGGTGCCGCTGGACCGCTGCCACCGAGGCGACGCTGACGGCGGCGAGCCTGCGCGGCGTGACGCTGGAGCAGGCGGCGACCGGCGCCTTGCGGGCGAAGATCGCCGAGCTCGAGGCGGACGAGAAGCTGTCCGCGGGGATGCACGTCGACATCCTCCAGGCCGCCGCCGACTGCGGGCTGCACGACGAGGTGCGCGCGGGGCTGGCGCGGCTGCGCACGGTGGTGGCGTCGGAGGCCGGGCTCTCGGACCTCGTGCGCGCGCTGGCGCTCGGCGAGCGGCTCGGCCACGGGCACGTCCCCGGGTGCCCGATGGGCGGCGAGGATGGTCCGCGCGTGGTCCGCGACGAGCCGGGCGCCGTGCCGGACCTCGAGCTCCCCGACGGCCTGCTCGGCCAGGTGCGCGACGAGCTGCTCGCGGCCTCGGTGCGCGCGGTCGACGGGCTCCAGGGCTCGACCGATCTCGGCGACGTACGCGCGCTGGTCGCGCTGGCCCGGGTGTTCGAGCAGGCGCCCGAGCGGCTCGGGGACGGCCGGCTGCTCGACGCGCTGCTGCGGCTGGCGGAGGACGGCTCGCCGCAGATGCAGGGCGGCGCGGGCGGCGCGCGGGCGCTCCTCGGCGCGATGACCTGGGGCACGCTCGGCGAGCGGCTCGGGAGCTGGGTGGACGCCTGCGCCGACGCCGGCAGCCGCACGATGCTGGCCCAACGCCTCCAGGGCGCGCTGACCGCGGTGCACGCGCAGCTCGAGGGGCACCCGGCGCTCCTGCGCCCCCTGCTGGTCCGGGTCGCGGCGCTGGACGACGAGGGCTTCCTCACGCGCCTTCCCGCGCTGCGGCACGGGTTCGAGCCGCTCTCGCCCGCGGACCGCGACCGGCTGTTCGAGGTGGTCTCGGAGCACCTCGCGGACCGCGAGGGCGGGGGCGCCGAGCTCGAGCACGACCCCGAGGTGCTCGCGGCATGGGCGTCGGCCGATCGCGAGGCCGCCGCCTCGCTCGAGCGCCTGGGCCTGGCGCTGCCCGCGCGTGCGCAAGAGCCACCCGTCGCACCCGAGCCCGAGGAGGTCGACGCCCTCATCCGCCAGCACCCGACCACCACGCTGCGCGGCCCCGACCGGTGGCGCCTGGTGCTCGGTCGCCAGCGGCAGAAGCTCCCGCCCCAGGCCGGCCGGTACGCCCGGGCGCTCGACGAGCTCTACGGCCAGGGCCAGGGCGAGGGCTCCCGCGGGGGTGTCGGCGGGCGGCGCGGCGGCAGCGAGGAGCCGTACCCGACCGTCCGCGACTGGAGCGAGGACCTCTCCGAGCTCTTCGGCGGGCAGGTCCGCGAGGAGGTGCTCGGGCGGGCGGCGGAGCGCGGCGACCCGAACGCGCTGCTCGAGCTCGACCCGCAGACCGTCACCCCGTCGGTCCAGCTCCTCGAGCAGGTGCTCTCGCTCAAGGGCGGGCTCTCCGAGAGCCAGCTCGAGGGCCTGCGGCGGCTCTGCGACCGCGTGATCGCCGCCCTCGTCGAGGCGCTGGCGGTCCGGGTGCGACCCGCGCTCACCGGGCTCACGCTCCAGCGCCCGACGCGACGACCCAGCGGGCGCCTCGATCTGCAGCGCACCGTCCGCGCCAACCTGCGCCACGCGCGCCTCCGCGAGGACGGCAGCGCCGAGCTCGTGCCCGAGCACTTCGTGTGGCGCACGCGGGGCCGGCGCTCGATGGACTGGCGCATCGTGCTCGTCGTCGACACCTCGGGGTCGATGGACGCCAACGTCGTCCACAGCGCGATGATGGCCGCCATCCTGTCCGGCCTGCCCGCGGTCGACGTGCGCTTCCTCGCGTTCTCCACGCAGGTCGTGGACCTGTCCGAGCGCGCGACGGACCCGCTCGGCCTGCTGATGGAGGTCCGCGTCGGTGGCGGCACGGACATCGGCAAGGCCGTCCGCTACGCCCGCGGGCTGATCACGAATCCCACGCGCACCATCGTGTGCGTGGTGTCCGACTTCGAGGAGGGCGCGCCCGTGGGCCGCCTGGTGTCCGAGGTGCGCACGCTGGCCGAGTCCGGGGTCAAGCTCCTCGGCCTCGCCGCTCTCGATGATCACGCCCGTCCGAACTACAACGTCGCCATCTCCGAGCAGCTGGTGGCGGCGGGGATGCCGGTCGCGGCGCTCACCCCGCTCGAGCTGGCCCGCTGGGTCGGGGAGCAGATCAAGTGAGCCGCCCACTCGCCGCCGAAGGTCTGCTGGAGGCCGTGCAACAGGCCGTGCCCGAGCGCGTCCGCACGCGCCTGGACAAGGGGAACCCGGCCGACGGCTGGACCTGGGCCACGTCGGACGCGGGCGGCACGGTCACCACCGACACCGGCGAGACCGTGACGCTGGGCCCCGCACCCGTGTCGGTCGAGGCGCTGACCTGCTCCTGCCTGCTCAACCCACGGTGTTTCCACGTGCTCGCGGTCGCGGCCTCCCTCCCCGTCCCCGCGGCTGCCGCCCCCGAGCCCGAGGTCCCGGCCGGTCCCGCGCGCCCCGCACCTGCCGAGGGCCTGCTGGACGAGGTGTCGGCGAACGTGCCGGAGCGCGTGAAGAAGCGCCTCGGGGACCCGAACCCCGCCGACGCCTGGACCTGGGAGCAGGGCGCGGACGGCTGGGTCGTGCGGACCGACGGCGGAGACCTCGTGAAGGTCGCGGCCGAGCCCGTGACCGCGGGTGCCTTGTCCTGCTCCTGCCTGCTCGCGCCGCGCTGCCTGCACGTGCTCGCGGTCGCCACCGCCATCGCGAAGCCCGGCGCCGCCGCGGCCACCGCACCCACCGCCGCTCCCAGCGCGCCGGCCCCCGAGCCCGAGCCGCCGCCCGAGGAGCAGGTGGCGCTCGACGGCGGGCAGCGAGCGGTCGTGGCGGCGATGACGCGCGCGGCGCTGGCGGTGCTCGCCGCGGGCGCGAACGGCGTGGGGACGACGGCCCGCGAGGACCTGTCGCGCGCGGTCCACTCCTGCCGCGCGGTCGGGCTGCACCGGATGGCGCGCGCGGGGCGCCGGGTGCTCACGCAGATCCGCGATCTGCAGGCCCGCCGCCCGGCCTTCACGCTGACGGACCTCGCGGAGGACCTGCGCGAGCTGCTGCTCGTGGCCCACCTGCTGGGCGAGGGCCGCGGTCCGCGCTCGGCGATCGGCACGGGCCGACGCAGCTACGCGGGCGTGGGCACGCTGCGGCTCTACGGCCTGTGCACCGAGCCCATCGTGTCCGCCGCCGGGTACGGCGGAACGGCGACGCTGTTGTGCGACGCGCAGGGCCGGATCTGGACGGTGTCGGACGTGATGCCGACGCAGGGCACGGGCGCGGGCCGCGCACGCGACACGTACCAGGCGCCTGCGAGCGTCGGCGGCGCCACCCTCCCCCACCGACAGCTCGCGCGGCAGGGGCTGTTCGTGCAGGACGCGACGGCGTCGGAGGACGGGCGGCTCGGGTCGGGCAAGGGCGTGAAGGCGGTCCGCTCGGGCCCCTCGGCCTGGACCGACGACGGCCCCGCCAGGCGCTTCGCGGAGGGTGCGCTCGACCAGCTCCGCGCGGCGGCCCGCGGTCAGCGGGACCTGCTCTTCCTCCGCGGGGTGGTGCTGGGTGCCGACGACGACGGGCTGCTCATCGGGGTCGAGGGCCTGCGCCGGCCGCTGCGGGGGCTCCCCGCGCTCGACCACACGGAGCTGTCCTTCCTCGAGAACCTGCGGCTGCTCGCGCGTGCCGAGGGCCTCCCCCTCCGCCTGATCGCGCGCCCCGCGCCTCGCCGGCACACGGTGTCGCTGCTCGCCGTCGGCCCCGACGACCCCATCGAGGGCGCGCCCCGCCTGGTGCTCCCGGACGACTGGGGCGGTCGGTGCAACCTCGGTCACGACCGGCTGCTGCACGCGCACCTGGAGGGGGACCTCGTCCCCGTGGCGCAGGAGCTGGCGCTGCCCGACGAGGGGCTCGAGGACCCGCTGGTCACCCTTCGTCGCCGCGTGCAGCGGATGGCCCTCGGCGGCCGCGCGACCCTCCCCGGCGACGTGCGCGCCACCGTCGACCGCGAGGCGAGCTGGCTCCGCGCCCACCACCTGGGCACCGCCGCCGACGCGCTGAGCGCGCTCGCCGACGAGGCCGCGAGCGGCACGACCCGCGAGGGCCTCGCGCAGGCCTGGCTCCGCGCCACGCTGGTGGACCAGACCGTGGGACGCGCGCTGGCCGCCGCGCTGCTGTAGGAGAGCCAGAGGCTACAGGCTACAGGCTACAGGCTGCAGGCTGTAGGCTGTAGGCTCCGGGACGGTGTTGTCAGGGCACTCCCGCCCTCTCAGACCGAGGTCCAGTTTCCTGCAGCGCATCTCGGTGGACGGAACCAGGGACGGCCGAGCCTCCCGCAGCGCGGACAGGCTGGTGGAGCGTCTGACGGTGTCGAGCTGAACCGGCGCGTCGCCGCAAAGCCCGAACCCGAGGCCCGTAGCCCATAGCCCGTAGCCTGTAGCCCGTAGCCCGTAAGGCTCCTGAAAGGCCGCCGCCCGCCCCGCACCATAGGCTGAGGGCGGAGGTGGAGATGCGGACCGTGACGCTGCTGCTGGTGGGCCTGGTGGGCTGTGGTGGGAGCCACGTGACGAGCGACGAGGAGGCCGAGCTCGCCTACGTGGGGCTCGATCAGGCGGTCTCCCGCGCGATGGATCTCGGGCTGAAGGGCTTCTCCGAGGCCAGCAGCGCGAACATCGACACCCAGCACGACGACGGCGACGTGTCCGGCACGATGACCGTCGACGGGCAGGCCGACCAGGGCGCCTCCGCGAACAAGGGGCTGCGGCTCGACGTGGTCGTCGACGACTACGCCGACGTGGAGGATCTCGACCCCTCCGATCCCGACGACGACGACCTGTTCGTGACCTACGACTCCATCGACCCCGCGAGCGTGGACCTGCAGCTCAAGAGCATGCCCGACGGCACGCTCAGCGGCAGCTTCGACGGTCTGTTCGGCATGGTCGGCGACCTCGAGGGCGAGGTCACGATCGCGGTGACCCTCGACGGGACCATCGAGGACGACGGCTCCGGCGGCGTCCAGCGGGTCGTGGGGGACACGCACGTCGTCGGCACCGCCACCAACGACCACGGCGGCGTCTACGACATCGACGTCACGCTCTGAGGGTCGTGGTAGGACGGCGCTCGGAGGGTCCAACGATGGCTGGATCGGCGCGGCTCCGCTCGTTCGTGGCGCGGATGAAGGTCTCCGAGCTCCAGGCGGCCCGCGAGCGGCTGCTGGACGCGTACGCGGCGCTGGAGGCGGAGGCGTCGGCACTCCCGGAAGCGGAGGCCGTACGCGTCCTCGCCCACGGCCTGGCGGACCTGAAGGTGGGCGAGCGGCCCGCGCACCCCGAGGTGGCGAACCTCGACGTGGCCGCGGGCTCCGGAGATCCCGCGCTGGTGGCCCGCGTCCGGGCGCGCCTCGATCGCGCCATCGCCCAGGGTCGAGCGCGCGCGGATCTGCTCCCGGTGTTCGGGGGGCTCCTCGGCGAGTGGCTGGAACCCGACCGAGCGCGCCCGTCGCCGAGCGAGGAGCAGATCGCCGCTCTCGTGGAGCCCTGGTCCCGTCCCCCCACCACCGACGCCTCGGCGTGGATCCGACGGCTCGAGGCACGGATCGCCCCGGACACCCTGGACGCCGCACGTGCGCGCACCGCCGACCTCACGCGCGCCGCCATGGACAGCTGGCCGGTGCTCGACCTGCCGCCGGCGACGAGCGAGCTGCTCGACGAGGAGGGGCGCGCAGACGCCGCCGCCGCCACCGAGATGCTCCCGGACGGCACGCAGAACCCGCTCGCTCGCGAGCTCCGCCAGGCGCTGCAGCTCGCGTGGACCCGCCTCGCGACCTGGACCTGGCCCGCGACCCCGCTCGTGCCCACCTGGACGCGGAACCGCTACCGCCTGCGCCCGCGCACCGACCTCGTGACCGCCTCGCTCGTCGAGGGGGTCGGGCGCGTGGTGGAGGACGCGGTGTCGTCCGTGAGCGGGACGCGGCGGCTCACGCGCCTGCTGCGGCTGCGGCGGCTCGAGGAGCTGAACGCGCCGCCGGTCATCCTGCAGAACGAGCAGCGCATGCTCGATGCCACGGTCGACGTGTTCGGGTGGCTGGGTCCGGACGACATCGGCGCGCCCGGGACCGTCGAGCGCGCGCGCGCCGGCCTGATGGCGGTGGAGGCGTCGACCGCGGACTACGCCTACGCGCCAGTTGTTCGCGGGGCTCCGCGCCGACCTCGACCTGGCCCGCGCCCACGACCGCCCCGTGTGGGTGCTGAAGACGGACCTCGCCGCCTTCTACCCGTCCGTGTCGCACGCGCTGGTGACCGAGCTGCTCACCTGGCTGGGGCTGGACGCGCGGCTGGTGGCGGTGGTCCGCGAGGTGCTGGCGGCCCCGCTGCCGGACGGGACCCGCGCCCGCCGCGGGCTCCCCCTCGGCCTGACGCTGTCGCGCGCGCTGGAGTCGCTGATCCTGACGCTGGTCGTGGCCGAGGTGCGCGCCGCGGCACCCGTGCGCGTGCTGCGGCTCGTCGATGACCTCGTGATCGTGGCGGACCGCGCCGAGGATCTCTCCGCCGCCTGGGCGTCGCTGCGCGCGGTGGTGGCGGAGGGCGGGCTCGCGCTGAACGAGGGCAAGACGGGAGCGGTCTGCGTGGGCGGCGAGCGGCCTCCGGACGCGCCGGCGGGCGGTGTGCGCTGGGGGCTGCTGGCGCTCGGTGCGGACGGCGCCTGGCGGGTCGACGAGCCCGCGGTGGACGCGTTCGCGGCGCTCACGTCGGAGCGGGTCCTCGCGCACGCGTCGCTGCTCGACCGCGTGGCCTGCTGGCGCGACCAGCTCCGCTGGCTCCAGACCTGGCTCGCCCCCACCGCGGACCTCGGCCCGGACCACCTCCGCGCGGTGGGGGACGCGGTGGCCCGCCTGGAGCGCCTCGGCGACGGGGCCACGATGGCGACGATGGTGCGGGCGGAGGTCGAGCGGCGCTTCCTCGGCGGCACGCCCGGTGCCCTGCCCGACACCTGGCTGCACTGGCCGCTCACCGCCGGGGGGCTCGGGCTGCCCTGGCAAGCGGCCGACCGGGTTCCGCTGGAGCTCGCCCGCGCCGAGCGGGAGCGGCAGTCCCCCGCGCTGCCGGCGCCGGTCCACGACCCGCTCTCGGACCCCGCCTGGGGCGCCTGGTACGCGCACCGCCTGACACCGATCGCCCCGCTCGAGCCGACGTCGACCCCCGAGCAGGACGACCAGGTGAAGCGCTTCGTGGAGCGCGGCACGCGGCTCGGGCGCCCCGGCGCGCCGCTCGCTCCGTATTGGCGCTGGGTCCTCCACACCCTCGGACCCGACGTGCTCGACGCCTACGGCTCGTTCGACTTCGTCGCCACCGACCTGGTCCCCGTCCAGCTCATCCGGGGCCTCGGGTAGCGACGGGGAGATCGGCCGACCGTCGTTCCGTGTGGCATCCTGCCCCTCGGAGTCGAAACATGTGGCCTGCGATCCTCGTCTCTTGTGCTGTCGATCCCCTCGCGGAGAGCTCCCTGTCCGAGCTCGCCCGGTTGCCACTCCCCGACTGGAGGGTCGAGTCGGATGTCGCGGGGGCTCAGCTCGGCGCGACCTTCACCTTCTCCGACCTCGACGGGAACGGGACCGACGATCTGGCAGTCCAGGCGGCCATGGGACTCGCGCCGCAGGAGGTGTGGGTGTACCCCGGGGGACCGGGCGGCATCTCCGCCGCACCCACGATCCTGGTCGCGCCTCCGGGATGTTCGTGGTTCGGCTACGAGCTGGCCAGTGCCGACGTGAACGGTGACGGCTTCGAGGATCTCGCGGTGAACGCCTACGTGAACGGCACGTCGACCGTGTTCGTCTACCCGGGGTCCGCGGCCGGCGTCCTCCCCACACCGTCGTGGAGCGCCACCGGCGTCCCGAGCTTCGGTGAGACCCTCGCGGCCGCAGACGTGAACGGCGACGGGTTCGACGATCTGATCGTGGGGGCCCCCGGTCGAGATCGGTTGCACGTCTTCCTCGGGGACGCCAACGGGCTCGGAGCCGCGCCCGACCAGACGCTGACGGGCCCGAGCTCGTTCGCCACGTACCTGTTCCTCCAGGACATGGACGGCAACGGTCGCCTGGATCTGGTCGTCGGCTCGTATCGAGACGTGCAGGCAGGCGGTCTGGAGGGGTCGCTGCGGTTCTACGCCTGGCGACCCGGTGGGTTCCCGTCCCAGCCCGATCTCGAGCTGACCGCGTTCGACCTGGGTTTCGACCTCGGGTGGGTCCATCCGGCGGGCGACGTGGACGGGGATGGCGACGGCGCCTTGTTCGTGTCCTCCCCCGACGACACCGTCATCCTCCTGGAGGGCGGGCCCACCATGGACCTGCTCCCGCCCGCGTGGTCCTTCGCGTCGTCCGACAGCATCTGGTGTACGTCGGCCGCGGACCTCAACGGCGACGGGTTCGGCGACGCCAGCTGCTCACGCGGAGACGAAGAGGTCCTGGTCTTCCTCGGAAGCCCCCTCGGCCTCCAGCCGCGCCCAGCGCTCCAGCACGACCAGCCGGACATCCGGCTCGGCCGGAACATGGCCCCAGGAGACACGGACGGCGATGGGTTCGGCGACCTCGCGGTGGGGGCACCCAACTTCTCGAACCCCGAGCCTGGCGAGGGCGCGGTGTTCGGCTACCGCGGCGGGCCGATGAGTGATGCCGATGGTGACGGCGTCTACGACCTGCAGGACCGCTGTCGGACCGTTCCCGATCCCTACCAGGTCGACACCGATGACGATGGCGTCGGCGACGCATGTGACGAGCCTCTGCTCGAGGTCTCGCCCGTGGCGTCCTCGGGACGTCCCCTGGGTATCCGGGCGAGCGGCCTGATCCCTGGCGAGACCGTGGAGATCGCGCTCCAGGTGGGTGCGACCTCCCCAGGGCCCTGTGATCCCGCCTGGGGCGGGCTGTGCCTCGATCTCGGCCCGGCGGCGACGACGCTCGGTTCCGTCGTGGCGAACGCCGCGGGGGTGGCGGATCTGGTGACCGTGGCCCCTGCCATCCCCGTGAACGGCCCCCTCTCGGTGCAGGTGGTCGTGGCGCGCGGCCCGGGCGGGACACGCTCGGCGAAGTCGGAGCTGGTCGTGCTCGACGCCAGCCGGCTGGACTTCGACGCGGACGGCCTGACCGACGCCGAGGAGGCGCGCTTCGGCTCCGATCCGACGGACATCGACACCGACGGCGACGGGATCGGCGACGAGGCGGACACCGGACCGTTTCTCCACCCCGCGCGCGCGGACACCGACGGCGACGGCGTGTCCGATGCCGTCGACGTCTGCCTCGCGGGCGACGACCGCCTCGATCCTGACGGCGACGGCGTGCCGACGGCCTGTGACCGATGCCCCGCCGTGTTCGATCCCCTCCAGCTGGACGCCGACGACGACGGCCTCGGCAACGCCTGCGAGGGCACCGTCCTCGTGGTGGACCGGCTGGTCGAGGGGCAGCGGAACCTGCTGAGGGCGGGCGACTGCGTCGCTGGCGCGGGTGACACCGACGGGGACGGCCACGACGACGTCCTCGTCGGCCTCACCATCGCCGGCCCGGCCGACGACGGGGAGGCGCGCGTCTACCAGGGACGATCCGTGGGGATCGATCCCGCGTGGATCTGGGCCGACCAGGGAGACGGCCCGGCAGCGGCGTTCGGCACGCACTGTGCCGGTGTGGGGGACGTGAATGGCGACGGCTACGACGACATCCTGGTCGGCGCGAACACGTTCCAGACGATCGACGTCGTCGCTGCGTTCTACCTCGGGAGCCCGACCGGTCCCGCATCGGCGAGGAGCTGGCGTCTCCTCAGCCCCTGGCCGGGCGCGGCGACCGGCGTGGTGGCGCCGGCCGGCGACCTCGACGCGGACGGATACGACGACGTCCTGGTGACGTTCATGAGCGGCCTGAACCCCGACTGGACGCCGAGCGGAGCGGCCCTGTTCCGGGGAGGCCCTGGAGGCCTGGCCAACAGCGCCTCCTGGAGGGTGGACGGCGAGCCCGACCTCAGTCGCGTGGACGTGGCCACGGGGGCTGGCGACGTCGACGGGGACGGCTTCCTCGACGTTGTCGTCGGCGACAGGTCGGGCGACCGGGTGGGGGTGTACCGCGGCACCGCCACCGGTCTGCCCTCCGAGCCGACCTGGACGCTCGACGTGGGCTGGGAGGTGGTCGCCGCTGGCGACCTCGATGGCGACGGCTACGACGACCTCGCCATCGGCGCATACGGCGCCCTCGACGACCGAGGGGTGGTCACCGTGGTGCCCGGCTCCTTCCGTGGCCCCGACCTCGCCAGGGCCATCGTGCTGGTGGGTCCGGCTCCGGCCCAACGGTTCGGAGAGGCGCTCGCGGGCGCGGGCGACGTGAACGGCGACGGCTACGACGACTTGATCGTGGGCGCGCCCAAGGCCCACGCCCGCGATGGCGAGGCACGGCTCTTCCTCGGGTCTGCGGAGGGCCTGCGGTCGGAGCCCGCCTGGGTCGGGGTCTCCCCCTTCCCGGACGCCGCCTTCGGGACGTCCGTCGCGTCGGCCGGCGACATCGACGGTGACGGGCTCTCCGACGTGGTGATCGGCATCCCCGAGCTCAGCCGTGGGGCCAACACGGAGGGCGGCTTCGTGACGCTCTTCGGCCACACGCCCTGAGTCGGCCGGAGTGAGCGGTCGGGCTCAGCCGAAGCGGTTGCTGAGGTGGTGCACCAGCTGACGACGCCACCAGTCCCAGTGGTGCGCCACGTCGCGGCCCCAGAAGTCCGGGGTCACCGGGATCCCCTTCTCGCGCAGCACGATCGCCAGGTCGCGCGTCTCGGTGATGCAGCGGCCCTCGTGGGGGCCGAGGCCGACGACCAGGGTCAGGTGCGTCTGCTTCACGCGCTCGAGCTCGCGACCGGAGAGGTTGGGGACGTAGTGCAGCGGATCCGCGTAGTAGACGCGGTCGTCGTAGAAGCCCTCCATGAACGTCTCGGTACGGTATCGGCCGGACAGGCAGAGCGCCCACTCCACGAGATCGGGGTGCTTCAGCGCGAAGTTCGCCGCATAGAACGAGCCGAAGGAGCAACCGGTGGTGACGACCCGCTGGCGGCGCCCCTGCTGCTCCCAGATCCAGGGGATCAGCTCCTGGGTGACGAACAGCTCGTACGCGCGATGGCGGTCCAGACGCCAGCTCGGGTGGCCGTCGCCGGTCCAGGCCTCGGAGACGTTGGACTCGGGGCAGTACAGCCTGATCTTGCCTGCGTCCAGCAGCGGGCCCAGCGCGTGCACCGCCTCGCTCGCCTGCCACTCGTGGGCCATGCCGGCGGCGCTCGGGAACACCAGCACCGGGGCGCCGGCGTAGCCGTAGGTCCACAGGTGGACGCGCTTCTGGAGGTGGTCGCTCGGGAGACGGAGGTACCGGGGATTGTTCATGACGTGCACCACCAGGGCCTCGTGACGACGCACGACGGCGGGCAGACGGACAGCGTACGACACCTGGATCCGGCGGCGGGGAGCGACGGAGATGTTGGCGCGACGAGGCCCGCGATCGGCGTCGGGATCGGGATCGGCCCCACCGGCGGATCGGTGCACGGATAGAGGAGGCGGACATGGACTGGGCCACCGAGCACCGCATCGCCGCCCCGCTGCACGCGGTGGAGGCCTCCGTCCTCGCGACCACCACCCTCGAGGCCATCGTCGCCCGCCAGAGCATCGTGGGTCGGGTCCGCGTGGTGTCGCAGTCCTCCGGGGACGGCTGGCAGGAGCGCGTCGCGGACTACGAGCCGAACCTCCCCGACCGGCTCCTGCCCCGCATCGTCCAGCGCGACTGGATCAGCTGGCGGGAGGTCGTGCGCTGGGACACCCGGGCGCACGAAGGGACGATCCACATCCGTCCACGGCTCCCCGAACGCTTCCAGGACCGCTTCGTCTGCGAGGCGCGGTACACCCTGGTCGGCGACGGCGAGGGAACCTTGCGTCGCGTGCACGGGCTGCTCGTCATCCGGGCACCCGTGGTCGGCAGCGCGATCGAGGGTTGGGTCGCCGAGCGCCTCCAGGCCAGCTTCGACCAGGAGGCGCAGGTGGTGCAGGACCAGGCCCTGCTCCTCCACCTCTGATCAGCGAGGGACCGGTAGCGGGCTGCTCGGCCCCCCGGTGAAGCCGATGTCGGAGCGCGTCAGGTCGCGATCGAGCACGGTCGGGTCGCCCGCGTCGATCAACGGCGACCCGGGGAGCGGGCGGAAGCCTGCGTCGAGCTGCGGGTCGAGCGCCATGCCGACCAGGCCACCGGCGTCAGCGAGGGGTCCACGAGGGCCGTCCCCGACGTCCACAGGTCCGACCAGTCGACGGTCACCGCGGCGTTCATCAGGATCTCGGCGTCCATGGGGCCGTCCGCGAACACGCTGCTCGAGATCTCGCCGGAGAGCGGGGCGCGAGCGGCCACCAGCGGCACGCCCTGGCCACCGTTTCCGACGAAGGTGGAGAACGCCAGGTCGAGGTCGTTCGCGGCGCTGACGACGTGCGCGGTCGACGGCGACGACAGCGTGTTGTCGACGAACAGGCTGTTGCGCACGGACAGGACGCCGTCGGCGCTCAACACGGCCACCTCGCTCCCACCCGTCGTCGTCAGCGTGTTGCCGTCCGCCACGAAGCCCGTCGCGATCGAGCTCCCCTGCGTCTTCGCCACGACGACGCGCGCGCCGCCGTCCACGTCCACGTCGCGGACGGTCACGTCCACCAGCTCGCCCGCCAGGTCGCCCAGGAGGAAGAAGGTGGTCCCGGGTGCCGTCGTGATCCGCTCGAGCGTGACGTTGCGCAGCGTCACCCCGCTCATCCCGCCGATCAAGAACGACCCGCCGCTGGTCAGCAGCTCGAAGTCGCCGAGCCAGGTGTCCTCGATGAGCAGCTCGTCCCCGCCACCGCCGAAGAGCCCGCGGATCTGGTGTCCGACGCCCACCGTGGCGTCGGCGATCGACAGGCGCCGGACGAGCAGGTGGCTCTGCGGGTACTGGTACGCCACCAGGCCGTCGCAGAACGCGCTGCAGCCGAGCCCGGTCACGGTGATGTCGTTCATCTCGAGGGTGGCCTGCGGGCTCACCTGGACGAGCGGCTCCACGCCACGGCCGTCGAGCGTCAGGTTGGACAGCCGCTGGTAGCCGGACGCCGCCGCGTACACCCGGTTGCCGTTGCCGGTCGACAGCACCACGCCCGGCCCCGTGCCGACGATGTCGAGGTCCTTGCGGACGTCGAGCAACCCCGTGTAGGTGCCCGGAGCGACGCAGATGGCGTCCCCCGGATCCGCCGCTGCCACCGCGTCGACGATGGTCGCGAAGTCGCCGGGGACCGACCAGTCCCCAGGGGCCGTGGTCCCGTCGCAGTCCTCGTCGATCGCGTTGCAGCCGAGCTCGACGCTGCCAGGGTGCACCTCGGGGCGCCAGTCGTCGCAGTCCGTGGCGTCGGAGACGTAGCCCTCGTAGGTCGTCTGGCAGCTCTGGACGGGCGAGCCCCTGCCATAGCCGTCCCCGTCGCGGTCGAGGTACCACGTGATCAGCGGCAGCCCGTCGTCGGCGACCCCGGTGCAGTCCTGATCGAAGCCGTCGCACACCTCGGCGGTGCCGGGGCTGCGGTCCGGGTCGGCGTCGTCGCAGTCCGTGCCGTCCGCGACGTACTCGAACGGGACCGTGCAGGCGTTGACCGGCGCGCTCGGGTCGCCGTACCCGTCGCGATCGAGATCCGGGTAGTAGTCGGTGAAGGTCAGGCCGTCGTCCGGCCCGTTCGCGCAGTCCTGATCGATGCCGTCGCACACCTCCGTCGCGCCCGGGTGGATGCTGGCCTGCGTGTCGTCGCAGTCCGTGCCGTCCGCCACCGCGCCCACCGGCTGCGCGCAGGCCATCCCGTAGACGGCGGGGTCCCCGAATCCGTCCCGGTCGGCGTCCGCGTACCAGGTGGTGAAGGTCAGGCCGTCGTCCGGCCCGTTCGCACAGTCCTGGTCGATGCCGTCGCACACCTCGGTCGCACCCGGGTGGATGGCGTCGTCGGTGTCGTCGCAGTCCGTGCCGTCGTCGACCGTCGACGGTGGCGCGGCGCAGGCGACCGTGGACGCGCCGGGGTCGCCGTAGCCGTCGTGGTCGAGATCCGCGTACCAGGTGTCGAAGGTCAGGCCGTCGTCCGGCCCGTTCGCGCAGTCCTGGTCGATGCCGTCGCACACCTCCGTCGCGCCCGGGTGGATGCTGTCGTCGGCGTCGTTGCAGTCGACGGACAGCGGATAGCCGTCGCCGTCGGCGTCCGGATCCGCGTCGGTGTCCGCGTCCGTGTCGGCATCGGCATCCGCGTCCGTGTCCGCGTCGCTGTCGGCGTCCGTGTCCGCATCGGCGTCGCTGTCCGCGTCCGTGTCCGCGTCCGCGTCGACCTTGGCGTCCGTGTCCTCACCACCACCGCACGCCGCGAGCAGCGCCAGCATCCACACGACCTTCATCGGGACCTCCTGGTGTGGGGGTGTCCCGCGGAGGTCGCTCCGCGCCTGCGCCGTTACGCGCCGTTACCCGCGCTCAACCGGTGTGGCCGGTCTCCGTCGTGGACGCGCTGTGCCAGGGCGTCGTCGTCCAGCCCGTCTCGTCCGTGGTCGTGCCCGTCTCCGGAGGCGTCTCACCGCTCTCGGGCGGCGGCGTGAAGCCCGTGTCCCCGGTGCCGAGCGTGGGCTCGTCGACGTGCAGCGACATCGACATCCAGGAATAGGACACGCTGATCCCGATGCCGAAGCCGAGCTGGGTCTGGTCGATCCGCACGCCGGCGTCGTTCTCGAGGTGCACACCGACCGGCCCGACCAGCAGCACCAGGGCCTCACGCGAGCCGCGGTAGGTCCCGAAGAGCTCGTCGCCGGCCACGCCCCCCGGGGGGATGGCGAGCTCGACGTCGCCACCGGCGGTCACGGAGAACTCGACGAGCAGGCCCGCGGCACCGGTCGACAGGTCGACGGGGATGGTGAGCACCCGCTCGTCCGGCGTGGTCGCCTTCAGCGTGGCCGTGCCCGAGAAGCCACCCGCGATGAGCTGGATCCCCGCCGACCCCACGCCCTCGAGCCGCGCCTCGGTGACGGTGACGCCGTCGAGCTCCTCGGGGAGGAGCGGCGTGCACGCGCCCAGCAGGACCAGCGGCAGCACCCTCCTCATGGCGTGGTCTCCCCGACCGTGCCGCCCGGATCGAAGCTCTGGTCCGCCACGTCGATCGTGACCCACTCCGCGCCCACGAAGAAGCCCACGAAGGTTCCGACGGTCACGCCGTCGATCCGCACGTCGTGCTCGTTGTGCAGGTGGTGGGTCACCGCCCCCGCGAGCACCACGGCCGCGGCACCGTTGCCGGAGTAGTGCCCGAGGAGGTCGTCCCCCACGGTCTCCTCGTCGGGCAGCCGGAACGGGAGCGTGCCCGCGCCCGACGCCCACGGGATCAGCTCGACGCCGAGCCCCGCCATCCCGCCGCGCAGCCCGACGACCCGGGTGTCCTGGAAGCCGCCCGCCGTCTCCATCACGAGGTCGGCGCGCCCGCCCCAGGCGCCCCCGAGCACCGACAGCGCGCGCAGGTCGAGGTTCTCCAGCCACGCGCGGGTCAGGGGGGTCTGCATGCCGGCCGAATCGACCGGTCGGCAGCCGAGGAGCAGCAAGGCCAACATCGACGCAGCGTACACCACCGACGCGTCGTGTAGCCTCTGCCGCGGAGGGGCGATGTCGATCGACGTGGGCGGGGCGGTGCGACGCGGGGAGGAGCTGGACGCGGCCGCGGTGCACCGCTGGCTCGCGGACCGCCTGCCCGACCTCGGCGAGGGGCTGCCCGAGGTCACGCAGTACGCGGGGGGCGCCAGCAACTGGACCTACCGCCTGCGGTACCCGAGCCACGACCTCGTGCTCCGCCGCCCGCCCGCGGGACGCAAGGCGAAGTCGGCCCACGACATGGGGCGCGAGGTGCGCGTCCAGTCCGCGCTGCGCCCCGTCTACCCCTACGTCCCGGAGATCGTGGGCTTCTGCGAGGACGAGGGCGTGATCGGCGCCGAGTTCTACGTGATGCACCGCATCGAGGGCATCATCCCGCGCAAGGACATGCCGGTCCCGCTGACGCCGACGCAGGCCCGCGCCCTGTGCAGCCACGCCGTGGACCGCCTGGTCGAGCTGCACCAGGTGGACGTGGACGCTGCCGGATTGCGCTCGCTGGGCAAGGGCACCGGCTACGTCCGCCGCCAGATCGAAGGGTGGACCGACCGCTGGCGCAAGGCGCGGACCCCGAACGTGCCCTCGTTCGAGCGCGTCATCCGCTGGCTCCACGACAACCTGCCCGACGACGTGGCCAACGTCGTCATCCACAACGACTTCCGGCTGGACAACCTGGTCCTCGACCCCGCCGACCCCACGCGGCCGATCGGCGTGCTCGACTGGGAGATGAGCACGCTCGGCGACCCGCTGATGGACCTGGGGAACAGCATGGCCTACTGGGTGCAGGCCGACGACGACTGGTTCGTCCGCCAGACCCGCCGCCAGCCGACGAACCTGCCGGGGATGATGACGCGCGACGAGCTCGTCCGGACCTACGCCGAGCGCAGCGGCCGCGACATCGGGGACTTCACGTTCTACGAGGTCTACGGGATGTTCCGGCTCGCGGTCATCGTCCAGCAGATCTACTGGCGCTACCACCACGGGCAGACCGACAACCCGGCGTTCCGGCGCTTCTGGCTGCTCGCCACCTGGCTCGACGTGCGCTGCGCGCGCAAGATCGGCGTACGGAAGCTGCTGTTGCGGAGGTGAATCCATGGGGTTGGCGGGGCTGGCGGCTGAGACGCTGAAGGTGATCGAGGAGGGCGGCTACGACGGGCCCGCCGGCCGGGTGGATCTGCGCGCGGCGATCGACGCGGCCGTCGCCGGGACCACGCTGATCACGCCCGAGCGCGCGGCGGCCTTGGTGGCAGCGTGCTCTCCGGGCACCCACCCCACGACGATCGAGGTGACGTCGGAGGGCACGGCGGAGGCGGCGCACCGCCTGGTGGCCGGGGGTGAGCCGCGCGTGCTGGCGCTGAACTTCGCGTCCGCGCGCAACGTGGGTGGCGGCTTCCTCGGGGGCGCGCAGGCGCAGGAGGAGGAGCTCTGCCGCTGCTCGGCGCTGTACGCCTGCCTGTCGACGCAGCGCGCCTACTACGAGGCCAACCGCGCCCAGCGCAGCGCGATCTACACCGACCACGCCATCCTCTCGCCCGACGTGCCCTTCTTCCGCGACGTCGATCGCAGCTTCGTCGCGCGGCCGTGGACGCTGACGGTGCTCACCTCCCCCGCCCCGAACACCGGCGCCGTCCTCGAGCACGACCCGTCCGCGGGGCCGGCCCTCGCGGCAGCCTTCGAACGACGGATCGCGCAGGTCCTCGCGATCGCGGCGGACGCCGGGCACGAGGTGCTGGTGCTCGGGGCCTGGGGCTGCGGCGCCTTCCAGGGCGATCCGGAGCTCGTGGCGCGGCTGTTCGCCGAAGCGCTCGCGGGGCCGTTCAGGGGCGTGTTCCGACGGGTGGTCTTCGGGGTCCTCGTGCGCTCGAAGCGGGACGAGCGGAACCTCGAGGCCTTCCGCCGCCACCTCGAGGTCAGCGCATGACGACGAAGAGCCGGTGGTCGTCCTCGTCGAGCAGCGCCCGGGTGTAGTGGGTGGGGCGGTGCTCGAACGCCGTGCAAGGCTCGATGCGCTGCTCCGCACCCTCGCCCTCCACGCCGAAGCAGAACGAGCGGCGGTGCTCGACGTCGTAGAGGCGGGGCTTCCCGTCGTCGATGTTGGAGTGCAGCCAGCCCCAGTCCGCCCAGCGGATGGCGACGTTCCGCTGGTAGTCGATGACGGCGTCGTCCCGATCGCGCCAGCGCAGCGCCTCGGCGCTCGGGCGAGCCTCGACAGGCGTCCGCCCGAGGTCGTAGCCCTGGAAGCTGGCCGTGTCGAAGCCGAAGCCCGGGGTGTAGCGACTCCACTGCTCGGGCGTGAACTGGACGACGGCCTCGACGTACTCGCCGCCGCCCCGGTTCCGCCCGCTCCGGAACCCGCTGAACTCCACGTCGTCGGGAAGGTGGAACAGGTCGGTCACGATCCGCTCGTGGACGCCGTAGCCGCTCGGCCGAAAGCCCAGCATCACGATGATGAACACACCGGCCAGCCCCATCGGGACGAGCGGGTTGTCGAACCCGTAGCCCATCGGCACGCTGCCCATCGGAGCACGCTGGAAGGACAGCACCCGCTCCACGACCGACAGCGCGCTGTCGAGCCCGTCCGAGTGGTTCCAGTAGGTCGTGATGGAACCGTGGGGGCCCGCCAGATCGTAGGTCACCATCGTCCCGCCGCGCCGCGAGTGCGTCTCCCGCCGCAGGAGCCGCAGGTTCCGGGCCTCCTCCGGCGTCAGCGTCACCGCCTTGCTCAGCGTCGGCAGCGGGCCGTGGCTGATGTCGACGCCGCCCCTCGCCACGATCACGGTGGTGCGGTTCAGCACCGTGGCAGCCATCCCGTAGGTCACGGGGGCGAGGAGCAGCGCCAGCGGCCAGCTGTACATGAAGTCGGTGATCAGGAGGTAGAGCGGCACGAGGGCCATGCCCGCGGAGACGAGGAACCCGAGGCCGTTGAGGTCGCGCATCCACGGGAGCTCGACGATCACGCCGCCATCGAGCTGCTTGACGTGGACCCGCGACGACCCGACCACCGCGTTGGGATCGAGGGACATGCCGCAGTCCGGGCAGCGCTGCGTGCCCGCCTCCCCCATCCAACCGCACCCGTGACACACCACGCCGCACCTCACCCGGCGGCGTACGAACCGTAGGTCCGACTATTGCGTGAAGGCGGCCTCGAGTCGCCCGCGGGGCACGGCGCCGAGCATCACGTCGACCACCTTCCCCTCCTTGACCACCAGCGTCGTCGGCGTCGCCATCACGGACATGGCCATCGCCGTCTCGGGATCCTTGGAGACGTCCACGATGCGCACGGGGTGCGACTTCGCGAGCTCGTGGATCGTCGGCTCCATCGCGCGGCACGGTCCGCAGGTCGGGCTGTGGAACCACACGAGCGAGGTCTCGGCCCCCGCGGCGGTGAGGTGGCTCGCGTCCCTGCCCTTCGCGGCCTTGGCCTGGAACCCCATCCACACCTGCATCGCGGCGCCGGCCAGCAGCACCCCGACCACCCCCACCAGCACGAACGTCGCGGCGCTCACGCTCACCTCCACCCTGGTGTTCCATCAACGGCCCGAAAGGTTTCACCCGAGACGAGATCGGCGCCCCGGCATACATCCGGAGCGGCTGGAGGTCACTTGTCGCTGCTGTGGGTCGTGCTCCTGTGCTTCACGCCGACGCTGGAGCTGCGCGCGGGCATCCCCTACGCGCTGCTGGTCGAGCACTGGAACCCGTGGATGGGCGGGGCGGTCGGGATCGCGGCGAACACCGCGCTCGCGCCGGTGGTCTGGCTCTTCCTCGACAAGGTCATGCACCTCTTCCTGCACATCGAGCCCATCCGCAAGGTCTACGACTGGGCGGCCGCGCGCAGCGTCAACAAGCTCGAGCCGTACGTCCACAAGTACGGCGTGCTCGGCCTGGCCCTGTTCATCGGCGTCCCCTTCCCCGGGACGGGGGTGTACTCGGGCTGCCTCGCCGCCTGGATCCTGAAGTTCAAGTTTCGCGAGTACATGCTCGCGAGCTTCCTCGGCTGCGCCATCGCGGGCGTGCTGGTCACGCTGGCGGTCGCCTCGGGCAACGGCGCGTTCCACTTCCTCTACAAGGACATGGGCGCCTCGTAGGCCTCAGATCCGCCGCTTCGACCAGGTCAGCGCCTTGCTCCAGGCGAGGGTCGCGCGGGCACCCACCGGATCGATCCAGCTCAGGCGCAGCTCGGGGCCGCCCCAGCCGCCCGCGGGGAGCGCGAGCCGCGCGCCGACCCCGGGTCCGATGGCGTTGCCGGTGACGTACAGCCCACCCGTCCAGCGAGCGGCGTTCCAGTCCACGCCGAGCGTGCCGCCGACCGGTGCCGTCGTCCCCGCGAGCCGCAGCCACGGCGTCGCCTCCGCGCCCGCCACCACCTGCACCCGCCGTCCGACCCCGCACTGACCACTCGCGGCCGGCGAGGCGCCCACCGTCGTCTCGGGGACGCCGAGGTGCTCCCAGGTCGTGGTCGGGAGGTAGAGCAGGCCGCTCGTGAAGCCCAGGCTCGCGGAGCACGCGCCCGCCGGGAGCGTCAGCCCCGACCGGGGCTCGGGCCGGTGCAGCGCCGTGGTCGCCACCGCCCCCTCGCCCTCAGCCGGCAGGACGCGGAGCTCGAAGCCCCCGTTCCGCCACGACCCCTCGTCCGT
Organism: Alphaproteobacteria bacterium; assembly: GCA_020632925.1. Taxonomy (GTDB): domain Bacteria; phylum Myxococcota_A; class UBA796; order UBA796; genus JACKER01. Next base: position 83,721 of record JACKER010000025.1, on the reverse strand, counting down.
CGCGTGGACCTTCACCCACCAGCGCCCGACGTCGTCGTCGTCCAGGTCGGCGTCGATGGCGCCGTCCCCGCGCACGAAGAACCCGGGGGGTCCGCCGCGCGACGACCAGCGCATGTCGCGAGCGACGGCCCACTGGAGCCGACCGACGAACGTCTCACCCGCGACGACCTCGATCACGACGGGCTCGTCGCCCAGCACCACCTCGACGGCCACCTCTTCCACACGCCCTGCCTTCGCCGGCCCCGAGGACGGTGTACCCGCCCCCGGAGCCCGTTGGCTACGGGCAGGTCGGCAGGCCGAGATCCGACGCGTCGTCCGTCGTGCCGCCGACCCACTCGATCGTGGGGTCGAACACGTCGGAGCCGTTGCTGTCACCGGCGGTGACGGTGCAGAGGCGGCGGATGACCGCGTTCTGCGTCGACACCGCGCCGCTGCCCCACACCTGCTGCACGCCGATCTGGCCGATCACGTCGTACGTCGTGGCGCCGCAGACCAGGTCCACCGCGTCGTCGCCGTTGAAGGTCAGCGAGCCGCTGCTCACGTCGCAGGGCGCGCCGGTGATGAACGTCGCCGAGCTGTGGCAGACCAGGAACACGTCACCCGAGGCGAGCGTCGTCGAGCCGAGGGCGATCGTCGCCGACGGAGCGACCGCGCCGTTCGCGTACAGGTGGACCGAGCAGCCCGTCAGGTCGATCGGGTTGGCGTCGATGTTCTTGATCTCGAGGTACTTGTTGTTCCCGCTGCTGCCCTCGAGGTACTCGCTGAAGAGCAGCCCGTTGCCGACGGGCACCGGGTCGACGATCACGTCGGCGGTGGCCTGGCTCCCGGGACGGGCGGCCGTGATCACCGAGGCGCCCTGGTTCGAGCCGGCGGTCACGTTGAAGTCCGCGTCCATCTGACCCGCGGGCACGAGCACGCCGGGCGGCACGCTGACGATGCCGTTGCTGGCGGTCAGGCCGACCGGGGTTCCGGTGCTGGCGGCCGGCAGATCGAGCAGGACCGTCATCGGCGCCACCGCGCTCGGCGGCATGTTCAGCGGGTCGGGCATCAGCGCGACGACCTGGCGCGGCGTGGTGTCGTCGTACACCCGGACGCTCGCCTGCACGTTCGAGGTGCCGAGCGTCGCGCGGATCACCGCGGGGTTGAGCGACTGGTTCACGCCGGTCAGCTCCACCGGCACCGTCTGCTGGCCGGTCGAGAACGTGACCGAGGGCGGGCAGGTGAGCACGTTGGCGGGGCCACAGGTCAGCGCGACGACCTCCTGCTGGCCGGCGGGACGCGTGAGCGACAGCGACAGCAGCGCGTTGGTCGTCTGGCCCGCCTCGAGGAAGACCTCCTCCGGGGTGAAGCCGAAGAGCGTGGCATCGCCCGAGAGCAGGTCGTTCGCGTCGCGCGGCTCGACCTTGGAGTTGTCGTTCGCGTACCGGAGCACGCCGAGGATCGACGAGAAGTTCTCGCTGACCGCCGGGAACGGGGTCGCGAGGTACATGTAGTCGTTCACGATGAGCGAGCCGTCGACCTCGAACTCGTTCGTCGGCGCGGTGTCGCCGGGGCCGGGAGCGAGCTGGACGGCCGTGACGCTCACGTCGTCCGCCTGCACCACGACACCCTCGAGCTGCCAGGCGCGGGCGCCGCCCGTGGCGAGCTCGGCCGTGGTCCCCACCACCGGCGCCGGGTCGGCGTGGCCGGTGCTCTCGGTCGTGACGGACACCACGTCGGTGAGCTGCCACTGCGAGAAGAACTCGGTGGCCACGCCCTCGACGGTGATCACGTCGCCGCGCTGCGGCTTCGGATCGACGGTCGGCATGTAGATCCACAGCCCGGAGTAGTCGACGCCGGCGTAGTTCGGCGCGGCCGTGTCGAGCTGGGCGAAGATGCCGCGGGTGTTCCCGCCGGTGACCACCAGGTGCTCGAGCACCAGCGGCGAGCCCGACGCGAGCAGGCCCTGCTTGAGGTCGTAGATCGAGCCCGGGCAGGCGCCGGTGGCCGACGGGTAGTCCGGGCACAGGTCGCAGGCGTCGCCGATGAGGTCGCCGTCCATGTCCTCCTGCAGCGGGTTCGCGTCGTCGGGGCAGTTGTCGTCGAGCCCGGGGTACCCGTCGCCGTCCGGGTCGCGCCAGGAGCAGCCACCGGCGTTCGTGGGGCAGCGGTCGCAGGCGTCACCGATCCCGTCCCCGTCGGCGTCGCCCTGGACGTACCCGTCGAGCGGCAGGCCCGGGTTGAACACGGTCGGGCAGTTGTCGTCCGGGTCGTCGATGCCGTCCCCGTCCATGTCGGTGGTCGAGGAGGTCGGGTAGATGATGCCGTCGCCGTCCTCGTCCTGGCGCAGCGGGTCGCAGGTCGGCTCCCCAGCGGGCACGCCGCACATGGTCCAGTCGTAGGATCCGGCCGTGGCCGCCAGGATGGACGCGAGCGTCTGGGGCCCGTCCACGCAGACGACGTGGTCGGCGACGCAGTCCTCGAGGACCTCGCAGTCCGCGAACAGCGGCGCGGGGAGCAGGTCCTGGACGAGATCGGCGTCACCCGTCATGGGCAGGCTGCCGCGGAGCACGAGCTGCACGTCCGACAGGTCCGCGTCGATGACCGCGCGGTGGAGGTCGCGGCCGCGCTTGGCGAACACCGACACGTCCGCGACGAAGCCGGGGCGCAGGCGGCCGAGCTGACCGTCCGCTCCCATCGCCTCGCCGGCGTTGCGGGTCACCATCAGCCACAGATCGCGGTCCGAGAAGTACCCGCCGTAGTGGTCGGCGTTGAGCGAGTCGGCGCACTTGAGCTCGCGCAGCAGCGTGCCCGAGCCCGACGGCGTCCAGTCCGTGCCCAGCGCGATCGGCACGCCCATGTTGGCGTAGAGCACGACCTGCGCGGTCTCCCCGTACAGCGAGATGTTGGACCGCGGGGACCACACGAGCTGGGCCTTGCTGTCCGCGACCTCGGCCACGTCGTTGGCGTCGAGCCCGATGCCGTGGACGATGGAGGTGTTGTCCTCGACGAGGTCCACCCCGGTCGGATCGAGGCCCGACAGGCAGCGGAACTCGTTCTCGGCCTCCTCGTCGATGCCCTCCGCGATGTGCGGGAGGTAGATCCGATCGTCGAGGACGAAGGTGCCGTCGGGGCGGTACGTCGAGCAGCCGCTGGTCGCCATCGTGCCGCTCGAGTCCCCGAGGGGGAAGGTCTCGTAGCCCACGTTCCAGGCGCCGAGGCCCTCGTTGTCCGCCGCGTCGTCGAGGTTGCGGAGGAGTCCGGGCGCGGTCGAGGAGCCGGCGATCGAGGTCGCGCCGCCGAGCAGCATCCGCAGCTCGCCGTAGAGCACGCCCTCGTCGGACCCGTCGGAGGAGTACGGGATGTCCGTGTGGCCGCGCAGGCCGAGCCGCCAGTCGTGGCGGTGGTCGAAGCGCTCCGTGCCCCAGTCACCCGGGTCGTCCACGTCGTAGCTCAGGTGGTCGTGCGAGTTGATCAGGCCGGGGCTGATCACCGCGTCGGGGCAGCTCACGACCAGCGTCTGCGCCGGCGCCTGGCTGTCGCAGCCGCAGCCGACGCAGGTGATGACGCCGTTGTCCTCGCGCGTCATCAGCAGGTCGCCCGTCCGCCAGGAGGTCAGGTCGCCCAGCACGTCGCCCTTGATCATCAGGTGCGTGGCCGTGTTCGGGTTGCCGCTCACGACCGTGCAGACCTCGCCCGCGGGCGGGGCCGGCAGCGAGGCACCGCAGTCCACGATCTGGCTGGGATCGGCGTCCGCGTCGGTGTCGCTGTCCGTGTCCGCGTCGGTGTCGCTGTCCGTGTCCGCGTCGGTGTCGCTGTCCGTGTCGGTGTCGCTGTCCGTGTCGGCGTCGGCATCCGCCGTGAGCGTGTCCGTGTCGGGCTTGCGCCCGCAGGCGACCGAGATGAGCAGCGAAGCGAGGAACACCTTCCGCATGAGACCTCCGGAGCCGCACCACATACCCCGACGGGAGCGCCGGGGTGTGACGATCCAGCGCCGATACCGCACGATGGCGTACCGAAAGGTCGTTCCACGGGATATCATCGAGGGACGCCGACCATGGACACGCCGTGAACCGCTCCTCTCGCCTGCTCTTCCTGCTGACCCCCTGGTGGGCCGTCTTCGGCTGCCCGGAGCCTCCGCTCGAGGGTTGCGGCGAGTTCGACCAGGTCTTCGCCTGGGAGGACGCGGACGGCGACGGCTTCGGCGCGCACGTCCCCATCGGCTGGCAGTGCGAGCTGCGGCAGGGGCAGTCCGCCAACGACGCCGACTGCGACGACACGCGGGACGACGTGTTCCCCAACGCCGAGGAGGGGTGCGACCTCGCGGACAACGACTGCGACGGCCTCATCGACGAGGAGACGCCGTACTCGCCCTGGTACCCGGACGAGGACGGTGACGGCTTCGGCGACGGGCTGGCGCTGTTGCTCTCCTGCCAGCAGCCGGGCCCGCAGTACACCCGCGTCGCCGGCGACTGCGACGACACCCGCCCCGACGTGAACCCCGAGGCGCCGGAGATCTGCAACGAGGGCGTGGACGACGACTGCGACGGGTTCGCGGACGACGCGGACGCCGGCGTGGACCCGGCGAGCCAGCCGCACTGGCACCGCGATCTCGACCGTGACGGGTATGGCGATCCCTACGCGTACCGGGCGGCCTGCGAGGGGCCACGGGGCTCGGTCCTCAACGACGCCGACTGTGACGACACGGATCCCGATCTGTCGCCCGACGGCAGCGAGGTGTGCGACCACATCGACAACGACTGCGACGGCCTCGTCGACGACGAGGATCCCGACGTGGACCCGGCGGGCTTCCAGCTCGTGATCGCGGACTACGACCACGACAAGTTCGGGAACCCCGACGAGATGACGATGGGTTGCTGGAACCCGCCGTTCAACAATCGCCTCGACTGCGACGACCACGATCCGCTCGCGACGATCGAGCAGGACTGGTACCGCGACGACGACGGTGACCTGTCGGGCGCCGGGCCGTCGCAGGTGCACCAGTGCCTCAACCCGGGCGGAGGCCTCGCACCCGGGCTCAACGGCGTGGACTGCGCACCCAGCAACCCCGCGATCTACCCGGGTCAGCGCGAGGACTGCTTCGACGGCGTCGATCAGGACTGCGACAACGAGGTGGACTGCGCCGACTCCGAGTGCATCGGGGTCCCCGGCTGCACCCCCGCCTGCGCGGATCAGGCGTGGGCGCCCGGAGGCCTGCCCGCCTCGCAGAACGGCACCACCATCGGTCAGGGCGACGACTTCATCTCGCCGTGCGGGTTCGCCAACGGCGCGCCGGACGTGTCCTTCTGGTTCACGCCGCCCCGCAGCGGCAACATGACCTTCGACACGCTCGGGTCGCCCTACGACACCGTGCTGTACGCGTACACCGACTGCGGCGGGCTGCTGCTCGGCTGCAACGACGACTTCGTGGGCCTGCAGTCCAGGATCTCGGTGAACGTGACCGCCGGCACGCCGATCCTCATCGTGGTCGACGGGTACAGCAGCAGCCAGGGCCCGTTCACGCTGAACGCCCAGTAGCTCAGAACGCTTCCCAGCCGACCGTGAGCGACGGATACGTCGCCGACAGGCCCTGCGCCGAGATCACGCGGATGTCCGCGCTCACCGACATGCCGCGGCGGAAGTCCTTGCCCGCCGGTCGCGTCATGATCGGGTATCCGCCGAAGCGCAGGTGGAAGCAGGGCCCCATCGGGTTGTTGAGCACGCCGAGCCCGCCGCCGCCGCCGACGAAGAAGCGGTCCATCAGCGTCGCGTCCACCACGACCGTCGCCGCGAAGGTCCCCGTCAGGCCCGCCGGGACGCCGCCGACGGTGCCGAGGCCCTGGAAGGAGCCGAACGCGAGGTGGAGTGGGGCGTAGATGCCCAGGACGTCACCGATCTGCGTGCCCAGCCGGACGTCGATGCCGCCCATCGGCGCGGACAGCGAGTTGCCGAAGTCGTCCGACACGTTCTCGATCCCGACCATCGCCGCGATCCCGCGCCGGCGATGCAGCTTCATCCCGCCCCCCGACGATCCGACCATCGGCTCGTTCGCGACGGGCGCGGCGGCAGGGGCCGCTTCGTCGGACGCCGGCGCGGGCTCGTCGGTCTCCACGCCCGCCTCGTCGGACGCCTCGGGCGCCGGGACGTCCTCGGCGGGTGGCGTGTCCTCGGCGAGGGCCAGCGACGGGATGCAGGACAGACCGAGGGCCAGGGACCCCCAACGAACGAAAGACATGATGTACCCCCGCACATGGCCTTCAGTGGCGCGAAGCGCGCCACCCGGCCGCAGCCCGACGGAGACGTTTCGTGACGAACGTTCCTTCAGCCGCCTCACCACTTCGTCGGCTTGGGGTTCCGCTCGTCGAAGTCCCGCTGGTGCCAGTACGGGTAGGTCGGCGTCCGGTGGCTGGCGGCGTCGAGGCGGGCGATCTGGTCGTCGTCGAGCACCAGCTCGGCTGCCGCCAGGTTCGCGCGGAGCTGGGTCTCGTCCCGGGCGCCCACGACCACGTTGGCGATCGTGGGGCGTCGCAACAACCACGCGAGCGCCACCTGGGGGATCGTCGCCCCGATCTCGCCGGCCACCGCCTCGAGCGCGTCGACGACGTCGAACAGCAGCTCGTCGTCCACCTCCGGCCCGCCGACGGCGCCGCCCTGCGCGATCCGCCCCTCGGTCGGGACCTGGCCACGCCGGATCTTCCCCGTGAGCCGGCCCCAGCCGAGCGGGCTCCAGACCATCGTACCGAGCCCCTGGTCGAGCGCGAGCGGCATCAGCTCCCACTCGTAGTCGCGGCCGACCAGCGAGTAGTAGCCCTGGTACGACACGTACCGACTCCACCCGTGCCGATCGCTGGCGGCCAGGCTCTTCATGACCTGCCAGCCCGAGAAGTTGGAGCAGCCGAGGTACCGGACCTTGCCCGACGTGACGAGGTCGTCGAGGGCGCGCAGCGTCTCCTCCACGGGCGAGAGCGCGTCGAACCCGTGCATGAAGTACACGTCGATGTGGTCGGTGCGCAGCCGGCGCAGGCTGTCCTCGCAGGCCCGCACGAGGTGGAAGCGGGACGAGCCCTTGTCGTTGGGCCCGGTCCCCATCGTGAACGTCGCCTTGGTCGCGATCAGCGCGTCGTTGCGCCGCCCCTCGAGCGCGGCCCCCAGGATCTCCTCGGACGCGCCGCGGGAGTAGATGTTCGCGGTGTCGAAGAAGCTCACCCCCGCGTCGAGGCAGACGTCCACGAGCCGCTTGGCGGCCTGTACGTCCGTCGTCCCCCAGCGCGCGAAGAAGTCGCCACGCCCGCCGAACGTTCCGGTCCCGAAGCTCAGCACGGGGACCTTGAGCCCGCTGTTCCCCAGTCGACGATGTTCCACCCTGACCTCCTGGCGGGAAGCTATCGACCCTGCTTTCTCGTAGGATGTGAAACACCTTCTCGTACGGGTGGAAGATGACGCTCGACGACGCGCGCCTGTTCGTGGCCATCGGGCGCGCGGACTCCCTGTCGTCTGCGGCGCGGGAGGTGGGCTGCTCGCCGGCCGCGGCCAGCGCCGGGCTCCAGCGGCTCGAGCGGACGACGCGGGTGCGCCTGGTCCGCCGCACCACCCGCACCATGGAGCTCACGGCGGAGGGCCGGCAGCTGCTCGAGACCTGCCAGACCCTGCTCCGGGTGTGGGCCGACGGGGAGCAGCGGCTGCACCAGGCGCAGCGCTCGCTCGCGGGCGAGATCCGGCTGGCGGCCCCCGTGGACCTCGCCCAGCAGCACGTCGGCGCCTGGGTCGCGTCGTTCGTGGAGCGGCACCCGACCGTGCGGGTGACGGTGCTGGTGGGGGACGCCACGCAGGCGCTCCCGGGCGACGACGTGGACGTGGCGCTGCGGTACGGGGTGCTCGAGGACTCCACGCTGGTGGCGACGCGCCTCTGCAACACGGACCGCACCGTCGTCGCCGCACCCGGCTACCTCCGGCGGCGAGGACACCCCACGCACCCGAGGGAGCTCGGCGACCACCGCGCCCTCGCCTGGCTCCGGCACGGACGACCGCACACGCGCTGGGTGCTGTCGCGGGGCGAGGAGGTGGGCGACGTCGACGTGGTCCCCGCGCTCTGCGGCGATGGCGCGCTGGTCCGGGGCTGGGCGGTCGCGGGCGAAGGGCTCGCCTGCAAGGGCAGGTTGGACGTGGTCGACGATCTCGTGGCGGGCCGGCTGGTCGAGGTGTTGCCCGACTGGGACGGCGAGGAGGTCCCGCTCATGGCGGTGCTCCCCGCGGGTCGCCTGCGCACGGCGCGCGTCGAGGCGCTGGTCGAACACCTCCGCGAGCAGGTCACCACGCTCGTGACCCGCTCCTCGGGTCAGGGACCGGTGTCGCCGGTGGGGTCGGCGTCCGCGTCCGTGTCCGCATCGGTGTCGGGGTCCGTGTTCCCCCTCCCGAGCTGTCGCGAACAGTAGCTCACCCGCTCCGGGCCAGCCGGAACCCGAGGTGGGCGTAGCGGAAGGTAGGGAGGTTGCCGGACCGGGCGGCACAGCGGGCGAAGGTCGAGGCGGCGAACCAGCCCCCGCCGCGGCGAGGATGGCGGACCGTCGGACCGTCGTCGGGGACGGGGAGCACGACCCGCCCCTCGGAGATCGTGGGGCCCGACGGATCGTAGGCGTCGAGGCACCAGTCCTCCATGTTGCCGGCGCACCCCCGCACCCCGTAGGCGCTCTCGTCGACTTGGAAGGCGTGGACGGCGCTCGGGAGCATCCGGCCCGCGTGGCTCTCCCGGACGCAGCACCAGCTCGGGTCCATGCGATCGCCCCAGGGGAACGGTCGCCCGTCCACGCCTCGGGCCGCCTTCTCCCACTCGAGCTCGGCGGGGAGCCGCCAGGGCTTTCCCGTGCGCTCGGCGAGCCACGCGGCGTACGCGCGCGCGCCCGCCCAGTCGACGTACATCACCGGCCAGTCCGGCGCCCACACGTCGCCCTCGGCGTCGGGCACGAGCTCGAAGCGCCCGTCCGACCGCCGGCCATACAGCGGGGAGCCCGCCGCGCTGGTCCCTCCGCGCTCCCGCGGGACGTGGCGGACCGCCGCCTCCTCGTCCCCGCGCGCCACGAGGTCGTCCAGGAACGCGAGGTACTCCTGGTTGGTGACGGGGAACCGGCGGATCACGAACGCGTCGCACCAGGGTCGCGCCTCCGGCGCAGGATCGCCGCCCGCGGCCGGGTCGCCGCCCGCCACGAACGGACCCGCGGGCACGAGGACGTCGTCGCTGCCGAGGTCGTCGGCCAGGGGCATCGGAACGTCCCCACCGTCCCAGTGGAACCCACGGGGGACGTGGACCGGGTACCGCACGGTCGCCCGACCCGGCGCACGCAGCACGCACAGCCAGGAACCCATCGCCAGCGGCACACGGACCACGGCGCCACCGAGGACCCGGTCCGGGACGGCGACCAGCCGGCGGTGGTGCACCTCGTAGCGGAGCAGCTCGATCGTCGCGTCCTCCGCGTCCACCCGCAGGGTCAGCGCACCGTCGCCTCGCACGTGGGCGGCGACCGTGGCCCGAAGCGGGTGACCCGAGGGCAGCGCAGCCGCGTGCTCGACCAGCAGCACCTCCTCGCGCCCTGCCCGATCGGCGTCACGCTCGCGCTCGGCGTGCGCGTGCGCGGCGAGGTGTCGCTCCACGAGGAGCGTGTGGGCCTCGGGCAGGCTCGGCGCGTGGGTCAGGGCCGCGTGCAGCAGGGCGTCGACGCGGGTGTCGAGCCGGTGCGCGTCGCGGAGCAGGGCGGCGGCGCGATCCTCGCACGCCCAGCCGGGCGCCTTGCGCTCCTCGGGCGCCCAGCCCTCGATGCCCGCGAGGAGCCCCGCCCCCGCGCGGCGTTGCTCCGCGGCCTCCCGACGCAGGCGCTCGGCGTCGCCGGCCAGCCCTCGCGCCTCGGCCACCACCTGGAGCGCCCGCTCCCGCTGCCGGGCCCCCTCCAGCCAGGCGCGTGCGAGGCGAGCGACCTCCGCGCCGTCCGCCGGCCGGTCCTCCGGGTCCCGCGCCATGCACCACCCGCACAGCTCGACGAGATCGGCGGGCAGATCGCGTCGCTCGGGCTCGGCGTCGTCCAACCCGAGCTCGAAGGTGGCGCCCACCTCGAGCCCCACGACATCGGGCGGATCGGGCGGGCCAGCGAGCACCTGACGCAGCACGGCGCGCGCGTCGCGCCCCTCGTAGGGCGGTCGGCCGGACAGCAGCTCGTACAGGATGGCCCCGAGCGCGTAGACGTCGGAGCGCGGACCCACGCGGTCGATCTGTCCCCGCGCCTGCTCGGGCGGCATGTAGGCCGCGGTGCCGGCGACCGTCCCCACGGCGGTCTCGCGAGGCCCGACGCTGCGCCGACCCACCTCGGGTTCGGCTCCCTGGTCGGCGACCGCACGCTGGCGGGCGAGGCCCCAGTCGAGCACCAGCACCTCGCCGTGCTGGCCGATCATCACGTTGTCCGGCTTCAGGTCACGGTGGACGACGCCCCGCTCGTGCGCGTAGCCCGCGACCTCGCACACCTGCACCCAGGTCTCGACGAGCCGATGCAGCGTCCACTCGCCGGCCTGAACCACGTCGGTGAGCGTGCGGCCGTTCACCTCGTCCATCGTGAAGTACGGCGTGCCGTCCGGCAGGTGGCCGAGCTCGTGCACCGAGAGCGCGCCCGGGTGTTGGAGCGAGGCGCCGACGCGGGCCTCCTCCTCGAACCGTCGGACCGCTCGTGGCACGCCGGCCAGCTCGGGGCGGAGCAGCTTCATGGCGACCACGCGATCGAGCTGACGGTCGAGCACCCGTCGCACCGTGCCCATGCCTCCGACCCCGATCAGGCCGAGGTCCTCGTAGCGCTCAGCGACGGGTGGAGCGGGATCCATCGCCGCGTAGTGTAGCTGCTGATCGCCGGTCGCCTGCAGCTGGAGGGTCGGCTCGGGTCCTACGGCTGCGTGGCCGCCGCCATCAGGAAGCCCCCGACGATCGCGGCCAGACCCGCGCCATAGAACAGGACCGTACCCAGGGCCGCCAGGCGCCAGAACCAGACCTCGGCGCTCGCAGCGCGCTCCACACCCGCCGCGTCGTCCTCGCCCGCCATCAGGCCGAGCACGCCGCCGACCACGGCGACGCCTCCGCAGCCCCCGAGGAGCACGTACTCGAGCAGCCGCAAGGCATAGCCCACGTTCCCTTCACCCTGCACGAGCTCGAAGAGCGTCGGCACGCCCTGGAGCAGCGACATCCCGACCGCGAACACGCCGAACACGATCTTCGGCGCGACGGTCGCGTGCGCGTGGTCCATCGCGGCGAGCTCGCCCTCGGTCAGGACCGCGGGCGCTGCGGCGGTGGTCCCGGGTGGCGCGAACGGGTCGTTCACGTGCCCCCCGACACGACGACGAACGCCAGCGTCGATCCGATGGCGTACGCGCTGCACGACAGCGCCATCAGCCACCACCCTCCTCGGAGCCAGCCGTCCCGGCCGCCGAGCGCCCGCCCCATCAACGCCACGCACGCCGCCATCCCGGCGAAGCCCGCGACGGTCGACGTCGTGGCGGCGAGCATCACGAGCGCGGGCTCCATCAGGTCTACGGGCCGGACCACGGCGAAGACCATCCCGATTAGGGACATGACGCCATGCAGGGGCAGCTGCAGGAGCCCGACGAGTCCCATCGCCAGCCTGGCTCGCTCCAAGCCCCCTCCGGATGCCGTGGTGTCATCTTAGGTCGACCGACGGATGGCGGCCATCAGGCGCCGGCGGGGGCCACCACGAAGGGATCGGATGCGATGGCCTTCAGCGGCATCCCTGCGAGGAACAGCTTCTTCTTCAGGAGGCGGACGAGCTCGGGGGCCCCGCACAACCAGGCACGGGCCGCCTTCAGGTCATGGCCACTCCCGAGCACGAGCGCGTCGAGCCCCTCCTGCACCACCCCGTCGGGTGTCGGCCCCTCGAGGACCGAGCGCACCACGCGGACGTTCGGGTGCGTCGCGAGCGTGTCGAGCTCGTCCGCCAGGTAGAGCCCCGAGGCGCGCACGCTGCCGTGGTAGAGCGCGATCGGTCCGCGGTGCCCGCGATCCAGCGCGTCGCGCACGATGCCGACCAGGGGCGCGAGCCCCGTCGAGGTCCCCGCGAGCACGAGCGGCTGCTCCTCACCCGCGAGGTAGAAGCACTCCCCCGCCGGGCCCCGGAGCTGCACGGGCTCCCCGATGGGGGCCTCGTCGCACAGCCAGGCGCTCATGCGGCCGCCGGGGACGCGGCGCACGTGCAGCTCGAGCTGCGGCTCGCTCGGCAGCGAGGCCAGCGAGTAGGGCCGGGTGAGCCGGTCCGAGGGGCGGATCACGCTCACGAACTGGCCCGCGCGGTACTCGAAGGGCGAACCGGTCGCGAGCCGGATCCGCACGACCTCGTCGGACAGCACCTCGCGGCCGGTGATCGTGGCGGCGACCTCGAGCGCGCCGCCGTCCGCGTCCGCGACCTCCAGATCCTCGGTGGGCCGGCACGCGCAGGCGAGGAACAACCCCTGCGCCCGCCAGGCGTCCTTGAGGCCCTGCTGGGCGGCGGGGGGAAGCGAGCCCGACGTGGCCTTCATCAGGCAGCTCTGGCACTGCCCGGACCGGCACGAGGACGGCGGCGCGCAGCCCGCGCGCTCGAGACACTCGAGGACGCTCTCGCCGTCCTCCGCCTCGAAGCTCCCGCCACGGTACGTGAGCCGCGCCAACGTCGCTCCTACCGGTCCAGCACGTCGTTGCGCAGGCCGCCGAGGCTCTCCGCGATGGTCCCGATGGTGGCCGCCGGCACCCCGAGCTCCTGGAGCGTCGCGCCGAGGTTCTCGACCACCGCGTCGAAGTGGCTGTCGCTCAGCCCGCGCTTCACGAGGTGCTTGTGGGCCGCCCGCATGTCCTTGCCGGTGTACTGGTTGGGGCCGCCGAGCGCCATCGTGATGAACGCCTTCTGCTTGGCCGCCTGGGCGTCCATGTCCGTGCCGTCGAAGAAGTCGCTGATGCGATCGTCGGCGAGGACCTTCCGGTAGAAGATGTCGACCGCCGCGTCGACCGCGGGCGCTCCGCCGATCTGCTCGTAGATACTGCTCATCTGGACTCTCCGTGGTGAAGGTGGCCCGGCACTATGGAATCACACCTACCACTATTCGGACCTCCGCGCCGCTCGTTGACACCGCGCGATCCGAATCACCAATCACGCCGTTACAACGTTGTTTTCCGGATGAAACCCACCCGAAGCGCCATCCACAGGGGTCAGGTGGTCAGCATTCGCATTCCGTGGTCCCGAAATGATCAATGATCACGTCCTGACACCTGGGTGGGGCGGCCTCCCGGGCGGGTACGCTGGGACCGTGGGACGGTTCCGCCTGGTGCTCGGCGTGCTGATCGTGCTCGTGTTGGGCGTGGCCGGGTTGTCGCTGGTCCCCTGGCCGACGGGGCCGCGGCCCCAACCCGAACCCGAGCCGGCCCCCGCGCTCGACGTCGTGGACCGGTGGGACGAGCGGGCGTTCCAGGGGCTCGTCGAGATGACGCTGACCAGCCGCAGCGGCGCTGTCCGGAACAAGCTCCTCTGGGTGAACGGGGTCGATGACGAGTGGCACGCCCTGGTGCTCGCGCCGCCCGCCGAAGCCGGCACCCAGGTCGATGCCTACCGGGATCACGCCGACGTCTGGCTCCCGGTGTTCACGCGCGAGTCGCACGTGACGGGCTCCGGGCTGAAGAACACGGTCCTGGGCTCGGACCTCTGCTTCGAGGACCTGCTCGTCCTGGCGGACCCCATTCCTCCCGACCGGCTTCCCCGCGAGGACGGTGGGTACGACCTCGAGCTGCTCCGCGACGACGGCTCCACCCGGCGCGTGGAGGTCGGCGACCACCAGCTCACCGTGTGGAACCCCATCGGAACCTCCACCCGGCTCGTCCTCCTCCCCGACCCCCTGGAGTAGGCTGGGCCGATGGTCGCTCGCCGCGCCGGTCTGCTGCTCGAGCTCGCCCTCGCCTGGTGCGTCGGGTACCTCGCGGTCCGCCAGCTCGGCTCCTGGGCCATGGACTGCCGAGACACCACCTGGTCCTCCTTCCAGGTCCGGCTGCTCTCGGTCAGCCCACCGGACGCCGCCATCGACGGCACGCGGCTCGACGAGCTGCTGCCCATCGACGTGGAAGCCGCCGTACCGCCCGCCTACCGGGAGCCGTACCCGCCCTGGACGGTGTGGATCACCCTGGACGAGGAGCCCTTCTTCACCATGGGACCCGACTACCTTGTCCCCTGACCGCCGACGCTGGGTGGTCCGCGGCGTGGTCGCCGTGCTCGGGCTCGCGCTGGGTGGCGCCACGGCGATGCTCGGGGCCTGCGACCTGAACTGCCCCGTCCCGCCCGACGGCTGGGACCCGTTCGACGGCGTGATGTTCGACGCTGCCATCCCGGAGATGGACGGCGGCACCGCCCAGCTGACCGAGGACCAGCGCATGATCCTGCGCTTCCAGGTGGACCGCGCGCCCGTCGAGGTCGTCTACGTCCAGCCCTGACGTCAGCTTCGGCGGGGCTGCACGGGGCGGAAGGGGTGGAGGAAGGACGCGAGGTTCGGGGCGCTGCGCGTCTGGAACCACACGCGCCCGCGGCCGCCGAAGCGCACCACCAGCCCCTCCTGCGACAGGAGCGTGGACTTGAGCCCGCCCACGCGCACGACGTCCCAGGTCAGCCCCTCGTCGAAGGCCACCACATGCGTCGTGTCCACCTCGTAGGAGCCGTCCACGTCCACCTGCTCGATCGCGCCGTAGCTGGAGGCGAACAGCTGGCCCACGCCCGTCGCACGGATCATGAGCAGGCTCTCGCCCGACAGGAAGCCCTTGGCCCCCGCCCACTTCACGTCCAGCGAGATGCCCGTCGTCGCCGCGAGGAACGCACCCTTCTGGAGCACGATGGAGCCGCCGTCCAGCTTGATCCCCACGACGTCGCCGGGCGGTCCGGGCGCGAGGTCCAGCCGCTGGCCGTCGCCCGTGGCGGTCCACGTCGTGAGGACCAGGCTCTCCCCCACCAGCGCGCGCTTGGCCGCCGCCATCAGCCCGCCCTTCAGGCTGCTCTCGAGCTTCAGCGACGGGTCCATGCCCATCATCACGCCCGGCTCGGTCACCACCTGCTCGCCCGTGTCCAGCACGAGGTGCACCGTGGCGTAGTCCGGGCGGTTGCGGATCGCGACCTCCATCAGCCCTCCCGCTTCGGCAGCAGCGGGCCCAGCGCCTCGCCGAAGGTCACGGGGTTCCGCGTCTGGATCCACACCCTGCCCTTCCCGGAGAAGCGGCACACCAGCCCCTCGCCGCCGAACAGGAAGGACATCCAGCCGCCGCCGAAGCGGGCGACCGCGAAGGTCAGCGTCCCCTCGAAGGCCACGACGTGGCCCGTGTCCACGACCAGCTCCCCGTCGACGTCGATCGCGCGAACCGCGCCGAAGGCGTTGAAGGCGACGGGCCCGGTCCCCTTCGCCGCCACCAGGAACAGGCTGCCCGACCCGAAGAAGCCGGACGAACCGCCGAAGGAGGTGTCCAGCGTCACGCTCGGGGGCGCGCACAGGAAGGCCTTGGACTGCAGGTAGATCGTCTCGCCCGACAGCTCGTGGACCTCGATGTCACCGACCAGCGCCGGCGCGAGCGTCACCTCGCCCCCGCCGCCCTGCGCGGTGTACCGGTTCTGGAAGAAGCTCTCGCCCGCGACCATCCGCTTGAGCCCGGTGAACAGCCCCGCAACGAGCCCCTGGTCCTTGCTCCCGGCGCTCGTCTCCATCACGACGTTCGTGTCCCGGCTCACGAGCGCGCCGGCCTCGCCCACCACCGTCTCGCCGTCGTCGAGGTGGACCACGGCGAGCGCGTAGGCCGGGCGGTGGCGGACCTCGACCCGCATCAGTGGAGCCACGGGGAGACGAAGGACACGAGCGAGCCCACGCTCCGGGTCTGCATCCAGACCTTCCCCTGCCCCTTCAGCTCGATCACGAGCCCCTCGCCGGACAGGAACGCCGTCCCGAGGCTGCCCGCCTTCCGCAGGGTGTGCGTGAGCTTGCCCTCCCAGGCCGCGACGTGCCCGCTGTCCACGACGTAGCGGCCGTCGATCGCCACCTCCTCGAGCCCGCCGTAGGCGTTGAAGAGCAGCTCGCCCTTCCCGCTGCACTCGAGGAAGAAGGCGCCCTCCCCGGACAGCAGCATCGTGAGCCCGCCCCACACCAGCTTCTGGCGGACGCCCGGGGTGCTCGCGAGGAACGCGCCGGCCTGGACCGTCACCGTCCGCGTCCCGTCCATCGTCACCCGGACCACGTCCCCCACCATCGCGGGGGCGAGCATCAGCTGCTGCCCCGGCTTCGTCGCGCGGTACACGTTGACGACCATCGACTCCTTCGCCAGCCACCGCCGCACCAGCGCCACGAAGAAGGCCACGACCTTCTCGCCGAGCCCGGCGCCGTGTGCGCCCTGGATCGTGCTCTCCACCGCGAGCCCGGGCGTCATCGCCACCATCGAGCTGGCCTCGGCGATCACGGACTCCCCGGGTTCGAGCCCGATCACGGCCATCGCGTACGACGGGCCGGATTCGACGTCGAGCTCCATGGTCCTCCCGGCGGGAGTGTACACGCGGCCGGCGCAGGCATAGGAGACGCCGTCGTCACCGGGGTGCACCGTGGATCTTCCGAAGCCGAGCGCCGTCACCGATCTGCAGGGGCTGGCCGACGCCCTCGACGCCGCCACCCACGAGGTCCGGGTCGGCTGGATCCGCAGCCTCGGCCGCTCCGAGCAGTACAAGCTGTTCGAGCTGGCGAAGGGCCGCCCGGTGAAGGTCGACGAGCTGGTGGGGGAGCCCGGCCAGGTGGTCCGCCACCTCGGGAAGAACGGCCTGCCGCTGTTCTCGTGGTTCGAGAAGCGCTTCGTGCGCCTGTCGGACGGCACGATCGGGGGGTACAACCACAACGAGTTCGGCCTGATCGCGCCGATCGCGGCGGTCGTCACCGGGCCCGGGCACTTCGTGGCGGTCGACGCACCGGACGGCGCGCCGGAGGTGTGGATCGACTACCGCCGGATCCCGGCCATCCAGCACCCGGACTTCCCACCGCTGCGCAGCAACGAGTCGGGCCTGCCCGCGCTGGTCTTCGGGGACATGGTCGACGTGCTGCGCCGGGTCAGCCGCCACGTCACCATCGGCGACAGCTTCAAGGGGAAGTATCCTCGGGACGACCAGCCCCCCTTCCTCGCGCGGATGGGGGCGACGCTGTTCCCGACCGCACCCTTCGTCCTGTGCCAGGAGCCATGACCCTCCCGCTGACCTCCGTGGTGGTCCATCCCGACGGCGCCCTCGTCCACCGACGCGGCGCGCTGCGCCCCGAGGGCGGGCGGCTCGTCGTCCGCCAGCTCCCCCTGCTGCTCGATCCGTCCTCGGTCCGCGTGGCCGCCACCGGCGCCGTGGTGGGTGCCGTCGAGGTGGGGCTCGACGTGCTCGGCGAGGATCGCGGGGACGAGCCCGCGCTCGCGGCGGAGCTGCGCCAGGCGGCCCAGGCGCTCGACCGCGCGCGCGGCTCGCTCGAGGGACTGCGCTCCGAGCGGTCCACGCTGGCGCGCGTCGTCCCTTCGTTCGAGGACGACCCCGACCGACGCCTCCCCGACCCCGCCCGGCTCGCGCGCTGGGCCGCGCTCGACGACCTGCTGGAGCAGTCCCTGCGGGATCTGGACCGGCGGATCCGCGAGCTCGCGCGCTCGGTGAAGGAGGACGAGGAGCGCCTCGAGCTGCTGCGCTTCCGGGTGGCGGGCGCCTCGAGCGAGGCCTGGTGGCAGCGGTGGATCCCCACCCGCGTCGTGCGGGCGGCGGTCCACGACCCCGGCGAGCAGGTCGAGGTCGAGCTCTCGTACCGGATCGCGGGCGCGACCTGGGCCCCCTCCTACGTCCTGGACGCCGACGCCGGCCTCGAGCGCGGGCGCTTCTCGCTGCGCGCCCAGGTGACGCAGGCCACGGGCGAGGACTGGAGCGGGGTCCGGCTGTCGCTCACCAGCGCCTCGTCCGAGCGGCGGGTGGACGTGCCCGAGCTCGCGGCGCTCCGCCTGGGGACCCGCCAGCCGCCCGCGCCCGCCGGCTTCCGCGACCTGCCGCCAGGGCTCGACGCGTTGTTCCCGGCCGACCTCGACCGACTCGACGGGGTGCGTCAGGAGGTGGAGCCCGAGCCTCCCGAGGAACCACGGGAGCAGGAGGAGGCGTTCGGTATCGACGATCTGGACCTGCAGGGCGACGAGCCCGTCCCGGCGCCCGAGCCCGAGATGATGCGCGGCCTGCCGCCGATGCAGGCGCCGCAGTCGATGCCGATGCCGATGCCTGCCCGCAGCATGAAGAAGAGCTCGGGGCTGGCCAACGCCGTGGAGGGCGTGGCGGACTGGATCTCGGGTGGGTTCGGCGGGAGCGCGCCGACCGCCTCCGCTGCGCCGAGCGCACCGCCCGCGGGCGTCCCGATGCCTGCCGCCCACGCCGCGATGCGCAAGCGGGCCGGACCCGCGATGGATCGGTCCGAGCCGATGGAGGAGGACGTCGAGGTGGGCGGCGACCTGCTCGACTACGGCCGCATGCGGCTGCGCTCCTTCGACGCGCCCCAGGGCAAGCGCGGCCGCCTGCATCCCGCCCGCGAGGAGGAGCTCCTGGCCGAGGCCGGCGTCCCTCGCTCCGCGCGCGACCGGTTCCGCGAGCAGCTGGATCGCTGTGGACGACGCGCATCCGACGCCGCCGCGCAGCCGCTCCCCCCGCAGCACAGCCGCCCCGCCCCGCTCCAGGGCTCGGAGGTCCGCTTCGACGCCGACGGCAGCGTCGACCTGCCGTCCGACGGGCGCTTCCACAGCGTGGCCGTCCGCACCTGGACCGCCTCGCTGTCCGTGGGGTACCGCGCGGTGCCGCGCTCCGATCCGCGGGCCTTCCGCCGGGTCGAGGCGAGCATCGAGCACGCGGGCGCCCTCCTCCCCGGCCCGGTCGACGTCTACGTGGACGGGCGCCTCGAGCTGGTCGCGCCCTGGTCCGGGACGCCGGGACGCGGCAAGCTCCTGCTGGGCCTCGGCCCCGAGGACCGGATCCGGCTGGTGCGCAACGTGCGGTACCGCGAGGAGTCGGCCGGGGTCTTCGGCGGCTCGCGGCGGCTCCACACCTCGATCGAGGTGCAGCTGGCGAGCTCGCTGCAGCGTCCGGTGAAGGTGGAGCTGCTCGAGCGGCTGCCCGTGCCGGCGGACGGCAAGGACCCGGCGGTGGAGCAGACCGAGGCGAGCCCCGTGGCGCGGGCCTACGAAGGCGAACCGGGGGAGGCCCTCCTCAAGGGTGGGCGGGTCCAGGTCGTGGAGCTCTCGCCGGGGGGCGAGGGCCGGGCGGTCCTGTCGTACGCGGTGACCCTCGGGAGCAAGGACGAGCTGGTCGGGGGAGATCGCCGTGGCTGACGCGGGGCGCGTGGTGCGGGTCGAGCTGTTCGAGGACCGCGCGGCGGTGACCCGCGAGGTGGCCGTCGCCGAGGGGCGCCAGCAGCTGCGCATCGGGCCGCTGACGCCGCTCGTGAGCGAGCGGGCGCTCTCCTTCCCCGGCGGCGCGGACGTGGTGGTCGAGGAGGCGCGCGTCGAGCGCATCGGGTCCACCCGGACCGAGGCCGACCCGGCGACGCTGCGGGACCTCGAGCGACGGGTCCGCGAGGCCGAGGAGGCCGTGGGTGAGGCGCGCGACGCGCAGAAGCGGGCCGCGGGGCGCCTCGAGCGTGCGCAGGCGCTGGTCGAGACGGCGCTGGTCGCGACCCCGCGCGCGCTCGTCGAGCTCGAGCCGCCGGAGGCCTGGGTCGAGCAGGTGCGTGAGCTGATCGCACGGACGACGACGGCGCGCGAGGAGGACGTCGCGGCGCGACAGGCGGTCCAGGAGCGGGCCGCCGAGCGCGACAAGCTCCGCGCCGACCTCGAGGCGGGCCGCGCGGGCAAGCCAACGGTCCAGGGCTTCCTGGTGGTCTCGGTCGTGGCGGCGCGCGCGGGCAGCTTCTCCGTGCGGTACACCGTCCCCTGCGCCGTGTGGCGCCCCGCGCACCGCGCCGTGCTCGATGGCGACCAGGTCCGCTGGGAGGTCCGCGGGATCTGCTGGAACGCGACGGGCGAGGACTGGTCCGGCGTGCAGCTGTCCTGCTCGACCGCGCGCCCCGGCGATCGCGCCGAGGCGCCCACGCTGACCGACGACGTCCTGCGCACCCGGCGTCGCCCCACCGAGGTCGTGGTCGAGGCGCGCGAGGAGACGGTGCAGGTCGCCCGCGAGCGGGGGACGCGGGCCGCGCGGGAGGTGCCCGGCGTGGACGACGGCGGCGAGCCGCGCACCTGGCTCGCGCCCCAGCCGGTGGACCTCGCGTCCGACGGCTGCCCCGTGGTCGTCACCCTCGAGGCGTGGAGCACGGAGGCCCGCTCGCGTTGGGTCGCGATGCCCGAGCGCGCCGCGGTCGCCGTCCGTCGCACGCTGCAGCGCAACACCGGCACCCGGCCGCTGCTCGCGGGTCCCGTCGAGCTCGTGGCCGAGGCCGCCGGGGCCACGGTCGCGATCGGCCGAGGGCGCATCGATCTCGTGCCGCCCGGGGAGCCCTTCCCGCTCGGCTGGGGCTCGCACGACGGCCTGCGGCTCTCGCGCCGCGTCGAGCACGAGTCCTCGACCGCGATGATCACCGGCCGCCAGCGCCGCGAGACCACGGTCACGGTGCGGGTCGCGCACCTCGGCGACGAGCCGTGCCGCCTCGAGATCCGCGAGCGGATCCCCACGTCGGAGCTCAAGGAGGTCACGGTGGGGTCGGTGCGCGCCGAACCCGCGCTGGACGCGCCCATGGACGGCGACGGCTTCTGCCGCTGGTCGCTCGAGCTGGCGCCGGGCGACATCCGCAAGCTCGAGCTGCGCTACGCCATCGACGCGGCGTCCAACGTACGCTTGCCCACGTAGGCGTTGGAGGGCGGATGGTGTGGTGGCTGGTCGCGGCGCATGCCGTGGAGATCGGGGATCGCGAGGACGCGCTCTACCTCGAGCGGACGGGCCGCGGCGAGGAGGCCGCCGGCTGGCTGCTGGAGCACCGCGACGACGACCCGACCAGCGTGGGCACGCTCTACGACTGGCTCCGCATCGCTGGGTGGGAGCGTGACCTGCGCAACCCCGCCCTGCTCACCCAGGTCCGCCGCTGGAGCGACGCGCACCCGAAGGCCGAGGACGCACCCATCGCGATCGCAGCGGCCACCGCCTGGCGCTCGCTCGACCCACGCAGCGGGTCGGCGCTGTACCCCGAGCCCGGCCCCTGGTGCGACGACGTGCGCGCCGTCCTGGACGTGGCTCCACAGAGCGGCTCCGCGCGGTACCGCATCCTGTGGGAGCAGACCCTCGTGGAGCGGCGGTGCGGCGCCCCCGTGGAGCCCATCGAGGCCGCGATGCGGGAGCTCGCGCTCACGGGCGACGCCGGCATCGGACCGCTCGCGTGGTGGAGCGTGGACGACGGCGTGGACGAGGCGGACGTCGAGCTCGTCCGCCGCGCGCTGGACGACGATCCGACGCGGCTCGACGACTACCGCAAGCTCGCGAAGCCCGTGGAGGACGACGAAGAGCCAGGCCCCGGGCGGGACGCCGTGCGCGAGCTGCTGATCGAGCGTGCGCGCGCCCTGGTCTCGGACCCGCGACCGTCCCGGGTGGCGGCCGCGATCGCCGTGTTGTCCGCCGCCGGGCTGACCGAGGAGACCCGGGCCGCTCGGGTCAGGCTGGGCGAGCTCGACCCGGAGAACCGGAGCAACCAGTGGTCGCTCGAACACCCGCCCGATGCGGACGGCTCGGACGACGAGGAGGAGAAGGAGCCGGAGGTCGACGCGGACACCGTGCTCGAGCCCGCCGCACGCCTCGCCGCGCTCCAGGCGCAGGATCCGCCGAAGGGGAGCTGGGAGGGGCGGGTCTACTGGCAGGCTCGGGCGGACGCCGCCGCCTCGCTCGGGGATCTGGAGGAAGAGTACGCCGCGCTGAAGCGGCTCGACCAGACCGACACCCGGCTCGTCCGCGTGGCGTTGCTCAGCGGCCGGGCGAAGGAGGCGAACAAGCTAGCGGATCGCATCGTCGATCGCATGGACGCGCCGCGGTACCGCCTGAGCGCCGACGGTCGGACCGACGACCGGTGGATCACCGACCGCGCCGAGGCGCTGGACGTGCGCGCCGCCGTACTCGCGACGCGGGGGAAGCCGGAGCTCGCGGCCGACGATCTCGAGGAAGCGATGCTGCTGGTGCCCGCGACTCCCGATCAGCTGCTGCGCCTCGGCCTCCTCTACGCCGAGCTCGACCGCGACCGCGACGCCGCCCCGCTGATCGGCGCGGGCCTGGTGGGGCTCCCCGCCGACGATCCGCGCCACGACCGGGCCGTGGCCGCGCTGGGGGAGTGCCTGGGATCCCTCGAGGGCTGGGTCCCGACGACCGACGACTGGCTGGACGCGATGCGCGAGCGACAGGAGCGCCTGGCGGCCGAACCCGCCACCGACGAGGATCTCCCCTGGGACGACGGCCGCTTCACCGACCTGGTGATGGCGATCGACGGTCAGGAGCAGCGGCTGTTCGACGTGCAGGGCCCGATCGTGCTCGACGTGTGGGCGACCTGGTGCGGACCGTGCATGAAGTCGCTGCCCCACCTCGATCAGCTCGCGCGGACCTACGAGGGCCGGGTCACCTTCGTCGCCGTCTCGGTCGACGAACAGCAGGACGTCGCCGACCGGTACCTGGACCGCCGCGGCGGCACGAGCTTCCGACGCGCGTGGATCGGCGGCGACGGGATGCAGAAGCTGGGAGTGGACGGAATCCCCGCGATGTTCGTGTTCGATGCCGAGCATCGGCTGGTGGAGCGCTTGCTCGGTTGGGGGCCCGGGAGCACCTCGCTCGACGACGCGATCGAGGAGGCGCTGACACGGTGAGTCCATCCAGCGCGGTCATCCCGGACCTGGCGGACTACATTGTGGGTCTGCTGCCGGGAGTGAGATGGTCGGGATCGGTGCCTGGGTCTGGTTGTCAGCTTGTGGTGGCGACGAAGTGGGGACCGATCGGACGGGCCACGAAACGGGTACGACCGACAACACGGGTGTGACGCCGACAGAGCCAACCGGACTCGTCGAGGACTGCCACCC
Source organism: Alphaproteobacteria bacterium (assembly GCA_020632925.1). GTDB lineage: Bacteria > Myxococcota_A > UBA796 > UBA796 > JACKER01. The sequence goes on along the minus strand of JACKER010000025.1, from coordinate 60,632 downwards.
GGAGCTGACGATCACACCGACCCCGGGACCGACGGGCACGCTCCTCCGGCTGGACGTGACCTCCATCCCAGCGGCCCCCGTCGCCGCCCGGTGCGTCGCGGCCGAGAGCGCCGACGAGGTCCTTCTCGTGGAGGACCCGACCGTCGCCGAGACGCACGAGCTCCACGTCATCGGTCTCCTCGCGGACCGTGACTACACCTGCCGCGCGGTCGCGGTCTGCTCGCCCGGTGCCGCGTCCCCGTCGGTGGTCCACCACACGCCGCCCCCACCATCGACGTTCTCCCGGTTCGACATCGAACGGGTGCCGGGGCTCACCGAGACCGGCGCGTACACGCTGACCCAGTGGCGACGCCAACAGCAGGACACGGCCCCCTGGATGATCGTCTGGGACCGCGAGGGTCGCCCGCGGTGGTGGATGGAGATGAGCACCACGATGAACGTGGCGTTCGAGGCGTTGTGGGATCCCGCCACCCAGACCATCCTGTACGGGGGAGGCCGCAGTGACCTTGGAACCCCGACGACCGTGGACCTCTGGCAAGGCATCGTCGAGCCGGCGCCGCTGCCGCTGTGGGGTGCCAACGACTTCCACCACGACGCCAAGCGCCTCGAGGACGGTCGGATGCTCTCCCTCCAGGCCGTCCCGAACAGCCTGGGCCCGCTCTCCTGGGAAGGCTTCGGCATCCGTCTCTGGAACCCCGTCGAGAGCCGCGTGGACTACGAGTTGGACAGCCAGACGCTCGTGGACGCGGGCAAGCTCCCACCCGGTCTCGCGGGTCTGGACGCCTACCACGCGAACTGGGTCGACCTGAAGGAGACGCCGGACGGCGCGGTGCTCTACGTCTCGCTGTACACCCTCAAGTGGCTGCTCGCGATCGACGTCGAGACCAGCGAGGTGCTCTGGACGCTCGGCTCGGGTCTCGGCTGGAACGTCGTGGACGCCGACGGCACGCCGCTCACCGACGACGACCTGCCCCAGGCCCTCCACGGAGCCGAGGTTCGCGGGGACGAGTTCCTGGTGTACGACAACGGCGTCCAGCGACTGGAGTCCCGGGCCGAGCGGTGGCGGATCGACCCGACCACGCGCACGGCGACACGGCTCTGGTGGTGGACCGAGCCCGACTGGTTCGAGCCGGTGGTCGGAGACATCGACGACCTCGGCAACAGCCGGGTCCTGATCACCCAGGCCGTCACCGGATACACGAGACACCACCTCCGCATCGTCGAGGTGGACACGGCCACGAAGCAGGTCGTGAACCGCATGGTCGCCACCTCGAACAACATCGGCGGGTACCGCGCGGAGCGCTACGGCGGCTGCGACTTGTTCTGCCACGCCCGCGAGTGTCCCGAGCTCGCTGCGCGGGACGCCGAGCTCGAGCACCTCTTCGCGCTCCCATGACCTTCAGCGGGAGACCAGCGCCGCCCACCGGTCCTTGATCGCGGCCGCCCCCGTGGACACACGCTCCACGAAGCCCGGCGCCCAGGGTCGCAGCGCCAGATCGGACAGCGGAGGCGCACCGTCGGGTGGCGGGACGTCGGGCAGCGCCGCGTACATGTCCCCCTCCACGACGACGGCCTGTCCCTCCTCGGACATCAACAGGTCCACCACCGCCCGCGCACCCGCAGGGTTGGGGCAGCCCGCGGTGATCGCGACCGGACCGGGGATCACGACCGCGCCGTCGGTGGGGAAGATCGGCACCGCGGAGGTGTGCGGCGCTGCGAGCAGGTTCTCCAGCAGGATCGCGCCCACGGGACGCTCGCCCGAGTCCAGCCGCTGGAGCACCGCCGATCCGCCGCCCGCCGCCACCAGCCCGTTGGCCTGCAGCGCGTCGACCCAGTCCCAGCCAGGCTGCTCGGCCCAGAACGACAGCAGCGTGAAGTTCGTGCCGGACGCGAGCGGGTCGCCCATCGTGAACCGGTCGCGGAACGCGGAGCCGGTCAGATCCGCGAAGGCGGTCGGCCGCTCGGACTCGGGGACCCGATCGCCGTTGGCCGCGAGCACCATCAGCGACAACCGGGCAGCGAGCCAGGCGCCGTCGGGGTCGACGAGCGATCGGTCGATGCGCAGGGCGGTGGGCGGGAGGTAGGGCTGCAGCCGCCCCTCGGCGTCGAGCTTCGCGTACCAGAACGGGTCCGAGGTCAGCAGCACGCACGCCGGGGAGGAACCCGCCGCCCACTCGGCCTCGACGCGCTGGGCGACCTTCTCCGAGCCGGCCTGGAAGAACGAGGGCTCGAGCTTCGGGTAGCGCTGGCGGACCAGGGCCTCGAAGCGCTCGACCACGTGCGGGTACATCGAGGTGTAGACCCAGACCTCGCCCTCGGGCTCGCTGCCCGGGCAGTCCGCGGCGACGGGGCCCGACGGGGCACCGACCTCGACGCGGCAGGCGACGGCCGCGAGCACCAGCAGGGACGACAGGGAACGCACGCGCGCACCGTACACCGGTTCAGCCGGTGGTGGGCACCACCGCGAGCACGCCCCAGGCGAGCATCGCGACCGAGAACGCGACGACGAGACCGAGCTCCACGGGGTTCACGCGGCGCTCGGTCCCCTCCAGGCGGCGGTGGGCGCGGCGACGGACCCGCTCGAGGCGCTCCGGATCCGGGGGGAGCTGCACCAGGTGTGGATCCCAGGGGTTCACGGCTCACCTCCCACGGCGTCGGACAGGATGCGGCGGGCGCGCGCCAGGCGCTGGCGGACCGCCTCGGGGCTCAGCGACAGCACCGTCGCCGCCTCGCTCGGCTCCAGGTGCTCGATCAGGACCAGCAACGCGACCTCCCTGAGCTTGTCGGGCATTTCGGCGAGCGCCTGCTCCACGCGGCGCGCGGTGTCGGTGGCCGCCGCGAGCTCGAGCGGGGTGGGCGTCGAGCCCCGGACCGCCTGGGCGGCGAGCTCGGCCAGGCGCACACCGTCGAGCCAGGCCCATCGTCGGTGGCTGCGCCACAGGTTGCGCGCGACCGTGAACAGCCAGGCCCGCAGGTTCGTGTCCGGACGTAGCCGGCGAGCGTGCGAGGCGAGGCGCAGGAACGTCTCCTGGAGCAGCTCGTCCGCCACCTCGGTGCGCCCCGAGAGGCGCAACAGGAAGCGCCACACCGGCTCGCGGAACGCGGCGAAGGCCTCGTCGAAGGCGCGCGGGTCGCCGCGGAGCAGGGGGTGGTCGGCGTGCAGGAGGGGGTCCACGCCCGGAGCAACGCACGAGCGGGGCGGGCGTGACAACCGTCTCGCGCGAACGTCCCGCCCGATGACCGCGATCCCGCCTGTGGGGCGGATCCGTGTAGGACCGGCGCAGGGTGTGGGCGGCGGAGAGCGGACCTACGTTCGGGACACACCCAAGGAGGTCCCCGATGTTCGTCCTTCTCGCCCTCGCTCCCGACGCCCTGGCCGCCGACGTCTGCCATGCCAACGGCAACGGCAACGTGCAGCTCGTCACCAACGCCGGTCCGGGGCACGCCGGCCACAGCAACGACTTCCCGTGGTCGGTGGCCTACGACGCGGACTGCCAGCCCATCGACATCTGGTCGAGCTGCGTCGACACCTCCCCCCTCACCGGTGTGGAGCCGATCTTCGGCGGCAGCACGTCCACCGATCACACCTGCCTGGCGCCGCACAGCGACGAGCTGCTCCTCGATCCGGGCGAATCCCGCATCGTCTGCCAGCAGGGATCGGCGACCAACCCCTACTACCACGTCTACCACCGCTACTCGACGAGCGAGCCCTACGGCACCTGGTGCGTGGCGGGCCAGGAGCGCGAGGTGGGTCCGTGGGGCGGGGAGCTGGAGGTGGACTGCGGGACTGGCGCCACCGTGCAGTTCGCGCGGCTCAACCTCCTGGGCCAGATCACCCTCAGCCCAGCCGTGTCGTGCTCGGGGCTCGTGCCGCTCGACTTCACGTACCCTCGCCTGCCGGGTCTGCTGTACACCGCCAACAGCGTCACGGTGGTAGCGACGGACAACGGCTACGCCGCCCCCGTCTCCGGACCGATCGCGAACTTCGGTACCTACACGCTGAACGGCAACACCTTCTACGACCTGACGCAGCCCCCGCAGTAGCCACCGGCCCGCGCGCAACGATAGTCCGCCCGTCGGAGGTTCGATGCGCGCGTGGTCGTGGGCGGTGGTGCTGGTCGGGTGCGGTGGACAGACGGGCTACTGCATCGGCGAGGTCTCGGCCGACGACCAGGACGAGGGCGTCACCGACTCCGTCTGGTACAACCCGAACGCCGTGGGCACGACCATCTGCGGAGGCATGGAGGTCTCCAAGGGCTTCTGCAACCAGCACGGGGGCACGTTCGGCAACGTCGACGACTACGAGAACGGGGCCGCGCCCTTCTGCGAGGAGAACGGCTTCACGGTGGACTGCTCGCCCGACGCGGGCAGCACCGGCAACGTCGACATCGTCACGCTGTGGGTGGAGCCGGGCACGACCTGCCCCGCGGACCCCTTCACCTCGACCTCGGACAGCTCGCTCTGAGCGGGCTCGATCCCACGCTGCAGCTCGCGGTGGTCGCCGCGGCCGTCGCCGCCGGTGCGTGTTGGGCCGCCAGCGTCCTGACCCGCGAGTACTCGTGGACGGACCGCGTGTGGTCGGTGATGCCGCCGATCTACGGCTGGATCTTCGCGGCAGGGACGGGGTTCGCGCCGCGCCCGGTGCTCGTGGCGGCGCTGATCACCGCCTGGGGTGCGCGGTTGACGTTCAACTTCTGGCGCAAGGGCGGCTACGCGCCCGGCGGCGAGGACTACCGCTGGGCCGTGCTGAAGGACCTGTTGCCGGGCTGGGCCTGGCCGCTCTTCAACGTCGCCTTCATCGCCGGCTACCAGCACGCGCTGATCCTGGGGTTCACGCTGCCTGCGTGGCGGCTGCGGGAGAGTACGGCTCCGCTGGGTCCGCTCGACGCGCTCTTCGCGCTGCTGTTCCTGCTCTTCCTGGCGGGGGAGACCCTCGCCGACCAGCAGCAGTGGGTGTTCCACCAGCACAAGCGCGCCGCGCAGGCGGAGGGCCGTCCGACCGAGCCCTTCCTCACCACCGGTTTCTTCCGCTGGTCACGCCACCCGAACTTCCTGTGCGAGCAGGCGCAGTGGTGGGTGCTCACGCTCTTCCCGCTCGCGGCCGGGCTCCCCTGGGCGCATTGGACGGTGGGCGGAGCCGTGCTGCTGACGCTGCTCTTCGACGGCTCCACCCGGTTCACCGAGTGGATCACGCGCTCGAAGTACCCGACCTACGCGACCTACCAGCAGACGACCTCGCGCTGGATCCCCTGGCCGCCGAGAGCACCCGTCACTGGATGACGGAGTTCGTGACCACGATCGGCGTGTCGACGTGGGCCGAGATCTGCGGCCACACCGGGTACCACGAGCCGCCGACGTTGTTCGTGATCACGGACCGGTCGATCACCACGTCGCCCGTGTGGTCGTTGCTGACGAAGAAGATGGCGCTGCCGTAGGCGTTGACCTCGTTGTCCTCGATACGCGTGCCGCACAGGGACAGGGTCATCGTGTTGCCGTCGTTGTAGATGGCGCCCCCGCTGCCGCCGCCGGGCGTCCCCTGCGCGGGTGGGTTGCCGCCGTTGCCGACCGCCTGGTTGTCCGTGAACAGGCTGTTCACGATGGTCCAGGACACCCCGATGCTGCTCACGCCGCCGCCGTTCGAGCACACGCCCGCGTCGGCCGGTGAGCCGCCGAACGTGCTGTTCACCACGTAGACCGGCAGGTCGTCGAACTGGTCGAACACGCGCACCGCCGCGCCACCGACGTCGGGGCCGAGGTCGGCGCAGGTGTTCCGCCGGAAGCTCGAGTTCAGGATCTTGAAGCGCCCGCCGCGGACCCAGATGGCGCCGCCCCCGTCGTAGGTCGTGTCGCTCGACGAGTCGGCGTCCACGAAGGTCAGGTTCTGGACGGTGAGCTGCGGGTGGTCCTGGTTCTGGCAGGTCGGCGTGGTCCAGACCTGGTTCGGGTCGCAGGTGTTCATGTACAGGATGCGGCGCGTGCCGCGGCCGGACAGCGTGACCAGCCCTCCGCCGTCGATGACGATGCGCGGACCCGTGTTGTTGAACACCTTCGCGGTCTCGTCGAGCAGGATGGTGACGGGTGCGGGGCCGCAGTCGAACGTGATGACCCCGCCCGCGGCGACGGCGTCGACGAACGCGCGGCTGGTGCAGCTCTGCGGCGTGCCGTTGCCGACGACCGTGGTGGGCGAGGACACGTCCTCGAGCTCGGCCCCGACCGGCGTGGCGCAGGTCGCCTCGGCGTTCGGGTTGCCGGGGGTGAACCGGATGGGCACGGCGCGCGTGGTCTCGCAGGTGGTCGCGTCGAGGACCTGGACGGCCTGGCCGCAGAGGGCGCCCGGCGTGGGGGCGGTGAAGCGCACCTCGCCCGAGGCGTTCGCGCGGTTCGTCACGCGGAGCTGCGCGTTGCCCACGTCCAGCGTGGTGCCCGCGCAGGGCTGGCCCACCGGGATCACCGTCTGGCCGCCCGGCACGCCCGTGACCCCGGCGAAGACGCCGCTCGGGGTGAGCCCGGTGACGACGGCCTCGATCGGGCCGGGGCAGGTGCCGTGGAGCGCGAGGGACTGGGCGGACGCGGAGCCGAGGAGCAGCAGGATCACGGTGCCTCCTGGCTCCGCAGCGTATCAGAGCCCCGCGGCGCGAACGGCGCGGAGCAGCGTCGGCCAGTCGTTGGCGTCCCAGGGGCCCGACGCGTACGCCTCCACCCACGCGGCTTCGCTCGTGTCGGTGTAGATCGTGAGCCCCGACGCGAAGCGCGTGATCGGCTGCGTGTCGTTCGCGATCAGCGTGTCCGCGAGGGCCGTGCGAACGGCGCGCGCCGCGTCGGCCGTCGCGAGGTCCGCGCTCGTCGCCGCCTCGTCGGCGAGGGACCCGAGGTCGAGCCAGAACTCCGGCCAGCGCAGGGCGACCCCGCGCGCCTGGTGGCGGGCGTCCGCGAACTCCGCGAGGCCGTCCGCGCGCGCCAGGTAGGCGTCGGCGAGCGCGTCGACCGCGTCGCTCAGCGCGTCCACGGTGCGCAGGTCCACCGTCGACCACGTGAGCTCGCCGGCGTCGTGCGCGCTGTGCGCCAGCGCCTCGCCGACCCAGGCCGCGTCCGCGTCGACGGGGAGGAACGGGAACACCTCGTCGTACTCGAGCCCGTGTCCGCCCACCGTCGCCTCGCTGGCGGTCACGACGTCCGCGAGCCCGCGGAGCGCGTGCGCGACCTCCCACTCGCCCATGTTGCACGCGTCGAACGCCACCACGTCGATCGGCGCACCGCGCGCGTCGACCAGCGGCTGGAGTCCGGCCTGCAGCTCGCCGTCGAGGGACATGCGGTCGTGGTCCGTCTCGTCCGACGCGATCCAGAAGCCGCCGCCGTGGTTCCAGAGCACGACGACGACGTGGTCCGCGGGCGCGGTCGCGTCCGCCCACAGCAGGAAGTCGGCGAGCTCCGCCTCGGAGCCCATGTCGACCTCGCCGAGATCCTCGAGCACCGGGCTCACGACCCGACGGCTCCGGTCGGCGACGATCTCGTACCGCCGGGTCCCCGTCCAGTCGCCGTCGCGCGGATCGTGGCCCTCGATCCGATCGGCCTGGACGAGGATCCGTACGTCCGGGCCGACGGCGCGCTCGAGCTCGTCGAGGTCGGACACCACGTACCGCTCGAGGTCGTTGTCCCCGTCCATCCACACCGCCACCGTCCAGGTGTCGGCGCGGGCGGCGGTGACGAGCATCGCGAGAAGCCACATGGAACCCCCACCCTACCGGCCATGGGGCTATCCACCCCCGGTCACGGTCGCCAGCGGGTCACAGCTCGTGGCCGACGAACACCTGCATCGACGCGTGGTGGCGGGCGAGCTCCTCGAGCCATCCCAGGCTCTCCACGTTCCGCTCGTGGTCCTCGGTGTACGTCCCCGGCGCCACCCCGTGGTCCCAGCCCCAGCGCGTGTGCGAGCAGTCGCCCGTGAACAGCACCGGACCGTCTTCGGTGCGGGCCAGGTAGGCCGTGCTCCCTGGGGTGTGGCCCGGGACCGACAGCGCCCAGAGCGAGCCGTCACCGATCACGTCCACCGCGTGCGGCACGGTCTCGAGCGGCGGGGCGGTGTCGTAGCTCCACAGCATCAGGGGGTGGTCGCCGAGCGCGCGGGCGAACGTGCCCTGGCTCATGCGGGACATGAAGTCCCGGGGCGCCTCGTCGCCCGGGCCGAGCATCACCGGGACGCCGGACGGCACGTCGGGCAGGCCGAGCACGTGGTCGAGGTGGGAGTGGGTCAGCAGCACCGCCGACAAGGGACTCCGACCCTCGATGATGTCGCCCAGCGGCTCCTCCGTCTCGATCTCCTTCGTGAACATCGCCAGCAGCCCACGGACGGGGAGGCCATCCCGGGGCACGCCGGTGTCGATCACGAAGGTGCCAGCGGTGGGGTGCTCGAGGACGTGGACGGGCAGCACGATGTCGCGGCGCTCGTCGGGGACCTCGGCCGCGCGCGGATCGTCCAGGTCGATGAGCCCCTTGGCGGGCACCGACCAGCGCGCCGAGACGAACGCCGTGTGCCGCAGCGGACCCGGCGCGTCGAGGTCCACCTCGGACGAGGCGTGGACCGGCGCGAGGCGGGTGGTGACGGAATGGGAGCAGGCGACGAGCAGCGCGAACCACATCAGGGACCTCCGACGTGGGAACTGTCACCCACCCTCGAATGGATGACCTCGTCCAATGGAGGGTGTTATCCATCCAAAAATGGATGCTCCATCGAATTGGGACGACTGGCGGCTGGTCCACGCCGCGCACGCGCACGGCAGCTTCACGGCTGCGGCGGCCGCGCTCGGCCTCGGGCAGGCCACGCTCTCGCGCCGCATCGCGCGCGCCGAGGAGCGGCTGGGGCACCGGCTCTTCGACCGCCACCGCACGGGCCTCGTCCCCACCCCTGCGCTGCGCGCCCTGCTGCCCCACCTCGAAGCGATGGCGAGCGCCACGCTGGGCGCGGATCTCGCCGCCGACGGGCTCGAGGCCGAGGCCTCCGGGGTGGTCCGGGTGGCGGCGCCGCCGGGGATGTGCGCCGACTGGCTGCCGCGGGTGGCGTTGCGTCTGCGGGAGAGCCACCCCCGGGTCACGCTGGAGGTCCTCGCCGACATCCGCGCCCGCGACCTCGACCGCCGGGAGGCCGATCTCGCGGTCCGCGCGATGCCGACGCTCCGCGGCGACCTGCTGGCCCGCAAGGTGCTGACGGTGACGGGAGGGATCTACGGCGCGCCGGCGCTGGTGGCGACACTGCCCGCGCACCCCGACCCCGCGACGCTCCCGGTGGTCGGCTGGTCCACGGAGTTGGCGGACATCCCGCTCGCCCGCTTCCTCGACCGCTTGTTTCCCGAGCCCGTCCTGCGGACCAACGACTACCTGGTCTTGCGGGCGGCGGTGGTCGCCGGCGTCGGGGTCTCGCTGTTCGGCCACGACGAGGCGGCCCACCTGGGGCTCGTTCCCGTCGACGTGCCCCTGCCGGTCGCCGCCGGCATGGACGTGTACGTCGTGGTCCACCGCGCGCTGCGTCACGTCCCCCGGGTGGCGGCCGTGCTCGAGGCGGTGGACGCCGTCGTCGCGGAGGCGGCTCGAGGGTGACCCTCAGAGGTGCTTGCTCGCCTCGCGGCGGGAGAGGCCCGAGAGCTCCTCGCCGTGGGCCGCGAGGAAGGCGCGGACGGGGTCGGGGCGGTCGCGGGCATGGTCGCGGAGCGCCCACCCGATGGCCTTGCGGATCCAGAAGGTCTTGTCGGCGGCTTGCGCGCGGCAGTAGCGGAACAGCTGCTGCTCGTCGACCTGATCGGGCTTCAGCGCGATCTGCGCCAGGATCGCGGTGCGGCGCAGCCAGAGGTCCTCGTGCTCGATCCAGGCGTCGAGGATGGGGTCCAGCTCGGCCCGGTGGCGCGCGACGATGGGACCGACGCTGTGCACCGCGAGGTCGTCGACGAGGTCCCACCACGCGCCCTCGACGATGAGCCGCTCGAGCAGCGGCACCGACGCGGGCACGAGGTGCTTCTTGCGAAGTCCCTGGGTCCACGCGATGGCCGCGTACCGGAACTCGCGCTCGGGCTCGGCCTGCAGCGCCAACGCGGACGACTCCCAGGCCGCCCGGTCCGCGGGGACGTGGCGCGCGAAGGTCTCCCGGAACACGCGCTTCTGGTCGGGCCGGGACACCCCGAGCATGGGCATCTCGGTCTTCAGGTACGCCCGCATCTTCTCGGAGCGATCGGCGTCCCCGAACGGCTCGAGCGCCGCCCGGAGGTCCGTGACCAGGCTCACGTGTCGTCCTGCCAGGGCTCGACGACGAGCCGCAGCCGGCCGTAGTCGTAGGGGATGCCCTCGGGCTTCTCGGCGGGCTCGAGGCGCTCGCGCAGGCCCTGCTTCTTGAGCGTCGCGGCCCGGTGGTAGCACCAGGGCATGTTCCCGCGCTTGCCGAGCGTCACGTGGCTCGTCCAGGAGCAGCCCGCCATGCAGATGTCCGCGTAGTAGCAGCCGCGGCAGAAGCCCCACAGCTCGTCGACCGTGCGGTCGCGGGCAAAGCGGATCTCCGGGCGCTCCCAGAGCTCCTCGAGCGGGATGTCGCGCAGGTTGCCGGCGGTGTACGGGTGCGTCGGCAGGCTCGGGCAGCCCTTGACCCGCCCGTCGCTCTCGATGCCGATGGTGTACTTCCCGGCGCTGCAGCCCGACCAGTAGCTGCTCGTCAGCCCGGGCAGGCTGCGGATCAGCTCCTCGTGCGGCCCGTAGTAGCCGAGGTTGTTGCCGACCCCGATGTTCACCATCTGCTCGGGCGGGCGGCCCGCGGCGGCGTTGCGCTCGGCCTCCTCGCGCTTGATCGCGGCGATCTCGTCCATCACGTCGATGATGCGCCAGGGCTCGAGCAGCCACTCGGGCCGGTCGGCGGCGCGCCCCATGGGGACGGTGAGCTGCGCGCGCCAGGCGCGGACGCCGTGGTCCCGGACCTCCTCGTACGTCTGGCGGATGAAGTGCCACGAGAGCCGGTTGATCTGCATGTTCGAGCTGGTGACGATGCCCGCCTCGCGGCAGTTGTCGAGCGCGCGCAGGGCGGCGGCGTGGCTGCCGCGGCTCGAGCGGAGCAGGTCGTGCACCTCGGGCGGTCCGTCGATGGACACGCCGATGGCCTTCATCCCGGCGTCCTTGAACGCCTTGCAGCGCTCGAGCGTCAGCCCGCGGCCGCCCGTCTGCATGGTCACGCGGACGCCGCGCTCGGACAGGTACGCGCAGAGCTCGGCGCAGTCGTCGCGCAGGTACGCCTCGCCGCCGATGAGCGTGACCTCGCGGCTGCCCATCTGCACGAGCTTGTCGGCGGTCTCGAGCATCTCGGCGGTCGTGAGCTCGTCGGGGCGCGCCCGGACCGCGCGGCTGCCGCAGTGGTCGCACGCGTGGTCGCAGCGCAGCGTGATCTCCCACACCGCGTAGATCGGCTTGCCGAGGTCCTTCTCGGGGTCGACGGCGCGGGCGGGGAGCTTGGGGCGGGTCTTGCGGACCGGGGCGGCGTCCATCAGTGGGCTCCGGTGTGGTCGTCGGAGGTGGTCTCTTCGACGGCGTCGGAGACGGTCACGCCGTACTCCGGCTGGGCGGTGATCGTGCCGGTCTCGCCGGTGGTCTGGTCCGTCGTCGTGGCGTCGCCGCCGCAGCCCGCGAGCGCGAGCCCCAGGAGGAGCGCCGCCGCGGTGCGCGAGGGCGAGGTGCCGGGCGCCGCGTCGCACGACGGGCAGCGCCCACCGGGGGCGTCGCGGCGGACGTGGCAGCCGCAGATCGGGCAGGGGTGCATGAGGTCTCCGGTTCCGTGCCGCACGCAGCCTACCAGGCCTCCACCTCTCCCGCCCACACCGCAACGCCCGCCCCGCCATGCCCGCTCCCGTTCCCGCTCCCGCTCCCGACCGACAGCGCACATCGTGGTGTAGTGTCCGAAGCGGTCCCCCGACTTGCGAGCATGGAGACGAGACCGGACTTCGACGGAGTGTTGGCTACGCGCCGCCACCTGTCGATCATCAGTTTACGATTGGACCCGGCAGGCCTAAAGTGTTGCACCGCGGAGGACGCGGAGAGCGCGGAGGTCGGACTGAGGTAGCGCACCATGCTGCACGTGACTGCGCACCTACCAGTCTCCAGCACACGACGTCGTGAGGGCCCTGTTCTCCGTGTCCTCCGCGTCCTCCGCGGTGAATCCACCGAGCGCCGGGGACATCACATCACATCTTCTCCATACGTACCTACGTATTGTTGTCGGCGATCTTGAGACCTCCATGCCACAGTTTTCGGACGCTGGCCGTATCATGACTCCCATTCCCGGGGTCGGCGAAGCTCGCTGGATGATTTCGTAGGATCGAGCATCGTCGGCGGTGTTCGATCGCTTTGAGACGTGGCGTGGACGGCGAGCCGCAGACCGGGGTGGCCGGAGAGCGGCGGACGGGTGATCCGCTGGTCCCCATCCTCGGCATCCTCGCCGCCGGCCTCGGCGACGTGGGATGCTCCCGCCTCGAGTCTCCCCATGATCCCCTCCGACCTCGACATCCTGGCGAGGCCCGTCGCACATCTGCCGTTCGTGCGGGCTGTCGTCGACCAACTCGGCTTGCTCGAGCACATCGAGGAGCGGTGCCCGACGCACAAGCTGAACCGCGTCTCCGATGCGCAGTGCGTGCTCGCGCTCGTGCTCAACGTCCTGTGCGGAAGGCCTGCGTTGTACCGGATGAACGAGTGGCTGGCTCGGCTGGACACGGACGTGCTGTTCGGGGAGGGCGTGCCGGCCGACGCGTTCAACGACACGCGGCTGGCCGAGGCGCTGGACCACCTCGACGAGGCAGGCACCGACACCGTCTTGGCCGACATCGTTCGGGCCTACCTGGCGGAGGAGGGCGAGCCGCGCGCGTTCTCCGCGCACCACGACACCACGTCTGTCGTGTTGCAGGGCGCGTACGAGATGGAGGCCGAGCCGAGGCCGGCCCACGGCTACTCCAAGGACCACCGCCCCGACCTCAAGCAGCTCATCTACGGGCTCACGCTGCACGGCTCCACCGGCATCCCACTCGTCTCCACGGTCAGCGCCGGCAACACGTCCGACCCCACTGTCGCGCGAGACCACCTCGCTCGCCTCGTGGAGGTCCTGCCCGACGAGCACGAGGTCACGTTGGTCGGGGACTGCAAGCTCGTCGACGCTCGCACCGTCGGCCGACTCTTCCGCGCTGGTCTGCACTTCCTCAGCCTCGTGCCCGACACCTTCAACGTCCGGCAGGAGCTCATCCGAGAGGCGTGGGCAACGAACCCGAACGCCGAGGACTGGCCCCTGTTGGCCGAGAAGAAGGGCCGCAAGAAGGACGACCCCACGACCGCGTACCGCGGAAGGTCGTTCGTCCGTCCGTTCAAGACCATCCTCGAGACGGCCGACGGGGACGATGGCACCACGTCCTTCGAGGAGCTTCGGTTCCTCGTGGTGTGGTCCGACGACCTCGCCAGCGGGTTCGACGACGCGCTGGAGCCCAAGCTCGTTCGCGACGAGGGGAAGCTCCGCGAGGCGGCCAAGCGCGCCAACGGCCGCGGCTTCGCCTGCGAGGCCGATGCGAGGACCGCCGCCGAGCGGGTCGCCAGCAAGGCCGAGTTCCACCGCGCGACCATCGAGCTCGTGAGCGAGGACGTGCCCATCAAGCGAGCCGGTCCCGGCAGGCCGAAGAAGGACGACGTCCGCGAAACGCGGGCCGTGTGGAAGTTCGAGCTCACGCTCGAGCGGGATGAGGAACTGATCGCCGCCACCCGCCGCCGTCGGTCGTGCTTCGTCCTGGTCACCGACTGGCACGCGGAAGACTGGGATGACGCCCGAGTCCTTGCCGAGTACCGCCACCAACACCTGGTCGAGGGCCACACCGGCTTCCGATGGCTCAAGGGCCCCGCCGCCGTGGCGCCGGTGTTCCTCAAGACCCCCGAGCGCATCCGTGCCATGGGCCTGGTGCTCGTCCTCGCCCTGATGGTCCGCAACTACATCCAGACGACCCTCCGCTCCGAGCTTAAGGCTCGCGGCGAGACCCTCGTGCACCCGTTCACCAAGAAGAAGGAGACCAGCCTGACGCCCGAGATGGCGTTCGAGCACTTCGGAGGTCTGCTCACCCAGGTCCTGACGCTGGGGGAGCACACCCGTCGGACGCCGGTCCGCCTCTCAGACCCAGCGATCCAGATCCTGTCCCTGTTCGCACTGGACGCCGCCATCTTCACGCCACCACCGCCGATCGGCACCCGGAAATGGCGGAGACGCTCAAAGCAAACCCCGGGAATGTGAGTCATGATGCCAGCGACGCTGCTCCTGGTCGCCAGCGGGCGTTCTCACTCGGGCGAGGAGATGACGATGAGGGTAAGCCCTCCGCCAAGGTCGGGGGCCTCTCGAGGGCGGCCTGCGCTACCTGGTGTCGGATGCTCGACACGCCACCCGACGCCGCGCCCCTCCTAAGCGCCTGCCTGCTGAGCGGCCTGGTAGGCGTGCGGCGTCAGGTCGGCGGGCGTCAGGCCGCGGTTGGCTCGGTGCGGGACTACCCGCGTGAGTGCCCACTCGAGGTAGCTGAACGGGTCGACGCCGATCAGCCGGCATGTGCTGACCAGCGTGAGCAGCGTGCACAGGCGGACCGCTCCCTCCTCGCCGCCGGCGAACAGCGAGTTGTTCCGGATCAAGTTGACGCTGCGGAGCGCCCGCTCGCTCCAGTTGTTGTCGAGGGGCACGTCGGGGTCCTCGAGGAAGCGCGTGAGCGCGTCCCAGTGCTTGATGTAGTAGTTCATCGCCTTGTAGACGGGGTTGTCCGGCAGCAAGTCGTCGCGGTGCTCGTCCAGCCAGAGACGGAACTCCCGGGTGATGGGCGCGATGTTCGACTGGCGCCAGGCCAGCAGCTCAGCGCCTGTCAGTCCCTGCTCCCGCGCCTTGGCTTCCTCGGCATAGAATCGGCCGATGTACGCCAGCGCGCGGCCCGCGAGCAGCGGCGCCTTGTCGGCGTCGTCGCGGAACTTGCGCAGCCCGTGGGCGTTGCACCCGGACTCGACGCGCTCGTCGTCGACGAACAGACAGTCGTGAGCGTTCAGCGCGTCCGCCGTGACCGTGCCCTTCCAGCGAATGGGCTTTCCCTCTTCGTCATGCCCCAGCGTGAAGAAGTCGAGGGCGTGGTGACCCTCCTTCGTCGGGGTGTAGACGTACACGGCGTGGCGGTCGTCCCCGAACACCAGGATCTGGCCGCGGACCGGGTCCAGCTTCACGAGGAAGCCGTCGGGCTCGACTTCGCCCTCGCGGGCCGGCCCCTTCACCGGATTCGCCTTCTGCCTCGGGAAGACGACGAGCAGACCGGTGCCGTCGGTCCGGACGTGATCGCCAGCGAGCAGCGACAGGCGCAGGTGCTGGGCGATCGGCAGCAGGAGGTCGGGTCCTCGTTGCCACCACCGCGTGAGCTTCGACGATGCGAGGGTCACACCCTGGTCCGCGAAGTCGCGACGAAGCCGATCGAGCGGCAGGAACAGGCCGACCTTGGCGTAGCAGAGCCAGGCGAGCAGGGCCATCGTGCACGAGGCGCGGTCGAACGGCATCGGGGGCGCGTCGGCGGTGGTCCGGGCGAGGCAGGTCCGACAGCGACAGACGACCCGCTCGGTGCGGCGCACGCGCAAGTGGGCGCGGACGTAGTCGAGCTCCTCGGTGACCAGGACCTTCTCGCGCTCGAGGTCGACGCCGCCGCAGTCGCGACAGCTCGGCGGCACCTCGGTCTTGGTGTTCCGCTCGAGCTGGGGAGGAAGCGCGCCTCGCCCGTGCTTCGAGCGGTTCGGGGCTGCACGGTCGGACGGTGGCGTCAGGGGCGCGACGTCCTCGTCCGCCGCCGAGGCAGCGTGCGCCTCGGCGACCGCGCGCGCCTCGGCCTGGACCTTCGCGAGCTCGGCTCGGCGCTCGTCGTTGCGGTCCCGCAGCAGCGCGTCCAGCTGCCGCGTCAGCCCCTCGACCATCTCGACCAGGCGCCGGATCTCCGCGCGCGCCTCGGCCGTCTCGGCCCTCGCCTGCGCCGTCTCGTGTCGACGCGACTCGAGCTCCTGCTGCAGCGTCTGGATCACGCTCAGCAGGGCGGCGACGGAGGATGCGTCGAGCTCGGCCATGGCGACACCAGATCACGTGACGGAGGCCGACGAAAGGTCCCTCATCGACAAGGATCGACGAACGTCATGGATGAGGCGGCGGCGGGATGGGTCGGGTGTAGCGCTTGCGGCGCACCACACTGCGGAGATCGATCCCTTCGAGCATCATGGTCAGCTGGGCCGGATCGACCTCGACGCGGGTGGCGCCGTCCTGGACGATGGGCAGCTGGTACCGTCCTCTGGAGAGCCGCTTGAACAGGATTGCCTGCCCGGTGCGGTCGAAGAAGTAGATCTTCGCGAGGTTGCGCCGCTTGTTGGTGAAGAACACGAGGTGCCCGGAGAGGGGGTCGAGGCCGAGCTGCTGGACGACGCCGGCGAGCGCGTGGTGGGACTTGCGCATGTCAACGGGGTCGAGGGCAACGAAGATCCGGACGGTGGGAGGGAGGGTCAGCATGCGGCGAGCACGGCGACCAGTCGGACCAGGGTGTCGTCGACGAAGTCGTCGTCGACCTCCACGACCAGGTCCCCGACGTGCACTCGATAGGAAGCGCTCGAGCGGGGCCGGGCGACCGTGACCTCGAGCAGCCGCAGCGCTGGCGCCTCGGAGGCCACCTGCCCGTGGCGCCGTCCCAGGTTGAGCTCCCAGCAGCGGAGCGAGCGGCCGTCGATGCCGTGCAATCGGCAGAACTCCTTGCGGGACAGCTCAGAGTGCGACAGCGCGCGGAGCAGCTCGAGCGCATCGTCGCCGTCGCGGACCTTGCGTCGATCCATGCAGCCTCCTGTGGGTCAGGAGGCAAGATCACCCAGCGCAGAGGCGACGCCCCCCGCGCTTGGCGGAGGGCTTACCGATGAGGACCCTGTTCTGGAAGCTGCTCTCCCCGCTCGCCGTCGTCGCGCCGCTGGTGCTCCTGCTGGGGAGGACGGCACCCGCCTCCGACCCCGAGCTGGTCCAGCGGCTGCGCACGAAGCTGGCCAGCAGCGATCGTCTCTTCGCAGTGCCCCGCTTCTGGCGGATAGGCCGCCACAATCCGGAGAGTCGTGCGGTCATCCGGGCCGAGCCCGGCAACCAGCGGATCGCGATCCAGGAGGACGGGTACCACAGCTGGGTCTACATGGACGGTGAGCTGACGCTGCACAGCCCGTCCACGTACTTCACGGGCCCTCGCAGGATCGAACGGTTCGAGATGCTGTTGTCGGCGATCCTCGCCGAAGTGCACAGCGGCCTGGCCCACACGACCTTCATCCCCGAGATCCCGCCCATCCCCCTGCACAACTACGGCTCGATGCCGGAGCACATTGACGAATTCACGGGCATGCAGTGGGGATCCTATCGGGTCGACCTACCCGGTCCGTTCGACGACGAGCTGCGGGTGTACGTCACGCTCCTCGACGCCCCGACCGACCCGGACGAGCAGTGCTTCGTCCACTCCGTCCGGGTCTTCGACCAGCAGGGAGCGCTGGTGGACACGAGTCCGTATCGGGAGCCCGGGACACCGCTCTACTCGAAGGCAGGCCGAATCATCATGGACTTCGATCTATGCGGATACGTGTACTGGAATCCAGACTGGCAGGCCGCTCGCTACGGCGCCATCCCGCCCTTCCTCAGTCGGGATTACGACGTCAAGCTCATCGAGGACGACGAGTATGGGGACATGACTGTTGTTCGATGATGCTGGTGATGCTGCTCCTGGTCGCCAGCGGGTGCTCCACGGCGGGCGGACGGGCGGTCAAGGACGGAGCTCGGGAGACTGGACATCCCATCATCGCCGGACGGGCACGCCGGGCAGCCGACAGGAGATCGACGACGCCAGAGGGAAGGTGTTGCCGTGCGACTCCACCATCCATACATCCGACAGGTCGACCGTCACGATGCCGTGTGCATCGACCTGCACCGAGGCAGTGCCCTCGCCCGGCGCCGACCGCCAACTCCCACGTGTGGCGGAGTAGCCGTCGGACGACCACTCCTCGTGGCGGACGGACATGGCACCCTCCCAGGGCCCGGATCGCGCTGCTGCGGGGACCGGGGAGAGCGTGATCTCCGTCCTGAGATGGTCGTCCCGACAGGTCGCCTCGCGCACCATCGTCAACGCACCTCGGTCGATGTCGCAGTCGACCGGCGAGACCTCCTCCTCACAGACCTGGCCCCACACAATCAAGTGCTCCCGGCGGGGCTCCGGACACCGTCCCACGAAGTCCACCACGCCCTTGCCGTCCGCCAGCGGGATCCCGATGGCGTCGACCCGCAGGGACCCGGAGGGCTCCACATGCACGGACGCCACGCCGCCTGCATCCTCCAAGCGCTTCCCCCACCGTTCCAGCTCGAGCCGGGATGCCCATCCCAGGAGGAACGCGCCCGACGAAGGGACGCCCTCGGTCGCCAGGCTCAACGTGGCCTCGACCTGCTCCCCTGCGAACGACACCTGGAACGACGGGAGCTGCTCGCTCGCCCCCTGATCCGTCGAGCAGCTCACCTTCCCGTCGACGATCCCGTCTGGGAAGCGGATCCGACCACGACCAGCATCGAGGGAGCCGAGCTCGTCGGGGACGGAGGGCACGGGGCCGCTCCATCGATGTCCGAAGCGCTCCCTGCACCGCAGCTCACCGGTGATCGTGGTGCCGTCCGACAGTGGGACGTCCTTCCATGTCGCACGACGCAGGCCGGCTTCGGGACGGTCCAGGGTGACCGTGCCGGCAGTGGCCGTCCGAAATCCCCCCACCGAATCCCTGGCCGTCATGTACACCTGGCGGGACCAGTGGTTCGGCTCCCCGTCGATCACCTCGAAGTCTCCCGACGCGAGCACGCCGAACAACACCGACACCTTCGACCCCTGGCCGTCCTCCCCGACCAGGTGAAACGGCCCAGGATCGCACCACGCCGAAGAGAGGCTCCATGGCACGCCGTCCACGATCACCTCGTCGGTCGCTGGCTCGGGACACGCGACATCGAGCGCGAGCACCGTCGCACCCGAGGGCGACGGAACCCTCACGTTCTCGACGACCACCCGATGATCTCGAACGGCCACGGTGCCAGCGTCGGCGCGGCGGCGCTCGCCGTTGGACGTCAGTGCTACCGACGCCGTCGGTCCGATCGCCACACGAGCGGAGGTGGCAGGCGCCTCGACACTCACGGTGAGGTGGGACCGTGGCAGTCCGACCACGACGCTCACACGCCCATCCTCGAGGGTGCATCGCACTCCCGAGCTGGCCTGCGGCACCCCGTCGACCCACCCTACGTCGGGCGCCGGACCGAGGTCGGAAGGTGCTTCGGATGCGAACAGGGCCGGGAGGCCGCAGCCGGCCAGCATCGACGTCACCACCAGCCCCAACCGCACCTCCATGTCGTGAAGCCGTCGACGAGACTACAGGACGGCTCGGGCTCCGGGGAGTGGTTCGCGCAGGAACGGCCAAACCGGGTCTGTCCTCCCACCCTACCGGGAGGGTGTGGAGGACAGATGATCCGCGACCAGTGGTACGCCATCGCCCGAGCCCTCGAGATCGGGTCCAGGCCCTTTGGACTCCGACGTCTCGGGAAGCCGCTGGTGCTGTGGCGCGACCGGGAGGGGGCGATCCGTTGCGCCTACGACGCCTGCCCGCACCGAGGAGCGGCGCTCAGCCGGGGCCGCCTCGTGGAGGGCGCGCTCGAGTGCCCCTACCACGGGCTCCGCTTCGACGGGACCGGGGCCTGCACCCACACGCCCTGCCATCCCGGCCTCGCCGACCGATCGGGCCTCGATCTACACCTGCTGCCGATCCGCGAGGAGCGGGGTCTGGTCTGGCTGTGGAATGGGAAGGCGTCGGACGAGCTGCCGCCCATCCCCTGGGACGACGCCATCCAGGCGCGGCTCGACGAGAGCGGGGTGGCCCAGCTCGATCTGACCGACACCTTCGACGTGAGCTACCTGCGGGTCATGGAGAACCTCACCGACTACCACCACGTGCCGTTCGTGCATCGATGGACCGTCCCGGCGCCGGCCGAGGTCACGCGGTTCCACGCCGAGCGGCACGGGGTCGACGTGATCACCGAGGGCGCGCTCGGCGACCGCCTCACCGCTCGCACCCACATCCGTGGGCCGTGCTTCGCGCTCCTCGAGTTCGGTGGCGTCGCGACCTTCACCGTGTGCGCCACCCCCATCGACGACGACCACACCTGGCTGTTCGCCCGCTACACCCAGACCTGGCTGCGCGTGCCCGGCTTCGGTGCCCTCGCCACCTGGCTCCTCGGGATGTTCGACTACCGCCTGCTCCAGCGCCTCCAGGACGCGCCGGTGTGGCGGTCCCAGCGGCTGTCGGATCCAGCGGACATCTCCCGCTACACCCTCCTCCCCGCCGACGAAGGGGTTCGGCTCTACTTCGAGATGCACCAGGAGCTCGCGTGCCGGTGAGCGCGCGGGTGCGTCGCGTGGAGCGGGCGGTGCTGTTCATCGAGAGCCGCCTGTTCGACGAGCTCGACGTGGCGCACATCGCGCAGGCCGCGGGCGGCTCGGTGTCCGAGCTGCACCGGCTGTTCCGCCGGGTGCACGGCATGCCGCTGATGGCCTACGTGCGGGCGCGGCGGCTCACCGAGGCCACCCGCATGCTGGACACGGCCGACGTGCTCGAGGTGGCGCGACGGTGCGGCTACGAGAGCCAGGCCACGTTCACCCGGGCGTTCACGCGGCGCTTCGGCGTGCCCCCGGGGCGGTTCCGGCGCCAGGGTGCGGGGCCCTATCGGCGGGTGGAGGGGGCGACGCAGGCCAGCCTGGCCCACCGGGACGCGCTCCAGGCCCCGGATCTGCGCTGGCTCCACGCCGACGTGCCCCTCTGGGGGATCGAGCGGCTCGTCCCGGACCCCGAGGACCCGACCCCCTTCGTGCAGGCCGCGGTCGACCTGCAGGCCATGACCGGGCCCGATGCGATCGCCACGGGCTGCGTCCTGTCGCTCGCGCCCATGCGCTACTTCCTGGGCGTGGAGACGGCGCTCGCCACCTCGTCCGCCACCGCCTCCCTCCCGGCAGGCCTGTACGCGGTCTACGTCCATCGAGGGCCGGCCGAGCGGGTGCCGGAGACCCTGTCGTGGGTGGGCTCCCAGCTGGACGCCGACCTGGTCTCGGTGGTCGAGCGTCCCCACGCGGAACGCTACCGCCTCGGCGACATCGGCGACGACGACCTGCGCATCGAGCTCTGGCTCGGAGTCACCCCGATCGCCTGACGGATTCGTTTGGCGGGACGACTCGTTCCGTCATACAGGACAACCATGTGGTCGTTCCCCGAAGCCCACCCTGGCGAAGTCCTGCAACGGCGCTTCCTCGGGCCGCTCGGACTCTCCGCCGCCGAGCTCGCGCGGGGATGCCGGATGCCGCGCTCGCGGGTGTCGGACCTGCTCGCGGGAAAGCGCGCGATCACCGCGGACACTGCTGTGCGGTTGGCGGCGTTCTTCCGGATGGACGCGCGCGACTGGATGGCGCTGCAGGCCGCCTGGGACCTCGCGCAGGTGAGTGCGGACACCACCATCGTCCCCCTCGACCCACCCGGCTTCCTGCTCGGTCCTCTGGGCGCGACGCCGCTGGTCCGCAACCGCCCGTCCCCACCCTCCCTGGAACGACCACGCACGGCGTCGCTCGCTGCGGAGACCCCGCCGGATGTGTACGCGACGCCACGGCGCCATCGGCAGGTGACGTACGAGGACGGGACGCGCGCGCTCGTCAGCGAACCCGCCGTCGATGCGGACGGCCGCGGGCACCGATGAACTGGGAGGAGCTGGAGCGCGTCGTCGCGCCGCGCGTGCTGGAGGACGCGCTGCGGGTCTCCGGCGCGCTGTCGGACCTCGGCGTGCCACACGCCCTGGTCGGCGGGCTGGCCGTCGGCCTGCACGGACACCCTCGCGCGACGAAGGACGTCGACTTCCTCGTCGGGGTCGAGGCGTTCGTCCAGACAGCCCCCCTGCTGGTCGTACATGGACGCGCCCACCACCACGTCGTCGTACCCATCCCCGTTCACGTCCCCCGCGGACGCCACCGAAGAGCCGAAGTACGCGCCCCACTGGGGCGACTCCGTCCACGCCGGCACCGCCGACAGCCCCGCTGCCGACCCGAGGTACAGGAACGCGGTTCCAACGGACTCGGGCGCGCCCACCACCACGTCGTCGTACCCATCCCCGTTCACGTCCCCGGCTGTCGCCACCGAAAAGCCGAAGTGCGCGGACGCCTGGTTCGACTCCGCCGTCCACGCCGGCACCGCCGACAGCCCGGCCGCAGACCCCAGGTACAGGAACGCCGCGCCCTCGTCGGTCTCGCCGTTGTCGTACTGGTACGCGCCCACCACCACGTCGTCGTACCCATCTCCGTTCACGTCCCCAGCAGACGCCACCGAAGTGCCGAACCACGCAGACGCCTGGTTCGACTCCGCTGTCCAGGCGGGCACCGCCGACAGCCCGGCCGCAGACCCCAGGTACAGAAACGCCGCGCCCTCGTCGGTCTGGCCGCTGTCGTACCTGTCCGCGCCCACCACCACGTCGTCGTACCCATCTCCGTTCACGTCCCCAGCAGACGCCACCGGAGCCCGGCGCTCCGGGCGCGCCGCGCTTCCAGGGTGGCCTCGACGAGGAGCGGGAGGTCGTACGTCTGCCGCCGCCTGGACGCCTCTACGACTCGAACCCAGGCATGTTCCCGGGACTCCGCCCAGGCCGTCACGTCCCAGACCGCGTCGAAGGCCTCCATGGGACGATCGGACTCGTGAATCCGGACGGACAGCGCGTCCGCGGTCCAGGTTCGGCTCAACGGGCCGATCGGCGAGTCCGCTGGCACCCGCGCGGCGAGGCGTGCCATCGGGACCGGATCAGGCATGGGAGCTGTGGCCGCCTCCAACGCGTCGAGGAACTCTGCGAAGTCTCCCAGCTCCGGCGGGACCCGCCCTACCAGCGAGCCCGCGGCCGAGGGGTCGGGCGCGGCGGCGGTCCACGCCTCCAGCATGGGGTCGGGAGTCGTGGCATCCCCCAGCCGTTCGACACTACAACGCGACCCACCACCGACGAGACTGGCGGCGCTCCCGGCGCTCCTGCGGGTCGGAAACTGCACCCGGCCCAACGCGGCCCTGTACTGGAGGCGGAGAGGAGCACCAGGTCACGGGAGCACCGAGCCGCCGGGCAACAGGTAGACGCTGCCGCGGCCCGACTCGCGTGGCGACCCTGGCGCACCGACGTAGAGCTCCGCACGGTCGTCGCCCGTCGTATCCGCCGCCAGCACCGAGAACCCGAACAGGTCCCAGTCCGACTCCCCGTACAGCACCGCGTCCGCGTCCCCCGTCGTGTACGTCCCCTCCGCCACCGGACCACGGAACACCACCACCTTTCCCGGATGAACCCCGGGGTAGACCCCAGGCGCGCCCAGCACCAGGTCCGCCTCGCCGTCTCCGTCCAGGTCCCCGCTCGTCATCCCGTACGCCACCCCCTCGCCCACCTCCGTCCCCTCCACCCGGATCGGGAGTCCGTCCACTGGCCCGGGGCGCGGGTCACCGCCCGCCACCACCCACGCCGCCCCCGCGCGAGGCGCGCCACGGACCTCCTGCTCGATGTCGGCGAACCCGAGGTCCGGCAGCCCGTCGCCCGTCACGTCTGCCAGGCCCTCCAGCCACTGACCAAACAGCGTGGAGTCCCCGGTCGACGTCCACTCGCCGTCCAGCACGTCGCTCAGCGCGTGTTCGCCCGGGAGGACCGGGCCCAGCACGTACCCCACACCTGCGTCCGTCGTGACGACGAGGTCCGGATGACCGTCCGCATCCACGTCCGCAGCGCTGACCCGCTCCCCGGTTCCGGGAGGCCCCCGCAGCAGGGTTGTCGCATCGACATCCACCAATGGCCCGTCGATGGTGGGGTCGAGGATCGCCACCAGGCCGTCGGACCCCGGATAGACCTTTCCGCCACCCCCCACCACGCCGCGCGGTGACGCACCCTCACCGACCGCGGCGAACAGCGTCGACGTGCCGGCGTATGCGTAGGCCGACGTCGACTGGTACCAGACGGGCTCCGCGCGCTCCACCTCGACCTCGCCCCGGGGAGGACCGTCGAACAGGAACGCTCCCCCGTTGCTGCCCAGGTCCGGGAGGTGGAACGCAGTGAACCCGACGAGGACCTTCCTGGTCCCACCGACCTCTGCCGAGGCGACACCCGTCCCGGCGTCCCACACGTTGCGATCCACGAAGACCCAGGAGCCCGAAACCTCCAACGTGACCGGGTCGAGGGCCCAGACGCGCGGGATGCTGTACGATCCGGGCACGCCGAGCGCCGAGACCAGGAGCCGATCGCCGGCCAGGGTCAGCGGGT
The DNA here is from genome assembly GCA_020632925.1 of Alphaproteobacteria bacterium. GTDB lineage: Bacteria > Myxococcota_A > UBA796 > UBA796 > JACKER01. The sequence goes on along the minus strand of JACKER010000025.1, from coordinate 36,241 downwards.
AGCCGGCGTAGCCGAGGTCGTCCGGCGCCTCCCACACGGCCGGCTTCAGGTCATCCACGCAGGGCTCCTCCCGGCAGGTCCGGTGGCAGCCGGCGGCGAGGAGCCAGCCCGGGATCAACGGTCCGTCTCGCTGGAGAAGGCGTCGGTCGCGCGCCACGTGTCCGGAGCCAGTCGTATTGCGTCCCTCGGTTCCAGGATGGTCCCCCGGCACGTCGGACCACGCCGACGGGAGATGTTCGCGTTTGCCATCCCGGAGGTGCAAGTACCAACCCAGCGGTTCGAGGGCCAGGTCTGGGCGCTGGAGAACCGCCACAGCCAATCGAACGCGACCGCGGTGGCGGCCACGCTCCAGGACTGGCCGGCGAGCAGACCGTCGACCTGCCCACCACCTACGCGTCCTCCGCGGAGTTCACAGTGCTCGGCGCCGCGCTGTGACCACCTCGGGTGACGAGGTTCACCAGCCTCCCCTCGATGTGCACTGTACGGACCACGGTCCGGCCCGCCAGGCGACGCGCCACCCGCGGGTCGTCGGTCACGGTGTCCACCCGATCCGCGGGGACCCGGCCCACCGTGCGCCCGTCGACCTGGACGGCGATCTCGCCGTCGTCCGTGGCGATGGCCGAGGGCCAGCGCGCCTCCCCCACGCTCCGGGCCACCGCGCGCCGACGAAGTCCGGGATCATCGGCGACACCGAGACCAGCACGTCGTGGACCAGGGCCCACGCGGCACCGGGAGTCCCTTCGGCCCCGTCCAGCACGGGGTCCAGCGCACTCTCCAGCTCGTGGACCCGCGCCACCGCGCCAGCGCTCCGTCAGCTCTTCCACCAGGGTGCGTCGCAACTCTGAGGCCCGCTGGGCCGCACCCTGCGCGAAGCGCTCCCGCGCCTGCTCTCGCCGCTTGACCCCGCCCGGCATCCAGCCGCGAGGTCGCCGAGGTCGCGCCAACGGAGGAGTCGGTGTAGGCTCGACCTTGATGAGGCCGTTCGAACTTCCCGTCCCCAGGAACCGCACCGGAGGTTGCACAGGGAGCGCGTCTCGGGCGCGACGATGCGGGCCGACACGCACGTCGACGGGCGGAAGAGCAGGAGCGCACCGTCCAGGGCGCGCAGACTCTCGGACGTTCGCCGGGCGTGTCAACGGTCGACCCACGTTCGCGCTGCCGAGTTGGCGGCACTGCACCGCACGACCAGGTCAGGAGCCCAAGTGAACTCATTTCGCGACCGCTTCCAGGCGTTCCTCGAGCTCGAAGCGAGCTTGGAGCTGCGACGCCTCGGCGACGATCCCGACCTCTTCACCCATCTCATGGAGGCGGACGACCGCTGGTTCCTCGATCCCGCCATGAGCACCTTCGATCCCTCCTCGGTGGCGATGTTGACCGCCGATGAGCTCGCCCAGCACAAGACCATGCTTCAGCCGCGGCGGCTCTTCAAAGGCATCCTCCATCCCCACGAAGCCTATGGCGAGCTCGCGAGTTTCTATACCAGCACCCTCTACGAGCACACCCGCTACAAGATGCGCTTCGACACGGCGATGTGTGATGATCAGCTCGTCATCGTCGCTCGCTACGAGCGCTGCCCCAAGTGCCTCGGGCTCGGCTCGGTCGATGGTCAGCCCTGCGACTTCCAGGACCTCACCGAAGGCCGATGCGACGCGACAGGCTGGCTATCGAGCCCCCGCGGTCCAGATCAGCGGCGCCTCCCCCCAGCGACGTGCGTCGAGCGCTACGAGGCACCCCGGGAACGCACCAGCCTCGCGCTGCACGAGGCGGATAGCGGATAGGTAGCGCACAGCGCCAGCGACAGCCGGGACGGGAATCGCCAGCAGACCAACTTGCCAACGCCGCTCAGCTCACGGCGGCGGGTCGTTCCACGGCATCGATGATGTGCCGCAGGGCCGCCAGGCCGGCGTTGAGGAAAGCGGCGTCCACCTTCCGGCCCCAGCGGCTGTTGCAGGCGTCACACACGACGCCCCGGGGGAGAACCCATTCGTGGCCCCCGAGCGCATCCGGCAGCCCCCCCCGGGAACTTGGTCTCGAGGTCCACCCGCCCTCCAGCTCGCCCACCGCGTGCACGACTCGGCAGGTCCCCCAGGGCACTTCCGCCGCGCCAGCCTTCGTACCAGCCCCGGCACCCACGGCCACCGGCTGGCGGTGTACCCGGAGGCCTGGGACGAGGCCGCGGGTGTGCTGCGCTGGGGCGGGCGGAAGCTCAGGGAGTCGGAGGCCGTGCTGCCCGCCGCACGGATCGCGGCGTGGACCTCGTTCGTCCTGAGGCCGATCCGGCGGTGCTCCGTCGACGCCCCGTGCCGGTCTGACGGACACCGCCCCAGCTTTTTGCACGGAACGGCCGGCCTTGCGTGGAGAATGGGGAATACGACGCGGAGGCGAACATGACGACACGATGGAGCGCGGCGGTGCTCGTGGCGGGAGCGCTCACGACCGGCACGGCAGCCCACGCCCAGAGCGCGTTGGTGGTCCAGGACATCGACCCGTTCGGTCTCACCTCGCTCACGGACGAGCTCGCCGCCCAGGGGATTCCCTTCACGGTGGTGGGATCGGCGGACCTCGCGACGACGAACCTGTTCGTCCACACCATGCTGATCCTGCCGTCCTGCCAGCCCGACGCGGTGTACGAGGCGTGGAACGCCAGGTTCTCCGACATCGAGCTGTTCGCGAGCGTAGGTGGTTTCGTCGCCATCCACCATGCGCAGTGGCAGTGCGCCTCCGCCCTCGTGTTCCCGCAGGTGCCCGGTGGATCGGTCGACTCGACGCCGGACTTCGTCTTCGTCGCCGACAACCTCGAGCCGTCCCACCCCCTGATGGCAGGGCTCCCACTCGTGCTCACCGGCAACCCGATCGCGTACGAGAGGATCGACAGCGGGCTCCTCCCCGGGGACACCCTGGTGCTGGGGGCCAACTCCGGGATCGGCGTGCTCCACCGTCCCTACGGGCTGGGCAACGTGGTCGTCGGCACACCGTTGTACGAGGCGGCCTACTACCTCCGGGAGGACGCGGGACAGGTGATGGTGAACGAGCTGGCGTGGGGCGCCTCCGTCGGGGTCCGATGCACCGCCCCCGACGCCGACGGCGACGGCCTGTGCGACGCGGTGGACGTGTGTCCGAACGATCCCGCGGACGACAGCGACGGGGACGGCGTGTGTGGTGACGTCGACGTGTGCCCCGGGTTCGACGATCACCTCGACGCCGACGGGGACGGGATCCCCGACGGGTGCGACGTCCTCGACCTGTTGGCCCCGGTGCCGGGGCTCGCGGGCGGCGTCAACGCCTGGAGCGTGGTGAACGGTACGCCGCTCGAGCCCGTGGTGCTGGTCGGCGGCACGACCGCGGGGAGCGTGGCCGTGCCCGGCTGTCCGGGGCTGGTGGTGCCGTTCGCCAACCCGGTCGTGCTCGGCGCCGCGAACACGAACGCGTCCGGCGGGGGTGGGGGATCGCTGTTCGTGCCTGGCGCGGCGAGCGGTCTGACCGTCCAGCTGACAGCGGTCCAGCCGAGCTCGTGCCTGGTGTCGGACGTGGAGCTGGTCACCCTGTGATCTCGGTCACGCCGGGCATCGGCGTCACGACGAAGCTGCCCGCGATACGACGGGCGTCCTGACGAGATGGGTCGATGCGGTTCGCGCGCGTGCTGGTCCAGGAGTCGGTGAACGGCCGACGGTCGCCGGAGTTCGAATCCATCGAGCGCGCGGCCCTGGCCCGCGGACTGGCCTGCGACCGATTCCTGACGAAGCACCTGCTCCGTGGGCGCGTTCCCCTCGATCGCGACACACTCCTCGCTGCCGACATCCCCACCATGCACGCTGCCATGCGGCAGCTCGGTGTGCAGGCGCCGACACCCGACGACTATCCGGAGGTCCTCCGAGCCTGGCTGCACCGTCGCGTGTGGCGGTCGACCCTCGGTGAGGCGCTCGGACGCGCGGCGTCCGGCGAGGCGCTGTTCGTGAAGCCCGCGGATGCGCTGAAGCGGTTCGCGGGGTTCGTCCTCGCTCCCGGAGGAGGGTTGATGGTCGGCGCCTCCCGAAGGACACCGGTCTGGTGCAGCGAGGTCGTCTGCTGGCGGTCGGAGTTCCGCATCTTCGTGGTTGGCGGTGAGATCGTGGGGAAGCGGCCCTGTCGCGCGGGGGAGGAGCCCGATGGGGACGTGGTCCTCGCCGCCGTGGAGGCGCTCGGGCTCGACCGCGCAGCCTACGCGATCGACTTCGGGGTGCTGGAGGACGGCACCACCGCCCTGGTCGAGCGCAACGACGGCTATGGCATCGGGAGCTACGGCCTCGACGACGGTGCGTACCTCGATGTGCTGGCGACCCGGTGGGCCCAGCTGGTCGATGAAGCGAGCATTCGATCAGCTCGTGCGTCACCCTGCGGCATCTCCAAAGACCCCCGAGTATAGGTGTTCATGGTCTCCATCCTGGGGTGGTTCCGCGACGGCGGTATCTTCATGTTCCTGATCCTCGCGGTGATCCTCGCGGTGGGACCGATAGTCATGGTAACGGCCATGACCTCTGTGTTCGTCGACGTACGCGCGGCCAAGGGCATCTCCGGTGCCGCACTGTTGTTCGCGGCGATTCCCGCCGTGTGCGGGGCCATCGGTACGTGGCGCGAGCGAGCCATCGTCACCGAGGCCATCACCCTGGTGACGCCGGACCAGGCCGAGGTCCTGCGCGAGTTCGCCTATCCAGCAGCGCTTCATCCGCTGGAGTTCGGTGGCTCTGCGTCACTGGTGTTGGCTGCCGTCGCAACGATGGCGCTGACGTCAGCCATCCACAGATCCCGGCCTGGGTCTGCGCCTCATGATCCCTGACGACACGTGTAGAAGAGGCGTTCGGTTCGAGGGGTATTCGGCGGACGAGCTGATCGACACGCCACGTGCCCTGTGGGACCGACACGTCCTGACCGGCCACCCCATCGTGTGTCGCGTGGGTACTGCGCAGGTCCTCGGGCAGTTTCACGTGAGTGGCGATGTCCTGGTCGTGGAACTGGCGCACGTCGACGGAGGTGGCGAGGGCATTCTGCTGGCGATCTGGAGCCTGGCCTCCCGGCTCGCGGCGGAGTGGGGCCTCGCGGAGGTGGAATGGCTGGTCCATGCCGTCTGGTGCGCGCACCCCAACGGCCGTCTGCGAGAGCTGATGGTTCGACGCGGCTTCGTGGTCGTGGAGCATCCGGAGGTCGGTCCCGTGTACCACCTCCGACGGTCTGTCACCGGCCGTCGGGTACCTTGCCTGCCGGAGGGTGCATGGCAACGGTGAAGTGGACGTGGAACGCGGAGGTGGAGGTGGCCATCGACGCGCTCGTGGCACGCAGAACGACCTCGTGCTCATGGGCAATAGCCATCGCCTGCTGGCCCCCGACCTGCCGGCGCAACCACCCCGCCGCGACCGGGATGATCCTGACCGGGACGTACGCGCGCCGAGCGATGGACCCCACGCGTCAGGGCCGGAACGCGATCCGTACCCCCAGGTACCCTACCCGGTTCCCGAGCGTGCTTCGGGGTCGGCTCGCGGACTGGGCGTTGTGCGTGGCAACCCCGTTCCAGCTGCCGCCGCGGATGCAGCGGGCAGACGTCAGGTCGGCGACCTCTTGTCGCGACGGTGGCGGCACCCGCCCGCCCTCGACCGGAGTGCCCTCGCGGCGGAAGACGTCGGCGCACCAGTCCTGGACGTTCCCGCCGAACCCGCGGACCCCGTACACGCTCACGTCCAGCGGGTAGCTGTCGACCACCGACGGCAGCGGGCGGTCCGGGTGGCTCGTGCGGATGCAGGCCCAGGACGGATCCAGGAAGTCCCCCCACGGGTAGTGGCGCCCGTCCACCCCTCGCGCCGCCTTCTCCCACTCGAGCTCTCCGAGCAGCCGCCAGGGACGGCCCGTGGTCTCGGCGAGCCACGCCGCGTACGCCGTCGCCCCGAACCAGTCCACCAGCATGACCGGCCACTCCGGGTCCCACACGTCGCCGTCCGCGTCCGGCCGCAGCTCGAACCGGCCCGCCGCGTCGCGCCCGTACACTGTGGCGCCCTCACCCATCGCGGCGCGCTCCCGCGGCTCGTGGCCGACCGCCTCCGGCGGCCGAGCGCCCCGTCGCCACCTCGGGCTCGAGGTCACCTTCCTCGAGCGCCCGGTCGGGGCGACCGACCACCTTCGCCAGGCCCCAGTCCAGCACGAAGGCCTCGCCGTGCGAACCCACCATCACGTTGTCTGGCTTCAGGTCGCGGTGCACCACTCCCCGGCCGTGCGCGTACCCCACGGCGTCGCACACCTTCACCAGCACGTCGACCAGGTGGTGGAGGACCACCTCCGTCACCGGTCCTCCGTGCGCCGCCCGGATCACCGCCCCCAACGTCTCTCCCTGCACCTCCTTCATCGTGAACCACGGCCGACCGTCCGACAGCCGCCCTCCGTCGTAGATCGGAGGGATGTTCGGGTGCTGGAGCTGCGCCCCGATCTGCGCCTCCTCCACGAACCGCGCCACCACGCTCACCTTGTCCATCAGCTCCGGCTTCACCGACTTGTACGCGCAGGTCCGACCGAGCTCCCGATCGCGGACGCGGCGGACCTCGCCCATGCCGCCCACGCCGATACGGCCCATATCGGTGTACCGGGCAGGGATCGCGTCGACGCTCGCGCCGGATGCCTCGCCCGGCGGCGCGGGCTCCAAATCCGGGACCTCCTGCGCGTCGCCGGACAGGACCACGGTGGCTGAGGTCCCCCGTTGCAGGTTCGCGACGAGGGCCTCGAGGTCACGGACCACCTGCGGCGGCAACCGGTGCGTCGAGACGATGACCTGGAGGTCGGGAACCATGGCGAAATCTCCCCGGCGGCATTCTCGCATTCCCACTCACCATCCGTCGGGCCGCAGTGGGTCGGGCTCGCCGAGTTGCCAGCAGCAGCGGGTCGGCCTCCATGGCTGCGAGCCCTGACCGCCCTCGCCCTCACGGCCCCGGGCGACGAGCGGCCGGAGGTCCATCCTGCAGTGGTACGCTCAGCGCCGCACGCGCCGCCCCGGAGAGGCCCCCGATGATCGACGCCTGGCTCCGGCACCGGAACCCCGCGTTCTTCCGCCAGCTCGACGGGCTCGGGCTCGACGAGGAGGCGCGCGCCCTGTTCGTCCATGGGAACGCGACGCGGGTGTTCCGATGGGCGGCTCGGGCCGGTGGTGGGCGGTCATGAGCTCGGATCCACGTCCCTTTCACGGTGCTGTGTGGCTCGGGGTGGTGGGCCTGCTCCTCTCGCCCGTCGTGGCCTTCGCCGCGCTGGTGGCCGGGTTCACCGTCGCGAGCGGCGGCGAGCAGATGCTGGTGCCCGCGCTGCTGGCGATCGCGCTGGTTGCGCTCCTGGCGGGGGTGCCGGCGATCGTGAGCGCGGTCCGAACGTCTTCGGCGGCGGACCCCGACGACGAGGCGCCGCGCGGCCTCGGCACGGCGCTCGCGCTCGGGGGTGCCGCGAGCGTGGTGTCGCTGGCGCTCGCCGCTGGGGGTGCGCTGTGGGCGGTCGCCATGATCGGCGGGGGGACGCGCGGACGCCCGCTGCGCTCCGATGGGGTCGCGCGCTTCGCCGGCGCCGCGGCGCGCACCGACTGGGCGGACCCCGCGGTCGCCCCCGCGCGCGACGCCGCGGACTGGGTGGCGGCGGGCCTCGCGGAGCACGCGTCGATCGCGTCGTTCGCGCGGCTGGCGCTCGAGCTGCTGGCGCTCGGCGCGCCGCCCGAGCTGGTCGAGCGGGCGCACCTCGCGGCGATCGACGAGATCCGGCACGCGCGGCTCTCGTTCGGCGCGGCCGGGGGCGGGGTGGGCCCCGGGCCGCTCCCGGCGGCCCTCCAGCTCGCGCCGCTGCCTGGCGACCGCCGGTCCGCGCTCGCGGCGGTCGCGCGCGCGTCGGCGGTCGACGGGTGGTTCAACGAGGGGCGCGAGGCCGGGCGAGCGCGCCGCGCGGCCGCCACCGCGGAGACCCCCGAGCTGGCGGCGATCTACGCGGCGATCGCCGACGACGAGGCGCGCCACGCGGCGCTCGGCCGCGACGTGGCGGCGTGGTGCGCGGCAGAGCTGCTGGCGACCGCCGCGCGCGGCGCAGACGCGGGATAGTCGACCCGGGGGAAGGCTCGTGCGCGGCCGAGTCGCCTCGGCGATCGCGGCGGGGTGGCGGCGTGCGCGGCAGCATCGCGGGCGCCCGCGTCGCCGTCCGCGTCCGCCGGTAGCGCAACCTGTTCGACCGTGGTGTGCCAAAACGCACAGTCGGAGGTGCAAGAGTCCACGCGGCCGTCGGCGCCTCGGCCCGTCGGCTGCGGCACGGGAGTTGCAGTCCGTCCACGCGGGAGGCCTCATGCGGTTCACGCCGAAGATGATCGTGGTTGTGGCGGCGGTGGCGTGCACGCCCGACGACGAGGGGGAGAGCGGACGTCTCCGGCAGGAGGTGTTGGTAGAGGTGGCTGCGGTGGCGACTCCGCTTGCAGGTGCGACCGTCGCTGTCGAGGACGCGGATGGAGTGCCGGTCGACGAGGTCCTGACGGGCGTAGACGGGGTTGCGGAGGTCGCGGTGGATTGGTCCAGAGGCCCGTTCGCGGTCACCGTGGACCCCCATTTGGATGCGGCGGCACTGTGGAGCCGCGTCGCGGTGACCGAAGACGCCGATCCCCTGCCCGCCCACTTCGTCGAGCCTCGCAACGCCGGCAGGGTCCAGGTGTTCGGACGAGTCCCCGAGCCGCTGCCCCGGTACACCCTCATGGCGGTGTCGCACGGCGCAGGCGGAGCCTTCTTTCAAAGGGCTGGTGGCGATGGCAGTTTCGCCCTCGATGTCGTGCGCGACGAGCCGTTCGAGATCCTGACCGTCCAGTTTCAATGGTCGGACCTGGGAGGTGGTCAGTACGCCCAGGAGCTCGCGGACTGGCGGCTCACGTCGGGCCAGGTGTCGGAGGACACCACCCTCGACCTGACCGACAGCGTGCTCGCCTCGCCACAACACACGTCTCTGGAGCTGGTGCTTCCCGATGACGCCACGCCGACGCTTCGCGCAGGTCTTCCCTATGGCTGGATCGGTGACGCGATCGACGGGTTTCCCGCGTGCGGGTGGCCCGAGCGATACGGCCCATCCACCTCGGCGGATGCCTTCGCCATCGACCTCGCCTACGTCGTGCCGTCCACGGCGGGCGAGATGTTCCGGTTCGGCATGGTGACGGCCGATGACGGTGCATCGATGATCTGGGACTGGGGTGCGCCCAGCACCTGGCCCTCGAGCCGGCAGCTCCTCCCGATTCCTGCCTTCGCGGATCTGTCCTTCGACCGGGGTTCGGGAGAGTGGAGTGTGACGTTCGACGGTCCGTCCGATCAGGAGGGTGCGTTCGCCGCTGCGGTCTTGATGGCAGCCGACGGCCGTTCGTTGTGGTCGGTGGTCGGTCCGACCGACCTGGCCACCTGGGATGCGCCATCTCCTCCTTCCACCGCCGATGTGCCGGCCCTCCTGGCAGAGGCGACGACGGCGCTGCCATACCTCGTGGTGCCCGTGCAGCCGGCGCGAAGCTCGTCGAGCAGCTACGGCGCGCCGATGACGCTGCCGTAGGCCCTACGCCGCGGTCGGTCCACGCCGTTCACCGCGCGGAAGGTATCGGGTGCAGCCTCCCGGACAGGTGCGACGCGTGTCCGGGTGTGTCCGACCCATCCGCAAGCTCGACCTGCCCCCTACCTCACCGCGCGGGAGAATCGGGTGCCGTCCTGGGGGTGGTACCTCGTCACGTAGATCTCGTCTCCCTCCGACGACATCGCGAGATCGAAGGTCGGGGTGGAGGTCCACCGACCCACCACTCCCACCCGGCTCCAGGTGCCGCCACCGTCCTCGCTCACGGTGAGCACGACATCGCCGGTGGGGCCGCCGACCCCGTACAGCAGAGCCATGGTCGACCCGTCCCGCGACACGGCGAGCCGCACGCGGTCCACCTGGATCGAGGGAGTGGCGTCGACCACCACCGGCGGGTCGAACGTGGCGCCACCGTCCAGGCTGGTGCGTATCTGGATCCAGGTCGAGCCAATGACCAACGGATCCCACGCTCCGGTGGCGAGGACCGTCAGGCCCGTGTCGCGGACGATCTCGATGTCGGACGAATTCTCGTACGGGAGGTAGAGCTCGGTCCAGCTCACCCCGCCGTCCACCGAGCGCGTCAGGTGCACGTAGGGCCCCCACGCCACGAGGACCGTGCTCCCCGAGGCGTCCGTCGCCACGTCCAGGAAGTGGCAGTCCGAGCCGTGGACGGGGACGTCGGACATCCGCGCGACCGGCCCCGCTGGCCCGCCCATCACCACCGGGGTCACCAACACGTCCGTCATCTGACCAGGGTGGTAGTAGTTCTGCTCGATGCAGTAGGCCGCCCACCCGACACTGGCGTCGTCGCTGAGCGCGAGCCCCACCTCGCCCAGCTTCGCGCAACGGGATCCCCCGGCGTCGCACCGGTCGGTCATCCAGTCCACGAACGACGAGGCCAACCACGGACCGCCGAAGTCGCTGCGCCAGGTCGCGAGGCTGGAGTACTCGACGGGGATGGTCAGGTACTGACTCGAATACACCGGCGGCAACCGGACATCCTTCATCGTGACCGAGCCGAGCACGACACGGATGGTGCCGTCGGCCGAGTGCCGCACGGCCGCGTCCCCGGCGGGCGCCAACCGGCGGTAGGCGCCCAGCGTCGGAGGCACCGCCTGGATCACCTCCCTGGGACCGAAGGTCACGCCCCGATCGCCGCTCGTCACCCCGGCCACCTCTCTCGCCGCGCCGGTGGAACCCCACGTTATCGTGACGGTCTCGCCCCCGGCGTCGAGGTGGGTGGCGAATTCCGATGTCACGAAGACCGACGGCTCGAGCGTGAAGGCCGCGGCCGCTCCCGCCAGTGTGAGCCCTGACAATGCCCCCATGATCATGTCGCTTCCACTCGGCAGGCGTGGCGCGCACCCCACCGGGAGAGAGGGTCGAACGGTCTCATCGACATCGAGTCTACACGATTGCGCCACGCTCTCGCGTGAGCGTGCGTGTCGAGCCGAGCGAGACACGGTCCGACGCCAGCTGCGGACGCAGGGCGGTCGGATCGCGGCGGCGACGGATTCCTCCTGGGCAGAGGCGTCCGGCGCAGCTTCCCAGCGTATGCTCTCGTCATCGAGGTGCGCGATGCCGATCTTCTCCGCCGGGTGGCTCCTGGTGACCGACGCCCACGCCACCTCGGTGATCGAGGGAGACTCCTGGCAGGCCACGGGAGGCCACGCGTCCGCCTCGCTCGGGACATCGGTCGCGTCGGCCGGCGACGTCGACGGGGATGGCTACGACGACCTGATCGTCGGGGGGAATGGTGAGGCGCGCGTGTACCTCGGGTCGGCGATCGGCGTGTCGTCGACCTCAGCGTGGTCGGCGACCGGCGGCAGCGACTTCGGGCACGCGGTCGCGTCCGCCGGCGACGTGAACGGCGACGGCTACGACGACGTCGTGGTGGGGGCGTACAACTACAATCGCTACGGCAAGGCCAGCGTGTTCCTGGGTTCCCCGACCGGCCCGGAGACCACCCCGTCGTGGACCGGCGTAGGGACGTACTTCGACGGCTACTTCGCGTGGAGCGTCGCGTCGGCCGGCGACGTGAACGGTGACGGCTACGACGACCTCGTCGTCGGCGCCCCGCACGAGGACACCCACGGTCACGGGAGGGCCTGGCTGTTCCTGGGGTCGGCGACGGGGCTCTCCGCCACACCCGACTGGGCGGGTGAGGAAGGCAACGACGGCGACTACGGGATGTCCGTGGCAGGTGCTGGCGACGTCGACGGCGACGGCTTCGACGACGTGATCGTCGGCAGACCCCTCGGCGCGGTCAGCTTCTTCGGCCAGGGCGGCGCCTATGTGTACCTGGGGACGGCCATCGGTCTGTCGCCGGTCGCGGCCTGGATCGCTTGGGGCCCCGTCGACAATGCGCGCTTCGGTGCCTCCGTTGCGTCGGCGGGCGACGTGAACGGCGACGGCTTCGACGACGTCGTCGTCGGCGCCTGGAACCAGACCGTCACCGGCGTGGCCTCCGTGTTCCTGGGCTCCGCTACCGGCCTGTCGTCGACCGCGAACCGGACCTGGTTGGGTTCCGTCGCCGGCGGCGACTTCGGGGCAGCGGTCGCGGGCGCGGGAGACGTCGACGGCGACGGCTTCGACGACGTGCTCGTCGCCGCCCCCGACGGCGACCGGGTGGACCTGTTCCGCGGGTCCTCCACCGGACCCTCGGCGGTCGCGGACGCGACCTTCGTGGCCGACGTCGGCTCCGACCTGGGCTCGTCGGTGGCGGGTGCCGGCGACCTGGATGGGGACGGCATCGACGATCTCGTCATCGGCGAGCCGAACGGAGGCGAGGCCGACGAGGGCATCGCGCACGCCTACCTCGACCTGTTCGCCGAGAGCGACGGCGACGGCCTCCTCGACGTGAACGACCACTGCCCCCACGCGTTCGATCCGACCAATGTCGACACCGACGGGGACGGGGTCGGCGACGCCTGCGACGCCCCCCTCCTGTCCCTGGTCGGGCTCCTCCCCTTCTCGGGCAACGCCACGCTGATCGCGAGCGGCGTGCTGCCTGGCGAGGTCGTCCGGTTCGCGGGCGGACCCGGTGCCGGCAGCCCCGGCCCATGCCCCGCCGCGCTCGGTGGACTCTGCCTCGATCTCGGACCGCAGGCGGTCGACCTCGGCGCCGCCACGGCCGGACCCTCGGGCGTCGCCACCCTCGCCCTGACCGTGCCGGCCACGGTGCGACCGGAGGGGATCTACGGCCTTCAAGCGATCGTTCGCCGAGGAGCGGGCGGAGCCACGTCCGTGAAGTCGGACCGCGTCGAGGTGGACGGGCCGACCCTCGACTGGGACGGCGACGGCATCACCACCTGGACGGAGCTCCTCCTGGGGACGGACCCAGCGGTCGCGGACACCGACGGCGACGGGCTCCTCGACGGCGAGGAGCTGGTGCCCCACCTCGATCCCCTGTCCACCGACAGCGATGGGGATGGCGTGATCGATTCCGCAGACGACTGCTTCGCTGGAGACGACGCGGACGATCCCGACAACGACGGCGTCCCGACGGCCTGCGACAACTGCCCGCGCAACCGGAACGCGACGCAGGCGGACACGGACCACGACGGGCTCGGGGACGGGTGCGAGGGGAACGTGCTGGTCGCCGGCTGGTCGGCGCTCGGGACGCAGGCCGGCGCGTGGTTCGGGCGGTCGGTGGGTCCGGCGGGGGACGTCGATGGGGACGGCTACGACGACGTGCTGGTCGGCGCGCCGGGCTTCGACGCAAGCGCCGTGAACGAGGGTGCGGCCGCGCTGTACCGGGGGCGGGCGGCAGGGCTCGCGGCATCCCCCGTGTGGACGACCACGGGCGGGCAGGCTGGCGCCGAGCTCGGAGAGGTGGTGTCGGCGGGCGACGTCGACGGCGACGGCTTCGACGACGTGCTGATCACGGCAGCCCGGTACGACGGTGGGCAGGGCCGGGTGTGGCTCCATCTCGGCGCCTCCGTCGGCCTGTCCGCGGTCCCGACCTGGGAGATGGCCGGCGACGAGCCCCACGCGGCCTTCGGGAGCTCGGCGGTGGCAGCGGACCTCGACGGGGACGGGTTCTCGGACGTGGTGATCGCGGCGTCGGGCTCCTCGGACGGCCTGGCCGACGTCTTCATGGGGTCTCCACTGGGCCTGCCGGCGACGCCGACGTTCCAGGTGGACGGGCGGCTGGTCGCCCGAGCGGGAGACGTCGATGGGGACGGCTTCGACGACCTCCTCGTGGGGGCAGCGGGCAATGGTGCCCAGGACGACGGCGCGGCGCTCTACCTCGGATCGGCCACCGGGCCGTCGCTCACGCCCGATTGGACGGCCAGCGGCGATCCCGGTGGGTGGTTCGGGTACGCCATCGCGTCCGCGGGGGACGTGAACGGAGACGGTTTCGACGATGTCGTGGTCGGCGCGCCCGAGGAGGACCACCCGTCGGTCGACGCAGGCGCGGTGCACGTCTTCTTCGGCTCATCACTGGGCTTGTCCGCGACCCCGGATTGGTCGGCCACCGGGCGTCTCCCGAACGACGGGTTCGGCTGGTCCGTCTCCTCGGCCGGAGACGTCGACGGGGACGGCTACGACGATCTGCTGGTCGGCGCGAACGGCGCCTCGAACGGGCAGTGGATGGAGGGTACGGCGTCACTGTTCCTGGGCTCTGCCGACGGCCTCGCGCGATCGCCCACCTGGACCGCGGAGGGCCAGGAAGCCCACGCGGGCTTCGGCTCTCGGGTGGCAGGCGCGGGTGACACCGACGGAGATGGCCACGCGGACGTGATCGTGGGTGCGTGGGCGAAGGACCAGGGGCTGACCGACCAGGGCGCGGCCTACGTCTACGTCGGCCGCTCGCGGTAGGCGGAGGTTCGATCGGGCTGCGTCGCGCGACCGCTACTGCATCGCGCCGACCGCCTCCAGCATGTGCGCGATGTCCTCCAGCAGCTCGACGAGGGCCACGCGCCGACAGATGACCTCGCGGGCGACCAGCCACATACGTCGGGCAGGACCGGCACCACGTCGTCCGCGGTCCAGCCGTCTCCCGGCAGCCGGAGGCTCGGCACCAGCGCCCGTAGCGATCGGGCAGCCCTGCCCGTCTTCGGGCATCGAGCCGCCCCGCCGCCCGAGGCATCGTGCCACCCACGGGGGTTCCATGCGCGGGTGGGTGGTGGTGCTGTGGCTGGGGAGCTGGGCCTGCAAGGGCGGCCAGGAGGCGACGGACGGAGGCCCGACGGGCAGCAGCACGTCCACCGCGACCTGCACGACCCTCGCGGACAGGCGCTGCGTCGAGGAGACGTTCCACGACCCGACCGTCCTGCAGCCCGACGCCGACGGCGTGCTCCACCTGACGTTGGCGGCCAGCGAGGTCACGCTCGACGGCCAGCGGCACTGCGCGCGCCTCTACAACGGCGTGTACCCGGGCCCGACCATGCGTGAGCCTTGCTGAGCAAGCGGAAGGCGAGGGCATAGTCGACTGGCACACCCGCTCCGTACATGAGTAGGCCGCCCAAGTACGCCTGGCTGACAGGGCTACCGGCCTCCGCTTCGGCAAGCTCCTTCTCGAACTCAGATGGCGTCATTGTTTCTTTCCTCCATGTTCGGGTTCGCCGCAACGCTTGGGAGAATACTCACGGATGGGCTGCTTCGCGCCGATGAACATTACACCGTTGCGCGATCATGTTGAGCCTACGGCGTAGCCGCAGTGCCTGATCCACGACTCGCACAGGGTGGATGTGACCTTTCCCCAGGCCTCTCCCACGGCATCCACAAGACGGCGTGCGACGCGAGGAGCGCGGGTTCGCACCCAGGCCTTGAGCAACGACCAGCACATCTCGATTGGGTTCAGCTCCGGCGAGTACCGCGGCAGGTACAGCGGCGTAGCGCCATGTGCCGCGAGTGCCTCCACCACGCCGTCCACGCGGTGAAGCCGCGGACCGTCCATGACCACGATGTCGCCTTCGACCAGCGCTGGGCCAAGATCGTCGGCCAAAAAGCTGACGAACCCGGGGCCGTCGAGTGTGCCTTCGAATGCACGAGCGGCGCGAAGACCGTCCATCGCGATCGCACCGATGATGGTGACGTTCTTCCCGAACTTGTCGCCGTAGATGATCGGCCGCTCGCCCAGGGGAGCCCAACCGTAGTTTCGGTGGAGGTTCGTCTTGAACCCGGACTCGTCGAGAAAGACCAGCTTCCTCGGATCGAGGTTGTGCATGGCGGCGATGAACGCCTCACGTTCGGCGACGACATCGTCCTGGTCAGCCTTGAAGGGTCTCAGCGCCCCCTTTTTCTCGTGAAGCCCATGCGCTTCACGCTCCGTCCCATCGTGGACCGATGGAGTTTCACACCGAATTCTTCCTCGTACGCGTCCGCAAGCTCGCGTTGTGTGCTCTCGGGCATGGCGTCCAGCAGCTCGCGCACGAACGTCTCGCCCTCTTCGGTCACCTTCCGTTCGTGCCTGGCTCCGCCCATCGGTGATGGCAGGACGGATCCTGTCGAACGCGAGCGGCTGATCCAGCGGTTGACCGTCGCGCGACCCACCATGAACCGCTCGGCGAGTTCCTCGTACGTCCCTTCGCCCTGGTCGTGCGCGGCGATCACCCGCTGTCGCAGCGCTACGGGGTACGGTCTCGGCATGGCCACCTCCGGAGGGTGCCGGATCACATGCCAAGATCACCGCGTCAACCGGATCGAGCAGACCGCGCCACGGTGTATGGTGGCGCCCACCCCGATAATCTCTACGTTGCCGTCCGAGTACGTGGTACGGCGCCTGCCCGGACGGCCGCAACTTGTTCGGCCGCCGGGAACCGAGCTCGAACCCGAGTCCGTCCATCCTTGGTGGCGCCCGCCCACCGGCGAGGTCCGCCAGCGCTCCACCGGCAAGACCAACGCTGGCCGAGCCCTTGACCCCGTCTCTGGCCCGGCGCCCTCCGGGTCGCAGTGGTGTCCAGCTTGCAGCAGCGCAGGGCAGCGCTCACCCCGACGACCACCTCGTCCATCAGCACGGCGACCTCCGGCTCGCGCACCACGTGCACCGCTCGGCAGTTCCCCCAGGGCACTCCCGCGCCGCCAGCCTTCGGACCGCTTCGCGGTGGAGCCGCGCAGGTCATCCGGGCGTTGACCGCAGCTGTTGAAGCGAGTTCCGGGTTCGTGCCGGAGGGTGCCGGGGCGTCACGGTCCATCCGTCGTTGAGCGCGGCGCCCCGGGGGAGGGAAGCGGAACCCGGCCCACCGCGCCGCGGTCGGAGCGCCTCCACCTGCTGCGGACACAGGCCAGAACGGGGTTGTGCTCACTGGTAACGAGGATGGCGTGCTGGCCACGACCCGAGCGAGCGGTGCTGCCGCGTGCCCTTTCGGCCTGAGCTGAGGCTCGGACGACCTGAGCAGAGCGAGCACGGGCGCCAAGCCACGTCAGAGGCTGGGGTCGACCTTTCGCCACAGGTCGACAAGTGCGAGTTCTCCCACCCATCGCCGAATGTAGTCGAGGTCGAGTCCCTCAGGCTTGGCGGTCAAGATCCCTTGGACGTCTCGAAGTTGTCGCTCGGAGCCAGTATGCATGGACCACTCGAGCTTGGAGATGACGACGTCTTCGGGGGAGGCCATCCAAAACGGCAATCCGAGGAACTCCACATGCTGTCGTCGCCCGAATTCTGCCACGCTGAACGGACGGCTCTTGCGGATGATCAGGTCCGCCTTCCAGCCGGTTGCGAGGTCGATGACGTTGAACTGGCTTCGACGACGAACGGCATCGACGGCTGCCGACTCATCTATGTAGTAGTCATCGGGTGGTAGGCGAGCGACCAGCCTCCTGACGCCGGCGATGTCCGTGTCAATGACCAGATCGATGTCCTGTGTACTTCGCGGCTCCCCGTGGAACGAACTCGCGACCGATCCGGCGAGCATGTAGGGGACCGATACGGAATCGAGGGCGAGGCCGAGACGCTGGAGGAAGTCTGCGAGGCTCACGCCGGCAGCACCGGTGCGTCGGGAAAGGCACGACCGAACAGTTCATCGCCCAGGATAAACCGCCATAGGGCCCAGCGAGCGTCCTCCACGGCATACTCCGGGTGACGGTGGCGGATGCCTGCCAGCGCCACCAGCCGAAGGTCATCGCTCATGCGCAACGCAGTTTCGAGGCGCCGTTGTGGACCCATGCGACCCCATGCGGCGACCTGCGCGGCATGAGCGGCGTTGGACGTGTCGGAGGGGGAGTTCACATCCGAATCGTACCTCGCCAGTGGGCTGACGTGCACGCCCCGTCGGCTCGGACGTTCTGTTCGTGGCTGGCCAGCGCGGCGGCGTAGGAGCGCTGGACCGCACCAAAAGCTCGGACGGCCGCAGCTTGTTCGGCCGCCGGGAACCGAGCTTGAGGCAGAGTCCTGCCCATGCCCCCCGGCCCGAGCCCTCCGTCCGCATCGGCATCACCGCGGTCAGCAGCGCAGGGAAGCGCTCGCCAAGGCGCCCTCCGCTCGGACCGCCGCCGAGCCCCTCGGCAGCTCCCCAGGCACCAGAGACCGGGGGCCTTCGGGTCTTCGACCCGCCCCTCCCGCTCGCAGGCCCTGACCCGCGTGACCTAAGTGGTAATGGGCAGTGCACCGAGGTACTCCAGCGAGGAGTCACCGGGCCGCAGAACGTCGTTGGGCGGAAAAACGCAGATCGATGCGTCCGCGACTCGCGCGGGGTCGAGCTTCTGCAGCCACTGCTCGGAGTAGGACGCTCCATGCAGCAACTCCGCGAGCGGGACAGGGTGGGGGCGGTGCACACACTCGATACTGCCTGGTTCGTAGTTGGCCAGCCCTACCTCCAGCATGAACGTCGAGGGGATCCCATCCCCGTCCGGGGTGTACGTCTTGTGGACGAACATGCGCACCTCGTCGAAGGACCGGAAGCGCCCTGAGGTGATGAAGACGTGGACGACGCGCCGACTCATGTGGTGGACGTACCCCGAGAATCGAATGAGGGCACGCTGCTCTGGCGGAGCCCGTGAATACGGGACATTTCGGCCGGGACACTCGGCCGGCGGGGACGCGGGAAGCGGCCACACACCCCCGTTCGCAGCTGTCGGGCGGCACGCAGCAGCGCAGGGCGGCGCTCACCCCGACGACCACCTCGACCAGCAGCCGGGCGACCTCCGGCTCGCCCACCGCGTGCACCGCTCGGCAGCTCCCCCCAGGGCACTCCCGCTCCGCCAGCCTTCGGACCGAGGCCTCGGCACCCTCCGGCATGAGCCCAGAACTCGCTTCGACCGCTGCGGTCAACGCGACGATGACCGGCGGGGCTCCACCGCGAAGCGGTGGGGGCCTGACCGGTCCATCGGTCCGTTGGGCGCAGCGCCCCGGGGGCTCGCACCGGAACCCCGCCCAACGCGATCCGGCACCGGCGAAACTGGTGGCGCCCGCCGGAACGAGGTCGTTCGCATTGGTCACCGACGATGGATCCCTGGACACCGGATCGGGCGAGCGGATTGGGGCGTGTCCCGTCCGCCTGGACTCGGCCCCTGACGAGGGTGCGCGCAGGGCTTGGCGCGCTGGTCGGTCAACGGGTAGCAGTCATCTCTCGATAAAAGCAGCTGAAGACAGGCTGGTAGTACTTGTCCCGCTGCCGCTGGCTTCGCTGCTGGTCGACAGAAGAACCAGCGAGCGTCCATCGCTGAAGCTCGGGGCCTGCTGAGCCGATTGCTCCAATGGCCTCTACGGAGATTGGAAAGTACACGGAGAGCATGCCGTAGCTATCCCACCCACCAGTTCCATTTGAGACGGTGTGAATTCGCGTCCCATCGGTGAGAAGCATGTCGAGCGTGAGAGCCCCAGGGACCACGGCAGCCGGAGAGAGTCCAAAGACTGATGCTGGAAGGAATACCGTCAAGAGTGGGTCGCCGCCCGAGGTCCATGCGAGCTGGAACTCATTCGCGCCGTTACCCTTGAGCTGTGTTCCCTCGCTAAAGGCGTCCTTCTTGATGTCTACATTGGCACAGATCTTGGGTCCTTCGAGTGGTTGGTCGGGTTGCTCGGGCCGATTGGTCACCTGAACCACTACGCCCTTTGAAGAACCTGGAACGTCATCATCCCGCTTCTCGGCGATGACGGTCGCCGTCTCGGCACCAAACTCAATATCGAGCGCTCGTTCGACGTTCTCTGCTGCTACGGCAAACCCTAGCCCTTCCACTCCTACGCCCACAGCCTTGAAGCTCACGATGCCCGTGAGGTGCCCACCTTCGTCCACCACCATTCCTCCGCTTGACCCGGCGTTGACGCTCGCATCAGTTTGAAGGATTGTCCAACCATCTACGTCTCGGAAGGCGCTTACAACACCCTTCGTCACGGAGTGGGACAGTGTCTCTCCGCCAGGGGATGCGACAATCCTGACGTCTGCACCAACGCTCGGACGGGCCGCGCCGAGTGCCACGCAGGGGAGCTGGTGTGCGTCAACTTTCACGAGTGCCAGATCGGCCGCACCCTTGGTGCGCAGGACCTGACCGGACGTATGTGCCCCATCGAACATGATCACGTCCACGTTCGCAGCGCCACCCACGACGTGTGCGGCGGTCAAAATGAAGCCATCCGGCGAGACCAAGACACCGCTGCCGGAGCCGAGGGACGTCTGGATCCGAACAGTCCGGCGCACGAGGTCTTGGGTGTCGGCGACGGTGTCCGTGCACTCCTTCAGCATGGCCGCGGAGCTGGCGAGTGCGGGCGAGAACCAGAAAACGAACATGGCAACTCCGGGAGGTTTGGTGATTGAGGCCATAGCTAGCACAGCGGCGTGGCAGTTGTCATCCTGTGTTGTCGCAGATGCATGATCAGCCTGCTCAACACGCGGCGCTTGGGAAGGCACCCTCTGCCCGGACTGTCTGTCGGCATCGTGGCGCCAGCGAAGGCCACGACGCCCGGCCTGGAAGCAGCGCAGGGCTGCGCTCGGGTCCGCCGCAGAGTGTGCGATCCGCCGTTCACCGTCTTCGGCGGCGGTGTCCTGCGGCGCGGCCCTGCCCGTGTGGTCAGCAGCGCAGGGCAGCGCTCACCCGGACGACCACGATGTTCAACAGCACGGCGACCTGGGACCCGGGACGACTCGCCAGCCCCCCAGGGCACTCCCGCCCGACAGCCTTCGGACCGAGGCCCCGCCCCCCACAGCGCATGACCGGACGGCGGCAACTTCGTTCCGCCGCCGGGAACCGAGCTCGAGCCCGAGTCTGTCCATGGTCGGTGGTGCTCGCTGACCGACGAGGTTCGCCGGCTCTCCACCGGCAAGACCGACGCCCGCCGAGTCCCTGACGCCGTCTCTGGCCTGGCGCCCTCCGCGTCGCAGTGGTGGCGCAGCTCGCAGCAGCGCAGGGCAGCGCCCACCCCGACGACCACCTCGTCCATCAGCACGGCGCCCTCCGACTCGCCCACCGCGTGCACCGCTCGGCAGCTCCCCCAGGGCACTCCCGTCGCGCCAGCCTTCGGACCGAGGCCCCGGCACCCTCCGGCACGAACCCAGGACTCGCTCCAACAGCTGCGGTCAACGCCCGGTTGAGCTGCGGGGCTCCACCGCGAAGCGGTGGGGGCCCGTCTGCTCCAACCGACGTTGAGCGCGGCGCCCCGGGGGCTCGCACCGGCACCCCAGCGCCCCGCGGCCCTTCCGGGCGGCTCGACCCTCCAGGCGGAAGCGACCGGGGGCAGGACCGTCCATCGCCTCGTCGCTTCCGCTCGGGTGACCGACGACCGTCGTCACGTCGGGGTGGGCGGCGCGAACACGGCGTTGCTCCGTTGGGTGGGGGCGGCCCGCTGCGTGCAGATGCCGCCCGCCGTGGTGTGGGTGGAGACCAGAGGGACGCACGGCGACCTGCTGCACCAGACGGTGGCGGTGGGGATGGCGGAGCTGCGCATTGTCCTCGACGAGGCGGACCAGGAGCTGTCTGCCTTCGTGTGGAAGGAGCTGGAGCGCTACCTCGGGTGCGGGGACCCGCAGAACGGGTTTGCGTGGCTCGTGTGCGAGCGGTGCGACGGGCACCGGCTGGTCCCGTTCTCGTGCAAGGGACGGGCGTTCTGCCCGTGCTGCTGCGGGCGGCGGATGGCGGAACGGGCGGCGCGTTGGTGCGAAACCCATTTCGCGGAGGTGCCGCACCGCCAGTGGGTGCTGACCGTGGCTTGGCCCAGGCGCAGACTGCTGGCGTGGCGGCCCGAGCTGGCGCGTGGGGTGTTGGACCTGGCGCTGCGCGAGGTGTTCGCCTGGCTGGTGGCCCAGGCCGAGGAGCAGCACGGGGTCGCGGATGCACGGACCGGGGCGGTGACGGTCGAGCAGCGGTTCGGCTCCTCGCTCGCGCTGAACCTGCACTTCCACTGTCTGTTGCCCGACGGGGTCTGGGCGCGGGACGAGGCTGGAGTGCTCCGGTTCCACCGTGTGCGTCCGACCCCTGAGGCGCTGGAGACGCTGGTGCGGCGCATCGCGGAGGCCAGCGAGCGGTGGCTCGTGGGGCAGGGCGTGGATGACGAGGAGGCGCCGGACGACGCGCAGGCCGTCCTGTTCGCGGCGTCCGTGGCCAACCAGGTCGCCGCGGGTCAGCGAGCTGGCCAGCCCGTGCGACGCTACCGGGCGGTCCCACCCCGGTTCGAGGAGGTGAGTCGCAGCGGGGACGGGGTGCTGTGCGAAGGGTACGGGCTGCACGCCGGCACCTGGGTCCCCGCCTCCGACCGCGTCGGGCTCGAACAGCTCGCGCGCTACCTGCTCCGGCCACCGCTGGCGAAGGCACGGCTGGAGGGTCGTCCCGACGGGCAGGTCGTCCTCCACCTGCGCAAGCCCTGGCGCGACGGGACAGCGGCATTCCTGTTCACACCGCTCGAGCTGACCGAGAAGCTCGCGGCGCTCGTGGTCCGCCCCCGCGTCCACACCACCCACTTCCACGGGGTCTACGCCGCCCACGCCGCCTGGCGCGCCGAGCTGGTGCCGCGACGCGTCCCCGATGCTGGTCGCGACGGCAAGACCACCCTGCTGCGTCGCCCCGCGCCCCTGAAGGGCCGCAAGAGGTCCGCCTGGTGCCCCTGGTCCGAGCTTCTGGAACGGGTGTTCGGCACCGGTGGCTTCGTGTGTCCCCACTGCGCCGGCCAGATGACCCTGCGGACCGTGGTCGTGGGTCCGCCCGCCACCACCCGGATCCTGGCGGGGCTCGCGAACAGTTCGCGCGGACCACCGAGCGTCGCGCGCATCGCGTGAACCCGCGGGCGATGGAGGCCCGCTGGGCCGCACACCTGCGCGCAGCCCTGCTCGACTGGCGGGTTGAGGCGCTCCCGCGCGCGCCCTCGACCTGCTCGACCACGCTTGGCCTCCAACGCCGATGTCACGAAGTCGCGGCGACGGAAAAGTTGGTGTAGGCTCGATCTTGATGAGGCCGTTCAAGCTTCCTGTCCCCTTGCCGTGCGCGCTGGCATTTGACTAGCGGGGGGCCATGATTCCGAGTGTGCTGGCACTCGCGAGCGTTGCGCTCGCGTCGGATGATGTGGGTGCGTCGATTGGGGAAGTGCATTCAGAGGTTGGCACAACGTACGGCTTGGGGGGACCTGACCTCTCGCCGGATGGTCAGCGACTGGTCTCGATCAAGGCAGTCGGGCGCTTGTGTGTCGCATTTGTGCATGCTCCACGTACATGCGCTTCGGAAATCGACGTAGATGGGGCGCGTTGGGTGTCGTGGGTGGACTCCACTCGCCTGTTGGTCCTATCGCCCGCTGAGTGGCGTATTCAAAGTACGGAGGACGGCAGTGTTGTGCGGGGCTCGTTGGAGATTGGCCAGCACGTATGGTCCGCTCCCCATCACCACCCGTATCTGGAGACATGGAGTACGGGTGGGGTGGCCACCTTGTCCGACCTATTGACAGGCAAGTCGATGCGCGTCGATGCCGGAGCAGGCCCGCGAGGAGATTGGCTCATCGGCGAGCATGGACCGGTAGGATTCCTGCGCTGCGCCGACCGTCCAGGCGGCTGTGAGCTGTTCCGCGTTGCCACCGGCGCTATGGCAGACCATGCAGTGCTAAAGAAGGTAGCCCACGCGAGGCTTGGGGGCGCGGCGGCAGGCGGACAGAGTTGGTACTTGGTAAGTGATCAACTCTGGGGGACAGCGCACTGATTTTTGATGACACGCGTCAGGGACAGGGTGCAGTGGTGGCGGTGAATCTGCAGACTGGTGGAACATGGGTTGTGCAGGAGGCCACTCCTGGCACTGTTCAGCAGGTCCTTCAGGACCGCCAAACGGGCGAGCCGTTGGCTGTGTCCCGTTACTTCGGTAAGACGACCTGGCATGTTCTGAGTGGGGCTACTGGGCCTATGGTGGATGGTCTTCGCGGTGCGCTACAAGACGGGTATAGCGTTGCGTGCCGGGACAACGCGATGAAAACACTTGTCCTCAAGAGCGACCGAGGGGTTGCGCAGAGCTATTACATCTATGACACGGAGGGCCAAGCGATACTGGACGCAGGTGTCGGAACGCAATTCGGAATGGGTGGTGAATGGCGCGACACGACCAGCGAGCTGATTGGCGCACCTGACGGCATGTTGGTGCCCATATATGTGACGGAGCCGGATCGGACTAGGTTTGGTGATGGGCCCTATCCAGCGGTAATATGGGTGCATGGCGGGCCTTGGATCTACAACGATCGGAGGAGGTGGCTCCTGTGGAGCCAAATGATCGCGGAGGAGGGGTGGGCTGCTGTTGTTGTAGATTATCGTGGCACATTCGGCTACGGCGGTGTGTTCGTTCGCGCGAGCCATGGTGCTTTGCACGATGGAATAATGGAAGATGTGCGCAGCGCAGCTGACACGTTGGAGGAAGCTGGGGTTGTGGATGCAGCTCACATCGCCTGGTGGGGAGAGAGCTACGGTGGGTTTGCTACGCTGCTCGCAGCATCGATGGATCCTCCGTGGATTCGGTGCGGGGTCGCCCAGGCGTCGGTGGTGCACTTTGGATTCTTGGGCACTCGTGTGCACGGTACGGAAGTGAGAGTACCGATGCTATTCCTGCACGGCGGTCTGGATGCACGCGCTCCCCGTTCGGGCTGTGCAGAGCTTGCGGGCGGAGACGGTGCGTGCTGGGGGCGAGGCCGAGCTTGTCGTCTTCGACACAGAGGGACATGTGTTCACACCAGCCGCCGATATTGAAGGGATGGCTGCTGCCAAGACGTGGCTTCGGCGCTGTATGGTGCAGAATGATTAGTTGAGGTCTCACGCCCCGAGGGTTGCGCTGTTCACCGAATCGAAGGCCGGAGATGTCCCCGCTGATCTTCTCGATGGCTACGCAGTCCGCCTGCTGTTGGTCGACGGCCGTCCGAGTTCAATCAGGTCGTACGTGAACGGGGGCTGGAGCGAGCCGGGTGCTGGGTACCCGGACGGCCGACCGCGTCTGGCCCATGATCTTGCTTCGAGCGACGATCTCGCGTGGAGGTCGGGATGGCCACGAAGCGGTCACGAGCGGAGTGGGAGGAGCCGTTGCGGAGCTCGACGAGAGCGGAGTGGGGTTGCCCCTGCTTTCGTGGACACCTGGGTGTCAAGTAGTAGCCTGAAGCGCCTCGTCTGGCACCACGGCCACGGGGTGGGCCGAGGGGGGTCCAGGGGGGAGCTCATGGCCTGTGGATTGTTTGGGATGGCTGGGCACTTCGCTGCCTCGCGTTCGAACTCGAGGGGCGACCTCATGCCGAGCGCACTGTGCAGCCGGCGGGTGTTGTAGAAGCCCTCGATGTAGGCGAAGACCTGGGCGTCCGCGGCCTCGTGGGTCGGGAACTTCCCGACGAGGGCGAGCAGTTCGACCTCCAACGTGGCGAAGAAGCTCTCGGCCATGGCGTTGTCGAAGCAGTCGCCTACCGAGCCCATGGGAAACCTGCGTCGAGCGCCTCGCAGCGCTTTGTGAACGCGAGGCTGGTGTACTGGCTGCCCTGGTCGGAGTGGTGGATGACCCGGCGCGGTCGGCGGCGGGCGACGGCCATGTCGAGGGCCGCGACCACGAGCTCGGCGGGCATCTCGGCCGCGGTGGCCCAGCCAACGACCTTGCAGCTCCAGACGTCCAGCACCATGGCCAGGTAGAACGTCCCGGCCCGCGTCGGGATGTGGGTGATGTCGGCGACCCACACCTGATTTCGGGCCGTCGGCCGTGAAGTCGCGGTCGACGAGGTCCGCCGCCGGCCGTGCGCGCTCGTCCCGCACCGTGGTGCGATGCTTCGGGCGGCGGGTCACGCCAACGAGGCCGGCGTCACGCATGAGGCGTGCGACCTGCTTCCGGCCGACCTTGATGTCGCGACGACGCAGCATCTCCTGGATGCGAGGCGCTCCATAGATGCCGAGCGACCCGAGGTGCTCCTCCCGGATGGCCGCGAGGACCTCCTCGTCGCGCTGTGCGCGGGCCGAAGGCTTCCTGCGGGCCCAGGCGTAGTAGCCGCTGCGCGAGAGCTTCAGGACCCGGCAGAGGGTCGCCACCGCGTGTTCCGCCTGGTGCGCCTTCACGAACGGGAACCCTTCTTCCGGCTCGACCCGTCCTGCGCGGCGAACCAGGCAGCCGCTTTCCTAAGAAACTCCATCGGCCAGCGTTCCGTCGTCCGGTTCGACGAGCTGGTACCCGAGCTGCCTCGCCCGGCGCTGCAGGTTCCGGATGACGCGGTCTCGATGCCGCTCGTCGTACGCCGCTGCGCCGGGGTCCTTGTACAGCAACCCGTGACGGAGGGAGTTGTAGAACAGCACGGCGAGCTTCCTGGCGGTCGCTGTGATCGCCTTTGCCTTCCCGATCCTGGCGCCGAGCCGGCGATAGAAGGCTCCGAGCGCGGTATCTGTTCGCCCGACGGCCTGCGCGGCCAGCCGGAAGAGGAAGGCCGCGCGGCTCCCCGAGCGCCTTGTGCGCGAGCTGAGCAGCTTTCCGCCCGAGATCTTGTTGGCCGGGGCCAGCGTGAGCCAGGAGGTAAAGTGCTGCGCTGTCGGCCAACGAGTCATGTCGTCACCGCACTCCCCGATGAGGCGGAGGGCGATGAACGGCCCGATCCCGTGGATCTGGCTCAGGTCCACGCCGAGCAGGAGGTAGAGAGCCGACCGAACGTCGAATGCGGGCTCCCCGAAGACCGGGATCGAGTGCGCGGCGCTGGCTGCGGCTCGGACGGCGGTTCGAGCGTTGCGTTCAGCTCCTCCAACGCGTGCTCGATCGCCGTGTCGCACTCGGCGATCTTTCGACCGTACACGTCGTAGAGCTCGAGCGCGTGCTCAAGCGCGAAGAGGTGCTCACGCCTGTAGTTCCCGCGAAGCGCGGCCTCGATCACCTCCACCGACTCCTTGCATCGAGCGTCGCGCATCTCGGCGAGCATCCGAGGGTCACGCTCGCCAGCGATGATGGCCCGCATGATCTTCATGCCGGTCACACCCGTGATGTCGGTCACGACGTGATGCAGCTGCAGGTTCATCTGCATCAGCGCCTTCTGCATGTGCTGGATGTGGGCCGAGCGGTACTGGCTGAGCCGCTCTCGATGGCGGAGGAAGCTCTTCAGGGCTCCGAGTTCATCACGTGGGCGGAAGCTGCCGCGCAGCAGCCCATACTGGTGGAGGCGCTGAATCCACTGGGCGTCGCTCATGTCGGTCTTGCGGCCGGGAACGTTCTTCACGAACCTTGCGTTGACAAGCAGAACCTCGAAGCCTCGCGCCTCAAGGATCTCGTACACCGGAATCCAGTACACGCTGGTGGACTCCATCGCGACGGTCGTGATCCCAACCGACTTCAGCCAGTCCGCCAAGCGGTACAGCTCGCCGGTGAACGTGCCGAAGGTGCGGATCGGAACGTCATCCCGACCCGCCTCGACGGCCACTGCGTGGAACCGGGACCCGATGTCGAGACCCGCCGCGTTGCGGTGGACCACGGGGAGGTCAGTCTCACTCGTCTTCTGCTTCGTCCTCGCCATGCTCACCCCACTCAGAATCAGAAGAGTCCCAGCGGGCGGGATGGTGGATAGAGCACTTTCCTAAACGGGATCGCCGAAGCGTCACCACCTGCAAGTCCACGAGCATCCCTGGACCACGTTTTTTGACGGGCTTGATCGCACCAGAAAGTAGACGGCCTCTCCCGCGGGGCCACAGCCTACACCCGGCGAGTTTCTGGTCCTCAGAACCGGTGGGCCGGTGCGCCGTTTTTTAGGATTTTACGCTCCTCTTCCACCTGCTTGAGCTTGCGCTCGAGCTCCCTGATGCGAGCGTCCTTGTCCACGACCTCCCCACCGGCCTCGGCAGCCCTCGCCGCCTCCACCCAGGCCCGGATGGTCGGAGCGGACGGCTCGAACTCCTTGGCCAAGGACTCGGGCGTCCGGCCCGCCTTCACGAGGGAAACGAGGTGGGACCTATACTCTGCGCTGTACGTCTTGCGCGCCATGCGGACATCCTCTCCTGTAGATTCGAGGGTGTCCACGAAACCGGGTCAACTCCAGAGAGTCGGTGGGGCGGTTCGCCGCCGCCCACGCGCTGAACCGGAACACGGTGGCCTGGTGGCGGTGGCAGACCACGGGTCGAGCACGTCGGGTTCGTTCCGGTCGTGATGGAGGCGGAGGACCTGTTGCGTATCCACACAGCGAACGGTAGAGGTCAGCTGGCCGGTGGCGTGTGACCTGGTCTGAACGCCCGCCAGTTCTTCGGCGTGAGCTCGCCGACCCGGTTCGCCGGGTAGTCCTGGAGGCGGTGGAGCAGGTCGCGCAGGTACAGCCAGGGGTCGATGCCTTGCAGCGAGCAGCTGCCGATCAACGTGTAGAGCGCGGCCGCCGCGTGTGCACCATCTTCGGACCGGGCGAACAGCCAGTTCTTGCGGCCGACGGCCGTCTGCCTGAGCATCAGCTCGGACAGGTTGTTGTGCATCGGCAGCTCGCCGTGCTCGAGGAACAGCCGAAGTTCCGACTCCTGGTTCCGCGCGTACCTCAACGCGTCGCCCAGCGCCGACTCCGGACGAATGATCTGCGACAGCGCTCGCGCCCACTCGAAGAAACCGTCGACCAACAGTCGACTTCGGGCCTGTCCTACGCTCCGGGCCGGGACCGGCCCGCGTAGCGCGACGCGCCCGAACGATGCCGCCCCGCAGCCCGAGGGCGCACAGCCCACTCCGGCACCGCCCCGGGCGCTCACCGAGGTACCGACCTGGCGGCTCATCGTGGGCCGGGTGCCGGGCTATCCTCGGGCAACTCATCCGATGTGGCCCGCGATTAAGGGCGGCAGGAAACTGTCCAAGTAGCCGGATGACTGATCCCATCCGAACTGCCAGCACAGCGACTCGGCCGCATCGCGAAGGTGCAGGCATGGATCCTCACCGGGCTCCACCACGAATCCGTGCTCCCAGACGTCGGCGGAACTACGGTACTCGCGGGAGAAGCCCACGCGATTACGATCCAGAAATGCCAAGCGGCGCCCCTGTCCGAGCTGCCACCGGTATCCAACCCTGAATGGCACTCGGGTAGCAGCGACACGGTCACGAAATCGCCTCAGGAACTGAAGCGGTTGAACCAGGTCATACATGGCCCACTCGATAGCGAGAATGTTGATCGCTGGATTGTCCACGTAACCGTTCTCCACAGCTTCACGAATTGGCGTGCATTGTGCGAGGTCGCCCGAACGCCATGCAGCCCACAGAAACGTGTCTTCATCTACCTGACCTGTGCGGCGGCCCAGCACCTTGCGTCCACGACGGATGCAGTCGGCTTCACGGTGTTCGTTGACGTTGCGATCTTCGTCCGCTGGAAATCCGGAGCCGCCCCACCCGGCAAGCTTAAAGCCCGATTCCATCACGCACGAGAGTAGCTTCCCGCGTTCGATTTCGACAGCACCCTCGGGCGGGCCCAGGATCACAAGCTTCCGAGGCACGTCGGCGGGAACTCCCATTGCCAACCATTCGTGGTCGATCGTGGTGACCGAACGTCCCATTGAAAACGTGCGTTCGCGTGTGGCTGGGGCGATGCTGAGCACGGCGCGGATCGCTACCTCGAAGAATCTGGCCAAGTCGTTCCGGGCCGATGCCGGCGGGTCTTCAGGAGCGGCCCTGTAGGTCTTGATACGGCGACTCCGAATGTCGAAGGGGAGCGCCTCCAACGGCCCGAAGTGTTCGTTGAAGAGGAGGACGACCCGATCCCAGCCGAGCGACCTAGCAGCATATCCGATTTCGATCAGCACATTGGGGTTTGGCGAGCGCCTGCCGCTCGCATCCCCAAGCACGATACTCACGTCCGCCACGAAGAGGCCGCACCGGTCGATCTTGTCCAGGATGCTTTGAGCAATGTCGGGCGTCCCCGGCAAGCCTGCTGTGTCGCGGTCAACGACAGGGTCCACCTCGATCTCTGGGTCCGACCCGACCGCTCCAGCCGCGCGCTTCAGTGAGTCTTCGATGAGTGTCCAATTACATTTCTTCGGCAGGTCCGATTGCCAGGAGAAGAACACGTGAAACGGGTCGCGGGCCATGGTGACGTGCCGTCCGAAACGCTGAAGGGGGAGGCGCAAGCCTAGCACGCCACTACAGCTCGATCGTGTGGGTGTCGCCCCCTCGGCGGCCGGGTCGCTCGGCCGAGATGGCCACAGCGTTCGCCACGGACCTCTGGCCCAGGTGCTGCTCGGCCCTTCTCCCGGCCGCGGCGGGGAGGGCGGGCGCTGGAACGGTGCAACTCCCGTGCGGTCAACGCCTGGTAGCTGATCCGGCCACCCACCCCGAGCGTCGGCGGCTGGTCGGCCTCCGCCCGCCCGTCACTGCCGGGACGTACCGCCGGGCTCTGCTCCGGCCACGTCGCGGTCCTCGCCATCCTCGCCGTGCTCGCGCACCGACCTGCGGTCGGTACCCTGTGCGCGTCTGCGGGTGGCTCCGGCCGCTCGGTGGCCTGCGCGTCGCCCTTGCGGTCCCCGCTGCGCGTGGGTGACGGGCGGACGGATGCCTCCGGCGGGGGCTCTGCGACCCCGGATGGGAGCGCCAGCCCGCTCACGCGGCCGCCCTCGTCGGGGACAACCCCAGCTTCGCAGCGCGCACCTCGGACGGCGTCCTCCAGCCGAGGGCCTGGTGGGGGCGCTCGTCGTTGAACGACAGGCGCCACGCCTCCAGAGCGACTTGGAGGTCCTCGACGCCGTCGAACTCGGACGGCCAGAGGCACTCGATCTTCATCGTCTGGATGGTGCGTTCGGCCAGGGCATTACCGGTGGGCCGCCCGACGGGCGCGAAGGTCTGGACGAGGTTCCAGCGGAGGGCCAGGTCCTGAGCGTCCTGGCCGGTGTACTGCGGGCCGTGGTCCGAGCGCAGCTCCACCCCCTC
This sequence comes from Alphaproteobacteria bacterium, assembly GCA_020632925.1. GTDB lineage: Bacteria > Myxococcota_A > UBA796 > UBA796 > JACKER01. Next base: position 5,455 of record JACKER010000025.1, on the reverse strand, counting down.
GGGCACCTGGTCGGGCCTGCCGAAGGCCCGTTCCAGCGCGCGCTCGACGGTCGCCAACACCGGTCCGGACTCCTGAGACTTCGTGGCGGCGACGTCGAGCACGCTCCTGCACCCGGAGTCGACCGTCAGGACCACCGCCACGAGCCCATCCCGGCGCGTCCACACGGTCGTCAGGTCGGTCGCGAACCGGCGGTTGGGCTCCGGCACGACAACGTGCCCGCGAGGCCGCACAGCATCGGCCCGAGGGGCGTTGGCCTCCTGCATCTCCCCGTTGGCCTTCATGACTTCCGCGACCCGCCGGCGGCCCACCCGCGTGCCCTGCCGCCTCAGCGTCGCCCAGACCTTCCGGTGGCCCCAGCTCGCGTGGTCCTTCAACACCGCCCGGATGGCCACCAGCAGCTCGGCCCCCGACACCCCCGTCCGGACGGCCGGTGGAGCCGCGGCCTTGCGCTCCTCCGCCGGCGACCGCCGCGCCGCGTACACCCCGGCACGCGACACCCCGAGCAGCCTGCACAGACCCACCACGGTCACTACGCCCGCGTCGGTCTCCCGGCTCATCGCCGCGACCTCGCGGGCACTGAAGGGGGGCGGCACTTGTCGAGCTCCCGCTTCAGAATCGCCTTCTCGATGGACAGGTCCGTGACCGCACCGCGTAGCTCCCGGTTCTCCTTCTCGAGCTCGAGCTCCCGACCCGTGCGCCCGGTGCCTCGCCGCAGCGCCGCCTCCAGCCCCTCCAGCGCGTCCTGCCGCCAGCCCTCCACCGTTTCGGGCTTCACCCCGTACCGCCGCGCCAGCTGGTCCACCGTCGCCTTCCCACCGATGAGCTCCAGCACTGCGCTCCGGCGGTCCTCGACGCTCCGACGTCCGGGACGGCCGCGCTGCCCGCCGTCCACTTCCGGACGGTCTCCACCCACGCCCTCGTCCTGCTCGCTCACGTGCACCTGCCCCAGACCGACCCGCGGGGATTAACGCACCGCCGGATGTCTACTCCGGCACGGGGGACAGCATAGCTGCTCGGCCCTTCTCCCGGCCGCGGCGGGGAGGGCGGGCGCTGGAACGGTGCAACTCCCGTGCGGTCAACGCCCGGTTGAGCTGCGGGGCTCCACCGCGAAGCGGTGGGGGCCCGTCTGCTCCAACCGACGTTGAGCGCGGCGCCCCGGGGGTCCGCACCGGCACCCCAGCGCCCCGCGGCCCGTCCGGGCGGCTCGACCCTCCAGGGCGGAAGCGACCGGGGGCAGGACAGTCCATCGCCTGGGCGCTTCCGCTCGGGTGCCCGACGACCGTCGTCACGTCGGAGTGGGCGGCGCGAACACGGCGTTGCTCCGTTGGGTGGGGGCGGCCCGCTGCGTGCAGGTGCCGCCCGCCGTGGTGTGGGTGGAGACCAGAGGGACGCACGGCGACCTGCTGCACCAGACGGTGGCGGTGGGGATGGCGGAGCTGCGCCGTGTCCTCGAGGAGGCGGACCAGGAGCTGCCCGCCTTCGTGTGGAAGGAGCTGGAGCGCTACCTCGGGTGCGGGGATCCGCAGAACGGCTTCGCCTGGCTCGTGTGCGAGCGGTGCGACGGGCACCGGCTCGTACCGTTCTCGTGCAAGGGACGGGCGTTCTGCCCGTGCTGCTGCGGGCGGCGGATGGCGGAACGGGCGGCGCGCTGGTGCGACACCCTGTTCGCGGAGGTGCCGCACCGCCAGTGGGTGCTGACCGTGCCTTGGCCCAGGCGCAGACTGCTGGCGTGGCGGCCCGAGCTGGCGCGTGGGGTGCTGGACCTGGCGCTGCGCGAGGTGTTCGCCTGGCTGGTGGCCCATGCCGAGGAGCGGCACGAGGTGGTGGACGCGCGGACCGGGGCGGTGACGGTCGAGCAGCGGTTCGGCTCCTCGCTCGCGCTGAACCTGCACTTCCACTGCCTCTTGCCCGACGGGGTCTGGGCACGGGACGAGGCTGGAGCGCTCCGGTTCCACCGCGTGCGTCCGACCCCCGAGGCGCTGGAGACTCTGGTGCGGCGCATCGCGGAGGCCAGCGAGCGGTGGCTCGTGGGGCAGGGCGTGGACGACGAGGAGGCGCCCGACGACGCACAGGCCGTCCTGTTCGCGGCGTCCGTGGCCAACCAGGTCGCCGCGGGTCCGCGAACTGGACAGCCCGTGCGACGCTACCGGGCGGTCCCGCCCCGGTTCGAGGAGGTGAGTCGCAGCGGGGACGGGGTGCTGTGCGAAGGGTACGGCCTGCACGCCGGCACCTGGGTCCCCGCCTCCGACCGCGTCGGGCTCGAACAGCTCGCGCGCTACCTGCTCCGGCCACCGCTGGCGAAGGCTCGGCTGGAGGGTCGTCCCGACGGGCAGGTCGTCCTCCACTTGCGCAAGCCCTGGCGCGACGGGACCGCGGCGTTCCTGTTCACACCGCTCGAGCTCACCGAGAAGCTTGCGGCGCTGGTGGTCCGCCCCCGCGTCCACACCACCCACTTCCACGGGGTCTACGCCGCCCACGCCGCCTGGCGCTCCGAGCTCGTGCCGCGACGTCTCCCCGATGCTGGTCGCGACGGCAAGACGACCTTGCTGCGCCGTCCCGCTCCGCTGAAGGGGCGCAACAGGTCCGCCTGGTGCCCGTGGTCCGAGCTCCTGGAACGCGTGTTCGGCACCGGTGGCTTCGTGTGTCCCCGCTGCGCCGGCCAGATGACCCTGCGGACCGTGGTCGTGGGTCCGCCCGCCACCACCCGGATCCTGGCGGGGCTCGCGAACAGTTCGCGCGGACCACCGAGCGTCGCGCGCATCGCGTGAACCCGCGGGCGATGGGGCCCGCTGGGCCGCGCACCTGCGCGCGGTGCTCCTCGACAAGCCGGTCGAGGCCTCGCGCGCCTGCCTTCGGCCCGCCCGACCCCGCCCGGCATCCGTCGCCGAGGTCGGCGAAGTCGCGCCGACGGAAAAGTCGGTGTAGGCTCGATCTTGATGAGGCCGTTCAACCTTCCTGTCCCCTTCATCCCGACCCAGCCCGAGCTGGATTTCCCGGGGCGTGGGCTTCGATTCTTTCTCGACGACGAGAACTTCGTCGCGAACAACGGCAAGCCGATGGCCGTCTTTCCGTTTGGCGCAGTAGCAGCCCCCAACCGATCGAACCCCCTCGACCCGACGGACCCGTTCTATTCTCAGCCTGCAGAGGTCTATCGGATGTCTCTCGTCGGGCCCGACCCGAGTCCCCACGGTGTGCACGATCCCGACTGGCCGATCCAGGAAGTCGAGCCACGACGTCAGATGCTCATGACCCGACCCCCAGGGTACATGGACCCGGAAGTCCAGCGGGTCGACGCTGAACCACTCTCCATGCAGACCACGCCGTCCACGCGGAGCACGTTCGTCTACTACACCACACCCACCACGATCGGAGGACGCGGCCTCCGGCACCGCATGCGGCGGGCCCTTGCGGAGTGAAACGCGATCGAAAGTGGCGTGGTCTGTCGAGTGCCGCGGACGAGTCGGGCTGGTCGCAACCAGCTGTGTCTGGACGGCGGCGCTGTGGCTCGGATGTGGGTCTCCCTCCGACCGCCGTCCTGGTGCGGTCAACGTCGATCATACGGCGACGCCGGCGACCGACACGAGCGAAGCGTCGGAGCCCCGCCCAGCCGAGGTCGAGGCTCGGCCCGTGGATGACGAGTCCTGCACGCAGATGTTCCGATACTCGGGAGGCCCTCAGCATCACCTGCTCGACGTGACGACGTATCGACCAGGGTGGTCGACGTCCATCTCGCTGCCCGTGGAGAAGGTGTCCCAGGCGTTCTATCTCGGTCGCCTGGTTCGCTTTGAAACCGGTCGGCTAGGTGATCCTATGAATACTGTGACCTACACCTATGACAGGTCAGGACATTTGTTGTCGGAGATTCGAGTCGACCGTCGCGAAAGAGTACAATCTGAAGCGATATGGAAATACGGTGACGACGGACGTCTGGCTTCGTTCACCATCGTCGACCATATCACAAGACAGGATGTGCACCAGTTTGACTACTTCATGATCTATGATGGCGATGTTCTGGTCGGTGAAGACCTGTGGGAGTGGGGTGAGCCGATGAGCCAGCGACGGTTCACCGTGGACGAGGAGGGGCGGATCCTGCTCGACGAGCACACCCGAGTGACGGGTGAACCGATCAGCACCACAAGCTATCTGTACGACGGGGCCGGCCGGATGGTGGAAGAGAGCTACGCGAGTCCACCGACGGATCCGCCTGTGATTCGACGCTGGGTGTATGACGACGCTGGCCAGCTCGAGGAGTACACTCGGTTCTCGATGGAGAGAATGCAGTACTACGACTGCTACACGTGGGATTACCTGGAAGATGGTCTGGTGGCCCATCGCTACTCTGGAATCTGTCCAGGTTTGCCGAAGCCCAGGTTCTACTACATCTACGAGTACAGCTACGACGACCGCGGAAACCTCCTCATGGAGGACGTGACGATCAGCCATGTGCGAAACGTCGACCGGACCACCTGGACCTACGACGAACAAGACCGGATCCTCTCGGAGACGCAGTTGGACACGTCACCCAACATGGGGTATTCGCCGATCATCGAAGAGTACACCTACGAGGATGGCGTGTCGTGCGGAACCGCTCCCATCGCGTTCGAGGTGGCCCCGGAGCGTGTGCGCGAGTCAGCGTGGTCGCGACCTGCAGGTGGTGGTGTGTGGTCACCGACCCGCAGCGGCGAGCCCCTCGTTGGCATCGGGGTGCCTGCTATGCCGTCCTTTCCTCGCCCCGGAGGGGCGCGGTACGGGTCATCGACGGCGGCGCAACTCCAGTAGCGCGACCAGTATGTCGGTGAGGCGGATGCGGGCCCGGTCTGTCGGTGGCGCTAAGCCTTCTCGACCGCCTTCTCCTCGACGTCGTCCTCGGCCGCTAGAGCGGGGTATCCACGCAGGGGTGACCGATCAACCCAGGTGGGAGGCGGGCGCGATGATCCAAAGCCTGTCACGCCGCGGCCGCGACGAGCCGTCGGCCGCCAGCCCGTGTTCTGCAGGAGCGTGTCCTCGAGCTCGACCTGGAGCCTCTTCGCGGCTGCCTCGGCCGCCTCGGCCCTGGCGCGATGCTCTTCGGCCCGCGCACGCTCCTCGTCGGCCCGCGCCCGCGCTTCCTCGTAGCCGAGCAGGAGCGCTTCCTTCTCGCGCTCCAGCGCGGCGACAAGCGCCTGCAGGCGGGCGTTCTCGGCCTCGAGGTCCATGCGCACTCCTAATCCGGCGGGTCCGACGGCGGAGTGCGCTTGACGTCAACATGACGTCAGGACTCATGGCGGATCGGGCGGGTTCCACCGCGGCAGTCTGTGGCAGCCCGAGAGATCGATCCCTTCGAGCAACGCGCCAAGCTCCGCGGCCGTCATCGGGACCGAGTGCCCCGTCACCTCCGGGATCCGGTACCGACCGCGGGCGAGCTTCTTGTGCGCCAATACGAACCCGCCGTAGTCGTACCAGAGCACCTTCAGG
>JACKER010000024.1 GCA_020632925.1 Alphaproteobacteria bacterium | reverse complement strand
GCGCGGTTCAGCGTCGCCATCACCTCGATCGTGCGCGCGGCCAGGTCCGGCGGGCAGGCGTCGTTCTTCATCGCCGTCGTCACGATGCCGGTCCCCACGGGCTTCGTGAGCACCAGCACGTCGCCGGGGCGCGCCCCCTCGTTCTTCCAGATCCGGTCGGGGTGGACCACGCCGGTGACCGACAGGCCGTACTTGATCTCGGTGTCCGTGACCGAGTGCCCGCCGACGAGCAGCGCGCCGGCCTCCTTCACCTTGTCCATCCCGCCGCGCAGGATGTCGTGCAGGATCTCGGAGGGGAGCTCCTTGTCCCAGCACAGGATGTTGAGCGCGGTCAGCGGCTCGCCGCCCATCGCGTAGACGTCGGAGAGCGCGTTGGCCGCCGCGATCGCGCCGTACAAGTACGGGTCGTCCACCACCGGCGTGAAGAAGTCCACCGTCTGGACCAGCGCGCGCTCGGCGTCGAGGCGCACCACCCCAGCGTCGTCGGCCAGATCGAAGCCGACGAGGAGCCGCGGGTCGTCCTGCCGCGGAAGCGATGCCGTCGCAGGCCCGAGGACCCCCGGGCCGAGCTTGCTGGCTCAACCAGCGCAGGCGACGCGATGCGTGAGACGCACGGCCACGGGACCTCCTGAGGGGTGGTCTCCCGTCCTATCCGACCGCCTCCTCCAACGCCTCCCACTCGGCGTACAGCCCGTCGACCGTGGACTGGACCTGCTCGCGCTGGCGTGCGAGGTCGGTGACCTTCGCGTGGTCCGTGGCGGCCGCGATCAGCGCGTCGTCGAGCTCCGCGAGCTTCGCCTCCGCCTTCGGGATCTCGTCCTGCACCTGCTGGAGCCGCCGACGGGCGCGCTCGGCCTCCCGCTGGCGCCGCTTGCGCTCCTGGTGGTCGACGGCCTCCGCGGACACTTCGGCGGCGCCGACCTTCTCGGGCTTGGGGCGCTCGAAGTCCTCGGGCCGCACGCCCTCGCGCAGCGTCAGCTTCCCGTCCGCGATGCGCCCCACGTGCGTCGCGACCCGCTCCACCACGAACCGGTCGTGGGTCACGAGCAGCACGGCGCCCTCGTAGTCCTGCAGCGCCTCCACCAGCACGTCGACCGTCTCGGCGTCGAGGTGGTTCGTGGGCTCGTCGAGCATCAGCACGTTGCACGGGCGCAGCACGAGAGAGGCGAGCGCCACGCGGGCCTTCTCGCCGCCCGAGAGCACGCCGATCGGCCGCAGCGCCATGTCCCCGGGGAGCCCGAGCGCCCCGAGCACGCTGCGCACGCGCTCCGGCGGCACGAGCGGGTTCTCCTGCGCGAGCAGGTCGAGCGGCGACGGGTCCGGGGGCAGCTCCTGGGCGAGATCCTGGTGGAAGACGCCGATGCGCACGCGGTCGCCGAGCCGTCGCCTCCCCGCGAGCAGCACGGGGTCGCCCGCGAGCGCGCGGAGGATCGTGGACTTCCCGCACCCGTTGGGGCCGAGCAGCACGAGCCGCATGCCGCGGTCGAGCGACAGGTCGACCCCCGAGAGCACCGGAGCGTCCTCGGACCAGCCCACCGTCGCGTTCACGAGCTGCACCGCCTGCAGCGCGCCGGGCGGCGCCTCGGGGAGCTTCAGCCGCGCCGCCTTGCGCTGCTTCTCGGGCGCGTCCACCCGCTCCATCTTGTCGAGCGCCTTCTGCCGCGACCGTGCCTGGGCCGCCTTGGTCGCCTTGGCGCCGAAGCGCTCCACGAACCGCTCGAGCCGCGCGATCTCGGACTGCTGGCGTCCGTAGGCCGTGGCCGCCTGCTCGTCCCGCAGCTCGCGCTGGGCCAGGAAGGAGGCGAAGTTCCCGGTGTACTCGTGGACCTTGCGGTTGCGGACCTCGGCGACCCGGCTGACGCAGCGGTCGAGCAGCCAGCGGTCGTGGCTGACGACGACGAACGCGTACGGAGCGGCCGCGAGGTGGTTCGCGAGCCAGGTGCGCGCCTCGAGGTCGAGGTGGTTGGTGGGCTCGTCGAACAAGGCGACGTCGGGGTCGGAGAGCAGCAGCCGCGCGAGCGCGATGCGCATCTGCCAGCCGCCGCTGAACGTGTCGCAGGTCCGGTGCCACATCTCCGGCAGGAAGCCCAGCCCGTGGAGCACCTCGCCCACCTTCTCGTCCGCGGCGTAGCCCCCGGCGAGGCGGAAGGCGTCGGTCGCGCGCGCGAGCCGCTCGGGCCCACCGGGGTCTCCGGCGCGGGCCTCGGCGGCGTCGAGCTCGGCCTTCAGCGCGAGCAACCGGGTCATCCCCGAGCGCGCCTCCTCCCAGACCGTCCGCGTCGAGCCGCTGACCGCCTGCTGCGGAAGCCAACCCACGCGGGCCCCGGAGCGCACGACGATGCGCCCGCCGTCCGCGCCGAGCTCGCCCACCATCGCGCGCAGGAGCGTGGTCTTCCCGGAGCCGTTGCGGCCCACGAGCCCCACGTGGTCTCCGGGGTGCAGGTGGAAGCTCGCACCTTCCACGATGGTGTCGCCCGAGAGCGTGAGCGACACGTCGTCCAGCCTGATCATGGCCGCTCGTCTAACCGACTGACACGGCGCCCAGACGGGGGGGTATGGTTGGATTTCTGTCGAGGGGGTTGTGGTGTTCTGGATGTCTCTTTCCGCCTGGGCCGTCGACACCGACAGGGACGGACTCCCCGACGCCGCCGAGCAGGCGCGCGGCACGGACCCGCTGGTCTTCGACACCGACGGCGACGGCGTGGGGGACGGGGCCGAGGCGCTGTTGCTCGGCACGAGTCCGAGGATCGACGACCTCGTGGGCTGCCCGTCGTTCTCGTCGGTCACCCTGGCGACGTGGGCGCGAACCGACGCCGTGCAGCTGGGCGACCTCGACGGGGACGGGGACCTGGACATCGTAGCGGGCGATCTGGACCACCTGGTGTGGCTCGAGCGCCGCACCGACGGCATGGTCACCCACGAGCTCCTCGCCAGCGGGATCACGGCCGTTCGGCTGGAAGACCTCGATCAGGACGGAGATCTGGACGTGGTCTACGGTCTCCGGTTCGGCATCCTGGGGTGGCTCGAGAACGTCGGGCAGCGGCAGTTCCGCCTCGGCCCCACGATCGGGCGCGATCTCAGCGGGAGCGCCCGTCGCATCGTCACGGTGGACCTCGACGGCGACGGCGACCCCGACGTCCTGGAGGCGGGCGAGAACGGCTCGCTCGCGTTGTATCGCAATTCGGGGGACCGCACGTTCGTCGGACCCGTGTGGAGCGACTTCCGGTGGACGGACGCCTACGACCGCAGCGTGGACGTGGCCGACGTCGACGGGGACGGGGATCCGGACATCGTCGCGAGCTACCGCACCAGCGGTCTGACCTGGTACGAGAACCTGGGCGGCGGGAACCTCGGGCGCGCGCGCAACATCGCCGGATCCGCAGGTCCCTACGTCTACGACCTGGATGCTGTCGACCTGGACGCCGATGGCGACCCCGATCTGCTGGCGACCGGAACACCCACAGCCCGGTGGTTCCGCAACAACGGCGGGACCTTCGCCTTCGCCGGGACGCTGGCGGGGTTGAGCGGCACGCCCTCCGGCGAGGCGGCGGACCTGGACGGCGACGGCGACCTGGACCTGGTGTTCTCCGGAGCGGTCGCCTTCTACCAGGAACGGACCGGGCCCGGCGCGTTCGGCCCTGCTCGGCGGGCGTTCGATGCCGCAGGCTCGGCGCTGGAGGTCGGCGATCTCGATGGAGACGGCGTCGACGAGGTGGTGACCGGGAGCCTGCTGGCCCTCACGTCCGCGCTGGACGACCGCGACCGCGACGGACTGCGCACGGACGTCGAGCGGTGCCTGACGGGGACGGACGAGGGGGCCTACGACGCCGACGGTGGCGGCGTTGGAGACGGTGAGGAGCTCCTCGCACTGACCGATCCGCTGGACGCCGGCGACGAGCCTGCGTCGGGGCCCGACACCGACCTGGACGGCCTCGCCGACGACCTCGAAGCGCTCATCCTGGGCACCGATCCGGCGGCGGCGGACAGCGATGGCGACGGACTGTCCGACGGGGACGAGGTCCTCTCGCTCCGGACCGACCCACGCAACGGCGACACCGACCGCGACGGACTGTCCGACGCGCTGGAGGTGGTGTTCGGGACCGACCCCACGCTCCCGGACAGCGACGGCGATCGTCTGCGGGACGGGGACGAGGTCTCCCTGGGCACGCTCCCGCTGGTGCCGGACACCGATGGCGACGGCCGCACCGACGGGGAGGAGGTGAGCCGGTACGGCACCGACCCCCTCTCGCCCGACGCCGACACGGACGGTGACGGGCTCTCCGACGCCGCCGAGGTCTCGCTGGGCACGGACCCCAGCCTGCCCGACACCGACGGCGACGGACTGTCCGACGGGGAGGAGATCGACGTCCTCGACACGAGCCCGCTGCTGTCCGACTCCGATGGCGACGGCGTGCCGGACGGCGCAGAGGTCCTGGTGACCTCCACCTCGCCGAGCGAGGACGAGTCCGTCTGTGATGCCTGGCCGATGCGCACCGACGAGCTCGCCGGCTTCTTCCCGCTCGAAGGTGTCCCCATGGATGTCGACCACACGGGCGGCGCCCATGACCTCGTGGCCTGGGACACGTCAGAGCTCGTGTGGATCGAGGTCTCGACCGCGGGGGTGTTCGGGCCGGTCCACCCGATCGCGACGATGCTCGTCGACGAGGTGGTCCCGTTGGACGTGGACGGTGACGGGGATCTCGACCTCGTGGCGGCCGGCCTCGACCTGGTGTGGTTCGAGAACCTGGGCGGGGCCTTCGCTCCGGCCCGGACGGTGGAGGCGAACACCCGGATGAGGACGGTGGCCGCCGCAGATCTCGACGGTGACGGTCGGAGCGACCTCGCTGCCTCCACGCTCCAGAACGGCTCGCTGCTGACCTACCGCAACCTCGGCAACGGCTCGTTCGCGCCTCACACCACGGTCGCCACCGGCGTGAACATCAGCCACATCCAACCGTTCGATCTCGAGCACGACGGTGACCTCGATCTGGTGGTGTCCGCCTACCCCACCGCCACCGATGCCTATCCGAACCTGGGTGGTGGGGTCTTCGGTCCCCCGACGCGGCTGCTGGACGGTGGCACGGCCTCCCTGGCCGACCTCGACGGGGACGGCGATCGAGATGTCATCGCGTCGATCGACCTGAGGAGCTACACCTACGAGAACCTCGCGCCTGCCGGTGTCGGAATCGCTGGCCTCGGGCCGCCGGTCGCGCAGGCAGTGGTGCCGACCTGGGCCGCCGACATGGACGGCGACGGCGACGAGGACCTGGTGGGGTCGAGTGGCGGTCCGTACTGGGTGGAGGCCGAGGGCGGCCTGCTCATCGAGGAACACCAGGTCTCCCCTTCGTTCTCCTACGGCATCTACAGCATCAACGACAACGAGATGGTGATCGCCGACTGGGACGGTGACGGAGACCTCGACATCGCCGTCCTGGGCATCGGCGTCCACCTGTTCACCAACACTCTCGGAGACCACGATCGGGATGGGCTCACGGAGGCCACGGAGGTGTGCATCACCGGCACCGACCCCGACCTCACCGACACCGATCACGGCGGCACCAGCGACGGGGACGAGGTCCGGGCGCTGACGGATCCGGCCGACGGCGGCGACGACCTCCCGGCGCTCACGCTGTCGGAACCTTCGCCGGGCCAGGCACCGGGACCGAACAGCTGGACCGTGATGGGCGTGACCCCGGGCTCGACGGTCACCCTGGTGGCGGGCGCGCTCACGGGCCCGACGTCGCTGCCGGGCTGCCCCGGCCTGAGCTCGGCCATCGGTGCGCCGGCCGTCGTGGTGGGGACTGCGGTCGCCGATGGCGGTGGCGAAGCGATCATCGCCGGGTCGGTCCCTGGGGGCGCCGCGGGACGGACCGTGCCGATGCAGGCCATGGAACTGGACGGGTGCCGCACGAGCGACGTCCGCCTCACGACCTTCTGAGCGTTGTCTCAGTCGTCCCCGGTCGCGCGTTGGACGGTCCTCGCGGGCCTCGTCGCGTTTCCGGTGGCCGTCACGAGCCTCGCCTGGGCCTTCTACGTCTCCGGCAACGGCCTCGTCCCGGGCTCGTGCGCTCTCGGGACCCTGCCCATGGGTCTCCTCGTCGCCCCGGGGTTGGCGGTGCGCGGACGGCTCCGCCTCGGCACCACCTGCCTCCTCGCCGCAGCGTTGGTCGGCGACGTCGGGTTCGTTGCCTATCGATGGGTCGCGACACGGCAGGGGGCCTTCGTGGCCAGTGCGGCTCCGTGGCTCGCGAACGTCATCCGCGAAGACGAGACGGTCTACGCAGGAAGCGCACTCGCCGAAGCGCAAGGCATGCTGACGCCCGACGCTCGTGGGCGGTTCGACGTGGCCGCGCGGCACGCCTACGCTCGACTGGCGGCTCGGACACCCGGACCCGGGGTGAACGCGCTGCTGTTGCGGTCGACCGCCGACCATGTCGCGGAGCTCGCATGGTTGCCCCCAGGTGACGACCCTGTACCCGGCATCGTGTTCCTGCACGGCTTCGGCGGGCTGATGACGCCCTACCTGTCGTCGCTGACGGAGCTACCCGACCTCGCCGGCTACGCCATCGTGGCGCCTGCCCTCGGCTTCGAGGGCGATTGGTGGTCCGAGGAGGGACGCTCCGTCGTCCGACGGGTGGTCGACACCCTCCCCGCCCGTGTCGACCGAGACCGTTTGTTCCTCGTCGGCCTCTCGAACGGAGCGGTCGGCGCCATGGCAGTGGCCGCGGATCCGGAGCTCGCCCCGCGTTTCCGCGCCGTCGTCGCGCTGATGGGTGGCTACGACGGATTCGGTCCGCCGCGGGTGCCGTGCCTGCTCCTCGCAGCGGAGCACGACGATCGGTTCGACCTCGAATACCTCCGCGAGGTCCGCGACGCGTCGGTGGGCGGCGCAGCCGTGGACCTGCTCGTCGTACCCGGCGACCACTTCGCATTGTTCGCGGAGACCGTGGACGTGAACGCCGCGCTCGCGGGCTGGCTCGCCAACCGGTAGTGCGCCGTCGCCGGAGCGGGACGAAGTCGCAGGCCAGAGCGGACGGGCCGAGAAGCCACACGAGCATCACATCTGCCCCTGCCGTCCCCGACGCAGCTCGACGCCGTGTCTCAGCCCCAGCCGGTCCACGCGGGCGTGGTTCCCGAAGAACAGGGGCGCGCCGAAGATCTGCTGGCGCACGAGCCACATGAGCTCCGGACCGGCGGCGAACAGCGGCAGCGTCCAGCTCCTCGACCAACGGGAGGCCCCGAGCAGCCCCGCCGCGAGGTTCGCGAGGTAGTGGTACGTGTCCCCCAGCGGGTCGCCACCGCGCGACAGCGCGTGCGCGAACGGAGCCACCGACGCGCCCAGCGCCAGCCGCTCGGACAGCGTTGGAGCGAAGCCGGGCAGCGCGCGCGTGTCCCGCCCCCGCGCGACCTGACGGGCGGCGGCGTGGGCGACGAGCACCGCGTCCAGCAGCGTGTGCCGCGGCCCGACCAGCTCCACCAGGCCCAGCGCGTCCACCCGCGGGCGCGACCGCCACGCGGCGACCAGCGCCAGCACGGCCTCCTCGTCGAAGGCCTCGCGTGCGAAGGGCCCGTCGTGGTCGTCGACGAAGGACACCAGCGCCGACACCACCCGCGCCGCGCTCGCGTCCGGGGGAACACGCACCGGGTGCGCCGCCGCCAACGCGGCGAGTCGACGGTGCCACGCCCGGTCCCGCGGCTGTACCCCCTCCGGTACCGGTCTGGCGTTGACCTCCCGAACGTAAGCCTCGTAGGCTGTCATCACGGGAGACGTCGCCACCGCGTGGGCGGCGACCAGGAGCATCCGTGCAGACTGCATCCGAGACGGCGCCTCCGAGCCTGATGACCGAGGCGAGAGCGTACTGGGAACGGTACCTGTGGCACCACCGTGACCCGCTCACCCGCCGGCTCCACCGGGTGGGCTCGCTCGTCGTCCTCGCGGGGATCGGCGCCACGCTGGCCGGCGCGGGCTGGGTCTGGCTCCCGCTGTGCACCGCCATCGGGTACGGCTTCGCCTTCGCGGGCCACTGGTTCGTCGAGAAGAATCGACCGCTGACCTTCGAGAACCCGCTGCGCGCGGGCATCGCGAACTGGGTGATGTTCGTCTACGAGCTGTTCTGGGACGTGGAGGCGGAGCTCCGCCGCATCGCAGAGAACCCGCCGGACACCGCCGACATGGGCAACCAGTAGGCGTGCAGGTGGACGCGGCGACCCCCAGGCAGCTCGGCCGCTACGAGCTGGTGCGCGTCATCGGGCGCGGCGGCATGGGTGTGGTCTACGAGGCCGTGATGCACGGGCTCGCGGGCTTCCGCAAGCGGGTCGCGCTCAAGGTGCTGGCCGACGACGGGCACCTCCAGGACGAGGAGGCCCGGGCGACGCTCCAGCGCGAGGCGCGGCTCGGAGCGCTGCTGTCGCACCCGAACCTGGTGTCCATCCTCGACCTCGGGCACACCGCCGACCAGTGGTACATCGCGATGGAGCTCGTCGACGGGGTGCCCGTCAGCGCGCTGGTCCGCGAGGGGCCCCTCGCCCCGTCGATGGTGCTCGACGTGGGGATCATGACCTGCGCGGGGCTGGCGCACATCCACGGCATGCGCGTCGACGGGGCGCCGGGCGGGCTGGTACACCGCGACGTGAAGCCCCAGAACCTGCTGGTCGACGTGACCGGCAGCGCCAAGCTCGCCGACTTCGGTGTCGCCGCCCTCGTCTCGGACCGTGGGACGGCGCGGGCCGCGGGCACGCCGACCTGGATGTCGCCCGAGCAGCACCTCGGCGTCGTCGACCACCGGTCCGACCTGTTCTCGCTCGGCGTCGTGCTCTACGCCCTCGCCACGCGGCGTGCGCCCTTCGGCACGGGCGAGAAGGCGGTCGAGCGGGTGGCCCGGGCCGACGACATCGTGCTGCGCCCCGGTTTCTGCGACCATGCCGACCAGCGCGTACCGGGGCTCGGCGAAGTGCTGAAGCGCTGCCTGCGCCTGCGGCCGTCCGATCGGTGGCCCGACGCGGCCTCGCTCGGTGCGGCCTTGCGGGTCCTGCGCTCGGCCTACGGCGCACCCGCCCTCGCGGAGGCCGTCGCCGCGCGGCTCGGGGAGGAGCCCGGCCCCACGATCCCGACCGGGAGCGCCTCGCGCAGCCGCCCGCGGCTCCCCGAGGTCGATCCGCTGTTCGTCGGACGCGACGAGGATCATGCGCGCCTCCTGGACGCGGTCCGTCACCACCGCGTCGTGACGCTGACCGGGCCGGGGGGCGTGGGAAAGACGCGGCTCCTGCTCCACACGGCCGCGACGCTGGCCACGAGCGCGGTCCCGGTCGTGTTCGCCGACGTCTCCTCGGCCACGACCGGATCGGAGGTCGCGCGGGTCGTGGCGGAGCGCCTCGGGCTCGGCGCCCTGGAAGGCGACGGGATCGGGCAGGTGGCGGCAGCACTCGAGGGTCGCGGGCCGACGACGCTGCTCCTCGACGGCGCGGAGAGCGTGGCGCGACCGCTCGCGGAGGTCCTCGACCGCTGGCTGGCCGCGGCCCCCGAGCTCTGCGCGGTGATCACCAGCCGCGTGCCCCTGCGCTCGCGCCACGAGCACCTGGTCCAGCTGGGCCCGCTCTCCCCCGACGCGGCGGTGGAGCTGTTCGTGGGCCGGAGCGGACGGCAGCTGGAGGGTACGGAGCGCGACGCCGCGCGACGGCTGGTCCGAGCGCTGGACGGGCTCCCGCTGGCGATCGAGCTGGCTGCGGCGCGATCGCGATCGATGACGCCGACGATGCTGCTCGCGCGCATGTCCGAGCGCTTCCGGCTGCTCGCCGGTCCCCGTCAGGGCGGCGCGCGCCACGCGACGCTCGAGGCGTCGATCCAGGTGTCCTGGGAGCTCCTGCGCCCCTGGGGCCAGGCCGCGCTGGGCCAGCTCTCGGTGTTCGCCGGTGGGTTCGCACTCGAGGCGGCCGAGGCGGTGCTCGACCTCGAGGACTGGCCCGAGGCTCCGTGGGCCGTGGACGTGCTCTCCGAGCTGGTCGACGCGAGCCTGGTGGCCTTCGACGCCACGCGCCAGCGGTTCGCGTTGTCACACTCGGTGCGGGAGTTCGCCCAGGAGGCCGCGGACGACGCGATGCTGGCCGCCGCCGAGGTCCGCCACGGCGAGTGGTACGCCCAGCTCGGGTCCGGCGAGCTGCAGGAGCGGGCGAACGGCCACGGCGGCGCCGCGATCCGACAGGCGCTGGTGGCGGAGCGCGACAACCTCGTGATGGCCTGCGACCGCGCCCTGCACCGGGGAGACCTCGTGGTGGCCGAGGGGACGGGGCGCGCCGCGGGCGAGATCTTCCGCGACCTCGGACCTCCGGGACCCGGCGAGGAGCTGGTGAGCCGCGTGCTCGCGCTGCCCGACCTCGCGGACCCGGCCGCCCTGTACGCCATCCGGGCCTCGCTCCGCAGCTCGCTCGGGCAGCCCGTCGAGGCGCGCGCCGACCTCCAGATGGCCCTGCAGGAGGCCCGGAGGACGGGCAACGTCCGGCACGAGCTCGCCTCCCGGACGCTCCTCCTCCGGTACGACGAGCACGATCCCGCCCGGCGCATCGAGGAGCTCGGCCGCATCGCCGACGAGGCACGCGCCCTGGGAGAGCCCCGGGCAGAGGCCCGCGCCCGCTCCATCCGCGGCCTGATGCTGGAGGACACCGACCCGTCGTCGGCGCAGGCCGAGCAGTCGCGTGCGTTCCAGCTGTTCGAGCAGGAGGGCGACGAGCGTGGGTCGGCGCTCGCCCAGCTGCGCCTGGGGCGGCTCGACATCGCTGCCCGCCGCCACGACGACGCCCTGCGCAAGCTGACCGACGCCGAGCGGCGCTTCCGCAACGTCCGCGACCGGCACAACACGCACACCGCACGCGAGAACATCGCGGTCGTCCACTACCACGACGGTCGCCGCGACGAAGCCAGGACGACCCTCGAAGATCTCGTGCGGTCCTCCCGCCGGGCCGGGTATCGGCTGAACGAGGCCAACCTGCTCGCCAACCTGGCCGTGCTCGACAAGCACGACGGGCGGATCCGCGAGGCCTGGGCGAGCGCCGGGCGGGCGCTGACCATCCAGCGATCGGCGGGCGACCGGTCCGGCGAGGCGAGGACGCTGGCGAACATGGCGTCGCTGGCGGACACCGAGGGCGACCGTCCGCGTGCCCGTCAGCTGCGGGCGGAGGCGAGGGACGCGTTCCGGGCCCTGTCGCGCGAGGGCGAGGCCGCCTGGCACGAGCTGCTGCTCCACTGGTCCGACGAGGGCCCGACGCCGGCGATGCGCGAGCGGATCGAGCGAACGCTGCCCGAGCTGCGCGGACACCGCGCCTTCGACGGCCAGCAGCTGCTCGTGGAGGCCCTGATCGAGCTCGGCGACGCCGGTGCGGCCTCGGAGGCGCTCACGACGCTCCAGCAGCGCATCACGGACCGCGATCCGATGCGCCTCGCGGAGCTCGACATCCTGCGCGCCCGGATCGCCGTCGCCCGTGGCGCCGCAGCGCAGGCGGCCGAGCTGCTGGACGACATCGACGAGGACGAGCTCGGCAGCCTGGGACGGGCGGGGCTCTGGATGGCGCGGGCGCAGGCGAGCGCCACTCCCGCGGAAGCCGCGGACGCCCTCGATCGGGCGGCCACCCACCTCACCGCCGCCGGTGCGGGACCCGACTCGGAGGGTGGACGCCGCCTGGCCGCGTTGCGCGCGGAGGTGGACGCCCCCCACCGGCGTGGCTAGGGTCAGGGGGAGAGGAGCCCATGAACGTGCTGTCCCCACGCAACCTCGTGTTCGGCTCCACCGTGCTCGCGTGCGTCGCGGCGGACCAGGTGACCAAGCGCTGGGTCGTCGCCCACCTGACGCACAACATCGACGAGATCAGCATCGTCCCCGGCTGGTTCTCCATCGTCCACGCGCAGAACACCGGCGCCGCCTTCAGCACCATGGAGGGGCAGATGGCCCTGTTCCTGGTGTTCACGGTGGTCGCGGTGGCGGTCGTGTTGGACATGGTCCGCCGGACGGCGGCCGATCAGCGGTTCGTCCCCTTCACCCTCGGGATGATCCTCGCGGGTGCGCTGGGCAACGGCATCGACCGTCTGCTCCAGGGCCACGTGACCGACTTCCTGAAGGTCTATGCCGGCCACGAGCCGCTGCGCGGCTGGTTCATCGAGCGGTTCGGGACGAACGTCTGGCCGATCTTCAACGTCGCCGATTCCCTCCTCCTGGTCGGCGTGGCCTTGTTCCTGGTGTACTGGCTCGTGCAGCGGGAGGGTGAGGTCGAGGTCGAGGCCGACGTCGGCGAGGCGGACGCGCCGACCCCCGGGTGAAGGTGGTAGAACGGGTCCGTGCCCGAGTTCCGCATCCAGCGCTGCCTCGGACGGGGTGGGTTCGGTGAGGTCTACCGCGCCGTCATGGTGCGGGGCGGAGGCGTGGACGTCGACGTGGCGGTCAAGGTGCTCCGCAGCGACCTCGACCCGACCAGCCAGGGCATGCAGCGCCTGCGCGACGAGGGGCGGCTCCTCGGTCGTCTGACCCACCCCGCGATCCTCCGGGTCTACGACCTGGTCGTCATCGACGGCCACGCCGCGCTCGTCAGCGAGTACATCGACGGCGACGACCTCGCGCGCCTGATCAAGCAGGAGGAGATCCCCGCCCGCGCCGCGTACGAGGCGATCGCCCAGGTCGCCGACGCGCTGGACGCGGCCTGGAGCTGGCCCTCGGTGCAGGACGGCAAGCCGCTGCGGCTGGTGCACCGCGACATCAAGCCGGACAACGTCCGCATCGAGCCCGTCGGCACCGTCAAGCTGCTCGACTTCGGCATCGCCCAGGCCAGCAGCGTCCGCCGCGAGGCGAACACCTCGGTCAACATCATCATGGGGAGCACGCAGTACCTCTCCCCCGAGCGGCTCGTGCAGCAGGAGATCGGCCCCGAGGCCGACGTCTTCGCGCTCGGCTGCACGCTGTTCGAGGCGCTCACGGGCGAGGCGCTCTTCGTCCGCAAGTCGATGCGGCAGATGTACCTGCTGATGATCGACGAGAGCCGGTTCGAGGGCTTCGTGGCCGACCGGACCGAGACCTTCCGCGACCGGATCGGCGGCGACCGGGGGATCGCCCTCATCCGCGCCATGACCGCCTGGCGCAAGCAGAACCGGCCCACGGCGGCCGAGGTCGCCGCGCGCTGCGACACGATCTCCGACAGCACACCCGGACCGACGCTGACCGCCTGGTGCCGGACCCGCCAGTGGGCACCGCCCCCGGACTTCGCGGGCTCGCTCGAGGGCCGCACCTTCCAGGCGACCTCGCTCGGTCTGGACAGCGAGCCGCCGCCGAACCGTCCGCCGCGTCCGCCCGGCTTCCACGACGACGTGACGCTGTCGCGCGCCGACACCGGACCGATCACGGGCGACCTGTCGCCCTACCCGACCGCCGCCAACGACATCACCCAGCGCCTGGGCCCGCCCAAGGCACGCCAGCTCGACCCCACGCCCGATCCGGCGCTGTCGCGCTGGGCGGACGAGCCCACCGACGGCAACCCCCGACGCCGTGGCCCCGTGCTGGGGGAGGCGGGTCACCAGCCCACGACCGGCGACCTCGAGCAGGTGGCCGCGGCGGACCCGAACCCGCCGCCGTGGAGCGAGGCGGAGATGGTGGCGCTCTATGCCTCGCACGAGGGGCCACCGGCCCGTTCGTTCACACCCAAGGCGCAACCGCAGGAGGTGTCCACGAACACCGAGCCCGCGACCGCGCCGGTGGAGGTCGAGGCCGAGGAGGCTCCGCCGGACGACGAACCCTCGGTTCCGGACATCGACGAGGCCGATCTCGAGCTCCCCTCGCCCGACGATGCGATCACCACGCTCCGACCGATCACGGGCCGCACGGAGGCGCCTCCGCCGGAGCCCGAGCCCGTCCCGGCCCCGCCGATCCCCGAGACGACGACCGAGAGCAACTCCGAGGGCACACTGACGACGGCGCGCCTCCCGGTCCTGCTCCGCCAGCGGGTCGGCGTCGAGCCGATGCCGGCGATCCACGGCCCGACCCTGCAGGTGGACTCGGGACCCGTCTTCCCTCCGGACGAGCCGACCACCGCGTCGGACAACCCCGCGCCGACGCTCGGCGCCCTCCTCGACGCGTCGCAGGACGACGTGGACTCGCCCACCGTCAAGATCCAGCGCAAGGTGCGCACGCGACCGGACGGCACCCCGATCCCGAGACGGCGGATGAGCGCCGAGCCGATCACCGCTCCCCGCTTCGTCCGGACGCTCGACGCCCTGGAGCAGAGCACCCCCGACCTGCTCGACCGTCGCGACACCACGATGCCCATGCTGGCCGCGCTGGACGGATCGCACGAGGGTGCGGAGCCGACGCTGCGCGTGCCCGCGCTGAAACACCAGGATCCCGAGATCACCCTCGCGGGCGCCCTCGAGACGGCACGCACGCCCGAGGGCGCCATGCCCCGGAAGCTCCCGGCCACGTTCGGCGGTGAGGAGGACGAAGAGGCGGCCACGCTCGACGCGGAGCCACGTCTCCTGCCGGGGCCGATGACCGGCGGGCTCGACGAGCTCCCCGAGTCCGCGCTCCCCGAGCTGTCCGACCCGCGCCCACCGCAGCGACCGCTGCCAGAGCCCGAGCCCGAGGCAGCGCCGCCCGTCGACGAGCTCCCGATGGCGCCTCCGCCGATCTCCACGGCCGAGCGCACCCGCCCCAGACCGCCCGAGCCGACGCCCTTCCTCGCCGCCGGCGCGAGCCTGGTGGCGCTGCTGCTCGGGGTCGCGGTGTTGCTGCTGATCCTGATCGTGGCCGTGCTCGTCCGCTCCTGACGCGGCTCGTCAGGGCACGATCGCGCCGCTCGCGACCAGGTCGTCCCAGCCCGCCTCTCCCGGGGTCCACCACGTCGCCGCCGAGACGTCGAGCCCCGTGCGCCACAGCAGGAAGGCCGTCGACATGCGGTCGATGGTGGGCGCGATCTGGGGGTCGCGGGGACCGGTCGCGCAGACCAGCGCGCAGCTGGGGTCGGCGGGCCGGAGCCAGTCGCAGTGATCGGAGCCCACGACCCGTACGGTCGGCACGCCCGCTGCGTCGTAGATCGCGAGCATGTTGTTGCTGGCGTTGCACGCCGATGGCTCGGCATACAGCTGCGCGGCGGGTGCAGCGAGATCTCCGATGGTCCGGCCCGCGATCCCGAAGGCGTCCACCGCGTCGAGCCCGAGGTGGGCGGCAGCACCGGCGTCGGTCGCGGCCGCGACCAGGGCGGCGAGCCCACCGGCGGAGTGACCGGCGTAGGCGGGGGGCAACCCAGGCGCGAGCTCGGCCGCGAGGGCGACCATGTCGAGCCCGTTCTGCTCGTGGTCCACGTTCCACGGCAGCGAGTGGCAGAGGTCCGGGACGAGCACCGTCAGCCCCCAGCTCGCCCAGTGCTCACCCCACCCCACCACCTGCCCGGGGCTGCCCGAGAAGCCGTGCGCGACCACCACCACGGCCGACGGCGGGCTCCCGTCGGGGTCGAACCGGATCACACGCATCCCTCCGCGACAGCTCGTGTCGCGGGCGGTCACCTCGGACCGGACGGCCGCGTGGGGTCCGGTCGCCGCGTAGTCGACGGGCGTCGGAGGCGTGCCGGTGTGGGTGGTTGGGGTGCCGGTGTGCGTCGACGCCGTGCCCGAGTGGGCGGTCCCGGAGCCACCGGACCCGCCCGTCGGCACCGGTGCGCCCGTGTCCGCCGTGGTCGCGGTCGGCACGGGAGGGGTCGTGGGGGTGGAGGGGGTGGTCGGCGAGGACCCGTTACACGCCAGTAGCGTCCAGAGCATGGGCGACCCGTATCGTCCGAACGTCGGGTAGACTCGCAACCGGAGGCCGATCCGATGACCCCCTGCGCCCGCTGCGGCCAGCTCCTGCGTCCTGGCCTTCCCGGCCCCTGCCCCCACTGCTCGGAACGCTCCGCGCCAGCGACCGATCGGCGCCTGACCGCGGCGGCCCTCCTCCTCGGGCTCGGCCTGGCGGCCTGCGACGGCACCACCACCTCCCCCCAGCCAGCCTACGGCGTCACGGTCACCGACACGGGAGACACCGGCGACACCGAGCAGTAGCGTGGAGGCGATCGCCGCCGGCGAGCGTCTCGGGCGCTACGAGACCATCCGCCGGCTGGGACGTGGCGCGAGCGGCGAGGTGTGGGAGGCGGTCCTCCACGGACCCTACGGCTTCCGCCGGTCGGTCGCGCTCAAGATCCTGTCGGACGCCGGCACGCGCAAGGACGCCACGCACGAGGCGCGCCTCGGTGCCGCGCTGTCCCACCCCAACGTCGTCGCGACGCACGACTTCGGCGAGGAGCAAGGGCGTTCCTGGCTCGCGATGGAGCTGGTCCAGGGGGTGTCCGTCGCCGACCTCGTCCGCCGGGGCCCCCTCGGCGCACCCGCCATCGTCGACATCGGCCTGCAGGCGTGCGCGGCCCTGGCCCACGTCCACGCGGCCGGTCCGGACGGCGCAGGGCTCGTCCACCGCGACGTGAAGCCCTCGAACCTGCTCGTGGACCGCAACGGCCTGGTGAAGCTCGCCGACCTGGGCGTCGCTCGGCTCGCCTCGGTCGAGGGGACCGTGGCCGGCACGCTGGCCTACATGGCGCCCGAACAGCACGTGGGCCGCGAGGATCGGCGCGCCGACCTGTTCTCCCTCGGGGTGACGCTCGCGACCGTGGCCCTGCGGAGCCGGGTGTTGCGGGTCGGTCACCAGCTGCAGGACGCGCTCGCGCTGGAGCGGACCCTGGGGGAGTCCCTGGGTGGCCGCATCGACGCCGTGGTCCCGGGCCTCGCGAGCGTGCTGTACGGAGCGCTCCGCGCGGCACCCCAGGACCGGTACGGCGATGCGCGCGCGTTCGGCGAGGCCCTGCTCGCGCTGCGCCACGGCCTGCCCGACGGACCGACGCTGGTGCAGCTCCTGGTCACGCTCCGTCCCGAGCTCGCCGGCGCCCGCGTCGTCGACGGGACGGGTTCGAGCCGGACCCGGAGCACGCCCGGCAACCTCCCGCGCCCGCGGGACCGCTTCCTCGGGCGAGCGGAGGAGGTCGCCGACCTGGTGCGCGAGGTGGCCGACCAACCCGGCGTGTGGAGCCTGATCGGACCCGGAGGCGCGGGCAAGACACGCCTCGCCGTGGAGGTCGCGCGCACGGTCGCGCCGCGACTCGCGGGAGGGGCCTGGTTCGTCGATCTGTCGGACGCCCGCTCGGTCGACGGCGTGTGCCAGGCGGTGGGGAGCACCCTCGACGTGCGCGTCGACGGCGCCGATCCCGTCGCCCGGGTGCGGGACGCCCTGCGCGGACGCGGTGCCACGGTGCTGGTGCTGGACAACTACGAGCAGGCGGTGGAGCCGGCCGCGCGCGTGGTCGCCGACTGGGTCGCCGGGGCGCCCGAGCTGCGGGTCCTGGTGACGACGCGGGTGGCCTTGCGCCTGGAGCGGGAGCGACGCGTCCCCGTCGGTCCGCTCGGCACCGAGGACGCGGTGGACCTGTTCGTGGAGCGGGCGCCCCGCCGTCCCTCCCCCGAGGAGCGGCCGCTGGTCGAGCACCTGGTGACCGAGCTCGAGGGGCACCCGCTCGCCATCGAGCTCGCCGCGGCTCGAACCCGCATCCTCACCGTGGAGGGGGTGGTCGCGCGGCTCGGCAACCGCCTCAAGCTGCTGGCCGGCGGACACACGGACCGGCCGGAGCGACAGCGCAGCCTCCGGGCCTCGCTCGACGGCTCCTGGGAGCTCCTGACCGGGTGGCAGCAGGACGCGCTCGCCCAGCTCTCCGTGGTCGAGGGTGGGCTCGCCCTCGACGCGGCCGAGGCGCTGTTGCACCTGGCGTCCGAGGCCCCGTGGGCGGTGGACGTCGTGGAGGCGCTGGTCGACGCGTCGTTGCTCCAGTCGACGGGCGCTCGGCTGCGGCTGCCCGAGAGCGTCGCCGCCTACGCCGCCGAGCGGCTGTCCGACGAGGAGCGGCAGGCCGCCTGGGCCCGTCACGGCCGCTGGTACGCACAGTTCGGGTCCGACGACTGGCTGGCCACGCTCGACGGGCCCGACGGGACCCGGCGCCTCGCGATGCTCACGGCCGACCTCGACAACCTGGTGTCGGCGATGCGTCGGGCGATCGCGCGCGGCGACCGGCCGACCGCGCTCGGTGCGGGACGCGCCGCCGCCACGGTACTGCGGCTCGGCGGTCCGCTGTCGGCGTGCGAGACGGTGCTCGGCGAGCTGCTCGACCTGGTCCCCGAGGCCGGCACCGATCGTCGGTGGCTGGTGGCGCGGCGTCAGGCCGTCCGGCGCGAGCTCGGCGGGGGTGCCGAGACGCTCGTGGACCTCCGGGCGGCCGTGGAGGAGGCGCGGAGCTCGGGGAGCGCGTCGGAGCGGGTCGCGCTGCTCGGCGAGCTCGGCCAGGCCTGCTACGAGCTGGCGCGTCTGGACGAGGCCCGAGCGGCGTACGAGGAGGCCGCCGTGCTCGCCGAGCGCGTCGGCGACCGCGTGGCGATGGCGAAGGTCGCGGGCGACCAGGGGACCCTCGCGTGGGCCGCGGGTGACGTCGGCCAGGCCGAGCTCCTGTTCCGCGCGGCCCTCGAGACGCAGCGCGTCCACGGCAACGCCCGCGCCCAGGGCCGCATGGTGGGGAACCTCGGCCTGTGCGCGCTCGCTCGCGGCCAGGTCGAGGAGGCCATCGGCCACCTGCGGGAGGCGGTCGACCTCCTCCGGGCCGGCGGCGATCGGCGGACGGCGCTGATCGCGACCGGCAACCTCGGCAACGCGCTCACCGAGTCCGGGTCGCCGGCCGCGGGGCTCGCCCACCTCGAGGAGGCGCTCGCCGGCTACCGCGAGATGGGCGCCTTCCGCTACGTCGGCGTGGTGGTCGCGCAGATCGGCACGGTCCACCTGCGCCGCGGCGACCTGGCCCGCGCGGAGGAGGCACTGCGCGAGGCGCTCCGCGTGAACCGGGAGACCGGCGCCGTCCGCTCCGAGGCCGGTGCACTCGTGAACCTCGCCGAGGTGTTGGCCCTGGGCGGGGACCTCGAGGACGCCTCCAGCGTCGCGCTCCAGGGCCTCGAGACGGCCCGGCGGGCGGGCAGCCTGCGGTTCGAGGTCGGCGCAGCCGAGTCGCTCGCCCAGATCGCCCGCGCGCAGGACGCGATGGACGAGGCCGAGCGCTGGCTCGAGGTGGCCCGCCAGGCGGCGCGGGACCACGCGGAGCTCGCGGCGATGGTCCGCCTGGGGATGGCGCGCGTTCGACAGAGCCAGGGACGGCCACGGGAGGCCCTCGAGGAGGCCCGGCAGGCGCTGCTCGGCTTCGTGGAGGGCAACCGGGTGGAGCGAGCGCGCACGCACGCGCTGATGGCCGAGGTGCTCCTGCAGCTCGGCCGACGGTCGGAGGCGCAGGCCGAGCTCCAGGCCGCCGAGGACGCCGCCCGACCCTACGGTCCGGACTCCGCCGTGTCCGAGACGATCCGGCACCTCCGCGCCACGCTCGAGGGCGACGCCGGCGGCTACTGAAGCGAGATCCCCACGTCCGCGGGCATCGGTGTCTGCGCGTCCGCCAGCCACCAGCCGTCCGCCCGCTGCTCGGGCCGGGCCAGCAGACGCACCCGCGAGCCCACGAGCCAGTCCCAGCCGTCCGGCATCCCGCCGGCCATCACGCGAAGCGCCGTCCCGTCGTCGAGCCGCACCACGGCGCCACCTTCGTCGGCCACGGTCCCCACGACCGTCACCGTCCCGGCGACGCCCGCCAGATCACCGGCGTCGTCCACCAGCGTGACCGGGGCGGCGGGTGTCGGCGCCACCACCGCGGGCTCGACCGGCGTCTGCTTGGGGCAGCCGGCGAGGGAGAGGGCGACGACGCAGGCGAGGACGCGCTTCACGAGCCGGTCCTACCACGTCTTGCGGTACGACGCATACTCCCGGACCAGGTCTCCGCGGTACCAGGCGGTGTCGCGGACCGTGCTCTCGACGCGGATCATCGCGTGCACGCCCGCCGAGTACCCGGCCTTGCGCGCCGCCTGGTGGACCGCCGCCACCATCCACGTGGCGACCCCGCTGTGCGAGGCCTCGGGTCGGACGCCGAGCGTCAGGATCTGGAACCAGCGAGCGCCGCTCGCCACGCCGCCGGCGTGCGCGGGCAGGCCGAGCAGGAAGCCCGCGGCGACGCCGTCCGGATCACGCGCCAGCAGCGTCAGCCGCGGGTCGATCAGCTGGCGATACGGGCGGTAGAAGTCGGCGACGACGTCCGCCGGTGCCGAGAGGTACCCGGGGAGCTCGCGGAAGGCCGTGGACGCGATCGCGTGGATGGAGGCGACCGCGCGGTCCCACGCGTCCTCCGTGATCTGGCTCGACGGCCCCGTCTCGAGCGACTCGAGCCGCCAGCCGCGCAGCGACAGGCGTGCGGCGCGGTCCATGCCGGCCGCGATCTGCGGCTCGTGCGGCGCGGCGATGGAGACGTACCGGGCGGAGCGCTTCCACCCGGCTCCTTCCCACCGAGCGCCGCGGTCGGTGGGCTCCGCGAGCATGGGCGGCACGTCGTACGGCCCGAGCGTCGCCATGGCCGGGAACCAGGGCGCGAGCATGGCCGGACCCTCGGCCGCGTCACACCCCTCCCCCTCCAGCCACGCGATCGCCTCGTCGAGCACCTCGGGCCCGCCGACCCAGTCGCCCACCGTCCCCATCTCGGGGCGGTCGGGATGGATGGCCGCGAGACAACGCGCGTCGCCGTCGGTGAAGACAGCCACGCGCCCAGCCCGGGCCAACACCTCGCGACGCCAGGCGTCGCCTCCCGCCGCTACCCAGGCGTCGGGGTCGGTCGTGAAGCCGTTCATGTCCTGATCGTAATGAACCGGCGGCACGACCCGCCACCCGACGCGACATATGATGGCGCCCGATGGATCCGGGCCTGGACGAGCTCCGTGCGCAGGCCGCGCTCCGATCGGGACTTCCGACGATCGTGGCCTCTGCCGCGAGCGAGGTGGGCGCCCGCTCCGCGCGGGAGGTGGTGGAGGGCGTGGTCGGCGCCGTGCCCCAGGCCTGGCTGGAAGAACCCTTCGACGACGAGCCCGCCTGGCTCCTCCGTTGCCCGCTCCCGGGTCTCGGTGGCGCCGTCTGGGCGCACCTGCACCAGCGGCTGCGCGTCGAGGGCGTGCCCTGCCACCTCGAGCACACGGACCCGCCCGGCGTGATCGAGGCGATCGAGCGGGGCTGGCTGGTCGCGGAGGTCCTGCATGCGGGCGGCTTGCGCGCGCGGCGCCTCCTCGCGGGAGACACGGACCGCCGCCCGGACCTGGTGCGGCCCTTCGTCGACGAGCCGTGGCTGCACGCCCTGGAGCGGGAGGTGGCGCGCGCGGTCCGCTCCGTGCGCGCCGACCTGGTGCCCACCTCCGAGCGCGGGCCCGACACGCTCGCGGCCATCGTCCACCGACCCTCCGGCCGCAGCGGTGTGGAGCTCTACCTCCCCGCGGAGCCCGCCGACCCCCTCCCCGACCGCGTCGCGGTGCTCGCGGCGATCGAGCCCGTGGTCGGCGCGCTCGAGCTCTGCCCGGATCTCGAGTGGGACGCCACCCTCGGGGGCCTCACGCTCCGCCTCTGGCTCGCCGTGGCTCCGGGGGCGCCGCTGCCCGGTGACGAGCTCGTGGAAGGCGTCGCCAGCTGGGAGGCGGCGGATCTGGTGGATCACGCCGATCACGTCGAGATCCAGGTCCTCCCGGAGCACGCGAGGGACCACGATCGGGTGGTCGCCAGCGTCGCCGCGCTGGCGGAGCGCGCGGGTCTCGGCGGAGGCCCGTCCCGATGGGTGCGGACGCTCGCCGGCCCGTGCTTCGCGCCGACGTGGCTCGCCGATCACGTGCCCGCCGACGAGCTCCTCGAGGCGCTGCGCGCGCTGCCCGGCGTGCGCGCGGTGCGTCGCGTCCCGGGGGCACCCCACGGCCTGCAGGACGCCTGGCCCGCCGTCGACCCCGTGTGGCGCTCCGTCGCCGGGGTGTGTTTCTGCCGGTGGCCCGACGCCGTCCCCGACCGCGACCGGCTCGAGCGCGTCGTCGATCGGGCCGCCGACGCCCGCGATCACGAAGTCGCCGACCGCAGCCCGCTCGAGCTCCGCCCGATCGTCGACGGGAGCGGGCGCCACGGGCTCGAGGTGCGGAGCGACCGGCGCTCGTTGGCCGAGGCGGGGCTCGAGGTGCTGCTGGCCGAGCTCGCTGCGCTCCGCCACCCCGAGCTCTCCTCGCTCGGGAGCCTCGGGTTCGCGCGCGACGGCGCGGTGGTGCGGCGCTGGTGGCGACGGCCCGAGCCCGATCCGTCGAAGATCCGGGCGTGGGGTACGTCCCTGGACGCTTGAGCGGAGGTCGCGTGGTGTGGTGGGTGGCCGCGGCGGCGTGGGCCGGCGCATCCGGGCAGCGGGCGTTCGACCTGGAGCAGGGCGAGAGCACCTGGTCCTTCCACTACGCGTGGGCGGACGGGACGGGCAAGCACGAGCTCGACTTCGAGCTCCCGGCGCGTGCGCTGGTCGAGGATCGCGAGGAGATCACGTGGTTCCCGCGACACCAGATGATGGAGGACGTCGCGAAGGAGGTGCGGCGCTACGGGCGTGATCTGGACGGGGTCGACCTGAAGGTGAAGGTCGACGGCCCGACGCTGTCGATGAACGCGTCGGGCACGGGCGACGTGCGGGGTGCGCTTCGCGGCGCCGAGGCCGTCCGCGACGAGGCCATCGACGCCTGGCTCGCCGAGCACCGGTTCTGGTTCATCGAGGACCGCGTGGTGTCCTTCGACCACGCCGCGCTGGTCGAGGACTACGCACCCCAGCTGCGTCCCGTGGCCGACGCGCTCTGGCGACAAGCGCCCGACGAGCGGGCGTTCGTCTCGCTGGCCCTGTCGTTCGTCCAGACCATCCCGTACGAGGCCCGCAAGCGAAAGGGCGGCGATCCCGGCTACCGGCGCCCGCTGGCGCTCCTGTCGCGCAACCGGGGCGACTGCGACAGCAAGAGCGTGCTCTTCCTGGGCATCGTCCACGCCCGCCTCCCCGAACTGCCGCTGTCGGTGGTCTACGTGCCGGAGCACGCGCTCGTGGGTGTCGGGCTGGACCGAGCGTCCGGGGACCGCACCTTCCGCGAGGACGGCGTCCGCTACGTCTACGCCGAGCCCGTCGGCCCCGCGCAGCACCCCCTCGGCGAGACGGCACCCGAGGACCGGAAGGCGGCGAAGAAGGGGGTCGTGCGCGCGGTCCCCTGACCCGGGCGTGTTAGCGTCGGGTCCTGGAGTGAGACATGCGTTGGTGGACGATGGCGGCCGTGGCCGCGACCGTGTCCTGCTCGGGCGCGACCGAGCCCGAGCCCGAGGGCCGTGAGATCTGCGGCGACGAGATCGACAACAACGGCAACGGCCTGATCGACTGCGAGGACACGAAGTACTGCGGCGGCCTGCAGTGCCTCACGACGACCACCGGCGACGACGACGACGACACCACCGACCTGCCCGTGGTCGAGATCGACGACCCGGGCGGGAACGTGTCGTTCAGCTTCACACCGGGCGGCTGCCCGCAGCTGGTCAAGACCTACCACGTGGTGAACCGCTCGGACGACACCGACGGCCTGGTCGACGCGAGCTGCGACCTGCTCGGCAACGACTCCGTGTTCCGCTTCGTCGTCGACGGCAGCAACCCGACCCAGTTCGTGGTCGACGAGGACCTGTACGCCGGCACGCAGATGCAGCTCGACATGTACTTCACCTGCGGCACCAACCAGGCGTTCACGACGCGGTGCCGCGTGAAAGGCGACGTCGGCGGGATCATCACGCAGATCGAGTTCGACGTGAGCGGCAGTCCATTCTAGGAGACCAGCCGCGGGGCGAGTCCGGCGGCTGGTCTGTCAGGGAAACGGCCGATCGTCCTGCATCGCTTGGACGCGCGCGTCCATCTCGGCAGACAGGCGGTCGAACGCCGCCCGGTGCTCCGCGGTCAGCGGCACCTCTGTCATCAGCAGGTTCGGCCCCTCGTGCAACACCGAGGATCCACGCTCCTCGTAGTCGAAGAAGGCCACCTTCCCACCGATGGCATCCGTCATCAGCTTGTATCGCTCGTCGCGCAGCGCCCGCTCGTCGATCGTGAGCTCGGACGCCCCCAGCAAGCCGAACTTCTCCGTCCACAGGCGGTCGTGGATCGGGGCGGTGGGGTCCGCGAGCGCCGGTAGGAGGCTGAGGCCATCGATCGGGAGCGGCGAGCCTGGGTAGCGCGGGCTCTCGAAGGTCGTCAGATCGACCCCAGCGATCTCGGCCACCGTCGGCAACACGTCCACCAGGCTCACCAGCGCGTCGCTCTCGCTGCCCGGCTGGGCCACGTTCGGTCCGGTGACGATGAGGGGCACGCGAATGCCCGCGTCGAACAGCGTGCTCTTGCCCGTCAGCTGCCCCTCGAGGTCCTCGGCGGTCCCAGATGCGCTGCCGTTGTCCCCTGCGAGGATGATGGTGGTCCGCTCGCGGACGTCGGGGGGGAGGGCGGCGAGCAGCCGAGCGATCTCCGTGTCGAGCGCCTCCACCATGGCTCGCGTGGCGTCGAAGGCGTCGGGTCGGCTCGTCCACGTGTAGGTGTAGAGGTCGCGCGGCGGGAGGTGGAGTGGGGTGTGGCACGAATGGAAGCTGACCTCGAGCAACCACGGCTCCGGCATGACCTCGAGGCGCTCGATCGCGTCGTCGACGGCCGCGGTGGTCGCATAGCGCGTGTCGACCTCGACCGACCCGTCACCGTCCCAACGCCGCCACCGGAAGTAGCTGCCCGGGTCGTCCCGGCCGGCGGTCACCGAGACCTGCAGGTTCTCGAGCGTGCCGCTGAAGTACTGCCACCCCTGGCGAACGGGGTCCGGCCCGAAGGCGTCCTGGATCGTCGTGAGGTGCCACTTCCCGATGAACGACGACGACCACGGGTCGGAGCTTGCCGCCACGACCTCGGCGAGGGTGACCTCCTCCTGGGGGAAGGCGTAATACTCCTCGATCCCCTGGACCCGGTAGTTCCAGTTCCTCCCCAGCCCGGTGCGGCGCGCATGTCGACCGGTCATGAACGCTCCTCGCGCGGCCTGGCAGGAGGGGTAGCCCCAGGCGTTCCGGAAGAGCACTCCCTCCGCCGCCAGCCCGTCCATGGTGGGCGTGCGCACGTCGGCCTCGATCTCGTGGTACGCGTTGATCTTGTCCAGGCCGATGTCGTCGATCATCAGCAGCAGGATGTTCGTGGGTGTCGCTTCGTCCGCCGAGTGGGCACCGGTGTGGGACACCGAGTGGGTGACGGGTCGGGAGTCGAGGTGGGAGGCGGTAGCATCGGACGGAATCGTCGTGGTGCCACACGCCGCGAGCAGGGCTGTGTTCCACATGTTCTCACCATGCCCGCGACGGCCTCCCGCCAGGAGCGCTTGACCCAATCTTGACCGTCGCGGGCGATCAGCGGACCACGATCTCCGGGAAGGGCCGTTGCTCCATACCCACGAGCGGCAACGGCTTCCCGTCGAGCGTCGCCTCCTCGCTCCAGGTGCGCGTCGTGATGCCGCCGCGGACCGACAGCGCCTCGTAGCCCACCCAGCCCACGTCCTTGCAGTAGTGCTGGCGCATCCACACCGCGCCGCCGCTCTTCCAGTGCGTCTCGCAGGCGACCGCGGCGCCCGTGTCCGGACAGTAGGGCGTGGGCTCGACGTGGCAGGTCCGCGTGTTCTCGCCCGCACCCTCGCCGTGCACGCCCTCCCAGGTCTCGCCGGTGCGCACGGTGGCAGGTAGCGCCAGCTTCGTCGCGTACGTCACCACCTGCCCCGTCGGACCCACCGACGCGAAGTACCCGAGGCCGCGCTCCCCCGAGACCCACAGCGTCCCCGTCGGCGGCTGCCCCGTGCGGAACTCGTCCACCCGGTACACCGTCCCCGGGTACCCCTCGGGCGGCGTCAGGTCGGGTGCCGCCTCCCACACCTCGGTCACCGTGTCGCGGGAGACCGGAACCTCGCCCTCGACGCTGGTGAGCTCCTCGTAGTCGAAGCGTCCGGGCACGAAGAGCTCCGCCGCCGCGAGCGTTGGGACCTTCCCGCCGGGCGCCTTGGGGCACCCCGTGAGCAGCAGGAGCAGGAGGCCGGCCCCCCTCACGACGTGGCCGCCGCTTCGCGGGCGAGCGCGTTCGCCACCTCGTCCCCGAGCCAGCGGTGGACGATCCAGTGGCCGACGTAGATCAGCGGGGTGAGCGCGATCGCCACCCCCACCTTGTACGCGAACGAGGACAGCGAGATCTCCAGCGCCTCGGACGCCGTGACGCCCTTCATCCCGAACCACGTGGGCCCCCAGAACGCGATGTAGATGACCACGAAGCTGTCGATGAGCTGGCTCACGATCGTCGAGCCCGTCGCGCGGGCCCAGATGTGCCGCCCCTTC
Organism: Alphaproteobacteria bacterium; assembly: GCA_020632925.1. Classification (GTDB taxonomy): domain Bacteria; phylum Myxococcota_A; class UBA796; order UBA796; genus JACKER01. Next base: position 88,636 of record JACKER010000024.1, on the reverse strand, counting down.
AGGAGCCGACGGATGACGTGGAACACGGTCACGTCGACGATCTGCGACAGCAGGAAGGCCGCCATCGAGCCGACGACGATCCACGCCGACTGCCCGAAGACGTTCTGGAACACGTCGTCCCCGATGGGCGAGAAGTCGGCGGCGGGCACCCGGATCGACAGGTTCATGACCACGAACATCCACGTGATCATGCCCATCGTGACCCAGGTGACGAAGCGGACCGCCTTCGCCCCGAAGAACTCGTTGATCGTGTCGGTCGTCAGGAAGACGAGCGGCCAGAGCAGCGCGCCGCAGGTCAGCGTGAACGCCGTGTCGACGCCCAGGAAGGCATAGAACCGGACCTGGAAGAGCTTCACGCTGACGATCTCGGCGACGACCGCGGACGTGATCATCATCGCGGCGAGCACGATCCACAGCCGGGTGGTCCGCCCCAGCGCCGCCTCGTGGTGGGCGATCGCGAGCTCGTCCTCGGTCGCGGGGTGGGACATCGGCTCCTCCGGGCGCGGCATCTTGGCACAGTCGTCCGTACGGAGCAGAAGGAGGGATGGCCACCACCGATCCACACCACACCCTCGTCCGTCACGCCGCGCTGGTCCATCGAGCGCTCGAGCGCATGCTGGAGCGCGCCATCGAGGTCGCTTCCGGCGGGACGCTGGCCGAGGAGCCGCTGCGCGCCGGCGTGCGCGACGTGGTCGTCGCGATCCGCGCCCACCACCTGCAGGAGGACGACGTGCTCCTGCCCGAGCTCGCCCGGCGCGGCGTCGACGGCGCCTGGGCCCGCGTCCGCACGGACCACGAGCGGCTCGCGACGGCGCTCGCGGACGTGGAGCGCGCTCCCCTGGCGCAGCTCGCCGACCGCCTCCGCGACCTCGACCGCCTGCTGCGCGACCACGTCGCCCACGAGGAGTCCCTCCTCGACGAGGCCGGCTGGCGCTCGATCCTGTCCGCCGACGAGGCACGTGCGCTGGGCAAGGCGCTCTCGGCGCACGCCCGCGAGCACCTCGTCCCCGCCGCCCGCCAGCTCCCGCTGATGCTGTACAACCTGGACGAGGCCGAGCGGGCCGAGTTCACCGCCCCCATGCCCGGCTTCGTCGCCCGCGGGCTCGTCCCGTACGCGTTCCGGATGTCCTGGCGTCCCCTCCGCCCCTTCTTCACGCACCCGCCCCCGAGGATCCTCTCCCGCGGCCAGCGATGAACAAAACCCGGTGATACCCTCACCTGGGGTGCGGTGAAGGGGGTTCGATGGCGGTCCGGCTGATGGGGTTGCCCTGGGTGGCGGTGCTGGTCCTGGGCTGCAACATCCTGCCCAAACGAGGCGACGCGCCGGTCATCCCGCCCGAGCAGCAGTACCTCGAGGCCCCCGACCAGGTCCTGCCCTCCGCCATCGTCGGCGAGCCCTACGGCGCCACCCTGGAAGTCGACGGCGGCGACGCGCCGTACACCTGGCAGCTCAAGGACCGTCGCGGCCTGCCCGACGGGCTGGACCTGCGCGAGGACGGCGTGCTCCAGGGGACCCCGGTCCACGCCGGCACCTTCGAGTTCGCGGTCATCGCGTCGGACGCCTCGGGCCGCACCAAGCGCACGATCATCTCGCTGACGGTGGTCCTCGAGCCGAAGATCCTCCGGTGCGGGGATGTCGCCCAGGGTCGCTTCGACCGCTCGGTGATGTCGGCCTCGGGCCCCGATCTGTCCGATCTCGACAACATCGCGTGGCTCGCGGTCGAGCTCCCCGACGACCTGACCGAGCGGATCGACCTCGTGTTCCACAACGAAGCCCCGGTCATGCTGTACGTCGAGAAGCCCGCCGAGCCGCTCGGGAGCTGGGAGATCGACACGGACTACGTCGCCCGCTCCCTCAACCCGACGCTCGCCCCGGTGGTCGCGCTGGACGCGAGCACCAACCCGAGCCTCACCGGGTACCTCACCCAGCCCACCGTCCCCCTCCTGCTCGCGCCCCAGGCGGCCGGGAACTGGGAGGTCGAGGTGGTGTGCAGCGACGGCCCCATCTTCAAGCAGCTCCCGCAGTACCCGACCGAGCTCGGTCAGCCGCTGCAGATCGACTACGACGTGTACGGCGACAACGACGGCGTGCGGATCTGGACCGAGGATCCGCTCCCCGAGTGGATGGTGTGGGACGAGTCCACCGGCGTGGTCTCGGGCACCGCGGAGGAGCCGGGCGCCTGGGAGTTCACGATCATCGCCGAGCGGTCCGACGGTCGCCGCCGCGAGGAGCGCTCGATCATCGGGGTGTACGAGGTGTTCCCGATCGAGTGTGGGGCCACCCGACCGATCACGGTCACCGAGAACTACTTCGAGGGCGACTTCATCGGGTACTACGACCCGCGCGCCTACGACGTCTTCCGCCTGCCGCTGGACCGAACCGACATCTCGCAGATCCGCCTGCGCGTCTCCGGCTCCGACGGGCACTACCTCGGCCTCGCCGACCCCGAACCCGACTGGCTCAAGTTCTATGGCGGCGCGCAGCGGATGTACGTCGACGTGCAGGACGCCGTGCTCGACCTCGGCCCCGAGACGTACCCGGCGACCCGCCACTACGAAGCGGCCGAGGAGATGTACTTCTCCGCGGGTTCCATCGGCGACGACCTCGAGGGGCTGCGAGTGACGGTCACCTGCGACTCCACTCCCCTGCCCGACATGGCAGCGCTGCCCGTGATCCAGCCGCTGGTCGAGGTGGAGCACCCCCTCGAGGCGGTGGGCGGTTCCGAACCGTACAGCTGGACCGCGGAGGGCCTGCCGGCCGGGCTGTCGATGCGCGCCGACGGCGCGATCGTGGGCGCGACGGGCTCGACCGGCACCCACAGCGTGACGCTGCACGTGCAGGACCGGTACGGCCAGACGGGCGAGGCCACCTACCCGCTCTTCGTGGGCAACACGGCCGCCTGCGGCCGCGCGGTCCAGCTCGACTGCAACGAGTCGGTCGACGGGCACTTCACGTACAACTACGCCCAGGACGGCAACGGGGACGGCTCGACCGAGATCTTCTGCATCGTCGACGACCGGCAGCACACCTACGGCGTCGAGGTGTACAGCGACGACGGCGAGCTGCGCGTGGACGTGGCGGATCCCGGCGTGACCCGGGGCGAGATGTTCGATCCGGGGAACGCGACCTACGTGTCGTACGTGGGCAAGGACGCGCTCGAGGCCGTGCCGCTGGACCCGTTCTCGTGGCCCGACCTCGACGACTACGCGGGGCAGCGGATCTTCGTGTCCGTCCGGGCCTTCGACCCCGGCTCGTGGACCGTGCACCTCGACTGCAGCCCCGTGCTCACGGGTCGTTGAGCAGCGCCACGTGGCAGGGTGAGCAGGACGCCAGGAGCTGACCGAAGGCCTCGGCGCGCTCGGTCGGATCCGTCAGCGGCAGGGCGCGCTTGGCGAGCGCGTGCACCCGGGCCTCGTCCTCGACCCCCTCCCCGCCCGGAGCGGCCAGCGGCGCGTCGGCGAGCACCTCGGCCCCCCGCGTCCAGGCCTCGTCGCTGGTCGCGAGCAGGCCGTGGCCCATCCAGTAGGCGGCGTACAGGTGCTTGGCCATCTCGGGCGCGGTCGGCCCAGGCGGCGGCTCCACGGCCTCCTTCGGGCCCCCGCCGGTCGCCTGGTGGCACCGACCGCACGCGACCAGCACCTGCGCCGTGGCCTGCCCCAGCGCGTCGAGATCCTTCGCCTCGGAGGCCGCCTTCGCGGCGGAGGTCATCGCGCCCATCGACGGCTTCCAGGCGTCGGCGAGCCCCGCGGGAGGCTTCATGAGCTCGCGGGCAGCGGCGTGGCCCGACTCGAGCTCACCGCCCACCACCGCGAGCTCCAGCGTGACGATGTCGACGAAGTGGTCGTTCATCGCCACCGGATCCACCGGAGGCGCCCCCGCCAGCGCGCCGCGCGTCTTCGCGAGCTCGTGGCAACTCGCACAGGTGGTGAGCAGGTCCGCATAGAGCGGGGGCCGGTTGTCCCAGGTGGCGTCCCGGATCGCGTGCGCCTGGTCGTGCACGCGCCGATCGATCGCCTCGGCGGGCGGGCCCAGCACGAGATCCGGCGCGAGCCGACGCCGCACCTCCGTACCCGCCGTCAGGTGCCCCTGGTCGAGCACGTTCACGGCGTCCTGCAGCGCCTCGGGCGGGCCGCCGATCATCGTGAACCACATGCCGTCCACCAGCGCCCGGTGCCGCTCCATCTCGGCCGCGACCGCACCCGACGTCGGCTTGGGCACGACGGTGTCGCGCATCGCCAGCGACGCGTGGTTCTGAGCGTGGCAGGCGCGGCACCCCTGGGTCAGCTCGCCCACCGCCTTGGCGGCATCCCCCACGGTCTGCGCTTCCTCGAGGTGCGCGAGCGCGGTGTCGACGACCTCCGGGCGGCCCTCCGTCGGGAGCAGCCCCTTCAGCTTGCGCGCGTGCGCCTTGACCGAGGAGATGTCGCCCTGGACGACCTCGTCGCGCAACGCCACCGCTTCGGCGTCGATCGCGTCCATGCGCTCGAGCCACTCGTCCTGGCGCTCCTCGATCGACTTCCCGGCCCCGCACCCGACCAGGAACCCCAGCATCGCCACTCGCGTCGTCGTCCGCATCACGCCCCCGCGGAAGTGGATGTGCACGTTCCGCGCCAGCGCCGCCGCGCGACCAGGCCGAGCAGGAGCAGCGCGCCCACCGAACCGGGCCCGCCGCGCGTGTCACACCCGCAACCCTTGGGATCCTCCTCGACGATCGGCGGATCCGTGTCGGGCGTGCCCGTGTCCCCCGTCGGGGCGGTGGTCGTCCCGTCCGTCGGCTCCGTGGTCTCGCCCGTGTGCTCGGGGGTCGTCGTGGTCCCGCCGGGGGCGAAGGCCTCGCAGCCGCCGAGGTCGGTGATCACCTGCTCGTAGGCGTCGTACGGCTCCTTCGCGGCGAGCGTGGCGTCCAGCAGCCCCCACGAGGGCCCGGAGGGGTCGTCGTGCAGGTCGTACCAGAACAGCTTCTGCATCTCGGGCCAGGGCGTCGGCGAGGCCGGCATCGTGCCCGTCTGGATCTGCGGGAGCACCGCGTAGAGCGCGGTGAGCTGGGTGGCGGCGTAGCTCTCGGTGTACGTCCCGCCGGGCTGCGTCTGCCAACCGAGCTCCGTGATCCACACCGGCTTGCCGGGCGCGTACTGATCGGTCAGCTCGCGCAGGCCGTGGATGTACTGCTGGCCCAGCAGCGACTCGCCGTACAGCGTCTCGAGCCACCAGTCCTGCGCGGGGTCGGCGTACTTGTGGTGGCTGACGATGTCGATGTACTGCCCTGCGTCCTGCAGGATGCGCCCGAGGCTGTAGTCCCAGCCGTTGAACGTGCACTCCCCGACCACGCACACGCCCTCGTTCGCGTCCCAGTGGGCCTCGCGGAGGTTGGCGAGGTCGGGCCCCACCACCTGGCAGTCGGGGCAGTAGGTGTGGACCGCGGTCGAGCCCGGCACGAGGATGTGGTCCACCCAGTCCTGGCGCGTACCGGCGAAGAACTGCGCGAGGTTGGGCTCGTTCCACAGGCCCCAGTGCTTCACGCGGTCGCCGTACCGCTCCATCAGCAGCCGGAGCAGCTCCTCCCACTCGGCGTCGTCGAGCGGGACGCGGGTGAGGCAGTGGTCCTCCGGCCGGATCGAGCCGTCGTCGCAGGCGGTGGAGGCCGCCCAGCTCGGGGAGTACCCGACGGTCGCGTAGATGTGGAGCCCCCGGGCCTCGGCGCTGGCCACCAGCCGATCGGTCTCCGTCCAGTCCATCAGGTCCTCGACGGGCTCGATCTGGAACCAGTTGAAGTCCAACCGGATCCACCCGATCCCCGCGGCGGCGGCCTCGTCGAGCGCGGCGTCGCTGGCCTGGTGGGCGTTGACGCCGAACGGGCACTCGGGGGGCTGCGCGGAGGCGGCGAGGGCGAGCAGCGAGATCACGGGACCTCCGGGGCGGTTCAGGTGGTGCGGATGAGCTCGTCGAGGCGATCGAGCCCGAGCTGGACGGCGTCGATGGACGGGCCGAAGCTGATGCGGACGTGGCTCTTGAGGCGCGACGGGATGTGGGACCGGCGCTTCCCCGGGTTGATGTCGAAGAACTCGCCGGGGACGACGACGACGTTGCGCCGGAGCGCGGCCTCGAAGAAGGCCATGCCGTCGCGCAGCGGCTCGGGGAGGTCGTCGAGCGAGGCGAACACGTAGAAGGCGCCGTTGGGCACCACGTCCACGCCCATGCCCATCGACCGCAGGCGCTCGACCACGAGATCGCGCTTCGCGGAGAACGCCTGTTGGATGGCGCGCGCCTCGGTGTCCGCCCGCGCCGGATCGAGCAGCGGGACCGCGGCGCGCTGCAGCGGGTGCGCCGGGCCGCCGTCGAGGAAGGACCCCGCGGATGCGAGCCGCTCGATGAGCCACTTCGGACCCACGGTCCACGACAGCCGCCAGCCCGGGTACCGCCAGTTCTTGGTCAGCCCGTCGACGATGACGACCGGGTCGTGGTCGACGTCCTCGACGTACCGGGCGGCGGAGAGCGCGGGTCCGTCGGCGCGGAGCACCTCGCCGTACAGGTAGTGCGCGTAGAACTCGTCGAGGATCAGCGCCACGCCGTGCTTGCGGCACAGCTCCACCCACGCCCGCAGCGCGCCGCCGCGCACCACGTGGCCCGTCGGGTTGCACGGGTTCGACAGGAGGAGCGCGCCGAGCCCGCGGCCCACGATCTCCTTGCGCAGCTGGTCGGTGGTGAGGGCGAAGCCTTCCTGCTGCTCGGTCACGACCGGCAGCGGGACGAAGGCCTTGAAGATGTCGAGGAGCTCCTCGTACGCGGTGTAGTCCGGCAGGAGGTGCCCGAGGTTCACCGGCCCGAGCGCTGCCGCGATCCGGGTCAGCCCCGCGCGACCACCCGGCGAGATCGCGACGTTGTCCGCCGTGTACTGGCTCGCCATCCCCTTGCGGAAGCGGGTGTTGTACAGGTGGGCGACGGCCTCGCGCAGCTCGCGGATGCCGCCGACCGGTCCGTACTCGTCGGTGCGGGCGTCGAGCTCGATCCGCTCGATCCGCGGCAGGCTGCCGGGCAGCGGGCCCGTCTCGGGCGCTCCCTGGCCGAGGTTGGCCCAGTCGGGGTGGCCGTAGTGGAACCCGAGCTCGGCGGCACGGGTCATGACGTAGATCACGCCGGTTCGAGGCACCGGTCGGAAGACGGAGGTCTCGGCGTCCATGGACGCCCTGCTATCCCGGACCGGTGTCGCCGGTGTGGCCGCCGGGCAGCGGACACGACGCCTCCACGCCAGCCGTGGGCGCGAGCACGCCCTGCGGGTTGTGCGCCAGGAGGTAGACCTCGCCGTCGCGGGACAGGACGTAGAGCGAGACCACCACGTTGCCGCCCGCGTTCGACACCACGAACGAGCAGTCCACGCCTCCGTCGTCGTCCAGATCGAGCCCGAGCGAGCGGGCGCCGACCTCGAGGTCCCCGGCCACTACGCGGGTTCCGTAGGTGCCGGTCGCCAGCACCGTGGACGAGGTGGTGTCCACGAGCGTCACCGCGGACAGTCGCGGATCGGCGACGAACAGCGTGTACCGCACGTGGCTGGCGTCGAGCCCGGTCGCGTCCTCGTGGACGAGGTCGAGGTGGGCCGTCGCCGCCGGACCCCAGGCGACCGCGCTGTACCGCTGGCGAGGCGCGAGATCCTGCTCGAAGGAGGCCACGACGAGGGAGGGGGGGTCACCCGCCCCCACCACCCGGACCTCCCGGACCCCGGGAGTCACCTTGTAGAAGGTCGTCCCGGCCGCCACCGCCACCGGCCCGGCGACCCGCGTCGGCCGGTCGTTCACGTAGACATCGAGCGGTCCGATCTCCGGTGCCACGTTCGCCATGCGCAGGTAGGCCTGGGCGTCCACGTCGGCGTCGCTGTCCGCGTCGGTGTCGCTGTCGCTGTCCGCGTCGGTGTCCGCGTCGGCGTCGGCGTCCGCATCGGTCGGCCCGTCGCCGTCTCCTCCGCACGCGTACAGCGCCAACCACCACCCGAGCACCCATCCCTCCGCCAGTCCGCGGGATATCACGCCGCGAGGGAGGTCCGCGTGAAGAAGGCGATCGAGGCGACTGTGGGGATGGCGCAGCGCCTGGCGTACGGCAAGCCGCCGGAGGGCGGGCCGGCGAGCCTGGACGAGATCGAGCTCGTGGAGCTCGATGGCCGACCGCTCGACCCGTCGGTGTGGAAAGGCCGCGTCGTGCTGTTCGTCAACGTCGCGAGCAAGTGCGGGTTGACGCCGCAGTACCAGGGCCTGCAGGCCCTCTTCGACCGCTACGCCGACCGAGGGTTCACCATCGTCGGCGCGCCGTGCAACCAGTTCCTGGGGCAGGAGCCCGGCACCCCGGAACAGATCGCGTCCTTCTGCTCGCTCACCTACGGGGTGACCTTCCCGCTCCTCGCCAAGCAGGAGGTCAACGGAGCGGGCCGCAGCGCGCTGTATCGCTGGCTGATCGGCAGCGAGGCGGGCGGAGGCGGCGACATCACCTGGAACTTCGAGAAGTTCCTCGTCGGACGGGACGGCACGGTCGCGCGACGCTTCTCGCCGCGGGTCGAGCCGCTGGCCGACGAGGTGGTGGCCGCCGTCGAAGAGGCGTTGGCCTCCCCCTGAGTAGAACAGGGAGCGGTGAGGCCCATCCCCACCGCCCCCTGCTTGCGACGGCCGTTTCAGGGGCACGGACATCGACCGTCGACGCAGGAATACAATGCGACATGCGTGCCAAGCAATTCACGCAGGTTCTACCTTGATCACATCTTCCGCCACCGCCATCTCGTCCCCGATCCGTGACGCCCGTGTCGCGGCGGGATGTGGCACGATGGGCGCGTGACGACGCTGAGGCTGACCGGATTCGAGCTGCAGGAGCCGATCGGACGGGGAGGCTCGGGGTCCGTCTGGCGTGCGCGACACCGGTCGGGCGTGGACGCCGCGGTCAAGGTGCTCGTCTCGGACCACGCGAAGACCCCGCGCTGGCAGCAGGCCTTCGAGCGCGAGATCCACACGATCGCGGGGTTGAGGCACCCGGGGATCGTCGACGTGTACGACTCGGGGATCGTCCCGCCCGGGCTCCCCGGCCTGGACGCGGGCAGCCCGTGGCTCGCGATGTCCTGGGTGGACGACACGCTGTCGACCTGGCTCCGCGCCGAGCCCGGCCGGCGCACGTGGGCCGAGACGCGCCGCATCCTGCTCGAGCTGCTCGACGCCCTCGCCCACGCGCACGCGCGCGGCGTCATCCACCTCGACATCAAGCCGCAGAACGTGCTGGTGGACGCGACCGGCAGGGTGCGGCTCGCGGACTTCGGGATCGCGAGCCGTCCCGACGACGACACGCACGACAGCAGCAGCGGGGCCGGCACGCCGCTGTTCATGGCGCCCGAGCGGTTCCACATGGGGCACCCGCCGGTCCCCGCGACGGACCTGTACAGCGTCGGCTGCCTCACCTGGTGGCTCGCCGCGGGCCGCCCGCCGTTCCACCTCCCCGTCTCGGCGCTCCCGCGCGCCCACATGCTGGACCACCCGGGGAAGCTCCCGCTGCCCAACGGCTGGCCCCCGGGCCTGTCGGACTGGACCGAGGTGATGCTCGCCAAGTTCCCCGGGCAGCGCTTCGAACGCGCCGCCGACGCCGCGCACGCGCTGCGCGGGCTGTCCGAGCGCGGCGCCGCGCCGAAGATCTCGCTGGCGCCGCTGGCCCAGCCCACCACCTCGGACACCTGGCAGACCGACTCGATGTCCATCGAGGAGCCGCCCCCGGCACCACCGCCGGTGCCTGCGCGCCACCTCGCCGTCCCGCCGCTGCCACCGCGCTGGCCGGCGACCGCGGCCGATCACCGGCACCTGACGGGCGCGGGCCTCGGGCTGTTCGGGCTGCGCGCGCTCCCCCTGGTCGACCGGGAGCACGAGCGCGACGTGATCTGGGACGCCCTGCGGCGGGTCACGGACGGCGAGGGCGCGGCGCTCGTGTGGCTGCGCGGCCCCTCCGGCATCGGGAAGTCCCGCCTCGCGGACGAGCTCGTCACCCTCGCGCACGCGAGCGGCGCCGCCGACGTCCTCGTCGCCACCCACGGCCCCGCTGGCGGCGGCAGCCACGGGTTCGCGCCCATGATCGCCCGGTGGCTGCCCACGACGGGCCTCCCGCGGATGGAGATCGAGGATCAGATCCGGCGACGGCTGCCGGACGCAAGCCCCGACGACCGCCTCCGCCTGTCGGAGTGGATCGCGGGGGAACCTCTCCGACCCGAGGAGCGCGACCAGCTCGTGCGGGTCGTGCTCCGCCAGGCCGCGAGCCGCCGGCCCGTCGTGTGGTGGCTCGACGACCTGGACCACGCACCCGAGGCGGTGTCCCTGATCGCCGAGATCGTGGCCTCGGATCTCCCCATCCTCGTGGTGGCGACGTCCGGGGAGGACGGGGTGCCCGGGCTCGACGCCGTCCCCGCGCGCACGCTCGACGTGGGCCCCCTGACCGAGGAGGACACGCGCACGCTGCTCGGGGCCATGCTGGGCCTGGACGAGGACCTGGCGGACCGGGTGACCGAGCGCGCCGGCGGGATGCCCCTGTTCGCGGTCCAGCTCGTCGGCGACTGGGTCCGGCGCGGCGTCCTCGACGCCCGGGGGGGCGGCCTGACGCTCGTCCCCGGTGCGCGGGCGGACCTGCCCGACGATCTGCATCGCTTGTGGATGGACCGCCTGGGCGATCTCCCCTCGGGCGCCGCGGAGACCCTCGAGGTGGCAGCGGCCCTGGGTGGCCTGGTCTCGCACGACGAGTGGCAGCGAGCCTGTCGGATCGCGGGCTTCGACATGCGCGGGCAGGAGGAGGTCGCCCGTCGCGGCCTGTTGATCGACGACACGAACTCCTTCCGGGTCGCCCACCAGCTCCTCCGCGAAGCCCTGGATCGGCGCTGCCGCGAAGGGGGCCGCTGGCAGAGCACGCACCGCGCCTGCGCCGAGGCGTTGCTGCCCGACCAGGCTCACCCGTTGGTGGGCATCCGCCGCGCGCGCCACCTGCTGGAGTCCGGGGAGATCGACGGCGCCCGCGACATCGCGTTGACCTCCGCCCAGGCGCTGCGCCGGCTGGGGGACTTCCGCGCTGCCGCACGCGCCGTCGCGATCGCCGAGCAGGCGGCGGGCGACCAGCTCCTGGCCGTGCTCGACCTGAAGGCCCGGGTCGAGGTGGAGCTCGGAGCGTTCGCGGCGGCCGAGGCGACCTGCGGACGGGTGCTCGCGCTCGCCACCGACGATCCACGTGCCGCCGGGACGGCGCTGCGCCTTCGCGGCGGCGTGCGCACCCTGCTCGGCGATCGGGCGGCGAGCGAGCGAGACCTGCGGGACGCGCTGCCGCTGCTCGAGCGCGCCGGCGACCACGAGCAGGTGGGCGACTGCCACCAGAGCCTGGCGCTCGTGGCCGCGGGGGCCGGCCGGTACGACGAGGCGCGGACGCACCTCGACCACGCGGAACAGGTCTGGAAGGCCGCACAGGGCCCCGCCGAGTGGTTCGCCTGGCTGGACTGGGCGCGGGCCGACATCGAGCTCGCCAGCGGGAACCTCGCCCTGGCCGACGCGGCGGCGGAGCGCGCGGCCCTGGCCTTCGATGCCGCGGGGCGCGCCTGGCAGGCCATGATGGCCCGCGGGATGCGCGCCGAGGTCTCGATGGAGTCCGGCCGATTCGAGGAAGCCCGCGTCGGCTTCCAGCGGCAGCGCGAGCAGGCCGACGCGCTGGGGGTCACGGGCGCCCCGCGATGGCTGATGGACGCGACGCGCGCCATCAACGACATGCTCATGGAGCGGTACGACGAGGCCGAGGAGGTGCTCGATCGGCTCGTCCGGGAGCTCGAGGGCGCCGGCTGGGAGCGGCGTGCGCTCGGTGCGTGGGCCGCGCTGGCGCTGTGCCAGGTGGCGCGCGGCGCCGAGGACGAGGCCGACCGCTCCATGGCGCGGGTCGAGCACCTGGTGGCCGAGGGCACCTTCGGCGACCGCACGAACCGGTGGATCCTCGGCGTGGTGCAGGAGCGCCTGGTGCTCGTGGACCTCGACCGGGCCGGGCGCCTGTCGGACTGGCTCGAGGCCCTGGAGGAGACGTGACCGCCCCCGTCGTGACCATCGACACCGAGTACACCGGCGAGCACGGGGTGGCCGCCTGCTACCTCATCGAGGACGGCGGTCGCGCCGCGTTCGTGGAGACCAACACCGTCCGGGCCGTGCCCCGCCTGCTGGGGGCCCTGGCGGAGACGGGCCTGACGCCCGAGCAGGTCGACCTCGTGCTGGTGACCCACGCCCACCTCGACCACGCGGGCGGCGCGGGTGAGCTCGTGCGCCACCTCCCGAACGCCGTGGTGATGACGCACCCCAAGGCGGCGCCCCACCTGATCGACCCGTCGCGCATCCGCGCCGGCGCCACCGAGGTCTACGGCGAGGCGCGCTTCGCGGAGCTGTACGGCGAGCTCGTCCCGATCCCGGCGGAGCGCGTGCGCTCGATGGCGGACGGCGAGGAGGTCCGGCTGGCGGACCGGCCGCTGCGCTTCCTCCACACCCGCGGGCACGCGAACCACCACCTCGTGGTCCACGACCCGCTCGGGGACGCGGTGTTCACCGGCGACGCCTTCGGCATCGTCTACCCGTACCTCCAGCGCAACGGCACGCTCGCCTTCCCGTCCACCACGCCCACCGACTTCGACGCGGACGCGGCGCTGGCGTCGGTGGACCGCATCGCCGCGCTGGGTACGGCCCGCGTGTTCCCCACGCACATGGCCGAGCAGCGCGACGTGGCCGGCATCGCCGACGCCCTGCGCCGCCAGCTGCGCGTCCTGGGCGAGGCCGTCGACCGGGCGGACCGCGAAGGCATCGACGGGGACGCGCTCGACGCGTTCTTCGGCCGGCTGTGCGCGGAGGTGCTGGACGCCGAGCTCGCCTCCCACGGCTTCGGCGACGACCCCGTGGCGCGGAAGCTCGTAGCGCTCGACGCCGAGCTCAACGGCCAGGGACTCGCGTTCGCGGTCCGCAAGCGCCGCTTCAAGCGAGGGTGAGCGTCGCCAGGCCCCGCTCCCGGTCGACCACCGGCGTCCACCCGAGCTCGGCGCGGGCCTTCTCCGTGCGCACCGTCATCGCGCTCGACATCACGTCGACCGTCATCACCGGCACCGGCGAGGCGCCCAGACGGAACGTGCGGAAGACGAGGTCGAGCGCACGGGCGGCGGGACGGGCGAGCGCCGCGGGGACCGAGCGATCGGGGAGGGTGAGCCCGGTGGCGGTCGCGAGTCCGCCGACGAACTGGCGCAGGGTGACCTGGTCCTCGTCGGCCACGAAGTACGCCTGGCCGCCGCGGCCCTGCGTCAGCGAGAGCTCGATCGCGTGCACCAGGTTGGCCACGTGCGTCGTCGAGACACGGGCGCGGCCGCCGTCGATCCACACGAACGAGCCGTCGCCCGCCATCCGCCGGAGCGCGGGCAGCACGGTGTTGTCCCGCGGCCCCCAGACGAAGCAGGGGCGCAGCGCCACCGTCGTCATCCCCTCCCCGTCCGCGGCGAGCACGCGACGCTCCGCCTCGGCCTTGGTCGCGGCGTAGGCGAAGGGCGGCGACGCCGGGTAGAGCCAGGCCTCGTCGACGTCGAGCTGATCGCTGCTGTCGAACACGGTGGCGTTGGTGGACACGAGCACGAAGCGGCGCACGCCGGCGGCCCGCGCAGCGTCGACCACCCGCTGCGTCCCCTCGACGTTGGCCCGCCAGTAGTCGTCCCAGGAACCCGTCTCCTCGACGTAGGCGGCCGCGTGCACGACCGCGTCGCAGCCCGAGAGGTGCTCCGCTGCGACCGTGTCCAGATCGCAGCGCACGGGGGCCGCCCCGAGCCCGCGCACGACCTCGGCGGACCGCTCGGACCGCGCCATCGCCAGGACCTCGTGCCCCGCGGCGGCGAGCGCCTCGATCGCGTGACCCCCGACGAACCCCGAACCTCCCGTGACGAACACCTTCATGGCCGACCTCCGATGTCTGGAGGGTCACCCGTCCCGTCCTGTTCACCCAATGCATGTTCAGCATGAACAGATGCACGATATGGATACGTATGGATCCGCTCGCCGACCTGGACCTGAACCTCCTGCGGACGCTGGACGCCCTGCTCCGCGAGCGCAGCGTCACCGCCGCGGCCCACCGCCTCGGGCGCTCCCAGCCCGCCGTCAGCCACGCGCTCGGCCGGTTGCGGGACGTGCTCGGGGACCCGTTGCTCGTGCGGGAGGGTCGGGGGCTCGTCCCCACGCCGCGGGCGGAGGCGCTCGCGCCCGCGCTGGAGGGGCTGCTCCGCGAGCTGCGGCGGGTGCTGGTCGACGTGAGCGCGTTCGACCCGGCGACGAGCGAGCGGACCTTCGTGGTCGCCGCACCCGACGTGCTCGCGCCGCTGGTCCCCGACCTGCTCGAGGCCGTCTCAGACGCGCCGCGGGTCACGGTCGAGCTGCGGGTGGGCCAGCTCTCCGGCGTGCCTCCGGAGGTGGACCTCGCGATCGGCGTGATGCCGTCGGAGGCGCCGGGGGTCATCGCGCGTCGGCTGGGGCAGGTCCACCAGGCCGTCGCCCTGCGCGCGGGCCACCCCGCCCTCGACCTGCCCTGGACGCCAGCGACCTACGCGTCCTTCCCGCACGTCACGATCCGCACGAACACGCCGGGTCCGAGCCTGGTGGAGCAGGCGCTGGAGGGTGCCGGCCTCCACAGGCGCGTGGGGCTGGTGGCGCCGACCTTCCTGCTCGCGCCGCACGTGGTCGCGCGGACGGACCTGCTGTTCACGGGGCCGAAGGAGCTGCTCGAGCTGCTCGCGCCCACCCTGGGCCTCGTGGTGCGCGATCCGCCCGTGCCGATGCCGGCGGTTCCGGTGGCCGCGCAGTGGACCGAGCGGGTGGACGCCGACCCGGGCCACCGCTGGCTGCGCCGACGGGTGATCGACGCCGTGGCGGCCCGCCTCGCGCGCTGATCGTCTCGGCTGCAACCGCGTGCGGCAGGCCCGGCACCGACCGGATGTCTACCTCCTGACAGGAGGTAGACATGCGCGCCCTGTCCTTGTTGCTGCTCCTCGTCGCCTGCTCCGGCACCACGACCGACACCACGCCCACGACCGACACCGACACGTCCGGGACCGGTCTGGTCGACAACGGCGACGGGACCGCCACCGCGTCCGACGGCCTGGTGTGGGAGGTCGACGGCTCCGCCGACGGCCTGCGCTGGGCCGAGGCCGTGACCTACTGCGAGGAGCTCACGCTGGCCGGCGGCGGGTGGCACCTGCCGTCGCTCACGGAGCTGCGCACGCTGATCCGCGGGTGCGAGGGCACCGTCACCGACGGCGAGTGCCCCGCGAGCGACACCTGCGACGACCTGAGCTGTCGCGCGGCGAGCTGCTACGCGTGCGCCGCCGACGCCGGCCCGACGGACGGCTGCTACGGCCCGGCCGAGCTGCCGAACACCTGTGAGGCGTACTGGTCCTCGCTCGAGGTGTCCGACGACGCGGGCTCCGCCTGGTTCGTGTCCTTCGTGGACGGCCACGTCTACTCGTACGGCGTGGGCAACAGCTACTACGCCCGCTGCGTCCGCTCGTGAGGCGACCCCTGGCGAGGGAGGGTCAGACCCGCAGCCCGCTCCAGACGAGCAGGGTTCCGGCGTCCGTCGTGCACTCGTCGCACACGTAGACCTCGGGCCCGGCGATCAGGTTCCGGACCTGCCGCTGGGTCTTGTCGCAGAACGAGCAGGCCAGGGGCGCCACGGGGACGGGGAGTGGCGCGGGGGGAGCCGACAGCCTCGCGATCAGCCGGTCCACCTCCTCCGGACCCAGCTCGACCATCTCCAGCGCCTCCCGTGCGCGCGCCTCCCAGCCCGGCGCGCCCGTTTCGGCCTCTTGCCGCGCCGCGGGCCAGGCGCGCTGCATCGCGGCCTGGCGTGGGGCCGCCTTCGGATCGGGAACACGCGGCGGCTCGGAGCAGATCTCCAGACACAGCGTCACGCACTGGGTGCAGATCCGGACGGAGCGCCCGGCGAGCCCCGCCAGCGCCGTCGTCGCGCTCCCCGGCCGGTGGCAGAAGGAGCAGGCGCCGCCGAGCTTCAGCACCATGTCGCGGGGCACGGCGACCAGCCCGCGGTCTGGGAGGAACAGGCCGCAAACGACCGTGGTTCCGCCGATCGCCAGGAACGACCTTCGATTCATGGAGCCCCTGACCCAGTCTACCAGCGGTAGGCGCGATCCCTGTGCTTGCCGCCGATCCAGCCGAGCGTGCCCACCACGGCCCACGGCAGGAACAGCACGAACGCGCCGATCCCGAAGCCGAGGCCGGCCGGGAGCCAGGGCAGCCGCCCGTCGGTGGTCAGGGCGAGCAGCGCGCCGAGGACCGCCGCCACCGGCGTCCCGACCAGCGGCAGCAGCCAGGCCGCCCGGTAGCGGCGCGTCTCTCCGCGCAGCGTGGTCCACACGGACTCGACGCCCAACCACACCGCGCCGACCGCCCCGAACGTCAGCGGCAACACGACCACCGAAGCGAGCGACGCGTACCCGAGCGCCGAGGTGAGCGCGTAGCCGCCGCCGCTGCCGCAGCAGGCGACGCTCCCCAGCAGGAACAGGAGCAGGAACAGGCCCGCGATGCCACGGACCACGGTGCGTCCGGCGTCCTCGGGCGGGTCGGGGAGCTCGGTCATGCGCCAACCCTACGTTACGAACCCCCGACTGTCACGAATCCCACCTGAACCCATGCGGACGACCCCCATCCATCGGAATCCAGGTCTCGAAGACCTCAGCGGGGATGTCCGTGCGGACGCCTTCGGATTCCTGGACCCGGGTGGAGTGGTGTCCCGTGAACAACACCCAGTTCCCGGTGGCGTCGAAGGACACCGAACTGGCGAGCGGTACGGCCGGGTAGGCACGGCGATCGTAGATGTTGGATTCGAACCGGACGAGACGCTCCACTCGCACGCACTTCGCGGTGCCGTCGTCGAGCAGCTCCCAGACCTGTAGGACGCCCTGCGCGTCCAGCAGCGCCACACGTCGCCCGTCGGGCGAGATCGAGATGGAAGCCAGCTCAGGGCCATCCTCGTCATTCCCCAGGCCGATGCCGACGCGCGGGTCGATGCGGTGCCGCACGCGCCCCGCCACGAGGTCGACGACGGCGACGCCGTCGAATCGTGTCGACACCACCAGGTGGTCGCTGCCCGCGGCGAATGCGAGGTCGAGGACGCGGTCGAGGTCCCCTCCTCGAATCGGAGCCGCATCGCCCGTAGGTCCTCGGGCGGTGACACCATCCTCGGTCCACCAGACGACACGTCGGCCGTCGGGGCTCACCAGGAACCTCGTGGGAGCGGCGTGCAGGGTCTCGAGCACCGTGTCGGTGCGGGGATCGACCGCCACCAGGCGCTCCCCCTGCACACGAACACGGCGCGCAGGGCCATCCCAGGCTCGACCCGGATCGTCGCGATCGGGGTCCGGCGGGACGGGCTTGAACGTCAGGGTCGCGCTGGACGGGCGTGGTGGCGGAGGTGGCGGCGGTCGGATCGAAGCCGGGAGGATTCGGGACGGCGGAGGCGGTACGTCGAGCCCGGGGGTGGCCGGCCACGGACTGCGCTCGCGAAGGCTGGCCGGGAGGAAGAAGAACCCGACCCAGTCTCCTTCCACCTGGTCGGCGCCCTGCGCCTCGGCCCAGCGCTGCGCCGCAGCCGCCAGCTGCACCGTGAGGGGAATCGCCAGGTCGTCCTCGAGTCGCTGGTCCAACACGCGGCCCGCATCGGCCACGGCACGGTCGGCGTCGACGTGGTGATCAGACCGAGGTGGTCCAAGGGTCGGACCGATCCGCTCGTAGCGGAGCTCGGGGAGGGTGTGGAGATCGGCCAGCTGCGGCACGTTCGTGGAACCGCCCGGACCGGTCAGGGTGGTGGGACGCTGGACGGTGCCCCACCACACCTGCGTGACCAGCCCCGTCTCCACCATGCCCGGCTCCTGGACCATCGTGACGGACACCTCGGGCTCGGCGGCGGCCAGATCGTTCAGGTGGGACACGACCCGATCGCGCTCCCGCTGGAGTGTGGTCGCCTCGACGGACGCCGCCCGCGCGCGCTGGGTCTGCCAGGTGTAGCTCGGCGTGCCCGGCCGGTACTCGGTCACGACGTCGCCGTCCTCCTCCTCGTAGGTCATCGTCGTCGCCGGTCCCCCACCTCCGGAGGTCCGCACGCCGGCCGCCGCGCTGGCGCGCACGAGCGCCTGGTCGAGCTGACCGAGCTGGAGCTGGAGATCGTCGACGTCGCGTCGCCACACGGCGTGCCCGACATCGCCGGAGAGGACGCGGCGCTCGACGAGGCCCTCCACCATTCGACTGCCGTAGATCAGCTCCGGGTTGACCGGAGACACCACCTCGACGGGCCCACGTCGCAGCCCGATGGGCGGGACCTCGGTGCTCAGGGCGTCCGGATCGATGCGGAGCGCCGTGAGCTCCCAGAACGGGGCAGGCAGATCGTGACGCCCGTAGGCACGGCGCAACGCCCGAAGCTCCTCGGGTGTGCCCCCCGACCCGATCCGGGGGAAGGCCTGCAACGCCAGTCGGGTGAGGCGGACTCGGGCCCGCATGCGCGGCGACGCGAGCGTGGCGGTGTCGATGGCGGCGAGGGTCCGATCGAGCGTGACGGGAGCGACGTCGACGGGCTCCCCCAAGAGGTCCGCCGCCACGAGGTCCAGGCCAGCGGCCGTGGCCAACGCACCCTCCGCCTCTGCGATGGCGGCCCGCTCGAGCAGCTGTCCGAGGAGCTCCTCGTGCACATCCAGGACCAGGGTTCGGACATAGGCCCGTGTGTCCGGGTCGCCGTCGGCCATCCGCAACCCCCGATAGAGCTCCATCCGCCCACCCAGGTCCGCGGCCGCCCATCGCTCCCGGAAGCCCGTGGTGGCTTCGATCAGCCGACCGATCGAGGTGATCCGGTCCAGCACGTCCGGCGATACCCCAGGGCCCAACGCCGATCTCAGCGAGCCCCGCTCGTCGAGCAGCGTGCGTGCGGCCACCTCTCCTTCCGCCGCCAGCGCGCCATCCAGCCCGTCCCACAACGCGCCCAGTCGCTGAGCGTCCTCGGCCGAACCTCCCGCACGCGCCAGGGCGCTCGCCACCTCCGCCAGTCCTCTCGCCCGGTCGTGGACGGTGCGCGTGTCGCCTTCTGCGAGGTCCAAGGCCTGTGCCACCTCGCTCCCGAGGGCGAGGCGCACCTCGGCAGCCAGGGCTTCCACGTCCGGACTCCGAAAGGTGTCGAGCGTGGAGAGGATCGCGACCTGCTCGTCGGCATCGCCGCTCGCGATGGCCAGGCGCGCCCGGGTGTTCAGATCGTCGATGCGGAGGACCGGACCGAGCCATCGGTTGGTGAAGACCTCCTCGTCCATCACGCGCATGAGGTAGCGAGCGCTCCCGTCGACGATCCCCAGGTACACCTCCCTCTGGTCCGTCGCGTACAGATCCCCCCACCCCGCGCCACGCCCCACCAGACGCACGGGACTCGGCGTACCGGGCTGACCCTCGAGGTCCACCGCGTATCCGTCGGCGTCTCGGGGCACGCCCAGGACGGCGACCGGCCGTCCCTCGTGGTCGTAGAACACCTCGAGCTCTCCCCCCGAGCCAGCCGCCCGCACCCAGTCGTCCCCGACCCGGTCCAGCTCGAGGAACCCTGTCTCGCGCCCGCCACTCACCCTCCGCGCCAGGGCTTCGTCTGAGGGTGGCGGCCCGGACAGGTCGTACCCACCGACGCTGCCACCGTGGAGCAGGTCGGCCTGTGTGAATGGGCGATAGTGCGGACCGCAGGCCACGGAGGCCAGGGTCAGGAGGGCCAGACCAACGGTCACTCTGTGCATGACGACTCCCGAGGGTTGGGAGGCGCGAGTCTAGCCAAGCGGATCGGCTCCGATAGGATGGCCGGGTCGCGTCCACCCAGGAGACAGCATGCTCTGGCTTCCTCCCGCCGCCCTCGCTGCCGACACCGCCATCGACGCACAGCTGTTCGGTGCCCCGTTCGAGGCGCGCTCGGCGCTGGGCATGACCGACCCGGCGCACCCCAGCGCCCTGTCCGTGCTGATCACGGGCGACAGCCTCACCTGCGACCTGGCGCACGCGCTCCAGGCGGGCGGGAAGGCCAAGAAGCCCAAGGTGGTCGTGGTGGCGACGTTCACCGACACGAGCGCGGGTGCGGGCGCCGCCCAGTGGCTGATCATGGGGAAGAAGGGCCTCGGCTCGCTGACCGGCAGCGCGACCCTCGAGGCGCTGCCCACCGCCGTCGGTGACAAGGGGACCGTCCGCTTCGCGCTGAAGGCGAGCGAGGCGGGCGAGGACGGCGTGATGGGCGGCATGATCGCCAGCAGCCCCGGCGACCACCTCACCGGCGACCTGACCTTCGAGCTGTGCGACGCGATCACGCCGAGGCCGTCGCTGGCGGACACGACCTTCACCGAGACGGACGTCGACATCGTCGAGCCCAGCCACTTCCAGGACGAGCCCGACCACACGCTGGCCGTGACGATGCCGCTGCCCCAGGGCTGGACCGCGGGCAAGGACGGGCTCGGCTCGCCGCAGTGGACCGCGCCCGACGGCGTCACCGTGCTGTCCCTGTCGCTGGCGACCGCGTTCGACCCCTTCGAGGAGGGCGCGGCGGACTGGGTGAAGAGCCAGGTCGGGTCGTTCCAGACCGAGGCCACCACGAGTGAGCTGGTCTCGGCGCGAGCCGCGGGCGACGGCGCCTACGCGGGCCGCTGGCGGTACCGCTGGGGCGAGGGCCCGTGGACCTCGGAGATCGACGTGTTCCGCGCCGGCGAGGGCTGGGCGTGGATGGTCCAGTGCTCGGTCAAGAGCGACGACACCGGATCGGCCCAGGTGTTCGACGCCGCCGAGAGCGCCTGCCTCGCGCTGAAGGCACGCTCGCTAGAAGCGGCCGGCGATCCGTAGCCCGTCCGGTGTCGGTAGGACGGTGACGGACAGACCAGCCGATGCGCGAGGCCCCACCGTTGCCAGCTGGCTGAGGCCGACCCCGAAGGCGCCGAGCTCCAGCCCCAGGCCGAGGGCACCTCCGGTGACACCGACGCCGCGCTCGGACGACAGCATCATCGGAAAACTGACGACCGGCGCCGCCGCGAAGGCCCCGAACCCGACGAGGGTCGGCGTGCGGGACACCGGGAAGCCTTGGGCTCGGGCGTGATCGACGGCACCCAGCGATCCACCGAGGACCATGGTCGTTCCGACCACCCAGCCGATCAGCATTCCGCTACCCGCCGTCCCCGCCGGCCACCCGTTGTCGTTCGGGATCCGTGGTGCGACGATCAGCAGCGGGAGCCACCCCAACACGCTCACAGCGTCGATCGCGACACCGACGTACCCCACGCGCCGCGCGCTGCGCAGTTCGCGGGCGTGATCGACGTAGACGGGTGGCGGCAGTGGAGGTGGCGGGGGCGGAGGGGGTGCTGGTGGTGACTCCAGCGTCCACCCGGACGGCGCGGGACCGCTCGCGACGACCTCGCCGGTGGCTGGGTCGCGTCCCGGCGTGACCCCCACGGACCAGTCCTCCTCCGAGCGCGCCGCCAACACCACGCACCGGCCCGGGACGGCGAGGACGCCCGCAGCGGCCTCGCCCAGCGCAATGTGCTCGGAGAAGCTCCCCTGGACGCTGATCGACGCCTTGCGCAGGGCCGCCGCGTCCTCGCGCGGAGCGACCACCACCGCGCCCTCGATCGTCGAGACCACCGCCACCAGCTCGTCGGTCGACAGGTGGGTGTACGCCACGAAGCAGTCCATCGAACCTCCCTGATCAGAGGCCGAAGACGCGGGTTGCGTTCCCGCCGAGGAACAGCGTCCGGGCCTCGTCGTCCAGCCCGAGCGCGTCGAGCCCCGCGAGGCACTCGCTGGGCGTGATCATCGGGAAGTTGCTGCCGAACAGCACCTTCCGCCGCCCGTGCCCCCGCAGGTAGCTCACGAGCTCGGGCGGGTACCGCGTCGCCTTGTACGCCGAGGTGTCGATGTAGACGTTCGGGTACTTCGTCGCGAGCGCGATCATCTCCACCGTCCAGGGGTAGCCGACGTGCCCGCCGACGATGACCAGCTCCGGGAAGTCGAGGGCGACGTGGTCGAGGTACGGGATCGGCCGTCCGGGCTCCGACGGGGCCAGCGGGCCCGTGTGCCCGACCTGCGTGCAGAACGGGACGCCGAGCTCCACGCACTCTGCGTACAGCGGGTAGTAGCGCCGATCGTCGGGCGGCAGGTTCCACAGCCAGGGGAGCATGCGCAGCCCCACCATCCCGAGCTCCCGCACGCAGCGCCGCAGCTCGCGCACGGCCTCCATGGGGCGCGCCAGGTCGACCGAGGCCACGCCCGCCAGGCGGTCCGGATGCGCGCGGACCAGCGCCGCCACCTCGTCGTTGGTCAGGAGCGGACCTCGGGGACCCCACCAGGCGCTCACCAGCGCCCGGTCGATCTTCGCGGCGTCGAGCGCACCCAGCGTGAAGGCCGCCGGCAGCTCCTCGGGCAGCGTGGACGGGTCCATGCCGCGCCAGCGCAGGAGCGTCTCGAACATCGGGTCCCGCAGGAAGCGGCCGGTCGGGTGCTGGATCCAGGCATCGACGATCAACGTCCCTCCAACGCGCGCGCGCAGGCCACGCCCTCGGACGGGGTGAGGAAGCGGACCCCGCGCTCGCGCAGCGGCAGGACCTCGGTCAGCAGCGCCTCGTAGGAGGTCGACCACACGGTCACCGAGAAGAACGTGACCGGCGCGCGGCTCGGCGCGTCCGCGAGCGCCTCGAGCTGCGTGCGCAGGGCCGCGGCGTCGTCCTCGTAGACCGCCTGCTGCGAGTTCAGGACCACCAGGTCGCCAGGGACCGGCAGGATCGGCGCTCCCCCGAGCTTCGTCGCGTAGTTCAGGAGGAAGCCGTCGGGGGCGCTGCCCGCCACCTCGCCGCTCGCGGTGATCGGCGCCCAGGTCGCGGCCTCCGCCAGCTCCAGGTACAGGTCGAGCGACCACTGGACGCGCAGCCCCAGAGCGGCGTCGAGCCGGAACGCGTCGACGTAGAACGCGCTCGCGTCGGACCACTGGGACGGGAAGGTGTACCCGAGGCCCATCATCGACACGAGCTGGCTGCCACCGTCCGCCCCCCGCGCGTAGTGGTCCCAGATCGCGGGCATCAGCACCGCCACCTGCGCCCCCATGCTCCATCCCAGCGGCAGCTCGCCTCGCCGTGGGTGCGCCCACCAGGCCTCGTCCTCGTAGACCCCGAGCGGCAGCCGCAGGTTGTCCCCGTCGCTGACCGCGAGCACGACGTTCACGTCGTCCGCGCTGCACGTGAACCCCGCGGTGTCCACCGGCTTCGGGACGACGCGCGGGGTGTCCGCCCCGATCGCGCTGTGGAACGACAGGTTGTTCGTCGTGTCGGAGGGCACGAGCACGATGGACTTGCCGGAGAGCGCCACCATCGCGGTGGCCTCCTGCAGGCCGTTGTCCGCGATGTAGCCGTACATCGTCGTCCCGGCCGGGTAGCGGTCGAGCAGGGCGTAGACGGTGGGGTACTCGGGCTCACCGGGGCGCGCGTCGAGCTGGAGGATGCCCTGCTGCACGCACCAGTCGCGGATCTGGTGCTTGTCCGTGCTCGCCATCGCGAGGCCCGCGAACGGCATCCGGTCCTGCCAGGTGTCCACGAGGTCCGTGAAGCAGGTGGCGGCGTCGGGCCAGCGCCCGCGTAGATCGTCGAGCATGGGCACGCCGAGGGCCTCGAGCGCCGCCTCGGTCTCGGGGGTCGCGACCACACCCGCCGTCGCGGCGACCACCGTGCTCGCGGCGTCGATGGTCCACGGCTCCGCCGGATCGGCCAGGACGTAGCCCGGGATCTCGCTCGCATGGGCCTCCAACGCCCGATCCAGGCTCAGCGTGAGCGAGACGTTCACGAGCCCGTCCGCCTGGTAGCGGTCGATCCACGCCCGATCGATCTCCGGCTCCGAGAAGCCCGAGCCGATCAGGTAGACCCTCGCCTCCTCGCGGTTGAGCAGGCCCTGCAGCGTGGTGGCGAGCAGCTGGCGGTCGCGCGACTCCCCCGTCACGTCGACCACCACGACCTCGTCGGCGACCGGCACGCGCCTGGCGAGGTACCGATCGGCGATGTCCTGCGGGACGACACCGTCGGCGGAGATGCCAGATGTCTCCGTCGACCCGCCGGGGTCGTGCGAGCAGGCGACGAACACGAGGAGGGTGGCGCGGAGGAGGTGCATCGCTCCGCAACCTACCCCATCCGCATGGTGATCCAGCGCTCGCCCTCCTCCTCGAAGGTGTCGGTCCGCACGAAGCCGGCCCGCTCGTAGGCGCGGATCGCCCGTGGGTTCCGCGCCAGCACGGTGAGGGTGAGGGCCGAGAGCCCGATGCCGCCTGCGTCGACGGGCGTCAGCGCGTGCCTGACCAGCAGGCGCGTGGCCTCCCCGCCGAGCCCTCGCCCGTACCAGGCGGGACCGCGGAGCGAGATGCGGAAGTTCGCGGCGTTCTCTGCCGTGTCGTACTCGTTGAGCACCACCTCGCCGGCGAACAGGCCGGTCGCGCGCTCGACGATGGCCAGATCCAGGCGGAGGTCCTGCTCCGCGCGGCTCGCGCACCAGGCGTCGATGGTGGCTCGCTCGAAGGTCGCGCGGGTCGCCGTGAGGTCGTTCCCCTCGGCGTCCTGCGTCAGCTCGAACATCCCCTCGGCGTCGGTGGCGACGATGGGGCGCAGGGTCACGCGAGCACCGACGATCACCGGCTTGTGCCACCGTCCGATCACCACGCCAGCTCCAGCACCTCGTGGGTCGCCTGGTCGCTGACGTAGAGGCGGTCCGCGTCCCAGCCGCCGATACCGCTGCCGCGCGCGAGCCCCGCCATCCAGCGCGCCGGGTTCGCATAGAGGACGTCGGGGCCGTCGTCCCCCAGCGCGAGCACCTGGTGCCCCTCGACGTCGACGAGCACCACGCGCCCATCCGCCGCCACCGCGATGCCGTCTCCGTAGACCTCGGGGAGTGTCGGACCCACCTGCTCCACGTCACCCGACGCCGGGTCCAGGCGCCACGCCGGGTGGTCGCCGTACATCGAGGCCACCAGCACGCGCCCGTCGGGGGCGAAGGCCACCCCGTTCGGCGCCCGGATCGCCTCGCTCACCACGCGCGGCACGGG
The DNA here is from genome assembly GCA_020632925.1 of Alphaproteobacteria bacterium. Taxonomy (GTDB): domain Bacteria; phylum Myxococcota_A; class UBA796; order UBA796; genus JACKER01. The sequence continues at coordinate 63,510 of JACKER010000024.1, read as the reverse complement.
GTCGGCGACCCACACGCGGTCCTCGGCCGGCTCGGTGAACCACACGGCCCCCGCGTCGTCCACGGCCACGCCGTTGGGCCAGGTGAGCCCCGTCGCCACCGGCTCGCGCCCGCCCTCGGCCGACACGCGCCAGACGACACCCTGCTCGGGCTCGCTCACCGCCAGATCGCCGTCGTCGAACCCGTCCATGCCTCCCTTGGCCGCCAGCCCGGGCAGCCAGAGCTCGGCCGGTCCACCGTAGACGGCGCGCCACAGGTGCTCACCGTCGCTGCCCACCACCCGACCAGCGGCGTCGAAGGCCAGGTCCTCCGTGGCGAGCGCGCCCGGGACCACGCGGACCGAGACGGGGAGGCCGTCCGGGAAGGTGTCGGTGCAGGCGAGGAGCCAGGCTGCGAGGATGTCGTCCCTCCCCCAAGAGCCTAGCAGGGCGACGTGTGCGCGATGTGCGGCATGCGCGCACATCGCACGTCCGATCGCTAGAAACGCGGCGTATCTCCGTTCCGTCCCCTGGCCCATGGGCTGCAGCGACGGTAGGTGGCCTCGTTCGCGCGGGGCCTGCCCCCGACGACAGGAGACCTCGATGCTGCTCGCCACCAGCCTGCTGTGGACCTCGACCGCACTCGCGCAGCGCGTGCCGGACCTGTCCACGGACCCGGACCACGACGCCTACGTCAAGGCGACGGCAGCGCTCGACCTGCCGCTGACCACGCCGCCGCGCGGGGGCTACGACCCGCAGATCATGCCGGGGACGATGGGCATCGTCACCATCGACCAGGTGCCCGTGGCGGTGACGATGGCCATCCCGGATCCGAACTCGGCCCTGGACTTCATCGAGTCGCTCGTCTACCTCAACGGTCCGAGCATCGAGTCCATCAACGGCGCGACCTTCCAGATCCAGCACAACGGCTTCCTCGCCCAGCCCACCGTGGCGGCCATGGACGCTCAGCTCGCGCTGTGGAACGCCGCCGACGTGATGCACCAGTTCGAGGGCGCGGCGGACACCCCGGGCCTGATCGACGGCGCGAAGTTCGGCGTCTCCAACAACCTGATCCCCGACGCGGTCGCGCTCGCGAACCCCGGTCTGCTCGCCATCACGCCAGCCGACTCGGCCGCGCTCGACCTGTACGGCTTCGAGATCGTGCAGAACGGGCAGATCGTGGGCTGGCTGCTCCGCGAGCGCCGGGACTACGGGTTCGCCGGCGTGGAGTGGATCGACCGCTGGTTCTACCGCTCGACGTTCAAGCCCGTGAGCAACGCCGCGACCACCCTCGAGATCCACGCGCCGACCACGCTCGCCAACCCGGACGGCATCTGGACCATCCCGGAGTTCATCGGGGAGATCCTGCAGGACGCGCCCGTGGCGTCGCCGGCGGGCCTCAACCGGATGCAGGTCGCCCGCTACGACTTCGACCTGCTCGACGCTCTCGTCCCCTGAGCCTCGGTCAGCGCCGGCCCTTGACCTTGAGGCCGTGCCGCTTGACCAGGCGGGCGAGGACGTAGCGGCTGGACAGACCGAGCTCCCGCCACGCGAGCTCCTGGCTGCCGCCGTGCCGATCGAGGCAGGCCTGGATCACGTCGGGGGACAGCTCGCCCGGGTCGCGCTCGGGAGCCGCGTGGCTGGTCGCGGAGGCCTTCACGAGCAGCTCGCCGTACCCCGGGAACAGATCGAGTTCCTCGCCGCGACACTCGCCGATCGCGCGCCACAGCAGCGCGCCGAGCTCGCGGACGTGCGTGTGGTACGGGTGGGCGGCGAGCGCGGCCACCAGGCGGGTCGTCAGGCGCGGCAGGCCGGTCTCCGGGTCGAGCCAGCGCGCCACCTCGGGGTCCGTGCGCGCGATGCCCTGGAGGAGGTGGACCGCGATCAGCGCCACGTCCTCGCGACGCTCCGTGAGCGGAGCCAGGTTCAGCCGCAGCGGGAGCCGCGCGAGCACGTCGTGCTTGAGCTCCTCGGGGTCGCGGTTGGTCGCCGCCAGCAGGCGGAGGTTGGCGTGGCGCGGACGGGCCTCGCCGAGCCGCGTGTACTCGCCGGCGTCGAGCACGCGCAGCAGGCGCGCCTGCAGCTCGATGGGGAGCTCGCCGAACTCGTCGAGGAACAGCGTGCCGCCGTCGGCCTCGCCGACCAGCCCGGGGCGCGCCGCCATCCCGGGGTTGGGGTAGTTCCCGAGGTTGCCGAAGAGCTCGGCGTCCGCCAGCGACTCGGGGATGGTGGCGGCGCTGCGGCTCACCAGCGGCCCGGAGGCCCGCAGCGAGAGCTGGTGCAGCGCGCGCGCGGCGAGCTCCTTGCCCGTCCCGGACGCGCCGCACACCAGCACGTGCGCCGCGCGGCGCGCCAGGAAGGCGACGTTCGTGCGCAAGGCCCAGGTCGCGGGCCCCTCGCCCACGAAGCCCTGCGCGTCGGCGCCGCCGAAGGCGTGCTTCGGGCGTTCCCCCTCGAGCTCGAGCGGGCGGCGGTGCACGACGAGCACGAAGCGGTCACCCACCTCGATGGTCGCGCCCTCGCCGATGTCGCGCTCCTCGACCAACGCGCCGTCCACCCGCACGGGCAGCCGGCCCACGCTCGTGAGCCGCACCACGCCACGCCCGACGCCCTGGAGCACGAGCTGCTCGCGGGAGAGCTTGGGATCGTCGAGCGGCCGCGCCGGCGTTCGCGTCTGCGGTCGGTGGATCAGCCAGTGCAGGTTCCCGCCGCGGCCGAAGACCCAGCGCTCGCGGCCGCTCACGAACGCGACCTGCCCCACGCGCCGCGGGTCGTACACGCTCCACGCGATGGCCAGCGCGAGCTCGGTCACGTCGTCGTCGGGCCGGCTCCGGATCGGATCGGAGGCCGCGGTGGTCACGTCGAGGGACACGCACCCTCCTCGACCGACAGCCCGAGCCGCTCCGCCGCCTCGCGCACCGAGAGCAGCTCCAGGCGGGCGTCGGGGTCGCGGTCACGCAGCGCGAGCAGCACACCTCGCGCAGGCGCCACCATCGCCTCCGATGGTCCGTCACCCCACGCGAGCAGCCCCAGCGCCTGGATCGCGACCTGCGGCGTGAGCTGCGGCAGCACGCCGAGCAGCGCTCCGCGCTCGATCCGGGCGGTCGCGGGCGCCACCGCCACCCACAGGGCACCCGCCAGCACGGCCGCGGGCTCGCGAGCGTCCTCGGCGACGCCGTCCCGGGCGCGCTCGGCGAGCGAGGCGCAGGTCGCGAGATCACCCGAGCGGAACGCGAAGCCCGCCTCGACCAGGAGCAGGTGCGGACGGATGCCCGGCACGTCGTCGGCCGCGGCCACCAGCTCGAGGTCCGGAGATCCCGGAGGCCCGGCGCGCAGCGCGATCCACCGCGACAGGCACACCACCATCGCCTCGTGCAGCGGCTGGCGAGCCTCGCGGAGCAACGGGAGCGCGGCCTCGGTCGCCTGGCGCGCCTCGTCGAAGGCGCCTGCCTCGAGCCAGGCCGCAGCGGCCATGTACAGCATCAACGCCCGCTCCCTCCCCACGCGTCGGCTCTCGGCGGCCCGCGAGAGCAGCGCCGCCGCCTCCGTGTATCGCTGCTGGCGGTATCGCAGGTAGCCCGACCACCCCATCCACTTCCCGAGGCGGGTCTCGCTCTGCCGCGCCCAGGGCTCGAGCGCCTCGAGCTCCCCGGCGTGTGTGCCCACGTCGAGCTGCGACGCGGCCTTCCAGCGCAGCGCGTGCCAGTAGACGTCGAGGTCCTCGGGCAGGCCGGGCGGTTGGTCGGCCAGCTGCTCGAGGGCCCGCCTCGGATCGCCGCCCAGCGCCGAGCGCGCCCCGCGGAGGAGCGCGGTGAGACGGTGGCGGGCCTCCGGGTCGATCTCGGCCCGCTGGACGCCGTGCAGCGCTTGATCCGCGGCGGCAGTGGTCTCGAGGCCGAGGGACCAGGTCACGCGGTCCTCCAGCAGCCCGAGCTCCGCCGGCGACCCGCGCGCCCACAGCTCGGCGGCCTCCAGCAGCGCCAGCGCGCGCTCGAGGTGCCCGTCCTCGGCCAGCCTCCGACCGATGCGTCGCGCGAGCGCCCCGACCTCCTCCGGGTCCGCGCCGGCCTCGAGCAGCGCCACCAGCTCGGCCTGGGGCGCGCCGGGACGGCTGGCCGCGAGCTGCTCGATCGCCGCGCGCGTGACCACGACCCGACCGTCGCCGGACCAGCTGGCGAGCCCGAGCCGGATCCAGCGCTGGAGGACGGCGCGCGTGCGCTCCTCGTCGCCGCCCGTCTCCTCGAACAGCAGGGCCGCCGCGTCGGTCGCGAGGTGCAGGAAGCTCCGCGCCCGATCGACGAAGAGCCGCCGCAGCGTGCGCTCGCTCCAGGGTCCGCGCGGCATGCCGGCGCCGATGTCGTCCCGGGGATCGGCGTCGAGCCGCGCCAGCACCTCGAGCGCCGAGGCCGGGCGGTCCTCGCGGTCCTCGGCCAGCATCTGCTCGACCACCTCCACCAGCGCCGGCGGCACCGGAGCCGTCCGGAGCGCGTCGAAGCGCGGAGGCCTCGTGAGCGGCTCGCCCGTCACGAGCTCGAGGATCATTCCGCCCGCCGCGTACAGATCGGTGCGCTCGTCGCTGGGGCGGGCGTCGCGCTGCTCGGGCGCCATGTACCGCGGCGTACCCTCCACGAGGCCCCCCGTCGGCACCTCGACCGAGCGCCCCTGGGCGAGCCCGAAGTCCAGCACCACCACGCGTCCCGCACGGTCGACGAGCACGTTCGCGGGCTTCAGATCGCGGTGCACCACCCCCGCGAGGTGGATCCGCGCGAGCACGTCGAGCAGTCCGAGCACCCGCGGGCGCCAGGAGGTCCAGGAGGTCCCGGCGCCCTCGGTGAACGGCACGCCGTCGATGCGCTGGGTCACGAAGAACGAGCGGTCGAAGACCGTGCCCTCGTCGCGCAGCCGCACGACACCGGGGATGCGCAGCGCCAGCAGGGCGGACAGCTCGCGGCGGAGCTGGCGGCGCACGTGCTCCCCGAGCAGCGGCACGAACTTCACCGCCACCGCCTCGCCCGTGATCAGGTCGCGCGCGGCCCGCACCTCCGCCGAGCCGCCGCGCCCCAGGACCTCGCCCAGCTCGTACCGCCCGACCAGCACACCATCGGGGAGCTCGCCGATTGGAGGGCGGTCCCCGTCACCGGTGACGGTGGCGTCCAGGGTGGCGTCGGGGTCGTACACGCGCCGGTCTCTCCCCATCTCGGGCGGGCGCACGTGCGCGCCCACCGCGACCGCCCGATAGCCCAGGTCCCCCCGTCGGTCGAACCTGGCCCACGCCGTGCATCTGTCCCAGGCACGAGCGACGCCGGAACGAACCGGCCGCTCCGAACCCGAATGGAGCCTGTCATGAACAAGAAGAACCTCGCCGCCGCCCTCAAGAACCCCGAGCTGCGCGCCGGCCTGTCCGACGCCGAGCTGGCCGAGATCGAGGCCCCGGTGGGCGCGATCGAGCTGACCGACGCCGAGCTCGGCGAGGTCCAGGGCGGCGCCACCTACCTGTCCTGGTGTCGCACGGTCTGCGGCGTGTACTGCACGATCACCCGCGACTTCAACTGCCTCTCGACCTGAGCTCAGACCGTAGGGGGGCTCCGCCCCCCTCGTCACCCCCCGCCGTCGGCGCTCGGTCTGCCTCGCGCGACACCTACGGCGGCACGTCCGCTTCGCGTCCGACCACCTCCGGGTCGTCTGGGCTTTCCCAGACCTCCGGATGGAAGGTTGCTTCAGACCGAAGGGGGCTCTGGTCGCGCGACACCTACGGCGGCACGTCCGCTTCGCGTCCGAGACCGGGGCTGGGGCTGTCGGTGCATCCGCTCCCGCTCCCGCTCCCGCTCCCGAAGCGCATCGGCACTTCGGACGGGCCCGACGACCCTCCCCTCGTGCGCAACCCCGTCCGCCCCCATCGAGGTCACCATGTCCGTCGTTCCCCTCGCCTCCCCCGCCTGGCTCCGCGCCCTCACGCTCTCCGAGCGCGTCGCGTGGCTGGGACCGCCCCAGGAGACCCCGCCCACCGCTCGCGGAAGACGGCGGGCCGACGCCTGGCGCGAGACGAGCGCCGAGGGGATCGCCGGACGTCTCGCGGCGATCGGTCTCACCGAGGACCAGCTGGTCGCGCTGCTCGACACGCCCGACGACGCCGACGCCGTGCTCCCCGGTTGGCTCACGGACCTCGCCGCCCACGCCACCACCCGGGGACTGCCCTTCCCGCTGACCCCTGGGCTCGCGCGGCGCCCCGACCACGGCTTCCTCCACGTCGCGGCCGCGATGCTCGGTCACGCCTGGTCGCGGCTCGTGGAGGCCACCGGCGAGCGCACCGCGGCGCTCCTGTTCGAGCCCATCGCGCTCGACACCCTCAACCTCCTCTGCCGGCCCATGGTGCTCGAGCTCACCGTCGCCCGCCTCCAGGGCGCGCTGACCGGCGACACGCCGCGCGAGCGCTTCGAGCGCTTCGTCGAGCGCTTCCGCGACGCCGAGGCGGTGACCACGCTCTTCGAGGAGTGGCCCGTGCTCGCGCGCGTCCTGACCGTCACGATCGAGCAGGCGGTCGACGCGCGGCTCGAGGCGATGGCCCGGCTCTCGTCCGATCGCGCCCTGATCGCGGGCCTGCCCGGCGGACCCGCAGTCGACGACCCGCTCGTGGCCGCGCACGAGGCCGGCGATCCGCACCGAGGCGGCCGCGTGGTGCTCGTGCTCGCGTTCTCCTCGGGCGCCCGCCTGGTCTACAAGCCCAAGTCGCTGGCCGTGGACCTCCACCTGCAGGAGCTGCTCGGATGGCTCGGTGACCGCGGCTTCGCGCCCGGCTTCCGCCCGTGGCCCACGCTCGATCGCGGGGACTACGGCTGGCAGGCCTTCCTCGCCAACGAGCCCTGCGAGGACGAGGCTGCGGTCGGTCGCTACTACCGCCGCACGGGCGGGCTGCTCGCCGTGCTCCACGTGCTCGCGGGCACCGACGTCCACTTCGAGAACCTGGTGGCTGTCGGCGAGCACCCGGCGCTGATCGACGCCGAGACCCTGTTCCACCCGGGCCTGCTCGGCGACGGCGCCGACCCCGGCACCGCGCTGGTCAACGCCGACCTCGCCGCCTCCGTGCTCGGCGTGGGTCTGCTGCCCGAGCGCACCCACATCCCCGGAGGCCAGGCCTCGGTCGACCTGTCGGGCCTCGGCGCCTCCGGGGACCAGGTGTCGCCGCAGGAGGTCACCTTCTGGCAGGACGCGGGCCTCGACACCATGCGCCTCGCGCGCCGCCGGATGCCCATGCCGGAGGGCGAGCACGCGCCGAAGCTCGGCGATCGGGCCGTCGGCTACGCGGAGCACGCGGACCAGGTGGTCGCGGGCTTCCTCGACATGGCGCGCCTGATCAGCGAGCTGCGGGCGGAGCTGCTCGCCGAGAACGGGCCGCTGGCCGCGTTCTCCGCGGACCCCGTGCGCGTGATCCTGCGCCCGACCCAGCGCTACGCGGTCGCCTGGCGAGACAGCACGCACCCCGACCTGCTGCGCGACGCGCTCGACCGCGACCGCTACCTCGACCGGCTCTGGCGCGACGCCACGCTGCGCCCGGAGCTGGCGCCCGTCGTGCACAGCGAGCAGGCGGCGCTGCAGTGGGGCGACATCCCCGTGTTCGTCACGACGCCCGCCAGCCGAGATCTGATGTCCGGCGACGGCGAGACCTTCGTGGACTTCCTGCCGCGCGCCGGCATGGACGTGGTCCGCGCTCGGCTCGCCGCCTTCGACGAGGCCGCGGTGCTCCGCCAGCTCTGGTACGTGAGCGCCTCGCTCTCGGCGGGCAGCCCGCGGACGGCCCGGGTGCTGTCGACCACCAGCGCCCCCGTCCACGCCGACACCCCGCTGGCGGGCGCGCTCGCCATCGCCGACCGCCTCGAGCAGCTCGCCTGCCGCGGGGACGGCTTCGCGTCCTGGGTCGGCGAGAGCACCGCCACCGACGGCTCCACCTCGATCCGCCCGGTGGGCTGCGAGCTGTACGGAGGCGTGTCGGGCATCGCGCTCTTCCTGGCGGCGCTGGACCGCGTCGGCGGCGCTCGCCACCGCCCGCTGCTGGACGAGGTGCTGGCGACGCTGCGCGCCCAGGTCGAGCGGCGCGTCGGGGCCGACGGGATCGGCGCCTTCACCGGCTGGAGCGGACCCCTCTGGGCGATGGTCCAGCTCGCCGAGCTGCTCGGGGACCCGTCGTGGACGGCGCTCGCCGAGGGCCTGGTCCCGGTGCTCGCGGAGCAGGTCGACGACGACGACCAGGTCGACGTGATCGGCGGGTCCGCCGGGTGTCTGCTCGCGCTGCTGGCGCTGCACGACCGGACGGGCTCCCCCGAGGCGCTGGCGGTGGCCCGGCGGTGCGGGGAGCGCCTGCTCGCGACCGTGCGGCCCGCTGGACCCGGTGTGGGCTGGGTCGTCCCGGGGACCTCGGAGCAGCCGCTCGGTGGCATGGCGCACGGGGTCGCCGGCATCGCGCTCGCGCTCCACCGCCTCTCCCACGCCACCGACGACCCACGGTTCGCCGAGGTCGCCGCTGCGGCCCTGCTCTACGAGCGCACGCTGGTCGACGCAGAGGGCCGCTGGTCCGACCTGCGCTCCTCGGGCCACGACCACGGGCCGGGCGCCTGGTGCCACGGCGCGCCGGGCATCGGGCTCGCGCGGCTGGCGTCGGGCGCGGAGGACGCGCGCACGCTCGCGGAGATCGAGGACACGGTCGCGCGCACGCTCGCGGACGGCTTCGCGTTCAACCAGTCGCTCTGCCACGGCTCGCTCGGGAACCTCGAGCTCGTGGCCAGCGCGAGCCGCGCGATGCGGCGCGCAGACTGGTCGGGGGCGGTCGACGACGCCGTCCGGGAGCTCCTCGCCGGCTGGGCCGACCGTGGACCGACGACCGGTGTGCTCGGCGGCCTCGAGGCGCCCGGCCTGATGACGGGGCTCGCCGGCATCGGCTACGGCCTGTTGCGCGTCGCCGCGCCCGACGTGGTGCCCTCGGTGCTCGTGCTCGCCTCGCGGGGTGACCGGTGACCGCCCGCCCTGCGCTGTTCCGCCCCCGCGCCGTCCGACGGCTCGTCGCGGAGGCCGAGGAGGGGGGCGCGCTCCGGGTCTCCGGCTGGCGTCGCTGGACGGGCATCCCCTTCGTGCCGCAGACGGAGATCGCGGACTGCGGCGCCGCCTGCCTCACGATGACGCTCGCCTGGCACGGGCGGGTGCTGCCGCTGCGCGACGTCCGCGAGCGGGTCGGTGCCGCGCGCGGCGGCGTGAGCGCCCTGGCCCTGGCCCGCGCCGCCCGCGGCTACGGCCTGCTCGCCCGCGGGCTGCGCGTGGAGCCTTCGGCGCTGGGCGACCTGCCCGCGGGCACGATCCTCCACTGGGGACTGGACCACTTCGTCGTGCTGGAGCGCGCGCTGCGCGACGGCGGTCTGCGCATCCTCGACCCCGCGAACGGCCGCCGCGACGTGAGCGCGGACGGCGTGGACGAGGCGTTCACCGGCGTCGCGATCGAGCTGCTCCCCGGGCCCTCCTTCGAGCGCGGGGACGAGGCTCGCTCGGCGCTGCCCGCGATCGCCGCGAGACTCTCCGCCCACGCCTGGCCGCTCGCGCTGATCCTCGGCTGCTCGCTGCTGCTCCAGGCCTTCGCGCTCGCGCTGCCACTGGCCACGGGCGCCCTCGTCGATCAGGTCGTCCCCTCGGGCGACGGGCCGCTGCTGCAGGTCGTCGCGCTGGGGCTCGCGGCGCTCGTCGGCGCGCAGCTCGCGGTGAACCGCGCGCGGGGCCTGATCCTCGTTCGTCTCCAGGCCGTGCTCGACGCCTCGCTCGGCATCGGCTTCCTCGACCACCTCGTGCGCCTGCCCTACGCCTTCTTCCTCCGACGCACCTCGGGCGACCTGCTCGCCCGCTTCGACAGCTACCGCGAGGTCCGCCGCATCCTCACCTCGCGCGCGGTCTCCGTCGTGCTCGACGGGGGTCTCGTGCTGACCTACCTGGTGGCCCTGCTCGCCACGAGCCCCGCGATGGGCGCGCTGGTGGTGCTGCTCGGCGCCGGCCACCTCGCGCTCTACGCCGCCACCGGTCGACGCTTCCGCGAGCTCACCGCGCGGGGCCTGGAGATCGAGGCGCGCTCGAGCTCGAAGCTCGTGGACCTGCTGTCCGGCATCCAGACGCTCAAGGCGATGGGCGCCGAAGCGGCCGCCGTCGAGCGCTGGTCGAACGCCTACGTGGACGAGCTCAACGTGGCCGTGGACAAGGGCCGACTCCATGCCCGGGTCGAGGCCGTCCGCGGCGCGTTGCTCCTCGGGGCGCCGCTGGCGGTGTTGGTGCTGGGCGCCCACCTCGTGATGACTGGGGCGCTGTCGCTCGGGACGATGCTCGGACTGTCCGTGTTGGCGGCCGGCTTCCTGACGCCACTCTCCCAGCTCGTGTCCACGGCGCTCGAGCTGCAGGAGGTCCAGAGCCACGCCGCGCGCATCGAGGACGTGCTCGGCGAGCCCGCGGAGCAGGACGACGCCGAGGTCGCGCCCGCACCCGTGCTCACCGGCGCCATCTCGGTCCGCGGCGTGGGCTTCTCCTACGGCAGCATCGAGGCGCCCGTGCTCTCCGACGTGGACCTCGAGATCCCCGCGGGCGCCAAGGTCGCGCTGGTGGGCCGCTCGGGCGCGGGCAAGTCGACGCTGGCGCGCCTGCTGGTGGGGCTCTACCTGCCGACCACGGGGTCCGTGCGCTTCGACGACCAGGACCTGCGCGGGCTCGACAAGCCCGGCGTGCGACGCCAGATGGGCGTGGTCACGCAGGGATCGGACGCGTTCGGGACGACCGTGCGAGCGAACATCGCGCTCGCCCACCCCACCGCGACGCTCGAGGAGATCGAGTCCGCCGCACGGCTCGCCGAGCTCCACGAGGACGTGCTCGCGCTCCCCGCCGGCTACGAGACGCTCCTGGCCGAGGGTGCCGCGACCCTCTCGGGCGGTCAGCGCCAGCGGCTCGCGCTCGCGAGGGCGCTCGTCCGCCGACCGGCCATCCTGCTGCTGGACGAGGCGACGAGCGAGCTCGACACGGTCACCGAGCGCCGCGTGATGGACCACCTCGCAGAGCTCCGCTGCACGCGCGTCGTCGTCGCCCACCGGCTGAGCACCGTCGTCGACGCCGACGTCATCGTGGTCCTCGACCAGGGGCGCGTGGTCGAGACGGGCACGCACGAAGCCCTCCTCGCCCGAGGTGGCGCCTACGCGAAGCTGGTCACCGCGCAGTCCTGAATTCGCGGGCTCGAATCCACACCGGATTCACACCAGCGCCAACCCGCCGCCGACCATCGTGCGCGAGGATGGGCCCTCCTCGGAGGTGGTGTTGATCCGTCGTCAGATCGGACCCTCGCTCGCGGCCATGGTCCTGGTCCTCCCCGCCATCGTCTGTACGGGCGCCCTGGTGAACGCGAACCGCGCAGCCGACCGGATCATCGCCACCGAGAACACGCCCCTGCTCCAGCAGGTCGGCGAGCGGATGAAGGACCTGCCCCACGACGAGGCCGAAGCGCTCGTCCAGGACTGCATGAGCCGCACACTCCACTGCGATCCGACCGATGGGAGCTGCGTGGCGCGCCTGTTCGAGAAGGACGGGGGACCCATCAGCGACGAGGTCGCGCACGACCGCGCGGAGGTGCTGCTGTGCATCGATCGGAAGCTCGACGGTCAGCCCGCGCTCACGCACGGTCCCGACCCCGAGCCCATCCGCCGCGGGCCGAACCGCGGGGAGACGTCGACCGCGGGCGCCATCTTCGCTGCGGAGACCGAGGAGGAGCGCGGCCCCTCGAACGCCCTGCTCGCGGCAGGTGCGATCGGAGGGGTGGTCTTCGCGTTGGGCGCGCTGGGGGCCTTCTTCCTGTTCGCTCGGAAGGACGAGCTGGACGCCAGCTGACCGTCAGGTCAGTTCCAGAGGGAGTTCCACCCGTCGGAGATCGCGCTGCCGGCGGAGCTCAGCTTGTCGCCGGCCCAGCTCGCGCCGCTGCTGATCTGGTCGCCAGCCCAGCTCGCGCCGCTGCTGATCTGGTCGCCAGCCCAGCTCGCACCGCTGCTGATCTGGTCGCCAGCCCAACCCACACCGGCGGCGGCCTGGTTGTACGTCCAGGCGGCGCCGTCGGCGACCGCGTTGCCCGCCGTGACCGCGGCGTTGCCCGCCTGCTCGGTGAGGTTGATGTTCTGCGGCACGAGGCTGCCCATCGGGCCCATCGCCGTCCGCAGCGGGTCCTCGGTCGTCATCTTGATGCCGAAGCCGAGCCCGAACATGCCGGACATGTCGAAGCCGTACTCCCGGTACCCGTCGCCGTCGGCGTCGCCGTACAGCAGGTGCGCGGAGGCGCCGGGGCTGCCGATGGAGCCCGAGATGCCGAAGGTGGAGTCCGTCGAGGACTTCGCGTCGCGCGTCCCGAGCTCGACCCCACCGGAGATGATGTCCGCCCCGAGCGCGAAGCCCGCGTCGTTCGGGCCGACGTGCGCGTCCGCCTCGGCGGTCAGCAGGCCCATGTTGGCGTTCGCCAGCACGCCGTGGTTCTCGTAGCCGGCCGAGCCGTTGAACATGCCGACGCGGCCACCCATGCCGATCGTGCCGTCGCTGCGGCGCCCGTTGTAGAAATCGCCGTACATGATGTCGGCGGCGCCGGTCAGGCCGGTGTTCGGATCGCGCCCGCCGCCGCGGAACATACCGAAGCCCGCCTCGGCGGAGGGGCCGAAGGCCGCGTCGATGTACGGGTTTCCGGTGTATCCACCGTTGCCGTACGCGTAGAGCGCGGACGGGCCGTCGGCGTTGGTGGGCATGTGGTCCAGCAACCCGACGTTGGCGGGCTTCCGCTGTTGATCCGGCATCCAGACCTCCCCGCGCGAGCCGAGGATCGCTCGCTCCCCACAGGGTAGGACGGCGGACGGCCTCCCCGCAAGCCCCGCGGAGCGCGAAAAGCCCGTCAGCGCCAGTCCACCCGCTCCACGCAGGCGGCGAGGGCCCGACGGATCTCCTCGTCCTCGAACCCGAGCACCATCAGCCCACGGGTGAGCAGGGGCGCGCTGGGATCCAGGGACGCCACCGCGAGGGCGTGGAACCGCGCCGTCCGATCCGGCGTGGGGCCGGCGGGGAGCGCGGCGAACGCGGCGCGAGCGAGCGGGCGGACCGCGTCGCGGGCCTCGGGTCGCGCCCAGCCGACGAGCGCGTGCTCGCGGAGCTCCGCGACCGGCCCCGAGGGCTCGTCGAACCGCGCGCTCGCCAGCGCCAGCCACTCGACCGCGGAGGCCCTGGCGGACGAGGGCATCGCCGGTCCCAGGAGCTGCTCGACCGCCCGCGCGAGCCGCACCGCGCACAGCGCGACCGCCCGCCCGTCCGGCCGCAGCGCGTCGACCGCGGCGAACGCCGCCGCGAGCGAGACCGATCCGCCTCCGCGTGACGGCATCCGGTGGTCGAAGCGCGCCAGGACCTGGGCCGCGCGCTGGTGAGCGAGGTCCCGATGCTGATCGTCGCGAAGCTCGAGGATCGCGATGACGGACGCGAGCGCGATGGCGTCCGCGCCGAGCGGAGCGGGACGAGCGCCCAGGACCGCCGCCAGGTGGAAGCCCCAGGCCCGGTCGCCCGACGGTGCCCGACCCGGCGGGAACGGCTGCCCCTGGAGGCGGGCCTCGGGGTCGACGGCCAGCGCGCGTTCGGCCGTCACGCGGAGCCGTTCGTGCCAGACGGCGCGATCGACGGGCGCGAGTGCGGGGAACGAGGCAGCCACCGTGACCAGCGTGCGCAGGGCGCCGAGCGACGCGCCGAGGAGCAGGCGGGCGGGGACGGCCGGCCCGTGATCCCAGCCCTCGGGCAGCTCCGCGCGCACGAGCTCCCAGTCGGGCGGATCCAGCAACAGCTGGGCGCCGACATCGCAGAGCGGGTCACCCGTGCCGGCGAGCTCCCAGCCCGTGACCTCGAGCAGCTTCCCGTGCTCGTCGAAGCGGAGGTGCCCCTCCGAGAGCCCACCGTGCAGCAGACAGGGCTCCTCGGGCTCCGGGCAGGAGGCGAGCGCCTCGCGGGCCCGCGCGAACAGCCGCTCCTCGAGCTGCCCGAGGTCGAGGAAGGAGGCCGCGAGCGCGCGCTCGATCCGCGCCAGCTCGGTCTCCACGGCGACCCGCCACGACGGCGCGGTGAGGAAGCGGCCGCCCTCGGCGTGCAGCGAGCAGCCGATCGCGGGCGTGGCGGCGAGCGCGGCGAGCACCCGGCCGAGCGTCGCGAACACGGTCGCACGTCCGTCGGGACGGGCCTGCAGGAGCTCGCCGGCGCCGATGCCCGGGAGCGGGCCACGAACGCCCATCGGCACCCAGACGACGGGGGGATCCGCCCGATCGACCCGCGCGACGGGCACGGAGGCCGGGACCAGCCGGGCCGCGGCGGACAGCCCCTCGAACGGGTGGCGGACGAGCCCGGGCCGGGCGCGGAGGATCCACAGGCGCTCGGTCCCGCGCTCGAGGATGCGGGTCGTGGCGACGAAGCTGCCGGGTCCCTCGGAGACCCGGTCGGGATCCGCGATCCCGAGGGCCGCGCGGAGCTGGTCGAGGTCCTGCTGCTCGGTGTTCACCCGTCCTCCCGTGCGGCCGCGAACCTACCACCGATCCAGGGGAACCCGCCCGCGGTGCTACCGTGTCGCGCCGCTCGCGAGGGAGAACCCATGTCGACGATCGCGCTCACCGCGATGTTCCTGGTCACCGGTCGGTCCGCCGCGGCCGAGCCGGACCAGGGGCTCGGCGCCTTCTTCGTGGCCTCGGCGCACCACGGGGACTTCGTGGCACCCGCGCGCGACCGCTCGCTGGTCCTCGGCGCGGGCGGGCTGACGGTGGTGCACGGCGGACAGCCGCTCGCGGTGGACTTCGTGGACGCCGATCCGGCCGTCCACCCACGCCCCTCCGAGCGAGCGCCGACCACGGTGAACGTGCTGGTGGGCCCACGGTCCGGCTGGCGCAGGCACCTCCCCACCTGGCAGACCCTGACCTACGACCAGCTCTGGGACGGGATCGACCTGCGGTACACCGCCACGGCGACCGGTGTCGAGTACGCGTTCGTCGTGGCCGCGGGCGCCGATCCCGGGCGCATCGCGCTGCGCTGGCGAGGAGCGGAGCGGGCGACCGTCGACGCCGAGGGCGGGCTCCGCGTCCGAACGAACGCCGGCGAGCTCCGCGAGGACCACCTGATGGCCTGGCAGGGAGGCTCCGCCGTGGACGTCGCGTTCGAGGTGCGAGACACCCCCGAGGGTCCCGAGATCGGCTTCCGGCTGGGTCCGTACGATCCCGATCAGCCGCTGGTGATCGACCCGGACATCGCGCTGTGGCTCGGCTTCCTCGGAGGCGGCAGCTACGACGAGGGTCACGGCGTCGCGATCGACGGCGACGGCGCGATGGTCCTCACCGGCACCACGAGCTCCGTCGACTTCCCCGACACGCCCGACGCGCTGGATCCCGCCATCGGAGGTGGCGTGGACGCGTTCGTCGCGCGGATCGCCGCGGACGGCTCGGCCATGGAGACGGTCACCTTCTTCGGCGGGAACGGTCGCGACCGCGGGCGCGACGTGGCGGTCGGCCCGAACGGCCACCTGTGGCTGGTCGGCGACACCGACGCCAACGAGGCCAGCTTCCCGGTGACGACCGGCCCCGACCTGACGTTCAACGACCAGTCGTTCGGCACCGACGTGTTCGTGGCCGAGCTCACGGCGGACCTCTCCGACATCGTCTACGCGGGCTACCTCGGCGGGACGCAGCCCGATCGGGGCTACGCCATCGCCGTGGACGCCGACGGGAGCGCGGTGGTCGTGGGCGAGACGGCGTCGACCGACGGCTTCCCGGCCGGTGGCGCGCTTCGCGCGAACTGCTCGCGGGACTGCGCGTTCGTGGCGCGGGTGGCACCGGGCGGCGCAGCGCTGTCGTGGGCCGGCTTCCTGGCGGAGGGCGGGGCTGCCGCCTACGACGTGGTGCTGGACGCAGCGGGCGGCGCCTGGGTGACCGGTGGGACGGGCGACGGCCTGTGGACCGCGGGCGACCTCGGTCCGGACCACCACGGCGGCCAGGACGCGTTCGTCGCGCGGGTCGCGTCCGACGGCTCCCTCTCAGGCGCCGGCTACGTCGGCGGGTCCGGCGACGACACGGGCTACGGGTTGGCGCTCGACGACCAGGGCCGCGCCATCGTCGTCGGCGTCACCACCTCCCCCGGAGGCTCGAGCGCGGGCGCCTTCCCCGTGACCCTCGGGTCCTTCGACCAGAACCCCAACGGAGGGCAGGACGCGTTCGTGGCCCGGCTGACGGCCGACGGGGTCGAGTGGGCCACGTTCCTGGGCGGCTCGGGCGACGACTGCGCCTGGGCCGTGGACCTGGCCCCGGACGGCGGGGTGGTGGTGGCGGGCGGCACGCACTCCGCCTCGAACTTCCCGCTACGAGGCGGGCCCGACCTCACGTTCGGCGGCGAGGCCGACGGCTTCCTGACGCGGTTCTCGCCCGACGGGCAGCAGATCCTGTCGTCGGGCTTCATCGGGGGCACCAGGCTCGACGTGGGCACCCCCGACGACGCCTCCCTCGAGATCCACCCGATCCGGGTCGCGGTCGACGGCGACGGCTCGGCCTACGTCGTCGGGGTCACGCGGAGCCCGCTCGCGCCCGTGGGCGACCTCGATCCGGCGCTCGACGGACCGTCGGACGCGTTCGTGGCGGTCTTCGCCGACGACGGCCGCACCACCACCACCACGACCCCCGGCGGCTCGGACACGGCCGATCCGACGGTGACCACCACGGACGGCGTCACCTCCCAGGGCGGACGGCCCGGCGACGACGCCGAGAGCTGCGACTGCGGCACGTCGGGGAGGCCCGAGGGCGCTCTCCTGCCGCTGCTGATCGGGGTGCTGACCCTCGCCCGACGGCGGACCTACTCGATCGTCACCGGGTAGGCGCGGGTCATGCTCGACCCCGGGAAGCCACCGCCGCAGGTGGCCCGCATGCGCCAGTCGGAGCTGGTGGCGGACCCGAAGCGGAACGCGTTCACGCCGTCGGTCGTCGCGCAGGTCACGAGCGCCCCGCCGGGGATCGCGATGGCGCCGCCCTGGAACGGGCAGCTCTGGTCCATCCACCACGACTCGACCTCGGTCATCGTCCCGGCCTGCGCGTCGAGGCGCATGCGGAGCGCCCGCGAGCGGAGCAGCGTGCTGCGGTTGTCGAAGACCCACAGCTCGTCCGCGCCGACCCGGGTCGGGTTGTGCTGCCCCACGAAGAGCTGCCCCTGACCTGGCGCGGGCACGAACTCGGGGTTCGGCAGCGGATCGCCGACCCCCGGGTTGCCCTGCGCGTGGAACAGGGTCTGGAGGAAGGTGGGCGAAGCGGGATCGCCGTCGACGACCACGATCGTGTCGCGGTTCCACAGCGACAGCACGACCTCGCCGTCGTCCGAGACCGACAGGCTGTTCACGTGGATCTCACCGAGGTCCGCCGTCCCCGCGAACTCGTCCGACAGCATCCACTGGCCGATCTTCGTCGTGCCGTCGAACACCTCGAAGCCGCCGATGCCCCACTGCCCGGTGTGGCCGAGCGCATAGACCAGGCCGTGCCAGGCGTCGAGGTCGTGCGTCGCCCGGAGCGCGAGGTCGGCGTCCTCGAGACGCAGCAGCTCGTCGCCCACCAGGTCCGTCTTCCGGACGACGGGCGCGTCGGTGGAGAACGCCGCGTCGCGCGTCACGAGCAGCGCGCGCTCCTCCTGCACCCAGCGCATCCCGTCGGAGAGGTCGGAGAACAGGTCGTCCTGCTGGTACCAGACGATGTTGCCGTCGCTGTCGATCATCAGGAAGTAGCCGCACTTGCCGCGCACGAGGACCGCGTCCGCGCCGAACAGCTGGCCCGACGCCGACACGGACACGCGCTCGACCGCCTCGGGCAGCGAGCCGCTGGAGAGCTGGCCGGTGAAGCCGTCGCCCGCGTCCCAGTCGTAGGTCGTCTCGGGGAGCAGCCCCCACACCTGGACGTGGTGCACGAGCTGCGCGGTGCGCGACCGGTACGTGTGTGACGGGGCGCCCGCCGCGGTCACCGTCAAGGCCGCCGGCCCGGGCGCGTCGAGCGTGACCTCGCAGTCGAACACGAGCGAGTGCGACGTGGGCGCGCAGGTCGCCGCCACGGTGGCCCCCGTCGGGACGGTGCCGGTGTGGGCGTCCGTGTCCGCGTCGCTGTCCGCGTCGGTGTCGCTGTCCGTGTCCGCGTCGCTGTCCGCGTCGGTGTCGCTGTCCGTGTCCGCGTCGCTGTCCGCCACGTCCGTCGGAGCGGCCGTGTCGTCGGAGGACCCGCCGCAGGCGACGAGGAGCGGGGCCAGCCACGAGCGGATCATGTGTACTCCCGGAAGAACGGACCCAGCCTATCCGAACGATCGCCCGACGACCCAAACTTCAAACGATCGTTTGACTCGCGACGTGGCGACGTTACTCCAGGCCGACCGAGGTACCGATGGCCCGACACGCGCTGCCCACCAAGGCCCTGCCCGCGACCGACATCCTGGACACACTCGCCGGATACCGGACCGATGACGCCGACTATCGGGGCGGGCGAACCTGGAGTCTGGTGTACCACGTGGAGGGGACGCACGAGGAGCTCGTCGCGCAGGCGGGGGAGCTGTTCCTCGAGTCCAACTTCCTCAATCCGATGGCCTTCAAGAGCCTCAAGCGCATCGAGCGTGAGCTCGTCGACGTGGCGGTCGGCCTGATGCACGGCCCGTCCACCGCGACGGGCTGCGCGACGAGCGGCGGGACCGAGTCGCTGCTCCTGGCGGTGCTCTCCGCTCGCGACGACGCGCGCCGCCGGCGGCCCTGGATCCGCCGCCCGAACATCGTGCTCCCGGCCACAGCGCACGTGGCCTTCGACAAGGCGGCCCACCTGTTCGGTCTCCGGCTCAAGAAGGTCCGCGTGGGCGCCGACGGCGCCGTCGACGTCCGCGCCTTCCGCCGCGCGATCGACCGGAACACGGTGCTCCTCGTCGGCTCCGCCCCCCAGTACGCGCACGGCACGATCGATCCCATCGCCGAGCTCGGCGCGATCGCGGTGAAGAAGGGGCTGCGGCTGCACGTGGACGCGTGCTTCGGCGGGTGGATGTCGCCCTTCCTCGAGCGGCTCGGCGTCGCGATCCCGCCGTGGGACTTCCGCGTGCCGGGCGTGAGCAGCATCTCCGCGGACCTGCACAAGTACGGCTACGCGCCCAAGGGCATCTCGCTCCTGCTCTACCGCGACGTGGAGCTGCTCAAGCCGCAGATCTTCGTGGCGACCGACTTCCCGGGCGGGATCTACGCCTCCCCCGGGCTGCTCGGGTCGCGGCCCGGCTTCCCGATGGCGGCGGCGTGGGCGTCCGTGCACGGCCAGGGCGAGGAGGGCCTGCTGGCGCTCGCGAAGGAGGCGTGGACCGCCGCCGAGCGGCTGCGCGCCGGCATCCTCGCCATCCCGCAGCTCCGACTGCTCGGCGCGGGGCACCACACCATCGTCACCTGGGGCGCCCGGGACGGCGCGGTCGACGTGTATGCGGTGGCCGACGCGATGACGCGGCGCGGGTGGCACGTGGACCGCCAGCAGCTCCCGCCGAGCGTCCACCTCACCGTCAACGCGAACAACCTCCCGGTGGTCGACCGGTACCTCGAGGACCTGCGGGCCTCCGTCGCCGAGGCGGTCGCGAACCCGGACGCCGCGAACGAGGGCGAGGCCGCGACCTACGGCACGATGGCCCGGTTGCCCGCCCGTGGCCTCGTGAAGTCGGCCGTCGCGGACGTGATCGCCCGCAGCTACGACCCGACGGCCCCCGAGCAGGACCTGACCGAGCCCCCCGAGGGCCTGATGGGCAAGGCGATGGCGGTGATGCCGCGGCTGCTCCGGCGCTGGGAGCGGCTGGTCGGGGAGCGCGCGTGACCGGCCGCAAGCGCGTCGCCTTCGGGCGCATCAACCAGGAGTCCAACTCCTTCTCGCCCGTCCGCAGCACGGTGGACGACTTCCGCAAGACGCACCTCATCCAGGGCCCGGAGCTGCTCGCCCGCTGCTCCCGCGGCGGCACCGAGGTCGAGAAGTGGCTCGACGACGCCGAGCTCTCCGGCTTCGTGCGCGCGGTCGAGGAGGTGGGTCGGGGGCGCGTCGAGGCGGTCCCGCTGCTGTCGGCGTGGGCGATCCCGGGCGGACCGCTCACCGTCGACGCGCTGCACGAGCTCATCGACCGGATGCTCGCGTCGCTGGCGGCCGCCGGCCCGGTGGACGGGGTGTACCTCGCGCTGCACGGCGCGCTCGGCTGCGACGGCGTGCCGGACCCCGAGGCCACCGTCCTCGCCGCGATCCGCGACCGCATCGGGCCCCACGTCCCCTTCGTGGTCTCGTACGACCTGCACGGCCAGATGACGCCAGCCAAGATGGCGCTCGTGGACGCGGCGGTCGCGTACCGCACCAACCCGCACCGCGACCACCTCACGACGGGGTCCCGCGCGGGGCGCCTGCTGGTGCGCACGGTCCTCGGCGAGATCCGCCCGAAGATGGCGTGGCGCACGCTGCCGATGGCCGGCATGGGCGGCACGACGATCGACCTGTTCCCCACGATGCGGCCCGTGTTCCGCTGGATGAACCGGGTCGAGCGCGAGCCGGGCGTGCTCGATGCCTCGTTGTTCATGTGCCACCTGTGGAACGACACGCAGCACATGGGCTGGGCGACGGTCGTGATCACCGACGGCGATCAGCCGCTGGCCGAGCGCAAGGTCGACGAGCTCTCGGATCTCGCGTGGACCGTGCGCGACGTGCCGCCGCCCGCCTTCCCCTCCCCCGCCGAGGCCATCGCGAAGGTGCGCGGCTCGCGGCTGCGGCGTCGCCTGGGCACCGCCTGCATGTGCGACGCCTCGGACATCGTGGGCTGTGGGAGCACCGGCGAGAACACGCGCCTGCTCGGCATCCTGCTGCGGGACGCCCCCGATCTGGTCGTCTACTGCCCGCTGCGCGACGGCGCGGTCGTGGACCAGCTGTGGGACCACCCCTACGACCAGGAGGTGGACGTGGTGCTCGGCGGCAAGCTCGACCCCGAGAACTGCCCCGCCCTGCCCGTCCGCGGCAAGGTCACCCGCCGCCACCGGCACACGGCCCTCGGGCGCATGATCGTGTTCGAGGTCGGCAACGCCAGCATCGTGCTCACCGAGGAGCCGCCGCTGACGCACAAGCCGGACTTCTTCACCGATCTCGGCCTCGACCTGTGGAAGGCCGACATCGTCGTGGTCAAGTCGCTGTTCCCGTTCCGGCTGTACTACCTGCGGTGGAACCGGATGAGCCTGTACGTCCGCACGCAGGGCATCACCGATCTGGACTACTTCCTCCGCCAGACCTTCGACGGCCCGATCCACCCGCAGCAGCCCCTGCTCGACTGGCGGCCGCGCGACGCCGAGCGGCGAGCGGCGCGGATCTGACGCGAGGGGGGCGCGGACCGGATAGCCCGAGCGGGGAGACCGGATGCACGCACCCTGGGTGGTTCACAAGTTCGGCGGGACCAGCCTCGCCAGCGCCGAGCGGTACCGCGGGGCCGCGGGCTTGCTCGCAGCGCGCGCCGGCCAGGAGCGCCAGGCGGTCGTGGTCTCGGCGATGGGTGGGATGACGGACCGGCTGCTCGGGCTCGCCGACGCCGCCGTACGCCACGAGGAGCCAGGCCTGGACGCGATCCGCGCCCGCCTGGTCGAGGCGGTGGACGCACTCGACCTGGGGCCGGCCGGCGACGCCCTGCGCGACGCGTTCGACGCCGATCTGCGCGACATCCGGGACGTGCTCCGCGCCGCGAGCCTGCTCGGCACCGCCTCCCGCGAGGCCACCGACCTGATCGCCGGGTACGGCGAGCTGTGGAGCGCGCGCACGCTGCACGCGCTGCTCGAGGCGACCGGCCGCTCGGCGCGGTGGCTCGACGCCCGCGCGGTGCTCGTGGTGCGCCCGATCCCGGACCGGACCCCGCAGCTGCGCCTGGACCTGTCGCGCCAGCGGCTCCAGCGGTGGCTCGCCGACGTCCCTGACGAGGTCGACGTCCTCGTGATCACCGGGTTCGTCGCGTCCGACGAGCGCGGCGTCCCGACCACGCTCGGACGCAACGGCAGCGACTACAGCGGAGCCATCTTCACGAACCTGCTGGGGAGCCGCGAGCTCGTCATCTGGACCGACGTGAGCGGCGTGCTCTCGGCCGATCCGCGGGTGGTGCCCGAGGCGGTGGTGCTGCAGAGCGTGTCCTACCAGGAGGCCATGGAGCTCGCCTACTTCGGCGCGAAGGTCCTCCACCCGTCCACGATCGCGCCCGCGGTGCAGGCCGGGGCCGAGATCCGCATCAAGAACACGTTCCGCCCGGAGGACCCGGGGACGGTGATCGGCCCGACGAGCGAGGGCGGCTTCGCGGTCAAGGGCTTCGCCACCATCGCGGGGATGTCGCTGGTCAACCTCGAGGGCACCGACATGATCGGCGTGCCCGGCATCGCCCAGCGGCTGTTCGGCGCGCTCGAGCAGGCCGGCGTGTCCGTGGTCATGATCTCGCAGGGCTCGTCCGAGCACTCGATCTGCTTCGTGGTGCCCGACCGGGACGCCGAGCACGCTCGGGACGCCATCGAGCGGGCGTTCTTCGCCGAGCGGCACCAGGGGCAGCTGCAGACGCTGGAGGTCGTGCCGGGGTGCTGCATCCTGGCGGCGGTCGGCGACGACATGGCGGGGCAGGTCGGCGTGGCGGCGCGGTTCTTCGCGGCGCTCGGCGACGCCCGGGTCAACGTGCGCGCCATCGCCCAGGGCTCCTCGGAGCGCAACATCAGCGTGGTGGTCGACGGCGCGGACCACCGGCGGGCGCTGCGCGCCGTCCACGCCGGCTTCTTCCTCTCGCGCCAGACGCTGTCCATCGGGCTCGTGGGCGCGGGCAACGTCGGCGCCACGTTGCTCGAGCAGTTCGCGCAGCAGGCGGAGGCGCTGAGGCGCGCGTTCCATCTCGATCTGCGGGTGCGGGCGATCGCGAGCTCGTCGAGGATGGTGCTCGACGACCGCGGGCTGGACCTCGCCGGCTGGCGCGAGGCGCTCGCGACCCGTGGCGAGCCGCTCGACCTCGACCGGCTGGTGGACCACGTGAACGCCGACCACCTGCCGCACGCGGTCCTCGTGGACTGCACGGCGTCGGGGGCGGTGGCGGCGCGCTACGCGGGCTGGCTGCAGCGCGGCATCCACGTGGTGACCCCGAACAAGCGCGCCAACACGGCGTCGATGGACGCGTACCGCACGCTCCGGGCGGCGCGACAGGCCCACTACCTGTACGAGACGACCGTGGGGGCCGGGCTCCCGGTGCTGCACACCGTGCGAGACCTGGTGCAGACCGGCGACGAAGTGGAGCGCGTCGAGGGGATCCTGTCGGGGACGCTGTCGTACCTGTTCAACGCCTTCGACGGGACCCGCCCGTTCTCGGCGCTCGTCGAGGAGGCCCGCACCCTGGGGTACACCGAGCCCGACCCGCGCGACGACCTGTCGGGCATGGACGTGGCCCGCAAGCTGGTGATCCTGGCGCGCGAGGCGGGCTTCGAGCTGGAGCTGTCCGAGGTGGCCGTCGAGGGGCTCACGCCCGCGGCCCTGCTCGACGTCGGCGTGGACGAGTTCCTGGCGCGCCTCGCGGAGATGGACGACGCGCTGGAGCACCTCCGCGCGTCCGCGGCGGCCGAGGGCGCCGTCCTGCGCTTCGTGGGCCGGGTGGACCGGTCGGGGGCCGCGGTCGGTCTGCGTCACCTGCCCGCCGATCACGCGTTCGCGCGGATCCGGCTCACCGACAACATCGTGCAGTTCACGACCCGCCGGTACCACGACAACCCGCTGGTGGTGCAGGGGCCGGGCGCCGGGCCGGAGGTCACCGCGGCCGGCGTGTTCGCGGACCTGCTGCGGCTCGCGAACTACCTCGGCGCCACACGATAGCGTCAGCGCCTCGTGGAGCGGCGGGTCACGAGCTGCAGCACGAACAGCCCGAGCGCGCCAAGCAGGTGGGGCCAGCCGATGCCTGCGGCGGCGTCGCGTACGAGCTCGGCCGCGCCGTCGACGCGCTGGGGACGGTCGGCGTCGTCGAGGCCCAGCGGACGCTCCTCCACCTCCTGGCCGTGCCTCACGAACAGCGTGGCGCCGTGCTCGTCGATGGGCCGGTAGACCACGAAGGCCGCGCCGTTCGGGTGCCCGAAGGTCCAGGTCGCGTGGATGCGCAGCGCCCGGCCGCCGTCGACCGGCGCGACATCGACCGGCACGCGGTAGGCCGACCGCCCGTGCTCGTCGATCACGTCCAGATCACCGGCCGCACGATCCTGGATGGCGGTCGCGGCGGCCCTCGCCTCCTCCGCGCTCACCCGACCGTCGCCGTCGGCGTCGGCGCCGGGGAACATGGCGATGGGCGCGGTCACCTTGGTGCGCAGGCCCCCGTCGACCACGGTCACCGCGATCCGCTGCTCGGGCCCGCCGTGAGCGTGCGCCAGCGAGGCGACGAGCGCGATCACGGGCCGATCTCGAACGACGCGTCCGGCGTCCCCACGAAGCAGCGCGGGATCTGCGGGAAACTGTCGGTGACGACGTAGAAGTAGTCGTAGGACCGGGGCCCGACGGTCAGCGTGCGCTCGACCCCGTTGCAGGCGTCCAGATCGCCCGCATCGGTCCACTCGTAGTCGTTGGTGTACTTGCCGTTGTACGTCCCGCAGGGCTCGGAGACGCCATCGCCGGGCCGATCGCCGGCCTTCAGCTCGTAGCCGGGCTCGAGCAGCGCGATGGCGCCCGTGCCGTCCGGACCGTAGCGGTACACGATCGGGAACCCGTCCGCCGCGTACCCCACGACGACGGCCTCGGCGGGGACGGTGCCGCTGCTGATGCCGGGCGACAGGAGCTCGGCCAGGCCGACGAGATCGCCGTGGTAGTGGTACGTCCCGTCGGGCTGCACGTGCGCCGTGTTGCAGTCGAGCGCGACCGTCTGCAGGTTGTTCGTCGGCTCGAAGACCCAGTCCCAGTTGTACTCGCCGGTGACCGTGTCCTCGAAGATGAACGGCTCGGCGGGCGCCGGGTCGAGCTTGACGCCGTTGACGCCGACACCGAAGGCGTAGGCCGGGAAACCCTCCACGCGCAGGATGGAGGTCGTGGAGGGCGCGATGCTCGGCGTGAGCGGCATCTCGTAGACCCGCGTGTCGTCGGTCACCGGGAACGTCCGAGCGGTGTAGGTGTGGTTGGGAACGCCGTTGGTGGTGACCACGAGCTTGCCCCCGGCCACCGACAACGTCGTGTCGTTCGCGATCGTGGGGTTGTTCGAGCAGCCCACGTCGGTGAGCTCGAGCGAGTCGTCGCCGCTGCACGTGTCCGTGTCCGCGTCGGTGTCCGCGTCCGTGTCGCTGTCGGTGTCCGCATCGCTGTCGGCGTCGGCGTCCGCGTCGCTGTCCGCATCGGTGTCGGCGTCCGCCTCGTCGGTGTCGGTGTCGGTGTCCTTGGCATCGCCGGCACAGGCGACGAGGGTGACGAGGGCGGCGAGCGGGAACAGACGGGTCACGTTTTCCTCCGGGCTGACGGAAACGAACGTACTCCCTGCGGAGCCACAGTACCGTCAGCGTGCGTCAGCGACCGTCAGACCCGCCCGCCAGGCCCCGTGCGCCCAGCTCCACGAGCCACTCGAAGCTGTCGTCCGCGGGCACGCCGAGCCGGACCTGGCCCGACAGCTCGAGGTCGACGAAGCCGTGGACGGCCGCCCGGAGCGCGCGGATCGCGTGCAGCGCCTGGTCCGGGGGGATGCCCAGGCGCTGGAGGGCCGCGAACCCGCGTGCGGTGACCTCGAGCAGGGCGGGATCGGTCGGGTCGAAGGGCACCCGCGTCATCAGGCGGTACAGCGCAGGGTTCGCGAGCGCGAAGGCGCGGTAGGCACGGGCGAAGCCCCGCAGCGCGTCCGCCGGATCGTCGCCGGGCGCAGGCAGCGACGCGACCAGCGCCTTCCAGCCCTCCACCGCGACCGCGTGCCGCAGGGCGTCGTTGCCGGCGAAGTGGTGGTAGACCGACGGTGGCCGGATGCCCAGCGCCCGCGCGACCGACGCCGTCCCGAGCGCGTCCTCGCCTTGCTCCGCGACGACCGCGAGCCCCGCCGCCACCACCTGCTCCGCCGTCAGCGCCGCGCCCCGGGGTCGTCCCATCCCTCCTCCCTAGCGGACAGCTACCGGTTCTTCGCCGACGAGGACCGGGCGGCCATCGCGGCCTACCTGCGCAGCCTCGAGCCCGTGGACTTCGACCCCGAGGCGTGGGTCCGCCGCTTCGACTGAGCGACGATGGGCGCGTGGGACGGGCGCGACCGACGGCGGACGAGGTGGTGGCGGGCCGCGACCTGCGCGGGAAGGTGGCGCTGGTGACCGGCGGCGACGGCGGGATCGGCCTGCCTACGGCGCGGGCGCTGGCGCGGACGGGCGCGCGGGTGTGGATCGGGTGCCTGGATGTGGCGAGCGGCGAGCGAGCGGCGGAGCGGATCCGCACGGAGGTCCCGGGCGCCGAGGTGCGCAGCGTCGCGTTCGACCTCGGGGACCTGCGCGCGGTGGGGCGGGCGGCGGACGGGCTCCCGGAGGAGCGGCTGGACGTGCTGGTGTGCAACGCCGGGGTCTACGGCGGCCCGTACCGGCGCACCGTCGACGGCTTCGAGCGCACCTTCGCCGTCTGCTACCTCGGGCACGCGCGGCTGATCGTGGGGCTGCTCGACCGCCTGCGCGCGGCGGCCCCCTCGCGGGTGGTGCTCGTGTCCTCCCAGAACCACCGCTGGCCGACGACCCTGGACGTCGACGCGCTGCCCGTCGACGAGCGGGGGTACAGCGAGGTCCGGGCGTACGGCGAGGCCAAGCGCTGCGTCGTGCTGCTGGCGCGCGCGCTGACCGACCGCCACGGGCACGAGGGCGTGGTCGCGAACGCGTTGCACCCCGGCGACCTCGTGTCCACGGGGATCGAGCGCGACTCCTGGGTGTTGCGGGTGGTGATGGGGCTCGCGCGGCCGTTCGCGCCCACGCCCGAGCAGGCCGCCGCGACCTCCGCGCACCTCGCGACCGCGCCCGAGCTCGAGGGGATCGGCGGGCGCTGGTACGCGGACCTGCGGGAGGGTCGGGCCGCTCCGGGTGCGATGGACCCGGCGGTCGCCGCCCGGCTCTGGGAACACACGGAACGCTGGCTGGAGGGGACGTGATCACGTGGTGCGTGGGGTTGGCGCTCGCGGCCGAGGGCTGGAGCGGCGCCTGGGAGGGCGAGCTCGCCGCGGGGGCTGCGAAGCTGCGCGTGGGGTTCACGATCGCCGACACCGGCAGCGGGTGGACGGCGACGATGCAGAGCCCCGACCAGGGCGCGATGGCGATCCCGGTGTCGTCGGTGGTGGTGGACGGCGAGCGGCTCACCGTCGAGGTCGCCTCGGTGCACGGCCGCTACGTCGGCAAGCGGGACGGCGACACGATCGACGGCACCTGGACCCAGGGGCAGGGCTTCCCGTTGGTGCTGCACCGGGTGGACGCCGTCCGCGAGAACGCGCGCCCGCAGGACCCGAAGCCCCAGTTCCCCTACCGGGAGGTGGCGGTGACGTTCCCGTCCGAGACCGCCGACGTCACGCTCGCGGGGACGCTGACGCTGCCCGCGGGGGACGGCCCGTTCCCGGCGGTGGCGCTGGTGAGCGGCTCGGGGCCCCAGGATCGCGACGAGGCGCTGTTCGGCCACCGGCCCTTCGCCGTGCTCGCCGACCACCTGACGCGCTCGGGCATCGCCGTCCTCCGGTACGACGACCGCGGGGTGGGCGGTTCCACGGGGACCTTCGCGGGGACGACGACCGAGGGCTTCGCGAGCGACGCGACGGGCGCGCTCCGCTTCCTCGACGCTCGCGACGACATCGATCACGTCGGGCTGATCGGGCACAGCGAGGGCGGACTCGTCGGCCCGATGGTCGCCCGCGACCACCCCGAGCTCGTGCACCACCTCGTGCTGCTGGCGGGGCCAGCGGTGACGGGCGCCGAGCTGCTCGCCGTACAGGGACGTCGGATCGAGGAGGCCATGGGGGTCACGGGGGCCGAGCTGGACCGCCTGGACAAGGAGCGGCGGCGGCGCATCGCGGCCCGAGAGGGCGAGCTCGGCGCACCGTGGATGGCGTGGTTCCTCGCCTACGACCCGGTGCCCGCGCTGAGGGCGGTGCGCTGCCCGGTGCTCGCGGTCCAGGGCGCGCTCGACCTGCAGGTGGTGGCCGAGCAGAACGTGGGGCCGATGAAGCAGGCGCTCGCGGGCAACGCGGACGCGACGGTGACCGTGCTCCCGGGCCTCAACCACCTCCTGCAGCCCGCGACCACCGGCAACGTCGACGAGTACGCCCGCATCGAGACGACGATGGACCCGGCCGCGCTGGACGCCGTCACCACCTGGCTGCTCGCGCACCGCTAGGAGCCCACAGGTTCCTCCCAGCTCGCGCTGCGAGCGGTGCCCGTGCCCGTGCCCCTGCCCCTTGCCGTTCGGGGCGCTGCCAGCTGGCTCAGCTCACTGACTGTATGCCCGCCCATCCGGCAGCTCCTCCGCCAACTCATCCAGGATCGCGACCGCGTCCAATGCCACGCCGAACACATCCACCCGCTCGAAGTCGAACCGCGCCCGCCTGACGCCCATGTGGCCCTCCCGAGCAGCACCGCCATCCGTCCCGCCGTGAGCGGGATCCATCTCCCGCCCTGGATTTCCATCGGGACCGAACGGGCACGGGCACGGGCACGGGCACCGCTCGCTGCGCGAGCTGGGAGGAGCCTGTGCGTGAGGCCGCGGAGCGGCCTACGCGCCACAGGCTCCAAGCGGGGGGTTGTCGGCCGGCAAACGGCGCCTAGCTTCGCGCCCCATGGACCCGTACCTCCCGACCTGGCTCGCCGAATGGGGCGCGGCCTGCCTCCTCGTCCCCACCTGGGCCGCCCTCGCGGCCCTCGACCTGCGCGCCGGACGGTGGCTCCGCGCCTCGGTCCTCGGCGGGCTGGCAGCCGTGACCGGGATCGCGCTGTGGACGCACCTCGGACCGCTGCTGGTGCGGGCGCCGCTGCCCACCGAGCCAACGGCGCTGGCGGTCGCGGCAGGCGCCCCGTTCGTCGCGTTCACGCTGCTGGCGCTCGCGCGGCGTCAGGCCCCGGTCGCGGGCTTCGACCTCGCGGCCGTGCTCCCCGCCGCGCTCTTCCCGCACGGGCTCCCCGCCTGGGGCCTCGCGACCGTCCTCCTCGGGCGTGGCCACGTGCTGCCCGGCGCCGCCCGTCGTCCGCTGATGGCGGGCCTGCTGCTGCTCGCGCCGGCGACGGTCGCCGACGCGCGGCACGCCGACCTCGAGTCGCGGCTGCCGCTGGGTCACGACGACGCGGTGCGGGTCGTGGCGATGGCGTCGAGCGGGATGGAGGGCGCGGGCTGGCTCGCGCTGACCCGCTGGGCGCGCCGCGACGAGGCCTGAGAGGGTCTCACGCACTTCTAAGGGCGCCCCACATCGACCCTCACCCCACCGGATGACGTGGTGGGTGTGGGAGGTCGTCGATGTCGACGCGCACGTGGGATCTGCCGCTGCGACTGTTCCACTGGGGGCTCGCCGCCAGCGCCGTCGCCGCGTTCCTGACGGGTGACGAGCTCACCCGCGGCCGCGCGCACGTGGTCCTCGGCACGCTCGCGGTGGGGCTCGTGGCCTTCCGCTTCGGCTGGGGCGTCGTCGGTGAGCCCACCTCCCGCTGGCGGGCGTTCACGCGGGTCCACACGCTGCCGGCGGCTCTCAGCGCCGTCACGGCGCTGGCGCTGGTCCTCGGCCTGGCCCTCACCGGCGTCCTCGTGCTGGGCGGTGAGGAGGGTCGCGGGCCGGCGGCCGGGCTCGTGAGCGCTCCGATGGGCATCGCCGTGCACAGCGTCCATCGCGCGCTCGCCTGGGCCGGCGTGGCGTGGCTCGCGGTCCACCTGGCGGGCGTCGCCAAGCAGTCCTGGGCCGAGCGTCGCAACCTCGTCCGCGCGATGGTCGACGGGCGGAAGGGGGTCACGGGCCCCGCGGTCCGCCTGCGCACCGGCGTGGCGGTTGCCCTGGTCGCCGCCGCCCCGCTGGTCGTCGCCCTCCCCGACCGGGCACCCGCACCGCTCCAGCGCCCCGTCGCCTGGGACCGGGAGTGCGGCGACTGCCACCTCGCGTTCCCGCCCGACCTGCTGCCCGCGCGCTCCTGGGACGCGATGCTCGCGAGCGAGGACCACTTCGGTGAGTTCCTCGGCCTCGACCCCGCCACCGCCGACGAGCTGCGCGCCTGGGCCACGGCGCACGGCGCCGACGCCGGCGAGACCGAGCACGCCGTGCGGATCGCGGCCACGGTCGACGCGAACGCGCTCCCGCAGCGCATCACCACCCTCCCCTGGTGGGAGGGCATCCACGCGGCGGTGCCGCTCGGCGACGAGCCCCGCACCCGCTGCGCCGACTGCCACCCGGACGCCGAGCGGGGTTCGTTCGACGCCCGGGCGGCCCACCCCGAAGACAGGAGGGAGACGTGATCGTCACCTGGTTCCTGGTCGCCGCGCAGGCCGCGCCGACCTCCGCCACCGACAGCCTGCTGGCGCACTACACCAGCCAGGGTGCCACCCCCGACGCCGCGCGCGGCGCCACGTTCTGGGCGACCGAGCACGCCGCGCCCGACGGCGGCGCGGCCCGTAGCTGCACCACCTGCCACGGGAGCTCGCTCGACACGGCCGGCAAGCATGCCACCACCGGCGAGCCGATCGAGCCGATGACCGCCGCCGAGCGCCTGACCGACCCCGCGAAGATCGAGAAGTGGTTCGGCCGGAACTGCCGCTGGACGCTCGGTCGGGAGTGCTCGGCCTCCGAGAAGGCCGATGTCCTCGCCTACCTGGTGGCTGGGGGTGCGCGATGAGCGGCGCCTGGCTGGCGATCTGGACGCTCGGCTGCTCGCTCGCCCTGGGCGAAGAGGGCTGGGAGGGGTGGGGCGAGCGCGGCGAGCGTGGCGAGCACGAGGAGCACGAGCGCCACGGCAACGGTGGCTGGAGCGGTGGGCCCGGCGTGGAGCCCACCACCGACGCGGTCTGGCTCACCGAGTGCGGTAGCTGCCACATGCCCTACTCGCCGGGGCTGCTGCCCGCGCGCGCCTGGGCGAAGATGCTCGGTGACCTGCAGCACCACTTCGGGGACGACGCGTCCGTCGACGAGGCGACGCTCGCGCGCCTGAAGCTGGTCGCGGACACCGGGGCCGCCGAGAAGGCCGCAGCGCCCCTGTCCGCGTGGATCGCGGCGGCGACGCGGGGCACGACGCCCGACCGCATCTCGACCATCCCCGCCCTGCGCGCCGAGCACCTCGAGGAGCTGTCCACGCGCTTCGTGACGAGCAACGCGGAGATCCGCAGCTGGTCGAACTGCAAGGCGTGCCACCCCGGCGCGGTCGAGGGCCGGTTCTCGGAGCACGAGATCCGGATCCCGCGCTAGCCCAGGCCGTGGCGCGTCGTTCGCGGAGCGGTCTCGCGCCCGGGTTCCTCCCATGCCCGTGTCACGCCCCTTCCGCGAGGCCAAAGGACGGCGAGCCAGCGTGGCAACATCGTCGACAACGCCGCGCTGAAGCGAGGAAGCGTACTTCTGTACGCGACGAGCGAAGCGCAAGTTGTCGGCGATGTTGGCCGCTGGATCGTCGTCCTAGCCGCGGAGGCCGACGATCTTGCCGTCGCGGACGTCGATGTCCAGGGCGTTCGGGCGCTTCGGCAGGCCCGGCATCCGCAGCATGTCGCCGAGGATGGCGACCAGGAAGCCGGCGCCGGCGTTGATGCGCACGTCCTGCACCGTGACCGCGAAGCCGTCGGGCCGGTTGCGCAGCGACGCGTCGTCCGAGAGCGAGGACTGCGTCTTGGCCATGCACACGGGGAGGTTCGACAGGCCGAGGCGCTTGATCCGCGCCAGATCGCTCTTCGCGCGCTTGGTCCACACGACCGAGCTCGCGCCGTAGATGCGGGTCGCGATCGCCGTGACCTTCTCCATCACCGGCTGCTCGAGCTGGTAGAGCGGGGTGTACGGGATGGACTCGCGCTCGGCGTGCTCCACCACGAGCTCCGCGAGGCGGGTGCAGCCCTCGCCGCCGCTGCCGTAGGGATCGGCCTCCGCGATGGGGATGCCGAGCCCGAGGAAGCGCTCGCGGACCACCGCGATCTCCTCGGCCGTGTCCGTCGGGCGCCGGTTCAGGGCGACGATGGGCCGCTCGCCGAACACACCCACGTTCTCGACGTGCTTCTGCAGGTTCGCGAGGCCGCGCGCGACCGCCGCCGGGTCCGGCGTGTCGACGTCGCCGCCGCCGTGCCAGCGCAGCGCCCGGATGGTGCCGACGACGACGACCGCCGCCGTGTCCAGGCCCGCCGTGCGGCACTTGATGTCGTAGAACTTCTCGCCACCCAGATCGAAGGCGAAGCCCGCCTCGGTCACGACCCAGTCCGCACGCCCGAGTCCCAGCCGCGTCCCGAGCACGCTGCTGCAGCCGTGGGCGATGTTGGCGAACGGGCCGCCGTGGATGATCGCCGGCACGCCCTCGGTCGTCTGCGCGATGTTCGGGCGCAGCGCGTCCAGGAGCAGCGCCATCATCGCCCCGGTCGCGCCCAGGTCGTCCGCCGTCACGGGGTCGCCCGACGAGGAGAAACCGACGATGATCCTGGCGATACGGGCCCGCAAATCCTCCGCGCCCGACGCCAGGCAGAACGCCGCCATGACCTCGCTCGCAGCCGTGATGTCGACGTTGGCCTCGCGGACCGAGCCGTTGCCACCGAGCCCCGTGATCACGTCGCGCAGCGCGCGATCGTTCATGTCCATGACGCGGCGCCACAGCACCCGGCGCGCGTCGATCTGCGGCTCCAGCCGGTGGTACAGGTTGTTGTCCACCATCGCCGCGAGGAGGTTGTTCGCGGCGGTGATGGCGTGCAGGTCGCCCGTGAAGTGCAGGTCGATCGCGTCGGCCGGCTGGAGCCGCGAGAGGCCACCGCCGGTGCCGCCGCCCTTCGCGCCGAACACCGGGCCGAGCGACGGCTCGCGCAAGCAGGCCACCGCGTTCTCCCCGATCCGGGCCAGCCCCTGGACCAGGCCGATGCTGGTGGTCGTCTTCCCCTCGCCCGCAGGCGTCGGCGTCATCGCGGTGACGAGGATCAGGCGTCCCTGGCCATCGCGGACGCGACCGCGGTCGACCGCGTCCAGCGTCACCTTCGCGCGGCCGGGTCCCCAGCCGTCCCACTCGTGCTGCTCGAGCCCGAGGGCCGCCGCCACCTCACCGATCGGACGCGTCACACCCACCTCCCGGCGCGCATCCTACAGTGGTACGGTTCGGGGATGCTGATGATCGCCTTCTTCGCGTGCTCGGGAAGCTCCTCCGACACCCCCACGGACGAGCCCACGCCCACGGACGACACCGACGGTTCGACCACCCACTCCGCGGTGCCCGAACACACCGCCGTCCCCGAGGGCTATCCGCCGACCTGGGCCGGCATGGAGCAGCTGTTCACCGAACACTGCGACGTCTGCCACCCGGCGACGGCCGGCTTCAACCTGCACTCCGCGATCGCCAACGACATCACGGGCGGGTTCGGGGCGTACGTCGTGCCGTTCGACCCGGACGGCAGCAGGTTGTGGAGAGCGGTGTCCGGCCAGGGGCTCGACATGCCACCGGGCGCCCTGCTGCCGCTCGAGACGGTGGATCCGATGCGCGTCTGGATCGAGGCGGGCGCCGTCGTCCCATGATCCCCGAGAGCCGACGGATCCACGGCCGACATCCTCTCCTCCCTCGCGGCGGCGCCGCGGTCGACGCGGAGCTCGAGCCCGCGGAGGCGGAGCCCACGGCGGCCCGCTGGGCCAGCCGAGCGCGGGAGCTGTGCGTCGAGCACGGGCTCGGCCCGGTGCACGTCCGCATCCACGGCGGACACGTCACGCTGGCGGTCGAGTGCCCGCCCTGGCTGCGATACCACGCGGCGGTGCTGCTCGACCTCGCCACCGGCGCGAGCGACGAGCCCATGCCGGAGCTGCGCCGCGATCCCGAGCTGCAGGCCTTCGTCGACCGTGTCGCCGGCTCGGGCCGTCCCTGGTTCGCCGACGAGCACGGGCTGACGGTCGGCGTCGGGCGCCGGTCCCGCACCTGGTCCTGGGAGGAGCTCCCGGTCGATCCGTCGCGGGACGAGCCGCTGCGCCACTGCCCGCTCGCCCTGGTGAGCGGGACGAACGGGAAGACCACGACCTCGCTGATGATCGCCGCGATCGCGTGGGCGGACGGGTGGCTGCCGGGTGTCGCCACGTCCACCGGACTGCGCATCGGCCGAGACACCCTGGAGGAGGGCGACTGGTCGGGCGCCGAGGCCACGCGCCGCATCCTCCGTCACGACCGCCCGAACTTCGCGGTGCTGGAGTCGGCCCGCGGGGGCCTGCTGCGCCGGGGTCTGTTGGTCGAGAACGCCGACGTCGCCGTGCTGACCAACACGAGCGCGGATCACCTCGGGGAGTACGGCATCGACACGGTGGTCGAGCTCGCCCGCGTGAAGCTCCTGCTGGCGGACGCCGTGCGGCGCGGTGGGACGCTGGTGATCCGGGCCGGTGACGTCGGGCTGGAGACGGTCCTGCCCGAGGTCCTCGCCCGGCGCCCCGACCTCGTGGTGCACCGGTTCTCCACGGAGGGTCCGGCGGAGGCCTGCCTCGAGGGGGACGAGCTGCGCCTGCACGGACGCCTCCTGACCC
Organism: Alphaproteobacteria bacterium; assembly: GCA_020632925.1. GTDB lineage: Bacteria > Myxococcota_A > UBA796 > UBA796 > JACKER01. Next base: position 28,829 of record JACKER010000024.1, on the reverse strand, counting down.
GGGTGGACGCCGTGCCGCTCACGCTCGGGGGCATCGCTCGGCACAACGTCGAGAACGCGCTCGCCGCGGCGCTCGCCGCCGCCGCCATGGGCGTGGGGGACGAGGCCATCGCCCAGGGCCTGCACGACCTGCGGCCCGAGCCGGACCAGGTGCCCGGCCGCACCAACGTGATCGACGTGCGCGGCGCCACCGCGCTGGTGGACTACGCCCACAACCCGGACGGGCTGCGCCGCCTCGGGGAGATGTCCGCTCGCTGGCCGGCCCGGCGGCGCGGGATGGTGCTCGGGCAGGCAGGCGACCGCCCGGATCACCTCGTCCTCGAGCTGGCCCGCGAGGCGGCCGCGCTCGGGTGCGACCGGTACGTCCTCAAGCCGCTGCCGGGGTATGCCCGCGGGCGGGACCCCGCCGAGGTCGTCGCCCTGCTGCGACGGGGGCTGCTCGAGGTCGGCGTGCCCGAGGAGCGGCTGGAGGAGGCGCCCGACGAGGTGGCCGCCGTGCGCGCGCTGGCGGCCTGGTCGCAGCCCGGGGATCTGCTGCTCGCGCTGGTGCACGAGGATCTGGCGGGCGCGCTCGACGCCCTGCGAGCCGTCTAGGTGGCGCTGCCGCTGCTGCTGCACCTGCCCTACTCCCCCTGGTCCGAGCGGGCGCGGTGGGCGCTCGACCTCCGGGGCGTGCCGTACCGCTCCGAGCACTACCAGCCCGTGCTCGGCGAAGCCCGGCTGCGGCGGCTGCGCACCGAGGCGACGGGCCCGCTGACGGTCCCGGTGCTGATCATGCGGGAGCGCGTGCTGACCGACTCGCGCGAGATCGCCCGCTTCGCGGAGGCCGAGGGGGGTGTGGGGCCGACGCTGTTCCCCGAGGGCCGCGACCTCGAGATCCACCGGCTGGACGCGCTCGCCGACACCGCGCTGGCGGCCGGGCGCGGGTTGGCGCTGCGGCGTACGCTGCAGGACCCCGACGCCCTCGCCGAGATGCTGCCCGGCAGCCTCCGCTGGACCGGCCCCGCCGGGCGCGCCGTCTCCGCCTGGGGCATCCGCCGGGTGCTCCGCAAGTACGACGTGGACCAGCCCTCGGACGAGGCGCTGCGGCAGCGCGCGACCGCCGCCCTGGACGAGCTGCGGGCCGCTCTCGCGGAGGCGCCCGACCCCGCGGAGGGCCAGGTCCGCACGTTCCTCGGCCAGCTGTCATACGCCGATCTGACCGCTGCCCAGGCGCTCGCCTTCGTCCGTCCCCCCGCGACGGGTCTGCGCATGGGTCCCGCGAACCGCCGCGCGTTCACGGACCCGGTGCTCGCCGAGCGGCACGCCGACCTGCTCGCCTGGCGCGACGCCCTGTACGCCGCGTTCCGCTGACGATGGAGGGGTTGCACCCGTGGTGGCCGACCGCCATCCCGATCCACCCCCACCTGCTGCTGGAGTCGCTCGGGTACGCGGCCGCCTGGCGCCTGTTCCTGCGCGACCGCGCGGCCCACGATCCGCTCGCGGACCCGATGCAGCGGGCGACCCTGCTCACGGTGGGCGTGGTGGGCGGCGCGCTGGGCGCGAAGGCGTCGTGGTGGCTCGAGGACCCGCTCGCGACCTGGGCGCACCTGACCGACCCGGCCTTCCTGATGCAGGGGCGCAGCATCATCGGCGCGCTGCTCGGCGCCCTGTGGTCGGTGGAGCTCGGCAAGCTCGCGATGGGCGTACGGGTCGCGACCGGCGACGCCTACGTCCGCGCCATCGGCTACGGGCTCGCGATCGGGCGCGTGGGCTGCTTCCTCGCGGGGACGACCGACGGCACCCACGGCCTGCCGACCACCCTCCCCTGGGGCATGGACCTCGGAGACGGCGTGCTCCGCCACCCGACCGCGCTCTACGAGATCGCGTTCCTGCTCGTCCTCACGCCCCTGTGCCACCGGTGGTCGGCGCCGCGCGAGGGGGACCGGTTCAAGGCGTGGATGGTCGGGTACCTCGTGTGGCGCCTGCTGATCGAGCCGCTCAAGACGCAGCCCGCACTGTGGCTCGGGCTCTCGGGGCTGCAGTGGCAGTGCCTCGCGGGCCTCGTGTACTACGCTGTCGTGCTCGCACGCCGCCGCTGACGATCTACGGAGCCCCATGCCCGTCCAACGCCTCCAGCTCTGCATCGCCGTCCCCGTCCCCGTCGGCCACCGCGTCCGCATCACGTGGTACCGCGAGGAGGGAACCGGGTTCTTCGGCAAGGGCACCCGGGAGGACGACACGCGCCCACGCGTCGAGGACCTCGACAGCGGCGTCGTGTACGAGCCCTACTGGCTGGTCGACGACTCCGGCGGCGCCGTGCGCCTCAGCGAGTGGATGCGGATCGGGGGTGGCCCCGCGCTGACGCTCGACCGCACGCTCGAGGGGAAGGTCCGCGCCTGCCGGGTCATCACGTACGCCGGCTCCGAAGGGCAGGTGGTCCAGACGCTGCTCGACGTCGAGTGACGCCGCGGGTCAGTCGAGGAACGCCCAGGTCTCCGCGCCGTCGAAGCGCCGGATCCTGCAGCCGGCGATGTCCTCGGGCGGCAGCAGCCGGGCGTTGACCCCCATCCGGTCGCGCGTCGGCTCCACCGGCCACCAGTGGGTCGCGCAGCCGCAGACGCGGCACCGGTGGAACTCGAGCATCCGGTCGCCCCAGACGTAGATGTCGGTCTCGCCCCGGATCGTGACCTCGCCCAGCCGGTAGTAGGCCATGAGCGTCCCCAGACGCCGGCAGATGGAGCAGTTGCAGGACGTGAGCTGCTCGGGGACCGACGGGACATCGATGGAGACGGCGCCGCAGTGACAGTTGGCCTGGTGCATCCCGCATCCTACTTCCTCGGGGGCGTGCTACATCCCGGACCGGAGGTCGAACGATGCGCGCCTGGATCTCGCTGCCGCTGGTCCTCGCCGGGTGCTCCGGCGGAGACGTGGAACCCCAGCCGATCGAGCTCCAGGTGGAGGCGGCGACCGCCCCGGCCATGCCGACCGTCGTGACGGTCACCGTGACCACGAGCGAGGACGCGCCCGTCCACCTCGAGTACGGCGAGGGCGACGCCTTCGACCGCGTCACCGAGGACGACGCGGGCGGTACCTCGCACAGCTTCACGCTCGTCGGGCTGCCGCAGGGCGCAGAGATCGGTGTGCGCGCGGTCTCGGGAGAGGACAGCTCGGCCGGGTCCACCGTCACCACCGGCACCCTGAGCGCGCCATCCCCCGTCGTCGAGTCCGGTGAGCTGGGCAGCTTCGTGGCGCTGCCCATGTTGGAGGACGGGGAGACCTGGGCCGTCGTGCTCGATCCGCAGGCCCGCGTGGTGTGGGCCTGGCGCGACACGAGCGGGCTCGCGACGTTCCGCGTGCGGGTGGCCCGTGACGGCAGCGGCATCCTGTACAACCGGGCCGACGCCGACTCCACGCCGGACGCCGCGCTGGTCCACGTCACCTGGGACGGGGTGGAGACCGTGCGCTCGGTGCCCACCCTCGGCCACGACTTCGTGGACCGCGAGGACGGCACCGTGGTCGCCCTCGGGTACGAGGTCCGCGACAGCGTCGAGGCGAACACGCTGATCGAGATCGCCGGCGACGGGTCGACGACGACGCTCTGGACCGCGTGGGACTGCTTCGACCCCGTGACCAACCCCGGGGACGACCCCGCCCACGGCTGGACGCACGCGAACGCGCTCGACGAGGACGGCGACGGCTGGCTCGTCGGCATGCGCAACCTCTCGACCATCGCCCGGGTGGACGCCGACGGGAGCTGCCCGTGGGCCATCGGCGGCACCGGGGGCACGCTGACGATCGACGGCGCGAAGTTCGAGCACCAGCACCAGTTCGAGCTCGATGGCGACGTGCTGCACGTCTTCGACAACGACGGCGCCCCCGGGAACGCCTCGCGCGTCCTGACCTACGCGCTGGACCTCGGCGCGGGCACGGCGACCCAGAGCGGGTCGCTCGCCGCCGATCCCCCGTTCTACAGCTTCATCCTCGGCGACATCCACGACGTGGGCGGGCTGTCGATGGTGGTGTGGTCCACCGCCAACACGATCGACCGGTACGACGCGACCGGCGCGCTCGCCGCTCGCATCACCGTCCCCGGGGGCGGTCGGCTCGGGTTCGCCGACCTGCACGACGAGCTGGTCGCCCGCTGATCGGCGCGGAGCTGCTCGAACGTCTGCGCGCGGCACCGGTGCCCGAGGCGCCGCCCGTGCCCGCGGAGCACCCGTACGCCCGGCGGGTGCTGCAGGCCGGGCCCGACCTCGAGCGCATGGTCGCGAGCTGGCGTCCGGGCGGCGCCACCCCACCACACGACCACGCGGAAAGCCTCGGGCTGGTGCGGATCCTGGCGGGTCACGCGATCCATCGCACCTGGGTGGTCCGCGGCGGCGAGCTGCGCGAGACCTCGCGCACCGAGCACGGCGCAGGCGAGATCCTCGTGGTGCGCCCGGGCGTGCTGCACGGGCTGGCGGACGCCGGCGGGCTCGTGACGCTCCACCACTACACCGGCCCCATCGACGAGATGTGGGTGCTCGACCCCGACCGCCCCTACACCGCGCGGCTCCGGGGAGGCGCCGGCGCGTGGCTGCCCGCCGACCCGCGGGACGTGCTCTGGTCGATCGAGGCCTGGGTCGGACGGAACGAGGTTAGGGACCCCCGGACCAGGGGGTAGTTCGATGTCCGGGTTCGGGTTCGCCAGCACCGCCGAGGAAGTCACCGAGGGCCTCGATCTGCAGCGCCGGACCTACGTCGTGACCGGGGTCAACTCCGGGCTCGGGCTCGAGACCGCGCGCGTCCTGGCGCTCCGCGGCGGGCACGTCGTGGGCCTGGCGCGCACGCTCGACAAGGCGGCCGACGCGCTCCGCGAGCTCGGGATCGAGGGGACGCCCATCGCGTGCGAGCTCGAGGACCTGGCCTCGGTGCGCCGCGCGGTGGAGGCCGTGCGCGGTCTGCCGGCGCTCGACGCGATCGTCGCCAACGCGGGCATCATGGCCCTGCCCACGCTCCAGCAGCTCCACGGCATCGAGCGCCAGCTGTACACCAACCACGTCGGCCACCACGTGCTCGTGACCGGCCTGCTGGACCGCCTGGCCGACGCCGGCCGCGTCGTGATGCTCTCGAGCGGCGCCCACTTCTATGCCCGCGAGCACGGCCTCGAGCTCGACAACCTCTCCGGCGCCGAGCGCCCGTACGACCCGTGGCGGATGTACGGGCGGTCCAAGCTCGCCAACATCCTGTTCGCGCGGGCCGTCGCGAAGCGGCTGGGCGCCGGGAAGGTGTCGAACGCGGTCCACCCGGGCGTCATCCAGACCAACCTCGCGCGGCACATCCCGAACGCCGAGACGATGTTCGAGTCGATGCGGGCCCGGATGAAGACGGTCGGCCAGGGCGCCGCGACCCAGTGCCTGGCGGCGGTCCACCCCTCGGTCGCCAGGACCACCGGCGCCTACTTCTCGGACTGCGCCGTCGCCGAGGCCCTTCCCGTCGCCTACGACGACGCGCTCGCCGAGGAGCTCTGGGAGCGCACCGAGGCCATCGCCGCGTCCGCCTGAGTGCGCACCATGTGGGCGCGACGGTACGGCGGGCCCTCGTCGACGCGGACGGTGCGGAACCCGAACCGCTCGTAGAACGGGTCTGCGTCGCGCGTGGTCAGCCAGACCTGCGGCAGGTCACGGACCGCGGGATGGTCGAGCGCGAGCCCCAACACCGCGCTCCCGACGCCGCGTCCCCGCCAGGCGGGCGCCACACCCACGTCGTAGATCCACGCCCGCTTGCCCCGGTCCGAGAGGATGCGGGTCGTCGCGACCAGCTCGCCGCCGATCTCCACACCGACCCAGTCGCAGGCGGCGTGCGCCGTGAGCAGCCCCTCCCTCGGGAAGTCGCGGTTCCAGTACTCGTCGGCGACCAGCGCCACCGCCGCAGCGAGATCGCGCGGGCTCGGGTGGCAGCGTGGCACCCAGCCGTCGCGGAGCTCGGCGAACCGCGGGTGATGGGGGTGGGCCGCCGTCGCCGCCTCGATCGCACCGAGGTCGCCCTCCCCTCCTCGCGCCCACAGTCCCCGCAGGATGCCGCGCAAGTGGTCGGCGGTCTGGTCCTGGCCGAGCTTCTCGACGCCCGTGACCCGCGGGCTCGGCACCCGCCAGAACCCGAGTCCGCGCACCGACGCCGCGTAGAGCGGGTGGTCGGCGTCCAGCGGCAGGTGGCGCCCCTCGGGCTGCTGGACTTCCATCATGGCCTGCAGGGCCGCCGCGCGCGCCATCGGGTCCGCCACGGCCTCCAGCGTCCCCTCCACGAGCACCGAGCGGTACCAGGTGGTCGCGGGACAGGCGCGCTCGGGGTGTCGCATCCAGCTCGGGATCCGCGCGATCAGCGCGTGCCCCTCGAACGCGACGGGCCCGCCCGCGAGCTGGGACACGGCCACCCTCGGCCCACCGTGGAACCACAGGGCGTCGTCGTGCCACCACGCGTGCATCGCGCGGACGACCGGTCGCCCCTCCACCACCCCGGCCAGCGCGCCCTCGCGCAGCCCGCGCAGGAACACCCCGGCCTCCTCCGACGACAACGCTCGCCTCCCGGACACGCGCACCTCCTCTCCGGACGTCACCCAGCACTGGTCTGTACAACAGGTCCAGTTCCATGAAATCCTATGGACCAGTTGGAGACCCGATGCCCTGGGAGACCTCGCTCGTGCTCCCCGACGGCGACCAGCCGGCCTGGCTCCGCCTCGCGGACGCCGTGGTCGCGGAGGTCCGTCGGGGTCGACTGCGTCCCGGCGACGCACTGCCGGGGACGCGTCGGGTCGCGGAGCAGCTCGGGCTCCATCGCAACACGGTCCTGCGGGCCTGGTCCGAGCTCGCCGGACAGGGGTGGATCACGGCCAGCCAGGGAGGCGCGACGCGGATCGCCGAGCTGCCGGAACGCCCGCGGCCGGTGGGCACGCCCGCGCGCGGGGTCCCCTTCGCGCTCGAGGTGCCGCCCGACGAGCCACCGCCCTGGCCGACCGGCACCCTCACCCTCGCCGGCGGACGCCCGGAGCTGCGCCACCTGCCCACCGCCGAGCTCGCGCGGGCGTGGAGGGGTGCCGTCCGACGGACCCGCGGGCAGATCCTGGCCTACGGCGATCCCGAGGGGCACCCCCGGCTGCGGGAGGCCCTCCGCCGCATGCTGGCCACCGAGCGCGGGCTGGTCGCCGAAGCCCCGCTCGTGACCCGGGGCGCCCAGCAGGCGCTCTACCTGCTCGCCCACGCCCTGTTCCGGCCCGGGGACAAGGTCGCCGTCGAGGCGTACGGCTACCCGCCCGCCTGGGCCGCCTTCCGCAGCGCCGGGGCCGAGCTGCTCGGCGTGGAGGTCGACGACCAGGGGCTCGTGACCGAGCACCTCGAGATCCTCGCGCGCCAGGGTCTCCGCGCGCTCTACTGCACGCCCCACCACCAGTACCCGACGATGGTCACGCTCCCCGCCGCGCGGCGACTCGAGGTCCTCCGGCTCGCGTCGCGGTACGGCTTCGCCATCATCGAGGACGACTACGACAACGAGTTCCACTTCCGCGGGCGCCCCGTCCACCCGCTGGCCTCCCTGGACCGGAGCGGCACCGTCGCCTACGTCGGCACCCTGTCCAAGGTGCTCGCCCCCGGGCTGCGGGTGGGCTTCCTGGCCGCTGCCCCGCCGGTCCTGCGCGCGGTGGCCCGACTCCGTCGGATCGTGGACCGTCAGGGGGACACCGCCACCGAATCCGCGCTGGCGGAGCTGATCGACGATGGTACCGTTCCCAGGCACCTCCGTCGGATGCGGCGTCTGTACGCCACTCGCCAGGCCCGGTTCGCCTCCGCGCTGCACGAGCGCCTCGGGGACGTGCTCAGCTGGACGTTGCCCGCGGGCGGACTTTCCCTCTGGGTCGAATCCCGCGTCGACGTCGAGCAGTGGTCACGAACGGCAGCGAGCCTCGGGCTGGGGTTCGAGACCGCCTCTCGATTTCGACTGGATCACGAGGCCCGACCATACTTTCGCGCCGGCTTCGCGGCATTGGACGACGAGGAGGTGCGTACCGCCCTGGAGCGCCTTTGCACGGCACGGCCGGACGCGCTACGATGACTCCACGAGGGAGGTCCCATGTGGTTGGTGATGCTGCTCGGAGCAGGAACGGCGGCGGCACAGACCTGGAGCACGGAGGCCACGGGCGTGCTCGTGCCGCAAGTGGGAACCATCACGGAGAACGGCGTCGGCTCGCCGACGGTGATGTGGGATCCGACGATCCAGCGCTACGTCATGTTCTTCGAGACGATGACCGCGCCGCCCGCTGGCGACTGCATCAACGGCGAGTGGTCGATCGGCGTGGCCGCGAGTGACGACGGCATCACCTGGGACGTCTGGCCGACACCCGTGATCGAGCCGACGCCGGGCACGCCGTGGCGTTGCGTCGCCGCGCACCCGAGCGTGACGATGGACGGCACGGACGTCCACTTGTACTTCAAGTCGGAACAGGGCTTCAACGCCTGCTCCGGCGGCACCCAACCCTGGGGCTGCAAGAACTACACGGGCGTGTCGCACGCGGTGATGAGCCTCGCGCTCGACGACTTCACCAACGAGATCGCGACCGTCGAGGCTCAGATCACGAGCATCGAGTCCAGCCGCGACGCCGAGATGGACCTGTTCGTCTCCGACCTGACGAACTTCCGCACCCTGCTCGAGGCCGAGCAGGCGACGTTCGCCTGTGCGTCCGGCGTGCCCATCTGCGTGCCCTGTGGCGGCAAGGCCCTGGACACGGACAACACCAGCGCGAACTACCCGAGCTCCCACAGCTTCTGCCAGGACTTCGAGTTCGCGATCCCCGACACGATCTCGGCCAGCCTGGGCACGCCGGGCACGAGCTACTTCACGCTGAACGTCGCCACGTCGACCGCGGTGACCTTCACCTGCACGTACCGCCTGCGGAACGGCGTGTGGGTGCTCGACTACGGCCCCAACGCCTCCGTCGACCACCGGTGCAGCAACGCGTCGTACACCGCCGGCACGCTGGTGACCGTTGCCGGCGGCCTCACCGACGGCACGCCGGCGCTGCAGTTCGGCAAGGTCGGCCAGGGCTACGGCCTCATCGCGCTCGCCGCGACCAATGTCGGTGACCAGACGTACACCGGCGGCGCGTTCGACACGATGGACGCGATGCTGCCGCTGGCCCAGGCGTACGACTACGACGGCACCCAGGCCCTGATCGGCGACCTGATCACCGACCTGACCAGCCTCGGGCAGTGGCTGGCCACGCACCCGCCGATCCCGGTCGACCTCTACAACAGCGGTCTCGACCTGTACAACTTCCTCTACCAGTTCGACGAGGACCTCACGATCTGGAAGGACCAGCTGACGGTGCTCTACGATCAGCTGTCGGTGTACCAGTCGTACACGCAGTCCGTCGCGACCACGCTGGACAGCGGCACGGCGCTCGGGCTCAAGCGCTCGCTGGGCTTCCCGTCCGTCATGAAGGTCGGCACGGACTGGCTGATGACGGTGCAGGACGGCCTCGACATCAAGCGGGCGACCAGCACCGCCGCGGCCGGCCCGTTCACGCTGGACGCCACCCCGATCGTGTCCGCCGGTCAGGTCTCCTGGGGCATGACCGAGGTGTTCGAGCCGAACCTCGTCTGCGACGGCGGCGTCATGCCGTACCAGATGTACTTCGGCGGCCGGACCGAGACGGCCGGCGTCATCACCGACGGCGGCATCTCCGACGCCGTGTCCGACGACCTCGTCACCTGGCTCGCGAACCTCGGCACGCAGCTCATCGGCTGGACCAACCCGGACGCGTACCGCCACTTCGACGTGATCCGCAGCTCGGACGGCGAGGCGCGCATGTGGTGGACCGAGAAGGTGGGCGGCCTGAACCAGGTCGGCGTGAGCTCCACGACCGCCACCTTCGACGACACGCTGTCGCAGCAGCGCGTCTGCCCCTGACGGCCGCCCCCCTCGCGCTGCCGAGGGGGGTCGAACCACCGCGCTACTTCTTGCGCGCCGCCAGGTAGGCCGCGGTCTTCGCCTCGTCCTCGGCGATGTCGTAGAGCGTCGCCTCGAAGGCGGCGGCGTCGGTGCCGGCGTCCTTCAGCACCGTCTCGGCGTTGGCCGGGTCGGCGGCGATCTGGTCGGCCAGCGCGGCGGCACCGGCAGGATCGAGGGCGCCGCTACCGCAGGCGACCAACCACGTCATGAACAGCGTCATCCTGCCTTCCCCTTTCCGCTCTTGCCCTTGCCTTCCTTGCCGCCACCGTGCTCACCGTCCGGGCCCTTGCCCTCGGGCGGTCCGTGCTCGCCGTCCGGGCCCTTGCCCTCGGGCGGTCCGTGCTCCCCGTCCGGACCCTTGCCGTCCGGCGGTCCGTGCTCGTCGTCCGGGCCCTTGGCCTTCTTCCCCTTGCCGTGCTTGCCCTTGCCCTGCCGCGCGTGCTCCTCGTGGATCGCGTCGGCGAGCTCCCGCCCGCGCAGGCCCTCGTCGAGCTTCTCCTGGACGAAGCTGCCGAAGTTGTCGATCTTCCCGTCGCGGGCCTCTTCCTCCTCGGCCTCGAGCAGGTCGGCCGCCTCGTCGGCGCCCAGCCCCTTGCCCTTCGCTGCGTGCAGCGCGGTGCGGACCTCCTCCGCGGGGACGCCCGCGTCACGGACCGCCTGAGCGCGTGCCGGGAGATCGATCGCCCGCCCGAGGCCACGAGGCCCCGGGGCCGCGAGGGCCGCGCCGCCCATCGCCACGAGCAGGGTGAACATCAGGTTCTTCATGACCACCTCCGGCAGGGAAGACGACGTCCCCGCCGCGGAGCCACTGTCGCACACCTGACAACATCCCGACGAACACCGTCGCACGATCACGACGTCGGCAGGGTATCTCCGTTGCACCGGGGAGGAGTCGTGGGGGGAAGCACGATCGCGTGGTTGGCGCTGGCGCTCGTCGCCTGCAGCGGGTCCACCAGGCCCGTCGGCGATGACGACGACGACGACGACATCACCTGGCACTCGGGGACGACGACGGAGACGGGCACGGCGGAGACCCACCCCACGACCACCGCGACCTACGGGGTGTCGGATCTCGCCGCGGCGCGCCTGGCCGATGCACCCTCGGTGATCCGGGTCTCGTGGAGCCAGGAGCTGCCCGCGAGCGTGGTCGCCGTGTTCAGCTTCGACGGCGAGACGCGGCGCTCCCCGATCCGGTCGCTCGCGGCCGGTGCGCACGAGGAGCTGCTGCTCGGCATCCCGTACGACACCGACGTGGTCTGGTGGCTCGAGCTGGACGGCCCCGACGGCCTGGTGACGACGCCCGAGCTGGAGGCGCGAACGGGCGCCCTGCCGACGAAGCTGCCACCGCTCACCGTGGAGACGTCGGTCCCGGGCAGGTGGGACCCGGCCGTGGACTACGTCCTGCTCACCGTCAACGAGAGCGGCGGGTACTTCCTCGACGGGTACTGGTGGGTGCAGCTCGTCGACCGGAAGGGTCGGGTGGTCTGGGCGCACCGCTCGGAGTTCCGCAAGGTGACGCTCTACCCCCGCGTCTCGGCGGCGGGCGACAGCATCCTCGTGGATCTCGACAGCTACTGGGGCGCCTTCGACGGCGGCGCGAACTCGCAGATCGCCGAGCTGCGGCTCGACGGGGTCGAGGTCCAGCGGTGGGACGCGCCGGGCCTGCACCACTCGTTCACCCAGCTCCCCGACCGCACGCTCGTCTACGGCAGCTACACCGGCGGCCTCGGAGCCTACCGGGAGAACATCGTCAGCATCGATCCGGACACGAGCGCGCGCCACTCGATCCTGAACTGCGACCAGTGGCTCGCGAGCATCGGCGAGTCGCGCCCCTGCGGGACGAACACCGTCAGCTACGACGCGCGCACCAACCACCTCCTCGCCTCGTGGTTCACGTTCGACGCGATCACCGAGATCGATCTCGCGACCGACCAGGTGGTCCGGTACTTCGGCAACGTGTCCGGGTCCTACGCGTTCGACCCGCCGAGCTCCCAGTTCTGGTACCAGCACGGCCCCTACTTCACCGAAGCCGGCACGCTGCTCCTCTCGACCCACGCCGATCCGTCGCACCAGAGCGAGCTCGTCGTCCGCGAGTACGAGGTGGACGACCAGAATCGAACCCTGCACCAGGTGGGCGTGGTCGGCGCGGGCGAGGGCGTGAGCGGCGATCAGATGGGCGAGGCCCACCGGCTCCCCAGCGGCAACACGCTGCACAACTTCGGCACCAACGCCCACCTGCGCGAGTACGCCGTGGACGGCGAGGTCGTGTGGGAGCTCGACTGGGACCGGGAGCAGACGATCGGCCGCTCGGAGCCGATGCTGGTGGACCTCTACGACCTGGTCCCGGAGCGCCCCTGATGCTGCTGCTGTCCGCGCTCGCCTGCGTCTCCGAGCCGCGCCGCGTGGTGACGGACGACACCGAGCCGGAGCCGACCGAGACCGACGAGCCGCCCGTCACCGGGCCGGTGGGCGAGACCCTGGCGGGGCCGGTCACGGCGTACGCGCTCACGGACCTGCGCGCCGAGCGGGTCGAGGGCCAGGAGTCCATCCTGCGTGTGTCCTGGACGCAGGCGAGCGCGGGCACGGTCCAGGTGGGCTTCCGGTTCGAGGGCGAGGAGCGCCAGGCGCCCCCGCGCGATCTGGAGGTCGGGCACCACGAGGAGCTGCTGCTCGGCGTTCCCTACGAGACCGACCTGACCTGGAGCGTCGCGTTGACCGGAGCCCTGGGCGCGGACCAGACGCCGTGGCTGTCCTCGAGCACGGGCGACCTGCCCTCGACCCTCCCCCGGCACCAGATCCAGGCGCTCGACCCGGACCGCGTCGACGACAGCGTGACCTGGTTCCTCGTGGCCATCGACGAAGAGCCCGACTTCGGGGGCCAGTGGTGGACCACGATCATGGACCGGGAGGGTCGCGTGGTGTGGGCGCGCCGCTCGCCCCGCAAGCGCACCACCTTCTACCCGCGCGTGTCGGTGGACGGCGACCAGCTGCTGCTCGACCTCGACAGCTACTGGGGTGACTTCGACCGCGGCGCGGCCAGCCAGATCGTCGCCCTCGCCATCGACGGCACGGAGCTCGGCCGCTGGGACGCGCCGGGGCTCCACCACTCGTTCACCCAGCTCCCCGACCACACCCTGCTCTACGGCAGCTACGTCGGCGGGCCCAACCACTACGACGAGGAGGTCGTCGCCATCGCGCCCGAGGACGGTCAGCGGACGATGGTCTTCCACTGCGGCGCGTGGCTCGAGGACATCGGCGTCCACGACCAGTGCGCGTCCAACACGGTCTCGTACGACCCGGACACGAGCCGCTTCCTCGTGTCCTGGTTCTCGATGGACGCGGTCACCGAGCACGCGTACCCGTCGGGCGAGGTCCTCCGCTGGTTCGGCGACCTGCCCGAAGCCTACGCGTTCGAGCCCGCGGACACCCAGTTCTGGTACCAGCACGGCCCGCACTACCTCCCCGACGGCCACCTCCTGCTGTCCACGCACGTCGAGCCCCCGCACCGCTCGGAGCTCGTGGTCCGCGAGTACGTCGTCGACGAGGCCTCCCGGACGTTGCGCCAGGTCGCCGTGCTCGGGAAGGGCGAGGGCGTCCCGGGCGAGCAGATGGGCGAGGCCCACCGCCTGTCCAACGGCAACACGCTGCACAACTTCGGGACCAACGCCCACCTCCGGGAGTACACCCCCGACGGCGACGTCGTCTGGGAGGCCGACTGGGACAATGACCTCCAGATCGGACGTACGGAGCCGATCCTGGTCGACCTCTACGAGCTGGCGCCCACCCGGCCGTAGCAGACGGTGAGGATCGTGCGCCGCGTCACGATGCCCATCAGGACACCGCGGCTGTCCACGACGGGCACGAAGTTCTGGTCCATCGCGACCTCGACGATGGTGTCGACGGTGGCGATGACGGGCACCGCGCGGTTCTCGGCGCGCGTCGGCACGTCCATGACCCGCGTCTGGTCGATGTCCTCGCCCGACAACACGTACCGCAGCAGGTCGCCCTCGGTGATGGTGCCGACGTAGCAGGCGTCGCGATCCACCACCGGGACGGCGGTGTACCCGCCCTCCTCCATCTGCTCGATCGCCTCCCGTACCGTCGCGTCCGCGTCCACGCAGGTCACGGACGCCTTGGGGGTCAGGTAGAGAGCCAGGTTCACGGCGTCACCTCGACGACGTAGGTCCATCCGAGCGTCTGCAGCGGGTGCGCGACGATCAGGCGGCCGTGGTCCTCGACCACCTCTCCGCGGTGCGCGCTCGCCGCCGAGACGACCGCCGCCACCGGGTAGGGTGGCAGGGGGAGGGACTCGTTGTCCAGCACCTTCTGGCCCCGGCGCCAGCCCTGGTCCTCGGACGACACGACCACCCGGCCGCGAGCGTCGAGCAGCGCGGACCGGGCGCCGTCCCACGCGAGCAGGTCCCCGATGATGCCGTCGAAGGGCAGCTTCACGGAGGCCACGCCGAGCAGCGTCCCCACCTCGGGGTCGCGCACCGGGCTCGAGCAGGGCAGCAGCAGCCCGAGCCCGCTCGAGTCCACGTAGGGCGCGCCGCACACCGCACCCGTGGCGTCGACCGCGACCGTGTACCAGGGCCGCAGGCGCGCGTCGTACCCCTCGGAGAAGTCGCCGTGGCCGGGCCACGACATGGACATCCCGTCCACCAGCGCCAGCGAGATCCAGGCGATGGGGGCGCCGTCGCGCGCGAGATCGTCGACCGAGGCGGGCTTGCCATCGACCGAGCGCCGCGCCGCGGACCGGAACGCGGCGCCGAGCGGCAGCAGGGTCCGCGCGAGCGCCTCGGGCCGCGACCCGTCGGGCGTCACGAACACCGGGTGGCCGAGGCTCACGGGCTGCCCGTACGCCGGCGCGGTCCGCAGGTCCGGGGGTTGGTGGTCGGGGTCGTCGAAGTCCGGCGCGAACCACACCTGCCCGTCCATCGGTGCCCCGTGCGCGAGGCGCTCCGCCGACAACGTGGCGATCTCGCCGAGCAGCCCGTGGTAGCGCGCGAGCCGGGCATCGATGGTGCCGGCACGGGTGGCGATCGAGGCCACGAGCTCCGCGAGCGCCGCCTGGCGCGCCCGCGCCGCCTCCCGCGCCCTCGCCTGGGACACGACCGAGCCCGCCGTGACGACCACGACCAGCAGCACGAGCACGCCCAGCGCCCCGAGCGCCCACTCGCGCCGTCTCCCGAGCCAGCGCGCGGCCGCCTGGAACGGCGTGTCGGGCGAGGCCTCGACCGGCATCCCCGCGAGGTATCGCCGCACGTCGGCCGCGAGCGCCGCCACGTCGGCGTACCGATCCGCGGGCGACACCGACGTCGCCTTCGCGATCACCGCGGCGAGCTCCCGGGGTGGCGCGCGGCCGTCGCGCATCGCCAGCGGCACGCGATCGCCGATGGTGTTCGCCACCATGCGCTCGACCGCGCTGCGACCGGGCACGGCGTCCCGCAGGCTCACGAGCTCCTGGAGCACCAGCCCCAGCGCGTACTGGTCGTGCAGCGGGTGGGGCCGCTCCCCCTGCGCCTGCTCCGGCGCGAAGAAGCCGGGCGTCCCCTCGACGGCACCCGTCATCGGCGTGGGCGCCGCGAGCAGCTCGCTGTCGTCACCGACCGCCGCCACGCCCCAGTCCATCACGTAGACCTCGCCGTGCCGCCCGACCATCACGTTCTCGGGCTTCAGGTCGCGGTGGACGACCCCGCGGACGTGGGCGTAGTGCACGCCGTCGCAGATCTTCGTGAAGATCTCGAGCCGACCGGGCAGGTCCTCGGCGTCGTCCAGCTTGCCGCCGTCGACCCAGGCGCCGTGCTGCTCCAGCAGGTCCCGCAGGTTCACGCCGTCGACCAGCTTCATGGTGTACGCCGGGTCGCCCTCCGGCGACCGACAGAGCGCGTGGACCGGCACCACGTTCGGGTGATCGAGCTGTCCGGTCACGCGTGCCTCGGTGACGAACCGCTGCTCGACCCCGCGCCGACCCACCAACCGGCGGGACAGCACCTTCATCGCCACGCGTCGGCCCAGCACGGGGTCGTGGGCGGCGTGCACCACGCCCATCGAACCTTCGCCGATGCGGCGTTCCATCTCGTAGGTCTGGCTCGGAACGCCACCCGGTACCGTGACAGGCGTGTCCGGTAGCGGCGCATCCTCGGTCCAGGTGATGGATGGTTCGCGGGTCACGCCAAAGCGTATCCCACGCACGGCCCCCGGATCACCGCTCCACCAACGGAGAGGGCACCGCCAGCGGCGGCTCGGCGTCGGGAGGGTCGACCGCGACGACGATCTCGGCCAGCACGGTGTCGGGCGCGCGCACCCGCTGGAGCGGGTCGGACGTGAAGATCGCGGTGCGCGTGGCACCGGCGGCCTCGACCTCCTTCAGCGAACGCCGATCGAGCCCCCCGAGCGACGCGCCGCGGTACACCCGCTCCGTGCCGTCGGCGCCGACGAGGCGCACGGTCACCGGCGTGGGTGCCTTGGGGCCCTCGAGCCCGAACCAGGCCGCCGCCGTGAACATCGCGCCGCCGTCCCAGTCGGCGAGCCAGGGCTCGCGCAGGCGATCGACGACGGCGTAGTGGTCGAGGCCGTAGCTGGCGGCGGCCTTCAGCGCGGCCTTGTGGAGCTTCCGGTCCGAGCTGGGCCGCGCCGGGATCACCTCGAGGTCCGCGGCGCCCCCGCGGTAGATCCCGTCGTCGAACGCGCGCGCGTGGCCGTTCGTCGCCGGGAAGGCGCGCGACGGGGTGCGCGACATCAGGTGCTCGCGGACGACACCGTCCACCACGAGCTCCACTCGGCGACCGGGCTCGCCCTCGCTGTCGTAGCGGTAGGCGGCGGGGGACGACGGATCGGCCGTGGGATCGTCCACCACCGTCCACCCGGGCGGCAACGCGCGACGACGCGGAGAGAGCGGCCCGGGCGCCTCCTCGTTCCCCATGGTGAACACGCGGCTGCCCTTCGGGGGCTTCTCCTTGGCGGGCGTGCCCATGAGCGCCGGCACCAGCACCTCGTGAAAGAGCACCGGCGCCGCCTGGCCGCGGAAGAGCACGGGCCCGACGTACTCCTCGGGGAGCTCGGGCAGCGTGCGCCAGGCCTCGAGGTCGGTCGCGAGGGCCTCCACCCCCGCCCGCATGACCTCGGCGGACGGCAGCCCCGCGGGATCGCTCGCCACGAAGACGACCGAGTCCGCCATGGTCCCGCCGTCGTCGGCGCGGACGCGGGCGATCGCGCGCACGATCACGGTGGAGATCGGCTCACCGATCGCGACCCCGTCGGTGTCGGCGACATACCGCATGCCCGTCGTCGCCGAGGCGCTGACCCGGCTGAACTCCACACCCGGGTGCTCGAGGAAGATCGCCGACAGCTCGCGCGCGATCGGCTCCAGGAGGTCGGCGTGGATCGGCTCGGGACGCTCACCGGTCCAGGTCTGGCGTGTCGCGGGGACGTAGGAGGGCACGTCGTCGCCACCTGCCCGCCGCTGCAGCGCGGCCTGCTTCTCGGCCAGGCCCTCGAGCGCCTCCTTGTACGCGTCGTCGACCGCGAGCCACAGATCGTGCCGCAGCGCCACCGGGTCCTCACCCAGCACCAGGCTGGTGCTCACCGCGCCGTCCTTCCAGGTCTCGAAGTTGGTCTGGTCCAGCTCGGGCGACCCGACGCGCACCAGCACCCGCCCGTGGCGGGACGGCTCGTCCGAGCGCGACAGCACCGCGCCCAACGAGCACTCGACGCTCGCCGTCCAGCGGTCCATCACCCTGGAGAAGGCGGTGTACGGAGGGTCCGCCCCCTCGAGCGACAGGTCCTCGACGGCGCGCCCGAGCTCCGCCTGCATCGCGTCGAGCACGGGGTCCGAGGCCCAGGCGAGGCCGATCGTCCAGGCGATCACGTGTCACCTCCCTCGGCGGGCTTGGGGAGGATCGGGGGACGCTCGCTGTCCTTCTCCTTCTTCTGGACCTCGAGGGTCCGCAGCAGCATCGAGGGCGAGACGGCGGCGTTGGGCACCGAGCCGCTCTCGGCCCCGCAGAACCCGTTGAACACGGCCGGATCGTCGCCGAGCGCCATCACGTTCTGGAGCGCGATGAGCGGTGTCCCCACCAGATCGATGTTCCGCACGCGCTCGTCGGGCCGGCCGTCGGTGTAGACCCTCCAGGCGGTCACGGCCCGCACGTTGAAGGCGTTGGGGTAGATCCGCCCGGTCAGCGTGAAGCCGCCCTCGATGTCCTCCACGATCAGCCCGAACGGCCGACCCTGGCGCTTCGCCTCCGCGATCAGCATGCGGCGCAGCTCCTCGCGGGGGTGCGGCTCGCTGGTGCTCACGATGGTGTTCGCCATGCGCGAGACCGGCTGGCGCCAGGGCTGCGCGCGGCCATGGCCGTTGCTCTCGGCGAAGCCCTCGATCGGCGAGCGCGACATCAGGAAGCCGCGGAACACCCCGTCCTCGACGAGCACGGCGCGCTGCGCGGGGACCCCCTCCTCGTCGTACGCGTAGTGGCCGTTCAGCGGCAGGCCCTCCCACTCGGCGAGCGTGGGGTCGTCCACGATGTCGACGAAGGGCGGCAGGATGCGCTGCCCGACCTTGTCGCGGAAGGTGTGCCCCTCGTCCTCGTCCTTCTGGCGGTGGCCCTCGACGCGGTGCCCGAGGACCTCGTGGACGAACACCCCCGCCGCCGAGCCCTCGAGCAGGACGGGCCCGCTGTACGCGTCGCCGCTCGGGGCCTCGCGCATCTCGAGCAGGTCGTCGCGCAGGTCGGTCGCCCAGCCACGGAGCGTGTCGGCATCAGGCAGATCGGCGGGGTCCGCCACGTCCTTCCAGCGATAGAGCTGGACCATCGTGCCGTCCTCGGCGCGGGTCGAGGCCTGGAGCGCGACCCGCGCCCAGGTGCGCGGTTGGCGGATCGCGGTGCCCTCGGAGGTCACGATCCAGGTGTTGGTCGCGACGCCGTCCAGCATGACGGCCGAGCGGTGCACCTGCGGGTCGTCGTCGAGGATGCCGGACAGCTCGGTCACGACCGGGACCCAGGCCTGCAGGTCGAGCGCCCTCGCCGCGAGCGGCCGCAGGTCGACGACGCGATCGGCGTCGGAGAAGTCGGCCGACGGGTCCTCGTCGGCGACCATGACCACCTGGTTCGCCTTCACGCGCTGCCAGCGCTCGCGGGCGTCGCGGACCTCCTTGCCGGTCGCGTTCCAGATCTCGACGCGGAGGGCCATGGGGTCGTCGTCGAGGGGGAGCGGCTTGCCCAGGTGGATGTTGGGGTCGAACGAGAAGGCGCCTCGGACCGCGTGGGTGGAGTCCCGGTGCGGCGAGCCCACCCGCGCGACCACGTCGAGCTGGCGGTTGCGGCGCCCCTCGGGCTCGACGGGCTCCGCGAGCTGCCCGTAGCGGGCCTCGAGGCCGAAGCGCGTGCTCTCGGTCAGCCGGTACCCGAGGAAGTAGGGCGCGTCCTCGCCCTGCAGCGTGCGCGTCGTGCGATCGAGCTCGGTCCGCAGCGCGTCCATCACCGCGTCGGGCTCCTCGGCCTGCGCGGCCAGGGCCAGCCAGGCGAGCATCGGCACCTCCAGGCTGCAGAGCCTACCAGCTACTCCGACTCGGCCAGGGCACCCCGCGCGCCGACGGCGTCGCTCAGGCCGCCCACGCCATCGTGGGCCAGCGACAGGTCGCCCGCCCGCGCCGCGCCGTGGTTCTCGAGCCACGAGCGAGCGTCGTCCGCGCGCTTCTCGGCCAGCGGGAGCATCGCCCGGATCGCGCGCTCCATGTCGGCGTCGCGGCTCGGCAACACCCCGCGGAGCACCTGGTCGGCGACGAACCCCCGCCGATCACCCACCGCCAGCCGCCGAGCGGCCATCGTCAGCGCTCCGAGGGTGGGAGGGGTGGGACGGGCCACCACGGCGTCCACCATCGCGGACCACACCACGTGCACGAAGGGCGCCTGCTCCACGCCGCTCAGGACGGCCAGCACATGCTCGTCGCTGGCAGGCCGCGACGCGAGCAGGCGCAGCAGCAGATGCCGCGCGACCGGATCGCACGAGGTCACGTCCTCGGCCAGGTGGTCGACGCCCGCACCTCCCAACACGCACCCGCAGGCGCGGAGCAGCGGAGGGCGACGCGCGGCGGCCGCCAGGGCGGGTCCGGGGTCGTCGACACGGGAGATCAGCGCCTGGAGCGCCAGGGCCGCCACCCGCGGGTGGGGGTCGCGCTCCACCATCGCCTGCAGCGCCTCCAGCGGCCGCCGACCGCCGATGTGCGTCGCCACGATCACCAGCTTCCGCACGTCGTCGACCTGCGGCGGGAAGCGCACGCGCACGGTCAGCGCACGCTCCTCCAGC
Organism: Alphaproteobacteria bacterium; assembly: GCA_020632925.1. Classification (GTDB taxonomy): domain Bacteria; phylum Myxococcota_A; class UBA796; order UBA796; genus JACKER01. The sequence continues at coordinate 8,562 of JACKER010000024.1, read as the reverse complement.
GTCGCCTCGAACGGAGCGACGGACAGCTGGAGGTCGGAGGTGGAGGCCGTCGTCCCGGGCTCCGGGCGCGCCGCCAGCAGGTCGCCCGCCGCCGCGAGGTAGGCCAGCGCCTCCCGCGTCTGGCGGTCGAGCCACGCGATCCCGAGGTCCTGGCCCAGCTCGATGTGCATCCGCGCGTCGAACGCGTCGTCGCCGATCAGCTGGTCCCCCGCCTTCCCGGTCGTCAGCCCGCGCTCCGAGCGCACCACCAGGTCGACGGGGACCTCGGGGATCGCGACCACGACGCGGAAGGTGTCCCGCGGCCTGCCGGGATCGCGGAAGAGCGAGACGCGACGACCGTCGACGACCCCGTGGTAGCCCTCGCCGGCGCGGCGGAGGCCGAGCGCCTTCACCAGCGCGTCCTCGTGAGGGGCGGCCGGATCGCCCTCGATCGCCTGCACCGCCCACACACCCATCCCCAGGACGACGACGACAGCGAGGAGGGCGCCAGGGAGCACGGGGTCCATCCGTGCACCATACCGGCACGGCCCTCACCGGTACCAGCTAGGCTGTCCGAATGATCTCCTTGCTCCTGGCCGGGTGCACACCCGAACCTCGCGCTCCGGACTGCCAGACGTTCGCTTCCACGCCGAGCGACGACCCCGCCGATTGGAACGTGGGTCCAGGGAGCTACACCCCGGTTCTGTCCGACGTCCGCTTCGTCGTGCCGTCGGACGCGCTCCCCGTCACGCCCCAGGCCTCCAACAACAACGTGAGCATCCTCGTCGCCGAGGAGACCCTGTTCCTCGCGTGGCGTACCGCGCCCTCCCACTTCGCGGACGTGGGCACGGAGATGCACGTGGTGTCGTCCACCGACGACGGCGCGCACTGGGACTTCGAGCACACCATCGCGCTCGGCAGCGATGTCCGCGAGCCCGCGCTGCTGCTGCTCGACGGCCAGGTCTCGCTGCACTTCTTCCAGGGGGGGACGAACCCCTTCGCGTTCGAGCCGCGGGCGATCTGGCGGTCGGTCCGCTGCGCGCCGGGCGAGTGGACGGACGAGATCATCGAGGAGGGGGACGACGAGCGCGTCGTGTGGGATCTCAAGGTCCGCGACGGCCGCCCGCTGCGGACCTCGTACACGGGCGACCACTACGGGAAGGGAGAGCTCGAGATCCACCTCGAGACCAGCGACGACGGCGGCGCCACCTGGTACCCGGTCGGCACCGATCCGACGTTCAGCGGCGGGAGCAGCGAGTCGGCCATCGAGCTGACGGCGGCGGGCGACCTGTGGGCCGTGACCCGCAACGAGGACGGGGATGCGACGGGCAAGGGCTCGATGCTGTGTACGGCACCCGCCTCGGACCTCGGCGCCTGGGACTGCCCGGCGGTCAGCGACCCCGAGCGGTACGACAGCCCGGAGCTGCTGCGCCACGGCGACGAGCTCTGGCTGCTCGCGCGCCGCGACATCGGCGGCCCCTTCGGCGAGGACGGCGGCCTCCTGGAGTACAGCGCGCGTCCGAAGACCTCGGCACTGTACCGGATCGACCAGGAGAACCGGCAGGTCGAGCACGTGATGGACATCCCCGGCGCCGGCGACACGGCGTTCCCGCAGGCGCGGCGGACGGGTCCCCACACGTTCCTGGTCGCGAACTACACCTCGCCGCTCGACGACCCGGACATCACCTGGCTCGAGGGCCAGACGAGCCCGCTCGGCACGCAGATCTACCTGGCGACGCTGACGTTCGAGTAGGTCGCGCTACGGCGCGGCGCCGAAGAACACCTGCGCTGCGCCCTCGCCAGCGAAGGCGAAGGTGTACGAGGGCAGGCCGAACACGAGGTCGCCATACCCGTCGCCGTTCACGTCGCCCGCGGAGCCCGCCACGTTGGCGACGGGCATCGTGCGGGTCCAGGCGGAGGCCGGCGAAGGCCCGTCGGGGCCTCCCAGGAACACCGTGGCGCGGCCGGTCTCCCCGCTGCCCACGAGGTCGTCGTACCCGTCGCCGTCGATGTCCCCGGCGGCCACCAGGACCTCGCGCTCGACGGCCCAGCTCCAGGTCGCGACGGACGACGGGCCGGAGGGTCCCCCGGCGAACACGTACCAGCCGCTCCCGACGCCCGCGAGCTCGCCGCTGAGCACGACGTCGGCGTACCCGTCCGCGTCCACGTCCCCCGCTGCGCCGCCGGTGGGAGGCGTCGGCCACGAGCTGCCGATCGCCGTGCCCGTCGCGGCCAACCCGGCGGGCCCACCGAGGAACAGCTCGGCCGAGCCGGCGGCGTACCCGCTGGGATCGGACTCGAGGAGCACGACATCGTCGTAGCCGTCCCCGTTCACGTCGCCCGCCGACTCGAGCACGGCCACGACATCGCCGTACGCTGCGGCGCTCCGCACGCTCCAGTCCGGCGCCGCCGACAGGCCGGTCGGGCCGCCGAGGTAGAGGAACCCCTCCTCCGCGCCCCGTTGGCCGTCGGTGCCGACCACCACGTCGTCGTAGCCGTCCCCGTCCACGTCCCCCGCCGAGGCGACGCTGGTCCCGAGGTGTATCCAGGAGCGCTGCCCCGCGACCGCCCAGGCCGGGTTGATCGACAGGCCGGCGGGGCTCCCCAGGTAGACCACGGCCGCGCCCTCGAAGGCGGTCACCGAGTAGTCCGGGACGCCCATCACGAGATCGTCGTACCCGTCGCCGTTCACGTCGCCGGCCGCCGCAGCGGTCGGGCCCGCCGACGAGCTCCAGCTCGCGATCACGGCCGGACCCGCCGGCCCTCCGAGATAGACCGAGGCCGAGCCCGACCCCGCGGCCACCACCAGCAGGTCGTCGTACCCGTCGCCGTTCACGTCCCCCGCGGAGCCCACGTCCGAGCCGAAGCCGGCGTCGACCTGACCACCCGTGTCCACCCACACGCCCGCCACCAGCGTCCAGGGCTCGCAGGCGTTGCCCACGCCGTCGCCGTCGCTGTCGGCCTGGCTGGGGTTCGGGTCCGAGGGGCAGGTGTCGCACGCGTCCGGCACCCCGTCGCCGTCCGTGTCCAGGCGGTCGTCCCCGAAGAGGCAGACGTCCTGGCCGTCGAGCACCCCGTCGCCGTCCACGTCCGGGTCGAGTGGATCGAGGCCCAGCGCGAGCTCGTCGGGGTCGAGCAGCCCGTCGCCGTCGGTGTCGGCGACGACCGGCGACGTCGCGGAGTCCGTCCCGCGGAGCACCACCGCCTGCGCGAGCGTGGGCACCGACGGCAACGCTCCGGGTACGACCGCCGCCAGCGTCGCCACCCCGGTGGCGTCCGCGACCGCGCTCCCGAGCTGCACCGCGTTGGCGCCGAGGTCGAGGCACAGCCCCGGGACGCAGGGACCCACGCCGCCCGTCCCGACCGCCCCATAGAACCCGACCGTCTCGCCCGGCACCACCCCCCCGGCCACCAGCTCCAGGGCCCGGCCGGGGAGCACCACGCCCGAGATCACCAGCGACGGCGCGTCGCACGCGTCTCCGATGCCGTCCGCGTCGGCGTCCGCCTGGTCCGGGTTCGCCGCCGCGGGGCAGTTGTCCCCGCCGTCGAGCCAGCCGTCGCCGTCGCTGTCACCGAAGTCGTCGAACAGGTAGGCCGCGCCCTCGTCGACCTGCGTGCCGTCGGCAGCGTCCGCGGCGATCAGCAGGTCGTCGCGCCCGTCGCCGTCCACATCCCCGCCGAAGGCCACGCTCTCGCCGAAGCCCGCCCCCGGCTGGTCTCCGAGGCGACTCCACCCGGGGGCGAGCGCCAGACCCGTCGGCCCACCGCGATAGAGCCGGGCCGAGCCGGGGGCCACCAGGTTCCACGACGGACAGCCCACGACGAGATCGTCGTACCCATCGGCGTCCACGTCCCCCGCCGACGCCACCGAGAGCCCGCAGGCGTCGTCCTGTGCGGCCCCCGTCACCGACCAGTCCGGGTTGGGTCCGGGGCCGCCCGGGCCGCCGAGGTAGACCAGCACCAGCCCCGCGTTCGGCGCCGCCGCGTCGTCTCCGGCCGCGCCCAGCACCACGTCGTCGAACCCGTCGCCGTTCACGTCGCCCGAGGCGAGCGCGTGGCCGAAGCTGATGTTCAGGAACGGCGAGACCACCGTCCACGCAGGCGCTGCCGCGAGGCCGCCCGGACCGCCGAGGAAGAGCGCGACAGCGTCGTCGGTCTCGATGACCACGTCGTCGAAGCCGTCCGCGTTCACGTCCCCCGCAGACGCGACGGCCTGACCCCAGGACGAGAACGCACGCGTCCCCTCGACGAACCAGGACGCCACCGCGGACAGGCCCGCTGGCCCTCCGTGAAAGACGTAGACCGCGCCGCCATCTGCGTTCGCGCCGTCCTGGTACGGGGCCCCCACGATGACGTCGTCGTAGCCGTCCCCGTTCACGTCCCCCGCCGACGCCACCACCTGCCCGAAGCGGGTATCCCGCTGCCCGGTCCCGCCCGTCCACGCCGGGTTGGCGGACAGGCCTCCCGCGTTGCCGTGGTACACGAAGGCAGCGCCGCCGCTGTTGCCGAAGCCTCCCGAGTAGTCCTCGGCGCCCACGATCACGTCGTCGTACCCGTCCCCGTTCACGTCCCCCGCCGACGCGACCGACCCGCCGAAGAAGTACGACGCGCGGTTGCCCTCCGCGGCCCAGGACGGCGTGGCCGACAGCCCCGCGGGCCCCCCGAGGAAGAGGGCCGCCCCACCCTCCGCGTTCTGCGGGTGGTCGTAGCCCGAGGAGCCCACGATCACGTCGTCGTAGCCGTCCCCGTTCACGTCCCCGGCCGACGCGAGCGCCGTGACACGGGCGTAGGCCTGGCCGGTCGTCACCTCCCAGGCGGTCCCGGCGAGCGGCGGCGGCGGCGGCGTCAGGAACAGGAAGAGCACGGAGCCTCCAGGCGGACGATGCCCGATGCTACCGGACCTCGCCGCCGCCCGCTCCGTCGATCGGTGGGAGACACGCGGTGTTCGCGCGTAACGCCAGGGCGGCGCCGCCACCGTCGGGGGTCAGGATCCCCTGTGCGACGCGCACCATCCAGCCGCCCATCTCGTCGCGCTCGGCCACCACCGTGCCGCCGGTGCCTCGCCACCGCAGCAGCACGCCGTCCACCCCCGTCGTCATCTCGACGGCAGCTTCCTCCACGGCCCACGAGCGCTCCTCGAGCGCCGGCAGCACGACCGTCAGTCGCTCGAGCCGACCGCCGGCCTCGCCCTCCCACACCAGGCGAGCGCGGCCGTCCGCGAGTACGTCGCAGATCGGGGGGATGACGTCCTTCGCCACCTCCCGACCGTCGGTCGCGAGGAACACCTTCGTCCGCCGCTCCGGGCAGTCCACCACCAGATCGACCGGCTCGCCCTCCCCCGGGACCTCCATCCCGAGGCCGGCGAGGCGCATCGAGCCCCACGCCCCCTCGCCGACGCGCACGATCCCAGCCGTGGCGAAGACAAGCTCCCCTCGGCGCTCCACCAGCGCCAGGGCGGCCGCGTCGTCCCCACCGAGCTGGAAGACCTCACCATCGCCGGCCTGGGTGGAGACGGTCACGTCGACCGCGTCGTCCGGGGTGGTGAGGCTCGCGTACGTGTCGGAGCAGCGCGCCGGTAGCGTCCACGTGCGCCCTCCCTCCCGCAGCACGCCGTACCCGAGCGCGGGCGGGACCAGCTCGTCGGGGATGTCGGGGACGGCTACGCCACACGCCATCCACCACAGCCACCCAGTGGTCACGCGGCCTCCACGATCGCAAGATAGCCCGGTCCTTCCATGGAACAGCAGGCCGATCGCCGGTCGGGTTAGAGTGCGCTGCCTCGGAGCCCACATGTTGCCGATCCTCGTCTCCACCGCCGCCGCCCAGGACTTCGTCGCTGGCGAGACGCCGACGGTGAACGCCCAGACCTTCCGGCCCACGGTCCACCCGCTGCACACGCTGTGGGTCGACGAGGTCGGGAGCAAGGAGGACCCGGCCTTCCACGCCGACGCCCTCTTCCACTACACGAACGACCCGCTGGTCTACCGGTTCGACGACGGCGAGGTCCTCGGCCTCGTGACCGACGTGCTCCAGGCGGACGTGCTCGCGGGCGGGGGATTCGGCCCGGTGCGGCTCGGGCTGCAGCTCCCGATCTACCTGTACCAGGTCGGGATCGAGCAGCGCAGCGGCGGGCTCGGCGACATCGGTCTGGACGGGCGGGTCACCGCGCTCGACCCGGCCGACTTCCCCGTCGGCATCAGCGTCGGCGGCCGGATGTGGGTCCCGACCACCACGGTCGCGAACTCGCTCGGCAACCAGGGCCAGGTGGCCTACGAGATCACCGCGTCGGCCGACGGCGAGGCCGGGCCCGTGCTGCTCGCGCTCAACGTCGGCACCCGCGGCGGGCCGCTCGCCGAGCTCGAGAACCTCACGCTCAACGACGGCTTCCTCGTCCGCGCGGCCGCGATCGGCATGATCGACGAGCTCACGGGCGTGGGGCTGGAGACGCACGCGGTCCTGCCGTACAGCGCGACCCTCGACACCCCCGGCGCGACCGACTGGGAGTGGCTGGCCAGCGGGTACCGGCGCGTCTCCGACTGGCAGTTCCGCGGAGGCTTCGGCTCGGGCCTGACCCACGGGATCGGCTCGCCGGACTTCCGCCTGATGCTCGGCGTGGGCTGGAACCTGCCGGGCGAGGAGCCCGTGCCCCCGCCGCCCCCCATCGTCGACACCGACGGCGACGGCATCATGGACCCGGACGACGCCTGCGTGAGCGTGCCCGAGGACCTCGACGGCTTCCAGGACACGGACGGCTGCCCCGATCCGGACGACGACGGCGACGGGATCCTCGACGCCGCCGACGCGTGCCGCATGGAGCCCGAGGATCTGGACGGCGTCCGCGACGAGGACGGCTGCCCCGAGCCCGAGGTGGCCGTGGCGGTGCGGGTCGTGGACCCCACGGGCGCGCGGATCGACGTGGCGCGCACGCTGCTCCAGGGCGGCGGCATCACGTCGACCGGCGGCGCGGAGCAGATGCTCGAGCTCGGCCCAGGGAACTACGCCCTCGACGCCAGCGCCGTCGGCTTCGACCCGGTCCACGAGGAGATCGTGATCGCGGACGCCGCCGTCGTGCTCGACGTGACGCTCACCCCAGCCGCCAAGCCGGGCAAGATCGTCGTCACCCGCGAGCGCATCGACCTGAAGGAGTCCATCCAGTTCGAGACGGCCTCGGCGAAGATCAAGTCCGCATCGAACGCGCTGCTCGAGGAGGTCGCCACCGTCCTGCGCGACTACCCGGAGATCCGCGTGCTGCGGATCGACGGCCACACCGACAGCCGCGGCTCCGACACGTACAACCTCGAGCTGTCCAAGCAGCGCGCGGCGAGCGTCCGCCAGTGGCTGATCGACCACGGCATCGAGGCCGACCGCCTGAAGTCCGAGGGCTACGGCGAGTCGCGCCCGCTGGACGACCGGAACAACGCCGAGGCCTGGGCGAAGAACCGGCGCGTCGAGATGACGATCGAAGAGTGGGCGGACAAGACGCCATGATCCGCGTGCTGGTCCTCGCCCTGGCGCTGGCCGCTGACGCGACCGCCGTGGCCGCCGGGATGGGCGCAGCCGGACGCGGCGCCTCCCACGTCCTGCAGGCGGCCTTGCTCTTCGGCCTGTTCCAGGGCGGGATGGCGGGCCTGGGCGCGGGGGGCGGGACGGCGCTCGTAGGCTGGATCGGCGCGTTCGACCACTGGATCGCGTTCCTCCTGCTCCTGGGCATCGGGGGCCGCACGGCCTGGAAGGCCTGGCAGGGCGAGGAGGAGGAGAACCAGGAGGCCGAGGGCTGGGTGGGCCTGCTGCTGCTCGCGGTGGCCACGAGCATCGACGCGCTGGCTGCCGGGATCACGCTGCCGGCGATGGCCTTCCCGGTGGTCCCAGCCGCGCTGATCATCGGTGGCGTCACCTTCGCGACCAGCGCGCTCGGCGGCGCGGCGGGTCGGCGGCTCGGCGAGACCTTCGGTCGCAACGTCCAGATCCTGGGCGGCCTCACGCTCTGCGCGATCGGCGTCCACACCCTCGTCGACCACCTCTCGCACGGGACGTAGCGGCCGCGAGGAGCGCCGCCAGGCCCGACCAGGATCCCGCGCTGGTCGGCGCGCTGCCACACCCGCACCCCGGGTCCCCGTTCGGCGACGGCGTGACGCGGACCGCGGAGGGGTCGGTCGGCTCCGGATCGGCGGTGTCCGCAACCCCCGTGTCCCCGCCGCTCCCCGAGTGGGTACCGAGGCCCGTGTGGTCGCCGGCTCCACCCGTGTCTCCGGTGTCGAGGCCGGTGTGGGTACCGGGGTCGCCGGTGTGTCCGGTGTGCCCGGGGTCGGCGTCGTAGCCGTCGCAGTCCTCGTCGACGCCGTTGCCGGGGATGTCCACGGCCCGCGGGTGGATCGTGGCGTCGTCCGGCTCGCAGTCGAACGGGTCGGGGACGCCGTCTCCGTCCGTGTCACCCCAGGTGTCCGGGCCGTCGAAGGCGCCGATGTCGTCCCCGCCGCTGGCCGCTCCCACCAGCGCGCCACCGTCGAGCGGGATCAGGGCGGCCACGTCACAGGTGTCGGCCACGGGGACCGGCAGGTTCGGGTCACCGAACGTGTTGCCCCC
>JACKER010000023.1 GCA_020632925.1 Alphaproteobacteria bacterium | reverse complement strand
ACGGACGGCGACGGGCTGTGCGACGTGCTCGACGTGTGCCAGCTGCCCAACGAGGGCCTGCACGACGTCTGGCTGGAGACGCTCGACAGCTCGGGAGACGGGTACGGGCTGACGCTGGCGGATCTGAACGGCGACGGCATCGACGATCTGCTCGCCGGGACGCCGCTGCGCTGGATGGCGGGGACGGGTTCGGGGTTCGGCCCGCCACAGGTGATCCAGGGCTCGGAGTGGCTCCAATCCGATCCGCCCGTGCCCATCGACCTGGATGGTGACGGGGATCTCGATCTGATGGCGGTGACCGGTGGTATGGGCATCTGGGTGTACCCCAACCTCGGTGGTGGTTCGTTCGCACCGGCCCAGCTCGCGCCTCGCGCAGCCACCCCGCCCTCCTTCGTCGGTCAGGCCGCCGACATCGACGGGGACGGCGATCTCGACATCCCCGCGGCCGGTGCGGCGGGCGTGCTCTGGTTCGAGAACACGGGCCCGTGGACGTTCGTGCCCCACCCCATCGGGTCGATCGGTGGCTCCCGCGTTTGGCCGGCCGATCTGGATGGCGATGGAGACGTGGATCTCGTCGTGTCCGGCTACTTGACCCCGAACCTCGCAGTCCTGGAGAACCTGGGCGGCACCTTCGCCCCCGAGCGGACGCTCGCGAGCAGTGCGATCGACGGGGACTTCTACGACATCGCGTTCGGCGACGTCGACGCCGATGGGGATCTGGACATCGTCACCGCCGGGAACACGAGGGCGGCCGACGGCACCCGATTCCCCCATTGGTACGAGAACACGGGTGGCCTGACCTTCGTCGAGCACGACCTCCCCGTCGATCGCCGGGAGAAGTCCGTGGAGCTGGCGGACCTCGACGGCGACGGGTGGCTCGACATCGTCACGGGCGACGAAAACGGCTCCTCCTCCTCCCTCGATTGGTACCCCAACGGCGGTGGAGGCACGTTCCCCGAGCGCAGGCCGCTCGCCGCGCAGTCGAGTGGCTCGCTGCTGGCCATCGAGCTGGATCACGACGGTGACGTCGATCTGCTCGTGGGTGGCTACGCGGTGGTGGTCTCGGCGCGGAACGACCTGGATTGCCTGAGTGTCGACACCGATGGCGACGGGCTGCCGGATTCGCTCGAGCTCTCTCTGGGGACGGACTGGACGAACGCGGACACGGACGGTGACGGCTGGTACGACGGCGTAGATGCCTGCCCCGTGGACTTCGACCCGACTCGCGCCGACCTCGATCTGGACGGGTTCGAAGACGCCTGTGACCTGTGCTTCGGCGCGAACGCGACCGGTGACCAGGACGGGGACCGGGTGTGTGACGACCTGGACCTGTGCGAGGGAGACGACGCCACGGGCGATGTGGACAACGACGGGTGGTGCGGCGACCTCGACGTCTGCCCGTCGATCGCGGATCCCGATCAGGCGGACGACGATGGGGACGGGGTCGGGAACCCGTGCGACGTGTGTGTCGGGGACGATGGGACGGGCGACGTGGACGGTGATGGGTGGTGCGGCGACCTCGACGGCTGCCCGGTCGTCGCCGACCCGCTCCAGACGGACACCGACGGCGACGGCACCCCTGACGCCTGTGATGTCTGCTCGGCGCAGGGTGACGGGTCGACCTTGTTCGGCCCCCTCCGTCGGGTCTGGAACAACCCTTTCTCCAGTTCGACGCACCACCACCAGTCGGTGACCGACATGGACGGGGACGGTGACCTCGATCTGGTCTGGGTGGAGCACGGTGTCTTCGACGGGTTCGGATCGACCTCCATCCAGGTCTCCCTCCAGGGTCCGAGCGGGTTGGGCAGGTCAGAGAGTCCCTGGTACAGCAACGGCGCAACGGTGGATGACCTCGCGGTCGACGATCTGGACGGGGACGGCAGCGGCGACCTGGTCTTCATCTCAGGTGGGATTCTGACACTGAGCGGAGGGGTCTCCCACCCCTTCCCGGGAACGCGCGATGCGTCGGTGGTCGCCACCGGCGACGTGGATGGGGACGGTCGTGTCGACATCGCCTTCGTGACCGGCCGCGGGGACCTCGGAGGTTTCCGCCAGAACGCCGCGGGCGGCTGGTCGGCGCGGATGGACATGCCCTCGACGCTGACGGACGCGACGGACCTGCTGGTGGTGGACGTCGACGGAGACGGCATCCAGGACCTGCTCGCATCCGCGGGGGACGCGGTGGCCTGGCATCGTGGCCTCGGCGCGGGCGTGCTCGGGCAGCGGCAGGACCTGTCCACCGCGGTGCACGGGGCGCGGTCGCTGGTGTTCGAGGACGTGGACGGTGACGGGCTGCGGGACGTGGTCGCGGTAGCGAAGGACGTGAACGAGGTCGTGGTGCTCCGCGCCCGCGGTGGAGGGGCCTTCGACGCACCCCTCACCGTGATCGAGACGCTGGCGGATGGTGTGGCGGTCGCCGACTTCGATCGCGATGGTGAGGTGGACCTGGCGGTGTCCGAGACGGACGGGGCCTGGTGGTACGAGAACCGTGGGAACCTGATGTTCGACGCGCACCTCGCCGTCGACGCGTCGATGCTGCGGTCCATTGAGGTGGTGGCGGAGGACTTCAGCGGGGATGGTGTCCCGGACCTGGCGTGGGGACCCGACTGGGCGAAGAACCTCGGCCGCTGCGCGCTCGCGGATCGGGACCACGACGGCCTGACCGACGCCGAGGAGGTCCAGGTGTTCGGCACCGATCCCGCTCTGCGAGACACGGACGGCGGTGGGCTCGGGGACGGCGCGGAGGTCGCGCTGGCGAGTGATCCGTTGGACCCGGCGGACGACACGGAGCTGTTGGTGTCGGACGTGTGGACGGGGGCAGCGGGGCAGGTGAACGAGCTCGCGGTGGTCGGCGCGACGCCTGGTGGGACGGTGGTGCTGCTGGCGAGCGGTACGCCGGGCTCCGACGCGGTGCCGCTCGCGGCGTGCTCCTCGTCGACCAGTGGCCTGCAGAACCCGGCGGCCGTTGCGTCGGCGGTGGCGGACGCGAGCGGACGGGCGCTCCTGTCGGCGCAGGTTCCGGTCGTGCTCGCGGGGACGACCACCCGGTACCAGGTGGTGGACGTGAGCACGTGTCAGCTGTCGCGGGTCGGTACGCAGTCCTGGTGAGCTCTTGGGGGTCTCGATGTCCATCGTGGTGCTGTTGTCGCTGCTCGGGCGTGCCTTTGGGCAGGAGGTCTGCTCTGGTGGGGTGGACGACGATCTGGACGGGGTGATCGACTGCGCCGACACCGACTGTGGGCTCGACCTGACGTGCTGCGGCGGCGACACCTCCGACGCGGACGGCGACGGGCTGTGCGACGTGCTCGACGCCTGCCCCCTGCCCGGGGAGGGGCTCGAGGACTTCGCTGTGTCCGACCTCGACACGGGAGCGGGCGCGACGGCGCTGGTGGTGGCGGATCTGGACGGCGACGGGGTGGACGATCTGGTGGCGACGGCGCCGCTGCGCTGGATGCGTGGCGACGGCTCGCGCTTCGGTGCGCCCGTGGTGCTCCAGCAGCCCGCGCAGTCGTTCGGGGACGACGTGGTCGCGGTGGACCTGGACGGGGACGGTGACCTCGAGCTCGTCGTGACGGCCGTGTCGGGCGCCGCCCACGCGCTGCTCGTCTTCGACAACCTCGGCGGGACGTTCGCCGCCCCGCGCGTGATCTTCAGGCCTTCGACCTTCGTGTACCTGGGGCCGCCTGCGGACCTGGATGGGGACGGGGATCTCGACCTCCCGGTGGCCGACGGCGGCGCGATGTGGTTCGAGAACGTGGGGACGGGTGGACTGGGCCCGCGTCACGCGATCGTGTCGAGCGCGGCCTGGCGGCTGTGGCCGGCGGACGTGGACGGTGACGGGGACGTGGACCTGTTCGCGCGGTCCTCGGCCAACGCGCGGCTGCTGGTGCTCGAGAACGTCGGTGGGGGCGCCTTCGGAGCGGAGCGCGTGGTCCTCGGTGCCGATTGGCCCGAGGTGCAGGACCTGGCGTTCGGTGACGTCGATGGGGACGGGGACCTGGACCTGGTACCGGCCATCGCGTCGGGCATCGCGCACCCGTTGCAGAGCTGGCACGCCAACGTCGGCGCCTTCACCTTCCTCGAGCGACCGCTGCTGTCGGAGTTCGGCGGGCGGGCGGTGGCGGCGGTCGCCGATCTCGACGGTGACGGTGCCGTGGACATCGTCCTCGCCGACACCACGCTCACGACCGCTCAGTCGACGCTCGACGCGTACATGAACTCGGGGGGTGGCGTGTTCCTCGACCGAACGCCGCTGCCGGCAGTCGGTGGGGTCGCGGCGCTCGCCACGCCCGCGCTCGATGGGGACGGCGATCCCGACCTCGTGGCCGCCACGACGGGGCGCCTGGTCGAACTGCGGAACGACCTCGGCTGCGTCGGGCTGGACACCGACGGCGACGGGCTGACCGACGCGGTGGAGCTCTCGCTCGGTCTGGACGCGCTGCACACGGACACCGACGGCGACGGCGTCGACGATCCCGACGAGCTGGCCACGGGCCTCGATCCGCGCTCGGCGGACACCGACCTCGACGGGTGGGACGACGGCGTGGACGGCTGCCCGCTGGACTTCGACCCGACCCGCGCCGACCTCGATCTCGACGGCATCGAAGACGCCTGTGACGTCTGCCTGGGCACGAACGCGACGGGCGACGTGGACGGCGACGGGGTGTGTGATGACTTCGACCTCTGTGAGGGTGACGACGCGACGGGTGACGTGGACGGCGACGGGTGGTGCGCGGACAGCGACATCTGCCCCTCGAACGCCGACCCGGACCAGCTGGACAGCGACGGAGACGGTGTCGGCGACTCGTGTGACGTGTGTCCCGGGGAGGAGGATGCGTTGGGCGACGTGGACGGTGACGGGTGGTGCGCCGACGTGGACGGCTGCCCGCTCGTGGCGGATCCGCTGCAGACCGACACCGACGGCGACGGGACGCCGGACGCTTGTGATGTCTGCCGCGGCGACGGCGACGGGTCGACGTTGTTCGGAGCGCTCCGTGGGTACTTCGGGCTGGGCCGGTGGGGCCCCTACCACCTGACCCCCGCCGACCTCGACGGGGACGGTGATGTCGATCTGATCTTCGCGGGGGATTTCTCCTACGAGGGGATCGATTGGTCCTCCCTCTACACCAGCATGCAGGGCGCGTCGGGATTGGAGGATGAGCAGGAGCTACTGACCATCTCCTCGTTGCACGTGGACGACCTGTGCGCCGGTGACCTGGACGGGGACGGAGCGGACGACGTCGTCTACATCGACGGTTGGATCCGAACCATCATCCATGGGAGGTTTCATGAGTTCACGGGGACCTCCGACGCGCGCGCAGTGGCGACGGGCGATCTCGATGGCGATGGTCGCGTCGACATCGCCTTCGTGACCCTCAACGGGGACCTCGGTCGGTTGCGCCAGACGGCAGGTGGGTGGGCGCCGCGGGTCTCGATGCCTTCGACCCTGTGGGAGGTGCGGGACCTGATGGTGGTGGACGTCGACGGCGACGGTGTCCAGGACGTGATGGCAGCTGTGGGTGACGCCGTCGCCTGGCATCGCGGTCTCGGGGGTGGCGCGTTCGGTCCCCGCCGGGACGTGTCGACGGCGGTGCGTGGCGCTCGGTCGTTGTACTTCGAGGACATGGACGGGGACGGCCTGCGAGACGTGGTCGCGCTGGCGGCGGACGCCTACCGGATCGTGGTGATGCGGGGTCGGGGTGGTGGCGCGTTCGACGCACCCGCGGTGCTGGTCGATCGGACGCGCACCCATAGCGTCACGGTCGCCGATCTCGACCGGGACGGCGACATGGACTTCGCGCTGACCGACTACGACCACACCTGGTGGTACGAGAACCTCGGCAGGCTCGCTTTCGAGGGGCACGTCGCGCTCGAGGACAGCTTCATGGCTCAAGAGCTGGTGGCAGAGAACTTCGACGATGACGACGACCCCGACCTGGCCTGGGGCCTGGAGTGGTCGAAGAACCTGAGCCGCTGCGTGCTCGCGGATGGGGACCACGACGGTCTGACCAATGCGGAGGAGGTCCAGGTGTTCGGCACCGATCCCACGCGTCGCGACACGGATGGCGGCGGGCTCGGGGACGGCGGCGAGGTGGCGCAGGGCTCGGATCCGCTGGACCCGACGGACGACAGCGCACTGCTGGTGTCGTCCGTGTGGACGGGGACGGCGGGGCAGGTGAACGAGCTCGCTGTGGCCGGCGCGACGCCCGGTGGGACGGTGGTGTTGTTGGCGAGCACGGAACGGGGCTCGGGGTGGGTGCCGGTGCCCGCGTGTTCGTCGGCGCGCAGTGGCCTGTGGAGCCCGGTGGCGGTGGCCTCTGCGGTCGCGGACGCAGGTGGACGGGCGCTGCTGACGGCCCGGGTGCCCGGACTCCTCGCGGGGACGACCACCATGTACCAGGTGGTGGACGTGGCCACCTGCCAGCTGTCGCGGGTCGGTACGGAGGTCTGGTGACCGGCTCAGGAGCCGGGGAGGAGGACCGTCCGAGAAGGGGTCCGCGGCCGAAGAAAGGAGCACCTCGTCACCGACGAAGGCCACCGCGAGCCCGTGGGGCGCGTGCAGTCCGTCGTCCACGAACGCGAACGTGGCGCCGGCGTCGTAGCTGAGCGCCAGCCCACGCGCCGTGGCGGCGGCGACCAACCCGGGGCGCGTCGGGTGGGCGCGGACCTCGTGGACGTCGCACGCGGTCGGGACGCCGTCGACCGACGCGATCCGGACCCACCGCTCCCCGTCCGAGCGCCAGACCCCGCCATCCACCAGCGCCCAGAGCCCGCCGTCCTCCCCAGCGACCACGCTCGTCGCGGCTCCTTCGAGCTCGCGGCGGAGGTCGGTTCCGTCGATGGCGTACACCCCGTCCTGCCAGGTCGCGACGACGATCTTCACGTCGGCGGGTGTAACCTCGCGGCCATGCGACGCGTCGTCTTCCTGGGAGCGGGCGCCATCGGCGCGGGTATCGGCGGGCTGCTGTGGGACAGCGGCGTGGACGTGCTCCTCGTGGCCCGCGGCGCACACGGCGAGGCGCTGGCGACCCACGGCCTCGACCTGCGGCTCCCCGGTGGGCCGCGCCACCTGCGGGTCCCCGTCGGTCGGGTCGAGGACGTGCGCCCGACCGATCTCGTGGTGCTCGCGACCATGGGGCACGACACCGCCGCCGCCGTGGCGACGCTCCCGCCCGATCAGCCCGTCGTGACCTTCCAGAACGGGCTCGCGCCCTTCGACGACCTCGCCGGGAGGCCCGTGATCGCGGGCATGCTCTACGTCCCCGCCGAGCGGCGCGCGCCGGGGGTGGTGGCGCTGGCGGGCTCCCCGTCGCCGGGTGCGATCTTCCTCGGGGGCTGGCCGCGCGGGCTCGTGGGGCCGGAGCCCTGGTTCGCCGAGGCGCTGCGCAGAGCCGGATTCCGCGCCGAGGTCTTCGAGGACATCGCCCCCTGGGTCCGCGCCAAGCTGCTCACCAACCTCGGCGGCACGTTCGTGGCCTTGTGCGACGCGCCCCCGCGGGACCTCGTGGAGGCGACGGTGGACGAGGCGCGCGCGTGCTTCCGCGCGGAGGGCGTGGAGGTCGTGCCGGACGAGGCGTTCGACGCGCGCATCGGTCCGATGGCGGTGGTCGCGGTCGACGGGCTGCCGCGCGTGGGGGGCTCGGTGCGACACGCGCTGGCGCGCGGCGACCGACTCGAGACCGAGGTTCTGCACGGGCACGTCGTCCGCACGGGGGAACGCCTCGGCGTCCCCACACCGCTCAACGTCGCGCTGGTGGCGCTGGCCGAGCGCGCGATGGCCGAGCGCTGGCGCCCCGGACACCTCTCGCCCGACGACCTGCGCGCGGCGATGGCGTGACCGAGCTCTCCGACGTGCTCCAGCCCTTCCTGGCCTCGGGGGCGGTGGTCGAGGTGGTCACGCGGGTGTGGCGACGGGGGCGGCTGGTCCACGCAGGCGCCCACGGTTGCGACCAGGACGCCCTGTTCCGCATCGCGTCGATGACCAAGCCGATCACGTCGGTGGCGGCGCTGCAGTTGCTCGAGGAGGGCCGGTTCGCGCTCGACGAGCCCATCACGCGCTGGGCGCCCGAGCTCGCCGATCCCAGGGTCCTGCGCGACCCCGACGGGCCGCTCGAGGACACGGTCCCCGCGGCGCGCCCCATCACCTTCCTCGATCTGCTGACCCACCGCGCCGGCTTCACGTACGGACCCTTCTCGCGCGGACCCCTCGCCGCCGCCCACGAGCAGCTCCTCGGCCCCGACATCGACAACGCGCACGATCCGGACGCCTGGATCGCGGCCCTCGCACAGCTGCCGCTGGTCGACCAGCCAGGCGCCACCCTGCACTACGGCCACTCCACCGACCTGCTCGGCCTGCTGCTCGCGCGGATGGAGGACCGATCGCTCGGCGAGGTGCTGGCGCGGCGCGTCTTCGAGCCGCTGGGCATGGTGGACACGGGCTTCGACGTCCCCGCCGACCGACGGCACCGGCGCGCGGCCCTCCACGGCTGGGACGACGACGGGAACCGCGTGCTGCGTACCACCGGACCCGGCGGGAGCACGCTCCCCGAGCGCCCCGCGAGCTACACCTTCGAGTCCGGCGGCCAGGGGCTGTGGTCCACGGCGGACGACTACCTCCGCTTCGCCAGGATCTTCCTGGGTGGTGGGTCGGTCGACGGCGTGCGGGTGCTCGCGCCCGAGACGCTGGAGCGAATGACGCGCAACGTGCTGACCGACGCGCAGCGGGGTTCCGCGGAGGTGGGCCGGATGCCGCTGTTCGCGTTCGGCCATGGGTTCGGCCTCGGGGTCGCCGTCGTCGTCGAGCCGGACCACGCCTTCCCGACGATCTGCGCGGGTGGCGCCGGGACGGTGGGGTGGCCGGGCGGCTTCGGCGGCTGGTGGCAGGCGGACCCGACGACCGACACGGCGATGGTGTTCCTCACGCACAACCTGGTCGAGCCCGTGCAGGCGGAGTGCGGGATCGGGCTCGGCGTCCACGAGGCGATCGCGACCTTCCACGCGACCGCTCAGTCCACGTAGCTCACGGTCCCTCGCGTCCCGTCCACGCGGATGCGCTGCCCATCGCGGATCAGGCGGGTGGCGTGCTCCACGGCGACCACCGCGGGCAACCCGAGCTCGCGCGCGATCACCGAGCCGTGCGTCATCTGCCCACCGACCTCGGTGACGAGCCCCGCGATGCCGAGGAACACGGGCGTCCACCCCGGGTCGGTGAAGCGGGTCACGAGGATGTCGCCGGGCTCGAGCGCGGCGTCGGCCAGGTCGAGCACCACGCGCGCGCGCCCCTCGACGACCCCGGCGGACACGGGCAGGCCGACGAGCGCACCGTCCTCGACGTCGGTTCGGTCGTAGGTCCCTGTCCTCACCTCACCGTCCGACGTCAGGACCCGGGGCGGGGTGAGCCGCTGATCCACGACGTGCCGGGCTCGCCGCGCGTCCACCAGCTCGCGGTCCACGACGCCGCTCGCGACCACGTCCCGCAGCTCTTCCCAGGTCAGGAAGGAGACGTCGTCGGGCTCACGGAGCACGCCCTCACGCCCCAGGCGCTCGGCCTCGCGGAGCAGCGCGCGCTTGTAGGCTCCGTAGCGCCGGATCATCCCGTACTTCGGGAACTCGCGGAAGCCGATGAACGTGCGCAGGCGCTCGATCATGCGCCGGGTCTCGGCGACCTTCGCCTCCCCATCCTCGAGCCCCCGCAGGCGCTCGAGCACCTCGGCCTCCTTCGCCGTCGCGAGCCGACGTCCGCGCTCGACCCGCCGCTCGGCCTCGCCCGGCGCCGCGTTCCGCACGTGGTGGAGCAGCGTGGGCAGCAGCGCCGTGGGCTCTTCGAACCAGCGTGGACGCGTCAGATCGATCTCGCCGGTGCAGCGCGCCCCGTAGGTCTCGAGGTAGGCGAGGAACGCGTCGCGGACCCGCGGGGGAAGCTCCTCCACGAAGCTCGCGTCCCGTGCGCGCTCCAGCGTGGCGACGGCGTCCGCGTGCGGACGGATCACGTCGGCCAGGCGCAGCAGGTCCAGGCCCATCTCCGACGTCACGTTGCCGGGCGCCGCCAGCGTCAGCGTGTCCGCGACCTTCGACTCGCCGAGCCAGGCCCCGAGGTGGTCGTCGAGCCACCACGTCGCCTCCATCCCCGCCATCGCCGCCTGGTGGCTCTTCCGCATCAGGCGCTGCAGCTCGCCGAGATCCTGCTGCACGACGTCGAGCAGGTCGACGCCGGACCGCGTGCCGAGCTCGGCCTCGAGCGCCTCGAGGGACGCATGGGTCTCCTCGATCAGCGCCGTGACGAGCGCGGGATCGGTCGGGATGGGTACGGGCGGACCCGACCCCGGCGGTGGGCGTGGCGTCTCCACTCCCTCGGGGAGGTCCTCCACCGCCGCGAGCGCCTTGCCCGTCAGCGGATCGGCTCGCTCCAACATCGCGAGGAAGCCCGGTCGGACGACGGGCGACGCCAGCTCCTTCGAGACCTCCACGAACAGGCGGCCACCCGCCACGAACATCGGTCGGGGCGTGGTCATCCGCCAGACCGAGAGCCCGAGCGGCTTCATCGCGTCCGTCATCATCTGGTTGTGGCCGACCGACAGGAACACGTGCGGGCCGGGCGTCGCCATCTCCGGCACGGGGAACAGCGTGGTGATCGGGCGGGCCTGGACGACGGACAGCTCCCCTCCCGCGAGGCACCACTCGATGTCCTGCGGCCGACCGAAGTGCGCCTCGATCCGACGGCCCAGCGCCTCGAGCCGCAGCGCGTCGGCGTCGGACAGGAGCCCTCCGGTACGCTCGACCACCCGCCCGTCGCGGACCCGGACCACCTCGGGGCTCACGCGGCCGGCGACCAGCGCGTCGCCCAGCCCGCGCACCGCCTCGATCACGGTGGTGCGGCGATGCCCGCTGACGGGATCGGCCGTGAAGAGCACGCCCGAGACCTCGGCCGGGACCATGCGCTGCACGACCACGGCCATCCGCGCCTGGCGGGGATCGAGGCCGTTCGCGGCGCGGTAGGCCACGGCGCGGTCCGTGAACAGCGAGGCCCGGCAGCGGCTCACGTGGGCCACGATCGCGTCGACCCCGACGACGTCGAGCCAGCTGTCGTGCTGCCCCGCGAACGAGGTGCCCGGCGCGTCCTCCGCGGTCGCGCTCGAGCGCACCGCCCAGGCGCTCTGCCCCACGCGCGCCGCGAGCTCGGCGAGGGCCTCGGTGGGGAGGAGCGGGTGCGCCAGCGCGTCGGTGGTCACGCAGAAGCCCTCGGGCACGGACACGCCCTCGAGGCGCGCCAGCTCCCCGAGGTTCGCTGCCTTGCCGCCGACCAGCGCCACGGCGGATCGGTCGAGGTCGCGCAGGTCCAACACGAACGTGCTCATGGCTTCATCCCGTCCATCCAGGTGTCGACGTGGCGGTGGGCGATCGCGCGCTCCTCGGCCAGCGGGAGCCCGACCGCGAGCGGGCGGCAGAAGCGGATCGTGGCGAACACGATGTCCGCCGCCGACACGTCGGTGCGCAGCCCACCGTCGGCACGTCCGCGTTCGAGGATCGCGGTGATGGCGGCGTCCGCGCGGGCCCGCAGCTCCGGGTGAGGCCGCTCGACGTGGGCGTGGACCAGGTGGACCGCGCCGAGCCCGTGGTCGACGGCGGCGTGCGCGTATGTCCGGAGGGCGCTGGCGCCGTCGGGTGAGGTCGCGAGCGCGGCCTCCGCCGCCGACACGGTGCGCTCGAGGGCCCGCTCCACGATCGCCTCGAGCAGGGAGGTCGGGTCGGGGAAGTGCCGGTACAGCGTGCCGATTCCTACCCCGGCGCGTTCCGCGACCGCGTCCCGGTTCGGTGGGCCACCCACCTCGAGGACCAGCTCGGTCGCGGCGTCCAGGAGGCGCTCGCGGTTGCGTCGGGCGTCGGCGCGCATCAAGCGGAGGATATTACTCCGTTTGTCGTTTCGCAAGGCCCGACGCGGACGTTACCTGGGCGACCCGTGGAGCGGTCGCATGTACGTCGGACATTTCGCCCCTGCGTTCCTGGCGAAGGCGGGCTTCCCCGAGGTCCCCCTGTGGAGCCTGTTCCTGGCGGCGCAGGGGCTGGACTTCGTCTTCGACGGGCTGGGCGCGGTGGGCCTCGAGCGGGTGGTGTTGGTCCCGGAGGTCCGCGGGCCGCTGGCGCTCGACCTGCAGTGGCTGCCGTACAGCCACTCCCTGCTCGCCGCGGTGGCCTGGAGCGCCGTGGTGGGCCTGGGGTTCGGGCTCGCGGGGCGATGGAAGCAGGGGGCCTTGCTCGGCGCGGTGGTGCTCTCCCACTGGTTCGGTGACTTGCTGGTGCACGTCCACGACCTGCACCTCGGGCTGGGCGCCGAGCCCCGTCTCGGGCTGGGGCTGTGGAACTGGCCGCTGACGGCGCTGATCGTGGAGCTGGCGCTGCTGATCGGCGGCGCGGCGGCGTGGTGGTGGCGCGGTGCCCCCGGGCGGCGGCTGGCGTGGCTCACGGGTGCGCTGTGCGTCGCCCAGATCGGCTTCGCGCTGGGACCGCCGCTGCCGCCGGTGCCCATGGTCGCGTTCCTCGTGCCGGTCGGGCTGTCGTACGTCGCGTGGGCGGCGTTCGCCGGGTGGGCCGAGAGAGCTGTGTGAACGGATGGTCGGGCTGGTCGAACGACTTTCTAACTGGCTGGCGATGCTGACCGAGGAGGAGGTGGCCTGGGCCTGGCGGGGCAACTTCGTCTCCCGGGACGTTGGCGTCGACGCGATCGGCTGGAGAGTCCCCGACGGGCCATGGTCAGGCTGGTGTGGACGCACCTCGTCCTGAAGGTACCGAACATGGCCTTCGCGCAAGGCCAGTCGAACGGCGCCGCCGATCACATCGAGCGACGCAACCTGGCTGCGGCACCGCCTTCGATCTTCACGGCCCCGCCGTGGGACCGCACAAGTCCATCGAGTGTCCCGACGAGGCCTACGACTTCGCCATGGCGAACACCGAGGCGGCGTCCAATCTCACTTCGGATCTGGTGACGAGCGCGAGGGCTCCACAGCTTCATCGCCCACGCCAAACCTGGGGAAAACCCAGCTTCGTCCCAGGCCCGATGGAGCACCAGACCACGCTCGAACGCGGGCGTGGAGCCACTTGCAGCGAAGCCCGGCGGACGTTGGAGTCCGTCGGGCCCCCGGACGCGTGGCCTGGGCTACTTCGTCGGCGCGACCGGGTAGCCGGCCTGCTGGATGGCCGCGATCAGCAGGGCCACGGGCGCGGCCCGGTCGTCGTGCTGCACGGTGACCCTCCCCTGGCGCAGGTCCACCTCCGCGCGCTCCACCCCCAGCGGCGCCAGCGCCGACTGGATGTGCCGGATGCAGGAGCCACAGGTCATGCCCTTCACGTCCAGGATCGTCTCGGTGTTCATCTCGACCTCCTCGGTCTTGTTCGGGGCCATCGTCGGCCCTCCACCCTGCTGACGCATCCCCAGCGCGGGCATTACGCCCCGATGCCGTCCCGGCGCAGCGCCTCGGCGGAGGCCGGCCCCGCCACGCTGCCCGGCGGGTGGGCGTACCAGTCCGCGGGGTCGGCGCGCTCGGGGTCCTCGCGGACCTTGAGCACCGTGAACATGCCCCCCATGTCGACGTAGGAGAATGGCCCCTCGGCGCCGCGCATCGGCAGGCTGTTCGGCGGCACATCCATCACCATCTCGCCCATCCCGCCCATCCCGCGGGTGCCCATCGTCATGTAGGACGGCAGGGCGCGGCTCATGCGGTGATCGACCCGGGAGAGGTCCGCCCCGACGGCGTTCGGGAGCCCGTGCCCCATCTGGGTCATCACGTGGTGGGTCATGTGGCAGTGCATCGCCCAGTCCCCGGGCTCGGTGGCGACGAACTCGATGACGCGGGTCGAGCCCACCGGGACCAGCACCGTGGTCTCCGGGCGCTGGGCGGAGGCCGGGATGAACCCGCCGTCCGTGGCGGTCTCGTGGAACCACAGCCCGTGCAGGTGGATCGGGTGGTGGTCCATCGCCGACAGGTTCCCGAAGCGGATGCGCACCCGCTCGCCCACCCCGATCAGCAGCGGCTGGGTCCCCGGGAAGGCCCTGCTGTTGAACGTGAGGACGTTGAAGTCGTTCATCGCGTTGGGGTCGGGACGGCGCGCGCCCACCTCGAGCTTCCACTCGTGGGTCATCAGCACGAAGTCGCGGTCCACGTGGGAGCGGGGCGTGCGGGGGTGCACGATGAACATGCCCGCCATCCCGAGCGCCATCTGGGTCATCTCGTCGTAGTGCGGGTGGTACATGAACGTGCCCGGGTGCTTCGCCACGAACTCGTAGACCCACGTCTCCCCCGGGGGGATCGGCGGCTGGTTGAGCCCTGCGACGCCGTCCATTCCGTTCGGCAGGACGAGCCCGTGCCAGTGGACGGTCGTCGGCTCCGGCAGGCGGTTCGTCACGTAGAGGCGCAGGCGGTCGCCCTCCACGGCCTCGATCGTCGGACCGGGGGTCGAGCCGTTGTAGCCCCACGCCTCGGCCCGCATCCCGGGCGCGAACTCGTGCGCCACCGGCGCCGCGACGAGGTGACCCACCTTCACGCCGTCGACGATCCGCCACGGCAGCGTGCTGCCGTTCGGCGTGACGACGTGGGGCTGACCGGGCTGCAGCAGCGTCGGACGCGCGCCGGATGTCGCCGGGGGGACGGGACCCCTCGTCGGGTGCGGGGTCGTGTGGGCGAGCTCGTGGTGCTCGGACGCGCTGGCGGCGCCGGCACGGGTGAGCACGAGGGCGCCGGCGGCGGCGCCGCCGAGGGACTGGAGAAAGGCTCGTCGATCCATGGTCAGTGACCTCCGTCAGGGGTGGCGCCCGCGGACGGGGTCGCGGTCTGGGTGAGGGGCAGGTCCACGCGCACGCCGGCGGCGAGCGCGTCGAGGCCGACGCGCGCGATCCAGGCGTCCCGCAGGGCGTCGACCAGCTCGAGCTCGGCGTCGAACTCGGCCCGGCGCGCCTGCAGGAGCTGGAAGACGCTCAACTGCATGGCGTTGTACTGGCGGAGCGTGGCCTCGGTGACCTCCCGCTGCCGCGGGAGAACCACGTCGCGCAGGTGCGCGGCCTTCGCGTGGGCGACGTGCAGGCGCGCGGCGGCGATGCGGGCGTCCGCGCGCAGCTGCACGGCCTCCGCCTCGAGGCGCCACGCGAGTTCGTCCCGGCGCAGGGAGGCCGCCCGGCCCGCGGCGACACCCTGGGCGAACAGGGGCACCGTCAGCTCGACGCTGCCTCCGAATCGCCACGGCTCCTGCGGGGCCGCGAGGCCGAGCGGGAGGCGGTCGTTCACGGCGAGCAGGCCCACCTCGACCTCGGGCAGCGCCCCGCTCACCCGGGCGAGGGTCGCCGCGCGCCCGAGCGCCGTCGCCTCCTCCCGGAGCGCCGCCAGCTCGAGGCTGGCGGCCACGGCGCGGGCCTCGAGATCCGCGGGCACGCCCGGATCGGACGGCAGGTCCGGGAGGGGCGCGACCTCGGAGGCGGCGCCGAAGCGCCCGAGGCTCGCGGCGAGGCGCTCCCGGGCCGCCGCGACGTCGAGCTCCAGACCGGCGACCGAGAGGCGCAGGCGCTCGTAGGCCGCGACGTGCGGGACCACCTCGGCCCACGGGAGGCCGCCGGAGGCGTAGAGCGCCTCGGCCGCGTCCCGCGCGACGGCCTGGATCTCGAGGGCGCGCTGTCCGACCGCGAGCCGCAGCGAGGCGGCCTGCAGCGAGACGTAGGCGATCCGCACCTCGGCCTCCACGCGCACCGTCGTGGCCTGTGCGCGGGACTGCTCGGCGTCGCGCCGGGCGTCGGCGACCCGCACCCGGAGGCCCGCGAGGACCCCGTCGGTGAGGTCCAGCCGCGCGGCGAGCTCCACCTCGTTGTCGCCCTCCCCGGGCAGCACCTCGGTCTCGAAGCTCGGGTTGCCGATCCGTCCGGCCGCCGCCCGCTCGGAGGTGGCCGCGCGTACGCCGACCCCGGCCGCGGCGAGCAGCGGGTGGTGGGCGCGGGCGAGCGCGAGCGCCTCGTCGAGGGTCAGGGTGGGGCCCGCCGAGGCCGGGTCACCGAGGCCGGCCCAGCCCGTCGACGGGTCGCCCGGGAGGGGTGGATCGGTCTGGAGCGCCAGCGTCGGGGCCGGCAGCGGCAGCGTGGGGACCGTCGGATCCCCGGGGTCGGGACGGGACGCGGCCGCGTCGTCGGGCGCGGCGACCGCGGACGTCGCGAACAGCGCGAGCAGGAGTGCGAGAGGAGCGAAGCGCACGGACACCTCCGGTACGCCTCGCCGACGCTCGACCCCTCCGAGCATTACAGCGACGTTCGACTGTAATGCCGCGAAGGGAGGTGCGTCGGCTCGGGCGAAGGACCTGGAGGCCCTGATGAACACCGTTCCCCCGCACACCCCGGAAGCCACCCGCGAGCTCGCTGTGCTCGGCATGACCTGCGCCGCGTGCGTGCTGCGCGTCGAGCAGGCGCTCACGAAGATCCCCGGCGTCCACGACGCCGCCGTCGACCTCGCCGGCAAGCACGCGTGGATCCGCCTCGACCCCTCCCTCGTCCGCACCGAGGACCTCGTCGGCGCCATCGAAGCCGCCGGCTACCAGGCCGCGGACCTCGAGGCCGACGAGGAGGCCGCGGGCGACGTCCTCGCCGCCGCCGAGCAGGCCGAGGAGGCCGAGCTCCGCCGGGACGTGGCCCTCGCCGCCCTCCTCGGCGTGCCGCTGATCGTCGTCGGCATGGCGCACGGCGCCCTCCCCGGCGTGGACGGTCCGCTCGGCCGGCTCGTGCAGCTCGCCGCCACGACCATCGTCCTGCTCGGGCCGGGCCGCCGCTTCCCGCGACTGGCGTGGACAGCCCTGCGCCACGGCGCGGCCGACATGAACACCCTGGTCACGCTCGGCGCGTGCAGCGCGTGGGCGTGGTCGGCGCTCATCACCCTCGCCCCCGGGCTCTTCCCCCACGCCGAGCACGGCCACCTGCCGCACGTTTACTTCGAGGCCGCCGCCGCCATCGTGCTGTTCGTGCTCACGGGCAAGCTGCTCGAGACCCGCGCCCGCAAGCGCCTGTCCGAAGCCGTCCAGGGCCTCGCGAAGCTGGTGCCCCCCACCGCCACCCGCATCGTAGGCGGCGAGGAGGAGGAGGAGGTGCCCCTCGCGCGCCTTCGCGTCGGCGACCTGGTGCGGGTGCGTCCCGGCGGCCGCGTGCCGGTGGACGGCCTCGTGCGCGAGGGCGCGTCCGCCCTGGACGAGGCGATCCTCACGGGAGAGAGCCTGCCGGTCGACAAGGCGCCCGGTGACGCGGTGCACGGCGGCACCCTCAACACCACTGGCGCGCTCGTCGTGGAGGTGACCGCCACCGGCCGCGACACTGCAGTCGCCCGCATCGCCGAGGCTGTCGCGCAGGCCCAGGGGAGCAAGGCGCCGATCGCGCGCCTCGCCGACCGGGTGAGCGCCGTCTTCGTGCCGATCGTCGTGGGCATCGCCCTCGTGACGCTGGTGGTGTGGAGCCTCCTGGACCCAACGTGGGCCGGCTTCGCGACTGCCGTCGAGCACTTCGTGGCGGTACTGGTCATCGCCTGCCCCTGCGCCCTCGGGCTCGCGACTCCGGCGGCCATCGCGGTCGGCACCGGCCGCGGCGCCGAGCTCGGCGTGCTCGTGAAGGGCGGCGCCGTGCTCGAGGTCGCCAGCCGCATCGACACCGTGCTGGTCGACAAGACCGGCACGCTGACCACCGGCCGCCCCGAGCTGACCCACCTCGAGGTCCGCCCCGACCTCGACGCGCAGGCGCTCGCCTCCTGGATCGCCTCGGTCGAGGCGGGCAGCGAGCACCCGGTGGCTCGCGCCGTGGTGGCGGGCGCCCTCGCCCGCGGGGGCGACCTGCTGCCCGTCGCCGACTTCCGCGCGGAGCCCGGCGGCGGCGTCGAGGGCCGCGTGGACGGCCGCCACATCCACATTGGCACCCGCGCCTACGTCGGCGCCGCCGCTGACGGGGTGGATCTCCTCGAAGATGCCGCTGCGGCGCTCGCCCGCGCGGGTCAGACGCCGTCCTTCGTCGCCGTCGACGGCACGGTCGCGGCCCTCCTCGCGGTGGCCGACAGGCCGGCCGACGGCGCCCGCGAGGCAGTGGAGGCCCTGCGGGCCGCCGGGGTCCGCGTGACGATGCTCACGGGCGACCGGCGAGCCACTGCGGAGGCCATCGCGGCCGAGCTCGGCATCGACGAGGTCGTCGCCGAGGTGCGGCCCGAGGACAAGGCCCGCGTCGTGGCGGAGGCCAGGGTCGGCGGGCGCGTGGTCGCCATGGTAGGCGACGGCGTGAACGACGCCCCCGCCCTCGCCGCCGCCGATGTCGGCGTCGCCATCGGGTCCGGCGCCGACGTCGCGCTGGCCGCCGCCGACGTCGCGCTGCTGCGCGGCGGCATCGGCAGCCTGCCGACGGCCCTCGCGCTCGGCCGCGCGACCCTCGGGACGGTGCGCCAGAACCTGTTCTGGGCCTTCGTCTACAACCTGGTGGGCCTGCCCCTCGCCGCGGGCGCGCTCGTCCCGTGGACCGGCTGGACCCTCTCCCCCGTGTTCGCCAGCGCCGCGATGTCGCTGTCGAGCGTGTCCGTCATCGCCAACTCCCTGCGCCTGCGCCGCTTCGGCCGGCACGCGTGAACCCTCGCACCGGAGACAAGACCATGAAGCCCGTCACCCTCCTCCTCCTCGCCCTCCTCCCCACCCTCGCGCTTGCCGAGCCACCGGCGCCCGCCGCGCCGCCGACCGCGGCGACGCCGGCCGAGGTGAAAACCTTCGACGTGATGGTGCACGGCGGCGCGTACCACCCCGCCCGCCTCGAGGTGCCGGCCGGGGAGCCCTTCAGGCTGCGCTTCACGAAGCACGACCACGACGGCTGCACGCGCGACGTCGTCCTCCCGTTCCTCGGCGAGCGCCACACGCTCCCCACCGGCGAGGCCGTCGTGATCGAGGTCCCCGCACTGGAGGCCGGCACCTACGCCTTCACCTGTGGCATGAACATGGTGAAGGGCACCCTCGTCGTGACGAAGGTGGCCGCAGGGGGCTCCGATGGCCAGCGGTGAGCACACGCACCACGTCGCGGCGGCGACGCGCCCCGAGGACGCCGCCGTCGTCACGGCGCTCGTCGAGAGCCACCGGGAGTTCCTCGACTTCCTCGAGCGCCGGGTGGGCGACCCCGTCCTCGCCGAAGAGATCCTCCAGGACGCCTTCGTGCGGTCGCTCGACCGCCTGGAGACCATCCGGGAGCGGGAGTCCGCCGTCGCGTGGTTCTACCGGGTCCTCCGCAACGCGGTCACGGACCACTGGCGGCGCCGCGGCTCGGCGGGGCGCGCCCTCGACAGCTTCGCCGCGGAGCTGCAGGGCAGCGTGGAGCCCGAGGGCGAGGTGCGCGACGCGGTCTGCCAGTGCGTCGCCTACCTCGCGACCACTCTCAAGCCCGAGTACGCCACGGCCCTGCAGCGCATCGAGATCGAGGGCGTCGCGGTGAAGGACTTCGCCGCCGAGGCCGGCATCAGCGCCAACAACGCCGCCGTGCGCGTGTTCCGCGCCCGCGAGGCGCTGCGCAAGCAGGTGTCGCGCTCCTGCGGCACCTGCGCGGCCCACGGCTGCCTCGACTGCCACTGCGGCGGGCCCGCGCAGGCCTGAGGGCGACAAACACGAAGCCCGCGCGACCTCGCGGTAGAGCGGGCGTCCGCGGCCGCACGACCCGGGCCGCCCAGGCGTTGAGGTCCGGGTCGCGAGACGGTGAGGCCCCCCGCCCCGCTCGTCGCATCGCCCGCAGAGGGACGCGACGTCATCTCGGAGTGCCACCGCTTCTACTGCAGCACGCTGCCACATGGCCACCACCGCGGCCGTGGCGACAGCCCAGAACCCGGGAGGGGGCTCCGGAGAGAAGTCGTGGCGCCAGGAGGCTGGTTCGACCTGCCTCCTGACGAGAGCGGAGACGTCACGACACCCATGCCGGCGTGTGGACTGCATGACGCATGTACGAACTGCTAGAACAAAGGAGGCCCCTCGGCAACCAGTGGTTTCCGAGGGGCCGTCCAAGATGGTCGGGGTGGTCGGATTCGAACCAACGACACCCTGCTCCCAAAGCAGGTGCGCTACCAGGCTGCGCTACACCCCGTGGTCCCGAGCTTATCGCCGCCGCTCGCGACGCGCATCCCCACGGCGCCTTCCTCCCGGTTTAGGATGCGCCTTCGTGGGGGGGACCGATGGTCGCGACATGGTTGTGGATGTGGGCGGGGACCGCGCACGCGTACGTGGACGAGGCCTGCGCCGACTGGGCCGCTGCCGGTCCGCCCGAGGACTACAACGAGCAGGCGCAGCAGGACTACCTCGCGAACTACTTCGCGCTGACCACGACCTTCTCGCCGGTCCACGCGCCCGTGCCGCACGAGGGGGGGCACGGCTCGATCGGCCTGGACGTGGGGATCCTGCCGCCGGTGGGCTGCCCGCACCGCCTCGTCCTGAACTACACGAAGACCGAGGACACCAACAAGAGCCCGGTCGTGCCGCGCCCCAGCGTGTCGTACTCGTTCCCGACGCTCGGCCGGACGACGATGTACGCGGGCGCCGCCTACGTCCCCCCGGTCACGCTCTTCGGCGTCACCAACGTCATCCTCAGCGGCGAGCTCGGCGTGGGCGTCGCGCTCGGCGAGGTGCTCCAGCTCGGCGGCCGCTTCCACGCGACCTCCATGAAGACGGTCGGCGAGATCGCCACCCCCTTCGTGGAGGGCGGCACCGCGTTCGACGATCTGTACGTCGCGTCGACCTTCGGGCTCGACCTGATGGTGGGCACCGACTTCGACGTGGTCACGCCGTACCTCGCGCTCGGTTGGACCGACGCCTCGACCTTCTTCTACATCGGTGACGACAACGTCGTGACCAACAACTACCACCCGTACTTCGGCTTCACGGGCTCGCTCGGGGTGGACGCGCTGGTCGCGGACCACCTGCGCCTCGGCGGCGAGTTCTATGCCGCGCCGGGCGGGTACTCGCAGCCCGTGAAGGACCTCGAGAACGTGTCGCCGGCCTCCCGCTACGGCCACCTGTACACGGGCCGGTTCCGGATCGCCCTGGAGCTGTGATGCGCGCCGTCCTCGCTGGTTCCCTCGTGCTCGTCGCCTCGCTGGCGTGTGGTGGCGCCGAGGTCTCCGATCCCGTCCCGACGCCGGACGCGCCCTCGGCATCGCCGGGTGGCGGCGGTGGTGGTGGCGGCGGCGGTGGGCGTGCCGGGAAGCGCGGCGGTGGCGGGCGCAAGGGCGGCAAGCGCGGCGGTGGCGGTGGCGGTGGCGGTGGATCCCCGGCGCCTGCCCCGAGCAATGGCGGTGGCGGTGGCGGCGGCGGGATCTACTGCGAGGCGACGGGCATCTACACCACGTGCACCGTCACCGACGGGTGGCAGAACTGCGTCGATCAGTACGCGACGGGCGGCGGCGTGGGGACCTCGCAGCAGGAGGCGATGACCGCGGCCGTGATCGACTGCGAGGCGTTCATGACGAACATGATCATCATCGCGAACATGAACGGCTCCGGATCGGTCAAGGCGAGCTGCCAACCGACCGCGTGTCAGTGACCCCTGCGCGCGGGGCGGTGGCCGCTGCCCTGATCGCGGCGATCTGGTTCCTCGCGGAGCCTGCCGCGACCTGGGCGGGCGGCTGGACCCAGACCTGGAACCTGTACCACTACGTCGTGGGCGTCCGGTTCTTCGGCGAGCTCGGGTACGACGACCTCTACGTCGCGACGCTGGAGGTGGATCGACGCCACGACGACGCGTTCGCCAAGGTGGACGTCGTGCGCGACCTCGAGACGTACGAGAAGGGGCCCCGCGCCAGCGTCGTCGGCGCGTACGACGTGGACCGGGCGCTCTCGCCCGAGCGCCAGGAGGAGCTGGACGGGCTGGTGCGCGCGCTGCGGGAGGCCGACCCGAAGGCCTCGTGGCGCGACATGTTCCGCGACCGCGGGTTCAACGGCACCCCGTCGTACACCGCGGTGGCGTCCGTCGTGGCGCGCGCGCTGCCCGCGGAGCACGCGACCACCCGGTGGCTGTCGACCGCGATCGATCCGCTGCTGATCCTGATCGGGCTGGCGGCGATCGGGTGGGCCTACGGGACCGAGACCACAGCCTGGGTCGTGCTGCTGCTCGCGGTGTTCCCCGGTACGGTCTGGCGCTGGTTCGGAGGCTTCCTCCAGTACGACTGGCTGGCCGCGCTGATGATCGCGGCGGCAGCGGTGAAGAAGCAGAAGCCCGAGGTCGCGGGTGCGGCGCTCGCCTGGGCCACCGCCAGCCGGCTCTTCCCCGCGGCGCTGCTCGTCTCGCTGTTGATCCCCGACCTGCGCCCCGGCGGGGATCGGGTGTTCGCGCGGCGGTTGGTGCTCGCGTTCGCCGTGGCGCTCGCGATCTTCGTGGGTGTCGGCTGCCTCACGCCCCGCGGCCCGGGCGCCTGGCTCGAGTTCGTGCCGCGGATCCTCCACCACAGCGAGCAGCACGTGCTCGGCGACCAGCGCATCGGCTGGCGGCACCTCGCGCTGTGGACGACGCCCGAACAGCTGCGCGAGGCCGTGCTGCACGCGCGGGCGGTGCCCATCGGCGTGGGCGTCGTGCTCGGACTGGGCGCCTGGGGGGTGGCGGTGTGGCGGCGGTCGCGGGAGGAGGCGCTCCAGCTCGCATGGATCGTCGTGTTCCTCGTGACCGTGTCCAGCCGGTACTACTGGGCGGGCGCTGCGCTGCTGCCGACGGTCGGTCCGGCGCGCGGACGCTGGCTCGCGGTCGGCTTCGCGGCCACCGCGGTGGCCCACGCCTGGGCGCGTGCGCTGGGCGCGGACAAGCACGGCGCCTACCTCGCGGTCGATCTGGTGATCGCGGTGGTGCTCGCTGCGTGGGCGGTGTCGTGCATGCTCTCGGACCGTGTGAGCGACGATCGCTGAGTCCGAGCGTTACGTTGTGCCCGCGGTGGGCAAGGGGCTTTACGAGCTGGAGCAGATCGCCGGGTCGGGGGCCCACGCCGTGGTGTGCCTGGCGACCGAGGTCGTGCGCCAGCAGCGCGTCGCCGTCAAGGTCCTCCGCCCACAGTTCGTCGGCGACGTGGAGGCCGTGGCGCGGTTCACGGACGAAGCCCGCATCCTGATGCCCATCCACCACCCCGACGTCATCCGGGTGTACCGCCTGCTGGACTACGGCGGTCAGCCGGTGATCGAGATGGAGCCCGTCGAGGGTGTCTCGGTGGACCAGCTCCTCCGGTACCGCAAGGGTGGACTTCCTCCCGAGCAGGCGCTCGAGCTGACGCGACGGGTGGCGAAGGCCCTGCACGCGGTGTTCGCCGGCCCCTACGGTCCCGACGGCACGCCGATGCGCATCGTCCACCGCGACGTGAAGCCCGAGAACATCCTCCTGTCGCGCGACGGCCGGATCAAGCTGCTGGACTTCGGCACGGCCAAGGGGGAGTTCGACGGCCGCCGGGCCCGCAGCCTGTACAGCGCCCCCGGCTCCGCCGGGTACACCCCCCCCGAGCGCCGCAAGGGGCAGCACGATCACGCCAGCATCGACGTGTTCGCCCTGGGCGTCACCCTGTTCGTGCTGCTCACGGGACGCGCGCTGGTCCTTCCGACCGAGGAGGACGAGGCGGCGCGGGCGGCCGAGCGGCAGATCGCCCACCTCGACGACGAGCGCGTGGGGGCGCTCGTGAAGCGCATGGTCGCCTGGGATCCCGACGAGCGGCCCGCGATGCTCGCGGTGGCCGAGGAGCTCGCGCAGCTGATCGCCGCCCAGCCGACACCGCCCGATCTCGCGGCGCTCGGCGAGGCCGAGGTCGAGCCGATCCTCGACCGTCGACGGGGCCGGAGCCTGGCCGAGGACCTCGGGGTGGTGCGGTTCCTCGAGGAGAGCCTGCCCACCAACGTGCCCGAGACGATGACGCCGGACCAGGCGGAGGCGGCCGTGCGCGCGCTCCTCGCCGACCAGCGCTGGGAACGTCGCTGGGTGGAGCTCGAGCGCATCGCGTCGGCGTCCAACGGCGGGGTCCAGCAGCCGCTGATCGAGGTGCTCGCCCGCGGCACCTCCCCCTGGTGGGCGCCGTGGCGCAAGCCCGTGTCCGCCGAGCAGCTGGTCGCCGCGCTGTGGATCCTCGGGGACCATCCGACGGACGAGGTGCTGCGCCACGCCGCGCCGCTCGCGCAGCACAGCGAGGACCGCGTGCGCCGCGCCGCCCGGTTCGTGCTGCAGCGGTCGTGATGCTCGCGCTGCTGGCCGCCGCGTGGGGTGCGCCGCTCCCGCCACGCACCGCCCACGTCCGCTCGCGGGACACGGTGGACGTGGTGGCTCGCGACGGCGTGGTCCTGCCGACGCGGATGTTCGTCCCCTCCGGCGACGGGCCGTTCCCGACGGTGTTGACCCGCACGCCCTACTACATGGCGCCCATCCTCGACGAGCAGTGCCGGCTGCTGGTGCGCCGCGGGTACGCCTGCGTGTGGCAGGAGATCCGCGGGCGGCTGCACGCGGGCGGGGAGTGGAGCCCGTTCGTGAACGAGGAGCGCGACGGGCAGGACGCCGTGGCCTGGATCCGCGAGCAGCCCTGGTCCGACGGGCGCGTGGCCTGGCTCGGCGACAGCTACCTCTCCGCCGCGGGCTGGGCGGTGGCGGCGGAGGACCCGGACGGCCTGGTGACGCTGGTGTCCCGGATCTTCGGGCCCGACCTCTACGACTCGGCGTTCGAGAGCGGGCTCCTGCGGCACGAGCTGTTCACCGCCTGGATGTCGCTGATGCCGGACGGGCGCACGCGCTGGTTCGCGGCGGGGCCGTACCACCGCTCGCTCCAGCACCGCCCGCGCGTCACGATGGACACCGTCGCCGCCGGTCACGAGGTGCCCTGGTTCCGCGACTGGATCACGGCGGAGGAGGCGACCGATCCGCGCTGGCAGGACGGGGATCCCGGGCGCTTCGAGCGGGCCGCCGAGAACACGTCGATCCCGGTGCTCCTGATCGGCGGCTGGTCGGACGCGTTCGTCGAGGCGCAGGTGGACACCTGGCAGCGGCTCGGGACCCGCGACCGCAGCCTGCTCGTGATCGGTCCCTGGGCCCACCTCGGGCAGGCGCCGGCCGCGATCCCGCTGCGGCACGTGAAGGAGCCCGCCGGCAACGCGTTCCAGCTCGCGCGCGTGCTCGACTGGCTCGCCGTCCAGGTCGAGGGCGAAGCGCCCACCCTGCCGACCACGGGCGCGATCACCTACGTGATCGGGGGCGACCGCTGGGAGCAGCGCGACGACTGGCCGCCGCCCACGATCGAGCGCCGCTACGGCCTCGTGGCGGGCGAGGATCCGTGCGAGGGCGCGCTGGTCGCGGGGGACGCGCCGACCGCGCCGATGTCCTGGACCTACGACCCGGAGGACCCGCTGCCCTCCCGCGGGGGCGCGGGGCTGCTCGCCGGCGCCATCCCGCTGATGAACGGCGTGAAGCCGGGCTTCGTGCACGACCGCACGCGCTGCCCGCGCCGCGACGACGTGCTGCGCTTCGTCTCGGAGCCGCTGGACGCGCCGCTGCACCTCGCCGGCCGGATGGCGGCGACGCTGGAGGTGGCCTCGGACGCGGCGGACACGGCCTTCGGCTTCCGCCTCCTCGAGAAGCGTCGCAACGGCGAGGAGATCGTGCTGCGCGAGGGCTTCTCGACGCTGGCGCTGCGCGATGGTCCGCCGCGTCGGCCCTACACCCCGGGCGAGCGGGTGACGGTGACGCCCGACACGCAGCCGCTCGAGGTCGAGCTGCACGAGGGGTCGCGGATCGTGGTCGTCCTGACGAGCAGCAGCTTCCCGGCGGTGGAGGCGCACCCCAACGTCGCGGGCGTGATCGCGGAGGCGACCGGGACCCGTGTGGCGCACCAGCAGGTGTTCGCGGGCACGCTGCTGCTGCCCGAGGTGGTGGAGTGAGCGTCCGCCGGTGCAGCGCATGCGGCGCGGCGGTCCAGGTCCCCGAGGGCCGGCGCGCGATGACCTGCGCGTTCTGCGACAGCGCGCTCGTGGACGACGAGGCGCAGCAGGCGGCGCCCGTGGACCGGGTCGTGCCGTTCACCGTCCCCCGCGAGCGGGCCGCGGCGCTCCTCCGGGGCTTCCTCGCCGGGCAGTGGTTCGCGCCCGAGTCCGTCCGCCGCGCGGCCGATCCGTCGGCGCTCGACGACGTGCTCGTCCCGTTCTGGGTCTACGACGCGGTCGCGCGCACGACGTTCTCCGCGCGCGTCGGCATCCACTGGTACCGAACCGAGACGTACACGGTGACCGTCAACGGCAAGACGGAGACGCGCACCCGGCAGGTGCAGGAGACGGAGTGGTTCCCGCTCGAGGGCAGCCACGTGCGCCAGTGGTTCGACCACCTGGTGTCAGCGTCGCGCGGGCTGCCCGAGGCCGAGGCGAACGCGCTCGAGCCCTTCGACCTCGGGGCCTCCTTGCCCTACGCGCCCGCGCTCGTGTCGGGGGTGGCGGCCGAGCAGCCGACGATCGAGCGCGACGAGGCGGCCCGCGTGGCGCGCCAGGAGCTGGCCGACCTCGAGCACAAGGTGATCGCGTCCACCCACCTCCCGGGCGATCGGTCGTCCGACCTGCGCACCCAGACGGCGAGCGAGCTCGAGCCGCCGCGGCTGGTGCTGCTCCCGGTGTGGATCGCCGCCGTCCAGGGTCCGACGGGGCCGCTGCGGCTGCTGGTCAACGGGCAGACCGGCGAGGTCGTCGGCCGGGTGCCACGGTCCTGGTGGAAGATCGGCGGGGTCGCCGCCGCGGTGCTGCTGGTCGTGCTGAGCGTGGTCCTGTGCTTCGGGGTGGCCCGATGAGCGCCGAGCTGGCCGCGGTCCGGTGCAGCGGGTGCGGGGGGACGGTCCGGATGGTGGCCGGGCGCTCGCTGCCGCGCTGCCTGTTCTGCGGTGCCGACGCCGCCGATCTCGTTCCCACCGAGCCGCCGGAGGGGATCGAGCCGCCGGTGGGGCAGCTGCCGTTCGTGACGACCGCGGACCAGGCGCGCGAGACCTTCCAGACCTTCGCGACCTCCTCGATCTGGTACCCGGACGACCTGCGCAGCGCGAAGCTCGAGCTGCGCCCGCTGCTGCTGCCCGCCTGGGCCTGGTCGGGCGAGGTGGAGACGCACTGGACGGGGCTCGTGTCCTCGACGACCCGGTCGGGCAAGGCGCCGGTGGCGGGCGTGGACCACGTGCGCTTCGAGCAGATCCTCGTGCCGGCCTCGCGGTCGCTGCGGATGAGCGAGCTCGCGTCGCTGGGGGCCTGGGACGAGCGCGCGCTGACCGCGTTCGACCCCGAGACCTGCGAGCACCCGATGGAGCTGTCGGAGCTCACGCGGTCCGCGGCGCGCCAGCGCGCCCAGCAGGAGATGGAGGCGCGCCACCGGTCTTCGATCGAGCGCGACCACGGCCTGCGCAAGATCCGCGTGTCGTCGCTGGTGACGCAGCTCGAGGGTCGCCCGGTGATGGTCCCCGTGTTCATCGGCGCGTATCGCTATGGCGACCGGACCTTCCGCGTGCTCGTGAACGCGCAGTCCGGCCGCTTCGTCGGGTCTGCGCCGAAGAGCTGGATCAAGATGTTCGCGGCGTTCACCCTGGGTGTCGTGGTGCTGGTCGCGCTGGTGCTGGGCGTGATGGCGTGCTCGGGCCTCTTCGCGGTCGCGGCGGGGTCGGGATAGCATCGGGTCCGGAGGACGCATGGACGCGAACGAGCTCACCCCCGACGAGCGTCGGATCCTGTTCGGCCTGGTGGGCCGGGTGGCGTCGGCCGACGGCACGGTCGCCGCGGGCGAGCTCCAGGAGATCGCGGAGCTGGGCGAGGAGCTGGGCGTGGACGCGGACGCCGCCATCGCCGAGGCCCGGGAGCACTTCTCGACGCTCGACGAGCTGCTCATCGCGGTGGCGACGGTCGATCGGGAGGAGGCCCGTCAGTTCATCCGCACGGTCCTCTTCGATCTGGCGTCTTCGGACGGCGACCGCGGCGACGAGGAGAACGAGCTCCTGAGCGAGGTCACGCGCATCTTCGCGCGCGGCTGATCACAAGCCGTACTTCTCGATCTTCTCGTAGAGGGTCACGCGCCCGATCCCGAGCCGTCGCGCGGCCTCGCTGCGGTTGCCGCCGGTGTCGCGAAGGGCGGCGACGATCAGGCCGCGCTCGTAGGCCTCGACCCGGGACTTGAGGTCGAGCTCGACCGGCGACGAGGGCTGCTCGGTGCCGGGCAGCAGCTCGAGGTCCCACTCACCGTCGGGCGAGAGCGCCACGAGCCGCTCCATGGCGTGCTCGAGCTCGCGGACGTTCCCGGGCCAGGCCCAGGAGCGCAGGCGCGCCCACAGCTCGTCCGGTACGGGGACCGTCCTCACCCCGAAGCGGGACGCGTACTGCTCGAGGAAGTGCCGAGCGAGCAGCTCGATGTCCTCGGGCCGTTCGCGCAGGGGAGGGATGTGCAGGCGCACCACGTCGAGCCGCCAGCGCAGGTCGTCGCGGAAGCTGCCCGCGGCCACGCGCTCGGCGAGATCCCGGTGGGTGGAGGCGAGCACGCGCACGTCCACCTTGCGCACGCCCTCCTGACCGACGCGCCGCACCTCGCCCGTCTGGAGCACCCGCAGCAGCTGCGCCTGGACATCGAGGTCGAGCTCCGCGATCTCGTCGAGCAGCAGCGTGCCGCCGTCGGCCTCTCCGAAGAGCCCGGGACGGTCGCGCACCGCTCCGGTGAACGCGCCCTTCGTATGCCCGAAGAGCTCGGCGGCCGCGAGGTCCTTGCCGAGGGTCGCGCAGTTGAAGCGCACGAACGGCCGGCCCGCGCGGCGTGATCCCGCCACGATGGCTTCGGCGACGCGCTCCTTGCCCGTGCCGCTCTCGCCCGTGATCAGCACCGTCACGTCCCGCGGCGCGACCCGGCCCACGAGCTCGGCGAGACGCTCCATCGACGCCGAGCGGAACAACAGCTTCCGCGACAGGGCGAGCGTGTCCCGCAGGCGGCGGTTCTCACCCCGGAGCCGCGCTCCCTCGAGCGCGCGCGCGACCACGGCCTGCACCTCGTCCACGTCGAAGGGCTTGCGGAAGTAGTCCCAGGCGCCGCGCTTCATGGCCTCGACGGCCGTGCGCTCGGAGCCGTGCGCGGTCACCAGCACCACCTTGGGCGGTTCGGGCAGCGCCGTGGCCGCGTCGAGCACCGCCATCCCGTCCGCGCCCGGCATCCGCAGGTCGGTGAGCACCAGATCGAAGCGCTCGTTCGCCAGCCGTGCCAGCGCGGCGCGTCCGTCGACCGCCTCGACCACCTCGATCTCGAGCTCGCGCAGCGTCTCGACGAGCGTGTAGCGCACCGCGCGATCGTCGTCGGCGACGAGCACCCTGGGCGGTCCGTCGGCGGGTTCGGGGCCTGGCATGCTGTCTCCTGGCGGTCGGGTGGCGTATCCTGGGAACGTGCGACCGCGCCCCCACTACGAAGCGACGTCCCCCCTGCCGCCCGACGAGGTGGCCGAGACCATCCGCCGTGCGCTCGGCGTGCCGGGTGCCATCTGCGTGGGGGTGGTGAGCAAGCGCCACCTCGACCTGCACATCGCGGAGCGCGACCGGCACGTCTGGTCGCCGTGGATCAGCGTGGAGGTCGAGGCCGAGGGCACGGGTTCCCGGCTGAAGGGCACGTTCGGACCGAATCCGTGGCTGTGGGGGGTCTACACCGGGCTGTACGCCGCGCAGGTCTTCCTGTTCATCGCGGGCGTGATGTACGGCTGGATCTGCTGGACGCTCGACATGCCGCTGACGGGCTTGTGGGTGGCTGTCGCCACGATCGCGTCGTTGACGGTGTCCTGCGCGACGAACATCGCTGGCGAGTGGGCCGGTGCGCCGCAGATGGCGGTGACGCGGCGCTTCCTCGCCGAGGCCCTGCACCTCGAGGATCCGGGTGTCGTCACCGTCGGCGCGGCAGGACCCGAGATCCCGGCCTGATCGTCGGTGGTGCCCTGAGGTAGACCTGAGGACGTGACGCGCGGCGTGCCGCACTACCAGACGCGTTTCGTCGGCCGGAGGGCAGAGGCCGAGCGCCTGGTGGCGTCGCTCCGCCCGGGGTTCGTCACGGTCGTCGGTACGGGTGGTGTCGGAAAGACCCGGCTCGTCGCCGACACGCTACGCACCCGGGGGCGGGAAGCGCTGTTCGTGGATCTGACCACGGCTCGGGACCTGGATGGGATGCACCTCGCCCTGCTTCGCGACCTCGGCGCGGGACCGGGTCGTCCAGGGGAGACCCTCGCCGGTCGGTCGGCCGCCGAGCTGCGGGCCGCCGGGCCCGAGGTGGCCGTGCTCGACAACCTCGAGCACCTGCCCGCGGACAGCGCAGAGGTCCTGGCGGCCTGGCAGCACGCTGCCCCGACCACGGCTTT
Source organism: Alphaproteobacteria bacterium (assembly GCA_020632925.1). Taxonomy (GTDB): domain Bacteria; phylum Myxococcota_A; class UBA796; order UBA796; genus JACKER01. Next base: position 89,164 of record JACKER010000023.1, on the reverse strand, counting down.
CGTCTGTACGTCCCGCGTCGCGCCCCCGTTCGGAGAGACGCTCGCGCTCCACCCGTTCCCCGTCGACGACGACGCCACCGAGGCGGTGCAGCTCTTCCTGCGCGCGTTGCCCCTCCTCGGCACCGTCCCCGTCGACCCCGACCGTGACCGACACCGGATCCGCGCCGTGGTCCGGCGGCTCGAGGGACTCCCCCTCGCGATCGAGCTCGCCGCCGCCCGGACGGCGGTGTTGCCGTTGGACGAGATCGAGCGTCGGCTCGCCGCGCCGCTCGCCCTCCTCAGGGACGTCGCGCGCGCCGAGGACCGCACCTCCACGCTGGTCCGCAGCGTCGCCTGGTCGTGGGAGACGCTGCCCACGGGCGCGGCCACCGCGCTCGCCCAGGCGTCGGTCTTCGCGACGCCCTTCGACTGGGACGCTGCTCGCGCCGTGCTGAGCGTCGAAGGGGAGCTGGCGGACCACCTCCAGATCCTGGTGGCGCGGCACCTCGTCCGGACGCAGGAGGGCCGGTTCGTGCCGTACGAGGCCGTCCGGGCGTACGCCGCCGAGCACCTCGTCGAGCCGGGTCCGGTCCACGATCGGCACGCCGCCTGGGTCAACGGGGTGGCTCGCCGCTACCGGAGAGGAGAGCTCGGGTGGGATGCCCTGCTGGCGCTCGCGCCAGAGGTGGATCGGGTGATCGACCGAGCGGTGGCCGACGATGCCACCAGCGTACGACGACGGGCCGGGCGCCTCGTCGAGATGAACGCGCATGCATTCTTCCTCTCCCGGTGGAACGTCGAGGCGCACCTCGATCTGACGCGCAAGCTCACCGAGCCGGTGGAGGGCGAGGATGCCGACGAGATCACCTTCCTCCCCACGTGGAACTCCCGGAGCGAGCGCGCGCTGTCGCTCCGCCACCTCGACGAGGCCGAGGCGGGGTTCGAGCGCGTCCTCGCGCTGAGCCGCGTCCACCAGAACCGGCGGGGCGTGGCCATGGCGCTCAACCAGCTCGCCAGCGTGGCCTGCCTGCGCGGTGACCACACCACCAGCGCGGGGCTCGCGTCCGAGGCGCTCGGGGTCGCGCGCGAGGCCGGTGATCCGGCGCTGAGCGTCGAGCTGATGTGCGGCGTGGGGACCTTCCACGCCCTGTACGAGGGGCGGTTCGACGAGGTCGAGGCGTCCCTGGCGCCGGCGCTGGAGCTCGCGCGGACGGTGGGTCCGGAGGCGGTCGAGACGGTCCTGCGTCGCCGCCATGGGCTCGAGTGCCATCGGGGGCGGTGGGACGAGGCCACCCGCTGGCTCGGGGAGCTGACCGCGCTGTACGCCGAGATGCCCGGAGTCGCCGCCTTCCGCACCTACGAGGTCCAGTTCCATGCCGTCCTGTCGCGGTTGTGCACCGAGGGGGCACCAGCGGCGCCCTCGGCGCGCGCGTGGGCCAAGGCGCAGTGGGCCGACGATCGGAACGGGGAGCCCTTCCTGGTCGACGCCTGGGCCGCGACGTTGTCGGGTGACGCGGACGCCGACGAGGCTGTTGCGGCGCTCCGCGCGCGCACGAGCCGCGTGACGGACGCCCGGCAGGCCACGTTGGTGGACGCGGTGGCAGGGGCCGCCTCCGCCTGGCGCGGCCGGTGCCGGCCGAGGAGTGGTCCGCCCGCCACGGACGGCGCTGCCGCGGCGGTGGTGCGCGTCTCCCTGCTGTTCGACGAGCTCGCGCGGGGCGACCTCACGGCAGCGGAGGCGCTGAGGCGGGCGGAGGCCGAGGGGCCCGTCTCGCTCTGGGCCTTCGCCCTCCGGCGGGGGCTCGTCGACCGGGCCGCCGCCGAGGCGCACGAGGCGTCCACCTGGCACGTGGCGAGCGACGGCGCGTGGTTCCGTGACCCGGCCGGCGATACCCACGGCCTCGGTGGTCGCCCCACGCTCGCGCGCCTCGCCGTGGCCCTGGCCGCGGACCGCGGGCGCGGCCTCGTGGTCGACGAGATGTTCGCGGCGGGGTGGCCCGGAGAGCGTGCGACCCCCGCGGCCAGGTCCAACCGCGTCCGCGTGGCGGTCACCACCCTCCGCCGCCTCGGCCTCGCTCCCCTCCAGTGGGAACGAGGGCGTGGGTGGTACCTCGACGCGCCCGTCCGGCTGGCATCGTCCGACCCGGTCGACGCCGGCTGACACGTCAGGTCCCGGGTCGGCGGACGACGAGGATCCTCCCGTCCAGCGTGTGCACCGCGACCCGCCCGTCCGACAAGAGCGCCAGGCCCCGCGGGAGCGTGTTCTGGTACTCCGTGGTCGTCGGGCCGGCGTTGGTCAGCGGCACCATCTCGAGGGAGCGGTTGCCCGGGTCCATGATGTTGCGCACCAACCCGAGCTCTGGCGTGTCCGTGCTGGCGAGCCAGACGTCGCCGCTGGCGTCGACCACGGCGTCGAGGGCATGGGGCATGCCCTGGACCTGGGTGACCACCCCGGAGCCGTGGTCGAGCGTCACCACGTGGCTCTGGCTCGTCTGGGCGTAGACCGCGAACACCTGCCCCCCTCGGGTGGCGCCGATCGCGGGGCGGTGCACGGCCCGATCGCCCTGCGGGAAGGATCCGAGGTCGAACCTGGTCGGAGCGCCGGGGTTGGGGTTGAAGCCGTCGATCGGGGACGAGAACTCGTAGGTCAGGAGGGCTGCCCGCGGCCCGAGGTCGGCGTCCGACGCCGCGTGGCTCATGGTCTCGAGCCCGCCTTGCCCGAGGTTGCCCGTCGACCGGGCCTCGAAGGTCTGCGACTGCTGCTGGCGCGTCGTGGTCCCGAGGCTCGACAGGCGGGTGAACGTCCCGTCGTCGAACGCGATGCCGCCGCGGCCGTCGGCGTCCACGTCGAACGCGACGGGGGCGGTCCCGTCGAACTTGAACCGCAGGTTGCCCCCGATCCCGATCCCGACCCAGGCCTCGGACGAGAACTTCGGGACCACGAGGTTGCGGCGCGCGGTCGAGGTCGTGGAGAACGCGGTCGAGGTGGCGAGCGCGCCGGTGGCGCCGTTGACCCTGGCGACGGCGACCTGGTTCGTGCCCGGGCGGGTCAGGTAGAACAGGCTCGTCCCGTCCGTCGTCATGCGGGTGCCCGTCTCCGGTCCCGCCGCCGGCGCGGAGAGCTGCGTGACGCAGAACGCCGGTCCCGGGCAGGTGGCCGTGGTGGTCGTCGAGGTGGTGCCGCAGGTGCCGACGGCGCACATCGTGGGGGTGATGGAGCGCTTCACACCCGCCGCTGCGGCACCGAACCCGTCCATCGCGAAGCGCACCTCGCCGTCGGCGGTCGCGTCGGGCACCACGCTCTGCCAGGCGTCCGCGCCGTCGTGGACCCAGACCTTCACGTCGCCGTGAGCCTGGCCCCACTCCGCCACGATGGCGGCGTCGACCGGCAGCGTCACCTCGATCGGGAGTGCGAGCGACGCGCCGTCTCCGTCGATCTCGAAGCTCTGGCCACATTGCTCGCCGAGGCTCGGGAGGGGGGGCGCGACCGAGACCCGTCGGACCGTGATGGTGGTGTCGTCCGAGAGCGCGCCCGCCGGGATCTCGACCCGGAGACCCTCGAAGCCGAGCTCGCCGCCGCCGTCGATCGTGCCGCCCGCCGCGCCGACCACCGCGACGACCTCGCCCACCACGAGGGGCTCCACGGACCCCCCGGTGTCGTCGGTCGACCCCGTGTCTGCGGTCGTGCCTGGGGTGGTGTCGTCCTGCGTGGCGCCGTCGCAGCCCTGGAGGGCGATGGCGACGAGGACCGCGAGCAGGGGGGCGAGGCGCGTGCGCATGAATGGGCTCCTTCGGGAGGGAAGCGGGCCGGGTGGCCACGCGTGCTCCGGACGAGCGTTCGCGCTCCGTCCGTGCCTCCATCGTAGGAAGGCAGGGATGGCTCCTCGATTAATCGGACGCGAGTCGGATTAAAGGTGCGGGAAGCTGCCGCGCCCCGAGCTAGCAGGCTGCTGAACAACGTCAGCCGGGATCGCGAGGGGGTGGTCGGCGGCGTCCGTGACGGCGGGCTGCGCCGGAGCGGCGGGCCACGGGCCCTGGAGCTGCGCACCCCAGGCCTCGATCCGGCGCACGGGGCGGGTGTCGAAGTGGTGGTACCGGTCGAGGTAGTCGGCGACGGCCTGCTGCTGCACGCCCGGGCGGCTCGTGGACCGCTGGAGCAGCTCGATCTCCTTCGCGTCGTGCCGCGCGGCGACGCGCTCCACGCGCTCGGGTCCAGCGTGCGCGACGGCCAGCCACACCATCCACATCCGTACCTCCTGCACCAGCGTAGCCGACGTCGTGGGAGGATGGCGGCGGAGTGCCATGATCAGCGCGGGCGAGTCCTTCCTCCGGCGGTTCCACGACAGCGCGCCGGGTGGCAGCCCGCGGGCCTTCGCGGGCGGACGCCTGCCCGACGGGCGCGACACGTACGACTGGCTCGCGGACCACGCGTCCCCGGGGGAGCGGGTGCTCGACCTGTGCTGCGGCGACGGCTTCCTGCTCGCGAAGCTCGCCGAGCGAGGGGTGCACGGGGTCGGCGTCGATCTGTCCCAGGGGGAGCTCGAGGCCGCACGCGCCCGGGGCCTGTCGGAGCTGCACCTCGCGCGGGCCCAGGAGCTGCCGCTGGCGGACGCCTCGGTCGACGGGGTCGTGTGCAGCTGGGCGCTGATGCTGCTCGACGACCTGCCCGGCGTCCTCGACGAGCTCCGCCGCGTGCTGCGCCCCGACGGCTGGCTGGCCGCCGTGATCGGCGCTCCCCCGCCGGATCGACCCGACAACCGGTACCGCGTGGTGCTCGACGCGCTGCGGCGACACCCCCAGCCCGACGCCGTCTCGCTCGGCGACGCACGCTCCCGCGATCCGGACGCGCTCACGACCCTGCTCGAGGAGCGCGGCTACGACCGCGTGTCCACCGAGGTCGCCCCGTACGACCTGACCGGTCCGGCCGAGGCCGTCACCGAGCTGGGCCTCGGGATGTACAACCCCGCCTGGATGCGCCCCGAAGACCGGGAGGCGCTGCGCGAGGAGCTCATGGTCGCGCTCGGGCCGGGGGTGCACCCGTGCTGGCTCGGCGTGATGCTCGTCTCCTGTCAGGTGCGGTAGCGGGCGAGCTCCGCGCGGGCGACCACCCCGCGGTGCACCGCGTCCGGGCCGTCCGCCAGCCGCAGCACGCGCGCCATCGCGTGCAGGGCCACCAGCGGCACGTCGTCCGACAGCCCCAGGCCCCCGTGGATCTGGATCGCCTCGTCCACCACCCGTTCGAGGACGTTGGGCGCCACCACCTTGATGGCGCTCACGTCCGAGATCGCGCCGAGCGGACCGAGCTCGTCGAGCCGCCACGCCGCGTGCAGCACCAGCAGCCGCGCCTGGTCGATCGCCATCCGCAGGTCGGCGATGCGCTCGCGGTTGCCCCCGAGGCTCGCGAGCGGCTTGCCGAAGGCCTCGCGGGAGAGCGACCGCCGGATCAGCAGCTCGAGTGCGCGCTCCGCGGCCCCGATGCAGCGCATGCAGTGGTGGATGCGCCCGGGCCCGAGGCGTCCCTGCGCGATCGCGAAGCCCATCCCCGGCCCGCCGATCACCGCCGAGGCCGGCAGCCGCACGTCCTCGAGCACGACCTCGCCGTGGCCGTAGGGCTCGTCGTACTCCCCGAAGACGGGCAGCATCCGCTCGATCCGCACGCCCGGCGCGTCCAGCGGCACGAGCACCATCGAGTGGCGCAGGTGGCGGTGGGCGTTGGGGTCGCTCACGCCCAGGAAGATGCCGACCTTCGCGTCGGGGTGGCCGAGACCCGTGGTCCACCACTTCCGCCCGTTCAGCACGACCTCGTCGCCCTCCACGAGCGCCGTCGCCCGCAGGTTGGTCGCGTCCGACGAGGCGACCTCGGGCTCCGTCATCAGGAACACGGAGCGGACCTCTGCGCGCAGCAGCGGCCCGAGCCAGCGCGCCTGCTGCTCGGGGGAGCCGTACTTGTGCAGCACCTCCATGTTCCCGGTGTCCGGCGCGTTGCAGTTGAAGACCTCGGGCGCGAGGAAGCTGCGCCCCATCTCCTCCGCGACCGGCGCGTACTCCACGTTCGAGAGGCCGGCGCCGTGCTCCGGGTCGGGCAGGAACAGGTTCCACAGGCCCTCGGCGCGCGCCCTGGCCTGCAGCTCGCGCACCTCGGGCGGCACGCTCCAGGTCCGCCAGTCGGGGCTGCTCCGCGTCGCGCGCCGCGCCGCCATCAGGCGCTCCTCGACGGGCACGACGTGCTCGGAGACGAAGGCGCGGACGCGGTCGGTGAGGGTCTTGCTGCGTTCGGAGGGTCGGAAGTCCATCCCCCCTTCTACCTCGGGATCAGAACACCGAGCCGCCTGGTAGCAGGTAGACGCTGCCACGGCCCGACTCGCGGGGGGATCCGGGCGCTCCGACGTAGAGCTCTGCGCGGTCGTCGCCGGTCGTGTCCGCCGCCAGTACGGCGAAGCCGAACAGGTCCCAGTCGGACTCGCCGTACAGCACGGCGTCCGCATCGCCCGTGGTGTACGTCCCGTCCGCGACCGGCCCGCGGAACACCACCACCTTGCCGGGATGGATCCCGGGGTAGACGCCGGGTGCGCCGAGCACGAGGTCGGGCTGGCCGTCGCCGTCGAGGTCACCGCTCGTGATCCCGTAGGCTACGCCCTCACCCACCTCGGTCCCCTCCACGCGGATCGGGAGGCCGTCCACCGACCCGGGACGAGGGTCGCCGCCTGCCACCACCCATGCGGCTCCCGCGCGGGGAGCGCCACGAACCTCCTGCTCGTAGTCGGAGAAGGCGAGGTCCTGCAGCCCGTCGCCCGTCACGTCGGCCAGCTGAGACAGGTGGAGACCGAGGGACGTGTTCGGGCCGTCCCCGGCGGTCCACTCACCGTCGAGCACGTCACGCAGTGCGTGCTCGCCAGCAGGGAGTGGGGCGAGGAGGTACCCGACACCTCGGTCGGTCCTGGCCACCAGGTCCTGCCGGCCGTCGGCGTCCACGTCCATGGCGTCGAGCGTTCCCCCACAACCCGGACCCCCGCTGAAGAGGGAAGAGGCATCCGTCTCGGTCAGTGGGCCCCCTCGCGTCGGATCGACGACGGCGATCAGTGCGTCGGTGGCGGGGTAGGTGGTGCCCGGTCCGCCGACGACGGCAACGACCTGCCCCGAGGCCGTGTCGTCCAGGAAGGTGACGGCGCTGCCGGCATAGACGTAGGGCGTCCGGGTCTGCTCGAACCACGGGGGCGGGTCTTCGAACGACACGGTCCCCTCTGGCGCTTCGTCGAACAACAGAGCCGCCCCGCTGCGGGTGACGCGGTCATGGCGATAGGAGGGTGCACCGACCAGGACCTCGACTAGGCCGTCTCCATCGACATCCGCAGCGTCGTGGGCAGCTCCGACCCCCCAGACGTTGTAGTGCGGAAAGCTCCAGTCCCCCACGGGCTCGAGGCTCTGCGAGTCGAGTGACCACACCCGTGGCGAGCCGTAGCTCCCCGGGACGCCCACCGCGGAGACCAGCAGCCGATCGCCAGCGAGCGTCAAGGGGTATCCGGCATAGCCGAGGTCGTCGGGCGCCTCCCACACCACGGGCTCCGCATCCTCCACGCAAGGCTCGTCCCTGCACGTCGGATGGCAGCCCGTGGCGAGGAGCCACCCGAGGATCATCGGTCGGTTCCGTTCGAGGACGCGTTCGTGTCCCAGATCGTCCGCAAGCTCGTCCCGCCAACCTCGTACGCCGCGTCGGACATGCGGACTGCCGGGGTCGGGTTGATACACCGTTGCGCGATCATGTTGAGCCTACGGCGTAGCCGCAGTGCCTGATCCACGACTCGCACAGGGTGGATGTGACCTTTCCCCAGGCCTCTCCCACGGCATCCACAAGACGGCGTGCGACGCGAGGAGCGCGGGTTCGCACCCAGGCCTTGAGCAACGACCAGCACATCTCGATTGGGTTCAGCTCCGGCGAGTACCGCGGCAGGTACAGCGGCGTAGCGCCATGTGCCGCGAGTGCCTCCACCACGCCGTCCACGCGGTGAAGCCGCGGACCGTCCATGACCACGATGTCGCCTTCGACCAGCGCTGGGCCAAGATCGTCGGCCAAAAAGCTGACGAACCCGGGGCCGTCGAGTGTGCCTTCGAATGCACGAGCGGCGCGAAGACCGTCCATCGCGATCGCACCGATGATGGTGACGTTCTTCCCGAACTTGTCGCCGTAGATGATCGGCCGCTCGCCCAGGGGAGCCCAACCGTAGTTTCGGTGGAGGTTCGTCTTGAACCCGGACTCGTCGAGAAAGACCAGCTTCCTCGGATCGAGGTTGTGCATGGCGGCGATGAACGCCTCACGTTCGGCGACGACATCGTCCTGGTCAGCCTTGAAGGGTCTCAGCGCCCCCTTTTTCTCGTGAAGCCCATGCGCTTCACGCTCCGTCCCATCGTGGACCGATGGAGTTTCACACCGAATTCTTCCTCGTACGCGTCCGCAAGCTCGCGTTGTGTGCTCTCGGGCATGGCGTCCAGCAGCTCGCGCACGAACGTCTCGCCCTCTTCGGTCACCTTCCGTTCGTGCCTGGCTCCGCCCATCGGTGATGGCAGGACGGATCCTGTCGAACGCGAGCGGCTGATCCAGCGGTTGACCGTCGCGCGACCCACCATGAACCGCTCGGCGAGTTCCTCGTACGTCCCTTCGCCCTGGTCGTGCGCGGCGATCACCCGCTGTCGCAGCGCTACGGGGTACGGTCTCGGCATGGCCACCTCCGGAGGGTGCCGGATCACATGCCAAGATCACCGCGTCAACCGGATCGAGCAGACCGCGCCACGGTGTACCGACGTCCGTCGCGCGCCACGTGTGGGGGTTGGCGTGGTCCCAGATCTGGAAGAACGTGTCCACCGTCTGCCCTTTATCGGTGACGAAGTCCCACCCCATCCGCAACCAATCGTACTGGGTGCCGCGGTTGGAGGAGGCCCCAGTCGCGATGCAGAAATCCCCTAGATAGTCCTTCGCGTCGATGAACACAGTCCCTGCGGTCATTCCTGCCTCGCAGCTGAAGACCTCAGGATCGTTGGTGGGCTCGAATGCACCGCTGAGATCCCAGTCGACGCTGTTGGTTTTGCGGAACTCACAGTCCGACTGGGTCACGTCGTTGACCGTCACCGCAGCGTAGAAGTCTCCTACGCCTTCCACGGCCGCGTTGCTGTTGAACTCCTTGCTGTTGGCCTTGTGTCCGCTGTTCGTGTACGCAGGACTACAGGCGTTCACGGCGGCGCCGCCAGCGTTCGCGTCTTCGTGGCCTTGGTTCACGGCGTCGGACATCGCGTGTCCGAACTCGTGGAGGATGACGAGCTTCTCCCGTCGGTGGCCGGTGTTGATGAAGATGCCTGTTGCCGGCCATCGCTCGCAGCTGCCGTCGGCGTTCGGACAAACGTCGGTGATGAAGCGGAAGGTCTCACCCGTGACACCGAGGTCGTTCCGGAAGAGGCCGAAAGCCGCCGCCGTGTAGATGTTCGCTGCGTCGCTCGCGTCGGCGAAGGTGATGACGTAGCCCCCGTTGCCGGGTGGGGAAAAGTGGTTGCTGATGGTGTGGGTGTACAAGTTGCCGGTGTCGTCGACGACCTCCACGGTGTTCCCCGCGATCGATCCACGGTACCAGAGCACCAGGCTGTATTGCTGGGTGTCGTCGAGCGTGACATCGGCACACCCTGGGTCGGATCCACCTGCGGCGAGGTTCGCCACGACATGCCCGCTCACGGAGCCGTAGAAGTGGATCTGGGCGCCGCGCGGCCTCGTACTGGTCCCCGTGAGGAAATCTCCGATGTCCTGATCTTCGTAGTCGAGGTTCTGCTGGATACAGATCTGGAAGTTAGTGTTGGCTGCCAACGCGTTGGGCAGCAGGGCGAAGAGCGCGGTCATTTCGGGCCCCCCGCGCTACGCAGCGGGCTCGCCTCGACACCGTCCCTGGCGAGCATCGCACTTGTCGGGAGATCCGTCAGCACGGCTGCTCCTCGAGCCGACCGGTCGACCATGAAGCGCGTGGCGGCGATGGCGACGAGGCGCCCCTCGTCGTCCTCGGCCAGTGTGCGGATTCGGATCATGGCGTGCTGCGCGGTCCCCCACCGGCCCGGGTCCAGCACGAATGCGCGCCTCCCCGACGCCCCTTCGTAGGGTCCTTCTGACCAGGTCACGGCCTCGACCGCCTGCGCGTACACGGTCGTCTCCAGCCAGTACCGGGTCGATCCGAAGGGCTTGACCGTCAGCGCGGCCAACGGTCGCCCGTCCGGTCCTCGGTCCATCACCGGCCCCCAACCCTCGTCATCCTCCGGGCGAGGTCCCGCGAAGGACGGTTCGTCGTCCTCCACCTCTCCTTCATAGGGCATGGACCCCGCCCATACGGGCAACGGACATAGCAGAAGGAATGCACTATGCGCAATGCGCAATGCGCAACATATTTGCCTCCAGTATCAATCTTTGAGGTGTGGCCATCCTACCTCGGCGCCATGCCGAGTCAAGTCCATTGCGTTGACGTCAGCCACCAGATGGGCTCGGCCCCTTCGCCATCGAGTCGGTTCGCCCGCTCGGCGGGCCTCCACGACGCGCCAACGGGTACTTCCCCTTCCCGTTCGCGGCCGACTGCACCGACAGGAGATCGCCGGTGCCTGCGTCGTCCTTCGTTGGTGCACTATAGGCAGCGCTGGAGACGAGCCTTGCGGAGTTGTTGTACGACGTTGTTGCTGATCGGGTGCGCCCAGGACGGGCCGCCCGACCTGCTGTCGCGGCTCACGGGCACCTGGAGCGGCACCATCCTCGAGGCCAGCCTGCGTCGCAGCGAGGTCGTCATGGGCTTCGGGCCCACGGGTGAGGGACACTTCGGCTTCGTGTGGGTGGACGAGGTCGACGGCATCCGCCGGTACGGCCTGACCGACGCGGTCAGCGTGGAGGAGCTCGGCGTGGCGCTCGACTTCCAGGAACAGGGCGGCGTGCGGCGGCTCGTCATCTCCATCCTCGTGCCCTTCGAGCCGATGGAGCAGGCGGGGTGGAACGCGAGCTGGTACTGCGCGGAGGAGCCCGATCAGGAGTGTGAGCAGATCGCGGCCCTGCGCCTGGAGCGCCTGTGAGCGAGGAGCTGCAGCTCTCGACCGAGGGCCTGAACCGCTCGTTCGGCCGCCACGCCGTGATCCGCGGGCTGGACCTGCGCGTCCCGACCGGCACGGTCTATGGCTTCCTCGGCCGCAACGGGGCCGGCAAGACCACGACGATCCGCATGATCATGGGCATCCTGAGCCCCGATCGCGGCACGCTCACGCTGGGCGGCAAGACGGTGCGCCGCACCTCGCCGCGGCTGCGCGCGAGCATCGGCTACGTCAGCCAGCAGCAGCACTTCTACCCCTGGATGCGGGTGCGGATGCTGGGCCGCTTCGTGGGCGCCTTCTACCCGACCTGGGACCGCGCGCGCTTCGCGGACCTCTGCGACCGGCTGGCCGTCCCGCAGCAGCAGCGGGTGGGCGAGCTCTCCGGGGGGACGCGCATGAAGCTCGCGCTCGCGCTGGCCATGGCCCACCGGCCGCCGCTGCTCGTGCTCGACGAGCCCACCGCCGGCGTGGACCCGGTGACCCGCCGCGAGATCCTCGACCTGCTCGCGACCGCGCGGGAGGAGGGGGCGACCATCTTCTTCAGCACCCACCAGATCTCCGAGGTCGAGGCCATCGGCGACCAGGTGGGCATCCTGCACGAGGGCCAGATGTTCTGGCAGGGGCCCGTCGGCGACTTCGGTGGGCACGTGCGCAAGCTGCCGGCCTCGGTCGCCGTCCCCGACGACGTGCGCGCCCTGCACGCCGACCGCGACGGGACCGTGGTGTGGGGGGCGCCCTCACGGCTCGCGGCGCTCCCCGGCGCCCAGCCCGTCTCCCTCGAGACCGCCTTCGTGGCCATCGCGCGGCAGGACCGCCGGTGATCCGCACGCTGATCCGCCTGGCCGCGCTCGTCGGCAAGGAGGTCCTCCAGCACGCCGTCCCCGTCGCGGTCGGCGTGGTGCTCATGGGCTGCATGGTCGTCGTGACCTGGGTCATGGCGCTGCAGGAGGACTGGCTCACGCTGCTCGACGTGGCGCACGGCAACGCGCGCTTCGCGATGCCGCTGCTCGCGCTCTTCCTCGCCGAGCGGCTCGTCGTCCAGGACCACCAGGGCGGCACCCACGAGTTCCTCTCGGCGCTCCCGGTCTCGCCGGTCCTCCGCGCCGCCGTCCGCGCCGCGCTCGGCCTCGCCGTGCTCCTCGCCACCCAGCTCGTCGTGCTGCTGATCACCGCGGCGGTGGCGTCGCGTCGGGAGGGGGTGCCCCTGCTCCTGCTCGCCCAGCTGATGCTCCAGGAGGGCTGCTGGATCGCGGCCTGCCACGGCACGACGTTCGGCGTCGCCCACCTCGGCCGCTACCGCTGGCTCGCGTGGTGGTGCTGGACGTGCCTGCTCGCGACGATGGACGGGCATGGTCGCGTGTTCGGCTTCCGCGCCATCGCGGACGGGGTCGACATCGCGCGCATGGACGCTCCGTGGGAGGGGCTGCCCGTCGCGCTCGCGTGGGGGCTCGCCGGCGTGCTCTTCGGGTTCGCGGTCTCGGGGTGGCGGGGCGGCGCGCTGCTCGAGCGCTGGTTCCGGCCATCGGACCCGCTCGACCGCGGACGCCTCGTGGCGCTCGGCGTGATCGCCACGCTCGCGACCGAGCTGCACGCCGCCAGCCAGGGCCCGACGGACAGCTGGACGATGCTCCCGCGGGCGGGCGAGGGGAGCGCGGTGGTCCGTGTGGCGGCGAGCCCGGGGTCGCCGACCTTCGACCTGGGTGCGCACGTGGCGAGCGAGCTCGACGGGCTGGGCGCGGCCCTGGAGGTCTCCTGGCCGCCCGCGGTGCTGCTCCGCGCGCCTCGCGCCCCCGGGGAGCCCGTCGTCCGACCCTCGGAGGGCGCTCGCCCCGACGACGTCTCGCGCGTGGTCCTGATCGACCCGTCGGCCCCCGAGGACCAGCTCGTGCAGGGCGTGCTCGCGCAGGTCCTGGGCCACCGGGCGGCGGGTGCACCGGACTGGGACCCCGACGCGCGCTGGGTCGCGGAGGGGCTGGCCCGCTGGTGGGCGCCAGGCGACACCGAGCGCCTGGACACGCTGGCCGCGAAGGGACGGGGGCACGCGTCCGAGCTGCTGGCCGCGCCCCGGGCGACGTTCGCCGCGCTCGGCTCCGACGTGGCGGGGGCTGTCGCGTACGAGGGGCTGGTGGCGCTCGAGGAGCTGGGGGGGCGCGACGCGGTGCTCGCGGTGGCGCGGATCCCGCTGGCGGAGCCCTGGGGACCGTTCCCCGTGTCGTCCTGGCCCCAGGTCGAGCGCATCCGGCTTCGCACCCGTGCGGGCTGGGCGTCGGCGTCGGCCGGCGTGGACGAGGCGGCCTGGGTGGCGGCGTGGGAGCGGCGACTGGAGCGCGCCCATCCGGAGCCTGCGGTCTGGCCGGCGCTCTCGCTCGCGGACGAGGACGGGGAGGTCGTCGCGCGGTGGGTCGGCCAGATCCCCGAGGGCGCGGTCCTCGAGTGGCTGGTGCTCGACCCGCTCGTGGAGGGGCCGCGGGCCGGCGACCGTGGTGAGCTCGTGACGCCTGGTGTCGGGATGTACGAGGCGCCGCTCCCCGCCGACCCCGCCGACGTGGTGGCCGCGCGCTGGGTCCGCGTGGAGCCCGCGCTCGGGCGCCTCACGAGCCCGTGGAGCACGAGGTGATCGCGCTGCTGCGCAAGGAGCTGGGGGCGATGCTCCCGTGGTTCCTGGTGGGCATCGCGCTCGTGGGCATGAGCCTGCTGTCGGTGTTCTGGGACGACGACCCGCTGATCGAGGACCTCGGGCTGCGCCTGTCGGACGGCGACGGCCAGACCATGATCGTGTGGATCTTCGGCTTCCTCGTGGGCCAGGGCGCGGTCGCCTACGAGGAGCGCGACGGGCACACGGAGTTCCTCGACGGCCTGCCCACCCGCCGCTCGACGGTCTGGATCGCGAAGGGCATCGCCACCGTCGGGGCCGTGGTCGCGCTGGTCCTCGGTTCGTTCGTCTCCGACGTCGTGCTGCACACGTTCACCGCGGCCGAGGGCGCGACGTCCTCACTACGGCCGCTGATGCTCGAGCACCTGCTGATGCTCGTCGGCGGCTTCGGGGGCCTGGGCGCGGGCCTGCTGCTCTCCTGGCTCGGCCCGCTGGCCTACGGGGTGGTGGGGCTCGCGCTGCTCATCGGCTTCTGCGGCGGGTTGATCTGGCCACCGCTGCGCATCTGGACCCCCGTGGTCGGCACCATCGGCAGCCTCGCGTGGGACCACGGCAGTGCGTCGCACCCCTGGGGTCCGCCGCTGCTCCAGCTCGCGACGGGCGGCCTGATGGCGCTGGGCTCCTTCGGGCTCTTCCTCGGACCGGGACGCGCCCTGGTCGCGCGCGGCTCGCAGATCGTGGCGGTCGTCCGCTTCGGGACGGTGGGCTGCCTGTCGCTGCTGGTCGGGCTCCTGGGGGCGTTGTTCGCGCTGATCCTGGTGACGGAGTTCGGCTCGCTGCTGCTCACGGGCCACGACGCGCTGCACACCGAGCACTTCCGCATCCTCTACGCCCCGGCCGACCTCGAGCGTGCCCAGGCGCTGGCGGAGGAGGCGGACGAGCTGTCCGAGCGGGTGGCGGCGCTGGTGGGGGACACCGACCAGGGCCCCCTCGAGCTCGACCTCGAGCTGCTCGGCGCGCCCACCAATCACCTCGGCGTGTTCACGGGGGGCAAGATCCGGCTCGCACGCGACGTGGGCCCCGACGTCCTCGCCCACGAGCTCACGCACGCGCACGCGCGCCGGCTGACGGGCGCCGCCGGGATGAACCAGCGGGCGCACGTGCACTTCTTCGAGGAGGGCCTGGCGAACTGGGTCGCGCTGCGGGTCGTCGGCGGTGGGCCGGCGGTGCCCGTGTCCGCGGGCGCGTTGCTCGCCACGCACCAGGTCCGCTTCGACGAGATCGTGGACAGCGGCCGGCACCAGGCGAAGCACGACATCACGCAGAGCTACCTGTTGGGGCAGGTCTTCGTGGAGGCCCTGGTCCAGGAGGACGGCGAGGAGGCGCCCGGGTGCTTCCTGCGCGAGCTCGGGCGGGTGGGCGACGATCCGCTGCCGGGGCTCGCCCTGTGGTACGGCCTGGCGGAGCGCTGCGACGTCGATCTGGACGCGGTCCAGGACCGGTGGCTCGGGTTGTTGGAGGAGGCGCGCCGGGAGCTGCCCGCGCTGCCCCGCCTGCGGTCACGGGTCACAGAGGACGGCGCGCTCGAGGTCTGGGACGAGCACCAGCTCGGGTACGTGCTCCGCTGCGGCTTCCGCGCCGAGCCGACCGAGGACGTCGCCCACTGGGTCTACCTGATCGCCGACGACGGGGTGTGCGAGGTGCCGTCTCGCGTCATCCAGGGGCGCACCTTCGAGGCCCAGGTCGGCTACGAGCTACCCCCGACCGCGGACCAGCAGGGCGCCGTCATCTTCCTCCCGTGGATCCGCCTGCGAGCCCCCTGATGCACCCACTCGAGGATGGCGGGCGGCCGCTACCGTCCAGAAGTCCTCGTCGGCGGGGTCGGGCTCCTCACCGAGGACCATCTCGGTGGTCCAAGAATGAGAGCCGAGTGAGGCGGGCGAGCCTGCCCGTTCGCACGAATATCGAAAAACCGATATCATCATCGAAATCACGATGCCAAAGACGCAGGACCACGACTCGAAGCTCTCCCGCACGCGCCGTGCCATCGCCGCCCAGGTGCGGAGCCTGCGGCGTGCCCGCGGGTGGACGCAGGCCGAGCTCGCCGCGAAGCTGGGCCTGTCGCAGTCTCGGCTCAGCGAGCTCGAGGCAGGAGACGGGTCGTTCGCGGCCGAGCACCTCCTCACGGTCATCGCGCTGTTCAACGTGGACCTCGCCGCGTTCGGCATGGACGCGGACGACGATGGGGACCTCCAGAACGCCCTCGTCCGGCACGGGGCGAAGCACCTGCGGGAGCGCTCGGAGGTCGTCCCGACCGGCCGGTACACCCGCCCAGCGGACGCCGTGCGGACGGTGCTGCTCGAGCCGCGCTCCGAACGCTGGCTGACGGCCCTCGCGCCGGTGGTGGTGTGGAGCATCGACGAGCTCGCGCTCCCGCCCCTGCAACACGACCTCGCGGTCGCCGGCGTCCCGAACCGGTTGGGGTGGCTGGCGGAGAACGTGGTCGCCGCGACCGGGTCCTCCACGGCGCCTGCAGGTCCATGGCGCCAGCGTTTCCGCCGCGCCGAGGTGGTGTTGGCCGCGTTCCTCACCCACGTCGAGCCCCCCGCGTCCGCGGCGCCGGACCCGCTGGACCGCGGCATCCGCTCGTCGAAGACCTGGCAGGAGGTGTGGTCGGCGGCGTCTCCGATCTCGCGGCGGTGGGGGGTGGTGACGGCTCTGCAGCCGGACGACTTCGCCCGTGCCCTCGAGGCGGCCCGTGCATCCGATTGACGAGTTCCTCCGAGACCTCGACGCAGCCTGGACGGCGGATCCCTTTGCCGCTGTTCGGGTCGGCCGCGCTGTTCCTGCAGACCGACTACGCGCGCGGCACCAAGGACGGCGACATCCTCGAGACGCAGGAGGTCGCAGCGGTCCGGGAGCGGCTGCTCGCGCTGGCAGGGCGGGACAGTGCGTTGCACCGGCGCCATCGGATCTACCTGGAGGTGGTGGGCTCGGGCATCCCGTTCCTCCCGCCGGGGGCGGAATGGTCGCCGAGGGACCTCGGGCTGTCGAACTTCGACCTGGAGGTGCTGAGCGTGACGGACGTGGTGGTGACGAAGCTCAAGCGCTTCCACGGCGACGACCGTGCCGACGTGCGGGCGATGGTGGAGGGCGGTCACGTCGAGCATGCGCGGCTCGTGCGCCGCGTGCGTGACGTGGTGGACTGGTTCCGCTTCGATGCGCGCGCGGACCAGCTGCCTCGGTTCGTGGCCAACTTCCACACCGTGGAGCGGGACTACTTCGGTGTAGCCGAGACGTTGGTGGAGCTGCCGGACGACCGCTGAGGGCGCGTGACATCTCCCGATGGCCCAGGAGTGTCGTCGGGTGGGTGCTCCTCGTCGAGCGGCTCCGTGGGGACAGGAAGGTTGGACGGCCTCAGCCGCGAGGTGCCGTCCCCCAGGCCCGTCGCATCGAGACGAAGCGTGTTGAGAAGGCTGGACGACAGTGGCTGAAACGAGAGAAGTAGGGAAGGAGGTGTACGGAACTGTTGCCGTGCACGCGCGGGACGGTCGCTTCACGCATGCTGCTCACGGTCCGTTCCGTTCCCGTCGGCGTTCGTCAGGTAGGGTGGGGGCGGAGGAGCCGTGTGGTGGTCGTGGGCTGTCGGCTGGGGTGCGCCCAGCGGTGGTGACGTCGGGGAGGCGAGCAGCGAGGATCTCGCTCGGAGCGCGCTGCGCTCGACGTGCGTAGGTGAGACCGAGCTCGGTCGCGGCTGGCGGATCGGGACGGCGGAGCTGTGGCCCGAGGCGACCTGCGACCGGATGGCCAGGCCGATCGTCGTGCGGGATGGCGTGGCGTCGAGTGCGGCGCCGAGCGTCCCGGACCACGCGAGCTGGCAGGTGGACTGGGCGCCGGGCGCGCGCCGGTACGAGGCCAGCGCGTCGGCCCGGGGGGTGTCCGGGCTGGTCCATGGCGCCCAGTTTCCGGGCCCGTGGATCCACGACCTGTCCGTGGAGGGTGTTGTGGGCTGGGTCGTCGCCAGGACCGGGCTGTGGGCCGTGGCGGAGGGAGACGGGCTGACGGTGCGCTACTCCGGGCGACCGCACCACCGCATGTGCCACCTGCGGCCGACCGAGGTGATGCTCGCGGGCGGCTGTGGCCAGGTCCCCCTGTTCGGTGGCACGTCCTGGACCGTGCGGGCACCCTCGCACGAGGGCTGGGTGGTCTCGGGGGGAGGCGACGAGCTGCCCGTCGCGCTCCCCACGCTGTTCGCGGTCCGAGGGGCCGAGCTCGCGGGGAGCAGCGGCGAGATCCGGATCTACGGGACCGAGGAGTCCCGCGCGCCCGACGCCGACGCGCTCGCCGCCCGTCTGGCCCGCGACCACGCGGCGCTGAGCGAGGCCTTCGGCGCCTTCGACGCGCGCTGGGACGTGCTGCCCGTGCACTACGGCTCCGGGTACGAGTCGACCTCGGGCTACCCCAGCATCGGCGTCGGATACCGCATGGTCGGAGAGGGCGACGCGCTGGCGCACGAGGTCGCCCACGCGTGGTTCGGCGCGAGGGTCGTGCCGTCCTTCGACCAGCCGGGCGGGCACTGGCACGAGGCGCTCGCCACCTGGGCGCTGATGGACACCGATCCGGACGCGGCCAACCTGCTCCTCGAGTTCTTCGTCAACCGGTTCCGTAGCCAGACCCGCAAGCGCCCCAGCGTCGCGCTGACGCAGACGGCGTACGCCGAGGCCTCGGACGGGGAGAAGTACGGCAAGGGGCTCGCGGCGATGCTCACGCTCGACGCCACCTACGGTCGCGCGGAGGTGGTCCGGGCCGTGGCGCTGTGGGTGGAGCAGAGCGCCGGTCGCGAGACCACCTGGACCGACGTGCTGGCGGCGGTGGACCAGGAGCTCGGAGCGGAGGCCGCGGGCAGGCTGCGGTCCTGGCTCGACGGGCGGTGGGCGCCGCGCCTGGCGCTACAGGGCGGCGTGCTGGTCGTGGACGACGACGCCGATCCAAACCACGCGATCGAGGGCGCCATCCTCGTCACGAACGCCTCCTACGACATCCTGGCCGAGCTGCCCGTCCAGCTGGGCCGCGGCCGCGTGGAGCTCGGTCCACCGCCCGAGGGTTGGGCCTACGCCTTCCTCGCGGGGGAGCTGCCCGTCGAGGGCCCCGACATCTACCTGTTCCGCTGACGTCGCCGCGGGAGCCAGGCTGCGAGGGTGAGCAGCAACGCGCCGAGCGAACCGCCAGAGGGGCCGGTCGCGCAGAAGAAGACCGGCGGGAGCCCCCTGGGGGCCACGTCCTTCGTGAGGATCACGCCGGTGTCGTCGGTGTCGCCGTCGGTGGTCGGGGGCTCGCCGGTGTGGTCCACCGCGCCGGTGTCCGTCGGCGGCAGCCCCGTGTCGCCGGTGTCGGGCGGCGGGTCGCAATCGCTGCTCCCAGGGTCGAAGTCGGCGCAGTCGAGCCTGCCGGGGACGCCGTCCCGATCGAAGTCGATGGCGTCCCACCCCGGGCCTCCGTAGGCGCCGATGTCCGCGGTCGACCCGTCGCCGTCCACGCCGAAGCCCGCGTCGATCAGCGGGCTGGCCTCGTCGGGGCGGAAGTCCCCACGGCACGGATCGGCTTCGCTCCACCCGCGCAGCATCGGGTCGGCGCGCACGGGGCTCGTCAAGCCGCCCGGGTCCTCCGCATTGCCCCACCAGGCGTCGTGGTCCTCGCGGATGTTGCCGTAGTACTCGTCGAACGCGGGCCCGGCCGTCCAGGCCACCAGCGAGTTGCGCAGGTCGATGTCCGCGCCGTCCGCGAGCAGGGCCGCCCCGACGTTGCCCAGCAGGTGCGCGTCGTGCAGTGCCACGTCGGCGTACCAGTAGGCGTCGAGCGCCGCGCCGGACCCATAGACCTCGTTGGCGCTGAACACGCTGTTCTCGATCGACGCGCCGTCGAGGTACCCGATGGCGGCGCCACCCCCGTAGTCGGCGGTGTTCGCGCAGAACAGCGCGCCGGTCACCGACAGGTCGTACCCGTCCTCGAACCACAGCCCGCCACCCATCCAGGCGTCGTTCCCCTCGAACCGGAGCCCCTCGAGGTCGATCCAGGCCGAGTAGTAGATGCCGAGCCCACCCGCGATGTCGGGGGCGGCGTTGTCCACGAAGTCCGACGCCGTGACCAGCAGGTCGTCGGTGTCGTCGAGGAACGCTCCGCCGCCCGCGCGCGCCACGTTCCCGTCGAAGCGCAGGCGCTCGAGCACCGCGCCGTCGCAGTCGTACAGGTACGTCCCTCCACCCACGCCGTCGTAGGCGTCGTAGGGGTCGAGCCCGGCCTCGTTGCCCTCGAAGACCACGTCGGTCAGCGTCACCTCCGACCACCACGCGGTCAGCCCGCCCCCGTCGCTGGCCGCCGCGTTGCCGCGGAACGTCGTGTCCTCGATCACGAGCGACGAGCCCACGACGGTCACCGCTCCGCCCGCCCCCGACCAGGCCAGGCCGCCCTCGAACAAGCCGCCTCGGATCGTCACGTAGGAGTCCCAGGCCATCAGGTAGCCGCCGTCGTCGACCCCCTCGGCCCGCTCGGTGAAGACGGGATCCACGAGCTCGAGGGACGCGCCGTAGTCGGTCACGACCGCGCCGCCCGAGTCGTTCCACGCGCCGTCCATGGGATCCACCAGGGACAGGTCGATCGCGACGACGTCGGCGCTGGCGACGTAGAGCGCGCGGTGCTCCCCCTGGCCGTCGAACCAGATGCCGTCGAGCGTCACCGTCGCCCAGCCCGTCACGTTGAGGATGGCGAAGCCGAACGGCAGCGCGCTCGCGGTCAGCACCGCCGTCCCCGGTCCGTCCACCGCGCGCAGCGTCAGGTCCTTGTCGACCAGCAGCGGACCGTCCCAGGTCCCCGTGGAGACCTCGATCACGTCACCGTCGTAGGCGGCGCTCACCGCTGCGCGGACGTTCGGGAAGTCCCCGGGCACCGTGAGGGTCGCCGCGCTCGAGGTGACGGGGAGGAGGAACCACATGCGGCGAGATTACCATCGGCGCGGCGCGGACCCCTCGGCTCAGCCCTCGGTCCCGAACGCGTCGGGCACCCACTCGCGCATCGTGGTCGCGAGCTCCCCCGGTCGCGGGGGCCACTGCACGCGGGCGTCCACGCCGACCTCGGTCCACTCGCTCCGCTCGCCGCGGGTGAACGCGATGATCGGGGGCCGCGCGGCGTCGGGGTGGGTGTCGCCCGACACGCGCAGGGTCGTGTCGCCGCCGGGAACGCGCGTGCCGGCGAGCACCAGGTCGTACGCACGCTGGCGCATCGCGACCTCCGCCTCGTCCATGGTCTCGGTCACGTCCACCGTGCACCCCATCGCGCGCAGCGTGGTCACCAGGACGACCTGGTTGACGGGGTTTCCGTCGACCACCAGCACGACGACCGGCCGCAGCGCACGCTCCAGGACGGCCGGGGCCTCCGCGAGGCGGGGGGTGAGCACGCGGCGGAGCTCGTCGGGGGCGACGGGCTTGCCGATCACGCCGGCGAAGCCCTTCGCGCGCGCTTGCTGGGTGTCCACCGCCCCGAGGCCCGCGAGCAGCAGCACCGGCCGCTCGCCCACCAGCGCCGCGGCATCGGGCAGGTCGGCGTCCACCAGGATCGCGTCGGGGCGGGTCCTCCGCGCGACCGTCCGCCCCTCCTCCACGTCCGCGGCGAGCTCGGCGTGCGCACCGAGCGACTCGAGCGCGCACCGGACCGAGGCCCGTGTCGCGGCGCCGCCGTCCACCACCAACACCGTCCGACCCGCGAGGGCGGTGCGGGCCGCCACGTCGGTCCGATCGACGCCGTGGATCGGCAGCTCGAGCACGAACTCCGTCCCCTGGCCCGCCTGGCTGTGCGCCGTCAGCGTCCCGCCCATCCCTTCCGAGAGGCGGCGCGCGATGGCGAGCCCGAGGCCCGTGCCCCCGTGGACCCTGGCGACCGAGGCCCGCGCCTGCTGGTAGGGCTGGAAGAGCCGCATCATCTGGTCGGGTGCGATCCCGATGCCCGTGTCCCGGACCCGCGCCGTCAGCCGCTGCGCCGTCGCGCCGCTCCACCCGATCTCGAGCACCACCTCGCCGCTGTCCGTGAACTTCACGGCGTTCCCGACGAGGTTCACGAGGATCTGTCGCACGCGGAGCGGGTCGAGGTGCGGCCGGTCGGGCACCGAGGGGTCGACGACCGCCGCCAGGTCCAGGCGCTTGCGGCGGGCAGGTTCCGCGAACACCGCCACCGAGGTCGCCGCCAGGTCGCGCACGTCGGTGGGCTCGGCCTCGAACTCGACGGCGCCCGCCTCGGCCCTGGAGTAGTCGAGCACGTCGTTGAGCAGGTCCAGCAGCATCCGCGCGGACTTGCGGACCGCACCCGCGTAGTGCTGCTGCTCGTCGTCGAGTGGCGTCTCGAGGAGCAGCTCGGACATCCCGATGACGCCGTTGAGCGGGTTGCGGATCTCGTGGCTCACCGTGGCGAGGAGCTCGGACTTCTCGCGCGCGAGCTGGTCGGCGGCCTGCATGGCCTCGCGCAGGTCGCGCTCGCTCTCGTCCTGACGCTCCCGGGCCCGACGGTCCCGCGCGCGCACCCACCAGCCCCCGACCCCGAGGGTGAGCAGCAGGAGCATCCACGGCAGCAGCGACCACACGCCGCCCTGTTATCCGGCGGAAGGCTCGCGAACCGGTCAGAAGTGGACGTTGAGGATGTAGCTGCCCTGGTTGATGGAGTAGCCGTCGACCACCACCAGGATGCCGACCCCGGCCGTCAGGTTGTACACGAGGCGGGACTGCAGGCCGTAATAGTCGTCGTTGCAGCCCACGTAGCCGGCGTTGCAGTTCGTCTTCAGCAGCAGCGCGGTGTCGTAGTTCGAGCCCTGCGTGTCGAAGATGTACGTCCCGGACTGATCGGGGACGAACCAGTAGACGTAGTCGTTGGCCGAGGCGCCGGTGCACTCCGGGATGTCGTTGCCCTGACCGACGGTGCTGCCGCTCACGCTGAACGGGGCGGTGCCGACCAGCAGGTCGTCCGAGCAGGCCGGCATGCACAGCGAGGCGCAGTCCGGGTCCTGACAGTCGATCAGGCCGTTGCAGTTCTGATCGATGCCGTCACGGCAGCGCTCGGCCACGCCCGGGTTCTCGAACGCGTCGGCCTCGTCGCAGTCGCCGGTCCGCGGGACCTGGTTCGGACCGAAGGGCGTGCAGCCGTATCCCTGCGACAGGCCCGAGCCCCAGCCGTCGCCGTCGATGTCCACGAACCAGTCGCGCTCGTCGAGCAGGTTCGGGTCGCTGTCGTCGCAGTCGTCGCCGTTGAGGACCTTGCCCGAGCCCACCTGGCAGCCGTAGGTCGGGGTGTTCGCGTCGCCGTACCCGTCGTTGTCGGCGTCGGTGAACATCTCGAGGAAGTGGAATTCGGGGTCCTCGTCGTCGCAGTCGTAGTCGTTGGTGATGAACCCCGGGCGCAGGTGGCACCGCGTGATGCTCTCTTCGCGGTTGCCGAAGCCGTCGTCGTCGGCGTCCCGGAAGAAGGTGGTCGCCGTCGAGCGGTCCGTGCTGTCGTCGTCGTCGTCGTACAGCCCGTCACAGTCCTCGTCGCCCCCGCCGCACACCTCGTTGCCGTCCGGGTTCGTGAGGGGGTCCTCGTCGTCGCAGTCGAGGTCGTTGCGGACCCAGTCGTCCCCTGGCTTCTCGCAGGCGAGCACGCTCGAGAACGCGCCGCCGAAGCCGTCGCCGTCCGCGTCCTGCCAGAACTGCTTGAGGTTCAGCCCCTGGTCGATCTCGCCGTCGCAGTCGTCGTCGAGCCCGTTGCAGGCCTCCTTCGCGTCCGGGTTGCGGGCCGCGTCCTCGTCGTCGCAGTCGAGCGGCTGCCCCACCTGGCCCGCCTCGAGCGCGCACACCTTCCCGAGCGACAGCCCACCGTACCCATCGCCGTCCAGATCCTCCCACGCCGGTGTCTCGGCGCGACACGGCGGGGGCGGGCTCTCGCAGCTGAGGAGGAGGAGGAGCGACGTCATCCGGCGAGTCTATCGCGTACGGCGAGGTCCGGGAACCGCCCGCGATCGTCACGCCACCTGGATCAGCCCGGACGGGTGGATGTGGAAGCTCCGGCCGTGACCGGTCGTGAGCCACTCCTGCGCGCACGAGGCCACCAGCGCCGCCACGCGACCCACGAACGGCAGGTGTTCGCCGCCTTCGCACGTGGCCGCGCCCTCGGCCGCCTCGTCCGGCGTGAACACGGGGTCCCACATCACGCGGGCGTAGCCGCCGTCGGCCGCGATCGCGCCGTGCAGGCAGGGCGTCCCCCGCTCGCGAACCACCCGGGCGATCAGCGCGCGCGTGGGCGCGTTGTCGACGCAGTCCAACACGAGGTCCGCGCCCGCGAGCAGCGTCTCGGCGTTGTCGCCGACGAGCTTGTGCGGCACGGCGTCCACGCGCAGGCCCCACAGGCCGTTGACGAGCTGCTGGAGCGCCTGGGCCTTGTTTCGGCCGAGCCCCATCTTCGTGTGCAGCTGGGACGCGAGGTTCTTCTGCTCGACGCGATCGAAGTCGACGATCGTGAAGCGGACGGGCCAGTTGCGCCCGAGCATCAGCACGTGCGATCCGAGGGCGCCCGCGCCGACCAGCACGACCCGTCGTTCTTCGCTCACGCAGCACCGAACGGCGTCTTGGGACGCACGAACAGCCGCGGGAAGGGCAGATCGGCGGTGGCCGGGAACCGGTC
Source organism: Alphaproteobacteria bacterium (assembly GCA_020632925.1). Classification (GTDB taxonomy): domain Bacteria; phylum Myxococcota_A; class UBA796; order UBA796; genus JACKER01. Next base: position 64,803 of record JACKER010000023.1, on the reverse strand, counting down.
GACCACGAACCCCGTCAGGTCCACGCGCGCGTCCGGCGCGACCCCGCCGACCGCTCCGGAGCGCACCGCCTCGGTCGCCCAGGCCAGCACCTCGGCGTCGGTCGCGTCCGCCGGCACCAGGTCCGCCAGATCGCCGTTCTGTCCGTTCCAGGTCACGTTCAGCCTCGCCTCGTTCACGTCCACCTCCCGGAGCGCGCGCGGAGCTCGTCGAGCCAGTGCGCGGTCCTCGTCACGTCCATCTCGTCGGTCTCGGCAGCGTAGTCGGTGCGGCCCGGCCCTGCGTGGCGGAAGCAGCGCACCTGGTCCGCGGTCGCGATCCACCACTCGAGCCGCCGCCCGAGCGCCGCCTCGCAGGCCGCGAACGTCGTCACGTCCTCGGTCGAGGGCACGGGCTCGCCCGCGCCGGGGTGCGTGTGGGCCACGCCGACCAGCTCGGCTCGGGCCTGCCACAGCACGTCCCACAGCCCGCGGCTGTCCGGGAGCCCGGTGGCGGAGGCGCCGGCCGGCTCGTGCCAGTGCAGCGGCCGATGGTCCGGACCCAGCACGACGGCGGCCTCGATCACCGCCCCTCCACGTGCCGGAACACGACCAGCACGCCGTCGCGCACGGCCTCCTCGATCACGCCGGGCAGCGACTCCAGCGTGAACGAGCCGTCGCCGCGCTCACCGGTCTCGTGGTCCTGCAGGCAGATCCCCGCGTCGATGATGCGCAGCGTCTCCCGCTCCACGACGCTCTCGAAGCGCCGCCCGCGCAGTCGCCACCGCACGATCTTCTCGCCCGAGATGGGGGCGTCGCGCTCGTCGAGCAGCTCCGCACCCGCCAGCCCCAGCGCCGCCTCCGCCGCCGCGCGGAAGTCCACGGACGCGAGCCGCCGCCGGTCCCGTCCGTCCCCGAGCCGCTCCTCCACCCGTCGCCGCGCCTCCTCCGCCTCGCGCCGGCGGCGTGCCGCCTCTCGCCGGGCCTCCGCGTGGTCCCGCTGGTCGACCGCGAACCGGTAGGCCAGCAGCAGCGCCGGCGTCACGCCGCGGATCCCCGCCAGATCGGGGGCGCGGTCCTCGAAGGCCGTGGTGACCTCGAGCTCGGGACCCAGCGGGAACTCGGGGCGCAGCCAGATCCACGGCCCTCCCTCGTCGCGGGCGGCGACGGCGCGCGCGAAGCGCTCCTGGCCGGGCTCGACCAGGTGGACGGGCACCGTCTGCGCCACCAGTCGCTCGGGGTCGGGCTCCACCGCGGCGTCGTCGGGCACGATCCGATCGCCCACGAGGTACCCGCGGACCGTCTCCCGGCCCTCCTCCCAGGTGCCGTCGGGCATCTCGGCCGCCCTCCAGCGCGCGCGGCGGGCGCCGAGCAGCTCGAACGCGTGCCAGCCGTGCTCCTCGGGCAGGTCCCCCTCGATCGTCCACGCCCGACCGCGGTCCGCGAGCGCGTGCCCGCCGGTCCAGGGCAGCACGCGCACCTCGGGGGCGGCGGCGAGCAGGTCGCGCCAGCTCATCGCCCCGCCCAGGCGGGCTTCTCGAGCAGCGGCGTCCGGAGCATGGTCTCCACGAGGTGGGCGCGCTTCGAGGCCTTCCCGACGGCGGCGCCGACCGGCGTGCTCGCGATCAGGTCCCGCAGGACGCGGGTGACGGCGTAGGCGTCGCCGAACATGTCCTCGTCGATGCGGAAGCAGGGGATGCCGAGGCGGCTCGCGGTCTCCTCGACCGCCTTCCCGCGGGTGCCCCAGCTGCCGACGACCTCGAGCATGCCGAAGGCGACGGGGTTCAGCCCCGAGTCCACGACGGGCTCCACGAACGAGCCGCGCCCGTCCGCCTGGTCGCCGACGAAGAGGAAGAGCACGTCCTCGCCTTCCTTCGGCCGGTGGTGCTGCAGCGCGCGCACACCCGCGCCATAGACGGTGCCGCCACCCGCCGCGTGCCCCTTGAACGCGTGCTCCACGCCCGCCGCCGACGGGTGCCGGATCACGACCTCGGTGCCGGTGGTGTTGAAGATGGAGACGTGCAACCGGTCGAGCGGGAAGCCCTGGAGGAAGCGCGAGAGATAGACCTTCGCGCGCTCGATGGCGCCCTCCATCGACCCCGACTTGTCCACCATGACGTAGACCCGCAGGTCCGCCACGACCTCCTCGAGCGCCTTGCGCACCGCGGCGTCCGACGCCTGCTGGAGGACCTCCGCGGTCTCCTTGCGGCGCACGCGAGCGGCCACGTTCGCGGCGCGCTGGTTGGTGGCGGCCTCGGTCGCCTCGCGCCAGCGGTCGCGGATCAGCGGGACCTCGAGCAGGCCGAGCTCCTCGAGGGTGGGCGTGAGGATGAGCAGGTCGGTGTCGGACAGCGAGCCCGCGTCCATCGCCGCCGCCACGATGGCGCGCGTGAGCCCGATCTGCCGGGGCAGCAGACCCACGATCCGCTTGTAGTCCGGGCGCGTCTCCACGATCCGCTCGCAGATCTCGCCCTCCGAGAGCCCCTCCCAGGACTCCGCGGCGCGCACCTCTGCGCCGATCGCCAGCGTGCGTCGACCGTCCTTCGCCTGGGTCTGGCGCCAGCGGAGGACGTCGAAGAACGCGGGCGTCTCGGGCTTGTACCCGACGCGTCGCGCGAGCTCGATGACCGAGGTCCGGAAGCCCGCCTTCACGAGGCCCTCGAGCAGGCGGGGGTTGCGCTCGCGGTGCAGCAGCCACTTCTCGACGACGCGCGGCCAACGACCCAGCACGGGACCGCGTCCGCGACCCCAGCCGCGTTGACGGCAGAGGGAGGCCACGTCCTTCAGGGAGAGCAGCTCGCCGACCCGCAGCAGCAGCTTCGGGTGCAGGTCCTTCTTGTCCTTGCGCCGGATCAGGCACATGGCCTCGCCGACGTCGCGGTAGTCGTCGTCGAAGAAGATCACGGCGCCGTCGTCACCGCGCACGGGCTGGCCAGTGCGGTCCTGGACCAGCAGGAAGGCCGCCAGGACCACCTTGAGGTCACGGTGATCCTGCTCGAAGGCCCAGCTCGCCCAGTGAGCGACGAGCGCGTTGTCGAGGTCGAACACCTCGGCCACCTGGCGGAACATCCACGCGCCGACCTCGGGGTAGATCCCGGCCGGGCGGTAGTGGCCGACGACGCGACCGCGCTCGACGATGGCGTTGTCCGCGCGGAGCGTGCCCAGCCGGACCCGGTCGTTCTTCCGGCCCCGCCGAACGAGCTGCTCCACGACGCGCTCACCCTTGTGCTCCCGCGTGGTGACGGGGGCCCACCGGGTCCCGGTGGGGGAGCTGCGATCGGGCACGACGAACCCGGGCCGATGGTGCACGAGGTGATCGGTCCAGGTCACGAGCGTCTGCAGGACTCGTTCGGCGGGGCCCAACGCCTCCACGCGGGCCGGGTCGATGGTGGGCATGGCACCTCCGCGGCGGAGGATACGAGAAAGGGGAGTCGGGATGGCAGGACTCGAACCTGCGGCTTCAGAATCCGAAGTATGCTTGTGCGCTCACCGAGGGGGGCCGAACGTGCGGTCCGAGGAGGGGAGCGTGTTTTTTGCAGTTCTGTGCTCTATCCGCTGAGCTACATCCCGACAGGACTGTGAAATCGATACAGACAAACGAACACGGTCACCACGAACGATGGTTCGTAGCGGATCAGGTCCCGAAACGACGACGCCCCCTCGGGTCACGGAGACGGGAGGGGGCGTCGAACACCAGCGAAGGAGCGTTCAGCTCCGTCTGGGTGGTCGCGCGTCCTCGCCCGATCCCCCGAGGTGGGACCGTCGTGCGCCAGGCTGGTGTGGTGTCGTTTGCATGATGGAGAATGCGTAAGCGGGTGCCACGAGATCGTCCAGGATTTTTTTCGTGGTAGGTTGCGCGGCGATGGTCCGGGTCGCCGTCCTGGTGCTGGAGCGCGAGCTCAGGGAGACGCTGCGGGACCCGCACGTGCTGGCGTTCTTCGTCTTCCCGCTGTTCCTCTACCCGCTCGTGGTGTGGGCCGGGATGCAGGTGGTGATGATCCACCAGGGGTGGACCGAGGGCGCGAGCTGGCGGCTCGACGTGCAGGCGCCCGCCGAGGTGAGCGCGGTGCTGCTCGAGGGGAACGAGGCCGTGGGCGGTGGGGTCGAGGCGCTGCGGCGCGGGGACCTCGACGCGGTCGTGGTGGTGGCGGAGGAGGGTGCCGCGCTGCGGGCGACGGTCGAGCACCTCGGGGTGCGGACGCGCTCCGTGGCGGCCGCCGACCAGGTCGAGCAGCGCCTCGGGCGGATCCGCGACGATCGGGTCGAGCGCTTCCGGGCCGACGCCGGGCTGGGTCCGCCGCTGCGGGTGCGGACGGTGCTCGACGGCGACCGTGGGCGGGTGTTCGATCTGGTCGCCGCGCTGCTGCTCGGCCTGATGGTGCCGATGGCGTCGGCCATCGCGGGGCTGTACCCGGCGGTCGACCTCATCGCCGGGGAGCGCGAGCGGCAGACGGTGGAGACCACGCTCGTCAGCCCCGTGCCCCGCGGAGGCCTCCTGCTCGGCCGGCTCGCGACCGTCACGACGCTGATCCTGGCGTCCGCGGCGCTCAACGCGGTGGGCCTGAGCCTGACGCTGTCCCAGGCGGCGCGCGCGGTGACCGACCCGCCGACCCTGTGGTTGCCGTCGCTGGCGTTGCTGGCCGCTCTCCCGGCCGTGGTCGCCGGGAGCGCGCGCACGGCCGCGATCTACCTCCTCACGCTGCTGCCCGCGCGGACCTTCAAGGAGGGGGAGTACCTGGGCTCCTTCGTGCTGTGGGCCGTGCTCGGGCCGCCGTTCCTGGCGCTCTCGGGGCTGATGTCGGCCGATCCCCCGAGCTGGCAGCCGTGGATCCCGGGGACGAACGTGGCCTGGGTCGTGGGCCGCGCGGCGGTGGGCGACCTGCTCGCGTGGGAGGTGGTCGCGAGCTGCATCGTGGACCTCGCGCTGACCGCCGCGGTGTTCGCGCTCGCGTCCCGGGTGGCGACGAGCGAGGGCTTCCTCTTCGGACAGCAGCTCCCGCCCTGGCTCGGCTGGGTCCGCCGCTGGATGCCCGCGTGAGCGCGACGGGGATCGAGGTCGAGGGCCTGGTGCGGCGATACCTCTCGCCCGAGCCGGTGGTGGCCGTGGACCACGTGTCGTTCTCGGTGGCGCCGGGCGAGGTGTTCGGGCTGCTCGGCCCCAACGGCGCGGGCAAGACCACGACGCTGCGCATGCTCGCCACGCTCCTGCGCCCGGACGAGGGTCGCGCCAGCATCGCGGGGCACGACGTGGTCACCGACCCCGAGGGCGTGCGGCGCGCGCTCGGGTACCTCTCGGGCTCCACCGGGCTGTACGGCCGGCTCACGGCGCGCGAGATGCTGCTGTACTTCGCGCGCATCCAGCGGCTGCCCGATCCGCGTCGTCGCGTGGACGAGCTCATGGCCCGCTTCGGCATCGACGCGTACGCCGACCAGCGCTGCGAGCGGCTCTCCACCGGCATGAAGCAGAAGGTGTCGATCGCGAGGGCGGCCCTGCACGACCCGCCCGTGCTGATCCTCGACGAGCCGACCGCGGGCCTCGACGTCCTCGTCGCGCAGACCTTCCTCGAGTTCGTGGAGCAGATGCGCGACGCCGGCCGCTGCGTGCTGTTCTCGACGCACATCATGAGCGAGGCCGAGCGGCTCTGCGACCGGGTCGGCGTCATCCACCAGGGGCGCCTGCTGGCGGTCGGGACGGTGCCGGAGCTCCTGGAGCGCACGGGCGAGCGGTACCTCGAGCAGGCCTTCGTGCGCCTCGTCCGGCAGGCGTCGTGATCCGCGACCTGTGGGTGCTGCTCGCGGCCGAGACCCGGATGCAGCTCCGCCAGCCGGTGATGGTGGCCCTGCTGCTGCTCATGCCCGCGCTCGGCGGACCGGGGCTCGTGGCGGGCGCCCACTGGTACATGGGTGTGCTGGACGTGGAGCGCACGCCGTCGGTCGCCAGCCAGCGGCGGGAGCTGCCGGTCGCCGTTCCCCAGGAGGTGACGGACTGGATCGAGGAGGGTGACGCGCTCCGCCCGACGACCCGCGAAGAGGCGCTCGCCTGGGTCGAGGCCCGCGACGGCGAGCTCGTCGTCCACCACGACGGCTCCACGCGCTCCGAGCAGGCGATGCGGCGGCTGAAGGAGGTGATCGGACGCCACCAGCGCGCGGACAGCCGGCGGGCGCTGCAGCAGGCCGGCATCGAAGGGGACGCGGTGGCCGTCACCTCGGAGGACCTGGCGGGCGAGGGGGTCTCGGCGCTGGCGGTCACGCTGCCGACGGGGATGATCCTCGTGGTCGCGATGGCCGCCGCCTTCGTGGCCGTCGACGTGTTCACCGGCGAGCGCGAGCGGGGCACGCTCGAGACGCTGCTGTCGTCCCCCGCGGACCGCCGCGTGGTCGTGGTGGCCAAGCTCGGCGTCGTGATCGTGCAGGCGGCCGTCGCGGGGCTCGCGTGGACCGGCTGGATGGCGCTCGCCCAGGCCCTCGGCTGGATCTCGCTCGGGGTCGTCGGACCGGGGGTGTGGGCCGTGCTGCTCGCGGCCTCCCTGGCGGGCGCGGTGGAGACCGCGGCGGTGGCGGTCGTCGTCGCCACGGTGTCCCCCAGCTACCGCTCGGCGTCGTTCCTGGTGGGCCCGGCGATGATGGGCGTACTCACACTCGCGGCGGTGGGCTCGATGCCCGTCGAGCTCGGTCCGCTCGGGCTCCTCGTCCCGGTGGGCAACCTCGGCATCACCGTGCGCGACGCCATCGCGGAGAACCTGCGGCTGCCCACGGTGCTGCTCGCCGGCGCCGGCGCCGTCGTGCACGTGACGATCGCGGTGGCGGTGGCGGTCCGCCTGGTGAGCCGCGAGGGCGCCATGTTCGCCTCGGACGACCGCCAGGCCCTGCGCCGCGCCGGGTACCACGGCTACGACGCGCTGCTGGTCTACCTCGTGGTCCTGCTCGCGACCTGGTTCTTCGGCCAGGCGGCCCAGGGCGTCGACCTCGTGTGGGGCATGGCCTTCACGCAGATCGCGCTGTTCGGCGGGATCGCGGTGGCCGCGGTGAGCTGGCTCGGGCTGCCGCTCGCGGACACGCTGTCGCTGCGGTGGTGCGGCTGGCGCAACCTGGCCCTGGGGACGGCGCTGGGCGTGCTCGGGCCGTCGGTCGCGAGCTCGGCGGTGCTCCTGTCCGAGCGGCTGCTCCCGATCCCCACGTCGGTGATGGAGGCGCTGGGTCAGCTGCACCTGGACGCGTCGCCGGCGGTGGCCGTGCTCGCGTTCGCGGTGCTGCCCGGCCTGTGCGAGGAGCTCCTGTTCCGCGGCGCGCTGCTGGGCCTGACGCGACGCTCGCTGGGACCGTTCGCGCGGGTGTTGGCGAACGCCGGCCTGTTCGCGCTGATGCACCTCTCCGTCCACCGCCTGGCGCCCACCGGCGCGCTCGGGCTGATCCTCGCGACGCTCGCGGTGCGCTCGGGCTCGCTGTGGCCGGGGGTCGTGATGCACGCCGTCAGCAACGCGATCGGCGTGACCGCCACGCCCGAGGGGCTCGACCTCGATCCGAGCTGGCTCCTCGTGACCCTGCCCCCCACCGCGCTCGCTGCCGGGCTGCTGGTCCTCGTGAGGCCCCGTCCGGTAGACTGAGGCTCGCATGCTCCTGCCGTTCACGACCGCTGCCTGGGCGGGCTTCGTCGACGCGACCCCGCCGGCGATGTCGTTGGAGGGCTGGGACAAGCAGTCCGGTGCCTCCTGGCTGGACCTGGACCTCGACGGCGACTGGGACGTCGTGCTGGACGGCCGCGAGGACGCAGGTCCGCGGCTGCTGGTCCAGGGACCCGGCTTCACCTTCACCGACGTCACGTCGTCGAAGGCGCCCGAGTTCGAGCGACTCACCGACACGCGCGGTCTGTACGTGGCCGATCTCACCAACGACGGTTTCCCCGAGGTGATCCACGTCGCTGGCGGGTCCTTCGGCGTGTACGTCAACGGCGGTCCGCCCGACTTCCGGCTGCAGCGGGTCTACTACACCGAGCCCACCGACTACGACTCGAACGGGTACGAGGGCGCGGTCGTGTTCGACGCGGATGGCGACGGCTGGCTCGACGTCCTGTTGACGGAGGCGGCGACGGGCAACTGGCTGCTGCGCAACCTCGCGAACGGCTCGGGCGGCTTCACGAAGACGCTCCAGTCCCAGCTCGTCACCAGCGCCACCAACTCCGACTTCGCGGGTGGGGCGGACTGGGACGGCGATGGGGACGTGGACGTGGTGATCCGCGGCAGCGGGCTCGGGCCGGACGCGTTCCTCCGGACGACGAACGGCTGGTCGGCGTTGGCGTTGGACCTCGACGCCAGCAACGACGAGAAGGGGACGGTGTCGTTCTGCGACGGCGACGCGGACGGCCGCCTCGAGCTCGTGTGGAGCACGCCGGACTCCCTGCTGACGTACCGCTGGACCGGCGCCCAGTGGACCGGTCGGACGGTGTCCCGCCTCCAGTACGACACCAACGGCTCGGTGTGCGCCGATCTGGACAACGATGGCCACCCCGACCAGCTCGTGGCCGGCAGCTACTTCGAGATGGGCTACCTGTCCGGCCTCACGGGCGCGTGGGTCGACCTGGGACTCGGGTACGCGGACGCGATCAGCGCCTCGCCCGGCGACATCGACGGCGACGGCGACGTCGACGTGCTGATGACGGACTTCGCGGGCGACCGGTTGCTGATCAACCAGCTCAACGACCCCCGCTGGCTCGAGGTGCGGTTGCTGGCGAACGTCGGCACCTGCCGCGCGCCGGTGCTCCGGGACGACATCGGCGGCAACGTCCGGCTGTACGACGCGAGCGGGAACGTCGGCGTGTCCCCGCTGGTCCAGCTCTCCGGCGGTGAGGGGCGAGGTCAGACGGGCTTCCCGGTGCTGCACCTGGGCGGCGTGGACCCGGCCCTCGACCACCGGCTCCAGGTCGACCTCATGGTGGACGGTCGCTCGCCGTTCCAGCTGGAGCTCCCGGCCGGTCCGCCGCGGCTGATCGTGATCCGCAGCGACGACCCGGACGGCGACGGGATCCCGAGCGACGTCGAGGCGCAGCTGCCGCTCGATCCGGACGGGGACGGGCTGCTCACGCCGTACGACGCGGACAGCGACGGCGACGGGATCCCGGACGCGGTCGAGCGGGGAGGCGCGCCCTGCGACCCGCCGGTCGACACGGACGGCGACCAGCTGCCGGACCTGGTGGACACCGACAGCGACGACGACGGGCTCCCGGACGCGGTCGACGCCGCCCCGACGGACGAGGACGCCGACGACGACGGGCTGCTCGACGGGGTGGATCCGGACCCGGGGGACGCGGACGCCGACGACGACGGGCTGTCGGACGGCGAGGAGGTGGCGCTGGGCACGGACCCGCTGCTGCCCGACACCGACGGGGGTGGCCGGACCGACGGCGAGGAGGTGAACGTCGACCACACCGATCCCACCGACCCGGACGACGACGTCCGGGAGAACCCCGTCCACACCGGGCTTCAGCACACGGGGCTGGAGGAGGTCGATCGCGACGGTGACGGGCTCACCGACGACGTGGAGGCCGTGCTCGGCACGGACCCCGACGACCCGGACACCGACGGGGACGGTGTGCTCGACGGTGCCGACCCCGATCCGTTGGACGGTGGCGGTGGCGACGCGGGGCTGCCGCCCGAGGTGGCGCCGGGCTTCGGTCTGGGCTGCGCGACGGCGCCGGTCGGGAGCACCTGGCTCGGGCTCGCGCTGTTGGCCCTGCGGAGGCGACGCCGGTGAAGAGCACGGAGCGTTTCTCTGCCACGGTCGCCGACTACGTCCGCTTCCGCCCGAGCTATCCCGAAGCGTTGCTGGACTGGCTGGTCGACGTGGCACCCGGTCGGCGCGTGGTGGATCTCGGGTGTGGGACGGGCATCTTCGCGCGCCAGCTCATCGGCGTGGGCTTCGACGTGACCGGCGTGGAGCCGAACCGCGCGATGCGGGAGGCGGCGACGGGTGTGGTCTGCGTCGACGGGACGGCGGAGGCGACGGGGCTTCCGGACGCCTCTGCGGACCTGGTGACGGGCGCCCAGGCCTTCCACTGGTTCGACCTGGACCGCGCGCTGCCCGAGATCGCGCGTGTGCTGGTCCCCGGCGGGCTCGCGGTGGCGTTGTGGAACGACCGTGTGGGGACGGGCTTCGCGGCGGCGTACGACGACGTGCTCACCGAGCACAGCGAGGCGTACCGGGTGGTGCCGCGCCCCGGCCCGACGATCGAGGCGCTCGCGGCGCGGATCCCGCGGGGCGCGGAGGTCTCGTTCGACCACGTCCAGGTGCTCGATCTGGCCGGGGTGATCGGGCGGGCCTGGTCGAGCTCGTACGTCGTGCACGGCGTGGAGGACCGCGAGGCCTTCGACGCGGACCTCGAGCGCGCCTTCCACGAGCACGCCGTCGGTCGCCGCGTGGAGCTCGCCTACCGCACCCGCGCCTTCCACTGGCGCTGATCTGGGGATGCCCCCCTGACGGGCGTCGTCCTGAGCGGTCACTGAGTGTGACCCCCACCCGATGGACCGCGCTCCTACAGTTGCTTCGGTGAGGTGGTGCCTATGTGGTGGGCTTGGGTTCCAGCGCTCGCGGGCGACCGGCTCCCGTCGGTCGACCAGCCGCTGCGAAGTGGTGCCACCGCACCCGAGGACGCGGCGGTCGTGGTCGGAGTCGAGGATTACTTCGTCGTCCCCGACGTCCCCTTCGCGCGGCGCGACGCCGAGGCCTTCTACGACTACCTCGTCTATACCCGTGGCTTGGACCCGGATCGGGTCGCGCTGATGGTCGACGGTGCCAGCGCGGAGACCATCGAGGCCGCCGTGCGCAATGCCGTCGGCGCCATCGGGCCTGGAGGAACGCTGTGGTTCTACTTCTCGGGTCATGGCGGCGCCGCCAACGACGGAGCGCGTCTGTTGCTCGGCGACGACGTGAGGAGCGACGCCTACGAGTCCCGGGGGTTCCGCGTCGACAGCGTGAAACGGCTGGCGGACCAGGCTGGCGCCCGCGTCGTCCTGGTGGTCGACGCCTGCTACACGGGTGTCGGTCGAGGGGGTGACAACGTCCTCGAAGGCATGCGGCCGTTCCAGCCCACGAAGGACGTGAGGTCGACCCGAGATCAGCTGGAGTGGACCGCTGCCTCTGCGAACCAGATGGCAGGTCCGTTGAACGCCCAGAAGCACGGTGCCTTCACCTACTTCGTGCTGGGTGCGCTGCGTGGCTGGGCCGACGGCGAGATCGACGGTCGCACGGACGGGCGCGTCGAGGCCATGGAGGCTCGTATGTTCGTGGCCCGGGCGCTGCGAGGCGTGGACGGGTTGCAACAGACCCCGGAGATGTCCGTGGCGTCCGGAGCCGCGTGGGTGCTGGGCGAGCAGGCCCTCGAGCCTGCGCCGGAGTCCCTGGCGCCAGCGGTCGTCGAGGCGCCGGAGCCCCGGGACAGGAAGCCACCCACGCTCGTGGTGGGTGGGGGACTCGGCGCAATGATGTTGCTCGCGCCGGGGTCCGGCGCGTCCTCTCCCTCGCCGAACCTGTTCACGCAGGCTGCAGCCTTACGCATTCGTGACCGCTACGACCTCGGCCTGGTGGCGCATCAGGCGCTGTTCGACGGCCCTCGAACGTTGGAGGAGGCCTTTGCGTCGGCTGGGCCCTCCGGTGACTTCCTGTTGCTCTCGGGGGGCGCTCGTGCATCGTCTCGGTGGTTCGTTGGCCCCATCGCGAGCGGCGTGGCCGTGGAGATCGGAATCGCCTCGTTCTCCGTGCCCCGGACCTACGATGAATCCACGATTGATTACCAATTCTGGTCGGTGACGCGAGACCGGGGATTCGGACCTGAGGGTGCGCTGGGGTGGGATCTCGCCTTCCCATTTCAGAAGCTCGGAACGGCGCTTGGCGTCGTCGTGGAGGTCGGATGGATGGGTATGGATGGATTTGGACCCTTCTCCGTCGTTTCTTTTGATCTGGACACCCCGTTCTGACACAGGCAATATGCAATGTTGGTGACTCTAACGATGGGACTTGCTCGGGCGGCGTCGGTGGCCTTGTCGGGTGGTCCCGTCGCCGTCGTGAACGACCCCTTCGTGCAGCGGTACGGCATGGCTGCGAACGTCGAGCTGGCAACGACCCGTGCCGCGAGTTTCGAGCTGCGTGCAGGTTGGTTCCCCGATCTCGGTGAGCTGGACTACAGGGCGATCACCAAACAGATCGTATCCTATAATCAGGTATATCCCGATATCTCGAGACTGGGCGCCAACGGCCAGTTGGCCATCCGCATCACGCCAGTGCAGGGGTATGTCGGTCCGTTGCGTTTGTCATACGGTTGGCTGTTTGGGATTGGTGCTTGCCACACCCGAGACGACCTGGAGATCCTGTTTCAGGCCGAGTCCCCGACCTACCTGGCTACGGAGCGTCAATGGCATCCTGCAGGGGTGTACGGTGTCGTTGTTGATGTTTCGGGAGAGCGGGTCGGTGTGCGGATCCGCTATCAGGGGTTCAGCTATCTGGAGGTGGTGGGCAGCACGACGGTGGAGATGAAGAACAACGTGATGGTGGCTCCGGAGCTCGTATGGTGGCTCTGATGTGGTTCTTCGGGGCCCGGGCGGCGGACCGTCCAGCTGTCGAGGTCGCGGCATCGACCGGGTTCCAGGGCAACAACCCGTTCGTGTCACGCGGCTTCTACGGCGGTCGCGTGGCGCTCGTACCATCCAACCGGATCCGTCTGGTCCTGGATGCCTCTGGCTCACCCTTTCGTGAGGAGCGCCTGAAGGGTCTGGGGTTCATCCTGGTCGACAGGGCCTACCACGGGGCGGACGATCCGTCGCCTCCCTTCTCCCAGCCCATCGATGCCATGTCCTGGAAGGCGGCCGCCGAGCTGGCGTGGACGCCGTACGATGCCGGCATCCACCTCCGCGAGGCCGACCTGGCGGTCCGGGTCAGCCTCGTGTCTGGGCTCGAGGCGTTGGGTCTCGCCAACTACCGGCTGACGAAGCCCGGATCGTCCGTGGTGCTCGAGGACGATGGTCGCGAGGTCCACCTCGGTCCGACGGTCGGTATCGCCTTCGATTTGTTGCCTTGGCCCTGGCTGGTCGTCGGGACCGAGCTTCGGGCCACTGGCTATGTCGATCGCAAGCCGCAATACGACCCGGAGATTCCGGTCGACGATCGCCGCGTGGTGGTGCCCGTCGTCCAGTCTGTCTCGGTGGGGACCCGCTGGTGATCGTCGTCTTCGGGTGGGCCATCGCGGCGCCGATCCCTCCCGACCTCGATCCCTGCGTGGCGAACAGGGATCGCTGGATCGTCGCGGTCGCCTACCGAACCGGACCGACGGCTGCGGACGCGCTCGACGACGCCCACCACGGGGCCAGGGTCGACCTCGAGGGGCGGTTCTGCGCCGACGGCTCCGACTTCGGGGAGCGCCGCTGCGCGGCCGTCAAGCGTTGGATCCAGGACTGGAAGGGCCAGATCCTGGCGGAGCGCCGCAAGGGGGCGCAGGTCTGCGCGACCGCGGCGCTCCCCGCCGAGTTCCTCGACGCGCTGGAGAACGACGCTGCCAGGATGCGCGACGGAATGGACCAGGTGGCTCACGCGGCCGGGCCGGTCCTCGGCCAGGATCCGATCCACCTCGTGGCCGTTCTTCCCGATGGCACGGGCGTCGGCGGGCTCGGCGACGGCGTGGTGGCGGAGCTCGACAGACGACTGGTGGCGGCCGGGATCGTCCGGCGCACGGAGCCGCGGCCGGGCGCCTGGGAGCTCCGTGTGACGATCGCACCGGGCACCGATGGGCATCAGGCCACGGCAACCCTCGTGGGTCGGGAGGAGCGGGTGGCGCTGGGCGGCTTCCCGGTCCCCGACGACCTGTACACCGAGTCCGTCCTCGACCTGGCCGCCATGCGCACCGATGCGGCCCTCGGTCTCGTCGACGGCCGACGCCAGGGCTCGTTGGATCTGACGCTCGCCGTCCCGGGTCATGGAGGGGTGGTTCGGGCCGGGTCCGAGGTGCGGTTCGAGGTGTCCGCCGATCGGCCCGCCCGCGTGCGGCTGTTCTCGGTGTGGCCGGATGGCACTACGGCGCAGCTGGGTGAGCTGGACGTGATCGAGGCCGGGAAGAGCGCTCGGCTCGGGCCGTTCGAGGCCGTTCGGTCGGGGGAGGGTCCGGAGCGGGTGGTGGCGGTGGGCGTGCCCGCGGGGTCCGGGTTCGGCCGGATGGAGCGCTGGTCGGGCTACTGTCGGCTGGCGGCGCCCCTCGGTCCCGAGAGCTATCCGGAGCGCGCGGCGGTGGCAGCGGTGGGGGTACGCATCGACGGACCTCCTGTGCCGCTGGACCCCATTCCGCCCTGCGAGTAGCTCAGGGGATCACCGGGACGGCGACGGGCTGCCCGACCTTGCTGAGGTCGCTCGGCACGGTGTCGGGCCAGGGGGCGTCGCGCAACGACCAGACCCGGGCGTGCGCCTGGCTCGTGGTCAGCCCACGGAACGGAAGTGCAGGCGCGAGCGGAGCTTCGGGATCGCTGGCCCCCAGACCGGTGGGCACCGGCAGCTCGTCGAGCTTGCCCCCCTCCGCCGACAACGCGCCCAGCGCGAGCCCCGCGGTCACCAGCACGCCCGACGGGCTGCGCTCCAGGAACACCAGGACCTGCTGCCCGGGCTCGTAGTGGACGGCTCCCGCCACCCAGACGCCGCCTTCTTCGGAGCCCGCCTGCCAGAAGATGACCATGTGGTCGTCCGGTCCCTTCCAGACCTCGTCGACGTCCAGCTCGATCCTCGTGGCGAGGACGCCCGAGGAGGCCCAGGGTTCGGGCCGGACGTCCATGATCGTCCCGAGGAGGACCCGCTCGGACAACCCCACGAGATCGGCCTCGTCCAGCGGGACGGTGGTGGTGGCCAGGGCCGGCCAGGTGGCGAACAGCGTCAGCATGGGGACCTCACGGGAGGACGGTGGTGGTCAGGACCTGGCTCAGGACGGAATCGGTTCCGCCGGCTCCGCGCAGTGCGCCGGCCTGGACGAACAACACAGCGCCAGCGGCGGCGGGTGGGACGAGCCCCGTGAGCGTCGCGCGTCCCGTCGCGTCGGCGACCGCCGAGCCGAGGACCGTGGTTGGGCCGAGGATGTCGGCGCACGCTCCACCGAGCTGCGGCGGGCACACGCCGTTACCGACGCCGCTCCCGCGCACGAAGGTCACGCTCTCGCCCGGAGCCGCATTGGTGACCCGCAGCCAGCCGGCCTGGCCCGCCCTCAGCACAGCGCTCTGGAGCTGGAGGCGAACGTCGAAGGGATCGGGAGCGAGGGTGGTGTTCGCCTCGTCCACCTCGACCACCGCGTCGTCGACGTCGATGATGGCTCCGAGGTGGTAGCTGCCGGCCGGCAGATCGGGCAGCGTGCACTGCGCGGAGCGCTGCAGGGAGGTGCGGGCCGGCTGCCCCGCGGACACCGTGACGCGGCACACCTCCGGGTCCGTGGTCGTGATGGTGGCGTTCGCCGACAACCGGATGGACAGATCGTACGCCCCGGCGTCCGTGTACCCGAGGTTCTCCCGGATGTACGAGAAGGACACGTTCTGGCCGGGGGCGGCTTCGGACGGGGTCGCGCTCAGGCTGCCGACCACCAGGTCCGGGGGGCCTGCATCGACCCACACGTCCATCGGATAGGCGAGGGTGTTGTTGGTCTCGTCCGACTCGGCGACCTGGTCGTCGACGTCGATGATGGCACCGACGTAGTACGGGCCGGGGGTGATGTTCGGGAACGTGCAGGTCAACACCCGGCCCAGGTCGGTGTACGCCGCCTGGCTGGCGACCTGGACGGAGCAGGCCTCGGGATCCTGCGTCGTGATCACCAGGTTGGTCGACAACCGGATGCTCAGCCGGTACGCACCCGAGGCCGTTCCTCCCTCGTTCGATCGGGTGTACGTCACGTCGAAGGGCTCGCCGGGGAGGCCTCCGTACCGGTCCGGCACGAGCGCATGCAGCGCGAGGTCCGGGGGCGATGCGCCGACCTGGACGGTGCCGAACACGACCTGATCGTTGGACGTGTACGCCTCCGCCAGCGTCTGGTCGATGTCGTTGACCCCGATCACGTAGTAGGTCCCGGCCGGCGTCTCCGGGATCGTCAAGGAGGCAGGGCTCGAGAGCACCCCGCGGTTCGTCACCGATGTCCAGGTCGTGCTGCCGAGGATCTGGTCGTTGGTGCTCCCGACGTCGTTGGTCGACAGGACGTACGTGACCTCGACGGGCACCGGACCGCCGTTCGGCCCCCAGTTCTCCACCCGGTAGTCGTCCACGACGACCTGCTGTCCGGGGATCACCGTCGCTGGCGACGACAGGACCGGCGGCGTCGTGAGGTAGACCGCCGACGGTGACGCGTCGTACGGCAGGACGGCGATGTCCGTGTACGTCGCGCCAGCGAGGTCGGGGTGCGCGAGCAGCCCCAGGATCTCGTCCCGGTGGGGGTAGTCGAGCATCGCCGGGGTGTGGGCGTACGTGTTCATCAGCGTCAGCACCGTGTCTTCGTGCTGCAGCGTCGCCGCGTGCCCGATCTCGTGCGAGGCGACCTCTCCGAAGTAGAAGCGGGTCGTGGTGGCGTTCTCTCGCGTCTGCGTGAAGGCGTGGTCGACGAAGAACATCATATCGACCTCGGACCTCGGACCGCAGGCGCCGCTCGGGAAGAAGGTCACGGTCTGCGCGATCACGCTGGCGCTGACGGGGCCGTAGCTCGCCGATGCCGTCGCGTGGTTCGTGAAGACGACGTCGTTGCGACCGTCGCCCGGGCCGAACGAGGCGTCTGGGGTGGTGAGCTTGAGGAACCAGGGGCTCTGGCCCAGCACGTTGTTCAGGTGCGCCGTGTCGGCCTCGAACGCCGTACTCCAGCTCGACGCGCACACGCCCGCCGTCTCCGGCAGGCAGATGTCCCACACGATGTCGCTCGAGAACGCCCCGCAGTAGCCCCAGGCCCCCGCCACGCGAGGGAGCGCCAGGACCAGCAGCGCCGGAATCCACGTGTTCCGCATGCGACCTCCACCCCGACGCTAGGCGGTGCGGGCCTCGCGTTCCATGGCTCGGCGGTCACGGCCCGTGACCACCCGGAAGCCTGCAGGGCAGGTGCTCCGGAACCAGGAGGTCCGATGCTCGTCCTGGTTCAGTGGCTCTCGCTGTCGTCCGCGCTGGCAGCCGACTGTCCATGGCAGCCGCAGCCGGAGGTGACGGCCAGGATGACCTCGGTGACGGTGAACGGTGTTCGCTACCAGGTCCGGGGCAAACAAGCGCGCCAGGACTTCGAGCGAACGCTGACGGTGTGCAACCTGCCCGTGGCGGCAGGTCAGTTCCACGCCTGGCGGGCGAGCGACGATTGGTGAACACGTTCGTCATCGTGCCCCCGATGCAGCTCGGGGCCTACCCGCCGGCGCTGATGGCCGATGGACCGAAGGCTGCCATGGTGATCAACATCGCCACCGGCCACTGAGCGCGGTCACGGACTGTGACGGGGTCGACGTTCCGCCCCCACGGGGGCTCCACTAGGGTCTGGTGCATGCTGCTCGTCGTCTCGGCCCTCTCGGTCGTCGCCGCGGCGCCCGCGCCTTCCTGTCCCGACGGGAGGACCGTCGTGGGCGGGTGTGGATGTGCGCCCGTCGATCACCTCGTCGCGGTCGGCTACGGCCATGGACCGGAGGACCAGGCCCGGCGCCTGGCCCGCGACGACGCCCGCCAGCGGCTGCTGGGTCAGGTGTGCGCGGGCGTGTCCGGGGTCCGGTGCGACGCCGTCGGTCGACGCGTCAGCGACTGGACCCAGGGAGACTGGGCCTCCCGGAAGCGGGGCGTGTGTGCCCTGGCGGCGGTCCCGAGGAGCTTCGTCACCACCCTCGAACAGGACGCACAGGCGGCGCATACCGCCGCTGCGGAGGCCGTCGCGCAGCTGGCGCGTCGGGGGGTCGATCGGGTCGAAGCCTCCTGGGAGGGAGGGGTGTGCGGTCCGGCAGAGGTGGGTCCGCTCCTGGTGGCCGAGCTCCAGAACGGGCTGGCGGCGGGCGAGGGGGCGGCCGGCGAGCGGGCGAAGGTGTCGCTGGTCCACGGCGCCGATCGGGTCCGGGTGAGCGTGCGGGTCGGCGGAAGCCTGGTCGCGGGCTGGGACGTTCCGTACGACGTGCTCGGCGTCACGGGCGACCCCGAGCCTTGCACGGCCGCCGGGCGGGTCCGACCGGTGCCCGTCGCGGGGTCCGTGGGGGGCAGGGAGGAGGTGCACTGGGTGAACGGCTGCGCAGACCTCCAGGGTGCGCCCGGCGACACGGGCTGGCGTTCCCTCACTCGGCTCTGCCTGGACTACGAGGCGTTCCGGATCAGCCAGGAGGACTACGCCCGGCGCTCGGCGGAGCTGATGGACGCCTCCGGCAAGCCCGCCGGGGTCGCGCTCCAGGTCCGCGCGGTCCGGTCCGACGGTCGCCCGCTGCGGACGGGGGATGCGGTGTCCAGCGGTGATCGGTTCACGGTCTGGGCGCGCCCGGCCGCGGAGGCGTGGGTGATGGTGGTGTACGAGAACTCCGCCGGCGAGTCCGAGGTGTGGCCCGCGTCCGGCGGGGGACTGCACGTGGCGGCGGGCGAGGAGCGGCGCCTCCCCGAGCCGGGGTTCACCTTCGAGATGGCGGACCCCGCGGGCCAGGCCGAGGTGATCCACGTCCTGGCGTCGCCGTGGCCGCTCGGTCAGGGCGAGTCGGCGGTCTCCCTCATCGACCGCTACCGCACCAAGGCGGTCCGGGTGGTGGCGGACGACGCGCCCGCCGTGCTGTCCGTGACCGCGCGCGGTGTGGACTGGTTCGGCGACCTGTCCGAGCAGGTGACCGGCGTGGGCGGCGCCGTCCACACGCTCGTCCTGGACCACCGATGATCGCGTGGCTCGGCCTGACCCTGAGCGCGTGGGCCTCGTCCATCCGGGTCCACGCGGTGATCATCGCCCACGACGACGTGCCTCCGGACCTGGGGAGCGCGGTCGCCTCGGCGAACCCGGGCTCTTCTGCGAAGGCGGTGCGCGTCGTGCGCGAGACCACCGAGGCGTACGCGACCGCCGACGCGAGCGCCACGCGACTGCTGCACACGCGAGGTGACGCGCTGCGCTTCGAGCGGTTCGCGCTGTCGTACGCGAGCCCCGGACTGATCACCACGCTGATCCCGGACGCCGACACCGCGCCCGACAGCGGCGTCGAGCGGTCTGCGCCGACGCGCGAGGGCGTGCTCGAGGCACTCGCACAGACGGGGTGTCGGATCGCGCGGCTGCGCGGCGCGACGCGCTCGGACTGCACGGTGGACGTCGATGTGTGGTCGGAGGAGACGCACCGTGTCGGCCGTGCGGAGGACGTGGTGTTCGTCTTCTTCTCCGGACACGGCTCGGCGGCCGGCCTGATGCTCGAGGATGCCGTCCTTCCCGCGTCGACGTTCACAGAGGCGCTCCGCGGGATGAATGCGGACCTCGTGGTGGTGGTTCTCGACGCCTGCTTCGGCACCGGGATGGACCCGTCGACCGGGGCCGTGATGGTGGAGCCGGCGCGCGACCTGCCCCACGTCGTGCGCGGGCAGCCGGGCATCGCCGTGTTCAAGTCGGTGAACACGCTGCTCGAGGAGCCGGACCTCCAGTCGGGCATCCTGACCCACGTGATGTTGTCCGGCCTCTCGGGAGCCGCCGATCAGGATCGGGACGGCCGCATCACGTTCGCCGAGATGGCGGACTTCTTCTGGCTCCACACGGAGCGCTCGGGCCAGTTCACCGGCCGACCCGAAGCTCCGGGTGCCCACCCGGACCGGGTGTTGCTCGACACGCGTCAGGCGCGCCACGCGCTCACGGTGGACGTCCCCGCGGACGCCGCCGCGCGGCTGCTCTTCGCGGACGGGGAGGGGCGCGCCATCGCCGAGGTCAACGCGGCGGGCGCAGGGCGGCGCAAGCTCGTCCTCCCGCTCGGTGACGAGCCTCCCCAGCTCGACCTCGTGTACCTCCCCGCGTGGGACCCGACGGCGCTCGTCCGCGAGGACTGGTCGCCCATCACCGACGCCCGCGTGCTGTCCGGATTGGGCGACGATCCGCGCCCGCTGTCGGGCGAGCCGGAGCGCCTCGCGCGGTACCTCGAGCGAACCCAGGCCGAGGAAGGGTTGTTCTCCCGTCACCACCTCCCCTACGGCAGCCGCCGGGTGGGCCGGATGGCGTCGGTGTCCGTCGGACTGGGGTACCAGAGCGTCGCTGCCTACGGTCGGATCGAGGAGGCGGACGTGGCCGCGGCCCCCGAGGGGGAGGCGGAGCTCGTCGCCTGGCTCCGCGAGCGCGGCGTGGAGCGGTGGAACGTCGTCTCCGCGGGCGCGACGGAGAGGCTCCACCTGCTCGGTCCGCTCCACGTCGAGGCTCGGGAGCAGCTCGGGTTCACGCCGCGCGCCCAGGTCTCGGGCGAACCCGCGAACCTGCTGCTGGCCCGGGGGCTGCTGGGTGCCGGCCTGTCGGGCTACCTCGGGAGCCGCAGCTACCTCGGCACCGCGACGGGTGGCCTCGGCGTCCTGCGGGTGTCGGCGAGCGCGGTCGAGACCTTCCCCTCGTCGAACCTCCCGAAGGACGACGACACGCCGTGGACGATGTGGGGTGGGGTGGGCCTGGCGGTAGTGCGGCCGGGTCCCGACCTCGAGTTCGGTGCCGGCGTGCTGCGGGACTTCGTGCGCATCGTCGGCGTCGGTGGCTCGGATCCGACCGCCTGGGACGTTCGGCCGTACACGTCGTTCGAGGCCACCGTCGCGGTGGATCTCGGGAGGTGGTCGCTGTGAGGGCTCTGGTCATCGCCTCCCTGGCCCTGCTCGGGTCCTGCTCGAGCGAGGAGCACCTGGTCTCCGACCGCCTCGCCGACCTCGACGGCGACGGGGTCCCCGACGCGTTCGACTGCGACCCGACCGACCCGACGGTCGCGGGCGACCTGGACTGCGACGGGTGGTGGGACGAGCGCTGCCTCGGCGAGGACGCAGGAGGTCCGCCGTTCCTCCTGCTGGGGGAGCTGGGCGGGTTCTGGGACGGATACTGCGCGGAGCGAGCCGCGCCCGAGCTCGGGACCTACGCCGCGCACGTCGAGGCCTGGCACTACGGTGACTGCAACGACGCTCCCGCACGAGACGGCGCGCTGGTGCACCCGCTGGGTCACCCGAACACCGACGTGGGCGCTGAGCTGGACGACTTGGGGAACCCCCTGCCGTGGGAGCTCTCGCTGCAGGACCAGGAGGGGTTGGACCAGGGCGAGCTGCAGCTGGACGAGAGCTCATGTAGCTGGCGAGATCTCATCAGCAGCGAGAAGGGCGTGTTCGCCCGCCACGAGCTCCTCCCGCCGGCCTGGGCGTCGGACGGCATCGACAACGACTGCGACGGCGAGGTCGACGTGCCGGACTACGACGGCGACGGGTTCGCGGGCGTCGGAGGGGACTGCAACGACTGCTACGAGGACATCCACCCCGACGTGAACGAAGCCGAGACGACGTCGTACGGTGCCTGCACCTGCGCGCTGCGCGCCTACGACGGGTTCGACGACGACTGTTCGGAAGGCCCGCTCGTGGATGTGGACAGTGATGGGCAGGCGGCGTCCGGCTGGGGAGATTGCGAGGCGGTGTGTGGAGCCATCGTCAACGAGTTGACCGGCCGCACGGCGCGTGAGCTCGTCGACGAGCTGGTGGACGCGATCGACGATCCCGCGCAACCCTGGTTCGAGCCCGTGAGGGACACGCCCGTCAGCGACTGCGACGACGGGAGGATCGGGGTGCACGTCGGCGCGGCCGAGCTCTGCGACGAGCGCGACCAGGACTGTGACGGCGACGGGTACGACGGCTTCGAGCGCCGCGGCAACCTGCGGGTGCTGGTGGTGGACGAGGCCACCGGCGCGGACGCGCTGTGCGATCCCGTGGCGACGGTGTGTGACGATGCCGCGAACGGTACCGAGGAGGCGCCGTACGCGCGGGTTGGCGACGCTCTGGCGCAGATGGCGGTGGATCCCGTCTGCCGTGTGATCACCGTCGAGCCCGGGACCTATGCCGAGTCGCTGGTGGTCGACGCACCCTTCGGCGGTGCACCGGGGCCGTTCACGCTCGAGGGTCGTGCGGCCGGAGTGGTCCTGCAGGGCGACGGCGATCGCTTCCTGAGGGTGTCCCAGGAGGCGGACGACAGCGTTGTCGTCACCGGGGTCACGTTCGAAGGAGGCGTGGGCCGCGAGGGTGGCCTGTGGATCGAGGGGGGCGCGGCGACCCTGTCGGACCTGACGTTCGACGACATCGACGCGGTCGACGGGGGAGCGCTGGTGGCCTACCTCGAGGGGCCGCTCGACCTGTCCTCGTCGGTCTTCTCGGGCAATGTCGGCGGGCTGGGTGCCGGCGGGCTCACCGTCTCCGCGGACGGTCCCATCACGCTCACCGACGTCGTGCTCGAGGACAACGAGGGCGACGCAGGTGGAGGAGCGAACCTCACCGCGCCCTCGGTGACGATGACGGGTGGAGGCGCGTGGGTGAACCACTCGACCTCCGACGGTGGCGGGCTACGCGTCTCAGCCAACGAGGTCTACTTGACCGGCCTGACGTTGGACGAGAACTGGGCTGCAGGATCCGGTGGCGGCTTCCACCTCATCGGCGACACCACGCTGGATGGGTTGATCGTTTCGACCAACCACGCGCTGGGGGGTGATGGTGGAGGGGGCTACGTCTTCGGTCCTGGTCTCCGGGCGATCCGGGTCGGCTTCTCGGGAAACACCGCGGTGGGGTCCGGTGGAGGGCTCTCCTGCAACACGCCCTCAGCCACGATTGGTGACGGCACGAGCTTCCGGCTGAACGGCGCTGGTGTAGACGGCGGTGGTGCCATGATCGTGGGGGGATCGGCCAATGTGGTCGCCGCGTTCCAGGACAACGTCTCGGGTGCCAGTGGTGGTGGCCTGCGTGTGGTCGTGAACTCCGACCTGACGGTAGGGGGTAGTTGGGAGAACAACACGGCTCAATTCGATGGCGGCGGTGCTTCTCTACTGGCTGGGACCTCGGTTGACCTTTCTGGGTCCTTCCGTCTCAATTACGCCACCAGAGGTGGTGGCGGTGGGGCGACGGTGACCGGCGACACGGTGAACATCGCCAGCGTCGTCGGGTCTGCCAACCACGCGGGACAGGACGGAGGACTGTTCCAGGTGATTGGTACCTCGAGCGTCGTGATGGAGGGCATCGACACGAATGAAGAGGGAAATACCGCTGTGGGTGCTGGTGGTGTCCTGGACCTGGCGGGGTCCACCATCACCGCGCGCGACCTTGTGCTGACCGACAGCGTTGCCGGCACATCGGGTGGCGCCATGGCCATCACCCTCCTCCCCACCACCTCGGGCGCCTCAGTGGTATCGATCGAAGGGCTGGAAGCCCGACGGAACCATGCGGACGCGGGCAGTGGAGGTGCGTTGGTCGTGCAGGGTGGCGGGGAGCTGCGGTTGTGCGAATCCGCGGTGTGCCCGTTGGCGAACAACAGCGCGTCCGAGGGTGGCGGGGCGGTCTCGGCGACCATGGGCACCATCGAGAACGTGACGGGGGGAAGTGTTCGCCTCGGTGCGCTCGATCTCCAGGCGAACCACGCCGGCGCCCGCGGGGGCGCGCTGGACCTGGTGGCGGCGAAGGTCCAGACGACGGACGGGCAGCTGGTTCAGCTGACTGAAAACGACGCGCCGACGGGTGGAGGCGGCTACGTCGTGACGACCGAGCTCACGTCGGTGAAGGGTCTGGTAGCGAGGGGAAACCACGCGACCACCGGTGACGGTGGCGCGCTCTACCTCGTCTCCGACCAGAGGGCGGGCGCTCCGACCAGCGAGGTGGACATCGCTGGTGGAACGGGCGATCCCATCGACGCCAACACTTCGAACAACGGTCGCGGTGGAACCCTGGCTGCCACGTTCACCGGCAACCTCGCTGTCTCGACCAAGGTGGATTGTGGGGACGGTCCCGCTGTCGCAAGGGACGGCGGCGGCATCGCCGTGGCGGGAAGTGGTCAGCTCACGATGACCGGTGTGGTGGTTCAGGGGTGTCGCGTCACGGGTGACGGCGGCGGCGCCTATCTGGGTCCCCTGGAGACCCTGGTCGAGATGGACGGAGTTGGTTTCCTCCACAACGAAGCTGACGGTCGCGGTGGCGGGTTGCTGGCCGACGTATTGGATGTTTGCCCGACGGGCGGGTGCGAGCTGTACCTGCACGACAATGGCGCAACTGACGGCGGTGGCGCCTTCATCCTCGCCGACACGCTCCTTCTGGAGAGGTTGCTCGCGACCGGCAACCGGGCCTCCACCGGTGATGGTGGTGGAGCCTACGTGGCCGTCCAGGCTAGTGACGCTCCGCAGCACATCCGGCTTGCCGAGCTCAATGGTAACGACGCCGGCGCGCGTGGCGGTGGGATGTTCTTGACGGGAGGAGGTTCCATCCGGATCGATGAGATGGCCGGTGGTGTCGGCGTCCTTCCTGTCGACACCCAGCAGCCTCTTCTCGACCAGCTCGGTCAGCTGCCCAGTGAACCCGACCACGCTGCGGGCGCCGGAGGCGTCGTCTTCGCGTCGGGATTGGCCGAGCTCGGGCTCGGCGTGAGTTCGTTGCTGGGTCCCGGCCGTGGCTCGTTCGCGCTACCCGCACGTGGAGGGGCCGTGGCGGCCACCTACGTGAACCAGATGGAGCTGTTCGGCGTTCGGCCTGGTGCCTTCATACGAAGTTTCGGCGCGGGCGCGGAAGGGGGTGCGCTGTACCTCGACCACACGGATCTCACGAAAGACCAGGGGCTGCATCAGATCTCGTTCGAAGGAAACGGTGCGCCGGGAGGGGGCGCCATCTTCGCATCGGTGTCGAGTCTCGTGATCGAACAGAGTCGGTTCCTGGACAACCGCGCGGCACCTGTCGAAATTCCGGTTCCATCGACCTGTACCTTGAGCGCATCATCCTGGTGGCAGGCGGGCGCACTGCACATGGCATCCGGCGACAACCTCTCGATTCAGTTCTCCGAGTTCGAGGATACGCTCGGTAGTGCTGTCGTGGTGGAGTCCGCTGGATTGGTCGACCTGCATCATGTCGTCTTCAATGGAACCAGGGACCCGGACTTCGGCCAGCTCAACGGTGCAGCGGCGGAGGATGCGAACCGGTTGGAGTGCAACTTTCAGGACCTGGGAGCGGTGGTCGCTTTGGACGCCGTATCGAACGAGCGCATCCATCATGTGACGTTCTACGACAGCCAAGCCAACTATGCCATCTTCTCGAACGCGACAGACGCACGTGTGGCGGGGAATGTCGTCGCAGAGATGCACGACACGGATACGCCAAACCCAGCGGGCGAGGTAAGCATGGCTTACCTGGCCAATCTCGGAGGGCACAGGGTCTACTGCAACCTGTTCGATGCCTCGAGCCAGTGGAAGTGGGGCGATGGTGACTGTGGAGCGACCCAGGGTGAAGGCGGTTCCTGGCAGTGTCTCGATGGGTGGGCGCGATGCAACTGGGAAACGGCGTCGTACTCCAGTACGAACATGTGGTGCCCCAACGGTGGGGGTTGTACCAGCGGCAATGGGGTGCCATCGGATTGTCAGGGGGTCAATGGGATTGTTGATGTGTTTCCTGATGCAGACTTGGGACCTCCATATGACGATGATCTGTGGTTCGATCGGGACCAGGTCTTTGGCCTTCCGAACCACAACTGGGACGCGTTCAATGTGCGTGAGCGCCAGGGGGAACAGTTTTCCTGCAAGGCGTGGAGGCACGGCATCGAGAATCTGGGTGACGTGATCGATCCCGGTGCGTATGGTGACGGCGCATCGGGGTGGAGCAACTACCCGTGGTGATCGGGTGGCTCGCGGGCTCCGCCATCGCCGCGTCGTGCGGGATGGACACGGACCTCACGGTGCTCCGGGACAGCATCGCCAACGCCGAGCAGCGTCTCGCGTCGCCGTCGCTCGATGCCGCCGCGCGGACCGAGCTCCAACGGCGGCTCGCGATGAACTATGGCGCGCAGGCCAACCTGGTGGAGGGCACGGCGGACG
Source organism: Alphaproteobacteria bacterium (assembly GCA_020632925.1). Lineage (GTDB taxonomy): Bacteria > Myxococcota_A > UBA796 > UBA796 > JACKER01. Next base: position 38,824 of record JACKER010000023.1, on the reverse strand, counting down.
ACCTGGACCGCGTCCGACCGCAAGCCGACGCGCTGCGACGCAGGGCCATGGACCTGTGGCTCGGGCTCGCGGACCAGCCGGGGCGAGCGCCCGAGGCGCTGTGGTGCGTGGCCGATCTGGGGCAGGCCTCCGGCGACGACGCGGTCGCCATCGGGGCCCTGCGTCGACTCATCGCCCAGGCCCCGGCCTCGCCCGAGGCTCGGGACGCGCATCTGTTGCTGGGCGACCTGCTCCACACCACCGGCGAGCTGCGACCGGCGCTCCTCGAGTACCTCAAGGCCACGAGCCTCCCGTGGGACGACCCGGCGAGCGGCGGACTCACCTCGCGCTTCCGGCTCGCGCAGGCGTGGTGGTCGCTCGACGAGCGGGATCGCGCGATCGAGACCCTCGACCGGACGATCCAGGAGGGGCTCCGACGGGGTGAGCGGGCGACGGGTGCGTTCCCCATGCAGCTCGAGCGCCAGCTGCTGGTGCGGTGGATGGCGGAGACGCGGGGGACGCTGGAGGCCGTGAAGTGGGTGCGCTTCCACCTCGAGGAGCCCGCGGCACAGATCACGCTGATCGAGGACCTGGCCACGTTCGCCATGGAGCGGGGCGAGCCCGAGGAGGCCGTGATGGTGTCCGAGCTGCTGGTCAACCAGGACCCCACGGACGACCGGGTCCCCGACTGGCTCGCGGCGCTGGTCCAGGGGACGGTGGTGCTCGACGCGGCGAACCCCGCCGAGGCGGTGGCGGTGACCCTGCAGGCCTCCCGGTGGCTGCTCGCGGTCCCGCGACCGCCGAACGTCTGGGCGGAGGCGCGACGCGATCGACCCGAGCAGCTGGGGGCTGCGCGACGTCAGGCGGGCCAGGTGGTCCGGTCGGCGGCGCTGGGCTGGCACCGGCGCGCGGACCTGCTCCGTGAGGGCGGGCACGATGCGGAGAGCGTCTACTCGGGCGTGGCCGACCTCTACCAGGTCTGGCTGGAGGCGGTGCCCGAGGATCGCTCGCTGACGACGCTGGCCAAGCTCGGCGACGCCGCGTGGCACGCGGGCCAGCTGGAGCGATCGCTGACGGCCTACGACGACGCCATCGCCGCGTACCGGGAGCTCGAGCCGACGGAGGAGCTGCGCGCCGCCGCTCGCGAGGCCGCCGTCGTGGCCAACGAGCTCTGCGACCGAGCGGTCCGCGCCGGACGGGATCCGGTGGTGGCGTGCCGAGCCCAGCTCGCCGCGGCCGACCGCTACGTCGCCTGGTTCGGTACCGCCGACGCGCACGCCCTGGAGCTCCTCGTGGAGACCGCCCGCGTCCAGACCGCCCGCGGGCAGGCCGAGGACGCCGCGCGCCGCTGGTTCGCGGTGCTCGCGGCCGAGCCTTCGCCGGCGATCGCGGAGGAGGCCGCGCGGCAGGGACTGGCGCAGCTCGCGACGCTCGGGCGGTGGGAGGAGTACCAGCGTCGTGCCCGCCAGCTCTCGCGTCGCGCTGAGTGGTCACCCGAGGTCCGCCGCGAGCTCTCCGAGCAGTTCGCGATCGCGCAGCGCCGGAACCTGGAGGCCCGCAGGGCGGCCACGGGGGACGACGAGCTCTACGCCCTGCTGCTCTACCAGTGGTGGCTGCACTGGCGGGATCTGGAGGACGCGGGTGCTGCGCTCAACGACGCGGCGGTGGCGTGGGACCGGGTCGGGGACCGGGGCTCGGCGGTGGCGGCGCGCCGACGGCTGGTGGAGGTGGAGCCCGCCACGGAGCGCGGCGTTCGCAACCGCCTCCTGCTCGCCGACGGGTTGGTGGCAGTGGGGCTCGAGGCGCCGTCGGACGCCGCGACCTTCCGTGAGGCAGCGGAACACTACGAAGTCTGGGCAGCGGCCCGCCCGGACGATCCGCGCGCCGGCGACGCGTTGGCGTCTGCCGCGCTGGAGCGCCTGCGAGCTGGCGACCTGGATCGGGGGCTGTCGCTGGCGGGTCAGGCCCTCGGGCGGCGCGCCTCGTCGGAGCGTCGGATCGAGTTGCTGGCGGCTGTCGCGGGCGCGTGCGCGGACGCCGACCGGCCCGAGGACGCGTTCCGGTGGTGGTCCCGCCTCGTGGTCGAGCCTGGAGCGTCGCCCCAGGTCCGCGCGAAGGCCTGGGTGGGCGGCGGTCGCGCGTTGGCTGCCAACGGCGACGTGGCCCGGCTTCGGAGCTGGGTCGCGGGCGCGGAGAAGATGGCACGGGAGCCCGCGGTCCCCGAGGATCTGGCTTCCGAGATGGCTGCGGAGATGCAGTTGACCGTGCTGGTGGCGCTGCGAGAGACGCTCGACCGCAGCACGCCGGCCCACGGGGACGCCGGGGTCGCCTGGGTGGCCCTGCGGCGCCCCTGTCAGGAGGCGCTGGCCGCGGTGGAGGCCGCTGGCTCCACGTCGACGCGGATCCGGGCACGCATCGTCTTCGGGCAGGCGATGGAGCGTTTCGCCCAGCTCCTGGAGGGTTCGACCCCGCCCGAGCGGCTGGACGAGCGGCAACGTGGGTTCTTCTTCCGCGATCGCGACGACCGTGTGTACGTGGTGCGTTCGGACGCGATCGAGGCTTGGACCGCGGCGTCGACCCTCGCGCGGGAGGCCGGTCTGCCCGTCGCGCGGGAGGCTCGCGAGGGCCTGGAGCGGCTCGACGCGGCACCTCCGCTCGACGAGTGGCTCTTCCACCCCATGCTCTCCCCTCACCGGACCTACACCTACGAGGTCGCGCCGTGATCGTCGGCTGGGCCGCCGCCGCCTGGGGTGGGGGTGAGGACCCCACGGTGAGGCGGTACTACGCCGCGTGCCCGCGTCCCGACGTGCTGGTCTCCTGGGAGGGACTCGAGCCGGACATGGTGCGCGACGGGCGCGATCTGGACGCTCTGCAGGGCTTGCTCCTGGGTCGGGCCTGGGGGGCCGACGAGGATGTCCTCGGGCTGTGGCGCGAGCTCGCGGCAGAGCTCGAGCATCCGTGGTCCATCGTCTTGATCGACGCGGCGGTGGACCTCGCGGTCACGGAGCGTGTCTGCGAGGCGGAGGACTTCTGGGTCGCCGTGCCCCGCTTGTTGGCGAGCGGTCGGGTCGGGCTCCCCCGCGCCGAGACGCGCCACGCCGAGCCCGACGTCGAGGGCCCGGATCCGCCGCCGCCGATCGTGAAGCCCACCGGCCGAAAGCCACCCTCACCCTGGAGCCTCGCAGCCAGGGCCGGTGGTGGACCTGGGACCTCCCGCGATGCAGGCGGCGTCTGGCGTGCGTCGGGGTGGGCGGATCTCCACGGCGGATGGCGCTGGGCCTTCGTGGGAGTTTCCGTACAGACCGATCTCCGCGAGTGGGCGCCGATCGGTCAGCTGGGTGTGCGGATCGACGACGGTGACAGGACGCACGACCTGTGGCTCGGCGTCGATTCGCGGCTCGTTGGTCACGCCGGAGTGGACCTGGCGCTGGCGGCGACGCGCGGCGGCAGGTTCACCCTGCACGGGGTCGTCCGCGCTGGTCTCGGGCTGGAGGACTGGTCGGTCGCGGGTGGTCTCGCGCTGGCCGCCCGCTCGCGGTGACGGCGCTCAGCTCGCCGGCCGGCACCACAGCGCCTTGCCCGCCTCCGATCTGGCGCAGACCAGGCTGATCCGGGCGCCCGGACCGACCGTGAACGGGTCCGACTTGGGCACCCCCACCAGGCACGCGGTGTACGACCCGTCGCCGACCGTCCACTCGAGCCCCCGCTCGATCTCCCGCCCGCCCGGGACCGTGCTCCCCGCCGCGCACAGCTTGGGCTTCTGCCCCTTCGGATCCTCGTAGAGGATGCGCACGACCCCGGGACCCGTGGGCGCGGGCGGTGGTCGGGGCACGGGGTCCGGCGCCGGCGCGGGTGTCGGCGCGGGTTCGGGCTCCGCGACCGGCTGGGGCTCTGGTGTCTCGGGCATGGGCTCGGGCTCGGTCGCGTCGGGGACGGGCTCGGGCTCCGGTGCTGCCGCCTCGGTGGGCTCGCCGCGCACCCAGGCACCGACGAGCACGCCCACCAGCGCGAGCGCACCCGCACCGCCCGCGGTCAGCAGCAGCGCGGCGGGCACCCCGATCACCGCCAGCCACGAAGTCCCGGTGCGACGGGCCGGTGGCGCCTCGGGGGGCGCGGAGACGGCCGGGGTCTCGTCGAAGGACACCGTCGATCCCGAGCTGGCCACGAGCGACTCGGTGGGCCCCGGACCGTCGAGCGAGGCCAACAGGGCGCCCACGTCGGTGGGACGGCGCTCGGGATCCGGCGACAGGCAGGCCTCGATGGTGGACGCGAGCATTGGATCGAGGTCGGGCGCGAGCGAGCGGACCGGAGGGTGCGACCCCGACCGTCGCTCCCGCAACGCGTTCGCCAGCGACTCGGCGTTCCACCCCTCCGCGGGCGGCTCGTAGGGCAGGCGGCCCGTGCAGATCTCGTAGAGCATCACCCCCAGCGCATAGAGGTCGGCGGGCTGCCCGGGTCGACCGGCCATCGCCTCGGGCGCCATGAACGCGGGCGTCCCGACCATCGCGCCGTGCTTCGTGAGCCGGTCCGAGCCGTCCATCATGCGCGCCAGCCCGAAGTCCGCGACCTTGGCGTGCAGCCGGCCGTCGACCCCGGTCACGAGCATCACGTTCTCGGCCTTGAGGTCGCGGTGGATCAGGCCCTGCGCGTGGATCGCCGCCACTCCCACGGCCGCCTCGCGAAACAGGCGGAGCAGCTCCTCTCGCGGCAGATCGGAGCGCGCCGCCAGCGAGCCCTCCGCGCGCTCCATCAGCAGCGCGACCCGTACGTCGTCCGGGCCGGCTGCGAACTCCAACCACTCGTCGATGCGCAGGATGTTGGGGTGGTCCTCGAGCTTCGCCTGCGAGCGCGCTTCCCGGAGCAGGCGCTGCCTTGCCTTGGCGTCCAACCCGTGGAGGATCTTGAGGGCGCGACGACCCCCCGTCACCTCGTTCTCGACCTCCCACACCTCGGCCTGGCCTCCCCGTCCGAGGAAGCGGACGATCCGCCAGCGGCCCGCGACGACGCTCCCGAGCATCCCCACCTACATGGCCGGACAGCCGCCCGGCAGGAAGTACAGCGCCTTGACCAGCCAGGCGGCGTGCCCCATCGGCGTGTCCTGGTGGTCGTAGCACGTGGCGCGCGCCTCGACGGACTTCACCTGGCCGCCGACCGACAGCTCGCACGTGAGGTCCGAGTTGGTCCACGTCTCGGAGGTGCCGTGCTCCGAGGTCTCCTGTCGCGACGAGCCGCCGCCGCACTGGATGTCCACCCCGTGGCACTGCTCGGCGACCAGCTGGCGCATGTTCGCGCGGGCGCCCGTCCGCGCGTCCTGCTCGCTGTCGGCTCGGAGCGACACCCCCACGAAGTACTTCCCGTCGGGGCTCAGGGGGGTCACGTCGTCCCAGCTCACCTCGGTGCAGTCGCCGCTCGGGAAGCTCTCCGGCTTGGGCATCTCGGCGGTCTTGAACGCGAAGTACATGCCGTCGAGCGAGGTCGCCTGCTGCCAGACGTAGCCGTCCTTGACCTCGGCCCCGACGGGGAGGCCCTCCACGATGCCGGCGCCGCCCACGCCGCTGGCGCGCCCGCTCGCGTAGAACACCTCGCCGTCACCAGCCACGAACTCGGACACGAAGCGCGAGCTGCACAGGTTCGGCCCCGAGGCGCAGCACTTCATCCACTCGTCGGGCTTCTCGACCTCGTACTGCAGCTTGCTGGTGAGGTGGTACCGGACCCGGACCACCTGCTCCCCCCGCGTCCCGGCCTGGGCCCCGAGCAGGGGAGGGAACCCGAACGAGGCCGCCGCTGAGGAGCCCGCCTGCATGATCACGTCGTAGGTGCCGCCCGCCGCCACCTGCCTGGTGGTCACGAACTTCGAGCAGGCCGTCGACAGGGCCGCGCCGTCGTCGGGCTCGGCGCCGTCGGGGACGAAGCGCCCCATCAACGCGCTGGGGTCCGCGTCCAGCGTGGTTCGCAGGTGGTATTCGCTGTTCGGCGTGGGTGGGGCGAAGGGCGTCGCCAGCTCCGTCGCCTTCTGCCGCTTGCCCGCTGTCGACAGCAGCGCCGTCGCGACCAACAGCCAGGTCCGTCGTGCACGGATCATCGTCCCTCCGGGATCGGTGGAGTGTAGGGGGGTACGGGCCTGCGTCGACCCGCCCCCCCGGTCACAGGTCGTGACCGCCCTCAGTCGATGGTGATCCGGAGGTCCGGCTTGGACCCCGAGAACGTGCCGCTGTCGACGACGAAGGGCACCAGCGGCTCCTCGTCGTACGCGGCGCCGCTCAGCATCACGGTCGTGTAGGCGTACTCGTACCGCAGCACGAAGGAGCCGTTGGTGACGGTCAGATCCGAGGACCAGCCGACGGTGACCGCGCAGAGGTTGCCCCCGGCGATGGTCACCGTGAACGGCTCGGTCGGATCGACGACCTCGTCGATCTCGTAGTCGTCGTAGCCGCCGGCGCACTTGTGGACCCGGACGCCGAGCAGGTCGACCGAGCCACTGGTGAGATCGGCCTCGTCGCGGACCACCTGGAGCGTGAGCGGCGGGTTGCCCACGTAGACGAAGGCCTGGGCGGGGGTGGCGAGCAGGGTGAGCGCGAGCATGGGAACCTCCACGACCCGTCGGGGGTCGCAGAGGACCGATGCAGGACCGTGACCAGCCCGCAGCTACGGTGGTACCGTCATTTTCTACGGGTCGTTGTCTGCCCTGGCGGACACCGTGTCAGCTCGAGCCGACATCCCCAGCCGCTTGAAGACGTCGTAGAGGTGTTGGCGCGAGATGCCCAGCCGCTCCGCGGCCTCGGCGTGGGTGCTGCTCCGGTCGAGGACGCGCTGGACGTAGCGGCGCTCGAAGGCGTCCCTCGCCTCCCTCAACGTCTGCATCGGCGGTTCGGGTGGCGTCGTGTCCTGCTCGAAGTGCCTCGGCAGCAGCACGCTGGACCGCTCGTAGGCCGCCCAGCTCAGCGCGGTACGGAGCACGTTCTCGAGCTCGCGCACGTTCCCGGGCCAGTCGCGGTCGCACAGCCGGTCGAGCGCGGCCGCCGACAGGGTCACCGACGGCAGGTCGAACTCCGCGGCCAGCTTCGTCATCCGGTTGGCGCAGATCGACGGGAGGTCGGACGGGCGCTCGGCGAGCGAAGGCACGTCGATCGAGAAACCGGACAGTCGGAACAGCAGATCCGCGCGAAACCGGCCCTCGTGGACCATGGCCTGCAGGTCGCGGTTCGTGGCGGCCACCGTCCGGACGGTGACCCTGCGCGGCTTGCGTTCCCCCACCCGGCAGAACGTGCCGGTGTCCAGGAAGGTCAGGAGGTGCGCCTGGACCTCCAGCGGCAGCTCTCCCACCTCGTCGAGGAAGAGCGTGCCGCCGTCCGCGACCTCCACGAGCCCCTCCCGGTCCTCCTGCAGGCCGGTGTAGGCACCGCGGATGGCGCCGAACAGCTCCGTCGCCGCCAGCGTCGGGGGCAGCGTCGCGCAGTTGACCGCATGGAAGCCTCCGGATCGGCCGGAGTTCGCATGGATCAGCTCGGCGAGCTGGGTCTTCCCGGTCCCGGTGGGTCCGGTGATCAGCACGGGCACGGGTCGGGGCGCGCACACCGCGATCCGCTCCAGGATCCGGTGCATCTGCGCGCTGTTCCCCGCGAGCTCGTTCGCTCCGAGCCGGGTCCGGAGCGCTTCGGACCGATCGGGGACCTCGACGGCGTGGTGCCGGACCAGGGCGGTCGCCACGGGCTCGAGGTGCCTCGCCGCCAGCTCCACCAGCGACCGCTCCGCCTCGTCGAAGAAGCCGCGGGTCCGATGCTCCGCCAGCCAGATGACCCCGACGCCACCGATCGACGCGCACAGGACCGCGCCGACGCTGGTGCCGCGTACGCTCTCTCGCGTCCGGAAGCGTTGGTCGCGTCGGAGGTCGTCGGTGACCAGCGCGCCCTGCTCCAGCGTGGCTTGGAGGACCCCGACGGAGAGCTCCTCCTGGACCTGCGCGGCCACGTCGGAGGGGACGGCGCGGCACCACGCGGGATGCCGGGTCGTGGCTCCGTCGCCGAGCGCGATGTACCCGTGGTCGGCGCGGACGGCGTCCTTGAGGAGCCCCAGCACCCGCTCGAGGAACGCGCCCGGTTCGCGTGCTCCGGCGGCGTCCAGCAGGGCGCGGAGGAGGGCGTTCTCCCGTTCTGCCAGCGCCGCGGAGGCGGGCCGGACGAGGCGGAGCTCCACGGCGCCTCCGAGGACGACGAGCGCGCCGGGCTCCGCGACCGCTTCGCCCCGGAGCCGCACGCCGTTCAGGGTCGTGCCGTTCTTGCTGTCGAGGTCGCGCAGGCGCCCGTCGGGCAGCACCACCATGTGGCGGGTGGAGACCTGGTGGACCTCGGCGGGGATGCGAACCCCACAGTCGGGGCCTCGGCCGACGACCACCTCGCCGGGGGCGGTGTCGACGAGCTGCCACGCGCCTCCGGGCAGACGCAGCTCGAGCTGCATCACGTCCTCCGCGGGTGAACGGGCTCGTGGGTCCTGGGGAACACCTGGACCGAGACCTGGACGAGGCGCACGGGCTCCGATCCGGTGGTCGCGGGAGGGATGAGGTCCAGGTGGAGCCGATGGATCTGTGCGATCAGGTCACCCACCCGGTCCTCGGGCACCGCCATGACCACCGAGCCGACGTGACGGACGTCGTGTGACCACTCGCGCAGCGCGCGGCGGCCGTGCTCGAGCTGGGCGTCGTGGTAGGCCCGGACCGCGTCCGCCACCGCTGGCCCCACGTCCCGCTCGGTCACCAGCGGCTGGTCGAGCCTTGCCCTCCCCTGGTCGTCGAAGGTCAGGATGCTGCGGGACCTGAGCTCGTCGAGTGCGGCCTGGACCTCCTCGACCGGTACCCGCGGCCAGAGGAGCTGGGAAGCGCTCGCCGCGTCGGTCAAGGCGCCGACCTGGGCCAGCTCGAGCAGGACCGGGACGTACCACATCGACAGCAGGTGGGCTTCCGTCTCGGTGAAGCGACGAGCCTCGCGGTAGGCGCGGGCGGCAGCGACCTGCTTGCGGGCGGCGCGGCGCAGCGCGAGGGACTCCCCCGCCTCGGAGCGCACGAGCGCCTCGAAGTGGATCACGTCCTCTCCCGAGAGCTCCATGGCCGCACCCCATGCGCGCGCCTGCGACAGGGGCAGATCGCGCTCCTCGGCGACCACCATCGAGACCATGGACCGCGACACACGAGCCTTCCGAGCCAGCTCGGCGTGGGAGTGGCCCTCGCCGAGCCAGATCCGGATCACGGCGCGGTAGTCGTCCTGGGCGTAGAGCTCGTCGTCGGTCACGGGCGAAGCAGGCTACCACAGGAGCGGGAACCGGTAGCTTGGGGGCGTCGAATCACCGAGGTGGCATTTTGGGGACCTGGTGACGCCTGTCGGGCCCACTGGTGTCCTGGGGTCCACGGGAGGTCCTCGTGCTGCTCGCGCTCGTCTCGCTCACCGCCCACGCGGCGGATCCGTTCGATCAACCGGTCGCCGTCGGCGGCTACGCGCTCGGCTGGGAGGGGTCCTACGGGGCCGCCGGCGTGGGGGGCCATCTGCGGCTCGAGCCGTTCGACCACCTCGGGGTCGACCTGTTCGCCGAGCACCTGATGGTGGAGACGCCGTCGGGCTTCCGCCACGACCACCCGATCGGCTTCGACGCCTACATCCCGATCGCGGTGTCGCAGAACGTGCGATTGCGGCCGCTGCTCGGGACCTGCGCCGTCGGGAGCTTCCTGATCGCCACCGACCCGGAGGCGCCGGGGGCGTCCGACGTGCTGTTCGGGATCCACGCCGGCCTGGGCGCGGAGCTCGCCCTCGCCGACCAGCTCTCCGCCTTCGCGATCGGCAAGGCGGTCGGCTGGGTGGGCCACGATCGCGCGATCGCCGGCTGGTCGGGAACGGTCGGCAACGAGCTGGTGCCGTTCGCGGTGGGCCAGGTCGACGTGGGGCTGTCGCTGCACTTCGGCCGGTCGTCGTCGTGATCGCCTGGCTCGCCCTGGCCTGCGGCGTCGCCGAGGACCGGAGCTCGGAGACCTGCGGCGGCTGCCACCCGGCGGAGCTCGAGGCCTGGCAGCGCACGGGGCACGCGCGGGGCGTGGACGGCGAGGTGCTGGCGGCCTGGCTCCCGGAGGTCCGCGAGGCCTGGGGCGAGGGTGCGGAGCGTCGCTGCGTGGCCTGCCACGCGCCCGGGTGGGCGGACGAGCCGGACGTGGGCTGCGTGGCCTGCCACGGCGCGATCGGGAACCTTGGCGAGGCGGATGGCGCACTGATCGTGGACGAGCGTGGTCCCATCGGGGCGAGGGGCGTGGTGGACGCGCCGCACGGCGTGGAGCCGCGAGGGTTCCTCCTGTCGTCGTCCCTGTGCGCGACCTGCCACGAGGTGACCGGACCCCGCCTGTTGGACGAGCGGACGGGGAGCGAGCACGCGGTGTCCGGGAGGGTGGAGGGGTGCGCGGACTGCCACCTGCCCGACGGCGACCACGACCTCCGCCCGCGCTGGGAGGACGCGCTCGCGCTGACCGTCCGGCGGGAGGGCGGGGACGCGGTGGTCACGGTGTCGAACGTGGGGGCCGGGCACGCGATCCCGACGGGGGCGGCCTTCCTGCGCGACCTGCGGGTGGACCTCGTGGTCGACGGCGTGGCGGAGCGCGTGCTGACGCTCGTGCCCGTGCCCGTGGCGGACGGCGTGCCGGTCGCGCTGCCCACCGATGCCGACGGGTTCGAGGGGGAGGCACTGCAGGCCGGCGAGACGCGGACAGCGCGGGTGGGGCTGCCCGAGGACGCCGATCGCATCGAGGCGATCGCGGTGTTCCGGCGCTTCCGGCCCGAGGTGCTCGAGGCGCTCGGGGTGTTGGTGGAGGACGACGAGCAGGTCGTGGCACACGCCGTCCCCTGACCTGGCCCGGTAGGGCAGGGCCTCGGCGCCGCCGGTTGCTCGATCCCCTTCGCACGGGACATCCTCTCCGACCCACCGTGCCACAATTCTGGTGGGTCTGGGTGTAGAGTCGAGCCTGATGGAGCGGTTCATCCTCCCTTCCCCCCGATTCGGAGACAACATGGCGTTCTCTTCTGCGCTGTTCGTCCTCATGTTCGCAGGAGCGAGCCCGGCGCCCGCCGCTACCTGGGTGGGCGCCGACTGGGGCGGCAGCGATTTCGTGGTCGCGGACGGGGACGTCCTGTCGGGGAGCTTCACGGGGGTGGGGCATTTCGTGGTGCCCGCGGGCGCGGTCGTGACCGTGGCCTCGGGCGTGCCTCTCTCAGTCGACGCGCACCGGATCACGGTGGACGGTTGGCTCGACGCCAGCGGCGCGGGTGAGGCGAGCGAGCAGGGTTCCGGCGCAGGTGGCCACGGCCGACGCACGTCCACGGTTGGCGACTACATCACCCACGTTTACACGACCGGTGGCGGTGGGGCCGGCCACGGGGCTGCAGGACAGCCCGCACCGCCGATGTGGGTGGACGACTATGTGGCTCAGCCGTATTGGCTGGAAGGCGGAGTGGGGGGCGTGGGCTATGGCAACGACGCCGACTTCGGCGATCGCCCCCTCGGATCGGGGGGAGGGAACGGCGCTGCGTTCGGGGGCCCAGGGAGTTGGGGCGGCGCAGGCGGCGCAGGAGGGGGTTCCGTCGGGCTCCAAGCCGCGACCCTGATCCAGATCAGCGGCGAAATCCTCGCCGATGGTCGAGATGGCGGCGACGCCTACCTTGGATCAGGCGGCGGTGGCGGGAGTGGGGGCACGATCGTGCTCGAGGCGCCGGTGATGTTGGGCGCAGGCAATGTCTCGGCGCGCGGGGGTGGCGGAGGGGGCGGGCAATCAGGCGGGGGCGCGGGCGCCGGCGGGCGCTTGAAGCTCGCTGGGCTCGTCAATCCGGCGCTCGGACTGGACGTGACCGGCAGCGGGTCGGGAACGATCTTCGTGAGCTCGACCGCGGTCGACCTGCAGGTCGTGGGGACGGTGTCCGCAGGCGCGCAGGTGGAGCTCGTGGCTGCCGGGGTGGCTCCCGGGGAGCAAGTGTTCTTCGCCGGTGCCGTGGGCAGCCCCGCATTCGGGCCGTGCCTGTGGGGCCTGTGCCTCGACCTCGGCCCGTCCGCGACCCTGCTGGGGACCGCGGTGGCGGACGCGGCCGGGGAGGCCACCCTCCAGCTCGTGGTGCCCCTGGCCATCCAACCCAACGGAACCTACACTCTCCAGGCCGCCGTCCAGCGGCGCGCGAATTCGGGGAAGTCGCCACCGCGGATCGTGGACGGCACCACGATGGACTGGGACGGCGACGGTCTGGTGGACGCCGACGAGCTCGCCCAGGGTAGCGACCCACGCGACCCGGACACCGATGGCGACGGCGTGCTGGACGGCGTGGACCGTTGTCCCGGCATGGACGACTCGGCGGACGCCGACGCAGACGGTGTGCCCGACGATTGCGACATCTGCCCGGGCGGCGACGACAGGCTGGATACCGACGGTGACCGCATACCGGATGCGTGCGACGCGTTCGTCGACCAGCTCCGATACCTGCACGACGGCTCGACCTCGCCCGTCGACGAGGGGTGGGACTTCGGGGCGAGGGGTCCCGGGGTGTCAGAGGGGCCGTGGGGGGACGCGTGGGAGATCCGTGACGAATCCACGGTCGGAGGCAGCACGGGTAGCTTCCACCTGGACCCGACGGCCCTCCTCGACGACGCCGCCCGAGGTTGGCGCTACACCGTGTGGTTGCAGGCGGTGCATGCGACCGACCCGACCAACCCCAATGCGTCGGTGTTCTTCGAGTTCTGCGACGGTCAGCATCGGTGGCCGCTCCGCTTCGGGACCCGCGCGGGACTCACGGTCGTGAGGCCCGATGGGGAGGCCGAGCTCACTGTCGGGGCCACCACGACCTTCCATGCCGTGGAGCTGGTGAGCCACGACGGGACCCTGGCCGACGTCGTCGTCGATGGGACCGTCGTGCTCTCGGGCTACGGCGGTATCGCCGCGGGGGCCGTGGCGCCGCGCGTCATCTGGGGTTCGGCGGATTCCGGCGGGATGGGTACCGGGAGGTACGCGCGGGTGGAGTGGGCCACGACCTGTCCTACGGGACCGGACACCGATGGTGACGGCGTCTCCGATGGCTGCGACAGGTGCGAGGGCTTCGACGACGCCATCGACGTGGACGGAAACGGTATCCCCGACGGGTGCGATGTCTGAGTCGGCCCGACCTGCGCTTGCGTGCCGGACATCGACACCCTGATCACCTACGCGTCCTGCGAGGACATCGCAGTGTCGACGGGCCGCCTGGTGGACGTGTACGAAGTCGATCCGGGCGGCGCCTGAGGGGGCGAGAGGGGTGCTCTCCCCCGACATTGGGCAGCCGCGCTGTCCACCATTCAGCAGGGCATGCTGTTCGTCGACGAGGCTGGGGTGACGACGATGGGCTCCCGCGCCGACCTGCTGAACGCTGGCTGCTCGACCCCCTGATCATGCTCTCGGGTTCGGACTACGGGTCCTACGACGTGGCTGGCGCTGCCCTGTACGACGGACCTTCGCCTGGCCATACGTGGGTTCGAACACGTCCTATCCGCAGCAGGACGAGCTGCTGTACTACTTGAAGTACTTGCCCTCGACGGTACACCCGGTCGGGCTACTGGCGAACCGTCTCGGCCACCTTGCGAAGCGCGGCGGGGACGTCGGCCTCGTCGCCGCGGGGCTCGATCTCGGCGACGCGAGCGCCGATCCACCGCAGGTGGGCGGGGTCGCCCGCGACCGTCAGCGAGCTCCCCTCGTCGGTCAGGACGAGCTCGTCGCCGGTCAGCGTCATCTCCGTGCGCCCCGTCAGCACCAACGACCGCTTCCCGTGCCGCAGCACCCGCCCGTCCAGCGTCACCGTCGACGTCGGTCGCCGGAACAGCTCGCGGACCATGCCCAGCGTCGACGGCGCTCCCTGGAGCACCGCCGTGCCGATCGCCGACAGGCCCACGTAGAGCCAGACCGGCAGGTGATCGAACATCCCGTGGTAGCTCTCGCGGTCGAGCCACGTCGCCAACAGGATCCACAGCGTCATCCCGGCCGTCGACGTGAGCGTCCCGATCACCGCCGCCAGCGCGCGACCCGACCAGGAGCCCCGCGGATCGAGCTTCGCCTCGAACCCCGTGTGGCTGGGCGTCTGTAGCGGCTTGCGCACCGGGCGCCACGGGTCGGGGAAGGGCCGCAGCCAGTCGATCAGCCAGGCCGTCAGCATCAGGTCCACGAACCAGGCCAGCTCGATCCATGGCAGCACGACGTGGTTCACCTTCCCGGCCAACCCGAGCTCGTCTCCGAACGGCCGGACCGCCAGCCAGAGCGGGTGGAGGAAGATCACGGCCAGCAGCAGCACGTTTCGCCGTAAGATCCGGGCGTGGGACTCGTTCACCATCACGACCAATCTACAGGACGACCCTCATGCCCCGCATCTCCCCCTGGCCCGCCGTCGTCTTCTTCGTGCTCCTGGCAGGCTTCGCGTGGCTCGCGCGCGCGCCGTCGACGGGACCCACGAGTCCCGCGCTCCAGCCCTCGATGCCCGCCGTCAGCAACGACCTCGGCTCGGACGACCTCGATCGCGTCAACGAGCAGATGCGGAAGGAGGTCGAGGCCCTCCAGGGCCGGTCAGGACAGTAGCATCGCTCGCAGCGCCCGCGCGGCCGGCGACAACAGGTCCGGGCCCCGATGGACCAGCCAGAGCGTGCGCCGGATCGGCGTCCGCGGGTCGGGGACCTCGACGAGCGCGCCCTCCTCGAGCCGCTCGCGCACGGCGGCTCGCGACAGCAGCGCCACGCCCATGCCGCGCTCGACGTGGGCGCGGACGGCCGCGAGGCTCGACAGCTCCATCGCGATCTCGGCGTCCGGGAAGTGCTCGTCGAGGAGCGCGCGGTGGCTGGCGCCGTGCGGGAAGGTCAGGTGCGGCAGCCGCGACGGCTCCGTGCCCGGCGCCGCGACCAGCACCAGCTCGTCCTCCAGCCAGCGCTCCGTGCCCTCGTCCGCGACGATCGCGAGATCGAGTGCGCCGCTGGCCACGTCCTGGAGGACCCGATCGCCCGATCCCTCCCGGAGATAGAGGCGGATCGCCGGATGGGCGGCACGGAAGGCCGTGAGGACGGGCGGGAGCCACACGCTGCACGCGGTCGCGCCCGCTCCGATGCGGACCTCGCCCGCCGCCAACCCCTCGATCTCCGCGACCGCGCGACGACCGCGCTCCACCGCCGCCAGGGCCGCCCGCGCCCACGGGATCAGCGCCTGACCCGCCGCCGTCGGTCGCGCGCCCCCGGGGCCACGGTCGAGCAGGCGCGCGCCGAGCTCGTCCTCCAGCCGGTGGATGGACGCGGTCAGCGCCGGCTGGCTGCGGTGGGCGCGCTTGGCGGCGGCGGTGAGGGTGCCGGTCTCCACCGCCCACAGGAACTGCTGGAGCTCGTCGAGCATCCCCGCCCATATCTCGCGTCAGCGCCGGAGCTCCCCCAGCTCCCGCAGGCGCGGGTCGCCCGGCTTGTCGGACCGCACCCGGATCCATGCGCCGTTGGCCGCCTCCGCCTGGAGCAGCCCGTTCAGCTCCGACAGCGTGACGCCGGGGACCTGGTCCCAACGCGCCTTGGCAGCGTCACCGTCCAACCCGCGATCGATCGCGTCCCCCAGCGGGTCCAACGCGTCCCGGAAGGTCGTCCGGGTCGACCACGCCTTCTCCTCCACCACCGTGCGGACGTGGTCGAGATCCTCTGGGAGCGCCGGCGTGGTCAGGCCGGCCATCAACCGGGCCGCGAGCCGCACGTTGTCACCGCGCTGCGAGGGGATCCGCAGCCGGAGCTCGTTCGGCTCGCCGGGGCGCTCGCCGCGCGCGTAGGTGAGGTCGACCAGGTAGGCCTGCCCCGAGCCCCGGGCGATGTCGCGCGCCCGCTGGGACAGCAGCTGCTCCACCATCTCGTACAGCGCCTCTCGGTCGGGGTCGTACGGCTCGCCGCGGCGCAGCACCGCCAGCTCGCCCCCGTCGGTCGTCCGGACCTGCGGCGGCACCGCGCGCTCGGCCACCAACGGCTCGGGCCCCCGCGGCCGGTCGCCGGGCCACATACCCAGCGCCTCGCGCAGCGTGAACGGCCCCGTGATCCGGATGTCGGGCGCCACCCCGTAGACCGACAGGTCCTCGGTCAGGCCGGCCAGTACGGACTCGGCGCCGTTCATCATCGCCGTCAACGTGAGGGCCGGCGGCGGCTCGTCGAGGAGGAGCGACACCCGCCCGCGGTCGGGCTGCGCCTCTTCCGCCGCGTGCATCCTGGCGATTGCCGAAGGGCGCACCAGCCGCGGCGATCGCAGCGAGAGCCCGATGGTCAGCAGGGCCTCCGAGGCCATCTCGCCCGGCCCGAGCACCTCGATCGTCGTGCGGTCGTGCTCGCAGCGCACCCGGGTCTCGACGGCGCTGCGGTTCAGTCGCGCGAAGCGAGTGTCCTGCGCCGCCTGCGAGGACCGCCACAGGTGCAGCGCGAGGCACCGGTTCGGCGCGTCCGCCCACCCCACGGGCCAGGTCAGGTGCGCCTCGAAGAGGGTGTTGGACGGGTTGCGCACCAGCACGACCCGCCGGTCGTCGCTCCACCACACCTCCTCGCCAGCCTCGCGGTAGCCCGGTGGCTGGTCGGGCCGCGGGAGCATCAGCAGGCGGTTCGCGGCGGCGGAGAAGGGCTGGTCGCGCTCCTCGGGCGACACGCGCCACGGGGAACGCGGCGGCAGCTGGGGCCGCCTCGCCTCACCGCTGGTGTACGCCAGGTCGTCGGGCCGCCAGATCTGGGCCACCCGCGTCGCGATCTCCTGCTCGTCGAGCTCGAACAACGCGCGCAGCGTCGACATCAGCACCTCCGGGCCTCGCCCGAAGAGCCAGCCCTGCGCGATCTCCTCGGCCTGGCGGCGTGGGTCCTCGAGCTCCCGGAGGCGCCTCACCCAGGCCTTGTACCGGGCGCTCTCGAGCGGCAGCGTCCGCGGGCTCCGCCCCAGCGCTCGATCGATCGCCTCCCGCGTCTCCTGCACCAGCTGGTCGTCGTCCTTCCCGAACGTGTCGAGCGCCAGGACGGCGGTGTCGCCGTGCGGCTCGATCGTCCACTTCCCCTCGAGGTCCACCGCCGCGATGATCACCCCGAGCGCCGCGAGGTCCGCGGGGTCGGTCCGGTCGATCCGCCACGCGATCCGCCTGCGGTAGCGCTCGGCCGTCGGCACCGGGTGGATCCCCGCCACCGGGGACGCGTACACCGGGGAGGGACGGGTCTGGAGGCGCCGATCGGGCAGCTGGCCGAAGGTGCGCTCCAGCAGGGGCAGGAGCGTGGAGAGCTCCACGTCGCCGACCAGGATCAACGCCATGTTCCGCGGGACGTACCACCGGTCGAAGAAGCCGTGCACGTCGTCGACCGCGATCGCCTCCAGGCTCTCCTGGGTGCCCCCGATCGCACGGGACAGGCGGTGGGACGGACCGTACAGGGCCTCGCGCTGCGCGTCGGCGACGGTGCTGGTGGAGCAGCCCGAGCGGAACAGCACCTCCTCCTGGACGACCTGACGTTCACGCGAGAAGCGTCGCAGCGCGGGGTCGGTGAACCGCAGCGTCTCGGCCTCGGCCCATGGCTCGAGGACGCTGATCGGTACGGTCGACTGGAAGACGGTGCCGTCGTGGCTGGTCCAGGCGTTCAGATCGGTGATGCCGAGCTCGTCGTACAGGCGGGCCAGCTCTCCCGGTCGTCCCCACGCGGCCGCCCGCCGCTCCTCCTCCTGGAGCCACTGGTCGATCTCCTTGTGCTCGTCTTCGTCCTCGGTCCGCGCGAGCTGGGACGACAGCTCCGCGACCGCGTCCAGGTGCGGCGCCTCGGCCTCGAAGTCCACCGTCCCGAGCTGCGAGGTCCCGGCGAACATCAGGTGCTCGAGGAAGTGCGCGGTCCCCTCGAGACCCCGTGGGTCGTCGCTGGAGCCTGCCCGCACGACGATCCGCGTGGCGACGGTGTGAGCGCTGCGGTCGGGCACGACGATCACGGTCAGCCCGTTGTCGAGCACCCACGGCTCCGCCTGGAACGGGTGGGGCTGGCCGGGCGCGAAGATCGGGCGCGGGATCGCCTCGCGGTCGGACGGGAGCTCCCGGACGAAGCCGGCGTCGAGCGTCCGGATCGCGCGCGGACCCGCGTCTTCGGCCAACTCCCCCGGGGCGTCCGCCGCCACCGGGCGGGACCACCACCACGCGAGCAGGGCCAGCAGCGCGATCGCGACGCCCGCGGCGAGGGCGAGCCGACGACGCGGGGTCATCGGTCGTAGCCGAACTTGATGCGCAGCCACAGGAAGACGATGGCCGTCGCGACCGCGCCCATCGCCCAGATCGGCGTCGCGAGGGTGACGGGCCAGGCGCCGCGGCCCCTCGCCAGCACCGCCATGTACGCGACCCAGGGGGGCCCGACCCCCGCCGCGCCGGCGAGCGCGATCCACGGCAGCGGCCGCAGCTCGATGCCACGGTTCGGCTCGAGGATCAGCTCCATGCCGACCCACATCCCGATGGCGCCCAGGCCGCCCAGCAGCACGCCCAGGGCCATCGTGGGCCCCGCTCCGAAGCGCCAGCTCAGCCGTGTGGTGAGCGCCGCGGGGACCGCGGTCAGCCCGGCGACCACCATCGAGGTCAGCGGTGCCGCGAGCTGGAGCTGGAGCAACGCCTTCTTCGGCGGCTGCGAGTTGGGGTCGAGCGCCATGACGGTGACCACGAGCGTCACGGGGAACAGCAGCCCCACGCCCGCGCCGACCGTCAGCGCATGCGCCAGCCAGGTCCGCAGCGGCTGGACGTGCGGACCCACCTCCTCCGAGCGTTCCCGTGGTTCGACGTCACCCTCCAACCCCCGGATCCTACCCGGTCGACAGCCCGACGGCGGCCGGTCAAGGTGGCTCGTGCTCCCGTTGTTGCTGGCCTGCACCCCCTCGCCGACCGTTCCCCCGGGTTGGACCGTCGAGCGCCTGCCGGACAACGTGCTGGGGCGCAGGTTCCTCCTCGGTCTCGAGGCCCCGGGGGAGGGCAGGGTCCGCTGCGAGGCGGAGGACGACCCGCTCGAGGCCCACGAGATCGAGGTCGACGCCCCGGAAGGCGTCGGCGACGCCGCGCTGCTCGGGCTGCTCGCGGACACCGCCTACGCGTGCGAGGGGGAGATCGACGGGGTGTCCACGGACCTGTCCTTCCGTACCGATCCGCTCCCCGACTGGCTCCCCCGCTGGCACCTCGAGGAGCACGACGATCCGTACGAGGGGTACGTCCTGCTCAACCACGGCTCGGACGAGCGGGGCCATCGGGACGCGAAGCTCCTGATCATCGACACCGACGGCCGGCTGCGCTGGTACTGGCGGGTGCCCTACGACGCCGCGGATCTCGACGTGAGCGCGATCGGGCCCGACGCGGTGCTCTTCGGCGGTGGGTACACGGCCCCGCCCACGCTGCTGTCGCTCGAGGGCGAGGTCGTCGCTCAGGCGCCCTGGCTCGCCCCGGGCTGGGACTACAACCACCACGTCGAGCAGCTGGCCGACGGCACCGTGCTCACGCTGGTCACCGCGCCGAACTCGGACGGCGGGCCGCTGTGGTTCGGGTTCGAGGTGCGCATCCTCGACCCCTCGCTCGGCGCGACGCTGTGGCGGTGGAACAGCCAGCGGGCGGTCGACGAGGGCTGGCTACCCCCGGCCGAGCCCGGCACCGACCCGTACCACGCGAACGCGGTGGGGGTGAGCGAGGACGGCGGGGTGTGGGTGAACCTGCGGTCGCGGTCGGAGCTGGTGATGCTCGATCGAGCGACCGGCGACCGCCGGTGGACGCTCGGGCCGGGCAAGGACTTCCGCCTGGTGGACGAGCAGGGCGCGGAGGCGAACCCCGCGGCCTGGTTCTACATGCCGCACGCTCCCGAGCTGCACGGCGATCACCTGCTGTTCTACGACAACGGCCTCGGGCGCCCGGCCGCCCCCATGAGCCGCGTGCTGGACCTCGCTTTCGACGTCGAGGCGCGGACCGCGCGCGTGCTCTGGTCCTTCACCGAGCCCGGCTGGTACGAGCCCATCTGGGGCGACGTGGACCTGCTGCCCGACGGTCGCGTGAGCTACACGCGCGCGCACTGCGACAAGTGCTCCGTCCTCACCGACCAGCGGACGCAGGTGGTGGAGGTCGATCCCGCGGACGACCGGGTCACGTTCCGCCTGGTGTTCGAGGATCCGCACGACGCGGGGTACCGGTCGGAGCGGCTGGACGGGTGCGCCGTGTTCGCGAACGCTCGCTACTGTCCGGAACGCTGACCCGTCCTCGGGTATGCTTGCCGGCCCACCAGGAGAGCGAGATGTCGTCGGAGATCGCGCACGTGCTGGCCAGGCTGGAGCTGTTCCGGGGCTGGACCGAGGCGGAGCTCGGGCACCTCGCGGGCCTCGGCCGCATCGAGCACTGGCGGGAGGGCGCGCTGGTGCTGGAGGAGGGCGCGCACGGCCCCCGGATGATGGTGCTCATCGCCGGTCGGGTCGAGGTGGTCCGCCGCGACGACAGCGGCGTGGAGCACGCGATCGGCATGGTGGAGCAGGGCGAGGCGCTGGGCGAGATGAGCCTGCTGCTCGATCTCCCGCGGACGGCGACGGTGCGGGCGCTCACGAACCTCAACGTGTTCGCGATGGACCGCGCCGCCTTCCTCGAGCGCATCGCCGAGAACGACCCGGTCGTCCTCAAGCTGGGCTACGTCCTGTCGCGCTCGCTCGCTCGCCGCCTGCACACCCTCAACGAGCGCGTCCTGCAGCTGCTCGCCGAGAACCAGGAGCTCAAGCGGACGTTCTCCGAGCGCCGCCAGGAGCTGTTCCACCTCTGGGACTACGACGGGTGAACCATGCTCCGCTGCCGCGGCACGGTGCAGTTGCAGTACGTGTAGCGGCACGGCGTGGCCTCGCGCTCGAGGCGTAGCGTCCCGTCGAGCAGGTTCCCGAGCCGCTCGGTGCGCTGGCGGCGCGCGGGGTAGCAGCGCCAGGCCTCCCCGCGGTGGTCGACGATCAGGTAGCGGGCGCCCGCCCAGCAGGGCCTGCCCTCGAACGTGGGTGCGACCTCGCCGGTGCCGTTGTGCCCCCCGAGGGCGAGCAGCGCCTCGAGCTCGTGCTCGTCGTAGTCCACCACGTCCCGGTCCTGTTTCTCGGGCTGGACCACGAGCCGCAGCCCGCGCGCCGCGAACCGCGCGACCAGCTCGGGCAGCCGGGGCAGCGCGTCCCGCGTGGCGACGCAGGTGGCGACGACGGCCCCCGCGTGGGCGGCGGCGACGGCGGCGAGCTTCTCGGCGAAGGCGTCGGGCTCGGCGTACTCGAGGTGGAGGGACGCGGAGATCAGCCCGGGGCGCGCGCGGGTCGCCTCCACGAAGGCCAGCAGCTCCTCGCGCTTCGCGGACAGGTTCGTGACCACGCTCACCCGCCGCCCCGCTCCCGCCAGCCCCGCCACGAGCTCGTCGAAGCGCGGGTGCACGAAGGGCTCGCCGCCGGACAGCTTGATCTCCCAGTCGCCGGGCAGCTTCGCGAAGGCCTCGACGAAGCGCGGCACGTCCTCGGCCCAGCGGGCGCGGGAGTCGAGGAAGCGCTGGGTGCAGTAGCTGCAGCGGTAGTTGCAGGTGGTGTTCACGTTCCACGACACCACCCCCTCGAGCGGGTAGGGCGGCGGCTTCACGCGATGCCCTCGATCATCCCGCGGTTCGCGGGGACCGTGCAGGGGCAGATGTCCCAGGGGCAGACGGCGGGCGCATCGCGGAGCGCGAAGGTGCCGTCGAACACGTTGCCGAGCCGCCCTTCGCCGTGGCGCTTGGCCGTGCGGCAGCTCCAGGCCTCGCCGTCCTTGTCGACGACCGCGTACAGGACGCCCGCGTGGCAGCGCCGCCCGCGGTAGCTCGGGGCGACGTTGGCCACGAGCGGACCGGGGTCTTCGCCGATCAGCTCGCGGAGGTCGTCGGCGTCCGGGTACGCCGCCACCCCGGTCTTCGTCTTGAGCAGCTGGGGGAACCAGCGCAGGCCGAGCCCGCGGAGGTGGTCGCGGCAGGCGCGGGCCTCGTCCACGCGGTCGGGCCGGACGACCTGGTTCACGACGAAACGCGCGCCGGGGTCGAGCAGGTCCACGAACCAGCGCGCCTTGCGGCCGAAGGCCTCCACGGTCGTGTGTTCCAGGTGCAGCGACGCCGAGAACACGGTGAGCCGCCCACGCGTGGCCGCCGCGAAGCGCAGGAGCGCGTCCTCGGTGGTCGAGAAGTTGGTGAGCACGCCGATCCGGTGCGACGTGCTCGCCATCAGCCCGGGGACGACGCGCTCGAGGAAGAGCGGGTGCGCGAAGGCCTCGCCGCCGCTGCACTTGAGCTCCCAGGTGCCGGGCAGGCGCGCGAACGTGGCGATCGCGGCCTCGAGCTGCGCCGCCTCCGGCCGCCCGCGACGGTAGCGGCGGGACTGGATGCAGTAGCTGCAGTCGTAGTTGCAGGCGCCGGCGACCTGCCATTCGATGGTGGGGACGGGGCTCACGTCACGTAGCGTACCCCGTCGCCGATTCGAAGGTGGCGATGGGCGGCTGCTCCGGTTGATCGAGAAGATGCGATATTCACCGAGGGCGCGGATGTCGTCGTTCTAAGTTGCGTAGTTTCCCTCACCCCCCGGCCCCCTCTCCCGGGGGTAGAGGGGGAGGAGCAGCCCTGTCGCCCATGGCGGGCCTGGCGGTCTCCAGCATCCGTTGGATGTCCTTGCGCGACGATCCGGCGCTGGGTTTTCTAGAGCTCCTAACTCCCCTCTACCTCCGGGAGAGGGGCCGGGGATGAGCGAAGCCCCTCTGATGACGGGTGTACTGCGTCACCCATGGAGTCCGTCGCGAACGGAACATATGGAGAATACTCGAGGTTCGCTGCGGGCGACGACTTCCATGGTCGTAAGTGGGAAATTTCCCTCACCCCCCGGCGCCGCCCTCTCAATCCGTTCCCGGTCAGCGCTCGGCCGGGGCACGCGGTCGAGCGCAGCTAGGAAGAGGGAAGTCGTCAAGCGGCCGCGGTGCCGACTGGAATGGGCTAGAGGTCTGACAGACTATGAAGGAATGCCGTGAAGGAGTCTGCGATCGGAGTCAGGTTGTCGGTTCGGGCAGGCTCGCCTTCGTCCGACTCCCTCTCGTGATCCCAAAACACAACTCTCTCCTCCCAGGGGGAGCCGCACAACCCGATGCAAATTAGATTGCCAAACGGATCGCTGGCGATGGGAATCAGGCCAGGAGGAAGGCGTTCCTTGAAGGTTGCGATCGCGTAGTCCAGACGGGCAGTGCGCACTTTTCCACCGAAGCCGAAGAAGAACTGGACTTTTGAGCCTGGTCTTCCGTCAGCGAATGCGAATGAATCGGGGACCGGGAACCCGCCGTTGTTGGCTCGAAGGAAGTCCCGATAGTCTGATGGAAACCGATGTCCGAGACGAGTCTCAACGTCCCGGATGACCTCTTCCGAAACGGGCTTGCCACGCTCCTCGATCTGCATGTCAGTACCCCAGACCCGACACTGCTGCGCCCCCGGTGTGCCGCACCCAGTTGTGCAAGTCGGTCGGAATGAGTTCCATGACGCCCTCGACTTGATGATGGTGCCAGGTGTACCCTTTGGGCGTCCGCCGCAGACCCGCTGCAAGGTTGGCGGCAGTGTCATCCATAGGGCGAGACCCGGTCAACTTGATCTGAACTCTAGCAATGCGATAGCGCGCGAAGTCGGGGAACCCCTGCTGCGTGAAAGGCACACCATGGGGATACCTTCCGCGAAGTTCCGCCGGCATCAGTGACGCCGGGTACGTCTTCCCAGCCCATCGGTAGTTGATGGGAAGTCGCCCATCTACGGTCTTCACAGCGGGACCGGGCCGGAAGCGCGTCGCCCCTATCATGGTCGCGGCCCCCGCAAGCAGCCGCGCAAGGCTCACCGCCTGCTCAGACGACTTGCCGCCCTCATAGAAGTAGTCGCCGGGGGCTTGCGACTCCGCACCCAGTGCCGCATCAAGTTGGCCCGAAACCACTTGGTTCGCTGCCATCTCGACGTTTTCTGCCCCGAGCACTGGCGTCAACCCCCAGTTCACGGGTGAGTACGGGTTTGTGACGAAGGTTGCCGCGCTATCTGCCGCTCCGCGCGCGAACTTGGTACTTGCCTCTGCTACAACCGCTTCCTCCTCTTTCGAGAGGTGGATGTGTAGGGCATCTTCGCGGAAGACGCGGAAGACATCTCGGAGAAACTTGCCGGGTTCAGCCTTGATCTGCTCCCAGACGGACTGCTTCCCCTCGACAACAATCTCCTCCGCCGGGTTGGACTCGTCGCCGTATGCCGCGATCTCCTCACCGTTGTAGGTGGCCGTACCGGTCTGTTGAGTCCCCATTCCCGTCGGATCCACCCCCGACACCGGGTTCCCCCGGCAGTAGGCGTACCTATTCGGCCCGTCCACCATCCCCGCGGGATCAGGTCTCTCCCACCGCCCCAGCCACGCCGCGTAGTACCTGGCACCGTGGTACCCGAGCCCCGTCTCGTCGTCCCGTTCCTTCCCCGTGTATCGGTACCTCTTGGCCGACACCTCGGTCCCGCCATCCGTCGCCCACCAGGAGGTCGTCCCGAACGGGTGATACTCTTCATATGTCCCGTTCAGCCGTTCGGTCCGGGACAAGGCGCGCCCCGCCCCGGCACTCCGTTCTTGGCGGCTTGGCGTCTTTGCGCGATCCACTCGGCAGGACCCACCGCACGAGACCACGTCTCCGCGACGCACCGGCGGGTCGAGGGCGACGTTGGCGTTGGCGGCGACCACCTGGCGACGGTAGCACGTGCTGTTCGCACGACGTGCGTGACGAGGAGGTGACGAGCGCGGGAAAGGTCGAGGACAACGGCCTCGTTCGCGGTGCCGGCCGCATAGACGGGCGCCCGGAGACGTGATGCGAACGATCCTGCCCTGCCTGGCGCTCGTGGCCTGCGCCAACACCGTTCGGCTCGGCACCACCGACGTCGCTGGGGACGCGGACACGGACGTGGACACCGATGCCGACACGGACGCGGACAGCGACGCCGACACGGACGCGGACACGGATGCGGACAGCGACGCCGACACGGACGCGGACACCGACGCCGACACGGACGCCGACACCGATGCGGACACCGACGTCCACACGGGCACGCCCGGCGGCCCGGATCCCATCACCGCGGTCCCGGTCGGTAGCCTCGTCGTCACCGAGATCATGAAGGACACGGACGCCGTGTCCGACGACCTGGGCGAGTGGTTCGAGGTCACCAACACCGGTGCGGTCGCCGTCGAGCTCGCGGGGATGGTCGTCCGCAACGCGTCCGGCTCCCAGTCCTTCACCGTGGGCGGCAGCCTCGTGCTCCAGCCGGCGGCCCTCGCGGTGTTCGGCGTGGAGGCCGATCCGCTGCTCAACGGCGGCGTGACCGTGGACCTCGCCTACGCCATCGCCGACTTCCAGCTCGCCAACGGCAGCGACGAGGTCGTCCTGGACGACGGGACCGGCCGCGTGCTCGACGAGGTCGCGTACCTGGGCAGCCTCCCGTGGCCCGATCCGACGGGGGCCTCGCTGTCGCTGGCGCCGGGCGCCGAGGGCCGCAACGAGCTCGGCGCGAGCTGGTGCGCGGCGACCACGCCCTACGGCGCGGGAGACCTCGGCACGCCGGGCGCGCCCAACGACGCCTGCCCGCCCGCGCTGCTCACCGTGTCCGAGCTGGTCGCCGGCGACCTCGTGATCACCGAGTTCCTGCAGGACGCCGACGCCGTGAGCGACGACGTGGGCGAGTGGTTCGAGCTGCTCAACACCACGGACTCCGCCGTCGACCTGGACGGGCTGGAGGTGAGCGACCTCGGCAGCGACCGCTTCACCATCGCAGGCACCGTGCTCGTGCCGGCGCACGGGCGGGCGGTGATCGGTGCCGAGGCCGACCCGGGGCAGAACGGCGGCGTGTCCGTCGCCTACGCCTGGGGCGCCGCGATGAGCCTCGGCAACGGCGGGGACGAGCTGGTCCTGTCCTACGGGGGCCTGGTGATCGACGAGATCGCGTGGGACGGCGGTCCGGTGTGGCCGGACGCGCGCGGGGCGGCCACGAGCCTCGACCCCGCCTCCGAGACCGCGGCGCTCAACGACGACGGCGGCCACTGGTGCGAAGCGACGTCGGCCTTCGGAGCGGGGGACCTGGGGACGCCGGGCGCGCCGAACGACCCGTGCTGACGCTGCTGCTGGCCTGCACCTCGCCCGGCGACGACCGCGCCGCCTGGCTCACGGACGCGCTGGTCGACGACAACCGCGTGTGGCTCTCGCGCGACCCGGCGCTCCTCGCCCACAAGTACGAGGTGATGGCGGAGGACCCGTACGACTTCGTCCGCGCCACGGCCGGCGTGTTCCTCCGCGACCTGACGCGGTCCGGAACCGGGCGCGAGCCCTCGCCCTTCCCGCGGACGTCCGACGGCGCGGCGGTGCTCATCGTCGGCGATCCGCACCCCGAGAACCTCGGCACCCTGCTGCCCGTGGACGGCCCCGGCCCGACCGATCCCGATGCCGCACCCCTGCTCTACGAGGTGGTCGACCTCGACGGCGCGGTGTTCGGCCCGTGGATCCTCGATCCGCGGCGAGCGCTGGTCGGCCTGCACACGCTGGCGGCTCCGAGCTGCGACCTCACCTGTCGCGAGGGGTTGGCGACGACGTTCGCGCGCGCCTGGCTCGACGAGCTCGCGTCCCCCACGCTGGCGCCGGGCGACGTGCTCGGACGCTCGGCGATCGTCGACGACGTCGTACAGGACGCGCTGGTCGAGGGGGCCGCCCGCTCGCGTCTGCTGGAGCTGACGGAGGACGGGCCCTCGGGCCGACGGCTGCTGCGGGTGCCCGGGCCGGTCGACGAGGGCCTCGCGAACCTCACGGCGGACGAGGGGCGCCAGCTCGACCGCCTGCTCGAGGCCATGCCCCGCCCTGCGGGGTTCCGCGTGCTGGACGCCGCCCGTCGTTACGGCGGGGGCGTCGCGTCGCTGCCCGCCCTGCGGTACGTCGTGCTCTTCGACCGCGGGGACGACGGCCCCGCCGACGACGAGCTGCTCCAGCTCCGCGAGGTGGTCGACCCGCCGACGATCCCCCGGCCGGTCACACAGGTACCGATGACCTGGGACGACGGCGCCGACCGCGTCCTCGACACGCACCGCGCCGCCTGGTCGCGCCCGGACGCCGATCCGCGCCTCGCCGCGATGACCGACGGGGTCCAGGTGTTCAAGGCGCTGTCGTGGTCGTCCTTCAACGGTGCGATCGACCACGCCAGGGTCCAGCGCCGGCTCGCCGAGGGCCGGTACGAGGAGGCCGATCTGCTCGACCTGGCCGACGTCCTCGGGCGTCGCCTGGCCGATGTGCAGGCACGGGTCCCCGCTCCGGGCGGTGTGCCCGCGCGCGACACGCTGCTCGCCGAGGTCGACGGCGCGGAGGACACCTTCGTTCAGGTCTGCGCGACCGACGCCGAGCTCGACCTGCAGCGAGCGCTCGCCGACCACGCACTGTTCGTGGACGCGCTGGACCGCCTGGGGCCGCTGCTCGGCGCCGACCGGATGGGCCCGTGACGCCGGGCTGCGCTCCGCCCGACGTGGTGGTCGCCGCGCTCATGGAGGACGCCGACGCCGATCCCGCCTGCCTCTACGCCGACGGCGACGTCCACGGGCGGGGCTTCGTCGCCGTCCCGGAGGACGGGCTCTCCCGGGGCCTCGCGCTGCAGCGGGCCCGCGGCGAGCTCGGTGTGCGGGCCGTCGACGCCCAGGTGCGGATCGCGGTGATCGCCGTCCGGTCCGGCGGCGCCGAGGGGTACACCGGCATCGACGGGGAGGCCGTGGTCCCGGCGCTCCAGATCGCCGAGGGCCGCTACGACTGGCGGGCGACGGGCGCGGCGGTGGCCGCCGGCCTGATCGACGACCCCTGGGTCATGACCCTCCAGGCCCCCTACGGCGCGGTCGCGCTCGCGCCGCCGATGGTGACCGACCAGGGCTGGATGGACCGGTCCGACGTGGGCGGGTGGCTCGGGTGGACCGCGCCGGGCGGGCTGCTCTCGGTCACGGCGGCGGCTACCAGCGGGGAGGGCGCGCGGGCGCGGGAGCGGAACACCGGCACGAACGTCACCGGCGTGGCGCACCTGCGACCGCTCGCGGGGCTCGAGGACGCCCCGGTCCAGCTCGAGCTGGCGGTCATGGGGCGGGACGGGTCGCGCGGCGTGGACCAGGCCCGCGATCACCGAGCGGGCGCCGCCGTGATCGTCACGCACCGCCTCGTCGTGGGCGGCGTGGACGGGATGCTCGGCTGGGGCCTCGACGGGGACGGCGGGCTGCAGCCGGCGGGCGTGTCGCTCTGGGCGCGCGGCGGCGAGGCGCTGCCGGTGACCGCGCTCGCGCGGGTGGACGTGGCGACCGACGCGCTCGGTGCCCCGGACGCGGGCGAGCAGCTGCTGATGGTGGCCGCGGGCCCGCGCTTCCCGCTGAAGGGCGAGCTGCGGCCCGTCACGGTCGCCGCCGGCTGGCAGGGCCGCCGCTACGGCATCGACGCCGCCCCGCTCGCGGGGGCCGAGGCGCTCGTGGGCACCGACCTGTTCTTCCTGCAGGTGGGCGTGCACCTGCGCGGGGGGATCACGCCATGAGGTGGACGTTCTGGCTGGTGGTGGGCGGCTGCGCGGGGGCGCGGCACGGCCAGGGGACGCCGGGGGCGCTGGACGCCGACGGTGACGGCTGGACCGCGACCGCCGGAGACTGCGACGACGGCGACGGCGCGATCCACCCCCGCGGCGTGGACTGGCCCGGCGACGGCGTGGACCAGGACTGCGACGGCGAGGACGACGCCGCGCTGCCGGTGAGCGGGCTGCAGCCCGGCGACCTGCGGATCACCGAGGTCATGCCCAAGCCCGTCGGCGTCGTCGAGCGCCTGGGCGAGTGGTTCGAGGTCCTGAACACCCTGGACGTACCGGTCGACCTCGAAGGGCTCGAGGTGCACGACCTGTCGGGCGACGACCTGGTGATCGGCGAGTCGACGGTGGTGGCGCCCGGTGAGCGGGCCCTCTTCGCGGGCAGCGACGACCCCGAGCTCACGGGCGGCGTGTCGGCCGAGGTGAGCGGCGACCTCGGGCTCTCGAACAGCGCCGACGCGATCCGCCTGCTCACGCCCGACGGCCTGCTCGTGGACGAGGTCGCGTGGGACCCGGCGTGGCCCGTGCTCGCCGGGTACAGCCTCTCGCTGGACCCCGCCGCGGATGCGGACACCAACGACGACCGCGGGAGCTGGTGCGTCCCGGGTGACGAGGAGGTGTACGGCTTCGCCGGCCGCGGCACCCCGGGCGCCCCGAACCCGTCGTGCCCGGTGCCGAACGTCGGCGCGCCGATCTCGGAGCTCCAGCCCGGCGAGCTGCTGATCACCGAGGTGATGCAGAACCCCGCGGTCACCGACGACGACCACGGCGAGTGGATCGAGCTGTGGGTGGGCGGCGAGCAGGACGTGGACCTGCGCGGCCTGGTGCTCGACCTGGACGACGGCGCCGAGAGCTTCACGCTGGAGCGTCCGCTCGTGGTCCGGCCGCCCGCGTGGGTGGTGCTCGGCAGCTCCACGGACACCGCGCTCAACGGCGGCGCCCCCGTCGACGCCGCCTGGGGCTATGGCTTCGGGCTGCCCAACTCGGGGGCGGTGCTCACCGTGTGGGCGGGGACGGTGGTGCTCGACGCCATCGCCTACGACAACGGCGCGACCTTCCCGGACCCCGACGGCGCCTCGATGTCGCTGGACCCCGCGTCCGCCGACCCCTCCGCCAACGACGACGGCACCCGCTGGTGCGAGGCCACCACCCCCTACGGCGACGGCGACCGCGGCACGCCGGGAGCGGCGAACCCCACCTGTCCCTGATGTGGGATCCGTGTGCGCCTGCGTCCTGATGGTGACCGCCGCCCCATCTCTCGCCGCCGACCCGACCTGCGAGGACGAGCTGACCGTGGCTCTGTCGGACCTCGACGCCCACGATCCGGCGCTCGTCGACCAGGAGGCCGTGTTCATGGGCACCTGCGAGCAGCAGCTCGATCAGGTGTACGTCGAGCTCGACCGGGTCCACAGCCTCACCGACGGCGTCACCGACGACCCGCCGCAGGAGGGTGCCGTGTGCGTGAACTGGTGCTCCTGCGGCGCCTGCCTGCAGTGGGACGACCCCGTGAGCGACGACCTGTTCTCGCGCCGGATGCTGATGCGCGGGTGATGGTCAGGGGGCGAACGGGTCGGCGAACCGGGGGTCTTCGAGGAAGGCCTCGTCGAGCAGGGCGTCGCGCAGGAAGGCCACGAGATCGGTGCGCTGCTGGTCCGTGAGCGGGAACCCGCTGATGAACGGGCTCTTGTGCGGGTTGTCGCGACCGTCGCCCGCGTACGGACCATCCTCGATCACCCGCCCACCCGCGGCGTAGATGTCGAGCACCTCCTCGAGGGTCTCCACGCTGCCGTCGTGCATGTACGGCCCGGTGACCGCGAGGTTGCGCAGGGACGGAGGGCGGAAGCGGCCGATGTCACGCTCATCGCCCGTGAAGCCGAACAACCCGAGGTTGTCGGGTGGATAGCCCCCGTCGCCGTCCACGTCGTACAGCCCCGTGTTGAAGAAGGGACGTACGGGCTGGGCGGTCGTGGAGGTCTGGAAGGAGGCCGAGAAGATGGGGCTGCCGTGGCAGTGGTGGCACTGCAGCTCCTCGCTGAAGAACAGCCCCAGCCCTCGCTCCTCCGATGCCGTCAGCGAAGAGAGGTCGTGGCCGAACACCCGGTCGTCGTAGCGGGACCGGAACGAGACCATCGAGCGCACGAACGACCCGAGGCCGCCGATCAGGTTCGCCCAGGTCACCGGGTCGTCCGCGTCCTCGGGGTAGGCGAGGGCGAAGCGTTTCCGGTAGGCGGGGTCGTCGCCGAACCGTGTGAGGACCTCGTCCTCCTGGCCGGTGATCGCCATCTCGAGCGGGAACTCGCAGCGGGATCGGAATCTGCTGCTCCAACGTGACCAGGACGGGGTTCGCCCAGGTCAGCGTGGAGTGGTAGGCGACGTTCACCAGCCCGTTGGCGTTGCGCACGCCGGTCTCGCCGGTCGAGCCGACGGGGAGTGCGCGCCCGTCGGTGAAGGCCAGCTCCTGCAGGTGGCAGCTCGAGCAGCTCTGCGTCTCGTTGCCGGACAGTCGCGCGTCGTAGAACAGGTACCGGCCGAGCTCCACCTTCGCGGGCGTCATCGGCTCGTCGGCGGGGACGAGCGGTGGGGGGAAGCCGTCGGGCAGCTCCCACACCCAGTCGCCGGGCGTGCCCACCGTGGGCTCGAGCTCGACGGGGTCGGGCTCGCACGCCACCAGCAGGGGCAGCCACACGGTCACTCCACCGTGAACGCGGACTGGCCCGAGCACCCCGACGTGCACTCGCCGGTCGTGAAGTCCAGCCCGAGGTTGGCGTACAGCGAGCCGCACTCGACGGTCTCGGTCACGCCCGACATGCAGCCCGGGGGCGGCATCACCGGGTCGAGGCTCGTGTCGGTCCCGTCGAGCAGCGCGCCGGCATCGAAGACCACGGTGCCCGCGAAGGGGTCGAACCCGCGCAGGACGATGCGGGCCCGGTTCGGGTGGTCGCACTCGACGGTCGGCGCCTCGGTGGGACCCGTGGACGTGCACATCGAGGAGCCGACGTGCACGTGCCACGGGGAGGAAGAAGCGTTGACCCCGTCGATGCGGAGGAACTTGTACCCGCCCTGCCAGGACCAGAACATGGCCGTGGTGTTGAGCGGAGGCGCCGCCAGCGCGGCCTCCTGGTGGTTCTGGTCGAAGGGCACGCCGAGGTCGAAGGCGACACCGTCGTACGTGCCGGCCGCCACCCGCCCGCGGACGGAGTGGTTCTCTTCGGTCGTGCCGACCGCGCAGGAGGCCGTGCCGTCCTCGAAGTCGAGCAGCGCGACCCCCGCGTTCTGCCACACGCCGTCGTCGTCGAGCGTGACCGGGACCTCGGTCCCGTCGTCCTTCACCAACGCGAGCCCGCTGACGTAGAACCGCAGGTCCCCGAGCGTGAAGTCGCCGCCGGACAGCGCGTAGGTCTGGCCGCAGACGGGATCGAGGCCGTCGACCGTCGCCCGGAAGGACAGGTCGAGCGCGCTGTCGCCGCCGGTCTCCTCGGTCGCGGCGGTGTCCGTCGTGCCGGTCTCGTGGGTGTGGTCGTGATCGGTGGGGTCCGTGCCAGCGTCGCCACCACAGGCGACGAGCAGGGACAGCCACACCGGCGCGGTCGAGCGGGTCATCCAACCTCCTGGTCCAAGAGGTGTGACCCACCGCGGACGAGCCTGGGATGCGGCACGATGCCGCACGCAGGTGCTACCTGGCGATCAGGGGACCAGCGGTCCGAGCGTGGCGGTCAGCGCACGCTCGCCCGCGGCCAGGAGCGTGGTGTCGCCGATCGCTGCTGCGTAGGCGGTGAGGAGCACGCCGTAGTGCAGGGCATAGAACGCGGCCCACGCCTCGAGCGCCTCGTCGCGCTCCCCGTAGGCCGTCCAGAACGCGTCGCGGGCCTCGGGTGGGAGCACCGCGACCGCGACGGACAGGTCCATGCCCGGGTTCCCCCGCCGCACGTCTCCCCAGTCGATGATGCCCGTCAGGCCTGTGTCGTCGACCAACAGATGGCGGATGTAGAGGTCCCCGTGGCAGGTCCGCCAGGCCGGCGGAGGGGGCAGCGGCGCGCGCAGACGTCGCTCGATCCGGTCCCGCACCGACGCCCACCGCGTGCGCTCCAGGCCCGGCAGGCGCTCCATCGTCTTCGCCAGCCGGAGCTCCGGGAAGGACTTGTACGTGTCGTCCGGCACGGAGGGCACCTCGGCGGCGTGGAGCGCGCGCAGGAAGGTGCCGAGCGGCTCGGCCAGGGAACCGAGGTGCTCGGGGTCGGCGTGCTCCGCGGAGCGTCCCGCCAGGCGTCGGTGGCCGTACCAGGGGTAGGGGAAGGCGGGGTCTGGCGTCCCGACGTACCCGGGCTCCGGGATCGGGAGCGGCAGGAGCGGCGCGAGCGCGGGCAGGACGCGGAGCTCGAGCTCGAGCAGCGACACGCCTTCGGGGCGGCGGGGGAAGCGGAACGCGAGGTCCCCGAACGCCCAGACGTCGTTGTCCCAGCCCGAGCCGAGGTGGACCGGGGCGCGATCGCGCAGCTCCGGGAAGTCGCGATGCACCAACGCGGCCGCGAGCGTGGCGTCGACCGGGTGCGCGGCCGTCCAGGGCGTGGTCATCCCATCCTCCGGGTACGCTCTCGACGAGGAAGGTGCTTCGCGTGGAGAGCGTGGTCGAGCTGCGAGGCGTGAGCAAGCGCTTCGGGTCCACCCGCGCGCTCCGCGGGCTCGATCTCGACGTGCGCCCGGGCGCCATCGTCGGGCTGCTCGGACCGAACGGCTCGGGCAAGACGACGCTCATGCGGATGCTGCTGGCCCTGCTCCTGCCGGACGAGGGAGAGGTGCGGGTCCTCGGGCGGAGCCGGGTGGACGAGGTGAAGCACCGCGTCGGCTACCTCCCCGAAGACCGCGGGCTCTACAAGGACATGAAGGTCGGCCCGTTCCTGATCTTCATGGGGATGCTCCGGGGGCTGTCGCGCGGGGAGGCGACCCGGCGGACGACGCGCTGGCTGGAGCGGATGGAGCTCGCCGACAAGGTGCGCGAGGCTTGCGGGGGGCTGTCGCGCGGTCAGCAGCAGCGCATCCAGACCATCGCCGCGCTGATCCACGAGCCCGACCTGCTCATCCTCGACGAGCCCTACTCCGGGCTGGACCCGATGCTCCGGCGGATGCTGGCGGACGTGTTCCTCGAGCAGCACCGGCGCGGCTGCACGCTCGTGCTGTCGACCCACCTGATGCACTTCGCGGAAGAGGTCTGTGACCACGTCGTGATGCTCCATCGCGGCGAGAAGGTGGTGGACGGGACGCTCCACGAGCTGCGCGCGCGGGAGGTCACGGGGACGCTCATCTGCGAGCCGGCGAGCCACGGCGCCGACCCCGCGCCGATCGAGGCGCTGCCGGCGGTCGAAGAGCTTCGGCGCGACGGCTTCCGATGGCGGGTGCGGCTACGCGCCGACGCCGATCCGAGCGAGGTCCTCGCGCAGGCGGCCCGGGCCGTGCCGCTGGTTCGCGCGGAGGTCGAGCGCGCCTCGCTGGAGGACCTGTTCGTCCGTGTCGTGCGCGAGCGGGAGGCCTCGTGATCCGACGCATCCTGGTCGTCGCCGAGCGCGAGGTGCGTGAGACGGTGCTCCGACGCGCGTTCCTCATGGTCCTGCTCACGCCGCTCGGGATGCTGGTGATGGTCCTCGCCCTCGCCGTGGCGCTGCCCGCGTTGGTCACGTGGCTCGGTCCCTCCGTGGAGCCGGCGTCGGTGCTGGAGGTCTGTCCTCCGTCGTTGGTCGAGCCGGTGCGGGCCGGGCTCCCGGAGTGGCGCATCGAGACCTGTGGCGCGGTGGAGCGCTCGACCCTCGACGCTCGCGTGACGCTGGACGACGACGGGCGCGTCCACGTACAGGTCCGGCATCGCGACGACACGGTGGCGCTGGTCCGCGCGGTCGATCACGCGGTCCTGGCCGAGCAGCTGCACGAGGCGGGCGTCGACCCCACGGCGCTCGAGCAAGCGAGCCGCGAGGTCGTGGCGGAGGGTTGGCGCGAAGACCGCGCGGAGCTCGCGGAGCTGCGAGGCGCGATCCTCGGCACGGGTGTGTCGGTGCTGCTGTTCCTCGCCCTGTTGATCGCCGGCCAGCAGGTGTTGATGGCCACGCTGGAGGAGAAGGGCAACCGGGTCATCGAGATCCTCCTGGGCGCCGTCGGTCCCGGGGAGCTGTTCGTCGGCAAGCTCGCCGGCCAGCTCGTGGTGGCCCTCGTGTTCGCCGCGAGCTGGGGGATCCCGGCGCTGCTCCTGGTCCCGTTGGTCGGCCTGTGGATCGGGCCGGTGACCGTCCTCGAGATCGCCCTGTTCTTGATCGTGGACCTCGTGGGCTGGATGGCGTTGACCGCGGGCGTCGGCAGTCTCCTCAGCGATCTGGGAGAGGCCCGGCAGGCGGTGGGTCGCGCGATGCCGTTGATGCTGGCGCTGGTCTTCGTCGGCTGGGGGGTGGCGTCCTTCCCCGAGCTCCCCATGTCGCGGGCGCTCGGTGTCCTCCCGCCGACCTGCGCGTTCGCGATGCCGGTGCTCCTGGTCTCGAACGCGCCCCCACCCCAGTGGCAGGTGGCGCTGGCGATGAGCTCCACCCTCGCGATGGCGGCGATCACGGTCTGGTTCGGGCGCGCGCTGTTCCGGCTGGGCCTGTTGCTCCGCAGCCGTCCGCCCGACCTCCGCACCCTCCTCCGCTGGCTGCGCTCTTCGTGAGCTACGCGGTCTTCGCCTGGGGCTCGGCGCGTCGGCGCTCGATGACCATCGGCAGACCGTCCTTCAGCGCCAGCACCCCCTCGTTCTCCAGCCGGGCGACGTAGCCGTCACGCAGGCGCGGAGCGAAGCGCTGGGCGAGCACCGCGAGCACGATGTGGCTCTCGAGCAGCGAGAAGTTGTTGCCGATGCAGATGCGCTGGCCTGCGGCGAACGGGTGGTACGCGTGGCGGTGGCGGGCCTTCTCGGCCTCGGGCGTCCAGCGGTCCGGGTCGAAGCGCTCCGGATCCTCCCAGAAGTCCGGGTGGCGGTGGGTGTAGAACGGCGAGAGCATCACCGCGGTCCCCGCGGGCACCTCGAACTCGCCCAGCCGGTCCGGTCCGATCGCGTCCCGCACGTAGAAGGGCGCCGCCGGGTACATCCGCAGGACCTCCTTCACGACCTGCAGGGTGTACGGGAGGTGGTGGAGGTCGTCCAGCGTCGGCGTGCGGCCGCCGAGGACGCGGTCGAGCTCCTCGTGGAGGCGGTCGGCGACGAGCGGGTTCGCGGCCAGCGCGTACCAGGTGAACGTCAGGGTGCGGGCCGTGGTCTCGTGTCCCGCGAAGAAGATGGTGATCGACTCGTCCCGCAGGAGGAGCTCGGTCATCGGCTCCCCGGTCTCCTCGTCGCGGGCGTTCATCAGCCGGGACAGCAGGTCGTCGGGCCAGTCGGCCTCCGGCGTCGCGCGGCGCTCGGCGATGAGACCCGAGATCGTGTCGTAGACCAGCTTCCGCACCCGCTTGTAGCGCTGGTTGAACGGGGTGGGGACCCACAGCGGGGGCACGAAGCCGACCATGCGTCGGTTCGCGTAGGCCACCATGGTCTCCACCGCCTCCTTCATCTGGCGGACGGCCTCGACGGTCTGCGTCGAGAACATCGCCTGCAGGATGATGGACGCCGTCACCAGCGTCATCTCCTCCGCGATCTCGACCTCGCCGCCCTCCGTGGCCAGCCCCTCCCACCGCTCGCCCAGCGTCTCCGCGTCGCGGATCATGACGGCGGCGTAGGTCGTGATGCTCTTCGGCGTGAAGAACGGGGCCATGAGCTTCCGCTGGCGCCGCCACAGCTCACCGTTGCTCGCGACCAGCCCCTCGCCGATGAGGTAGTCGCGGACGGCGTCGTAGGTCTCGAGCTTGGCGTAGTTGTCGCGGTTGTCGACGCTGACGTGGGCGACGGCGTCGGGGTGCATGGCGAACAGCATCGTCTTGCGCCCGATGCGGACCTGGAACACGTCGCCGTGCTCCCTCCACACGGACCCGATGAACGCCAGGAAGCCCTCGCGGCGGACGCCGGCGAGGAACGAGAGGACACCGATGGTGGGAGGCTTCATCGCAACAGCTCCGGACCGAGGAGATCGAGGCACTCGGCGAACACCTGGCTGGGGCGTCGGCCGTCGGCACGAGACGCCGCGTCGAGCGCGAGTCGCCCGGCGGCGACCACGACCGCGCCCGCCAGCCGCGCCCGGGTGGCGTCGACGCCGAGGTCGAGGCGGGTGGCGACGAGCTCCGCCAGCCCGCGCTCCGCTTCCTCGACGAGCGCGAGCCACACCGCCCGGAGGCGCTCCGTGCTCGCCATCACCGCGAGGAAGGTCCGCGTGCTCTCGTCGTCGGTCGCGTCGAGCAGATCGGCGTGGGCGTCGAACAGCACGTCCCGCAGCGGCCGGTCCGCTGGCTGGGCGGCGACGGTCGCGAGCAGGTGGGCCAGGCCGGCCGACAGGTACGGACGGACCGCGTCCTCCTTCCGTGGGAAGTACCGGTAGAAGGTCCGCTCCGCCAGACCGGTGTGCTCGGCGAGCTCCCGGACCGAGAAGTCCGTGTGGCCGTGCCGCAGGAACAGCGCGAGGACCGCCCGCGACGCGTCGAGCATCGCGCGCTCGCGGTGCCCGTGCGCTGGGAAGGTCGGCAGTGTCGTGAGGGGTGCCACGCTCGAGCGTAAGCACGAGTGGCAGAAACTGCCACTCTCGTACCCTCACTGGACGGTGGAGTCGGCAGCCCCGCCCTCCTCAGATCCTGAGGGGTCCGGGGCGAGCAGCGCGCGCAAGGACTCGACCGCGGCGACGAAGGGCCCGCCACCGAGCGCGCGCGCACCCACGGTCGCGGCCTCCAGCACGGCACGTGCGTCCTCGAGCCGCCCGAGGTCCACGAGGATCTGGCCCCGGGTGGCCTGCGCGTGGGTCACGCCGCCCACGTCGCCCACCTCGCGGTACCCGGCCTCGGCCAGGGCGGCTGCGTGCTCGGCGTCGTCCAGCCGCTGCCGGCGGTGCTGGAGGCCCGCGCGGTGCAGCAGTGCCCCCGCGCGCAGACGCAGGTTCCCCGCGCGCTCCGCCAGCGCCAGGGCCTCGTCCACCAGCGTCAGCGAGACCTCCGGCGGATCCCCGGCCATCTGGCTCACGATCATGCGCCCGTTGGCGACCTTGGCGCGCACGTCGAGCACACCGACCTCCTCGGCCAGCCGGTCGGCCTCGTCGAAGCCCCGCCGCGCATCGTCCAGCCGGTCGAGCACGCGCCAGATCTCGGCCCGGAGCCCGAGCGTCTGCGCCAACAGCGCCGGGCTGCCCGTCTCTCGGACGACGACGACCGCCCGCTCCACGAAGCCGGCGGCCGCGTCCAGATCCCCCAGGTTCACCTCCACGAGCGAGCGCGTGCCGTACAGCGTCGCGAGGTCGCTCGGTGCGTGGAGATCGGGTTCGGCCTCGGTCAGCGTGCGCCGCGCGTCCCGCAGCCTCCCATGGCGTTGTTGCGCGCACCCGAGGAGCAACCGCGCCCGACCCAGCAGCTCGCGGTCCCCGTGGGCCTCCGCCAGCGCGACCGCCCGCTCCAGCCCCGGCAGCGCCTCGGGGATGCGCCGCCGTCCGATCGCCATGCGGACCTCGGCCTCCTCGATCGGCAGCCCTACGGCCTCGTCGGCGAGCACGAGCAGGTCGGACAACGGCGCGAGCCGGCAGCTCTCGCGCACGTCCGCCGCCAGGGCGCGCGCTCGGAAGCGCAGCGCGGGGTCGCCCGTCGCCGCCTCCTCCGCCAAAGGCCCGAGGTGCGGCAGGGCCTCCTCGAAGCGCCGTCCCGCGATCAGCTCCTCCACCAACCGCACGCGGAGCATCGCCGTGCCCGGCTCGCCGGCGTCGAGGCGGAGGAGGGCCTCGGTCGCCTCCTCGCGGACCGCGCGAGGCGCGTCGGACCATGTGGACACCGCCACCCAGGCCGCGCGGGCGTCGGCGAGCGCCCCCGCCGCCTCCAGGTGCCGCGCGCGGTGCCACGGCGGGTGCTCCGGGCCGAGGTCCCGCGCGATCTCGGCATGGAGCGCGGCGCGGCGGTCCGGGGCGGTCGCGAACGACACCCGCGCGCGGAGCCGCTCGTGCGCGAAGCGCCAGCCACCGCCGTCGCGGGACACGATCCCCCGCGCGCGAGCCTCCTCGAGCTGCAGATCGAGGTCGAGCGGGGTGTCGCCGAGGGCCGCGAGGCGCTCGAGCTCCGCGAGGGTGGT
>JACKER010000022.1 GCA_020632925.1 Alphaproteobacteria bacterium | reverse complement strand
AGGTGGTGTCGCACACGCCGACGACCGTGACGGTGACGACCTCCGGAAACCCGGTCGTGTTCTCCTACGGGTCGGGCCAGCCGGTGTTCTCGGGTCCGCCGGAGCGCGTCGCGGCGGTGGGCGATCCACTCGACGGCGTCACCTTGCCGCCGATGGAGCTCGTGCTCCAGGACGGCGCGCTCACCTCGCTGCGCAACCAGGAGGAGGTGCTCGCGGCGATGGAGCCGCTGCTGCGCAAGCTGGCCGGCGCCGCACCCCCGGAGGTGCTGGAGCAGACGCTCGCGCTCTACCACGACCCCGAGCTGGGGCAGGCGTTGCTGCTCAAGGAGCCCGGGCACCTGTTCGCGCTGCACTGCGTGACGATGACCGAGGGGGACGTGATCGACGTGCCCACGGACTTCGCGAACCCGTTCGGGGGGGCGCCGATCCCGGGGCGCTCGGTGATCCGGATGGCCGGCTTCGACCCGGTCGCGGGCACGCTGACCGTGACCACGGAGACGGCGACCGATCCGGGCGCGATCAGCGCGATGATCCCCGAGCTCGTGGCGACGCTGGTGCCCGACGCCCCGCCCGAGGCGCTCTCGGAGCTCGCGGCGCAGCTGCCCCCGCTGGCGTCGCGCACCGTGGGGACGATGGTGTACAGCGTCGTCGACGGCTTCCCGATCTCCGTCGAGGTCACGCAGGAGACGGGAGCGCCCGAGCACCCGATGCGCCGAACCGACACGTGGATGTGGACCCGGGAGGACTGAGTCCCGGCCCGGGCCTACTTCGGGTACCCCTGCACCTTCTGCGCGTGGCAGCCCTGGCACGGCTGGTCGATGTGCTTGCCGGTCAGCGGGAAGCCGGTCGTGGCGTGGTCGAAGGTGGACGGCGCGAAGCCCGCGACGACGTGGCAGCGCTCGCAGGCGCCGAAGTCGCCGTGCGCCTCCATCCCCGCGTCGTGGTGGCAGCCGTCACACGCCGTCGGAGCGCCGCGGAACACGCCCGCCTCGGTGTGGCACTGCGTGCAGCTGACCGCGAGGTGCGCACCCTCGACCTTGAACTTCGCGGTGTCGTGGTCGAACTCGCCCTCGCTCCAGCTCGTCGCGGTGTGGCAGCGCGCGCACTCCCCGAGCGGCTCGTGCTTGCGGTCCTTCTCGTGGCAGCCCCCGCAGAGGATCGGCGTGTCCGTGAACTTGTAGTCCGCGTGGCACTCGAGGCAGCCCACCGTCTGGTGCTTGCCGGGGAACGCGCAGGTGCACGGCCCGTGGTCGAACTCCGCGGGCTTGAAGCCGGACACCTGGTGGCACTGCGCACAGTCCGCGACCGTGCCCCCGTGGGCCTCCTCGTGGCACTCGGAGCACGCCACCAGCGCCTTGAGGTGGTCGCCCTGCGTGTGGCAGCCGTCGCAGCCGATCCCGGCGTGGCCGCCCGTCATCTCCGTCTGGTGGTCCACCAGGCGCTTGAGGCCGTCGAGGAAGCCGGTGTCGACGTGGCAGGTGCCGCAGTCGGGCCCGAGCGCGCTGCCGTGCGGGTCGTCGTGGCACAGCGCGCAGCCGTCCGCGAGCTGGTCGAGCTTGCGCTCGCCGTGGCAGTCGTCGCACTTCTGCCGGGCGTGCGCGTTGCGCAGCGCGAAGCCCGTCGCGCCGTGATCGAAGGCTAGCAGCGCCTCGTCGGTCGTCCCCACGAAGGTCGAGCCGCGGTGGTCGGGGTGGCACGTCGAGCAGCGCTGGTCCTGGTGCTGGGCGTGCCAGCCCTCGAGCGACGCGATCCGGCCCGCCACGTCGGTGTGGCAGCCGAGGCACTTCGCGTCCGGCACGCCGTCGAACACGAGGTGACAGGCGTCGCAGTTGCCAGCGAACTCGTCGTGGCCCTTCGTCAGCACGCCGGGCGACACGAGCGCGCGCCAGTCCGCCCCCAGCAGGGGCAGCGTCAGCGCGACCAGGAATCCCCATCTCCGCCAGCTCACGTCAGGACCTCATCGAGAAGAACAGGATGCCGATCGCCGCGTGCACGAAGGACAGCAGGTACATCGCGGCCGCGATCGGACGGTGGAGCAGGATCCACCAGGAGAACACACGCTGCGCCGCGCCCATCGCCGCCTTCTGGTGCTCGAGCGTGATCTTCCGGGCAGCGAGCTCCTTCACCTCCGGCGCGAGCCCGACCTTGCGGAGGTCCCGCAGGCGCGCCTGGCGGACCGAGCCCGCCGAGATCACGCCGAAGAACCCCGTCGGTGCGGGTGCTCCCTCCCACAGGGTCCGGATGCCCTCGGGGAGCCCCGCCGTCATCGACGCGAGCTCCTCCTCGACCTCCTTGAGCTGGAGGTGCTGGCCACCGAGCGTCTTGGGTACCTGCGCGTACAGGTACCGGCCGAAGAGCCCCGAGAGGAACACGACGGTGACCGCGTACAGGTTGAGCATCCCGGGGTTGACCAGGATCGGCCAGCCGTGGCGCCACAGCAGCGGCAGGCAGTGGACGTACGCCAGCAGGATGCCCTGCAGCCCGAGGAAGATGTGCAGGTGCAGCCACGTCGACAGCCGCATCCACGATCGCAGCAGCCGACTGCGGCGCGCGATCGAGTAGACGAGCATCCCGATCATGCACGCGAGGCCCACCCCACCCACGATCAGGTTGACCAGGCTACCCGACGACGGGCGCGTCAGGACGTAGGCGGGGACGAGCACCGCGGCCTCGAGGGCGAGGACGGACAGGTAGACCAGGGGCAGGAAGCGCAGCACGGTCGCGAGTCTAGCAGGCTGCCGAACAAGTCAGCAGTCTGCACTTCAGCGTACCGCTCCCGCGTCCCCCGGCTATCTACCGGCCTGCCCTCCACTCCCTCCGAACCTTCGGTCCTACGGTCGTTCCGGGCGTCCGTCAGGGACCGGCTCGGAGGACGCTCCCGCTCTCCCGTAGGCAGCTTGGAAGCGCCTGGCGGCACTTCTTCAGCCACCCGCTTGTCTGGTACCGTCCCGCGACGGAGGACCATGATCACCATCGTCGTCACCCTGCTCGGCGTGGTCCTGGTGTTCGGGCTCGTGCTGGTCGCGGTCTGGACGGTGTTCGCGTTCGCGAACCACGGTCAGCAGGAGCTCGTCGCCCACAAGGCGCTCAAGACCGCGGAGAAGGCGGGTGCCCAGCCCGCGTCCCTGCACCCGCGCGTCGACGTCGATCGCTGCATCGGATCGGGCAACTGCATCGAGGTCTGCCCGGAGAAGGACGTGCTCGCGATCATCGAGGGCAAGGCGCGCCTCGCCAACCCGACGGCCTGCATCGGGCACGGTGAGTGCCTGCGCGCCTGTCCCGTCGACGCGATCCAGCTCGTCCTCGGCTCCGCGCGCCGCGGCGTGGACATCCCCCTCGTCGCGTCCGACTTCCAGACCAGCGTGCCCGGGCTGTACGTGGTCGGGGAGCTCGGTGGGATGGGGCTCGTCTACAACGCCATGACCCAGGCGCTCCAGGCGATGCACGGGATCGTGGCGCACCCGCCTCCCCGGGTCCACGGCGTGCATCAGGTCGTCGTGGTCGGCGCTGGCCCCGCGGGGATCGCCGCCACGCTCGCCGCCAAGGACGCGGGTCTGGACGTGATGACCGTGGACCAGGAGTCGCTCGGCGGCACCGTGCTTCACTACCCGCGCCACAAGATCGTCATGACGCGACCGGTCGATCTGCCGCTGTATGGCCGGCTGCACGTGACCGAGGTGCGCAAGGAGAAGCTGCTCGAGCTGTGGCAGGACATCGTCCGCAAGACCGGGATCACCGTGCGCGAGGGCGTGCGGGTGGAGTCCTGCAAGCGGAGCGAGGACGGCGTGTTCGTGCTCGCGACGACCGGGGGCGAGCTGCGCGCCCAGCGGGTGGTGTTGGCGCTCGGTCGGCGGGGCTCGCCGCGCAAGCTCGACGTCCCCGGGGAGGACCAGGCCAAGGTCGTGTACCGGTTGCTCGAGCCCGAGCCCTACGCGGGCCGCAACGTGCTCGTCGTCGGCGGCGGCGACTCCGCGGTCGAGGCGGCGGTCACCCTGTTCGAGGTGGGCGCGAAGGTGACGCTCGTGCACCGCGGCGCGACCTTCGACCGGATCAAGCCCAAGAACCAGCAGAAGCTCGACAAGGCACGCAAGGCCGGGCTCGACGTGCGGACCGAGGCGAAGACGCGGGAGATCCTCGACGACGCCGTCGTGATCGAGGCTGGTGGCAAGCGCGAGGAGCTGCCCAACGACGACGTGCTGGTGCTCGTGGGCGGGGTGCTGCCGACCGCGTTCCTCGAAGCGGCGGGCGTGGAGGTCCAGCGGTTCTCGGGTCAGGCGTACGCGCCCGCGAACCGCTGAGCGGCTACGTCGTGTCCGTGCTCCCCGATCGCGTCCGCCTGATCGTGACCGACGTGGCCTACCACGACGACGTGGGCTGCGCGGCCGCGGTGGTGGCCGACCGCTGGCAGGCGCAGTTCCCGACGTCGGTGCACGCGGCCCTGCGCACGCCCGTCGCGGAGTACGTCCCCGGCAACTTCCGGGAGCGCGAGCTGCCCTGCCTGATGACGGTGCTCGAGGGGCTCGAGCCGGAGGTCGTGCTGGTCGACGGATACGCCTGGCTCGACGCCGACGGGCGCAAGGGGCTCGGGGCCTGGCTGCACGACGAGCTCGGGGTCCCCGTCGTCGGCGTCGCGAAGACCGCGTTCCACGGTAGCCCGCACGCGCGCCACGTGCTCCGCGGGACGAGCGCCGTCCCGCTCTACGTGACCGCGGCCGGCATGGACCTCGATCTGGCGGCGGAGGGGGTGGCGGCGATGCACGGCGCCCACCGGTTGCCGACGCTGATCACGCTGGCGGACCGCACGGCGCGCGCGGGCGAGGCGCGATGAGGGTCGCGCTCGACACCGTGGTCGAGGGCCGGTACCGCGTCGGCGGCACGCTCGGCCGCGGCGCGATGGCCGTCGTCTACCTCGTGCGGCACGAGCAGCTCGGGACCCTGCACGCCATGAAGGTGCTGGAGCTGCCGTCGTCGGTGGTCCGGCGACGCCTGCTGACCGAGGGCACGATCCAGGCCGCGCTGCGCAGCCCGCACGTGGTGCCCGTGACGGACGTGGTCGAGGTGGAGGGGTGCCCGGCGCTGATCATGGAGCTGGTGCACGGCCCGTCGCTCGAGCGCCTGCTGGCCGAGGGGCCGCTCCCGCTCGACGTCGTGCGCTCGCTCGGCACCGGGATCCTGCTCGGCGTCCAGGCAGCCCATCGGCACGGCACGATCCACCGCGATCTGAAGCCCGCCAACGTGCTGGTGGACGTGGCCGACGGACGATTGGTGGCGCGGATCACGGACTTCGGGCTCGCCCGCGCGCTGCACCCCGAGGCCAGCGGCGGTGGCGCGACGCGGAGCGGGACCACGCTCGGGACCCCGGCCTACATGGCGCCCGAGCAGATCCGGGACGCGCGGTCGGTCGACGAGCGGGCCGACGTCTTCGGGCTCGGCGCCGTGCTCTACGAGCTGGTCGCGGGGGAGCGCGCCTTCCCGGGCGACGATCTGCTCGAGATCTACGACGCGATCCGGGTGGCGCAGACCCGACCGCTGCGCTCGCTGCGACCCGACGCGACCGAGGCGATGGTGCGTACGGTCGAGGCGGCGCTGAAGGTGGACCTCGAGGAGCGGGCGCAGAGCGTGGACGCGCTGCTCGAGCTGTGGACCGAGGGGAGGGGAGCCGGCGCGCTGGCCTGCGACGCGCCGGACGCGCTGCTGGCGACGGTCGGCCGGTTGGGCCCGGACACCGCCTCGACCTCGTCGGCGACGAGCTCGTCGGGTGCGACCTTCGACCTGCGCGGCGAGGTGGAGGCCCTGCCGTCGGCGATGGTGGAGCTGGTCGACGAGACCCCCGAAGCCGCGGTGGGCCCACGTCGTTGGCCGTGGGTCGCAGGCACGCTCGGCCTCGTGGTGGCGGTGGCGGTGGTGTGCGGGCTGTCGGGGACGGTCGCTGGTGTGGGGACCGTGGGCGCCCTGCGCCACCTGCGTGGTGGGTCCCCGGTGGTCGAGCCCGG
This sequence comes from Alphaproteobacteria bacterium, assembly GCA_020632925.1. Lineage (GTDB taxonomy): Bacteria > Myxococcota_A > UBA796 > UBA796 > JACKER01. The sequence goes on along the minus strand of JACKER010000022.1, from coordinate 125,158 downwards.
CCCCGCGCCGACACGCCCCGTGCGCATCCCCGGGATGGAGGCGCTGATGGCGGCCGATCCCGCGGGGGCCGCGCAGGTGGCGCGCGCGACGCTCGCGGCGGCCGGCGAACGACCGTGCGCGCAGCCCGACGCCTGCGCCGTGCTCGCGGTCGCGCTGCTCCAGCGGGACGATCCCGAGGGCTACGCCTGGCTCGATCGGGCGTCGCGCGAGGTCACCGACGACGAGCTGCGGCCGTTGGTGCTGACGCTCCGCGCGGTGTCGCGCGAGGGCCCCGTGGCCGCCCGCGACCTGATGCAGGTCGGGGTCCGGACCCGGCGTGGCGCGGTGGTGGCGATGCTGGTGGGCGTGATGGCGTCGTTGCCCCCTCCGCTCCGGCTGGAGGTCACCGGAGGCGCGCTGGAGCACGGCGCGGAGGGCCCCCTGCGGCTGACCCGGGTCCGGTTGTTGCTGGCGGAGGGGCGCGTCGTCGACGCAGCGACCGAGCTCGAGCAGGTGCCCGAGGCCGCGCGCGGCGACTGGCACCGCACCGCCACGGCGGAGGTGGCCCTGGCCTCGGGGGACGTGGCGCGGGCGCGGCGGGAGCTGACGGTGCTCGACGGGCCGCGTGCGCGGTGGATCCAGGGAGCGGCGACCCGCGCGGACGGTGGACCCGAGGTGGCGGACGCGCTCTGGGCGTCGCTGACCGACCCGTCCGCTCGGACGGCGGTCACGCTGGGACGGGCCGACGCTGCCGTCGGTCGGGGTGCCTGGTCCGAGGCGGTCCGATCGCTCGGTGAGGCGATGGACGCGTCGTCCGAGGCGGACCTCGCCACCCGCACCTGGGTCGCGACCCATGTGGTGCAGCTGGCGGTGGCGCTCGACGACCAGGCACTCACGGCCCGCGCCGCGCTGTTGCTCCGCGGGGTGGCCTCCGAGCTGGTGGGTGCGGAGTCGGTGGCGGATCGACTCCGGGCCGACGCCGACGCGCTCGAGCGCGGCATGGGGCCGGCGAAGGCGACCGCGGCCGGGCGGTGCGTGGGGCCGTTGCTCGTGGCGCGCGCCCGCTCGGGACGACCGGCCGAGGAGTCCTCCCTGGCCGAGATCTCGGGTCCCGACTCCGCGTGCCTCGTCGAGGGCGTGGGGCGGCTCGTCCGCGCGGAGGCCCACGCCAGATCCGCGGTCCTCGCGCTGGCGGGAGGGGACGCGACCGCGGCCGCCGAGCACCTCGCCGCCTACGACGCCCTGCTGCCCGAGGCGGAGCTGGCGCTCCCGTTCTATGCCGACATCGAGAAGGTGAGGGAAGACCTGGCCGATCCGTTGTAGCGGCTTCACGGCGCGATGGGACAGACGCTCACGTCGAAGAACACCTCCACCGAGCCGTCGCGCGTGCCCTCGTCGTCGCTGACGAAGGTGTTGAAGCGGCCGCGGGCGTGCTGGCTCGGCGTTCCGGCCCGCCACAGCGCCGTGCCCTCGTCGCTGAACCAGACCGTCTCGTAGTCCTCCTCCTCGATGGCCTCCCCGCCCCACCAGGCCTCGTCTCGCAGCGCGCGGTGCTCGGTGAACGAGGCGAAGAGGGTGTTGGCCTGCTCGGGGAAGGCGTCCCACGGGAGGCCGACCCACAGCTCTCCCTTGCTGGGCCAGGAGCCGCCGGGCACCCGCGCCACCACGTCCACCTGCCAGAACGCCGGCGGATACGCCGCGGCCCAGGCCGCCGCGAGGTCGTCGGGTTGGTCCGACTGGCCGGCGAGCTGCTCGAACACCCGCTCCAGGCCGCAGGAGTCGGGCAGGCTGGAGAGCGTGGCGACCAGCAGGTCGTCGTCGCCCAGCGCCCCCGGGAGCCAGGTCAGGTGGGCGGACGCGATCTCCAGCCGCTGTCCACCGACGAACCCGTCGACTCGGTTGGTGGGCGCGCAGGCGAGCAGGGCGGCGAGGACCATCTCGCCCCCATGCTACGCGAGGATCGCCCGCCGTGCGGCGCTCACCTTGAGCGACGGACCGACCGCGAAGGGCAGCACGGGGACGGCCATGATCGTGGCGCCCCCCGCGAGCAGCAGCGTCGGCGCGAAGGTGGTGGCGAGCAGGGCCCACGCGGTCCACCCCAACACCAGCGCGGCCATCGCCACCGCCAGCGTGGTGCCCGTGATCGCCGCCCACCCGCGCCCGTTGTACACGTGGGGGGCGACCGCGACGGACAGCATCCCGGTCAGCGTGAGCGCGGCGCCCGCGACCGTGGCCAGCGGCCCCTCGGTCGCGAGGATCACCTGCGCGGAGGCGGCCACCACGAACATCCCCGCGGCCACCAGCAGCCCACCGCCCACCCGGGCGATGGCGGGGGTCCGCAGATCGGCGATCGCGATGTCGGCGTCGGCGTCGTACGTCATGAGCATCTCCCTTCGATGGTCCAGGGAGTAGCGCTCGACGACGACGGCGCGCCCGTATCAGGATGTTTCCCACGGCGCCGGCCGCCGGTCGTTCAGCCTGCGGGCAGGAGCTCGCGGACCAGGCGGTTGGCGAGCTTGCCGTCCACCTCGCCCTTGTGCGCCGCCATCAGCGCCGCCATCACCTTGCCCATCTCCTTGGTGCTGGTCGCGCCCGAGGCCGCGATCGCGTCGGACACCCAGCCGCGCACCGTCGCCTCGTCGGCCTGCTTCGGCAGGTAGGCCTCGATCACCACCAGCTCGGCCTGCTCCTCGGCGACGAGATCGGTCCGTCCACCCGCCTCGTACGCGTCGATGCTCTCGCGGCGCTGCTTGGCCAGGCGGCGCAGGATCGTCTCGGCCGCGTCGTCCGCCAGGGTCGCGGACCCGTCGACCTTGATCGCCTCGATGAACGCCGCGCGGATGTTCCGCAGACCGGCGAGTCGAGCCTTGTCGCCGCTCTTCATCGCGTCCTTCATGTGGGCGCTCACGTCGTCGAAGATGGACATCGTGCCTCCGGAGAGCGCTTAGCCTCGCCGACGACCGTGAACAAGCGGACCGCGGGAGCCACCAGGGGAGCGCCGGACGGCTTGCACGATGGACCCGACCTTGACAAGATGCAGCGCCCGATGTTCCCCCGCCTGCCCGCGTATGCAGCGCCGTATCCCAGAGATCGGCGTTGGAGGCACCTGATGAGTGGTTCCACGACCCTGGCCCGAGGCGCTGCCCTCGCGGTCGCTCTCCTCCTCCCCACCCTCGCTCATGCGAACGACGGTTTCGTGTCGTTCGGCCTGGCCGGCGGCGGCCTGTTCACCGACCAGCTCGAAGTGATCGGCGACACCGTCGTGATCACTCCCCGCGTCGGCTACTGGATCAACCCGACGCTCGGGTTCGAGCTCGACGCCAACATCGCGCCGGTGGGCAAGACCCAGGTCGGCGCGCCCGACACGTACCCGTACTTCGCGCTGATCCCGGCCGCGAACATGGTCGGGCGCGTGTTCGAGGACAAGCCGATCAGCCTGCTGCTCGAGGTCGGCATCGGGCCCATCTTCAAGTCGGTCAACGACAACGGCGATCTCGATCTGCCCGTGGGCACGAACCTCGACGTGGACTTCGGCGGCATCGCCGGCCCCGGTCTGTACCTCCCGTTCGGCAGCTCGCCCCTCGGGCTCCGGACGGAGTACCGCTGGCTGCTGAACATCGGCACCGAGAACTGGCAGAACCACGGTGACGCCTTCCTCAGCGGTGAGTGGACCATCGGTCTGCACTACCTGAAGAACGGTCCGAAGGACTCCGACAAGGACGGCATCGCCGACGACGTCGACCAGTGCGACGATCAGAAGGAAGACTTCGATCAGTACATGGACGACGACGGCTGCCCCGACGCGGACAACGACTCCGACGGCATCGCCGACGTGGACGACGCGACCTGCCCGAACGAGCCCGAGGACATGGACGGGTTCGACGACGCCGACGGTTGCCCCGATCCGGACAACGACGGTGACGGCGTGCTCGACGGGGACGACGAGTGCCCGATGGAGGCCGGGATGGCCGCCACCGGTGGCTGCCCCGACACCGACGGTGACGGCGCCTCGGACAAGGACGACCCGTGCCCGACCGAGGCCGGCTCGCCCGCGGCCGACTACTGCCCCGACCGCGACGGCGACCTCGTGCCCGACATGCGCGACGACTGCCCCGACGAGAAGGCGCCCGAGGGCATCGATCCCTCGCGTTCGGACGGGTGCCCGAAGAAGTTCTACATCGCGGCCGACAAGATCGTGATCCTCGAGAAGGTCCAGTTCGACACCGGCAAGGCCGTCGTGAAGCCGGCCTCCTTCGAGCTGCTCGACGGCGTCGCGGGCATCCTGGCGAAGAACCCGGGTATCAAGCGCCTCCAGGTCGAGGGGCACACCGACTCGCAGGGCAGCGACGAGAAGAACCTCACGCTGTCCCAGGCCCGCGCGGACGCCGTCAAGGCGTACCTCGTGAGCAAGGGGATCGCCGAGGAGCGGCTCGTCGCGAAGGGCTTCGGTGAGACCAAGCCGATCGGCGACAACGCGACCTCCGCTGGTCGCGAGCAGAACCGTCGCGTCGAGTTCAACATCCTCGAGCAGGACCTCGGCAAGCGCCTGCAGAAGAAGGTGGAGAAGAAGACCGAGCAGGGCAAGCTCGAGACGATCGAGGAGCCCGCGCCCGAGCCGGAGCCGAGCTCCGGTAGCGGTGCCAAGCGCCCCGAGCCGGCCCCCGAGCCCGCTCCTGCTCCCGAGCCCTCCGGCAGCGGCGCCAAGCGCCCCGAGCCGGCTCCCGAGCCCGCTCCCGCGCCGAAGCCCGAGTAGGCGATGGACCGGCTGATCCCGCGGTCGCTCGTGTTCGGCAACCCGGACCGGGCCCAGCCGCGGGTCAGCCCCGATGGTGCCTGGCTGTCCTGGCTGGCGCCCGTCGACGGTGTGCTCAACGTGTGGGTGGCGCCCTGGGAGGACCCCGAGGCGGCACGTCCGGTCACGGCGGACCGGGTTCGCGGGATCCGCAACCACGCCTGGTCCGAGAGCGGCGCGTTCGTGCTGTTCGAGCAGGACCTCGACGGGGACGAGAACTTCGTCCTGTTCGCGGTCCCTCCGGAGGGCGGCGAGCCGCGTCAGCTCACCCCCTCGGGTGCTCGAGCGCAGGTGATCGGCACCAGCCCGAACCGGCCCGACCACCTCGTGGTCATGGTGAACGACCGGGTGCCGGAGCTGATGGATCCGGTGCTGGTCGACGTGCGCACCGGCGAGACCACGCGGCTGGCCGAGAACACGAGCGCGGTCGGGTACGTCGTGGACCGCCGCGACCTGTCGGTTCGCGTGTCCATGCACATGACGGCGGAGGGGGGATCGGTCTGGCGGTTCCTCGGCGAGGACGGGCGCGAGGAGCCGGTGGGGGCGGAGGACGTGCTGACCACCTCGCTCGTCGGGCTGGATCTCGACGGCAACGAGTGGTGGCTCGACTCCCGCGGACGCGACACCAACGCGCTGTTCCGCGTCCGGGGTGCGGAGCGGGAAGAGGTCCTCGCCCACGCGCGGGGCGACATCGCGGACGTGATGGAGGACGCCAGCGGGCGTCCGCGGGCGGCGTGGGCGGTGTTCGCGGAGCGCGAGGCGATGATCGTGGACCCGGCGGTCGGCGTGCACCTCGCGGCGCTGGCGGCCCACCGCGAGGGCGCCCCGGTCGTGGCGTCCTGCTCGTCGGACGACCGGCGCTGGGTCGTCGGCTGGCACTCCTCGGCGGGCCCCGTGGCCTACGCGGCGTACGACACGGGCGCTCGCGGCGACGAGGTCCGCATCCGGCACCTCTTCCTGGACCGGACCGCGCTCGCCGATCAGCCCCTGGCGGAGCGCCACCCCGTCGTGCTGCGCTCGCGCGACGGCTGGGATCTGGTCTGCTACCTCACGCTGCCGCGCTGGGTGGAGACCGACGATCAGGGGCGTCCCGCGACCCCGCTGCCGATGGTGCTGTTGGTGCACGGCGGGCCCTGGTGGCGCGATCAGCCGGGCTACGAGGCGACCCACCAGCTCCTGGCCAACCGTGGCTGTGCCGTGTTGTCCGTGAACTTCCGAGGATCCACCGGGCTCGGCAAGCGCTTCCTGAACGCCGGCGACATGGAGTGGGGCGGCAAGATGCACGACGACCTGCTCGACGCCGTGGATGCGATGGTCGAGCGCGGCGTCGCCGACCGCGACCGGGTCGCGATCATGGGCGGGAGCTATGGCGGGTACGCCACGCTCGTGGGGCTGACGTTCACGCCCGACACCTTCGCCTGTGGCGTGGACATCGTCGGGCCCTCGTCCCTGCTGACCTTCATGGCCTCGATCCCTCCGTACTGGAAGCCGATGAAGGTGCAGTTCCACACGCGGGTGGGGGACGACGAGACCGAGGAGGGGCGGGCCGAGCTCTGGCGCCGCTCGCCGCTCTCGAGGGTGCAGGACATCCGGCGTCCGCTGCTCATCGCGCAGGGCGCCAACGATCCCCGCGTGAAGCAGGCGGAGTCCGATCAGCTGGTGGCGGAGCTCCAGCGCCGCGGGATCCCGGTGACGTACGCGCTGTTCCCCGACGAGGGGCACGGGTTCGCGCGCCCCGAGAACCGGCTCGCGTTCATGGCCTTGGTCGAGGAGTTCTTCGCTCGCCACCTCGGGACCCGCGCCGAGCCCAGGGGTGACGCGATCGAGCGCTCCACGGCCGTGCTGCAAGGTGGTACGTAGCAGGGCAGGAGGCGGCGATGTCCGAGCAGGAGCCGGCGTCCTCGAACCACATGGCGACCGCGTCGTTGATCGCCGGTCTGCTGACCTGGCTGTCGTTCCTCGTGATGCTCTGCATCTCGTTCCTGCCGGTCATCAACTCGCTGGCGTCGCTGTTCTATCCGGTGTCCTTCCTGTGCTCGCTGCTGGCGGTGGTCCTCGGGATCGTCGGGTACCGCCAGGGCATGGTGACGGACACGGGCCGGGGCGGCTCGATCCTCGGGATCGCCCTCGGTACGGCCTACATCCTGCTCCAGATCCTGCTGATCGTGACGTTGCTATTCCTGTTCGGCGGGACCCTCTTCGTGGTCCTGCTCGCCGTCCTGTCCGGCAACAGCTGAGGGCAGCGCGCGCTGGCGACCCCAGACCGGGTCGATCAGGCCCAGCGCCTGGAGCTTCTTCCCCATCCGGGTGCGGAGCGCGCGGGCCCGGTCGGCGTACTTCGGATCGTCGATCAGCGTCGTCCGCTCCTGTGGGTCGCTCGCGAGGTCGTACAGCTCGTCGCGGTCGATCGTCCCGTAGGGCACGACCAGCTTCATCCGGTCGGTGCGGATCGCGAACAACGTGGGGGTCGAGGGGAAGGTCCGCTCGTGGAAGTACTCGTACACGAACTCCTTGCGCCAGGCGGCGCCGGGCTGGTCGAGCGAGAGGAGCGAGGCCCCGTGCTGCTCCACCTCGGTCGCGAGGCCGAGGGCGTCGAGGATCGTGGGGGCGGTGTCCACGTTGAGCGCGAGCTCGTCGCGGGTGCGACCGCGCGGGCCGTCGCCGCGGCGCACGATCAGCGGGATCCGCATCGAGCTCTCGTAGGCGTTGCGCTTGTCGAGCACGCCCTTCTCGCCGACCATGAAGCCGTTGTCGGACGTGTAGATGACGGTGGTGCGCTCGAGCTGACCGGTCTGTTCGAGGGTCGCGAGCAGCCGCTGGACGCCCTCGTCCACCGCCAGCAGCACCCGGTGGTAGTCGCGGTACCAGGAGGCGAAGTCGGGCCACTTCCGGTAGGGCTGCTCCACGCCGAACTCGGTCTCGTGCCGCATGTGGCGGAGCCAGGCCGGGAGGTGCTCGTAGGCGGCGTCCGTGTCCGGCAGGGTCTCGGGGACGGGCACGTCGGCGAACGCGTCGCGGTGGCGCTCGGGCGGGACGAAGGGCGCATGGACCGCCTTGTGTGACACCACGGCGGCCCAGGGGCGGGAACGGCGCTCCGGAGCGCGCAGCCACTCGTCGGCGAAGTCGGTGATCCGATCGGTCGTGTATCCCTCGACCGCGCGGAGCTCGCCGTCGAAGCTCCACTTCCCGGTCGGCGTCGGCTCGTAGCTGCCCTGGCCACCGAAAGCCACCCAGCGGGTCCACCCGGGCCGGGGATGCGGGTTGGGGGCGCCCATGTGCCACTTGCCGAACAGCGCGGTGTCGACGCCGGCGCGCTGCGCGATCGCGTTCCAGGTGGGGATGGACGGATCGAGCTCGTCCTTGTTGTCGAGCACGCCGTGGGCGTGGGCGTACAACCCGGTGAGCATGGTCGCGCGGCTCGGGCAGCACAGGCTGGTGGTCACGAACGCGTTGGCGAAGTGCGTCCCCTCGGCGGCCAGCCGATCCAGGCCGGGCGTCTTCAGGAAGGGGTGACCGAGGAAGCCGAGCATGTCCCAGCGCTGATCGTCCACCAGCACCACGAGCACGTTCTGCGGCTCTCGTCCGTTCCGGGTGGACGCGAGGGGGTCGGGAGGCGGCGCGGGCGGTGGCGCGGACGGGGTCTCGGGGGTGCCGGCGCAGGCCACCAGGCCACCGAGGCCACCGAGCACCACCTCGCGTCGGGTGGGACGAGGCATGCGCGAGGATAGCCGGCCCCGCGGGTGTCGTCCCCCCTCGATGGACGCTCCCGGGCGGTACGGGTGTCTGTCGTTGGCAATCCACCAACGGCCGGGTACAACACGCCATGCTCACGCTCGCCCTCTCCGTCCTTCCGGCGTTCTCCAGCACCTTTCCGGGAGCGAACGCGACCTGGAGCCAGCTCTCCGGCGGCGACCCCCTCATCGAGTGCACGACGGTGGGCACGGAGCCCTGGTGCCGCGCCACCGGCCTCGTGGACGCGCCGCTCGAGCAGGTCACGGCCACCCTGAAGGACATGGCGGCGCACCAGGCGCTGTTCGACAGCATCGTGCGCATCGATGTGGTCGAGCCGGACACGATGCACATCGTGCTCGACTTCCCCGCACCCCTGTCCGACCGCGACTACGTCGCGAAGTACACCGTGCTCACCGACGGTCCCACCCAGGTCTTCCACTGGGAGTCCGTGCTCCACGAGGCGGCCCCGCCGACCTCCGGCGTCGTGCGTCTGCCGGACATGGCGGGCGAGTGGCGGCTGACGGCCGAGGCCGGCAAGACCCGGGTGGTGTATCTCTGGGAGGCGGACGTGCAGGGCAGCCTCCCCGCCTTCACGCAGAACAAGGCGCGCACCATCGCCGGCCACAAGGCGCTGGAGGACATCCGCAAGGCCACGGCGGCCGCGCACGGCGGCTGACGCGCTATCCTCGCGGCCATGGGTGCCGTCTCGGAGCTCGGATCCGGCGACCGCGTCGGCGGCTGGGAGCTGGTCTGGCAGCTCGGCCAGGGCGCTCAGGGCACCGTGTTCCGCGCGACGGGACCCGACGGACGGACAGGGGCGCTCAAGCTCGCCCACGGGGGGGCCGGCGAGGGTGCGCGCGCGCGCTTCGCCCGCGAGATCCGGCTCCGCACGGAGCTGCGGATCCCCGGCCTGCCCGAGCTCCTCGATCACGGCGATCACCAGGGCCGCCCCTGGTTCGCGACCGCGCTCGTCGAGGGGCGTGCCGTCCAGGCGCTGATCGGGGCTCGGTTGTCCACGGGCGCCGTGTCCACCGTGATCCGCGGGGTCGCGTCGGCGGTGGCGGGGCTGCACGCCGCCGGCGTGGTGCACCGCGACCTGAGCCCCGGCAACGTGCGCGTCGACGAAGGGGGCGACGTCTGGCTGCTCGATCTCGGGGTGGCGGCGGGGCCGGACGACGGCGGGCTGACCCGCGACGGCGGCGCGCCGGGCGCCAGGACCCACGCACCCCCCGAGGCGTTCGGCGACCCACCGGGAGCCGTCGGTCCCGCCTGGGACGCCTACGCGGTCGGTGTCCTGGCGTGGGAGCTGCTGTCGGGGCAGCCGGCCTGGGCGGAGGTCGCGCCGTCGGACCTGCGCGCGGCCAAGCAGCAGCCCCTGCGTGCGCCCGCGACCACGCCCGAGCCGCTGGCCTCGCTGGTGTCCGCGCTCACGCACCCCGATCCCGCGCAGCGGCCTCCACTGCGTCCCTGGCGACGGCCCAGCCCCTGTGGTCGATGACCGCGGGCGGGAGCGGTCCGACGGACGAGGTGTCGGTCGGACGGCAGCTCGGTCGCTACGAGCTGGTCGGGGAGCTCGGGCGCGGCGGCATGGGCGTGGTGTACCGCGCGTGGGACCCGGAGCTGCGCCGGGCCGTCGCGATCAAGACCTCCCGCTACGGGGAGCCGGCGCGGCTGATGCGGGAGGCGAGGGCGGCGGCGCGCCTCCAGCACCCGGGCCTCGTGCGCGTGCTCGACGTGGGGAGCGAGGGCGGCACGGTGTTCCTCGCGATGGAGCTCGTGGAGGGCCCGACGCTCGCGCAGGTGTTGGCGGAGGGGCCGCTCCCGCCGAGCCGCGCCGCCACCTGGATCGCGCAGATCGCCGCCGCCCTGGCCTCGGCGCACGGAGCGGGCGTCGTGCACCGCGACGTGAAGCCGGGCAACGTGCTGCTCGAGGGCGGTGAGGTGGCCCGCCTGACGGACTTCGGGCTCGCGCGCTCGCTCGACGCGACCCAGACCATGCTCGGCGCGGTGGTCGGCACCCCGAGGTACCTCGCGCCGGAGCAGGCCCGCGGCGAACCGGTCTCGCCGGCCACGGACGTGCACGCGCTCGGGGTGGTGCTGGCGGAGTGCGTGGTCGGGCGTCCCTGGCTCGAGGACCAGGACGTGGCCGTGCTCGTCGAGCGCATCGCCCACCGCCCCCTGCCCGCGCTCGACTCGCTCGGTGGTCGCGTGGACCCCGAGCTGGCGAGGGTGATCCACAAGGCGTGCGCGTTCGACCCCTCGGACCGGTACGCCGACGCTGGCGCGATGGAGCAGGATCTCCGCCGCTGGTTGGAGGGGGCGCCCGTCCACGCGGCCGACCTGTCGGCCTGGCGGCGGTTGCGGGGCTGGTCGCGGCTGCACCGACGAGCGCTGGCGGCCGCGGGAGCGACGGCGGTGGTGCTCGGCGTGGGCGCGGTGGCCCTGGAGCTCGTCCGTGCATCGCGGATCACCGCGTCCGAGGTCGAGCGGGAGCAGACCGCCGATCGCCGCGTCGGCGCGGCCCTCGATCGCGCCAGGGAGCTGCAGGCGGCGGGACGGTCGGACGAGGCCCGCGCGCTGTTCGAGCGGGTGGCGCAGCTCCCGGAGGTGCAGCAGACCACGGCGCTGTCCCGGGGATGGCTGGCGAGGGCCGAGATGTCCCACGGGGATCCGGAGGTCTCGCTCGACGCCGTCGGACGGGCCTGGATGGCGGCTCCGCGGGCGGCACAAGCCGAGGGTCAGGTGTTGCTCGCGCTCGCGGACGAGCTCCGGCGCGCCCAGCGGGACGAGAGCGTGGCGGCGGTCTCGACGCTCGCCCGGGAGCATGCCCCCGAGGTGCGGGCGGCGGGTGAGGGGAGGCGGCTGGCCGCCGAGGGCGCCTGGTGGTTCGGCGAGCTCGACGACCCGGTGCTGGAGGAGGACGCGGACCTGTGGCCGTTGGTCGAACACTGGCGGAGCGCGTTGGAGGTCCCGTCCGCGCTCGACCAGCTCTGGGAGGTCGACCTGCCCGGCGGCCGTGCGCTCGTCGCGCAGATCGGGACCGACGTGGTGCGGGTGGACCCGGACACGATGCGGGCCACAGAGGTGCTCGCGTCGGACGTCGTCGTCGGCAAGCAGCACGTCGAGGGAACGCCGTGGCTGTACGGGGGCGGGCAGACGGTCGACCTGCGCACGGGCGCCATCCGGGCGAGTCCCCCCTACATGTCGCTGAGCGTTCGCGTGGACGACGACTGGTGGCTCGGCACCTACCCCGGCGGCGTCATCCGCTTTCGCCCGGAGACCAGCGAGCTCGTGCCGGTCTCGGTCCCCGTGGTGGCGCTCGGGACGGCGGACGGGCTGGTGGAGGCCGAGGTGGACGGCATCCCTCCGCTGGAGCGCGCCTACGGCGTGGGCGCCTGGGGTGGCTTCGACTTCCGCGTGGAGCGCGCCGACGGCTCGCTGCTCACCCACGTCCGGGACGGGGCGCAGGGCCGCACGCGAGCCGTCCGCGTGGGCGAGCGGGACTGGCTGCTCGTGGCGACGGGAGCGCCCTTCGGCAGCCGCCTGGTGTTCCCGAGCGGCGACCCGATGGGGCTCCCCGCCGGCATCCGCCTGTACGCCTGGGACCAGGATCACCTCGCGGTCCAGCTCGAACGACGCCTGGACGGCTACCTGTCCCCGGTCGTCCGCGACCTGGACGGGGACGGCAGGCTGGATCTGCTGGTGGGGGGTACGGACCGGATCCTCGTGGCTCGCCAGCTGCCGGGGGAGCGCTTCGCCATGGCCGTGCTGGGCGGCGCACGGCTGGTGGCGGCGTTCGACCGGGAGGAGGATGGTCGAGCGGAGGTGCTGGTGCTCCGTCCCGACGGGCGCCGGTTCGCGCTGGGGGCCGGGAGCGCGCCGATGCCACCCACTCCGCGCCAGACCTCGTCGACCGAGCCCGACCCGCTCGTCCGGCGCGCGATCGAGCTGGCGGAGCTCGGGGTGACCGACGGTGCGATCGCGGGCCTGGAGACCGTGATCGCGATGGAGGGCGGCGCTGGGGACGTGGCAGCCCGCGCGCACCTGGCCGCGGGCAGGCTGTCGGCGGGGCGGGCCGCGGAGGAGCACCTCCGGGCTGCGGCGGACATCGACCCCGCGCTCGCCGCGGAGGCCTGGACGTCGGCTGCCCGATCCGCTGCGTCCGTTCGTCGCTTCGGCGATGCGACGGCGTGGGCCGACCGGCTGGCGGGGATCGGGGTCGCGCTGCCAGAGGCCGACCGGTGGGCGCGGGTGGCAGCGTCGCGCGTCGCGCTCGACCTCACCGAGGAGCGGCCCGAGATCGAGCTCCTGGCGAGGGATGGCGTCCAACGGCGGCTGGACGGCTGGTGGATCGAGAACGCCGAGGACCGCGAGATCCTGCGGGTCCCCCTGCGGACCGTGGGGCCCTGGCTCCGGGTCGAGCTGGAGGGCACGCTGGACCGGCTGGAGTGGGGCGCGGGCCTCTCGGTGTCGGTGGAGGACGAGGAGGGGCGACGGCTCGCGGCCTCGCGGCTCCGCGGGACGGGCGGCGGCCGGGTGGTGACGCTCGAGGCTCGGTGCGACGTGCCGATCGAGACCCAGCCGCTGGCCCTGCCCGACCCGGTGCCGGCCGTCGGCCGCGAGCTGCGGTGGTGGGCATCGGCGGGCGAGCCGGAGCTCCGGTGCGGCGTCGACGACGCCTCCCGCGCGTGGTTGTCGTCGCGGGACGTCCCGGAGACGGACGCGTGGCTCGTGCTGCGCGGACACGACGAGGGCGACGCGCAGCTCACGCGCCTGCTGCTGCGCTCGCTGGGGGTCGAGGGCGCGGTGCTCCGCGAGGTGCCCCCGGCCCCTGCCGCTCCCGAGGACCCGAGGGGGCGGCTCGCGGAGGCCGAGGCCGCGGGTGACGCTCCCGCCGTGGCCCGAGCGCTCGCCGCCGTCGACGAGGACGACCTGCCGGCGTTGCTGCGCACCGGCGACGCGTCCAGGGTGCGCGCGCTGCGGGCCCGCCCGGACTTCGTGCAGCTCTTCGCGCGGTCCTTCGGCGCCTCGGCCTTCCAGCACCCCGACGATCCCGAGCTCGGGCGCCACCTGCGCGAGGATCTGCCCGATCTGCCCTCGCTCGAGCGGCCGTCCGGGCTCGAGCCGGAGGAGTGGCTCGGGCTGTTGGTCGCTCGCGGGCACGCGCTGGTCGTGGCCGGCGAGGGCAGGGACGCCGATCGCCACTTCCGCCGGGCGGCCGAGGTGGCGGCGACGCTCCCCGAGCAGACCCGTCACGGCCAGGTGCTGCTGGTGACGCTGAGCGCGATGGACGCCGCGATCCGCGCGGGCGACGACGCCTCCGCCGACCGCTGGATGGCGTGGGGCCAGACCCTCACGCCGTTCCCCGAGCTGCTCGCGGACTCGGTCGGTCGCCTCCGCGAGTGAGGTCAGCGCAGGGTCGTGACGGCCTTGCGGAGCGGCACCACCCACGCCTCGGCGCCCGGGACCCTCGTCGCGAGCTCCGCGGCCTGGTCGAGGAGACGCGCGAGATCGGGCTCGCGCAATGGCGTCTGCGTCAGGTAGTCGAGGAGCGCCCGCGCCTGGGCGGCGAACGAATCCACGTCGCCCAGCCCCGCCAGCGCCGGCAGCAGCACCCCGCGGGCGAAGCAGGTCAGCTGCGGCTGCTCGGTGCCCGCGAGGTCCCGCATCAGGCCTTCCATGGCGTCCCGCGCGCCCTGCCACTCCCCGCGCTGCACCTGGAGCAGACCGAGGTTGAGCAGCGGATACGCCGCGCGCGGGTTGCCGAAGGCCCGATACAGCCCGGCGGCCCGCTCGTACGTCCGCTCGGCCTCCTCGTTGCGCCCCTGCGCTCGCAGGATCTCGCCGCGCTCGTTCTCCATCGGCGCCAGCTGGCCCCGCAGGATGCCCTGCTTCAGGTCGTCCTCGGGCAGCAGCCAGGCGAGCGCCTGCTCCACGTCGCCGCGGCGCTTCGCCAGCCGCGCGAGCCCGAGGCGGGCGGCCACCCGCACCCGTGCGTCGGCGGCGCGTTCGGCGAACACGTAGGCCTGCTCGGCGTCGTCGAGGCGCCCGAGCTGGGTGAGCACGTCGCCGATGGCCCCCCAGCAGTCCGCCGAGGAGTCCCGCTCCCCGCGCTGCTCGAACAGCCGCTCGGCCTCGTCCAGCAGGTCGAGCGCGTGCTCGCGCTCGCCGAGCACCATGTTCGCGCGTCCGCCCATGCGCAGCGACCGCGGCAGCACGTCCTCCCAGCCGTGGCGCCGCGCGGCCTTCTCGAGGCGAGCGGACAGGCGGTCGGCCAGGTCGTATCGGCCCTGCAGCAGGAGCAGCTGGCCCTCGAGGAGCTCGAGCCGGCCACGCTCGGCGGCCGCGTCCGGCAGCCCCACCGCGTCCATCGTCCGGTTCAGCAGGTCGAGCCGCGTCCGCTCCCGCACGTCGTGGCTCTCGAGCTGGCGATCCGCCGCCGCCCACAGCACCGGCACCGCCTCGCGCAGACGACCCGCGGCCAGCAGGTGCCCGCCGAGCCGATCGGGGTCCCCACCCCGCAGGACGTCGGCGATGGCGCTGTTCAGGCGGCTGCCACGTCCGGCCTGCTCCGAACGCGAGCGCAGCGCCTCCCGCAACAGCCCGTGGACGAACCGGATCCGCTCGAGCGGCAGCGCGCCACCGCGGACGAAGCGACGGACCAGCAGCGCGTCGACGAGGTCGGGCGAGGGGTGCAGCCCCGCGCGGTGGCAGGCGCCGCGCCACACGGCGAGGTCCACGTCCATCCCGATCCAGGCCGCGATCTCGAGCGCGATCGCGTCGTCGGCGGGCCGGCCGTCGAGCAGCGCGTCCAGCCGCGATCCCCAGACATCGGTGAGCTGCGACGGCACCTCGATCCGGTCGGTCGCGAGCTCGAGCCCGCGTCGGCCCGCTCGCAGCAGACCCCGGTCGAGCCAGTGCCCCACGAGCTGCGTGGCGAACAGCGGGTTGCCGCCCGTCCTCGCCTCCACGTCGACCGCGAGCTCGCCGGACAAGCCGAGGTGCTCGCGGATGAGGAGCGAGGCGTGCTCGGGGTCCAGGTCGCCGATCTCGAGCGTGCGGGCGCCGTGGCGGGCGAGCTGCTCGAGGAGCGCCTGCTCCTGGGGCCGGTCCACCAGGCTCGTGTCCCGCACGTTGATCAGCACCAGGATGGGTGCCGGGTGACCGAGCTGGCGGCGCGTCAGCTCGCGCACGAACTCGAGGGCCTCCGCCGCCCACGCGGCGTCCTCCACGACGAGCAGCACCGGTCGGTCGGCGGCGTAGTGGCGGAGGAGGCGCTCCAACAGGTACCAGCGGGCGCGCGACGGCAGCGGGTGGGTGGCCTGGGGTACGGCACCGGCGAGGTCCGCGGCCAGGTCTGCGTCGCCGAGGCGCTCCAGGATGCGCTCCTCGACCTCCTCGAGATCGACGCCGTCCACGCCGAGCTCCCGCGCCAGCATCGCCCACAGGCCGTGCCCCGGGTCGGGCTCGGGGCTGTGCCAGGCCTCGAACACCCAGGCCTCGCCCCGCTCGTGCAGGCGACGCGAGAGCCACTGGGACAGGCGCGACTTGCCCGTCCCGCCCGAGCCGCTCAGCACCAGCACCCGCGACTGGCCGGTGGAGGAGACCTCGCGGAAGGTGTCCGCCAGCGCGGAGCGCTCCGTGGCCCGATCGACCAGCGGGACCTCGCGCAGCCCCCACAGGGAGACCGCGGCCGCCTCGTAGCGACGGTCGCGCAGCCCGAGCTGCCGCACGGTGCTCCCGCCGCGGGTGGGCGGGTCGAGCGGCTCGCCCTCGGGCAGCGAGCGGGTGGAGCGACGGGACCGTGACGGCGCGCCGCTCGGCGTGCCCGCGAGGGTCGGTGCGTCGGGCTCGTCGAGCGCCATGGCGGGCCCGACGAGGTCGTCGCCGCCGAGCTCCTCGATGCGTGCCGCCATGTCGGCCGCGAACGCGAAGCGGCGGGGGCCCACCTTCTCGAGCCCCTGCCGCAGCACGTCCTCGAGCCCTGCCGGGACCGCCGTGGTCGGCACGAACGGGACCGGCTGCGCGGTCACGTGCTTGAGGATCATCTCGTCCGTCGTGCGGGACGGTCCGTAGGGGTGGCCGCCGGTGACGTACTGCCACAGCATCACGCACAGCGCGTAGATGTCGGTCCACGGCCCCTGGGCGCGGATGTCCCCGTCGATCTGCTCGGGCGCCATGAACCGCGGCGTGCCGACGAGGTGGTTCGCGAGCAGCCCGTCGCGCTCGACCCCGCGGGCGCTGACCCCGAAGTCCGAGACCACCACCCGATCGCCGTGGAAGAGCAGGTTCCCCGGCTTGATGTCGCGATGGACGATGCCGCGGCCGTGCGCGTGGGCGAGGCCGGCCAGCGTGCCGAGCGTGGCGTCACGCAGCTCTGGCCAGGTCTGGGCGCCGCGGCCCGAGAGGCTGCCGCCGTCGCACAGCTCCATCACCAGGAAGCGGGCGCCCGACGGCAGATCCTCGCCCGCGGTGCGCGCGTCGATCAGGCCGTGGTCCACCACCCGCACCACGTTCGGGTGCTCGAGCTGCGACATGAGCCGCACCTCGTGCAGGAACAGCTCGGTGCCGGCGCGGCCGCTGAGGTCCACCTTCACGGCGACGGGCAGGTCGAGATCGACGTGCAGGCCACGCCAGACGACGCCCATGGCGCCTCGACCGATGACCCTGTCGAGCCGGATCGGACCGAGACGCGACATTCAGCTCCTGGGTCGCCGCGTCAGACCGAGTAGGTCTTCGGGCCGGTCGGCGCAGGCGCGGGGCAGCTCGCGGGCGGCTGGGCCTCCCGGTTGAACACCGGCGTCTTGCCGCCCAGCATCGAGCCGATGCCGCCGACGATCCCGCCGAGCATGCCGCCGATGCCACCGCCGAGCAGGCTGGGCTGCGGCTGGGACTCGGGCCGGTACACCAGGTCCTGGAAGCCGCAGTTGCCGTAGCCCTGCTGCTGATCCGGGAAGTACCCGATGTTCGAGATCGTGCCGTGCGGGTCCGAGAATCCCTTGGGCGGCGGGCGGGTCTTGCCGGGCATCAGAGCCTCCGAGGAGAGAGGAGCGTCCTTCTGTCGAGGATACCGTAGAAGGAGGCTGCTTCGCTACCCGATCCCCGATCTCAGGGAGCCGTGTCCATGAGCTCGGCGCAGACGTCGGCGCAGGGGTAGCTGCCGTCGGGCAGCAGCTGGGCCTGCTCGAGACAGAACTCGACGAACAGGGGGTCGCCCGGATCGGTCGGGCAGGCGTCGGTCCACTCCGTCAGCACCTGGTCGCAGTTCCAGTCGGTGAAGTGGATCCAGAACGGTCCGACGTACAGGTCGGTGCGGGGCACCTCCTGGCGGACGAGCTCCGGCTGCAGCGCGACCTCGCCGCAGAGGGCGGACTGCAGATCGTTGGTGACGGCGTGGAAGCCGCTCGTGAGCGTCGCCTCCTCGCTCCTCCCGTCGACCAGCTGCTCGTCGATCACCACCTCGCCGTCGTCGAGCGGCGGGACGTAGAGCACGCCCGACTCCTGCGGCCCGCCCACCAACGCCTCGCCCGGATCGTACCGTCCGTCGTCGTCCGCGTCGTCGTAGAGCAGGGGCACGCCGATCGCGAGCTCGACGTTGCTCCACGGCGCGGTGAACATCGCCTCCTCGGGCGGCCACGCGTAGACGTCGAGCTGGTAGTGGGCGGGGAAGGAGGTCTCGACGACCACCGACTGCTCGACGGGCTGATCCTCGTTCCAGGCCCAGAACAGCGCGACCCGCAAGTTGCCGGAGAGGTCCACGGGCTCGAGGGAGAGCACGTCGCCGCTGATCGAGAACAGGCGCTCGCCACGCCAGTCCGCACCGGCGAGCCCGCCGCAGCCCATCAGGAGGAAGAACGGGAGGACCCTAGCGGACATAGACGACTCCCTGCAGCGATCCGTGGGGCACCGGCTGGGCCGTGAAGCCGCCGTCGAGCTCGCGGTACAGCGCCACGTCGACCCCTCCGCCGAGGGACAGCGACGTCCGGCCCGACGCGAGCAGCTCCGCCCCCAGCCACGGCCCGATCCGGCCGACCGCGCCCACGTGATCGGGGGCGGTGCCCGCGGTCTGGTACCGCTGGCGCACCAGATCGGCGCCCACCTGCACACCGACGCCCGGCGCGAACCGACCCACGTCCATCCACTTCACCGCGCCGAGGTCGACGCCCGCGCGGTCCTGGTCCAGCGTCAGCGCCTCGTTGACGTGTCGGACGTGGCCGCCGTGGACGCGGAGCAGGAGGGACACGGGCTCGAGGTCCATCCGTCCACCGACCACCAGCTCGGGCGACGACGGCAGCTCCGGCAGCGTCGGACCGACGACACCCAGGCCGGCCGAGAGCGCGAGGGCCGCGTGACGCCCTTCGTCGAGCCCTCGGCGCACGGTCGTGCCGTAGGGCACCGGGTCGAGCTCGGCCCGCGACACGGTGGCGCTGCCGCCGCGCTCCAGGTCCACGCGCCCCTCGAGCAAGGCCTCGGGCTCCCGCCGCCGGACCGTCCACTCGCCGGGCGCGACCGCCACCGAGCCGCCCGGGGGCACCGTCACCTCGAGGATCTCGGCGCGGGCGTCGCGCGGGAGCAGCACCCAGGTCCCGCCGTCCGCGAACGTGAGCCGGGCCGCGCGCTGGGCCCCGTCGAGCCGCGTCAGCACGAGGTCGTCGCTGCCCCGCAGGTCGAACGCGTAGCTCGGGTGCTGGACGACCGGCGCGCTGCTCGTGGACCGCAGCGTCCCCTCGTACCCGTAGCGGAAGGCCTCGGTGAGCGTGACCGCGCCGTCGCCGCTGCTGTCCGCCGCGCCCACCAGGCCCGCCAACAGGTGGTGCGTGAAGACGCCGCCCTCCAGCCGGTCGGACTCCTGGGCGTCCTCGCCCGGCGAGCTCGCGGTGATGATCACCAGCCCCTCGGAGTCGATGCGGTCCTCGGCGTGGATCGTGAAGGGCTCGACCTGCGACGCGCCCTTGAGCCGCGTCAGCTCGCCGGACTGGCAGGCATCCACCAGCATCAGGCGGACGTCGGCGTCCACCCGCTCGACCGCGCGCTTGAAGGCCGGCAACGGCAGGTCGGTGGTCCCGAGGTGCAGGGCGCCGGCGTCGGCGTGGCCGCTGTAGTAGACGAGCAGCATGGCCTCGTCGCCCTGGGAGCGAGCCCAGGAGGCGCGCCGGCCCATCTCCTCGAGCACGTCCGTCACGCGCTCCGCGCCGGGCGAGCGCAGCAGGACCACGTCTTCGGCGTCGAAGCCACCGAGCTCCGTGAGGACCTCCGCCATGCGCTCGGCGTCGCGCTCGGCGTAGAGCAGGTCGGCCTCGGCGCCGCGCCCCTGGTTGCTGCCCACCAGCACCGCCATCCGCAGCGGAGCGGCGTGAGCGCCCAACGCCAGCGCGGCGACGATCACGGGGCCTCCTTGTGCAGCCGCACGACGCTCTGCACGCATCCCTCCGGAGGTTGCCCGGAGGGAGGCAGCGACGTCAACGCGATCGGCCGCACGCAGCGCAGCGCCACGAGCTCCTCGTCGCCGGGGACGTCGTCGAAGGCGACGGCGGCGTCGAGCTGGCGAGGGTCGACGCTCGGTCCGAGCTCCCGGGAGCGCCCGTCGGGCGGCCAGCACGGGTACCAGGCGCCGGTGGCGTCCCGTCCCGCGACCAGCAGGTGCCCACCGCGCGGGTCGATGATGCGGAACCCCAGACGCTCGCCGGGGACCACGGACTCCCCACCGACGAGCGGCACGCTGCGGCCGTCGCGCTCGACCCACACCTCGAGGCCGATCCCGTCGCCGCCGCGCGGGCGGAAGGTGTCCGGCCGGGGCCGGAGCAGGACGACGAGCACCACGGCCGCCGCCAGAGCGACCAGGGCTCCGAGGCCCAGCCAGCCCGGGTTCGGACGGTTCGCCGGCCGGGGCGTGGGTCGCGCGGGGAGCGGCAGGACGTCGTCGTCGGCCAGCGCCTGCCAGCGCGCGCGGCAGGTGGCGCAGCCGTCGAGGTGCTCCTGCACCACCTCGCGGCCGATCTCCCCGGCCTCCAGGAGCTCGAGCCCCAGGTCCGAGAGGTGGCCGTCGCGTCGGAACGGCGTCACGCGCCCTCCTCGGCCCGCGCCAGCTTCACGAGCTGCTGCAGGCGGTTGCTCACGGTGCGCCCGGTCACGCCCAGCAGCGCGCCGATGTCGTCCCGTGGAAGACCGTCGATCCAGTGGTACACCGCGATCTCCAGCAGCTCGGGGTCGAGCTGGTTCCAGAGCCGGGCCAGGGTCGCCCGCGTCTCCTGGTCGGCCGGGGTGACGGGCGCGGCCCAGGCGGGAGCCCCGTGCTGCTCGAAGAGCTCGGCGCGACGGCGCTCGTTGCGCAGGCGGCCGAGGCAGTGGCGGGTGGTCACGCGGTACAGCCAGGTCGTCGGGCTGGCCTCGCCGCGGAAGGTGTGGCCGTGGCGGAGCAGGGTCTCGAAGACCTCGTGCAGCACCTCCTCCGCCTCCGGACCATCGTAGAACCTGCGGATCCGGCGCAGCACCGCACGGCCGTGGCGAGCGTAGAGCTCGTTGACCGGAGGGAGCGCCGCGCCGGCATCCGGTGCGCTCACGGGGCCGCGGGGTCTCCGCAGGGCGTGCCGTCGGGGAAGAAGCAGAGCCCGTCGGGCGTGCAGACGCACTCGCCGTCGGGCTGCGGGTCGTGACCCCCACCACACGGGTCCTGGACCTGCAGGCACTCGTCGTAGGTGCCGTGGCAGGTCTCGGGGGAGACGCCGAGCGACAGGCACATCCCGAGCAGCTCCTCGCAGCCCTGCTCCGGGGGCGGGTCCCCCTGGTCGAGGCAGCGCTCGAGCTCGTCATGGCAGATCTCGGGGGGCACGCCGGCGTCGAGGCACATCGCGAGCTGCTCGTCACAGGCCGCGGGGTCGCCCGGCCAGGTGGGCTCGCCGTCGATGCACGCCTGGTACACGTCGTGGCAGACCTCGGGCGGCTCACCGGACGCGAGGCAGGAGGACAGCTCCTCGTCGCAGTGCTGGTCGAGGCCCGGCGGCTGGTGGCAGGCGTCGTACATGGCGCCGCACTCGTCCGGCGGCAGGCCCGCGTCCAGACACGCCCGCATCTCGTCGTCACAGGGGTCGGGGTCCACGGGCTCGCCCGGGTCCGTACAGGCCTGGTACCGCTCGCCGCAGATCACCGGGTCGTCGCCGGCGTCCAGGCAGGCCTGGAGCTCGCCCGCGCAGTCCTCCTGCAGCTGGCGGGCCTGGTCGACCTCCGCCACCTGCACCGTCCCCGCCGCGCCGCATCCCACCAGCACGGCCATCCACACGATCCCCGGTCCCTTCATCGCTGCCTCCACGAGCGGCGCGTCCGTCGCGCTCACATCCCTTTCGAGACGTGGGCAGCAGAATCGGGAAACGGGGATCGAGAGATTTCGATCTACAGCGTCAGACCGCCGTCCACGTCGATGCAGCGACCGGTGAAGTAGTCGCACTCGAGCACGAAGCGGACCGCCTGGAAGATCTCCTCGGGGGCAGCGGCGCGGCGCAGCGGCACGCCCTTGAGCATCCCCTCGAGCACGTCCGGGCGCATGCCCTGCAGGATCGGCGTGTCCACGAAGCCCGGCGCGATGGCGCCGACGCGGATGCCGTACCGCGCGAGCTCCAGGCCCCACAGCTTGGTGTCGGCGACGAGGCCGGCCTTGGCGGCGCTGTAGTTCGTCTGGCCCTGGTTGCCGTGGCGCGCGATCGAGCTGATGTTGACGATGCAGCTCTTCTTCGTGCCGGTGGCGATCATCTTGGCGGCGAACTCGCGGGTGCACAGGAAGGGCCCGGTCAGGTCGACCGCGATGACCGCGTTCCAGGCGTCCAACGACATCTTCTTCACCGCGCCGGTCTCCTTGTCCTGCTTGACGAGCAGCCCGTCGCGGAAGATGCCGGCGTTGTTGATCAGCGCGTTCAGGCCGCCCATCTTCTCGTGCGCGCCGTCGATCAGCGCGACCACGTCCTCCTCCTGGGCGACGTTGCAGCGGATGGCGTGGATGCGGCCCTCGCCGGCGGCGACGACCTCGTCCATCTTCGCCTGGTCGAGGTCGGCGACGACCACGGTCGCACCGCCGCGCGCGAGCTCCATCGCGAACGTGCGGCCCATGCCGCTGGCGCCTCCGGTGACGATGGCCTTCAGGTCGGACAGCTGCATCTCATCCTCCTCGGACTCGTTGGGGAGGGCCGACTAACCGACCCCACTGGCCAGGCGCACGGTTAGGATGCGTCCTCCATGGAGCTCCAGCCCGGCATGGAGGTCGATCGCTACCGGATCGAGCAGTTGCTCGGTCGCGGTGGCATGGCGTCGGTCTGGAAGGTGACGCGCGAGGATCTCGGCGTGTCCTACGCCTTGAAGGTGCTCGAGGCGCCGGGACGGTCCGTCCGCGAGCGGCTTCGCGGAGAGGCGCGCATCCAGGCGACGCTCCGGCACCCGAACATCGTGTCCGTGGTGGACGTGCTCACGCTGGACGGTGCGCCCGCGCTGGTCCTCGAGTTCGTCGACGGTCCGACGCTCGACCAGCTGCTCTCGGTGCACCGGATGGATCACGGCCAGATGGACCAGGTCGTGCGCGGCATCCTCAAGGGGGTGCGGGCCGCGCACAAGGCCGGGTTCGTCCACCGTGACCTCAAGCCCGCGAACGTCCTGATGGCCCGGACCGACGACGGGTTCCTCCCCAAGATCGCCGACTTCGGGTTGGCCAAGGCCCTCCGTGGGTCGGAGGGGGACCTGTCGCGCACGCGGACCGGGGCGTTCATGGGCACGCCGATCTACATGGCGCCCGAACAGTTCCGCAGCGCGAAGAACGTGGACGAGCGAGCCGACATCTATGCGCTCGGGGTCATCGCCTACGAGATCTGCACCGGGCGCCGCCCGTACGACGACGCGGACCTGGTGGAGCTGCTGGACTGCATCCGGGAGCAACGGTACCCGCCGCTCGCCGAGATCGCGCCCGATCTGCCGCCTCGGATGCGCACGGCGATCGAGGGCGCGATGGTCGTGGACCCGGACTCGAGGTTCGCGTCCGTGCAGGAGATGTACGACGCCTGGCGGGACCGCTCCCCCGAAGACGCCACCGCACAGTGGGATCGAGCGTTGCTCGCCAACTTCGACCTCGACCTCGAGCGCCGGAACCCGTCGGGGGCGACCTTCGCCTCCTCCTACGTCCCCCCGGAAGCGCAGACGGAGACCAGGGAACCGCCGAGCCCGCCGCCGACCGAGCGATCGCGCAACCTGGCGCCCGCGCTCGCGCTGACCGGCGTGGCGGGCGTCGGGCTGTTGGCGGCGGCCTCCGTGGCGCTGCTCGTGGTGCTCGGGGTCGTGGGCTGGCACGCGACGGCGGGATCCGGGGCCGAGCCGCCCGAACCCGCGCCCGTCGTGTCCACCCCACGGCCGTCGCCTCCGCCGCTCCCGCTGCCGCCGCCCGTTCAGGTGGCGCCCGAGCCGGTTCGCACCGAGCCTCCCCCGGAGGAGGTGAGGCCGTCGATCCCGGAGGTGACTCCGAGGCCCGTGCCCGCTCCCGGTCCTGCTCCCAGCGCTCCCACACCCGCTCCTCCCCCGAAGCCCGAGGTGGTGGCCCCGCCTCCGGGGACCGTACGGGTGGAGGGCGACGCCGTGGTGACGCTGCGGGACACGGCGGGGAAGGCGAGCGCGCCGGGTGCCGTGCCTCCCGGGACGTACACCTTCGAGGCTCGGTTCCCGGGCGGGGCGATCGTCACGGGCTCGTCCTTCGACGTGGCGTCGGGAGCCACCCGCACCGTCAGCTGCAAGACCACGTTCGGCACGAGCTGCTCGGTGAAGTAGCGGACCTCACCAGCGGCCGACGATCACCGCGCCCGCTCCGAGTCCACCACCCGCCGTCAGCAGCCCGATCGCGCCGTACCCGAGGATGGCGTTGGTGGTGCGCAGGCCACCGAGCTCCGCGTCCGGCTGCGTGCTCTGGTCGTACGTCCGCTCGACGAGCGCTGCGCCCACGGCGGCACCGGCGCCCGCGACCGCCGCTCCGAGCCCGCCCACCAGCAGACCGCGGGAGGTGTGTCCGCGCGGCGGGGGCGCCTCGCTCACCGGGGGAGGAGGGACCACGGCCACGGCCGGACGCACCGGGAGCGCCGCACCCGCGCCCACCATCCAGCCCTCGAGCACCTCGTCGCCCGCACCCACCCGCTGCAACAGGAAGGGCCGTGCGGCCGGTGCCGTGCGCGCGGCGGCGCCGTCCACCGCCCACCACTCGGGGTGCGTCGGCTCGGGCAGGTCGCGGCGCGCGTCGTCCCGGGCGCTCGACGCGTCCCAGGTCTCGCGAAGGGTCCCCGACAGGTCGGGTGGCAGGGTCCACCCGAGGCTGCGGGCCGCGGCGAAGTGGTCCAGGGCCTCCTCCGTACGCCCGCCGACGAAGGCCGAGATCGCGAGGAGACCGTCGACGTGTCCGATGGTGGCCCGATCGGCGACCTCCACCAGGCACGGCAGCGCCGCTCGCAGCTCCGCGATCGCCCCGTCGAGCGCCGTCGCGTCGAGCGAGGTGACCGCGGCGTCCGCGGGACCGAGCAGGTCGTGCAGCTCGAGGTTCGAGACGTGCTCGGTGCATGCCGCTTGGGCCGCGGACGCGGCGATGACCATCCACATGGCGCCCATCCTAACGCCTGGGGCCCTGCTACAGTGGCGGGCGGAGGACGGAATGTGGTGGTGGTTGTCCGCGTGCTGGTTGATCTCCGCCCGGGAGCGGCGCGAGCACGACGACGGTCTGGACCTCGCGACCGATGCGGACGTGGACGCCGACAGCGACGCGGACAGCGACACCGACGCGGACACCGACACGGACACGGACGCGGACAGCGACGCGGACACGGACACGGAGACCGCCAACGACACCGGACCGATCGATCCCTGCCTGGAGCTCGGGGGCAAGGATGGCGATGGGGACGGGCTCACCGACGCGGCCGAGGAATGTCTGGGCACCGAACCGGGACTGCCCGACACCGACGGGGACGGTCACACCGACGGCGACGAGGTTCTCAGGGAGGGGACGTCGCCGCTCGACGTGGACAGCGACGACGACGGTCTGCTCGACGGCCCCGACAACGACGACTGGGCCGAGGCGCGGTTCGGCACCTCCGCGTCGGATCCGGACACCGACGGGGATGGTCTGCCGGACGGCCTGGAGGTCGGTGCCCGAGGTGCGCCTGCGTACGGGAACATCGATGGCTCCGGCGCCTTCGTGGTGGACGATGATCTGTCGAGCACCACGGATCCGCTGACGGCCGACTCCGACGGAGATGGGCTACTCGACGGCGACGAGGACACGAACCACGACGGACGGGCGGCCGGCGACGTCGGCGTCATGACGACCGGGGACGAGACCGACCCGAACGCGTTCGACACGGACATGGACGGGTACTCGGACGGTCAGGAAGGTGGTTCCTGCGGCGTCTCGATCTGCCCCGACGCCGACACCGACGGCACCATCGACGCGCTCGATTCGGACGACGGGGACTCGCCGGGCAACCCCATCCTGCTCGACCTGTCGAGCGTCGTCGTGGGGGACGAGGCGTGCATCACCGCCGGTCTGGCGAGCGGCGACGCCGACAACTTCTTCGTGGAGGGGATGGCCACCGGTCCCACGTGGGTCTGGGTGCGACCGGGTCCGGCGCTGGTGGGTCGGACCCGCCTCGGGTCACCGAACGGGGTGGCGCTGACGAACGGGTTCTGGGGGATCCCGCCGGTCCTGGACGTGATGGACGCGGACCAGATCCAGGTCCGGGTGGACGGGCTGAGCGCGAGCGATTGGGGACCGTACGAGCTGTGCGCTTCGGTGCGGCTGGACGGGGTGCGCCAGCCTCCGTTCGGCGACGCGGACCTCCGCGAGATGGTGTCGCGACCGGGGTACCCGACCTCCCTCGGGCCGGGGTTGTGGCGGGTGGGTGCGGTCACCGACGCCCTGAACCAGACCACGGGCTACGCGCTCGATGGCGAGGTGAACGGCGTGCCCACGACGACGGCACGAACGGCCACCCTCACGATGGTGGTCACCGATCCCGACGACGATGGGGGCCTGGCGGCCTACCACGCCACCTCGGTGGCCCTCCGGACCACGGGGCCGTACCTGTTGCTCGCGCGCACCGACACCGGAGCCGTGCCGCAGGACGTGTCCGGCACGACCCTGGTGACCCGTGGTCAGCAGGCCACCGGCGTGCTCTCGTCCGGCTCGCACACCGTCCGTCTCAACGGACCCCACAGCAACAGCGTGGGTGTGGACGTGCAGGTCCTGGGGATCGGCTCGCAGACCGGATTGACCGCCGATGTCCTGGTCAACGGCGCCTTGCAGGACAGCTCTCCGACCGGTGACCTCCACTGGGGCGACACCGTTCCACCCAACGCCAGCGTCGAGATCGTGCTGTCGGCCTCGCTGCCCGGAACCGCCGTCTGGCTCGCCTCGATCGACGAGCGGTAGGGTGCTCGGCTGGCTGATCCTGTGGCTCGCCGAGCGCACGTACACGGGGCTCTGGCTCGGGATGACCGCGGCGCTGGCTCGCTGGAGGGGCATCCGGCTCGAGCGGGTCGTGTACGGCGCGGGTCCCGCCCTCGGGAAGGGAACGTGGCGCCTCGGGTCCATCCCCGCCGGCGGTTGGCTGTCCGCCGAGGAGGGGGCGCCCATCCCGGGTGAGCTCGCGCTCGTGCCGCACCTGGTGCTCGGCGCCGGCGCCGTCCCCTTCGCGGGGGTGGCGAGGCTGGAGGCCGTCGCGGCCTGGGTCGGCGGGGTGTTCGGGGTCGGTGACGTCCGGGTGGGGCTGCTCCACGGGTTGAGCGCAGCGGGTCGGGCCGCGGCCGATGCGCCCCTCGGTACCGCGGCGGCCCTGTGGTGCTGGCTCGCCGCCTGGAACGCGCTGCTCGCCGTCAGCCAGGTGGCCGCACGGCGTGGTGGCGAGCGGACGATGGCGGTGTGGGCCGCGCTGTGGGCGGCGGTGTCGCTCCTGATCCTCGGGCGGATGCTCTGGCTGGACGTGTTCCCCTGAGCGTCAGCTCAGGGTGCGCGACGCCCAGGCGTAGACCTCGTCCAGCGCCTTGCCGATGGCGCTCGGGTCGGTGCCACCGGCCTGCGCCATGTCCGGGCGACCGCCACCGCGTCCGCCGACGATGGGAGCGATCGCCTCGATCACCTTGCCCGCGTGCACCCTGCTGCCCGCGATGTCCTTGCTGGCGGCAGCGATGAGCTGGACCTTCTCGCCACGGGTCGCGACGAGGACCACGAGGCTGCTGCCCAGCTGATCCCGGAGTCGATCCGCCTGCTCCTTGAGGTCGCCGTCGAACGCGGCGGCGAGCACCTTGATCCCGCCGATCTCCTTCGCACCCGACAGCAGGTTGCCGGCGGCGGCCTTGGCGGCCTCGCGCTCGAGCTCCTGCACCCGGCGCTCCAGCGTGCGGCGCTCCTCCTGCAGACGGACGACCGCGTCCACCACACGGATGGGGTCGGTCTTGAGCTTGCGGGAGAGCTCCTGCAGGCGCAGCGTGTCCGCGCGGACCAGCGCCATCGCCCCGGTGCCCGTCTGGGCCTCGATGCGCCGGACGCCGGCCGCGATGCCGGACTCCGCCTGCACCCGGAACAGCCCGATGTCGCCCGTGCGCCGCACGTGCGTGCCGCCGCAGAGCTCGACCGAGAAGTCGGGCACGGAGACCACGCGCACGCGCTGGTCGTACTTCTCGCCGAACAGCGCCATCGCGCCCTTCGCGACCGCCTGCTCGAGGTCGTCCACCGTGGTCTCGACGGACTCGTTGAACAGGATCTGCTCGTTGACGATGCGCTCGACCTGGGCGAGCTCCTCGTCGGTCATCGGCTTGTGGTGCGCGAAGTCGAAGCGCAGCCGGTCCGGCCCGACCAGCGAGCCCTTCTGGCTCACGTGGTTGCCGAGCACCGAGCGCAGCGCGGCGTGCAGCAGGTGGGTGCCCGTGTGGTTGCGGCGCGTGCGGTCGCGGCGGGAGGCGTCCACCGTGGCCGTGAGCTCCTCGCCGACCTCGATCGGCTCGCCGGCTTCTCCCTGGTGCAGCCAGAGCCCCGCGACCTTCGTGGTGTCGTCGACCTTGAACGGCCCGATCGTCCCCGCGTCGCCCACCTGGCCGCCGCTCTCGGCATAGAACGGGGTGCGGTCGAGCAGGACCACGCCACGATCGCCCGCGGAGAGCCGGTCCACGCGCTCCCAGTGCACGTCCTCGCCCTCGCCCGTCCGGCGGACGAGCGCCAGCACCTGCGCGGTGTCCTCGTCGAGGTCGTACCCGGTGAACGAGGTCGCGCCGTGCTCGGCGTGCAGCTGGTGCCACAGCTCCGCGACCGCCTGCTCGCCCGAGCCCTTCCAGTTCGCGCGGCCCGCCTCGCGCTGCTTCTCCATC
Source organism: Alphaproteobacteria bacterium (assembly GCA_020632925.1). GTDB lineage: Bacteria > Myxococcota_A > UBA796 > UBA796 > JACKER01. The sequence goes on along the minus strand of JACKER010000022.1, from coordinate 96,290 downwards.
TCGGCGTCGAAGCCCGCCTCGTCGACGGTGACGCCGCGCTCGCCCGCCACGATCTGCGTGAGGTCGAGCGGGAAGCCGTACGTGTCGTACAGCTTGAACGCCGTCTTCCCCGAGAGCACCCGCTGGTCTCCGAGCTCGTCGTCCAGCAGGCGCATGCCGCGCTCGAGCGTCCGCCGGAAGCGCTCCTCCTCGCCGAGCACGACCTCCGCGATGGCGTCGGAGCGGTCGCGCAGCTCGGGGTAGGCCCCGGCCATGTGGTCGACGACCGCCAGCGCCATGTCGTGCAGGAAGGGCTTCTCCATGCCGAGCTTCCAGCCGAAGCGGATGCCGCGCCGCATGATCCGCCGCAGGACGTAGCCCCGGCCCTCGTTGCTGGGCATCACGCCGTCGCCGACGAGGAAGGCCGCGGAGCGCGCGTGGTCCGCGATGACGCGGAGCGCGGTGTCCCCCTCGGCGTTCGCGCCCGGCTTCACCTTCGCGAGCTCGGCGGCGCGGCGCATCAGGGGCTGGAAGACGTCGGTGTCGTAGTTCCAGTACACGCCCTGGAGCACGGCGCTGATGCGCTCGAGGCCCATGCCCGTGTCGATGGAGGGCTTGGGCAGTGAGATCCGCGTGCCGTCCGCGTGCTGCTCGAACTGCATGAACACGAGGTTCCAGATCTCGACGTACCGCGGGCTGTCGGTCGCGGGGCCGCCGGCCGGGCCGTGCTGCTCGCCGTGGTCGTAGTGGATCTCGGAGCACGGACCGCAGGGTCCCGTGTCGCCCATCGCCCAGAAGTTCTCCTTTGCGCCCAGCTTCTGGATGCGAGCCTCGGGGACGCCCACCTGGTCGCGCCAGATCGAGAGCGCCTCGTCGTCCTCCTCGAACACGGTGACCCAGAGCCGGTCGGCGTCGATGCGCCAGACGTCGGTGAGCAGCTCCCAGGCGAAGCGGATGGCGTCGGTCTTGAAGTAGTCGCCGAACGAGAAGTTCCCGAGCATCTCGAAGAACGTGTGGTGGCGCGGCGTGCGCCCGACGTTGTCGAGGTCGTTGTGCTTGCCGCTGACGCGCAGGCACTTCTGGGAGCTCGCAGCGCGCAGCGACGCGGGCTTCTCGGCCCCCGTGAAGTGGTCCTTGAACTGCACCATGCCGGCGTTGGTGAAGTAGAGCGTCGGGTCGTTGTGCGGCACCAGCGGGCTGCTCGGCACCACCCGGTGGGCGTTCTTCTCGAAGTAGGACAGGAACGACGAACGGACCTCGTCGGACGACACGAAGCGGCTCACGGTGCATCTCCCAGGCCGCGTCGTAACGCGCGGGCCCGCGAGGGTCAGTGGCAGCGCTTCTCGTCGAGCACGTAGGTCGTGGGGGACTCGATCCGCTCGCCGCTCGTCGCGTCCACCCGCGCGGTGCGGATCAGCGTGCACTCGCCGCGCGTCACGAAGGTCTCCGCGGAGCTGCCGTGGTGGGACGCGGGGACGTAGGCCACCTCGACGGTGTCGCCGGACTGGGACCAGCTCCCCTGGACCGCAGGACCGCTCATGTTGGACCAGCTCTTCGTCATCTTGGTCTCGGTCGTGAACACGACGCGGTACTTGCCGTCCTCGGTCTCGAAGGTCCGGAACGCGGGCGAGTCGACGGCAGGCGCGGTGGGTGCCGGGGTCTTGCCCCTACGCTTGCCCGCACCACCACCTCCTCCCCGTCGTCCGCCGGCTTCCCCGTTGTGGCCTCCGCCCCCGACGGATGGTGGGTGCGACGGCTGCTCGGTGGCACCGACCCCTCCACAAGCCAGGACCATCGCCAGACAAAGGCTCCAACCGCACACCCGGAGTGTCCTCATCGTACCCCCAGCCGCTCGATACCACAGATGCGTGCCGGCTGGGCAACCCACTGGGAGCGGATAGGCGGTGGGGATGGAGCTTCCACGGTCGAGGGCAGGGGAGTACGCGGCGCTGATGGGGCGACCGGCGCGGGCAGCGGCGCTGTCGGCGCGGGACGACCTGTCGGACGTGCGCGTCCGGTTGGGGCCGAGCGACGAGATCGTCGCCGCCGCAGAGATCGTGGACGTCGGGGGCTCAGAGTGGACCGCGACCGAGCCCGTGGTGGCGGAGGGCGCCGACGCGGAGCTCGCGCCGCTCGTCGACGAGCTGCTGGAGCGTGCGCGGGCACGAGGTGCACCCGCTCTGGGCGTGCGGGTCGCCGTGGAGCGGGCGGAGCTCGCCTCCGTCCTGCTCGCGGCCGGGTTCGAGGAGGTGGAGCGCCGGGCGTGCTACCGCGCCGCAGTGGCCGAGCTACCGGAGGGCGACGACGGGCTCGCGTGGGTGTCGATGGCGGAGGCGGGGCGGGCCGCCGCGGAGGCGCTGTTCGCCGAGATCGTCGCGACGGACCCGTGGTGGGACGAGCCCGAGCCGCCCGCGGCGGTCCTGGCGGCCTGGCTGCGCGATCCCATCCTGCAGTGCGACGACGACGTGGTCCACCTCGGGGTGCGCGACGGTCGGGCCGTGGCGTTCGTGAGCGCCCAGGTGAACCCACGGAGCGGCTGGGGCCGGATCACGTACCTCGGGCTGCGCGCCGAGCTGCGTGGGCAGGGGTTGGGCGCGGTGGTCCACCGGCACGGCTTCGCGATGCTGCGCGCCCGTGGCGGCGTCACGTACGAAGGCGGGACGGCGGTGGACAACGCGCCCATGCGGAGGCTGTTCGAGCAGCACGGCTGCGACTGCCTCCGGATCGAGGTCGGGTACCGGTGGACCCCCGGCTGAGAGGCTATGGGGTCGCATGGGCTGGGTCTGCGTCTTCCGAGGCACGGGGCTCGTGGACGCGTACCTCGCACGCGACTGGCTGGAGGCGTCCGGGCTGACGGTCCAGGTGCGCGGCGACCTCACGACCATCCGCGGCGAGATCCCGATCGCGGAGTCCTGGCCGACGGTGTGGGTGTCGAAGCGAGAGGAGGCGGCGGCGAACGAGGCCCTGCGCCTGATGCGGGGCCCACGGCTGGTGCGTGGTCCGTGGACCTGTCCTGCGTGCGGCGAGGAGGGTGACCCCGACCTGGACGCCTGCTGGCAGTGCGACACGCCGCGACCCGCGGAAGAACCGGGGTAGTCTGGCGGCGGAGGAGCGATGCTGCTGTTCGTCGCGGTCGCGGGGGCCACCTGCGCTGGTCCGGGTCTCGTCGGCCTCTTCCCGCCGGACGGCGCGGAGGTGCCTCGCTCCATCCACCCGGCCATGGTGTACACGGACGGCGGGTGCGGGTCGCCGAGCCTCCAGGTGCTGGACGTGGAGGGGGCGCCGGCCACGGGCGGGTTCGACGACACCGGCTCGATGCTGACCTTCGTGCCGGAACCCCCGCTGACGCCCGGTGAGTGGTCGTTGGTGGGGCTCGAGAACAGCACCTTCACCGTCGCGGACGGCGCGGACTTCCCGATCGCGGGTGTTCCGCAAGGCGTGGAGGTCCGTCCCGAGCGGGTCTGCGGGCAGCACGCCACGCACGTCGGCGCGAGCGTGTTCTTCGACGAGCCGGGCTCGGGCATCCTGGTGTTGGCGGTCGAGAAGGGCAGCTCGCTGCTACGATCGGCGGTGACGGTGCTCGACGGCGAGGGGTCCGTCGAGGTGTCCCGGACCTTCGACGTGAAGGGGGACCTGTGCGCCTGGACGGAGCTGGTCGGCGTCGAGGGCGAGCTCGTATGGGAGACGCCGCACATCTGCGAGACGAAGGGCTGTCCCGTCGGGAGCGGGTGTCGCACGAGCCCGCTCGCGCCGTCCCTGCTCGGCCTGCTCCTGCCGCTCTTCGCGCTCAGGCGGCGTCGCCCCAACGCGTGAGCCAGCGCTTGAGGTGCAGCTTCCGCATCGTACTGTCCGAGGTCATGTAGCGGACGGTGCCGAAGATGGGGCGCTCGGGCCCCCACGGCCGGTCGAACCGCCCGAACACCCAGGAGATGCCGGTGGCCGTGTTCGGGTCGCGCCCGTCGAGCGCCCAGCGGTTGTTGAGCTCGAACAGCCACTCCCACGCGAGCTCGGGCGTCGGTGCCCACTGGAGCACCTTCTTGCCCCAGAGCATGCGCAGGTAGTTGTGCATGCGGCCGGTGTGGCGGAGCTCGCGCTGGGCCGCGTTCCAGAGCGGGTCCCCGGTCCGAGCCTCCTCGAGCGTCGCCAGATCGTAGACCTCGGGACGCGGGTCGGCGGCGTGCTTCGCGAGCGTGGCGCGCGCCCAGTCGGGCAGGGTGCCGAAGCGGTCGTGGTCGGGGACGTGGTGGGCGTACACGAAGCCCGTCTCCCGCCAGGTGACGAGCTCGTCGAGGAAGCCCTCCGCGGCCTCCGACAGCCCCCACCAGCCGGCGCGGGAGCCCGTCGGACGACCGAGGCGCGTGAGGTCCCAGGACTCGCGGTCGAGCACCGCCTTCGCGACCTCGTGGGCGGAGACATGGCCGAAGTGCAGCCAGGGCGAGAGCCCGCTCGCCGCGTCGTCGTCGGGGTGGTTGCGGTCGGGGTAGCGCTCGAGACGGCGGTCGAGGAAGGTCCCGAGGACCTCGGCCGCCGCGCGCTGCCCGCCTCGTGCGCCGACGAACCCGGGGCCGCTCACCAGCTCACGGACGCGGTCGGGCTCGTCGAGCAGGTCGTCCGCCGGCCGCCAGCGCTCGAGCACACCCTCGGGGAGCGTGGCGCGACCGAGGTCGTAGGAGGTGAGGGGCTCCGCGACCGGCCACCGGTCGAGGTGGTCGGGGAGCGTCTTGTGCAGGTGACGACGGAACAGCGCCGCCGTGGGGTACGCCTTCGGCGCGGCGGACAGCGGGAGCAGCCCGTTGCCGTCGACCACCTCGAGCCGCGCGGGCAGATCTCGCGCCGCCGCCGCCACCATCCGCGGGAGGAAGAACGTGGGGAAGTGGTCGGTCACGACGACGGCCGCGTCGCGGGCGAGCGCGTGCAGGAGCCCGTGGCCCTCGCCCTCGGTCCGCTCCACGTACGGCAGGTAGCGGACGCCGGCTGCCTCGAAGGCGGCGCGCTGGTCGGCCATGCCCTGGACGACGAAGCGGTGGTGACGGGGTGCCGCCCACCGGTACCCGATGCGCAGCGGCTCGAGCACGAGCAGCGGCAGCCCGAGCCTGCGGGCGTGATCCAGGGCGTGGTCGAGGGCGAAGGACCACCGCGTGCGTCGCGCGGCGATCATCCAGTAGAGGACGTAGCGGGCGTCGGCGCGGACGGGCAGGTCGCGGGCGACGGTGAGGCGGTCGAGCATGGGGCGCGTGTATCGTCCCGTCGGAGGGGCGATGGGCCGATGGATCGCGTTGGTGCTGATGGTGAGCTGCTCGGGCGCGGAGCCCTTCGACTGCGCCGAGGTCGCCATCGGCACGTCGGGCGGCGGCGTGGACGACTGCGACCGCCAGGCCTGCCAGTCGTGCGTGGACGCCTGCGGGGCGGACTGCGTCGTCCTGCGGCGCTGAGGGGAGCTGGACGGTCTACGACGCCTGCCCCGACTGGACGTTGCCGACCGCGTCTTCCCGCTGAATCAACGAACCAGCGCGCGCTGGCGTGGGGAGAGCCACGGGCTCGGATCGCCGCCCGCGGCGACGGTCGCATTGACCCGCGCGGCCTGCGCCTCGGTCATCGGGACCGCGGACCACGGGGTGCCCCGCAGCGCGTGGTTGTCGTCGTCGGGGGAGGGGCGGAGCTCGCCCTGCAGCGGCTTGGCGCCGAGCGCGTCCACGGCGTGGCGCAGCGCGCCCCGGTCCAGGCGGCTCGGGTCGATCACGAGCTCCACGGCCTCGTGTCCGCCGAGGAAGCCGGTGCGCGTGCCCACCACCCCGGGGACGGCGCCCAGCGTGGCCTCGCCCTGCCAGAAGCACCAGGCGCCGTAGGTCTCGGTCACCGTCCCCGCAGCGGCCGCGCGCTCCTCCTGGGCGACCAGCACGAGCCAGGGCGGGGCGTCGGCGCCGAGCGCCTCCACCATGTGCTCCGCCAGCGACGCCGCGGTCCACTCGCCGTACAGCCGCGACCCGACCGGGCGCCCCTGCGGCGACAGGAAGCGGACCGCGGGGTTGTCCCACGGGCGCTCGCCGAACTGCAGGAGCACGTCGCGGTCCTCGCCCTCCTCGTTGTTGGAGACGAAGAGCGGCACGAACAGCGTCTCGGCGGCGTCCGCGAGCAGCGGGTGCGACAGCGCCACGCGACCGAAGCCCTTCACGGTCGAGCATCCCGGGACCTCGTCGAACAGCACGAGCAGCGGCTTGCCGGTGGTCCGGGACTCGGCCTGCGCGGACCGCAGCCCCCGCCGCCAGTGCACGAGCCCGAGCTCGGCCGGGTTCTCGGTGGCGTAGGGGGTCGCTTCGGACAGGGCGGTCGACATCGGCGTCACGGGCACCTCGCTCCCCGCTGTCCGACGCGCCCCGCGATCCGTTACGCACTCGCTCCGAGACCGACGCCGAGCCGATGCGAGGGGCGGGCAAGAGATCGGTGGAGGAGCCCATGCTGCAACGAGGGTTGACCTGGCTCGGGGAGGTCGAGTCGCGGTGGGTGGTCGCGGTCCAGGGCGTCGCCGACGGGCGGGTGGTGAGGTCGCTGCGGCTCGCCTCGCGCCTCGGCGACGGTCCGTTGTGGGTGTCGCTCGCCCCGGTGCTGTGGTGGGCGGTCGGCGCGGACGCGGCGCTGCGCCTGCTGTTCGCGCTCGGGATCGGGGCGCTCGGGTATCAGCTCACGAAGCGCACGACGCGCCGCCTTCGCCCCTGTGACGCGCACCCGAGGGTCGCCTCCCTGGTCGCGCCGCTGGACCGCTACAGCTTCCCCTCGGGCCACACGCTGCACGCCGTGAGCGTGCTGGTCGTCGTCTCCGCGCTGGTGCCCCCGCTGGGCGTGCTCCTGTGCCCGCTCGTGGCGGCGGTGGCTGCCTCGCGGGTGGTGCTGGGCGTCCACTACCCGTCCGACGTGCTGGTGGGGGCGGTGTTGGGTGCGGGGCTGGGAGCGCTCGTCCTGATGTGGTGAAGTGGGCGCCCAGGAGGAGGGCACCCATGCTGTTGATCTGCACCCGCACCTGAAGCGCCTGCGCCAAGGCGGTCGCCTTGCTGAAGGAACGCGAGATCCCCTACACCTACCGCGAGTACCGCAAGGAGCCGCTGTCCGCCGACGAGCTGCGCGACGTGCTCCGCAAGCTGGGCCTGCCGGCCTCCGCGGTCCTGCGTCGCAACGACAAGGCCAACGCCGAGCTCGGCCTGACCGGTGACGAGCCCGAGGACGAGCTGATCGCCCACATGGCGACGCACCCGACCCTGCTTCAGCGCCCGATCGGCGTCGTGGGCGACCGCGCCGTGGTGGGCCGGCCGGCGGAGCGCCTGCTCGAGCTCCCCAGGGAGGGCTGAGAATCGATCCAGAATCGGACGGCGCCGGGCAACAAGACGTGACATTCGTTCGTATGGACGGATGGAGGTGCCGAATGCGTGGCGTCTGGATCCTGGTGCTCGGTCTGCTGGCCTGTGGTGGGACGACGTACACCGCCGAGCTGGACCACGCGTCGGGTCTGCACGAGGGCTCGCCGGTGGAGCTCTCCGGGGTGCGGGTGGGCGAGGTCGCCGGTGTCGCGGTGGCGGGCGAGAAGGTCCACGTGTCCTTCGGTGTGGGTCGGGAGCACGAGCTCGCGCTGCACGCCGACGCCTGCGTCATCGTGAACGCGGCCGGCCCGGAGGCCTCGCTCACGCTGATGCCCGGCGACACGGGCACCTGGGAGTCGGGCGCACTGCCCGCCTGCCAGCTCTCGGACCTGGTGGGCGACCTCGGTCAGCAGCTGGACCAGGCGGTCCAGGCCGTGCGCCAGCTCGCGCCCGACGCGCGGGAGCTGGGGCAGACGCTCGGTCAGGCCACCCGCGAGTTCACCGAGGGTCTGGCCGCGGGGCTCGACCCGTCCGCGCCGCCCGCGCCCTGAGAGAGGAGGGACGTCACGGCGTCCAGGGCCCCGTCGTCAGGTACACCCTGCCGAACGGGGTCCACGTGCCGTCGTCCTCGCGGGGCGCGCTGACGACCAGGTCGTGCTGGCCGTCGCCATCGACGTCGAAGAGCTCGAGGGCGTGTCCGAACCCGTCGGGCAGGTCCCCGTCGAGCGTCGCCCCGAGCCAGGTGACGGTCACGTCGGCCTCGGTCAGCCGGCCGGCATGGAGAGGGCCGAACAGGACGGACACGGTCTGCGTGCCCGACCTGTCGAGCCCGGGTAGGGCCACCTCCCCGCCGAGCACCAGGTCGTCCACCCCGTCGCCATTCAGGTCGCCCACCGCCACGGCGTTCGCGGCACCTTCCCAGGTCGCCCAGGCGTCCTCCAGCGAGGTCGCGGCAGGGTCGGTCACGATCCACACCCGGCCACCGAGCTCGTCGCTCAGCCACGCGACGAGTAGGTCGTCACGGCCGTCCCCGTCCAGGTCGCCGCCGATCTCGAGCGCGCTCACCGAGCCATCCGGGGGCGCCGAGATGGAGCGGGTGGCGAGGGTGCCGAGCGCGTGGTCGCCTGGCGGGAAGGCGGTGAGCACGCGCACGGCGGCCCCGCCACGATCCCAGAGGAACAGCTCGTTCCGGCCGTCGCCATCCAGGTCGCCCGCGACCATCCGGGCGTCGCTCGGATCGAACCCGCTCCAGGTCACGGTGGGGGTGACGGGGTCGACGACGGGTCCGGGCACCACGCCGGTGTCCAGACACAGGTCCGCCCGTCCGTCGCCGGTCACGTCTCCGCAACGCGTGCCGCGGTGGGGACCGAGGAGCGGCAGGACCCCCGGATCGTCGCCGTGTACGCGGCGAGACCCGAGCGGGCCGGGGACGAGGTACCCGGTCGTCCTGGGCGGCCGGACGGTGTCGAAAGCGAGCAGATCGTCGACGCCGTCACCCGTCACGTCGCCGGGAGCGAGGACCTCGGTGCCCAGGTACTGTGAGTCCGTCCACCGATCCCAGGTCGTGGGGTTCTCGAGAGCGAACCAGTCCTCCTGTGGGTGACCGCCGGTGTAGGGGCGCGAGGGGAGCCAGACCTGGGGAATCCCCAGCTCGTCGAGATCCCCACCCGGCGCGCCGATGACGAGCCCCTCCGCGTGGAGGGCCAGCGCCGCGCCGAACGCCGAGGTCCAACCGAACTCCCCCATCGACCACACGACGTCGGCGGGCGGGTAGAACTGTGCGGGACTCCCCGAATGCCCCGTCTCCGTCCTGGTGCTGTGCGGCGTCGGTATGCTCGTGGTCGTTCGACACGCGGCCAGGAGCAAGATGGAAAAGGTGCGCATCAGTGCTCCACATAGTCGATTCGGCTCTCGACCTCGGATGTGATGCCGTTCGCATCCGCCGAGATCCTCAGCCGCTCGATGGGCCATTCGGCATCGGATGCTGGGAACTTCCGCTCATCGTCCTCCGCCCAGCCGCGGGGACAGGTATCGACATAGAGATCGGAAAGCTGACCTTCGGTAAGCAGATCCTGGGCGTAGAGTCGGAAGAGCATCTTGGACACGTCGTAGATAGTGCTTCGGTTGGCCTCGATCTCGGGATCTGGGTCGCGTTCGCATACACAGTTGCCAGTCAACTGGCACTCTCGCTCTGCATCGTCGAGCCAGTTCTTGTGGTCCACCACGATGTTGGGAAATACTGGTTCGAACGCCCCTGGATAGGGTGTGCCCCAGCAGTCGAGCACACCGTTCGCGGTGTTGTCCACCGTGCCGTCCAAGTCGATGTCGTGTGGATGGTCGCGTACGGTTACGCAGTCACTCTCCTTGTCATTCCATGCCCAGTAGGCAAAGAAATCACCCCACCCCTCCCGCAGCGCGACAGCCAGGTACTCCTTTGTTAGTTGCCCTCTGCCACTGGACGGGATGGGGGTCCCATCCCTTACGTCCGCAGCGCAACCGTCGTCGTCTCCACTGGGATCCCGCTGCTCCTCCCCTCCCATCCTCATGTCAACAACGACATGCCCCATTTCGTGCGCCACCACGTACTTGCGACACAGCCCGCTGAGCCCCACGGCAACGTGCTCGATACTGCTGCTGTCCAACACCCCGCTTTGACCACAGGAGAGGTTGGCGTGGGAATAGAGCCGGAGTGGCTCTTCGATTTGGACGTAGTGATGGTCGGCGGGTGCTTGGGGTCCGCAGGTGCCGTCCGGGTTGTACTCGTCGGGATCGGTAGATTCGAGGCAGCAGTCGCGCGACACCCCCTGCTCGATGTGGAACTTGCTCCGTTTCATCAGGTAGGTGGCGACGGCCAGGTTCTGCCACACCCCGATCGCGGGAAGGACCATCGGCTCCGCGGTGGCGGGCACGGGTGTTCGCCAGGTCTGCCGGGCCGACAGCGTCTGTTGGTCGAACACGGGCGTCGCATAGGACTCGATGTGTAGCCCGCCAATCAGAGCTTTGGAGGACACGCGTAGCGCATAGGTGTCGGACGCCGAGGCGAGCTCGACGGTCTCCGTGGCGCATCCGGTGACCTGACTCAGGTGACCGCTGATGGGGGCTCCATCGTGGAAAACCTGGTAGAACAGGCCGCGAGCGTTCTTGTTCACGCCGTCGTCGACCCACCGGTCACCGAACCCTGCATCGGGGAACTCTGTCTCTTGCTCGACGCAGAACGTCACGGTGAAGGGGATGGCGCTGGCGGTGCCAAGAACCCAGGCGGCGATCATGGCGTCACCCAACCGGCATCCGCCTCCGGCCCGCGGCCTGTCGCTGGTGGGCCTCCCAGGTCGGGAACCAGGATGATCGACGGATCGTCGAGTCCCTCGCGGAGGTTGGCGTCGAGCACGCCGTTGGGGGCGACGGTCACTTGATCTTCCTCGCTGAGAACGAGAGCACCGCCGCTCGGACCGTCCGGCCAGACCACGAACTGCGGTGGTCCCGCGGCGGTGGAGCCGTCGGCGAAGGTGACCGTGGTCCGTAGATCGCTCAGGAACCGGCGGCACTCCGGGTGGACGCACGCAGCGGGTGGGACCACGAGGGGGACGAGTGCCTGGCCGTCCACGCCGAGACGCGCCTCGGAGGTCCATCGGGCGCTCCTACCTGCCAGCATCACCTCGTGACGCAGTCGAGCAGACCCGGGAACACCCTGGAGCACGACACGTCCGTCGGCCCAGGACACAGTGGGTGGCGGGGCCGTGGCATCGCTCGCGCCAGGTTTGGCCTGTGAGATATTGGCCGAACCGTTCAGAAGCGCAAAAGCGACGATCCAACGTGTCTTGATCGTCTTTGCAGGGGGGGGCAACCACATCGTACGACCTCTCGGGCAAATGCTAGCATCACCCGAGAGGTGGATCCAGCGATTCGCGCCGGAGGTGGATGGTTCACGCCTCGGCGACGTTGTCCCCATCCCCGTCGCCGTCGTCACCCTCGCTGGCGCCCTGCACCATCACCCCGTAGTGACCGAGCACGTGGTCACGGACGCGCACGGCGGCGTCGGGGTGCTCGCGGAGGAACTCGCAGGCGTTGTCCTTGCCCTGGCCCATCCGGTCGTTCTCGAGCGCGAACCACGAGCCGCTCTTGCGGACGATGCCCGTGAGGATGCCGAGGTCCACCAGCTCGGCCTCGGCGGAGACGCCCTGGCCGTACATGATGTCGAACTCGACCTGCCGGAACGGGGGCGCGAGCTTGTTCTTGGTCACCTTCACCTTCGTGCGGTTGCCCATCACCTCCTCGCCCTTCTTGATGGAGCCGATGCGCGTGACCTCCATGCGGACCGACGCATAGAACTTCAGGGCGTTGCCGCCGCTGGTCGTCTTCGGGCTGCCGAACATCACGCCGATCTTCTCGCGGACCTGGTTGATGAAGATCACGATGGCGTCGGACTTGTGGATGGCACCGGTGAGCTTGCGCAGGGCCTGGCTCATCAGTCGGGCCTGGGCGCCGGGCTGGACGTCGCCGATGTCGCCCTCGAGCTCGGACTTCGGCACGAGCGCCGCGACCGAGTCGACGACGACCACGTCGATGGCGCCGGACCGCACCAGGGTCTCCGCGATCTCGAGCGCCTGCTCGCCGTGGTCCGGCTGCGAGATCAGGAGCTCGTCCACCTTCACGCCGAGCGCCCGCGCGTAGTTCGGGTCGAGGGCGTGCTCCGCGTCGATGAAGGCCGCTGTGCCGCCCTTGCGCTGGGACTGCGCGATGGTCTGCAGCGCGAGCGTCGTCTTGCCGCTGGCCTCCGCGCCGTAGATCTCGACCACGCGGCCGCGGGGGAGCCCGCCGATGCCCAGCGCGATGTCCAGACCGAGCGAGCCCGTGGAGATCGAGCCGACGCGCGGCACCTCGGAGTCGCCGTACCGCATGATGGCGCCGCGACCGAACTGGCGCTCGATGGACGCGATGGCGGCGTCGATGGCCTTGGCGCGGTCGTCGGAGTTCGCGGGGGTCGTGATCGGCTCGATGTTGCTGCTGCGACGGGACATGGTGGACCTCAGTTGGAAGCGTGGAGCTGGCGGCGCAACAGCTCGAGAGCCGACGCCACGGCCAGGGACTGGATGCGATCGCGGTCGCCCGGCAGGCGCAGCGCGCGGTGCAGGACGCGATCAGGGCTGGCGACGGCGACGTGCACCGTGCCCACCGGCTTGTCCGGGGTGCCGCCGGAGGGGCCGGCGATCCCGGTGATGCCGACGCCCCAGGTGGCTCCGGAGCGCTCGCGCACCCCGGACGCCATCGCGCGGGCGACGACCTCGGACACGGCGCCGTGCGCCTCGAGGTCGGCCTCGCTCACGCCGAGCAGGCGGACCTTGGCGGCGTTCGAGTACGTCACGAGGCCCTCGAGGAGCCAGGCGCTGGCGCCGGCGACCGCGGTGCAGGCGGAGGCGATCCGCCCGCCCGTGCAGGACTCGGCGAGCGCGAGCGTCTCCCCGCGGGCGAGCAGGCGGCGACCGACCGCGGCGGCGAGCGTGCCCCCGCCGGCGTCCACGCCCACGTCCGCAACCTCGGGCAGGCCCTCGATCGTGTACGTCCAGCGGCCGGCGCGCTCGAGCACCTCGCGCACCCGGGCCACGACCTCGTCCTCGGGGACCGTCGCCTCGAACCAGAGCTTGAGGTGGTTCTCGGGGAGCTTCGTCCGGTACCCCACGGTCACGCCCTCGGCCGACCAGCCGAGCATGGCGGTCTGCAGGTCGGACTCGCCCACGCCGATGGTCCGCAGGATCACCCGGCGTCCGGGCCGCAGCTCGAAGCGGTCGGCGAGCAGCGGCAGCACGCGGTGCTCCCAGAGCTGGCGCATCTCGCGCGGGACGCCCGGCATGCAGGCGAACCAGCAGCGGCCGCCGACCAGCGCGAAGCCGGGCGCCGTCCCCCAGTCGTTGTCCAGCCGGACCGACCCCTGGGGCAGCAGCGCCTGCTTGCGGTTCACGGGCGACATCGTCCGACCCATGGAGCGGAAGCGCTCCTCGATCTGCTCGAGGGCGACGGGATCGAGGGCCACGGGGGCGTCGAAGGCGCGGGCGAAGGCCTCCGCCGTCAGGTCGTCCTCCGTCGGGCCGAGCCCGCCCGTGCACAGGCACACGTCCGCTCGCGCCGCGATCTCGCCGATCACGGCCACCAGGTCCGCCATCCGATCGCCCACGGTGGTGTGGCGGACCACGTCGAAGCCCTGCTCCAGCAGGCGCTCCGAGAGCCAGGCGGCGTTGGTGTCTGCGATCTGGCCCGTGACGACTTCGTCGCCCTGGGACAGGATCTCGGCGGTGGGCATGGTGATGACCTGAACGTGTGTGCAGGTTGTAGTGTGGCGCCGTTCCACTGTCCACCGGCGCCGGACGAAAACTGTCCGGGTATGTGATGGTGCAGGTATCTAGCCGTAAGTTCGATTTGGGGAAACACGGGCGCGCGGAGCGGCGTAGAGGGGTGGCATGGGGCGGACGCTGGCGCTGGACGTGGGGACGAAGGGGATCGGGATCGCGGTGAGCGACCCGACGGGCCTGCTCGCGTCCCCGCTGCGGACGCTGCAGCGCAAGGGGGTCGCGAAGGACGCCGAGGCGCTGGCGGCGCTTGCCCGGGAGCTCGGCGTCGACACCGTCGTCGTCGGCCTTCCGTACGAGCTCGACGGCACCGAGGCCCGCAGCGCGCGCCTCGCGCGTCAGGTGGGGGAGGCGGTCGGTGAGCGGACGGGGCTGCCCGTGCGCTACGTCGACGAGCGGTACTCGTCGGTGGACGCCCACCGGCAGCTCATCGAGGCCGGGATGTCGCGCGAGCGGCGCAAGGCGGTGGTGGATCAGCAGGCGGCGGTGATCGTGCTGCAGGCGTGGCTCGAACACCCGGAGCTCGCGGAGGAGGGGGGATGACGAACCGATGGGGGGCCGCGCACCTGCTGCTGGCCGCGGTGGCGCTCGTGGTGGGGCTGGTGATCGGCGGGCTCGGCCCACGGAGCGAGGCGCGAGGGCTGCGCGAGAAGATCGACGAGCTCTCCTCCCGGGAGTGCGCGTCGGGCAGCGACATGGGCAAGCAGATCGCCGAGGTGTTCCGCGGCCGACCGCTCGCGTCCAACCTCCCCGACGTCCAGGTCGAAGAGCCTGCCGTGGTCGTGAGCGAGCCCGGATCGGAGGCTCCGCGCGCGCGGCGCGGCAAGCGGGGCAAGGGACTCCAGATCGACATCGACGGGGAGGAGGGGAGCGAGCCGCAGACCCCCGAGGAGGCGGTCGCGATGGCGCGGGAGGCCATGGAGCTCCGTCGGACGCAGGCGCGCGCGGCCCTCTCCGAGGCGGGCGTGTCCGACGAGCAGCTCTCCTCGATCGATGCGGCGATGGACCGCATGAACCAGGACCTGTCCGCGCTGACGGAGACCTTCGTGGCCACCGTCCAGGAAGGGGGTGAGCCCGATCGGCGCGAGATGATGATGTTCGCCGCGGACACGCTGGACGTGCTGCTCGAGGGGGAGGACGCGCTGTACGGCGTGCTGGACGAGGAGCAGCGCGCGGACATCGACGACGCCGCCCTCGACCCCTTCTCGTACATCGACGGTGGCGTCGTGGACGCCCTGATGCAGCTGGAGCGCTGACGTGAGGGACGTGTGGCTCGTCGCGCGGTTCGAGGTGTTCCGCGCGATCCGGACCTGGCGCGCGCTGGCGTTGCTGGTGCTCTACGGGGTGGCGTCGGCGGGCGCCTGCTGGCTGTTCGTCCGCTTCGTCGGGCTGCTCGAGAACTCGCTGGCGCAGCAGCTGCGCGTGCCGGTGACGAAGACCCCCGGCGCCATGCTCGGGCGCCTCGTGACGTCGGACATGTGGCACGACGTGGTCGCCGCGATGTGCGGCAGCGAGACCCTGGCCGACCACCTGGTCTCGATCCCACCGCTCGCGATGTTCCACCTGTGGCTCGGCTTCCTGCTGGTGCCCTTCTTCGCGGCGTCCGCCAGCGCCGAGTGCATCGCGATCGACGTCCAGAGCCGGGCCGTGCGGTACGAGCTGCTGCGTACCGGGCGGATCGAGATCGTCGTCGGGCGCTTCCTCGGGCAGCTGGCGCTCACCGGCGCCGCGTCCGCGCTGTCCATGGTGACGGCCCTCGGCGTCGGGCTCGGGTTCATGCTGGTCGACGACCCGCTCGCGCTCGCCGGCTGGATGCTGGTCTACACCCCCCGCGCGTGGGCCTTCGGGATCCCCTTCGTCGCCCTCGGGGTCACGGCGAGCCAGCTCACGGCCTCGCCCGCGTGGGCGCGCGTGATGGCCATCGGCGCCGCCGCGTCGAGCTGGGTGCTGCTCGGGGTGGCGCGCTGGATGGAGACGAAGGACGGGCTGGGGCTCGCGGCGGACGTGATGCTCCAGCTCCTGCCGCAGGGGTGGATCCGCGGCATGTGGGACCCGGGCTGGGGCTGGCTCGCCTCCTCGGCGGCGTGCGCGGCGCTCGCGGGCGCGGGCCTCGTCGTGGGCTACGTCCGCTTCTCGCGGAGGGACCTGTGAGCGGCCACGCGCTGACCTTCGAGGGCGTCAGCAAGCGGTACACCTCCCGCGGCCCGCTCGCGCTCGACGACGTGAGCTTCCACGTCCCCCGGGGCTCGATCACGGGCTTCGTGGGGCACAACGGCGCCGGGAAGACCACGGCCTTCTCGCTGGTCGCGGGCTTCCTGCGTCCGGACGCGGGCGTCGTCGACATCCTCGGTCGCGGGGGCTTCGATCCGTACGTCATGAAGGGCGTGCTCGGGGTGCTGCCGCAGGACGCGGAGCTGCCCGACCGCCACACCCCGCGCGAGCTGCTCCGCCACCTGTGCCGCCTGCAGGGCTGGACCGCGGGGGACGCCGCCACCGAGGCCGACCGGGTCCTCGACATCGTGCGGCTCACGGACCGGCGGGACGCCCGCATCCACACGTTCTCCCACGGGATGCGGCGCCGGGTGGCCGTCGCCTCGGCGCTGGTCGGCGCACCACCTCTCGTGTTGCTCGACGAGCCGCTCTCGGGTCTGGACCCCGTGCAGCAGCACGCGCTGCGAGACGCGCTGGCGCAGCTCCGTGGGCAGCAGACGCTGGTGATCTCGTCGCACGATCTCGACGATCTCGAGCGGATCTCCGACTGGGTCGTGATGCTCAAGCAGGGACGCTGCCTGCGCCAGGGGCCGATCGCCGAGGTGACGGGCAGCAAGCACCTGTGCAGCTGGCGCGTGTCGTCGCCCGAGCGGGTCCCGCTCACCGAGCTCGCGTCGCGGCTCCCCGAGCATCGTTTCAGCCTGCGGGACGATGTGTTGCTGGAGGAGGCGCCTTCGGACGGGGATCTGGACCAGAGCAGCGTCGTGGTGATGGGCCTGCTGTCCGCTTCCTCGGTCCCGCTGCGCGCCGTTCGCCGTGGCGTCGGGCTGGAACAGCGCTTCCTGGACGACGTCCGCGAGGGCTGAGCCGTCGCATGCGCATGCTACAGTCCTGCGCCTTCGGAGGTTCCATGCTCGCGTTCGTCCTGGTGTCCAACGCTTCCGCGCTCACGCTGCAGCAGCTCACGCCGCTGACCGTCGGGACCCAGAACACCGCGGTCGCGACCGGCGCCGCCGCGAACGCATCCGTGACCTTCGCGTACGGCTTCACCGCCGGGAACACGCCGGTGCCCGGCTGCGGCAACGTCACCGTCGGCATCGCCAACCCCACGGTCCTCGGGACGGTCCAGGCGAACGGCAACGGTCGCGCCGAGTTCAGCGGCTTCGTGCCGGCGAGCGTCTCGGGGACGACCGTCCGGGTGGTCGCGGTGGAGACCGCCACCTGCACGGTCTCGAACGTCACCGTGAACACCTTCCCGTCGGTGGTCTGGGCGAACGTCGAGCCCATCTTCGCGTCCACCTGCAGCGGCCTGTCGTGCCACTGGCAGGACAACCCGCCGTCCGCGGGTGGTTTCTCGCTGTTCGGGCCCTCCGACATGGTCAACGTCCCGTCGCAGGACGTGCCGCGCATGGATCGCATCGAGCCGGGCCTGCCCGACGACAGCTACGTCTGGCACAAGATCAACGGCACCCAGAACTCCGTCGGCGGCTCCGGCGTGCGGATGCCGAAGAACAACCCGCCGCTCAACGCGCAGCAGAAGGACCTCATCGAGCAGTGGATCCTCGACGGCGCGCTGCCGTAGGGGTGTCCGTCCGCTGCGCCCACCCGCCGTGCGGGGCGACGCACGACGCCGCCCGATGCCCCCGCTGCGGCTGGCCGCGGGACGCGTCGCTGGTGCGTGATCCGGACTTCCTCGAGGCGCGGATCGACGCCATCGCCCGTCGGCTGCCACCCCACCTCGAGGACCGCCACCAGTCGCTCCCCGCGGAGGTCGGCGTCGAGGCGTTCCAGCTCGTGCTGCAGGAGCGGCTCGGGTTGTCGGCGGTCCACCTGCGCAGCGGCGCGCCCGGGCACGACGCGCTCGGGGACGAGGGGATCGCGTCGCTGGCGGCCCGGGACCCCGATCGCACCGTCGTCTCCCGGTACCTCGACCCACGAGCGCCGGGTGTCCTCGCGGCGGGCGACGTGTCCGTGTGCCCGGCGGTGGGCTGGCGGCCGGACGACCCCGCGTTCGAGCCCGTGTGGGCGGAGCTCGAGGCGCGCGGGGCCCGGGTGCTGGCGCGGACGGGTGTGCTCGCCACGGGGCATCCCGGGAGCTCGGTGCTCGGCGAACCGCTGGCCTGGGATCCCGTGTGCCGTCGGTTCCCGCGCCTGCGGCTCCAGCTCTGTGGGGCGGGCGGGGCGGTGGCCTACGAGCACGTCGCGCGGATGCTCGCGGTCCATCCGTCGGTCCGCGCGGACGTATCGGGTCCCGGGGTGCGCGCGCTCGACCGCTGGCTGCGGCTGCAGGTCGACGTCGACTGGTCCCGCGTCGCCTGGGGCAACGACGGGCACCCCCTGACCTACCCCGCGAGCCTCACGCTCCTGATCCACACCCTCGATCGACACGGCGCGGGAGGGCTGCTCCACGGCCTGCTACGGCCCTCACCCGGGTGGTGAGCCCGAGAGCATCGAGATCTGGAAGGTCGTCCCTCGGCCGACCTGCGACGACACGTCGAGCCGTCCACCCATCCGCTCGACCAGCTCCCGGCTGATCGCGAGTCCCAGGCCGGTGCCTCCCTGTCGACGGGTGCTGGAGGCGTCGCCCATCACGAAACGGTCGAACACCCGGGGCAGCAGCTCGGGCGCGATGCCGGTGCCGGTGTCCTCCACCTCGATCACGACGCGGTCCCCGTCGCGCCGGGCCGCCACCGCGATGTGGCCGGTGGGCGTGAACTTGTCGGCGTTCGACAGCAGGTTCACGAGGACCTGGCGCAGGCGGGTGCGGTCCGCGACGACGGACAGCCCGGTGTCCTCGACGACGAGCCCGCGCTCGGGTCGGCGGAGCGAGGGCAGCATCGAGACGGCGGCGCCGACCACCTCGTCGAGCGGCTGGGGCCCGAGCTCGAGCTCCAGCTCGTCCGCCTCGATGCGCGACAGGTCCAGCAGGTCGTTGATCAAGCCCACGAGGTGGGTGGCCGACCGCTCCACGCGCTCGAGGTCCGCCAGGAGCTCGGGGCGGTCGTCCAGCTCCTCGGACACGAGCTGGGTGTACCCGATGATCGCGTTCAGCGGCGTTCGCAGCTCGTGGCTCATGTTGGCCAGGAACACCGACTTGGCGCGGCTCGCGTGCACCGCCTCGCGCTCGGCGCGCGCCCGCTCCTGGGCTTCGGCCTCCGCCCGCGCCAGGGAGGCAGCGAGCTCCTCCGTGCGTTGCTCCACGCGCTGCTCGAGCGTCTCGTTCGCCTCCTGGAGCCGATCGGCGAGGCGCTCCCGGGTCATGCTCGAGATCCCGATCCCGAGCGTGACGGACGACAGCAGCAGCGACAGGACGGGGATCGGGAACTGGGGCTCGGGGATGTTCGCGTGCAGGAAGAGGATGCCCGCGACGACGAGCGCCAGCGCGGCCGCGAGCTCCGTCCAGCTGCGGACCACCATCGGGGCGACGCAGGCGAGCGGCATCAGGCCGATGGCGTCGTCCTGCGTGAGCCCGTTGCGCATCGCCGCGTACAGGAACCACACGAACACCACGGACATCACGCTGCCCAGCAGCTCGCGGGACCGCACGCGCGCCCACGGCCATACGAAGGTCGCGAGCGCGGTGCTGGCCGTCAGCGCCGAGAGGAGCAGCCGGGCGACCATCGGATCGAAGGCCGTCCGGTGGGTCCAGGACATCCACCCGAGCGGCGGCAGGACCACGGCCGCGAGCAGCAGCACCGCGCGGTGCGTCCACACGATCCCGTCGGCGGGGGGCGGTCGGTCCATCCCCCGATGGTACTCATCGGGTGCCCTCCTTGTCTCAATACACGCGCTCGATCGTCGGCCCCACGTCACCCTCGACGACGTCGAAGCGCACCCGACCGATGGTGAGGCCCCCCGGCGTCTCGACCAGCACGCGCCAGGCGCCGGGAGACGCGTGATCCTTGTAGGTGTAGCCGCGGAACCCGCCCTCGCGGCCCCCCTCCAGCCGGTAGGGCACCTCGTCGGTGGTCGTCCAGCCCTGCTCCTCGTCCCAGCGCTGCCAGTGGTGCACGACGTCGAGCGCGAGGCCCGTGGGGGCGAACACGGCCGTGAAGAGCCAGATCCGCTGACCCTCCTGCCAGTGGAAGCGCGCGTCGTGACGGCGCCAGGGGTGGAGCACGCCCGGGTCCTCGTAGGTCAGGTGCCACCCGTCCGCGTCGCGCCGCAGATCGTGGAAGGCACCGGCGTCCCGAAGGGAGAGGGGGACGGCGGGGATCAACCCGCCCTGCTGGAGCCCGAGCAACGCGAGCAGGAGGCCCGCGGACCACAGCAGGGGCGACACGAGCAGCTCGCGTGCCTCCTCCCCGGTCCGTGGCGGCCGGGTCGCGAGCAGCACGCCGGCGACCGCGCACCCCGCGAGCAGGCCCGCCGGGAGCAGCCCGATCATCACGCCCGTGAACACCGGCACCACCAGCAGGACGTAGCTGGTGACCACGAGGAAGAAGAGCTGCAGGCGGACCGACGCACCGCGGAGCCGGTGGTCGGCGAGCTCGTTGGCGACGAGCAGCGCGCACATCAGGATCGCGAAGAGCAACCCCCGACCGAGGCCCGCGCTGCGGGAGTAGAACACGACGTAGGCGGAGAACAACCCGCCGAAGAGGAACTGCGTCGCGTACGCCACCCAGGTCGCACGTGTGCGGATCCACGCGGGCACCGGGCCCTGCTCCTGCAGCCGCAGCTCGAGGACCAGCAAGCCGGCCAGGACCGCGAGGTAGGCGGTGAGCAGCAGGTCGTCGGAGAGCCGATCCACCCGCCCGAGCGTTGCGAAATCCCACACCGATCCGGCCAGGAGCATGGCGGAGCCGTGGTGGGGTCGGGTGCGGGCCAGCAGCTGACGGAGCACCACCGCCACCTATCGTGAGGTTCGTCGGGTCGGCGCTCGCGAGGCATGCCCCTTGCTACGGTCCGGGGCGAGGAGGGAGTCATGTCCCATCAGAGTCAGCACACGGCCCACGGCGATCAGCACAGCGAGCACGGGGCCTGGCTGAGCGACTGCCTGAACTGGCGCGTCGATCACGTCCAGGCGTTGTCGACCCTGGCGCGCGTGGAGGCCATGATCAAGCGTCACGAGGCCGAGGTCGCCGAGCACGAGCTGATCATCGGCGGGCACGAGCGCGCCAACGTCCTCCAGGAGGCGCTGATGGCCCGCGCCGAGCGCGGCGCCTCCGACGAGAGCAGCGAGGACGCCGACCAGTTCCTCGGCAACGTCCACGAGCAGCAGAAGAACAGGCACTACCTGCTCCGTCAGCGTCATGTCGCCCTGATGGCCCGGGTGCTCGAGCTCGAGAAGGCGCTCGCAGACCTGGGGTAGAGGCCGGTGTAGGAGAAGTGTAGGCGTCGGGTCGGCCCCCCTGGACGGCGGCATGAGGTAGAGTCCGCGCCCGAGGTGCCTCTCGATGTTGCCCCTGTTCGCCGCGGCCGCGTGGGCTGCCGACTCCGCCGGACCGTTCGCGTTGCCCGCGCGGGTGGAGACCCTGGACAACGGGTTGGTGGTGCTGATCCTCGAGCAGCACCGCACCGACGCCACCGCCCTGCACATCACCTTCGGCGTCGGCTCGCGCGACGAGAAGGCCGGTGAGTTCGGGTGCGCCCACCTCTTCGAGCACCTCATGTTCGAGGGCAGCAAGGACGTGCCCGTCGACATGTTCGACCACTGGCTCACCCTCGCCGGCGGCGACAACAACGCGTACACCAGCAACGACGTGACGGCGTACCACGAGAGCTTCCCTTCGGGCGCGCTCGGGCTGGCGCTCTTCCTCGAGTCCGACCGGCTCGGGTTCCTGGACGCGGGGCTCCTCCCCGAGAACCTCGAGAACCAGCAGAAGGTCGTGCTGCAGGAGCGCGCCGAGGGGTACGCGGAGCCCAACGGGCGCGACTGGGACACGATCGCCCGCATCCAGTACCCGCCCGGCCACCCGTACCACAACCCCATCATCGGGACGGTGGCGGACATCGAGGGCTTCTCGCTCGACGCCGTCACGCACTTCTGGCACGAGCACTACCGCCCGCGGAACGCCGTGCTCGCGGTGGTCGGCAACATCGACACCGAAGAGGCGCTGACCTCCCTGCGCCACTGGTACTCGGACGTGCCCGACGCCGGCGAACCGGTGGCCCGCGACGATGAGCCCGCGCTCGACCCCGCGCGTCCCCGGACGGCGGCGCTGGTCGAGGACGATGTGGAGGAGCGGACGCTCTACCTCGTGTGGGACGCCGTCCCAGACGGGCACCCCGACCAACCGGCGCTCGAGATGGCGAACTACATCCTCTCCAACGGTCGGGGGACGCGGCTCGACGACGCGCTGTACTACCTCAAGCCGCGCACGTCGGTGGTCTACACCTACACCTCCTTCAACGACGTGGCGGGCGAGTTCTACCTCGGCGCTGCCTCCCCCACGACGCCGCTGCCGAAGCTCGCGAAGCTCGCGCGCAAGCAGATCGCCGCGCTGGCCTCGAGTGGTCCCACCGCCGCCGAGCTGGCCCGGGCGAAGTCCTCGTACCGGTCCGAGATCCTCGATGCGCTCGAGTCCCCCGAGGGGACGGCCGAGCTGCTGGCCGAGTGCTGGCGGCTGCGCGGCAAGGCGGACTGCCTGACCGAGGACGTGGCCCGGTACGACGCAGTCACCGCCGCCGACGTCGCGCGGGTGACCCGGAAGTACCTCGTGGACGCGGAGCCCTGGACCCTGAGCAACGTGCCGCGGGGCGACGCCGCCTCCGCCATGCCCGGCGCCGTGCCGGTGGAGCTGCCGTGATCGCGCTGTCCGTCGTCCTCGCTGCGTCCGCCGCCGACGTGAAGCGCCCCGAGCCGGTCGTCGCCGCCGCCGTCACCCGCCCCGACGAGGAAGGCGCTGGCGAGGCCGAGGGCGAGCCCACCGGACCCGATCGCTCCCACCCACCCGAGGTGGCGCCTCCTCCCGTGCTGGAGCTGCCGGAGCCCGAGGTCCACGCGCTGCACCCCGGCGTCCAGGCCTGGTACGTGCGGGTCCCCGGCGTCCGCAAGGTGTCCGTCGAGGTGGTGTTCGACCGCGGCATGGTCGAGCTGTCGCACAAGCCCGACATGGTGGGGCGCGCCACCGGCTGGCTGGCGGACGCCGCCGGCGGGGACATGGACGGCGCCGCCTTCTCCGCGGCCGAGGACCTGCGCGAGATCGACGTGTGGTCGGACCTCGGACAGCACGACGGGACCGTGGGCATGACGGCGCCTCGCGAGGAGCTGACCGAGGGTCTGCGGCTGATGTCGCTGGTCCTGCGGGAGCCGGGCTTCCCCAAGCAGGAGGTCAAGCGCTGGGTCCTCGATCAGCGCCAGTTCTACCTGATCGACGCGCCCTCCTCGCAGGGCATCCTCGCGAACTCGGGCCTCGGCTACGGCTGGTTCGAGCCCGGCCACCCGTACGGCGCTCGCCCGCAGCTCGCCGAGCTCGACGGCGTCAAGGACAAGGCGCTCGACGCGATGTGGGGTCGCCTGTTGCACGAGGCGCCCGCCACGGTGATCGTGGTGGGGGACGTGGCCTGGGGCGATGTCGAGCCGGCGCTCATCTCGATGACGGAGGGCATCGGCACCGAGGGGCCCGCGACCAACGAGCTCCTGTTCGACCCCCCGACCGAGACGCGGGTGCTCGCGGTCGACCTGCCCGGTCAGGCGCAGTCCGCGGTCCGGGCGCGGATCGCGGCGCCGACGCGGGGCGACGAGGACTCGCCCGCGATGGTGGTCGCGAACTGGGTGTACGGGGGCCACTTCCAGTCGCGGTTGAACAGCAACCTGCGGGAGGAGAAGGGCTGGACCTACGGCAGCCGCAGCTCCTACTCGGCCCAGGAGACCTTCGGTCACGTCACCATCTCGGTGGACGTCCAGGGTCCGAACACGGGCGCGACGATCGGCGAGATCGAGAAGGAGCTCGCGCGCATGGTGGCCGAGCCCGTGACCGAGGAGGAGCTGGAGGCGGCGCACCGGTCGCTCGTGGCGGACTGGAACCGCTTCCTCGAGACGGCGGACTCCGCCGCCGGGCTCTACTCCTTCGCGCTGGACCACCACGAGACGGCGGCCTCGCTGCGCGAGCGGCAGGAGCGGGTCTACGCCGCGACCGGCGAGCAGGTCCAGGCCGTGTCCGCCCGGTGGCTGGCGGCGGATCGCCCGCGCCTGTGGGTGGTGGTCGGTGATCGCAAGACGATCGAACCCCAACTGACCGAGATGGGGCTCCCCGTGCATTGGGTAGCGCCGGCCGACATGGCCCTCGGGAAGCTCTAGGAGGAGAGATGGCCAACGAGTTCGACGAGGACGACGTCGGCGGCGGGTCCGCCGCCACCGGTATCGTCGCGATGATCCTGCCGTTCGCGACCGCGATCGCGGCGCTGGCGCTCGGCGCCATCCTCGGCGTCGCCATCGGCTGGGTGGTGAAGCCGGCGGTGGTGGTGGAGAAGCAGGTGCCACGCGAGCTGACCGCCGCGGAGCTGCAGGCTGCGTGCACCCCACAGCTCGAGACCAAGGTCACGGAGCTCGAGGTCGCGCAGAGCAAGATCACCTTCCTCGAGAAGGAGGTCGCGGACCGCGACGCACGCGTCAAGGAGCTCGAGACGCGGAGCTCGGCGAGCAGCTCTGGCGGCGGCGGCCGGAACCTCGCGGCCGAGCTGGCCCAGGCCAAGAAGGACCTCGAGGAGGCCCGCTCGCAGCTCGACATCGCGCGGGCCGAGAAGGAGCAGCTGGTCGTGGAGCTGACCCAGACCAAGGAGCAGCTGCAGAAGACCGAGGTGGCCCTCACCGAGCAGATCGGGAAGACCGAGACCGCGAAGGAGGACGCCCTCGTCAACAAGTGGTACCGCTTCATCAACGACGCGCAGCTCGAGATCTGCGAGAAGGGGAACCGCAAGAAGCTCGGCAACTGCCGCGAGGTGGTCCAGGCGAGCCTCATGACGAACACGCGCCGGGACAAGTTCTCCCACTGCGTCCGCTCCGCCCAGGCCACGCCGTCGGTCAAGGAGCTCGAGAAGGGCCAGTCGATGCCCGACTTCTCAGAGTACATCGACCAGGAGCAGAAGCAGACCAAGGACTGGTACGTGCTGTTCTGCGACCCCACGCTCCCCGAGGTCAACGAGGGGTTGCTCAACGAGAAGCACCTGCCGGACTGATGCGCTCGGGAGCATTCCCGCTGGCGATCGTGGCGCTCCTCGCGGGGTGCCACCCGCCCACGACCGACGCGGCGCAAGAGACGCCGCCGGACTGCGTGCTGCCGCGCTCCCCGGCCGTCGACCTGCTGGACGGCTCGGTGTGCGACCCCTGGCTCGCGCCCGAAGGTCTCGAGGTGCTGGACTCGTTCACGGTCGCCGCCGGGACGCGCATCGTCTTCGGTGCCGGGACCCGCTTCTCGGCGACCGGTGACCTGACCATCGCTGGCACCGCCGCGTCGCCCGTCGTGCTGGAGGCGGCGGCGGGGGAGCGCTGGGAGGGTCTGTACGTCGCTGCCATCGGCGATCTGGACCACGTCGTCGTGCGTCGCACGGCTGGTGATGGCGCGATCCGGACCTCGGCCGAAGCACCCGACGGGGACGATGCCTTCGCCGTCGTCGCGGGCGTGACGATCGAGGACGCAGACGGCGTCGGCATCCGCATCGACGGCAGCCTGCTGGCCGAGGAGCCCGTCCGGTTCGTGGACGTGACGGGTCCGCTGGTCAGCTCGACCGGGCGGGGCCTGTTCGATGCGCTGGTCGAGGACGGTGGGGGTAATGCGCAGCCGTGGATCGAGATCCGCGGCGCCGAGAAGGTCGGTCGCCGAGGGAACGGCTGGGGCCCCCAGACCGTGCCGATCCACGTCGTCTCCGACGTCTCGCTGGACGCCACCGTCGACACGGACTGCTGCGGGTACGTCATGGTGGTCGAGGACTCGATGACCGTGACGGGGAACACGGTGCTGGTCGCGAGCGGCGTGCGCTTCGAGGTCCAGGGATCGGTGCTGGAGGCGACGGACACCACGTTCTCCGGACTGGACGGCGCGGCCTGGGGCGGCTTCGTGTCCGGTGGGCCCGAGCGGACCTACGGATACGCCGACTTCGCCGCCCTGGTCCGGTTCGAGCGGGTGGTCGTTCGGGACGCCGTCGGGCCGATCATCGACTTCTCCGTGGACAACGACGACGTGGCGCCGGTGCTGCGCGACACCGTGCTCGGTCCGGTGGCCGGCGGCAGCGACGTGTGCGTCCTGACCTCGGCCTGCACCCACCTCGACGCCCCGGCGTACGGGAACACCCTGGACTGCGCGGTCCCTTTGTCACAACCGCGAGGTTGTCCCTGAGGCGTCGTGGGGTAGTGACCGCGCGGCGGACGGCGGCGCGGGGGAGTCCATGCTGCGGCGGATCGCCACATCGGCGCGACCTCCGCTCGCGGTACCCGTGAACGATCGCCTGTAAGCGACCGTGTCCGGCGCCCGTTGTCCCCGTGACCGCACACCACGGAGACGACGATGCGCTGGCCCTCCCTGCTTCCCGCCCTCGCGCTCGGCTGCGCCCTGAGCCACACCGCCGCCCGCGACCGCGTGGAGACCGCTGCCGAGCCCCCGGACCTCGACGTGGAGCCCGCCGCTGCCCCCGCCGAGCGGCTCAACCCCGAGGCCATCCCCGACGGCCTCGACCGGCGCATCGAGAGCTGGTTCGACGGCCACGGAACGCGGCGGCTGCACGTCCAGCTCGATCGGCCGATGGTCCGACCCGGCGAGACGGTGTGGGTCAAGAGCTGGAACCTCGCGACCCGGAGCCTCACTGGCGAGGGTGCCGGCGCGGGCGTGACCTACGAGCTCATCGATCCGCGTGGGACGGTCGTGGAGACCAAGCGCGTGCTCCAGCAGGACGGGACGGCCACCAACGACTTCGTGCTGCCGGGTGACGCGCCGGGTGGGCGCTGGGTGGTCCGGCTGACGGCGCAGTCGGGGGAGACCGACGAGCGGCCGTTCGTCGTCTCGAGCTACCAGGCGCCCACCGTCCGCAAGAAGCTGGACTTCGTCCGCGAGGCCTACGGTCCCGGCGAGCGCGTGGAGGCCCTGGTCGAGCTGCTCCGACCCTCGGGTGAGCCGCTCGCGGACCACGCGGTCCACGTGATGCTCCAGGTCGACGGCGCGACGGTCGCGGAGGAGGACCTGCGCACCGACGAGACCGGCGCCGTGCTCGCCAGCGGGAAGCTGCCGTCGTCGCTGTCGTCGGGCGACGGGCTGCTGATCGTGCTCGTCGAGGAGGGTGGCATCAGCGAGTCCATCAGCCGCTCCGTGCCGATCGTGCTGTCGGACCTGCGGCTGGACCTGTTCCCCGAGGGAGGCGATCTGGTCGCCGATCTGCCGGGCCGGGTCTACTTCGAGGGCCGTGACCGGCACGGGGAGCCCGCCGACGTCGCGGGGGTGGTGGAGGACGACCGCGGGCGCCGGGTCGCGACCTTCGAGAGCCTGCACGACGGGCTGGGGCGGTTCGCGTTCACGCCGGAGAGGGGTCGGACCTACCGCGCACGCATCACCGCGCCCGAGGGCATCGACACCACGTTCGAGCTGCCCACGGCCCAGGACCGGGGCTGCACCCTGCGGTCTTACGACGACCTGCGGTCGGAGCTGCCCGAGGTGCGCGTCGGTGTGCGCTGCACCACCCGTCGTGACGTGGTGGTGGTGGGCACCCAGCGCGAGCAGCGGACGGACACGG
Source organism: Alphaproteobacteria bacterium (assembly GCA_020632925.1). GTDB lineage: Bacteria > Myxococcota_A > UBA796 > UBA796 > JACKER01. Next base: position 68,749 of record JACKER010000022.1, on the reverse strand, counting down.
CGGCCGTCCGCGCGGGACCCGACCGGGACACGGTCGTGCACCTGGCGCGCACCGACGCCAACCGCCAGGGCGCCCTCCGCGTCACGGTCTTCGACCCCAGCGACCTCGCGCCGCTCGCCGAGCGGTTGGTCTACCGCGGCGCCGGGCGCGACCTGAAGGTCGAGCTCACGACGGACCGCGCGAGCTACGGCCCGCGCGACGAGGTGGTGGTCGGCGTACGCACCACGGGCCCCGACGGCCGGCCCGTGCCCGCCGAGCTCGCGCTGGCGGTCGCCGACGACGCGGTGCTCTCGCTCGCGGACGACCGCGAGGGGCACCTGCTGTCCCGGGTCTACCTCGAGCCCGAGCTGTCGGAGGTGCCCGAGGATCCGGGCTTCTACTACGATCCCGAGGAGGTGCTGGCCGCCCGTGGGCTGGACCTGGTGATGGGCACGCGCGGCTGGCGCCGCTTCGACTGGGCGCCCGTGCTGAACCCGGAGCCCGTCGTGACCGAGGCGGTGGCGACGCGCGGCCCGTTCCTCCGCCTCGCGGAGCGCTGGTTCGACGGCGCGGAGGAAGGTGAGGCGCTGGTCCCGATGGCCCCGCCCCCGATGGCGATGCCGGACGGCATCCCGATGCCCGTGGCGGTCGCCGACGTCGTGTCACAGCCCGTGATCGTCGCCGAGCCGATGGCCATCGCGCTCGAGGACCGTAGGGACCAGCGCTTCGAGAAGGACGCGGAGGCGATGGGCGCCCCGCTCCGACAGCTCGCCGCCGGCCGGCGTGCGCGCAAGGAGATCGCCGCGGACGACGAGATGCTCGGCGGGCTCGGGTACCTCGGCTACGTGGGCGACATGCCGTGGGACGGCGAGCTGGCCTGGGCGCCCGTCCGTGTCTTCCCGCGCCCGGACCATGCGAGCGCGCCCATCGGTGTCCGCACCGACTTCCGGGACACGGTGCTGTGGGAGCCCACGGTGCGCACCGACGACCAGGGCCGGGCCGAGGTGCGCTTCGCGCTGTCGGACGCCGTCACCACCTTCCGCGTGACGGCGGAGGGTGCTGGCGCAGGGGCGGTCGGGCACGGTGAGGCGACGCTGTCGTCGGTGCTGCCCGTCAGCGTGGCCACGAAGCTGCCCCCGGCGGTGTCGGCCGGTGACCAGCTGATGCTGCCGATCACGGTCACCTCGGCGCGCTCCGAGGCGCTCACGGTGGCGGTGGGCGCGTCGCTGACCTCGGAGCTGCTCACGGTGGGGCGGACCTCGGAGCGCCTGAAGGTCGCCCCGCGGGGCTCGGCCACGAGCTGGATCCCGGTCACGGTCGGCCAGGGGCGCGAGACGGCGACGGTGCGACTGACCGCAGAGGGCGGCGGCGCCCAGGACGCGATCGAGCGCACGCTCGAGGTGGTCCCGCCGGGCTTCCCGCGCACGTGGTCGGCGGCCGGCGAGCTCGCCCGCACCAGCTCGCACGAGCTGCTCATCGACGACCCGGTCGAGGGCAGCCTGATCGCGTCGGTCTCCTGGCACCCGAGCACGGTCGCGACGCTGATGTCGGGCCTCGAGGGGCTGATCGGCACGCCGGGTGGCTGCTTCGAGCAGACGAGCAGCACCAACTGGCCCAACGTGGCCATCCTGAACTACCTCGAGACGCACGATGGCGAGCCGCGGCTGCGGGCCGCGAGCGGGCAGGCGCTGCAGACCGGCTACGGCATCCTCACGGGCTACCAGGTGGACGCCGGCGGCTTCGAGACCTGGGGCAGCGGCCCGGGCAAGGAGGTGCTCTCCGCCTTCGGCCTGCTCCAGTTCTCGGACATGGCGAAGGTCTTCCCGGTGCAGCCCGCGGTGCTCGACCGGGACGTGGACTACCTGCGCTCCCGCCGCGACGGGCAGGGCGGGTACCTCAACAGCGGCGAGTCGGCGCACGGCTACGGCAGCGCGCCCAAGCCCGTGCTCGACGGCTTCGTGACCTACGCGCTCGTCGCCACGGGCCACGCCGACGGGCTCGATCGCGAGCTGCGCCAGCAGGTGGAGGTCGCGCGGACCTCGAAGGACCCGTACGTGCTCGCGCTGGCGGCGCGCACGCTGCTGCTCACGAAGAACCCCGCGGGGGAGGAGGCGGCCCGCCGGCTGGCGGCGATGCAGGCCCCCGACGGGAGCTGGCCCGGCGCGGAGAGCTCGATCACCCGGAGCTGGGAGTCGAACCTGCTGGTCGAGAGCACGGCGCTCGCCACGCTCGCCATGCTGGAGGCCCCGGGGCGGACGGTGGAGGCGGACAAGGGCGCCGCCTGGCTCGTCGAGCACCGCCAGGGGGTCGGCACCTGGGGGGCCACCCAGGCGACGGCGCTCGCGCTCTCGGCCCTGACCGAGCACGCGGACCACGCGCGGCGGCCACGGACCGGCGGCGAGCTGTCGGTCGAGGTCAACGGCAAGGCCATGGGGACCCTCGCCTACGAGGCGGACGCGACCGGGCCGCTGGTCATCGACGGGCTCGAGCGGGCGCTGCACCGGGGCGAGAACCGCATCGTGCTGCGTCACCCGAGCGGCGAGCCGCTGCCCTTCACGGTCGACGTGCAGTGGACGGCGGTGACGCCGCGCAGCGAGCCCGGCGCCGAGCTCGCCCTCAGCACCTCGCTCGACCGGCGGGAGGCGAAGATGGGCGAGACCGTCCGCCTGACCGCGCGGGTGGAGAACCGCACGAAGGAGGTGGTGCCGAGCCCGATCGCGCGCATCGGGCTGCCCGCCGGGCTCGAGGCCCAGGAGTGGCAGCTGAAGGAGCTGAAGGACCGCGGGGTGGTCGCGTTCTACGAGACCCGCCCGCGCGAGGTCACGCTCTACTGGGACGGCGTCGGCAAGAACGAGGTCCACGAGGTGAAGCTCGACCTGCTCGCCGCCATCCCCGGCACCTTCACCGGCCCAGCGAGCGGCGCCTGGCCCTACTACGACGACGACGAGAAGGCGTGGTCGGCGGGGCTCCCGGTGGTCGTCCGCGCCCCCTGACCGGCGGCCGGGTACGATGGCGCGTGATCGCGTTCTTCGCCCTGGCCTGCACACGGACGACGGCGACCCTGCCCGTCGCCCACGAGACCGCGTCGCTCCACAGCGGCTCGACGTCCGACCCGACCGGCGCCACGGGCGCCACGGGCCACAGCGCCGCGCCGCACCTGGGTCCCGGCAACGTCCTCGTCGTGCTCGTGGACGACATCGGCATCGACAAGGTCGGCGCCTACGGGGTCTCGGGGGAGATCCGCACCCCGGTGATCGACGGGCTCGCGGCGGACGGCATCCTGTTCCGCAACGCGTGGGCGACGCCCGTGTGCTCACCGTCCCGCGCCGCGCTCCAGACCGGGCGGCACGCGCGGCGGACCGGCTACGGCAGCAACAACAACAACACCAACGGCAACGAGTTCGACCTCGCGCCGGACGACCTCACGCTGGCCGAGCTGCTGGCCCTGGACACCGAGCGCACCTGGTCCACCGCGCTGTACGGGAAGTGGCACCTCGGTCCCGGGACCCCCGCCACGACCCAGGGCTACGGCGACTTCGCGGGCAGCCTGGCCAATGTACCGAGCTACTACTCGTGGACCAAGACGCTGGCGGACGGGACCTCGGTCGAGTCCACCACGTACGTGACCACCGACACGGTGGACGACGTGGTGACAGCGCTCGAGGTGCTGACCGAGCCGTGGTTGATCGTGGTGAGCCTCAACGCGGCGCACGACCCCTGGCACGTCCCTCCGCGCGAGCTGTACACCGGGCCCGATCTGGCGCCGGACGCCCCGAAGCTCGAGCGTGAGCGCGCGGATCTGGAGGCGGCCGACCGTGAGCTCGGGCGGCTGCTGGACGCGATCCCGCCCGCGGTGCGCCGCCGGACGACCACGATGGTGATCGGGGACAACGGCACCCCCGACGACGTCGCGGAGCCCGGGAGCCCGGGGCACGGCAAGATGTCGATGGACGAGTCGGGGCTGCGGGTGCCCTTCGTCGTGCAAGGGCCCCTCGTGGGCGTGAGGGGATCGGCGTCCTCGGCGCTCGTGTCGGTGGTGGACGTGTTCCCGACGGTCGCGGACATCGCCGGCATCGACGTCTCCGACCGCGCCCTGGACGGCGTGAGCCTGCTCCCGGCGCTCGCCGACCCCACCGTCGGCGTCCACACGACGCTGTGGTCCGAGCGCTTCACGCCCAACGGTGCCGAGGAGCCCGACGTGGACGAGCGCGCGGTGCGCGACGAGCGGTACAAGATCGTCTCCCGCAAGAAGCCGACGCTCGACGAGATCCGCTTCCACGAGCTGGCCCCCGATGGGTGGGACGATGGACCCGACCTGCTCGAGAACGCGCTGACCCCCGACCAGACCGCCGCCTGGGAGCGCCTGAAGAGCGAGCTCGAGGCGCGCACGGCGGCGATGGAGGCCGATCTCCCCTGGCCGCCCTAGGAGCCCGCAGGCTCCTCCCAGCTCGCGCAGCGAGCGGTGCCCGTGCCCGTGCCCGTGCCCCTGCCCGTTCGGGGCGCTGCCAGCTGGCCGGTGGTGTCGCTGCGTCGCGATGTAGGCGTCCACCTTCTGCTCCTCCCACCACCCGGCGTTCGACGGCGCCCAGAAGCCTGCGTCGGCGCTGATCTTCTCCGGCAGCGCCCCAGCGGCCGACCGCACACGTTCGAGCATGGGCACCAGGTAGTACTCGCCGTCCACGGCGATCTGCCCGTTGTACGTCTGCTCGATCTCGCCGCCACGCTTCATGATCCGGCTGCCGTGAGCGGGATCCATCTCCCGCAATGAACTCCGCCGGGACCGAACGGGCACGGGCACGGGCACGGGCACGGGATGAGCACTTCGGGGCTACGCCCGCAGGCTCCTAGAGCGCCTGGTCCAGCGCGATGCCCCAGTCGTGCTCGCGGTCGTCGCCCGTGCGCTCGAGGCGTCGCAGATCGGCCGTGTGGACCTCGCCCTCCCACCCCGCGGTGAGCAGCCACCGCCCGGTCGGGTCGAACGCGACGCCCCCGATGCGCTCGCGGTGGGGCGGCAGCGACGCGAGCACGCGCAGCTCCGGGAAGGAGAGGACCAGCGTGGTGCCGTCGAGCAGCCCCGCGGCCACGAGCCGTCCCGCGGCGTCCACGGCGAGGTCGTTCACCAGGGACGGGACGTCCACCGAGGCGCGCACCTCGTCCCCGACCCGCAGTCGCACCTCGTGCGCGGTGCCGATCAGGATCTCGTCGGCGGGTCCGAGGGCCAGGGCGGTCGCGCCGGTGGCCTGGCCGGCCGAGCGGGCCGTCGGGGGATCGCCGTCGACGAGCAGCCAGGCACCTTCGTGATCGTCGAGCAGCACGGCCGCGCTGCCGTCGGCTCGCGTCCACCCCTCCACGATCCGCAGATCCTCGAGCGCGCGTCGCGCCTCGCCCGTCTCTCGGTGGTTGAGCATCAGGCCGTGACCCCAGCTCCCGGTCCACAGCCATCCCGACGCCAACGCGCCCACGCGGCGGTGGTTCGTACCCGTCTCGATCCGCTCGGGCAGCGGCCCGCCGTCCGTGGGGATGCGGTGGATCCCGGGGGAGCCGCCATCGACGACGAACACCGTACCGTCGGGAGCCACCGTGCCGCCCTTCACCACGCGGTCCTGCCAGCGATAGGTCGCGACCGGCGCGCCGTCGGTGCCCCACACGCCCACCGTCCCGTCTCCCGAGGTCGCGACCAAACGCCCTCCCGTCTGCGCGACCCAGGTGAGCCCGGCGCCGAGCGCCACCACGGGGCGGCTGGTGGCCGTCCCCAGCGACCAGCGCGCCGCGCGCGAGCCCGCCGTCACCAGCGACCCGTCGGCCTCGAACAGGCAGGGGCCACGGTCCGCCAGCGGGAGCCGGGCGATCGGGTGACCGTCGAGCGCGTCGAGCACGATCGGGCCGACGCGCTCGGGCATGGCCGCGATCCGCGACCCGTCCGGCGACACGCACAGCTGGAACACCGGGCCGTCGGAGACCTGGGTCACCCACGCCACCTCGCCGGTCGTCGGATCGAGCCGCGCCACCTGCCCCTTCGCGAGCCCGAGCGCGACCGCGCCGTCCGCCAGGCGGGTCGCGGCGGTGGAGGCGGGCAGCTCGCGGACGAGCGGGGTCTGGACCCTGGTCACGGGCCCGGCCCTCGGGTGGTGGCGCGCGGTGCCGTCGGTGCAGAGCGCGACGTAGCCGGTCTCGTCCACCACGAGCGCGTGGAGCGATCCGTCCGCGCAGGTCGGCACCACCTCGAGCTCGGGTCCGAGCCAGCGCGCCTCCTGCCCATCCCACAGCACGGTCCCTGCGGGCCCGGTCGCCAGCCGCCGTGGGGAGGGGAGGTCCCGCAGCTCGAGTCGCACGTTGCCGTCCGGGTCGAGCAGACGCGCATCCCACCCGAGGCCGTCGGCGAGCGTCACCACCCAGCCGTCCTCGGTCCGGACGGCGTCGTAGGGGCGGCCGGGGACGGAGAACCGCGGGCGACCGTCCTCGTCGGCGACGAGCAGCGCGTCCTCCTGCGCGCACAGCACGCCGTCGGTCACCGGCCGTCGCCACGCGCAGTCCAGCGTGTCCCAACCCGGCGTCGAGCGCGCCGGGTGCGCCCAGGCCCCCGCGGCCGCCAGCAGCCCGATCGCGGCCGGGTCCCCGGTCAGCGCCGCGGCCCGGGCGGCGAGCACCTCGGCCTCCGGGACCGCTCCCCGGTCCAGCCGCTCCTGCGCGGTCGCGAGCAGGGCCTGGGCGAGGTGCCGATCGCTCGTCCGCAGGGCCTCGGCGGTCCCTCGCTCGGCGGCCAGCGCCCGGTCGCGCTCGCGAGCCGTCGCGCGCCACGAGGCCAGGCCGGCGCCCACCAGGATCACCGCCGCCACCGCGGCCACCCCGAGCGGGACCCGCCAGGCGCGGACGGCCCGCGCCATCAGCTCGACGGCGGCGTAGTCGTAGGCGTGGACCCGGCGTCCGTCGAGCCAGCGCTCGAGCTCCTGGCCCACCTCGGCGGCGTCGGCGTAACGGTCCGCCGGTCGGGTCGCGGTGGCGCGGACGCCGATCGCGCGCAGCTCCTCGCTGCCCGGGATGGTGGGCCCGTCGAGCACCGTGAGCAGCACGGCGCCCAGGCCGTACACGTCCGCCCGCGGATCGGGTGCCGCACCGGCGAGCTGCTCGGGCGCGGACCATCCCTCGGTTCCCGCGCCGAGCACCGGCGGTGCGTCGCCCAGGAGCCCTTCGTAGCCGTGGCCGGGGAGGGGCTCGGCCAGGCCCCAGTCCGTGACCTGGAGCTCGCCGAGCTCGCCGAGCATCAGGTTCGTGGGCTTGAGGTCGCGGTGGACGATGCCGAGCCGGTGGGCGTGTCCGACCGCCTGGCAGGCCGAGAGCAGCGGGCGGATCAGCGCCCGGCGGGCGTAGGCGTCGCGAGCGGCCCCGATGGCGTCGGCCAACGTGCGACCACGGACCAGCGCGAGCGCGACCCAGGGCGTGCCGTCGGGGTCCTCGCCCGCATCGTGGACCTGCACGACGTGCGGATGCTCGAGCTGGGCCAGCAGGCGTGCTTCGCGGCGCAGCTGGTGCGCCGCGCCCGGCACCGAAGGATCGGCGCGCTTGATGGCCAGGTCCCGCGCGAGCCGCTGGTCGTGCGCCGCCACCACCGTGCCCATGCCACCGCGACCGAGCGTTCCCCCGCGCTGGTAGCGGTCGCGGTCCGACCAGGGGTCGCCCTCGGAGCGGACCCCACCGAGCGTGCTGAAGCCGCGGAAGCTCGGGTCGTCCTCGGTCACGTCTCGTCCACCACCTCGTCGCCCGGTCCGGGCACGAGCTCGATCAGGCCGGTGCCGTCCGCCCGCACCAGGTCGGTGCGCACCCGCGCGTCCTGCAGCCGCCGGCGCAGCCGCGACAGACCCATGTCCAGCCGTCGCCGCAGCGCGTGCCGGTCCGTGCCGTCGGGCCAGAGCTGGGCGCACAGGGCCTCCCAGCCGACGGGTCCGCCGATCGTGCAGAGCTCGGACAGGATGCGGGCGGGGACGCCGGACAGCGTGAGGATGGGCTCGCCGTCGCGGTGGAGGTGCACCGTGTCCCAGCGGGCGACGATGCGCAGCGGTTGGTCCACGGCGCCGCGGAGCTCGGTGGGGCGACCGCTGGCGTCACCGAGCGGCGCCCACACGATGTCGAAGGAGCGATCGCCGACGACGAGCGTGTCCCCGGGCACCAGGGAGCGCGGGGCCTGATCGCCGACGCGCGCCCACCAGGTCTCCCCCGACGACCAGACGTGCGCGTCGGCCCCGGCCTCGTAGCGGGCGACCAGCCGTGGTCGGGGCCGCGTCCACAGCGAGCCGGTCGCCGGCAGCACCTGGCGGGGCAGGCCCGCACCCTCGATGGCCGGGATCTCGTCGGGCAGGTGGACCTCGGCGACCGCGACCGCGAGCCCCGCGGCGAGCTCGATGCGCTGGCCCACCCGCAGCTCGACGTCGCCCGTGGGCTGACCGCCGATCGCCAGCGGCCGGCGCAGCGCGAGCAGGCGAAGCGTCTCGCCGCGCAGGCTCACCATCGCGTGCGCCTCGCTCACCCGGGGATCGGTCAGCCGCAGTGCCGCCCCCGGGACGCGGCCCACCAGATCGCCCGGGCCCAGCCGCCAGGACGTCCCATCGTCGAGGATCAGCACCACGCCGGGACGCACACGGTGTCCTAGCCCGTGCAGGGCCTCCGCGACAGGGGGAGCGCGACCAGGGCGGCGGCGAGCGCGAGCAGGCCTGGCAAGGGTGAGGAGCCGTCGGCCTCGAACAGGACCCTGGTTGGGAGGTCGGGTCCGAGCTCGAGTCGCCGCCGCTCCTGGTCGCGGGGAGCGTCCAACCATCAGGGAACCCGTGGAGTGGCGCCGCACCGTCGTCGTTGCGTCAGGCGAGCGTCAGCGAGCGTCAGAGGCGGGCGGGTTGCCGAGCGCGTCGAGCAGATCGTCGATCATCGCCCACGCGGTCGCGGCGGGATCCTCCTCGTCGGGTCGGGGCTCGCTGGCGAGCCAGGCGCGCAGGGGGCGCAGCGCCTCGCCGAGCGCTCGCTCTCGCGGGGTGAGGACGTCGGCGAAGCGCGGGTCGAGCAGGTGGTGGGGTGCGGTCGCGTGCGCCGAGAGACAGTCGAGGAAGATCTCGAAGCGGCGGGCCTCGGCGGCGACGGTGCTCCCGCCGTCCTCGGCGAGGTGGAACCAGTCGAGGTCATCGGACCAGAGCTGCTCGACGAGCGGGTTGGGGAAGAGCGAGACCGCCGACCCGAGCCGGTCGCGCTCGGCGCCCACCAGCGCGCGGCGCACGGCGTCCACGATGCGGTGGAAGTTGTCGTCGTCGAGGGAGAAGCCGACGAAGAGCATGTGCCGCGTGATCAGCATGGCCTGCACGATGCCCGCCAGCGCCGCGTTGCGCTCGGCGTACCGGACGTAGTCGCGGCGGGTCAGGACGATGTCCTGGGGCGCGCTGACGCAGCCGTGCATCTTGAGCAGCCAGCGCCGCGAGCCCGAGGCGGGGGCGTAGGGCAGGCGGGCGACCGGGTTGCAGACGGCGTCGCAGGCCCGCTCGAAGCAGTCGTCGTAGTTGGTGGTGATGAACTCGCGGACCGGGAGGCCGGCGAGCAGCGTGTGCGACAGCGCGGTCGTGTCACCCACGTCCAGGCAGCGGGACACGGCGCGGCCCAGCGCGGTGGGATCGGAGCCCAGGCGCAGGGCGAGGAGCTGGGCGCGATCGAGGTGACCGAGGCGAGCGAGCCCCTCCCGCTCGGCGGCGCCGAACCCCGCCTCCACGGCGAGCCGATCGAGCAGCTCGGCCCAGGTCGGCAGCCCCGCCCCCGCGCTCACCCCGGCCCCGAGGAACACGACCAGCCGATCGCGCGCCGCCAGCCGGGCCAGGGAGCGTGCCTCGGCCTGCAGCTCGGGTCGCAGCTCGGCCCACGGATCGACGCCGCTCGCCTGGCGGGCGGACCGGCGCGCGGCCTGGGCGGCGGCGAAGTCCTCCTCGGTCCAGGTGACGAGCGCCACGTCGGCGTCGTGGTGAGCGACGAAGTCGAGCAGCTCGGGCACGAGCGCGCGGAGCACGGCGCCGGCCACGCGCCGCTTGCCGCCGAACCCGGTCCCGACGACGGGCAGGGCGAGCAGGGGCCGATCCCGGTCCGCCACCGTGGGCCCCGCGGCGTACGCACGCTCGAGGAACTGGCGCGCCGAGACCGCCTGCCAGCCCTCGTGCGCCTTGCTCCCCGACGCGACGTGCGTCGGCCAGGGGCGCCGCTCGCCTTCCCAGGGGACCTCGGCGACCCGCTCCTCGAGCGTCAGCCGGGGAGGGAGGTGATCGCGGATCCGCGCCCACGTCGGCGTGCGGTTCCACGAGCGGCTGGCGGAGAGCCCGGCGTCGACGGGGAACAGCCAGTGGTCGCAGCGGAGCGTCCGCAGATCTCCATGGACGACGAACAGGTGGCCCGGCATGGCGACATCGTGCCACGGTCGCGCTGTCGCGTCCGCGCGGAGGGTGGTACACTCTCGTAAGATCCTCCTCATCCCGGAGTCCGTCATGGGCAAGAACCGCCGATCCGCCCCCGCCCCTTCCACCCAGCAGCAGGGCGGAGGCCGTCGTCCCGGTGGGCAGCAGTTCCAGCCGCCGACGACGAGCGGCGCCGGCTCCCAGATGGGCGGCGGTCCGGGCCTCCTGGATCAGTTCGAGCAGCCGGGCGGCTCGAACGAGTTCATGCAGCAGCTCATGGGCCAGCAGCGGACCGACTTCGCGTAGGGCGGCGATGCACCGGTGAGCATCGCTGACAGCTCGCGATTCGCTCGTTGGGACGATCACCTCGACAATGGGGTCGCTCGGTGATCGCCTTCCTCCTCGCCAGCTGCGTGCGCAGCCCCGACACCTCCACGACTCCGACGTCGGAGGACGGCGATGGCGACGGCTACGGCCCGACGGACAACGACTGCGACGACGCCGACCCCTCGCGGCACCCCGGGGCCGAGGAGGTGGTGGGAGACGCGGTCGATCAGGACTGCGACGGCAGCGACCAGCCCACCGTCTCGCTGGTGCAGGCTGCGCGGTGGAGGATGGTGGGGGATGCGGAGTTCGATCGGTTCGGGACCGCCGTCGCCTGTACGGCCTCCAGCGTGGGCAGCCTCGGGTCGGTCGTCGCGATCGGCGCGGACCAGAGCGGCGCGAGCCTGCTCGAGAGCTCGAGCAAGGGGTACGCCGTGCTCGTGGAGGGCTCGATGCCTGCGTCCGACGCCCAGCTCACGACCTCCGAGGTCGCCTGGCGGGTCGACGGCAGCCAGAAGCTCGACGAGCTCGGCTTCCGCGTCGCTTTCCCGGGTGACCTCGACGGGGACGGCGACGGTGAGCTCGTCGTCACTGCCAACACCGCCTACCGTCCCGATCCCCACACCGGCGCCGCGTTCGTGTTCGACCCCGTGGCCGGTGAGCACCTCGTGCCCGAGCAGGCCTCGGTGTGGGTCGCAGGCACCTGGCTGCAGAACGCCAGCGGCACGCTACCGGTGGGGGATCTCGACGAAGATGGCGTAGCCGAGCTCCTCGTCGCTGAGTCCGGCAATCAGGACTGGGAAACGCCTGGCCGGATCTTCGTTCATCGTGGCACCGATCTTCGAAAGAAGACGACGGCGGACGATGCCTGGCTCACGATCGACGCGATCGAGCCTCATTCAGCGACCGGGCGGTACCTGGGCATGGGTGACCTCACCGGCGACGGTGAGCCCGATCTCGTACTCGGCGAGTACGACGCCGAACCAGACGGCCAGCTGGCTGTGCTGCCAGGGCCCGCGAGCACTTGGCGAGCGGACGAGGGATGGGTCCTGAGGGGGTCGGGCAACGACCAGAACTTCGGTCGGGCGATATCGGTCGCGGATCTCGATGGAGATGGCCTCGACGATCTCGTCGTGGGCGCCCACGGCAGTAGCAGCATTGGGGAGAGACGCGGCTCCGCCTACGTCTTCCTCGGCCCCATCACGGAGGCCCTCGACAGCTCCCAGGCTGCGATCCACCTGCACGGCGAGACCGACTTCGCCTGGATGGGGGCGCGCACCGTGACGGGTGACTTCGACGGCGACGGCGCCACGGACCTGGTCGTGGCCGCGCCCAGCGATTGGTACTTCTCCTACCAACGCCCGGGTCTCCTCTACCTGTTCCTCGGACCGCTCACCCCCGGTGAGCTGCGCGCCGAGGACGCCGCCGTCATCTGGCGCGGCGCGGAGGGGGGTGAGCAGCTGGGCTGGGCACTGGCGGCCTGCGATCTGGACGGCGACGGGGACGACGAGCTCGTGATCGGAGCCCCGGGCACGGCGATGGGCGAGGAGCTCCGAGGACGGGTCTACGTCGTGGACGGGGGCCCACGGTAGCCGGTCACCATCGGAGCGGGCTGGTCCGTCAGCTCTCGAGCCGCTGCTTCTGCTCGCTCGCCAGACGACGTGCCCTGGTGGCCTGGCGGGGGTCGGGCACCAGGTCCGCGGCGATCGAGCACATGCGCGCGATGTCGGGGTCCGCGAGGCCCGAGGTCGTGAGGAAGAGCTCGAGCGCGCGAGCGTGGCGGCGGAAGCCCTCCATGTCGAAGCGGCCCGCCGCGGCCGGCAGCAGCACGGAGTGGCAGTAGGCCGTCATCACCGGCTCGGTGCCCGCCTGCTCGAGCTCCTCCAGCAGCGGCAGCACCATGTCCGTCGCCTCGTCGTGCCGGCCCAGCAGGACACGCACGAGACCCAGGTTCAGCACCGGGAAGCGGCCCTCGTCGTCGTAGAGCAGGGCGTAGGCGCGAACGGCCTCGTGGTAGCAGCGCTCGGCCTCGTCCAGGTCGCCGCGGTACCGCGCGATCTCGCCCTCGAGGTTCGCCATCTGCGCGAGCACGCGGAGCTGGCCGTGGCTGCTCGCGGTCTCGCGGGCGCGCTTCACGTAGGCGGCGGCGAGATCGAGCTTCCCGCGCCGCTGGTAGACGTGGGCCAGGGCGGCGTAGGGGGCGTAGGCGTACCCGATGCCCCGCGGCGTGTCGAAGCAGCCGATGGCCGACTGGTACAGCTCCTCCGCGCGGTCCAGCTGCCCGAGCTTCTGGACGACCTCGCCCATCGCGAGCCGGCAGTCGCCCGCGGTCTCGGTCCGTCCGACCTCCGTGAGCAGCCGCTCGGCGCGGGTGAGGCTGTCCAGCGCGTCCTGGAGCTGGCCGAGCTGCATCGCCGTCCGGCCCGCGTCCCGCAGCGCGACCCCGAGCTGCGCCTTCCAGCCGTGCTGCTCCGCCTGCTCCTCGGTCCGCGCGAGGATCTCGTCGGCGTCGATGTGCTCGCCGCGCTGCCGGTGCCACCAGGCCCGGAACCCCCACACGTCGCCCCACCGGGGGTCGGAGGCGGGCAGCCCGAGCCGCACGGGGACCTGCTCCAGCAACTCGAGCAGCGTCGTGTCCCGGTGGTCGCCGCGCGAGAACTGCCGGTCGAGGGCGGCGCACAGGGGAGTGACGGCCTCCTCGTAGCGGCCCGCGTGGAACAGGAAGGTGGCACGCCGCTCCTCGGTGCCCGGCCGCCCCTCGAGCGCCTTCGCGCAGGCGTCGTTCCAGTCGCGCTCGCGCCCGTCCGTCCGGGCCGAGGCGAGCAGCTCCTCCCGCAGGAGCGCGTGCGCCCACCGCAGGCGCTGGCGACGCTCGTCGGCGCGGAGCCAGCGGGCGGAGAGGAGCTCGTCGAGCAGCCCCGCGCGCGCCATCAGCCCCGCGTGGCGGCACGCGTCCCGCCACTCCACCGCCGCGAACTCGAGCCCGAGCGTCGCCGCGATCTGCAGCACGGCGCGGTCCGCGGGGGTGTGGGTCGCGAGGAAGCGGCGGGCGCGATCCGCCCACACCGCCACGAGGTCGTCCGGCAGCGCCGGGGTCGCGCCCGCCTTGAGCCGCAGACCGCGTGGGCCGGGCTCCAGCACGCCCTGCTCGATCCAGCCGTTCACGAGCTCGACGGCGAACCGCGGGTTGCCGGCGGTCCGCAGCTCGACCTGGCGCGCGAGCTCGCCCTCGAGGCCCAGCATCCCGCGCACGAGCTCGCGGTGGTCCTCGGCGGACAGCGGGCCCACGTCCACCCGCAGGCCGCGTTCGCGCGCCACGATCCGGTCCACGAGCGCGGCCGCCTCCGGGCTCGCCGCGAGCTCCTCGTCCCGGCAGGTCAGCACGAACAGGATCGGGTGGTGGACGCGCTCGAGCGCGTGCAGGACGAAGCGGAGCGTGTCGGGGGAGCTCTGGATCTCGTCGAGCAGCACCAGGCGCGGGCGGTCGGTGGCGGTGAGCAGCCGCTCGGCGAGGGCGAAGCGGTCGCGGTCCGAGAGCGACTGCCGCTCGCCGTCCACGAGCCAGCGCAGGAGCGGGGTCGCGGCCTCCCCCTGGCGCTCGAGCCGCTCGGCCGCCTCCTGCCGATCGAGCCCGCCGAGCTTGAGCTCGCCGCGGAGCATGCCGTCCAGCCCGCCCTCGTCGCCGCCGCGGGACCGCCAGGCCGTCGCGCGACCCGACTCGTGCGCCTGCTCCACCAGCCACGACGCGAGCCGGCTCCGTCCCGAGCCCTGCGGACCGGTCAGCGCCACGACCCCGGGCATGCGGGCTCGCTCGACCGCCATCAGCGCGTCCCACAGCGCGCTCCGGGCGGCGTCGCGGTCCACCATCGGCACCGGGCGCAGCCCCCACAACCCGAGTCCGGCGCCGCGCAGCCGCATGTCGAGCGCGCCGTCCCGCCCGCCGGGCGCCGTCGTGGGCTGCCGCGAGGCGTCGCGGGTGACGACCGTGGGCAGATCGGGGTCGACGGGCACCGGACCCCGGCCCGAGCCCGCGCGAACCTCGCCCAGCGACTCGAGCCGCCGCAGCGCGTCCGCGGCGAACCGGGGGCGGTCCTCCGGCGCCTTCTCGAGCAGGCGGCGGCAGAGCGCCTCGAGCCCGGGCGGCACGTCGAACTGCGGCGCGAACTCGCCGGGCGCCTCGAACAGGTGGGCGTAGTAGAGCTGGACCGTCTGCGTCTGAGGGAAGGGGAAGGCCCCGGTCACCAGCCGCCACAGCATGATCCCGGCCTGGTACAGGTCGGTCCACGGCCCCTGGTCGCGCCAGCGGGCCTCGATCTGCTCGGGCGCCATGTACCGCGGGGTGCCGACGGACTCGGCGTCCATCGTGCCCGGGCGGTCCACGAGGTAGCTCACGCCGAAGTCGGACAACACGATGCGCGCGTCGAGCACGGTCTGCGGCGCGTCCGTCCCCACGCCGCGTGGCCCCGCGTAGAGCAGGTTGCCGGGCTTGATGTCCCGGTGGATGACGCCGCGGGCATGGGCGTGGGCGAGGCCCAGGAACAGACCGCGGAACACGTGCAGCGTCTGGGTCCAGTCGGTCGGCGGTCGATCCGCGACGCTGCCCCCCGGGGCCAGCTCCATCGCGAGCCAGGGTGCGCCGGCTCGGACCGGTCCCTCGGCCTGCTCCTCCTCGCCCACCACCCCGGCGTCGAAGACGAGCACGCAGTTCTCGTGCTGTAGCCCCGCGACGAGCCGCACCTCGTGCAGGAAGTCCTCGCGGCGCTGGTCGTCGGGCGGGTGCAGGTCGAACTTGATCGCCGCGGGCACGCCTCCGCGGTGGCGGGCGAGCCACACCTCGCCCATCCCACCCCTGCCGATGCACCTGTCGAGGCGGAACGGACCGACCCTCACGCTGCTGGCTCCCCCAGACCGAGTCTACTCGACGGTAGGGCAGGAGTCGGGCCGACCGAGCGTTCGGGGCGGTACCAGGGCCCCATTCGGGCACGGGCACGGGCACGGGCACGGGCACGGAGCGTGGCTAGCCCGATATCGAACCATCGATATCAGAAACGGGTCGTGATTTGTTCGATATCGGGTCGGTTCTCGTAGCGGGACCCCGACCGGACCTCGTACGGTGGGAGCCGATGGAGGTCGCGATGACGAGGAAGCTGTGGTGGTCGGCGTCGATCCTGGTGTGTCCGTCGATGGCCCAGGCGTTCTGTGGGACGTACCTGGGACCGGCAGGCGACGCGCCGAGCAACGGCGAGAGCGTGCTCGTGCTCTCGATGGTGAACGGCCACACCGTGCTCACGATGGCCAACGACTTCGAGGGCGACGTGGAGGAGTTCGGGCTGCTCGTACCCGTGCCGGCCGGCTTCGACGCAGCGTCGGTGGTGGTCCCGGACGCGGGCGCGCTCGAGACGCTGGACGTGTACTCCGGCCCCCGGGTCGTGGGGTACACCTGCGAGCAGGTCTGGGACGGCCAGGTCCACCGCAACGAGTCGCAGTACTCGGCGGGTGGCTGCTCGGGGACGGGCACCACCCGGGTGGAGACCACGACCACGACGACGGGCGTGACGACGACGTCGCTGTCGGACGCCGAGCTGCGCGACGTGATCGTGAAGTCGCGGGCGACGGTGGGCGCCTACGAGCTGGCCGTGGTGGCGGCGGACGACACCGAGGGGCTCCAGGAATGGCTCGACGTCAACGGGCTCGCGATGTCGGCCGAGGTGGAGCCCGTCATCCAGCAGTTCATGGACCGCGGGACCTGGTTCCTGGCGGCGACCGTGAGCGCCGGCACCGACGCGGCCTGGCTCGAGCCGCTACAGCTCATCTACGACTCCGAGCTCCGCGCCATCCCGCTGAAGCTCGGGACCACGAGCTCCGAGGGCGTCCAGGACCTCGTGCTCTACACGCTCGCCACCAGCCGCGTGCGCATCACGAACTACGAGGAGAGCGTCATCGAGGACGAGTGCATGCCGAAGGGCTCGTCCTTCTACGACGACGCGGTCGACGACGCGTTGCTCTCCGACGAGCCGACCGATCGCGCCACCTGGGCGGTCGAGTACGGGTGGGGTGCCGGCAAGTGCGACCCGTGCACCGACAACGGACCGCTCGATCCGGACACGCTGGCCACCCTCGGCTGGCACGAGGCCTTCGCCCCGTACGTCACGCGCATCCGCATGCGCTACACCCCCGACCAGATCGACGAGGACGTGCTGCTGCAGCTCACGGGGGACGGGCGCACCAGCCAGCTCCGCTACGTCGACTACGACGCGAAGCTCGAGGACCTGTTCCCCGTCTGCGGGGAGGGCTGGGTACCCGAGCCGGGCACCTGCGGGGAGGCGCCGGAGGCTGCGGCGATGCCGTCACCGCCTGCGTCCTCGGGGGGCTCCTCGTCCTCGGGCAGCTTCCTGTGCAGCTCGATCCCGACGACGGTGAGCGCAGGCACCGTGGGGCTGATGTCGGCCCTGATCCGGCGTCGAAAGCGGCGGATGACGCCTCGGGTGTAGCGTTTCGGGCTGTGGCGGATCGCCCCATGTGTAGCGAAATGCCACATCTTCGGCCCGACCCTCGCCCGTGGCTCAGGCATGATCCTTGCTTTGGCGGCCGCGCTTCGGAGGTCGCGGATGCTGGTGGAGTCCCTGGAGACCGTGGATGCGCTGCTCAGGCACCGCGTGGCGGAGGACCCGGAGCGGCAGCTCTACGTGTTCCTGGAGGACGGGGAGCGCGAGGGTGCCGTCTGGAGCCGAGCGGACCTGCTGCGTCGCGCTCGCGCAGTCGGGGCCGCCCTCCAGGGCCAGGGGTTGCGGAAGGGGGACGGTGCGCTGTTGGTGTTCCCGCAGGGGCTCGACTTCGTGGCGGCGTTGGTGGGTTGCATGCTGATCGGGGTCCACGGGGTCCCCGCACCCACACCCGACCTCGCGCGACTCGCGCGCACGGTCCCCCGGCTGGCGAGCATCGCGCGGGACGCGGAGGCGAAGGCGGTCGTCGCCCACTCGGCCCTGGACGCGCTCGGCCAGGTGCTCCCGCCCGAGCTGCCGGGGGTGGGCTGGGTGGTCGCCGACACGCTCCCCGACGAGCTCGCCGCGGACTGCGTGGAGCTCGAGGCCGCACCGGGTGACGTCGCCTGGCTGCAGTACACCTCGGGGTCCACGAGCGACCCGAAGGGCGTGATGGTCACCCACGAGAACCTCATGCGGCACGCGCGGCTGGTGCAGGGCTGGCACCCGCTCACGCCCGACGACACCATCGTGAGCTGGCTGCCCGAGTTCCACGACTTCGGCCTGGTCTACGGCGTGATCCAGCCCATCTGGGTCGGGTGCCGCTCGGTCCTGCTCTCACCGCAGGCCTTCATCCAGCGACCGATCCGCTGGCTCGAGGCGATCACGAAGTACCGCGGCTCGATCTCACCGACGCCGAACTTCGGGCTCGAGCTCTGCGCCCAGAAGTCGACGCCCGAGGAGCGCGCGCGGCTGGACCTGTCCACCTGGTACAGCTTCAGCGGCTCGGAGCCCATCCGCCAAGACACGGAGCGACGGTTCCTCCAGGTGTTCGGGTCGTGCGGCTTCTCGCCCCGCCAGGTCCTGCACGCCTACGGGATGGCCGAGTCCACGCTGGTGCTCTCGGGCGACCGCGTCGGCGACAGCGGCCGGTTCGTGACGATCGATCCGGACGCCTACGAGCGGGACGAGGTCGTGCTGCTCCCCGAGGGCTCCCCGAACGGCGTCGTGGTGGCGAGCTGCGGACCGCCGATCCCGGAGGTGGACATCCGCGCGGTGGACCCGATCACCCGGAGGGACGTAGGGGCGCTGCGGGTGGGGGAGCTCTGGGTCCATGGGCCCAACGTGTGCGCCGGGTACTGGCGCGCGGCCGACGCCACCCGCGACACCTTCGGCGGGGAGCTCGAGCCCTCCGACGGTCGCGCCTGGCTGCGCACGGGGGACCTGGGCTTCGTCCACGAGGGCCAGATCTACGTGTCGGGGCGGCTCAAGGACCTGATCATCGTGCACGGCGCCAACAAGCACCCACAGGACCTCGAGTGGGCGATCCAGGCGATGCACCCGGCGTTCCGGCAGAACTGCGGCGCGGCCTTCGGCCACTACGTCGACGGCGAGGAGCGGCTCTGCTTCGTGTCGGAGGTGCGGCCCGAGCTCGTCGACGACGTCGAGGCGATCTGGGCGGCGGTGCGCGAGGTGGCGGGCGTGCACGGCCTGCTGGTGTGGCGGGTGGCGCTGATCCCGCCCAAGGCGCTGCCGAAGACCTCGTCGGGCAAGATCCAGCGACGCCGCACGCGCGACCTGTTGTTCGGCGACCAGCTCCCGATCCTCGCGGAGTGGAAGGCCGGGGTCCGCGGGCCGGGGCGCGAGGTGGACGATCTGCTCGAGCAGATGCGGCTCCGGCCGAAGCGGGCGCGGGCGCTGCTGGTCGACCGGGTGCGGGCGCGGGTGGCTGCCATGGTGGGCGTGGATCCGAGCGTCATCCTCGCCGACCGACCGCTGCGTGAGCAGGGCCTGGACTCGATCGGCGTGGTCGACGTCGTGGAGTGGCTCGAGCGCGAGACGCAGACCGAGCTGGGGGTCGGGGTGGCCCACGAGGCGCCCGACCTCCATGCGCTGGCCGATCTCGTCGTGCGGCGGACCGTCAGAGCTCCTTGAGGATCCGATCGCGGACCGCGTCGAACTCGGCCTGGTCGATGAGCCCCTCCTCGAGCATGGTCTTGGCGCGCTTGAGGCGCGACATCGGGTCGGTCGGCTCGGCGGCGGGCTCCTCGGCCGGGGTGTTCGCCTGGTTCACGGCGGCCTTGGCCTGGTCGACGGCGTCCTTCTTGCCGACCTCTTCCGGGTTGTAGCTCTTCTTCGCCGACTTGATGGTGCGCTCGTAGACCGCGCGCATCTGCTCGTCCGACAGGTCGCCGTTGGTGCTGAAGTACGCGTCGGCGACCGCACCGATGGCCAGCGTGGAAGCGTACATGAAGGGCGCCGCCACGAGCCCGCCGAGCCCGGGCAGGACGAACTTGGCGGCGGTGGTCGCGATGCGGCTGCCGACCAGCGAGAGGCCGACGGTGGCGCCGATCTGCAGGATGAGCTGGGTCGCGGACTCCTTCGTGATCTTGCGGCCGTAGTGGTTGGCGATGCCGATGACCATCCCGACGTGCAGGGGCATGACGCCGAGCACCTCGGAGCCGGGGATGGGGAGGATCGTGAGCGCGGCGGTGGCGTACCCGCAGGTCTCGACCAGGCGGTTGACCTCGGGGTGGCTGCTCACGTTGCAGAAGTCGGACATCGTCGTCTCCGGGGTTGGTCCCACCAGGGTCACGCGCGGTCGCGGCGACGGTGGGGGCGGCGTGTGGATGGCGCGTGAATTCTACTTCGCGTCCTTCGCTCCGGGCGGACAACCGTTCGCGTTCCGCCCTTGCTTCCTACTCCTTGGCCGATGCACGCTGGGGGGCGGCCCGCGAACGCCGTCCCTCCGCTGCGGCCGACTCGGCGACCGGCCCGCCGATGAACGGCGTACCGGTCCCCTCGAATCCTACGCCGCGGGCGCCGTGATCTTGCACCAGGTACGCTGTGCCCGGGACGGGGGTGGTGATGAGCGAGATCCGGCTGGAGCGGCTTCGCGCTGCGCGCCTGCACCGACAGCGCTCCGCGCCGGATGTCGACACGTTGGTGGCCGACAGCCTCGGCCTGCACTCCACCGACTACGCCACGCCCTACCTGTCGGCCCGAGCGCGCGTCGCCGACTTCGATCCGGCCGTGCTCTTCGCGCGTCTGGATCGCGCCGAGGGGGTGGTGCGCGTCAACTGCTTCCGCAACACCGTCCACGTCGTGCGGACGGCGGACCTGCCGCTGATCAGCGCCGCCACAGGCGAGGCCGTCGTACGGACCGGGAGGCGCTCGCCGAACCTGAAGGCACTGTCCGACGATCGGATCCGACGGGGCCGCGAGGCCATCGTGGAGGTGTTGGAGGCCGGCTCGGCGAGCACGAACGACCTCAAGCGCGCCCTGCCAGACCTCGCTCCCGACCTGCGCTACTGGCTGTTGATCGCGCTGGGCTCGGGCGAGGTCCTGCGCGCCGACGCCCCGCACGCGCGCAGCAACCGCTCGCGCTACGCGTTGGCGCGACACCGCGTCCCCGGCTTCGTCCCCGGCGAGATCCCCGCCGCCGAGGCGCGCCGCGAGCTCCTGGTGCGCGCTGTGCGGGCGTTCGGGCCGCTGACGATCGACGATCTCGCGTGGTGGCTCCCCGCGACCCGCACGGAGGTCAAGGCCGCGTTGGCGTGGGCCGGCGCGGAGCTCGGCTCGCTCGAGGCCGAGGGGAGCACGTTCTGGTTCGCGTCCGAGCTGGAGGACGAGGAGGCACCACCCCGCGAGGACCACGGCGCCTGGGCGCTTCCCTACGAGGACGCCCTGCTCAAGGGGTACCGCGACCGCGCCTGGTGCCTGGCGACCGGCCTCAAGGAGGTCGTGTTCCCCTACAGCGTGAGCCACTGGCACCCGCCTGACGGCACCGACCCCGGCCCCGGGCCTCACAAGGGCGTCAACGTGACCGGCGAGGCCCGCCCGTCGTTGTGGTGGGGCGGGCGTGTGGTCGGCCGCTGGGAGGAGGGCGGCGGCACGCCGGTGTGGCAGGTCCACGCGCCGCTCCCCACCGCGGCCCGCGCGGAGGTCGAGGCCGAGGTGGCGGCGGTGGCCGCGTTCCTGGCCGACCGACTCCTCCCGCTGTGCACCACCCCGAGCTGATCGCCCACACCTCTCGCTCCGGAGCCCACCGGATCGCGCGCTACCCGGCCACCTGAGGGAGCTGGCGACAGAGGGTATGGTAGGCTGGAGGGGTGGTCGCCGCATCCACCCCCGATGGTCGTGTGCCAGCGCAGCTCCGAATGGATCGCGCAAAGACGCAAAGACGCCGAGAACTGAGTGCCCGGGTCGAGGGGGGCAAGCAGAGCACGCGGCGGCGCGGAGGCGGTCCCACAGCGCGTTCGGCGTACGGGACCGCACCGTCGATCGGGACACATGAGGTGCATCACCCGTTCAGCGGTCTGACGATCCGACTGTTTCACGATGCCTTCGAATTGGAGCCATCGGGTAGCCCTGTTCCAACGACTGATACCGATGTCTGTCGGGGAAGACCGTGAGGCTGAACCTCTTCTGGGCTGTTGTGCCGAGCATCTTCGTTGGATGCCATGTCCGGCGCGTTCCAGAGTCTTTCGTGCCCGGTCCGGAACTCCTGCCGCCGCCAGCCGAGGAGGAGCCGAGGGTTTGGGACTCCACGGAGCTGTCGAGCACGGTCGTCTCGTCCACTGGAACGCTGGCGGTAGGGTATGGCGTGCGCTGTAGTCCTGACTGCGTACCCACGGTAGTTGTTGATTTCTCAAACACCGGCCGCGTTGATCTTGCGCCAGACCCCACGCCGCTGGCCGCTTTGACTCGCCAGGGTCCAACGTTGGGGGTCGTGGAGCTGGCCGTGACGACATCCCGGGGAGAGCTAGTGCTGCCGCCAGGACAGTCCCTTCGCTATGACCTACCTGTATCATGGTTCCTTAGACCAGGTCCCGCAACGAGCTGCGAGTCCGCGCAGACTGTAGAACAGGCTGAGCGGTTTTCGTTGACTCCTCTGACGTCAGGTTTTGACGTTCAGGTTCGCGTCCGGATCGATGATGGAGAGCCCCTTGAGTCGCCCATTGTTCACGTTCCGATTGTCGTTTGTGACTGAGCGTGCCGTTCACTGGTGTTTAGTAGTGTCAATACGGCATGTGTGGATGGATGGATCTCAAACGTCCACTATTCTCCATACTTTACGATCGGACTCGGCAGGCTTGGAGTGTTGCACCGCGGAGGACGCGGAGAGCGCGGAGGTCGGACAGAGGTAGCGCACGATGCTGCGCGTGACTGCCCACCAGCCAGTCTTCAGCGGACGACGTTCGGGGGGGTGTTTCTCCGCGTCCTCCGCGTCCTCCGCGGTGAATCCACCCGAGCGTGGGTCGCTTCACATCTTCTCCATGTTTTCCGTTCGCGACGGACTCCGTGCGTGACGCAGTGCACCCGTCATCAGAGGGGTTCCCCTCACCCCCGGCCCCTCTCCCGGAGGTAGAGGGGAGTTAGGATCTCGAGAAAACCCAGCGCCAGACCGTTGCGCAAGGACATCCAACAGTTGTTGGAGACCACCAGACCCGCCATAGGCGACAGGGCTGCTCCTCCCCCTCTACCACCGGGAGAGGGGGCCGGGGGGTGAGGGAAAATACGTAACTTAGAACGACGACATCCGCGCTCACGGGGCTGGACGGCGCTGTCGGGAGGGGCGCGTCCTCCGCGTCCTCCGCGGTGAATCCCCCGCCAATCACCGCGAGGCGGCGACAATCCCGTGGTCCTTCGGCCCCACCAGCCGGAACAGGACCCGCCCCGGACTCCGACGGAGCTGCGCGCAACCCGCCTCGTCGTACCCGAGCTCCATGCCGTCGATCGTCACGTCGACGCGATTGGCGTTCTGGTCCAGCGGGTCCATCTGCTCGCGCTCGAGCGGGAAGTTCAGCGTCATCCCCACACCCCCGTTCTTCCCGGTGATCGCGAGCTGGACCTCGGTGGCGAGCTCGCTGCCCGCGGGCTCGTCGTGCTCGAGGACGACGGTGGCGCCGTCGTGATCGGTCCATCGACGCTCCTTGCCCACCTTCAGCGAGCGCGCCTCGGCCACCAGATCGACGTCGCCGTGATCGGTGTGCAACGTCACCGGCTCCGTCCGCTCCCGCAGGGCGGTCGCCGGGAGCACCAGCTCGAAGCGGTTCCCGTCGGCCTGGGTCTCCTCGATCCGCAGCCACAGCTCGCCCGCCTGCGCGTGACACGCGGCGAGCACCATCCACATCGACATCATCACGACCTCCCGTCTGCACATCAGAGGTAGGCCGAGGCGGGCCCGCCGACCGTAACGGCCGATGGCGGCGCCCGTTCACACGAGGTCCACCTACGCGAACAGGCCTTCCAGGCGCGCGTACGAGGTCTCCATGCCGTCGACCATGCCCGTGCCGATGATCATGTCGCGCAGCTCGAGGCTCGGGTACGTGATGGTGATCTCGATGCGCGTCCGCCCGCCCGGGAGCGGCGTGAGCACGAGCTCGTTCTGCGTGCCCGGGCCGTCCATGCCGATCATGCGCTCGGTCGTCACCGCTCGGCGCGGCGGCTCGCTCTCCAGCAGCTCGCCGGTGAACCCGAAGGACGCCTGCTCGCCGCTGTCCTGCGTCCACTCGTACCGATAGGTCTGACCGACCTCGGTGGCGACCTCGCACACGGGCATGCTCCAGCCGTCGGGGCCGAGCATCCAGCGCTTCACGAGGTCGGCCTCGTGGTGCGCGCGCCAGACCTGCTGGAGCGAGCCGCGCACGTCGCGGCGGACGCGGACGTGGGTGTCGTCGAGCAGCTCGAGCTCCGCGGGCCAGCTCTTCGAGTGGTCGCGCAGGTCGGCAAGGACGGCGTCCATCTGCGACAGCGCCTGCGTGAGCCCCTCGACCATGCCCATGGCCGCGAGCTGCTCCATGGCCTCGATGCTGGGGAAGTGGCTCACGGCCACGAAGCGCGCGCCCTCGGCCGTGGCCTCGAAGCGGACGGTCATCCACGTGCCCGGGAGCTGCTCGTTCGGCGTGCCGTCGGCGTCGGCGAAGCCGTCCTCGATGGTGAACGAGCGGGGTGCGTCCACCTCCCGGAAGACCCAGTAGCCGCGACTGGACTCGCCGTTCGGGCCGTTCATCGCATACTCGCTGCGGCCGCCGGCGGTCATGTCGTGCCGCGTGAACGTGGCGGGCCAGGTGGGCGGGCCCCAGAAGCGCTCGAGCTGGCGCGGATCGGCCCACGCCTTCCACAGGCGCTCCACGCTCACCGGGTACTCCCCGATGGCGGTGAGGGTGAGGGCATCGGGGTCGCTGGTCACGGACTTCACGGGCATCGGACTACTCCTTCAGCAGGTCGTCGAGTCGGTCGAGGCGATAGCGCCACAGGTCCTCGAGGCGGGCGAGGGCCTCGCGGGCGCGGGCGATCCGCTCGGGGTCGGCGCGCACGATGCGCTCCCGGCCCGAGGCGGTCTTGGTGACGAGGCCGGCCGCTTCCAGCACCGCGACGTGCTTCTGCACGGCGGCGAACGACATCTCGTAGGCACCGGCGAGCTCGCTGACCGAGGCCTCGCCCACGAGCGTGCGACGCAGGATGTCGCGCCGCGTGGCGTCCGCCAGGGCCCGGAACAGCCGGTCCAGCTCGTCGTCGGTGGGAAGACGTACAACCATGTGGTTGTATATGAACACGAAGAGAACCCCGGCGCAAGGCACCGGGGCTCGTGGGGTCAGGCGAGGGCGGCTCGGCCCTGCTCGGTGAGGCTCCACTCGTCGCCGCGACCCTCGATCAGGCCGGCCTCGGAGAGCTCCCGCAGGCTGGCGCGGACGCGGTAGACGGGGACCCCGACCTGCCGCGCGATCTCGGCGAGCGCCGCGCCCCCCTCGAGCGCTCGGAGGACCCCCCGAGCGACCGAGGTGAGGCTGCTGGACGCAGGCCATCAGAGCGCCTTCTTGCAGAAGAACCAGTCGGTGCACTCGTAGCCCTCGCTCATCCGGGCCGCGGCGTCCTCGGCCGTCTTCGGGGGCGGGACGATGACCTTGTCGCCTGGACGCCAGTTGGCGGGGGTCGCGACCTTGTGCTCGTCGTGCGTCCGCAGCGCGTCGATGAGCCGCAGGATCTCGTCCATGTTCCGCCCGGTGGTCAGCGGGTAGTAGATCATCGCCCGGGTCACGCCCTCGGGGTCGATGACGAACACCGCGCGGCTGGTCTCGGTCGTGGACTCGCCGGGCATGATCATCCCGTAGGCGGTCGCGACCTCCTTGTTGAGGTCCGCGATGATGGGGAACGGGATCTTCACGCCGAACTTCTCCTCGATCGTCCGCACCCAGGCGATGTGCGAGTAGGTGCTGTCGATGGACAGGCCGAGCAGGTTCACGTTGCGCTTCTGCAGGTCGTCCGCGATCTCGGCGAACGCGATGAACTCGGTCGTGCAGACCGGGGTGAAGTCCGCCGGGTGGCTGAAGAGCACGAGCCAGCTCCCACGGAAGTCCTCGAGCTTGAGGCGGCCGTGCGTGGTCTCGGCGTCGAAGGCGGGCGCGGGCTCCCCGAGGCGGGGGAGGCGGGTGACGGTGTTCTGCGATTCCATGATGTCCTCCGTTGTGGTCACGTCCTCCTGGAAAGCAGGGCCCGTGCCATACGAAGAACCCAGGTTCGACCGTGTCGGCAGGTGCTGTTCACCCGCCAGTGGGTGAAGCGTCACCCGTATCAGGGTATCCACCCACAGGAGGGTGGACGTGGACGACGATCGAGTCAGGGACTACGCGAGCGACCTCCGCGCGCTCACCAACCACGCCGCTCACGGCACCGTGGAGCAGGTGGTCGACCAGGCGCTCGCGAACCTCGAGCGGATCGTGCGGTACGACCTGGCCGCGGTGCTCGAGCTCACCGGGCGTCGGCTCGCCGTGCGGTACGCGCGGGGTCGTCTGATGTCGGATCGCGTCCGCGCGCACTCCATCGACCTCGACACGCACCCCCGACTCTCCGAGGCCCTGCGACAGGGACGGGCGATGGCGGTGACCGAGGAGGTCCACGCCACCGAGGGCGATCCCTATGATGGCGTGCTCGACCTGCCCGACGGGCACTCGTGCATGGTGGTGCCGCTGCGCGCGGGGGACCGGTCGATCGGTGCGGTCACGCTGGACCGCGAGGTCTGCGAGGCCTATCCGACCGAGGTGGTGGATCTGGTCAGCGCGTACGCCGACATCCTCGCGCTCGTGATCTCGTGCGCGGAGCAGTCCGACCTGCTCGACCGCTATCGCCGACAGCTCGAGGAGCGGAACCGCCTGCTGGTGGCGGAGCAGCCCGCCACCGACGCGACCCGCACGCTCCAGGGCTGTCGCTCGCCAGCGATGGCGGAGCTGCTCGACCAGGCGCGGCTCGTCGCGGCGACCTCGGCGCCCGTGCTGATCGGCGGCGAGACGGGCGCAGGCAAGGAGGTCCTGGCCCGCGCGATCCACGATTGGAGCCCGCGGCGCGACGGGCCCTTCGTCGCCACCAACTGCGCGGCGATCCCGGAGAGCCTGGTGGAGTCCGAGCTGTTCGGCCACGTTCGCGGCGCCTTCACCGGCGCGGAGCGCGACCGCCCGGGCCGTTTCGTCACCGCCGACCGGGGCACGCTGCTGCTCGACGAGATCGGCGACCTGCCGCTGGCCGCACAGGGGAAGCTGCTCCGCGTGCTCCAGGAGGGCACCTTGCAGCCGGTCGGATCGGATCGGACGGTGCGGGTGGACGTGCGCGTGCTCGCCGCCACCCACGTCGACCTGCGTGACGCCGTCCGCGAGCACCGCTTCCGAGAGGACCTGTACTACCGGCTCGCGGTGTTCCCGGTGGTGGTACCGCCGCTGCGCGAGCGCCGGGAGGACATCGTACGG
Organism: Alphaproteobacteria bacterium; assembly: GCA_020632925.1. Taxonomy (GTDB): domain Bacteria; phylum Myxococcota_A; class UBA796; order UBA796; genus JACKER01. The sequence goes on along the minus strand of JACKER010000022.1, from coordinate 41,590 downwards.
ATCGCCCGCTCCCTGCTCGATCGGCTGGAGCGCGGCGGTGGAGGCCCGTGGACGCTGTCACCGGCGGCGGCCGCGGCCCTGGAGGCGGGCCAGTGGCCGGGCAACGTCCGAGAGCTCGCGAACGTGCTCGAGCGCGCCACCATCCTCCGTCCCCACGGGGAGCTGGGGCCCGAGCTGCTCTCGGTCGGGACGCTCGCCGCTCGTCGAGAGGAGGGGGAGGGACCGGTGGTCACGCTGGACGACGCCGTCCGCGCACATCTCGAACGGGCGCTGCGTCGGACCGGCGGCAAGATCTACGGGGTGGACGGGGCGGCCGCGCTCCTGGGGCTGGCACCGTCCACCCTGCAGAACCGGATGCGGAAGCTTCGCGTCGACCACGCGCGCTTCCGCTGACCGGAGCTCAGACCTTGGGGGCCGCGCCGAGCACCGCCGCGGAGGCGCCGGACTCGTACTGGTGGAAGTTCTTCTGGAAGAGCGCCGCGAGCTTCTTCTGCGCCGCGTCGTACGCCTCCTTGTCCTTCCAGGTCTCGCGCGGCTGGAGCACCTCGGCCGGCACGTCGCGGCAGACCGTGGGCACCTCGAACCCGAAGACCGGGTCCTTCACCGTCGGCGCGCTCGCGAGCGAGCCGTTGTGGATCGCGTCGAGGATGGCGCGGGTGTGCGAGATGCTCATGCGGCGCCCGACGCCGTAGGGGCCACCGGTCCAGCCGGTGTTCACGAGCCAGGTCTGGGCGCCGTGGGCCTTGAGCTTCTCGGCGAGCAGCTCGGCGTACTTCGCGGGGTGCCACACGAGGAAGGGCGCGCCGAAGCAGGCGGAGAAGGTGGCCGAGGGCTCCTTCACGCCCATCTCCGTGCCCGCGACCTTCGCGGTGTACCCGCTGATGAAGTGGTACATCGCCTGCTCGGGCGTGAGCTTCGCGACCGGCGGGAGCACGCCGAAGGCGTCCGCGGTCAGGAAGATCACGTTGCCCGGGTGCTCCGCCATGCAGGGGATGCGGGCGTTCGGGATGTACTCGATCGGGTAGCTGCAGCGGGTGTTCTCGGTGATCTCGCTGCTGTGGTAGTCGACCTCGCGGGTGTCGCGGTCGTAGACCACGTTCTCGAGGACGCTGCCGAAGCGGATGGCCGCGTAGATCTCGGGCTCGTCCTGCGGCGAGAGGTGGATGGCCTTCGCGTAGCAGCCGCCCTCGATGTTGAACACGCCCTCGTCCGTCCAGCAGTGCTCGTCGTCGCCGATCAGGGCGCGGCGGGGGTCGGCGGAGAGCGTGGTCTTGCCGGTGCCCGACAGGCCGAAGAACACGGAGACGTCGCCGTCGTGGCCGCGGTTGGCGGAGCAGTGCATCGACAGGATGCCGGCCTTGGGCATCAGGTAGTGCATGATCGTGAAGACGCCCTTCTTCATCTCGCCGGCGTACTGCGTGCCGAGGATGACCATCTCCTTGCGGCCGAAGTGCAGCGAGACGCTGGTCTTGCTGGTCATGCCCGTCGTGTACCGGTTGGCGGAGAACTCACCCGCGTTGAGGATGAGGTAGTCCGGCTCGCCGAAGGTCTGGAGCTCGGCGCGGGTCGGGCGGATCAGCATGTTGTGCATGAAGAGCGCGTGGTACGCGCGGGTCGTCACGATGCGGACCTTGATGCGGTACCGCGGGTCCCAGCCGGCGAAGCCGTCGATCACGAAGAGCTGGTCGCGGGTGTTGAGGTAGTCCACCGCGCGCTCGCGGTTGGTCAGGAACGCCTTCTCGTCCATCTTGATGTTGACGTTGCCCCACCAGACGTCCTCGGCGCTGCCGGGCTCGTCGACGATGCGCTTGTCGGAGGGGCTGCGGCCCGTCTTCTCGCCGGACATCGCGATGAGCGCGCCGCTCGAGCTGATGGCGGTGCCGGCCTCGTTGCGCAGCCCGTGCTCGTACAGCAGGGCGGGGGACGCGTTGCGCACCACGTTCGTGACCGTGATGTCGTACTGGGCGAGCGAGATCGTGCCGGACATGGGCCCTCCAGGCGGCCCCCGAGACGCTCCCCGGGGGTGCGGTGGCGGACCCTAACCCGCCTCGTCGTCCGCGCGCAGGCGGATCGTCACCTCGCGGCCGGATCGTTCGATCACGACGGGTCCGCGGGCGAAGCGGGCGGCGGAGCGGACGCGCCTCGAGGGGAAGGGCTCGCGAAGCAGCTCGCAGAGGTCGCGGCAGGCGCGGACATAGGCGGTGTGGGCCTCCGCTTCGCTCCCGAGCACGCGGTGCACGGGGCGATCCATCACCAGGGCGAGGAGCGCTGGGACCTCGGGAGGAGGCACCTCGTCGGTCCAGGGCGCGGTCAGGCCGAGGCCCGCGAGCCAGCTCGCCGCCCACTGCTCGAGCGCCGACTCCCGGTGCGCGCGCCAGTGTCGTCGCTCGGTGAGGTCGGTGGCGAGCACGGCCTCCCAGGCGCGGAAGGCGGAGGGCCCGGCGAGCGCCTGGTCGAGTCGTACCGCGAGATCGTCGTCGTCCACCAGCTCGACGAACTCGGCCATCAACCGGAACTCGCGGGTGAACAGCGGCACCTTCACGTAGTGGTCGGACTCGGACTCGAGCCGCGCCTCGAACGCCGTGTCGTCGGGCTCGACCAGGGCTCGGAGCGTCCCGTCCCGCAGGTCGAGCCAGGTCCCCAGCAGGCCCTCGTCCCGAGCGGTGAGGGCGGCCAACAGCGCGGCGCGATCGATGTCCAGCCGGCGGAGTCCCATCGGGGCCACCTACCTCCTCCCGGCGCTCCCGTCAGCGACCCGGGACGCCGAACAGTGTCTCGCAGTCCTCGAGGACGTCCTTCGGGTGCGTGCCGACGCTGATCCCGTCGGTGTACTCGAGGGCGAGCGTCCCCGTGGCGTCGAGCACCACGGTGATCCGCGAGGGCGCGCCCGCGGACGTGTCGGCGATGGCCCCGTAGTAGAGGGCCAGGTCCTTGTCGTCGTCGGTCCACAGCTCGAACCCGAAGCCCTCGTCCTCGCTCCAGGCGTGGTTGACGGCCGGCGAGTCGAAGCTCGCGCCCACGATGGTGATGCCGAGCGCTTCGAAGTCCTCCCGGAGGTCGCGGTACCCGCAACCCTCGGTGGTTCAACCGCCGGTGGCGGCTGCCGGGTAGAACCACAGGACCGTGGGGTGGCCGATCAGATTGTCGTGACCGCGGGCCGAGCCGTCGTCGGCGGTCGCGGTGAACTCGGGCGCCGGGAGCGCCTGGAGCGGGGTCGTGCCGTACAGGCCGTCCGAGCCGGGACCGGACGAGCAGGCGAGGAGGAACGTGATCATGCGCGCAGTCTACGACGGCGCGGCTCAAGACAGGTAGGCGCCCGCCATGACCGAGCCGTAGCAGGCGCTGTTGAGCACGAGCGTCAGGCCCGCGCCGATCAGCATCCCGAGGCCGAGCGGCCGTCGGACGATCCAGGCGACGACGATGGCGGGCCCGACGTAGACCACTTGTGCCAGGCCGATGCCCATGAGCCAGAAGACCCCGGCGAGGGCCATCACCTCGCCACCGCCCAGCGCGCCCACGGCGGCCATGGAGGCCCCGACCATCAGGTGCATGACGAAGACCGCCACGATCCCTGCTCCGAGCTGGAGGTACACCTGGGTGGCTGGTGGTCTGGTGGGGGAGGCGCTACGGTCCCAGTCGGCCATGGCACCATCCTCGCCCGCTCCGCTCCTGTTCACCACCTGGAACGTCGCCGGGCTCGACGACCGGCGTCTGGACGAGCGCAGCGAGGCGCAGTGCCTGGCGCTGCTCCTCCGCGATCCGGCCCCCGACGTGATCTCGCTGCAGGAGGTCGTGCGCCGCAGCTGGCACGGGCACTTCAAGCACCACCTGCGCGCGGCCGGGTACACCGTGGTGCCCGCGGACCCGACGGACACGGGCTCCGAGTACTTCTCGCTGCTCGCGGTGCGCGGCGCACCGACGCTGGCGGAGAGCGTGCCGCTGAAGGGCTCGCGCATGGGGCGGCGCCTGGTGCGCGCGGTGGTCGACGGCTGGCTCTTCCTGGGGCTGCACGCCGAGAGCGAGCGCGCGGGCTCCGCCGAGCGGATCCGCCAGTGCACCCGGGTCGTGGAGCGCCTGCTCGCGCACGACGGGCCCGCCGTCTTCGGCGGCGACACGAACCTCCGGATCGAGGAGGAGCCGGACATCGAGGGTCTGGACGGGCTCACGGACGCCTGGGTGGCGGCGGGTTCGGCGAAGCTCGATCGGGCGACCTGGCGGATGGGCCGGTACAGCGCCCGCTACGACCGCGTGTGGTCCAACGCGCGCGCGCGTCCGCTGGACTTCGTGGTGCGGCACGAGCTCGGCGAGCTCTCGGACCACCTGCCCATCGACGTGCGCTTCGCGAGGGAGGGGTGATGGACCGGTCCGTCGGGCAGGCCATCTTCGCGGCGGCGAGCGGCCGGATCGCGGAGCTGGACCTCGAGCGCTGCCGCGAGGTGGAGCTGAAGGCGCTGCGACGCGTGAAGATGCGTGGCCCGCCCGAGGCCGCCGATCTGCTGCGCGACCTGAAGGGCCGCCCCGCCTCCGAGGAGTGGCGCGACCGCCTGGACCACAGCTTGCGCAGGATCTTCCGCCAGATGCTGGAGGAGCGGGTGGACGCCGACACCGCGCGGGTCGGGCTGAACGCGTTCGTCGACGGGCAGGTGGAGACCGCCGACCGCTGGCTGACCGCCGACCTCCTCGTCCGCCCCTGGGGCGTGCGCTGACTACGCCCGGGTCACGGGTAGCTGGACGGTGAGCTCGACGTGGGCTTCGCCATGGGCGTAGGGGCGGCCGTGCCAGACCTCGAACGCGGGCTGGTGGTCGGGGACGTAGCCGCTTCGCGGTAGCCAACCCCCGTAGAGCCAGTCGAAGGCGCGCCGCTCGAGGTCGAGGTCGCCGCGGACGTCGATCAGGGCGACGGTCATCGGCCCGAAGCGTGTGATGCGCACGTCGTCGTCGGGACGCACGGGCTCCGGGATCACCACCGCCACGTCGTAGAAGCAGCGGTCCAGCGCGACCGTCTCGGGCTCCTCCCACATGTAGCCGAGCCAGGTGCCGTCCCCGAGCCCGCGGGCGTCGGCCCAGGCCATCAGGCGCTCGGCGGCGCGCGGGACCCGGCCGGGCGCGAACGGGTCGCTCACGCGCAGGCTCGCCACCGTCCTCGCGGGGAGGGTGCGCAGGACGACCTCGAACCCATCGGTGTTCTCGACGGTCCGCAGCGTGGTCGGAGCGAAGCGCTCACGGTGGGCGTCGCGGTGGGCGACGAGGTCGTAGGCGGTCGGCGGGACGCCGTAGCGCTTGCGGAACGCGCGCGAGAAGTCCGAGCTGGACGAGAACCCGCAGGAGAGGGCGAGATCCGTGAACGTCCGTCCGGGGTCGTGGGCACGCAGGAACAGGACGCGCTCGAGTCGCACCCGTTGGAGGAAGGCGTGTGGCGTCTCGCCGACCAGCGCCCGGAACACGCGGTGGAAGTGGAAGGGCGAGAAGCAGGCCACGCGCGCGAGCTCTTCGAGGCGCAGATCGTCCGCGAGGTGCTGGTGGACGTGGTCGATCGCACGGTGGACGCGCTGGGCTGCATCGAGGTTCGCAAGATCGGGCAAGCCGTCCCCCGCCCACGGGGGCTAACGTGCCCGCGACGACGAACCCCGGCGAAGGAGGGCGTGATGGCGAAGGTGACGGGCATCGGTGGTGTGTTCTTGCGGTCCGCGGATCCGAAGGCGCTGACGTCCTGGTACGCGGAGCACCTGGGCATCGCGATCACCGCGTGGGGCGGCGCGAGCTTCGTCTGGAGCGAGGACCCGGGGGCGGCGACCGCGCAGACCGCGTGGAGCGTGTTCGCCCAGGACACGACGTACTTCGGCGAGGGGCAGCAGGCGGTCATGATCAACTACCGGGTGGACGACCTGGACGCCCTGCTCGAGAAGCTCGCCGCGGCCGGGGTGTGGATCGATCCGAAGCGGCAGGACGAGAGCTACGGGCGCTTCGCGTGGATCCGCGACCTGGACGGCAACCGCATCGAGCTCTGGCAGCCGCTCGGGGGGTAGGCTGTCCGCGGAGGTCCCGGCGCCGTATCATCCACCGATGACGCTACTCGAGACGCACATCGACGCGCTGTACGGCAGGGACGAGGCCCAGGTGCTGGGCGCGCTGCAGGCGATCCAGGAGCTCTGGGACGACGCCTCGTCGACGGAGCGAGAGGCGCTCGAGAGAGCTTGCGCACGCTCCGTCGATCGGCTCACCCCGGGCTCGGGCCGCACGCTCCTGCGTGGGCTCGACGAGCCTCGCCCGGCGCTGGTGCGGTGGTTGTGTGCCTGCGCCGCGGGGCCCCACCTGACGGCCGTGACCCCGGGGTTCCAGCTGGCGTTGGAGCGGTGGGGAGCGTCGTCGTCGGCGATCCGGGAAGCGTTGATCCCGCTGTTGGACGACGAGGAGCCCGGCCTTCGCGGGTCCGCCCAACAGGGGGTGTGGACCCTGGCGAGGCATCGGTCCTTCGGGCTGGCGGAGGGCGACGACCGCATCGTGGCGGCGCTCTGGCGCGGCGTGGGGCGCGGGGACTACCGAGCAGGCGCCATCGTGGCGGTCCACGCGCTGCGCTTCGAGCCGAGCAGGCTCGCCGAGCTGCTCTCGGCGCCCGGCCGGGCTGCGACCGGTGCGGTGTCCACGCTCGACAGGGACCGCGTCCAGGCCACACCTCATCTCGCGTCCCTCGAGGACTCGCTGCGGGCCGTGGAGAAGAAGGGAGAGAAGGCGGCCAGGGAGGGTTCGACCCGGCTGCTCGCGCGGACCTGGCTGGTCGGTGGGGTTCTGCGCGAGCTGGAGCGCCGGCTCGCCAAGGGCGGGAAGCGGGACCAGACGGCGGTGGGGCTGCGCTACGCCGCGGAGGACGGTCTGCGGCTGGGCCCGGTGATCCCGATGCTGGCGGACCTGCTCACGGGCGCTTCCGGGCCGTTCCTCCGGTGGACGGCGGCCGAGGCGCTGGCGTCGGCGGTCCGGACGGGGGAGCTCGCCGACGGCCCGGGGTGGGCCGCGCTGATGTCGTGCCGAGCGGACGCCGACGGTCGTGTCGCGACGGCCTGCAGGGTCACGGACGCCGCGCGATGAGGCCGTGAGCCTGCTGCGGCCGACGTCTCAGATGGCCCGGCGGCGGAGGACGGAGGCGCCGTCGATGGACGAGGCTCCGGCGGCGATGGCTTCGGCGACGGCGGCGGGCGTGGAGCGCCGGGCGTCGTAGACCACGACCACCACCTCGTCCCCGGCCTGCACGAACGTGGACTCGCCGAAGGCGGTGTACCGCGTGGCGCCGATCGTGATCACGACGTGCTCGGGCCGCCCGGCACGGTCGAGGCAACCGGCGAGGTGCTCCAGCGGACCGTGGTCCTCCTGGTGGCGGAGGCGGTCGGTCATCCACGTGGTCAGCTCGCCGTACATCGTGCCGTAGTCGGCGACCGCGCTGTCCTCGCCGTAGGGCTCGCAGCGCCCGTCGCGCACGAGGAAGCACGCCAGCCGGTGGTGGGCGAGCACGCCGTCCGCGGTGAACCGGTCCAGCGGGATCCACGTGGCCGCCAGGCCCTTCGAGCCGGGCCCCCAGTTCTTCTTGTGGCTGATCTTGGGCGCGTTCGGCCGACGGATCGAGGTGTCGTCGAAGGCCGCGAAGGCGTCCGGCGCGACCGCGACCACACCGCCCTCGTCGTAGGACAGGCGACAGCGCAGGGCGAGCTCGGGCTCGGGCTGGACGGACTCGTCGGTCGGCGGGAGCCGCAGCTCGTCGGACGACATCGGCCACACCGACAGCCGGCCCTCAGTCCCCGCCAGGTAGATCGGGAACATGCCCTTGGGCTTCCCCGCGCCGGCGCGGACCGCCACGAAGTCCGAGGCCTCGCCCGCCTGCTCGAGGTGTCCCGTGAAGTTCCCGGCCACGCCGAACGCGGCCCCCGGCTGATCCTGCATCTCGCCTCCGATCGCGGCGTGCTCCTAACCAGCGGGTGCGCGGAGATGCGCGCCCGTGCGCGAGCTCGCGCTGGCCGCGCGTCCCGAGAACGGAGATACGCCGGGTTTCGGCACTGGGCCCGTGGTGTGGGCGTTGCGAGGAGGGAAGGCGAGGAGGACGAGTGCCCACACACCAGGGAAAGAGCCAGGTCGACATCTCGCTCGGGGGCGAGGGCTCCAGCGTCGCGGCGCACGCGGGCCTCGACCTCGTCGCCAGCACCTCCGACGACGCGGCGATCGTCGTCGAGGACCGGTCGGGGCTGTCCGATCTGGACGTGACCCAGCAGCTCACGGCGCGTGACGCGACCGGGGCGGTCCTGGCGACCGTCTCCGTCGTGATCCAGGCCTCGGCGTCCCCGGTGGGCGCGAGCGAGCTGACGCGCTCCCGCACCGACCGCTACGTCCCTCGACCGATCGGCACGAGCGTGAGCTGGCCGTCGGCGCCCGCCGCCTCGGCCACGCGCGACTGGTCGGTGAGCACGCCGGGTCTGGGCGACCACCAGGCCTCCGTCGAGGTCGCGACCACCGCCGCGCGTGGGCTGACCGTCGCGCAGACCGTCGTCGAGCAGACCGTCGGGCGCCTGGTGCTCCAGCTCTCGGTCCTGTCCGGCACCACGAGCGTGCTCGATGCGACCGTGACCTTCACCACGTCGGTGGAGGCCTCCGGGAGCGCTCTGCCTGGCGCCCCCTTCGTCGACGACCAGCACTGGCCGTAGGAGGACCTGATGGACCGCCGTAGCTTCCTCCGTCAGTCGACGGTCGCCCTCGCCGGGGTCGTCGTGATCGCCGGCATCGGCCCCACCACCGAGGACCTTCAGTCCGCGCTGGACGCGGCCGCCGCCGAGGGACGACCGCTGGTGCTGCCGCCGGGCACCTGGTCGGTGTCGCGCACGCTCCGGGTCCCCGCCGCGGGGCTTCGGGGCGCGGGCGCCGCTGCCACCGTGCTCGTCGCCGCGCCGGGGCTCGTGGGGCCGGTGCTGGAGGCCGCCGAGCCGGGCGCCCCCTTCGCCGCGAGCGAGCTGTCCGTCGAGGGCGCTGTCCGTACGCGGATCGGCTCCGCCCCGGTGCGCTTCACGCGGACGGTCTGAGCAGGGCCGCGGTCCGACCGAGGATCCCGGCCCACCGCCCTCGGTCGCGTCCTGCCGCGCTCGCCGCCGCTCGCTCCACCTCGGCGGGCGTGTCGGTGTCGAACGCGCCCAGGACGCTCGCCAGCAAGACCGCGATCGGCTCGTCCTGCGCGGGATCGAGGTCGTGCGCGAGCCAGGCGTCGGTCGCCAGCCAGCCGAGCGCTCGCTCGCGGACCGCGGGCGTGGGCGCGAGGTCGGCGACGAGCAGGGCCCCTCGGAGGGCGGGTCGGTCGGCACCGTCGGCGTGCCGCGTGACCAGCAGGTCCGGCGCCAGCGCGAGCACCAGGCGCTCCGCTCGCTCGGGTCCGAGCCGGGCCGTGATCCGCCGCGCCACGCGCGGGTCGATGCCGTTGGTGTCGACGACCTCGGCCAGCAGAGCGTCGAGGTCCTCGGGGGGCCGGTTGCCCTCGGCCTCCAGCGCTGCCGACCACGCGTCGACGACGGGGACCAGGCGCCAGGTGTCGAGCTGTTCTCGACGGAGCCAGTGCTCGGTCCGCTCGGTGCCGAGCCTGGTGACCGTCGCGCGCACCAGGGCGGCATACCCGTCGGCCACGTCCCAGGCGTCCCAGCCGCTCCCGCGGGGCAGGTCCAGCCGGTACGGGGTGGGCGTGGCCACGAGGTCCCGCGCGAGGTCCTCGAGGGCGTCGGGGTCGAGGGTGGCGAGCGCGGCTTCCCAGGCCGCGAGCGGGCGTCGTCCGGCGCGGACCTCGGCCCCCACCCACCAGAGCGGCTCGCCGTCGATCGCGCGGTCCAGTGTGCGCGGCGGGACGACCCCGAGGAGCCGCGGCAGGGAGCGCAGGCCCCATTCCTCCGGGGCTTCGAACCCGGCGCCATAGTTCGTGGGGGGAGGGAAGTGGCGCGCGATCAGCTCCAGCACGGGCCGTGCGGACGCGGGGATCGCGTCGGGCCGCAGGACCTCGGGGCTCCGCGGACGCGGGCCGAGCGCGGCGCGGAGCAGCGGGCGGGCGACGCGGTGGATGCCTCGGGTCCGGACCGCCTCCGCGAGGATCGCGACCTCCCCGCGCGTGGCGAGCCCATCGAGCGCAAGCGCGAGGGCGAGGTCGTCGAGCCGCCCGTCGAACCAGGCCACGCCGCGCGCGGGCTCCCCGGGGCGGGCGATCCGCAGGAGCTCGGCGAGGCGCTCGGTCGTGGGGTCCGCCATCGCGGCGGCGATGCGTGCGGCGAGGGCCACGGGCGCGCTCTTGTGCGCCAGCAGCCCGCCGACGAGCTCCGCGGTCTCCCGGTGACCGTCCTCGACCGCCAGCCGGCCGAGCGCACCGACGATGGTGGCGAGCACGGGGCCGCTGCGCTCCTTGGGGAGCCGGGCCACCAGGCACCCGCGGGCCTCCGCCACCCGCTCGAACGCGGTCCCGAGCCCGACGGCGGCCGCGGCGCGCAGATCCGCCGACCGGTCGTCCAACAGGCCCGCGAACAGGTCCCAGGCGCCAGCGACCGCGTCGCGCACGGGCTGGAGCTCGGGGAAGAGCGCGTCCGACAGGGGCTCGCCGCCCGCGACGAACGCGTGGGAGCCGGCGCACCCGAGGTCCGCGATCAGGCGCACGAGGCGGGGGCTCGGCCGCTCGCGCGCGATGGCGACGAGGAACGGCGTGGTGGGCACGGCGGCGAGCGAGGCGATGCCCTGGTGGTTCACCGAGCTCTCGAGGCGATCGAGCGCGGACCGGGCGGCGGCCGCGTCGTCGCCCGCGATGGCCCGGAGCTGGTCGGGAACACCGGTGGCGGGCCCGTAGGCGGTCTCCCAGGAAGACCAGTCGATCGCGTCCAGGCCCTGCAGCACGGTAGCTCCTCAGTCGATGATGACGCCGCCACCGCGGGCACGTCCGAGCTCGGCGGCAGCGCGGAAGTGGTCGAGGTAACGGCGGATGCGGTCGGTATCGTCGCGCCCGAGCTCACCGCAGAGCGCGTCTGCGTCTGCGTCCAGCGTGTCCAGCTCCGCCACGAAGGCGTCGAGCTCGTCGTGCTCCACCCGAAGGTTCTCGCGGGCGAGTCTGGGCAGGAAGCGAGCGCCGCGCCGCCGAACGGCCTCCGAACCCCAGAGCGACACGCGGTAGGCCTCGAGGCCCGCCTGGTAGCGACCGTCGTCCCAGGAGACGTGCTCGTGGAACTCGCCGGTCACGGAGTCGATCCAGAAGCTCGAGACGACCAGCGACACTACGTCCCCAGGCCGCGGAGGTGGTCCGCGAGCGCCGTCATGCGCGCGGCGAGCTCACGGTATCGGGCCGGCGTCCAGTTGCTCCCCATCTGGCCGCTCTCGACGCGGACGGCGGAGGCCTCCTGACGCCCGGCCCCTTCGCGCAGGTCTCGGATCAGCCCGGGCAGCGCGTCGGGGTCGCGCGAGGCCAGCAGCTCGGCCAGGAAGCGGGACGCTCCCACGTCGGGATTGCGGCAGGACGACTGGACGGCCGTCGCGTGGATCCGCGCGCCGCGCCCCGCCAGCTCGCGGCAGAGGTCCAGGGGGAGCACGCTGCTCCCCGCCTCCAGGGCCCCGTCCACGGGCACGTCGAGCGCGAGCAACCGGCCTCCACCGCCCTGGACCTCGGCCGGCGAGCAACCGAGGTCGACCAGGCGGTCCAGGAGCGCCACGTCATCGGAGCGGACGACCTCGCCCCAGGCCAGCCGCCGTGCGCGCTCGTCTCGGGACACCGAGCCGTCCTCGAGGGCTCCTCGCCAGTCGACGACCACCGAGCGGAGCAGCGCATGGAGCTTGTCCCGGGCGCTCGCGCTCCCCACCGCGTCGATGGCGGCACGCACCTCGCTGCCGTGGGCGTACTCCTGCGTGGGGGCGTACGGGTCGTCCTCCAGGGCGAGCTGGCGGAAGAGGTCGCGCACGTCCGTCGCGACCCGACCGGTGGCGTCCTCGTGCAGACGGAGCACCCAGGCCGGTGGCAGGCCCCGCATGTACGCGACCACCGAGCCGTCGCGCAGGTCGACGAACAGCCGATCGGTGTACTCGAAGCCTCCGAAGGGCAGGAAGTGGAGCAGGCCGTCGTGGGACTCGAACGCCAGCTGCTCGTCCATCCATCCCCAGAGGTCGCGGTAGCCGTCCGACTCCAGATAGAAGAGCTCCGAGAACGAGAACGCGCTGACGGTGTCGGACAGTCGCAGCGAGAGGTCGTAGTCGAGGCGGCCGCCGAAGCTCGTCGACCACAACGCGATCAGCGCCTCGGGGACGGGGCCGGCGCAGCGGGCCTGGATGGCGGCGAGCACCTCTGGCGTGATCGGCGGCTGGGCCTCGTGGATCACTCGGCCTTCGAAGACGGCGAGGCCGGCCGCCTGCAGCGCCGCGAGCTCGTCCGGGGTGAACGTCGTCACGTGGGAACTCCTATTCGCCGAGGCGGGAGAGCGCGGCCAGGAGAAGGCCGGGTAGCCGCCGCAGGTCGTCCATCTCCAGGTGCTCGCCGCCCATCGTCTCGAGCATCGTGGTCAGCGTGTCCCGTGAGACGTAGCCGTGGGAGGCCGCGAGCAGCCGCGCGCCGTGCTCCGCGAGCGCCGTCGACCGCGCCTTCAGGACCTCCTCGCCCTCGAAGAACGCGTAGTCGGACAGCAGGAAGAGCACGCGCACCTCGGCCTCGCCCACGCCGGCCAGCTCGTCGGCGGCCCAGGTCAGCGCTGCGTCCGCGCGCGTCCCGCCCGTCGCCTGCAGCTCGAGCACCTGGTCGGCGACGGCGTCGAGGTCGGTGGTCTGCTGGAAGCCCTTGATCGGGTGGGTGTCGCTCTCGAAGACCGCCAGCGCGACCTCCTCGGGGAGCAGCCGCCCGAGCAGCATCACGACCGCGATCGCGCACACGGCGAGCTCGCCGCCCGACATGGAGCCGGAGATGTCGATCAGCACGACGAGCGCGGCCCGCCCCCGCGCGGTCTCCGAGGCGTACAGATCCTCCTCGGTCACCTGGTCGAGCGAGCGGCCCGAGGTCACGATGGCCTCGAGCGTACCGTCCAAATCGAGCTGATCGAGGCCGTCGCCCGCGCGGAAGGGGCGCGAGCGCTGCTGGGGGACGAGGCCTCGCTCGCCGGAGCCGTCGCCCTGGCCCACCCAGTCGAGCGCCTCGTCCAGCAGCGTGGCCTTCACCTGCTCCTTGATGCGCGCCGCCACCGTGGACCGCAGCCCGCGCCGGTGGGTGAACCACTGCACCAGCAGGTTGTTGCCGCCGCCGATGCCCTTGTGCCCGAGCGCCGACGCGACCTGGTCGTCGTCGAGGTGCGCCGCCGCCCCACCCATGTCGACCGCGAGCAGCGCCGCCATCGCCTCGAGGTTCCCGCTCGCGCAGGCGCAGGCGCAGAGCTCCTGCATCATCGGCGCCGGCACCGAGCGGACGCGCTGCACGAGCCGCTGGTAGCGGTCGGCGTCGTGGGCGTCGGTCAGCACCATCTGGCGGAGCTGCTCGAGCGCCTGGCCGAGCCGGTCGAGGACCTCCTCCTCGGCGACGCCGAGCTCCCGCGCGCGGGCGAGGACCGGATCGACCTCGGGGACCACGCCCCGCTCGAGGAACGCGTCCAACAGCGGCAGGAAGAGCACAGCGTCCGCGACGCGCACCAGGGCCTCGGTCGCGAGCCGACGGGCGGTGTGCCGGCCGTGGGGCAGCCCCGTCGCCACCAGCGCGGCCGTGAGCCCGACGGCTTCCTCGAGCCGCGCGTGGCTGCCGTCGAGCCGCGCCACCTCGCGCTGGAGCGCGCCGTCCAGCGCCGTCTCCCAGCTCTCCGTCGCGACCGCCAGCAGCGCCAGCTCACCCAGATCGGGGCGGGGACGCGTCCGCAGCCAGCGATCGAACAGGTCGGGCCGCAGATCGATGCCGAAGGTCTGCTCGAGCCAGGCGCCGGCTTCCAACGCGCGGCGCGGGCTCACCGCGATCGAGGCCTCGAGCAGGTCGGGGTCGGGGTCGAGCCAGCTCCCGAGACCGACCACCAGCTCGGCGAAGTCCGTGAGGTCGAGGGCGCGGCCGAGGGCGGCGTCGGCAAAGGTCGCACGGCGCTCGGCGACGGCGGGGTGGGGTGCGAGGAAGGCCAACGTCCGCCCGAGCTCGCGGGAGGCGCCGTGCTGGAGCAGGTCGTCGAGCAGCGGCTCGAGTGCCGGGTCCGCCTCGCCCGCGAGCACCCCAGCGACCTCCCACGGCTCGGTGCAGGCCCGGCGCAGCTCGCGGCCGTAGCCGGCGGTCACACCGAACGCGCACAGCTCGGGGTTCAGCTCGCCCACGGCCGCCAGCAGGTGCTTCGCGACCCAGACGCGCGCGAGGAAGACCGTGCGGACGGCGCTCGCCTCGAGCTCGGCGGGACCGCCGAAGCGGTGGATCAGCTCGCCGAGCGCGCGCTCCCCGGGGTCGGCCGAGCTGTAGAGCCGCTCGAACAGGTCGAAGGCGCCGAGCTCGCTGTCCCCCTCGTCCTGGTCGGCGGCGAGCAGCGCGTCGAGGTCGGACAGGTCGTCGATCGCGTCCAGATCGAGGTCGAGCGAGGCCAGATCCCCCAGGATGTCGGCGACGGCGTCGGTGGGGGCGACGGGCGCGGCGACGGCCTTCGGCTCTTCCGGGCTCGCGGGCTTCTCGGACGCGGCCTGCGGGAAGACGATGCCGCGCGCGACCGCCTCCGCGAGGTCCTGGTCCTCGAGCGGCGTGCAGCGGACGGCGGCCTCGACGTAGTCCGCGGGGGTCAGCCCGCCGGTCCGCAGGCAGCGCGCGGTCAGCCAGCGCGGGATCGCCACGCTGGTGCGCAGGGAGGGGGTGTGGACCGCGGTCCGCTGGCGACGCATCGCGCGGGTGAACGCGACCCCGAACGTGACCGGATCGAGGTCCGGCACGGCGTCCCCCGGCAGCTTGCGCAGCTCGTCGCTCACGCCCCGGCCGTCCCGAGCACCCGCACCAGCAGGGACTCGAGGTACTTCTCGCGGCTGCGCCCGGGCTTCATCAGGATGGCCTGGCCCAGCACGAGCTTCGCCGCCTCCGCCAGCGTCGTGTTGTCCACGGCCTTCCCGAGCCGCTTGCTGCGCTCCGCCGCCAGCCGCGCGATGCCGATCGAGCTGCGGATCGAGGCGGGACGTTCGACGGCGGGGTCGTTGCGTGTGTGGTCCACGAGCTCCAGCACGAGCTCGAGCTGCGCCGCGCCCAGCTCGTACTCGCCGCACCGGCTCCGCACGATCTTGAGCTCGGTGGCGCGCTTCGGGTACCCGAGCTCGACCCACACCTTCACCCGGTCCTGGACGGCGGACGGCAGGCGTCGCGTGCCGCGGTGCTCGGACGGGTTCATCGCGGCGATCAGGTAGAAGTCGTCCGACACGCGGTACCAGCTGCGCAGCGACGGGACGTAGAGCTTGCGCTCCTCGAGCGCGTCCAGCAGCACGTTGAGGACGTACTCGTCGCCGCGGTTCAGCTCGTTGGCCAGGAACACGCCGCCCTGGAGCGCGCTGATCGTGAACGGGCCGGGAGAGAAGGCCTCGGGCGCGAAGCCGTACTTGAACACCAGCGTCGGGTCGAAGGAGCCGATGAGGTTGGATGGGCGCACGAGGTCCGAGAACGTGACCCAGTCGAAGGGCTTGCCGAGGTCCTCCGCGAACTTGCGGCAGAGCGCGGTCTTCCCGGCGCCCACGGGGCCGATCAGCCCGACGTAGAGCCCGGCGTTGTGCGCATCCAGCATCGCGTCGTAGGCCTCGCGGTACTGGCCCTCCAGCACGATGTCCTGGTGGTCGTGCAGGTCGGTGATCTTCGCGCCGGAGAGCAGCGCGAGCGGATCGGTGGTCATCGTTCCTCCGACGAGAAGAAGCGCTCGGTGGTGGTGGGCTCGACGGTCTCGGGGAGCGTGAGCTTGAGGCGCGCGCAGGCGGCCTTGATCGCCTCGAAGGCCTCCTTGTCGACGCTGGTGCGGCGGACCTTGTGTCCGAGGGACTCGAGGATCTTCCTGCCGTAGTGGGTGGCCGCGAAGCCGCCGATGTCGTACCGCAGGCCCGTGGAGCGGCCCGCCTTCCCGATGCGCACGGCCGCCAGCTCCCGGAGCCGGGCGACGGTGAGCAGCTTGTCGAGCCAGGGCAGCTCGGTCTTGTCCGCGAACCGTCGGTTGTACGTCGGGTCGGCGTCGAGCTTCGTCTTCACGAAGACCAGCGCCGCCTTCTGTGCCCGCGCGTCGAGCAGCGTGGCGTCGAGGCCGGCGGTGTCGCCCATCAGCGCCGCCAGGTCTTCGGCGAGCACGGGCGCGACCCCGCCCACCGAGGCCTGCTGCAGCCGCTTCGCCCACGTCTCGGCGCTCATCGCTCCTCCACCCGGCTGGTCGCACCGTCGCGGACCACCCGCACCACCTTCGCCCCGGCCGCGCCCACGTCGTGGTGGGTGATCAGCAGCATCTGCTCGGTGACGCCGAGCTCGGTGATGCGCTCGAGCAACGAGGCGCGCCGGCGGGCGTCGAGGCCGTAGGTGGGCTCGTCGAGCAGCACGAAGGGCACGGGACCGACCTGCTCCGCGAGCGCGAGGCGGGCCGCGAGGCCGAGGAGCAGACGGTGTCCGCCGCCCTGCGCCTGGCCGGCGGGGACGCGGCGCCCGAGGTCGCGCGGCGTGACCTCGACGACGTACCGCTTGGGATCGATGACCACGTCCTTCAGCTCCTGATCGTCGCCGGACAGGTGGCGGTGGATCGACAGCGTTCGCTCGGCCATCGCGGCGGTCGCCTGCTCGCGTAGATCCTGCTGGACCTGCTTGAAGCCCTTGGCGAGCACCCGGAGTCTGGCCGCGAGCACGGCGTCGGCCCGTAGCCCGTAGGCCTTCGTCTCCGTGGCGGCGTGCTCGCGATCGATGCGGCGGAGGTCGTCGGTGACACGGGCCTCCTCCTCCTCGAGCTCGTCCACGCGCTGGCGGGCGTGGTCGGCATCGGCGACCAGGCGGACGCGGGCCTCGCGGAGGCGGTCGCGCTCGGCCTCGTAGCGGGCGCGGAGGGCGGCGAGCAGCTCGTCGTCGGGCGCGTCGACCTGCGCTCGGGCCTCGACGCGAGCGGTGGACAGCGCCTGCTCGGCGCTCTGGAGCTCGGCGGTGGCGCGCTCGACCTCGGCGTCGGCGTCGGCGTGGCGGCGGGCGGCCTCCTCGGCTCGGTGGGCCGCAACGCGCGCCTGCTCCAGCGCTGCCTGGGCGGCGGAGAGCTCGGCCTCGAGCGCCGCCTCTTCGGCGAGGGCGGCGTCGAGGGCGGCGGTCGCGGTCGCGCGCTCCTGCTCGAGGGCGGGGATCAGCGCGTGGACGTGGTCGGGATCGACGCGCTGCCCGCAGGTCTCGCAGACCTCGGACAGGCCGCGCGCGCGGGTGAGACGCCCGTCCACGTCGCCCTGGCGGGCCTGTGCGTCGCGGACGGCCTGCCGGAGCGGCTTCTTGCGTTCCTCCAGGGCCCGTCGGCGCTCCTCGCTGGACACGACGTCCGCCTCGGCCTGTCGAACCGCGGCTCCCAGCGTCGTTCCGTCGCCTTGCGCGTCCCGTCGCTCGACCGCGCGGGCGCATTCGGTGGACGCGGAGGCCAGGGCGCGCTCGGCCTCCTCCAGGGCCTGGGCCGCCGCCCGCGCGGGGGCGAGGGCCGCGAGCTGCGCGTCGAGCTCGGACGTCCGCGCCTCGACGTCCGAGAGCTGGCGTTGCAGCTCGGCGCGGGTCTCCCCCAGGCTCACCAGACGGGCGGTCCGCGCCTCCCGCTCGCTCGTGAGGTGCGCCAGCGAGGCCTCGAGCGCGGGCAGCTCGTTCGCCGCCTTCTCGCGTTCGAGCGCCATCCCCCGCAGCTCCTCCTCGACCAGCACCGACGCGCTCACGCCGAGCACGATGTCGAGCTTCGGGTCGCCGTCGAGGATGTCGGGGACGCGTCCCTGCTCGAGGTGGACCGCGAGGTCCCAGCCGCGCCGCGTCACGCCGAGCGCCTTCTGCAGCACGAGCTGCAGCGTGGTCTCCTGGTCCTCGAAGTCCGAGGACAGCAGGTACCGCTCGGTCGGCTCGGGGCCCGGGTCGGTGACCCAGAGGGTGAAGTGGCCCGTCAGGCGCGTGCGGGAGCCCGGAGGGCGGAGATGGGCGCGCTGCAGGCGGTAGCTCGCCCCGTCGCGCCCCACGAAGCAGAGCTCGACGCCCACACCCTTCGCCTTGGGGCGGATGAGCTCGGTGGCCGACAGCGTGGTCCGCGCGCGGCCGAAGAGCGCGTACTCGATCGCGTAGAACACGCTGGTCTTGCCGGCGTTGTTCTCGCCTTCGAGGAAGGTCGTGCCCGGCTCGAAGCTGAAGGTCGCGTCCTCGTAGCGGCGGAAGCCGACGAGGCGCAGGCGCGAGATGCCGCTCACGGGCCCTCCTCGTCCAACGCGACCTCGTCGAGCGCGCTGCCCATCGATGCCAGCAGCTCGAGGATCCGCGCACGCAGCCGCTCGCGGGCCTCCCCGGTGGGGTTGCCCATGCGCGTGAGGTTCTCGTCGTCGTCGAGGAGCACCGACGCGAAGGAGAACGCGGCACCACCTACGTCCGCGAGCCCAGGGTGTTCCGCGACCTCGGGGATCGCCGCCAGGCGCCTGGCGATCGCGCGTTCGTCCACCGCTACCTCCGGTCGGTCCGGCTATCCCACCAGCAGCCCGCTGCGCGCCACGCGGATCAACGTCTCGATCATCCGGCGCTCGACAGCGGCGGTGACGGGATCGTCGCTCATGCGCTCCCGTTCGAGGTCGACGCCGAGCTCGCCGCGATCCACGAGCGCGATGAGCGCGGACGTGAGCGCCTCGCGGTCGTGGGCGCCGTCGAGGCGGGCGAGCACGGCGCGGTCGAAGTCATCCGTCGGGATGCCTTCGTGTCCGAGGTTCGTCACCCGTACCTCCCCGGCTGCGGCCTGGGCGCGTGCGGAGGTGAAGGCGACGGGGCGTTCCGTGAGCGTTCCGAGGGAGGGGCGCGGCCAGCGGTGCAGGCGCACCACCCCGTAGCCCACCACCAGGGCGAGCAGGTTGGCGGCGAGCTGGTCGTCGTCGAGCTCGCCGATCACGCCTCGAACCCGCTGCGAGAGCACGCCGAAGCTCCAGGACCGGGCTCCGTCGCCCAACGCGCCGAGCAGTGCTCGCGCCAGCGGGTCGGTGGCCGTGATCACGGTGCCCTCGGGGGTGCGGTAGCGCGTCCCGTCCTCGTCGAGGCGCCGGGCGCGCATCGTGAACGACAGGTCCCGCAGTCGCTCCGGACGGAGCGCGGCCTGGACGGGTGCCGTGTCTCGTACCCAGAGCGTCTCGCGGAACACGGCCATGCGCGCCATGTCGAGGTACTGCTCCAGCTCCTCCTGGCTGCTCGCCATCGCTGGCAGTCGCGATCGGCCGGGCTCGGACAGCGCCATCGTCCCGCCGCGCCAGGGTTCGGCCTCGGCCAGGAAGCGCAGTCCGTGAGCGTGCGCGGTCGCGTCGACCTCGTGGAACCAGAACGGGTGGTTGTGCTCCGAGAGGTGGTCGTGCAGCAGGTACCAGTCCTCGAGCCCGGCGACCCGCTTGCGCTCGGCGTGGAGCATCGCTCCCCACTCGGTCGTGGGGGCAGTGGAGTCGCAGAGCACGTCGAGGAGCTCACGAGCGCCCGCCACCCTCGCCAGGGGCTCCTCGAGGTCCCGGACGTGCCAGCGCATCATGTGGCAGAGCGCGCCGCGCATCGCCCAGCCCGGGTACGCGTTGAACGACAGGTAGGCGATGCCACGCTCGGAGAGGCGCTCGCCGAGAGCGGCCCAGAGCCCGTCGCGGACGGCGGGCGGCACCCACGAGAGCACCCCGTGCGCGACGACGTAGTCGAACGGCTCGCCGCTCGGGAGCGCCTCGATCCCCATGTCGAGCAGCTCCACGTTGCGCAGCCCCAGATCGGCCACCCGCGTCCTGCCCAGCTCGATCGCGCTGGTCACGGGGTCGACGCCGACGAAGGTCGCGTCCGGCAGAGAGGCCGCCATCGGCAGGAGGTGGCCGCCCGACGAGCACCCGATCTCGAGGATCCGAGCGCGGTCGATCGGGACCGGCTCGAGTCCGTGGAGGGTGGCTATCGCCGCCAGGTGATCCGGGTGCGCGAGGAGGTAGGGGTGGCTGCGGTAGGGGACGCGATCGTAGTCGTTCACCCGCGGATGATGCCACGCGCCGCTACCTCTGGTCGGCCACCAACCAGTCTCGCAGGTCGGGGCGTTGAGGGGCGAGCCGTGGTCGGACGCTGGCGAAGGGGTGGGTGGTGCGCGCAAGGGTGGCTCGGAGCATGACGGCGGCAGGGTCCTGTTTCGATCGGTGCGCGTTCTCCCAGGCCGCGGTGGCGGCAGCGTAGAACGGCATCCATCGATCGGAAACCCCTTGGTGGACACCATGGAAGATGCGGCTGAATCGTGAGGCCAGCCAGAGAGGGACCCACGGTCGGATGGCGGCCTTCTCGGCAGTGCTGTGGCGATCGACGAAGCGCCTGGCGGCATGGGGGTCGACATGTCCGGGGAGCGTGACCATGCGCATCGACTCGTCCCAGAGGACCGTGACCTTCAGGAAGTGGCTTCGGATCCAGGGCTGACCCACGGGCGGGCGACGAGCCAACCGGAGCTCGGCCATCGAGACCAACGCGTCGAGCTGGAGATCACAGAACACGAGCCCCGAGCGCAGGCGGTGGCCGAGGGACCAGGCGGTCTCGTGACAGACCTTGATGGCGGTGGACAGCCGCCTCGCGGAGATGCTCTCCTTGCGTGCGAGGAGGAAGGCGGCGCGGAGGACCTTGGAGAGCGGCACGTGGCAGCCGTGGAGCGGCGTGCCAGCGGTGACCGACTGCTGCTTCAGGCAACGAGTGCACACCGTGACGCGCGGTCTCGTGCTGAGATGACTGTACTTGTCGTGGTCACAACGCACGCAACGCCAGCCATCCGGCCAGCGAAGGTCGATCAGGAGCCGAGCAGCGCCGACTTCGTCGTTGGGGAGGTCTTCGAGGGTGAGCATGGAGCGCCGGTATCGGGTCCGGGGCGAGTCGGGGAGGAAATCCGAGGGCCCAGGAAGTCGATCGCCGTCGGAGGCGGGTCGAGCCGGGCGACTCCTTGACGAGCGGGGCCGAACACAGGCGAGGGGAGGATGGGTACGGCGGGTGGGCTGTGTGCGTTGCCGTCAGGTGATCGGTCGGTCCCACGCACAGCCGAGATCTCCTACACCGCGTCGTTCCACCTGTGTTCGGCCCCGCTCGTCGAGGACTCGCCCGGCACCACCCTCCGCGATCGGGGGATCACCTTGGGGTGGGGCGGTGGTGCTATGGCCAGGCGACCTGCACTGGGACGTTGGAGCCCACCGGCGTCCCGGTCCCGAGTTGTCCGTAGGAGCCCGAGCCCCACGCCCAGAGGGTCCCGTCGCGCTTCAGCGCCAGCCCGAAGGACTCACCCGCGGCGATCGCTTCCACCGAATCCAGATCCTGGACCCAAACCCGGATGGGGCTCGAGTCGTACGAGCCGTCGCCGAGCTGTCCGAACCCGTTGCTCCCCCACGCCAGGACCTTCCCGTCGTCGCCCAACGCCAGGCTGTGGAGGGTGCCGGCCGCGATCGCCACCACGTGCCCCTCGAACTGGACGGGAACGGGGCCGAAGGCGTTGCTCGTGCCGCCGTTGCCGAGCTGGCCGTCCACGCCTACACCCCACGCGACCATCGTTCGGTCCTCGCGCAGGGCCAGCGTGTGCATCGCACGCGTCGACATCGCCAGGTACTTCGCGCTGCTCGCGATCGGAGCGGGGGTGTTGCCCAGGTCGATGTCTCCGCCGTCGTCGCGTCCGAGCTGCCCGCCGCTGTTCAGGCCCCAGGACGCCACGGGGAGATACTCCTTCCCATCGGTGTCGGGCTTGAAGAAGCTCGTGGCGTCGCCGGCCCAGACCACGCCCGGATCGGTCCCCGTCAGCACGCCGCTGGTGAGGTACTCGGGCTGGTCGACGTGCCCGGCAGGCTGGGGCAGACCCAGGTGGGCACCGGTGTTGTTGCCCCAGACCCATACGCCCCCGTCGGCGGTCGCCCCGACCGAGTGCAGCCGCCCGGCGGCCACCGAAACCCAGTCGTTGCGCAGACCGATTCGCGTCGGCCGCCACACGCCGCTGGTGTTGCCCAGGCCCACCTGCCCCGTGTCGTTCTGGCCCCAGCCGTACAGCGCGCCGTCCGCCGTGATGGCCAGCGTGTGCCAGCCTCCGCTCGAGACCGCCACCACATCGGAGATCCCCTGGACCTGCGTGGGGACGTACGTGGCGGAGAAGTTCCCGAGCCCGAGCTGCCCGATGTCGTTTCGGCCCCAGGCGTAGAGGTCGCCATCCGCGTCCACGAGGAACGAGCTGTGGGCGCCCGCCGCGATCAACCGGAGGCCGGAGCTGGTCATGGGCGTGGCGTCGACCTGGGCGGACAACGGACCCCGGCCCGCGCCGTTCTCTGCCGCAACGCGGTAGGAGTAGGTCGTGCCGTTCGTCAGGCCGGTATGGGCGGTCGTGGTGGTGGACGTGGACGGCAACGTCGCGCTCGTCTCGTCCACCGCACCACCGGTGCTCCAGAAGACGGTGTAGCTGGAGGCGCCGCTCACCGCCCCCCAGGAGAGCGTCACCACGCCGTCTCCAGGCGCGGCCGCCAGGGACGACGGAGCGAGCGGCAGCGTCTGCGTGTCGCCCGTGTCCGACGCCGTGTCGGTGTCGCTGTCCGTGTGGGGCGTCCCGGTGTGCGTGGTGTCCGGCGAGCTCGGACATCCCGTCAGGAGCCAGAGGGCGAGGAGGGATCGGGGATGACGAGATGACGTCCGAAGCATGCTGGCCTCCATCGGCATCCGGTGTTGCAGGGATCGGACCGCCGAGATCGGCGTTGCAGCGTCATCTGGGTCCGGCGGGGGGTCGATTTGGCACGCCGCGGTGTGTGGGTGTGCCCACGCGAACGGTTGGGCGGGTGGGGTGCGCGATGCTATTCAAACTCTATTCAATCTGGAGTTCGCCATGCAGCTGGTCCGAGTCGCCGCCCCCACCGCCCGCATAGTCGCCACCGCCCACCTCCCCACGGAGCTCGGGGACTTCGACCTCGTCGGGTTCGACGGTCTGCCCGACGGCCGCGAGCACACCGCCCTGGTCCGAGGCGAGCTCGGGGACGGCCGTGATGTTCTGGTGCGGCTGCACAGCGAGTGTCTGACCGGCGACGCCTTCGGCTCCCTTCGCTGCGACTGTCGCGCGCAGCTCCATGCGGCCCAGAGGCGGCTCGTCGAGGAGGGGCGAGGGGTGATCCTGTACCTCCGTCAGGAAGGACGCGGGATCGGGCTGACCAACAAGGTGCGGGCGTACGCACTCCAGGAGCAGGGCCTGGACACCGTCGACGCGAACCGCGCCCTCGGCTTCGACGACGATCTGCGGGACTACGCGCCCGCGGCCGCGATGCTCGGTGCACTCGGCATCCGCTCGATCCGGCTGATGACCAACAACCCGGACAAGGTGGCCCAGCTCCGGCGGCTGGGGATCGAGGTCACGGAGCGCGTCCCGCACGAGCTCCCCTCCAACCCCCACAACGCGCGCTACCTGGCGACGAAGGCGCGGCGCTCCGGCCATCTGCTGGTGCTCGACCGCTCCGCCTGAAGCCAACCCCTCGCTGCGGCCTCGGCCACCCGCTGGCCCCCCACCGTCGTCGACAGGATGCTCTGTCCGGGGAAGACGGCGTCTCCCACGCGCCAGAGCCCCGGCGCCACCGGGCGATGGAACGCTCCCGCGAGCGGCCAGCGCCCCGCACGGAGGGGCACGCCCCCGACCCAGCCACCGCGACCGACGAACCGCTCGAAAGTCCGGGGCGAGGCGGGTAATGTCAGCGTCCACGTCGACCACTCGGGTGCGTGCCGCGCCACCAGCCCGCGCATGCGCTCCTGGATCGCCGCGACCCGCTCCGCGCGCCCCTCCCCCTCGGGCCATGACCGGAGGTCGGCGTGGGTCGAGATCGTCATCGTTCGCAGCCCCTCCGGCGCGAAGCCGTCCGAGCGCGCGCTCACCGAGACGAACGCGTGGTTCCCATCGACCAGGGGGGCGGTGGGATCGTCGACGAGCTGCAGGTGGGTGGGGCCCGGCGTGGCGCCTTCGGGCTCACGGACCACGGCATAGAGCATGACCGCGCCCCAGCCCGTCCGTACGGCGTTGTCCGCACGGTCCAGCGTCTTCGTGCCGTGACCCAGCAGGCGGGCGAGATCTGCGGGCAGCAGGTTCGCGATCACCCTGCGCGCGCCCACCTCGCCGCTCCGCGCAGAAAGCCTCCACCCGTCGCCCTCGGGGCGCAGCGAGCGGACACGGTCCGCGAAGCGCACCTCCACCCCCAGCCGTCGCAGTGCCTCCACCAGCGCCCACGCGAGCGCTCCAGTCCCCCCGCGGACGTGGGCGACCCCGCGCCACCACCAGTCCAGGGCCGACAGCGCGAACACCGCTTCTGCCTCGTCCGCCGCGCACTGCACCGAGATCCGGCACCCCGCGTCCACCCACAGCCGCAAGGCGGTCGGCGCGTCGGGCGGCAGCAACGACCCTGCCGTCCGCCCGAGGAGCGGCACCAGACCCAGCGTGGACGGCAGACGGCGCAGGTGGGCGAGCACGCCGCGACCGTCGAGGGGCGGTAGCAGGCCCGGCTGCTCGAAGAAGGGCCAGGTCCGATCCGCGACCGCGGTCTGCCGCGCGAACCAGGAATGCCCCGCGTCGCCGAAGCGCTCCACGAAGCGCTCACGGTCGCCATCCGTAGGGAGCCGCCCGCCGTCCCAGCGGAGCTCGGTGTGCGGGTCGGTCCGGGTCGACGCGATCCGCAGCTGGTGCTCGCGCGTCCAGCGGTCGAAGGGCTGACCGGGCCCGAACCCACCTGCCACGGTCGCGCCGGCGGCGAACGCGTACCCCTGCCGCTCGAAGGTCCCCGCGCAACCACCCGGGTACACCAGCCGCTCGTGCACCACCACGCGCGCACCGAGCTCCGCGAGCCGCAGCGCGGCGGCGAGCCCGCCGAAGCCCGCGCCCACCACCGCCACGTCGAAGCGGTCTACACCCATGCGGCCGCCTCGCCGGGCAGGTCGGCGAGATCGACGCGCCTGCCGGGCTCCTCCGGCGCACCCTGTCCACCGGTCAGGATCGCGACGGCCTCGGGTGCCGCCGCTACCAGCTCCGCCAGCTCGGCGCGGGTCCTTCGTGGGTCGGCAGCTCCGGAGACCGCAACCACCACCGCGACCGCGCCGGCCTGGCGCGCGCACTCCGCGAGCTCGGTCGGTGGGGTGTCGCCACCGACGAACAGCACGCGGCACCCCTCGACGGACAACAGGGCCGCCGCCATGTGCAGCCCGAGGACGTGGTGCTCACCGGGAAGCGCGCCGCACACCACCACCGGCCGCGCGGCGTCGTGCTCGCCCTGGCGCCAGAGCCCGGCCAGGAGCTCCCGCAACCGCTCGCTCGCGAAGTGCTCGTGGAACACGCGCAGATCGCCGCGCGCCCAGGCCTCGCCGACCCGGCGGAGGAAGGGCACCGCCCCCTCGAGGAGGAAGGCCTGGAGCCCCCGGCGCGTGAGCTCGGCCCGCAGCGCGGTGTCCAGCGCCGTCGCGTCGAGGCGACGGACGTGCTCGAGCCACTCCCCGATGGCGTCGTCGGCGCCCACCAGCGCTCTCAGCGAGCTCCGGCTCGCGCCCAACACCGTGGCGGGTCGATGGCCGAGCTGGAGCGCCCGGCTCGCCAGCTTCAGGTCCTCGATCACGGCAGGGTCGTACAGGCGGTGGCCACCGCCCGTGCGGATCGCTTCGGGGAAGCCGTACCGACGCTCCCAGGTCCGTAGCGTCGGCTCCGGGATGCCGGTCGCTCGACTGACCGCGCCGATTCCGATTCGCGGGCCCTCCAAGGTGTCCTCCTCGATGGTTGTTCATAACCTGTTCACGTGGCTGGCGTACGATGGCGCGATGTGCGACACGCTCTACACCCGTCGCGACGGGACCGGGTGGTTCGGGAAGAACAGCGATCGCGAGCCCGACGAGGCGCAGGCGATCGAGGTCGTGGCCCCGCGCGCGGGCCTCGGTGGCTCCGTCCGCTGCACCCACGTCGAGGTGCCGCAGACCGCCACCACGCGCGGCCTGCTGCTGTCCCGTCCCGCCTGGATGTGGGGCGCGGAGATGGGGGCGAACGACGCGGGCGTGGTCATCGGGAACGAGGCGGTGTTCACGCGCGTCCCGGTCGAGGAGCGAGGCCTGACCGGGATGGACCTGCTGCGCCTGGCCCTCGAGCGATCGGCCTCCGCCGACGAGGCGATCGAGGTGATGATCGAGCTCCTGGCTGCTCATCCGCAGGGCGGCCGGATGGGCTTCCGCGACCAGGGGTTCCGCTACCACTCGTCGTTCCTGGTGGCCGACGCCGACGGTGCGATGGTGCTCGAGACGGCGGGTCCCTACTGGGCGGTCGAGCGCGTGTCGGGGACGAGGACGCTGTCCAACGTGTTGTCCATCGGCGTCCCCGATCGGGTCCACCCCGAGGCCGCGGACCACGCGCGTCGCCAGGGATGGCTGAAGGCTGGGGAGGAGCTCCACTTCGCACGGGCCTTCTCCGACCCGTTCCTCCGTTGGGCCACCGCTGGCGAGCACCGGCGCGCGTGTACGGCCGCGTCCGCCGCGACGGTCGCGGACGCCCCCGGGATGCGCGCCGCGCTCACCGACCACCAGGGCCACCACCCGGCGGAGGGGCTGCGCATCGTGATGCCGTGCGCGCACGCCACCTGGCTGCCCACCCGCGCCGCCGGTCAGACCACGGGCTCGTGGATCAGCGAGCTCGGTCCCCGGACGCGCCACTACGCCACGGGCACCGGCTCACCGTGCCTGTCCGTCCACAAGCCGCTCACGTTCGACACCGACCCTGGTCCACTGGCGAGCGAACGACCCGACGACGGTCTGTGGTGGCGACACGAGCGTCTGCACCGCACCGTCCTGCAGGGCTGGGCGACGCGCGCGCCCTCGTTCGCGGAGGAGCAGGCCCGGCTGCAGGCGCGGGCGTGGGAGGGCGAGGACGTCGTGTGGCGCGAGCACCACGCGCTGCTGCCCGAGTGGCGAGCGCGGGCGGAGGCGGCTCCGACGGGGGGAGCGCCCCTGTTCCGGTGGTGGTGGCGGCGCCGATCAGTGGTATAGCTCGCCGGGGGGGCAACATGTCGACGGGGGACACGTCGATCTGGGACGGCAGGCACAGCCTCGCCCGTTTCGGAACGACGAGTTGGTACGAGTGCATACGTAGGTTGCAGCGCATTCTTCCGACAGTGGCGCACGCCGAGCGATTGGTGGGTGCGCTCCTGGACGCTCTGGGGACGGAGGGGCGAGGCGATCCGTACACCGATGGCACGCGCATCGCCGTCCTCCGCGCCGATCCGTCCGAGTGGTGGTGTCGTCGGCCGGTCGCGGTGCTGCACCACGGCTGGGAGCTCGTGGAGACGGAGGACCATGGGGTGCCGCTCGATCCGCCGCGAGCGGACGGCGCCCGCGAACAGGATCCGCTCCCCGAGATCGTTCCCCCCGGACTCGGGCGCGCGACGCTCGGCCTGTGGTCGGGTCGGGCGGTGCTCGAGCTCCGCTACGACGACGCGGGTCTGGTGGAGAGGGAGCGGGTCTTGTGCCGATTCGGTGATCCATGGACCTGGCGACGATGGGCCGCCGTCCAGCCACCGAGCGTCGATCCGACCGCCCGCCCGGCCCAGGCCGACCCGCCGGCGTGGCTGGTGGATCTCCCCGCGGACCCACCCACCATCGACGAGCTGGCGACGCGGATCCTCGCCTCTGGCCCGGACCGCGATTCGGTTCGGGTGCGGATGAACGTCGACGCCCCGGGCGGGGTGGAGGGCTGTTGGTACCGGGCGATGCAGTCGCTACGCCAGCTCGCGTTCGAGGACCGGGTCCCCGGCGGGGGTGGTGTCGCCGTGCTCGACGCCTACGAGCACGAAGCGGACCGCACCTGCCTTGCCGTGGGGCCCGACCTCGAGCAGGCGTTGGTGCGTTGGAAGGAGGAGGAGCGCCGGGTGCGTCCGCGCCCCACGCCCTCGCGGCCCCCACCGCGTCCGGTCGTCGAGGACGAGCCCTCGTCGGAGCTCGAGGTCGTGGACGAGGACGGGGCGCGCTCGCTGATCCTCACGTCGGAGCGCATGACCCTCACGCTGCGCCCCGACCGGATGATCCCGTGGCCGATCCCGGGGCCTTCGACGACGCCGCTGGTGGCTGTGCGGCTGCCACCCCTCCCGTCGTCGGTCCCCCCGACGTGGGCGGCGGTCGGCTTCGCCCGCTGGAGGTACCTCGTGGGGGAGTCGGGCGAGGTGCGCACCGCGCTCGTTCGGGACGACGCGGGCGAGGGGAGCACGGTCGTCGGCGAGGAGCTCCTCGACGTGCTCGATCCCGGCACGCTGGACCGCGAGCTCGACGCCGCGGTGGCCGCCGACGTGTGGCCCTTCCCGTTCCAGCCGTGGCTGGAGCGCCCCTACGAGCAGCGCTCCTTCGCCGCCTGGGACCTCGCCGGGCAGTGTCGGGCGCCGCTGCGCGTCGAGACCACGTCCTGGGGTGCCGGCTTCCACGGGCGGGACATGGACGGCGACGCCTACGGTTCCCGGGTCGCCCGCCTGACGGTGCGCACGGACGACAGGTCGTGACGACGGGTGTGGTCCGCCTGTCGTAGGCTGCGGGAGGAGGGTGCATGCTGCCTGACACCGAGCTGCTGTGCGAGCTCCGCGATGGCCTGACCCTGTGCGACGCGAACCAGTGGCACACGGTGTTCCTGGTGCAGACGGTGATCGTCTGCTCCCTGGGGCTGGTGAACGTGGGCACGGGCCTGCGCCACGTCCTCGGCCGACTGGACCTCCCGCTGTGGGTCGCGCGACGCTTCGCCGTGGCCACGCTGCTCGGTGCGGTGGTGCCGCTCGGCACGGGTCTGTGGCTGCGCGAACAGGTGCGCGAGGCCAGCTACGCCTGCTACCTGCAGCACGCGACCAATGGCTGCACGCACAGCCTCGTCGACCGCGGGCACGAGATGGCCGGCATCCTCCACTGGGTCGGCTGGACCGAGGCGCTG
This sequence comes from Alphaproteobacteria bacterium, assembly GCA_020632925.1. GTDB lineage: Bacteria > Myxococcota_A > UBA796 > UBA796 > JACKER01. Next base: position 12,503 of record JACKER010000022.1, on the reverse strand, counting down.
CTCGTTTCGACCTGCCTCGTGGCCCTCGGCTTGCTGTACGGGCGGCCCGAGCGGCGCTGAGCTCAGCGGGTCCGCAGGGCCTCCTCGACCTCGGGGATGACCTCGCTGCCCGGGAGCGGAGGCAAGGTGGTCGGCGGCAGCACGATGGTGGGCGGGGGAGCGATCTTCCCCATGATCATCGGCTCGGGCGGAGGAGGGGGCTCGGGCGGGGGCGGGGGCTCGGCCACGTCGCCCATCACCACCTCGACCTGACCCTGGGCCACCAGCTCCTCGGCACCGATGGCCTGACGCAGGCGGGCGATCGCGCGCGTCATCAGGGACGGCCCCTCGGGATCGGGATCGACGTGGGCGGGGGCCGACGATGCGAGGGCGGGTGCGGCGGAGAGGAGTGCGCCCGCCACGGCGAGCAGGCGGGGCAGCCGACCCGAGGGGGCGTGGACCACGCTCCCGTCGGACCTGACCGCGTAGCGGACGCACAGGTCGGCGGAGGACGCCACGAGCTCGCTGGCGCGGCGCTCGGTCATCGCGGACAGGTCGTGCACGTGCTTGTTGCAGCTCGCGCAGTGGCGACGGCGAGCATCGCCCGTCATGGCCCCCCAGTCCTCGTGGCAGGGGTCGGCGATGCGGAGCTGGTCGCGGTGCATGTGGGCTGTCCTCCGTACACCCACCCAACGTGCCTCGCGCCCGGGTGCTTACACCGCCTTCGGAATGGGCAGCCGCGGGAGATCCTTCAGGGCGTGGCGCGAGAGGGAGAGGGCGTCCAGCAGCGCGTTGTCGTCCGCCTTCGCCGCCAGCGCGTCCATCGTGGCGTTGTACCCGATGGCGACGAGCTGATCGGCCTTCTTGAAGTCCGTCAGGCCGTACGGATCGACCGCCGGCCGCACGTACAGGTCGCACAGGCGGCTCGGGTCGTCGTTGGGTCGCGCCACCGTCATCGTCCGCGCCACGATCTCGGGGATCGTGGGCACCTTCACCCGGGGGCCGAACGGCTTGAAGCGGTGCCACAGCGCCGTCAACGGCGACGGCAGGTCGCGCAGATCGGGCGGGCTCACGAGCTCGGCGCGCGCCTGCCCCACGTCGACGAGCAACGTCGGACCGGGGTGCATCTCGCGCATCGTGCGCACGGGGTTGTTGTCCATGACCCCGCCGTCGACGAGCAGCCGGCCGTCCACCCACACCGGCGGGACCACGCCGGGCAGCGCCGTCGTCGCGAGGATGGCGCGCCACAGCTCGCCGTCCCGCAGCACCACCTTCTCGCCGCGCACCAGATCGCAGGCGACGCAGAACATCGGCAGCCAGAGGTCCTCGATGCGGGCGTCGCCGTACAGCCAGCGAGAGACCTGCTCCACCCGGTGCTTCTGGATGAGCGAGTAGAAGGGGAGGGTGTATTGCTGGAAGGGCGCCATGACCACGAACGCCCGGTGGTTGCGCGCGCGCATCGTCTCCAGATCCCAGCCGAGCGCGGCCATCGCCGCCACCCCACCGCCCGCCGAGGTCCCGCCCACGAGATCGATCGGCACCCCCACGTCGCGCAGCGCCTGGATGGCGCCCATCTGCGCCGTGCCGCGAGCGCCGCCCCCGCCGAGCACCAGGCCGACCGAGCGGTTCGTGAGGAACCGGGCCAGGCGCGCGACCGTCGTTGGGTCGGCGAGCCGCACGTGGTGGACCCGGCGGAGGTGGGGTCGCCGATCGAGCCACACGCTGGTCCGCCGCGGACGCTCGGCGTCGTCGGGGTGCAGCAGGACGAGCTCCTGCCCCGTAGCCGCCACCGCCTGCAGGTGACGCTCGGTGTCGGTGACCTCGGCCACCGTGTCCGCGCGGGCCACCAACAGCACCTTGTCGGCCATCCGGACGCAGCGCCGCGTCCACGCGGTCCAGGTGCGATCGGCCTCGTAGACGATGAAGCGGAAGCGGCGCTCCTGCTCGGTGACCCACCGCACGATCCGGCGGTCGGTCTGGTCCCAGGCGTCGACGTCGTCCTCGCTCGCGCCCGCACCGATCTCCGCGTCGAACAGCTCGGCGTGGACGTACCGGAGGGAGGAGCCCGCGCCGAGCGCGTCCGCCAGGGCGCTGGCGAAGGTCCGCAGGGGAGCGCCCTGGTCGATGGGGACCACCGCGACGTTGACGAGGTCCGGGCGCAGCGGCGGACGGAACGCCGCGCGGAGGAGCTGTACGGCGCCGCGTCCCAGCACCTCCGCCAGCTCCGGGTGCTCGCGGACCAGCGCCCACACGTCGGCTGCCGCCAGGCGGGCCACCTCGGTGTCCCTCACGGCGATCACCAGCGCCTCGTGGGGCTCGCCGGACAACAACCCCACGTCGCCCACGAGCCCGCCCTCGCCGAGCTCGTCCACCGCTTCGTGGGGCTCGATCTGGCCCGAGCCGTCGATGTCCCACCAGGTGCGGAGGCGTCCGTGGATCACGATCCACAGCGCGTCCGATGGATCTCCCGGGCGCACCAGGGCCTCGCCGCCGGGTACGAAGTGGAAGGTGAGCCGCTCGACGACACGCGGCCGCTCCTCGGCGGGCAGGCGCCCGAGCAGCGCGCTCCGCCCCAGCACGGCGAGGAGGTGGTCGGGCTCCGGTGGGGTTGCGCAGGGCCTCACGGCCGGACCCTACCCCGACCCGACGCGCGCGAGGATCGGGACGTGGTCCGAGAGCCCCGCGAACGGCCCTCGCCGGGTGGAGGGGACGGTCACGTCCACCACGGTGATGCCGCGCGTGAACAGGTGGTCGAGGTGCAGGTCGAGGTCGAGGAAGCGCGCGGTGGGGCGCGGGAGCGAGGCGCGCGTCAGGCCCGAGGCGATCAGGCGCCGTACGACCTCGCTCCCCGGCGTGGCGTTGAAGTCGCCCAGCACCAGGACGGGGTCCTCGCCTCGCAGGTGATCCAGCAGGCGGTCGATCTGCGCGAGCTGGTTGGCGGTCTCGCCCATGCGGCGGTCGAAGCGCGGTCCGTGACGGAGCGCCGGCAGACCCACGTGCGCGGCGACGACCCGCAGCCGGCCCTGGTCCCCTTCGATCGACGCATCGAGTGCGAGCCGGCGCTGGATCGGCCCTCGCCCGCCTCGGAGCTCGATCACCGCGGGTGGTCCCGTCAACGCGAGCGGCTCGGCACAGAGCACGGCCAGCCCCGTGCGCAGCCAGGGTCCCAGGCGGTGCGCCTCCACCCAGGACGCGGTGAACCGGCCGGGGCGGTCGTGGGCCGCCATGGCGGCGTCCAGCGCGCTCACGAAGCGGTCGATCACGCCCTCACCACCCGTTCTGAGCGATGGCCCCTCGACCTCCTGCAGCGCCAGCACCGACGGCGGCTCGGGCAGCGCGGCGAGCGCCCAGGCCGCCCGTCGGATGAGCGCCGGATCGGAACGGAGCCCACCGTTCGACTGGGAGAAGAACCGGACGTTCCAGGTTGCGACGACCACCGGCGGAGAGGCCCTGGAGTGCGATAACATGAAGGGCATGGTTGCCCTGCTGACCCTGCTCGCGTGCGAGGGTGGCGACGGTCCCGACACCCCCACCACGACGGAGGACACGGGCTGTGCGCTCCGGATCGGCTTCCTCGATGCCGATGGTGACGGCTTCGGCGCCGAGGACGCTCGCGTGGAGGCCTGTGTGCTCCCCACGGGTGCGGTGGCGACGGGCGACGACTGCGACGACGCCGACGCGGGCGTCCACCCGGGGGCGGTCGAGGCCTGCGACGGGGTGGACGGGGACTGCGACGGCGTGGTCCCCGACGGGGAAGCGGACATCGACGGGGACGGGTGGCGCGGCTGCGACGGAGACTGCGACGACGGGAGCCCGAGCGTCCACCCGGAGGCGGCCGAGGTCTGCGACGGCCACGACGACGACTGCGACGGGGACGTGGACCAGGACGATCCCTCGGTCGATCCGTTCACCTGCGGATACTGCGCCGACACGACCGTCTGGTGGACGGCGACCTACGAGACGCGCACCCTCAACCCGTGTGTGCTCGACCCCACGGTGTCGATGTGCAGCGAGTTCCCGGTCCTGTTCCCGGACACGCACACCGAGGGCAACCGCCTCCACCGCATCATCTACCGCGACGACGGCTCGCCGCTGCGTCCGGAGCTGCTCCTCTTCCTCCCTCCCGGCCCTGGCAGCCACAACAACACGGTGATGAGCTGGGCCGCCTACCAGGGGTACCGGACGATCTCGCTGGGCTGGCAGAACGAGGCCCTGGTGGAGAACTGCCGCACCTCCGCGTGTTTCGACGAGGTCCGCACCGAGATGCTCGTGGGTGAGGACACCTCTGCCTACGTCGACATCTGGCCCTCGGACAGCCTGATGGGCCGCCTCGACACGCTGATGGCGTACCTGGTGCAGACCTACCCGGGCGAGGGATGGGACGCCTACTGGGACACGAACAGCGGCATGCACTGGGACCGGGTCGTGGTCTATGGCTGGTCGGTCGGGGCGGGCGAGGGCGCCTACCTCGGGATGCTCCACCAGGCGCGGTCGCAGATCCACGTCTCGGGGCCGCTGGACATCCTCGATGGCACGGCCATCGCCGCCGACTGGCAGTCGCAGCCGCGCGCGACGCCCGAGTGTCAGCAGTGGGCGATGTACCACCAGGAGGAGCCGGGCGCGAACAGCCCGTACCTGCCCGACCTGTTCCCGGCGGTGCTCTCGCTGATCGGCATCGACGAGGAGCCTGTGGACGTGGACGTCGTGCCTCCCCCCTACGGCGGGGCCCGGATGATGAACACGGACAAGACGGACTACCACGAGTCCTGGTGCACCCCCCACCAGGCCATGGCCATGGACGAGTGCATGCATCGAGACCTCTCCGCGATGTACACCTACGCCTTCTGCGAGGCCGGAGCGCACCTGACCTGCCCGTGAGCCTGCCCGCTCGGAGGTTCGTTGTCTGATCGCCGCCCCCCACCGTCGGGACCGAAGCTGAGCGCGCTGGAGGCCCTCGAGGAGGCCCGCCGCGCCGAGGCCGCGAGGCGCGAAGCCGCGAAGGACGCGGAGGTCAAGCGGGAGCTGGCGCAGCGGCTCGCCGAGGAGGCCCGCGCGCGCTTCCTCGAGGAGCGCGCGCAGAAGGAGGCCGAGGAGGCGCGTCGGCGGCAGGAGGAGGAGCGGCGGGAGGCCGCCCGCCGGCAAGAGCTCGCGCGGCGCGAGGCGCTGCGTCGCGAGGAGGAGGAACGGGAGGCCGAGGAGCAGATGGCGCGCGACCGGGCCATGGCGAGCCAGCCGCGGTCCTCCCCCCGGACCGGCCCGATCGTACAGACCTCGATCGCCGAGGGTCGGGTGCGCGCCGTGCTGAAGCGGCTGGGCGACGACTTCGAGATCCTCAAGGTCTACGACGAGCTCCGGCCCGAGGTGCTGGCCGTGCTCTGGCAGGCGCAGCTCAAGCGCGCGCGGGTCCAGGGCGACCTGTTCACCGTCGCGCTGTCGCTCTCGATCGCGACCCGCCTCGAGCAGCACCCGGACAGCCTCCTCGCCGCGCGCGTGCGGTGGGCGGAGCAGGACTGGGCGGTGTGGATCGACACCGAGCGCAAGGAGATCCTCGCCGCCCTCACGCCCGCGGACCGGTACCTGACCGGGCTGTAGGCCGTCCTCAGTCGGGGATGGCGGCGAGCAGCGAGGCGATGGCTCGCTTGTACGTTCGGAGCGAGGTCAGACCGGTGGTGGTGAGGGCGTACGACGTGCGCGCCCTCCCGTCGAACAGCTGACGTTCGAGGCGCACGAGCTCGGCCTCCTCGAGTCGGCGCAGCTGGACCGAGAGGTTGCCCCGCGACAGTCCGGTGGAGCGCAGCAGGAACATGAAGTCCGCCTCCTCCACCATCGCGAGCAGCGCCAGGACGCGCAGGCGGGCGGGCTCGTGGATCAGCACGTCGAGCTCGGCGACGGTGGGCGGCGCGGTCACGGCTCCTCCGGCCAGACGGCGAGGAAGCGGCGGAAGCGGGCCGCGCCGGCCACGAGCATCAGGACGCCCGCGCCGACGAGCGGCATCCACGGACCCGCGCCGACGACGACGGTGCCGAGACCGAGCGCGACCAGGACGCCGCCCCAGGCCAGGAACCGACGGGCGCCCGTCAGCGCCGACGTGAACGCGCCGAGCGGCGCGACGAGCAGCGCGGGCACGGCATCCACCAGGGAACGGCCAGGCAGGTCCACGCCGCGCGCCTGCAGGACGGCCAGGGTCGCCACGAGCGCGAACACCCCGACCCCGGCCGCCACCGACAGCCCGAGCAGGCGGCTGCTGCGCCGGCGGCGGCTCGCGGTGAAGCGCGCCCAGCCCGCTCGCGGCTCCACGTAGCGCCGGCGCAGGGGAGCCCAGCCCGCGGCGGCCATCGGACCCACCACCACCGCGAGCGGCACGAGATCGAGCTGCCAGCTCAGCCCGGTGGCCAACAGGCCGATCCCGACGAGCAGGTCGAGCAACCCATCGTCCCAGGAGCTGCGGAACAGCTGGGCCTCGGTGGGCAACGTCGCGGGCATGTGACCTCCATGGTTCATGTCATGAACCAGGTTTATCACATGAACCATCGTCGTGCACGTCAGGGAAGCGGGACGCCCACGGTCGTGCCGCAGGTGGCGTGGTCGACGACGACGGCGACGGAGCCGCACGCCTGCCCGGGGACGCTCACATCGAGGCTTCCCTGGACGTCGGCGGTCAGCGTGGTCACCCGCCGGGCGCCCGGTCCGACCTGCAGCGGCGTCCCTCCACAGGGTCCCGGGGGCACGATCACCACACCCGGCGGGCCGACGACGACCTCGACCCGTCCGCCCGGCGTCGCGCCGCGGAGCGAAGCGTCGATGGTGGTGGTGCAGCTCCCCGACAACGTGAGCGACAGGGTGACGGCGGGGTCCGCGTCGTCGCCGTCGAAGCCGCCCCACGCCGTGGAGATGGCGCCGTCCGCGTCACCGTCGATCTCGGCCAGCGCGGCTCCCACGTCGGGCAGGGCCCCGATGTGCCCACCCGAGCCCTGCGGCTGGCCCGTGAGGTTCAGCAGGTCGCGCAGCTGTTGCGACGAGAGCGGCGGTGCGCCCGAGGCCCGCACGTGACCCTGCAGCAGCGTCACCGCGGTCGCCACGGTCGGCGTGGCGGAAGACGTGCCGTTGAAGATGGACGTGTACTTCTGGGTGTTCATGCCGTCGATGGTGGCGAAGTCGCCGTAGCCCAGCGTGAACACGCGCTCGCCCCAGCCCTGCACGTCGACGCGCGCGCCGTAGGTCGAGAAGCTCAGCTTGTCGTGCGACGTGTTCGCGGAGCCGGCGCCCACGATGATCGCGCCGGAGTCGCCCATCGCGCGGTAGTTGGCGTACGACGCGGAGTCGAGGTTCGCGTTGCCGTTTCCCGCCGCGGCCACCACGATGACACCCGCGTCGGAGGCGGCGCGCACGACGGTCCAGACAGCGGGGTCGATCTCGGCCATCACGTACCGGAAGTCCGGGCCGTAGTCCTGCATCTCCAGCATGATCACGTCGCCCGCTGCGGAGTCCGCCAGCGCGTTCGCGATGGCCGTGGGCCGACGGGACCCCTGCTGGTCGGACCACTCGGGGTAGGTCGCGAGCAGCGCCCCAGGCACCGAGCCGTCGCAGCCATAGCCGTTGTGGGGAGCTGCCATCTCGCCGAAGGCGGCGGTGCCGTGCTGATCGTAGCCGAGCGTCGCGACCCAGTAGGGCACGGTCTGGCCCGGTTCGGGGTTCATCGGTCGGTCCACCAGGTCCTCGTGGCCGTAGACCCAGCCGTACTCGACGTCGGAGACCCGAACCCCCGCGCCGGTCAGCCCCTGGGCCCAGGCGGCGCCGACGTTGAGCCCCGGGTTCGGATCCAGCCAGGTCTGGCGCGCGGAGTAGTCCGGCGTGGGTGTCCCGATGTCCCCCGGAGGCGCGGCGCCGAGCGCGCGCACGTCGACGAACTCCACGAGGCCGGTCGCGTCCAGCTCCCCGGCGATCCTGGCGAGCAGGGCGCCGTCGCGTGGGTCGTCCGCCACGACCTCCCACAGCCCCTGCAGATCGGGCTGCGCCTTGCCGGAGTGCTCGGCCGCGCGCCGCTCGAGGTCGAGCAGCCGCTCGGGCGCGAGCTTCAGCAGCGGCTCGAAGCGGACGCCGTGGCGCGCCGCCACCCGCGCGAGCGCGTCGAGGTCCACGCCCGCCTCGGAGCGCAGCATCCCGTGATCGGCGCGTCCGCGCAGCCCGTCGCGCAGCTTCACGGTCAGGCGGTACCGCGCGTCGGGCACGTCCGGCGGCAACGGCAGCACCGTGACCGGACCGGGATCGAGCGCCGCTCGCGGCGTCAGCGCGAAACACACGGAGAACCACCAGACCATCGACGACCCCCGCGTGAACATGACCCGCCGGGAGCCCGACCGTCAGCTCAGCCGGAACGCTCGGGGAGTGGGTCCGTCGTCAGGAGCTCCCGGGCGCGTCGGATTGCGTCCTCCGAGCCAGAAAGTGCCAGTGTGTCCCCCGGGTCGAGCCGCTCGTGGCCGGTCGGGAGCAGGTGGGTCTGGTCGCCTCGACGGATCGCGAGCACGGTGGCGCCAGTGCGGGAGCGCAGGTCCAACCCGGCCAGCGTCTGCCCGGCGGCCGTCGCCCCGTCCGGCAGCGTGACCGGAACGTGATCGAAGGCGCCGAGCGCAGGTGGGGCCGCCATCTCGGCGCTCGGCTCCGCCCCAGCGTGCGTCACCAGCCCACGGGCCAGCCGCGCGACCTCGGAGGAGTACTCGGGCGAGGTCCCGTGGGCGCGGCGCGCCATCATGGTGACCACGATCCCGAGGATGGCGACGAACACGACCTCCAGCCAGGATTGCCGCACGAGCGGGCGGAGGAAGGCGAGCGCCGGCGCACCGGCCAACAGCACCGCGGCCAGCAGGGCCACCAGCTCGATCGCCTGTCCGACCGGCGCGGGGGTGTCGGCGGTCCGCGCGAGGTCACGGATCGATCGCGCGAGTCGTCGCCCACTGCGAACGAGCCCCACGAGGAACGGCACGGCGACGACGGCGACCCCGAGGCGAACCGGTCCGTGCCACTCGGGCGTGAGGCGAGGCGCCACCGAGATGCCGATCGCAGCGAGGAGGAGGAGCGCCACCCAGTCGAGCGTCACCGCCAGGATCGGTACGCGGATGGAGGGCCCGTCGCCGGACGCCCGCGCCCGACGGACGAAGGCCTGGTAGGCCGAGAGCAGCTCGTTGGCCGACGGCGGCACCCAGCGGTCGACCATGGACACGATCCCGTCCGCTCGTCCGAGCAGGAGTGGCGTGGTGAACGCGGTGATGGTCGCCACCGTCACCAGCGCCGGCAACAGCTCGGTAGGGGCCGCACCCCCCGCGATCGCGATGGTGGCGAGGATGAACGCGAACTCCCCGATCTGCCCCAGCGCCAGCCCCGAGATCAGGCTTCGACGCAGGGAGTTCCCGGCGAGCAGGCTGGCGGCGCCGACGGACAGGAGCTGGGCCACCACCACGATGGCGGCCAGCAGCAACGCGAGCGGGAGGGTGGACCAGGCTACCCGCGGATCCACCGCCATGCCGACGGACACGAAGAAGAGGGCGGAGAACACCGCGCGGAGCGGCTCGATCGCCTTCTCGACGTCGTGCTCCCGCCCCGACTCGGCGATGGTCATGCCCGCGACGAAGGCGCCGAGCGCCGCCGAGAAGCCGAAGGTCTCGGCCGCGATGGCGAAGCCGAAGCCCGCGCCCACCACCAGGACGACGAGGGCCTCGGTATCGAGCTCCCGCAGGACCCAGCGGACCAGCCTGGGGAGCACCAGCATCCCGACCACGAACATCGAGAGGACGACGGCGAGCAGCTCGACGAGGAGCAGGCCCAGTGCCCGGGGACCGAGGCTCTGCCCCGCCGCGAGGGCCGTGACGACAGCGATGAGCACGATGGCGGCGACGTCCTGGATGACCAGCACGCCGAACACCTGTCCGCGAACGTCCGCGTCCACGGTACGCGTCCGGAAGACGGCGCTCACCACCATGGTGCTGGAGATGGCCAGGCAAGCACCCAGGGTCACGCTGGCCGTCGTGGGCCACCCCAGCAGGGAGCCGGTCGTGTACCCCGCCCACGCCAACGCCGACATCTGGACCACCGCGGTGATGCCGGAGACCGGGAGGAGCTCCACCAGACGGCGCACGCGGAACTCGAGGCCGACCGCGAGGAGCACCAGCACGACGCCCACCTCGGCCAGCTCCTCCATCCGGTGGGGGTCGGCGAACAGGGGCACGGGGATGTACGGGCCGACGATCAGGCCGGCCAGGAGATAGCCGAGGACGCTGGGTTGTCCGAGCCGACGGGCGGCGATCCCCGTGACCCCCGCGACGACGAGGACGATGCCGAGGTCTCCCAGAAGGGAGGCGTGCATGAGGTGTCACTCCTTGGGAGCATGTCGTATCGAGCGGTACGACCATCGGCGGCGAGCTCACTCGCCGGACACCCCGACACCGACAGGGCAGCTCACCCCGGTCCCACCCAGTCCGCAATACCCACCGGGGTTCTTGGACAGGTACTGCTGGTGGTAGGGCTCCGCGTACCAGAAGTCCCCCAGCGGCTCGACCGTGGTCGTGATCGCGCCGTGACCCGCGGCCCGGAGCTGCGCCTCGTACGCGGCCTTGCTCCGCTCCGCAGCCTCGAGCTGCTCGGGCGAGGTCACGAGCACCGCCGACCGGTACTGCGTGCCCACGTCGTGTCCCTGGCGCATGCCCTGCGTCGGGTCGTGGCCCTCCCAGAACACGCGCAGCAGCTGCTCGTAGCTCACCGCGGCCGGGTCGTACACGACGCGCACCACCTCGGTGTGGCCCGTCTTGCCGCTGCAGACCTCCTCGTAGGTCGGGTTCGGGGTGAAACCGGCGGCGTACCCCACCGCGGTCGACCACACGCCGTCCACCAGCCAGAACTTCCGCTCGGCGCCCCAGAAGCAGCCCATCGCGAACACGGCGACCTCGTGGCCGGCCGGCACCTCCTCGAGCGAGGTCTCGAGCACGTGGTGCGTGGCCGGGAGCTCGAACGGGCGGCGGGGACGGCCCTCGAGCGCGTCCTCCTCCTTCACCATCGTCGTCTTGCTGCCGAACAGGAACGAGAACACACGCACCTCCGTCCGATCACGTCTCCCGACGGCACCGTTCGTATCGTGACGGCGGCGTGACGGTCCGCGGACGCTCCGGTCATCGTAGACTGCTCGAGGGAGGGTCGATGCGCGCAGGGTGGATCTGGTTGGCGGCGCTGGTCGCTGGTGGTTGTGGCGACGACGCCGACGCGCCCACGGTCGACAGCGACGCGGACGCCGACACGGACACCGACAGCGACACGGACGCCGACACCGACGCGGACACCGACACCCACACCGGGACCGAGATCACCGTGCCCGACCCCGTCGGTGACCCGGCCACGATCCCGCTCGCCGGGTCCTGCGCGCTCGAGGAGCGGTACGGCGCCTTCAACACCGACGTGTACGACATCTACTCGATCGTCGCGGGCTCGGTCGCCGAGGGCGTCGTCCCGAACACCATCCTCGAGCTGGTCGACCAGGAGGGGACCTGCAAGCTCCTCCGCCGCAACAACCCGTTCTGCGACCCGCTCTGCGGGCCGAACGAGGTCTGCGACTTCGACGGCACCTGCAAGCCGTACCCGCTGAACCAGGACGTGGGCACGGTCACGATCGGTGGGCTCGCGGCCGACGTGATCATGACGCCGATCGAGCCGGGCACGACCTACTTCGACCTGAACGCGCCGCACCCCGTGTTCGACCCCGGCGACCTCGTCGAGCTGCGCACCTGGAACACGACCTTCGGCGACGACATCGTGCTGCACGGTGTCGGCGTCTCGCCGCTGTCGCTCGGCTCCGACGTCCTGTGGATCGTCTACGACAACCAGGACCTGCACGTCACCTGGAACGGCAAGGGCGACAGCCTGCAGTCGCAGGTGCTGCTCCGCCTCAACATCGACCAGCACGGCGCCACGCCCGTCACGATGGTCTGCGAGCTGCCCGACACCGGCAGCGCCGATCTGCCCGGCCGGCTTCTCCACACCCTCATCAACTACGGCGTGACCGGCTTCCCGAGCGCCACCGTGATCCGCCGTACGATCGACTCCACGTCGATGGCCGACGGGTGCGTCGAGTTCCAGGTGGGGTCGCCTGCAGCCTGCGACGGATCTCCGGCGAACTGCCCGACGATCCGCGTCGACGGGTACATCCCGTGCTCCGGCAGTGGGCTCCCGGGCGACTGCCCGCGGGGGCAGACCTGCAACCCGGTGACCTTCATCTGCGAGTAGAGTCCTCCGAGCGGAGGACCCATGGGGATCGAGGTCAGGGAGGTCGCGGACGTCACGGTGTTGGAGGCGCTGGGGCGCGTGCTCGCCCACGCCTTCGCCTACGACCCCGCGCTCTCCGCGGCCTGGTTCGAGCGCGCAGGGACCGACCGGATCCGCGTCGCGCACGACGCTCGCAGCGGCGAGGTGGTCGGCGGGCTGATCACGATCCCGATGGGCCAGTCCTTCGGCGGGCGCTTCGTCCCGATGACGGGCATCGCCGG
>JACKER010000021.1 GCA_020632925.1 Alphaproteobacteria bacterium | reverse complement strand
TCGGGATCGGGATCGGGATCGGGCACGGGCACGGGCACGGGTTCCGGCTCGGGCTGTGGCCCGGGGGGATCCTCCACCTCCGTCGGGGCCTCCGCCGGATCGCCCTCGGGCGCCTCTCCCGGCGCCTCGTCGACCTCGGTCGGGGCCTCGGGATCCACGCGGGAACCGGAGACCGGGGGGGCAGTGCTGATCAGACTCCGTCGCTTGCGCGCCACATGAGGCTCCAAGGGCAGCGATTGTGCCACGGGTGGCACGGCTCGCGGGTCGCGATCCCTCATCCGGGCGTCGAACCGCCTCCAGCGCGGGGTCGTCCGTCCGCTGCCACGGGTTGCACCCGCGCGCGCCCGCGAACGCGATAGGCTCCGCTCCCCACCACGAGGTCCGTATGCCCATGCACGTCATCTTCCTCGAGCCCGCCTTCCCCGGAAACCAGCGGGAGTTCGTCCGCGCCCTCAAGGCGGTCGGAGCGCTCGTGTCCGGCATCGGCACCGCGCCGCTGCACGCCTACGACTCGGAGCTCCAGTCCTGGCTGTACAGCTACGAGCAGGTCCCCTCGACCGCCAGCGTGGAGGCCCTGACGGCGGCGACGCGCAACATCCAGAAGCGCGGCCCGTGGGTCCACAAGCTCGAGTCGACGGTCGAGGCGCTGATGCTGCCCGCCGCCGAGACGCGCGAGCGCTGCGGCATCCCCGGGCTGTCCGTCGAGCAGACGACGCTCGTGCGCGACAAGTACAAGATGAAGCAGTTCCTGCAGGCCCGCGGCATCCGCTGCGCGCAGAGCGCCGAGGTCGAGTCGCTCGACGAGGCGAAGGCCTTCGTGGGCAAGGTGGGCTTCCCGATCATCCTCAAGCCGCTCGCCGCCGCCGGCGCCGCCGGGACCTGGCGCGCGGACGACCTCAACGGCCTCGTCAGCGCCGCCCGCGAGTCGGGCATGGGCCGCGGCCGCCCCGTCATGCTCGAGGAGTTCATCTCCGGTCACGAGGGTTTCTGGGACACGCTGACCTGCAACGGCCGCGTGGTGTACGAGCAGATCTGCCACTACTACCCGAACGTCCTCGAGGCGATGCGGACGCGCGACTGCTCGCCCATCGTCATGATCACGAACCGGATGGACGCCCCGGGGTACACCGACCTCAAGGTGTTCGGCCGCAAGGTCGTCAGCGCGCTCGGCCTCGTCACCACGCCGACGCACATGGAGTGGTTCTACGGTCCCAAGGGGCTGTTCTTCTCCGAGATCGGCGCCCGTCCCCCGGGCGTGCGCGTGTGGGACCTCTACTGCGCCGCCAACGAGTTCGACCTGTACGTCGAGTGGGCCAAGGCCGTCGTCCACGGGGAGGCGGACCCGCGCCCCTCTCGTCGGTTCAGCGCCGGCATGGTCGCCCTGCGCCCCAACCGCGACGGCCGCATCGTCGGGTACTCCGGCGTCGAGGAGATCCAGCGCCGGTACGGCGACTTCATCATCCGCATGCACCTGCCGCCCGCGGGCTCGCGCACGCAGCCGGTCGAGTCCGGGTACATGGGCAACGCCTGGGTCTGGGCGCGCCACCCCGACTACGACCTGTGCAAGGCCATGCTCGAGGACATCGGCCGCACGATCAAGGTCTGGGCGGAGTAGGCCCGCACAGCGCGTCGATGGTGTCGGCGTAGCGCCCGGCCGCCGCTTCCGCCGTCGACGCGCCCGCCTCTCGGGCCCGTTCTGCTGCCTGACGCCAGATCCGCGCTTCGAGCAGCGAGGGGAGCACGCAAGGCCTGCCCGCCAGGCGCTCGACCTCGGCCCAGTCCCGCAGCTCGGCTGCGCGCAGGACGCCGACCATGACCGAGTGCGGCGAGTCGTCCGCGAAGATGCGCGTCGCCGTCGCCGGCTTCTCCCCCGCGAGGACGCTGATCAGCTCGAGCGCGGAGGCCGCGTGCGCGTTGACGCCGATCGCGGACCACTCGCTCACCGCCACCTCGTAGCAGCGGCGGGCTGCGGCGAGGTCGCCCCGCTCGAGCGCGAGCGCGCCGCGAGTGGAGTGGAGCTGCGCCCGCTGGAGCGGCGAGTCGGTCGCCGGCAGGCTCCGCTCGGCCTTCGCGAGCAGCTCCTCGGCCTCCGCGTACCCGCCCGTCGACAGGTGGGCGACCGCGAGGTTGAGGAGCACCCAGGTGGTGACCGTCGGGTCGCCGTCGGGCACCCGCAGGACGCGCTCCCCGGCCTCCATCGCGCAGCGGTAATGGCCCCTCTGGGCGTGGTGGACCAGGAGGTCACCGAGGACGCGCTGGCGCTCCTTGCCCAGGGCACAGTGGTCGAGTGCCCGCTCCAACAGGGCGGGGACCTCGTCGGTACGTCCCTCCAGGGTCGCGAGCATCGCCTCGAGCTGCAGGTGGATCCGCGCAACCCGGTCCGAGTGCGGCCAGCGGGACGTGAAGCCGCGGATCTGGTGGATCTGCGCCGCGAGCGAGGGGTCGCCGTCGAGGTAGAGGAGGCGAGCGAGCTGGAGTTTCGGTTCGATACGCCGCTCGTCGCCCTCGGGGAGCAGCTCGGTCCACCCCTCCATGCGGGCGAGGAGTGCGCGAAACCGCGACATGTCGCGCGAGCCCCACCAGAGCACGGCTACGTCCGAGGTGCGGAGCGCGTCGTCGACGTCGCCGGCCGCGTGCAGGTGCCACGCACCACGATCGGCGACGGACGGGTGCAGGAGCGCCGCAGCGCAGGCCCGGTGGATGTCCGGCGTGACCAGCGGCAGGAGCGCCTCGCGGAGCAGGCCGTGGGCGAGGACGAGGCGCGGCGGCTCGACCTCGAGCGAGGCGAGGCCCTCAGCGACCAGGGAGTCCACCAGGCGGGAGCCGGCGGCGCCGAGTGCGGTGCAGGCGGCCTCCCACTCCTCCAGCACCACCTCCCGACCGAGAGCCGCTGCCACCAGCAGCGGCCGGCGCAGCGCCTCGTCCCCCAGCAGCCCCTCCACCCGGCGGCGCCACACGCCGTGCAGGTCGTCGGGGACGGCACCCTCACCGCTGCGCGGAGCGAACCCCTCGTCCGTCGGGTCGAGCTCACCGTGCGTGATCCAGTCCAGCACCACCTGGACGACGAACAGCGGGTTGCCGCGGCTCTGGCGCACGATCTGCGCGACGACGTCGGGCGCGCACGGGGCGATCTGGCGCACCAGCTCGGCCTGCGTCGCGTCGTCGAGCGGCGCGAGGTGGAGCGTGGTGGCGACGAGCTCGTCGAGGCGTGCGGCGACCTCGGGTCGGTCCGCGAGTTGGTCGTCGCGGACGGTGAGCACCAGCAGCGAGGGAGGACCCCCGACCACCTGCCAGCGGCGCGCGAACGCCGCAGCTTCCGGATCCTCGTGCGCGTCGTCCAGCCAGACGACCACCGGACGACCCGCCCGCTCCGCGAACGCCGCTCGGAACACCTCGTGGCGCTGACCCGTGGGCAGCGTGCCGGAGCGCAGCGCTCGCACGTCGCTCGCGCAGTCGGGGACCAGGGCCGCGATCCGCTCGCCTTCTCGCTCGGGGGGCGCGTCCCGCAGGCGCAGCAGGTCCGTGAGGGCCTGGTCCAGCGCACCCGCTCCCTCGCCGTGGCGGACCCTCACGGGCCAGGCGGCGCCCTGCTCGGCGGCCTGCTCGCAGACCCACCGCGCGAGCCTCGACTTGCCGGTGCCCGCGCCGCCGCGGAGCACCACCACACGCACCTCGCCCACGGTCACCGCGCGCAGCTCCTCCCACAGCCGGGCGCGCTCCGGCTCGCGGCCGCGCAACGCGAGCACGCGAAGAGGAGCCGCACCCAGCCCGTGCGAGCTCCCGGTCGGGGCGTCGGGCACGTCGTCCCCGAGCGGCGGCGGGTGCGACAACGGCGCGGGCTCGCGGACCGGTGCGTCGATCGAGGGCGCCCAGGTGGCGCCGCCGCCGAGGTCCAGCAGGCTCCCCACCACCGCCATCGGCGCCTCGGCCTCGGCGGGTACCGTTGCCTCTGGCAGCGCATACAGGGCGTCCGCAGCGGCACCGTAGCGGTCGCGGGGATCGGGCTCCGTGCACCGGAGGATCCACCCCTCGAGCTCGGCGGGCAGGGGGAAGGTGGGCACCAGGGGGGGCAAGCTCCCGCTGGTGAGGGGCGGCAGGCGGCCCGTGGCGAGCACCCAGGCCGTGACGCCCACCGCGTACAGATCGGTCGCCGGGCCCTCGCGGAACCAGGCATTGCGCGCCTGCTCGGGCGCCATGAACCCCGGCGTGCCACCGCGCGCCGGCCGCTCCGGGGAGTCGGCGTGCTGCAGGCCTCCGGTCATCCCGAAGTCGGCGAGCAGGGGCAGGCCGTCCTGGTCGAACAGGATGTTCGCCGGCTTCACGTCGCGGTGGAGCACGCCGCGGGCGTGGGCGTGGGCCAGGGCCGAGAGGACACCGACCAGGATCTCGCGCAGCTCCGGCCATGAGCCGGGGGGGCGGTCCGCCGCCGTGCCGCCGGCCAGCCACGGCATCGCCAGCCAGGGCGTGCCGCCCGGCGGGGTGGTCCAGCCCTCGGGGACGTCGCCGGTGTCGAGCACGCGCACCACGCGGGGGTGGTCGAGGCCTGCGACGACGCGGATCTCGCGCTGCAGGGAGCGGGCGAGGGCCGGGTGCACGACCGAGAGCACCTTGATGGCGACGCGCTCGCCGGTGACGCGGTGGGCGGCGGCCCAGACCTCCCCCATCCCGCCGCGGGCGACCACCTCATCGAGCTCGTAGGGACCGAGGAGCATCGGCAGGAGTGTAGTCAGCCGCCGAGCCGCCAGGCGAGCCCGCGCGGGGCGGGGCGCTCGTCGAAGCCGCGGGCCAGCCGGAAGCCCACCTTGTCGATGCGGTGCGTGGGCACCACGCGCGAGCGCCAGTCCGTTCGGGCCTCCGCGACCGCCGAGGTCCGACATCCCCCGCGGACCACCACGAAGTGCTGTTCGTCGGCGGCGCGCAGCAGGGGAACGTCGCCGTCCAGCCGCAGGTCCTCCCCGACGTGCAGATCGTTGCACAGCTCGTGGACGCCGCCCGTCGCGCCGCGCACCCCGTAGGGGCTCGTGTCGGTGGGGAAGTCGTCGACCTTCGCGTTCACCACGATCTCCTCGGTGCACCCGCGCACGTTGGCCCAGGTGGGGTCGAGGTGGTCGCCGGTGACCCAGGGCCGCCCGTCCACCCCGCGGGCCGCCTTCTCCCACTCGGCCTCCCAGGGCAGCCGCCAGACCCTCCCCGTCCGCTCTTCGAGCCATGCGCAGTACGCGCGCACGCTGCCGAGCGTCACGCCGACCACCGGGTGCCGCGGCAGCCAGACGTCGCCGTCGTCGTCCGCCCCTACGCGGAAGGTGCCGTCCAGCGCCCGCTCGTAGTAGCTGCGCCCGCTGGAGGTGCGCGGCAGGTGCTGCTCGGCCTCCTCGGGCTTGCCCGCGCGCACCAGGGCGTCGAGCCAGCCCACCCACTCCTGCTGGGTCACGGGGAAGCGCCGGATCACGAACGCCTCCACCCAGACGCGCCGGGGCGGGCGCGCGTGCGGCCGTCCTCCGAGGAGCGCCCAGCCCGCGGGGACGTACAGGTCGTCCTCGCCGAGCTCCCGGTCCTCCGGCAGCGTGATCGGGCGCGCGTGGTACGCCCCGGGGGGCACGCCGTCGACGTGCTCGCGCCGCCGCACGTGGATCGGCACGTCGACCGGCCGGCGACCCGGCGCCTCCACGCGCAGCACCCAGCTCCCCATGGGGACGGGGACCCCGAGCAGCGGCGTCGGGCCGAGCTCGCGCACGAAGGACAGCTCCGGACGCCGGTCGACGTGGTTCCAGCGGAAGAGCCGTACCGCGGCTCCCTTGGGGTCGGTGTGCAGCGTGACCCGGCCGTCGCCCTGGAGCCAGTCGGCCCAGGTGCCGTCGTCCTGGTGCCGCAGGAGGAGCTCGTGGTGGCGCGCGGTCTCCGCGTCCCCGTCCTCCTCCGCCACCCGGTGCAGCCACTGGTGGGTCGCGGCCGTGCGGCGTGTGGCCTCGGCGCGATCGGGGTCGTCGAGCCGCGCCGCCGCCAGGAGCTCGAGCCGCTCGACCGCCGCCGCCTCGAGGGCACGCGCCGCCTCGCGCTGACCGTCCTCCGCGGCCCACAGCTCCCGCTTCTCGGACACGGGGCTCCACGGGCGGAGCTCCTCGCGCAGCTCGCGCGCCCGGGTCGCGAGGTGCCGCTTGCGCTGCAGCGCGGCCTCCATGACCGGCAGCAGCGCGTCCGCCCGCGCCACCTTCTCGAGCGCGCGCCGCCGCCGCTCGTCGCCGTCCAGCCAGCGCCCGATGCCCGCCACGAGCTCCGAGGCGTCCCTGGGCCGGTGGTCCGGGTTCCGCTCCCGGGCGCGCGCCGCGAGGGCCAGCAGCTCGGGGTCGCCGTCCTCCCCCAGGATCTCCGCGAGGATCGTGCCCAGCGCCCACACGTCGGCCGTTGGCCCGATCCCGCGCCCCTCCTGCTGCTCGGGCGCCATGTAGGCCGGGGTCCCGAGCACCGCGCCCGCCCGCGTCCCCTCGGTCGTGGAGGTGGCCTCGATGGGCTCGTCCACGGTGTCCCGCGTCTTGACGAGCCCCCAGTCGAGCACCACGACCTCCCCGAAGGCCCCGACGATCACGTTGTCCGGCTTCAGGTCGCGGTGGACGGCGCCGCGGGCGTGCGCGTAGGCCACGGCCTCGCAGGTGTCCCGCCAGATCTCGAGCAGGCGGCGCGTCGAGCGGTCGGGGGCCGCGAGCAGCCCGCGCAGCGTGGAGCCGCGGACCTCCTCCATCGTGAAGAACCAGCGCCCGTCGGGCAGCTTGCCCACGTCGTGCACCGAGACGACGCCGGGGTGCTGGAGCTGGGCCGTCGCCTGCGCCTCGGCCAGGAAGCGCGCCTCGGCCGCCGGCCGCCCGACCCAGTCGTCGCGCAGCACCTTCATCGCCACGACCCGGTTGAGCGCGAGATCGCGCACCCGCCGGACCACACCCATGCCGCCCGCGCCGATCGGCCCGAGATCGAGGTAGCGGTCGCCATGATCGCCCTGGAGCTGGCGGGGTGCGGCGGCCTGCTCGTCGAACACGCCGGCGGTGGTGGCGTCGGACACCGAGGCCCATCCCGCAGGATCGATCACGACGGTCCCGGTACCGAGCTGCTCGCTGGCGAACCTTCGGACGGCGGCGGAGGTCTCGGCGTCGAGCCCCTCGCGTGTGGCCCACCGCCTCGCCATGTCCGACCAGTCCGTGGCCATGAGCGCAGCAGGATACCGCGCGCGGTCCCAACGGCAGGTAGAGTACGCGCCCATGGTGACGTTGCTCTCCCTGCTGTCCCTCGCGTCGGCCAAGCCCGCGTCCTGGTTCCGCGACGGCGCGAAGGCGGTTCGGCTCGACGCGGCCCAGGTCGACGTGGATCTGCTGCGCGGCCCGACCACCCGCTACCTCCCGTCCGTGCTGGCGGCGGTGCCCGTGGGGGAGGACAGCCGATCGGTGCTCGCGGTCCTCGACCTCGCGGGTGGCCCGTGTCGCGTCGACCCGGCGACGGTGCGCGCGCTCGGCCTGTCGCCGACCGAGGACGACGACGGCGCCTGGCTCGTGCTCGATCGGGTCGCGATCGGCGGGGTCACGCTCGACGCGGTCCGGGTGCGGGTGGACGAGGGTGCGCCGGGCTTCGTGCTGGGGGTGCAGGCGCTCCCCGAGCTCGCGGTGGCGCTGCTGCCCTCGGCGGGCCAGGTTCGCTTCGTGCCCAGCCGGGGTGCGAAGGCCCTGCTCGACGCCGTGGGGCCGACCATCGCCGCCGAGCGGCAGTCCAAGCGCGACGGGGACGGGCTGACGCTGCGGGTGCCGGGCGCCCTGCGCTGGGGGCCCGCGCTCTCCGACGGGACCTTCCACCTGCGGACGGACCTGTTCGCCTCGCGCATCGCGCCCTCCGAGAAGCTCCCGAGCCCGACGCAGCGCGGCGGCCTGCCGTACCACGACGTGGGGACGCGGCTCGGCGAGGTCTCGCTGCCGGACACGTGGATCCGGGTGGACCGGAGCATCGAGGACCCCGATCCCGCCTTCGTCGGCGCCCTGGGGTACGACGTGCTGTTCGCGGTGGACCTGGCGGTGGACCCGAGCTCGGGCGCGGTCGCGTTCCGAACGGTGCAGCAGTGGAAGCCGACGGACAGCACCGGCGTCACGGTGGCGGCGGCCCGCGAGCGGTACCAGCAGGAAGAGCAGCGCGCCAAGGGCACGCCGAACGCCACGGGCGCCCCCATCGACGCCCGCGCGACCATCGGGTTCGACGGTCCGGTGAGCTCGGGCTTCGCGCTGGGGGAGCCGGGCAACCCGATCGTCCGCGACCGGAACCTCCAGCTCGCGGACACGCTCTGGGCGGCGGGGCTGCTCGAGGAGGCGCTCCCGCGCTACCTCTCGGCCGCGCAGTACGCAGGCGACCACTGCGGGGCGCACCTGGCGCTCGGCGAGCGGCGCATGGCCTGGGCGGGTGCGGACCGGGTGGACAAGGACCTCGTGGCGAAGCTCGTCGAGGATCCGCTCGCGCAGGCGGCGCTGACCTGGGACGCGTGGACCGCGCTGGACGAGGCGGACCGGGCGCGGATCGCGGCGGGGGAGCCCATGCCGCCGGGGTCGCTCGCGGTCGCGCAGCCGGACGACTGCCGCGTGGTGTGGGGGCTGCTGCACCGGGTGCAGACCTCGCGCGGAAGGCCCGAGGTGGCGGCGCGCATCGCCGAGGAGCACCCGCGCGACCCCGCCGTCGCCTGGGCCCGGGTGCTGGACATGCTGGACGAGGGGCTCTACGGCCCGGCGGACGCGATGTTGCCCCGCGCGGAGGGCGGTGCGGAGCCGCTGGACCTGCTGCTGTCCGAGGTCCGCATCGCGGGGGGCAACGGCAAGATCGAGCGCGCCGAGGAGCTCGCGCGGCAGGTGCCGGGCGCGGTCACGGACCACCCGCTGGTCGCCGGCCTGGTGGTCTACGAGGGCGCGAGCCACACCCGCCTGCCGCAGGACATCGTGCGGCGGATGGTGCGCGTGGACGCGCGCTGGGTGCCGGGCCAGGTGGCGGTCTCCCTCGCGACGGGCCAGCGCCCGCCCGCGTGGGACGCGATGCTCGAGCACCAGCGCCCGGGCGATCCGCTGGTGACCTGCCAGATGGCGGCGCACCTCGCGGTGTCGGGGGAGGTGGAGCGGGCGCGGATGCTGCTGCGCAGCCAGCGCTTCCCCGCAGAGCCCGACTGGTGGGCGGCGACCGCCCTCGTGGAGCACCTCGACGGTCACGCGGAGGCGCGGGACGCCGCCCTGCGCGAGCTGAAGCTGCGCTTCCCGTGGCTCCCTGTCACGGACCTCGGCCTGCGCGATCCCCCCGCACCGTGAGGGCGGGCTACGGCGACGTCACCGCCTCGTCCCACGTCCACTCTCTCGGCCCCTCGATGACGGTGAGGCGGAGGAGGTCCAGGGTCCAGGGCAGCGGCACGGTCGCTCGCCCCTCGGCGTCGGTGACGCCGGTCCAGACCCACGGTCGACGGGTGCGAACGGGCGGGGTTGGGAGGACCGAGCGAACCCGCTCCCTCCGGGTGGTGACCTCCCGTGTCCACCGCGGCGGCTCCTCGCTCTCCGACGACTGGACGTCCAGCAATCGCTGGGGCCACCGAGGCTCCGGCAGTCCCCCCATGGCCTGTTGGACCCCAAACAGGACGTTGGCCAGCGGCGAGCCGTCGGTGCGTCGAAGCGTGATCGTCGCCGTGTTGGAGTCGCGCTCGAGGGTGATCGACGCGGCGGGGTGGACGCCGGTCGGCGAGGACGTCTCGGTCACGTGGCCCCGGCTGATCACGACGAGCTCGTCGCGTGGGGTCTCGGCGCCGTCGGTGGGGAAGGAGAGGGTGGTGGAAGGCCCATCGAGGTGGACGAGCCCGTACCGGCTGCGGTGACCGTCCGAGAGCACCCAGAGAGCCTCTCCTGGCTCCGAAGGCGCGTCGACCCGCACGGTGACCTCGTGGGGTGGGTGCGGCGCGGTCATGGAGCGGAGCGGGAGTCGCGCATGGGCCCAGCCGTCCGCGCCCCAGGTCGCCGATGCGTGGAGCCAGGTGTCCGCGCTCGGCGCCGCGAAGGTCATCGGGAGCACGACGCGGCCCTGGTCGTCGGCGAGGACCGCTGCGTGTGCCACCGGGGGTCCGACATCGCCCGCGGGGCGCTCGACCTCGACCCAGACGTCGACCTCCGCGTGCGGCGGCGCCCCCTCCACGGTGAGGGTGGCGTCCGCGCCAGCGACGAGCTCGGGGACGCCGAACGTCGCGTGGCCGGGCGGAGCGTCGTGGGGTGGAGGGAGCCTGGGCTCGGTGCTGACCACGCCATCGACCGGGTCTCCCTTCGGACCCGGGCGTGCGTGGAAGACCACCCGCTCCCCAGGGCGGCGCAGGACCACGCGCGCTCTGGCGTCGTGGACGAGGGCGACGCCGTCCCCATCGGTGGCGGCCCGCCCCCGCCCGCGGACCCGGACGTGCTCGAGCGGCGCGCCGGTCTCCTCGTCGGTGACCCAGACCAGGTCCTCGCCTTCCTTGCGGACGAGCGTGACCGCCATCGAGGACGGCCTGACCCGGGTGCGTGTCGTCGTCCCCCGCTTCGACCACCGGTCCGGCGGAACGGCGTCGGGCACCGGCCGCGCGATGACCACGAGCGCTCGATGATCGTCGACGAAGGGCGCGAGGTCGACGTGGACCCGCCCGCCCGCATCTGGCTGCGTCTCCCGGCGGAGCACCCGGAGACCGTGGCGGATCTCGATGGACAGGTCATCGAGGCCCACGCTCCGAAGGGTGAGCGTCGGATCGCCAGGTCCGACGAGGGCGGTCCTCGGCGCCCCCACCCACTTCTGGCCACTGGCCTTCGGGATCTCGACGGCGACCTCGACGGGATGACCGAGTGTCTGCCCGCTGGTGTCCGACAGGTCGGCGGGGATCGTGATCGTCGTGGTGCCGGGCTCGAACCAGCCCAACAGGATGACGCCGCCAGCGGCCTCGTCGAGGAGCATGACGTCCGCCGTCGGCGGATCGAGCGTCCAACGGTCGAGGTCGAGCCGGCTCGGATCGATGTCCTGGTCGAACGTGAAGTGGACGTAGTCGTACAGTCCCCCGGGACCGCAGCAGGTGGCCTCGACGAGCGTGGGCGGACCATGGACGTCGAACGTGCTTCGAGCCGCTGGCGCGTGGTCGGTCGCGGCCAGTGTGACGGTCACCATCCCCTCCGGGAGGGATTCGGTCGGCTGGAGGACCACAGGAAAGCCGCCCGGCCATCCGCCGAAGCGATGGCGCTCGAAGTCGAGGATCGCAGCCCGCTCCTCGGGGGTGGCCAGCCGAAGGGGCACAGGTGGATCGAGGGTGGCGGCGGCGAGGATCTCGTCGGCGTCGACCGGGCGGTCGAAGCGGAGGATCAGACTGGACGACGGAGCGGCAGGGTCGTCGGGCCCCGGGAAGGAACCGAGCCACCGCGTCTCCCCAGGCGGATCCAGAAACCACACAAGAGGAAGGTCTGCGTCCATGGTCCCGCCTACCACACGTGCCGTGGGAGGTAGTTCATCGTTGTGATTTGCTGTATGACAGGAGAACACGACGCCGCGGCTCCATGAGGAACAGGGGTGTGATCGGCGTGTGTTGGTTGCACCGTCCTGGCGGCGGTCGGGTCGCCATGAGGCGGGAGCACCCCAAGGTGCGCGAGGGCGGCGTGACTGGGGCAGACGTCTCTGTGCGCTCGAGCGTGAGTCCAGTGTCGTCGGAGTGGTGGCCGGCCGTCTCCCCGGTGCTGCTTGCGGCGTGTCGCCCGTGCTCGTGGTGGTGTGACTCGTGTCACCGCCATACCCGTTGCATGCGAGGAGAACGCGATCATGTCGATCGACTCGTGGAGGGGGCGGACGGGCAGTCCACCGAGGACTGGCCGCGGTGCCGGTGGGTCAGGGCCACGTCACCGCCTCGTCCCACGTCCACTCTCTCGGCCCGTCGATGACGGTGAGGCGGCGGGCGTCCAGGGTCCAGGCCAGCAGCTCATCAGGGGGAGCCGGGCCAGGCGCAGTCGACGAATACGTAGTCGCCCCAGACCGCATCCCATGTGCGCGTAGTGCTGCAGCAGAACCAGTAGTCATCTGGACTGGAGTAGTAGTGCTCCCAGTCGGTGTCGTAGGCCCGGAGCCAGATCGGAGCCCCCGTGGCATCATCGAAGACGGCCTCAGCCGCGTAGACGAGCCAGAAGGGATCGGGCATGGACACCAGGGGTGGACCATGGGTGAGCACCGTGACCTGTCTCCCGTCGGCCAATGCGCAACGTCCGGTGTCGACGAATCCGGCCGCGCGAAAACCATCGATCTCCGGGCAGGGGGCTGCAGCGTCGAGGCCGAGCATCGCCGGGCAGATGTCCTGCATCGTGCCGTCCACGAGGCACCGGAAAGGATGGTCTGCGTCCTGCTCGCAGGTCTCCTCGATACGTGTTCCCGCGATGTCGGTGTTGGCCCAACACACATCGCCCTCCGGCGCGACGACGGCTCCGCAGGGTCCAGTGTCGTCGGAGTGGTGGCCGGCCGTGTCCCCCGTGCTGCTCGCGGCGGTGTCGCTCGTCTGGCTCGTGGCGGTGTGGCTCGTGTCGCCGCCACACCCGTTGCATGCGAGGAGAAACGCAATCATGGCGGCCGACTCGTCGAGAGATCGTGGGTGGCTGTCCTGGCATGCCCCTTGTAGTAATGGCTGCCGGCGAAGCGATCAGTGCGCTGACACGTCCCTGCCATGCACGGTAAGCGCTCTGCGAGTGCGTAGGTCAGGTTGTTGGCGGCCATGTTCTGGATGTTCCAGCAGCAGGTCTCGCCGACGAGAAAGTCCTGCAGGTCATCCGCGTGACAGTCGAACGCCACGTGCGGTTGGAGATTGTCGTCTTGAACTGATGGATCTCGCTCCAGCGGTCCGGGATCACAAAGATGCAACAGCTCGTGCAGGATGGTACCTGCAAGGTCGGTCATGGCGCACATCCCGACCTCACCTCCCTGCCTGAATTTCCGGAGGCGGTTCAGCCATGGGTGCTGGGGAATGACCACACCAGGGTGATCCCACGGACGTAGGTCGTTCTTCTTGGTGGTACCACCGGTGGGGGCTCTACTGGGGTCGGTCTGTGGCGGAAAGTTCTCGATCAGATAGATCGTCTTCGATCCCGAGAAGAGCGACATCACACAATCGAGGTAGTCGGTTCGCGAGTAGCCAAAACCTCCAGCGTGGGGGGATTCGGAGGTGATGGGACCGTTCGGAGGTTCGAACTTCCATGACCAGTAGGTAGGCTGGCAAGCGCTCCACTCCATGAGGTCGATGTTGGCGAAGAGTAACGCCACAGCGGCATGGACGAAGTCGACGAAGTTGGGATTCTCATTGGAGGACGTGAGCTCGATCATGCTTCTCTGCGCGCAAGCATAGGCGGGCAGGGGCCTGATCGGGACGATCGAGGAGATGAAAGCCTTCTCGCTGCTGCTCGGAAAGTGATCGCATGAGGGGTCGTAGCGAACCTGGGTGCAGGGAGCGGCGCAGGGGGTGTCGGGCCAGGTCGTCAGCCCAGGAAACTGATCCTCGAAGCATCCCCTCGTGATCGGATGGATGTGGTAGTCATAGGGTGGCGGCTCGATGGACTGAAAGCCGATACATGGGTGTGACGAAAAAGGTGTGTCGTGGGGCCTTGCCCCATCGCCGATGGGGATGTCGATCTCGTCGATGGGTATCCGTTGCAGGTAGGCGCCGGCCTTGTGAAAGAGCAGGTCGCTCGAGGGATGGAAGATATCCCACATCGGTCCCCAGCCGAATCCAGCGCTTTCCCCCTCGCCGCGGGCGTTCGCCGGAGGTCGGCCGCCCACGTAGGGTGGGTTCTTCCAGAAGGGATCATCGATTGGGTTGTTCGCGGCGAACTGCCGCCACGCCTGTTCGATCGCGGATCGATCGATCGTGGCTCGCATCTCGCCGTCCTCGAACCCGGGCCCCGTGAAGGCACGACGCATCGCCGAGGGATCAGGCATTGCTTCGGGCCACCACGGCATGGATCTCGGCGCGCGGGTTGCCGCCAGCCCCGGACTTCTTCCGAACCGCAACGCCGATCTGGATCAGGAAGTTGGTGCTCACGTTGGCGCCGGCCGGAGCGGACAGCGCACCCGTGTTGCGCTTGGAGTTCCCGGAAGCGGGGTTCGCCCACGCCGTCTCCATGGTCTGCCACGCGTTGGGCGCCCGCGGGTCGTTCGCCGAGCGGCACACCAGCTGGTACTCGAGGTAGTCCGACTCGTTGTCCATCACCACGAAGGCCGCCATGATCTCGTCCAGCCCGATCGTAGGCGAGAAGTCGGTGATCGTGAAGTAGTTGATGTCCGTCCCGGAGATCATGCCGGCGTTGATGGTGACCATGCCGGTGCCGATCTGCTGTCCGCACTGCGAGACGGAGGTCTGCAGCTCGACCTCGGCGCTCCCGAGGGTGGCGCCGCTGGTGTTGTTGGCGGCGACCCCGAAGCGGACCCAGAACTTGCCGGTGAGCGTGGTGGACTGGCGGAAGTGGTTGTTCCCCTCGGTGCTGGTGTAGCTGGCGGAGGGGAAGACGGCGGGCGTATCCGGGTACCGCTGCAGGACCTCGGCGGTCTGGTAGCAGGGCTTGCACTGGAAGTTGCCGGTGACGTTCTGCAGGTTGATCAACGCGTCGGCCGCCGAGATGCCGTGGGCGACCATCCAGGGTGTGAGCCAGGTGTACCGGAGGCCGGTGCCATAGACGGCGATGACGTCACCGCGGGGGTTGAGGATCTTGCTACACGACATGGGAGACCTCCTGTGAGTCGGGGATGGGATCTGGGAAGACGGGTGGCGCCGGGACGTGGACGCGGACATAGGTCGCGTCGCCCACGAACCGCGCGGGAGGGGTCCAGCAGGCGTCGAGCGCCTCGACGACGACCCACAACACGAGGTAGACGCAGACCTTCTCGGCGTCGTCCGCGACGGACGCTCCGGGCCACTCGAACAGGGCGTCGAGCGCCTCGTCGAGGAGGTGCGGTTGTGCGCGGGCGACCGCTCGGGCGGCGTCGGTGGCTCCGGGCCGGAGGGGGAGCACGTCGCCCACCAGCGGACGGACACGGTCCTCGGCCGCCGTCAGGTCGTGGCGGGACGGTGCGCGGAGACGTCCCTCGGACTCGAGGACCCGGACCGCGACCGCGACGAGGTAGCGGCAGAGGTCCCGGACGTCGTCTCGTCCGAGCTCCGCGGCGTCGACGTACCGCATGAGCCGCGCGTGCTTTCGCCGGATGCGCAGGATCGCCTGGCGATGGGCCCCCGGATCGACGTCGACGGCGTCCGCGAGCGCATGGACGCGATCGCGAGGGATGAACCGGCCAGGTGGCAGCGTGGACATGGACCCTGTCTACCCCCCCCCCCCCTCGATCCTGTCCACCGAAAAGTGAAGAAGGTGGCTGAGGACGACGGTGGCGTCCTGAACATGGTACCGATGGGTCGCGTCTGGCCGATATCGGGAGATTCGAGACGAGCCCCATCGGCGGACAGATTCGACTATATTCGAAATCATGCGCCAGCGACCCATCTATGCCGAGTATGTCCGAAGCTGGATCCGGCGTCCCGTGATCAAGGTGTTCACGGGCATCCGACGGAGCGGGAAGAGCGTGCTGCTCCGCCAGACTGCGGACGCCCTCGTCGCGGCCGGACTCCCTCGGGACCGCGTGCTGTTGTTCGACATGGAGCTCCTGGACAACGACGGGCTCCGCCCGGCCGGGGCGCTCCACGCCGCCCTGCGCGAGCGGGAGCCGGGCGCCGTGCTGATCGACGAGGTCCAGATGGTGGAGGCGTGGGAGCGGCTGGCGCCCTCGCTGCTCAACCAGGGCTGGGAGGTGTGGCTCACCGGCTCCAACGCGGACCTGCTGTCGACCGAGCTGGCGACGCACCTCACCGGTCGGTACGTCGAGATCCCCGTGTGGCCACTCGGGCTGGCGGAGTTCGAGGCCTTCTGGCCGGCCGAGCGCGCGGGTGCGTACGACGCGTTCCTCGCCTGGGGTGGGATGCCCGGGCTGGCCGTCCTCGACTGGCGCCCCGAGCTCGTCGGGCCCTACCTCGAGGGGGTGTTCGACTCGATCCTGCTCAAGGACGTGGTCGCCCGCTTCCACATCCGCAACGTGGCCCTGCTACAGCGGCTCGCGCGCTACCTGGCGGAGACGGTCGGGACGCCGCTGAGCCCGTCATCGATCGCGCGCTTCCTCAAGTCGCAGCGGCTGTCGGTCACGGTCGACACCGTGCAGGGCTACCTGGACCATCTGGTCGCGGCGTTCCTCGCGCACCGCGTGCCGCGCTGGGACTTTGGCGCCAAGCGCCACCTCGAGGTGGGCGCGAAGTACTACCTCGGCGACACCGGGCTGTTCGTGGCCCTGCTCGGCCGACAGGCGCCCCCGAACGCGGTGGCCGAGAACCTGGTGTTCCTGGAGCTCCGCCGGCGGGGGTACCGGGTGTCGGCAGGCAGGAGTGCCGCGTCGGGCCGCGACGAGTGGGAGATCGACTTCGTCGCGGAGCGTGGAGACCGGCGGGCCTACGTCCAGGTGGCCTGGCGGATGGACGCGCCCGAGACCGTCGCGCGGGAGGTGCGAGGCTTCGCGGCCATCGACGACCACCACCCGCGCGTGGTGCTGAGCTCGGACACGCTGGCGCCCGCGCTGCCGGCCGGCGTGCTGTACCAGGACCTCCGGTCGTTCTTGCGTGGGGAGGCGCTTCCGGCTCCGCTCTCCTGAGGTCGCGTTAGACTGACATGTCAGTCTATTGGGGGATGCGTGGTCGCGACGGACGGGGAGCTCGTGGAGGCGCAGGCGGTCGAGGAGGAACGTCCGCTGCGGGCCTGGTGGGACCGCGCGAAGAAGGCGGCGACCCAGGTGCGCGACGCGCTCGACACCGACGCGGCGCTGATGGCGTCGATGGCGGCGACCATCGAGCTCTCGGCCGCGCGCTACGCGGTGGAGCCCGGTGCGCGCTGGCGGCCCGGCGAGCCGCTCAAGCTCTGGTTCGCGGGCTACGCGGGCACCCGCAACACCGGGGCCGACGTGCGGGTCGAGGAGATGATCCGCCAGATCCGCCACCTGCTGACCGACCGCTGGTGCGAGCTGTCGATCACGACCCTCGATCCCAAGCGCACCCGCGGGTACTTCCGGCGGACCACGCAGCTCCAGCTGCCGCAGATCTACCCGCGCTTCGTGGCCGACACGGTGCACGACGTGCACGGCGTGATCGCGTGCGAAGGCAGCATGTTCAAGTCGAAGTTCGCGAACGCGCTCTCGACGTTCATGGTGGGCGCGCTGGGCTGCGCCGTGGCCGAGAACAAGCTGGCGGTGGGCTACGGCGGCGAGGCGGGCGGGATGGACCCGGGGCTCGAGCGGCTCGTGCGCCGGACCTGCCGGGACGCGCTGATCCTGTGCCGCAACGAGCAGAGCCGCGACGTGCTCGAGGCGCTCGGGGTCCCGACGGAGAGCGGCACGGACACGGCCTGGACCTTCGAGCCCGCGGCCCCCGAGGTCGGCGAGACCCTGCTGCGCTCGCTCGGCTGGGACGGACGCACGCCGGTGGTGGTGCTCTGCCCGATCCACCCGTTCTGGTGGCCGGTGAAGCCGAGCGTCGCGAAGGCCGTCGCGCGGCTCGCGACCGGGGCGTACGACCAGGCGCACTACAGCTCGGTCTACTTCCACGCCTCGGGCGACGAGGTCGATCGGCGGCAGAAGACGTACCTCGACGCCATCGCGAAGGGGTACCGGGCGTTCGCGTCCCGTCGCGCCGTCTTCCCGGTGATCGTCGGCATGGAGGCGCTGGACCGCGGCGCCTGCGAGGGGCTCTCGGAGCGGATCGGCGCGCCGGTGATCGTGTCCGACGAGCACGACATGTACGAGATGGTGAGCGTGCTGCGCCGGGCGTCCGTGCTGCTGTCCTCGCGGTACCACGCGATCGTGTGCTCGATGGCGGGGCGGGTGCCGTCGGCGGGCATCACGATGGACGAGCGCATCCGCAACCTGATGGACGACCGCGGCACCCCGGAGCTGGCGCTGACCGTGGACGACCCCGCGCTCGCGACGCGCGTGGAGGAGGTGCTGGAGCGCTTGTCCGCGGAGGGCGAGGACCTCGCGGAGGGCATCGGGCGCTGCGTCGTCGACAACCTCGAGCGCATGGGCCGCATGGGCGGTGTGTTCGTCGACCACGTCCGCGAGCGGCACCCCGAGCTCCCGATCCGCGCGGGGCTCGGCCGCGACGGGGACCCCTGGGCGCACCTGCCGCCCCTGGTCCCCACCGTCCAGGCCCTGGTCGAGCGCTACCGCTAGCTGGGACAATTGTCCCAAGTTGGTCTCGCCGGTCGGATCGCGGCGACGGTCGGTGGTCGGCGTCCTATCCTCGGGGCTCGGAGGCAGGATGTCCCCCCGCATCGCCCAACCCCTGGCCGCGCTGTGCCTCGTCGGCTGCGCGCCCGTGACGTCGTCGGATGGCGCCACCCGCTCCCCCGACCAGCAGGCCAGGCTGGTCACCGTCCCCGACTGGAGCACGCCCGGCGCCTGGATCTCGAAGCCCGCCGGCGACGTGAACGGGGACGGGTACGACGACGTGCTGCTCGGCGATCCCACCTCCGACGTCCCGGCGTCGAACGCGGGGTCTGCGGTCCTCTACCTCGGATCGGCGGCGGGTCTGTCCTCGGCACCGGCGTGGTCGATCACGGGCTCCGGGTTGGAAGAGTGGCTCGGCCAGGTCTCGTCGGCGGGTGATGTGGACGGCGACGGGTACGACGACGTGCTGGTGAGCGCCCACGGAGCCAGCCTCTACGGCGAGTACAACGAGGGGATCGTGTGGCTGTACCGCGGGGGGCCGGCCGGGCTCTCCGCTGCCCCCGCCTGGACCCTCGAGGGCAACGCCGCGTACGCCGGGCTCGGCCTGTACCTGGCTGCGGCCGGTGACGTGGACGGCGACGGGTACGACGACGTCCTCATCAGCGGCCCGGGCGACGCGCTCGGCCTGTACCGTGGCGGTCCCGGGGGACTCCCGGCGGTCCCTGACTGGACGATCACCGGCCAGGGTACGGATCGGCTCGGGATGGTCGTTGGCGAGCCGAGCGACTTCGATGGGGATGGCTACGACGATGTCGTCCTCGGCCTCCAGAGCGGAGACCGGGCCGTTCGGGTCTACATGGGCTCGCCCACCGGGCTGCCGGCCCTCCCGGTGCTGACGTGGGAGGGTGGCGAAGGGACCGGCTTCGGGTACTCCCTGGCGGTGGGCGACCTCGACGGTGACGGTATCGACGACCTCGCCATCGGGTCGCCGAACCAGGACGCCGGCTTCGTCGAGGTCCACCGGGGAGCGGCCGCCGGGCTCTCGCCACAGCCGACCTGGACCCTGTACCCCGAGCCAGACGACTGGTCCTTCGCGTTCCACATGGCGTGTGCCGGCGACGTGGACGGGGACGGGGACGACGATCTGGTGATCGGGTCGTTCCACTTCGGGGCGGTCTACCTGGGCTCGGCGATGGGTCCCATCTCCACTCCCGCGCTCACTCGGGAGACCGAGGTGCCCGACGTCGCGTCGGCCGGTGACGTGAACGGCGACGGGTACGCCGACGTGCTGATCCCGTACGGCACCTACCTGGGTGGCATGGAGTCCCCGGAGGTCTTCGAAGGACGTCCCCTGTCGGATCTGGACGCGGACGGTATCCCGGACGTGATCGACGTGTGCCCGGGACGGTCGAATCCCGACCAGCGGGATCTCGACGACGACGGGACGGGCGACGTCTGCGACGCGCCAGAGCTCGCGATCGGCGGGACGGTGGTCCACGGTGGCACCGTCGATCTCGTGGCCTCGGGGGTGGGCGTCGGCGAGCAGGTCGAGTTCTGGGCGGCGGTCGGCGCGGGCGGAGCGGGACCGTGCCCCCCCAACCTCGGTGGTCTCTGCCTCGACCTCGGGGCTTCGGCGGCACCGGTCGGGTCCGCGATCGCGGGGTCGGACGGCGTGGCGACGTTGACCGCGAGCGTGCCGGGCCTGGTGGTGGCGGACGGTGCGTACGTCGTCCAGGCGGCGATCCGGCGCGGCGCTGGGGGTTCGGGCTCCGTCCGCTCGCCGGTGGTGGCGGTGGATCCGTACCTCGACTGGGACGGGGACGGGCTGCTCGACGCCAC
This sequence comes from Alphaproteobacteria bacterium, assembly GCA_020632925.1. Classification (GTDB taxonomy): domain Bacteria; phylum Myxococcota_A; class UBA796; order UBA796; genus JACKER01. Next base: position 111,244 of record JACKER010000021.1, on the reverse strand, counting down.
CGAGGGCCTCCTCGGGACCGACCCGACGTCGGCGGACACGGACGGCGATGGCCTCTCGGACCTCGACGAATTCGGGACCTCCCACCTGGACCCGACGTCGGCGGACAGCGACGGCGACGGGGTGGACGACGGCGTGGACGTCTGCCTGGCGGGCGACGACCTGCTCGACGTCGACGCGGACGGGGTGCCCGACGCCTGCGACGCCTGCCCGAGCGACGCGGACCCGGGGCAGGCGGACGCCGACGGGGACGGGCTCGGCGACGTGTGTGAGGGCTCGCCGCTGTCGGCCCCGACCCTCCTGTCCGCGCCCGGACTGGACGTCGCCTTCGGCCACTCGCTGGCGGGTGCAGGGGACGTGAACGGCGACGGGTACGACGACGTGATCGTCGGGGCCCCGGCGACCGAGACCCAGCCGGGAGATCACGAGGGCGCGGCGGTCGTGTACCTCGGCGGTCCGTCGGGGCTGTCGGTCGTGCCCGCCTGGGGGACGTTGGGAGACCGCTACGCGTCGCTCGGGTGGTCGGTCGACGGCGTCGGTGACGTGAACGGCGACGGGTACGACGACGTGGCGGCGATCGGGTCGGGTGGGGCCTACGCGCGGGCGCTGGTGTACCTGGGCGGTCCCGGGGGGCCGGTCTCTGCGGCGGCGTGGTCGTACTACGGTGGGTTCGAGTGTCGACGGATCGGCGGCGGCGGCGACGTGGACGGCGACGGGTACGACGAGGTGCTGGTCGGCTGCAGGGATTCTACGCAGGGGACGTTGGCGCTCTTCCCCGGCGGCCCGGCTGGCCCCTCGGCGACCCCGAGCTGGACCTGGTCGGGGTCGTCGTACATCGACCAGCCCACGTTCAGCGCCGGCGACGTGAACGGCGACGGCTACGGTGACCTGCTCGTCGGAGAGATCGGCTGGGCCGAGCCCTCCGTCGACGATCACCGGGGCCGCGTGTCGCTGTTCCTGGGCTCCCCCGCGGGGCTCGGCGCGGAGCCTGTGTGGCGTGCGGTCGGATCGCCCTACGACGCGCTCGGCACCGCGGTCGCGATCGGCGACGTGGACGGCGATGGGTACGGCGACGTGCTGGCGGGCTCCGTCCCGTACACCTCCAGGTCGATGCCGGCCTCGGTCCAGCTCTGGTTCGGCACGCCCCTGGGCGTTCGGGCCGACCCGGTGCTCCTCTCGGACGGATACGACGGCTCCGACTTCGGGTTCTCGCTGGACACCGCGGACGTGAACGGCGACGGCTACGACGACGTCGTGGTCGGCGCGCCGGCGACCTCGCACCCGCAGCGGGAGGAGGGCGCGACCCTGGTGTACCTGGGGTCGCCCGACGGCCCCCGCCCGACGGCCGCCTGGCAGCACGAGTCCAACGTGGCGGCCCAGCCGGCGGCGTGGCCTTCGTACGGGGTCGAGCGCGTCGACTACGGTGGGGTGGTCGCCTCCGCCGGAGACATCGACGGCGACGGGCTCGAGGACGTGCTCATCGACGCGCGCGGCTACGAGTACACGCTCGCGGGCCAGGCGGGCGTGGGCCTGATCTACGTGCACCTCGGTCAGGTGCCCTAGCCCCTCGGAGGCAGGATGTCCCCTCGCATCGCCCGTACCCTGGCCGCGCTGTGCCTCATCGGCTGCGCGCCCGTGACGTCGTCGGATGGCGCCGCCCGCCCCGACCTGCAGGCCAGGCTGGTCACCGTCCCCGACTGGAGCACGTCCGGCGCCTGGATCTCGAAGCCCGCCGGCGACGTGAACGGCGACGGGTACGACGACGTGCTGCTCGGCGATCCCACCTCCGACGTCCCGGCGTCGAACGCAGGGTCCGCGGTCCTCCACCTCGGCTCGGCGACGGGCTTGTCCTCGGCACCCGCGTGGTCGATCACGGGCTCCGTGGCGGACGAGCGGGTGGGGAAGGTGTCGGCGGCGGGGGACGTGGACGCCGACGGGTACGACGACGTGCTCGTCAGCGCCTACGGCGCCAGCCTCTACGGCGAGTCCAACGAGGGAATCGTGTGGCTGTACCGCGGGGGGCCGGCGGGGCTCTCCGCCGCCCCGGCCTGGACCCTCGAGGGGAACGCCGTGAGCGCCTACGTCGGGCGACATCTGGCTGCGGCCGGGGACGTGGACGGTGACGGGTACGACGACGTCCTCATCAGCGGCGCGAACGACTCCCTGGGGTTGTACCGGGGCGGCCCGGGCGGACTCGCGGCCCTTCCCGATTGGACGATCACGGGCTCGAGCATGGACTGGCTCGGACGGGTGACCGGCGGTCCGGGTGACGTCGACGGTGACGGCTACGACGACGTGGTGCTGGGTCTCCACGGCGGCCCTGGAGCGGTTCGGGTCTATCTGGGCTCGCCGACCGGGCTCTCGGTGGTCCCGGCGATGACGTGGGAGGGCGACCCGCAGCGAGCGACGTTCGGCTTCGGTGGGGCGCTCGCGCTGGGTGACCTCGACGGCGACGGCTTCGACGACCTGGCCATCGGATCGGAGGCCTACGACCTCGGCGTCGTCGAGATCCATCGAGGCTCCCCCTCCGGGTTGTCCGTCGACCCGATCTGGACCCTGACACCCGTCGCCGATTGGGACTTCGGGCAGAGCGTCGCGTGTGCCGGCGACGTGGATGGGGACGGCGACGACGATCTGGTCGTGGGGTCGAACACGTTCGGCGCGGTCTACCTGGGATCGGCGTCGGGCCCGATGGCGGTCGCCGCGCTGACGCGAGAGACCTACCGGCCGGCGGTCTCGACGGCGGGCGACGTGAACGGCGACGGGTACGACGACGTGCTGATCCCGTACGGCACCTACCCGAACGGCACGCTGGCGATCGAGCTCTACGACGGGCGTCCGCTGGCCGACACGGACGCGGATGGGTTCCCCGACCTGCTCGACCTCTGTCCGGGCCGGCCCGACCCCACCCAGGGCGACCTCGACGGCGATGGGGTGGGCGACGCGTGCGACACGCCCGAGCTCGCGATCGGCGGGACGGTGGTCCACAGCGGCACCGTCGATCTCGTGGCGTCTGGGGTGGGCGTCGGCGAGCAGGTCGAGTTCTGGGCCGCTGAGGGGACCGGCGGGGCAGGCCCGTGCCCGCTCCACCTCGGCGGGCTCTGCCTCGACCTCGGGGCACCGGCGGCCCGACTGGGGACGGCGATCGCGGGCGCGGACGGCGTGGCGACCCTGACGGCGAACGTCCCCGCCCTGGTCCTGGCGGACGGGCAGTACGTGGTCCAGGCGGCGATCCGGCGCGGGGGCGCAGGTTCGGTCGCCTCGCCGGTGGTGGCCGTGGATCCGTACCTGGACTGGGACGGGGACGGGCTGCTCGACGCCACCGAGGGGCTCCTCGGGACCGATCCGACCTCCACGGACACCGACGGCGACGGCCTCTCCGATCTCTTCGAGCTGGCCAACCCGCACCACGACCCGACGTCGGCGGACACGGACGGCGACGGGGTGGACGACGGCGTGGACGTCTGCCTCGCGGGCGACGACCTGCTCGACGTCGATGCGGACGGGGTGCCCGACGCCTGCGACCTCTGCCCGAGCGACGCGGACCCGGGTCAGGCGGACGCCGACGGGGACGGGCTCGGCGACGTGTGCGAGGGCTCGCCGCTGTCGGCCCCGACCGTCCTGTCCGCGCCCGGAGTGGACGTGGCCTTCGGCTACTCGCTGGCGGGTGCCGGGGACGTGAACGGCGACGGGTACGACGACGTGGTCGTGGGCGCGCCGTTCGCCGAGACCCAACCGGGTGGCGACGACGGCGCCGCGGTCGTGTACCTCGGCGGGCCCACGGGGCTGTCGGTCGTGCCCGCCTGGGGAGCGTTCGGAGCGAGCGACGCGCGACTCGGGTGGTCGGTCGACGGCGTCGGTGACGTGAACGGCGATGGGTACGACGACGTGGCGGCGATCGGGTCGGGTGGGGCCAACTCGCGGGCGCTGGTGCACCTGGGCGGTCCCGGGGGGCCGGTCTCTCCGGCGGCGTGGTCGTACGACGGCGGGTTCGGGTGCACCCGGGTCGACGGAGGCGGCGACGTGGACGGCGACGGGTACGACGAGGTGCTGGTCGGCTGTTGGATCGCACCCTCGGGGAGCCTGGAGCTCTTCTCGGGCGGCCCGAACGGCCCGTCCACGGTGGCCGATTGGACCGCGACGAGCCTCCAGAGCGACGACCCACCCGTCATCGCCACAGGTGACGTGAACGGCGACGGCTACGGCGACCTGGTCGTGGGCGAGCGCGTGTGGAGCTCCATCGACGGCGACGGGCTCGGTCGGGTGTCGCTCTTCCTGGGCGCTGCCTCGGGCCTGAGCCACGTGCCGCTCTGGAGCGCGGTCGGATCGACGGACGAGGAGCTCGGGAAGGCGGTCGCGATCGGCGACGTCGATGGCGACGGGTACGACGACGTGGTGGCGTCGACCGGACGAGGCGCTGTCCAGCTCTGGTCGGGCACACCGCTCGGGCCATGGGGTGATCCGATCACCCTCACCGACGGCTACGGAGACTCGGCCTTCGGCGCAGCGCTGGCCACGGCGGACGTGAACGGCGACGGCTTCGAGGACGTCCTGGTCGGCGCCCCCAACACCACGCACCCCGAGATCCAGGAGGGCGCGGCCCTGCTGTTCCTGGGCTCGCCCGAAGGTCCTCGCGCCACGGCAGCCTGGCAGCACGAGTCCGACGTGGCGGCGCAGCCGATCGGATGGCCGCACTACGGGTACGCGAGTGTCGACTACGGTGGGCGGGTCGCGTCCGCCGGCGACATCGACGGCGACGGGCTCGAGGACGTGCTCATCGACGCGCGGGGCTACGACTACACGCTCGCGGGCCAGGCGGGTGTGGGCCTGATCTACGTGCACCTCGGCCAGGTGCCCTGACGCTCGTCAGGGTTCGGGAGGCACGGTCACCCGCACCTCCTGCTCCGTGCGCTCCCCCTCGCCGATCAGCGCCTCGCAGCGGTTCCAGGCGCTGAACCACGGCGCATCGTGCGATGGGGAGCACAGCGCACCCCTGACCGTCACGGGCGGATCGACCCTCGCCTCGGGGTGGGCGAGGAGCAGCAGCGTGGCGCCGACGTCGATCGAGACGGCGCTGCGGCGCACCGTGCGGGGGAGCCACAGGCCGCCCGCGTGCGAGAGCGCCACCGTGCCGGTGTCCGCGTCCCAGTCCGCCACCTCGAGGCGCGCGCTCCACCCACCGATGTACCGCCCACGCTCCTGGCGCGAGCTCCGCCCCGACGGCGGGAACAGCTCGAACGCGAGCCCCGTGAACGCCACCGCGGCGGCGGGGAAGCCCGTCGGCAGGCCGGCGATCCGTGCGATCTGGGGGGTGAGCGTCATCGCGCGCGTCGATGGGAGCGCGTTCTCGTAGTGCCAGGGCAGCGCCAGCAGGGCGCCGGGAGAGGCGGTGAGCAGCGCCCAGCCGACCTCGATCTCGAGGCCCATGGTCGGCTCGAGGGGCTTCTCCTCGATGCCGCGGATCCCGCCGCGCGCGGGCGTCCAGGCGCGCCCGACCTCGACCTCCACCGGGCAGGCCAGCGTGTCGCCGAGGTCCTCGCAGGGCTGCAGGTCGACCTCGAACCGGTACGGCCACAGCCCGTCCGAGTGGCACGCCGTCTCGTCCTCGACGCACCACGAGCGGAACGAGAGCCCCTGGAGCACGGTCGCCGCCTCCACGGGCTCCGGACCCTTCGGGATCGACAGCACCTCGTGGAAGCGCTCGAGCGCGCGGGGGTGGTCGCCCTGGACGCGGCTCGCGTCGGTCCGCAGCGTGACGACGCCGGTGGTGACGCGCAGATCGGGCGACGAGACGCGGCCGACGTAGCCCTCGGGGAACATCCAGTCGCCGTCCACGCCGGTGCTCTGCGCGAACCGGAACGGCGCCTCGGTCCGCCAGCCGTCCGCCGTCCGGGTGTGCACCGCGGGACCGATCCGGCTCTCGAACCGACCCACGCGGTGCGGCACGTGCAGACCGACGGCGGCGTGGCGCTCCCAGTCGTGGCGGAAGCCCTGCCACAACAACGCCGTGTGGAGGGCGGGGTCCTCGTCGTCGAGGGTCTCGGACTGCGCCATCGCGACGGCGACGAACCACATGCGCGCAGCCTACTTCCCTCGACGGCCGCCCGTGTGGTCCGCGAGGATCCGGTCCCACTCGCGCACGCGGATGTCGTCCTCGCCCATCATCTCGACGAGCCAACGACGGACGTAGGCGACGTCGAGGTCGCCGCCCTGCACCGCCACGAGCTTCTCCAGATCCACGAGGTCCTTGGGACGGAAGAAGGTCGCTTGAACACCGCGGTCGCCTCCGCGGACAGGTAGGTCGCCGATCCCAGGGGGCCGTCGAGCCGAGTCGACATCGTGGGTGCCTCGGGGATCGCCCAGATGCCGTACGCGATGGCGCCGCCGATGGCGTAGGGCACACCGGCCGTGTCCAGGGCGGCCGCCAGCCGGGCCGCCAGCGTGAACGCGTCGCGGTCCTTGTCCAGCGATGGAGGGAGCGCGATCGCCATGCTCCATCCTAGCCCGTCAGGTGCAGGACACCCGGCCGCCGCGCACCATGCAGCGCAGGTCGCCGCCGCTCTCGGGGACCTCGACCTCCGCCGTCATCGGCAGGTTGCCCTGCAGCTCGACCGTACACATCCCGGGCGTGATGTCCTCGAAGCGCGCGATCTGGTCCGCGGCCGTCAGGCGTTGGGTGGTGTGCTGGCCGCCGCAGCGCAGGTCGACGCTGGCGATCGGCTGGTCGCTGTCGAGCTTGAGCTTGAGCTGCACGCCGCGGGTCACCACGGTCGTCATCTCCACGTGGCAGAGGTCGCCGACCAGGCTGTTGACGTAGGTGATCTCGGCGTCGCCGGGGACCGCGCCGCTGCGCTGACGGTACGCCTGGAGCGGAGCGCCGCAGCCGCCACCGCCCATGGACTGCGCCAGCACGATGTCCGAGAAGGCCATCAGCGCCTGGCCCTTGCGCAGGTTGTGGGGGTCGCCGTCGAGCAGCGCGCCGACCGTGGTGCGCAGCTCCTGGACCTCGGGCTCGCCCGTGATCGCGTCGGTGTACTCGATGCGCATCGTGATCGGGTCGTTGCGCACGACGCCGCCGGGGCGCACGCGCAGGTCCTGCAGGAAGAGCTGGGTCGTGCCCGCGAAGTAGTGGATGGGCTGCACGTCCGCCTTGTTGGTGGAGGCCTCCTCGCCGTAGAAGCGCTCCATCGCGAGCGAGTCCGGCAGATCGAGCGCGAAGTGCACGTCGTGCGCGACCGTGCGGGTCAGCGCGTCGAAGCCCGGCCCGAACACGCGGTCCACGACGGCCTCGGAGCCGAGGTAGACGTAGGCGCCCTTGCCGTTCTCCGTGAGCTTGTCGAGCATCTTGTCGTTGAACTCGCGGCCCACGCCGACGCCCGACAGGCGGATGTCGTGCTCCTCGAGGTTCTTGCCGACCTGCGCGACCAGCGACTCCTGAACGCGGCCTTCGTTGAGCAGCGCGTCCGTGATGAGCAGCACGCGGCGGTTGCGGCCGTGGACCTCGGCGGCGTCGCGGCCCGTCTGGATGGCGTAGGCGCTCTGCAGGCCGGCGTCGAGGTTCGTCCCCGTGTTCGGGCGCATCCGCGCCAGCGCGTCGTTCAGGACGGAGGGGTCGTCGCGGCCGACGACGAAGTTCTGGACCGGCGTGCACACGTCGCTGTCGAACAGCACGAGGTCGAGGCGGTCGCCGTCCTGGAGCTGCTCGGTCATGAGCTGCAGGCCGCGGCGGGTGTAGTCCATGCGGCCCTCGGCGCCCATGGAGCACGAGCGGTCGACCAGCAGCGTGAGATCGAGGGGCTCGCGCTCGGGCGTCGCTCCCTTCACCGCGAGCGAGACCGTCAGCGTCTCGCCGTCCTGCTCGGCGCCACCGAGCACGCTGAACACGCGGCCCGGCGCGGGCTCGGCCGTGTCGAAGCTGAAGTAGTTGAGCAGCTCGTGCGGGCGGATCTCGCTCGTCTTCAGCGGCACGTGGCGCTTGAGCGCGTACAGCACGCGCTGGGCCGACGCGAGGCTCATGGAGTCGTCGTTCGACAGCCAGACCGTCGCGCCCCAGTCCAGCATGGGCTCCACCGGCTTGGCCTCCTCGCGGTCGGCGTCGTCCTCGGTGGACGTCGCGATGCGATCCATCAGACCGTCGGCGGCGGCGGCCTCCTTGGCGTCGTTCTTCTTCTCCCGCTGCTGGCGCTGCTGCGCCTCGTCCTTGGGCGCGCGGCGGGCCTCCTCCTGCATCGGGGCGGACGCGACCGCCGGCTCGGCCTCGGCAGCGGGCGCCGCGGCGTCGGGGCTGGGGCTGGGGCCGCGGGTGTTGCCGAGCAGCCCGCCCTCACCGCCCTGGGTGTTCGCCACGGGGGAAGGAGCCGGCGGCGGCGTGGTGGAGACCGTCTTCGGCGGGGCGGCTGCGGGCAGCGGCGCGGGAGCGGGCCGCGGCTTGGCCATCGGCGAGGGACGTGGCTGGGTCCTGCCGGTCGAGGCGCCGGGGGAGATCCCACCGCCACCCGATCCGTACCCCTTGGTGCCGAGCCCACCGATGCCCGCACCGCCCGCGCGGTTGCCGAAGCCGCCGTAGCAGTCGTTCACGACGAGCTCGCCCGTCGGCGTGGGCATGCGGCGCGCGGGGGCGCGGCTCGGGGCGGAGCGATCGGGCGTCGTGGCGATCGTCGCGGCGCCGTCCGGCGTCGGCGTCTTCATGTCGATCGGCTCTCCGTCCACGATGGCGGCCTCGTCGATGCAGGCGGTGAGAGCGAGCAGCAGCAGCATGGAACCTCCCCAGTCGTGGACCGAACGGGCCGCCGGGCCAGAGCTTACAGCGCGCGTGCTACCTTCCGCCCATGGCCAGGATCCTCCTCGTCGACGACGACCCCAACCTGCTCGACGTGCTGTCGATGACCCTCGAGGACGCGGGGCACGACGTGATCACCGCCAAGGACGGTGTCGCGGGCCTCCGCAAGGTGGAGCAGGGCGCGCCCGAGCTGCTCGTCAGCGACGTGAACATGCCCGGCATCGACGGGTTCACGCTGTGCCGGCGCCTGCGTGAGAAGGGGCACACGCTGCCGATTGTGCTGCTGACCGCGCGCGACACCGAGATCGACCAGGCGCTCGGGCTCGAGCTCGGCGCCGACGACTACGTGATCAAGCCGTTCAGCGCCCGGGTGCTGCTCGCGCGCGTCTCGGCGCTCCTGCGGCGGGAGCAGCTGCGCGCCGGTCCGTCCGAGGAGCGCACGGTGATCGCCGCGGGCGAGCTCGAGCTCGAGACCGAGCGGATGGAGGCGCGGTACCGCGGGCAGCTCTTCGTGACCACGGTGACGGAGTTCCGGCTGCTGTGCGTGATCGCGACCCGTCCCGGCGTGGTCTACACCCGCGAGCAGCTCCTGGACCGGATCCGAGGGGACGACAGCGTGGTGGTCGAGCGCCTGATCGACACCTACGTCCGCCGCCTGCGCCGCAAGATCGAGGAGATCGATCCCACGTTCGACGGCATCGAGACCATGGTGGGCGCCGGGTATCGCTGGCGCGACCGGTAGCGCGTGCAGGCGGACCCGCGGAGCCTGCGGTACCGCGTCCTGGTGGTCGTGGTCGCGGCTGTCGTGCTGCCGCTCGTGTGGGTGTGGGTGGCGGGCAGCTTCGCCCCGCGCCAGGAGCGGCGGACCCAGGCGGCGCTGGAGCAGGCGCTGCACGACGCCGTGGCGCACCCCGATCCCGACGCGATGGACGCGATCGCCCGCCGCTACCGGGTGCGGCTGCGGACCTTCGACCCGAGCGGTCGCCCGGGCATCGACGTCGATCACGCCGAGCCGCTGAGCCTGCTGGCGCCGGTCGCGGACCCGCTCTATGGCCCCGAGGGCGCCCCGGACCTGCGCGAGCTGGACACGGCGCTGCCACCGGTCCCCGAGCGTCCGGAGTCCCGCGCCGCCGGACGCGAGCCCCAGACCTCCTGCGAGACCACGGCCCGCGGGCTGCTGAAGGTGTGCGTCGCGGCCATCCGCACCCCCGACGGCGCCCTGCTGCACGCGATGCGCGGCGACCGCCGCTACGTGACCTCGCTCTACGAGCAGCGCTTCCAGCTCTCGGCCGTCACGCTGGTCGTGCTCACGATCGGCGCGCTGCTGGCGCTGTGGATGGGGGCGCGGATGGTGGGGCCGATCGAGTCGCTGCGCGACCAGGTGGTGGACCGCACGCGGGGGCCCGTGTCCACGCGGCCGGTCGTGCTGGAGCGCAAGGACGAGCTCGGGGAGCTGGCGTCGGCGTTCAACGAGCTCCTGCGCGCGATCGACGAGCGCGACCGGAGCAACGCGGCGTTCGCGGCAGACCTCGCGCACGAGCTGAAGAATCCGGTGGCGGCGGTGCGGGCGGCGGCCGAGGCGCTCGGGAGCGAGCGTCCGGTGGAGGGGGAGCGTCGCGACCGGCTGCGGCGCGTGCTCGCGGACAGCGCGGCCCGCATGGAGGTCGTGGTCCACCAGTTCCTGGAGCTCGCGCGCGCGGAGGCCGGCCTCCAGGACCGGGAGCGGGAGCGGGTCGCGCTCCTCGCCACCTGCACGAGCCTCGTGGACGGCCTGCGGACCGACGAGCGCTTCACCGATCGGCGCTGGGTCTGCGAGGGGGAGGAGCTCGCGGTGGACGCGGTCCCCGAGCGGCTGGAGACGGCGGTGCGCAACCTGCTCGCGAACGCGGCGCACTTCGCCCGCTCCGAGGTGACGCTGACCGTCCGGCGGGTCGAGGACCGAGCGTTGATCGAGGTCCGCGACGACGGCCCGGGGATCGCCGAGCAGGAGCTGCCGCACGTCTTCGACCGGTACTACACGACGCGCGAGGGGGGCACGGGCCTCGGACTCGCGCTGGTGAAGGCCATCGCCACCGCCCACGGGGGCTCGGTGGAGGCGCGCTCCGTGCCCGGTGACGGCGCGACCTTCCGCCTCGTCCTGCCGCTCGCCGAAAGCGCCGGGTAGGCTCGTTCACGACCTCGCAGCTCCGAGGAGCCCCATGCCGGGTGACATCGACGACTTCGCCTCGAGGCACACGCTCTCCCCGGAGGCCGCTGCCGAGCTCGCCGAGCTGTGGGCCGGCCACCACAGCGCGTCGACCATGGACCTCTCCGACTCTCCCGCGAGGGGACCGGAGCGCGTTGTGGCGCCCGACGGTCCGTACGAGGATCTGGGTCTGCTCGGACGCGGTGGGACCTGCGAGGTGAGGCGCGTCCGCGACGTGCGCTTCGACCGCGTCCTGGCGCAGAAGGTCGTGAGCGTGGAGCTGCTCGGGCGTCCGCGCGCCCTGGCGAGGTTCGAGCGCGAGGCGCTGGCCACCGCGCGACTCCAGCATCCGAGCATCGTGCCCGTGTACGACATGGGTCGAACCCGGGACGGCCGGACGTGGTTCACGATGAAGGAGGTCGAAGGGCGCACGTTGTCCGCGGTCATCGACGACGTCCACCGGACATCCTCGGAGGGCTGGAGCACCACGCCGTCGGGCTGGAGCCTCCGCCGCATGATCACGGTCTTCCTCGCGGCCTGTCGAGCGGTGGCGTACGCCCACGAGCAGGGCGTGGTCCACCGGGATCTCAAGCCCGAGAACCTCATGGTGGGCCGCCACGGCGAGGTGTACGTGGTGGACTGGGGCCTCGCGCGGCTCCTCGGTGCGGGCCAGGACGCGCGACCCGGCCAGATCGCGGGCACCCCTGCCTACATGTCCCCGGAGCAGGCGCGTGGGGAGGTGGATCGGGTCGACGAGCGCAGCGATGTCTACGCGCTCGGCGCCACGCTGTACGAGATCCTGTCCGGCCGTCCCCCCTTCCTCGGAGCCGCCTCGGTGGTGCTGGAGCGGGTCCGCGAGGGGGCGCCCACGCCGCTGATCCAGCTCGCGACGGGACCGGCAGCACCGGAGGAACTCGTGGAGGTGTGTGAGCGGGCGATGGCGCGTGAGCGGCAGGCTCGGACACCGAGTGCGGACGTGCTCGCCGATGCCGTAGAAGCCTGGTTGGACGGTAGCTTGCGGCGGGAGCGTGCCCTGCAGATCGTGGCGCTCGCCGACGAGCTCGACGCCGACGCGGCGAGGCTCACGGCACGGTCCGAGGTCCTGCGGGCGGAGGCGGACGCATCGGCCGCGCAGGTGCCCTCCTGGGCCGCCGAGGAGGTGAAGGCGCCCCTGTGGGCGCTGGCCGACGAGGCCGATCGGATGGCGCAGGCGGCTCGGCTTCGGCGCATCGAGGTCGACGAGACGCTCAAGGGAGCGCTCCAGATCTCGGAGGGACTCCCGGAGGCTCACGCCAGGCTCGCCCAGCGGTACCTCGAGCGGCACGCGGCCGCGGAGGCGGCTCGCCGACCGAGGGCCGCCCTGGAGGTCCAGCCGCTGCTCGAGCTCCACGCGGACGCGTTGCCGCCGGCCCACCCGATCCGGCGGCGGGTCGCGACGTACCTGAGCGGGGAGGGCGCGCTGACCCTCGTGACCGATCCTCCCGGGGCCCGCGTCGGCCTGTTCCGCTACGCCGAGCATCGGCGCCGGCTGGTCCCCAGGTTCGAACGCGATCTCGGGACGACCCCGCTGGCGTCCGTCCCGGTGCCGATGGGGAGCTACCTCTGCGTCGTCGAGCACCCGGCGTGCGAGACCGTGAAGGTGCCGATCGAGATCGTTCGGAACGGGCACTGGGACGGGGTTCCGCCAGGGGCGCACACCACCCTGCCGGTGTGGTTGCCCCCTCGGGGGTCTCTGGGCCCGGACGAGGTCTACGTGCCTGCGGGCTGGTCCAGGCTCGGTGGTGATCGGGAGGTCGCCAGCTTCCCCCCGATCCGTGCGTGGTGCGGGCCGCTGCTGGTCGAGCGCTTCCCGGTGACGAACCGTCGATACATCGCCTTCCTCGACGACCTTGTCGCCAGCGGTCGGGAGGAGGAGGCGCTGCGGCACGCGCCACGCCTGCAGGCGGCGAACACGGGGGAGACAGGGGCGCTGCTCTATGCGTTCGACGGACGCCGCTTCTCCGTGAAGCGGGATGGTCAGGGCGACGAGTGGGATCCGGAGTACCCGGTCCTGTACGTCGACTGGTTCGGGGCGCGCGCCTGGTGTCGATGGTCGGCCGAACGCACGGGGAGAACGTGGCGGTTGCCCTGCGAGCTCGAGTGGGAGCACGTCGCCCGGGGTGTGGACGGTCGGGCCTATCCGTGGGGCGACCAGTCCGACCCCTCCTGGATGTGCATCACCGTGAGCCGCGAGACGACCCCTCTTCCCTCGGTGGTGCGCGACTTCGAGGTGGACGAGAGCCCCTACGGCGTGCGGGGACTTGCGGGCAACGTGATGGACTGGTGTCTCGACCCCTCTCGAGCCCCCGTCCCTGTCGTCGACGGACGGATCGATCCGTCGAGCGTCACGATCGACGAGTCGCCGACCACCTATCGATCCATTCGTGGCGGGAGCTGGTTCTCGGCGGCCCAGCACTGTCGGTCGGCGTACCGCAACAACGTGAGCAGCTCGTACCGGGAGTCCGTGATCGGCTTCCGGGCGTTCGCGTCGGTGTGATCACCACGACGTCGAGACCCGCCCACGGGGGACGGGTCTCGGGTCGCGAGCGAGGGCTCGATCAGCCGCGGCGGCCCTGGGGCGCGTTGGCCTGCCAGAAGTCTCGGCAGGCGATGTCCAGCTTCTCGAGCGACTGCCAGCTCTTCTCGGTGGCCTCGCGCCGGTCACCCGCGGCCCAGAGGTCCTTGGCCTCGAGGTAGAGGCGCTTGGCGTCGGCGTAGTTCTGCTTGGCGTCGGCGTCGCCGCGGGAGGCCACGACCTGCGAGAGCTGGTCGACCTGGCGGGCGTTGGCCTGGACCAGCGCGGAGCCGGCGTCCTGCACGTTCTGCGGCGGGTCGGGGAGTGCGAGGACCTCGGCGAGCGCCGGCTCGAGCTTGTGGGCCGCGTCGCGGAAGATCATGTAGGCGTCCTTGAACTCCTTGGCCTTCCACTTCTCCTCGGCCTGGGCGCGCAGCACCTTGGCCTCGTCGTAGTCGCGGCGGGCGGCGTCGCTCACCGGCAGGGGCTGCATCTCGTCGAGGGCGTCCACGATGCCGTCGATCACCTCGACCTCGCTCTTCGCGATCTCGCCCATCGTCTGGCGGGCGCGCTCGACCTGCGCGTGGCTGGGCTTTCCGGCGCCGCCACCGTCCGCGGCGAAGGCGGGCGTGAAGGCGACGAGACCGAGCAGCAGGGTGATGGTGCGCATTTCTTCTGTCCTCCGAGTGACCATACCGACGCCTGCCCCCCGAGTTCCTTCGAGGCGATCTCGTCATCGGATGTCGAGCGACGTCTCCGAGTTCGACCGACCGTGATGTGATGCGGCTGGAGGTCGGGTGCTGGCGTTGGTTCATGCGCGGCTGTGGGACGGGACGGGGGCGGACGTCCAGCCCGACGTCGACCTGCTGATCGACGAGGGGCGGATTGTCGCGATCGGATCGTCGCTGCCGGTCCCCGAAGGGACGGAGACCCTCGATCTCGCAGGCGCCACCGTGCTCCCCGGCCTGATCGACGCGCACGTGCACGTCGCGAGCGAGCCCGGCCAGACGCACCGGAACCCCACGCCCGAGCACCACGCGGAGCTCGTCGCCGCGCACCTCCGGGCCTACGTCGCCTGCGGGGTCACGACCGTCCTGGACACGGGGATCCTGCCCGACGACCTCGCGACGGTGCGGGCCCTGGAAGCACAGGATGCAGTGATGCCGCGCTTCCTCACGCTGGGGACGCTGCTCGCGCCCGAGGGCGGGTATCCGGCGAACGTGATCCCGGCGTTCCCCACGGTGGGCACGCCCGAGGAGGTCTCGCGCGCGCTGGACCTGCTGGTGGACCAGAATGCGGTCGGCGTGAAGACCACGGTGGAGCAGGGGCTCTTCGGGCACGGCTGGCCGCTGTACACGCCCGAGGTCGCCGCCGCGATCCGCGAGGGGGCCGCCGAGCGCGGGCTGCGGATCTTCACGCACGCGATGTCCGTCGACGAGCAGGACGAGGCGCTGGACCTGCTGGCGCCCGCGGTCTTCGTGCACCCGCCGGATCGGCCGAACGGAAGGCTGCGCGAGCGGCTGGTGGCGGCGGGTGTGGCGGAGATCTCGACGCTGACGGTGGTGGACGAGATGCGCGGGGCCTGGGAGCGCGAGCGCTTCACCGACCCGCTGACGCGGCTGGTCGTGCCCGAGGAGCAGCTCGCGACGGCGCTGGACCGCGACGCGCGGAAGGCCTTCCTGCACGGGATGTTGGAGGTGGCGCTCCCGGCGATGCCGGCCAAGGGGCTGGTGGGGTCGATGGTGGCGCGGGAGTCGACGGTGCGCGGGCGGCTGCGTCGGCAGGGGGCGGCGCTGCGCGATCTCGCGGACGCGGGCGTGCCGATCGTGCTCGGCAGCGACTCCGGGAGCTGGCCGCTCATCCCCTATGCCGTGCACGGCCCCACCACGCTGCGGGAGCTCGGGCTCCTCGTCGACGCGGGGTTCTCGCCCGAGGAGGCGCTCACCGCCGGCACGCGCACGGCCGCCGAGGTGCTGGGGCTCGACGACGTGGGGACGGTGGAGGTCGGGAACGTCGCGGACCTCGTGATCGTGGACGGCGACCCCCTCCAGGACGTCGGAGTGCTCTGGCACGCGACCTGGGTGGTGCGCGGCGGGGAGGTCCGGACGCCGGAGGGATGGGCGTCGTCCGAACCCGGTCTTCGTCGGTAGCGGGCGGTGTGAGGAGGTCCGGTAGGCCGTCGACACACACCCCGTAGGCCGCCGGTCGCTTCGCTCCCGGCCCCCTCACCCCAACCCTCTCCCCCTGTGGGGGAGAGGGGGAAGGAACTCCGTTTCCCCCTCTCCCGCTTGCGGGAGAGGGTTGGAGCAAGGTCGGCTGAACTGTGCCTTTCGGCATCTGGCCGGACTGGTCGCCGATGGTAGCATTTCGTCCATGGACGACAAGAAGGCAACGCAGCTTGCGCCGCTCTACACCGACCTCAGGCGGAGCCTCGTCGACGCTGCCTCATGGTGCGCCGAGCGGTTCGATGCGAAGCGTCCCGCCTGGTCCCTTCGCACCCCCGACCTCGCGCCGAGACCCTTGTCGCACTCGTACGCGGACTCCGTCGGTGCTGTCGTTCATTCGCGATCCCAATTCATGCGGTCGGTCACACCGCCCGGAGTGCTCCCGGCAGGCAGGCTGATGGTCTACTTTCCCGATGCGGACCTGTGTGATGGCGCCGCCATGGTGGAAACGGACGGTTACCTCGACACCTACAACTGCCCGCCGCACGACTCGTGGGTCGCGCTGTTCCGCGACGATCCGGCTCGACCGGATGATGACTACGCGACCTACCTCGTCGCCTGGGTTCCGGACGCCATCGTCGCGCGGGTGTCGCGAGGTATCCATGTCAATCCAGAAGAGTGCATCGGGTGGCTCGATGACCGACAGGTGGCGGCTCGGAAGCTCTTCGGTTGAGACCGCACGGCACCGCGCTGGTGACAGCCCACGCGATCAGCCGCGGAGCTCGACCCAGGTGACGAGTGGGCCGGAGGGGTTCGTGTCCTCCCGCAGGTCGATGCGGCCCTCGATCGACCAGGCACTCTCGTCGACCTCGTCGCTCCAGCCCTCGACCCGGTAGGTCTCGGTGGCGGCGCGGACCGGAGGGAACAGGCGCTGGCGCACGTCCCAGGTGTGGCGGCCGGTCTTCACCAGCGTCGTGTGCACGGGCTGGCGCGCGCGGTGGTCGAAGCCGACGGCGCCGTGCTCCTCGAGGAACGGGGCGAGCGCGTGCTCGAGGACCTCCGGGGCCACCGATTCGCCGTCGGCGTCCGGGCGCAGCGTGGCCGAGGCCTCCTCCCAGTCGCCGGCCGCCAGCGCGCGCACCAGGGCGTGGAGCTCCGCGCGGACGCGGGCCGCGAACCGGCGCGGATCGGCGGAGATGTCCGGCTGGTGGGGGACCTCGGTCGGCGTCTCCGCGGTCCCGAGGAGCAGCTGCTCCCACTCGGTCACCAGACTGGCGTCCACCTGGCCGAGCATCGCGCGGAACGTCGCGATCACCTCGATCACCGCGTCCGTGTGGTGCTCGGCGGGGACGTTCTGCACGAGCGCCTTGTACACCTCGGACAGGTAGCGGAGGAGCACGCCCTCGACCCGCTGCAGGCCGAGCTCCTTGACGTACTCCGAGAACGAGAGGTACCGCTCGACCATCTCCCGCGCGATGGACTTCGGGCGCACCGGCTCGTGCCCGACCCAGGGGTGGTGCTTCGCGTAGTCCGCGAGGAAGGCGTAGATCGCGTCCGCGCCCGGCTTCGGCCAGGTGACGTCCTCCAGCGCCTCCATGCGCTCCTCGTAGGGCACGCCCTTCGCCTTGAGGTCGGCGATCAGCTCGCCCTTCGCGCGCTCCACCTGGCGGTTCAGCACGGCCCGCGGGTGCTCGAGGATGGCCTCGACCCAGGTGAGCACGTCCAGCGCGTGGTTGGCGGAGGCCGGGTCCAGCGTCGCGAGCGCGTCCACCAGCATCAGCGAGAGCGAGTGGTGCAGCGAGAAGTCGTGCTGCAGCCCGGGATCGAGGTGGATGGCGTCGTTCTCGCGGGTCGCGACCCCCGCGGCCACGAGGTCCTCGACGATCTGCAGCGTCGCGGCCTTGAGCGCCTCCTTGCTCTTGCGGGTCTCGTGGCTGGCCTCGATCAGCTCGAGCATGCGGGTCACGCCGCTCGCCGCGTCCCCGTCGACCTCCTCGGCGTGCTGCATCACCGAGAGCATGCGCCCATGGTCCACCGTGAACCGGCTCTCGAGCGGCTCGGGGTCGGCGTCCACCAGCCGCTGGAACGTCGTCTCGTCCCAGTGCTTGTACCCGCGGGCGGGGGGCTGGGCCTTGACCGTCTTCTTGCGCCGCTTCGCGTCGGTCGCGAGCTCCTTGCTGTTCTCGATGACGTGGGCGGGCGCCTGGACGATGACGTAGCCCCGGTCGTCGTGCCCCGCGCGACCCGCGCGACCCGCGATCTGGCGGAAGTCGCGGACCGGCAGGATCACCACCTTCTCGCCGTCGAACTTGCACAGCTGCGTGAACAGCACGGACCGGATGGGGACGTTGATGCCGACGCCGAGCGTGTCCGTGCCGCAGACGAAGGGCAGCAGCCCCTGCTGGGCGAGGCGCTCCACGAGCAGGCGGTAGCGAGGCAGCAGGCCCGCGTGGTGCAGGCCGACGCCGTGCATCACGTACTTGCGGACCGTCGGGCCGAACGGGGAGTGGAACGCGAAGCCCTTGAGGGCCTCGGCGATCGCCTTCTTCTGCTCCTTGGGGCACACCTCCACGCTGGTGAGCGCCTGCGCCTGCTCGGTCGCCGCCGCCTGCGTGAAGTGGACGACGTAGGCGGGGGTCCGGTTGCCGCGGACGAGCTCCGAGAGTGCGTCGTGGATGGGCCGCATCGAGTACTCGAACTCCAGCGGCACGGGGCGGTGCACGCCCTTGACCTCGGCCACCTTGCGCTGCGTGCGCGCCTCGAGGTCCTCGCGGATCGCCGTCGTGTCGCCGAGCGTGGCGGACATCAGCAGGAAGGTCGTCTCCGACAGCGTCAGCAGCGGGATCTGCCAGGCCATCCCGCGGTCGCGGTCCGCGTAGTAGTGGAACTCGTCCATCACCACCGCGTCGACCTTCGCGTCGGGACCCTCCCGCAGCGCGAGGTTCGCGAGGATCTCCGCCGTACAGCACAGGATCGGCGCGTCCCGGTTCACGGCGCCGTCCCCGGTCATCATCCCGACGTTCTCGGCGCCGAACACGCGGCAGAGCTCGAAGAACTTCTCGCTGACGAGCGCCTTGATCGGGGCGGTGTACCAGGCGTGCCCGGTCTCCGCGAAGGTCTTGAACAGCAGCGCCGTGGCGACGAGCGACTTTCCCGAGCCCGTCGGCGTGTCGAGGACCACGTGGTGGCCGTCGAACAGCTCGAGCAGCGCCTCCTCCTGGTGGGCGTACGGGGTCAGTCCGAGGTCGCTCACCCAGCCCAGGAAGGCGTCGAGGGCGGCCGAGGCGTCGGGGAAGCCCTTCTCCGGGATCCGCTCGTCGAGGCGCTGCATGCGCCGTCATATCAGCGACGGGCGGCCGCGAGCACCGTGTCGACGATGAGCGGGATCGAGCCGCGCAGCGCGTGCTCGTCGTCCACCTCGATCAGCGCCAGGTGCGGCGAGCGGAGGACCAGGTCGCGGCTGGCCTGGACCGGGATCACGTCGTCGCCGGTGGCGTGGATCACGGTGCCTGGCACCGCGGCCGGGATCACCACCGCCTCGGGCCGGTCGAGCGGGGGATCGCGGAACACGATCGCGGGCGCGAGGAGCACGACCTCGGCGAGCCGCCCGGGGTGTCGCATCGCGAGGATCGCGGCCGCCGCGCCGCCATAGCTGCTCCCCACCAGCACGACGTCGGTGCGGTCGGCCAGCACGGCCTCGAGGTCCGCGATCCGCTCCGCGAGCACCTTCCCGCGGCCGTCCGGGGCGATCACGTCGAGGCCCGCAGCCTTCAGCGCGGTGGGCTTCTTCCCGTCCGGGCGCCCTTCGAGGCCGTGGGCGAAGATCACGGTCCGCATACGATCATCCCAGGTGAAACCGCCCAGTAACTGCACGGTGCGGTACGCCCCGTAACCTGGTACGCATGGGGCTCTCTGCCGAGATGACAGCGCAGCCGTTCGTCGTGGGGGAGGGCCGGTACGAGGTGGACGCCCCGATCGGCTACGGCGCCATGGGGACGGTGTACCGCGCGCGCGACGTGTCGAACGGCGACGCCATCGCGCTCAAGGTGCTGGATCCGCGCGTGGTGGGGAGCAAGGTCGAGAAGCGCTTCCTGCGCGAGGGCGAGGCCATGCGCCGCCTCAAGCACCCGAACATCGTGCGGGTGTTCGAGGTCGGGCAGGACGGCGGCTACGTCTGGATGGCGATGGAGCTCATGGACCGCGGCAACGCGCACGAGCTCGTGAAGAAGCGGGGTGCGCTGCCGATCCCGTGGGTGCTCCACATCGCGGACAGCGTGCTCGCGGGCCTGCAGCAGGTCCATCTCGCGGGCTGGGTGCACCGCGATCTGAAGCCGGCGAACGTGCTCGTCGACAGCCAGGGCGGCGTGAAGCTCGCGGACTTCGGCATCCTTCGCGAGGACCACTCCGACCTGACGATGCCTGGCAGCTCGCTCGGCACGCTGGCGTACATGTCGCCCGAGCAGACCGAGGACGCGACGCGGGTGACCGTGCGCAGCGACCTGTACTCGCTCGGCGCCACGCTCTTCGCGCTCTCGACCGGCAAGGCGCCGCGCGGGCTGGCGTGGCTCGAGGACGACGACGATCAGGCAGGCGCCTACTCGATCGTACCGGACCCCTTGCGGCCGATCCTGCGCAAGGCCTGCGCCTTCAACCCGTCCAGGCGGTACGCGGACGCCACCGAGATGCGCGCCGCGATCCGGCGGCTGCTCATCCTCCAGCAGCGCGGCTGACGTGATCTTCCCGTTCGCGTCGAGCCAGGACGGCCTGGGCGCCCTGCTCGGCATCGGCCTGCTGCTCGTGTGGGGGCTGTCCGCTCCCGTGGCGACGCTCTCCGGTCTGGCCTGCATCGCCTGGAACCTGGTGCGGGGCCGGCTCGGCGGGCTGGGCGTGGTGTTCCAGCTGCTGGTGGGGCTCGGCAACCTCGCGGTGGCGCTGATGGGCGTCCTGCTCGCGATCAGCCTGATCGGAGCGCCCGGGGTCGAGATCCTCGTGGGTGCGGCCTGCAGCGCGCCCGCATCGCTGGCCGTCGCCGTCGCGCTCGCGGCCACCGGGGTACGGGCTCGGCGGCAGCGCGAGGACTGACTACCCGAGACGGCGCTTCTGCACCTTGCCCATCGCGTTGCGGGGCAGGGCGTCGACGTAGCGGATCTCGCGGGGGCGCTTGTGGTGGGCCAGCCGCCGCGCGACGTGCTCGATCAGCTCGGCCTCGGTGGGCGCGGGCTCGCGGGGGACCACCCAGGCGACGATGCGCTGCCCGAGGTCCTCGTCCGGCAGGCCGACCACCGCGGCCTCGCGCACACCCGGGTGGGAGAGCAGCCCGTCCTCGACTTCGCCGGCGCCGACCTTGAAGCCGCCGGTCTTGATGAGGTCCGTCGCTCGACGTCCGACGATGCGCACGGCGCCCTCGTCCCCACCCGCCCAGGTGGCGAGATCCCCGGTGCGGAACCAGCCGTCGGCGTCGAGCACGGCCGCGGTCGCGTCGGGGCGGTTCAGGTACCCGGGGAAGACGGTCGGTCCACGGATCCAGACCTCCCCGATCGCATCGGTGCCCTCGACGTCGGTGCCGTCGTCCGCGACGAGGCGCAGGTCGATCCCGGGGACGGCGGGGCCCACGGTGCCGGGGCGGGGCGCGTCGTGACGGCAGGCGCACACGATCAGCGTCTCCGTCAGCCCGTAGCGCTCGACGACCTTCCTGCCGGTCAGCGCCTCCATGCGCTCGTGGTCGGGCAAGGGGAGGGGGGCCGAGCCGGACACCAGCAGCCGAGCGTGCCGCAGCCCCCCGACCACGTCGGGATCGTGCTCGGCGGCCTCCGCGAGGCGGTGGTGCATCGTGGGCACGGCGAAGAGCATCGTGCGCCCGCGGGCGAGGGCCGACGCCACCGCGCGCGGCTCGAAGCGTGGGATCCACCGGAGCGCGCCGCCGCGCCGGAGCGGTCCGAACCACCCGAGGCAGAGCCCGTGCACGTGGAACAGGGGGAGCGCGTGGACGACGACGTCCTCGGCGGTCCAGGCCCAGGCCTCGGCGAGACCGTCGAGATCCGCCACCACGTTCCCGCGCGTGAGCACCGCGCCCTTGGGTGGGCCGGTGGTGCCGGACGTGTACAGGACCAGCATGGGCGCTGCGTCGTCGAGCGAGACCGGCGCGAGCGCGGGGCCGTCGAGCGCCGGGTCCAGCCGGTCCGGATCGACCGTGTGGGCCGGAGCCGCATCCTTCAGGACGTGGGCGAGCTCGGCCTCACCGATCCCCGGGTTCAGCGGGACGGACACGAGCCCGGCGAGCGCGTTGGCGGCGAGCACCACGGGGGTCCAGGGAGAGGGGCGCGCCCACACGGCGACCCGCGTTCCCGGAGGCGGGTTCCCCAGCACGCCGACGACGTCCGCGCAGGCCGAGGCGAGCTGGCGCCCCGTCAGCGCGACGCCGCCGACCTCCAGGACCACCCGATCGTGGTCCAGGTCGGCGAACACCTCCCTCACTGCTGGCCGGTGTCGCCGGTCTCGGTCGTGGTGTCCGTGGTGAACGCGCCGTAGTCCGCCTGGGTGGAGTTGTTCGGCGACGGGCAGCCCGCCACCAGCGTCAGGCCGAGCAGCAGCGCTGCCTTCCCGAGCCGGTGCGTGCCCTCGGCCGTGCGGTGGCCGCAGTGGGGGCAGATCTCGCCGCGGACGAAGGTGCCGCAGTCCTCGCAGGTTCCCTTCACGATCACTCCTGGCCGGTGTCGCCGGTCTCGGTCGGCGTCGGGTCGTCGGTGGTGCTGATGCCGTAGTCCGCCTGCCCGACGGGGCATCCCGTCATGGTGAGTCCGAGCAGCAGCGCCACCGGACCCGCGAGCGACGGGAGCGGCAGGTCGACGCGCTCGCAGTGGGGGCACGTCTCCCCACGGACGAAGCTGCCGCAGGACTTGCAGGTTCCGAGCATGACTACTCCGCGTTCCCGGTGTCGCCGGTGTCCGAGGTCTCGTGGGCGATGTCGGTGACGATCGCGCCGTACTCGGGCTGCCCGACGAAGCTGCCGCACGCCTGGGCGCCGAGCCCGAGCAACACGGCCGCGGCGCTCATGGCGACGACGGGGTTCGCGGTCTTCCGCCCGCAGTGGGGGCAGGCCCCGTCACGGACGAAGGTCCCGCACGATGTACAAGCTCTCACCCTGTCCTCCGGCCGCGCCCGCCGACCAGGGTATCCGAACGTCGGCCAGGGATGCCACCTGCGTCGACGCGACGCCGGCCACTCACGCGCGGCGGCGAGCGCGCCCGGCGTGGATCGCGCGGACGGTGTCGACGGTGTCGGCGTCGGCAGGCCCCTTGTCCGGGCGGTAGGCCTTCACGCGCGCGAGCCGCAGCGCCATGCCGCCCGGGTAGCGAGGGGAGGTCTGGACGTCCTGGAAGGCGACCTCGGCGACGAGCTCGGGGCGGACGTGGACGACGTGCCCCTCGCGGCGGACCTCGCGGGCGAGCAGCTCGCGCGTCTGCCACGCCAACATCTCGTCGGTCAGGCCCTTGAACGTCTTGCCCAGCATCACGTAGCCGCCGGTCCCGGGATCGCGGGCGCCGAGGTGGAGGTTCGACAGCCAGCCCTGTCGCCGACCGCTGCCCCACTCGACCGCCAGGATCACCAGATCGAGCGTCCACGCGGGCTTGAGCTTGAGCCAGGCCGATCCTCGGTGCCCGGCCTCGTACGGGCTGGCGGGGGACTTCGCCATCAGCCCCTCGTGCCCCTGGTCGAGCACGGACTGGAGGAACGCGCGGGCCTCCTCGGGGTCGTCGGTCGTGCGGGCCTCGATGCGCGCGTGCGCCGGCACCACCCGCTCGAGCTCCGCGAGGCGCTCGGTCAGCGGCGCGTCGACCAGCACGCGGCCGTCGACCTGGAGCACGTCGAAGAAGAAGACGGAGAGCGGCAGCTCGGCGCGGACCTCCTCCACGTCGAGCTTGCGGCCGAAGCGGCGCATCGTGGTCTGGAAGGGGTGGGGACGTCCGCTCGCGTCGAGCGCGATCGTCTCGCCGTCCAGCACGATCTCGTCCACCGGGAGCGCCCGCGCGAGCTCCACCACCTCGGGGACCGCGTCCGTCACGGGCAGGAGCGCCCGCGTGTACACCCGGACCTCCTCGCCACGGCGGTGGACCTGGACCCGCGCGCCGTCGAGCTTGGTCTCGAGCCGGGCGGCGCCGAGCGAGGCGAGCGCCTGCTCCACGTCGTCCGCGGTGTCCGCGAGCATGGGCTGCACCGGACGGAACAGCGTCAGGTCGAAGGCCGCCAGCGCGTCCGCGCCCTCCATCATCGCGGCGAGCGCGGGGTGGACGAGATCGCCCGAGAGCATGGCGGCCCGGCGCACCGCGTCGGCGGGGACCGAGCCGGCGGCGGCGACCGCCTCGGCGAGCACGCCCGCCAGCGCCCCCTGGCGGAGCTCCCCGGCCATCAGCGCGGCCAGGAGCTGCTGCTCGTCCCGTGTGGCGCGCGCGAACAGGTGCGCCAGCGCCTCCTTGCGTGCCTTGCTCGATCCCGGACCCGAGAGGCCACCGATCGCGCCGAAGGCGGCGTCGACCTCGGCCAGCATCAACGACGACGCGGGTGCGGCGACGGTGCGGATCGCCTCGGACAGCGCGGCGTAGCCCACGCCGATCTTGCCCTGGCGCAGCTCGCCGCACAGCCACGGCACCAACACCGGGAGCTCTTCGCGCGGGGTGGCACCGAGCAGCTCCGCGAGCACCTCGATCTTCGTCTTGCGGCTCCGCGTCGCCGCGACCTCGGCGCCGACCCGGGCGACCCGGGCCAACGCCAGTGGGTCAGCCGGCAAAGATCACGGGGGCCTTCTTCTTCTTGCGGTGCCGCATGGGGTCGCGCGACTCCCACACGAACAGCTCCGGCAGCTCGATCGCCGTCAGGAACCCGCCCTTGCCGCAGCCCGTGTCGATCGCGATCACCTGCTCGCCGGCCCAGAGGTTCTCCGGGTTCTCGGGGGAGAAGCAGGAGAGATCCGGAGGCAGCAGGCTGGTCACCGTGTGCCCCACGATCGCCGTCTTCCCGCGGTATTCCTTGAAGAACTCCATCGTCCGGGTCCACAGCATGATCGCGGGGTTGTCCACCTTCGAGGGGTGGACGAACTCGCCGCCGACCTTGGGGAGCCCGGCGTGGACGTAGATCGCGTCGTCGTCCTCGTGCCACAGCGGCAGCGAGCGCATCCAGGCCACCACGTCGGGCGGGAAGAAGCTGCCCGTCAGGAGCTGCTCCCACTCGAGCTCCGTGCGCGGCTGATCGTTGAGGTCGGGGATCGTCCCCCCGGTGAACGAGCGGAGGCAGGCGAGGCAGCCGTTGCCCGGCGGCAGGACGAAGCCGTCCCAGCCCTCGTCGATCACCCGCAGCCAGGCATCCTCGTGGTTGCCTCGCAGACAGACGATCTCGGCGCCCGTCTTGGGCAGCTCGTATCGGATGAAGTCGATCGTCTGCCGGGATTTGGGCCCGCGATCGACGTAGTCGCCGAGGAAGACGAGCTTGTCGTGCTTGTCGACCTGCCCGACCCGATCGAGCAGGGTCTTGAGCTGATCGAGGTCGCCGTGGATGTCACCGATGGCGAACGTGCGTCCGGGCATGCGCGTGGGGGCTCCGAGCATGCATTGTATCGTCGAACGATCGCTGGGTGGGCGTCCCTCGCGCGATCGGTTACGCCCCGCGACCTGCCCCGCCCGAGAGGGGCTCCGGAGTCTCCGATGCACAAGTCCGGCCGCAACAAGACGGCGCGCCTTCGGGCCGCCCTGAAGCACAAGAAGCAGAAGGAGCGCCTGCGGAAGGCGAGCCGCCTGGTCAAGCGCCGCGCGGGCGGTCGCCTGGTCAAGAAGCTCAAGGCCTGAGACTCCACGCGAGCGGCACCTGCGCGTCTCTCACGGCGCGGGTGTGCAGCTCGTCGCGTCGCAGTCGAAGGTCTCGTCGGCGCCGTAGCCGGTGAACGCGGTCTGACCGATCTCCACGTAGAGATCGTCGGGCGCGTTGTCCGTGGCGCCGTCGCCCCAGCTCGTCGCGTCCGACGCGAGCAGGCCGTCGGTCACCCGCGCGCCGCCCCCGGACACCGTGGAGGCGTCGCCGTTGGCCTCGACCACGCACCCGGTCAGGGTCACGCTGCTGGCGCCGAACACGTAGATCCCGGCGCCGCGAGCGGAGAGGTTCGCCCGCAGCTCGCTGTCGCGCAGCGTGATCTCGGAGCCCGTGTTGGGGTAGAGGGCGCCCCCGCGCTCCGTGGCGACGTTGCGGGCGAAGGTGGTGCGGTCGACCGTCCCCGTGGCGGCCGTGGTGTACATCCCGCCGCCGCGGCTCTGCGAGACGTTGTCCTCGACCACCAGATCCTGCAGCGCGTACGGGCCGCCGGCGAACAGGCCGCCGCCCGAGGTGGCCGCCTGGTTGCCGCTGATCGTGGCGCCGGACACGGTGCTGGACCCCTGGCCCGTGCCGGAGACGTAGACCCCGCCCCCGTCCTGGGCGTCGTTCGTCGCGATCGTGCCCCCGGTCCAGGTGCTGTCCACGAGGTACAGCCCGCCCCCACGCTCCGCCGCGACGTCGTCGCGCACCTCGGTCGCGGCATCGGCTCCCACCGTGGCCTCGACCAGCGTGGCACCGCCGCCGGCCACCGCGGCCACGTTGTCGGCCACGACGGTCCCCAGGAGCTGCACGGCGCCGCCGAGGTACAGCCCCGCCCCGGTGGGTGCGTCGCAGCCGTGGACGTTCGCGCCGTCGACCGCGCCGCCCTCGTAGACCACCACGCCGCCGCCCTGCTCCAGCGCGTGGTTGCCGTCGATGTCGCCGCCCTTCAGCTCGCCCGTCCACAGGTAGACGCCGCCCCCGCCGTCCGCCGTGTTGTCGCGGACGACGGTGTCGGTCAGGGTGAACCGGCCGCCCTCGAACGTGAACAGCCCACCCCCGAGCCGCGCGGCGTTGCGCTCGACCACGACGTCCTCGAGCACCGCGCGGTCGCCGTCGCCGCCGAACGCCAGCCCGCCCCCGTAGCTGCCGGCGACGTTGTCCGACAGCGTGACCCGGGTGAGCGTGAGCGGGCCGGTCGCGTAGACGCCGCCGCCGTGATCGTGCGCCGTGCTCCCCTCCACCACGACGTCGGTGAGCGCGCCGCCCGCAGGGCCCACGAGGATTCCGCCCCCGATGTCGGCCTCGCAGCCCGAGACCGTCACGTCGCTGACCGCGAGCGGACCGCTCGCCCCGTAGGCGTCGATCCCACCGCCGTTGGACCCGAACGGCCCCTCCGGCGAGCCCACGCCGTCCACGACGCCGAAGCCCGACAGCGACACCGTACCGGCCGTGATCGTGACGCCGGGACCCGCGCCGCCGGCGTCGATCGTCACCTCCCCCAGCCCGATCAGGGTGAGGTCCTTGTCGATCACGACGTTCTCGCGACGGGTGCCGCCGCAGATCCACACGGTCGCGCCCTCGCCGGCAGCTGCCACCGCCTCGGCGATCGTGGCGTGGTCGCCGCCGTCCGACCGCCCCACCATCCCCTCCGGCTCGCGCGTGGTGGGGTCGCAGTCGGTGTCGATGCCGTCACAGCGCTCGTCGGCGCCCGGGTTCACCGCCGGATCGAGGTCGTCGCAGTCGTCCCCGGCCGCGTAGCCGTCGTGGTCGCCGTCGAACGGGGGCGTCGTCTCCCCGGTCGTGACGTGCGGGGTGCCCGTCGGCTCGTCCCGCTTGCAGCCCGCGACCAGGACCAGGAGCCACCAGCGCCGCATGGCCGCCTCCGGCCACAGTCTACCGCCGCGCGCTCAACGCCGCGCGCCGTCCAACCACACCTCCCCGGGCGTGGCCAGCGTCGACGGGACCTCCAGCGGATCGGCGTCGAGCACGAGGAAGCTCGCCGCCCGACCCACCTCGAGCGCGCCGAGCGCGGAGAGCCCCCAGCGGGCCGCGGGTCGCGCCGTCGCCGCGTCGAGCACGGCGGCACCGTCGAGCCCCGCCTCGGCCAGCAGCGACAGCTCGCGCCCGTCGATCCCTGCGGTCCGCGTGTTGCCGAAGTCCGTCCCGTACAGGACCTCGCAGCCCGCGGCGCGCAGCGCCTTCAGGTTCGCGACCGTGGCGGGACCGCCGCCGAACGCGCCGAGCGTCGAGACCACGAACCCCTTCGACCAGGCGCGCACGGTGGTGTCGGACAGCGGCTCGACGGGGGTGTGGGCCAGGCCGTCCACGCCGGCGGCGGCGGCGCGCGCGGCGGATGCCTCGCCCAGCGCGTGGGCCACGACCGGGCGCTTCCGCTCGTGGGCCCGGGCGACGATCGCGGCCAGCGCTGCGTCGGAGAGCGAGGGCTCGCCGTCGAGCGCGACCTTCACCACCACCGCCCCGGCGTCGATCACCCGGTCCACGGCGGCGGCACCTCCGGCCGCATCGGCGACCTCGAGCCCGTACCCGTCCCGCCCCCAGGACCGCGTCGGATACCCGCCGGGCGCGGTGAGCAGCGGTCCCGCGACCAGGACCTTCGGCCCGTCGCTCGGGGGCAGGCGGTCGAGCGGGGCGCCGAGGTCCACCGCCGCGGCGATCCCGTGGTCGGCGAGGGCGGGGCCTGCGGGGGCGTAGGTGAGGTGGACGTGGCTGTCGACGAAGGCGGGCACGATCGTGCGCCCACCGAGGTCCACGACCGGCAGCGCGCCTGCGTCGAGGGAGGTCCCGACGGCGGCGATGCGGCCGTGGTCGATACGCATCGCGAGGGGCGCCCCTCCCGGACGGCGGGCGCCCGTGAGGACCCAGCTCGGTCCGGGGTCGACGGGAGCGGCGCACGCGGCCGCAACGAGCGCGATCACTCCTGCACGCGGTCGAGCTCGGCCAGCAGGTCCTCCACGCTGGCCGTCCGGCGGTAGGCCTCGGGCTGGAGCAGGTGCGCGACGAGCTCTTCGAGGGCGACGGGCAGCTCGGGGCGCAGCTCGCGCATCGGTCGGTAGGTCCCGACTCGCGCCGCCACCAGCACCCGCCAGGGCTCGTCCGCCTCGAACGGGACCTCGTTGGTGAGCATCTCGTAGAGCATGACCCCGAGGCTCCACAGATCGGCGCGCTGATCGACCTCGCCCGCCGAACCCGCCTGCTCGGGCGCCATGTACTCCGGCGTCCCGAGTGTCCGGAACTCCGCCGAGATGCCGGTGGGCGTGGGGACCTCCCCCTCGATGAGCAGCTTGGCGAGGTTCAGGTCGCTGATCTTGGGGACGCGCCGGCGCAGCTCGCGATCCTCGTGGAGCAGGATGTTGGAGGGCTTGAGGTCGCGGTGCACGATGCGTCGGGCGTGCAGCGCGCGGACCCCCCGGCACAGGCCGCGGAACAGCGCGAGCGCGACGTGCACCGACAGGGCCCCCTGGCGGTCGAGCCAGTCCGTGAGTGTCCCGCCGGCCATCCAGTCGGTCACCATGTACGGGTGCTCGCGGAACTCCCCGGCGTCCGTGCAGCGAACGAGGTGGGGGTGGTCGAGGCTCGCCTGGAGGCGGGCGCCGTGGAGCATCGAGCGGACGACGACCGGATCGGTCAGGTCGAGCTGCATCTTCAGCGCGTGGTGTGTGCCGAGGTGGAGGTGCTCCACCCGCACCACGGCCGTCAGATCGCTGCGGTCCACGGCCGCCAGCACCCGGTAGTGGTCGATGGTGTCGCCCACGTGGAGCATGCGCGATCCTACCTCGCTTCAACCGAGCGAGAGGACCTCGCGCTCGCCGCCGTCACGCAGCGCCGCCGCCAGCTCCGCGCGCTTGAGCTTGAGCGACGCGGTGCGGGGGAAGGCCCGGTCCCAGGCGATCACCCCGCCCACCCGCTTGAACGCGGGCAGGGTCCGGTTGCGGGAGGCCAGCTCGGGCAGCAGGTCCTGCACGGGCACCGACCCCGGCCGAACGACGACCACCATCTGCTCGCCGGTCATGCCGCGCCGGGGCCACAGGGTGTTGCGCGCGAAGACCGCCACCTCCTCGGCGTCGATGCCGCCGAACGCGAACTCCACGTCCTCGGGGTACACGTTCTTGCCCCCGTCCGTGACGATCACGTCCTTGAGCCGGCCCACGAGGTGGAGGTGACGCGAGGCGTCGATCCACCCGAGGTCGCCGGTGTGGAGCCACCCGTCGCGCAGGGTCTCGGACGTGAGCTCGGGGTCGTCGAGGTACCCGTCCATCAGCGTCGGGCCGCGCAGGCACACCTCGCCGACGCCGTCTCCGTCGGGCCGATCGACGCGGACCTCCACGCGGGCGACGGGATCGCCCACGGAGTCCGCGCGGGGCGGACGCAGGCCGTTGACGGTGGCCACGGTGCAGGCCTCGGTCAGCCCGTACCCCACCACGACCGGCAGGCCGAGCGCGATGAAGCGCTCCGCGAGCCGGCGCTCGGTGAACGCGCCTCCGCAGAAGAGCAGCCGCAGGCGCCCGCCGAAGGCGTCGTGGATCGGGCGCAGCAGCGCGGAGGACACGCGGTGATCGGGCCGCGAGCGGGTCAGTCGCTGGTTGAGGCCGACCATCGCGTCCAGCGCGGCGCGGCGCCAGCCCACGGTCTCCTCCAGGCGCTCGTCGAGCGCGCGCTCGAAGGCGGCGAGCAACATGGGGACGACGGCCATGTGGGTCACGCCGTACCGCTGCATCGTGAACCGCAGCATCTCGGGGCGCAGGGTGCGTTGGTGCACCACGGCCGCGCCGCAGACGAAGGGCCCGACGAACCCCACCATGAAGTCGATCGCGTGGTTGGTCGGGAGCACACTGAAGAACAGATCGCCGGGCGCCATCGGGAAGCGCTCGAGCAGCCCCTCGAGCTGCGCCAGGTACGCCCGGTGCGACAGCACGCAGCCCTTGGGACGCCCGCCGGTGCCCGAGCTGTACACGATCGTCGCCGTGTCCTCGGGGGAGCGCGCGACCACGGTCCCTTCGCCCTCGGGCAGGTCCTCGAAGCGCGCCACGTCCTCGTCGGGCGGCGCCTCGTTCACCCAGGCGGCGCAGGGCGGATCGGGCAGCTTGCGCCACAGGGGGAAGTCGATCACGACCAGGTCGGCCCTCACGTGCACCAGCAGCGCGCGTTGCTCGTCGGGGCCGAGCTTGGCGTCGAGCGGCACGAGCGTGGCGCCGCGGCGGAAGACCGCGACCGCGGTGATCAACCAAGCGGGCTGGTTGGCCATGAGCACCGCGACCCGGCTGCCCGGACCGATGCCCTGGCGCTCGAGGCGCAGGGCGACGCGGGCGGCCTCGCGGTCCACGTCGGCGTACGTCCGCCGCGACACCTCGCGCTTGCGGTCCGCCTCGATCAGCGCGACGCGCGACTTGTGGCGCTGCAGCGCGTCGTCCAGCAGCTCGCCGAGGCTGGCGAACGTGCTCGGATCGGGCGGCAGCGCCTCCCTCACAGACGCCTCCGGATCACGTCCGCGAGCCCGGCGAGCGTGTGCACCCCCTGGACCTCCCAGTCCGGGATCTCGATCGCGAAGGCCTCCTCGAGGTCCGTCAGCAGGTCGAGCGCCTGGAGCGAGTCGATCCCGAGCACCTCGAACAGGTCGTCGCCGGGCGCGAGCTCGCGCGCGGGCTCACCGAAGCGGAGCGCCGCCTGGTCGATCAGGCGGGCGAGGATGTCGTCAGGCAACGCGTTCTCCGGGCAGGTAGGGGCGGACGCCGGCGTCGGACACGAAGCGCTCCAGCGCCTCGAGCACGGCCGGGCGACCGACGAGCTCGACGAAGGCCTCCTTCTCGCGACGCAGCGCCTCGCGGGGGAGGGGCTTGGCGAAGCGCTTGGCGGCGGCGGCCACGGCAGGGTCGAAGCGACCCACCTGCTCGGCGGCCCGTCGCGCGGCCGCGAGCGCCTCCCCCTTGGGCACGAGCTGGCTCACGAGCCCGAGCTCGTGGGCCCGCGACGCGTTGACCGAGCGCCCCGAGAGGAGCAGGTCGCGCACGAGCCCGTTGCCCACGTCCCGCGACAGGCGTGGGATACCGCCGAAGCCGGGGACCAGGCCGAGCCGGAGCTCGGGGAAGCAGAAGCGAGCGGTCTTGTCCGCCACCAGCAGGTCCGCGGTCAGCGCGAGCTCGAAGCCGCCGCCGAAGGTCACGCCGTGGACGGCGGCGATGGTGGTCAGCGGCGCGGTGTCGAGGGCGTCGAACACCGCGTGGATCCGGTCGAGGAAGCCGCGGATCTCGCGGCGGACCAGCGTTGGGCCGAGGCGGCGCAGCGCTCGATCGGCGAGCCCGCGTCCTGCCGGCAGCGAGGACAGCAGGCCACGAGCGCGATCGCGGCGGGCGACGAGGCCGGCGTGGAGCTCGCGCAGATCGGCGCCCGCGCAGAACCCGGGCCGGCTCGACCACCAGATCAGCGCCGACGCGCCACCTGCGCCGCCCGAGACGTAGCGCGCCAGGATCTCCAGCTCGCGGAGCGTCGTGGTCCCGATCTCGTTGAGCGGCGCGCGGTGGAGCTCGACCTCCAGCGCGACCTCCGAGTGGCGCCAGGACAGCGCTTCGCCGCGGTACTCCATCGTCCCCATCCAATAGACTGACATGTCAGTCTAACGCGCTTCCCGCACCCTGCCGCTCGGTCCGCGCACTCGTGTAGCATGCGCGCGTGGAGGCTCCGTGGAGTGCAGCGAGTGCGGGATGGACGTGACCCCGGGCGATCGGGAGGGGGTGAAGGCGCACGCCCGACTCCACCGCTTGCTCGTGGAGGCGAGCGCCGCCGGGATCGAGGTCGAGGCACACTGGGCGAAGCGGGAGGCGCTGGCCACGGCCGCCGCGGAGAAGCTCGAGAAGGCAGGGTCCGACGCCGACAAGCTCGCCGCGATGGAGGAGCGCTGCCGGATCGCCTGGCAGAGCTCGATGGCGGCTGCGATCGGCGAGGACACCTGGCGCGAACACCCGGACCTGGCCGCGTGGACGGGCGGGTACGACGGCTTCGACGGTGACGCCGCGTTGGCGAAGATCTGGCGCGCGGCGCACCCGTCGGTGCCGGTGGCCGGCCTCGCGAAGGGGTGGTGGATGGCGCCGCCACCCCCGCCGCCGCCGGTCGAGCGCTCCTCCACGGGCCGCCTGGGATCGTCGGGACACGGTCTGCGCTACAAGCCGGCGCCGACGCCCTCCGCCCAGCCCGAGCAGGGAGGGCTCGACGATCTGCTGGGCGCCGAGGCCCCGAGCGAGGGCTGATCCGCGATCGGTGCGGACACCATGGTACGTTCGACCGTCGAACCCGGGGAGGGAACCATGTCCGACAGCAACCAGCCGCTCGACGCCGACGAGGTGCTCGTCGCGCGGGCGCAGGAGAAGCTCGCGAAGAACCGGGAGTGCGCCTTGATGGCGTCGCTCCTCACCCAGCTGCGGGATCGTCGCCGTCCGTGGTGGTCGGCAGCGGTGCTCAGGGAGATCTGGCCGACGTCGACCCGCTTCCTGTGGTTCGACAAGCGCCCCGATGTCCGCGGTCGCCTGACCACCGATCTGACCGGTCTGCACCGGCTCGCCGCCCGGGAGTCCGAGCGCGCGTTCCAGGCGTCGCTGATCGACCGGGTGATGGACGCGGGCGACCTGACCGTGGAGGCCTGGGACGCGTCCTTCCTGCCGGAGGAGCTCGCGGTCCACGCGCCGACGGCGACCCTGTGGAACGAGTTCCGCAGCCGGTTCCCGTGGGACGGCGCCTCCGCCGAGGACCGTGACCTGCTGGTGTGGCTGCTCGGCGAGCTGCTGGAGGAGCGCAAGGAGGGGTCGAAGACGACCTCGATCATGACGCCGCTCTACGTCCGGTCCGCGATCGACGTCCGCGTGTGGCAGGAGCACATCCCGCTCGAGATCCGCGTCCAGGTGGACGGGCGGCGCCTGCGCAAGGAGCTCGAGGGCAAGCCCTTCACCTGCCGGGACGAGCTGGCGGTCGTGAAGATCGAGCGCGTGGTGGAGCACATCCCGGCGCTGCACCTCAAGGGCGTGCTCGACGCGCTCGAGCGGGTGCTTCCGGCGCTGGCGGGCTCCTCGGTGGAAGGCGTCCATCCCTCGGAGGAGGAACCAGAGCACACCGAGTCGGTCCCGAAGTCGGCTCTCGAAGCTCACTAATCTAGCGGCAGCCCACCGGCCCGTTGGGGATGTTCGCCGACGGGTCGGGCGTGAAGGACGCGGCGGGCCACGCGATCGTGCCCACCATCCACCGGTCGGTGCCCGTCAGGACGCGGGTGCCCGACCAGGTCTCGGCGCCGTTGAGCCACACCTTCACGGTCGCCTGCACCGGGCCGTCGTCGTTGTGCGCGAAGTAGTGCACGGCGACGGTGTAGTCGTCGTTCGCCGGGTGCAGGATGTTGATGTTCTCCGGGCCGTACCCGCCACGATCGTCGATGTCGAGCCGCGGATCGTCGTCGTTGCCGGCCACGCCCCAGTTCGGGTTGCGGTTGCAGTAGTTGCAGTCGCCGGGCACGTCGAAGAGGCTCGCGCCCCCGCGCATCAGGTGCAGGTCGACGTCGGCGGTGGGGGTGTCCCACGACAGCTCGACGTGGAGGTCGTCCTCGGGGATCGCCTCGAACGGGCAGACCGCGGGCTCCGACGGCACGTCGAGGGTGTTCTTCACGACGAGCGACACCTCCCAGGAGCCGGCCACATCGACGTAAAGATCGACGTCGCGCGTGTCGTCGGGGTCGAGGGGGATGTCCGCGTCGCTCGCGTCCGGCCGACGGGTCACCTCCCATTGGTACCGCAGGGGGTCCAGGCCGCCCGGGTCGTAGCTCCCGGCCCCGGAGAGCTGCACGGTCTCGGGGCCGGTGAGCTGGACCGTGGCGGGGCAGGGGTCGATCACGGCCACGGGGGGCTCGAGCTCGGGGCCTCCGCCGTTGCCGATCAGCAGCACCGTGAGCGTCGGCTCGTCCGGATCGTCCGACGGCAGCTCGAGGTACCCGAGATCGCCGCCCACCGAGGTGGGTGCGTACGACACGATCACCGTCGTGCGCTGGCTCGGCGCGATCACCGTGTCCGTCGGGTCCACGGAGAGCGAGAACACCCCCTGGCCGCTCAACACGGCCTGGCCCATGTGCAGGTCGTCGTCCCCGACGTTGAGGATGTCGAACACCATGAGCTCGGTCGAGCCCACCTCCACGTCGGGCGCGAGCACCGAGCGCCCCGGCTCGATGCGGATGTCGGGCAGGGGCAGGTCCACGCCCTCGCCGCGCACCGGCACGGTGACCGCGGGGTGGAGCTCGTCGTTGGTGTGCAGCACGATGCGGGCGTCGTACGCGCGGTACGTCGGGGGCGCGAAGTGGACCGGCACCGCGAGCTCGTCGTGCGGCGGCACCGTCAGATCGATCGGGCCGTCGAGGAGGGTGAACGCGGCGTCGCCCTGCAGCTCCCCCGTCACCACGAGGTCCGCGTCGCCGACGTTGGAGAGGAGAAGGTCGAGGGTCTCCTCGCGCGGGGGCCCGACCTCCCCGAACGCGACGATCTCCGGGAACACGGAGATCGACGGCACCAGCTCGCGGAAGGTGTTCTCGGGGCCGTTGCAGGCCACGAGCAGCAGCGGGGTCAGGGCGATCACTCGCACGAGCGGGTCCCCCCGGCGTTCCACAGGGGCTCGGAGCCCACGCCGAACGTCCCGTCGGGCCAGTTCACCTGACCCACCTCCCAGACCTCGTTCCTGCGCATCACCTGGCTCCCCGACCACACGGCCGTTCCGTAGGTGAAGACGGTGACCCGGGCGGTCACCGCGCCGTCGTCCACGTCGTCGAACAGGTGGACGCGCACGGCGTACGCCCCCTTCGCCGGCGCGGGGACGTTGATGTTCTCGGGGCCGAAGCCCTCGTCGTCGTCCAGGTCCAGCCGCGGATCGTCGGCGCTCTGCCCCGCCGTCCCCCAGTCGGGGTTCGGGTTGCAGAACGAGGTGTCGCCCGGGACCTCGAACAGGCCCGACGTCCCGTCGGCGAGGTGCAGGTCGAGATCCGAGGTCGGGCCGCCCCACGACAGCTCGACGTGCAGGTCGTCCAGCGGCACCGCGTCGATCACGCACTTGGTCGGCACGCTGGGCACACCGTCCTCGTTGGTGACCACGAGCTGTACCTCCCAGGTCCCCGCAGCGTCCAGGCGGACCGTGGTGGCGGGGGTGTCCGTGGGATCGGGGGTCGCGGCCTGGTCCGCCGCCGACGGCCGGCGCGCGATGCTCCAGTCCCAGGTCAGCGCCTGACCACCCGGGTCGGTGCTCGCGCTGCCGTCGAGCGGGACGTCGATCGGGCCCGCGAGATCGACCTGGCCCGGGCAGTCGATCACCGCCTCGGGGTACGCGAAGGTGCCTCCGCCGTTGGCCAGCAGCGTCACGTCGACCAGCGGCTCGTCGGGGTCGTTGGACGGGATGTGCACCGCGCCCGAGTCCCCGCCCGCCTGGAAGGGGGTGTACGTCAGGACCACGGGGCGCGCCTGGCCCGGCGCGATCACGACACCCGAGTAGTCCTGGTCGAGGTGGAAGGCGCCCGCGCCCGACTGGGTGATCGTGCCGAGCACGAGATCGGCGTCACCGAGGTTTCGGACCTGGAAGAAGCCCGTCTCGTCCTCGCCGACGGCGACGGTCCCGAGGTCCAGGGTGTCGGTCGGCTCGATCGCGATGTCGGGGGCGTAGGGCACGCGGCCGATGCCGGACAGGGGGACGGGCACGACCGCCTGCTTCACGTCGTTGTTCGTGACCGCGAGCACCCCCGCGTACGGCCGCAGGTCGGTCGGCGCGAACGTCACGGGGATCACCACCGAGCCGTCCGGGGGCAGCTCGAGGTGGAGCGCCTCCTCGGGCACCGAGAACGCGGCGGCGTCCTCTCCCTCGAGCGTGAGATCCGCGATCAGATCGGCGCGCCCGAGGTTCGCGACCAGCACGTCCAGCGAGGGCGTGGCGTCGCCGGACACGACCTCGCCGTAGTCGAGCGCGGCGGGCTGGACGGCGATCACCGGCACGAAGGAGACGATGTCGGTCTCGCTGCGGCAACCCACCAGGGCGCCGACGATCGCTGGCAGGATCGCGTGGATCGGCCTCATGACTGCGTCTCCGCGCGCATTGTAGCCTCCGGGACGGCATCCGTCGCGATCGGGTGTAAGACCCCCGACACCATGCCGTTGGTCCGGTGTCCGCGGGTCACCGCCCGCCAGGAGGTCTCCGATGCGCCGCTCGATGCTCGCCCTGCTCGCGCTCCTCCCCGCCGCCAGCGCGATGGGTCCCTCGGAGGCGCCCGCCTCGCCGACGATGCCGTCGGGTCAGGTGGTGTACCGCCCCGAGTGCTTCGGGCACGCCGCCGAGGAGAAGATGGCGAACCGGGCGCCCGCCCCGTCCCCGTCCCCGACCGGTGGCGCGGGCGCGTCCATGGGCCGTGGGGGCCGCAAGTCCGCGCCGGCGACCGCGACCCCGCAGTCCGCCCCGCCGCCGCCCCCCGTCGCGATCAGCCTCGAGGTCGAGGAGGAGAGCCCGGTGATCCAGTTCGGGCGGGACAAGCCGATCGACGGTGACTTCGGCGGCATGGCGGACGACGCCACCACGGCCCA
The DNA here is from genome assembly GCA_020632925.1 of Alphaproteobacteria bacterium. Classification (GTDB taxonomy): domain Bacteria; phylum Myxococcota_A; class UBA796; order UBA796; genus JACKER01. The sequence goes on along the minus strand of JACKER010000021.1, from coordinate 74,129 downwards.
GGCCTCCAAGCCGGCCAAGGCCAAGAAGGAGCTCGCCGCCGACGCCGGGGAGATCGCGCTGGCGGAGCCGATGGCGGTGCCCGAGGAGCCGACGGAGATCGCGACGATGGATCGGCGCCGGGACACCGACGAGGAGAAGCGCCCGGCCGGCCCGGTGCTCGACTGGGGCGGCACCGTCTGGCTGTCGAACGACGACTCCATGAGCCTCGCGTCGGCCCAGCGCCTGCTGTACGCGATCAAGCACGGCGTCGGGTACACCCTGCGCGAGATCCGCCCGCACGAGCTGCTCAACTACTTCAGCTTCGACACGGTCACGCCGGACGCCGACCAGACGTTCGACGTGCTCGCGTCGGCGACGCAGGACGGCGATCAGCTCACGCTCGCGCTCGCGGTGAAGGGCGCGACGCCGCAGCGCCAGGCGCTCGATCTCACCGTCCTCGTCGACCGATCCTGCTCGATGGAGGGCGAGGGCCGCATGGACTACACCCAGCGCAGCCTGCACCTCATGGCGGACCAGCTCGAGACGGGCGACCGCGTGGACCTCGTCCTGTTCGACGACCGCACCTGCGTGCCGCTCGAGAACTTCGTGGTCGGCCGCGACGACCCGGCGCTCCTGCAGAAGACGATCGACCAGATGCGTCCCGAGGGCGCGACCGACGTGGACCTCGGGCTGCGCGAGGCGTACCGCGTGGCCAAGGCGCATGCCGACACGCGCGGCCGCAACCGTCGGATGATGATCATGACCGACGCGATGATGAACACGGGCGACGTGAACCCGAACACCGTCAGCGAGATCGGCAAGGCGTTCGAGACGGACGGCATCCGCCTGACCGGCGTTGGCGTGGGGTCCGAGTTCAACGACGAGGTGCTCGACCGGCTCACGGAGAAGGGCAAGGGCGCCTACGTGTTCCTCGGGAGCGAGGCCGTCGTCGACCGGCTGTTCGGCCCCAACGGCTTCGCGAGCCTGACGCAGACGATCGCGCACGACGTGCGGTTCCGGCTCGAGCTGCCGGACTCGCTCGCGATGGAGCGCTTCTATGGCGAGGAGGCGTCCACCAACAAGGAGGACGTGCAGCCCATCAACTACTACGCCGGGACCTCGCAGCTCTTCCTGCAGGACCTGCGGATCCGTGACGGCCGCGTGGCCCCGAACGACCCGGTCGAGATGGTGGTCGAGTACCGCGACGCGCGGACCGGCGAGCCCGAGACGCGGACCTTCCGGACCACCGTGGGCAAGATGCTCAAGGCCGACCAGCACAACGCGCGCAAGGGCATGGCGCTGATGGCGTGGACCGACCTGCTCACCGCCGACGCGATGGGCGCCGATCCGTGCGGCGACCCGCTCCGCACCTACGCCCGTCGCGCCTCCGCGCTCTCGGACGACGCGGAGATCGGCTTCGTCAACGGCCTGGTCCGCCAGCGGTGCGGCGCCTTCGAGCTGCCGAGCGTCGTGACGGACAACGGCGTGCCCTTCAAGGTGAAGGTGGACTCCGACATCCCGATCTCGACGGTCGCGCTCGACTGCGGTGGCTCGCGGAGCACCGAGGCCCTCTCGGGCAGCGACGTGATCGCGATGTTCACGGCGCCCGCGGGCGGCGTCTGCGAGCTCACCCTGTCGGGCACCGTGGACATGCGCGCCGAGGTCGAGGTGCCGGTCACCGGCGGCGACCTTCGCTGCGTCATCCGCGGTGGCCGGGTGCACTGCTCCTGATCGTCAGGCGTCGCCGAGGTCCTCGAACAGGACCCGGTGCGCCACGCCCGCGATCGCGGCGCCGAGGACGGGGGCGAGCCAGAACAGCCACAGCTGCTGCAGCGCCCAGGGCTCGGCGAACAGCGCCATCGCCGTCGACCGGGCCGGGTTCACCGACGTGTTGGTGACCGGGATCGAGATCAGGTGGATGAGCGTGAGGCACAGGCCGATGGCGACGGGCGCCATGCCCGCGGGCGCGCGGCGGTGCGTGGAGCCGAGGATGACCATCAGGAACATCCCGGTGAGCACGGCCTCGGCGACGAAGCCCGCCACCAGCGAGTAGTGGCCGGGCGAGTGGTCCCCGAAGCCGTTGGCCGCGAAGCCACCGGCCGCGAAGCCCGGCGCGCCGGACGCGATCGTGTACAGCACGCCCGCCGCGAGCGCGCCGCCGACCAGCTGCGCGACGACGTAGGGGAACAGGTCCTTCGGCGGCATCCGCCCCGCCGCCACCAGGCCCACGCTCACCGCGGGGTTCAGGTGGCAGCCCGACACGTGGCCGACCGCGTACGCCATCGTGAGCACCGTCAGCCCGAAGGCCGCGGACACCCCCAGCCAGCCGATCCCCACGTCGGGGACCCCTGCCGCGAGCAGCGCGCTCCCACACCCGCCGGCCACCAGCCAGAACGTCCCCATCGCCTCAGCCGCAAGCTTTCGCACGAGATCCATCGTCCACCTCCCGCCCCCGAGGGCTGCGCCAGCCTCGCACCTCGAGGAGCACTCCCCACTGTCGAACGCCTGACGAATTCGATGCGACAGGGCCGTGACAGCGGATCCGCGACGGTGCCTGGCTAGGGTCCCGGCACTGGAGACGCCCATGACCCTCCCCTCGCTGTTCCTCGCCCTGCTCCCACCCGCCCTGGCGGAAGGGACCGTGGACCTGGGACCCACCCAGCGCCTGCAAGGCGACACGGAGCTGCACGTCGACATCCTCGCGCCGGGCGAGCGCTTTCGCTGGCAGGGACGGAGCTGGACGCCGTCGGGCCTGTCCACGGACATCGCCGTGGAGGTCTTGGACGCTGCGGGCAACTCGCTCGGCGTCGTGGCGAGCGGGACGCTGTCCGATCCGTTGCCGGTCGGCGCCCACGAGATCGTGCTGCAGTCGGTCGATCTGGACGGCGACGGCGTCCTCGACCGGATCGAGGACTGGGACCTGACGGTGCTCGGCGCGGCGGAGGGACGTCTGTGGACCCGGTCATGGGAGCTCGCGGCGCCCGACTTCAGCGCTGCGAGCGGGTTGGACGGGAGCTTCTACGCCCTGGTCGACGGCGGTGCGGCCTCGGCGACGTCGGTGGTGGAGATGAAGGTCGAGGGCCTGGCCGGGCGCATCTTCTTCGTGAAGGCGAACGCTTCGGGCATCCGCAACTTCGCCGGCCGATCCTGTCCGATCGGTGCCACCGACGCGCAGGGCCACGAGGCGGTCGCGCTCGCCGAGCACCCGATCTACCTGCGCCCGCCCGAGATCTCGACGTACACGAGCCTGACGCCCGCGGTCTCGGTCGACGCCGTGACCACCGACGTGTGCGGGGCGGTGACCTCGGGCGAGGCCGCCGTCACCATCACCTTCGACAGCGCCACCACCGGCACCGCGCGGCTGACCTGCGACCTCGGTCCGAACGGTGTCCTCGAGCTGGTCGAGCCCGCGGTGGCCGGGAGCAACACGCTGATCTGGGACGGTCGCGACGCCGACGGCCACATCGTCCCCGCTGGGACCTGGGACTGCGAGCTGAGCGTGGCCGTGGGCGAGTTCCACTTCGTCGCGAACGACATCGAGACCGCGTTCCCGGGCCTGCGGATGTACGAGGTGACGGACGTGCTCGTCGGTCCCGAGCGGGCGCGGCGACCGCTGACGATGTCCTGGGACGACCGACTGGTGCAGTCCGCGGCGGTGACGATGCCCGACGGCCAGATCGGCCTCGAGCGTGCGGATCTGCAGAGCGGACCCTACCTCACTCCCGCGGACCCGAACGTGGACGCGCGGGCCTGGGGCGCGTTCTCGCCGTTCTCGAAGGGGAACGACGCGCTGCTGGACACGTGGACGGCGATCGACGACGCCTCCGCCACCTTCACGATCGAGCTCCCGGACGCGCTCGTCGACACCGACGGGGAGGGGCTGTCCGACGCGGAGGAGACCTGCGTGACGGGCACGGACCCGACGCTGGCCGACACCGACGGCGACGGGCTCGACGATCGGCAGGAGATCGAGCTGGGCTCCGATCCACTCGACGAGGACGTCGATGGGGATGGGATCCTGGACGGAGACGAGACGGACGCCGGCGTGGAGCGGGACAGCGACGGCGACGGTCGCCCCGACTGGAACGACCCGGACGACGACGGTGACGGGCTCCCCACGCGCGTCGAAGGCACGGCGGACCACGACGGCGACGGCATCCCGGACCACCTGGACCTCGACAGCGACGGTGACGGGCTGTCGGACGCCACCGAGGGGCTCGACGACCACGACGGCGACGGTCTGGTCGACGCGGTGGACCCGGACGACGACGGTGACGGCCTGCCGACGCTGATCGAGGGCACCGCGGACAGTGACGGCGACGGGGTGGACGACCACCTCGATCCGGACAGCGACGACGACGGCTGGCAGGACGGCGCCGAGGGCACCGGCGACACCGACGGTGACGGGCTCCCCGACTACCTCGACGACGACGACGACGGTGACGGCTTCCCCACGGTGACGGAGTCGGGCGCGGACAGTGACGGCGACGGGGTGGACGACCACCTCGAGGCGGACGACGACGACGACGGCATCCCCACGAGCATCGAGCGCGACGACGCCGCCGAGTACGGGACGGACGTGGACGGGGACGGCCTCCCCAACTGGCAGGATCCCGACGCGGACGGGGATGGGATCCCCGACGGCGAGGACGGCGTCGACGACGAGGACGGTGACGGGCTCCCCGAGTACCTCGATCCCCTCGAGCCCCCACAGGGCGGCTTCTACCGCGGCGGCTGCGATGTCGGCGGCGCGGGCACGGCCGCCGGTCCGCTCTCCCTCCTCCTGATCGCGCTCGGCCTCCGCCGGCGCCGGAGCTCCTGATGTGGTTCGTCTTCGCCTCGGCCAGCGCCCAGACCTTCACGGACGCCGCCAGCCCCGATCTGTCCGCTCAGACCTTCCGCCCGACGGTCACCGGTTCCCACCTGTTGTGGGTGGACGAGGTCGGTGCGACGTCCGACCCGAACTTCCGCGCCGACGCGCTGTTCCACTACACCAACGACCCGCTCGTCTACGAGGGCGTGGACGGGACCGAGACGCGGCTCGTCAGTGACGTGCTGCAGGCCGACCTGATGGGCGCCGCGAGCTTCGGGCCGGCCCAGCTCGGGCTCGTCGTCCCGATCTACGTCTTCCAGGCGGGGATCGAGGAGCGCGCGCCCGCGCTCGGTGATCTCGCGATCGACGGTCGGTTGGCGCTGCGCCGAGGCAGCTCCCCCGTGGGCGTCTCGCTGGGTGGGCGACTGTGGATCCCGACCTCCACCGCGGCGAACGCGCTGGCGCTGGGCGAGGGGGCGTACGAGCTGTCCGTCGCCGTCGACGGGGCCGCCGGCCCGGTGCTGCTCGCCGCCAACCTCGGGACCCGCGGCGGACCGCGCAACGAGCTCGAGGACATCGTGCTCGACGATGGGTTCCTCGCACGCGCCGGCGCCGTCTACGCCTTCGACGAGCGGACCGGGGCCGGGCTCGAGACGAACCTGAGCCTGCCCTACAGCGCGCCCCTGTCGGCGTCCGGCGCGACCGACTGGGAGTGGCTGGCGACCGGCTACCGCTCGTTCGGCGACTGGCGCCTGCGCGGCGGTGTGGGCACCGGGCTGACGCACGGCGTCGGATCGCCCGACTTCCGCTTGCTCGTGGGGCTGGGCTGGACGCTCCCGCAGGCCGAGCCGGCGCCCGAGCCCGTACCCGTCGTCGTCCCGGCGCCCCCGCCCGAGCCGGTGGTGGTGGACACCGATGGCGACGGTTGGCTGGATCCCGACGATCCGTGTCCCACCGAGCCCGAGGACCTGGACGGCGTGCGCGACGACGACGGCTGTCCGGAGCCGGAGGTGGCCGTACGGCTGCGGGTCGTCGATCCCGGCGGGAACATCCTGGACACCGCACGGTCCCGGATCGTGGGGATCGACGGCGTCGGTGCGGGTGAGCGGCGCGTGGAGCTGATCCCCGGCACCTACCGGGTGGAGGGGAGCGCCCCCGGCTACGAGGCGGCCGCCCTCGAGGTCGCCATCGCCGAGCCCGGCGGAGAGATCGACCTGGTGCTGCAGCCCGCGAGCAACGCCAAGGTGGTCGTGACCCGAGAGCGCATCGATCTGCGTGAGTCCGTGCTCTTCCAGACGGCGTCGGCCCGCATCCTGCCGGCGTCGGACGACCTCCTCGGGCAGGTGGCGCAGGTGCTCCACGACTACCCGGAGATCGAGCTGCTGCGCATCGAGGGCCACACGGACAGCCGCGGCGACGCGGCGTACAACCTGAAGCTCTCGCAGGACCGCGCCGCTTCCGTGCGGCAGTGGCTGATCGACCACGGGATCGCGGCGGAGCGCCTCGAGAGCGAGGGCTTCGGCGAGACCCGTCCCCTGGACCCCGCGCAGACGGCGGAGGCCTGGGCGAAGAACCGGCGCGTCGACATGACCATCGCCCGTTGGGTGGAGGAGCCGGTGGAGCCGTGAGTTCGTCGCGGAGAGTGTGGGCGCACCGCAGAGTCAGTCTCCTGCGGTGGCCGGCGGCCCGCTGCGCCCACACTCTCCACGACCTACTCGAGGAGTCGGGCCAGCAGCTCGCGTAGCGCGTCGGCGCGGAAGGGCTTCGTCAGGCCGTGGCGAGGCCCGTCTCCGTCGAGCGCGGCGCTCAGGGTGGCGTCGCTCCCGCTGATCATGGCGATGCGGGGGGCGAGCGAGGGGTGGTCGCTGGCGATCCGGCGGGCCAGCTCGCGGCCGTCGATCGTGGGCATCTCCACGTCGCAGAGGATCGCGTCGAAGCGATCCCCGCGGCCGAGGTGCTCGAGCGCTGCGAGACCGTCGCCGAACCCGACCGTCTCGATGCCGTCCCGTCTCAACGTGCGGCCGATCATCCTCAGGACCGCGGGCTCGTCGTCGATCACCAGCACCCGTCGCCCGGCCTCGGTCGCGGGTGGCCCGGCGGGTTCTGGCTGGGTGCGAGCGACGGGGAACGTGAGGGTCACACTGGTGCCGTGCGGATCGGCGGTCAGGTCCAGCGAACCCCCTCCTCCCTCCACGATGTCGCGGACGACGGTGAGCCCCAGCCCCTGGGCCCCGTCGCGCGTGGTGGTGTAGGGGAGGGTGGCCGTCTCCGGCGTCATCGCCAGCCCTTCCCCGTCGTCGACGACAATGACCACCACGCGCCCGTCCGCGTGCTCCCCCTCGATCCGGATCCGTCGGCCACGGTGGCGCAGGGCGTTGTCCACGAGGTTCGCGAGCACCTGGCGCGCGAGCGAAGGGCCGAGGGCGATCCGGGGGAGCCCGTCCAACGCGAACACCAGCTCGGCGCTCCCGGAGGCCTGGTCCAGCCCGCGCGCGACCTGCGCGAGATCGGTGGCGTCGTCCGCGCTCCAGGGGTCGGCGAGCAGTGACGCAGCTCTCTGCAGGCGGACCTCGGGGTCCCCGAACCCCTTCAGCCAGCCTGCTGCGAGCGCCCCGGCGTTCGCGAGGCGGTCCGCGTAGGACAGGCGGTGGCGCAGCTTGCGGAGCTCGGTGCGGTCCTCGACGACGTAGAGCCGGCGTCCGCCGCTCAGCGCGCGGAACCGGACGTGGACCAGGCGATGTGTGCCGTCGGCGACCTGGAGCCGGCCGTCGACCGCGTCCGTGGGCGGCTCGAGCAGCGGGTCGCCCGACCACTCGGCGCGCAGCGGGAGGGAGGCGACCGCCCGCCCGAGGGCCGGCGCTCCCAGCAGAGCGACCATGGCCGCGTTCGTGCGGACGATCCGTCCTCGCGCGTCGGTGACGATCGCCCCGTCCGACATCGCGTCGAGCAGGGCGTCGTCGAGCTCCGTCACGACAGGCTCACGTGACGAGCCCGGCGACGATCGCCACCCCCACGACCGCGAGCGCCGTCAGCCCCATCACCGCTGCGGCGACACCCACCAGGACGAGGGGCGCACGGTTGCGAGACGTGGGGACGGCCACCGACAGGGTGTGGGGCGAAGCCTCCGGCTGAGGCGTCAGCGTGGCCGAGAGGCTCGCCGAGCGCTCGAGCTCGCCTTCGTCGGAGCCCTGGTCCAGGGTCGCGACCGCCGAGCCCTCCTCCGTCTCGGCCTCCTCGGCGTCCTCCGGCGGCACCAGCGAGTCCTCGACGTTGGGCTCGAGGGGTGCGCCCATCGACGCCGCGCGCGGCACCACCGGCTCGCGGCGGGTCAGGCGCTTGCGCCGCTGTCGCGGGGCGGGCGCGGGCGTCGGGACCTCGCGGTGGAGCCCGTCGAGCGTCGGCGCGAGCGCGCTCAGGAGGTCGTCGACCGCGAAGCTGCCGGTGTCCTCGGTCGTGTCCTCCAGCTCGTCACCGCCGACCACCGCCACCACGGCGCTCAGCTCGTCGCCGCCGCCGCGCACGTGTCCCAGCTCCACGAGGGTGACGGCGGTCGACTGGGGATCGTCGGCGCCGATGATCCGACCGAGCTCGTCGGCGTCTCCAAGGAGGGGGTCGAGCTTGTTGCAGAGCAACGCGATGCGGTCGCTCTCCTGCGTCTCGAACGCGGTGGCGTCCACCGCCCGGTCGAGCACCCGGGTGCCGCGGACGAGCACGACGGACGCGCCCGGCGTCGTCGCCACGAGCGTGCTCCCGGCGCGGGTGACCGCCGCCGCCAGACTCTCCGGGCGCGGGTGGAGCTCGCGCATCACCCGCATGAGTACCAGACGCAGCTGCTGCGGCGTCTCCGGCGCCTTGCGCATGGCCTCGGCCAGGAGCTGCTGCACCCGCGCGGGACTCCCGCCCGCAGGGAGGGCCGCCAGCCAGGCGCACGAGCCGTCGGCGAGGTCGAAGACAGGCGCCGAGGCCGACCGGAAGCGGTCCGAACTCCATGCCACGTGGAGCGTGGCGCCGATCGGCTCCAGCTCCGTCTCCTCCCCGCCGGGCTCGTGCCTCATCATCAACGAGCCCAGCGACGCCGCGCGGCGAGCGCGAGGTACGGTTCGTCGAGCGACGCGCCTTCGGTGCGGGCGCGGAAGGTGCCGACGACCCGCTCCCAGTGTGCGCCGAAGGACGACGCGCACCGCGCCTCCACCTGCTCGGCCGAGTCGTCCGCCTTCACGTCGGCGGGCACGGACTCGGGGTGGTAGAGCGCGAGGTCGCCGATCAACGTCTCGGCGAGGCGCCACGCCTGCTGGGCCTGGGGGCTGCGCCAGCTCTGTGGCGTCCGCTCGGTGAGCCGTTCGCGGAGAGCCTGCGCCGCCTTGAACCGTGCCACGTAGCGGCCGTCGAGCATCATCTTCCGACCGTCGCCGATCGACCGCAGGGTGCGGCTCTCACGCCACGCGCTCGAGATGCGCCCGACCTTCGGCAAGCTGACGCTGCCGCCCTCGGCCAGGGCGTCCGACACCTCGGACATCAACGCGTCCAACACGCGCTGCGTGGCGGCCTTGGACTCGCCCGAGCGAGTGGCGACCCGTTTCGACAGCTCGGCCCACGTCATCTTCCACCTCCCTGTTTGGCCAGACCCAGGAGGGCCTGCTCCACTGCGGCCATGGCCTCGGCGGCGAGCGGATCGTCCGCCGAGAAGCGGATCGTCTTCACCAGCGTCTGAAGACGCAGCGCCCGATCCTTCATCTCCTCCAGGCAGCGCCTCCGCTCGTCCTCGGCGAAGCGGCGGGTCCGCTGGACCACCTCCTCGGCGAGGGCCCGCGGCAGGCCGGTGACCTGGACGATCTCCTCCGGGGCAGCGTTCGCGACCACGTCGATCGAGAACAGGCCCGCCGCGTACAGCCGCGACAGGCGGACGTGCCCGATCCCCCGGATGGTGGCGAGCTCGTCGAGCAGCGGCATCGTCCCCTTCTCCCAACGGATCAGGTCGAGCAGGGACGCGGCGTCCTCTGGCTCGAGCGTCTCGGCGAAACGCGGGATCCAGCTGGACAGTGCAGAGACCGACCGGCGGGCCGTGCGCGAGCGCCGCGGTGCCTCCAGTCCTTCGAGCAGCTGTTCGAGCTCGGCGAGCAGGGCGAGCTGCTCGGCGTCTTCGGCGGCGTGCGCCAGCCGGCTCAGGGCGTCCACGGAGTTGCGGACCTGGAGCGCCCCGTCGTGCTGGGTGCGGCCGAACGCGGCGGCTGCGTAGTGCGCCAGGACGGCGACGTACTGCCCGGCGATCCGCCGAGCGACGCGTCCCAGCTCCTCCGAGGGCAGCAGCAGCTCTTGCGTGACCTCGTCGTCGACGTTGAAGTCGAGCATCTCGTTGCCGCTCGCGAACAGATCCGCGAGCAACGACTCGGCGCTCGGCTCACCAGGGAAGTTGCTCATGCAGCACCCTCCTCGAGGTCCGCGAACGGCGTCAGCTCGTGCTGGAGCTCGTTCGCGAGACGGCTCGTGTTGCGTCGCCAGCTGGTCTTGGGGTCGGCGCGGACCACGAGGAAGAACGGGACGCTGCCGCCCATGGCCAGGGGACGGATGATCGTCCGCCCCCGGCCCGGGTCGAGCAGCGTGACCTCGTCCACCCTCTGGAAGTGCAGGTCGCGGACCGCGCGCTTCACGATGTCGTCGAACAGGCAGGTGAACGCGGCGACGTCTTCCTCCGCGATCGCGTCACCCGCGGAGGCCACGACGAGCCCCTGCGAGGTGCACACGAGCGACATCAGGTACGGCCCGGAGGCGTTGTTCGCCTGCAGGAGCGTCGTGACGCGGTCCTGGAATCCGTCGCTGCTCATGATCAGCCCAGCTGCCGGCCGACTTCGGTCGCGGCGCGGCTGACGTCGAGGAAGATGAGGCCGAGCTTGGCCTGCTTGGTGGTGAGGGCGGCGAGCACCGCGCCGTCGCCGGCGCGCACCAGGATGGTGAAACCCACGCTGCCGCGGATCATGACCATCTCGAAGGCACCGCGCTTGAGCTCGGACACGATCCGCTCGCCGAGCCCGAGGAGCGCGGCGGACATCGCGGCGACCGAGTCCTCGTCGAGGTCGGCGGAGAGCGCGGAGGCGATCATCAGACCGTCGTTGTCGATGATGGCGGCGCCTTCGACATCGGGGGTGGTGGTGGACAGCGTCTTCAGGATCTTCGCGAGCTGGTCGGACTTGGACACGGCGGGACCTCCTCTGGGACTTCGATCAGGTGGTGGACTGGGCGAGCATGAGCTCGGCTCGTTGGAGATTCTGCGCGACGAGGCGGTCGCCCGGTCGCTGCTCGAGGGCGCGTCGGAAAAGGCGTACGGCGGCGTGCAGATCGCGGGCGCGGACGGCGGCGCGGGCACGGTCGATCAGGGTGTCGGCGTCGATGGGACCCTCGGCGGCCTCCTCGGCCTCCCGGAGTCGGACCTCCTCGGCACGGGCGCGATCCGGGGGCGCGGCTTCCACCACGTCTCCCCCCTCGAGCATCGCGATCAAGGGGTCGATGGCCTTGACCTCGGCCACGTCGGCGTACCGGATCACCTCGAGGACCGTCCGGTCACCGTTCATCGCGTCCGTCAGGCTGCGACGCAGCGGGTCGTCGGGCTGGCGGACCGCGCGGAGCCGCATCGGGCCGATGCGATCCAGCTCGTCGATCAGTCGGCAGCCCTCGAGGATCGCCATCCCGGTGTCCGCGATCGGGCGCGACGCCGCGTCGACCTTCTCGCCCGCGACCATCCGGAACGAGCCGGCCCGCTGGAGCAGGGCCTGGAGCAACGCCGGCCAACCGTCCAGGGAGCCGAAGCTGGCGCCGACGGGTCGGCCGTTCACGAGGTCCACCCGGGCGATCCCGGGGAGCTCCACGTGGCCGCAGGTCGCCTCGGACTCGGCGAGCTGCAGCAGGCTTCCCATGCTGACCCAGGCGAGGTCTCCTTGGAGCGCTTCAGGCATGGACGGGTCCCTCGGGCGGACGGGGGCTGCGGTTGCGGATGGACTCGATGACGCCCTGGAGCACCAGGCGGTGCGTCTCCTGGACCCCGATCCCCTGCTCGGCGACAGCCTCCACCGCCGGAGCCTTCTCGGGGTTGAGCTGCTTGCCGAGGAAGTGCGTCGGGACGGCGCCGCGCACGTCCCGCTTGTTCCACTGGTAGACGTGCGGCACGTCTTGCAGGTCACGTCCCTGGTCGGTCAGGGCGGCGACCATGTCTTCCCTGGACAGCAGGTTGGCCTCCTCGCGATCGGGGTGGCTGTCGGCGACGAAGACGATGCCGTCGGCGCCGTCGAGGACCACGCGACGGGTCGTCTGGTAGAAGGACTGGCCGGGCACGGTGAAGAGGTCGACCTTGAGGCGAAAACCGCGGATCTCGCCGATGACCACGGGGAAGTAGTCGAAGAACAGGGTGCGCTCCGTCTCGGTGTCCAGCTGGACCAGAGCACCACGCTGCCCCGCGCCGAACATGCCGTGCAGCGAACGCAGGTTCGTGGTCTTTCCGGACATGCCGGGCCCGTAGTAGACGACCTTCAGGGTCATCAGGCGCTGCGCAGTGTGGACCTTCACCGTGCCCCCTTCGTCAGGATCCAGCATCGGCCGAGGTGGCCGTAGTTACAGCCGGGTGTCCCCGGCCCAGGTGCCGGGCGTTATCGCTTGGGTCATCGGACGGGCGCCGATCGACTGTAGGGCTTTTCCCTGCAACCCCACGAAAACTCGCGGGGTCCGGGGCGGGCGCGATCGCGCGATCCTGCCGGTCGCGGAAACCGCGATCGCTCCCGTCGCAGCCTCGGACGGTGTGGCGCGCGCCGGTGGAGCAGGACCGCGCCGGCAAGGCAGGAAGCCTACTCCGGGACCCGGTAGACGCCTTCCATGAGGTCGATGCCACACGGCTGTTCCTCCAGCCAGCTCAAGAGACGCTCTACCATCTCCTTGCCACGGAAGAGGGCCCCGTGTTGAGGGGCGATCACCTCGACGTCGAGCTGGCGCACCATCGCGACCCATGCGCGGACGGCCTTCGCGGACACCATGTACCGCTGGTGAAAACCCTGCATCAGCGGGACGTGGGCGTCGAAGTCCGTGACCTCTCGGCCCTCCTCGCCCAGCGAGACGCCGAGATCCCCGGTGTAGAGGATCTTCGACGTCGGGTCGTACACGTGGAAGTTGCCCACGGAGTGAAGGAAGTGCGCCGGGAGGATCAGGAGCTCCCGCTTGCCGAGCGTCAGGCGCTGACCGGGATCGGGGATCCCCTCGACGCGGCTGTACACCAGCTTGTCGCTCCCGAAGTGAGGGATGAAGCGCCGCCACAGGCTGCTGATCAGCCCCGTCGCGTCCGTCGTCATCAGCCAGCCGTTGAGCGAGGCGACGATGTCGGGATCCTGGTGGGACAGGAACACGTACTTGAGCTTCGCTCCCTGGGACTCCTTGGCGGTGGCCGCGAACACGCGGGTGTACAGCTTCGTGCCGCCGGGATCGAGGATCATCGCCTCCCCGTTGTCCACGATCACGTGCTGGTTGGTGTCGACCCCCTCACCCGCGTCTGCCTCGGGCAGGAGCACGTTTCGGTGACCATCGGCTTCGTACAGGACCACGCTGGACATAGGACCTCCTGGACGGGACATCGGACGGATCGACCATAGATGGAGTCGTTCCTGCGCGCCCGCCACGAATGGGTGCACGTCCGCTGCCCGGGTCGTGTCAGAGGTCTCCCGACCCGTGCTCGAGGCGTCTCGCGTACGCCATGCGCGACAGCTCGGTCTTGTTGTTGGCCCCGAGCTTGTCCCGAAGTCGGGCGATGTGGGTCTCGACGGTCTTCACGCCGATCTCCAGCCGGTCGGCGATCTCGCGGGTGGTGAGCCCCTGGCCCACGAGATCGAAGACCTCCTCCTCGCGGTTCGACAGGCGGCGAGGGCGTTCGGCGCGCGACCCCGCGAGCCGCTCCACGGCGAGCTCCGCCACCCGCGCTCCCACCGCCAGCTTCCCGGACCAGATCCGACGGAGCGCGTCGAGGATCGCCTCGGGCGGATCGACCTTGGAGACGTACCCGTGGGCACCCGCCTGGAGGCACCGGTCGGCGTACACCAGCTCGTCGTGCATCGACACCACGAGGATCCGCGCCTCGGGGAGGAGCGACGCGATGCGCGGGATCAGCGTCAGCCCGTGCCCGTCGGGCAGGGACAGGTCCACGATCACGGCGTCCACGTGCGCCAGATCGCGCGCGATCTCCAGCGCCCGGGCCGCGGTCGCCGCCTCCGCCACCACCCGCATGTCCGGGGAGCGGTCGACGAACCCGCTCAGCCCCGCCCGGAAGACCGGGTGGTCGTCGATGACGATGACGCTCCTCAAGACACCCGATCCTCGACGAGCACGTTGCGGGGCTCTGCGGGCAGGCGTGCGCGCGCGGCTCGCTGGCTCCAGCGCTGGAGGGCCGTGCGCTGGGCGGGCGTGAACCAGACGTTGTCCCGCTCGGCGCGGAGCTCGGCTTCGACCTCGTCGATCCCGACCGGCGCGTGGAGCATGCGCCAGGCGGCGATCAGCGTGGCGGATCGGCTGTGCCCGAGCGCGCAGTGGACGTAGACGGGACCGCGCTGGATCTCCGCGTCCAGCCACGCGACCCCGCGCTCGAGCTGCTCCGCGGTGGGCGCCTCGGCGTCCAGCACGGGCAACGCGAGGTACCGCTCCGTGCCCTGCAGCGCCCGCGAGGCGGGGAGCTCGGCGCACAGATCCACCACCGCGACCGCGCCGAGCCGTGCGAACGCCGCACGATCGCTGCGCATGGGGCGTCGACCGAGCCACAGGCCGGGCACCACCTCGTCCCACGGGTGTTCCGTGCCGCGGGCGTGGAACAGGCGCATCGACACGAGCCCCAGCAACAGGAAGGGTCCGTGGATGAGGAAGGACCAGGCGGGGAGCTCCCCGTCGGCGCGCTTGCCGAGGACGCGGGCACCCGCCGAGGCATAGCCCCAGGCGGCGAGGGTGAACGACAGGGCGATCCACGCCGCGAGGATCCTGAGCGGCAGCCACGGCAGGGCGGCGGTGGCCAACCAGCCACCCACTCCGACCGCTCCGAACGCCGCCACGTACTGCATCTCGCGCTTGGACCCTCGATCGAACCTAACCCCGTTCGAGGTCCCGCATGCGAGAGAGACGGTCGTAGTGCCGATATCCGAGCTGGTCGAGCGCGGAGGCCGGCGCCAGACCGATGTCCACCAGCGTCTTGGTGGCGTAGGTCCCAGCGAGCACGGGTGGCGCGTAGGCGGGGGTCGCGCTCGCGAACGGCGGGAGCGGGCTCATGACCGTGCGCGCGTGGACGTGGACGAAGTGCGCGACGCTGGTGCGGATCCACCCCGGCTCGGCGGGGGCGACGATCCCGTGCGGCGTGGCGAGGAAGGTCCCGCCCGTCAGCACCTCGAGCTGCTGCCCGACCTGGGCCACGAGGCAACCCGGAGGCGCCGTCCCCTCGATCCGCTGCCCGGCGGGGTGCTCGGGGGTGGGGCGCGTACGGAGGTAGAGCCCGCCGCCGTCCGTGGGGATCCCGGGCACGCCGTCGCGGAAGAACCGCCCGCCGGGGAGGAGCGTGAGCAGGTTGAAGTCCGTGTGCTCCTCGCCCCACAGGATCTTGTTGCGGCGCGCGGCCTGCTCGGCGTTCAGCGGGAGGTACTCGAGCAGCCGCGTGAGGTTGGCTGCACCGCGGGTGAGGTCGACGAGCGTGTTCGGAGCGAGGTCGAGCGCACGCTCGCAGGCACCGAGCAGCCGCAGGCCTACGCCGTGGAGCGCCTGGCCGACCTCGGTGGTCGCGTGGCGGAAGGCCTCGGCGTCGCTGGGCCAGACGTTGGCGGCGTACAGCTCGGGCCACAACAGCGCGGCTTCGGGGTCCAGCAGCTCGGGGGTGGCGAAGAAGCACTCCTTGAAGTCGGGCTCACCGCCCCCCTCGATCGCCCGCTCGGTGTTCGGGGGCGTCCATCCCCGCTGGTACCAGATGTCCGCGCCGCCCCACCCCTCCTTCTCGGCCGTGGGCCGCGCCAGGACCTCCAGGAAGCGGTCGTAGAGGTCGTCCACGCGGGCGCGCGCCACGGGGGCGCCGTGGACGAAGATCAGGCCGGGCCCCGAGAACGCCCGGTGGACCGCGTCCGCCGCCCGGCTCCGGGCCGCGACGTCGTCGGACAGCAGATCGTCGTGCTCCACGACCGGGATCTCCACGGGCACCTCCGCGCTCGTTCTATCCGGGACAGGGAATCGCGGGAACGGTCTGGTGTGGTGCGCTTCGCTTGGGGTACCGTCCAGGCGATGCCAAAGGACGACCAGGGGCGCCCCCCGCCTCGACTCGGCGCTGGGCGCTTCCAGGTGGTGGACACCCTCGGAGACGGGGGAACAGCCACCGTGTACCTCGCGTGGGACGGCGAGCGTCGGGAATGGTGCGCCCTCAAGGCGCTGCACCACCGGTACCTCCGCGACGAGGAGATGTGCCGTCGGTTCGCCCAGGAAGCCCAGGCGCTGGAGATCCTGCGCCACCAGCACATCCCCGAGCTGATCTACGAGGACATGGAGGCCGTGCCGCCCTTCATGGTGATGGAGCTGGCCCGCTGCGGCTCGACCATGGACTGGGTGCGGCAGAACGGGAAGATGCCGCCCGCGATGGCGGCGGACGTGCTGTTCCAGGTCTGCCAGGCGCTGGCCGAGGCGCACGCCGCCGGGATCGTCCACCGCGACGTGAAGCCGCACAACTTCCTGCTCGACGACGAGGGCAACTGCAAGCTCACGGACTTCGGCATCGCACGCGTCACCGACAACACGAGCTTCACCACGACGGGCTCGCAGATCGGAACGTTCAGCTTCATGGCGCCCGAGCAGCGCTCGGACACGAAGTCCGTCGACCTCCGGGCCGATGTCTACTCCGTCGGGGCCTCGCTCTACACCCTGATGACGGCCAAGACCTCGGCCGAGCTCTTCGTCGCCGACACCGAGGACGAGCTGCTGGCGGAGATCCCCGCGCCGTTCCGTCCCGTGGTGATCCGCGCGACGCGGTACAAGCCCGAGGAGCGCTACGCGTCCATCCTCGAGCTGCAGACCGACCTCATGAACGCGCTGTCGCGGATCCCACCCGACCAGGCGGAGTACCCGCCGCTGGTGCGGCCGCGCGAGCCGCTGCCGGAGGGGCCGCCGAAGGTGCTCCCCGGCGGGAAGCGCTTCGAGGACCTCGAGAAGTCGCTCGCGCTGGACACGAACCAGCCGACCTACGTGGCCGGCAGCGGTGGCGTGCGGCTCGGCGACTCCCAGTCCCGCGAGCCCGAGCCCGAGGTGCGCTCTCCGCGCGTGATCCCGTACTACATGCCCTCGCGCGGCGGGCAGCCGACAGCGCCCCCGGTGCCCGCCCAGCCCGCACCCCTGCGGGAGCGCTCGGCCGACATCCCCGACTACGTCGACGCCTCCGAGGTCGGCGCGCTGCATCGCGCGGAGGAGGCCCGTCGGACCTCGATCCAGGCGGAGGAGAAGGCCCACGCGGAAGCCAAGGCGGCCGCTCGTCGGGAGACGGAGCGCCTCCAGGAGGAGGAGGACGCGGCGCGGACCCCTCGCCAGCTCGCGATCGCTGCGGCGCTGGGCATGCTGCTGCTCCTGTCGACCTTGGGGCTGCTCGGGTACGGCGGCTGGTCGGTCAACGGCGCGGCCCACCGGACGGTGGCGAGCGGCGAGTCGCTGATGGCGGCGCTTCGAGCGGACGGCGCAGTGGTCTACGACATGTCCGCGGACCGACGGATGTTCGAGGAGCTGTACAACCGCTTCCTGGACGGCAAGGGGGACGCACGGCTCGAGGCGGCCCTGGAGTTTGTGGGCGAGATCGACCGGGTGGTCGGCTCCGGGACCACGCTCGATCCGACGGAGGAACCGAAGGTGCGGCGGCTCCAGCGCGCCCGCGACGACTACCTCGCGTCCAGGAAGGCGTGGGAGCGCACGGCCGACGGCTTCCCCGGCGCGCTGGCGGTGATGTTGGGGATCGCGAGCGCGCCCTAGCTATAGCTAGCTTGGCTCGGCTAGCGCCCGGGTCCCGGGATGATCCCGGTCCAGCGGGCCCCGCGGAACCAGGCGAGACCGCTCGAGGTGGACGCTTCCCACACGATGTCGCCCGACCGGGTCACCTCGTAGACGACGGCGGACCGGGGTGCGATGCCGGAGGTGTTGCCGTACATCACGAGGCGGTTGTCCGTCTGGGGCAGCAGGTCCACGTCGCCCATCGATCCGGAGAACAGCTCGAGCTCGTCGCCCCAGGTCCACACGGTCTCGTACGTCATCGCGACGGGATCGATGCGCACTTCCATCGCGCGGCTGATCCGGTCGGGCTGCTTCGGGTAGTAGGCGGGCACGCCATAGTTCCCGTTGTCGAACATCGTGATCGTGCCGGCGGGCGTGAACTGGGCGCCGTGCTGGTGCCACGGGTACCGGAAGTCGGCCGGGCGTGGATCGGGGGCGAGGACCTTCGCGTCCCAGGGAGCCACCCAGTCTACGGGGTTGCCGAGGATCCACAGGAGATCTCCCGTGCCACGGTCGAACCCGATGACCGCGTCCTGGTGCCGCAGGGAGACCAGGATGGTGTCCGTCGTGGGGTCGTAGCTGATCGCGTTGGCGTGGGCCCAGTCGTGGACGTCGTCGCCGCGCCAGGCGCCGAAGTTCTCCCAGAAATCCCCTCGCACCGAGTCGTACGCGATCCGGTCGGGGTCGAGCATGTCGAGCAGCTTCCACTGCGAGACGATGGTGCCGTCGGGCTGGAACTCCACGACGACGTCGCCAGCGACCCACGCGTCCGCCCAGGGCGCGCTCCGGACGCTCTCTGAGGTCGGGTGCGGCAACATGCGCCGCTCTTCGCTCAGCGTGAGGAAGTTGCCGTTGGGCAGCGCCTGGATGTCGTGGTGCGTGACGAACAGCGCCAATGGTGTGTGCTCGACCTGGTCACGGTCGGTGGCCCACCGGTGGACCACCCGACCTGCGAGATCCAGCTCGAGTAGGTACGAGCGCTCACCCACCACGAGGATGTGGTTGTCGGGCCTGGTGAGCCCGATCTCCCGGGCACCGACGTTCATTCGGAAGTACCAGCAGGGCTGGCCGTCCTCGTCGACCATCATGAAGCCGCCGGGCGTGGGCAACACCGTGACCCCTGGCTCCATCCGGGACGGGTCCGACGTCGCGACCTGCACGGGGGCCACGCCCTGCGGCAACGGGGAGGTGTGCAGCGTCAGGTCGGTGGTACCCACGGCACCGCCGGCGGACGTGGCAGTGACGTGGATGGCGACGTCGCTGTCTGCGCGCAGCCCCAGGACGAGGATCTCATGGTCCGTCGCTTCCGCGTCGGTCAGGGTCCACCCCTTGCCCGCGACGCTCACGTCGATCGAGAGAGAGGATGCCTCGGCGGTGGAGACGCGCAGCCAGGCGGTGAGCCCCGCCATCGTGTTCTCGACGAGCTCGGCCGACGTGATGGCGAGGGTCTCCGTGCCCCCTGTCTCCGACGTCGTCCCCGTCTCGGGTGGGGTGTCGGTGACGCCGTCGGTCTCGGAGTGATCCGTCGGCGTGTCCGAGGTGTCCTTGCCGTGGCAGGCGACGAGCAGGGCCAGGGCGGCCAGGTTCCGCATCGTGGGTCTCCGTCCGTGCAGGTGGCCAACCTACCTCGACGATCGCGTGCCCGCGACACGCGGGCAGCATACAGGCGGGGTCCAGGAGGCTCTCCTGGACAAGCGCTCCCCGATCCTCGTCGCTGCAGTCTCCGTGTGCTTCGTGCTCGCCTGCTCGGGTGGAGCGACCGGACGACCGAAGGGCGCCTTCCCCGATGCGATCACGCCGTCCGCGCCGAAGCCCACGGGGACACCTGCCAACTGGATCGTGATCGTCGCTGACGATCTCGGCACCGACAAGCTCGCGTCGTACGGGGAGCATCCGAAGGCCCCCCGCACGCCTCGCCTCGACGCGCTGGCTGCTCGATCGGTGCTGTTCCGCAACGCGTACGCGAACCCCGTGTGCTCTCCCACCCGAGCGGCGCTGCTCACGGGTCGCTACGGGCGTCGGACGGGCTTCGGTGCCATCGTCGAGATCGCGAACGACGCGGACGAGCTCCCGCTCGCCGAGGAGCTGGTGCCCGAGATGCTGGAGCGCTCGAACCCGGCGTGGACCTCGGTGGCCTACGGGAAGTGGCACCTCTCCGGCTACAAGTCGCCCACGGGCCTGAAACACCCGAATGCACAGGGCTTCGACCACTACGCCGGCGCGTTGGGCAACCTGTTCTACACCTCGACCGACCGGCGTGCGACCTGGCGCTCGTTCGAGAAGGTCGTCGACGGCGAGGTCAGGTGGGTCGAGGAGTACGCGACCACGGACACCACGGACGACGCGGTGGCCTTCCTGCAGCACCACCGGTCGGGACCGTTCTTCCTCTACGTGGCCTACAATGCGCCCCACACCCCATTCCACCTCCCTCCGGTGAAGCTGTACCCGGGCCACCTCGAGAAGGACGCGACGGACATCGAGAAGTTCGACGCGGTCGTCACCGCGATGGACACCGAGATCGGGCGTCTCCTGGACACGATGACGCCCGAGCAGCGCGCCACCACCTATGTCGTCTTCGTCGGCGACAACGGCACCGATCGCGACGCGATCCTCCCGCCGCTCGATCCTTCGCACGGCAAGCTCTCCGTCTTCGAGGGCGGTGTGAACGTGCCGCTGCTGGTCAGCGGTCCGGGGGTACGGCCGGGGGAGACCCAGGCGCTGGTGCACGTGGTGGACCTGCTGCCGACGATCGCGGAGGCCGCTGGCGCGACGCCGCGAGCCGAGATCGACGGTGTCTCCTTCCTCTCGGTGCTCGGGGACCCGAGCCGGGCGGGGAAGCGCGAGTTCGTGTACCTCGAGCGCTTCCACCCGCTCGGAGGTGGTCCGTTCGACCTCGAGCTGCGCGCGGTCCGCGACGCCCGTTACAAGCTCATCGTCGACAAGGGAGGCAGCGAGATGTTCTACGACCTGCGCGGCCGGTTCGACGACGGCGAGGGCACCGACGTGTCTCGGCTGGCGGGCCCCGAGCGCGAGGCGGCGCGACGCCTCGAAGCGGAGCTGCAGCGGATCGAGCGCACGGTGCACTACGCATACTGAACGCCGCCCGCTGACGGTGGCTCTGGAGGGTCGGTGAGCGGGTCGTTGACGCGCAGGCAGGTGGTGATCGGAGCGGCCGGGGTGGCCACGACGGCAGCGTGCGCCGGGGTGGGCGCTCCGGAAGGGCAGGTCCCGCGCCCGTCACCGCACCGCATGCCCCTCCCGACGCAGCGGAGCGGCGCCTCCCTCGAGCCCGGGACGCTGTTCCTGCCGGGGCAGGCCCAGGGGCGTGGGCTGCCTCCGAAGGCCCAGGCGACCACTCCGGCCTGGTTCCGTCGGGCGCCCGCCTTCTTCTGTCCGGCGCCCCGCACGGGCGGGAGCGTGATGCTGACCTTCACCGCCGGCGGACGCTACGGGCTGCCCCACCGGCTGCGGTCGTTCACGGAGCTGCCGAAGCTGCTCGCCGAGGCACGTCAGCTCGGGACGGACATCGTGTACCTGATCGACTGGTACGAGGGAGCGCAGGGGCAGGATGCGGACGAGGCCGTCTGGAACAAGGGCGACTACGTCCCGCGGCAGGATCTGGGTGGCGCCGACGCGCTGCGCGAAGGGATCGCGGCCATCCAGGCCAAGGGCGGCAGGGTCCTGAGCTACCTCGAGCTGTTCACGGTGGCCAAGGTGTCGACCATCGGCAAGAAGCGAGGCGCCGACTGGGCCCTCGTGACGCGTGAACACCGCGAGGACGGGCTCTACCCGGATGCCCACAAGCTGTGTCCGACAGCGCCCGGCCTCGACGAGTACATGGTCTCGACCGCGCGTCGGATCGTCGGTGAGCTCGGCTTCGACGGGCTCCACCTCGACTCCTACGGGTATCAGCGTGGCTGGAAGTGCGTCGCCGACCACGGCCATCCCAAGGGCGAGGGCTCGGTGTTCGATCAGGGGGCGGTCGAGCTCGCCCGGCGCGTGGGGGAGGCGATCCGCGCCGAGAAGTCCGACGCGGTTCTGATGTGCGAGGGGCCGATGATCCCCAACCTGTATCGCCACGTCAGCGCGTCGCAGGACTGGAGCGTGGGCGAGCTCCTGACGCGATGGGTGTGGGATCAGGCCGGATTCACGCAGGTCTTCACGGCCCACTGGTCGCTCGACGACATCCACCAGATCCTGGCGCTGGGCCACAAGCTGTCGCTCGGCGGCGGCTTCTGGCACGAGGAGCCCCCGAGCGCAGCGCCGTCTGCGTGGCTCGCGAAACAGCTCCCGGATCCTGTTCCGCAGAAGCCCGATCGCCGGTTCCGGCGATTCTACCTGGAACCCTTCATGCGGACGCTGCACGCGTGGCGCAACGCTGCGATCCTCGCGGGCGCGCCCGTGCCGTCGATCGAGCGCGCCACGCCCCGCCGCTGGGAGCGCGACGACTCCTTCGACTCCCACCAGGGGTACGCGGAGGTCGCCGCCGACCTGCGTGCCGCAGCGGCGCTGCTCGATCCGATCGTGTCGGGCCGTCAGCTGTCGGCGCCCACCGCCCACATCAAGCAGCTCTGTACGGCGCGGGCCGCCATGCAGCCCTTCCTCGAGGGGAGCACGCCTCGCGTGGCCGACCGCGGGGACGATTGGCTGGTGTGGAGGTTCGAGGGCGGAGCGCGCGGCACCGTCCTGACGATGGTGAACGTCGGCAACGAAGCGCGCAGCGCCACCGTCGACGGGTCAGGAGCCTTCGACGAGCTGCTCACCAGCTCTCGGGTCGAAGCCAGGGGCGGGCACGTGGAGCTCCAGGTCCCGCCCCACGCCGTCCGGTTGTTCTGCCCCGCCTGATGATCAGCCGAGCAGCAGGAAGGCGAGGAAGAACGGCAGCTTGAACAGCGCCGTCACGCAGAGCGCGACCCCGGCCAGCCCGAGCAGCCAGGTGCCGGTCGCCCTCGAGCCACGCTCCGGAGGCCCCATCAGGAAGAGCCACCCGAGCACCAGCGGGCCCGCCGCCATCGCGAACAGCGTGGCGCCGATGCCGAACGGACCGAACGGACCGAACCCGAGCAGCAGCACGCCCAACATCCCCACCGCGAACAGCGTCATCCAGGTCGTCGACTCGAACACGAGAACCTCCGTCGTCGAGGAGACCCATTCGCACGGACCGTGCCAACGAAGGAAGGCCGGGAATGACTCGATGTCGGCCGTGGTGACGACAGTCCGTGCCGTCGACCGACGACATCAGATGTCGGTGACGGTGGCCCCGGGAGGGTAGCGGTGCTTCTCGCCGGTCCGCCCGAAGACCACCACGTCCTCGTCGCCCACCGAGGTCGCCCGCCAGCGGCCGCCCGCCGGCACCAGCTCCAGCACGGAGCCCTGGTTCAGCCCGACGCAGGCCCGGTGGTGGAAGCGGGCCGCGAGGTAGGCCAGGTTCGCGGGGTCCTCGGTCTGCACGCGGTCGGTGACGTGCGGGAAGATCTGCAGACCCTCCACGAGACGCAGCCCGTTCTCGAGGATCTGGAACTCCTGCCTCGGGTTGCCCTTGTCGTTGAACACGACGACCCGGCGACCCAGGCACATCGCGCCGGCGGACGTGCCGAAGATGGAGATGCCGCGACGCACGGCCTCGGTCACGACGTACTCCATCGCGAAGAAGCGGAAGCCGACGAGCAGCCTCGACGGGCTGCCACCGGGGATGACGAGCGCCGAGGCGTTCAGCACGGCGTCCAGCAGGCGGGCGCGCGTCTCCTGCCACAGCGGATCGAACTCGATGCCGGCGGCGAGGTGGAAGTGCGTCCACAGTTGCTTGAGCGCGCTCGCGTGCCGCTCGTCCGCCTCGGCGAGGTCGGCGACCAGGCGGCGGAGCTGGTTGGCGAAGGCCGTCCGCAGGAACACGCGCGTGGGCCGGGTCCGTGGGCCGGGCGGCAGGTCGCGCGCGGTCGCGAGCAGGTCGTGCATCGTCAGCTCGGGCAGGACCTCGTTGCACCGCGCCCAGATGCGTCGGAGGTGCGCGACGGTGGCGTCGTTCTCCATCGTGTACGTCGTGTACAGCTCGCGCCAGACGGCCTCGTGCTCCTCGTACAGCGCGGCCACGACGGGTCGCTCGGAGAGGAAGCGCGTCATCGCGGTGTGGATGCCGAGGTTGTCGACGTACCGCCCCTTGTGCCCGCGTCCGCTGCGGGCGAAGCCCCGGCGCACGGCGGCGTCGTTGAGCTCCGTCGGGCCCCAGGCCGCCGTACACACGAGGATCGCGTCCCGCGCGCGCGCCTCCTCGTCGCGGTGCGTCGAGGGGCCGAGCGTCCGGTTCGCCAGCTGGACGAAGCGGTCGATCGACTCCGCGTTGCCGTTGAGCAGGATTCGACCCGGGCGCTCGCCCATCGGATCGGAGCTGTGCACGCACCCCTCCGCGACATAGAGGAGCGCCATGCGTATCGACCTCGACGTGCCCGGCAACCCGGTCCGCACCATGTGGGACCGCCTCTCGTGGATTCCCGGCGGCAAGACCCTGTTCAGCCGCGCGATCGGTCGCGCCGCGCGGTACACGGGCAGCATCCGCGCCAAGGTGGTCCACCTCGAGAAGGGTCGCGCCGAGGTCGTGATGCCGGACCGACCCGCCGTCCGCAACCACCTGCGCTCGGTGCACGCCGTCGCGCTCGCGAACCTCGCGGAGCTCACCGGCAACGTCGCCGTGGCGTACACCCTGCCCGACGACGCGCGCTTCATCGTGGCCGGCATGGACCTCGAGTACGTGAAGAAGGCCCGCGGCCCCATCACCGGGCGCTGCGAGGTCGAGGTCCCCCCGACCAGCGAGCGGCAGCAGATCGACGTCCCCGTGACGCTGCACGACGCGAGCGGCGACGTGGTCGTCCGCGCCACGCTGCGCACCCTGGTGGGACCGAAGAAGAAGGGCTGAGCGGGCGGGTCGGTAGCGGATCCGGGCTACAGGCTACAGGCTACAGGCTTCGGTTCGGGCTACGGGCTACGAAACCCGGCTTCTCGGTCTGGGCCGGAATTCCGGGTATGGCTACGGCCTGGTCGAGGCTCCAGCGTGTCGATCAGTTTCTGGAGGCCCCGAACGAGGTCGGAGAAGCGTACGACCAGGGGGTCGACCCGGTTCGCTGGTATCATCTCCAAGCGTGCCGCGAGCTCGAGCAGGTACCGGGCCTCGCTCGCCGATCCCAGGGAGACGGTCAGGAAGTGGAGGTAGTCGCTGGTGGTCCGCCGCGTGCAGCCTTCGACGATGTTGACGGCAGCGGACACCGTCGAGCGGCGGATCTGCGACTGCAATCCGAAGCGTTCCCCTGGCGGAAGCGCCTGGGTGGCCCGATACACGTCGACGACCAGCTGGTCCGCCAGGCCGAAAACACGGAGCTTTCGATGATCCCGGCCCACCCGGCCTCCCCTCGAGCAGGGCGTCCGGGTATTCCGGCACCGAGGTCGGAGACCGGAAATCCGAGGTCGGAGGACGGAACACGGAGCCCTCACGCCGGAAGCCGGACGAAGCCGGAACCGCGACCCGGAGCCGCGAACCAAACCGGAATCGGAATCGCGAACAACCTCGAAGCCCGAGGCCAGCCCGAAGCCAACCCGAAGCCCGAAGCCCGAAGCCTGTAGCCTGCAGCCTGTGGCCTGTGGCCTGTAGCCTGTAGCCCGTAGTCCGTAGTCCGCAGCAGCCCCGATGCCTCCGGGTCGACCGAAGAAAGTCCTCGGGTTCTTGACATGGCCGACGGGGTTTGTAAGGATGGGACCGGGAGGAAGGGTTCCATCGACCCCCCTCCTGGGTTCGTCCGCACGGTCATCGTGTGGGACACCCGTTTTCGTCCGCTCCGCCCGCCGGTCTCCCCGGGGTCGCGCAGCGGAGCCGCACGCAGCCCGCCCGCTCGGGTACGTCCGGCCGAAGGCCCCCCCCCATTTCCCAGGGGTTCGGACATGGTCCGATAGACATGGCGATCAACCCGACGAACCCCATCATCATCCAGGGGGACGGGAAGGTCCTCCTCGAGACCCGCCACCCGCAGTTCGATCGAGCGCGCGACTTCCTGTCCCGGTTCGCGGAGATCGAGAGCTCGCCCGAGCTCCTGCACACCTACCGCATCACCGCGCTGTCCCTGTGGAACGCCGCCAGCGCCGGGATGAGCCGCGACGAGATCGTGAACACGCTCCGCGGCCTGTCGAAGTTCGACATCCCGAGCCAGGTGCTCTCGACGATCGACGACACGATCCAGCGGTACGGCCTCGTCCAGCTCCGCCCGCACCCGACCGAGCCGAAGCGCCTCATCCGGGTGCACTTCGACACGCTCTTCGTCCAGAAGATGGTGCTGCAGACCCAGACGGGCAAGGAGATGGTCCGGCCCGACGGGAAGCGGGACCACGTGATCGATGCCGGTCAGCGCGGCATCTTCAAGCAGCGCCTGCTCCAGGAGCGCTGGCCCGTCGCCGACGTGGCCGGGTTCAACGAGGGCGATGCGCTGCCGTTCCGCCTCCGCGAGACGATGGTGGGCAACGGCAAGCCCTTCCAGATCCGCGAGTACCAGCAGCTCGCGGTCGATCGCTGGTTCATGGAGGGCAAGCCCGCCGGCGGGCACGGCGTCGTCGTGCTGCCCTGCGGCGCGGGCAAGACCATCGTGTCCATGGTGGCGATGCAGCGCGTCGGCGAGCACACGCTCATCCTGTGCAACAACCAGACGGCCGTGAACCAGTGGGTCCGCGAGCTGCTCGACAAGACCACGCTCACCGAGGAGCAGGTCGGGATCTACACCGGCACCGAGAAGCGCATCGCCCCGGTGACGGTCGCGACGTACCAGGTGCTGACGTACCGGCGCAGCAAGGACAAGGACTACGAGCACCTCCACCTGTTCCGGGACCACAACTGGGGCCTGTTGATCTACGACGAGGTGCACCTCCTGCCGGCGCCGGTGTTCGGCGCGACCGCGGAGCTCCAGGGCTGCCGCCGGCTCGGCGTCACGGCGACGCTGATCCGGGAGGACGGCCGCGAGGGCGACGTCTTCAGCCTCGTCGGCCCCAAGCGCTTCGACCTGCCCTGGCAGGTGCTCGAGAAGCAGGGCTTCGTCGCCGAGGCCGAGTGCTACGAGGTGCGCGTCCCGCTCATGCCCCGCGACCGCGAACGGTACGAGCGGGCCGACGAGAACGAGAAGTTCCGGCTCGCGTCCGAGAACCCCGTCAAGCTCGACGTCGTCCAGGCGCTGGTGGACCGGCACCCCGACGAGCCCACGCTCATCATCGGGACGTACCTCCAGCAGCTCAAGCGCCTCTCCAAGGAGCTCGACGCCCCGCTCATCACGGGCGAGACGCCGCACCGCGAGCGCGACCGTCTGTTCCTCAAGTTCCGCCGCGGCGAGATCCGCCGCCTCGTGGTCAGCAAGGTCGCGAACTTCGCGATCGACCTGCCGGACGCCTCGGTCGCCATCCAGGTCTCCGGCAGCTTCGGCTCCCGCCAGGAGGAGGCTCAGCGCCTGGGTCGCATCCTGCGTCCCAAGGAGCACCGTGCCCACTTCTTCTCCGTCGTGACCTCCGACTCCAAGGAGCAGGAGTTCGCGATGAAGCGCCAGCTGTTCCTCACGGAGCAGGGGTACCGCTACACGATCGAGGAACACCGCCCGGCCGCCAAGTAGCGCGCCAGCTCCCCTCCCTTCCCTTCGCGGGCGCACCGTGCCCGCAGCGACCCCCGGTGGCCCTCCACCGACCCCGGGCGCCCCAGCGCGCCGCCAGACGAGGCAGACATGTCCGACGAGATGGATCCGCAACCCGGTCCCGACGAAGGTGGCTTCGGCGAGGGAGGCTCCTCCGGCCGCAAGCGGCGGCGGCGGCGGCGGCGGCGGAAGGGTGGGGGCGAGTCCGACAACGGCGGCGGCGGGGGTTCGTTCCCCGACGACGTGCTCCTCGTCGACGGCGAGGGTGGCGGTGGGGGCGGCTCCTCGAAGCGCGGACAGTTCCAGGATCAGGGCTCGCGGGGTGGGCGTCGCCAGGTCGACGTGACGGGCCCCGTGGTGAGCCTGCCGTCGTCGGGGCGCAACCCCTGGCGCAAGCGGTCCACGCGCTCCCGGCGGGGCGCTCCGGGTTCGGCGGCGGGGCGTCGGCGGCGCCTGTCGCGCGCCGAGGTCGAGGAGCTGACGGCGTGGCTCTCGCGCATGCCGGACACGCTGCTGGCCTCGCTCTACCGCGGGCTCGGCGGGCAGCCCGATCGCGTGGCGAGCACCGATCGCGTGGTCCAGCTCGCCGTCCGGGCGCTGGTCCAGGGCGGGCGCACGGCGAACCTCGCGAAGGCGATGAACGAGCGCGAGCGCAAGGCGCTGGCCGCGCTGCTGCAGGGCGGCTGCATCGCGCACGCCGACGAGCTCCATCGCGAGCTGGTCCTGTCCTATGGAAGCCACGAGCGCGACTGGGCGCGCGTGATGGTCGGGCTCGCCAGCCGCGGCGTGATCTTCGCCTCCACCGAGGTGGACAACCAGTTCTTCTACGTCGTGCCCGAGCCGCTGGTGGACGGCTTCCTCGCCGACCTGGGCGACGAGCTCTCGCTGCCGACGTTCTCGCACCCCGACGTGCGCGTGATGGACGCGAAGCCGTTCTGTCCGCCGCTGCACTTCTCGGTGACGACGCTCGCGACGTACATCGACCAGTTCGGTCCCCGGCTCACGCAGCGGCACGAGATCTACCGCCACGACCAGGAGCAGATGGACCAGTTCTTCGCGCAGATCTGGGAGCCGGAGTCGGAGCTGTTCAGCTTCCACCTCCAGTTCCTGATGATGCACGGGATGGTCGAGCTCCGCGGCGAGTACCTCGCCCTCCAGCGCGACGTGATGGAGGAGTGGCTCCAGCTCGAGGCCGAGGATCAGCGCGATCTCATGTTCGCGGCCCTCGACAAGCGCTTCCCGCTGGCCGAGTGGGTCCTGT
Organism: Alphaproteobacteria bacterium; assembly: GCA_020632925.1. Taxonomy (GTDB): domain Bacteria; phylum Myxococcota_A; class UBA796; order UBA796; genus JACKER01. The sequence continues at coordinate 45,417 of JACKER010000021.1, read as the reverse complement.
GGGCGATCCACGCCGCGACCCGGGAGTCGTGGAAGGGGACGCTCGAGGGCGAGCCCGGCGGCGACTGGGTGGCCGAGCGGCCGCTGGTCGCGCTGTACCGCCGCTGGAAGCGCGGCGAGGACTGGCGCGACCGGTACCAGCGCGCGCAGGTGGCGAACGTCCGCGGCAGCGAGCGCGAGAGCTACTCGTTCTCGCCGCTGGTCCGCGCCGGCATCCTCGAGATGGGCCAGTGGGGGCAGGAGAAGTTCTACCGCCTGTCGCCCCGCGGCCGGCAGCTGCTCGAGCCGAGCCAGGACGACGGCTTCCAGCAGTTCTACCTGACGCCCTCGTTCGAGATCATGGCGCCCGCCGGCCTCGCGCCGATTCTGCTGTTCCGCATCGGGGAGCTCGCGGACCTCGTCGGCTGCGACCGCGCCAACACGTACAAGATCACCGAGACCCACGTCGAGCGCGCCCTGCAGCGTGGCTGGCGGCGGGACGACGTGCTCCAGTTCCTGCGCGACAACTCGCAGATCGGCCTGCCCGACAACGTCGAGGCGACGCTCAAGGGCTGGATCGGTCACCGCGGCGACGTGGAGTTCCACGATCTGACGCTGCTCACGGTCCACCGCTCGCAGATCCGGCGGATCGAGGGACACCGGCGGATCAAGCCGTACATCCTGCACCGCTTCGCGCCGGGCATGTACGCTGTGGACAAGAGCCGGCTGCCCGAGCTGATCCCGGTGCTCCGCGAGTGCGGCTTCTCCCCGGCCGACGACATCCGGCGGTACCCGGGCGATCCGGAGCAGGTCGCGTCGCGCCAGGCCCTGCACCGCATGGTGGCCGAGGCCCGCGAGGCCGCGATCGAGCCCGCGCAGCGGGGCAACTCGCTCGTGGACCCGAAGGACCTCGTGCCCGTGCCCGGCGCGCGGACCGCGAAGGGCCCCGAGGACGAGGAGAAGAAGGCCGACGACGGGCTGCCGCCCGAGGTCTCCGTGGACGACGTGCGCCGCCTGATCGACATCGCGATGAGCGACGATCACGACCTGGACATGATCTACCAGGCGAAGAACGGGCAGCGCCTCGCGATCCGCGTGCAGCCGCAGCGCATCGCGTTCAAGGCCGAGTCGCCGGTGCTCGTGGGCCTCGACCGCAGCGACGGCGAGCGCCGCACCTTCGTGCTCGACAAGATCGAGCGCATGCGGGTGGCGGTGGCCGATGAGTGAGCGGGCACGCGAGCAGGCCCGCGTCGACCAGCTCGACTTCGAGGGCGCGCTGGCCGAGCTCGAGCAGCGGGTGCGCCGCCTCGAGGCCGGCGATCTGGCGCTCGAGGAGGCGCTCGATCTGTACGAGCAGGGCGTGGACCTCGCCCGCTCCTGCCACGAGAAGCTCGAGGCCGCGGAGCAGCGGGTGAGCCAGCTCGTCCGCGGTCCCAAGGGCATCGAGGACCGCCCGATGCAGGATCTGGGCGACGAGTAGTCGTCAGGGTCCGGTGGCGAAGAGCTCGAGCTCGAGGACCTCGCTGCGGTCGTTGTGCTCGCCGCTCGTGACCGTCAACCGCCAGTACTGGGCGGTCACCGGCGCGAACCAGCCGCTCACCCGCGTGTACTCGGCGCACTGCGCCGGCGCGACGTGCTCGTGGGCGGTGGTCCAGGTGGCGTCGTCGGTCGAGTAGGAAGCCGCAGGTGCTCCACCAGACGGTCGTGGGCTCCTGGACGAACTCGAACCCCTCGACGGTCGCCGGGGTCCCCAGATCGATCCGCGCCCAGTGCGGGTGTGGGGCGGAGATGCTCGACGCCCTGGTGCCCTCGTCGCCGTCGAAGATCTGGCCGGGGAAGTCATGGACGTTCGTGGTCACGCCGACGTGCGTGGGCGCTACGTTGAAGGTGCTCGGTGACACCGGCACGATGCCGGACGGCTCGCACGTGCTGGCGTCGACCGCCGCCGGGACCGGCGGATGCAGGACCGCGGTCCCGTCCACCCCGGCCACGCCGGTGTACCGCAGGGTGGGGCTGTCCAGGCCGAGCGAGGTGTTCGCGCAGGCCCCGCCGGGAACGACGAACGAGCCCGGCGTGCCGCTGGCCAGGCCGAAGGTGCCGTTCGGGGTGACGCCGCGTTGACTGCTGGTCGATGGTCGTGTCGACGACCGGATTCGGGGGATCGACGGAGCTGCCGTGAACACTCGGCCTCGGCCGTCCACGATCCTCCAGGAGGTGCTCGTGTTCGATCACATCGGACAGGACCCCGACGAGGAGGCCGGGCGCCGCCGGTCCGCGTCGGTCGCCATCACCACGACGCTGCTCGCGGGCGCCTTCGGCGTCGTGCTGGGCGTGAGCGCCGTGCTCATCGCGGACGCCGGGCCGAGCGTCCCCACGACCGTCGTCACCATCGCCCAGCTCGCCGAGCCGACGCAGGACCCGTACGACGATCCGCTGCCCAGCGCCCCTGCGCCCAAGGCGGCGGGCGGGCCCTCCAGGCCCGTGGCGGCGCCCGACGACGTCCAGCCGCTCTCCGCACCGCCTCCGGAGCAGGCGATCGTGTCCTCGCAGAGCCAGGGGACGGGCGATCCCGACGGGCAGGGGACGGGCGACGGCGACGGTGATGGCGATCCGTGCCCCTCAGGCCGCTGCGGCACGGGCGGGGAGGGGACCGGCGGCGGTGGTGGTGACGGCGTGCGCGTCTTCCACCACTCCGAGCTCGAGGTGAAGCGCCGCGTCGACCCCGAGTGGCCCGCGGCCGCCGCCCAGCTCGGCCTCGGCGAGCAGCGCTGCCTCGCGCGGGTGAGCATCGACGAGGAGGGTGTGCCCTACGCGGTCGACGTGGAGGACTGCCCGAAGATCTTCCACACGCCCACCCGCGAGGCGCTGCTCCGCTGGCGCTGGTACCCGCCGAAGGACGGCAAGCGGAAGATCCGCGCCGCCACGACGATCGCGATCACCTACCGCCAGCGGTGAGGACCCTCCCATCTCGCGCCCGTGCCCGTGCCCGTGCCCGAAGCGGACGCGGGTGGGGTCATCCGTGAGCGGGTGGAGCGGGTTTCGTCCACTGGGCGGACGGAGGTGGGGTCATCCGTGAGCGGGTGCGGACCGAGGTCGCCCGCGGAGCTCAGCCGTCCTCGCGGTCGAGCTGGGCGGCGGTCATGCCCGGAGGCCCGCCCCGCCGATCCACGAAGTCGTCGAAGGTCGCGTCGGGGATCCCCAGCAGGCGCGCCGTCATCAGCAACACGCCACCTTCGCCCATCCCGAAGCTGCGATCCGAGATCGCGAGCTGGTAGCAGGCGTTCAGCAGATCGAGCTTCTGGCGCGGATCGAGGGTGCGCGGCAGCACCTCGAGCGCCTCCACCGCCGCGTCCTGCAGGCGCTCGGTGCGCGTCCCGTCCGCCTCGCTGAACCCGCGCTGGATCAGCGTCACGAGCGGGAACAACCGCTCCATGTGGTCGCGCTCGGCCTGCGTCGTGACGAGGTCCGCCTGCACCAACATGTCCATGACGTGAAGCTGGAACGCCAGCTCCAGCTCTTCCTGGTCGAATCCCATGAGCCGTCTCCCGCGCAAGAGCATACGTGAACACCCCGCGGCGGAGGCACACTGAAAGGCGGTGCACCGCTGCGCGTTGGTGTCCTGGACGGTTGGGGCTTCCCCTTCGGCCGTCGGTCTGCGATCCTCCCGGCGACGAGCCGGACCACCCCAACGCGGGACAAGGAGAAAGCCGTGTTCGACAACATCGGCAAGGACCTGGACGAGGAAGCGAACAAGCGGCGCGCCGCCTCGATCATGATCACCATGCTCGGGCTGGGTGGGACGATCGGCGCCTTCGTCGCGATCACGGCGTACACGGCGGCCCAGGTGATCATCGAGGTCGCTCAGGACGAGCACCTCGTCGAGCTCATCGAGAACATCGAGGAGGTCATGGACGACGCGCCTCCTCCGCCCCCGCCACCTCCGCCGCCCCCCGCCGCCGCCGCCGCGGAGGAGGAAGAGCAGGAGGACGTGGAGGACACCCCCGACGACATGGTCGAGGAGGTCAAGGAGCTCAAGGACGAGGTCAAGGACGAGATGAAGTCCGACGTGAAGCCCGCGGGCGTCGAAGGCGGCGTCGAGGGCGGCGTCGTCGGCGGGGTGGTCGGCGGCGTCCAGGGCGGCATCGTCGGCGGCGTGATCGGCGGGCAGCTGTCGGGCGTGCGCGTCTTCCACCACTCCGAGCTCGAGGTGAAGAAGCGCGTCGAGCCGCAGTACCCGGACGCGGCCCGCGAGCTGAACCTCGGCGAGCAGCGCTGCCTCGTGAAGGTGTTCATCGACGAGGAGGGCGTGCCCTACGACGTCCAGGTCGATCAGTGCCCCAAGGTGTTCGACACGCCCACCCGCGAGGCGATCCTCAAGTGGCGGTGGTATCCGCCCAAGGACGGCAAGACTCGGGTGAAGGCGCAGACCACGATCGCCATCACCTACCGGATCAAGTAGAACGGCGCGGGCCCGGCTCGCCCCGTCCGACACCCGGGCGCCACGTGCGCATCGACGGTGACGTTCGGACGACGGTCTGCTAGGCTTCGCCCCGCATTGGAGAAACCGACATGCTGCTGCTCCTGCTGGAATCGCTCGCTCGCGCCGAAGAGGCTGCCCCCGGCTTCAGTTTCGGCGAGATGTGGGCCCACGCCGGCTTCATCGCGCGCGGGGTCATCATCACCCTCGTGATCATGATGCTCTTCACGCTGCTCGTCGTCGTCGAGCGGCTGATCGCGTTCTCCCGCGCCCGCCGGCAGTCGATGCGTCTCCGCAACGAGATCATCGGCGCGTTGCAGCAGGGCGACATCGCCGCGGCCCACCGCATCAGCCAGGACGACCAGTTCAAGTCCGGGTACCTCGCGGGCCTGCTCCGCGCGGGTCTCCGTGAGATGGACGAGGGTGGTCTCGACAAGTTCGCGCTCGACAACAGCAAGCGCGCGGTCAACAAGGCGCACGCCGAGGAGCTCGCCAAGCTCCAGCGCGGCATGCCGGTCCTCGCGACCGTCGCCTCCACCGCGCCGTTCGTCGGCCTCTTCGGCACCACCTTCGGCGTCATCAACGCGTTCCAGGGCATGGCCTCGGCCGGCTCGGGTCTCGCCGCGATCTCCGCCGGTATCTCCGAGGCGCTCATCACCACCGGTGTCGGCATCGGCGTGGCCGTCCTCGGCGTGTGGGCGTTCAACTACTTCAACCACCGCATCGCGAAGGTGACGGACGAGCTGAACAGCGCCGAGGCCGACTTCGTGGCCTGGGCCGCCAAGCTCATCCAGGGCTCGATGCGCGGCGCGGCGAAGTAGGTATGGGCGCGGCAGTCGGCAGCAACAAGGGGCCGATGGCGGACATCAACGTCACGCCCCTCATCGACGTCGTCCTCGTCCTCCTCGTCGTCTTCATGGTCATCACCCCGATGCTCTCCTCGGGGCTCCCGGTCGACCTCCCGATGGCGACGAGCACGGTGACCGTCAACGACGCCGGCCAGCACATCGTGATCTCGGTCACGAAGGACATGGAGATCGCCGTCGACCAGGACGTCATCGAGATCGACGAGTCGATCACGGGTGACGCCCGGATGCAGGCCATCCGCGACCGACTGCTGGTGGCGGTGAACTTCGTGAACCAGGATCGGGCAGACGACTTCGCCCGCTGCCGCGAGATGGAGACCGACAGCGTCTCCAAGGGCAACTGCGGCTCGATCCTCGTGAAGGCCGACGCGAACCTCGAGTACGGTCAGGTTCGCCAGATCCTGGACTTCCTCGCCGAGAACCGCTTCACGTCGGTGTTCATCGCCGCCGGGAAGGAGAAGTAGCGATGGGCGCCGCAGTCGGCCAGAAGGGCGCGTTCAACGACATCAACATGACGCCGCTCATCGACATCGTCCTGGTCGTGTTGATCATCATGATGGTCAACATCCCGATCCAGATCGAGGAGATGTCGCTCAAGCTCCCGTCGCCGAACCCACCGCCCCAGCCAGTATCGGAGGAGCACCCTGACCAGCTCGTCATCGCGATGTACGAGGACGGGCGCGTGGCGCTGAACCGCGCGGTCTCGAGCGAGCAGAACATGCTCTACGAGATGACGCGCCGGCTCCGCTCGATGGGCAAGAAAGACGTGTTCATCGACGCCGCCTCCACCATTCCCTACGGCAAGGTCGTGGATATGGTGGACCTCGCGCGCAACGCGGGTGCGGCCAACGTCGGGCTCGCGAAGATGAAGCCCGAGGGCCCGCTGCCGCCCACCTCGGTCACCGAGGGCTCGGGCATGCCGCGCGGCATCTTCATCGGCTCCCCGCTGGTCCGCGGCGAGATGACGGAGAAGCGCGCGGACGACGCGATCCAGCCGCTCAAGGCGGCGCTGACCCAGTGCTTCCTCACGTCGCTCTCCGGGCACCCCGGCCTGACGGGCAGCCACACCGTCTACCTCGAGGTCGGTCCGAACGGTGAGATCGGCAGCGAGACCGTGACGTACCTGAAGGCGCCGTACGTCGAGAAGGACGAGGTCGGGGACGCCGCGCTCAAGGACTGCGTCGAGCAGACCATGAAGGCCATCAAGTTCCCGGAGCTCGGCGAGGGGAACACCGCCTGGGTGCGGTACCCGCTGCTCTACTCCCCGGGCTGAGCGTGGACCGCCGCCAACTCGTGGACCAGGCCCTCGCCGGGGCCGTGGCGGGTGCGTGGCCCGAGCGTTTCGCGGAGGCGCTGCGGTACCCGATCGAGACGGGCGGCAAGCGCGTGCGCCCGCTGCTGGTGCTCGCCGCGCACGAGGCCGTCTCGGACGGTGCCGGCCCCGAGCCCGCGCTGCACGCCGCGGCAGCGATCGAGCTCGTCCACACCTACTCGCTCGTGCACGACGATCTGCCGTGCATGGACGACGACGACGAGCGCAGGGGACGCCCCACGGCGCACGTGGTCTTCGGCGAGGCCGCGGCGGTGCTCGTCGGCGACGGGCTGCTGACCCGCGCCTTCGAGGTGCTCACCCGCGCGCCGCTGCCGCCGGCCGCGATCGTGGCCTGCGTCGCCGCGCTCTCCCGCGCAGCCGGATTTGAGGGCATGGTGGCCGGGCAGGCCGCGGACATCGGGATGGGCGGGCAGGTCTCGGAGCTCGACGCGCTGACGCGCCTGCACGCGGGCAAGACGGGTGCGTTGCTCCAGTGTGCGGCTGTCCTCGGAGGGATCTGCGCCGGCGCGAGCGCCGACCAGCGCGCCGCGCTCGAGCGGTACGGGGCCTCCGTGGGCCTCGCGTTCCAGCTCTGGGACGACGTGCTCGACGCGGACGAGGACGCCGGTGACGACGGCCCGCCCTCGTTCGTCCGACTGCTCGGCGTCGAGGAGACGCAGCGGCGCGCCCGCGCGATGGTGGAGGACGCGATCGCGGCCGTGGCGGCGCTCCCCCGGCCCGAGCCGCTGGTGGCCCTCGCGCGCAGCGTCGTCGACCGCGCGATCTGACCGTGGGCAAGAAGGTCCGGCTCGACCGCTGGGTGGTGGAGCGCGGGCTCGCCCCCTCCCGCCAGCGCGCGCGCGAGCTCATCGAGGAGGGCCGCGTCCTCGTGGGTGGGATCGCGGTCACCAAGGCGGCGGCCCAGGTGGACGTGGATCGCGGCGTGATGCTGAAGAGCGAGGAGCACGAGTGGGTGGGGCGCGGCGCCCGCAAGCTGCTCGGGGCGCTCGAGCAGCTCCCCGCCGAGGTCGAGGGTCGGGTGTGCGCCGACCTCGGCTCCTCCACCGGCGGCTTCACGGAGGTCCTGCTGCACCGGGGGGCGGCCAGGGTCTACGCGGTGGACGTGGGCAAGGGCCTGCTCCACGAGCGGCTCCGAGACGATCCGCGTGTGGTGGTGATGGAGGGGGTCAACGCGCGGCACCTCGACACGGTCGGTGAGCCGTTGGACCTGCTGGTCGGCGACCTCTCGTTCATCTCGCTGCGGCTGATCCTGCCCGCGGTGGCGCGCCTCCTGCGCCCCGAGGGGGAGGCGGTGATCCTGGTGAAGCCGCAGTTCGAGGTGGGCCGGGAGCACGTCGGCGGAGGCGGCAAGGTGCGCGACGACGCAGCGCGGGCCGACGCGATCGCCCGCGTCCGCACGGACGCCGAGGCGCAGGGCTTCACCGTGCTGGGCGCGGCCGACTCCGCAGTCCCGGGCGCCCGCTCCGGGAACGTCGAGCACTTCCTCTGGCTGCGCCGGGGGAGCGACCCTTCGCCGATCCTACAGGCGGAGTCTGGGGACCTCTCCGCCAGCTAACCTCGGAGCGGGAGGGGGCGATGGAGGTCCTGGAGTCCCGCGTCCGAGCCACGGCGGTCCAGAGCGCGCTGATGGCGCTGGGTTGCGCGGCCATCGGGCTCGGGCTGCTCGGCGGTGGCCTGGTCACCACGGTGACCGGCGCGCTCGGTCGGGGTGCCGTGCTCGCGCTCTTCGGTGTCGGGTCGCTCGCGATCGGGTGGGTGATGGGCGCCGACGCGAGGTCTTCATGGCCCGTGCGCCGCTCGGAGCTGGTCCGTGTGTTCGAATCGGAACCCCACCGCGTGTGGTGGGTGTACGGGAAGGTGGGGCGGAACAGCGCTGTGGTGGTGTGTCTCGACGACGGTGCACCCCGCACGCTCTCCGCCAGCCGCGACCAGGTGGCGGCCATCTCCGAGCTGGCCCGCCAGCGCTCTCCCGGCGTCCTGCTCGGATGGGGCGACGAGCAGCAGCGGCTCTACCGGGTGCGGTTGCGAGCCGCTCGCGGCTGACGGCGACGCCGTGCCACCAGCGCCGGCAGCAGCGCGAGCCACCGCCCGGCTCCCCCGACGGTCGAGCAACCGCTCTCCTCGGCCTCGCGCAGGGGCTCGGGGCACGGCTCGGTGGCGGCGCAGCTCCCCGTCACCACCCACACCTCGGCTCCGGTCTCGTCGAGCAGCCTGGCCTCGGCGCAGTGCTCGTGGCCCGCTCCGAGCACGTCGCTGACGCCCTCCCAGGTCGTGGTGCTGCCGTCCACCAGGCCGAGCGTCACCCAGGGCTCGGCGATCCCGTCGGACAACGTCCGGGCCTGGAGGAGCCCGCGCTTGGGCGCATCCAGCACCACGCGGCGGACGAGCGTGGTCCTGGGCAGCGATCCGCAGGTCGGTTGCGCCTCCACCTCCACCGTCGCGTCCGGCGCGGTCATCGGGAGCCCGCCCTCCCCGACGGTGAACTGCACGTCGACCGGGCCGCTCGCGGCATCGCCGAACAGGTGGTAGGCCTGGCCCACCTCGAGCGGCGCTTCCGGCGTCATCGTGACCACGAGCCCCGTCGGGTCGGTACGGAACCCCGCCGCCACAGGCGTCGTGAAGTCGGCGTCCCAGAGCTCGCCGAAGAAGAAGGCGCCCCCGCAGCTGGAGCCGCCCTCGGCCTGGAACACGATGGTGATCACCACCGCCGGGAGCACGTCGGCGTCGCCGTCGGCCGGGAGTGTCCCGAGCAGCATCGGTGGGCCGCACGGCTCGGCCGGTGAGCCCTGGGCGAACGCTCGGGCGGCGAGCCACATCAGCATCGCGCCCTCCGTCGCCGCAGCGCCAGCAAGACGAGGGGAGCGAGCGCTGCGCCGGACCGGCCGGTCGTCGAACATCCCCCGGACGCCGAGGTCGCCGGGCAAGCCGTCGTGGAGGCGCACGCAACCACCTCCTCCTCGACCCACACCACCTCGCCCACCTCGTCGAGCAGCCTCGCGCCGAGGCAGTGCTCGTGGCCCGTACCGATCAGGTCCTCCTCGAACCTGAGCGTGGTCTCCGGACCGATCGCCGCGCGCGTGGTCCACGGGCCGGTGATGCCGTCGGTCGTGAGCCTCGTCTGCAGCAGGCCGCGGCGCGTTCGATCGAAGCGCACGGTCTCCACCAGGTGCGTGAACGCGAAGTCCTCGCACCGTGGTTGCGCGCCCAGGGTCACCTCGGACGGCGGATCGGTCATCGGCAGCCCCTGTTCGCCCACCTCGAAGTCCATGACGACGTCGCGGGTGGGCACGACCCCGCTCAGGAGGTATCGCTCGCCGACCTCCAGTGGATCGTCGGGGACGAGCGTGACCACGCGGCCGGCTGGATCGGTCTCGGTCGCGAACGGGAGCTCGACCTCCGTGTCCGCGGTGGTCAGCGTGCCGGAGAAGAACGCGCCGCCGCAGTGGGGTGACGTGTCGAAGACCAGCGTGATCACCGCGTCGGGCCGGACCCCGACGTCACCGTCCTCGGGCAGGCTCGACCGGAGTCGTGCGGGGCTGCAGGTCGTGTCGGTGTCCGACGTGCTGGTCGCCAGCGCGCCGACGGCCAGCCACGCGATCAGCACCTCGTCCGCCTCCGCCGAAACGCGAGCAGAAGGAGGGGCAGGACGGAGCCGCCGGCGCCACCCGCCGTCGAGCAGCCACGCGACTCCTCCTCGGGAGGCGGACAGGCGTCGGTGCTGGCGCACCCGGCGTCGTCGACGGTCCAGACCACCTCGCCCGTCTCGTCGAGCAGGCGGACGCCGAAGCAGTGTTCCCCGCCGGACCCCAGCAGGGTGTCGGTCAGGATGTAGGTGGTGTCGTCGCCGAGCGCCGCACGCGTCGTCCAGTCGCCGAACGCGCCGTCCCTCGCGAGCCGCGTCTGGAGCAGGCCACGCCCGAGCGCGTCGAACGTGACCACCTCCCGTAGCATGGTGAGCTCGAGCGGATCGCACGAGGCGGTTGCCTCGATGGAGAGGTCCGAGGGCTCCGCCGTCATGGGCAGTCCCTCCTCGCCGACCTCGAACCGGACGACGAACTCGAAGACCTCGCCGGCCACCTCGTAGGTCTGGCCGACCTCGAGCGGCTCCTCGGGGACGATGGTGACGACCAGCCCGGCGGCGTCGGACATGGTGCCGAACGGGACCTCCACCCCGTCGGACGCTCGGGTCAGGGTCCCACCGAAGGTCGCGGGGGCGCAGGCGCCGCCGCTGGCGTGGAAGACCAACGTGATGACCGCGTCGGGCAGCACGCCGACGTCGCCGTCCGCCGGCAGCGTGGTGCTCAACACCGGGACGTCACAGGGCTCGGTGGTCCCGAGAGCCGACGCGGACGAGATGGTCAACGAGATCAGCACGTCTTCCTCCGACGAGAGAGCGAGAGCACGAGAACGCCCAGCCATGGCGCACCGAGCCCCCCTCCCACCGTACTGCACCCCCCTCCGGTCCGCTGCTCCGGCGGACACGGGTCCGTGGAGACACAGCCACCATCGACCTCCCACACCACCTCACCGAGCTCGTCGACCAGGCGGACGCCCAGGCAGTATTCGTGGCCGCCGCCCAGCACGTCGGTGGTCCCGGTGTACTCGGTGCGGCCGTCGATCGCGGCTCGCGTCTGCCAGCCCGCGGAGATCCCGTCGGTCAGCACCTGGGTCTGGAGCAGGCCCCGTCGCGGGCGATCGAACTGGATGGCGTGATCGAGGGTGGTGAAGGAGAACGCGCCGCACTGCACGTTGGCGTCGAGCTGCACGTCGGACGGCGGCTCGGTCATCTCGAGCCCGCCTTCGCCGACGGTGAAGCGGATCGACACGGGGCCGCCCGACGCGTTGCCCTGGAGCTGGTACGTCTCGCCCACCACGAGCGGCTCCTCGGGGACCAGCGTGAACACCATCTGCGCGGGATCGGCGGTGAGGGTGAACGCGACGGGCCCCACCTGCTCACCGGAGAGCTCGCCCTCGAAGAACCCACCACCGCACGGTCTCGAGCCCTCCGCCAGCTCGTGCACGATGGTGATCACCGCGTCGGGGAGCACGTCCGTGTCGCCGTCCGCGGGCATGGTGGACCCGAGCTCGGCGATCCCGCACGTCGACCCCGTCGTGAAGGCCACGTCGGCCTCCGCCTGCGCAGCCAGCATCCACCACATCGTCGCCTCCGGAGGGGGTTGGATCGCAACCCTCGTGCCAGGCCATTGACCCGGTTCTACCGTAGGGAGCCGGCCAGGGACACCCCGATCGCGACGTGGGTGTCGCGGTGACACGCGCTGTCCCGGGGAGGTCGGGCCCAGCGCTCCCGGGACATGGGATCGGAGGAGGTTCCCATGGCCTGGCGCGACCGTCTCCTCGATCCGTACGACCCCGAGCTCCGCAGGCGCGTGCTGCTGGGGGCGGTGGCATGGACCGGATCGGTCGCGATCGCCGCGGTCCTGGGCGCGATGCTGTCGCTGGGCGCGGTGGCCGCGGTGATGGTGGTGGCGGACCTCGATCGGGACGGGGTCGCCGACTTCCGCGAGCAGCTCGACGGGACGTCGCCCTGGCTGCGCGACACCGACGGAGACGGGTTGTCGGACGGCGTCGAGGCCGACCTCGGGACCGACCCGCTCTACCAGGACAGCGACGGCGACGAGCTCGACGACGGGGTGGAGGTCCGCTGGGCCGGGACCGACCCGCTGCGCGCGGACAGCGACGGCGACGGTTGGTCCGACGGGGAGGAGCGCTGGCGTCGCCACACCGATCCGACCCTGGCGGACACCGACGGAGACGGCCTCACGGACACCCAGGAGGCGGAGCTCGGGCTCGATCCGCGCCAGAAGGACACCGATGGTGGCGGCGTCGCCGATGGGCTCGAGCAGGCCCGCGGCACCGATCCGCGGAACGCGAGCGACGACCTGGGGACCCGCGTGGTGAACCAGTGCTCCTGCGCCACCGGCGCGTCTCCCGTGGGCCTTGCGGTGCCGGCCGTGGCGCTGGCACTCGCGCTGGCTCGTCGTCGCCGCCGCGCATAGGTGCGGCCCGGGAGGCGCTCGTGTCGCGGTCCGTGTCCTTCGGCTACTGGTCGGACCCCATGTGCGTCTGGGCCTTCGTCGCCCAGCGCAAGCTGGATGCGCTGCTCGCGCGTCATGGCGACGTGCTCGCCGTCGACTACCGGGTGGTGCCGGTGTTCGGCTCGGTGCCCGAGCGCTTCTCGCGCGGCGCCTGGTCGAAGGGCGGGGTGCAGGGTCGGGTGGAGGCGACGGCTCGCATCGCCGCCGAGCACGGGCACCCGGAGGTGACGGGCGAGGTGTGGCGCACCGATCCGCCGTCGTCGAGCTGGGCCGCGGGCGCGCCGATCAAGGCCGTGCTCGCCGGGGAGGCGTCCGGCGAGGTGTCCGAGGGGACGGCCGCGGCGTACCAGTGGCGGCTGCGCTGCGCGATGTTCGTCGAGAACCGGAACATCGCCCGACGCACGGTCCAGCTCGAGGTCGCGGAGGAGCTCGGGCTCGCCCGCGGGCCGATCGAGGCCCGGCTGGACGACGGCAGCGCGCTCGCGGCGCTGTTCGAGGACCACCAGGAGCGCGAGCGGCTGCGCATCCAGGGTTCTCCGACCTACGTGTTCGACGGTGGCCGGGCGATGCTCTACGGCAACTTCGACGAGGCGGTGCTCGGCGCCACGGTCGAGGCGCTCGTCGCGGGCCTGAAGGTAGGCGGCTCCGCCTGCTGACGCAGGGCCTCCGGCGGTCGCCAGCGCAGGGGGAGTCCCGCGGCGCTCTCGGCGATCGCGGCGCGCCAGGCGCGGTGTCCCCGGTCCACCAGGCGCCGCTCCAGCACGGGGATCCGGCTCGCCGCCCGGTCGATGGGCCCGACGACCCAGGAGAGCGCGCGGACGGCGTGACGGGTGGGCGTGCGCGGGAGCTCGAGGCCGTCGGAGGCCTCCTCGCCGAGCAGCGCACGGCACATCCCCTCCGCCACGCGACGTCCGCCGGGCCAGCGGGCCATGTTGGGGGAGGCGAGCATGGCCTCGGTGAGGCGGCGCGCGTCCTCGTCCGGCGGCCCCTCGGTGGCGCGGATCAACAGCGCGAGCTCGGTGGCCTCCCGCTCGGTCGCGGGGAGCAGGTCGGGCTCGACGCCCATCAGCGTGGACGCGTAGCGCCAGAGATGCAGCCAGTCCTCGCAGAGGTCCCGGTCCACGTCCAGCCCGAAGCAGCGCAGGCCGTCCGCGAACACGATCGAGAACAGCAGGTGCGTGGCGAGCAGATCGCGCTGGTTGAGCGGCACGCCCCAGTCCCGCTCCCGCCAGCGCGGATCGGCGGCGCAGAGCGCGCGGACCCGCGCGTGCATCAGCCGGACCCGCACCGTGACGCGGAAGCCCTCGCCCGACCGACGCAGCCCGTGCGGCTCGCAGACCGCCGTGACGAAGCGCCCCGTCTCCGCCAGGCGGTGGGAGAGCTCCGGGCCTGCCACGCGCCCGGTGAGCACCAGCGGCTTGTTGCCGGCCGGCGAGCAGTAGCCGGCGATGAGGCAGCGCGCGGCGAGCACGATGCCCCCGGCCGGACCCGCGCGGAACAGCAGGCGGCCCGCGCGGTCGATCCGCGCCCAGTCCACCCAGGGCGGTACGTGGTCGAGGCGGGCGAACAGCGCGCGCAGGGGCTCCGGGGCTCCCTCCACCGCGTCGATGCCGTCGCGCAGGGCACGGTCGAGCGCGCGCCACCCGGCGCCGCCCATCGCGTCGATCGCGGCCAACGCTTCGTCCGCCAGCGGATCTCCGCGAAAGAAGGCGGGGGTGAGCCGGTCGACGCGATCGCCCCACCGCGCGCGGGCGGCGTCGAGGTGGACGAGCCGGGTGGGGAAGGTTGGATCCACGCGAGGAGGGTATCCTCCTGACATGAGCCTTCTGTTGTCCTGGCTCGCGATCGCGTCGGCGGAGCAGCCGGAGCGTCCCGAGGCGCGGGCCGAGCCCTACGACACGGCGGTCGAGCTGATCGAGGACCTGTTCCTCGAGCCGGAGCTCATCGATCCGCACCGGCTGCTGGTGGCGTCGGGCCGGGAGCTCGAGCAACGCATCCCCTGGCTCTTCATCCGGGAGACGGCGCAGGGGATGGAGGTGCTGCACGGTGGCGACGACGTGGTCGTGACGCTGCCCTGGCCCGGGATGGACACGCTGCCCGCGACGCTCGCCCGGCTCTCGGCCTCGGTCGAGGCCTCGGGGTACGAGCTCGATGGCGTGGAGCCGCGGCTGGCGGTGCTCACCGGGCTCGCCGAGGGGCTGGACCGCTTCTCCCGGGTGCTGGCCGACGAGCGGCTGGACCGCTTCAACGCGCGGCTGTCGGGCACGCAGGTCGGCATCGGCGCCTCGTTCCAGCACCGCGCCGAGGAGCTCGTGATCACCGGGGTCACGCCGGGCGGGCCCGCACACCAGAGCGGCCTGCGCTCGGGCGACGTGCTGCTCCGCATCGATGGTCGCTCCACGGTCGGCATGCCCACCTCCGAGGTGACCCGGCGCGTCAGCGGGGTCGCCGGGACCCAGGTGCGGCTCCAGGTCCGTCGGCTCGACCAGGAGCTCGGCATCGCCGTCACCCGCGCCGAGGTCGTGATCCCCAACGTCGTGAGCAAGGTGCTCGACGGCGGCGTGGGGTACCTCGCGATCGATCACGTCAGCCAGCGCACCGTCCAGAACATCCAGGCGGCGCTGCGCGAGCTCCAGGCGCAGCAGGCGGTGGGCCGCGGCCTCGTGCTGGACCTGCGGGGGAACACGGGCGGCTCGATGAAGGAGTCCGCGTGGGCGGCCGACCTCTTCGTCCACGAGGGCGAGCTGCTGCGCACGGTGGGCAAGGACGGCGGCGCGGTCCAGAACCTCCAGGCCGAGATGACGGCCCGCGACGACGGCAACGAGATCGAGGTCCCGGTCGTGATCCTGGTGGACGAGCGGACCGCCTCGGGTGCGGAGATCCTGGCGGGTGCGCTGCTCGAGCTCGACCGCGCCGCGATCGTCGGCCGACGGACGTACGGCAAGGGCACCGTCCAGAAGATCTACGACCTGGACCGCGACGTGCGGCTCAAGCTCACCGTCGCGCGGTACCTGTTGGCCAACGGACGGTCGATCAGCGACGGCGGCATCGTGCCGGACGTGACCGCCGGGCGCATCATCCCGCTCGAGTCGGGCATGTGGTACCGCGGGTTCGACCCCTCGAACGTGGGGACGGCCTGGCCGACGGCGTTGCCGGAGATCGTGGGGACGGGTCTGGACGACGTGCCGCTCGAGCTCGCGCGGCGGGCGGTCCTCGGAGCGCACGGCCCCGAGCGCCGCGACGTGCTGGCCGCGGTCACGGCGGTCTCCGAGAAGCTCGGGGCCGAGCAGGACGAGGCGATGGCGGCGTTGCTCGCCGAGCGTGGGTTGTCCTGGGAGCGCGCACCCGAGGACGCCCCCACGAGCGCCCCGAAGGTCCGGGCGGAGCTGTCGGCGCAGCGCCTCACGGGCGGTCGCCACGAGCTGCGGGTGTCGCTGACGAACGAGGAGCCCGTGCCGCTGTTCCGCGCCCAGATCGAGCTCGCGTGCCGCAGCGCTGGTT
This sequence comes from Alphaproteobacteria bacterium, assembly GCA_020632925.1. GTDB lineage: Bacteria > Myxococcota_A > UBA796 > UBA796 > JACKER01. The sequence continues at coordinate 29,206 of JACKER010000021.1, read as the reverse complement.
GGTGGGACGGGGTCGTGGTGCCCTTCGGCCGGATCGAGCCCGGCCAGACGGTCGAGGGCGTGGCGCTCGTCGACGTGCCGCGAGGGATCGAGCCGCGGGTGGACGCTGCCACTGCGCAGGTCCGCGCGGATCGGCGCGCGCTGTCGGCCCTCGGTGAGCAGCTGGTCCCCTCCGCCTCCAACCCCGCACCCACGATGCGGCTGTCGCTGCGGGTGGAGCCCGATCCGGAGGGCGCGCTCGGGCCCCACGGTCACGCCGTGAAGCACGTGGCGGTCACGGTGCAGGACCTCGATCGCGAGGCGCTCACCGGGGTCGAGGTGCACCTCGGGTACCCGGACAGCGACGCGGTCGAGCTGCTCGACTGGGGCGTGCGCGTCCCCCGCCTGGCGGGCCGCTCGGAGAAGCGGGTGCTGCTCGATCTCGAGGTCGGACCGGGAGCGCCCGAGAAGCTGCCGCTGTCGGTGCGCGTGGAGGACGACGACCACGGCGAGCTGCTCGACTGGCCGGTGGCGCTGCCGCTCGACGGTTCCACCGTGGTCCTGCAGGCGCCGACGCTGGAGATCGGCCCGGTCCCGACCCGCATGGCGCCCGGACGGCTGCCGATCTCGCTCACGGCGCTCGACGATCGGACGGTCGACGACGTGGTGGTGACGGTCAACGGTCGCAAGATCGCGTGGAACGACGGCGGAGCGAACCGGGTGGAGCTCCTGCCCGCGATCGACGTGCGCACCGGGGAGAACCGCGTCGTGACCACGGTGCACGACGACCAGGGGCTCATCACCCGCCGCACGGTCGTCGTGTTCGGCGACGGCCCGGAGACCGTGTCCGCCGAGCCCTGACGTCAGACCTGGAGCACCAGCTTCCCGAGGTTCTCGCCCCGGAAGAGCATCCCGAGCCGATCGGGGAAGGTCTCGAGCCCGGAGACCACCTGCTCGCGGGACTGCAGCTTCCCCTCCGCCATCCAGCCGGACAGCGCCGCGAGGGCTTCCGGGTACCGGGCCGCGTAGTCGAACACCACCATCCCCTGCATGCTCGCGCGGTTCACGAGCAGCGACAGGTAGTTCGAGGGGCCCTTCGGGCGAGCCTCGGCGTTGTACTGCGAGATCGCGCCGCAGATCACCACGCGGGCGCCGCGCGCGAGGCGGGTGAGGACCGCGTCCAGCACGTCCCCACCGACGTTGTCGAAGTACACGTCCACGCCGGCCGGCGTGGCAGCCCGCAGGGCGTCCCCGAACGTCGGCGAGCGGTAGTCCACGGCGGCGTCGAACCCCAGCTCCTCGGTCAGGAAACGGCACTTCTCGGGTCCGCCGGCGATACCGACCACACGACACCCGAGGATCTTGCCGATCTGCCCGGCCACCATGCCCACCGCCCCCGCGGCCCCGGAGACGACGACGGTCTGACCGGGCTGCGGGCGGCCGATGTCCAGCATCCCGAAGTAGGCCGTGAAGCCCGTCATGCCGAGCGTCCCGAGGTAGACCGGGCGCGGCTCGTCGACGCGGGTGACCCCGCGGCCGTCCGAGATCGCGAGGTCCTGGACGCCGAACACGCCCACGACCGCGTCGCCCACGGCATGGTCCGGGTGGTTCGACGCATCGATCCGGCCAGTGCCGAGCGCGCGCATGACCTCGCCCAGGCCGACGGGCGGGACGTACGACCTCCCCTCGTTCATCCACCCGCGCATCGCCGGGTCGAGCGACAGATACGCGAGCTTCACGCGGAACTCGCCAGGGCCGGGCTCGGGGACGGGCTCTTCGGCGTACGACCAGTCGGTGGGCTTCGGGGCCCCTTGGGGGCGGGCGGCCAGGCGGAACGTTCGGTTGACCATCCTCCCGTCCTACGGTGCGCGCGCTGCGTCGTCGAAGAAAACGAAGTTGTTGTAAAACAAGAATGTTGTGATACCATTTTGTTGTGGGGATGTCATCGATGAAGAACACTCGTGGAAGAGCTGCGTTGGGGGACGACTTCTTTGGTCGGAGCGCCGAGTTGGCGGATCTGGTCGACAGCCTCCGACGAGACAACATCCTGCTCCTCGCGCCACGTAGGGTCGGCAAGACCTCCCTGATGCACGCGGCGGGCCGTAGCTGGGCTGTCGACGGCGATCCGGTCTTGTTCGTCGACGTCCAGGGTGCGGCTTCGGAGATGCAGTTCGTTCGTCGCCTCGCGTCGGCGATGGATCGATCGGGCGGAGAGGGGTTGGTCAAGTCGGCCTGGAACAGGCTGAGTCGCGTTCTTCGTCCTGTGGGGAAGGTCGGGGGTAACGCTGGCCCCATCGGGTTGGAGGTGGAGCTCCGGTCCGCTTCCGAAGAGGATTGGCTCGCCACGGGAGACGCCCTGCTGCGCGCCCTCGCGGACCGCGAGACGCTGCTCCTGATCGACGAGCTCCCGCTCCTGGTCCAGCAGATCCTCACCTCGGATCGGGAGGGTGGTCGCGACCGGGCGAAGGCCTTCCTCGACGCGCTGCGCGGCTGGCGGATCGACCCGTCGCTGTCGAAGGTCCACTGGCTGGTGGCCGGCAGCATCGGTCTCGACAGCCTCGCACGCCGGCACGGCTTCTCGGCGTCCATCAACGACCTGGTGCTGACCGCGCTCGGAGCGTTCGACGATCGCACTGCGCGCGGGATGCTGGATGCGCTCGCGGCGGGTCACGGAACGACGTTCGACGACGACGCACGGGCGCACCTCGTGCGGCGCCTCGGTGGGTGGTGCCTGCCCTACTACGTACAGATCCTGTTCGGGGAGGCGCGGGCGCTCGCGCAGGCCGGCTCGGTGGACATCGCCACCGTCGACCGTGCGTGGGCCACCCTGCTGGACGCCGACCACCGCTCGCGCTTCGACCACTGGTGGACCCGCCTCGGCGAGAGCCTGTCCACGCCGGACGCGGAGCGCGCCCACGCCCTCCTGCGCCACCTGGCGACGGTGGAGGGCGGTCTCGGGCACGATGAAGCACGTGCGAGGACGATGGGAGCGTCCCTGGACGAGGAAGCGCGCGATCGGTGGGCCTTCGTGGTCGATACGCTCACGAGCGACGGGTACCTCCTGGAGGAGGACGGCCGACTCCGGTTCCGGTCGCCCTTGCTCCGCGAGTTCTGGATGGAGCGGGTCCGATGATCCCCCATCTCGCCTACAACCCGGGGCTGTTGGACCGTGACGCGGTCGTCGCCGGCTTCGTCGCCCGCGGACGCGAGCTCGAGCGCGTCCTGGAGGACATCCGGTCCCTCCGCGTCGGTCACCACGTCCTGGTCGCGGGAGCCCGCGGCATGGGGAAGACCACGTTGCTCCGGCGGGTCGAGGCCGAGGTCGCCCGGGACCCCGCGCTACGGTCCTGGCTCGCGCTGAAGTTCCCGGAGGAGCAGTACAACGTCCGAACGGCGGCCGACTTCTGGGTCAACTGTCTGGACGCGATGGCGGACGCGTTCGAAGCCGCCGGGTCGGTCGAGCAGGCGCGGGCGCTGGACGCCGACGTGGCGGCGCTGCCGGACGACGACGTCGCTCGGGGTGAGGACGCGCTCGCCCTGCTCCAGAGGTACGCCGACGGGCGGCACCTCCTCCTCCTGGTGGACAACCTGGATCTCCTCGCCGAGCGGGTGGACGGCTGGGAGCTGCGCCGGGTGCTCTCCGATCCCGAGCGCGACCTGACCATCGTGGGCGCCACCTCGGGCGACGCGCTCTTCACAGCCGACTACGGTAAGCCGTTCCTGGACTTCTTCGCGGTCGTGCCGCTGGACCCGCTGACCTTCACGGAGGCGCGGGATCTGTTGCACGAGCTCGCGACCCGCGACGGGGCGGCAGGGCTGCTCGAGCTCCTGGAGCGCGACGACGGTCGGTTCTACGGGTTGTTCACGCTATCGGGCGGCAACCCGCGCACGCTGATCCAGCTCTACTCGGTGCTGTCGCGGCCCGACGCGAAGGAGCGGGACATCGAAGGGGACCTGGAGCAGCTCCTCGACCAGGTCACGCCACTGTACAAGTCGCGGTTCGAGCAGCTCCCCACGCAGTCCCAGCAGGTGATGGACGCGGTCGCGGTCCACTGGGCGCCCGTGATGGCGAGCACCGTCGCCGAGGCCATGCGGATGGAGGTGACCCAGGTCTCGGCGCAGCTGTCGCGCCTGCAGCGACTGGGGTGGGTCCAGAAGGTGGAGCTGCCGGACACGGCGCGGAGCGGCTTCCAGGTCGCGGAGCGCTTCTTCAACGTGTGGTACCTCGTCCGAACGAGCCGCCGCATGCGCCGGAAGCTGATGCTGCTCGCCGAGTGCCTGGTCGTGCTGCACGGGAAGGACGCCGTGGCCGACCGGGCTCGTCAGGCGCTGGCGGATCCGTCGTCGCTTGGGGCTGCCGTTGGGCTCCTGGCGGAGGAGTTCGACGACACGCCATGGAGCCGCGCGATCGAGCACAAGCTCCGTCTGAAGGACCTGTTCGCCGGGAGCGCGAGCCTGCTGATGGTGGCGGGAGAGCGATGGGAGCGAGCGGCGGAGCTGGCTGCTGCCATACGTCCGAACGACGAGGTCTCCGCGGAGGACGCGTCACAGGTGTTCGACCTCGTGCTCGGTAGGGGACAGGCGGACCAGCTGTCCACCTTCCTCGAGCGCACCCCGTTCGCGGACCGGATGATGCCCTACGCGGCGGCGGCCAGGGCCCTCGCGACCGGTGACGAGCGCCAGCTGCTCTCGTGGCCGGTGGAGGTCCGGCAGGCCGCGCTGGACATCGTGCGCCGGTTCGCCGCGCCGCCGCCGCCGCCGGCCGCCGCCCGCCCGAAGAAGGGGCGCGGACGGCGCGGACGGGCCGGGTAGACTCGCGGCGCGGAGGAAGCACTCGTGGACCTCGACAGCGTGGACTGGGCGTCGCTGGAGCACGCCTACGGGAAGGCCGACGACGTGCCCGACATGCTCCGCGGCATGGTCGACCCGGCGCGTACGGCGGCGGCGTTCGAGGCGTTCGACGCAGCCGTCAACCACCAGGGCTGGGCCACGCCCGCGGCGGCGCCGAGCCTGCCGTTCCTGATCGCGGCCCTCGACGCGCCCGGGGTCCCGCTGGCGCGCCTGGTGGCCCTGCTCGCCGACCTGTCGCTGTCGGGCAACCACGAGAGCTGGCTGGGGGAGCGCCTCCGCGTCGGCGCGCCGTCCGAGCTCCGTGACCCGGTCCTCGCGGCCCATGCTCGCTTCGTCGCGTTGCTCGGCCACCCGGAGGCGGACGTGCGCGCCGCGGCCGCGCTCGCCGTCGGCGTGCTCCACGAGCGAGCGGTCGACGGGTTGCCCGCGGTTCGGGCCGCGCTGGCCGGCGAGTCCTCCGCGGAGGCACGCGCCAGCCTGCTGCTCGCGCTCGGCGCGCTCGGTGAGCCGGGCGACGTCACGGCGCTCGACCTCGGCAAGCGTCCGGGACGTCCGGTGAAGGTCGCCGCGGCCTGCGCCCGGATCTGGCTCGCACCCGAGGTGGATCAGGCCGATCTCGCCTACCTGCTGAACGAGTCCGACAAGGGTGGGAAGCGCCTGAAGGGGTTGTGGTGGGCCGGCGGTGACGTGAGCGCGCTGGCCGACGCGGTGGCGATGGGGGCGCTGCCCCGGCTCGACGGCGAGCGGCTGAAGGCGTTGCTCGGCGAGGTCGCGGGGCCCGTGGAGGCCAAGGTCGCCGGCGCCGTGGCCGCGCGCGTCTTCCCCGAGGGAGGGGCGTTCCTGGCGGGGCCGGACGCCCTCTCGGACGACCAGCGGCTCGCGCTCGAGCTGGCGGCGGCGGGGAAGGTGAAGCTCCACCTGATCCTGGGCGACCGCCTGCACGCAGCGGGTGCACCACGCTCCGAGGCGGGCGTGGAGGTGTGGGCCGGACTGTCCGCGCCGGGTCCCCTGGACGCGCCGGTCCCCGGCGGCAGTGAGCCGTTGTGGCGCGTGCTGCGCGCCGCGTTCCTCGGGCGCACCGAGGTGCCCGTGCTCCCGCTCGAGGTCGCGCTCGGGGCGGTGGGTGCGTTGCTCGGGGACCGCAGCCGGTTCGCCGACGTGGCCTTCCTCCAGAGCCCGACCGTGAAGGTCGGCGAGGACCGCCCCCACCAGCCGAACGGGCGCGCGCGCCTCGCGTGGCTGCTCGCCGAGCTGGTCGCCCCCTTCGGCGAGGCCGCTCGCGCCGTCGCGGAGGCCCACGCGGCCGAGCAGCTCGGCGACGAGTACCCGGACTACCCCGAGGCCCTGTTCGCGCTGGTCGTCCTGTCGCGCCTCGGAGAGCTCGACGAGCGCTGGGACCCGCTCCTCGGCCGGTGCATGCGAGCGCCGCCCGCCTATCGCGCGCCCGAGCTGCTGGTCCCGATCCTGGCCGCGCTGCCGACGGAGCGGCGGGAGGCGCTGGTGTGCTCGGTGGCGCTCGTCGACTTCTCGGGGAGCCGCACCGAGAGCGGCGGTCGAGTGGTCTTCGAGTGGCGGTCCGCCTGGGTGGGCGAGGGCTGGTGGTTCCTGCCGGCCTCCCCCACGCCAGGCGGGGCCCGCGCGCTGGCGGACGCCGTGCGCACCTGGACGACGCTGCCTCCCGTGCCGACGGAGATCCCCAAGGGGTGCTTCGCGGCGCCTCATGCGCCCTTCCCGATGGTGCGCTTCCGCGAGCTGGTCGACGCCTGGGGACCCGAGAGCGTGCGCGCGGCCCTCGCCGAGCTGCCTCCGAGCCCCCTCGTGGACGAGCTCCGGACGATGAGCGCCGGCTGAGGCGCTACGGTGTGGAGATGACGACCCTCGATCTCGACGCACCGATCGAAGCACAGCTCGATCCCGGCAGCGCTCCGCGGACCTTTCGGCTCGCCTGCCAGGGCCACGTGACGTGGGCGGGCGCGCCCGCGTGGCCGGTGACCGTCACCCTCACCAACGACGTGGATGCGGCGGCCGCCACGGTCGTGGTGTCCAGCGACGCCACGTTCCGCATCGAAGCGGAGGTGGGACCCGGGGTGTGGCACGTGTCCTCGGACGTGTCGTCGGAGGCCGACGGCTCCTGGTGGTCGTCGCTCGGACCGTTCCTCGACGTCGAGGCCTCCGGGCGGGTGAGCTGCGTCTCCAACTGCATCATGGGCCTGCACCATGTCCGGAAGATGGCGCTCAGCGGACCCGCACGAGGGGAGGTGGTGACCGAGGCTCGCCCCGTGCTCGGCTGGGAGCCCGTCCCCGGCGCCGATCACTACGGCGTCCGGTGGTTCGAGCTGCCCACCGAGTCGGGTCGCATGAAGCCGGCCGAGCCCGTTCGCGGCACGACCTGGACCTTCCCGTTCGATGTGGTGCAGGGTCGGGTCTATCAGTGGGACGCCGAGGCCTACGACGCGAGCGGTGAACGGATCGCTCGGATGGGCGGATCGTTCCGGACGCCTGGCGGAGAGGTCGTCCGGACGTGGCCCGCGACGTGGCTCGGCGTGAACCCGGTCGACGTCCCTGGGCGCGGCGTCGTCGTGGGCGCGGTGGTGCCGGACTCCCCCGCGGCCCGCGCCGGACTGCGCGCAGGGGTGGTCGTCGTCTCCTACCGCGGGCGGAGCCTGGCGAGCGCCAACGAGCTCCGCGCCGCCATCGCCGACACCCCGGCCGGAACGGTGGTCGAGCTCGTCGTGCGTGACGACGAGGGCGTCGAGACGACGCTTCGGCCCACGATCGAGGCCCGTGCCCGCGACTGAGCCTCAGCAGGCGTTCAGCGCGCGCTCCAACCGCTCCGCCGCGTCGGCCATCAGCGGGCCCATCGCCGCGTTGTCCGTCATGGCACCCATGGCCTTCGGATCGGCGAAGCTCACCGTGCTCCCGCCGCCCGCGCGCGCCTTCACCAGCACGTTGCAGGGAAGCAGCAGTCCGACCTGCGGCTCGGTGCCGATCGCGGCCGAGGCCAGCTTCGGGTTGCACGCGCCCAGGATCACGTAGGGAGGCATCTCGAGGCCGAGCTTGGCCTTCATCACCTCGTGGACGTCGATGCGCGTGAGCACCCCGAAGCCCTCGCCCTTCAGCGCCTCCGTCACCCGCGCGATCGCGGCGTCCGGCTCCAGCTCGAGGTCCCGGCCGAACCCGTAGCGAACGTCTTCCATCATCCCTCCTCGGTCCCGGGGAAGCGGTCCCCGACCTTCAGCCGCAGCCCGTTCGCCGCGTCCGCGCCCGACACCGGACGCCGACCCGGGAGCTGCACCCGCGCGAGCTCGAGCGCGCCCTCCCCGCAGGCCACCACCAGCGGCGAGGTCGACAGCACGGTGCCCGGCGCGCCCGCCCCGTCCGCCGGGCGCTCCTCGAGCACCTTGATCGGACCATCGGCCGTGGCGATCCAGCCGCCGGGCCACGGCGTCATCGCGCGCGCCCGCCGGTCGAGCTCCACCGCAGACCCTCGCAGGTCGAGCCGCCCGTGCTCCTTCTCGATCTTGCCCGCATAGGTCGCGCCTTCCTCGTCCTGGGGGACAGGGGCGCCCGTCGCCAGCAGGGTGAGGGTGTGCACGGCGACCTCCGCCGCCATCGCCGACAGCCGGTCGTGGAGCTGGCCCGCGGTCTCGTGCGGTCCGATCGCGGTCTCGATCGACGCCCACAGGGGCCCGGTGTCGAGCGTCTCCTCCATCCGCTGCGTGCACACACCCGTGAGCGCGTCGCCCGCCAGGATCGCGTGCTGGATCGGGGCGGCGCCGCGCCAACGGGGCAGGAGCGAGGCGTGGACGTTGACGCAGCCGTGCCGCGGCCCGTCGAGCAGCGCCTTCGGCAAGATGCGGCCGTACGCGACGACCACGGCGACGTCGAGCCCCAGCGACAGGAAGCGCTCGGGGAACGGTCCGGAGCGGAGCGCCTTGGGCTGGGCCAGCGGCAGCCCGAGCGCCTTCGCGCGCGCGGCGACCGGCGGCGAGGTGAGCTGCTGCCCACGGCCGGCGGGTCGGTCGGGCTGGGCCACGACGAGGACGACCTCGTGGCCGGCGGCCACCAGGGCATCGAGGGTGGGGACGGCGAAGTCGGGGGTCCCGAGGAAGGCGACGCGCATGCGCCCCCCTATCCGGTGCGCCGCTGCAGGGCGGGGATCCACCAGCGCAGCACGACCATCGCGGCGATGCCCATGCCCACGGCGGCCGCCGCCGCCGCGCCGACCCTCCAGCGCTCGATCACGGCGCCACCGACCAGCGCGGACAACCCGAACGAGGTCTCCACGAGCAGCATGTCGAGCCCCGACAGCCGTCCCACGGCTTCGTCGGGCGCGCGCCGCTGCACCTCGGCGGCGGAGAGCATCCAGTTCGCCCCCGTCCCCGCGCCCCACAGGAAGACCGCCGCGACGACGAGCGGAGCCGTCCGCACCCACCCGAAGCAGGCGATGCCGGTGAAGCCCGCGAGCGCGACGAGCCCGTAGACCCGCCCGAGCGATACCCCGCCGCGCACCAGGCGCTCGGCGACCAGCGGCCCGAGCCCCGTGCCCGCGCCACGCACCGCCTGGAGCACGCCGAGCGTGGCCGCGCCCGTCCCGAGGAACGCGGTCTGGTCGGACACCACGTTGAGCATCACCACCGCCGCGCCGCCCGCCAGGCCGAACGGCGTCTTGGCGGTCACCGCGCCCAGCAGATCTGGGGCTCGCCAGGCGAGGACCGCCGCCTCCCGCAGGTCGGCCAGCGAGCGCCGGGCCGCGCGCAGCAGGCTCCCTTCGGCCCGGGTGGGCATCGCGGGGAGCGTCCCCAGCAGGGCGGCCGCGGCCACGAAGGTCGAGGTGTCGACCGCCAGCGCGAAGGCGGCGCCGTAGGAGGCGACGAAGCCGCCGAGCGACATGCCGATCGCGTACATCGCGCTCCAGGTCGCGCCGCCGAACGCGCTCGCCGCCAGCAGATCCTCTGGGGGTACCAGGCGTCGGGTCGCGCCCGCGCGCGCCGGCCAGTCGAGCCCCGACATCAACGAGCGCACCACCACCACCAGCTGGAGGGCCTGGAGCTCCCCGCGGGCGGCGAGCAGCGCCATGAGCCCGGTCAGCGCCGCCTGTCCGAGGTGGATGCCCACCAGGAGGTTGCGGCGGTCGAAGCGATCGGCGAGCACGCCCGCCCACGGACGGACCAGCGCCATCGGCACCTCGTAGGCGGCGAGCGTCACCGCCACCGACCACGCGCCGGCCCCCGTCCCCTCCGTGATCGCGAGCACGCTGACCGCGACGAGCGAGAACCAGTCCCCGATCAACGAGATGGCCTCGGCCAGCCAGAACCGCGCGAAGGCGGGGTACGCCCGCAGCAGCCGGAACCCCTCCACCCGCCCTCCGCGCGCAGGATACAGTCAGGTGCAGCAGGGAGCGTGGCGCGATGCCGATCCTCGTGCTCTCCGCGGCGTTCGCCGCGCCCCCCCGACCCCTGGACGACAGCCTGCTCCCCGCCTTTCCTGCGGGCATCGAGGGCATGGTCCACGAGGTCTGTGCGCTCGAGATGGTGACCCAGGAGGACGGACGACAGCGCGTCCTCGATCTGTCGGGCTGCGCCGAACCGTTCGCGGACGCGGTCCGGACCCGGGTGACCTGGTGGACCTGGCGGTACGTCGCCACGGAGACGCCCGACCTGCTCGATCCCACGCACGCGCTCCTGACGGGCACCGCGGGCGTCCCGACCGGGTTGTACACGCGCCTGTCGGTGGTGTTCGACCGCTCGGACACCGACGCCGAGCCCACGATCGCGTTCCAGCCCCAGTCGGTGGTCGCCCTGCGCAAGCGCAGCAAGGTCACGGTCCCCGCCACCCTCGCGCCCGAGCTCGGAGCCGGCTGCGATCTGCTCGTCCACGTCGGTGCGAGCGGTCGCCCGGTGCGCATCCAGTCGCAGACCTGCGCGGAGTCGGTCCGCGCGGCGATGGAGCTGCCGCTGATGGGCTGGACCTTCGAGGAGCTGCACGTCGAGGGGCACCCCCCGGAGTACGCGGTCCGGGTCCACCTGCCCGCGCTTTAACGTTCCGCGCCACCCGTTTAACGCCCGCGGAACCCTCGTCCGGGCGACGCTCCTGGTGTGACACGGAGGTCGCGATGACGAACACCGAGGCTCCCCCGGACCTGATGGCCCACACCCGCGATCGGATGGCGGAGCTCGCGGCCGACTCGGCGAAGAACGCCGCCGAGCGCAAGATCCGCAGCATGATCAAGGGCTACCTGCCCAAGTTCCTCTGGCCGCTGATCCCGGGTGAGAAGGGCACGGTCGCCGGGAACGTGAAGAGCGGCGTCAGCAAGTGGTTCTGGGGCCTGGTCAGCTCCGCGGTGATCAGCCTGATCTTCTTCGCGATCTTCGGCGTCGCCTTCCTCGGCTTCGGCCTGGTGATCGTCTACGCCCTGATGACGAGCTGATCGGGGTCGAGTCGCCAACCGCCGGCGTCCCGCTGGACCAGCGGCTCGAGGCCCAGGGCGCGCAGCGCGGAGAGCGCGACCCGCACGCGGTTGCCGGCGGCGCGGGCCACGATCTTCTCGCCGGGCCAGCCCACCGCCGCGAGCTCGGCCACGTCGGCGACCGAGCCGGGCTCGGTGACGCGCCGGCCCACGAGGTGCGCCAGGATGCGCGCATTGGCGGCGTGGCGCGAGCTGTCCGTCCGCGCGCCGCCCGGGTCCTCGAACCAGCTGCCGTCCGCCGCGAAGCGCCACCCCTCGGGCGAGACCTCGCGCAGCAGGTGCTCGTAGACCTCGGGGGTGGGGCGTGGCTCGTCGGCCAGCGCGGCTCGGACCCTCGCGACCGCATCGGTCAGCGCCGTCCGATCGCTGGCGCGGTGGGAGGCATACAGCCCGCGCAGCGCATCCACCAGTGGCGCTTCGCTCCTCGCCGGTCGCCCCGCTCGCAGCGCCAGCGCGTCCGCCAGGAACGTAGCGTCCTCGGCGGGGGACGTCCCGGGCGCCAGCTCCGCGGCGGCTCGAGCGTCGGTCGCCGCCTCCTCGAACCGGTTCGAGCGGACGAGCACGCGGGCGCGGAACCACCGGTACCAGCACTCGTAGAGCTGGTCACCCTGGGCGCTCATGTACGCGATCACCCGGTCGAGGTGCGGCAGCGCGCCCCCGATGTCCCCCAGGAGCTCGGCGATCAGCCCCAGCTGGCCGTCGACGTACGCCATGCTGCGGAGTTGGCCGATCCGTGTCGCGAGCTCGAGCGCGACCTCGTACGCCTCGCGTGCCTCGGCCAGGCGCTCCTGGTTCATCAGGATCCAGGCGCGGTCCTTGGTGGCGCCGAGCTCCGACGCGAGGTCGTCGGGGTCGGCAGCGGCCTCGGAGCGGGCCCACGCGCGCTCGGCGCGCTCCCGATCCTCGACCACGAGGGTGGCGAGCGCTGCGGCGGCGGTCCGCACGAGGTGCCGCGGGCCGTGCGCCTCCGCCATGGCCACGACCTCCTCGTACGCCTCGGGCGAGCCGCGGCCGAGCTCCAACGCGAGGTCGGCGACGTGGGCCAGGGCCACCGCGCGATGGCTCGACGGAGCCTCCCCGGCCGCCACGAGCGCCGCGCGGACGGCGGCCTCCGCCTCCTCGAGCTGCCCGGTGTGCCGCAGCGCCAGGCCCCGCATCGTGTGGAAGCTGGTCTCCAGCGGGCGGCGCTCGTCGGGCGGCAGGTCGACCTCGATCGCCAGGGCCGCCCTCGTGAGGGCCTCCAGCGCCGTCGCCGGACCCCGCATGCGGTACAGCGGGAGGAGCCCGTGCGCCGCGCGCCAGGCCGCGACCCCGAGGTCCGCCCGCCCCCTGGCGCGGGTCACGACCGCCCAGACCTCCGTGCTGAGCGCCTCCAGGGCCTCGATGACCCGGGGATCGCCGCCGGTCCCGTCGATGGCGCGCAGCGCGTCCGTGACCCACGCCGCGTGCGCACGCCACGCCAGCGCGCAGGCCTCGTCCGACAGGTGCTCGGCGGCGTACTCGCGGATCGACGCCAGGAGCGAGAACCGCCCCTTGGTCCGGCTCACCAGGTGACGGCGGACGAGCCCGTGCAGGGCGTCGAGCGCCCGCGGGCCGACGACCGCCTCCGCCGCCTTCAGCGGGAACGGCGCTCGGAACACCGAGAGCGCGGCGAGCGCCTGCTGCTCGGGCGGCTGCAGCAGGGACCACGACCATCCGATCGCGTTGCGGAGCGCACCGTGACGCGCGTTCGGGGCGTCGGGGTCGGCGAGGATGTCGAGGCGGCTCTCCAGCCGCTCCGCGAGCTCTGCCGGCTCCAGCACCTCGAGTCGCGCCGCCGCGAGCTCGAGCGCCAGCGGGAGTCCGTCGAGCGGTCCGATCAGGCGCGCGGCGAGCTCGGCGTCGACCCGGTCCAGGGTGCCCGCGGGCGCGGCCGCGACCAGGAGCTTCCAGGCCGCCAGCTCTCGCACGTCCCCATCGCCCGACACCGGGAGGGGGGAGAGCTCTACGACCTGCTCGAGCCCGATGCCGAGCGCCTGACGGCTCGTGGCGAGGATCCGGAGGGACGGAGCGGCGATCAGCCAGTCCTGCACGAGCTTCTGGACGGGGCGCTGCGGCAACTGCTCGAGGTTGTCGAGCACGAGCAGGGTGGGGACTCGCGCCAACGCGACGCCGACCGCGCGGGCCGAGCCGTCACCCACGTCGCCGAGCGCGAAGCCGGTGCGGTGGACCACGTCGTCCTCGGTACGGGCGGGCTCCAGGTCGACCCACAGCGCCCGCCGCTCGTCGGCCCAACGGGCGCACAGCTCGGCGGCGAGTCGGCTCTTGCCCACGCCGCCCGTACCCACGAGGCTCACCAGGCCTCCGCGCGCGGTCAGTCGATCCCAGGCCGCCGCGAGCTCCGCGTCCCGACCGAGGAGGTCGCGCACGATGGAGGGTGGCGCGGACGGGACCCAGGTGTCGCGCGTGGGGCGGGCCGCGATCGACGTCGCAGGGAGGGCCGTGGGTGGGGGGACGGCCTCCCTGCCGGAGAACGCAGCCCAGAAGTCCAACGCCGACGGGCACCGCTCCTGGCGGTCGGGGCGCAGCGCCCACGCGACCGCCATCCCCATCCGCTCGGGGAGGTCGGGGCGGACCTGATCGAGCGGCCGCCAGTGACCCTCCGCCATGCGGTGCCACCCGGCGACGATCGGGAGCCCCTCCATCGGCGTGACGCCGGTGCACAGCTCGTAGGCCAGGACGCCGAGGGCCCAGACGTCCGCCCGGGCGTCGACGTCGGCCGCCCCCGAGTACTGCTCGGGCGCCATGTACGCGGGCGTGCCGAGGGTCGCGTTGGGCCGCGTCAGGCGCGCGCCGGCCCGATCGGGCTGGTCCATCAGGGCGGCGAGGCCGAAGTCCGTGATCCGCGCGCGGCCCTGCTGGTCGACGAGCACGTTGCCCGGCTTGAGGTCGCGATGGATCACGCCGCCGCGATGGGCGGCGTCCAGGCCGAGCACGATCTGGTGCAGCAGGGAGGACACCCGATCCACGGGCAGCGGGTCCTGCGTGATCAACTGGTCGAGCGACGGCCCGTCGACCAGCTCCATCACCAGGGCGGGGTCGTCGTCCGCCTCGATCACGTCGAGCACGCGGACGATGTTGGGGTGGTCGAGCGAGGCCTGGGCGCGCCCCTCGCGCAGCAGGCGCTCGCGGAGCTGCGGTGTGGCGTGGCGGAGCACCTTGAGCGCACGAAGGGTGCCGAGCGTCACGTGGCGGACGACGAGGACGTCGGCCATGCCTCCCGACGCCAGTCGCGACACGACCTCGTAGCGATCGACGGTCGAGCCTTCGGACAGCATGGCTGGGTATACCGCGCTCCGAGCTAGGATGCAGCGTGCTCCAGCTCCGCGCCTGCGCCGTCGATCCGAGCTCCGCCGTCGCCACCTTCGCGGACGGCCGGCTGGAGCGCCTCACCCCGCGCGAGCTGGCCCTGTTGCTCTACCTCGCCGAGCGACACGAGCGCGTGGTCCCGCGCGAGGAGCTGCTCGAGCAGGTGTGGGGCTACGCGCCGTCGGTGGTCAGCCGCGTCGTCGACACGACCGTGCGCCGGCTGCGAGAGAAGATCGAGCTCGACGCGCAGCAACCGGACCACGTGATGACGTCGTTCGGGGAGGGGTATCGGTTCGTCCCGGCCACGGTGGAGACCGTCGTGCCCACGACGCTCCCGCCCGACGCGGACGCGGAGCCCTTCGTGGGGCGGGCGGTCGAGCTCGCGGCGCTCTGCGGCTGGCTTCGGCAGCCCGGCGGCGTGGTGACGCTGATCGGGCCGCCCGGCGCGGGCAAGACGCGCATCGCGCGCCGCCTCCCGCACGAGCTCCGCGAGTGGCTGCCCGGCGGGAGCTGGCTCGTGGACGTGACCGAGGCGCGGGATCTGCCGACGGTCGCGCACGCGGTGGCGCTCGCGCTGGGCGTGGAGCGGCCGCAGGTCGCGGCGGCGACGCTCACGCGGGTGGGGCGCGTGCTGCACAGCTTCGGGCCCGCGCTGCTCGTGCTCGACAACTGCGAAGGTGCGGCGGACGCCGTGGGGGAGGTCGCGCGGCAGCTCCTGGAGGCGGCGCCGGACCTGCGGGTGGTGGCGACCTCTCGGCAGCGCATCGCGCACCAGGACGACGCGCGCACGCTCTCCGTGGAGCCGCTCCCGCTGCCCGACGCCGTCCGGTTGTTCGAGGTGCTCGCGCAGCGGGTCCGCCCGGGCTTCACGGTCACGGCCGAGCTCCGCCCGGTGGTGGAGGAGCTGGTGGAGCGGCTGGAGCGCATCCCGCTCGCGGTCGCGCTGGCCGCGGGGCGCGCGGGCGCGTTGTCGCCGCGGGCGCTGCTGGAGCGGTTGGACGACCGCTTTCGCCTGCTCCGCTCCCAGGAGCGCGACGCCCACCCGCGCCAGCGGACGCTGCGGGCCACCTTGGACTGGAGCTGGGAGCTGTTGACCGAGGGCGAGCGCGAGACGCTGACCTCGTGCGCGGCCTTTCGCGGGGGCTTCGACGCCGAGGCGGCGCGGGTCGTCGTGGGTCGCGAGGACACCGACGAGCAGCTGGCTTCGCTGTGCACCCGCTCGCTGCTCGAGCGTCGGAACGACCGGTACGGGGGGTACGCCTTCGTCCGCGAGTACGCCTCGGCCCGTCTGGCGGACCAGCCCGCGCGCGAGGCCGAGGTGTTCGTCCGCCACGGCCGGTGCATGCTCGGTCGGGCGTCGGCCTTCGGCCGGTCGGGCCAGGAGCGGGGGAGGGCGCTGTCCCGGGACCGCGGCAACCTGATGGTGGCGGCGGAGCGGGCCACCGAGGCGGGACAGGTGGACGTCGCGGTGGGGTGCACGATCGCGGCCCTCGACATCATCGGGCGCGAGGGCCCCTACGAGCTCGGCGTGGAGCTGGTCCGCGGCACCCTCGGGCTCGACGGCATCCCGGGCGAGGAGCGGGCCCTGTTGCTGCTGCGGCTGGCCGTGCTCTGCCAGGGGACGGGGCAGTCGGACGGGGAGGCCGAGCTGCGCGAGGGCTTGGAGGAGGCTCGGCGCGTGGGCAGCCAGCGGCTGATCGCGGAGGGACTCAGGAGCCTGTCGGGCGTGGAGCGGGCGCGCGGGCGGATGGGGGAGGCGTTGGTGCTGTGCGAGCAGGCGCTCCCGCTGGCCCGGGAGGTCGACGGGGGCACCCTGCAGAGCGTGCTCACCTCGTACGCGATCGTGCTGCGGATCCTCGGACGCATGGACGAGGCCTACGGGATCTGGCAGGAGCTCGAGCAGCGGACGCGCGACCCCGGACTGGAGACGGTCTCGAACCGCACGCACGTCCTCGGGAACCTCGCGTTGCTGGAGCGGCGCAGCGGGCGGCTCGAGGAGGCGGAGGCCCACTACCGGGAGGCGGTGGCGCTGACGGAGGCGCTGGGCGACCGGCGCAGCGAGGGGCTGGCGCACCTGGGGCTGGGCAACCTGCTGCTCGATCAGGGCCGCCTCGACGAGGCACGCACCGCCTACGCCGCCGGGCTCCGGCCGGCCCGCGAGGTGGGGGAGCTGGACACGGTCGCGCGCTTCCACGGGAACATGGCGCTGCTCGAGCGGCTGTCGGGGCGCCTGGACGCCGCGGAGGAGCACACGCGCATCGCGATCGCCTCCTTCGAGCGCCTCGGCGAGCCGACCCACGCGTCCATCGCGCGAGCCAACCTCGGCGTCCTGCTCGTCCAGCGGGGGAACGTGGCGGAAGGCGTGGCGCTGATCCGCGAGGGGATGGACGCCATGCGGGCGTCGGGGGAGAAGGCCTACGAGGCGGAGCTGTGCACGTCCCTGGCCCACGGCCTGCTGCTGCTCGGAGAGCTCGCGGAGGCGCGCGCGGTGGTGGACCGGGCGGAGACGCTCGCGCGGGCGGTACGCGATCCGCTCGCGCTGGCGGCGACGCTCGCCCGGCGGGGGCTGGTGGAGCTCGCCGAGGGCCGCGACGCGCGCGCGACCCTGGCGGATGCCGAGTCGCTCGCGGGCGACGCGAAGCCCAGCTCGGACACCGGGATCGCCCTCGCCGACCTGAGGGCGGCCCTCCTTCGTCAGTAGTCCAGGGCCTTCGCGATCTCCGCGCGGACGGCGGCGTCCGGGTCGTCGGCGTGCGCCGCCAGGGCCCCGCGGTGCGCAGGGTCGCCGAGCCAGCGCAGCGCGCGGGCAGCCATCCGGCGGACGTTCGCGTCCCCGTCGTCCAGCGAGGACAGCAGCTCGGGCGCGAAGCCGGCGGCCGCGGCGTGCCCGCCCATCGTCGCCACCGCGTCCGCGCGCGTCCCCGGGGCGGCGCTCGCGAGCGCGGCCCGGAGGCCGGGGCCCGCCACGGCGAGGGGAGCCCGGCGCATGCCGTTGACCAGCAGCGCGCGCACGTCGGCCTGGGGGTCCGTCGACGCGAGCTCGATCCAGGCTGCGTCCCAGGAGGTCCCCGGGTGGGCCTCCATCGTCTCCACGAACGCGTCCGCCAGCCCCACCCGGACCGCGGCGTCGGTCTCGCGCAGGAGGCGGTCCAGCAGCGGCCCCACGATCGCGGGGTCGTCCAGGCGGTCGTCCTGGGCCATCAGGTGACCCGCCCGCGTGTGCCGCAGCACGATCGCGTCCGCCGCCGCGCAGGGCGCCGGCTCCTGTCCGCAAGCCGCCATCGAGGCCTGCACGTCCGCCCGCCAGCCCGTGGCCGCGAGCGCAGCTCCCATCCACCAGGCGACGATCACGGGACACCTCCGTTCAACGTGTCGACCCACCAGGCGTGATCCGGCGTCCGGATGGTGTTCGTTCCGCAGTGAACCTCGCCCAGCGCCATGTGGTACGTCTCCCAGTCGTCGACGAAGTGCAGATCGATGCTCGCCGGGAACACACTCCGGACCGCCTGGATCACCGGGTCCGTGGTCTGGTCGTTCAGGTCGGTCCGCAGGAACGGGTCCGCCATGAAGACCTTGGTCTGGCCGCCGGGCATGTTCACCACGAGCATGTTGGCCATGCCCGGGATCAGCGCCGCCACCGAACGCCCGCAGCCCCGCGGTTCCTCGAAGAGCGCCGGGATCGAGATGATCTCGTCGGGCGTCAGGTTCCACTCCGCGGTCACCTGCGCCAGGATCGGCGCCAGGTGGTCGGTCGCGAGGTCCTGGTTGAGCTGGCGGAGCGCGTTGTCCGAGAGCAGCTGACCGACGGTGTCGATCTCGTGGTTCCGGCGACCGGACCAGCGCGGGAGGCTCGTGTTCGCCGGCATCGCCGACAGGATCTGGTACGCCAGCGGGATGTCGCTGTACGCGAAGCGGAAGCCGCGCGGCGCCGTCGGATCCGGGACGAAGCTCATGATCTCGTCCACGTGACCGACGCACAGCCAGCTCGTGTCGATCATCAGCGGGTCCTGCACCTGCTGGGCGTCGAGGAAGGCGTGCAGCTCGGCGTCCTGCGGGATGTAGCTGCCGTGGCCGCCGTAGTAGATGCGGCCCGCCGGGAACCCGTCGATCGGCGGCGTGACCTCCATGTTCCCGAACGAGTCGAGCGTGTTGGCTCGCTCGTTGCCGAAGGTGTACGCCGCGAAGTCATCACCCTCGAAGCGATTCTCGGGGTACGGGTCCAGTCCGCGGTCGCGGATCGAGTCGATGACCATGTCCATGCGGTCGGTCGGTGTCGTGGCCCAGGAGAACTCGATCTCGTCCTGGATCCACACGTCCCCGCGGTACGTGTTGCCCGACGCCGTCTCGAACATCGCGCCGAGCTCGGTCTGGAGCACGTTGCGCATCGAGGCGTTCGAGCCCATCTGCACCATCACCACGAGCTCGCTCTGCTGCAGGTGGTGGTTGAGGAACATCTCGCCGGAGCGGAGCACAGTCTCCGTCGTGTCGACGGGGGTGCCGCCCACCAGGGCCTCCACCCGCAGCACGTCCTCGACCTTGTACGAGGCGAACTCGGCGCCGAGCACGAGGGGATCGGTGCTCCAGGGCAGCGTGGCCTCGAGCGTGGTGGAGTCCAGCAGGACCCGGTTGTCGTGCCAGACCCGCAGCGGCGCGCCGTCGACCAGGGACAGCCGCAGCTCGTCCGCGGGGGCGGTGCCCGGCAGGATCTCGAAGGTCACCACCTCGTCGTCGGTGGGGCTCGACGCGCGGAAGTCCATCGGGCTGTCGATGTTCGGCAGACCCGCGACCCAGGGCGGGGCGCTCATGCCCGGTGGGTTCCCGCTCCCCGTGTCACCGGTCGCGCCGGTGGGCGTGGTGTCGGTGTCCGTGTCGGAGTCCGTGTCGCTGTCCGCGTCCGCGTCCGCGTCCGTGTCGGAGTCCGTGTCGGCGTCGGTGTCCACGTCACCGTCGGCGTCGTCGGGCGTGTCGGTCGCGTCGGGGTCGCTGGACCCGCTGCACGCGACGAGCGCGAGCAGGGCCAACGAGGCTCGGAGGGATGGCATCGGGACCTCGCACGGGGAGTGTATCAGCCGTGGTCCGCCACTCTGCCCGAACGAGCCGCCGCCCGCGACCCCCGAGGAGCCCTGCTGGCACCCCGCCAGCGACCTGCTACCCCCACATGGAGGGTTCTTCGTCGGGATTCGGCGGACGGAGGAGCTTCTCGAACAGCGACAGCGTCTCCATCTCGGCGGGATCGACCTTCCCGTCGGCGCCGACCAGCTGGAGCATCGTCGACAGGAAGATCTGGCGGTGGGCCTCGGGGATGTCCGTGGGGTCCACGTCCTCGGGCGGCGGTGGCAGCTCGAGCCACTGCTCCGCCTGCTTCCGCTCCTCCGCCTCCAGGCCCAGCCGGTCGAGCATCCGGGTCACGAAGGACTGCTCCGCCTCCTGGACCTCCAGATCTGCCCAGGCGAAAGAGCACAGGAACCGGACCAGCGTCAGTCGCGCCTCCGTGTCGAGATCGTCGAGCTCCATGTCTGCCCCCTGGGAGCGCCCACGCTACACCCCGGCGGTGGTAGCGTTCAACCGCTCATGGCCAGCGTCTCCCTGGAAGCGATCCGCAAGAGCTACGGTCCGGTCGAGGTCGTCCGTGGGATCGATCTGCGCGTCGACGAGGGGGAGATCGTCTGCCTGCTCGGCGGGTCGGGGTGCGGCAAGACCACGACCCTGCGGATGATCGCGGGGCTCGAGGCGCCGGACGCGGGCACGCTGCGGATCGGCGACACGATCGTGTCCGCGCCGGGGGTGTTCGTGCCGCCGGAGCGCCGCGGCCTCGGGATGGTGTTCCAGAGCTACGCGATCTGGCCCCACCTCGACGTGCTCCGGAATGTCACGTTCCCGTTGGAGCGCGCAGGTGTGCGGGACGCCGAGGCGCGCGCGCTCGAGCTGCTGAAGCTGGTGCACCTCGAGGGGCTGGAGCGCCGCCGCCCCGATCAGCTCTCCGGCGGGCAGCAGCAGCGGGTGGCGCTCGCCCGGGCGCTCGTGGCCGACCCCAAGGTGCTCCTCCTCGACGAGCCGCTGTCGAACCTCGACGCCCGGCTGCGAGCCGAGGTGCGCGACGAGATCCGCGCCCTCGCCAAGAAGGACGGGATCACGACGGTGCTCGTGACGCACGACCACGAGGAGGCCTTCGCGGTCGCCGACCGGATCGCGTTCGTGAACGGCGGCCGCATCGAGCAGCACGGTCCACCGCGCGAGCTGTGGGACGCGCCCGCGACCGCCGCCGTGGCGCGCTTCTTCGGCGTCGAGGAGGTCGACGGCGAGGTGGACGGGGACGCCCTGCGCGTCGAGGGTGGGCGCTGGCCGGTCACCCGGGTGGCGGACGCGCCCACCAGCGGTCCGGCGAAGCTGGCCTTCCGGTCCTCGGACGCGCGCTTCGCGGAGGACGGCCTGCCGGGCCGGGTGGAGAGCGCCACCTTCCTCGGCCACCACGCCGTCTGCCGCGTGCGCATCGGCGCGACCTCGGTGAAGGTCCAGGGCATGGCGCGCCCGGGCGACGAGGTGCGGATCGCGCTCGACCGTGCCTGGGTGCTCCCCGGATGATCGAGTGGATGCGCGCGCTCCGGGATGCCTCGGAGCACGATCTGGACGAGGAGCGTGGGCGAGAGGGCCCCCGGTCGCGAAAGCTGCTGGCCGTGGTCTCCTCGACCGCGTTCTCGATGCTCCTGCTCGAGCTGTTGCTCACGCGGATGTACCCGTTCTTCCTCGGGGATGTGAGTAGCTTCGTCGCCATCCCGGTCGCGATGTTCGGGCTGTCGGTCGGGGCGTTGCTCCTGCACCTGTGGCGCGGCCCGGTGTCGCTGCGCGCGCTGCCCACGCTGCTGCCGGCGATGGCCTTCGCCACGCTGCTGTCCTTCGTCCTGCTGTTCCTGCTGTTCAACCTCGTGTTCGGGCTCACGCACCACCAGCTCCAGAGCCCGCCGCACGACGCGCTGAAGACGGCCGTGCTCTCGCTGATCTTCGTGCCGCCCTTCGCGCTCGCCGGCGTGGTGCTCTCGGTCGCCTTCCGCCAGGGTGCGGGCTGGGTCGGGGGGCTGTACGCCGCGGACCTGGCGGGGTCGGCGCTCGCCTGCGTCGTGACGCCGATCGCGCTGCACCACGCCGATCTGCCCGTCGTGATCTGCCTGCCGTTCTGGGTCCTGTGGCTGGCGGCGGTGGTGGTCTACTCCAAGGTGCGCGTGCCGCTGCTCACGGGCGGCGGCGGCTTCCTGGCGCTGCTCACGGTGGCGGCGGCGAACCAGTGGGTGTTCGTCGAGGTGCCCGATCCGAACGTGATGGGCGTGCGGTACTCCAAGGGCCACACGGTCGTGGAGCACGCTCACCGCTGGAACGACATCTCGCGGGTCGCGCTGCTCAGCTGGGCGAAGGAGGGCGCGCCGACGCAGTGGCGGGTGCTGCACGACGACGGCGTGTCCAACGTGGTCGTCGTGCCCTACGAGCCGGAGCGCGTGACGGCGCCACCCGAGCACGACAGCGTCCACGGGCTGCCGAAGCTCCTCGACCACCCGCCGCAGCGCGCGCTCGTCATCTTCGCGGGCGCGGGTCGCGACATGATCCGCCTGCACCAGCAGGCCGGCGGGGCACTCGACGTGACCGGCGTGGAGATCAACGGACTCGTCCCCGAGATGGCGACGCTGGGCGGCGATCCGTTCCACCTGCGCGACTTCTACGCCCTGCCCGAGGTGCACCTGGTCATCGACGAGGGACGCGCCTTCCTCGATCGCGACAAGACGAGGTACGACCTGATCTTCGCAGGTAGCAACGGCGCGCAGACCGCGGTGCGGACGGGCCACGTCCGCAAGTTCCTGGACACCGACGGCGCGGTGCGTGCGGAGCTCGATCACCTCGAGCCCGACGGGATGCTGGTCTATTACGTCCAGCCCTACGGCCTGAAGCTCGAGATCCTGGCGTCGGAGCTCGCGGCGCGCGGGCTGGCGCCCCTGCCGGACGCGGTCATCGCCCTGGGCAGCCGCCCCGAGGTCCGCCCGGACAGCGGCGACACGCTGCTCGTGAAGCCGTCGGGGTTCTCGCGCGGCGAGGTCGAGCGCATCGTCGCCGAGGCGCAGGCGTCCGAGCTGTACGTCCACCACGCGCCCTTCGGCCACCGCGGCCCGCCGAGCTTCGAGGAGCGCATCGAGGGGGCACCCCACGCCGACGTGCCCATCCCCACCGACGACCGGCCCTACGAGCGGATGTTGAGCGTGCGCGGGTTCACGCCCTTCCCGCCGCTCTCCGCCTTCCGCGACCTGGCGTACAGCCTCGACTGGATCAAGCTGTTCACGATGGGGCTGTTCCTCGGGCTGTCGGCGTTGACGGTGGGCGTCTTCTACGCGGTGCCCCGCGGTCCCCGCCGCCTGCCGGCCTGGGCCGCGGCCTGGTTCCTCGGGACCGGCATCTGCTACATGCTGGCCGAGATCGGCCTGATGGCGAAGCTCGAGCTCTTCCTCGGCTCGCCCCTGCTCTCGACCGCGGTCGTCCTGGCCTCGTTCCTGCTCGCGAACGCCGCGGGAAGCGCGTGGGTGGGGCGTCGTCGCGCGGAGGGCCGTCCCGTCGCGCCCGTCCTCCCCGCCGCGCTCGCCATGGTGCTGGTCCCGGCGACGCTGTGGCTGATCGACGGCGTGCTGGTGCACCACCTCGGGCACCCGGTCGCGCTCAAGGCGCTGGTCGGCGTGCTCGCTGCGGCGCCGCTCGCGACCGTGCTGGGCGCGTTCTACCCGGTGGGCGTGGGGCTCGTCGACGACCGCGGGATGAGCGAGCTCGTCCCGATGACCTTCGGGCTCGCGACGCTGTCTTCGGTCATCGGCAGCACCTTCGCGCTGGTCGTCATGATCGACGTGGGCGCGCGGCAGATCGTGCTGTGGGCGGCCCTCGGGTACGCGGTCGTCACGGTCGTCACCGGGGTGCTCTCCGCCGTCCGACGTGCGTGAACGCCTTGCGCGCGCCCCTCCGATGGGCGAACCTCACGCCTTCGGAGGCGGGATGCGGCTCGTTTGGCTCTGGCCATGGATGGTGGTGGCGTGCAAGGCCACCCCGGTGTCGGACGTTCCGACGGACGCGGGAGACGCGGACACGGACACGGACACCGACAGCGACACGGACGCGGACACGGACGCCGACACCGACGTCCACACCGGACCGGAGCTGGAGGAGCCCACCTACGTCGGGAAGTGCGACGTCGACGTGAGCAGCGCGACGTCGCTCACCAACCGGCTCATCTTCCAGGACCTCGTCGGCGACCCCAAGTGGCGGATGACCGACGGCCCGGTGATCGTGCCGCTGCCGACGCTGGCCTCCTACGCGCTCTTCGCGGTGGGGACCGGGATCGAGGACCAGCTCGATCCGTACGCCATCGACTTCGACACCGAGTACGCCTTCGCGATCACCTACGCCCCCGGCCCGAGCTGCGGCGTGGCGCTCGGCTCCATCGACACCTGGGACGTGGGCGGCATCGTACACGTCGCCGCCCGGCTGATCGACGACAGCTACGCGTGCGAGGAGACGGCGTGCGGGTCGCCGCGGGGCGTGGCGATCTTCGCGATGCCGCACGGCTCGATGGAATGGACCGACCCGACGACGCTCCCCATGACCGGCTGCCTCGGGGTGGGCGGCGGGTGCGGGAAGGACCCGAGGTAGCGGTGACCGACCGCGCGCTGCGGCTGCTGGCGCCGGTCTTCTTCCTGTCGGGCGCGACCTCCCTGGTCTGGCAGACCGTCTGGGAGCGGCAGCTCCACCTGCTGCTCGGGACGAGCGGGATCGCGCTGGCCACGGTGCTCGCGGCGTTCATGGCCGGCCTCGGCATCGGGGGCGCGGTCGGCGGTCGGTGGCGCCCCGAGCGGCCGCTCCGCGCCTACGCGGTGTTGGAGGCGGCGATCGGCGCCTACGCGCTGGTCTTCCCGAGCCTGCTGCGCCTCGCGACCCCGCTCTACCTCCTGGTCCACCGGGGCGCGCTCGAGGCGGTGGCCGAGCCCGTGGAGGCGCTGCTGGCCGCGATCCTGCTGCTCCCGCCGACCGTGGCCATGGGTGCGACGCTGCCGCTGTTGTCGCGGGTCGTGGTGGACCGGGTGGGTGCGGCCGCCGAGCGCGTCGGCTTCCTCTACGCCACGAACACCGCGGGGGCGGTGGCGGGGACGGGGCTCGCCGGCCTGGTGCTGCTGCCCACGGTCGGGCTGTGGACCACCACGGTCGCGACGGCCGCAGGCAACGGCGTGGTGGCGCTCGCCGCCTGGTGGCTCGACCCCTCCATGCCCGCGGTGACGCCTCGCGACGACCTGGACGAGGACCGCCCGCGCTCCGCCCCCTCGCCGGTGGGCCTGGTGGTCGCGATGCTCGCCGGGGCCGCGGCGCTCGCGAGCGAGGTCGTGTGGACGCGCATGGTCGGGCTGCTGCTCGGCGGCACCACCTACGCCTTCACGGCGATGTTGCTGGCGGTGCTCGTGGGGATCGCGGCCGGCGGTCGGATCGGGGGCACGCTCGCGGACGACGCGCTGCGGTACGGCGGCACACGCAGGGTCCTGCTGGAGCTGGCCCGCGTGGAGCTGCTGTTCGGCGTCGCCACCGTCGCGCTGACCTTCCTGTGGCCGCTGATGCCCTACGTCTTCGTGGGGGCGTTCGACCTGTTCGACGGTCAGCGGCACCCGGTGGCTGCGTTCCTCGGGTGCCTCGGCGCCTGCTCGTTCGCGCTGCTGCTGCCGTCGGCGTTGATGGGGACGGCGTTCCCGTACGCGGTGCGCGCGGTCCAGGGGGACACTGGCGACGCGTCCGCCGCGGTGGGCCGGGTCTACGCGGTGAACACGGCGGGCGGCGTGCTCGGCGCGCTGGGGGCGGCCTTCGTGGGCATCCCGTGGCTGGGGCTGCGCGGCACGGTGGCGGTGACCGCGGCCGTGGCGCTCCTGGGCGCGCTGGGGGCGGCGGGTGTCGCGCGTCGCTGGCCGACGGCCGGCCTGGCGGCGGTGTGCGCGGCGGCGGCGCTGTGGGTGCGGGCGCCGTGGGACCCGCTGTGGATGAACGGCGGGTTCTACCAGTACGTGACGTACTTCTCGGACCACACCCCCGCCGGGATGCTGCGGTTCTCGAGCCATCAGCAGGAGCTGCTCTACGAGAAGGAGGGCCGCTCGACGGTGGTGACCGTGGGCCGCAACACGGACATCGGCAACCTCTGGCTCGCGAACAACGGCAAGATCGACGCGAGCTCGGTCGGCGACATGCCCACGCAGGTGCTGGTCTCGCTGCTCGGCGCACAGTTCGTGGAGCACCCCCGGGAGACGATGGTGATCGGCCTGGCGTCGGGCATCTCCGCGGGGGCGGCGAGCCTGATCCCCGGGGTCGAGCACCTGCAGGTCGTGGAGCTCGAGCCCGCCATCCTCGGCGCCACGCGCTTCTTCGACCCGTACAACCACCAGATCCTCGACGACCCGCGTCTCGAACTGGTGTTCAACGACGGCCGCAACCACGTCCTGCGCGCGCCCCCCGGCCGGTGGGACCTGGTCGTGAGCGAGCCCTCCAACCCGTACCTGTCGGGCGTGAGCAACCTGTTCACCCGCGAGTTCTGGGAGGTGGGGCGCACGCGGCTCGCGCCCGGGGGTGTGTGGGCGCAGTGGGTCCAGATCTACGGGATGGGTCCCGACGAGCTCCGCGGCCTGATCCGCACGTTCTGCGAGGTGTACCCGAACGTCGCGGTCTACGAGGTGCTGGCGGGGGCGGATCTCGTGCTGCTCGGCGCGGACCACCCGCTGGTGCCGACGGAGCGCAGCGCGGCGAGCCTGCTCGCGTCGGCGCCCATCGCGCGCGAGCTCGGCATCATCGAGCTCCACCGCTCGCTCGATCTCGTCGCGCTGCACGCGATGGACCGGGCACAGGCGTTGGCCTTCGCGGGGGACGCCGTGCCGGTGACCGACGACAACCTGCGCGTGGAGTACGCCGCGCCCCTGTGGCTCCACACCGACGTCTCGATGCGGAACTGGGACGACCTGCTCGCGACCGCGCACGTGCCCTGGGCCGCGCTCGGCGACGAGCCCCTGGACTGGCTCGATCTCGCCGAGTCCTACGACGCGCTGGAGGACGAACGCCGGGCGAGGATCGTGCGCGCCCGGGCCTTCGGGTGGTTGCCACCGGGCAGCGGCCTGCAGCTCGACGTCCTCGCGCGGCTCGCCCCCGACGCCTCCGTCCCGTAGGGACCCCACCGGAGTGCGCGCCGGTGTTGCATCGGAGCCACCTTGCCCGGGCAACCCCCCGCGGATGCACATCGCGTGTTGCATGGGGGCCACCTTGCCCGGGCAACCCCCCGTTGGTGCACGCGGCGTGTTGCATGGGGGCCACCTTGCCCAGGCAACCCCCGGGGAATGCACGGCGCGTGTTGCATACGGGGCACCTTGCCCGGGCAACCCCCGGGGAATGCACGGCGCGTGTTGCACGGGGGCCACCTTGCCCGGGCAACCCCCGGGGAATGCATGGCGCGTGTTGCATGCGGGGCACCTTGCCCGGGCAACCCCCCGCCGATGCAACCGCCGGCGAGGCAAGGGCCCCCGAACGCAACCAGAACCGGGGGTACGGCCGTCCCGCGGAAGTGTGTCCCTCACAGAGCTGGCGTTGGTCCGTGGGCTCCCGTGCTCCGTGTTGCATGGAGGCCACCTTGCCTGCTCGCCTGTTGCATGGGGGCGACCTTGCCCGGGCACCCCGCCGGGAATGCACCGGGCGTGTTGCACGGGGACGACCTTGCCCGGCCAACCCGCCGCCGATGCACGATGCGTGTTGCACGGGGGCCACCTTGCCCGGGCAACCCCCTGCCGATGCAACCGCCGGCGAGGCAAGGGCCCCCGAACGCAACCAGAACCAGGGGTACGGCCGTCCCGCGGAAGTGTGTCCCTCGCAGAGCTGGCGTTGGTCCGTGGGCTCCCGTGCTCCGTGTTGCATCGAGGCCACCTTGCCTGCTCGCCTGTTGCATGGGGGCCACCTTGCCCGGGCACCCCGCCGGGAATGCACGGCGCGTGTTGATGGCGGCCAACGAGATCTGAGCCATGGCGGCCACCGGATTCTGAGCCAACCCCCAGTGGCTGCATCCTACCAGGGGGGAGAGCACACGAGAGGGGGTCTCCCCCTCTCGTGCTTCTGTGCCCCGAAGTACGGCTGTCCTACGCCGTAGGGATGCGGCCGCGCGTCCGGTGGCTGGCGCCGGTCGTGGTGAGCACGTGCGCGTTCTCCGCCAGGCGGTCGAGGAGCGCGGCGGTCATCCGGTCGTCGCCGAAGACCTGGCCCCAGTCCGAGAAGGGCAGGTTGGTGGTGATGACCGTAGCGCGGCGCTGGTACCTCCCGACCAGGAGGTTGAACAGCAGCTCCGCGCCCGCCCGATCGAACGGGACGAAGCCGAGCTCGTCGACGATGAGGACCTCGACCCGGTCCAGCCGCTTCCGGATCCGGCCGACCTCGTGCTCACCGCGGGCCTCGGTGAGCTCGCGGACCAGGTCGTCGGCCCGGTAGAACCGGACGCGATGCCGCCGCTGCGCAGCCTCGATCCCGAGGGCGATGGCGAGGTGGGTCTTCCCAGTGCCCACCGGGCCTGCGAGGAGGATGGGTTCGGCCTTGGTGGCCCACTCGCAGCGCGACAGCCGCACGATGAGGTCCCGGTCGAGGTTCGGCTGGGCGGAGAAGTCGAACTGGTCGAGCGTGCGCTCCACCGGGAAGTGGGCTTCGGAGCGACGCTGCTTGGCGACGTTGATCCCGCGCTGAGCCAACTCCTCCTCCAGCAGCGTGAGCAGGTACTCTTCGTGCGACAGGCCCTCCTCCCGGGCCTGGCGGGCGCGTTCGCGGAACGCACGCGCGATACCCGGAAGCTTGAGCGCCTTCAGGTGGCCGACGAGGGTCTCCGCGATCATGTTCTCCCGGCTCACCGGACACCCCCGAGGGCGCGGTACGCCTGCAGCGAGGTCGACTCGATGCGGACGGACGCCAGACGCGCCGGGATCTCCACGGGGGGCCGCTCTGGCTCCTTCGGCCGCAGCGTCAGCAAGAGGGGGTCGCCGTTCATCGCAAAGGCCCTCTCGAGCGCGGCGCCCACGTTCTCGACCCCGTGCTCGCCGCCGTTCAGGATCGCCTGCAGGAGGGGCTTCACGGACCGGGCGGCGGCCAGCTTCCCGCGCTGGTCCACGAGCAGGCGCCAGACGCGCAGGAACGGCGCCCCGAGCTGTGCGAAGAGGAGGTCACCGACCTGCTCTACAGCGGCCGGCTTCTTCACGAGCTCGGGCAGGTAGTGGGGGTACCAGATCGACTTCCCGTTGGCGGGCTGCCGCACGTGTTCGACGACCTCCTCGCCATGCTTGGCCACCACCTTGTCGGCGTACAGCCAGACGCGCACCACCAACCCGGCCCAGGTCGAAGGCACCGAGTACCGCGCCGTCCGAACGCGGATCTTCGCCTGACGATCGACTGGCACCTCCTCGTCGAGAATCCCAGGATCGTGCGCATGTTCCGGAAGCGGAAGCATCCGAGGCCGCTCCTCCTCCCACAGCACCCGAATCGTCGGACCGCC
>JACKER010000020.1 GCA_020632925.1 Alphaproteobacteria bacterium | reverse complement strand
CCCTCGTACCGCGAGGAGCTGGCGAACGTGCGTTGGCGCGAGGTCGACGCCATCCTGACGGCGGGCTGCGCGTTCGACCGGTTCCAAGGCGGCGTGGTCTGCGGCGAGGGCGTGACCGATCACGCGATCGAGCGCGCCGACGCCTTCCAGCGAGCGCTCTTCCACGACGCGGGCCTCGAGTACCTCGCCGGGCTCGCCAGCAAGTACGCGGGGGACGAGCGGGAGGCGGCGCGGCGGTACGAGGCGGCCCTCGCGCTGGACCCGGAGCTGGTCGAGGCCTGGTACGACCTCGGCGAGATCCGCCTGGCCCAGGGCCGGTACGACGACGCGCGCACCGCGTTCGAGCGCGTCGACCAGCTCGGCACCGACGGCAAGGTCCCCTGGCTCGGGCCGTGGCGGCTGGCGGAGGTCGCCGCGCACCAGGGAGACGCCGACGCCTTCGAGGCACACCTCGAGCGCGCCCTGGCGGCGGGCTTCAGCTTCCGCCAGATCGAGGGCCTGCCCAACTGGAAGGCGTTCTACGCCGACCCGGCGATCGGCCCGAGCCTGCGCAAGATGCTCACCGTCTATGGCACGCCCGACGTCGAGCGGAGCCTCGCCCCGTAGCCCCCGGCCCACCGCGCCTCGGTGCCGTGTGCGTGCCCGTGCCCGAACGTTGCGCTCGAACCGGTTCCACCCGCTCGTCTACAGCGGGTCCCCAAAACGACGGTGCCCGCGCCAGCGCCGTTCGGGAACGGGCACGGGCACGGGCACGGGCAGAGGAGGCGCTTCGCGCCTAGAAGTCCATGCCGCCCATGCCGCCGCCGCCGGCGGGAGCGGGCTTCTCCTTCTTCGGGATCTCGGCGACCATCGCCTCGGTCGTCAGCAGGAGCGAGGCCACGGAGGCCGCGTTCTGCAGGGCCGAGCGCGAGACCTTGGTGGGGTCGATGACGCCCATCGCGATCATGTCGCCGTACTCGTTGGAGCGGGCGTTGTAGCCGAAGTTGGCCTCACCGTGCCGCACCTTCTCGAGGACGACGGCCGGCTCGAGGCCGCCGTTCGCCACGATCATGCGCAGCGGCTCCTCGCAGGCGCGACGGATGATGTCGACGCCGAACTGCTGCTCCTTGTCCACGGAGAGCTTGCTCAGGCAGTTGCTGGCGCGGATCAGGGCCACACCGCCACCCGGGAGGATGCCCTCCTGGACGGCCGCCTGGGTCGCGTGCAGGGCGTCCTCGACGCGGGCCTTCTTCTCCTTCATCTCGACCTCGGTGGCCGCGCCGACCTTGATGATGGCGACGCCACCAGCCAGCTTGGCGAGCCGCTCCTGCAGCTTCTCGCGGTCGTACTCGGAGGTGGTCTCCTCGAGCTGCTTCTTGATCTGCGTGATGCGGCCGTTGATGTCGGCCTCGGAGCCGGCGCCGTCGATGATCAGCGTCTTCTCCTTGGCGACGACGACCTTCTTGGCCTGGCCCAGGTCGGTCACGGTCACGTTCTCGAGCTTGATGCCGAGCTCCTCGGCGATGAGCTTGCCGCCGGTGAGCTTGGCGATGTCCTCGAGCATGGCCTTGCGGCGGTCACCGAAGCCCGGCGCCTTCACCGCGCAGCAGTTCAGCGTCTGGCGGAGCTTGTTCACGACGAGCGCGGCGAGGGCCTCACCCTCCACGTCCTCGGCGATCACGAGGATGGGGCGGTTGGCCTCGGCCACGACCACCTTCTCGAGCAGCTTGAGCAGGTCGCGGGCGCTGGAGATCTTCTTCTCGTGCAGGAGGATGTACGGGTTCTCGAGCACGACCTCCATGCGGTCGCCGTCGGTCACGAAGTACGGCGAGAGGTACCCGCGGTCGAACTGCATGCCGTCGACCGTCTCGAGGAGGGTCTCGAAGCCCTTGTTCTCCTCGATGGTGATGATGCCCTCCTTGCCGACCTTGTCCATCGCTTCGGCGATCTTCGCGCCGATCTCCTCGTCGCCGTTGGCGGAGATGGTGCCGACCTGGGCGATCTCGGAGCTGTTCGCGATCTCGCGGGACATCGACTGGAGCTCGGCGACGATGGCGTCGACGGCCTTGTCGATGCCGCGCTTGAGGTCCATCGGCGAGTGACCGGCCGCGACCAGCTTGGAGCCCGTGCGGTAGATGCTCTGCGCGAGCACGGTGGCGGTGGTGGTGCCGTCGCCGGCCACGTCGGAGGTCTTGGACGCGACCTCCTTCACCATCTGCGCGCCCATGTTCTCGAACTTGTCCTCGAGCGTGATCTCCTTGGCGACGGTCACGCCGTCCTTGGTGACCACGGGAGCGCCCCAGGACTTCTCGATGACGACGTTCCGACCGCGGGGCCCGAGGGTGACCTTCACGGCGTTGGCGAGGGTGTCGACGCCGGCGAGGATCTTGTTCTTGGCGGCGGCTTCGAAGATGATTTCCTTGGCGGACATGTCAGGAATCTCCAGGTGGACCGGCGACGACGCCTGGTCCGGTGGTGGAAGGGGTGGTGAAGGGGGTCGCGGGAGCGATCACTCCTCGACGATGCCGAGGATCTCGTCCTCGCGCAGGACCAGGCGGTCCTCGCCGTCGACCTTGATCTCCGTTCCGGCGTACCGCCCGAACAGGACCTTGTCGTTCTCCTTCACGGTGAGCGGGCGGAGGTTCCCGTCGTCGGAGAGCTTGCCCTGACCGACGGCGAGCACGACGCCCATCAGCGGCTTCTCCTTGGCCGACTCGGGCAGGAAGAGCCCCTTCGAGGTCTTCTGCTCCTCTTCGCTGCGCTTCACCAGGACCCGATCGTAGAGGGGCTGGACCTGCATCTCATCCTCCTTCGGACGCATGGATGGTTGTGGTACGTTGGTTCCGTGGCCGCCCGCCCCAGGCCCGTTCGGGCACGCGGTGGGGGCCGCCATCGGCGCGACAGGTAGACACGGGCCGGAGGGCGTCAAGGGGGATCCGGAACCTCCAGAACAGCGTCGGTGTTCCGATGAGTGACCCAGGAGGAAGCAGTGAAGTCCGATGTCGAGCTGCCTTCGAGCCTGTTCGACTGGTTCCACGAGCGGGTTCGCACCGCCCACGAGACCGTCGGCACCGACCTCTCCACCGACTCCGAGCTGTACCTGACGCAGCTGCTCGTCGAGCGCGCTCGCGCCGACCGGCCGCAGGCACCGGAGTCCACGCTGGCCGAGCTGCACGCCAGGGCGTCCAAGGCGTCCCCGAGCGAGCAGCTCCGGACGTATCGCGAGCTGGGCGACCGCTCGCTGTACACCGTGGGCTACTTCGAGGAGAGCCTCTCCCGCCGGACCGTCGGCCCCGGCTACTACTGCGACATGGGCGCGGCCGCGTACGCGCGCGTGGACGACGTGTTCCGGCGTTGGTTCGCCGGCGCCTTCGACGGCACGTTCCGTGAGCTGGCCGAGAAGTTCCGGGACTGCGTGCGCATCGTCCGGCAGGTCCGACGCTCCGTGGACGACGAGCCCGACCTCCTGATGCGCCTGTTCGACGACTGGCGGACGACCGGGAGTGACGAGGCCGCACGCCGGCTGCGCGCCGCGGGGCTGGTGCTGCCACCGAGGCCGACGGAGGCCTGACCGCCGCTTGACGGGGCCCCTGCGCACCGATAGGACCCGGTGTCGCTCGACCGGCGTCGTGCTGGAGCCGTCCGCCCAGCCCCGACCGGACCGACCACGGAGTCGTCCCCATGGCGCGCATCACCGTCGAAGACTGCCTCGAGGTGGTCCACAACCGCTTCTCGCTCGTGCTCGTGGCCGCCGAGCGTTCGAAGCAGCTGCTCAAGGGCGCCCAGCCCATGATCGACAACATGGACGAGAACAAGGAGGTCGTCACCGCCCTCCGCGAGATCGCCGCCGGTAAGTTCCAGATCGACGACTCCTCCGTGACGGGCGACGACCGTTGGCTCCCGAGCCACCGTCAGCCCGAGGGCCTCTCGGCCATCGACGACGAGCTGCCGCCCGAAGCCTGATCCGTCCTCCGCACTCCGAGGTTGAGATGATCCGCCAGGACATGAAGTTCGACGTCCGCACGCTGAAGCACCGCGTTCGGCGCAACGAGATGACGCGCAAGGAGATCGACGCGCACCTCGCCACGCTGCCCGACGAAGCCGCCGAGGGCGAGGAGACGAAGACCGAGTTCGTCTCGTCGGCCGACCGCAAGGCCTGAACGAGCCCGGGCGCTGCCCGAACCCGACTTCCCCCGAGGAGGAGCTGCCGTGTCCAGGACGATCCGCGCCCCGAGGGGGACCGAGCTGTCGTGCAAGGGATGGACCCAGGAAGCCGCCCTGCGCATGCTCATGAACAACCTCGATCCCGAGGTCGCCGAGCGGCCTGAGGATCTGGTGGTGTACGGGGGCACCGGCAAGGCGGCGCGCAACTGGGAGGCGTTCGACCGGATCGTCGCCACCCTGAAGAAGCTCGGCGACGACGAGACCCTGCTCGTGCAGTCGGGCAAGCCGGTCGCCGTGTTCCGGAGCCACCCGGATGCCCCGCGGATCCTGATCGCCAACTCGAACCTCGTCGGGAAGTGGGCCACCTGGGAGCACTTCGAAGAGCTCGAGAAGAAGGGCCTGATCATGTTCGGCCAGATGACGGCCGGATCATGGATCTACATCGGGACCCAGGGGATCCTGCAGGGCACCTACGAGACCTTCGTCTCCGCCGCCCGCACACACTACGGCACGCCCGATCTCGCCGGCCGCATCGTCCTCACGGGCGGTCTCGGCGGCATGGGCGGCGCCCAGCCCCTCGCGGCGACCATGGCCGGCGGCGTGATGCTCGCGGTCGAGGTCGACCCGCACCGCATCCAGCGCCGCCTGGAGACTCGGTACCTCCACGAGGTCGCCGACGATCTCGACGACGCCCTGGCCCGCGTCGAGCGATACCGCGAGCAGAAGGTGGCCCGCTCGGTCGCGCTGCTCGGGAACTGCGCCGAGGTGCTGCCCGAGCTCGTCCGCCGCGGCTTCCGTCCGGACCTCGTGACGGACCAGACCTCGGCCCACGACCCGCTCCACGGCTATGTCCCCGCGGGCATGACCCTCGACGGGGCCGCGGCGCTGCGCGAGAGCGACCCGGCCGAGTACGTCCGGCGTTCGAAGGCTTCGATGGCGGAGCACGTGCGGGCGATGGTCGCGTTCGGCGAGGCCGGCGCGCACGTCTTCGACTACGGGAACAACCTCCGGGCGATGGCCGAGGACGGCGGCGTCCCGCACGAGGTCGCGTTCTCGTTCCCCGGCTTCGTCCCGGCCTACGTCCGGCCGCTCTTCTGCGAGGGCAAGGGCCCGTTCCGCTGGTGCGCGCTCTCGGGCGACCCCGAGGACATCGCGGTGACCGATCGGGCGCTGATGGACGCCTTCCCGCAGGACGAGGCCCTCGTCCGCTGGCTGAAGATGGCCGGCGAGCAGGTCGCGTTCCAGGGCCTGCCCTGCCGGATCTGCTGGCTGGGCTACGGCGAGCGGGCGAAGGCCGGCCTGATCTTCAACGAGCTCGTGCGGACCGGGAAGGTGAAGGCGCCGATCGTCATCGGTCGCGATCACCTCGACTGCGGCTCGGTCGCCTCCCCGAACCGGGAGACGGAGGCCATGAAGGACGGGTCGGACGCGATCGCGGACTGGCCCATCCTGAACGCGCTGATCAACGCGGTGAACGGCGCCTCCTGGATCAGCTTCCACCACGGCGGCGGCGTCGGCATGGGGTACTCGCTGCACGCGGGCATGGTCATCGTGGCCGACGGCACGGACGCCGCGGCCGCCAGGCTCGAGCGCGTGCTGACCTCCGACCCCGGGATGGGCGTCGTGCGCCACGCGGACGCTGGCTACGAGGACGCGATCGAGGTCGCGAAGGAGCGCGGCGTCCGGATCCCCGGCATCACGGAATAGCCCACCCACGCCGGGTGTCACCGCCCGGTGCAACCCGCCACGCGATACCGCATTCCGTCACCAGCGGTCACGTCCCCGAAGGTCTCCCCACCCCACCGCGTCGTTCGGTCCGGATACGGGGGTGAGAGATGACGAAGCTTCGCCTGGTCGACACTGCGGCACGTGACCTCGACGACGACGCGATCAAGCTGATCGCCGAGCGCAGCCGCCACGCCGCCGCGGACGCGCTGGTCCGTCGGTACCGCGAGCCGATCTTCCACCACGCCTGCTGGATCCTCAAGGACTACGAGGAGGCGGTGGACGTGACGCAGGAGGTCTTCATCAAGGCCATGCGCGAGGACCGGTTCTTCGAGCCGGACTTCAAGATGAAGGCCTGGCTGTACCGCGTCACCAGCAACCTGTGCTTCAACCTGGTCCGTGATCGGCGTCGTCGCCACGTCATCCTCGAGACCCAGGTGGCGCCTCGCCTCGACGAGCCCGCCCATCAGCCCGACGTGGTCTTGCAGTCCGAGCGTCAGGAGCAGATCCTCGGTGCGATGGACCGGCTCTCCGAAGCCCACCGCGAGATCCTCATGCTCCGCTACTACAGCGACCTGTCGTACGCCGAGATCAGCGACACGCTCGGGATCAAGCTCGGCACCGTGATGAGCCGTCTGTCGCGCGCGAAGGAGGCGCTGACGGAATCGCTCGCCGCCTCCGGGGTTGTGATGGACGATCGGGGTGCATGATGGAGTGTCACGAGGTCCGTGACCGACTGGTGGCGTGGCAGGACGGCGAGCTCTCCCCGGGAGAGACGGTGCAGCTCGAGGAGCACCTGGACGGGTGCTCGGACTGCCGCCGGCACGAGCGCCGGCTCGCCGACGCGACGCCACGGCCGGAGCTGCTGCGTCCGCGAATGGACCAGCGCGTTCCGGCGCACATCCTGGCTGCGCTCGCCGATCGGGTCGACGCGGACAGCATCCTCGCCGCCGCCCGACGTCCCGAGCCGGCGCCGCCCCCGCACGCGTCACGCGTCGCGTCCTGGCTCCGCGCGGAGGCCCGTGTCCCGAGAGGCTGGATGCTGGTGTACGCGGCGGTGCTCTTCGGCGCGATCGGCTTCGGTCTGTCGAGCCTGTGGAGCCCCACCGCGCCTCCGCCCGCTCGCGTCGGCAGCATCGACGACATCCCGGCCGGGCAGTTCCAGCCGGCGTCCTACGACCCGACCCGCGCGACGCCCGACTCGGACCCGACGGTTCCGGAGGGGAAAGCCAACGACCTCGGGGGCCCCGCGCGACCCGATGGCGGCGACGAAGGCCGAATCCAATAGCGGTCGCGACCGATCACTCCCCCGCGATCCAGAAATGGTCTATTGTGCGGCCCTCGGGAGTACGGCCTCCACGTGAGTCGAGCGATCAAAGACAGCGCAGCGACACGATCCCTGCGAACGAGAGTGGAGCTGCATTCCACGGGGCGCCTGGCCGTCGGGAAGGGAGCGGTGGAGATCGCCGTCCACCTGCTCAACGGCGACATCCTCGCAGCCACGACTCCTGACGACGATCGCCAGATCGTCCGGATCCTGCACCTGTTGGGTTCCTTGACGGACCAGCAGGCCGAGGATCTCGAGTCTCGGGCAGAGGTCGGCAACGACGTCCTCGGGGAGCTGTTCTCCATGGACCTCGGACCTCATCTGGACGAGGTCCTGCAGGAGCGCTTCGTCCAGAACATGTGCGATTTCGTCACGAGCACGTCCACGCCCCGGTTCACGGAGCAGAAGGGTGTGTTCGTCGCGAACCTCCAGATGGGACACGACACGCCGGCGCTGATCGACGAGGTCTGCCGGTTGTCCGATCTGGCGAAGGCCATCGATCCCGAGGCCTTGATCGTCCGCGGGCGCGCGGACCCGGGCACGGAGTCCGCTCGCGTCACGATCGCGGATTGCCTCAGCCAGGATCCGAGGACCGTCAGCTCG
Organism: Alphaproteobacteria bacterium; assembly: GCA_020632925.1. GTDB lineage: Bacteria > Myxococcota_A > UBA796 > UBA796 > JACKER01. Next base: position 141,113 of record JACKER010000020.1, on the reverse strand, counting down.
CTGCTGCACGAGGTCGCCGTCGAGCCGACACGCGCGCGCGTGGTGCTCTCCGAGATGCTCCTCGACGGTGTCGCCGCGCCCTACCTGGCCGACGGGACCGACGAGGGCTCGCTCGACGACGAGGAGACGGTCGCCGCCGAGTCCTGGCCACGCCGCCCCGTCGCCATCTCCAAGCCACCGCTCCCGCCTCCGTCCGAGGTGGCCGCCGCCATGGACGCCGACGCCATCAGCCTCGACGTGGACGACCTGCTCCCGAGCGTCGAGCCCGAGGAGCTGGAGCCCGAGGAGCTCGGGCCGGAGGACCTCGAACCGGAGGACCTGGAACCGGCGCCGCCGCACATGCCGGACGCCCTCGTTCCCGAGGATGCGGAGGCCGATGTGTCGGAGGACACGCCCTCCGAGCTGCTCCCCACCGCGTCCTTCGTGTCGGCCGATCCACCGGTGGTGGAGGACGACGAGTTCTTCCCCGAGGTCGATCCCGAGGATCTGGCGGAAGAGGACTTCCCGGAGGCGGACGCGGAGCCGTTGCCCGACGCCGTCCCGGACCCGGACGGCGAGCCGACGCCACAGACCCGCGCGCCGGAGCCGGCCCCCGGAGGCGACTCCGAGGGCGTGCCGCGGTCGCTGTCCGACTGGATGGCCGACTCCGCGGTGGTCGGAGAGGAGGAGCTGGACTTCTTCGGCGACCACGACTCGGACCGTGGCGGCGACGGCGACGGGCGCTTCAAGACGGCGTCGCACAACCTCGACAAGGTCGAGGTCGCCGCGATGGACGACGACGAGGACCTCGCGATCGAGGCGGACGAGGCTCCCGCCGCGCGCTTCGGCGCGCCGACCATCACGGAGGAGGAGGCCGAGGCGAAGATCGAGGTGGCGAACGAGGTCCTCGGCGAGGTCCTCCGCGCCTTCGACGCCGCCGAGGGCTCGGGTCGTGGCCGGGCGGTCCTGCAGCTGCTGGTGGACGGGGTGCCGAGCCAGTACTCCGCGCTGCTCCACGACCTCCGGATCTCGGACGACGGCGCCCTGCCGTACCGGATCCTGCTGCGCAACCTCTCCAGCCGTCCGACGACCGAGCACCGCCTGCTGCTGACGAACGGGCTGCTCGACATCATCGAGCGCGCGCTCTCCTCGGCGGCCGACGAGCTGCCGGACGACCAGATCGACACGCTGCTCGAGGCGGTCGCCGGATACCGCTCCCGCCTGGGCCTGTGATGGTCGCGCTCGCGTGGTCGCTCGTCGGCTTCGGCGCCGAGCCGGCTGCGCCGCCGACCAGCCTCCCCGGTGTCGGCACCGCCCCCGAGGACCTGCGTCGCGTCGCCGCCGAGGTGCGCGACGAGCCCCTGGCGGACCGCGTCGGGGCGATCTCGGCCGTGCTGCTCGGGCGACCCTACGTGAACGATCCGATGGGCGAAGGCGCCGGACACGACCCCGACCCGCTGGCTCGGTACGACCAGTTCGACTGCCTGACCTTCGCCGAGGAGGTCTACTCCTTCGCGCTGGCCGCCGATCCGGTCGATGCCGCGCGCATCCGAGACGCCATGCGGTACGGGGCGGGTCCCATCGACTACGCCCACCGACGCCACTTCATGGAGCTCCAGTGGATCCCGGGCAACGTCGCCGACGGGTGGCTCCGGGTCACGACCGCGGAGTACGGCGACACGGTCACCTTCCGCAAGACGGTGGACGCCGCGACCTGGCGGGGCTGGTCGGCGCGGAAGGACTTCGCGATGACCGACGAGGAGCTGCCGCTCGGTGAGATGGTGCTCGACGTCCTCCCGCTCGACGAGGCGCTGCGGGTCGCGGACACCATCCGGCCGGGCAGCCTGATCCTCACCGTGCGGACCGACCGCGCGGGCGTCCCGCTGTGGACCACCCACGTCAGCCTCCTGGTCCCGAAGGAGGGCGGCGGCACGGTGCTTCGCCACGCCACCAAGATCGGCAACGGTGGCACGAAGGACCACGACTTCGCGTGGTACCTCGAGCACCTGAAGACATACCGCTGGCCGGTCGCTGGCATCGCCGTGATGGAGCCCGTCGAGCAGGGTCCACGGATGGCGGCGATGGCGCGCTGACGGGCTGCCGAGCGCCGTCGGGGGATGGTACATTCGGCCGGATTGGAGGACGCATGTCCCGCACGCCGTTGTTCCTGTCGTTCGCGGTGGTCGCCGCCTGTAGCTCCAGCCTGTCCGTCCACACGCCCGACGGCCTGACCGACGACACGGCGAACCCGGACGTGGGCGACGACGACGACGACGATGACGACGACGACGTCACCCAGCCCAACCGGCCGCCCGAGGCCGACGCCGGCCCCGACCTCTCCGGGATGGTGACCGAGGAGATCGAGCTGCAGGGGAGCGGGTCCGATCCCGACGGCGACACCCTGAGCTACGAGTGGGTGTTCGTGGAGGTGCCCGGTGGCTCGACCGCCCAGCTCCTCAACGAGACCCGAGCGAACGCCTCGTTCTATGCCGACCGCGCGGGCCGGTACATCGTGGAGCTCGCGGTCGACGACGGCATCGAGGTGGCGACCGACAGCGTCCAGGTCACGATCACCGCGCCGAACGCCGGTCCGGTGGCCAACGCGGGCCTCGACCAGAACGTCCCCGTCGGCAACCGCGTCCTCCTCAACGGCTCCTCCTCCTACGACCCGGACGCCGACCCGCTGGACTACGCGTGGACCTTCGCCCAGCGACCCGGTGGCAGCAACGCCATCCTCCAGGGCGCCGACACCGCCTTCCCCCAGTTCACGGCGGACCAGGCAGGGACCTTCATCATCGAGCTGGTGGTGACCGACGGCGTCACGACCTCGTCCCCCGACCAGGTGCGGGTGGTGGCGAGCGAGCCCTCCACGGGTGGCTGCTTCTCGTGCTCGGCATCGCCGATCGAGGGCCCCCTGACGGGTCACGCCGCGTCCGGAGGGTTGCTCGGCGTGATGCTGTGGCTGGCCCGCCGCCGTCGCTGGAGCTGAAGCCTACGTCCCGGCGAGGTGACGTGCCGCCGCCTCGAGCGCCGCGAGCGTGGCGTCCACCGAGGCACGCCCCTCCTCGTCGAGGTGCGGTCGCCCCTGGACCTCGACGTACACCTTGAGCTTGGGCTCGGTGCCCGAGGGACGCAGGATCAGGCGCGCACCGTCGTCGCAGGCGCCGCCGACCAGCGTGGCCACCAGCACGTTGCGGGCCTGGCGGTCGCTGTCGGACCGGAAGGGACCGAAGCGCCCCGACTCGTCGCGGTGGTCCACGAAGCTCGCGACCGCCCGCCCGCCGAGGTCCACCGGCGGCCGCTGGCGCAGGTCGTCGAGCAGGTGGTTCATGCGCGCCTGGCCGGTCGCGCCCTCGAACTGCACGGTGACCTGGCCGTTGCGGACGTACCCGTGGGCCTCGCGCAGCTCCTCGAGCAGGTCCACCAGCGTGCGACCCGCCACCCGCTCACGCGCAGCCAGCGCGGCCAGCAGCACCGCGCCACCCGCGGCGTCCTTGTCCCGGATGCGGTCGGTGACCAGCACCCCGTGCGACTCCTCGCAGCCCGCGACGTACACCACGTCGTCGGCGCGCACGGCGCCCCACGCACCCTCCTGCTCGAGCAGTCGGAGCCCCTCGGCCACGTACTTGAAGCCGACGAGCAGGTCGTCCACCACCACCGCACCGGCGGCCGCAGCCACCCGCGACACGAAGGCGGAGGTGACCTCGGTCTGCACGACCAGCGGCCGGCGTCCCCCGGTCGGGCGCCCGCAGGCGGCGAACACCACGAGCGCGGCGATGTCGTTGCCCGTGAGGTGCACGAAGCGACCGCGGTGGAGCACCTCGCACCCGATGCGGTCCGCGTCGGGGTCGGTGCCGAACACGAGCTCGGCGTCGCCCGCAGCGGCCAGCGCGTGCGCCATCGCCTTGGGGTTCTCGGGGTTCGCCACACCGCCCGGCACGGTCGGGAAGGCCCCGTCCGCCACCGCCTGCGGCTCGTGCAGTCGGCACTCGAAGCCAGCGGCCGCCAGCACCTCGTGCACCACGCCCGTGCCGTGCAGGGGGGTGTAGAGGAGGCGGATCTCGCGTGGGCCCGCCGGCGCGACCGAGGCCACGGCCGCCACGTAGGCCTGGTGGTGCTCGGGGCCGAGGAACCGGACGAGGCCGGTCGCGACCGCCGCCTCCCAGGACAGCTCGCGCGCCTGCTCGATGCCCGAGACCACGGACAGAAGCTCCTCGTCCAGCGGCGGACAGAGCTGGCCCCCATGCTCGTCGTAGACCTTGACCCCGTTGTCGTCGGGCGGGTTGTGCGAGGCCGAGAGGTTCAGGCCTCCGAGCGCGCCCAGCGACCGGATGGTGAACGACAGCTCGGGCGTCGACATCCAGGCGCCGCTGTCCCGCGGCAAGAGGTGGACGACGATACCGTTGGCCGCGTACACCCGCGCGGCGAGCTCGGCGAGATCCCGGCTGGACAGGCCGCGGACGGGGATGTCGAGCCCGACGTAGACCCCGCGCGCATCCTCGAAGCGACGCACGTCGTACGCCACGACGACCTCGATGGTGCGCTCCTCGAAGCGCTGCCGGAGCCACGCGGCGTGCCCCTGCACCGAGGTCCCGACCGTCCACGGGTTCATCCGGTTCGGCCCGACCCCGACCGATCCACGGCGACCGCCGGTCCCGAACGGCAGCACCTGGCGGAAGGCATCGCACAGCTCCTCGAACCGTCCGGCCTCCACGAGACCCCGGATCGCGCCCCGCCAGTCCGCATAGGGCGCCTCGGTCCACCACCGGGTCAGGTTCGTGAGCGCCGCCGCCCGCACCTCGGCGGGCACCGCCACGCCATCCAGCCCCGCCGCCGCCTGCTCCAACACCGCGTCAGCCATCCCCGTCGCTCCCCTCCGGTGGCCCCTCCCCCGGGAGCGCCATCCGCTGTTGCAGCTGCCTCCGCTCGGCGCGCAGGACGTCGAGCGTGTCGCGATAGTGCTCGATCCGGGGCCTCGGGTCGAGGGCCGCGGCGTCCACCAACGTCAGCCACGCCCGCCGGTGCTGCCCGTGCGCCTCCCAGGCCACACCCAGATCGAACAGGGCGCTCGCGCGCACGTGCTCGTCGACGAGGGGGTCGATCGAGACCTCGCGCCAGCGGGCGATCGCCCCGTCCCAGTCGCCGAGCCGCGCGTGCAACGCGGCCTCCGACATGCGCGGATCCCCGCCCGCGTACCAGGGGCGCACCACCTGCGTCCGACTCGAGGTCACGCGCCGCGCCCACGCGAAGCCGGCCGCCCGCGCGAGGCTCGCGACCGCCTCGTCGAGGGGTCCGAGCGCGTCGATCGCCGCCTGGGGGACCGCCGCCTCCGTGGTCCACACGTCCGCGGTACCCGTCTCGTCCAGGCGATCGATCTCGGCACCCGAGCGATCCGTGAGCACGAACGAGCCCTCGAGGAACGCGGTCCGCGCAGCGGCGTAGACCTGGTGGGAGCCACCGTCCTCGCCGGGCAGCGTTCGGGCGTCGACCACGACCTCCTCGCCCGAGTGGAAGCCCGTCAGCGCGAGCACCGCGTCTCCGTCGGCCTGCACGACCAGCGGCCCGTGGACGTGGACGAGCCACTCGCGCACCGCGGCACCGACCTGTTCGGCCTCCGGCCCCTCGGCGCGGATCTCGAGCGTGCCGACCTCGGCGAGCACGATGTCGGCGGCGTGGATCTCGGTCAGGTGCATCCGCGGCGCGCAGCCAGCGGCGAGCCCCAGCGCTACCAGGTCCCGTCGCACTCGTCGGCCGGCTCGCAGCTCGCGTCGGACAGCTGCCACTGGCCCGAGTCGGTCACGATCTCCATGGCCGCGAAGCCGTTGCCGCCCACCGTCCAGTACTTGCCGGCGATCGGGTACCCGTCGCCCGTGTCCGAGGTGATCTCGAACACGTTGCAGTTGTCCCAGTCGGCCGTGATCTTGATGGGGCAGTTCTCGAGGCCCACGAGCGTGCTGCTCCACGTGGCCCCGCCGGTCGCGGTCGTGAGCACCTCCTCCTTCTTCATCACGTCGGTCGCGACGTGGATCGGCGGCGAGAGCTCGTTGATGGCGCCGGATCCCACCGCGTACCCGTGGATGCGGACCCCGTCGGTGACGGTGGAGGACCACTGGATACGCCGCAGGCTCTCGCCCTCCACGCAGTCCGGGTCCGCGCCGACACAGTGCGTCCAGTAGTCGACGACGTAGACGTTCGCGCCGTCCTTGACCTGGGGCTCCTGGTCGGACGTGGCGATGAGCTTGTACGCCAGGGAGGTGTCCGTGCTCAGGAACTCCCAGGTCCGCTCCCCGTCGAAGGGGAAGGTCTCCCAGACCGGAGAACCCGAGAAGGTGAAGTTGTTGCCGCCGTCGCAGCCAGCGAGCAAGGGGAGCAGGATCACGAGACCTCCGACCGCCTGACGAGCTTAACCGCCCGTCCCCGGGTCCGTCGCCACCAACGCCAGGCCATACGGGTCGAGCGAGGTCGCGTCCGTCAGGACCGACAGGGCACAGCCCGCGGGATCGAGGGTGAGCACGGCTCCTGCGCCGCCGCCGTTCCAGCTCACACGGTCCGCGAGCCACACCCGCTCCCCGTCGGTCACGGCGTCCACGAGAAAGCCCGGATCGGTCGCGTGGGCGACGGTGCCGTCGGCCGCGATGCACGCGACGTGCGACGGACCGCCCACGTCGAGATCGACCCCCACCACGATCACGCGCTCCCCCACCCGCAGGACGTGCGTCGCGTCGAACCCGAGGGTGCTCTCGTCGGTGAGCGGGTGCCACGCCCCGTCGAACGTGCCCACCTCGCCGTCCGGGACGTAGAAGCGGCCCGTCGCCACGGTGACCGCGCCCGGATCGAGCGGATCGGCCAGGACCCTCGGGTTCGGACCGAGCGCGACCGGCGCACCGGCGTCGAGCCCGTCGAGATCGAGCGGTACGAGCAGCCCGGGTCCGGTCGGGCGGTACGAACCGTCGCTGCGGTCCAGGAGCTGCAGCGACGCGTGGAGCACGCCGTCCAACCACACCAGCCGGTCCACCTCGGGGATGCCGTCCGCGTCGGCCAGCGACCCGAGCGGCAGCCGTCCCAGCTCGGCGCCATCCAGGCCCGTGACCACCAGCGCATCCGTGTCGTACGGAGCCACCACGAGCCGGTCGCCGTCGCGGGCCACGTCGTGCACGTTGACCGCACGACCCACGGAGAACTCCGCGAGGGGGGCACCGTAGGCGCCGGCCTCGAACACGCGGATCGCGTCACCGCCCGTGCGATCGGCCGCCACCACCCGGTCGCCGAGCGACCGCACCAGGGGGTCGCCCGACAGCGTCGCCAGGCGGTCCTCCACGCACCCGCCGTCCAGCGAGATCGCCGCCAGCGCGCCCGTCTCGAGGTCGGTCGTCGCCACCACCAGGTGCGGCTCGCCCGGCTCGAGGCAGGAGGGCGTCTCGGGGGTCACGCAGGCGAACGGCAGCCACGGCCACATCGCAGCCGGCTAACCGTCGGGGGCGGCGAAGGTCAGCGTGAGCAGGAAGGTGCGGCCGGGCAGCGGGTACCCGCCGAAGTCCTGCAGCGGCTGCCGCACGCGGATCCCGTCGTCCACGAGCGGATCGCGGGGAACGGACGCCGAGCGCCGGTCGAGCGCGTTGCGGACGTCGAGCTCGAGCGCCCAGCCCTGCCCCAGGGTCGCGCCGGCCGTCGCGCCGAGCAGCACGCGCGCGGCCTCCCTGCGGATGTTCGCCGTGTCCGCCCAGGTCGCCGACGTCACGCTGGCGTCGATCGAGCCCGTGAGCCACCGTGCGGTCCCGCGGCCCACCACGAGCAGCTCCCCGAGCGGCACGCGGGGGACGCCGCGACCTGCGACCTCCGGGTCGTCCGAGAGTTGCCGGGCGTCCATCAGGGTCGCGTTCGCCCGCACGGACAGCGGGTCCCCTCCCCACTCGCCGGCGCCCTCCAGGCCGACGACCCGCGCCGCGGCCAGGTTCTCGGCCCGAACGGGCCCCTGTGCCGACGGCACGAGCACCACGAGGTCGGTGGTCGTCGCGACGAAGCCCGCGAGCTCGACGCCCGGCCGCCCCACCCCGAGGTCGAGCGACCACCCACGCTCCGGACGCAGGTCGGGGTTGCCCACCATCGCGCCCCGGTCGCCGTACAACTCCAGCAGGTCCGGGGGACGCGCGGTGGCGCCGGCATCGAGCGTGACGCGCGTGCGGTCCACGGCCCAACCGACCGCCAGCCGGGGCACGGGAAGAAACGCGGAGGTCGCCTCGCCCGCGCCGTCCTCGGACAGCAGCGCCACGAGGCCGAGCGAGGGTCGGACGTCGACGCCGGACCCGGCCCAGGGCAGGCCCGCCGAGGCCCGGAGCACCTCGCGCCCGCGCGGCGCGTCGGCCGTGCCCGAGAGCAGGTCCTCGCTGCGCAGCCGGTCCGACCTGGCGCCCGCGAGCAGGTCGAGCCGGAGCGAGGGCGTCAGCAAGGCGCGAACCTGCCCGTCGCCGCCGATCGAGGAGGTCCGCGTGCGCACGTCCTCGGCGCCGACGCCGATCTCCCCGAGCAGATCCGTCAGCGCCTCGTCGCGCTGCAGCCACCACCCGCGGACCGCCGCTCGCTCCCCGTCGACCCGCGCCGCCAGCAGGTGTCGCGACAGTCCGTAGCGGACGGAGGTGGTCGGCGCGAACACGAAGCCCGGCACGCCGTCCTCGGACCAGGTGCCCGCGTGCAGCAGCGTCAGCGACCCGAGCGTCAGGCGCGAGGTCGTGACCAGGCGGGTGGTGTCGTTGTTGTCGCGCAGCGCCTCGCCGTCGTCGTCCGGGTTGCCGCGGGTGCCGCCGTCGTCGAGGTACGGGAAGGCGCCGTTCGTCTGCAGCCCCTCGACCGCCACCAGCGCCGAACCGCCCGGTACGGGACCACCGAGCACCGCCGTTCCCCGCGCCGTCGCCCAGCTCCCGACCGACAGCGCGCCCTCGGCGGCGGCGTCGTGCCGGGTCCACAGTGCGACCGCCCCGCCCAGCGCGGTGGTCCCGAGCAGCGCGGGCGCGCTCCCCCGCCACACCTCCACCCGATCGAGCGCGCGCACCGGCAGCTCGGAGAGGTCGACGGCAGAGCCCCCCTCGGGGTTGAGGGGGATGCCGTCGAGCAGGACCTCCGTGTGTCGCGCGGAGGCGCCGCGGATCCCCACCTGCGCGAGATCGCCGAGGCCCCCGAGCCGGCGCACGACGACCCCTGGCGCACGCTGGACCGCGGTCGCCACGTCCGCGCTGGCGGGCAGCTCGTCGGGGCGCACGACCGTGACCCGCTCGGGGCCGGCGTCCGGAGCCGGGGCCTCCGCCTCGACCACGATCTCGTCGTCGACAGGGGTCACAGCGGCTCGCGGTCACCCTCGCGCGCCACGCGCAGGCCCACCTCGGTCACCGCGCGCGCCGCCGCGCTGGACGGATCGAGGGCGGGGTTGGTGTGGTTGAGGTGGACCAGGCGGACCTTCGCCTTGAGGTCGGGGCGGTCCGCGAGCGTGGCCATCGTCTCCACCACGAAGGGGTGCGGGACCTCGGACATGGGGCGCGAGAGCTCGCCGTCGGCGTAGAAGGTGGCGTCGAGCCAGGCCACGTCGGCGCCCTCGAGCAGCGTCGTCAGCGGCGTGTCCCAACGCTCCCACTTGTCGATGTCCGGCAACCAGACCACGGTGCGCTGCGGGCCGCGGATGCGGAAGCCCACCGTCTCCGTGAGCTCGTCGCGGTGCGGGACGAGGAAGGGCGTGACGGTGATCCGCTCGTCGAGCGCGACGGGCGCCCCGTCCGCCAGCGACCGTACCTGCACGTGCCCGAGGCGACCGATCAGCGCCCAGGGCTCCTCCTCCTTCAACAGCGTCGCCATCCGCGGCATGGCCCAGACGGGCACGGCGTCCGCGCCCATCACCTCGCGCCCGAGGTGCAGCAGGCCGGTGTAGTGGCCCATGTGGCCGTGCGTCAGCAGGATGCCGGCGAGTGTGAGCCCGCGGCGCTGGAGCTCGTGCAGCTGCGCGGGCAGATCCGGGGTGGCGTCCACGAGCCACGCCTTGCCGTCGTCCACGATGGCCAGGCTCGCGACGTGGTGGCGGAGCGCGGGGTCGTCCCAGGCCGCCCGACAGCAGGCCTTCGTGCAGCCCGCCTGCGGGTGCCCCCCGTCCTGCGCCACGCCGAGCACGATCACCTCGGGCGCGGCGTACGCCACCGCGAGCCAGGCGATCACAGCGTCACCGGGATGCCGCGGGCCAGCATCGCCCGATCCGCGCCGCTCACGCAGCGGGGCCGCCAGGTGCCGAGCACGTCGCTGCTCACCGGGTCGATCACGTAGAACGCGGACGACGGAGCGCAGGTGGCGATGAGGGTCCCGTCGGGCCGGACGTAGGCCGACCCCGCGAAGGCGCAGGAGACGCCGAGCGACCAGCTGCCCGTCACCTCGGCCGTCCCCGCGGACGCGTCCAGCCGCAGCCGCAGGACGCGCGACGCCCCGAGCTCCTCGTTGTCGAACATCTGGAGCTCTCCGCTCGGCAGCCAGTGGGGGTGGTGCTGGTGGGAGAACGTCAGGTCGCTCGTCCACCCGCCCGGGTCCACGATGGCGTAGTCCGAGGTGAAGGTGGTCGCGTCGTCCCCGACGAGCGTGGTCACCGCCTCGCCGAACGCCGGGTCGTACGGGTCGCCGTGCACCTCGATCACCGTGTCGACCTGGAGGAAGGAGAGCAGCAGGTCGTGGCTCGCGTCGACCTCGATGCTGTTCTCGTGCGTCCAGTCGGTCGCGTACGGGAACAGCCCTCCCCAGTAGCCGGGGAAGCCCGCACCCGACGGCGAGGTCAGCGCGTCCACCCGCCAGTCGGCGAGCAGCGTCCCGGTCCCGTCCAGCACGTAGAACCCGTCCACCACCCAGGTGCGGACACCGTCGGACCAGGCGTCGGCGGTGAGCACCCACAGGAGCCCGTCGCGCTGCGCCACGTCGTGGTGGAGGGCGCGCGCGAAGCCGGGCGTGATCCCGACGCCGGCCTCCATCCGCAGGGTCCCGTCCCAGTCGAACCAACGGACGCGCGACTGGTCGAGCGTCGACACCACGCCCCCGTCCCCCGCGACGTCGGTCGCCTGCACGCGGTGCAGCCCTGGCCAGCCGGCGGTCAGGTCCTGGTACCAGACCATCCGCCCCTCCTCGTCCACCACCACCGCGGTCGGGACGCTGCAGTCGGCCTGGAACAGCAGGTCACCCGACGGAGGAACGGCCCCGGTCTCGCTCGTCGACACCTGGAACCCGGCTGGGATCCGGCCGCTCCGGAAGGTCCCGGTGGTGGTGGCGCCGGTGTCGAGGGCGGTGAAGACGTAGTCGTGATCGGTGTCGCCGCGCATCCGCCACAAGGTGAGGTCCGCGGTGCCCACCTCGTCCCAGCGCTGGACGCGGGCCGGTCCCCCCACAGACTCCTGGAAGCTCACCTCCACCGGTCCCGGAGGGTCGACCTCGACCCTGCAGTCGACCCGAAGCGCGTTGTCCGGCTGGACCCGGCACGCGGCGGTGATCGACGGCGGGGTCGCGGTGTGGTCCGGACCGCTGTGGTCGACGGCGCTGTGGACGTCGGCGTCCGTGTCGCTGTCGGCGTCCGTGTCGCTGTCGGCGTCGGCGTCCGTGTCCGCGTCCGCGTCCCCCGCCGGGTCGACGACGTCGCTCGACGGACGGCAGGCCAGCAGGAGGAGCGAGGCGACGAGCATCCGATCTCCGTCGCCATCCTACCCACTCACGGGAGGTTGTTCCGGATCTGCGCCTCCCCGACCCAGGTGTCGCGCGCCAGGACCTCCGCTCCGACGCCGATCAGGTGCATCGTGGGGATCGAGAAGCTGGCGCTGCGCAGGTAGCGGCTGGTGACCTGCCAGTTCCGGTCGGCCACCACGGGGTGGTCGATGCCGAAGGCGTCCGCCCACTGCTGGAGGTTGCGCTGGGTCGGCACCCCACCGAACTCGTTCTCGCCGAGCAACGTGATCACGAGGAAGCCCTGGTCCTCGTACTCGCGGTACAGGTCCGCCATGTCGCTGGCCTCGTCCTGGCAGGGGCCGCACCACATCGCCGAGGACAGCAGCAGCACCTCCTTGCCGCAGAAGTCGTGCAGGTGCAGCGTCTCGCCGTGCTGATCGGTGAGCGCGAAGTCCGCCGTGATCTGACCCACGGCGTTGCCCGTCGGCTGGATGTCGTGGCGACAGGCGTCGATCGGCCACCCACCCTCGTACGGGTGGTCCCCGCCGTCGCGTGGGTTGGTGTGCTGCTCGAGCTCGTCGCGGTCACCGAACCCGTCGTCGTCGGTGTCCGGATCCAGGGGATCGGTGCCGACCTGGGCCTCTTGCGCGTCGGTGAGGCCGTCGCCGTCGCTGTCGACGTCCCCGGTCGAGGACGTGGTGGGTGTGGTGTCGGCGGTCGACGCGCTGGTCGCGTCGGTGGTGCGCGGATCGTAGGACGGATCGGTCGGCCCGTCCTCGAGCGGCGGCAGGTTGGCGAGGGGCGTGTCGTGACACGCGATCAGGGCCAGGGCGGCGATGACGAGACGCAAGGGGAACCTCCGCGTTGAACGACCTCCCCGCGCCCGGCGACAAAGCAACGATCGGGCCAACCCGGCGAGGCCCCACACAGCGCGTTCCCGCGACGGATCCGCGGTGGGAATGTCGCGGATCCGAGGGGCCGACGGGGAGGCTATGGGGTGCCGATGGCGAAGCCCAAGCGAGCGTTCGTGTGCCAGCAGTGCGGGTGGAGCACCGCGCGCTGGCTCGGCCGATGCGGTCAGTGTCGCGCGTGGAACACCCTGGTCGAGGAGATCGAGCGGGAGCCGACGGCGCGCTCCTCGGCCCCTCCCCCGAAGGTCGTGAAGCTCTCCGAGGTCTCTCCGGAGCGCGGCGGCGAGGTCCGGGTGCGCACGGGCATCGGCGAGCTCGACACCGTGCTCGGCGGTGGGCTGGTGGCCGGCTCGCTGGTGCTGGTCGGCGGCGATCCGGGCATCGGCAAGTCCACGCTGCTGCTCATGGCGTTGGACCGTTTCGCCCGCCGAGGGCTGCCCGTGCTCTACGTCTCGGGCGAGGAGTCGCTCCAGCAGATCCGCCTGCGCGCGGACCGGCTCGGCGTGTTCGGCGAGACGCTCCACCTCCTGGCGGAGACCGACCTGTCGCAGATCGAGGCGGCGATCCGCGAGACGAAGCCGCTGGTGGCCGTGGTCGACAGCGTCCAAACCGTGGCCTCGCCCGACCTCGGCGGCATCCCGGGGTCCGTGGGCCAGGTACGGGAGGTGGCCCACGGCGCGATGGTGCTGGCCAAGGCGACCGGGACCTCCGTGCTCCTCGTGGGGCACGTCACGAAGTCGGGTGAGATCGCGGGCCCCAAGGTCCTCGAGCACCTGGTGGACGCCGTGCTCTACTTCGAGGGGGACGGCGCGACCGGGCTGCGCGTCCTCCGCTCGGTGAAGAACCGCTTCGGCGCGAGCGGCGAGCTCGGCCTGTTCGAGATGGTGGACGACGGGCTGCGCGAGGTGCCCGACGCCTCCGCCCGCCTGCTCGCCGAGCGCACCGCGGACGCCGCCGGGACCACGGTCCTGTGCGCATACGAGGGCAGCCGCCCGGTGCTCGCCGAGATCCAGGCCCTGGTCGGTCGGCCAGGCGTGCAGATCCCGGCACGACACGCGGTCGGCGTCGATCGACAGCGCGTCTCCATGCTCGCCGCGGTGCTCGGCAAGGTCGGCCTCTCGCTGCACGACCGCGACCTGTTCGTGAACGCGGTCGGTGGGCTGCGCGTCGACGAGCCCGCCGCCGATCTCGCGCTGCTCCTCGCCATCGCCAGCTCGATGTCCGACCGGCCGCTGCCGGCGGACACCGCGGTGTTCGGCGAGGTGGGTCTCGTGGGCGAGGTCCGCGGGGTCTCGCACGGGGTGATCCGCCTCAAGGAGGCCGCGCGGCACGGCTTCCGGCGGGTGATCGCGCCGGCCCGGGTCGCGGAGGACGCACCGGCGGGGCTCGAGGTCGTCGGCGTGCGCACGGTGCGCGAGGCGCTGGCCTGGGTCGCGCCCCAACGGTCGTAGGATGACGCGGGAGGTCGGGTGACCGGTCGAGCTCGGTGGATGTTGGTGGCGGGGGGCGGCGCGCTCGTCCTGGCGTCGCTCGCGGTCGGTGGCTGGGCGCTCGTCGTCCGGCCACGCCTCGCGGGGTGGGCCGAGCAGGCCGTCGGCGAGGCGTTCGACGCCGAGGTCACGCTCGGCGCGATCGGCGTCGATCCGTTCAGCGCCTTCCCACGGGTGGCCGTGTCGGTCGACGCGCTGCGGGTGTCGGGCAAGGAGCCGTTCGCGGGGGTGGACCTCGTGAAGGCGGGCCCGTCGCGGGTCGAGGTCGATCTCGCCAGCGTGTTCGGCGACACGATCGAGGTGCGGGGCGTGCGGCTCGAGGACGCCGCCATCGACGTGCGTGTCCTGCCGGACGGGCGGTCCAACCTCGACAGCTTCCTCGGATCGGGCGGGAGCCCCTCGGAAGCCTCGACCACGGGCCTGTCGCTGTCCGACGTGGTGATCACCGGCCTGTCCCTTCGCTACGACGATCGCGCGGCCGGACGGCACGCCGAGGTCGACGGCTTCGACGCCACCGTGGACGGCGTGGTCGGCGAGACGACGCGCTTCGACGTGGTCGCGAGCGCCGATCGCGTGGACGTGGCCACCGGCGGCGTGCGGTACCTCGCCGACGTCCCGCTCGACGCCACGCTCGAGGTCGAACAGGGCCCCGACGGGACGCTCACGCTCGGCGAGAACCGGGTGACGGTGAGCCGCTTCCCGCTCGCGTTCGGGGGCACCGTGACCCCCGAGGCCGAGACCACGCGCTTCGACCTGACCTTCTCGGCTCCCGACAGCTCGCTGGCCGGCCTGCTCTCGCTCCTCCCGGGCGCGACCGCCGCGAGCCTCGAGGGCGTGCGCACCTCGGGTACGGTGGCGTTCGACGGCAAGGTCGCGGGCCGTTGGCCAGCGGAGGGCGACACGCTGCCGGCGCTGGACCTGAACCTGCGCCTCGGCGACGCCTCCTTCCGGTTCCCCGGGCAACCCGTGGGCCTCGACGGGCTCGGCCTGGACCTCGCGCTGCGCCACCCCGAGGGTCCCGCCCGCGCGACCGAGGTCGACGCCCGCTCGTTCCAGGTCACGGTGGCCGACCAGACGGTGAAGGGCCGCTTCTCGCTCCGCGACCCGCTGGGCGACCCGCTCGTCGACGCGGCCGTCGCCGGCAAGCTCGATCTCGCCACGTTCCGCAGCGCGTGGCCCGCGCTCGCCGACAGCACGCCCCCTGCCGGTCGGCTCGACCTCGACCTCGAGGTGAAGGGCCGCCTGTCGGACTTCGAGATGTCGAAGGCGGACGCGGTCACCTGCCGCGGCAAGGTGGGCGGTCGCGGCGTGAGGTACGTCGCGGAGGGCTGGCCGGACCTGATGATCGAGACCTTCGAGGTCGACCTGACGCCGACGAGCTGGGCGCTCGGCGAGACGATGGTGTCCTGGGCCAACCCGAAGGGGGCCGGCAAGTCGGGCACCACCTGGTCGGGCCACGTCGAGCAGGTCGTGCCCTGGCTCGTCCGGGGAGACACGATCCACGGGGCGCTGGTGCTGAAGAGCAAGCAGCTCGACCTGCGTCCGTTCCAGGGGAGCGAGGAGGAGGCGGCCCCCGACGCCGAGGCCGGTGCCATCGCCCCGGTGCCGACCTGGGTGGACCTCGAGCTCGTGAGCGCCATCGACCACCTCGTGACGGAGGTGTTCGCCATGGACGCCGTCCGCGGCACGATCGTCGTGCGCGACGGGGCGGTGCGCCTCGACGGCCTCGAGGCGAGCATGCTCGGCGGTCGCGTGACACTCGACGGGACGTACGCGGCCCCCGACACCTCCGCCGCCGACATCGACCTGCAGATCGGCGGCATCCAGCTCGACCTGGCCCAGACCTTCGACACGTTCGCGACCATGGACCGCCTGGCGCCCGTCCTGCGGGGCGTGAAGACCCGCTTCGACAGCGGCATGAGCCTGACGGCCCGGCTGAAGGCCGACGGCTCACCGGAGCTCGGGGCGCTGGCCTCGAAGGGCTCGGTGCTGCCCAACCCGGCGAAGCTGAGTCCCGCGGCGCTCTCGGGCCTGTCGGACAGCGTGCGCCAGCGCGACGCCCAGGTGGTCCAGGTGGGCGGCACCCGCTTCGGCTGGGTGATCGACGGCGGACGGATGGATCTCGTCCCCGCCACGATCCAGCTCGGTGGCCGCAAGGCGGAGCTGAGCGGCTCGACGGGCATCGTGGACCAGACGCTGGATCTGCGCATCGCCACCTCGGTGCCGGTGGACGCGATCAAGCCCAAGGCGCTGCCGAACCTGCCGAAGGTCGGTGGCCCCGTCGACCTGGTGCTGACCGTGGGCGGGACCTACGCCGCACCGAAGCTCGGCGTGGCGCTCGGGGGCGTGAAGCCCGCGGAGATCGTGCAGGAGGTGGTGGGTGAGGTCGTGGGCGACCTGATCGCCGAGGCCGAGCGGCAGGGCGACGCGCTGATCGCGGAGGCGGAGCGCGCCGCGCAGGCCCTGCTCACCGAGGCCCAGGCGCAGGCGCGCAAGCTGCACCAGGAGGCGCAGAAGCAGAGCAAGAAGCTGGTCGACGACGCGGGGAGCAACCCGATCGCCCAGCAGGCCGCCAAGGAAGCGGGGAAGAAGGTCGTCGACCAGGCCGATCGCGCCGGAGACGAGCTCGTCAGCCAGGCGAAGAAGGCCGGCGACAAGGGCGTGGCCGAGGCGAAGTCGAAGAAGAAGGACCTGGTGGACGCGGCCAAGAAGAAGTCGCAGGCGCGCTGAGCGATCGGCTCAGGGCGTGTCGAGCCACTCCGCGAGGCGCACCAGATCGGCGTCGCGCTCGATCCGCTCGGAGAGCGCGGCCCAGACCTCGGCTGGCAGCGAGGCGCGCATGGAGCTCGTGAGCTCGACCGCATCCTCCACCTCGCCGAGCGCGAGCAGGGCGGCGAGCACGTTCCCGACGTTCTCCGGCGTCCGCTCGAGCTCGAGCGCGCGGGTGAACCAGTCCAGCGCGGTGCCGTGGTGGCCGAGCAGGAAGGTGATCACGCCGCGGTGGCGCGCGGAGGACGCGAGGTAGGTGTCGCGCCAGGGCCCGCCCTCGTCGAGCGCGGCGAACTCCTGCTGACTGGCCAGCCGCGCGGCCTCCACGTAGTCGCGAACCAGGGGGCTCGCGGCCAGCACGGAGAGCGCCGACAGCTTCATCGGCCGGTCGATGCGACCCGCGGCCTCGAGCTGGTGGATGCGCACGCGGATCGTGTCCGCATCGGCGTCCGGCCGCGCCAGCTCCTCGGAGATCGCCTCGATCGCGCGTCGCATCGACGGCGGGACCTGGTCCGCGGGCGCGAGGTAGGAGCCGCCGGTCACCGCCGACCGGATGCGCGACACCAACGCGCGCACGTCCACCGTGACGGCGCGTGGCGCGCCGCCGTGTCCCGACCCGGGCATCGGTCAGCCCGGTAGGTCGGCGTACGCGTCGGGAGGTCGCTCGGTCTCCACGACGGCGCGGGCGGTCTGCAGCAGCCAGGCCTCGTGCGACATGCGCTCGTGGTGCGACAGCTCGGCCACGCGGTTCTGGATGCGCTGGACCCGCTGGGTCACGGCGGCGCGGCTGACGCCCGAGCGACGGGCGAGCTCGGCCTTCGATCCGGCGCGGAGCAGCTCCTCGAGGTACGACCGATCGTTGTCCGGAAGCGGCGTCTCGGAGCGGATCTCGACGTGGGCGTCGGGCCGGGGCATCGACGCGCTCCAGTCCTCGAGCAGGTCGCCGTCCTCGTTGATCGCGGTGCGCTCGCGATCCCGCCGGCGGATGGCCCGCCAGGAGGTCCGCTCGGCGATGGTGCGGACGAACCCGAGCAGCTCGGGCAGCGTCTCGCCGCGGAAGGCCGCGAGCGAGCCCTGCATGAGCTGCAGGAGCACCTCGCCGACGATCTCCTCCTGCTCCGTCTCGGAGAGGGCGTTGCCGCAGTGACGGCTGACCACCGCCACGCGGCGGTGAGCGTACCTGCACAGGATCTCGAAGAGCGCCTTCGCCTCGGGCGAGTGGCGGTCCGAGATCAGCAGTCCGAGCTGATGCTTCAGGTCCATCTCCTCGCGCTCGGCCGCGAGGTGGGTGTGACGGGGGTCCACGTCAGAAGCCGTTGGAGATCTGGGTCGGACCCACATCGACGAAGGGATCACGCTTCGGACCGTCCACATCGGACAGGTCGGGACTGGGCGCGGGCGCCTGCGTCGTGGTGATCGCGATCGTGCCGTTGGGGTTCACCGAGATCGGCGCGCCGAGGCCGGCCAGCATCTGGAGGAAGCACACGAGGAGAGCGGTCATGGGTTCTCCGAGCGCAGCAGCGCGAGGTCTGGGTCCTGGGCGACGTTCCGGTCGATGTCGGTGACCAGGGCGCGGGGGAACGACCCACGCGCCTGGCGGAGGAGGGTGCGCGCCTCGACGAGCTCGCCGAGTCGCAGGAGCGTGCAGAGCACGTTCGTGAAGTTCTCGGCCGAGCGCTGACGCTCGAGCGCGCGGGCGAAGTAGTCCAGCGCCACGCCGTAGTGGCGGCGGAGGTACGCGAGGACGCCCCGGTGGCGGTCGACGGCTGCCAGGTTCGCCTCGAGCTCGGGGCCGCCGAGATCCAGGGCCGCGAGCTCCTGCTCGCCCACCAGGCGGGCGGCCTCGTCCCAGTCCCCCACCTTCGGGTGGCAGGCGACGACGTGCAGGGCAGAGAGCAGGTGGACGCGATCGAGCCGGCCGGCGGTGTGCTGCTCGTGCAGCCAGGCGCGGAGCTGGTCGGGCTCGAAGTCCGCGCGCGCCATCTCCTGGCGGGCCTGCTCCAGCACGGCGCGACGCGCAGGGTCGACGTGCGAGGTCGGCGTGAAGTACGCGCTCTCGTCCACCGCCTGCGTGATGCGCTCGATGAGGGCCTGGTAGTTCATCGCAACGAGCTCCGTTCGACCCTGTGGTGACAGCCTGCAACCTGTCGTTAACACCGTCGACAAAAAAACATCGGGCACGGTTGGTATCGAGACGCCGATCTCGATCGCAGGCTGATCCGTAGCCCGATGCGGCCGTTGCTTCGCCTGTTGTCCCCGGCTGGTGTCGGTGGGGCTTTGCATCTCCTGGACGACATGCCAGGATGAGCACATGGAACCGGTCCGCCGCCACGTGCTCGATGGCCCGTCTTCCAGCCTGTCATCGGCATCGGCTGCACGATCCCGTCGAATCGCCGACTTCCAGGTATTTGCCATTTTCGTCACCCATCATCCGGGACGGCGAACCGCCCGCTTCCGCGAACACCCGCGCGGCGGCGCCCTGGGTTGGGAGAATTTTCACCTGTCCGAGAGTACCCGGAGCCAACCCCCGCTTCCGGCTCGGACACCGTCGAGGAGGGTCCGATGCCCACTGCGCTGACGAGGCCACTGTCGAGCTACGAGCTCGATCGTTCGTGGAACCGGGAGACGGGACCCGCGGGCAACTCCCCCGATGTCCACGAGGCCGCCTCTTCGGGAGACCTCGACGCCCTGACCTGGCACGTGAGCCATGGGCGCGCCACGGCGCCCTCCGCGGCGGGCTTCGCGCCGATCCACCACGCTGCCAGCCACGGACGGGACGCGGCGATCGCGCTGCTCCTGCGGTCCGGTGCGAGCGTGAACCAGCGATCCGGGCATGGCTGCGACGGGACGACCGCCCTGCACTGCGCCATCGCGGGCGGCCACGTGGACACCGTCGCGCTCCTGCTGGCCAGGGGGGCGTCGACGCAGGCGACCGACGAGGCCGGGTACACCCCGCTGCTGTTGGCGGCGGAGCTCGGGCTGCTCGCGGCGGTCAAGCTGCTGCTCACGCACGGCGCCGATCCGCACGTCGAGATCGGTGACCACGGCCCTCTCGCCGCGGCGCGACGGAACCGGCACGCTCAGGTGGTCGCGCTCCTGCGCCAGGTCGGCGTCAGGTGATCGTCCAGCCACCGTCGACGAAGAAGGTCTGGCCCGTCACGTAGCTGGACTCCTCGGACGCCAGGAACACGGCGATCCCCGCGATCTCCTCGGGCTGTCCCACGCGGTTGAGCGCGGTGTGCTCGAGGACGCGGCGCCGCAGGTCGTCGTTGGCCGTGATCGCCGCCGCGAGCTTGGTGTCGATCACGCCCGGCGCGATCGCGTTGACCCGGACGCCGGTCTCGCCGAGCTCGACGGCCAGCGTCTTCGTCATGCTGATGATCGAGGCCTTGGTCATCCCATAGACCCCCTGCAGCGGCGAGGCGGCCGCGCCGAGGATCGAGGCCACCGACACGACCGAGGCCGGGCCCGCGTCCGGGCGCGCCTGGTGACGCCGCACCAGCTGCCGAGTCATCTCGAACGGTCCCTTGACGTTGACCTCGAACGTCTTGTCGAAGGCCGCCCACTCGAGGTTCATCATCGGTCCGAAGTAGGGGTTGGTGCCTGCGTTGTTGACGAGGATCGAGGGCGCGCCGACCTCCGCCTCGACCGCGTCCCACCAGGCGCCGATCTCGTCGACGCGACCCACGTGGAGGGGACGGGCATGCGCCACCCCGCCCTCCGCGGCGATCTCCTCCGCCACCTGGATCAGGCCCTCCGCCTTGCGGGAAGCGATCACGACGATCGCCCCCTCCTTCGCGAAGGCCCGGGCGATCGCCCGACCGATCCCGCGCGAGCCTCCCGTCACGACCGCCACCCGGCCCGCCAATCGATCTGCCATGATCCAGCCTCCGCGCGGAGGGTACCCTCGCGGACGGGGGTGGTGGGTGTCGACGTTCCGATCCGATCTGTTGGACGGACAGGTGGCCTGGGTCACCGGCGCCGGATCCGGGATCGGCGCGACCATCGCGACGACGCTCGCCGCTCACGGGGCCCTCGTCGTGGCCACCGGCAGGAAGGCCGATCGCCTGGAGGAGACGGCCGGCGCCATCCGGGCGGCTGGCGGGCGCGCGGAGGTCGCTCCCGCCGACGTGCGCGATCCGGCGGCGCTCGAGGAGCTGGTCCGCGGCATCGGCGAGCGCCACGGTCG
The DNA here is from genome assembly GCA_020632925.1 of Alphaproteobacteria bacterium. GTDB lineage: Bacteria > Myxococcota_A > UBA796 > UBA796 > JACKER01. Next base: position 120,105 of record JACKER010000020.1, on the reverse strand, counting down.
GCTGGACATCACCATCGCGGGCGCCGCCGGGAACTTCCTGGCCCCCGCAGCCTCCCTGTCGCCGAACGGGTTCGGCACCGTGGTCGACATCGACCTGAAGGGCACCTTCCACACGTGCCGGGCGGCCCACCCGTTGATGATGCGCGGCGGCGGCGGCGTGATCGTCACCATCACCGCCACCCTCCAGTACACGGGCACCCCGTTCCAGGCGCACGCGAGCGCGGCCAAGGCGGGGGTCGACGCGCTGACGCGAACGCTGGCGGTCGAGTGGGGGCCCGTGGGCATCCGCGTGGTGGGCATCGCACCGGGTCCGATCGCCGACACACCCGGGATGTCCAAGCTCGCCCCGGGCGACGTGATGGACCGGGTGGCGCGCGCGATCCCGCTGCAGCGGCTCGGGACGCGCGACGACGTGGCGCAAGGCGTGCTCTTCCTCGTGTCGCCCGCAGCCTCCTGGGTGTCGGGCGCCATCCTCGTGGTGGACGGCGGACAGTGGCTCGCCGGCGGGCTGGGGCAGGGGCTGATGCCATGAGCAAGCCCGTGCGGATCAGCGTGCTCGGGCCCCACCCGAGCGGCCCGACGGCCCACGTCTGGATCGTCCAGCCCAGCGCCGCGCCCGCGATCACCGCAGCCGTCGCCGCGATGCCGGGCCGCCGGCCACGGATCGTGGTGGACGGCCGTTGCGACCCCGGCTCGTTGACGGGCGACGTGGCCACCGTCGAGGCGTCGCGCTCGGTCGGTGCGCTCGCGGTCCAGCGCGCCCTCGTGGTCGGTGCCCCCGTGGTGGTCACGGGCCCGTGCGAGCGAGGCGCCACCGTCGTCGGCGCGGCCGCCTGGTACCACGCGTGGAAGCTCGAGGACGACCTCGACCGTGCCGCTGGCGCGCTCGTGGGCGCCCTCGCCCTGCGCGCGACCGATCCCGCCACGCCACCGCTCGTGGAGATCGACGACCGCGGCGGGTTCGTGGTGTCGGCCGCCGACCGGGACGCCGTGGTCGGCCGCCTGCTGCTCGAGCGCGCCGCGGGACCGTCGCTGCCGGAGCTCGAGGTCCAGCTGCACAGCCTGTACCTCCACGCCGGCGACGGCGACACGGTGCGTGGCTGGGGCACGACCGCCGAGCGCTCGCCCAACGAGCTGCCCCGGGCCGAGATCCACTTCCGCGGGGGCCGCCACCAGGTCCACTCGCTGCCTCCGAGCAGCCACCGCTCCGTCCCGATGGAGCTGTCCGAGAGCACGATGCCGATGCAGGCGCTGACGGCCGGAGCGCCCCGGTCGGTGCAGGCCTCGGAGATCGCGCGGATCCTGGCCTGCGATCACGGCGACCACCTCGTGCTGGCGCTCTGGGCACGGGACGCCGCGATGTGGGCCTGGCTCGAGGACTGGGCCAGCCAGGAGCGTGCCGCGGAGTGGTTGGGCAACCCTGCCCACCTCGTACGGACCGCGCTCCCGAACCTGTCCGCGGTGCGGTTCGTCGCGTCGGGCGGCATCCGACGCTCCCAGCAGGAGCTGGTGGGCAGCATCAGCGCCGAGTCCATCCAGATCGGCCTGGACCTCGGGTAGCCCGGTCAGGTCCCCGCGGGCACGTAGCGCAGGATCCCCGTCGCCTTCGGCGGCAGCCCCTGGTACGGCTGCTCGACGGTCGTGCCGAGGCTCGCGTCCCAGGCCGCTCCCTCCCGCGTCCATCGGTACACCGGCCGATCGGCGGCGTCGGTCGTGAAGGAGCTCGCGTTCCCCCACTTGACCGAGAGCACGGGCATCGCCTCGTCGTCGGGCAGGGCCAGCTGCACCTCCTGGAGGGCCCGGCCGTCGAGATCGAAGATCAGCACGATGCCCACGTCCTCGCGCCCCGCCATCAGCGTGCTCGCCACGAGGTGATCGGCGACGGGCTTCACCGTGATCGGCACGGCCGGCTGGTGGGCGTGGTCGAGGAGCTCGATCGCGGGCTTGCCGGCCATCCCGGGCGCCAGATCCTTCAAGGCGATCGGGAGCGACGCGGGCTCGGGGTCGAACAGGTCGGCGAGGTCGGACCACACGATCTGTGGCTCCTCGACCTGCTTCTCGAGCTGCGTCGTCGGTTCGGTGGGCACCGAGCGGATGGGCGCGTCCGCGCTACAGGCGATCAGGGTCAACCACACCAGCTGGCTCCGGGTGTACGGTCGCTCGCATGACCATCACCTACCCCGGCCAGCGCATCCACCTCCGACCGATCCGCGTGGACGACGTGGACGCCATCATGACCTGGGTGAACGACCCCGAGGTCGTCCGCAACTTCGCGACGATGGGGAACATCACCCGCGAGCAGGAGGTCGCGTTCCTCGAGCGGATGATCGCGAGCGAGACGGACCGGCTCTACGCGATCGAGACCCTGGAGGGGCAGTACCTCGGCAACGCCGGCATCCACAAGATCTGGTGGCCGGCGCGCAACGGACGGCTCGGCATCGTCATCGGCGACAAGGCCCACCACGGGCGGGGGTTGGCGCAGGAGGCGCTGCGGCTGCTGCTGGCGCACGGCTTCGGCGAGCTCGGGCTGCACAAGCTGTGGATGGTCCACTACGCGACGAACGGTCGGATGCACCACATCGCGGGGAAGCTCGGGATGCGCGAGGAGGGACGCCTCCGCGACGAGTACTTCCATCAGGGGGCGTTCCACGACATGGTCCGCCACGCGATCCTCGAGGAGGAGTACCGCGAGCTGGCGACCTCCTGGGGCCACGTCCACGACGGAGATCAGGCCCGGAGCTGACCCAGCAGCGTCGCGACCGCCTGCGACCGCCGTTCCTCTCGCGCAGCGCCAGCGCGGGCCTGCGCGAGATCGAGGCACCACAGCAGGTCCGGGTCCACGGGTGGCTGGACCCCGCGGCGGACCTGTTCGAGGTGCACGTCGAAGCCGCTCCAGTCGCGCAAGCCGGTGGCGGCGGTCAGCAACACCGCGTGGATCTGGACCTCGAGCGGACCCATCCGCGCGGTCTCCGCGCCGACCACCACCTCCGACGCCAGCCGCCGTGCGTCGTCCCACTCGCGGCGCGCGAGGTGCAGGCGGGCGAGCGCGAGCTGGGCGTGGAGCGCGCGGATGCTCCCCGACGCGCGGAAGCGCTCGAGGGCCAGCGCCAACATGGCGCGCGCCTGCTCGAGGTCCCCGCGACGATGGGCGAGCTGCCCGAGGGCCGCCAGGCACTCCGCCTCCCGCGCGACGTGCCCCCCGCGGGAGAACAGGACGCGCGCTCGCTCCCAGGCGCGCTCGGCCCTCGCCTGCTCACCCTCGAACTCCGCGGACTCCGCCAGCGCCGCCCACGCGTTCGCCGCGCTCACCCGCTCTCCGGCGGCGGTGAGGTAGCGGGCCGCCAGCCGGCTGTGTCCGCGGGAGCGCTGCACGTCGCCGAGGAGCCGCGCGCACTGGGCGCGAGTGGCCTGGATCTCGCCCAGCCAGCGCTGGTCGTCGCTCTCCTGGACCAACCCCTCGGCACGGGCCAGCAGGTCGTCCGCGACGCGCGCCTCGCGCCCGAGCATCAGCGCACGCGCGAGCGCGACCAGCGCCCGGCTCCGCAGCAGGCGGTGCGCGCCCGCCTCCGCGAGATCGAGCCCGCGCTGCCCCCAGCGGGCGGCGTCGTCGGCACGCTCCAGCCGCACGAAGGTCTCGGCGCGGCGCACCGCGAGCTCGACCCACCGAACGTCGTCGGCGGGGACGCTGCCCGCGATCAGGGCCTCCTCGACCAGCGCGAGCACCGGCAACGCGGCGGCCTCGCCCGACCTGCGGCGCCGACGGCGGAACCCTTCGACCAGGTGGGCCACGGCCTGTTCACCCCGCTTCCCGAGGAGCAGGTGACGACCGATGCGCTCCGCGTGGATCCGGGCGTCCGGGCGGTGGAGGAGCATGCGGGCGCAGGCGCGGTGGTGGCTGTCGAGCCGGCCGGCCTCGCGCGCGCCGCCCAGCACGGCCTCGCGGAGCATCTCGTGCACGAAGGCGAGCCCGCCCTCGGTCTCCTCCCACAGGTGCGCCGAGATCATCCGGACCCTCAGCTCGCTCCGGAGCGCCGCGTTCTCGCGCACGAAGCGGACCTGCCCCCGCGCCGCGAAGCGGGCCTTGGGGTCGTCGCTGACCCGCTGCCACTCGCCCTCGTCCACCGGCGATCCGAGCGCCGCCGCCGTCTCCAGCAGCACCGCCGCTTCGGGCGGGAGGCCGTCGAGCACCTCGCCGATCTGGGCCGCCCACAGGTCGGTCATCGGCATGGCCGCCGGATCCGCCGTGCCGCCGCGCAGCTCGAACCCGCCGTCCCCGAGGACCAGGCGGTCCGACGAGACCCAGCTCTTCACGAGCTCGACCGCGTGCAGGGGGTTCCCAGCGGTGCGCTCGACCAGCAGGGAGACCAGCGACCGCTCGAGCGGCAGCAGCCCCTGCAGCAGCCGGGACATCGTCGGAGCGGCCAGCGGCGCGAGCTCGACCCCGCGGACGTCGGAGCGGTGGCGCAGGTCGGACAGCTCGCGGGTGAGCTGGCTGTCGCTCGAGGCCTCCTCGGCCACCGTCAGCACCAGGACCAGCGGGCTCTGGCGCACGGACTGGGCCTCGAGCACGTGGCGGGCGAAGCGCACGGCGTCGATCGAGTTGTGGGCGTCGTCGAGGACCAGCACCGCCGGCCGGCGACCCGCGATCTTCTCGAGGAGGGCACGCGCCACCCCGAGGCGAGCCTCGCCCTCCACCAGGGGCCCGGACTCGCCGTCGGTCGCGAGCAGCGAGGAGCCGAGGCCCACGAGCTCGTCGTCCGGCGCCAACCCGAGGCTGTCCTGCAGCCGCTGCGCACGGTCCTCGACCTCCAGCCGCACCGTGCGGAACCAGCGGCGGAACGCGCGGACGAGGGCCTCCTGGGGCGCCTCGTCGGGGCGGGCCTCGGAGATGAGCCAGGGGATGCCGCCGCGCGCGTGCGCGGTCTCGCCGATCCACCGCGCCACCCGCGTCTTGCCGACGCCCACCGAGCCCCGCACGATCACGGCCCGCGCCCGGCCCGTGCGCGCGACGTCGTGCAGCACCGACCACAAGGCGTCGCGCTCCGTCTCCCGGCCGACCATCGGGATCGAGCGGATACCCGCCAGCCCGAGCCCCGCTCCCAGCAGCCGAGGCAGCGGCCAGGGCACCTCGTCGGTGCGCCAGTCCTGCGGCAGCATCGCCGTCGGGTCCATCGCCGAGCGGATCCGCGAGACCTCGGTGGAGTCGTCGAACGCACCGACCGTCGGCGACTCGTTGTCGCCCAGCGGTTGGGGTCCGAGATCGGCGGGGAGCTTCACCGGTGGCCCCAGCGCGAGCAGCATCCGCGCGGCCTCCGCGGCCGACTGGAAGCGGTCCCGCGGCTGCTTCTGCAGCAGCGCGTCCACCCACTCGGCGAACAACGAGGGCACCGGCACCCGCGGGATGAGCCGCTGCGGACGTTGGGTGAGGTGCGCCGTGATCAACCCGGGACCGCGGATCTCCTTGAAGGGGCGCTGGTGTCCGACCACGCGGTAGATCATGCAGCCGAGGGCGTACAGATCGGTCCAGGGGCCGAACTGCCGCCAGTCGCTCTTGATCTGCTCGGGCGACATGTACGCCAGCGTGCCGACGATGCCGCGCGCGATGCTGCGGTCCACCGTCTCCTCGAGGGCGGCGGCGATGCCGAAGTCCGTCAGCTTCCAGCCCGGCCGCAGGTCGCTGACCGAGCACTGCAGGACGTTGCCGGGCTTGAGATCCCGGTGCACCACACCGCGCGAGTGGGCGTGGCCGAGGGCCGAGAGGAGATCGAGCAGCAGCGCCCGCACGTCCTCCCAGGTGCGCGGCACGAAGTCGGTGAGCGTCCCGCCACTCGCGTACTCCATGGCCAGCCAGGGGCTGCCGTCCTGCATGCCCCCGTTGCTGGCGACGGCCGCCTCGGTGTCCACCACCCCGGTGTCGAAGACCCACACGATGCCGGGGTGATCGAGGGCCGCCACCGCCCGCGTCTCGTTCTTGAAGCTCTGCGGGGGTGTCCCGTCCTTGGTGGTCGACCGGTGCAGGATCTTGACGGCGACGGGGACGCCGGATTCGCGGTGCACCCCCTTCCACACCGAACCCATGCCACCGCGACCGACCGGCTCGCTGACGTCGAAGGGACCGAGGGGGAGCTTTTGCACCCATCGGAGCATACGCTCCCTGTCGCGAGGGAGCCAGCGTGTCCGACCAGGGAGTGCAGGAGAGAGCCGAGCAGGTGGCCCGATCGCTGCGGAGCGCTCGGCGGGTGTTGGTGGTCACGGGAGCGGGGATGTCCGCCGACAGTGGCCTCCCGACGTACCGCGGCACCGCCGGTCTCTACACGAACGCGGAGACCGAGGAGGGCGTGCCCATCGAGGTCGCCCTGTCCGGTCCGATGTTCCGGCGCGACCCGGCCGTGTGTTGGCGCCACATCGGGCGCATCGAGCAGGCGTGCCGTGGCGCCCGACCACACGAGGGTCACCACGTGCTCGCCCGGCTGCAGGAACGGATGGAGGTCGTGGTCCTCACGCAGAACGTCGACGGGCTGCACCAGGCGGCAGGTAGCCGCGACGTGATCGAGATCCACGGCAACATCCACGAGCTGCGTTGCCCGCGATGCAGCTGGCGCCTGCACGTCGAGACCTACGAGGACCTGGCGGCCGTCCCCACCTGCCCCGAGTGCGGCGCGGTCGTCCGGCCCGATGTCGTCCTCTTCGAAGAGATGCTCCCGACGCGAGCGCTGGGCAGGCTCTCGGCGGTGACGGAGCAGCCCTTCGACCTCGTCTTCGCGATCGGGACCTCCGCCCTCTTCCCGTACATCGTCTCGCCGGTCATCCAGCAGGCGCGGACCGGCGGCGCGACGGTCGAGATCGATCCGGGCGAGACGGCGCTGACGCACATCGTGCGCCACAAGCTCCGCTGCGGCGCGGCCGAGGGCCTCACCGCCATCGAGGCAGCGCTCCGACAGGGTTGAGCGGACGACCCTCAGGCCGTCGCGCTGTCCCCCTTCTTCGTCGTCCGGCGCCCACGCTGCTTGTGCCGCGAGCGAGCGTTCTTGTTCGAGCAGGCGCGCGAGCAGTACTTGCTGTTCGGGCGGCGCGGCTTGCTGCAGCCGGGCCAGGCGCAGATCGTCTGGTCGGCGCCCTCCTCGTCCGCGGACTCCTCGTCGGCCGAGCTGCCGTCGTCCGCGTCGTCGTCCTCGTCGATCGCGGGGAGCGAGGGGGACTCGGCGCGGGCCTTGGCGGCCGGGGTCGTGCGAGCGGGGGCGGCCTTGGCCGCGGCGGGCTTGGCGGCCGCGCGGGGCTTCTTGGCGGCCGGGCGCGCGCCGTCGTCCGACTCGTCCGCGTCCTCCTCCGTCTCGGCAGCGGTGGTCCGAGCCGGCGCCGGCCGCGGCGTCGCGGACTTGCGGGCCCTCGACGGAGCGGGAGACGGCGTCTCGTCGTCGTCGTCGTCGTCGTCGGCCGTCAGCGCGGCCATCCGCTGACGCCACCGCTTGTCCTCCTTCGGCGCGTCGTCGTCGTCCGACTCCTCTTCCTCGGCGACCTCGGGCTCCGCCTTGCGACCCTTCTCCTCCCGCTGGAGGCGGAGCCGCTCGAGGTCACGGGTCCGGTCGTCGGCCTCCATGCCGATCTCGCCCCGCGACTCGAAGTCCCGCTTCTGACGCTCGTATTCCTTGAGGAGCGTCTCGCCGAACATCTGCTTCCCACACCGACAGTGGAACACCAGCTCGAATGCCTGGGCCACCGCGCCGAACGTGCGATTGTCGCGCTCGATGCTGTAGTCGAGCCCGAAACACTTCGGGCACCGCATCTTGAACGCCATGCCTGCTCTCCCGTCGTCGTGCGGGCGGCCGACGAGCGAGCCCGCATGCTGAACCCTACCCACCTAACCACTTGCGACGCGGTCGGCGCCACGTTGACAGCGGGGTGCGCGCTGGCGTAACACGCCAGCCTCGGAGGCACGGATGGGAGACCTGGTCCTGGCGATCGATCAAGGCACCACCGGGACGACCGCGTTGCTCGTCACCCAGACGCTCGAGGTCCTGGGCAAGGTCAACGTCGAGTTCCCGAACCACTACCCGGAACCCGGACACGTCGAGCACGACGCCGACCAGATCTGGGACTCGGTGCGCGCCGCCGTCACGGGCGTGCTCGAGCGGACGGGCGCGTCCGCGGACCGCATCGCGGCGATCGGCGTCACCAACCAGCGCGAGACCTCGCTGTTCTGGGACCGTGCCACCGGTCGCCCCATCCATCGCGCGCTGGTCTGGCAGGACCGGCGGACCGCGGACCGCTGCCGGGCGCTGCGCGATGACGGGCGGGAGGCCCTGTTCAAGGAGCGGACGGGGCTCGTGCTCGACCCGTACTTCAGCGGCACCAAGGCCGAGTGGACGCTGGACCACGTGCCGGGCGCCCGCGAGCGCGCGGAGCGCGGGGAGCTCGCCTTCGGCACCATCGACACCTGGGTGGCGTACAAGCTCGCCGGGGTCCACGTCACCGACCCGAGCAACGCCTCGCGCACGCTGCTGTACGACCTGAACCGCATGCGCTGGGACGAGGAGCTGTGCGCGCTCCTGCGCGTGCCGACGGCGGCGCTGCCCGAGGTCGCCCCCTCCTCCCAGATCTACGGGCACACCCGCAGCGTGGGCTTCCTGCCCGACGGCATCCCGGTCGCGGGCCTCATCGGGGACCAGCAGGGCGCCCTGTTCGGCCAGGCGTGCTTCTCCAAGGGGATGGCGAAGTGCACGTACGGCACGGGCGCCTTCATCCTGATGAACACCGGGGCGGCGCCGGTCGGCTCGGACCACGGGATGCTCACCACCGTCGGCTGGAAGGTCGGCGACCAGGTGGTCTACGCGCTCGAGGGTTCGGCCTTCGTGGCAGGCGCGGCCGTCCAGTGGCTCCGGGACGGGCTGGGCCTCGTGAAGCACGCGGCCGAGATCGAGGCCCTGGCGGCCAGCGTGCCCGACAGCGGCGGGGTGGTGTTCGTGCCGGCGCTGACCGGCCTCGGCGCCCCCCACTGGCGTCCGGACGCCCGGGGGCTCGTGTCGGGCATCACGCGCGGCACCACGGCGGCACACCTCGCTCGCGCCGCGCTCGACGGCATCGTGCTGCAGATCGACGACATCCTCCGCGCGATGTCCGCCGACCTCGGCGCGCCCCTGGCCGAGCTGCGCGTGGACGGCGGCGCCTCGGCGAACGACCTCCTGATGCAGCGGCAGGCCGACCTGCTCGAGGTGCAATGCGTCCGGCCCACCATCGTCGAGACCACCGCGCTCGGGTCGGGCCTGCTGGCGGGGCTCGCGGTCGGGCTGTGGTCGACGACCGACGAGGTCGCCCGCGCCTGGCACGAGGACCGTCGGTTCCTGCCGGCCGGGAACGCCGAGGAGCTCGCGCGGACGCGGCGCCTGTGGCAGGAGGCCGTCGCCCGGGCGTGATACGCGGCTGACCCTCCCGGTCGGTTGCCGTTGGTTGCCCTGCTCGCCCAGCTCGTGGCCATCGCCGCGGCCCCCCTCGCCTCACGCGCCATGGAGGGCCGTCCGCGGGCCACCACCTTCGTGGACGCCGCGATCCAGGTCGTGGTGGCCGGGACGCTGTTGCTGCACGTCCTCCCCGAGGGGCTGGAGGCGGCGGGCGTCCCCGCGCTGGCAGCGTTGATCCTGGGTTTCACCGCCGGCCTGTCCAGCCACCGCATCCCCGGGGGCGCGCTGTCGGCCGAAGGGGTCGCGGTCCTCGCGCTCGCGGTCCACGGGCTGGTCGACGGCGCGGCGCTCGGCGTGCCCGGCAACACCGAGATGGCCTGGGCCGTCGTGCTGCACACCGTTCCGGTGTCGCTCGCCGTGTGGCGGCTCGCGCTGCGCGAGCAGGGCCCCCGCCTCGGCGTGGTGCTGCTGGGGGTCACGGCGTCCGCGACGGCGCTCGGGTTCGCGGCGTCCTCCACGCTCACGCAGGGGGTGTCGGTGGTGGGGCTCGGCCTGGTGCAGTGCGCGCTCGCCGGCGTCCTGCTGCACGTCGTCGGCCACCTCAGCCAGCGTCCGACGCGGCCCTGGGACGGCGTCGGGGGTGTCGCGGGGCTCCTGATGCTCGCGGCGGTTCCGACGCACGAGGAGCACGGGGACGCCGCCGTGGTCGCGCTCGACCTCCTGGGTCTGGCCGGGCCCTGGCTGCTCGCGGCCTGGGGAGTCGTCGGCGTGCTGCACGCGATGGTCCCCGCCTCCCCCACCTCGCTGATCTCCGCGCGCTCCCCGCTCGGCTCTGCGGCGCGGGGCGCGGTCGTCGGGCTGCCGCTGCCGCTGTCGAGCTGCGGCACGCTCCCGGTCTACCGCACGCTCGTGTCCACGGGGACGACGCCCGCGGGCGCGCTCGCGTTCCTCGTCGCCGGCGCGGGGGTCGGCGTGTCGGCCATCGCGATCAGCCTGCCGCTGCTGGGTGTCGGTCTCACGGTCGTGCGCGTGGCGGCCGCCGCAGCCCTGGGGCTCGTGGTCGGCGGGGTCGTCGGGGTCGGGATGCGCCCGGTGTCGGGGCGCGCGCCGTTGCCGCGACCCGGCGTGTCCGTGGGACGCCTGCGCGAGGCCCTGCGCTACGGCTACGTGGAGACGGTCGATCACATGGGTCCATGGCTGGTGACGGGGCTCGTCGTGGGGGCGTTGGCGGAGGTCTCGCTGCCGGACGACGCCTTCGCCGGGCTTCCGGGTCCGCTGGTGGTGGTGTTCGCCGCCGCCGCGGGGCTGCCGTCCTGGGTGTGCGCCATCGGAGCCACGCCGCTGGTGGCGGTGCTGCTCGGCAAGGGCCTGGGCCCGGGCGCCGCGCTCGCGTTCCTGCTGACGGGGCCGGCGGCCAACGCTTCGGCCTTCGGGCTGCTGCGCAGGCTCCACGGCCCGAGGGTGGCCCTGCGGTTCGCGGCGCTGGTCACCGCTGGGGCCATCGCGGCGGGTTGGCTCGTCGACCGCTGGGCGCCGGAGGTGGTTCGGGCGACGGGGCCGGGCCCCGTGGGGTACGCGGCGGCGGTCGCGATCCTCGGCCTGCTCGCCGTGAGCTTCGTGCGCCGCGGACCCGCGGGCTTCGCCGAGCCCCTCCTACACCCCCACCACGACCACGAGCCCCCCGCCGACCACCCCTTCGTGAGGGTGCCGCCCAAGGGGTCCGGTCCGATGCTGACGATCAAGGACCCCCGCCGCGGCTAGGCGATCAGGTCAGCGCGGGAATCTCCGCCCAGTACCGGTCGCGCAGGCCCTCCGCGTACCGCACGAGGCCCTGGTCGTTGCGGGCCCGCTGCTGCACCGGGCCGTCGAAGGGCGTCCACAGGAGCTGGCAGAGGAACGCGTAGGCGACCGCGTCGACGGTGGTCGGGCGCTCGCCGAAGAACACCGGCCGGCCGCCGAGCACGTGCGACACGGCGTCGATGTCCGCCAGCGCCGCCGCGGTGCGCTCCTCGTCCGTGTACCGGGCGATGCCGTGACCCCAGAGGTTGCGGCGGACGTTGCGCACCACCAGCTTCGACGCGATCCAGCCGCCGATGCCGTAGGGCGCGAAGAACACGGGGTACACGTGGGCGAAGTTGGACGGGACCAGCCACCGGTCGTGGTAGCTGACGAAGTAGGTGGCCTCCTCCAGCGTCCGCCGCACGAGGTGCGAGAGGTGGCGCTGCTCGGGCGTCAGCGGCGCGTCCAGGTCGCCGAAGCGCTCCGAGAGGTAGGCCACGATCGCCTGGCTGTCGGCGATGGTCCGGCCCTCGTGCTCGATCCACGGGACCTTGCCGCGCGGTGCCTTCAGCGGGTTCGCGACGTGAGCGACGTAGTCCACCTCCGCGATCCGCAGCCAGGTCTCCACCTTGATGCAGAACGGGCTCGGGTTGGGGATGCCCCACGCGCGGGGCGGCACGAACAGGTGGACGGGCTCCGACACACGAGCCTCCTCGTTCGGGCCCTGCTATCCGGCGCGGATGACGCCCGACCGCTTCCGACGCCTGGGACACGTGCTGATCGATCGCATCGCGGACTACCGCGAGCAGCTCCCGACGTTGCCGGTGCGCGCCCCCACGGCGCCCGGCGACGTGCTCGCGGCGCTACCGCCCTCCCCGCCCGAGACGCCCGACGACGCCGAGGCGCTCCTCGCCGATCTCGATCGGATCGTGCTGCCTGCCACCACGCACTGGCAGCACCCCTCGTTCTTCGGCTGGTTTCCGGCGAACTCCGACCTGTCCGCGGTGCTCGGCGACCTGGCCAGCTCGGGCCTCGGCGTCATCGGGCTGTCCTGGGTGGCCGGTCCCGCGCTGACCGAGGTGGAGCAGGTGGTCGTCGGGTGGGCGCGCCAGCTGATCGGGCTGTCGCCCGCCTGGAGCGGCGTGATCCAGGACACGGCGTCGACCGCCACCCTCGTCGCGCTGCTGTGCGCCCGCGAGCGCGCCACGGGCCTCGCCTTCGGTCAGGGAGCACCCCGAACCGCGGTCTACGCGTCGTCCCACGCCCACAGCTCGGTGCGCAAGGCCGCCCTGCTCGCGGGGATGGCGTTCCGAGAGGTGCGCGTCGACGACCGGTGGCGTCTGGACCCGGCCGACCTCGAGGCGCGCATCGCGGCCGACGTGGCGCAGGGCGTCGTGCCCGCGGCGGTCGTCGCCACGACGGGCACCACCACCACCACCTCGCTCGATCCCCTCGCGGAGGTGGCCGAGGTCGCAGGCCGCCACGGCGCCTGGTTCCACGTGGACGCGGCGATGGCGGGCACGGCGGCGCTGTTGCCCGAGTGCCGCTGGATGCTCGACGGCGTGGAGCAGGCCGACAGCCTCGTGTGGAACGCCCACAAGTGGTTGGGCGCGACGTTCGACTGCTCGCTCTACTTCGTGCGCGACACCGAGCACCTCACCCGCGTGATGAGCACCAGCCCGAGCTACCTGAGGACCGCGGTGGACGACCGCGTCGCGAACCTCCGGGACTGGGGCATCCCGCTCGGGCGTCGCTTCCGCGCGCTCAAGCTCTGGTTCCTGCTCAGGTCCGAGGGCGCCGAGGCCCTCCGGGTGCGCATCCGGCGCGATCTCGACAACGCCCGCTGGCTCGAGGCACGGGTCCGCGCGGAGCCCGGCTGGGAGGTGCTGGCCCCCGTCCACCTGCAGACCGTGTGCGTGCGCCACCGCCCCGACGGCGCCGACGACGACGCGGTCGACGCCCACACGCTGGCGTGGGCCGAGCGGCTGAACGCGTCGGGCGCCGCGCTCGTGACGCCCGCGCAGCTCGACGGCCGCTGGATGGTGCGGGTCTCCGTGGGCGCCCTGCAGACCGAGCGCGAACACGTCGAGGCCCTGTGGGACGCGATGAGGGCGAACGCTACCAGTCGTTGATGGCGAACGCGCCCACGCCCAGCCCGCCGCCCACCACGGCGAGCCCGATGCCGCCGACGCCGAGCGCCAGGTTCATCGTGCGGACGCCGTTCAGCTCTCCGTCCTCGGGGGGTGCCGTGTTGTAGTGGTCGCGGAGCAGGCCCGCGCCCACCATCGCGCCGCCGCCCACCACGGCCGAGGCCACACCGCCCAGGAGCACCTTGCGCGAGGTGTGATGGAGCACGGGCGGCGGCAGCTCGTAGACCGGGCGCGAGCCGACCGTGACGCGCTGCGTGGACGACACGCCCTGGTCGGTGACCCACTGGAAGATGTACGGGTGGTCTTCGGGAGCGGTGGTCGAACGGCGCCCGTCCACCTGGAGCCAGCCCGCGCGCGGAGCCGCGAGGTCGCCCATCGTCGGCGGTGGGGCGCTCGCTGCGCCCACCCACATCTTGTACAGCGGGTGCTGCTGCGGAACGAGGTCCACGGGCAGGTTGTAGGTGGGCTGCACCCGCCGGGCGACCGCCAGCGCGAGCTCCGTGCGCGCGATGTCCCCCCTGGAGAAGCCGACGAGTCCCTGCACGCGCCAGTAGGCGGCCACATCCTCGGGCCCGACGATCTCGCCGAGACAGCCGACGATGCTCTCGGCGTCGCTACCCGCTGCCTGCAGCCCGGGCAGGTCGAACTGCGTCCAGGCCGACAGCGCGAAGTCCAGCGCACCGCGGAGGTCGGACACCAAGGTCGGCTCCATGCACGTGCCGTCTTCGCGGAGCGCCACCTTGTAGGCCGGAGGCACGGGTGCCGGAGGGGGAGGGGGAGCGGGCTCCGGTTCCGGTTCCGGCTCCGGCTCCGGCTCCGGCTCCGGCTCCGGCTCGGGCAGGTGCTCCGGAACGTCGGTCGGCTGTGGGGATGGCTCGGCGGGCGGCTCCTCGGCCCAGGCCACACCGTACAGGATCACTGCGAGCAAGGACGCCCCCACAGCTGGCTCCCACGAGCGGTCCCGTCGCCTGCGTCGGCGACATCGGGGCTCGTGTACAGCTTCCAGGTCAGGTTTCGCGCGGTCCCGAGCGGGTAGATCCCGATCCCGAACCAGTTCGCGGTGAGGTAGCTGTCCCAGTCGGCGTTCATCAGAGCCGTCACGTACTCGTTGGCGCCCGCTGTCCCGACGACGTTCGGTTCTGGGTGTCCGGCGCCATACCCGACGCGGAGCCCCCTGAACGGCACGGTGGGCGTCGGTGGGCCGCTGAGCGGCGAGAAACCGGTGATGGTGGCCTCTGCAGTCGGGTTGCTGGTCTGGCGCCAGACGAGCGGGGCCGCCGCGTCGAAGGGCCAGGTCATCCTGAACTCGTAGCAGGTCGTCCCGGTCAGGTCGTCGAGGTGCCCGAGGATCGAGTACGCCCCGTTGTAGGGATCGGCCACGTTCGCCGCCCGCCAGTCGAAGACCCCGAGGGTCGAGGCCGAGGACAACGGCGGCTCCGTGATCTGCGGATCGTAGAAGGCCGTCCCACCGCGCGTGTCCTGGTTCACGATCAGTGTCCAGCCGCCGTCGTCGTGGGAGAAGTCGCACCGCGCCTTCAACCGTTCGCCACCCGGGTAGATCCAGTAGACCCCGTCGAGCAACGGCCCGGGGGCGAACCGCGCGATGGTGGCACAGTCCGGTGCGGACAAGCTGTCGATCGCGCAGTCGTCACACTGGGGATCGCCGTCCTCGCAGGTCTCGTACAACTCGACCCGGACGCCATCGCCACACAGGCGGCAACCACAGTCGGATCCGTCGTCGGGGAACGTACACGCCACCTTCTTGGAGGTCGCACCGCTGACGAGCCAGTAGGCGCCGTCACCGTAGTCGGATTCGGTGGCGACGATCTCGTCGCAGTTCGCGGCGACGCAACGCACGCTGTCCGAGCCGATGAGGTGCTCGTCGAGGAAGGAGTCGCCGTCCTTGTCCTCACCGTCGCAGGTGAGTCCCTCCCCACAGGTGACGCCCTTGTACAACGTCTCGATCTCCCGTTCGTCCAGGGCGCGGTCGAAGATCATCAACTCGTCGATCGCCCCGTCGAAGGACTGTTCCGAGTCGGTGCAGCCATCGACGCAGTCCTGGTCCTGACCGAGGTAGAGGGCCCCGCCCGGCTTGATGGTCAGCTCCACCGGCGGATACCCCCCACCCGTGGTCTGCGGCGGCGATGGGTGGGGACAGATGTTGGTGCGGTTTTGCGCGGTCAGCTCGCCCTCGAAGATCTTGCTGCCGTTCTTGTAGGCCAGGACCGTTCCGTCGGAGCGCCAGCTGACGACCACGTGCGCCCAGGCATCCACGGCGTCACCACCCGGGATGTTGAGCGAGAAGTCGAACATCCTGAGGTTGAGCGATCCGGGCACGAGCTGGAGCAAGAACGTGTTCGCGTTGCACCGCGGGTCCTGGGTCGCCACGTCGGGCGGGGTCGCGTAGGACACGAGGGCACGCCGAGAGATCGTCGGTCGCATGAACACCGACACCGTGACGGCGTCCGTGCCCATCTCGTCGAAGTCGGGCAGCCGCACACCACTGCTGATGTTGCCCAGCAGCCGGGGAGCGGCAACATCGTCCGCGTTGACCGACCAGGCCTGTTCCAGCCCGAAGGCGTCGCCATCGTTGCCGTACCCGCTGGCGTCGGACACGACCGCGCCCTGCTCGCGGAACGACCAGTAGAGCTTGGGACCCAGATCGATCATGGCCTGGGTGCTGCACTCCGCGCACCCGCCGTTGATCAGCTCCACCGCGTGGTCCACGCCGCGGTCGATCGTGCTGTCACAGTCGTTGTCCCGCCCGTCACAGACCTCCGGCAGCCCCACGGCCCGCAACGGGTCCGCGTCGTCGCAGTCCACCGTCGTGTCGCTGCCGTCGTGGTCCGCATCCAGGCCATCGACGCCGTCGCAGTCCTGGTCGAACCCGTCACCGACCACGTCCACGACCCCGGGACCGACGCTGTCGTCGGCGTCGTCGCAGTCCCCCCCGACACCGGCGACGAACGAGTCGCCGTCGGCGTCTTGCAGCGTCGTCAGGGGCACGTCGACCTCCTGGCACGCGTCCCCACAGGTGCCGACGCGGGAGGGGGCCGGGGCGTCCGCCTCGCCCCAGTGCCAGGTGGCGCCGTCCAGGCTCATGGCGAGTGCGACGGCCCGGCCCTCGTGGCCCGGTGGGACCGGCGCACAGAACCGGCCTGCATCGTCGGCCCAGGTGGTCCCGGCCGCCGGCCTCGCCGGGTCCAGCACGCGCACCAGGGCGCCCGCGCCCGCCGACCCGAGGTCACCCGACACGCAACCCAGAGCGGCGGCCGCCTGGCCGATGGCCCACCACCCACCGCCGGTGGTCCTCCCCGTGAGGTAGGACGACTCGAGCTCGGCGCTGGTCGTCGCCACCCAGAGTCCCTGCGTCTCGTCGAAGTGGTAGACGCTGGCGTCGACCAGCCCTCGCAAGGGGCTGCCGGTCGGGGCCGGGATGCGGATCGTGCCACCGCCCTCGATCGGGTAGGTCGCGTCCGATCGCGCGCCGTCGCCCACCCACGCCACGGCGACCAGATCGATCGGCGCCGAGCCGCCACCCTCCGCCGCGAGCGGCGCCGGCGCTCCGCGGGCGCCCGGAGGCACCCAGGCGTAGCTCACGGTGACCGGCGACTCGCCCGCGCCGGTGAACGCACCGCCGTCGAACACGAGCGCGTACTCCCCGTCACGCGCGATGGCACCGCCGGTCGACGGTCGATGCACCACCCCCGAGGCGGTCCGGGCGAGCTCCAGGACCATCGGATGGTTCAGCCCGGCGGCGACCTCGACGTTCCCGCCGGTCGGGGGGGCTCCGGTGATGGAGGCGGCGACCACGTGCATGCCTGCAGGCACCTCGGAGGTCCGCAACAACCCGGCCGCGTCCGTCACACCTGCGGCCGCGCCGTCCAGCGTCACCGTCGCTCCGGGTACCGGCGCACCGCTGGGTCCGTCCAACACCTGGACCGTCAGGGCGCCCGGGCTGACGACCGGGTGGAGCAGCGCGTCGCGCCGATCCACGTCCTCGCCGGTGATGAAGATGCAGCCCTGGAGCGCGGCGAGGGTCAGCATCGTAGAGGGTGTGCGGGGCATCAGTTCTCCCGGCAGTTCGCCATGGCGGAGATGCAGTCGATGGTGATCGTCGCGCCGGCGCGGATGTCGACCGTGCCGAGCTCGACCTGTCCATGTACCGGGAAGGTGGCCTGCATCTGGTACTTCCCGGCCGGAACGTCCTCCCCCGGACCATAGGGGAGCCGGTCGCGTCCGACGAGCTTGAGGCTGGTGGCGTCCCCCGTCAGCCGGAACCTCCCCGTGGCGGCGACCGCGGGCTCCGGAGCGGGTGCGGCGGGCTCGGGTGCCACCGGGACCGGTGCTGGCTGGGGGTCGGGCGCGGGGACCGGGGTCGGACGCTCGGGGCGGGGCACCACCGGCGAGGGCGCGCCAGGCGCTGGCTCGGGCACCACCGGCGCGGGGTCGGGGACCTGGGAGGCCGGTTCGGGGAGCTCGGGCGCCGGTTCGGGCACGACGCCCACCGGCTCCGGCGCGACGGGCCGCGGGTCCGGCGGCACGAGCTCGGTGCCGTCCGTGGGCACGGGGTCCGTACCGCCTCCCCCGCCGGACACGGACATGGCGCCGAACGTGAGCCCGAAGGCCACCGCACCGGCCACGACGCCCAGGATGCCGAGGCCGCCCGCCAACCCGAGCAGGCCGAGGACGACGGGCATCGAGGAGCGGCGCGAGGTGGAGGGCGCAGGCGCCGGCGTGGCCGCCCCCACGGAGCTGGTCGTGGGCAGCGGCACGCTCATCGTCTCGGTCACGACGGCGCCCACGAACGCGTCCGCGGGGAGCGCGTGGCTCTCCTGGACCACCTGCTCCGCCCAGTCTCGCAGCGACGGGCCCGAGAGGCGGCGCCGGAGCTCCGCGCACTCCCGCTCCACGTCCCGCGCGACAGGCCGCTGGAGCCGGTCCTCGAGCGTCATCCGCCTCGCGAGATCGAGCACCGGGTCCGCCGGCACGGGCTCCGCGCGGTCGTCGGTCGGCGGCAGGTCGAACTCGTCGCTGTTCACGTCCAGCGTCTGGCTGCCCGTCGCACGAGCGAGCGGTCCGGCGGGAAGCGGGCGTTCCCCCGTGACCAGTTCGTGGAGCATGATGCCCAGCGAGTAGATGTCGCCCTCGGGGCCCTCGATGCCCAGCAGCCGCTCGGGCGCCATGTACCCCGGTGTGCCGCCGATGCTCTGGCGCGTCTTGAACTCGCGGTCCTCGAAGTCGGCCTTGGCGATCCCGAAGTCCAGGAGCTTGATCTCGCCGGACGAGGTGATCTGGATGTTGTCCGGCTTGATGTCGCGGTGGAGCAGGTGCAGCGGCTGGCCGTCCGGACCGGGTTGTGACCACACCTTGTTCAACACCCGCGCGATCTCGCCCACCACCTCGGCCGCGACCCCGGACGGAAAGGGGCCGCGCTTGAGGATGGCGCCTGCGGAGGCCCCGTCGACGAGCTCCATGACGACGGCCCAGTGATTGCCGATGCGGGTAGGCGAGTCGACCACCACGATCGCGCGGTCCCGCACCAGGCCGAGGATCCGTGCCTCGTCTCGGAACCGCTTCAGGATCGCTGGACGCGGGTCCGCGTCGTGCAGGACCTTGATGGCGACGTCCTTGCGGAACCCATCGGGCCCACGCATGCTCGCGTGGTACACCTTGCCGAACCCGCCCTCCCCGAGCAGGGCCTTGATCTCGTATCGCTTGGACTCGACGCTCGACAACGACGCTCTCCGGGCGCAAGCATAGCTGGTCGGACGCTGTCGGACACGCGATTGTCGGGGTTCAGCGACCGCTGCGGGAGAGCAATGTCCGGGGTCCGACCACGCTCGCCCCCTCGGCCTCGACGCGGGCGATCAGGCCACGATCGGCGGTCACGACGACCACGAGGCGGTCGTAGACCCCAGCCACCAGCTCCACGACCGCGTCGTCACCCGATCCGGGAGCGGACACGACCCGCACCGTGTCGCTGCTCTCCACCCCCCGGGCCTTGCCTTCGACCACCAGCACGACCTCGAGGGGCGGCGGCCAGCCGGGCAGCCCCTCGTCGCACAGGTCGGCCAGCCGGTCGCGCAGCCGCTCGGCGGCGCCACGACGGTCCCGCCACCACCCGTCGGGCACGGAGCCGACGACGTTCGCGCCGTCGACGACGCACAGCGCCGCCATCAGAGCGCGTCCAGGATGCGCTCCGCGATGGCCTTGCGCCGCAGCAGCTCCTTGGCCGCGTCGCGCTTGGAGCTCATCACCGTGCGGTGGAAGGCCATGCGCAGGTCGGCGGGCATCAGCGGGTGCAGCAGGAAGCGCTCGAGGTTCTCGCCGTGCCGCTCGCCAGGCTCGTACCCGGCGGCGAGCAGGTGTTCCTGGAGGCGACTGCACAGGGTCCCCAGTCGATCGAGGCGGACCTCCCCCCCGTCGCCGCCGATCATGCGTCGCATCCGCCCTTCCAGGGCGCCCGGATCCTGCGCGTCGAGCACCTCTTCCGGCGTGAGCGCGTCCACCTCCGAACCGCGCACCCAGCCGAGGAAGCTCGCGACCGTGACCTCGTCGAGCGTGCTCGCGGCGAGCGTGCGCACCAGCGCCTCCTCGGCCCGCAGGTCCTCGATGTCGGTCAGCGTCTCGAAGAACTGCACCAGCGACCGCGGGGTCGTGCGACGGCCGGTCACGACCTCCGGGTACGCCAGGACGAAGTCCACGCCGCGGCGGTCGATGCCCCGCTCCTTCGCCCAGGCAGCCCACTCCGCCACGTCGAGCTCGAGCGTGAGGTGGAGCATCCGGGTCAGCATGGCGTCGTCCATGGACGTGACCGAGTAGCTGCCGCCCTCGGGGTTCGCGGTGGCGACGATCTGCCAGCCGGGAGGCAGCTCCCACGAGAACATGCGGCCGGTCTGGAACAGCTGCATCACCCCGCGCAGGATCCGGTCGTCGGCCCGGTTCAGGTCGTCGAACAGCAGCACCCCGGGTCCTGGCTCGCGCGGCACCCAGTCGGGAGCGGCGAAGCGGGTGCGCGGGCCGCCGCCGTCGGTGTCGAGCACCGGCAGCCCGTGGAGGTCGCCCATCTCCTCGAACTGGGCGGGCGCGACGTAGCCGAAGGCCCAGCCGCGCGCCTCGCACACCTGCTGGACGATGGCCGTCTTGCCGATCCCGTGCACCCCCCACACGCAGATCGGCACGGTCGCGCCTCCGCGTTCGACCCGACGCACGTTGGTGTCGAGCAGGCGGCCCAGGGTGCGGGCCAGACCGGCGGGACCGAGGCGGTCGCCGTACACCACGTGGTCCTGTCCGGGGGCGGACCCGATCGCAGCGCTACGCACGCGCGCCATCGAACCTCCTCGTGTCGTCGGGGTGGGCGGGACGGTCCGCCAGCGCCGGGATCAGCGGGTCGGAGGACCAGGTCAGGTACGGCATCAGCGCCGGGGGGACTGCCTCGGGCTCCACGGCGGAGCCACCCACGGCGATCACGCGCAGCCAGGGCAGCCCGAGCAGCGGCCGCAGGTCGGAGACGAGGCTGCCACGGAGGTCGAGGCTCCGCAGCTGCGTGAGCGACGCGAGCGGTGACAGGTCCTCCGCCACGACGCCCCGGATCTCGAGGTCCCGGAGTGCGGTCATGCCGGCGAGGGGCGCCAGGTCGTCCAGGGGCGCGCCCTCGAGCCTCAGCTCCTCGAGCCCGGTGGCCGCAGCGAGGGGGGACGCGTCCATCACGTGCCCCACTCCACGAACCACCAGCCGACGAAGCGGCGC
Organism: Alphaproteobacteria bacterium; assembly: GCA_020632925.1. Lineage (GTDB taxonomy): Bacteria > Myxococcota_A > UBA796 > UBA796 > JACKER01. The sequence goes on along the minus strand of JACKER010000020.1, from coordinate 99,029 downwards.
GCCCGCCGCGATCGCCCGACCCACGGCGTCGAGCGAGGGCAGCCCACCCATCTCCTTCAGCGTCAGGTCCTCGAGCCGGGAGGCGACCGCGAGGGCGTCGATGTCGACCAGGGACGGACCGGAGATCCGGGCACGCCGCAGGTCGGGCATCCCGGCACCGAGCGAGGTGGGCCCCTCGCGCACACCCAGCAACGCCTGCTCGACACCAGGCAGCGCGGGCAGGGTGTCCCAGGTGGTGTTGCGGAGGTCGAGGTCGCGGGGCGCGATGGCCACGAGCGCGGCGCCGTCCCCGAGGTCCACGCCGAACCCCTCGACCTTGCGAACCCCCGTGCCCGCCAGGTGCTCCAGACCCTCGATCGGCTTGGGCAGGTCGCCACCGTAGGCGCCGGCGAGCGTCACGTGCTCGAGGTGCGTCAGGCAGCGCACACCCTCGGGAACCGTGCCGCCCACCCACATCGACCGCGTCTCACCGCGCAGCGCGATCACCTCCGGCAGGTGGTCGGGCATGGCCGCGAGCAGCGGCAGATCCTCGGGTACCACCTGACGTCGGCCCACGATCTCGTGGGTCCGGACGGAGGGCACCGCTTCGACCCAGAGCTCGGGGTCGTCCAGCGTGCGGAGGAGCTCCAACGCCTGGTCGCGGTCCGCCTTGCGCCCGGAGAGCAGCTTGAGGATCCGCGCGCGCTTCGCCTTGTCGATCATCGCGTCACCTCCCAGCTCAGCGCGACCTCGGTGGACGCTCCGACCGCCGGCGCGGCGCAGGCCCCGATCAGCAGCACGTCCCCGCCCCGCTCGAACGCGAGCGCGCGCGGCGCGGGGAGGTACCCCCTCCCGAGCAGGCAGGGGTCGCCGACCAGTGGCAGGTACCACACCTCGCCCGACGCGGTGGCGACGGCGAAGCCCGGCCGGCGCGGGTCGGACGCGAGGGCCTGCGGTCGCGGCAGCGGAACCCTGCGCACGACACCCTCGGCGGTGGCGACCACCACGCCCTCGCCCGTCGTCCACGCCAGGTGGGCGCCGTCGGCGGCGAACGCCAGGTCACCGGTGACCCCGGGCGCCTCGAGCGCGAAGAGCTCCTTGCCGGCCGACAGGTCCCAGGTCCGGGCGAACCCGTCCTCGCCGAGAGAAGCGGCGATCCTCCCGGCTGGATCCACCGCGACCCCGAGCACGGGCGCGCGGTGGTCCGCGAGGCGGTGGCGGATGGAGCCGTCCGCGTTCCAGACGATGACGAGCTGGTCGCGGCTGCCGCTCACGAGAGTCCCGTCGGGACAGGCCGCCAGCCCGACGACGTCGTAGGTGTGGCCTCCGGAGAGACTCTTGGGCTTGCCCCTGGCCGTCGCCACCTGCCGGATGCTCTTGGTCACCGCGAGCCAGGCCGTGGCGCCGTCCGCCGACAGCGCGACCGCGCGGATGACGTCCCGCTCGACCAGCGTGCGGGACACCTTGCCCGTCTCGAGCCGGACCATCGAGCCCACCCAGGTCGCGCGGGCCCGGTCCACCGCGACCGCCCCGTGCAGACGCGACGAGGTCCACTCGAGCTTGCGCGCGGGCCCCTTCGGCACACGCAGCTCCGCGTGGTCCTCGACCGGCAGCACGAGGCCGCCCTCGATCACGGCGACGGGCCCCTGGTCGTTGGGTCCGCGCGCGACGGTCATCCGCTTGCTCCCGTCCGCCTCCAGCACGGTCACCGGGCCACTGGCACCACGCCAGCGGTCCTTCCCGGGCTCGGTCACGGCGACGCGCGATCCGCTCAGCGCGATGGGAAGGTAGGCTCCGAGCGTTCGCTCGAGGCCGGTCTGCAGGTCCGCGACCCTGAGCTGCCCGTCCTGACCCGACCAGGCCACCCTGGCGGCGCCGAGCACCGAGGCGACCTTGGTGGTGAACGCCTGCCCGAGCGCTCCCCACCGGCGGTCCCACACCCAGACCTCGCTGCTGCTGAACATCACGACGCGGTGCTCGTCCGCCGCGATGTCGCAGTCCGCGCGCGGCATGAACCGACTGTCCGGGAGCAGGGGGGCCTCGAACACGGTCCGGGTGGCGCCCGACGCGAGGTCGACCTCCACGATCGCCGGGAGCATCTCGATCCAGCGCTGGCCGCGCGCGCGCTCCGACGGGCGGGAGATGACGGCCGCCACGAACAGGGTGCGGTCGTCGTCGGCGAACACGACGTCGGTGACGTGGGGGCGCCCCCGCTCCTCCTCGTTGTCCCCCGCCACGTCGGGGAAGGCGTCGAGCGGGCGAACCACCCGCGTGGCTCGGGTCTCGAGGTCGATCAGCGCGACCTCCCGCCTGCCACCGACCGCCAGCGTCCGGTCGTCGCCGGACACGGCGAAGGCCCTGGCGCCGAAGTCGGTCGGCCACAGGAGGCGCGGGCTGCCCGTGGCGACGCCGACCACCGCCACCCCCATCGTGGACTCGGACCTGTGGTAGCTGGCGTACTGGGTGTTCTCGCTCGGATCGGCCACCAGCGCGGCGAGGGTGCGTCCGCTCGGCGACATGCGGAGGGCGCGCGCCGTCAGCCCGCCGAAGGTGTGGACCGCGCCGGGTACGGTCCGCGTCGGGGCAGCCGGAGGCAGGGTGTCGAGCGCCGGCGGAGGCTCGGACGCGCTGGGGGCGGGCGGCGCGGGGAGCAACGCGGCCGACAGGGCGTCGAGCCAGGCCCGCGCCTCGTCGTCGGGCACCATGTCCTCCGCGCCCGCCTTCACCAGGCGGTCCTCGACCGCCGCCAGCTTGGCCGTCATGTACCCGGTCATCGCCTTGCCCGCGGGGAAGCTGCCCGCCGCGACCTCGCGCACGACCGCGAGGGTGGCGGGATCGGGGTGCGACAGGACGTGCTCGAAGAGCTTGGTCCAGATGGGCTGCGACGAGGTCGAGCGGAACGGCGGGGCCAGGAGCAGGCGGTGGAGGACGGCGGCCACGCGCGGGTCGGCGGGACGCGACGCCAGGGGCTCGGCGCGCTCGTGGATGTTGTCGAGCTTGGCGCGCTCGAAGCTCGCGCACAGGGCACCCACGTCGGCCTCGCGTCCCGCGCCGGCCACGCCGAGCCAGGTGTCGTCGTCGGGTCCTCCGGAGCGCAGCGCGGCCGCCACCTGCGACTCGGCGCGCTCCGAGAGCGCCTCGGCCAACGGGATCAGCTCCGCGAAGGGACGCTCGCGCCAGCAGTGGAGGACGGCCTGGAGCGCCGCACCGGGCTGGGTGGCGACGGCGTCGGCAGCGGTCGCCAGCCACCGGCTCAGGGTGGAGGTGGGCGTTGGGCCCGTGGGCGTGGGAGCGGGAGCGGGGGCGGCCTTCGGAGCGGGAGCGGGAGCGGGAGCGGGAGCGGGAGCGGGAGCGGGAGCGGGAGCGGGAGCGGTCGTAGCGTCGGGTGAGAGGAAGGCATCGAGGAGGTCGACGTCGCTGTCCGCGAGCAGCCGCGGGGTCTGCAGCGACATGCCCAGCGCGCCGGGCTTCGCCGTCAGGCCCTTGCCGTTCGCGAACACGAGCTTCGGGATGGCCTCGCCGATGTCCACGATGGGTGCGTCGTTGGGCGTGGCCACCCACTGCGTGCCGTCGAAGGTGGGGTCCTTCAGGCGCCCCACCAACCACAGGACGTCACCGGGCCGCACGGTCACGAGGTAGAGCGAGCCACCCTCGCCCACCGGCGACAGGCCCTTGTTCCCGCTGACGTAGCGGTCGGTCGCGTAGACCTTGCCCACCCCCAGCGCCGCGCCCTTCGCGTCGCGCGCCTTCTCGAACACGGCCTTGCTCACGATCGCCAGGACGCTACCCATCTTCCCCCTCACACCGCCAACCGGACGGTCCGCCCGAAGCGCAGATGCTCTCCCACCGTGCCCCGCAGCGTCACCACCCACAGCACCGGACACGGCGGACGGGTGCTGGGCGCCCCGGCCTCTCCGTCCGTGAGATAGACCAACGCGTCGAAGCGGCCGACCTCGGCGCGGTGCAACCACTGCATCACGGGCTCGAAGTCGGTGCCTCCGCGACCGTGGACCGCGCCGGGCCGACGCCCCTCGAAGCGCCACGCCGCCTGGACCCTGGCGTCGCACTCGATCACCACGATCTCGCTGCCCGAGCGCCAGATCCCCTCGATCTCGACGAAGAAGGCCTGCAGGTCCTCGTCCCGGATCGAGCCCGAGGTGTCGACCGCGACCGCCAGTCGGTGGAACCGGCGGATCCGCAGGCCCGGGAGCGTCCCGTAGCGGCGGCTCGGGTGCTTCAGCGTGTGGGTCACCACCGTCCGCCGGCTGCTGGCGGCGAACATCCGCAGCACCCGGCGCCAGTCCAGCGTGGCCTTGCGCCGCTCGAGGGCAGCCAGGACCGACGCGAGCACGCCCGGCTCGAGGCCGTGGGTCACGTCGCCACCGATGACGCGGAACGCCTCCTCGACCCAGGCATCCACGCGGCCCGAGGCCTCCAGCAGGTCGTCGCCGGCCACGCTCTGCCCGTCGCGCTGCAGACGCCAGAACCGATGGTCGCTGTGCCAGATCTCGTCGCTCGACGCCTCACCGGACGCCACACGCCGCGCCAGCAGGAGGTCGTAGACCGAGCGCACCGTCGCGCCATCGTCCGCCTCGACGCCGTCCCAGGGCGCGCGTCGGGCATCGGCCGGCAGCGGCCACCGGTGCCCACCGAGGTGGTTGGTCACCAGATCCGCGGCGGTCCCGTAGAGGAGCAGATCGACGTGCCGCAGATCCTCGCGGAAGGGATGCTCGAGCACCAGGTGGAGCACCTCGTGGCGCAAGGCACCCACGCGGACACGCCTCGTCGACAGCCGCGTGACGAACCACTCCGGGTTCACGAGCAGCGCGATCCGCCCCCGCGACTCGATGGCCAGCCCCATCGTCGGCGTGAGGTCGGTGAACACGCGATCGATGCGGCCGAGCAGGTGACCGAAGAGCGGCTCCTCGATCAGCAGGTCCACCACCGCGTACGACAGCTCCCGCGCGGGGTCGATCGGCCCCGAACGGCGCGCACCGACCACGGGTGCGATGCGCGCCACCGGCACGGGCGCGGGTGGTTCCTGGCCGAGCACCCTCCGCAGCCGCTCCGAGGCCGCCGTCGAGCCGAGCCACCGGGAGCGGAGCTTGGGGTGTCGGGCGGCGAGCAGCTCGGCCAGGGGGAGGAGCTCGGCCACCAGCCGGTCCTTCATCCACCGCTCGCGCTCCGCGAGGTGCGCCTCCATCCGCGCCAGCACGGATGCCTCCAGCTGGAGCGCGCGCTGCGGGGTCAGGGTCGCCAGCAGCTCGAGCGGGTCGGCGCGGGACACCACGGACCCGAGCGCCGCGTCGTCCCATCGACGGAGCGCAGCCTCCAACGCCGGTCCACGCGGCACCGGCAGCGGCGGCGCGAGCGCACCCACCGCGCGCTCCGGGGGCACCAGCTCGATCCATCGGGCCAGCTCGGCGGCGAACACCTCCGACGAGGCCGCCGACGGGATGCAGGCGTCGATCGCCGGGTCCGGGACCCGACCGAGCGCCTTCGCCGCCCGGCAGGCGAGCCCGAGCACCACCACCAACACCTGGTGCGAGGTCACCGTGCCGCGCTCCTCGTACCGGACGGGTGGATGCCCCCCGTACGCCGCGGACGCCGCCTCGGACGCGAGGAGCACGGCCTCCGGCTCGCCCGCCGCCACCTTGTCCATGACGGGCGAGAGCGCGAACAGGGTGCCGTCGCGCTCCTCCGCGAGCGCGAGCAGCACGCGCACACCTTCCGCCCCGGTCGGCGCCAGGAGCTTCGCGAGGCGGGTCAGGGTGGTCTTCGCGTGCTTGGGGACGGCTGCACGAGCGACGAAGGAAACCTCCGCATCCCCGATCCGACGGCTCACGGTGGGCCCGCCATCCCCCACGACCACGAGCCCGCCGACCTTGTTCCGCGCTTCCCGACCGAGCTCGTCGTCCAGTCGGCTCGGCGCTGCCTCCCGCCCCGCCCACGCCCGCAACGCGTCCGGCGTCCTCGGCAGACCGTTGTCGGCGAGCGCGGGCCACAGCTCCGGCTCCCCGAGCTCCGGGCGGTCGACGATGGCGGTCGCGAACCGCCGGAGCGCCTCGGGCGCGCCCGCCCGCGACCACCCGCCGATCGGGGGGAGGCGGTCGGTCACCAGGAAGAAGGCCGGGCGCAGGGCCCGGCGTGCGTGGGGCTCGGCTCCCCGCTCGACGACGTGGAGCAGCGCCTCCGCGACGCGAGCGTCCCGCAGCGAGCGAAGCCCGTCGAGGGCGGTGATCGTCAGCGCGACCAGATCGCCGCCGAACCATCCGAGCCCGGGCAGCGTCCACGACGGCTCCGCGACCAGGCACCGGGCGCACGCCTCGATCCCCTCCTCGCCGAGCGCTGCTCCGGCGGCCGCCGTCACCCTCGGATCGGCGTCGACCAGGCCCGCCCGGAGCACGTCGGCCGCAAGACCCTCCCCCGAGCTCCGGTCCGCCAGCCCCGCCGCGAGCAGCATCGCCGCCCGCACCACGGGATCGGGGTCGCCGGCACGCGCGACCGCCGCGTCGCGCACGGCGTCCGCGACCGCGGGCACGACGGACAGCACCCGGGCCGCTCCCGCGCGCACCGCAGGGTCGGCGTCGTCCAACAGGTCCGTGAGCCGCACGTGCTGGGCCGCGAGCGCGCGCTGGACCGCCACCACCTCCGGCGCCTCGGCGTCCGGGTCCACGCCGGTCGCCCACCAGCCGTCGGCGGCGCCGACCGCGAGGTCCGCGAGCAGGTCCAGGATCGCCGCGCGCTCCTGCACCTCGGGGTCCTCGGCCGCACCCACCATCGGCGGGACCGCGGCCGCGCTCGCCGTGTACCGCGTCCCCTGGTGGACCAGGGTCGCGCGCAACCACCACCTGGCGTCGGCGCGGACGGCGGGGTCGTGCGACCGGAGCGCGGCCAGTGTCCCGGGGATGTCGTCGGCCGCTCCGTAGGCGTGCTGAAGCCGCTCCCACACGTCGTCCCCCGTCCGCGCTCAGCGCGCCGCGCGCTCACCCACCTCGAACTGTACGCGACGGTTGGTCGCCCTCCCCTCGTCGGAGTCGTTGGGCACCAGCGGCCGGGTGGGACCGTACCCCACCGCGATCAGCTCCTCGCGCGGCACCCCGCGCTCGACCAGCGCGTCCACCACCGCCTGGGCGCGTGCCTGCGACAGCGCCTGGTTCACGGCCACCCCGCCGATGTCGTCCGTGTGCCCCTGGACCTCGACCCGCACCACGTCCTGCTCCGCGATCAACACCTGCGCGACCTGATCGAGGATCGCGGCGGAGTCCCCGCGGAGGGTGGCCTGGCCGAAGTCGAAGTGCACCTGCTCCGCGATCACGACCTGCTCGCCCGCCATCACCGCACCCGTCGGATGCAGCACGATCTCGAGGGGGCGTGGCTCGTCGCCCAGGCTCAGCCGCGCCGTGCCCTCGCCCGAGAGCGAGCCCGACCGAGCGATCACCCGCCACCTGCCCGGAGCGAGCCGCGTCTGGACCTCACCCTGCTCGGCGACCAGCGGCGCCACGTCGTCGGGTCCCACCCACTGCACGGTGGCGTCGACCGGCGCTCCCGACTCGTCCACGGTGCGCACCGTCACCGGGACGGCCTCGAAGCGGAGCACCACGATCCGCTCGACGGTGCCGGGCACGAGCTCCACCGTGATCGGCTCCGACGGCAGGTGGTCGGGCGCCTGCACCGTGAGGGTCACCGTCCCGGGCGTCAGCGAGCGTGCCAGCACCACGCCGCCCTGCTGGGTGTCGCCGGCCTTGGCCTGGCCGTCGATCCACACCTGGGCCTCCTCCACGGGTCGCCCGTCGGTGTCGACCACCTGGACCAGCAGGTCGGAGCGGTCGACGGCCACGCCGGCCATGTCCAGATCGACCACCTGCAGGCCGCCACGATCCTCGACCTCGAGGTCCCACTCGGCGACGCCGGCGCTGGCCGAGGTCGCGACCACCAGCCACAGCCCCGGGTCGAGCCGCGCGAGCAGGTCACCGTCGGGGTCCACCGGCCTGGGGCTGCCGACCGCCTCGCCGAGGAAGCGCACGAACGCGTCGTCCACCGGCTCCTCGCCGCGGTGGACGTGCACCTTCACCGCGCCGGGCGCGTAGTCCAGCGCGACCTCGAGCTCTCGCTCGCCCTCCATCAGGCGGACGCGGGCGGTGCGCTCGCGGTACGGGTCGGCGAGCACCTGGACCTCGCGCTCCCCGACCTGCAGGTCCGTGAGCCGCAGGGTGCCCGAGTTCGCGGTACGGCCGCGCTCCTCGCCGTCGAGGAGCACGAGCGCGCCCTCGACCGGCCGTTCGTCCGGTCCCACCACGCGCACGGCCAGCGCACCGAGCCCGCCCTCGATCGGCGCGAGCACGAAGTCGGCGACGTGCCGAACGTTGCTGTCCGGCGCCACGACGAGATCGCGTTCCTGCACCCCGTACTCGGCGCTCGTCACCATCACGGTCCAGCTGCCCGCCGGCACCGTCATCCGGTGGCGTCCGCTCGGCCCGACGTCGTCGGGGCCCACGTTCTCGTCGCCGAACAGCCGCACGCGCGCGTCGCCCACGGGCCCCTCTGGGCCCCGGACGTGCACGTCCACGAGCCCGGGCTTCCACTCGGCCTTGATGACCTGCTCCTGCCGGCCCTCGACGAGCACGAGATCGCGGTCCGCCAGCGGGCGCAACCCGTCCATCCGCACCGCGAGCGTCCGGACGCCGGCCCGCAGGTGCCCGACCTCGAGCGTGCCGCCGCTCGACGTGGCGCCGTAGGGAACCTCGTCGAGCAGGACCGACGCGCCCTCGACGGGCAGACCCGCCGGGTCCACCAGACGCACGACGAGCTCGGCTTCTCCCTGCTCGTCGGGCTGGAGCACCACCTCGACGACCATCAGCTCGTAGCGGTCCTCCGGGACGCGCAGCGAGCGTTCCTGCACGCCGTACCGGGCCGAGGTCACGATCACCTGCCAGTCGCCGGCGCCCAGCACCTGGACCCGCTCACCCCGTTCTCCGAGCGCCATCGGCGGCAGCCGCCGCGGTCCGACGAAGCGCGCCACCGCGTCGGGGACGGGGCGCCCCACGCCGTCGCGCACGACCACCTTCACCGAGCCCGGGACGCGCTGCAGCGGCACCGGCACGTCGAGCACCGCATCGTCCGCCGTCTGCAGATCGGCCACCAGCGCGCCGGTGAAGGCCTCGTGCAGGACCTCGACCTGGTGGGGCCCCGCCGTGAGCCCGGCGAGCTCGAGCACACCACCCGACGCCGTCGTCCCGACCGGAACGCCGTCGATCAGCACCCGCGCCCGCTCGACCGGCCGCCCCTCCGGATCCGTGATGACCACGGCCATCCCCGAGTGCCCACCCTCGTCCGGCAGCAGCAGGACCTCGAGCGGGTCGGGCGCTCCCAGGGCGGGCTCGACGACCACCTCGCGCACCTGCGTGCCCAGGCCCTCGGCGGACACCGTCAGGCGCCAGGTCCCCGCGGGTAGCGTGAGCTCGCCGAGCCGGCCCTCCACCGTCTCGCCGGGGTGATCCTCGGAGGTCGCCACGACCGTCGCGTCCACCACGCGCCCGGCCGGATCGCGCACCTCTCCCGCGATGGGGGTCGGCGCCCACGCCAGCGGGATCCTCACGGCGCGGGCCGTCTCGTCCTCCGGTTGCGTCACCGTGGCCGGGAGGAATCGGTCGGCGCGGACCTGCACGCCCTTCGACCAGCGCGGCGGGTCGTCCAGCGCCACGACGCCGTCCTCGTCGGTGGTGCCGACGATCTGGGCGCCCACCACCACCTCGGCGCCGGTCACGGGACGCCCGCGGTCGTCGAGCACCACGAGCTCGAACGGCGGCTCCTCGCTCACCACCTCGGGGACGGTCCCGTCGCGGTCGCTGGTCCACGTGACGTCGAGGGCCGCGCGCCAGCGGGCCGCGCCCACGCCATCCGTGATGCCCCGCGCCGCCGCGCCCGTCGTCCACACGCTGCCCAGACGACCACCGACACCGACGAAGGCCTCGAAGGGAAGCCCGGGGAGGGCGCTCGGCAGCTCGCCCGCGACGAGGTCGACCCCGAGCGCCGGCGTGCCGCGGAGCTCGGCCTGGAGCCAGGTGGCGCCGGTCACCCGCTGCGTCACGCCCAGCGCGACCGGGAGGGCGAGCGGTCCGCGGCTCTGCGCGAACACGAAGGCGTTGGGGCGGAGGACGGCACCGAGGTGCCCCTGGAGGCGGGTTCCGGCGCCGCCGACGGCGAACGTCCCGAGCACGCCGCCCGTCGGTCCCCCCTCGCCGACCGAGCGTCCGCGGTTGCCCGTGGGGAGCGTGACCATCGGGACCACGCCGAGCCCGGTGCCCTCTCCCGTCAAGCGGATCGGCGCAGCCAACATCAGGTCGCCGAGCGCCGGTCCCCCCTGCTGCACCCCGGGCTCGTCCGCGCGGACGCCGCGCAGGTACCCGTAGACCGGCAGCGAGGCGGCGAGATCCATTCGATCGAGCACCGACCAGCGCGCGTGGGGCTGGAAGGACACCGCCGTGTCGACCAGGTGCCAGGTGGTCGTCGCCGTTCCCTCCACCGCCGTGAACAAGGCGGGATCGTCGACGGCCTCGATCCGCAGCCCCGCGGCCACCCGACCGCGCGTGCCCTCCGGCGCGGTCCAGACGGTCGTGGTGTCGCCCTCGGAGGCGCGCGACACGGGCAGCGCCTCACCGTCCAGATCCGAAGCCGACGCCGGGCGCACCGACGCCGCCAGCAGGTACCACCACATGGCCCGACCGAGGTAGCATGCGCGCCACGGGACCGCATGCGGCAGGAGCCAGCCGGGGACGGGCCGGAGGAGACGGGTGAAGCCGGGCGACGCCATCGACGTGTGGGTGGTCGAGGCGCAGCTCGGCTCGGGCGGGATGGGCTCCGTCTACCGTTGCCACAACCGCTCCGCGACGCGGATCCTGGCCGCCGTCAAGATCCTGGACCGGGGGCTGCGCTCCAACCAGGACGCGATGCGGCGCTTCGTGCGCGAGGCGGACATCCTCGGGCAGGTCGACCACCCGAACATCGTGAAGATCCGGAACGTCCGGTACGAGCACGACCCGCCCTACCTGGAGATGGAGTTCGTCGCCGGGCGCAGCCTGGAGAGCCTGCTGGACCGGGGCGCCCTGCGCTACGAGACGGCGCGCTCCATCCTCATCCAGATCGCGGATGCGCTCGGCTACCTCCACGAGCGGGGCGTGCGGCATCGCGACCTCAAGCCCGCGAACGTGCTGGTCCAGGACGACGGCCAGGTCAAGCTCGTGGACTTCGGGCTGGCCGTCGAGATCGACCGGAGCCGCATCACCCAGGAGGGGATGGCCTTCGGCACCGTCTCCTACGCGCCGCCCGAGTGGGTCACGCCCGACAAGCTCGATCCCGTGCACTGGGACTTCTATGCGCTGGGTGTGGTGGCGTGGGAGGCCTTCACCGGCAACGTCGCCTTCCCCGTGAGCGGCCAGGGCTCGGCCCGCCAGCAGGCGCTCCAGGTGATGATGGCCAAGCAGGGCCACGAGCCGATGGACGTGGGGCCCGACTTCCCCGAGCCGCTCCGCGATCTGGTCCGCGCGCTCACCATGTCCGACCCGGCGCTGCGACTCACCGACGCGCGCGTCATCCTCGAGCGCGCGCGGGCGTTGCCGCCGCACATGCGACCCGGCGGGGCGAACGTCACGCTGGCGCCGACGGACTTCGACGGCGGAGCGACGCCTGAGGGAGCGCCGAGGGCGCAGAGCACGCTCGAGTCGGAGCCGTCCGCCGAGGTCGTCGAGCCCCCACCTGCCCCTCCGCCCCGCGAGGCGATCCAGCAGCCGTCGTCGGGGACGCCCGCGCGGGGCCTCGCCATCGCCGCGTTCGGGGGCGCCGGCGTGGCGGTGGTGGCGGGCCTGATCGGCCTGGTGGTGGTCGTCGGTGGTGTGGCCGCCTGGTTCTGGTCGACCGCGCCCCGCGATCGGACGGTGCTCGTGACCGCCACGGGGGACGAGGGCCTCCCCGTCGATCTCGCCGCCGACCGGGGGACCTGGGAGGGCGAGCGGGACGGCGCGCGGGTCCTGACCCACGTGGGGCCCGGGCCGCTTGCGCTGCGGTGGGTGGTGGGCGAGGGCTGTACGGTCGCCGCCTGCGACGCGGGGAGCTGCCCGCCCTGGTGCGCGTCGGGAAGCATGGAGCACCGCGTACCCCCCGGCGCCGAGGCCCTGGACGTCGTCGTCCGCGTCCAACCACCTCCGCCGGTCCAGGTGGCTCTGGCCGTCACCGGGCTGGCGGCGTCCACCCCCGTGACCGCCCACCTGGGGAGCTCCGAGCTCCAGCGGGACGGCGATCGGTGGACGTTCGACGGCGTGCGCCCCGGCACCCACCCGCTCGTCCTGAGCGCCGGGAGCTGCGAGGAGACCGCGGCGGGGTGCTGGCCCGAGGGGAGCTGCCCGCCGGGCTGCCTGACGGGGACGGTGGACGTGGTCGTCGCGGTCGACGGGAGCGCCTCGCCCGCCACGCTCGAGCTCTCGATCCCGACGCCCGAGCCTGCGCCCGCCGCACCCGCGCCCGCCCCCGTCACCGCCCCGAAGCCACGTCCCCGCTCGGGGTGGGCCACCGTGGGGATGCTGGAGGGCTTCCTCGCGGACAACGCGGCCTGGCGGCCGGGGACGCCGCGAGCCAGCGCCGGCGGCTCGGCGTACCTCCGGGGATGGAGCGCCGACGGCCATCCGCCCGCGGGGACCTCCGGCACCGCACCCGCCACCGGGGTGACCGGCGAGCTCGCGCGCAAGGTCTGCCAGTCCGCCGGGATGGACCTCGCCGACACCAGCGATCTGGCGGACGCGACCGACCTCGAGCTCCGCCGCGACGGCGCGGTCGTCAAGCTCGTCGAGCGACCGGAGGGCTCCGAGCCCACACTCATCCCGCTGTCCAACACCGCCGTCACCGGTGCCCGCTTCCGCTGCCGCAGATAGAGGGTCCGACCGACCACGCGCCTCGCGCGCACGAAGACACCTGGAAGGCCCGATGCATCGCCCCGTGAGCACCCTGCTCTCCGCCGTCCTGCTGTTCCCCTCGGTCGCTTCCGCGGCCGATCTCGCCGACTACCTCGAAGCCTGGACCGTCACGCGGACCGGCCAGAACGGCAGCGACCGCGAGGACTCGGCGAACGGCGTCGCGATCACCTCCGCCAACGGCGTGATCGCGGTCGGGCAGGTCGACGGCGCCGCCGGCTTCGGGCACGACGCGCTGGCGCTCGAGATCGCTCCGGACCAGTCCGTGACCTGGGAGGAGACGTTCGACTCCGGTCGCGTCGGCCAGGACGGTCGCCTCGCGAGCGAGGATCACTGGAACGCCGTCGCCATCGACGCCGCGAACGACGACTGGGTCCTGTGCGGCACGCGCGGCCTGGTCCTCGGGACCGACCCGCTCGCCATGTTCCAGGTCGAGGGGCACCCCGTCAGCACCGCCGACTGGGCGACCTCGTACCGGTACAGCAGCAGCCAGATCCAGGAGTGCCGCGGCGTCGCGATCGACACCAGCGTGACCTGGGCGGCCGGCTGGGCGCAGAACCCGACCGATCAGGGCCGGTGGATCGCGCTGAAGATGGACGCCTCGGGCACGGTGAACCAGACCCCCACCACGTACGACTACCAGCAGAACCCCCAGGTGCCCGACCAGGCCCACGGGACCGCGCTGCACGCCGTCTCCGGCGAGGTCACGATCGTCGGCGAGCGCGGGGTGTCGGCGGCGCCGAACCGCGAGAACGTCGACTGGCACGTCCGGCAGTACAACCCGGGTGGGAACACCCGGCTGTGGGAGGCCACGTACTCGGGCAGCGCCAACCTGATCGACCGCGCGACCGCCGTGGTGGTCGATCCGATCAGCGGTGACTCCTTCGTGGTGGGGTACACGAACAAGGGCACGGACAACGCCGGGAACGTCAACTACGACTGGCGCGTCGCGCGGTACGGTCGGGCCGGCGACGGCAGCGGTGGCCCGGACGAGAAGTGGGCGACCACCTGGGAGAGCGCGGCGGGCGCGAGCGAGGGCGCCACGGCCGTCACGCTCGACGATGGCGGCGACCTGCTCGTCGCGGGCTGGGCGATCGACGCGAGCTCGGGCAAGGAGATCTGGCGGGTCGCGAAGTTCAACGCCTATGACGGGTACCCGGCGGGCGAGTGGCTCGGCCCCGTGGGCGCGGGCGACGCGCGGCCGAACGCGATCGCGTTCCGCAACGACCTGATCGCCATCGGCGGGGTCGTCCAGAACGCCCAGGGCAACGGCGACTTCGTGGTGACCCTGCTGGACGTGGACGACGACGGCGACGGCACGCCGAACTCCGTGGACGCCTGCCCCACCGACGAGGACAAGGCAGCCGACGAGGGCATCTGCGGCTGCGGCGTGTCGGACGTGGACACCGACGGCGACGGGGTCGAGGACTGCAACGAGGCGTGCGACGGCGATCCCGACAAGACCGAGCCCGGCGTCTGCGGGTGCGATCGCCCGGACGAGGACACGGACGGCGACGGGACGCTCGACTGCAACGACGCGTGCCCGGACGACCCGGACAAGACGGTCAACGACATCACGACGGGCGGCTGCGGCTGCGGCGCACCCAACACCGACACCGACGGCGACGGCGTCCTGGGCTGCCACGACGCGTGCGCCGGGACGCCGCCGGGCGAGGAGGTCGACGAGTTCGGCTGCCCGGCGGAGGAGCCGACCACCGACGACACGGGCGACACGTCCGGGACGGATGACGGCGGCGGGGACAAGAAGGGCTGTGGCTGCGACACCGGTGCGCCGGCGAGCGGTGGGCTGCTCCTGGTGGGCCTCGCGGCCCTGGCGCTGCGGCGGCGTCGCGCGGGACGTTAGTCCGATCGTCGAGAAGTGGTGAAGATCGTTCGTGCCGTGAGGCATGATGGTCGTCGGACATGGGACGGATGGGAGGATCGGAATGCGACGCAACCTCGTGATGGTGCTGGCGCTGGTGGGCTGCAAGAGCGAAGTCGATCTGCTCCAGGAACTGCCCGACGTCGCGATCCCGAACCAGGTCGACATCGAGGACACCGAGCACACCGACGCGATCGTGCAGGTCACGACGCCGCGGGTCGACGTGCTCTGGACCATCGACAACTCCTGCTCCATGAGCAACGAGCAGGACGAGCTCGCCGACAACTTCCCGTTCTTCATGGACTACTTCGAGGGGTCCGGCCTCGACTTCCACGTCGGCGTCGTCTCCACCGACCTCGACAACCCGAACCAGCGCGGCAAGCTCCAGACCGGCGGCAGCGGGTACAAGTACATCGACATCGACACCGCCTCCCCGATCACCGTCTTCCAGATGATGGCGACCCTCGGGACGTTCGGGTCGGGCACGGAGAAGGGCCTCGGAGCGTCCTTCCTGGCGCTCGAGGAGAACCGGGACACGTTCAACGCCGGGTTCTACCGCGACGAGGCCTCGATCAACACGATCGTCATCAGCGACGAGCGCGATCAGACCCAGACCTCGCTCATCACCCAGCCGGAGTACATCGACTGGTACGACGGGCTGAAGCGCGAGACGGACATGCGGTCCTTCTCCTGCATCGTGACGATGTCCGGCTTCGACGCCGGCACGGCGTACATGGGCGTCACGAACCAGATCGGCGGCATCATCTGGGACATCCAGAGCGAGGACTGGTCGGACGTGCTCGAGCGGCTCGGCATCCAGGCGAGCGGCCTGAAGCGCGAGTACTTCCTGTCGCAGCTGCCGGTCGAGTCCACCATCCAGGTCAACGTCGAGGACGTGACGGGCGCGCTGCTCGAGTTCAGCCCGGCGGAGTTCGACGACACCGGCGCCTGGGTCAGCGGGGACTACACGTACAACCCCACCCGGAACAGCGTGTCGTTCATCACGTACATCCCGAACGCGCTGTCCACCATCCTCATCACGTACACCCTCGAGTCCAAGCTCCAGGGTGGCGACACGGTGGTCGAGGCCCAGTAGCCGCGCGGATCAGCCCCGCGTCACACGCTGGACGCGGGTGTTGATGTTCGTGAGGATCTCCCAGGGGATCGTGCCGGCCCAGTCGGCGATCTCCTCCGTGGAGATGCGGTGGCCGTGCTCGTCGGTGCCCAGGAGGACCACCTCGTCCCCGTTCCAGGCGCTGTCCCAGCCGATGTCCACCATGATCTGGTCCATGCAGACGCGGCCGACGATCGGGTACCGCTTCCCCCGGATCAGCACCTGGCCGCGGTTGGACAGCGAGCGCGGGTATCCGTCGCCGTACCCGACCGGGATGGTCACGATGCGCGTCTGACGCTCGGGCGCCCAGGTCGAGCCATAGCTGACGCCCGCACCCGGCTCCACGACCTTGAAGTACACCACCCGCGAGACCCAGCGCAGCGCGGGGCGCAGGTCGAGGTCCACGCGCAGGTCCGACGGCCACACCCCGTACAGGATCAGCCCGGGACGCACCTGGTCGAGCCAGGTCGTCGGGTGGCCGAGGATGGCGCCGCTGTTCGCCAGGTGGCGGGTCGGCGTGGGGAGCGAGCGCTTCTCGTAGAAGGACAGCACCTCCTCGAACCGCTCGAGCTGCAGCCGCGTGAAGCTCGGGTCGCGCTCGTCGGACTGGGCGAGGTGGCTGAAGATGCCGACGACGTCGACGTGAGCGCACCGCAGGCTCGCCTCGAGCAGCCGGTCCGCGTGGTACCAGTGGATGCCGATGCGCTCCATGCCGGTGTCGACCTTGAGGTGGACCCGGGCGCGGATGCCCTGCTCGGCGGCGTGTTGCTCGATCAGCAGCAGCTTGTCGACGGACGAGGCCGCCAGCATCAGGTCGTGCTGGAGGAACAGCGGGATCTGGTCGCCGAGCACGCCGCCCAGCACGAGGATCGGCGTGCGGACGCCGGCGCGGCGGAGGCGGATGCCCTCCTCGAGGAAGGCCAGCCCGATGCACGGCACGCCCAGCGCCTCCATCCGCCGGGCCACCGGGACGAGGCCGTGCCCGTAGGCGTTGGCCTTGAGGATGGGCATCACCTCGCTCGGTCCCACGCGCGCCCGGATCGCGCGCAGGTTGTGCTCGAGCGCGTCCAGATCGACCTCGACGTGCGTGGGGCGAAGGACGTCCTCGTCCAGCAGCGGCTCGTGCAGGGGGCTCGGCTTCACGAGGACCTCCGGGTCACGGTGGGCTCGTCGGTCCGCCGCAGCTGCGTGAACACCCACCGCAGGTAGCGGAACGGGCGCTCGCCCTCCTGCGGCGTGAACCGCACCGCGAGCTCGTGCTCCGACTTGCGCTCGAAGCGCTTCGGGTGCCGCTCGAGCACCTGCTCCAGGCGGCGAGCCTTCAGCAGCGGGGCCTTCGCGTGCAGCGTGAGCGAGACGCGGACCTTGTGCCAGGCGCAGCGCACGATGCCGAGCTCGCGGCAGGCCAGGCGCGCGACGACCAGGTCGCCGAGGTTGCGCGCCGGCTCCGGGAGCTCGCGCAGCTCGCCCTCGAGCTCGTCCATCACCCGGTCCACCTCGGCCGCGGTGCGGCAGTCGCCGATCCGGCGGTACCACGCGAGCCGCTCGTCGGTGTCGGGCAGCAGGTTCTCCGGGAGGAAGGCGCGCACCGGCACCTCGACCTCCGGATCGATGCGCTCGGCCTCGAGATCACCGCGGGCCGCGTGCACCGCCTCCTCCAGCAGCTCCACCCACGTCTCGTACCCGATCTCGTCGATGTGACCGGACTGCGCCGTGCCCAGGAGGTTGCCGCCCCCGCGCAGCTCGAGGTCGGCCGCGGCGATCTTGAAGCCCGAGCCGAGCGACTGGTGATCGAGCAGCACGCGCAGCCGCTTGCGGGCCTCGGGCGTCGTCTGCTCGGGCGTGAGCAGCAGGCAGGTCGCGCGCCGGTCCCCTCGCCCGACCCGCCCCCGCAGCTGGTAGAGCTGGGCCAGGCCGAGCTGATCGGCGCGGTTCACGATCATCGTGTTCACGTTGGGCAGGTCGACGCCGGACTCGACGATCGTGGAGCACACGAGCACGTCGCTCCGCCCCTCCACGAAGTCGACCAGCACCCGCTCGAGCTCGGCGGCGTCCATCTGGCCGTGCCCCACGGACATCCGTGCCTCGGGGAGCCAGCTCCGCAGCTCGTCGGCCATCTTGTGCAGCGTCTCGACGCGGTTGTGGACGAAGTAGACCTGGCCGCCGCAGCCGAGCTCGGCGGCGATGGCGTCCCGCACGCGGGCCTCGGTGTACCGCGCGACCTGGGTCCGCACGGACAGCCGATCGGGGGGCGGCGTCGCGATCAGGCTCATCTCGCGGGCGCCCGAGAGCGCGAGCTGCAGCGACCGCGGGATCGGCGTGGCCGACAGCGACAGGACGTCCACCTCGGTCCGCATGCGCTTGAGGCGGTCCTTCTGCTTCACCCCGAAGCGGTGCTCCTCGTCGATCACCGCGAGCCCGAGCTTGCGGAAGCGGACCTGGCGACCGAGGACCGAGGTCGTGCCGACCACGATCTGGACCGAGCCGTCCGCGAGCCCCGCGAGCACCCGCTCCTCCTCGTCCGGCGACGTGAACCGGGAGAGCATGCCGACCCGCACGTCGGCGTCGACCTCGAAGCGCTGGACGAAGGTGCGCCAGTGCTGGTGGGCGAGCACCGTCGTCGGGCAGAGCACGAGCACCTGCTGCCCCGCCTCCACGAACCGCATGGACGCGCGCATCGCGACCTCGGTCTTGCCGAAGCCCACGTCGCCGCAGACCAGCCGGTCCATCGGGTGTCCGCGGGTCAGGTCGTCCATGACCGCGTCGATCGCGTGCGCCTGATCGGGCGTCTCCCGGTACGGGAAGCGAGCCTCGAACGCCCGGTAGCGGGGACCCGGAGGCGGCAGCGGATCGCGTCCGGCGAGCTCGCGTCGGGCATAGAGCCGGAGCAGCTCGTGCGCCATGGACAGCAGGTGGTCGCGGACCTTCCCCTTCTTCTTCGCGAAGGTGAGCCCGCCGAGCTTGTCGAGCGCGGGACGGGCGCCGGCGGACGCCGCCGTGTACCGCGAGAGCTGCTCGAGGGCGGCGACGGGCAGGAACAGCAGGTCGCCGTCGCGGTACTCGAGGCGCACGAAGTCCTGCTCGACGCCGTCGCGCACCGCGAGCCGCACGAGGCCCTTGTACAACCCCACCCCGTGCAGCCGATGGACGACGGGATCGTCGACCTTGAGCTGGGTCGCGGCGGTGACGCTGGACTCCCAGAGCTCGTGCGCGCGGTCGGCCGTCGCCTGCCGGCGGGGCGCCCCGAACAGCGCGGTCACCGGCACGAAGGCCCAGCCGCTGCCCGGCGCGAGGAAGCCCCGCGGCAGGTCGCCGACGAGCACGGAGATCTCGCCCGCGTCGAGCGTGTCGGGACGATCGGCGCGCTCCGGGTGGACCCCGTGGGGCGCGAGCATCTCCTCCAGCCGGTCCCGGCGGGCCTCGTCCTCGACGACCAGACCCACGCGGACGTCGCCCCCCGCGAGCTGCTGCAGGCGACTCACGACCGGTCCGAGATCCGCGCCCCGCACCGTCAGCTCCTCGGTCCCGGTGGCGCCGAGATCCACGGCGCGATCCGAGCCGAGCTCGTGGACCTCGTGGGCCCCATCGAGCGCCGCCAGCACCTCCGCGGCGGCGACGTACCGCTCGGACGGTGGCACCAGCGGGCGCTCCTCCGGCTCGAGCGCCTCGTAGCGCCGGCGGGTGTCGCCCTCCGCGTCCCGCAGCGCCGCCTCCACGTCCCCGGGACCGACGACCAGCCGGCGCAGGCCCGCGAACGCCTCGTGCGGCGCCACCGTCCCCACCAGCGCGGGCAGCCAGTCCTGCAGCGCCGAGAAGCGTACGCCGGCCCGCAGCTCCTCCACGAAGGTCCGCCGCCGCACCTGCAGCGACGCGTCGCCCGAGGCCGCGATCAGGCGCCCGAGCTCGGCGAGCGCCCGGTCCCGCGCGGGTCCGTCCACGCGCTCCTCGGCCGCCGGCAGGATCGTGAACCGCTTGCCCGTCTTGTCCGGTCGCCCGGTGTCCGGGTTCAGGCGGACCAGGCGCTCGACCTCGTCGTCGAACAGCTCGATCCGGATCGGCGTGCGCCCCCCGGTCGGCCAGACGTCGACGAGATCGCCGCGGGCCACGAAGCGACCGGGGTCGTCGGCGCGGATCGTGTGGAGGTAGCCGGCGTCGGTGAGGAAGCTCACCAGGTCGTCGCGATCGAGGCGCTGCCCGACCTCGACCGTGAGCGTGCCCGCCTTGCGGGTCGCAGCGTCGGGCACCCGCTGCAGCAGCGCGCGCGCCGTCGTGACCACCACGAGGTCGGCGCCCCGATCGAGCCGCTCGAGCGTCTTGAGCCGCTGGTGGACCCGGCCGGCGTCGGGGGAGAAGCCGTCGTAGGGCCGGCCGTCGTCCGCGGGGAAGGCCTGGAAGCGCTCGGGCTCGGCGCCGAAGAACCGAAGCCCACGCAGGAGCCGGTCGGCGCGGTCCTGCTCGTCGCACACCACCACCCAGCGCCCGGTGCGCGCCACGTCCGTCGCGAGCACAAAGGCCAGCGCGTCTCCGCCCAGCCCGCTCCACGCCCGACCGGCAGCGAGCGCCGGCCCCGCGTCGAGCAGCGTCACCCCGCGGCCTGCTGCTGGAGCTTCTTGAGCTCGGTCTTGGCCTTCACCTGCTCCTCGCGCTCGACGTAGAGCACGAGCAGGGCCAGCGTCGTGACCCAGGTGAGGAAGGCCCAGAAGATCTCCATCGCGATCTGGGTGCCGGAGCTCACCGAGGAGGGATCCATCAGGTACGTCGTGCCCGCCTCGATCAGCATCTCGCTCGTCAGGGCGCCACGGCCGACGATGTACATCCCGAAGCTCACGAGCTGCCCCACCAGGGTCTCGACGAGCAGCAGGCGGAAGATCCGTCCGCGCATCCCCGAGGTCAGCTGGCCGGACCGACGCAGCGAGGGACGCTCCGGGTCGAGCACCGCGATCATGTCGACGAAGGCGAGCTGCAGCGCGTAGAGGATGCCGGGCAGCAGCACCTGCATGCCGATGGTCACCGCGTGCACCCGGGCGCCGTGCGCACCGGCCACGTCCAGCAGGCGCCGCGGCACGGCCTCGAGGGCCTCGACCAGCGAGAAGGGCTTGCCGTCCATGGCCGCCTTGCCGGCGAGGACCCAGCCGACCGCCGCCGCCGCGCCCCCGAAGGAGCCCCACAGGAGCATCCAGCCCATGACCAGCAGCTGCCCCACGACGGGGCCCATCTGCCGCGCCTGGCCGGAGCCCGCGACCATCAGCGAGATCGCGACCAGCAGCGCCGGCGCGGCCAGCAGCGTCGGCCACCAGCTCGCCCGCGACGCGGTCGCCCGCTTGGGGAACTGCAGCAGGCCGTACAGGAGGCAGAAGCCCGCGACACCGAGCCCGATCTGCGACCCGAGCTCCGTGCTCGCCGCCGGCGCGGTCATCGCCCAGTCGGAGAGGCCGACCAGCGTGTTCGCGCCCACCCCGGAGACGATGCCGACCGCGAGCGTCAGCGGGATGCCCACCTTCGCGCTCTTCGCGCTGAGCCGGAGCCCGGCGACCAGCGCCTCCATCGGGCCGGTGGCGCGCTTCAGGATCGCCCTCAGCTCCTGCTCGCTCCGGGCTTCCGCGACCTCGTCCACGCTCCCCTCCGGCACGCCGCCCCCCGTATCTGCTCGGGCCCGGGAGGTCACCTGCTCCAGTCGGACCGTGGCAGATCGCGACCGATCGGTGGATCCTGTGCGGCCAGGACGTAGACCGCCCGGCGATTGGCCGGGGCGTCCGTCTCGTCCTTGGTGGGGACGGCGAGCACCTCCTCGCCGAAGCCCTGCCAGGCGACCTCGCCGGCGAACCCGCGGGAGCGGAACCAGGTCGCGATGGCCTTCGCGCGGCGGCGGGACAGCTCGAGGTTGCTCGCCTCGGTCCCGACGGTGTCCGTGTACCCGGCGACGTACAGCCGGATGGGGACGAGGCTGCCGTAGGTGGCGACGACGCGCTGGACGTCGGCCCAGCACTTCTCGAGCTTGGGGGCCTCCGCGGCGGTGATCTCCGCGGAGCCCGAGGCGAACACGACGTCCTCGTGGGGGATCGCATAGAACCAGGGCGACAGCAGCAGCTCCGACGTGAACCCGTCCGGATCGGTGCCCGTGACGCGGATCTGCACGATCTCGTCGGTGGTGCCGAGGTCCAGCGAGGGTGCCGAGGGATCGCCGAGGTCCGCGTAGGCGACCTCGAGCTCCTGCCCGCCGACCCCGATCGCGACCGCGCGTACCTCCTTCAGCGGGCGATCCGGGTGCACGACGAGGTGGCGCCGCTCGCGATCCCAGTCCTGGTCGCCGACCGTCCAGCCGATGGGCGGGAGCACGGCGACCGTGAAGGACAGCGGCGTCTCCGCCCAGGCTCCGTCGGGTGCATCGAGCCGAGCCGAGCCCGCGCACGGGGTCTGCCCGAGCGGGAGTCCGGCCAGCGCGACGCGGTGGGTGAACCCGTCGGCGACGCCTCCCGACCAGGTGAAGTGCCGATCCCCGCAGGCCACGTCCACCGAGAGCTTCCCCGGGGCGTGGGCCGACACGGTGAGGCTCGGATCCTGGCCGACCTGGACGCGGGTCACGGCCTCGAACGACACCTGTTGAGCGGCGGCGACGCCCGCGAGGAGGGTGATCATCGGCCAACGGTAACCGATGTCCGCCCACGATCTCGTCGGCATGGGGTACGATGCCCCTCATGAGCCGGGCCCCTTCCTCCAAGCCCACGGGCTACAAGATCGAGGGCGCCGACCGCGGGTACTCCGAGGCCGGTTACGGCCCCAACACGGACACCGACGCCCACATGACGCCCCCGCCGCACGCGCGGTCGAAGGCGCCGACGGACATGCGGGCGCAGGGTCCTCGCGGGAAGATGACGCCGATCCCCGACATCCGCCGGGTGGCCCGCAAGCCCGAGGAGGTCGAGCGGGCGCGTCCGCGCGAGATCCCGCGTTGGCTGTTCCCGGCGGTGGCGGTGGTGATCTTCGTGGTCTTCATGGGTGCGGGCGTCTTCATGCTGATCAGCGCCCTGCTCGTCGAGCGCATCGTGGACGGCCCGGCGCAGCAGGAGGTCATCGAGGACATCGATGGCATCCCGGTGCGACAGGGATTCGGCGATCGCAAGTAGCGGGGATCGCGCCCCCCGGTGTCCCAACGTCGGACAGGACACGTCCGACGGAGGAACACCATGCACCGCGCCGCTCATCTGCTCGTCGCCGCCGGGCTTCTCGCCCAGGGCTGCATCATCTACGAGGAGCACTGGGTCACGGAGTCCTGTGAGGACTGCGGCACCACCTGGACGTGGACCGACACGGAGACCACGGACACCACCACCGAGACCACGGATCCCGGCCCCACGCTGACCAGCGAGCTCGAGCTGACCGTGTCGAGCGGGCTGCCCGGGGAGTCGCTGCTCTCCTCGCTGATCTCGGTCGGCGCGTTCGACCTGTCGTCGGTCCAGGAGGTCGGCTTCGGGCGCGACGTGTCCGTCCTCGACGTGCTGGAGCGCGACGACGAGCTCGTGCTGCTGCTGAACGTCGCGTCCGACGCGGTCCCCGGCGACGTGCAGGTCTTCGTGACCACCACCGACGGTCAGGGCTGGCTCCTCGAGCAGCCGTTCACCATCGAGGACCCGGGCACCACGACCGACACCGGCGGCACCACCAGCGGCACGACGGACACCGGCACCACCGGCACGACCGACACCGGCTGTCCCTGACCCCCCGCCGATGGTGTTGACCCGGACCAGCCGCAGCGCTACCGCCGACGCCAGGGCGTCGCGCATGGAGTCGCTGGACATCGAGGCCCTGTACCGGCGCTACGGCGATCTGGTCCAGGGACGCTGCCGCAGCCTGCTCCGCAGCGAGCAGGACGCCGCCGAGGCCACCCAGGAGGTGTTCCTGCGGCTGTGGCGGTACCGGGACTCCTTCCGGGGCGAGGCCAGCCCGACCACCTGGCTGTTCAAGATCACCACCTCGACCTGCCTCAACCGCCTCCGCACGCGGCGGCGTCACCCCGAGGAGCTGGTGGACGAGACGCCGCAGCTGGCGGGGCCTCGCGACGCGTTGGTCTCCGAGATCGAAGCGCGCCAGCTCCTGAACCTGCTGGTCGAGGAGGAGGACGAGCGCACCCGCGCGGCGCTCGTCTACCACCACATCGACGGCATGACCCACGACGAGGTCGGCGAGATGCTCGGCATCTCGGGGGCCGCCGTCCGCAAGCGCATCGCCGTGTTCCGCGAGAAGGTCCGGGGCCGCCTCCCCGGGCTGGAGGGCTCATGAGCCACCTCAACACCCTCGTCCTGCACCAGCTCCGCTACGGCGAGCTGCGCGGCGACGCCCTGCTGCGCGCGAACGAGCACCTCGCGGCCTGCGAGACCTGCTCGTCGCGGCTGCGGGCGCAGGAGGCCGAGCGGGCCGCGTTCGTCGCCGCTCCGGTCCCCGACGCGATCCGCGCGATCGGCGCCACGGCAGCGCCGGTCCGCTCGTGGTGGCGCGACTGGCTCCCGCTCGCGGGCGCGCTGCTCGCCGCCGCCAGCCTGTCCCTGGTGGTGCGCGAGGTCCGCACGGACGGCGTGACCTCGCCCGAGGTCGCCACCGCACGGCCCAAGGGCGAGCTGCCCGCGGTCGAGGTGTGGGTCAAGCGGCCGGAGGGGACCCGCCCGCTGCGCGAGGGCGAGCCCGTCGGCTCGGGCGATCGGATCCAGCTGGTCTACGATCCGCACGGCGCCTCCGCGATCGCGCTCGCGGGTCGCGACGGCTCGGGTCGCATCGAGGTCTACACCACCAACGCGCCCACCGGCATCGGCCTGGTGCGGGCCCCCTTCGCGCTCACGCTCGACGACACGCCGGGCTCGCAGGAGCTGTTCGTCGTCGGGTCGGACCGTGCGCTGTCCGAGGACGAGGTGAAGGAAGCGGTGGCCGGCGCCGTCCACGGCGCGCGCGTGGGGCACGTCGTCCTGCGAAAGCGCGAGGGAGGAGGTCGCCGGTGATCCTGCCCCTGCTCGTCGCGACCGCGAGCGCCGGCCAGGTCCGGCACGCGGTGGTGGTGGGCGCCAACGACGGGGGCGGCGTCCTCGAGCCGCTCCACTACGCCGAGTCGGACGCCCAGCGGATGGGCGAGGTGCTGGTCGAGCTCGGCGACTTCGACGAGGAGCTGGTGACGGTGCTCTATCGCCCCAGCGAGGAGCAGCTGCGCGAGGCCCTGGCCGCCCACGCGGCGATCGCCGAGAAGTACGACGACGACCTGTTCCTCTTCTACTACTCGGGGCACGCCGACGCCTCGGGGCTGCGCCTGGGCGACGACCGGTACTTCTTCGAGGGGCTCAAGCACGACCTGCGCTCGGTGGATGCGAACGTCCGCGTGGGCGTGCTCGACGCCTGCCGGTCGGGGACCATCACGCGGCTCAAGGGCGCCGTGGTGACGGAGTCCATCCTCGGCGTCGACGACGGCGTGGCCGAGGGCGAGGCCTGGCTGACGGCCTCCGCGGAGGACGAGCTCGCGCAGGAGTCCGAGTCGCTGCGCGGCGGCTTCTTCACGCACTACCTGGTGAGCGGGATGCGGGGCGCCGCGGACACCGGAGACGGCGTCGTCGACCTCACCGAGCTCCAGCGGTACACGCAGGACCGGGTGGTCGAGGCCACGGGTCGCACGGACGCGGGCGCCCAGCACCCGAGCTTCAAGTTCGACCTCGCCGGCTCCTCGATGGTGCCGCTCACCGACGTCCGCAACGCGAGCGCGCTGCTGGTGCTCCAGGAGCACGACGCGGGGCAGATCGCGGTGTTCCGCCTGCCCGACAAGGCCGAGCTCGCCGAGTTCCACAAGACGCCCGACCACGAGATGTCGATCGCCGTGCCGCCCGGGCGCTACCTCGTGCGTCGGCGCTACGACGACGCGACCTACGAGGCGACCTTCGGCATCTCCGAGGGCGCGCGCTTCCGCGTCGAGCAGTGGGGCTCGCCGACGCTGCAGGGCGGCACCGCACGGGGGATCGGTGATCCGCGGGTCTCCGAGCTCATCGACGCCAGCCGGGCCTGGAAGGAGGACCAGCGGCTGGGCAGCTCCCCGGCGCTTGCGGGCAGCGCGTCCCTCGTGATCCCGGGCGCGGGTCAGATCTACAACCAGCAGGTCTGGAAGGGCCTGGCCTACTTCGGCGCGACGAGCGGCCTGCTCGCCGGCCTCGTGTGGAACCCGACCGACGACCAGATCGCGACGGCCTTCTGGCCCATGCTGGGCGCGGGCGTGTGGGGGGCGGCGGTCGCAGACGCGACGTACAACGTCCACCGCCGCGAGGAGCACCGCCCGAGGCTCGGCGGCCAGCTGTCGCTGTCGGCGGTGCAAGGCGGGGGCGACTGGCCCACGCACGTCGGGATGTCCGGGGACCTGATGCTCGCCAAGGGCCTGTCCATCGGGCTCGACCGCGTGGGCTACACCTGGGGGACGGACGGGCGCTGGGACCTGAACGCCGGGTCGCGGGTGATCGTGGCCGGCGAGGGCGAGCGCTGGCGTCCCTACGTCCTGCTCGCGCTCGGTGCCCGCCACGGCCGCGCGCCCAGCCTGGACGGCGCGGATCGGGTGCTCGTCACGCGCACGACGCTCGCGGGCGGCGGCGGCCTCCGCTACTACGTCGTCCCCCGCTACTTCCTCGAGGTGGACGCTCGCTTCGAGAGCGCTGGCGACTGGACCGGATTCTCCGGTTCGACGGGTTTCGGCGTCCACCTGGGCCGCTGACGGGGTAGCTTCGGCCTCCTCGGGAGGCAGGGATGCTCTGGGTGGCGGCGGCGTGGGCGCAGGAGCCCGACGCGATCGAGCTCGTGGGACAGGTGGCGGGGCCGAGGGACGCGACGCTGTACGTCCGTCAGGACGGCGCCTGGACGTTCGAGGACGTGCTGCTCGACCCGGCGGACCTCGAGGAGCACCTGCGCGAGGATCTCGCGGCGACGCCGGACCTGCGGATCGTGGTCCGCAGCGACCCGCGCGCGCCCTACCAGGCGGTGACCCGGGCGGTCGAGATCGCTCGCAGCGCGGGGGCGGTGCACGTCGCCCTCGAGGCGCCGAACCTCGTGGCGAAGCAGGTCGATCCGCTGTTCCCCGGCGCGTCCGACGTGACCGTCCTCGACGAGCCGCTGGACGCGAGCACCGAGCGCCACCTGGCACCCAAGCACCACCACTTCCCCCAGAACCCCTACGGCAACACCACGTCGTACAGCGCGTACACGCTCGAGTGGGGCGAGACGAAGATCGGCATCGGCTCGATCACCACGGGCGTGCTCCCCGGGCTGCAGGTCGGCACGGCGCCGCTGCTGGACGTGGTCGGCGTGTTCAACGTCAGCGGGAAGCTGAACCTCGGCCGTCGCGGCCCGCTGGACGCCGGCGTCCTGGGCCACTTCTACACCGTGCCGCTGACGGGCGTGGTCTCGGCCCTGGCGGAGGACTTCGACGGGACCGCGAGCGCGTCGTACTTCGCGGCCGGCGCGACGGCCTCGCTGCGCGTCGCCTCCCCCGTGACCGTCCACGGCCAGCTCTACTGGGCGCGCCCGAGCGCGCAGGGCGAGATCCACTTCGACGAGCTCCCGCTCGAGCTCTTCCCGTCGGACCTCACGCTGACCGCGGACGTGGGCATCGGCGTCAACGCCGACCTGCTGATCACGAACCTCGCGACCGACGTCCGCTTCAACCGGCGCGACAGCGTGTTCGTGTGGGCGCGGTACCCGTTCTATGGCGTGGTCCGCGGACGCACCGAGGCGAGCATCCCCGGGATCAGCGGGGGGACCTCGTTCGGGACCCTCGGGTACGAGACCTTCATCCCACCGCAGGACAGCCTCTCGGTGGCCGGCGGGTACATGGCGTCCTGGAAGCACGTCGAGCTGCGGGTGGGCATCGGCTGGACGTCCACGGGCGGCACGCCCGAGGTGCCGACGACGATCACCGGCGGGGGTACGGACCCGGTCATCGACGAGCCGGCGTTCAACCCGGCGTCCCTCGCATGGCTGCTCCAGGCCTTCGAGCTGTCCTACAAGTTCGGCGGCCCGACGCGGCGGGCGGAGCGCGACATCCAGAAGGCGTACCGCGAGGTCCAGGATCTCGAGGAGCATCACGAGGGCGACCCCGTCCCGTAGCCCCGCCGAGCCTCCCGCGTTACCTGCGCTGCGTGCAGCGGGCGCGTGGTGTGCCCGCACTTCCCGGAGAACCCAGTGAGCGACGGCCGACCACGAAGTCCCCGTTCCTTCTGACGCTCCGAGAGACCGGTGGTCCTCGCGAGCCGAGGAGCCACCATGACGCTGACCCTGACCCCTGCCGAGCTGCGGGCCTCCTGGCCGGGCCTGTCCACGCTGGACCGCGTGGACGTGTTCCGTCACGGCGACCGCGTGTTCACGCACGACCTGTTCATCACGCTGCCCGCGCCGGAGCAGGCCGCGGTGCTGCTGGCGATGGAGGCACCCGAGCGCCGGGTGTGGTTCCGCCTGCTCCCGCCCGACGACGCGGCGGACCTCATCCAGGAGCTCGACGCCGACCAGCGCGAGCCGTTCCTCGAGCTGCTCGACCCGGTCACCCGCGGCGAGGTCCGGGCCCTGCTGGCGTACGCCGAGGACGACGCGGCCGGCCTGATGACCCCGCGCTTCGCCCGCCTGCGCCCGGACATGACCGTCAACGAGGCCCTGCGGTACCTCCAGCGCCAGGCGCGCGAGAAGACCGAGACCATCTACTGCGCCTATGTCCTCGGCACCGATCAGCGGCTGATGGGCGTCGTCTCCTTCCGCGACCTGTTCACCGCCCCCGAGGGGCCGATCTCCCAGGTCATGCGGACCAAGGTGGTCACGGTCCCCGAGACGATGGACCAGGAGGCCGTCGCGAAGGTGATCGCCCGCCACGACCTGCACGCCGTGCCCGTCGTCGACGGCCAGGGCCGCATGAAGGGCATCGTCACGGTCGACGACATCGTCGACGTGCTCCGGAGCGAGGCCACCGAGGACATCCAGAAGCTCGGCGGCATGGAGGCGCTCGAGAGCCCCTACTTCCGCGCCTCGCTCCTCGAGATGGTGCAGAAGCGCGCGGGCTGGCTGACCATCCTGTTCGTCGGCGAGATGCTGACGACGAACGCCATGGCCCGGTACGAGGACGACATCGCCAAGGCGGTCGTGCTCGCCCTGTTCGTGCCCCTCATCATCAGCAGCGGGGGCAACACCGGCTCGCAGGCCTCCACGCTCATCATCCGGTCGATGGCGCTCGGCGAGGTGGGGCTCGGCGACTGGGTCCGCGTCGTGCGCCGCGAGCTGCTCGCCGGTCTCGTGCTGGGCGCGATCCTCGCCACGCTCGGGCTGGTGCGCATCGTCGTGGGACAGACGCTGTTCGGGAGCTACGGAGCCGAGTGGCTGGGAGTGGGCGCGACCGTGTCGGTGAGCCTGGTCGGCGTCGTGACGTGGGGCACGATCGTGGGCTCGATGCTGCCGTTCGCG
The DNA here is from genome assembly GCA_020632925.1 of Alphaproteobacteria bacterium. Classification (GTDB taxonomy): domain Bacteria; phylum Myxococcota_A; class UBA796; order UBA796; genus JACKER01. Next base: position 69,640 of record JACKER010000020.1, on the reverse strand, counting down.
ATCCGACGTGCGGGCTTCGACCCGGCGAGTGCCTCGGCGCCGTTCGTGGCCACGCTGGTGGACGTGTCCGGCCTGATCCTGTACTTCACCGTCGGCAGCTTCTTCCTGAACCTGTGACGGCGGGACCGTGATCCGAATCGTCCTCGAGGGTCGCGGACCCAACACCATGTCCGTCCCCATGCTCCTGCAGCTCGAGGAGCAGGTGCGCGCCGCGGGGGCGCAGCCGCTCCTGGTGACGGGCGCGGACGGTGCGTTCTCGGCGGGGCTCGATCTGCAGGCGCTGCGCCGGATGGACGCGGCAGGCGTCCGCGATCTGCTCGCCACGATCGAGCGCGTCACGCTGGCCCTGTTCCTCCACCCCGCCCCCACCGTCGCCTGGGTCAACGGTCACGCGGTGGCGGGCGGGTGCCTCGTGGTCCAGGCCTGCGACGTGCGGGTGGCCTCCGATCGTGCGGAGACGCGGATCGGCATGACGGGCGTCGCCATCGGGCTGCGGTACCCGCCCTTCGTGTTCGACATCCTCCGCGCGCGCCTGCAGCCCGCCGCCATCGAGGAGATCCTCCTCGGCGCCCGGCGGTACGACGTGGGCGGAGCACGCGCGCTGGGTCTGCTGGACGAGGTGGTCGCGCCGGATCGCGCCGAAGAGCGCGCGCTCGAGCTGCTCGCCGAGCGGGCCGCCCTCCCGCGCGAGGCGTATGCCGCGGCCAAGCTCGACCTGCGCCGCCGTCACCTCTCCGGCGACAGCGACGGCTTCCTCGACGCAGCGGTCCCGAGCTGGACGGCCGCCCTCCGGGCCTAACCCCGGAGCAGGGCGACCAGCACCGACAGCACGCCCGCGAAGCCGAGCGCCACCAGCGGGACCCCGAGCGCCCACGCCGTCTGGAGGAGGCGCTCCTGCGCCACGCGATCACGGTGCGGTGTGGGCGCCCACACGCGCTCCTCCTGGGGCTGCATCGGCGCGCCATGGCCCTCCAGGCGCCGGCGGTACCCGGACGGCCCGCGGAACACGAGCCACCAGGTGTCGGGCCGCGGCTCGCCCTGAGCCGCGTGACGGACCGCCGCGGTGATCTGGTTGAGTTCGCCGCAGCGCGAGCAGCGCACCCGGTGCTCGGAGCCGTCGAGCACGAACCGCGCCCGGCAGCTCCCGCACACCACCTGCTCGGCGCCGATCACCGCGACCGTCCCCTCCCGATCGCGCTCGACCTCGTCCGACACGGCGCCGAGCAGCGACGGGTGCAGCTCGACACAGCGCCGATCGATGGCGTACCGCCGCACACCGGAGGCGTCGTTCGTGCGGAGCATCTCCTCGCGCACCTCGAAGCCCACCGGCTGGCGGTCCTCGGGGGACAGGAGGACGCCCGGCGCCATCCACGCGCGCAGGTCGTTCGGGAGGAACCCCACCAGACCTTCGACGGCGAGCGGAGCGAGCTGCACCGAGCCGCGGATGGCGCCCTCCGAGGCGAAGGGGTTGATCGCGTCGATCGCCACCGGGGAGACCGAAGCGCCCTCCGGGTCGGGGGCGAGCAGGTCGGCCACACCGTGCGCGGCCTCGAGCACCGAGCGCCAGTGCTCCTCGGACATGGCGGTGCTCACCCCGCAGCGCGCGCACGCCACCTGCGCGGCGCCTGCGGTCCAGCCGGTGGGCGGACCGTCCACCGGCGTCCAGCGATCACAGGCCGTGCAGCGCAGCTCCAGCCGGACGGCGACGCAACGGAGGTCCTCGGGGAGGGAACGCTCGAGGGGCGCGAGGCTGCTCCCGCATCCGTCGCAGGACCGCTGCCTCGGCCCCCGCCTCACCCCGCACTGGCCGCAGACCTTCATGGCCGCACAGCGTATGCTGTCGCGGATGCGCTGGCTGGATGTCGGGGACGACGCTCACGGGATCATCGCCGTGGGCCGCGTGGCGACGGGGGTGATCGCCGTGGGGCAGACCGCCTGGGGCGCGATCGCCGTGGGGCAGTTCGCCTTCGGCCTGCTCGCCGTCGGGCAGGTGGCCGTCGGCGGTGCGGCGCTCGGCACGGTCGTGGTCGCGCTGTGGGAGGGGTGGGGCCTCGCCGGCTTCGCGGCCCGCGGTCGCGGCCTCGTGGTCTCCCTGCTCCCGAGCCTCGGCCCCCCGCTCGAGCACGTCGCCGAGGTGCCGTTCGAGCAGGCGGCCGGCGACGGTTCGTGGACGCGCATCCAGCTCCAGGCGGCGCAGGGTGGCTTCGCCGTGTTCGCCGACGGGGTCCACGTGCCCGCTCGCCTGGACGGCCGCCTGGCGCGCTCGGCGAGCACACGCGGCCCGAGCTTCGCCCTCGCCCGCCTCCGCACCTCACCGCACGGGCTGGTCGTCGACGCGTTGCGCGACGTCCCGACCTCGCGCGCCGCCGACCCCCGCTGGTGGGCCACCTGGGGCGTGCAGCTCTCCGGGCTGCTGATCGTCGGCGCGCTCGTGTGGTGGTCCGTGGTTCGTCCCCTGGCCGCCGGGTGGTTCGGCGTACAGGGGGTCTTCTTCGATTGACCGGGTCGCCGCTCGTCCTGCGACGAGGTAGCAGACCCCACCTGGAGGACCCATGCTCCTGTCCCTGCTCGCCCTCTCCGGCTGCGACAACTCCGCGGCCGAAGCGCTCCTCACCTGTGCGGGGGGCAACATGGAGGCCTGCTACAAGGAAGGCGTGTCCGCCTCCAACGCTGCCCGCCCGCGGTACGACGAGGCCCGGCGTGCGTTCTCCTCCGCGTGCATGAACATCCACCACGCGCAGTCCTGCATGGAGCTCGGTCGCCTGGTGCGCGACGCGAAGGGCGGTCCGCGCGACCTGCACCGCGCCTCGGAGCTCTTCGAGATCGCGTGCAAGGGCGACCTGCCGGTGGCCTGCGTCGAGCAGGGCCTGCTGCTGTACAAGGACAAGGACGGGCTCAAGGCCCAGCCGGAGCGCGCCGCGGTCCTGTTCTCCGGCGCCTGCGAGAAGGTCGACGCCGCGAGCACCCCCGAGGATGGCGCCCACCCGCTGGCCTCGGCGTGCGACGCGCTGGGCACGGCGTACCGCGAGGGCATCGGCGTCGAGCCCCCGAAGTCGGACCCGGAGAAGGCCGCCCAGCTCTACCTCCGCGCCTGCGACGCCAAGTTCGCGCAGGGCTGCGTGAACGGCGGCAACCTCGCGGCCGAGAGCAAGAAGAAGGAGGACGTGGCCAACGCGGCCGAGCTGTACGAGCGGGCCTGCAAGCTCGACGCCCGCCAGGGCTGCTTCGAGCTCGCCACCCTCCACGAGCAGAAGGCCTGGCCGGGCGCCGATGACCAGCAGGCCGCCGTCTACTTCCAGAAGACGTGCAGCATCGACCCCACCCGGGGCTGCTACGAGGCGGGCCTGCTGATGGAGACCGAGCGCGTCCAGGCGCGCGAGGGCGAGATCGAGTACCTGTACAACCTCGCTTGTGAGCACGGCAACAGCGCCGCCTGCGCCAAGCGCAACCTGCAGTAGCTCCCGTGTCGCGACCGGTTTGGGAGAGCCCGCTGCCGCGGCGGTGGGCGACGGCCGCGATGGCCCGCCTGTGGAGCGACGACCACAAGTTCGGCACCTGGCGCCGCCTCTGGCTCGCGCTCGCGGAGGCGGAGCAGGCGCTGGGGCTCCCCATCTCCGACGCGGCGCTGGCCGAGCTGCGCGAGCACCTCGACGACATCGACTACGAGGCCGCTGCGGCGTACGAGCGCGAGCTGCGGCACGACGTGATGGCGCACGTCCACGCGCTGGGCGACGTGGCTCCCCTCGCCCGCCCGATCGTGCACCTCGGCGCGACCTCCTGCTACGTCGGCGACAACGCCGATCTCGTGTCGGTGCGCGCGTCGCTGGACCTGCTCCTCCCCAAGCTCGCGACGGTGGTGGCACGGCTCGCGGCGTTCGCGGAGCGCTGGGCGCAGCAGCCGACGCTGGGGTTCACGCACTTCCAGCCGGCGCAGCCCACCACGGTCGGCAAGCGGGCCTGCCTGTGGCTGCAGGACCTCGTGATCGATCTGGCGGCGATCGAGCGCGCACGCGCCGAGGTCCGCTTCCGCGGCGTGAAGGGCACCACCGGGACGCAGGCCTCCTTCCTCGAGCTGTTCGAGGGGGACCACGACAAGGTCCGCGAGCTGGACCGGCGGGTGGCGGCGGCCTTCGGCTTCGAGCGCACCTGGGCGGTCACGGGCCAGACGTACCCGCGCAAGGCGGACCACGAGGTGCTCGCGGTGCTCGGGAGCTTCGGCGTGACGGCGCACAAGATCGCGACGGATCTGCGCCTGCTCGCGCACCTCAAGGAGGTCGAGGAGCCCTTCGGCAAGAAGCAGATCGGCAGCTCCGCGATGGCGTACAAGCGCAACCCCATGCGCAGCGAGCGCATCTGCGGCCTCGCGCGTCACCTCACCACCCTCCCGGCGGAGACGGCGCACACCGCCGCGGTGCAGTGGATGGAGCGGACGCTGGACGACAGCAGCAGCCGCCGCCTGGTGCTCGCGGAGGCCTTCCTCACGGCAGACGCGGTGCTCGAGGCGCTGATGGAGGTCGTGGACGGGCTCGTGGTGTACCCGGCGGTGATCGAGCGCCGGCTGCGCGAGGAGCTGCCGTTCATGGCGACCGAGAACGTCCTGATGGCGCTGGTGAAGCGCGGCGGCGATCGCCAGACGCTGCACGAGCGCATCCGCGTGCACGCCCAGGACGCCGCCCGCCGCATCAAGGAGGAGGGGGGCAGCAACGACCTGCTCGACCGCCTCCGTGCCGACCCGGCCTTCGACGCGGTGAAGGACGACCTCGACGGGCTCCTCGATCCGCGGGCGTACGTCGGTCGTGCGCCCGAGCAGGTCCGCGAGTTCCTCGACGGCGAGGTCGCGGCGGCCCTCGAGCCTTGGCGGGACCGGCTGGTCACGACCGAGGGCCTCCGGGTCTAGCACCCGCGCCGTACTCGTCAGCCTCCCGATCAGCCAATCACCGAGCGTTGGCCCTGGTGCAAGCGCCGCTATCGGGCACGGGCACGGGCACGGGCACGGGCACGGGCACGGGCACGGGCACGGGCACGGGCATGGCCATGGGCACGGGCACCGGCACGGAGGGACCCAGGGCTCCTACTGGTAGACGAAGGCCGCCAGCGCGACGAGGAGCAGGGCGCCCGCGATCGCCATCGCGAAGGCCAGGGCGATCATGCGCTTCACCATGTTGACCGTGGTGCGGATCATCCACCACGTGACGCTCGCGCCGATCACCAGCAGGCCGATCAGGACTGCGCCGGCAATGCCCATCGTCAACGGATCCACGGCACCTCCCCGACCCGGTGGTTGGCGCCGGGCGCGCGGTGACAACACAATGCCCCGTCTGGAGGTCCCGTGCAGCCGTCGACGACGCGCCGCATCCTGGCGCTGGCGCGTCCGGAGCTGCCCACCCTGGCTCTGGGGACTGTTGCCCTCATCCTCGGATCAGCGATCAACCTGACCTATCCGCTGGCGGTCCAGGCGATGGTCGACGCGATCGGTGGCAGCACGCCCGGGTGGGACCTGAACACCCTGGCGCTCGGCCTCATCGTGCTCTTCCTGCTCCAGTCGGTGTTCACCATGCTGCGCGCCTGGCTGTTCACCGTGTCCGGCGAGCGGGTCGTGACCCGGCTCCGCGCCGACCTGTACCGGGCGATCCTCGGTCAGGACACCGCCTTCTTCGACACGACCCGGACGGGCGAGCTCACGAGCCGCCTGTCGAGCGACACGACGGTCCTGCAGAACACCGTCACCGTCAACGTCTCGATGGGACTGCGCTTCGGCGCGGGCGCGATCGGCGGGGTCGCGATGCTGTTCTGGAAGAGCCCGCAGCTCACCGCGCTCGCGATGCTGGTCGTGCCGCTGGTCGCCGTCGGCGCCGCGATCTACGGCCGCGCGCTCCGCAAGCTGTCGGGCGAGGTGCAGGACGCGCTGGCCCGCAGCACCGAGGTCGCGGAGGAGACCATCGGCGGGCTCCGCACCGTGCGCAGCTTCGCTCGCGAGAAGAACGAGGTGCAGCGGTACGAGGACGCGGTCCAGGAGAGCTTCCGCCTCGCCTCGCGCCGCGCCCTGCTCATGGGCATGTTCAGCGGGGGCGCGGGCTTCGCCGGCTATGCCGCGATCGCGCTGGTCGTCTGGTACGGCGGCACCCTCGTCACGCGGGGTGCGATGACGGTGGGCGAGCTCACCGCCTTCGTCATGTACACCCTGACCGTCGCGTTCTCGATCGGCGCGCTGTCGGGGCTGTATGCCGACTTCATGAAGGCCGTCGGCGCCTCCTCGCGCGTCTTCGAGCTGCTGGACCGCCAGCCGGCGCTGGAGGGTACGGCCACGCGGCGCCTCGAGCTCGTGCGGGGCGAGGTCCGCCTGGAGCGGGTGGTCTTCCACTACCCGAGCCGCCCCGACGTGCGCGTCCTGGACGGCGTCGACGTGACCATCGAGCCCGGGGAGGTGGTCGCGCTCGTCGGACCGTCGGGCTCCGGCAAGTCCACCATCGCGTCGCTGGTCGCGCGGTTCTACGACCCCGACGAGGGCGTGGTCCGGCTCGACGGGACGGACCTCGCAGAGCTCGATCCGCACTGGATCCGCGAGCAGGTGGGCGCCGTCAGCCAGGAGCCCGTGCTCTTCGCCACCACGATCGCCGAGAACGTCCGCTACGGACGCCCCGGCGCGACCGACGAGGAGCTTCGCGCCGCGCTCGACGCCGCCAACGCGACCACCTTCGTGGAAGGCTTCCCCGAGGGGGTGGAGACCCGAGTGGGTGAGCGCGGGGTGCAGCTGTCCGGCGGCCAGAAGCAGCGCATCGCCATCGCCCGCGCGCTGCTCAAGGACCCGAAGGTCCTCGTGCTCGACGAGGCGACGAGCGCCCTCGACACGGAGTCCGAGCACCTGGTCCAGGAGGCGCTGGACCGCCTGATGAAGGGACGTACGACCCTGATCATCGCGCACCGGCTCTCGACCGTGCGGGACGCGGATCGGGTGCTCGTGCTCGACCGCGGCCACATCGTCGAGCAGGGGAGCCACGACGAGCTCGTCGCCCGCCATGGCCTCTACCATCGGTTGGTCGAACGGCAGTTCGCCGACCAACCGTAGGAAGCGGAACCCTACTCGGCGGCGGCCTTCTGCGCCCAGGCGACACGGATCGCCTCGTTGAGCGTCTTGGTCGCCTCCCAGCACTTCTTCGCGCCATCGCGACGGGTCGCGGGATCGGCCCACAGCTTCTCGGCCTCGTCGAAGCTGGCCTTCGCGGTCGCGTACTTCGCCTTGGCCTCGTCGCTGCCGTGCTGCTCCACCGCGCGCGCCAGCCCGGCCACCATCTTCGACAGCGACTCGATCTGGGCAGCGCCGGCGTCGACCACGGCCTGCGGCGGGTCGTCCATCACCAGCAGCTCACCGAACGCGGGCTCGGCCAGATCGCCCGCCTGGGTGAACAGGTCGTAGGCCGTGAGGTAGTCCTTCTTCTTCCAGGCCTTCGCCGCCTGCTTGTGGACCTTCTTCGCGTCGGCCCAGCCGGCCTTGGCCTCGTCGCTGATCGGCAGCGGCGCGCTGGCGTCGATGGCCTCCATCATCATCGCCATCGACTCGGCCTCGGTCTGGCTGATCGTCACGAGCGCCTCCTGCACCCGGCTCAGCTCGGCCTTGCCGGCGAACGCCGGAGCGCTCACCATCAACCCCATCACCACCGCGAACACAGCACGCATCGTCTCCTCCCGAGCGCCCCTCTATGGCCTGAAGAGCACCGACGCCTTGACGAACACGGACCGATCCGTGGTGCTTCCCTCGATCAGGTCGATGCGCTCGGTCCACCCGAGGTACGCCGCCGTCCCCGGCACGCTCAGCCAGGTGAGCAGCGCGCTCACGAGCAAGCCCTCCCCGCGATCGCCCGCCGCCTCCACCAGGTCGTGCTGGACGATCCACCGCGTCCCGAGCGGCCTGGTGAACTGCCACGTGAACCGCGCGCGCTGGAACCAGGCGGTCTCGACGGGCGAGCCCTGCGGGACGTGCCGAGCGGCGCTCGCGGTGAGGTCCAGCCGTGTCGCCACGGTGGCGCGCAGCGAGGTCGTCGCCTCCCCGTACAGGTCGGACGCAGACCCCAGCGTGCGGAAGTCCAGGCTCTGCCCGCCCGAGCCCCACAGGTCGAGCTCCAGCGTCCGCCCGGCCTGGCTCGCGACCCCGCCGGCCACGGACCACTGGGGCAACGTGACGCCCTGGAAGCGCCGATCGCCGCCCGAGCCCTCGATCCACGCCGAGTTGGCCCCCGCCACCACCGTGCCCGACGTGCCCACCACGGTCTGGTGCTCGTCGTCGAGCTCTTCCTGGCGCAGCGCGTAGACCGACGGCCGCACGAGCTGGATGGCCCCTCGCGTGGCGAACGTGTGATCCAGGCTGGCCCCCACCTTGCCGAACCCGGAGAAGTTACGGAACCCCAGCTCCTGGCGGAACCCTTCGTCGAACCAGGAGCCCGCGACCTGCATCCCGGTCCCCACGCCCGTAGCGCGCGTCACCACGAGCTCCGTGGCGAGCCCGGCGAGCGAGCCCTCGGGACCGTTGACGCCGGAGCCCTGGAGCGACCCGTCCACCGACCAGCGGCCCCCCACGGGCAGCGAGGCGTCCAGCCCGTACCCGTCGTAGGTGGCGAGCTGGCCCTCCCCCACCGCGGCAGAACCGGGCTCGGGGAGCAAGCGCTTGTCGGCGATCGACAGACCGATCTGGCCGGACTCGAAGGCGTCGAGGCGAAAGCGGGCGAAGGTGTCGGCGGCGACGACGTCGTCTCGCTGCTCGAAGCCGGGCGCGCCGTCCTCGTGGAAGGAGCCGAGCGGACTGCGGTCCAGCGCGTGAAGCATGCCGACGGACACCCGCTCCTGGCGACCCGTCACCTTCACGCCGTACAGCGGATCGGCGATCGAGCGGGTGTACAGCGTGTCCAGGCGATCGACGTAGGCGTCGATGCCATCGAGGAACAGCGGGCGGCGCTCCGCGAACTGGAACGCGAACCGTGGGTTGAGCCGGACGTCGGCCACGTCGGCCTCGACCTGCGAGAAGTCGGGGTTGATCGCGGCCGCCAGCCCGAGGTCGGGCGTGGCCCCCCAGCGCAGATCGAGGGAGGGTCGCACCGTCTCCGTCCACGGCACCCCGCCCCAGGCGGACAGGTCGGGGGGCGCACCGGTGGTGGGGTCCGTCGTCCAGCTCCGGCCCGTCAGCAGCGACGGGATGAGCTCGAGCCCGCTGCCGGCGTGCGGTGGGCGGACGCCGCGCAGCTCGGCCTCCTGCGACCAGAGCGCCGGGTGCCCCTCCTGCAGCACCGGGAACGCGTACTTCGCGCCGAGACCCGGCACCTTGCGGGTCAGCATCACGCCCCAGGTCTGCTCGCTGCCGGGGCGGAACTTCAGGCTGCGCCAGGGGATGGCGAGCTCGATCGTGAAGCCGCGACCGTCCTCGTCCACCCGCCCCCGGCTCCGCAGCACCGTGTCCCAGGACACGCTCCAGTCGTTGCTGCCATTGACGCGGATGTCCTGCTGGATGCCCAGGGGGTTGAGGTAGAAGACGTAGCCGCTGCGCTGATCGTGGTAGGTGTCGAGGTAGATGCCGACCTGGTCGTCGCTGTTGATGTCCTCCCGAGGAGAGACCCGGGCGCGCACGGGGTCGTCGGTGTCCGTGACCCGGATCCCGACGTAGAACGCCTGGTCGTCCTGGAGGAAGCGCACCTCGGTGTGCCCCGGCGGCGGCCCGCCCGCGGTGGGACGGAAGCGCACGAAGTCGGTCACGGGCACCGCGCCGCTCCACGCCGCCTCATCGAGGACACCGTCCAACACGATGTCCCGCGCGTCCCCCACCGTGACGGGAGGGGCGGCGTGGGCCATGGTCACCAGCAGCCACATCCTGGCGCCGGTATCCTGTCCCCGACGTTCCGAGGAGATCCATGCCACGCGTGTTGATCGTCGAAGACGACGAAGCGACGCGGACCCTGGTCGCGACGTACCTCACGCGCGAGGGGTTCGAGGTCCTCACGGCCGGCGACGGCCCCTCGGCGCTGACGGCGCTGACCTCCTCGCCGCCCGACGTGGTCGTGCTGGACTGGATGCTGCCCGAGATGGACGGGATCGCCGTGTGCAAGGCCGCCCGCGAGCGTTGGACCGGCCCCATCCTGATGCTCACCGCACGCAACGAGGACGTCGACGAGGTGGTGGCGCTGGAGGTCGGCGTGGACGACTTCCTCGCGAAGCCCGTCCGCGCCCGGGTCCTGCTCGCCCGACTCCGCGCCCTGCTGCGTCGCAACGCGCTCCCGAGCGAGTCCGACGATCGCATCGTGCTGGGCGACCTCGTGGTCGACAAGACCCGACGGGAGGTCACCGTGCGCGACGTGCTCGTGTCGCTCACCACCGCGGACTTCGACCTCGTGTGGGAGCTGGCGCGCCGCGCGGGGGAGCCGGTCGAGCGCGAGGATCTGTTCCGGGCGCTGCGCGGCATCGAGTACGACGGGCTCGACCGCGCGATCGACATGCGGGTCTCGCAGCTGCGCAAGAAGCTCCGCGACGCGCTCCCCACCTGGGACGATCCCATCCGCACCGTGCGCGGCGTCGGCTACCAGCTGGTCCGCCCGTAGCGCGATGCGCAGCATCTTCGTCCGCACGTACGCGACGCTGGCCTCGATGGTGCTCGTGGCCCTGATCGCCACCTGGGCCTGGGGCCTGGCCACGCGCGGACCGGACCCGCACTTCCGCGATCTGGCGCTCAACGGACCCTTGATGGTGCTCGAGTCGTTCGCGTCGCTGCCCGACGACCAGGCCATCGCACGGGTCGAGCAGGGGCTCGACGCCGAGGTCATCGTCCGACCGAGCGACGAGGTGGCGCTCAGCGAGCTGGCGCAGCGGCGGATGGCGGTGGGCCTGCCGTCGGTCCCCTCTCCCGGCGCCGAGCCGACCGTGCTGATCCGGCTCGCGGACGGCCGGATCGCGGAGCTGCGCCCGCACGGACCACCGCCGGGCCGCTGGCCGTGGCTGACCGCGCTCGGCTTGTTGGTCCTGGGGATCGGCACGGCCTGGCAGCTGCGCCCGCTGGACCGCTCGCTGGACCAGCTCGCGCGCGCCACGGAGCGGCTCGCGTCCGGCGACCTGACGGCGCGCGTCGGCATGCCCGCGACAGGCCCGGTCGGTGAGCTCGCGGCCCGCTTCGACGCGATGGCGGCCCGGCTGCAGCGGCTCGTCCAGGGGCGCACCGACCTGCTCCTGGCGGTCTCCCACGAGCTGCGCACGCCGCTGCAGCGGATCCGGCTGGCGACCGAGCTGCTCGCGGACAGCCGGGGAGAGGAGGAGGAACGGCGCTCGCTGGCGGACGCGCTGGAGCGCGATCTGGACGAGCTCGACGCCATGGTCGGAGAGCTGCTGGACCTGGGCAAGGTGGAGCTCGAGGCCGTCCAGCTCGAGGCCGTGGACCTGGGCGAGGTGTTGGAGGAGTGCGCCGACCACGCGCGGCGGCTCGGCTGCGAGGTCCAGATCGCGCTGCCCGACCGTCGAACGGCGGCCGCGGACCCGAAGCTCCTGCGGCGAGCGGTCGGGAACCTCGTGCAGAACGCCGTCCGCTACGGCAACGGCCACCTGCGGATGTCGGCGAGCTGGGAGGCGGGCGAGGCGCGCATCGCCGTGGAGGACGACGGCGAGGGTGTTCCCGAAGACCAGCGCGACCGCATCCTCGAGCCCTTCGTGCGCCTGGAGGGTGCGCGCGACCGCGTTCGCGGCGGCACCGGTCTGGGCCTGGCCATCGTCCAGCGCATCGTGCGCCAGCACGGCGGCGAGGTCTACATCGGGCGGTCCGAGGCGCTGGGCGGAGCGCGGTTCGAGCTGCGCTGGTCCGCTGACGCGCGCTGACCAGCCCTGACCCGGATGTCGTGGAGCACCCCGACGGCCTCGGGTACCCGATCCACACACACTGGAGGTGCTGATGTTGTGGTGGTTGTCGGTGGCATTGGCGTCCGGGAGCCCGATGCAGGGTCCCCCGGGCATGGGTGGTGGTCCGCACCAGGGTCCACCCGATCCGTCCCACATGGTCGACCGGGCCGAGGAGATCGGGTTGCCGGCCGCGACGGTCGACGCGATGCGGCAGCTCGTGGACCAGGCCGAGCCGGGGCTCGAGGCCTCGCGTCAGGAGTGCATGGCGGCCCACCAGGCGCTGCGTGAGGCCATGGACGCGGGCCAGCGCGAGGCCGCGATGGCCGCCAGCAGCGAGCTGGCCGTCGCCGAGGAGCAGGCCCGGGAGCTGCGGCTGGGTCTCGAGCTCGATCTGCGCTCGCTCCTGACGCCGGAGCAGTGGGACCAGCTGCGTCCGCCCCGGCCGCCGCGGGGCGAGGGTTCGGACGGGGAGCGCCGCCGGCCGCCGCCGCGCTGACGGCGCGTTACCCGGCCTGCGAAGGGGGTCGGCGATGTTCACCGGGATCGTCGCGGGTCGTGCGCGCGTGGAGTCGGTCGAGGACACCGATGGATTGCGGATCCTGCGTCTGGCCCTGCCCGTCGGGCTCGGTGCCGGCCTGCAGCTGGGCGCCTCCGTCGCGGTGGCGGGCACCTGCCTGACCGTCGTGGAGCACGACGGCGACCGGGCCCGGTTCGACTGCATCGACGAGACCCTCCGCCGCACGACGCTGGGTGGCCTGCGCACCGGCGACGAGGTGAACGTCGAGCGCGCGGCGCGGTTCGGCGACGAGATCGGCGGACACCTGCTCTCCGGTCACGTCCTCGACACGCTCGAGCTCGTGGAGCGGGCCGAGGTGGAGGGGAACCTCCGCCTGCGGTTCCGCGCGCCGCGCGACGCGGTGCGGTACCTGTTGCCGAAGGGCTTCGTCGCCGTCGACGGGTGCAGCCTGACCATCGGCGCGGTGGACGCGGAGGGGGCGACCTTCGACGTCCACCTCATCCCCGAGACCCGCCGGGTGACGACGCTCGACGCGCTCCGCCCCGGCGACCGCGTCAACCTGGAGGTGGACGCGTCCACCCAGGCCGTCGTCGACACCGTCGAGCGGGTGCTCGCCTCGCGGGGCTGAGCGCCCGTCAGAAGACGCAGGTGTGGTTGATGCAGTCCGGCTCGGGCATCGCGCCGCAGGAGCACACGTCGTCGCCCCCGCAGTTGGCGGCGGCCGCGTTGAACTGCGCGATCACGGTGCCGTCCACGCAGCTCAGGTTCGTCGCGTACCAGCAGTCCACCTGGTTCCAGTGCTCGCACTGGGCGCGCAGGATGGTGCAGTCCTCCTTCACGTCGCAGTAGTCGGCGGCGCGCACCGTGTTCGTCCACGCGGTCCCGAGCTGCTCGCAGGTCAAGCCCGCGAGGTCGTACTGCGGAGGATCACACGTCCAGGTCGAGCCACCCGTGGTGTCGGTGTCGTCGGTGTCGTCGGTCGTGGTGTCCGTGGTCCCGCCGCCCGAGCAGGCCACGAGCAGCAGCGGGAGCCACCAGGCGGCAGTCCTCATCGTCCCTCCCCTCCAGAGCCTACCAGGGCGTGCGCCACGCCGGCGCACCGACGTCGACCTCCGGGAGGGTGCGCCACGCCTCACGGGCCACCTCCACGACGTCGGGGCCACCGGGACCGTGCGGCAGGAGCACGAGCAGCGGCCCGTCGGCGATCGGGGTCCCGGCGGGCACGTGGCCGGTCGCCCCCTGGCCCGGCGCGCCTTCCGCCAGGTCGTTGCCGGAGCTCCACGTCTCCGCCCCCTGGCACCCGAGGAAGTTCACCCAGGCCGGAGGGACCGCCCAGCTCCAGGTGAACCCGTCGGTCGCGGTCGACACGTCGGCCCAGGCCAGCCCTGGGTCGCCCACACAGTCGCCACCCGAGGGTCCCAGGGCCTGGAACGGCCGCATCGCCTCCGTCCGATCCTCGGTCCCCCGGATCGCGACGCCGTCCCGCGCCACGTGGCGGGCGCGCAGGAGCAGCTCGGGACGGCCGGCGAACACCCGCCAGGTGCTGGTCACGTCCAGCGCCCCCGACGGGTTCTCGAGCTGTGCGCTGCCCACCACGGCGGCGGTGACCGGCCCGTCGTCGAGCACGACCAGGCTCCCGGCCACGTCCTGGGCGGACAGCGGGCCCGAGGGCGTGGCCACGCCGTTGCCCTTCGCGGCGTCCGCCTGGCTCGCGACCACGGGTCCGCCGTCGAGCCGGAGCGTGTCCAGCAGCCCGCCCGCATCGGCGTCGAACCGGGCCACCAGGCCTCCTGCCGCGAGTCGATCGGCGGAGACCTCCACGTCGCTGACGAAGGGCGCGGGCGCGCTCGCGCCGCCCACGTACAGCGCCAGCGCCACCGGGCCGGAGGGCCAGGGCTCGACGGTCGCGGCCACACCGTCCAGGTCCCACAGCGCGACGACCGCGCCTGCGCCGTCGTCCCACGGGTCGGTCCCGGGCCCGGCCTCGAACACGCCGCGAACCCCGTCCGACCACTGCGACGGCAGCTCCCGCTCGCCCAGGGGCCCACCACAGTCCTGGACGAAGACACGCACGGCGGTGGTGGGGTCCGGCTCGAGCCCGAGCGGCGCCAGCAGCGACACCAGATCGACGTCCACCGCCATCGGCAGCGTGCCGCCCGCGGTGGCGCGGACCGTGAGCGGCACCCGCACCGAGGCGTCGGCCACCGCCCAGGTCTGCGTGGACTCCGGCTCCTCGACGCAGTCCTGATCCACGCCGTCGCACCGCTCGGGCGCGGAGGGATACCGCTCGGGGTCGACGTCGTCGCAGTCGCCGCCCACCCGCACCGCGCCGGGCGCGACCCGTTCGCAGCCCTCGCCGAGCAACACCGCGCCGAAGCCGTCGCCGTCGAGGTCCTCGTACCAGGACGTGCTCGGGTTCACGAGTGGATCGGCGTCGTCGCAGTCGGTCGCGTCCTCCACACCCCACGCGTCACAGCCCGGGAGCGGTCGCGTGGGGTCACCGAAGCCGTCGTCGTCGGCGTCGACGTACCGGGTGGGCACGGGGTCGTCGTCCACGTTCCCGTCGCAGTCCTCGTCCACGCCGTCGCAGCGCTCGGGGGCCTCGGGATGCCGGGAGGGGTCGGCGTCGTCACAGTCCCCTGCCCGGTCGACCGCGTCCTGTCGCTCACCGCACGCGTCCGCCGTGGTGTTCGGGTCGCCCCAGCCGTCGCCGTCGGCGTCGCGCCAGGTCGTCTGCGAGGCGCACGGACGCGTGCAGCCCGCGAGCCACAGCCCCAGCGCGATCACGTCGAGCGGCGCCGCCGCCCCGCCACCAGGATCAGCCCGATCAGCGGCCAGCCGGCGGATCCCGACGTGCCGCAGCCACAGCCCGGGTCGCCCTTGGGCGACGCCGCACGGCGGACCGCGCCCCCGCCCACGGGGTCACCCGTCTCGAGGTCCTGGCCGGTGTCCCCCGTCTCCACGACCTCGGCGTCCTCGCCGTCACAGTCCTGGTCGATGCCATCGCCCGGGATGTCGGTCGCGTTCGGGTGGATGGAGGGGTCGGTGTCGTCGCAGTCGAAGGCGCAGCCCGCGTAGCCGTCGCCGTCAGCGTCCTCCCCGTCCACGGTGAGGGGATCGCAGTCGTCGTCGATGCCGTTGCAGGCCACCTCGGCCGGGCCGGGCACCGCGGGATCGGAGTCCAGGCAGTCGCCCTCGCACACCGACAAGCCGTCGTCGTCGTCGTCGGGGTCGTCGTCGGCGAGCCCGTCGCAGTCCTGGTCGATCCCGTCACAGGTCAGCTCGACCGCCCCCGGGTAGACGGTGCCGTCCAGCGGCGCGCAGTCGTCGCACCTCGCCCCGTCGCTGTCCGGATCGGGCTCGAGATCCGCGCCCGAGCAGTCCTGGTCCTCCCCGTCACAGGGGATGTCCGTGGCACCCGGGTGGATGCCGATGTCGGCGTCGTTGCAGTCGTCGCACGCGTACCCGTCGTCGTCCCCGTCCGGCTCGAGGTCCGACCCGTCGCAGTCCTGGTCGATCGTGTCGCACGCGATCTCGGCGGCGCCCGGATGCACGCTGGGGTCGCTGTCCAGGCAGTCGTCGCAGGTGAACCCGTCCAGGTCGCCGTCGGGGGTCTCCGCGTCGCTGCCCGAGCAGTCCTGATCGATGCCGTCGCAGGGCGTGTCGGGGGCCGTCGGGTGGATCGTGTCGTCGTTGTCGTCGCAGTCGCCCTGGGAGATCGTGAACCCGTCGACGTCCTGGTCGGGATCGACCGGCAACCAGCTCCCGCCCGCGCCGTCGCGAGCCGCCTGGGAGCCCGTGTCCGCGCCGGGTCCCCCGCTCACGTCGTGGGTGCAGGCGGTGACGTCCACGCCGACGACGACGATCCGCCCGCCGCCACCGCCGCCGCCGTCGGGGTAGCTCGAGCCGCCGCCGTTGCCCCCGCGCCCCCCCTTCGCCTCGAGCGTCCCCGTGCAGGTCCCGCCGAGCCCGTGGATCAGGATCCCGCCGCCGGAGCCGCCGCCACCCCCGTCGCCCGCGGGGTTCCCGTCGCTGCGACCGGCACCGCCGTTCGCCCTCACCGTCCCCGCCAGGCTCAGGGCGCCGAGCGCGCCGAGCTCGACCGCGCCGCCGCCACCGCCGCCGCGGGGGTTGTCGCCGCTGGAGTACCGGCCACCGCCGCCGCCGCTACCACCCTGCAGCGACGCGAGCAGATCGCCGTTGACCGGTCCGCCGTTGGCGCCGTTGTCCGAGTTCCCTCCGCGTCCCCCGAAGCCACCGCCGCCCGCGCCGTTGCCGTTGCCCGTGCCCCCGCCCGCGCCCTGGCCGTTGCCCTCGTTGCCTCCGTCTCCGCCCCCGGGACCGCCAGCGAGGCCCGGCGACGACACGTCGATCAAGGCGGCCTGACCGACCGCGAGATCGCCGCGCGACAGCAGGGCGAACCCTCGCGCGCCCGACACCGACACGTCGTCGGTGATCTGCACGGTGCCGAAGGTGAAGACCGCGATCCCCGAGTCGGCCACGCCCGTGATCGGCGCCTGCGCCCCGACGCGGAGCGTGAGCGCGTCCGTGTCCACCACCACCGGATCCGGCGTGGTCAGGGACGGGGCGAGCTCCGCGTAGGCGGCGGGGTCGAGCGGCGCCGCCAGCGAAGCCAGGGAGAGCCAGGAGAGCATCGCCCCATCATCGCACGACCGGGAGCACCGGTGACGGCGTTCCGACGCACGTCAGCCAGAGCTGGTGGATGGCTCGCGTGGCGGCCACGTGCAACACCCGGCGCGCATCCGGGCGATCGGGGAAGTGCGACGCCGTCGGCTCGAGGATCACGACGTAGTCGAACTCGAGGCCCTTCACCGACGCCATCGTCGCCACCTCGACGCCGGGCGCGAACGTGAAGTCGTGCGCGATGACGCGTCGCAGGCGGGGGACCTCCGCGGCCCGCAGCCCCTCGGCGTACAGGGCGGCCGTGGCGTCGTCGGGAGCGAGGAGCGCCACGCTCGCCATCGGCTCGTGCCGGACGAGCTCCTTGAGCGTGTCCCCCAGGAAGGCGACGGCCTGACCGTGGTCCGTGAAGCGGAACAGCTCCACCGGCGGGCCCTCGCGCGTCACCAGCGGCGGCTCGTCCTCGAGCAGGTCACCGAGCAGGTCGAGCGCGAACGACACGATCGGGCGCGTCGAGCGGTACGCCACGCGCAGCGTGTCGACGTGCGTCCCCTCGACGCCGAGCTGGCGCAGGAAGCCCGACCAGGACGTGAAGCCAGCCTCCTTCATCACGTGCTGCTGGGTGTCGCCGGCGAGCGTGATGCTCTGCCGCTCGTCGAGGCAGCCGAGCAGGACGCGGATCTCGAGCGGCGAGAAGTCCTGGACCTCGTCCACCGCGACGTGGCGGTACCGCAGGGGCGCACCACCCTTCGCCCGGAGCGGGCCGACCCGGAGCTGCCACGCGTGCAGCAGCAGCGCGTCGTCCTCCAGATCGAGCGTCGGATCGGCCTCCGTGTCCCCCTCGGCGCGGGCGACGACCTCCGCGGCACGGTCGCGCACCCAGGTCGCCACCCGCCGAAGGTCCTCCTCGGTGAACGCACCCGGATCGGCCGCACCCAGCACGCGGCCGAGCAGCTCGATGTCCGTGAGCGCGCTCACCACGTCGTCCCAGACCGCGCCCGCGCCCGGCACGACCTCCGGCGCCTCCGCGTCCGGGTCGTCCGAGGCCCGCGCCGACCGCTTCACCTGCTCGGCCAGCACCTCGTGCATCGCCGGGTGCAGCTTGAGGCGGACGACGACCGCGGGGGTGTCCTCGCGGGTCTTGCGGGGGAGCTGCGGGAAGTGGCGGCGACGCTGGTCGCTCGCCCACTCGCGGTAGTCCCGGATGCGGACGCGGGACACGCCGAGGGCGGGCAACACGTGGGAGACGTACTCGCGGAGGGCGGGCGAGAACACGAGGACCAGCGTCCGGTCGCTGTCCACGCTGGGGTCCGAGTAGGCGAGCCAGGCGATGCGGTGCAGCGCCACCGTGGTCTTGCCGGAGCCCGCGGTGCCCCGGACGACCACGAAGCCCGAGGAGGGCCGCGTCACGAGCTCGAACTGCTCGGGATCGATGAGCCCCGCGATGTCCGGCAGGTGCTTGTCGGCGCGGACCACGCCCTCGGTCCCGAGCCGCCGCCCCTGCGCGTGCCCCACCTCGTGCGCCCGCAGCGCCGTCCCCTGTCCACCCGCGAGCTTGGGAGGCGACCGGTCGAGCGCGTGGAAGCTGCCGCCGGGCTCGCGGACCCACGCCCCCTCCGGCGCGTCGACGCGCAGCAGCTCGCCCGACCGGATGGTGACCGTGCGTCGAGCGGTGATCTCGCCGGCGTGGACGCGGTCGCCGAGGGGCTCCTCGTACTCGTCGCCCTGCTGGTAGGCATAGAACAGGCGCGACACCGGCGCGTGCCGCCAGTCCACGATGCGGATCCCCCGCGCGATGCGCGTCGCCTTGCCCAGGAACACGTCGCGCGACCTCCCCTCCTCCTCGAGCCGCAGGTGCGCGAAGTAGGGGCTGTCCGGGTCGACCTCTGGGCGGGCGCGCGCCGCGCGGACCTGCTCCAGCCAGGCGTGGTGCAGGTCGTATTGCTGCAAGAGCGCCGGCGCGTCCTCGTCCTTCGCCTTGGGCAGCTCCTCCCGCAGCCGCACCAGCTCGGCCACGATCTGGGCCTCGGAGGGCGGCAGGACGTAGGGCTCCTCCTGCAGCAGCGTGCGGACGCGCTCGAGGGCGGACAGCTCCTCGCGCACCATGCGCTCGTCGGCACCGCTCACCCGACCTCCACGCGGACACGCGGAGGCGACGGGAGCTCCGCGAGGTTGGACATCACCGCGAACATCAGGGCGTTCGCGACGCGACGCAGGCGCGAACGGTCGACGTCGCCCTGGGACAGGTGGAGCACCAGCCCCTCGATGCCGATGACGAGGCCGCGGAACACGAGCGGGTCGACCGGCGAGGCACCGGCTTCGACCACCGACCCGTCGATCGCGGCGACCAGGACGTCGATCGCGGCCTCGCGCCTCGGGAAGAGGAGCGAGTCGGGACGGACCGCCTCGGACTGGAGCGCCACGAACAGGGCGCCGCCGTCGAGCTGGTGATCGAGCCACGCATCCACGCCGGCGCTGATCTTCCCGACGGGGTCCGCGGTTCGGCGCACGCGGTCGTCGACGGCACGCACCATGTCGCCGATCACCTCGTCGTAGACCGCCGACAGCACCTCCTCCTTGCTCTTGAAGTACTGGTAGAAGGTGCGTCGGGAGACCGACGCCTCGTCCAGCACGTGCTGCACCGTGGCCGGGCCGATGCCGCGCGCGGCGAACACCGCGCGCGCACTGGCGACGATCCTGGCTCGGGTCTCGGGGGTGCCCATCGAGGGACCCCTCTACCCGGAGTCACCGCGACCCGCACCACCTCACAGGGTGCGGAGGTACGCCTCGAGCGCCTTCATGTCCGCGTCCGACAGGTCGCCCGTGTTCCCCATGGAGCCGTCGCGGGACCGCTCCAGCACGTCGCGCAGCGTCTTCGCCGAGCCGTCGTGGAAGTAGGGCGCGGTCGCGTCGATGCCGACGAGCGTCGGGGTGTCGACGGTCAGGCCGAACATCGGGTGCAGCCGGTTGTCCGTCTTGCGGGCGCCGCCGTGGCACTCGGAGCAACCGACGTCCTGCGAGAAGAACAGCTCCTCGCCCCGATCGATCTGCGCGTCCCGGGCACCCCGGCGCTCGACGTCGACCTCGCGGATGAAGTCCACGAAGGCCCCGACCCTGGCGGCCTCGGACTCGGACAGCCCGCCGCCGCCCATGCGACCCGCGCTCGTGATGCGCGCCTCGAGCGAGACGGACGCCACGTCGAGCGTCCAGGTCACGGGGGTGGTGTCGCTGACCTTGCCCGCGAGGCTCGGCGTCTGACGGGGGTTGTTGTCGAAGGACCAGGTCAGGCCGTCGTTGCGTCCGTCGAAGTGGCAGGTGGAGCAGCTGACACCGGCACCCGGCGCGCTCATCCGCGCGTCCCGCGCGCTGTAGAACATCTGGCGGCCGGCGTCGATCTCGGGGTCGAGGTGGGAGGTCCCGGCCTCGATCCGCTGATCGGCGACGAAGGACTCCACCAGGACCGCGCCGGTCGCGAGGTCGAGCAGGTGATCCTTGACGCGGCGCTGCGAGAACCGCGACACCGCGCGGCCTCCCTTCTCGTGGGTCCAGACCCGACCCGCCGGGTCGACGACGACGCCGCTCGGGTTGCCCGCGAGCTCGACGATCGCCTGCGAGCGCTCGTAGAACCCTCCCTCGGACGGCGCGATGCGCGCGGAGCCGCCCGTGTCGATCAGGCCGCGGCCCGGGTTGACGGACGGATCCATCCGCTGGCCGTCGACCGGGAACATCTCCACGACGGCGACGGCGTCCGAGGCCTCGAGCGTGGCGTAGATGGTGTGCCCGTCGGGGTCGAAGGTCGCGCTGCTCACGTAGCTGCGGACGGGGCCGAGCTCTCCGAAGCCGCCCACGAAGACCGCGATGGTCGGCTCGTTCTCCACCACGTCGCCCGTCTTCGGGTCGAGCGGGACCGCGACCAGCGCGGGGTTGAACTTCGAGACCGACAGCTGCAGGCCCACACCGGTCGTCGCGCCGGTGTAGTACGGGACGGTGGGGGCGGTGATGTCGGCGCCGCTGACCTCGGGCTGATCGCCCGGCGAGTCGTTGTCGACGTAGAGCGTCGGCCACACGATCGCGTCGCCCGTCGGGCTGATGGCGATGTCGCCGGTCGAGCGGGGCTCGAGGTCGATCGGCGGGTCGTCGTCGAGCTCGTCGTCGTCCCTCCAGGTCGAGGGCGGATCGATCCGCGTGATCTCGCCGTTGTCGAGGTCGATCCGCGCGAGCGGCGCGTCGTACGCATGCGCGACGAACAGCGCGCAGTCGCAGGGGTGCAGGGCCAGCCAGCGGGGATCGTCCATCACGCCCCAGCGGCGGAGCTCCTTGCGGGTGGCGGCGTCGAACTCGGCGACGGCGTCCTGCTGGGAGAGCGCGACGTACACCCGGGTGCCTGCCTCGTTGGCGACGACACCGTGGGGCTCGGCGCCCACCTTCAGTCGCTGGACCTCCTCCAGGCCCTGCTCGCCGTCGCGCACGATGACGACCGACCGCTCGGCGCGCAGCGTGATCCACAGCTCGTCGCCGACGCGCGCGAGGCGCGTGGGCTCGCCGCCGAGCACGAGCTCGGTCGAGGTCCGGGTGTCGAGGTCCGTGCGGACCAGCGTCCCGTCCCAGGTGTTCACGGCGTAGAGCGCGTTCTCCCTAGCGACCACGGTGGTGGACCCGGTCGGGTACGTCGCATCCTCGAGACCCGGCCTCCCACACGCCGCGAGCATGACCAGCAGACTCGGCAACATCCTCACTCCCTCGTGCCCAGCCACGAGTCTGCCCCGGGATTCGGCGAGTGACAACGGGAGTTTTGTTACGGATGGTGTCAGCGACGCTCGAGCTCGGCGAGGCGCGAGCTGGTGGTCCGGAGGTTCGCGGACAGGCGCAGCGTCAGGTTCCAGAGGATCTTGACGGCGAGGAGCGGGTTGCCCTTGAGGAGCGCGAAGAACGCGTCGCGCGAGATCACCATGAGCTCGGCGTCCTCCGCCGTGACCGCGGTGGCGGAGCGCGTGGGCTCGTCGAGCAGCGCCATCTCGCCGAAGTTGCTGCCCGGCCCGAGGTTCGCGATGACGCGGCCGTGCTTGACCACGTTCACCGATCCCGAGATCACCAGGTACAGCTCGGTGCCGGCGTGCCCCTCCTCGAAGATCACCGATCCGGCCGGCAGCCGCCGCGGATGGGTGGACTGGGCGACGCTGCGCAGCTCCCGCTCCGTCAGGTGCGCGAAGAGCGGGACGGGCGCGAGGATCGCCAGGCGGGCCTGGGCGCTGTCCGGCGTGAACGGGTCGCCGCCCCCGAGCTGCGCGCAGGCCGCGAGCACCGGGGAGCCCGCGGCGTCCGAGACGAGCGACTGGCCCAGGCCGTCCATGCGCTCCGAGATCAGCCGCGCGTGGAGGATGGAGTCGGGGAGGCTCCGGTGCATCGCCGCCGCGCACACCACGAAGCGGTCCGCGCTCGCGAGCTCCATGCACAGCGACTCCACGCGAACACGAGGCTGTGGCCCGAGGGAGCGGGTGTACCTCCGGTCGCCGACCGGCTCGGCCTCGCGCTCCTCGGTGCCGGGCTCCTCGAACTCGATCGCCTCGTCCCCACGGGAGTGGTCGACCGTCAGCTGGTGCACGAGGCCGCGGCGCACGAGGTAGACCCGGCCGTCGCCGACGTGCCCGATGAAGGCCTCGGTGTCGAGGAGCAGCAGCACGTCGAGCGTGACCAGGACACCCTGGCGGCGCCGCGCGAAGGCGAACAGGTCCTGCGCTGCCCGAGCGAAGCCCTCCTCGATCACCGTCAGGACGCGGTGCCGCAGGTCCGGCCCGGGGTTGCGGCGGAAGCGCTGCAGCACGTCCTCGTTCCGCTCGATGTGCGAGCGCACGAGCTCCAGCGCGAGTCGGGCCCCGGCGCGACCGTCTTCGCCTCCCCCGGGAGCGTCCGCGATCGCCAGCAGCCCCAGGCGCGGCGTCACCACGATCTGGTCCATCGTCGGACCAGCACCCCCCGTCCCCGGGGAGTAGGCGGTTGTGGTCACCAGCTCCATCGCGCTCGCATACCACGCGCGGGCGGCGTACGTGTGCTCATGGTGTGGTGGTGGCTGTCACTCGCGTGCAGCCGGGACCCCTGGCGCGGGGCCGGACCGTCCCCCGACGGGCCCGCGGACGAGACCTGGACGCTGTCCCTGCGCGGGCACGAGGTGGGGGTCGAGCGGGTCTGGCAGGAGGGCGACCGACAGGTCCGCCGGACCGTGCTGACGGCGCTGGCCGACGGCGTGGAGGCCACCCGCCGCTCGCAGGTCCGCCTGGAGGGGACCTCGCCCGTCCGCGGCTTCGTCGTCTGGGACGGGACCACCGTCAGCGGCGAGGGACCCGCGTGGTGGCCCCTGGCGGCGCTCCCCGAGGTGGACGGGCCGCTGCCCCTGCTCGGCGCGGACGGCGCGATCACCACGGGGGAGCTGCGCCGCGTCGACGGCGAGCTCGAGCTGCTCGGCCCCCACGGCCGGACGCGGCTGTTCCCCGGACCCGACGGTCGCCCCCGGACCGCGCAGTGGGCCGGCGTGACCGCGGTCCGCGCGGACGGGGACCGCCCCGATCCCGAGCCCGTGGACATCGCCGCCCTCCTCGCCCTCCCCGCGCCCTCGTTCCCCGCGGCCCGAAGGGCGCTGGTGGGGCGGTACCGCGTGGGCGACGAGGAGGTGCGCGTCGACGTGCCCACGTTCGCGGAGCTGCCCCCGGAGGCGGAGCGCGTCCGCGAGCTGGCCCGCGAGGTGGACGCCGATCTGCGCGACGTCGCCTCGCCCTTCGGCGGGACCGCCGGCTCGGGGGACTGCACCGAGCACGCGCTGCTCTTCGTCCGGCGCGCCACAGAGGCCGGGCTCGAGGCGCGCACGCTCGCCGGGTACCTCGTGACGGTGGATCCTCCGGCGCTGGTGCTGCACGCGTGGGCGGAAGTGCGCCTGGGCGACCGCTGGGTGGGCGTCGACCCCGCGCTGGGCCAGCTGCCCGCGGACGCCGGGCACCTCCCGGTCGGGCGCTGGACCGACGAGATCGCCGCGCTGGACGGCACGCCGGTCGAGGTCCTGGAGCTGCGCTGAGACCCAGGGCGGACCGACGGCGTGTTACGAGCCCCGCATCGCGGAGGTCCAGCGTTGGCGCCTGCCGGGCTGATCGTGCTGATCGCCTGCGAGACACGCAGGGAACCGGAGTTGTTGCTCGACGGTCCGTCCGAGGTCCGGGTGGATCACCTGGGTCCGGTGGTGCCGGCGCCGCGCGTGGTGCTGGGTGACGGGGAGGTCCCGGAGGGCCTGATCTGGTCGTTCTCGCGCCCCGGCGTGGCGTCGATCCAGCACGGCACCCTGCTGGCCGAGGGCCCCGGCGAGGTCGAGGTCGTCGCCGAGTGGGAGGGCGAGCGGGTGGCCTGGGATCTCGTGGTCGAGCTCCGCACCGAGCTTTCCTTCGTGGAGGCGCCGGCCACGGTGGCGGTGGGGGACGCGGTGGACCTCCACCTCGCGGCCACCGAGGGGGGTGTTCCCGTCGACACGACCGCGGCCGACTGGACCACCTCCGACGAGGCGGTACTCCTCGTGGAGGGTGGTCATCTCCACGCGATCGCGCCGGGCACGGCCTACGTGACGGCGTCGGCGCGCGGCGCGTCGGCCATGATCGAGGTCACCGTCCACCCCTGACCGCGGGTATCCTCCGCCCGGAGGCGCGGTGGAGCACGGCGGGCTGCGGGCGGCGATCCGGCACTGCGAGGGCCTGTGCGACCCGTCGCCGCTCCTCGGCGCCCTGTCCCTGCTGGCCGAGCCGTGGACGGTGGCCGTCGTCGGGCGCGTCGGCGTCGGCAAGTCCACGCTGGTGAGCGCGTGGTCCGGTCTGCCGCGCCCGATCGGGCTCGGCGGGGTGACGCGCGCGCTCGAGATCGTGGAGACCGAGGGCATGCGGCTGCTCGACACGCCCGGCATCGACGACGCCGACGCAGCGCTGCTCGGGCTCGAGCGGGTGGTGGCGGACGCCGACGGGGTGGTGTGGGTGACCGACGGGCTGCAGCCGTGGACCGCCACCGAGCGCGATCTGGCCTCGCTGATCCTCGTCCCCGGCCGCCCGCTGTGGATCGTCGTGTCCCGGGTCGACATCGTGCCGCCCGACGAGGTCCCAGCGGTGCTCGAGCGCGTCACCACCCTGTCGCGACCGCTGCGCCCGCGGGCGGTGGTGCCGGTGGATCTGCGGAGCGCGTTGCGGGAGGGCCGCGGAGCACCGCGCCTCGAGCCCCCGATCCCCGGTCCGCGGCGCGTCGCCGCCGTGCGCGAGGCCGTCCGCCAGGTCCGCGCCCAGCTCGACGAGCGACCCGCCCCCAGCTCGCCCGAGGAGATCGCCGGGATCTGGGCCGCGGAGGTCCGCGACGCGATCCGCGAGATCGAGCTCGGCGTGCTCTCCGGCGCGATCGCCCACCCCACGGAGGCCCTGGCGGCGCTCGGCGGGCGGGCGCAGGAGGTGCTCGAGGCCGTGGCGCGCGCGTGTGCGCCGTTCCCGCCGCCGGACCTTCCGTGCCCGGCCAGCCCGTCCGAGCCGCTCGGTCGCCAGCTGCTGGGCCGCCTGGCGGGGATCGCGGGCGCGACCCGGGCGGTGAAGACCGAGGGGGCACGTTGGCTGCTGGAGGGGGAGCTCGTGATCCGCGACGGCTGGCCCGGGGCCGACGAGCTCGCCCGGGCGGTGGACGCCAGGGCCCGGCTGGTGGCCTCGCTCGACGCCGTGGAAGCCAACCTGTAGGATTCCCGGGCTCTCGGAGGCCGGATGACGACAGCACGCGCGAACGCCTGGACATCCCTGCTGCTGACGGCACTCCTGGCCGGATGCGCCGGGGGTGGCGGCGACGGGGTGGTGGACAAGGAGATGGTCGCGCCTCCCGATCCGGTGTCCAAGGGCCCCGACGTGAGCGGCGTCTCGATCCCGATCGTGACCCCGACCTGGGACCCGAAGGCGGGCGATCCCAAGGTGAGCGCCGAGATGGGCGGCCCCGGGTTCACCGGCGAGGGCTGGACGACCGCCGACGTGCACCAGATCGGCGACCCGAGCGCCCCGCAGGGGGGAAGCTTCTCGTTCGCGATGAACGACTGGCCGGCGACCACGCGGTTCATGGGCCAGAACTCCGCGAGCGTGTTCACGACGTTCACCGCGGGCGTGATGTACGACACGCTGCTCGAGCTCGACCCGGTGACGTACGAGTACGCGCCGCACCTCGCCACGCACTGGCAGATCAGCGAGGACAAGTCGACCTACCGCTTCCGGCTGAACCCCGAGGCGAAGTGGAGCGACGGCGAGCCCATCACCGCCGACGACGTGGTCGCGAGCTGGAAGCTCAACGTCGACCCCACCCTGCTCGATCCCTCGGCCAACCTGGTCTACGGCAAGTTCGAGGAGCCGAAGGCGATCTCGCCGTACATCGTCGAGGTCAAGACCAAGGAGGAGAGCTGGCGGAACTTCCTCTACCTGGCCAGCTCGATGGTCATCCTCCCCGAGCACGAGATCGGCAAGCTCACGGGCGCCGAGTTCATCGACAAGTACCAGTTCTCCTACGGCGCCGTCAGCGGGCCGTACACCGTCCTCCCCGAGGACATCAAGACGGGCGAGTCCATCACGCTGACCCGCCGCAAGGACTGGTGGGGCGAGAAGAACGTCGCCTGGGACGGCCAGTACAACTTCGAGAAGATCACCTTCATCGTCGTCCACGAGCCGCAGCTGCAGTTCGAGAAGACGAAGAAGGGCGAGATCGACTACTTCGTCATCCCGAAGGCGCAGTGGTGGGCGGAGGACATCCCCGCGCTCGACGACGTGAAGCGTGGGCTGCTCGTGCCCCGAAAGTTCTTCACGGAGGCCCCCATCGGGACGTCGGGGCTGGCGATCAACATGAAGGTCGCGCCGCTGGACGACGTGAACGTCCGCAAGGCGCTGCAGCTCCTGTACGACCGCCCCACGATGATCAAGAAGCTGTTCTACGACGAGTACAAGCCGCTCACCAGCTACTTCCAGGGCGCGACCTACAGCAACCCGAACAACGAGCTCTTCCCCTACGACGAGGTCGGCGCCGTCGAGCTCCTCGAGAAGGCGGGCTGGACGGAGAAGGACAGCGACGGGTACCGCGTGAAGGACGGCAAGCGACTGTCGTTCACCGTGAACTACCGCACGCCGCTGTCGGAGCGGGACCTCACGGTCTACCAGGAGGCCTGCAAGCGAGCCGGCATCGAGCTCGAGCTGCAGCTCCTGACCCCGGCCACCGCCTGGAAGAACCTGCAGGCGAAGCAGTTCGAGCTGATGTCCATGAACTGGTCCGGGCTCACGTTCCCGAATCCGGAGACCAGCTGGAAGGGCGATCTCGCGGACATCCCGGACAACAACAACACGAACGGCTTCAAGGACGCGCGGGTCGACGAGCTGCTCGACGAATACGACCGCGAGTACGACGTGAAGCGCCGCCAGCAGATCATCCAGGAGATCGACGGCATCCTCTACGCCGCCCACCCCTACGTGCTCGGCTGGTACAACCCCTCCCAGCGCGTCCTGTACTGGAACAAGTACGGCATGCCCGAGTGGGGCGTTCCCCGGTACGCGACCTACCAGAACATGTTCGTGACCTGGTGGTACGACGCCGCGAAGGCGGCGGAGCTCGAGGAGGCCCGCAAGGACCCCACGAAGTCGATGGAGCGGGTCGACCCGGAGAACCACTTCTGGGAGAAGTGGGTGACCGCGAAGAACATGGGTACGGCGAAGGGTGACGGTGGATGAGCGCCTACTTCGCGCGCCGCCTGTTGC
Organism: Alphaproteobacteria bacterium; assembly: GCA_020632925.1. GTDB lineage: Bacteria > Myxococcota_A > UBA796 > UBA796 > JACKER01. The sequence continues at coordinate 41,845 of JACKER010000020.1, read as the reverse complement.
TGATGATTCCGACCTTCCTCGGGATCACCTTCCTCGTGTTCGCGATCACGCGCTTCGTGCCCGGCGGTCCCATCGACCAGATGATGGCCGCCATGCAGTCCGCGGCCGCCGAGGGAGGTGCGGCGGGTGGTGGTGAGCAGATCGCCCAGATCCCGCCCGAGGTCATGAAGGCGCTCGAGCAGCACTACCACCTCGATGTGCCCTTCTGGATGGCCTACCTGTACTGGATGGGCGACCTGCTGCAGGGCGACCTCGGCACGAGCTACAAGTTCAACGAGCCCGTCCTGGGCGTGATCACCGCGCGGTTCCCGATCTCGATCTACTTCGGGATGATCGGGTTCCTGCTCGCCTACGGCGTCTGCGTCCCGCTCGGCATCGCCAAGGCGATCCGGCACGGCACCGCCTTCGACTTCGTCAGCTCGGCGATCGTGTTCGTCGGGTACTCGATCCCCGGCTGGGCCCTCGGCGCCGCGCTCCTGGTGCTGTTCGGCGGTGGCTCCTTCCTCGACTGGTTCCCGCTCGGCGGCTTCCGCAGCCCCGACTGGGAGCAGATGTCGCTCGGGGGCAAGATCGTGGACCAGGTGCACCACACCGTGCTCCCCGTCCTGTCGTACGCGGTCGGCAGCTTCGCGACGCTCACGGTGCTCATGAAGAACAGCCTGATGGAGAACCTCGGTCAGGACTACGTCCGCACCGCGTTCGCCAAGGGCCTCTCCGAGCGGCGCGTCGTCCTCGTCCACGCCCTGCGCAACTCGCTCATCCCGATCAGCACCGGCCTCGGCCACGCGATCGGGCTGTTCATGGCGGGCAGCTACCTCATCGAGTTCGTCTTCAACATCAACGGCATCGGCTACCTCGGCTACATCTCGGTCGTGGAGCGCGACTACGCCGTCGTGATGGGCATCCTGGTGATCAACACGCTGACCGTGTTGCTCGGCAACGTGCTCTCCGACGTGCTGTACGTCGTGGTCGATCCCCGGATCCGGTTCAGCTGATGGCCGCCTCCGCCCCTCCGCCGACCGGCGCGCCGGTCGAGGTCCACCTCTCCCCGTTCCAGAAGCGCTGGCGCAAGTTCAAGACGTTGCGCCGCGGCTGGTACAGCTTCATCCTGCTGTTCGGCGCGCTGTTCGTCTCGATCGCGAACCCGCTGCTCATCAACGACCAGGCGCTCGTCGTCCGCTACCAGGGGCAGACGTACTTCCCGGTGTTCGGTGCGGTGCACGAGGCCAAGGACTTCGGTCAGCGCGTGATCGGGCCCCCGCGGTTCCGCGAGCTGAAGAAGCAGTTCGCCGAGAAGGGCGAGGGCGACTGGGTGCTGATGCCGCCCTACCCCTACCACCCGAACGAGTCGCTGCTGACCGACCCGGACCTGCCCGGCTCCCCGCCGCACGCGCCCAGCGCCGCGCACTGGATGGGCACGGACGACCGCGCCCGCGACGTGTTCGCGCGCCTGGTCTACGGCTTCCGGATCTCGGTGTTCTTCGGGTTGGCGGTCGTCGGCGTGAGCTACCTGTTCGGCATCACAATCGGCGCCATCCTCGGGTACTTTGGCGGTTGGACCGACATGATCGGGCAACGTCTGGTGGAGATCTGGGCGGGGCTGCCCTTCCTGTACACCGTCATCATCATCGGCAGCATCGTGAAGCCGAACCTGGTGACCCTGGTCGTGCTGCTGGCGCTGTTCGGCTGGGTGGGCATCAGCTTCTACGTGCGCGGCGAGTTCTATCGCGAGAAGTCCCGGGACTACGTGGCGGCGGCGGTGGCGGCCGGGGAGTCGCACGCCTCCATCATCTTCCGCCACATCCTCCCCAACGCGCTGACGCCGGTGATCAGCTTCGCGCCCTTCGCGCTGGTCGGGAACATGGTGGCGCTGGTCTCGCTCGACTTCCTCGGGTTCGGCGTGCGGCCGCCGACGGCATCCTGGGGCGAGCTGGTCAAGCAGGGCAAGGACAACATCTTCGAGTGGCACCTGGTGTTCTTCCCGCTCGGGGCGCTGTTCGTGACCCTGCTCATGGTGGTGTTCATCGGCGAGGCCATCCGCGAGGCCTTCGACCCGAAGACCTGGTCGAGGCTGAGGTGAGCGTGGGCGAGCGGTTGCTGGAGGTCCGTGGGCTGCAGACCCACTTCCACGTGGAGAAGGTCATCGCGCGGGCGGTCGCCGGCGTGGACTTCCACGTCGACGCGGGCGAGTTCCTCGGCATCGTCGGTGAGTCGGGCTCGGGCAAGTCGGTGACGGCGCTCTCGGTCCTTCGGCTCATCCCCGATCCGCCGGGCCGCATCGCGGCAGGCGAGGTGCTCTTCAAGGGCCGTGACCTGCTCAAGCTGTCCTGGGAGGAGATCCGCGCGATCCGCGGCCGGGACATCGCGATGATCTTCCAGGAGCCGATGACCAGCCTCAACCCGGTGTTCACCATCGGCATGCAGGTCGCGGAGAGTGTCCAGCACCACGAGAAGCTGGACAAGGCGCAGGCCCGCGAGCGCGCGGTGCAGGTGCTGGAGGCCGTCGGCATCCCCGCCGCGCGCAAGCGGCTCGACGACTACCCGCACCAGTTCTCGGGCGGCATGCGTCAGCGCGTGATGATCGCGATGGCGCTGATCTGCAACCCGTCGCTGCTCATCGCCGACGAGCCCACGACCGCGCTCGACGTGACGATCCAGGCCCAGATCCTGGACCTGATGCAGGACCTCCAGCAGAAGCACGGCACCGCCGTGATGCTCATCACCCACAGCCTCGCGGTCGTGGCGGAGACCTGCCAGCGGGTGCTGGTCATGTACGGGGGGCGCATCCAGGAAGAGGCCACGGTCACCGACCTGTTCGACCAGCCCCTCCACCCGTACACCCGCGGCCTGCTCGACTCGATTCCCGACCGCGCGGTGCGCGGCCAGCCGATGAGGGCCATCCCGGGGAACGTACCGTCCATCTTCGACTTCCCGTCGGGCTGCCGCTTCCGCACGCGCTGCCCGATCGCGAAGGAACGGTGCGCCGCCGAGGAGCCCGAGCTCGTCGACCACGGCGGGCGCAAGGTCCGCTGCCACTTCCCGGGCGAGGTCGCCTGATGGCCGAGCAGGACGCGCTGATCGAGGTCAACGACCTGCGGGTCACCTTCCCGGTCCACGGGGGCGTGCTGCGCCGTCGGGTGGCCGGCGTGCGAGCCGTCGACGGCGTCTCGTTCACCATCCGCAAGGGCGAGGTCCTGGGGCTGGTCGGCGAGTCGGGCTCGGGCAAGACGACCGTGGGCCGCGCCATCATCAACCTGCTGACGTTCACGAGCCCCGACGTGGAGCTCGGCGGCTCCATCCGGTACGTCCCCACCGGCGCCGAGCTCAACGGTGCCGCGCGCGCCGCCATGCTGCCGCTGCGGGCCCGGATCCAGATGATCTTCCAGGACCCGTACAGCTCGCTGAACCCGCGGATGACGGTCGAGCAGATCATCGACGTCCCGCTGCGGATCCACACCGACCTGCCCAGCGACGCGCGTCGGGAGCGGATGTACGAGCTGCTCGAGCGTGTCGGGCTGCAGCGGGCGTACGCCGGGCGGTACCCGCACGAGTTCTCCGGCGGTCAGCGCCAGCGCATCGGCATCGCGCGCGCGCTCGCGACACGGCCGGAGCTGGTGATCGCCGACGAGCCGGTGTCCGCGCTCGACGTGAGCGTGCAGGCCCAGGTCATCAACCTGATGGAGGAGCTGAAGCACGACTTCGGCCTGACGTACCTGTTCGTCGCGCACGACCTGTCCGTCGTCCACCACGTGTCCGACCGGATCGCGGTGATGTACCTCGGCAGCATCGTCGAGATCGGCCCGTCCGAGGCGCTGTGGAAGACGCCGCGCCACCCGTACACCCGGGCGCTCATCAGCGCCGTGCCGCGCCCCGACCCGAGGTCCGACCGCACGAAGCGCGTGGTGCTCCAGGGAGACATCCCGACCCCGCTGAACAAGCCGACGGGCTGCGGCTTCCGGACGCGCTGCCCCATCGCCCGCGAGAGCTGCGCCCAGGCCGTGCCGCCGCTGGTGGACGTGGGTGGCGGGCAGCAGGTCGCCTGCCCCCACCACGCCGAGCTCGACTGACCTCAGAAGGCGTGGTCGAAGGTGAGGTAGAAGCCCCAGGTCCACACGTCGTCCACCGTCCCGTCCGCCTGCTCGACGGGATCGAGTCCGAGCCCGTTGTCGATGCGGCCCACGAAGGTCTCGTCGAAGATGGCGCGCGCGCCGAGGCCCACGGCCGGGTGGACCGGGAAGTTCGTGGGGACGGGGTCCTCCGCCCCCCAGACGGTCCCTGCGTCGAGGTACGGGGCGAGCTCCAGATCGAGCGGGTGCCCCTTGAGCACGGTCAGCGACGCGATGCAGGTGCGCGCCTCGAGGTTCACGATGCTCTTGCCGGGCGCGCGCCACCGACCGAGCTGGATGCCTCGCAGGCTCTCGAAGCCCCCGAAGCCCTGGACCGGGACCGCTCCTCCCCAGTGGACCATCTCGTAGAACGGGACCGTGCCGAAGAGCCACTCGGACATCCAGCGGCCCGCCAGCACCAGGCGACCCCCGACGGGCGCGAACCCCCGCAGCGACAGGATCGGCCCGCCGAACCCACCCGCCTCCCCTCCGAGCGAGGGCGCGACGCGACCGCCGAGCTCCGCGACGTGCCCTCGCGAGGGCGCGATCTCGGGCGCGCGGGTGTCGTGCATCACCCCGCCCAACACCTGGATCACGGCGCCGCCGCCCATCCCGTAGGGCTGCTCCTCCTCGAGCAGCGACCCCTCGTAGGCGGTGATCCACGACCACTTGGGCTGCAGCGCGCCGTACACCTCCCACGGGGTGTCGCCGACCTGCTGCCGCAGGGTGACGTGGGCGAAGGGCTGGAACAGCTGGTAGCGGTACTCGCGCCGACGGGGATCGTCGGCGTCGAAGCTCCCGACGAAGGCCACGTCGCGCGTCGTGCCGTTCCCGATGCCGAAGTACCCGTCGTTGAGCCACTGGCGCCACGCGAGGTGCAGCGTCACCCGCGTGCGGTGGTGCGGGCCCATGCCCACGCGGTCCAGCCGGAAGCGGTGGTGCTGGAAGCCGCTGGTCGCCGCGTACCCCTGGGCCACGAGCGACAGCCAGTACGGGTCGTGCCCCTCCTTGAGGAAGGCGACCTCCGCGCGACCGCCCGCGCCGAACCCGTCGTCGGTGTCGACGGCGGCGTTGGGGATGACGTACCAGGTGACGTCGTCCCAGGGCGAGGCGAGCGCGAGCCCCCACCAGGCCAGGATCACGGGGTCTCGGGCTGCGGCTCGGGTTCCGATTCCGGTTCCGGTTCCGGATCCGGTTCCGGCTGCGACTCGGGCGCGGACGTAGGCGCTCCCGGGGTCGCGGCGGCGGCGACCACGATGGAGAACATCCGGCGCAGGCCGTCCGCGACCTCCTCGACCGGCACGCGCTCGTCGTGGCCGTGCATGGTCTCGGCGACCTCGGCGCTCACCTCGAACGGGACGTAGCCGTAGGCGTTCACGCCCAGGGGCCGCAGGAGCAGGCTGTCCGTGAAGCCGACGGACAGGAAGGGCCCGGCGACCGCCCGCTCGCGGTCCTCCGTCGCGAAGTGCGCGATGATCCGGTAGAAGTCGTCGTCTTCGGGGCTCCCGCTGCTCCCGAGCTCGAAGGTCGGCGTGACGGTGATGCCGTCGACGCCCTTCACGAGCTTCCGCATCCGGGCGAGGTGCTCCTCGGGGGTGGTCCCCGGCAGCAGCCGGCAGTCGTACTGCGCGGAGACCACCGACGGCACCACGTTCGGCTCGTGCGCGCCCATCATGCCCGTCAGGTGCATCGTGTCGTGCATCGCGGCGTTCGTGGTGGCGTTGCTCCGCAGCTTGCTCCAGGCGACCGTGCGCACCAGGAACTTCGAGCGCAGCACCATGCCGGTGAGGCCGCCCTCCTCGTGCCCGACGTTGGACAGCAGCCGGTAGAGCGAGGGATCGACGCGGTACTCCGGGTGGTACCCCGCGAGCGCGTCCATCGCGTCGAGCAGCCGCTGGGGCGCCTCTTCGTCGCCGCGCGGGACCGAGCCGTGGCCGGCCTTGCCCTCCGCGTCCACCCGCACCCAGAGGGCCCCCTTCTCGGCCGTCGAGATCGCGTGCACCGCCTGCCCGTCGAACAGCGCGTCGCGGATCCCGAGCCCACCCTCGTTGATCATGTGCGAGCAGCCGATGTCCTTCCACACGTCCGGCTCGGCGAGCTGCCGCGCGCCCTTGTTGCTGACCTCCTCGTCCGCCACGGCCAGCAGGATCACGTCGCGGTCGAGGGGCACCTTCAGCCGCGCCAGCCAGCGCATCGTCTGGAGCTCGACGATGCCCATGCCCTTCATGTCGAGCGCGCCGCGGCCCCAGACGTACCCGTCCTCGATGGCCCCCGACAGCGGCCCGCGCCCCTCGGTCCACCGCTCGGCCTCCACCCCGGCCACGTCGATGTGGTGCATCAGGCACAGCGGCGGCGCCTTGCCGGCACCCGGCAGCCTGGCGATCAGCGAGGAGCGCCCGGGCTCGACCTCGAGCGTCCGCCACGAGATGCCGTCCGCGTCGAGCTGCTCGCCGAGCCACGCGACGCCGCGGTCCTCGTTGCCCGGCGGGTTGATCGTGTCGACCTGGAGGTACGCCGACAGCGCCTTCACGGCCTCGTCGCCCGCGATGCGCCAGTCCACCTGCCCGCGCCAGGCCTCGACCACCGGCGGGGTGTCCATCGTCGGCGGGAGCGGCGCTGCCGTCGCCACCGACACTGCGAGGGAAATCACGGCCGGCCTTCCTCGCAGAGCTTGGCGGTGTCCTTGTCCCAGTCGATCAGGCTGTTCAGCAGCGTGCGCTGCACACCCGAGTCGTTCGAGTCGAAGCCCGCGCCCCAGTCCGCCTGCCGCCACATCGCGTACGCGTGCAGGACGCGGTCGCCACCGTGCGGCCAGTAGATCTCGAGCTGGTAGTCCTGGTCCATCGAGCGACCCTTGCCCTCGCCGTCGGCCCCGAACTGACCCGGCTGCGGCATCACGGACCGCTGCAGCAGGAAGGGCCCGGAGGGCACGTCGGTGTCGTCGAACTCCGCCACCCTCCGGATCAAGCCGTTCATGTGCGCCGAGTACTGCGAGGTGATGACGGTCGCGGTGTAGTCCAGGGTGTATTCGAGGCGGGGGATGTCGCCCGCCAGCCAGTCGTCCCGATCCGTCGCATAGTCGCGCGAGTAGGACTTGTAGACCCCGGTGTACAGCTCGTCCTGGGGGCCGTAGGACAGGATCTGCTCGAGCTGGTCGAAGTCGCAGGGGAACGTGTTCGCGAGGAAGATGCCGGCGGCGAGCGCCGGGTCCCGGTCCGTCACGCCGACGAGCGCGGCCTCCTCGGTCGTCAGCACCGTGAGCGAGCCGTCGATCGGGTCCTCGAGGCCCGCACCGTCCACCGCGAGGTCGAGGTTCGCGAGCCCCTCGACGATCTCGGCGTCCTCGCCCTCGTCGACCTTGCCCCACATCCAGTGGAAGAGGTCGTCGATCTCCGCGGGGGCGGGCTCCACCTTCTTGCAGCCGTCGAGCAGCGGGAGCAGCAGCAGCATGGGGACCTCAGTGAGGCAGGGGCTGGGGCTGCCGCAGCAGCTTGGCCCAGATCTTGGCGACCTTGTCGTCGCGGCCGCAACCCGTCCGGTACCGCTGGTAGTGCGCGGCGTTGTTCTGGGCGTAGTCCTGGTGGTACTTCTCGGCGGGCCAGAACGTCTGCCCGGCGACGATCTCGGTCGTGACCGCGCCCGGGAGCACACCGCTGGTGGTCACGAGCTCGAGGCTCGCCTTCGCCGCTGCGAGCTGCCCGTCGTTCTGCGGGAAGATGGCGGTGCGGTACTGCTTTCCCCGGTCGCAGAACTGGCCGCCCGCGTCCGTGGGGTCGATGTGGTGCCAGTACCAGTCGAGCACCTGCAGGTAGGTCACGATCTGCGGGTCGTACACCACGTAGACGGCCTCGGTGTGCCCCGTGTCGCCGTGGGAGACCTGTTCGTAGGTCGGGTGCTCCTCGGGTCCGCCGGCGAAGCCGCTCGTCGTCGAGACCACGCCCATCAGCTTGTCCATGTCGGCCTCGAGGCACCAGAAGCAGCCGCCGGCGAGCACCGCGACCTCCTGGTCCTTGTCGGGCGTGGGGACGACGGCCGGGGTCACGTCGGCGCCCGGGGGCGGCGCGGCCGAGGAGATGCACGCGAACAGACCGAGCGAGACGAGCGTGAGCAAGGGACCTCCGCCCCCACCGGGTACCACGTTCCGACGGGGGTGGACGTCAAAACCCCGCCCGCCGGTCCGATTCCCGGCCCCTCGCGCAGGTGTACGCAGGTGTCAGGACTTGATCATTGCTGATTTCCGGGTAGCCGCAGGGAACGGGCTCGAACGGGGGCGGGCAGCGGGCATGGGGCAGCGGGCAGCGGACCTGCGGGGAGGACAGCGGGCAGCGGACGGGGCCAGTCAGGCGGACAGCGGATCTGGGGGAAGGGGGCTGCGGATCTGCGGCTCGATGTCGACCCACGGTTCCGACGCCCGGGGCTCCGGAGCTCGGTCGCCACGCCACGAACTCGCACGGAGTCCAGGATGCGGAACCGCGGACACCGCCAGCCCGCTGCCCGCCGGTCCGCTTCCGCTGCCCGCTGCCGGCTGCCCGCCCCCGTTCACGCCCGATCCCCGCACCTCTGCGGAAATGATCAATGATCAAGTCCTGACACCCGTGTACACCACCACGAAGTGGTACCGCAGCCGCCAGCGCGCCCCCTCGCGCACCACGACCCTCCTCTGCACCCTCGGGCGTAGCGCGTAGGTGACGCGGGACTTGACCATTGGTCATTTCGGAGCGCGAGAGCGAGCGGGACCGGGAGCGGGAGCGGCCTATCGCTTCGCGGCGTTGCAGGCTCCTTTCGGGGTCGCGACGACCTCGGCGACCACCTCCGCGGTCACCAGCGTGTCTTCCTCGGGCGGGTCCCCGGACGCGGCGACCCGGAACCGCAGGCCGCCCGCCTGGACCGCGTCCGCCAGGTCCACCGGCGCCAGCGTGAGCTCGGCCGTCGTCTGGCCGTCCGGCACGTCGCCCAGGCTCGCGACCTCGACCTCCGCCAGGCCGTCCGCGGACACGAACACCTTCATCCCCGCCAGGAAGCCCAGATCGGGATCGCCCGTCAGCGTGAACGACAACAGCTCGACCGAGCGCAGGTCGCCCGGCTCTACGCCCTGGTCCGCGAGCTCCTCCTCCACCGACACGTCGAAGTCGTCGAGATCGCCCAGATCGAGCGTGCTCAGGAGTCCACCCAGCAGCCCCGCGCCTGGCACCTCGGTGGTCGCCTGCTCCGACACCTCGATGCGCAGCAGGTCGCAGCCGAACAAGGCCACGACGGCGAGCGAGGCGAGGGACGCGCGGAGGGCTGGGCGGGGGATCGGCATGCGGCCCCGTACCCTCAGCAGGAACCGACGGAAGTCCGAGGGCCCAGGACGTCGGACCGCCCCTCGCCCGAGCTACGTCCGAGGGCACCACGAAGGGGGTGCGGGATGTCACGTTGGTGGCCGTTGGCGGCGTTCGGTGCGGGGGTGTTGTCGGGGGCAGCCTGGCCGCGGGGTCCGGCTGGGGAGCTGCGGGTGCGCTCGCTCGTGCTCGTCGACGAGCAGGGCCGCGAGGTCGGTCGGTTCGCGAGCACGCCCGCGGGCGCCGAGCTCGTGGTCGGCGGCGCCGCCCAGGCGTCCCTCGTCACCGAGGGCGAGGTCGCGGCGCTCAACCTCCTGGGCGAGCGGACGCTCCTGCGTCGCCTGGAGGCCGAGGACGACTGAGGTCGGTGTAGGCTCGAGCAGGAGGGCTCGTGTTCCTGCTGTTGTCGGCCTGCTCGGGACCCGACCTCGTGGCCGACTGTAGCGGCGAGTGGCCCGCCCGCACCTGCGCCGGCGGGTGCGCAGACCCCGAGGCGCAGCGGTGGGCCGACGGGTACGTCGACCACGTCGCCGACGCCTGGGGCGTGAGCCGCGCGACCACCGAGGAGCACCTCGAGGTGTGGTCGGTCCAGGTCGAGGGCACGCCCAGCCGGTACGCCACGCTTCAAGTGCTGTTCACCTCGGGTTGGGTGGCCGCGCTGTACGAGGTGCGCGCCGACCTCCCCGGTCCGCCCGCCTCCGCCGCCGACGCGAAGGCGGCGTTCGCGAGCTCGGGCGCACCCCAGGTCGATCCGACCGCGAAGCCGCGGCCCTGGCGCGAGGTGTCGGCGTTCCTCGACGACTGCGCCGCGGAGCACGGCGTGAGCTTCGGCGGATGGTGCCGGACGTACCTCACGGACGACCCCGGCGACGACGACCAGGCCGGCGTGCGCTTCGACTTCGACGCCGATCTGGGCGGCGGGGAGTACGTCCGCGCCTACGTCTACGCGTACGGCAGCGAGCCCGACGTCTGCGACACCAACCAGGTCACGATCGACTGACCACGGTGAGGTCTTCGCTCATCGCTCCTCCATCAGCGAGCGGACCGCGGCCAGCGCTACCGCGGACGCGCCCGGGTCCGCGCGGCTCGCCGCCTCCTCGCAGCGGCGGTTGATCACGGCGACCGCCTCGGCCACCTCCTCCGCCGAGGTCGCCTGGAAGTCGATCGGGCCACGGCCCGGGAGCGCCAGCGACAGCACGCGGCCGAGCGCGCGCGCCGGTCGGGATCCCGCGGCCCCGATCGGCAGCCGATGGACGATCCCGGTGGTGACGGTCACGGTGAGCTGCGTCCCCTGGACCTCGACGACGAGCCGCTCGTCGCGAGGGGTCGGCCGATCGAAGAACCACCCGGCGCCGGCCACCGCGCCCGCCACGGCCAACCCGCAGAAGGCGCCGATCACGGGGTCGGCGCTGATGACCCTGGCGCACCCGGCCCCCACCGCGGCCCCGACGGCCGCGACCGCCGCCGTCTCTCGCCACGGGGGTCGCGCGTCGAGCCCGGGTCGGATGAGCTCGACCCGGAAGCCGTCCAGATCGGTGGTGACCGCCATCGTCAGCCCCCTCCCCCGCGGTTGCGCTCCACCAGCGAGCGCAGGGCGTGCAGCTCCTCGGGGGCGGCCCGGGGGTCGGCGCGGGTCGCGAGCTCTGCGCAGGCGCGTCGCATCGCCACGACCACGAAGTGCGCCTCGTCCACCGAGCGCACGTCCCAGGTCAGCCGGCTGCCGTCCGGGCAGCGCATCGTGAGGTAGTCGCCGAGGATCGTCATCGGCGAGCTCCCGAGCTCGACCAGCAACCATCCCCGGGTGCCGTGCCGGTCGTGGACCTCCAGCCGCGGCCCCCGCACGACCACCCACAGCTCTCCTTCGGCACGGCCCATGCGCCACCACATCGCCGCCGGGATGCCGAGGTAGATCACGAGCGCGACGAACAGCGCCTTCTCGTCCAGCGTCCCGCTGAGCGCCGCCGCGAACACGATGCCGCCGCAGACCAGCGCCAGCACCGCGAGCGGACCGCGGGACACGTCCTCCCCGAGGGCCAGACGCGCCTCGAACCCGTCGGGCGTGGGCGTGACCGGGCTCACCCGCCCTCCGCGGCGTCCAGGACCACGGAGCGCAGCGCCTGAAGCGAGCCCTCGTCCGCGCCCTCCATCCGCGCGGCGACCGCCGCACACCGTTCGTTGAGCGCCCGTCCGATCCGCGCCACGTCGGCGGGAGCGCTGCCGTTCGCGGCGATCGTGTGCTCGCGACGATCGGGCAGCCGCACGACCAGCGTGCTCCCCGTGGCCTCCGCTGGCGCCCGGCCGAGCTCGGTGAGCCGGTGCGCGGTGGTGGCCCCGTTCGGCTCGGTGATGCGCAGGTGGGTGGCGTCGACGACGAGCCGCACCACCCGCCGCCGCTGGCCGTGGTTCAGGAAGGCCCAGATCCCGAGCGACATCGCCAGGACGACGATGATGTGGGGCAGGCCCCCGCCGTGCTCGGCCAGGCTCACCGTACCCGCGAGGGCCAACCCGCCCAGGGTGACGGCCTGCTCGCTGCGGGACCATCGATGGCCGCCGCCGTGCGTGACCAGCTCGGCCTCGAAGCCGTCGAGGGTCGCAACGAGCGGCAGGTCCTCCATCCCGTCAGCGTATCGCGTGACAGGCCGAGAACGGGGGCTACTTCGCCGCCACCCGCTGTTCGGTGACCGTCCCGTCCCGGAACCGGATCTCGGTCCACGGGTGGGCGCAAGGGTTGCCGGCGGCGAGCCACATCGTCCGACTCTCGTTCTCGATGACCATGCTGGAGAGCGTGCCACCGCGGGGACCGTGAGCGCAGACCGTGGCGTCGTGCCCCTCGTCGCAACCGTCGTGGTCCGCCATCACCTGCTGCAGCGTCTGCACGGAGATCTCGCCCGCGGCACGCTCCAGGAGGGCGAGCGCCGCGCGCTGCCGGGCGCGGGAGCCGGTGAGGTACTCCTGGTCCTCCATGCCCGCGACGGTCCACTTCGTGCCCTCGGGGAGGTTGGCGTGGGCCAGCTCGGTGAAGTGGTTGGCCTGGGCCAGCACGCCCGCGGCGTTCGGCCGTCGTACCGCGAGATCGCGCACCGTGACCTCGACGATCGCGGCGTCCCCGCTGCGGTCGCACAGCGACACGAACCCCGCGTTGCTCCGCGCGGTGGTGGCGCGCACGCGCTCGATCGCCTCGGCCGTCGTGCGGCAGGTCTCGAGCAGCTCCATCGCGAGCAGCGACAGCGGCACCCCGTGGTACCGCAGGTGCGGCCCCCGCCACAGCCGCGCGTTGTTCATGGAGACCACCAGGCCCGCCTCGTTCACGCCCTGGTGCGCGCCGGCCAGCGCCACCTGGGTGACCGTCGTGGTCGCGAGACGCCCCGCCTCGGACGGGACCTCGCGCCGGATCACCTGGTAGGGCTGGAGCATCGTCGGGAAGTCGTAGTTCCTCGCCGTGAGCATCCTCCCCGACGCGGTCGCGTGGGGCTGGGCCTGCACGACCGTGCACCCGACGGGCGGCGGCGGCGCCAGGCTCGATCCGGCCTCGCAGAACACCACCTCGAGGAACTGCAGGCCCCACGTCCGGCTGGTCCGCAACCCGAGCCCCTGCGCCAGCCCCTTGATCCGCACGGCCTGCGACGGGACGTGGCGACGACCCCACGGCCAGGTCATCGCGCGCCCGGCGACGGAGAGGACCGGACCCACCAGCCCGTCGGGGAACATCGGCGGCTTGTGATCGCGCCACTCCGGCGACGCCAGGAGATCCCGCATCACGCCGTGGTACTCCTCGCGCAGGAGCTCGCCCTGGCGCCGACCCCGCTCGAAGGCGCTTCCATCCAGGTCCACGATACGCATGGGAACCTCCGACGTCGGAGGGCGTCTCCAACGATTGTTTGAACTAGCAGGTCGTGGGAGGACGGCAAGGAGGATCCGTGCAACTTCCCGAGTGGTGGAGCAGCCCGCTCGTCGCTCGCCTCGTCGATGCCAGCGTCGGCGTGGCGGTGGTGCTGATCTTCGCGGCGATCGCGCGCGCGGCGGCTCGACGAACGCTCGCCGACAACGACGTGCGCTACCGCGTGCGCAAGCTCGTCGACATGACCAGCTACCTCGTGGTGGCGCTGGTCGTGCTCACGTCGATGTCGAACGAGCTCAGCGGGCTGTCCTTCGCGATGGGCGGCATCTCCGTCGGGGTGGGGCTCGCGCTGCAGGAGGTCGTGATCAGCTTTGCGGGCTGGCTGGCCATCTCGGCGGGCAACTTCTACCGCGTCGGCGAGCGGATCCAGCTCGGCGGCATCACCGGCGACGTGATCGACATCGGCATCCTGCGGACGACGCTGATGGAGACCGGCGCCTGGGTGAAGGGCGATCTGTACAACGGGCGCGTGGTGCGCGTGGCGAACAGCTTCGTGTTCCGGGAGCCCGTCTTCAACTACTCGGCCGACTTCCCCTTCCTGTGGGACGAGATCACCGTTCCGGTCAAGTACGGCTCCGACCACGGGCTCGCGCGCCGCCTGCTCGACGAGGTCAGCACGCGGGTCACGGAGACGGCGACCCGCGACGCGCGGGAGACCTGGCCGAAGATGGTCCGCTCCTACCGCATCGAGGACGCGCGCGTAGAGCCGCTGGTGACCCTCGTGGCCAACGACAACTGGCTCGAGTTCACCGTCCGCTACGTGACCCACCACCGCACGCGGCGGACGACCAAGGACCAGCTGTTCCAGGGGATCCTCGACGCCATCGACGGCACGGGCGGCAAGGTCCGGCTGGCGTCGATGACGGTCGAGCTGGTCGAGATCCCACCGCTCCGCATCCAACAGGGCCCGCAGGAGACGCCATGACCCTCGAGCAGCTCCACGACATCGTCAACTACGAGCTCTTCTCCATCGGCAACACCAAGGTCACCACTGTCACGGTGGTGGTCGCCTTCGTGGTCGCGGTCGCGACGGTCGCCACGTCGCGGGTCATCCAGCGGGCGATGCGCAGGGCCGCCACCGCCCGGGGCGTGGGCGAGGAGGACGGGTCGGTCGCGGTCGCGCAGCGGCTCGTCCACTACGCCGTCCTGCTCATCGGCAGCTTCGTGGGACTCCAGGGCCTCGGCATCGACCTGTCCGCGCTGGTGGCGGCGGGCGCCGTGTTCGCGGTCGGGGTCGGGCTCGCGATCCAGAACCTCGCGCAGAACTTCGTGTCCGGCGTGATCCTGTTGCTGGAGCGCTCGATCAAGCCGGGCGACGTGGTCGAGGTGGACGGGCGCACGGTGAGGGTGCGCTCGATGGGCATCCGCTCCACGATCTGCCGCTCGCGCGACGGCGAGGACATCATCGTGCCCAACAGCATGCTGGTGCAGGGGCTCGTGAAGAACCTCACCCTCGGCGACGACGTGATCCGGGTGCGGGTCCCCGTGGGGGTGCACTACGACAGCGATCTGCGCGTCGTCCAGGAAGCGCTGCTCGCCGCCGCCGAGGCCGCTCCGGGACGGATCGCGGACCGCGAGCCCATCCTCCTGCTGCTCGGCTTCGGCAGCTCCTCGGTCGACTTCGAGGTCAGCATCTGGGCCACGGACCCCTGGCGGCTCCCCCGCATCCAGACCGATCTCGCCCTCGCGGTCTGGGAGCACCTGCACGCGCGCGGCGTCGTCATCGCGTTCCCCCAGGTCGACGTGCACTTCGACCCCAAGGTGACGGACGGCCTGCGGGTGATGGGCGGCGGTCGGGGCTGAGTCGACGCGGGACGCTCAGGCCGCCGCGCTCCACAGCGCCTCGTCCAGCCGCCGGAGCAGGGTCTCGGCGCGGTCGCGGCTCGGCAGGCCGACGGCGGCGACGAGCTCGGCCCGCGGCTCGCGCATCCCGTCGAACAGCCGCTGGACGGCCTCCCGGCGCGCCGCCACCACCTGCGCGCGCTCCTCCTCCGTGAGCACCTCCGCGACCCAGGCGTCGATCGCCCACGCCAGGTCGCCGTGACGGGCCTCGTCGGCCGCGATCCGCTCGTACGCCGCGCGAACGTCGGCCCCTTCCGCGTGACCCGCCTGCCAGGCCGCGACCAGCGCCGCCCAGGTCTCGTTCACGCAGCCCTCGACGGCGTTCTCGATGGCGAAGGCCAGCAGGGAGCGCTCCCGCACCGGCGCGAACGCGATCGGACCGGGCCGCCCTCCGCGCGCCGCCGCGAGCTTGCGCAGCATCCGCGCGTGCGCCACCTCGTCCCGCGCCGCCCGGCGAGCCCGCTCCACGAGATCCGCTGGGGCCCCGAAGCGACCCAGCTCCCGCGCGAGCGACACGAAGGACTTCACCGACGTGGCCTCGGCGTGGGCCTGGGCGCCGAGCCACGCGCCGGCCAGCGTGCTCCCCTCTCCCTGGTGGTCGCTGTCCAGGCAGTCGTGGTCGCGGCCACCGATGCAGATGTCGGTCGCCATCACGGTGCAGCGGAACGAGATCAGCTCGACGTCGCCGGTGTCCGCGGGCTCGGCAGCCGTCGAGGCGGTGGGCGAGACCTGACCGCAGCTCTCCACGGACTCCACCTGACCGCCCGTGTGCTGGATGCACAGGTCCTCGCAGGCCTCGGCCGTCAGCTCACCGTCCACGAGGACCGCGTCCAGCTCGTCGCGCGTCACGTCGAAGTCGACGATCCGCTCGGTCGGATCCTGCTTGGGACAACACGCGGCCAGCGCGAGCAACACGGGGACCAGGGACGAGACGAGCACCACGGGACGCATTCGGACCTCCGCGGCAGCCTAACGCAAAGGTCGGGCCAACCCGAACGACCCAGCTTCGTCCGTCTCTTCCTCACTGGTCGGGCCCACCGGCCGCGACGCGCGCGCCACGCCGGGAGACCGCGTCACGGATTCTCGGACACCACTATCGAAAATACGGATGCCCATCATCGACAGATTCCAATCTTCGGATGGACGCCAGGCACCGATCCAGTGGATAGGAGGTCCGCCACCATCCCACGATCCCGGAGGCGGCCCATGGCCAACGACTTCTTCGGTGCCCGCAGCGACCTGACCGTCGGCGGCAAGACGTACACGACCTACCGCCTGCAGGCGCTCGAGGAGCAGGGCCTGGGGGACATCAAGAGCCTGCCGTACTCGATCCGGGTGCTGCTCGAGGCGGCGCTGCGCAACTGCGACGACTTCGTCGTCACCCAGGCGCACGTCCGGGCGCTCGCGGCGTACGACCCGAAGAGCGTCGGTGAGCAGGAGATCCCGTTCAACCCCGGCCGCGTCGTCCTGCAGGACTTCACCGGCGTGCCGGCGGTGGTCGATCTGGCCGCGCTCCGCTCCGCGATGACCCGCCTCGGCGGCGACGTGTCCAAGGTCAACCCGCTGATCCCCGCGGATCTCGTCATCGACCACTCCCTCGACGTCATGGCCTACGGCAACGCCCAGGCGATGGACGAGAACATGCGCATCGAGTTCGAGCGCAACCAGGAGCGGTACAAGTTCCTCAAGTGGGGCCAGCAGGCCTTCCGGAACTTCCGCGTGGTGCCGCCCGCGACCGGCATCGTCCACCAGGTGAACCTCGAGTTCCTCGCGGACGTGGCCCTCGAGCAGGACGGCGTCCTCTTCCCCGACTCCTGCGTCGGCACCGACAGCCACACCACCATGATCAACGGGCTCGGCGTCGTCGGCTGGGGTGTCGGCGGCATCGAGGCCGAGGCCTGCATGCTCGGCCAGCCGATCTACCTGCTCGTCCCCGAGGTCGTGGGCTTCGAGCTGAAGGGCCGGGTCAAGGAGGGCGTGACCGCCACCGACGTGGTCCTCACCGTCACCCAGATGCTCCGCAAGCACGGCGTCGTCAGCAAGTTCGTCGAGTTCTTCGGCGAGGGCATGGAGCACCTCTCGCTCGCCGACCGCGCCACCATCGCGAACATGGCCCCCGAGTACGGCGCGACCATCGGGTTCTTCCCGGTCGACGACCGCACCATCGACTACCTCCGCGCCACCGGCCGCGACGAAGGGCTCTGCGAGCGCGTCGAGGCGTACTACAAGCACGTCGGCCTGTGGCACGACAAGAGCCAGAAGATCCGCTTCACGTCGACGCTCTCGCTCGACCTGTCCACCGTCGAGCCCTCGCTCGCCGGCCCCAAGCGCCCGCAGGACCGGGTGGCGCTCTCCGGCATGAAGGCGAGCTACGTCGCGAGCCGTGAGGGCTTCGGGCACGCCGAGCCCAAGGCGGTCGCGACGGAGTACGCCGGCGAGACCTTCGACCTGAAGGACGGCGCGGTCTGCATCGCCGCGATCACGTCCTGCACGAACACCAGCAACCCAGCGGTGCTCGTCGCCGCGGGCCTCGTCGCCAAGAAGGCCGCTGCGAAGGGTCTGCGGGCCAAGCCCTGGGTCAAGACCAGCCTCGCCCCCGGCTCCCGCGTCGTCACCGACTACCTCGACCGCGCCAAGCTCACGAAGCCGTTCGAGGAGGTCGGGTTCTACACCGTCGGGTACGGCTGCACGACCTGCATCGGCAACTCCGGTCCCCTCCCCGACCCGATCGCGAAGAGCGTCGAGAAGGGTGATCTGGTGGTCGCGGGCGTGCTGTCCGGCAACCGGAACTTCGAGGGCCGCGTCAGCCCACACACCAAGGTGAACTACCTCGCGTCCCCGCCGCTGGTCGTGGCGTACGCCATCGCCGGCAACGTCGAGATCGATCTCGTGAACGAGCCGCTCGGCAAGGGCAAGGACGGCAAGGACGTGTTCCTCGCGGACATCTGGCCGACCAACGAGGAGGTCGCGGCCACCGTGCGCGACGCCGTCCGCCGCGACCAGTTCGAGAAGCGGTACGGCAAGGGCGTGTACGACGGCCCGGAGGCCTGGCAGTCGCTCGCGGCCCCGACCGGCGATCTGTACGCCTGGGACGCCGACAGCACGTACATCCAGGAGCCGCCCTTCTTCGTCGACATGACGAAGGAGGTCAACCCGATCCAGCCGATCAGCGGCGCGAAGGTGCTCGCCAAGCTCGGCCTGTCGGTCACGACCGACCACATCAGCCCCGCCGGGAACATCGGCAAGGGCACCCCCGCCGAGGAGTACCTCCAGGGGAAGGGTGTCGAGCGCAAGGACTTCAACAGCTACGGCTCGCGCCGCGGCAACGACCAGGTCATGACCCGGGGCACCTTCGCCAACATCCGGATCAAGAACGCGCTGGTGGCGGACGGCCGCGAGGGTGGCTGGACGACGTACCACGGCCCCGCGAAGGCCCCGAAGGGCCCGTGGCCCTGGCTGCCGTACACCTCCAGCAAGGATCCGAAGCCGGGCGAGGTCACCTCGATCTACGACGCCTCGGTGAAGTACCAGAAGTGCCGCGTGCCGCTCGTGGTGCTGGCCGGCAAGGACTATGGGATGGGCAGCTCGCGCGACTGGGCGGCCAAGGGCACGTACCTGCTGGGCGTGCGCGCGGTGATCGCCGAGAGCTACGAGCGGATCCACCGCAGCAACCTCGTCGGCATGGGCGTGCTTCCGCTGCAGTTCAAGGACGGCGACAGCGCCGAGACGCTCGGCCTGACCGGTGACGAGACCTTCGACATCGTCATCGACGACGATCTGCGCCCGCTGCAGGACGTGAAGGTCCGCGCCGAGTCCCCCGACGGGACCGCGAAGATCTTCCTCGCCCGCTGCCGGATCGACACGCCGGTCGAGGTCGTCTACTACCGCAACGGCGGCATCCTCCACACCGTGCTCCGCCGCCTGGCGGAGTAGCCGTGCTGCTCGTCGGCTGGCTGGCCTGCACGCCGTCTCCGACCGTCGGGTCGACCTCGCCGACGAGCACCGCGGACACCTCCACCCCGCCGACCACCCCCACGGCCGACACCGGGACCCCGCCCGGGCCGTGCGAGCGTCCACCGGTGGTCTCGGGCGACCTCCACACCGCTGAGGCGGTCGCCCTGTGCGAGGCGCACGACGACCTGTCGCTGTCGGGCAACCTCCACCTCGACGGCGGGGGCGCGGTCGAGCTGCCGTGCCTGTGCGACCTCGGCGGGAACCTGGTGATCGGGGACGTGCGCTCCGTGTCCCTGCCCCGACTGCAGGGGACGGCGGGCCAGATCCTGGTGGACGGCTCCCCCGCGCTCACCGAGCTGGAGCTCCCCTCGCTGACGCAGGTGGGCCGGAACCTCGCGGTCCTCGATGCCCCCGCCATCACGCGGCTGTCCGCGCCCGCTTTGACCCGGGTCGCGAGCGACCTGCAGCTCGAGGGTGCGCCGCTCCTGTCCACGCTCGAGCTGACCGCGCTCGACCGGGTGGGCGACACGGTCTGGCTCACCGACCTGCCCGCGCTGACCTCGCTCGACGGGCTGTCCGCACTCCGTGATGTCGAGTGGGGCGTGTTCGCGAGCGGGACCGGGCTCGTGGTCGCCTCCCTGCCCTCGCTGGAGCGCTGCGGGGGACCCCTGGCGTTCGTGGGCAACCCGTCGCTCGAGCGCGTGGAGGGCTTCCCCGCCTCGCGGGAGGTGGCCGAGCTGCGGGTGACCGACGATCCGCACCTCACGGCCATCGGCGGCTTCGCTGCGGGGACGTGGTTGTGGGACCTGCGGCTGGGCGACGACCCGCTCCTGGCCGGCCTCGACCTCCCCGCGCAGACCACGATGGTGGGGGTGGTCGAGCTCGAGCACGTCCCGCTGCTCGCGTCGGTCCCGCACGTCGTCGGCGTCACCGACGTCTTCCACCTTCGACTGCTGGACACGGGCTTGCAGGATCTCGACGACTTCACAGCACTCGAGCGGGTGGTCTCGAACCTCACCATCGTCGACAACGCGCAGCTTCCCCGGCTGCAGGCCCTCGCGCTGGCGGCGAGGGTCGACGTGGGCGGCACGACGACGGTGCGCGGTAACGGACCCTGATCCACTGTTGAAACATTCGGATGCCGGAGCCCCTCCGATCCCCGCGGTACCTGCATCGCGCCGGACGGAGGAAGGATGGTCTCGCCGCTGCACGTGCTCACCTGGTGGCCGCGCCCGCGCCCCGACGCCGACGATGTCGTGCGCGTGGAGCGGACGCCCGCGGGCCCCGGCATGGTCACGCTGCGCTGGGAGACCGGCAGCGCCGTCCCGAGCCTGCTGACCCAGGACGACGGGCAGCCGCTGTTCCGGGACCCCGAGCCCCGCCAGCAGCACCAGGTCACCCTGTCCGCCACGCCGGGATCGCACCGTCGGGTGTACGCCCACGCGCGTGACACGGCCCGCCCGGTCGAGCTCGACTTCTGACCTTCCACCTTGATCCTGGGCCTGTCACACCTTGATACGGGCCCGCCGGCACCCGCCGGAACACATTCCAGCCCGAACGGGGGGGACACCATGAACCAGACGGCCAGCGCGACGCAGGAACGGGGTTGGAGCAACGTCCAGCTCACCATCGTTCCCACCGAGCACGACGAGCCGGTCCGGTTGCCTCCCCGCGAGCGGCGCCGCCGCGTGGTCGCCCACTCTCCCGCCGCGGAGATGGTGACCGAGCGGCCCGCGCCCGACCTTCGCATCGCCCCCGCCCCAGCCAGGAGAGCCACGCCCCGCGTCGTCCCGCCGACGCGCGGCACCCGGTCTCGCTGGCTGGTGGCGGGCGCCATGTGGGCCGGCATGCTGCTCGGTGGTGGCCTGGTCGGCGTGTGCTCGCTCATCGCTGCCGGATGCGTGGCGGGCGTGGCCGGGATGGCCTGGATCCTCGTCTAGCAGGCTGCTGAACACGTCAGCACCCTGCACTTCAGGGTACCGCTCCCGCGTCCCCTGGCTACCTACCGGCCTGCCCTCCACTTCCTCCGAACCTTCGGTTCTACGGTCGCTCCGGGCGTCCGTCAGGGACCAGCTCAGGGGACGCTCCCGCTCGCCCGCAGGTCGCTGAGAAGTGCCTGCCGGCCCTTCTTCAGCAACCCGCTAGGCTTTCCACCGCACGCCGCTCACGGGTCCCTTGCACGCGGGGGGGACGATGTGGTGGTGGTGGTGGGGATGCGCGACGCCGGGGCGGCCGTCGTGCGAGGACGGCGCGACGCAGGCGCCCGCCGAGACCGTCGTCGTCGACCTCTCGGCGCCGCTGACCCCGTTCCGGCCGATCGCCGGGCTCCTGCACGGCAGCACGCCGGATCGGCCCCTGCCCGATCCGTCGCTGGTCGAGCCCCTGCGACTCCCCGCCTGGCGGACGTCGATCCTGTCCGACCACGACCGCTACCCCGACCTGGCCGACACGATCACCTGGGTCGTCCCCGACGACCTCGACGCCGCGCTCGCCGGCACGCCCGCGTGGAGCGATCTGCCGCGAACGCGCGGGATCGTGCGCGACCTGGTCGCGGCCCACACCACCGGCGGCGGCAGCCGCGTGGACCTGTGGGACCTCGGCTCGGAGCCCAACTGGACCTTCGACGGCACCCCCGAGCAGTGGCAGAGCACGGCGCTGGCCACGCTCGACGCGATCCGGGAGGTCGACCCGGACGCGCGAATGGTGGGGCCGAGCGTGGGGCCGGCGCCGGGCGACCCGGCGTTCGACGTGCAGGGCGTGCTCGACTTCGTGGACCTGCTCGCAGCCTCCGACCGGCGGGTCGACGCGCTCTCCTGGCACGAGTTCTTCGAGCCCTCGGAGCTGGTGGGCCACGCCGAGGAGGTCCGGGCCCACGCCCTCACCACCCTGGGCGAGGTCCCGGAGCTCCACGTGAACGAGTTCGGCGGGCCCGACACCGCGCAGGTCCCCGGCTGGTCGGTCGCCTGGCTGTCCGCGTTGCACGAGGCCGGGATCGCGTCGGCCAACCGCGCCTGCTGGGACGTCGACGGGTGGAGCGGCTGCTACGAGGGGCTGTCCGGCCTGCTCGTCCGCGACGGCTCCGCGCCGCAGGCCCCCTGGTGGGTCTGGCGCACCTACGCCGACCTCGCCGGGGACCAGCTGCCCACGACCACCACCGGCCACGCCGTCGCCCTGGCGACGCGCGACGATCCGGGTGTCCACGTGCTGCTGGGACGCGCGGGCGGGCGCGTGTGCAAGGGGCCACCGGCCTCGACGACCGTGACGCTGAGCGGCCTGGACCCCGACGCGCGCCTCGTCGTCGCGGTGAGCACCTTCGCCGAGGGCGTCCCGGGCGAGCTCGCACCCGACCCCGTTCGCACCGACCTCGAGGCCCGCGCGGACGCGGACGGGCGCGCGTCGATCACCCTCACCGGGGCGGCCGACGGGGACGCGTGGCGGCTCGACTGGACGCCCTGATCCGCGCGCCGTGCCATTCTTTTCACGCCAGCAACCAGCGAGAAACATCCGTCGGCGATCCTGTTTCCGTGATCGCGCGGTGGCGGGTCACACCACGTGAACGACTGCAGACGGGGACACACCCCTGCAGGGCACAGGGGGGAAAGCACATGCGAAGCACCTGGACACTGGCGCTGGTCGTCGCCTGCGGAGGCGGGAGCAGCACCTCTCCGACCGACGCCGCGCCCGACGAGCCGAGCCCGTACGTCGTCGACGCGCCCGACCCGGGCCAGCCCACCGCCAGCCTGGCCGAGATCGGCACGGCGCTGCAGGCGGCCTTCGATCAGGTCCTGACGGTCAACGCCGTCCCCGTCGAGGCGGCCTACGCCGACGCGATGACGGACCGGACCTACGACTGCCCGTACGAGTACGCCACCCCGGACGGGACCTACTGGTACGACTCGTGCGACACCGAGGACGGCGCGGCCTACGACGGGTACGTCTTCGCGCTCGGTGAGCAGGGCGTGTACGACGACGCCTCGGGCCTGTACGTCGACTACTGGTACGCGTTCGGCGCGGCCACCGTCGAGACGATGGAGGGGCACCACCTCGAGCTCGCGGGTGGCGCCGTGCGGTACAAGACCTACGGCGACTATGGCGGGCTGTCGCTCGAGTCCTACTACTCGGACGTGGGCGGCAGCTTCCGGTGGGACGGCCCCGAGGCCCGCGGCACCTGGCTCGAGCAGGGCCTCGACCCCGACCTCACCTGGCAGGTGAACGTGTTCGCCGGTGAGCCCGCGATGTACCTCGACGGTGGTTTCAGCGGGTTCACGGGCGGCTGGGCGGTCGCGTTCGACGACAACGTCTTCGGCTCGACGGGCATCGGCATGCCCTGTGAGCTCGAGGTGAGCGGGACCGTGGGCGTCCGCGCGCCCGACGGCACCTGGTACGACATCCGCTTCGACGGCTCCGACGGTACCGACCCCGACTTCGACCCCGCGGCCTGCGACGGCTGCGGTACCGCCTTCTTCCAGGGCGAGGCGATGGGCGAGGTCTGCGCCGACACCGCCGGCCTGCTCGCCGCGGCGGTGACGCCATGGTGATCGCGCTGACCCTGCTCGCCTGCGACAAGGCCGAGGAGCCCGTGGTGGCGTCGGCGGCCGAGCTCGACGCCGAAGCGCTGCTGGTGCGGGCCTCGCTCGACCTGCGCGGCGTCCGTCCGACCCCGGCCGAGCTGGACCGCATCTCCGCGGACCCATCGGCCTACGACGCACTGGTGGACGAGTTCCTGGCGGACCCCCGCTTCGAGGACCGCGCCACCGACCTGTTCGCCGAGGTGTTCCTCACCCGCACCGAGACGTTCAACGTCCGGTTCGACGGGTTCGACCTGACCGGCATCTCCTACTACGACATGCTCCGCGCGGTCGGCGAGGAGGCGCCCCGCATCGTCGCCCACACCGCGGCCGACGATCTGCCGATCACCGAGATCGTGACCGGCGACTGGACGATGGCCGACCCGACCACCGCCCGGCTGTGGCCCGTCGACTACCCGGACGACACCTCCGGTTGGCAGCAGGTCCGCTGGACCGACGGTCGCCCGCCGGCCGGCGTGCTCGCCGCGAACTCGTTCTACTGGCGGTACCCGTCGACGGACAGCAACGCGAACCGCAAGCGGGCGAACCAGCTCTCGCGCATCCTGCTGTGCCACGACTACCTCACGCGCCCGATCGACTTCGACCGGAACGTGAACCTGCTGGACAGCGAGGCGATCGAGGACGCCCTGCACTCCAACCCGGGCTGCATCGCCTGCCACGCGAGCCTCGACCCGTTCGCTGCCTACCTCTTCGGCTTCTGGACGTACGAGTTCACCGCCAGCGAGGTCAGCAACTACCACCCGGCCCGCGAGCGCCAGTGGCAGGACTACCTCGGCACGCCACCGGCCTACTACGGCCAGCCGGGCTCCGACCTGTCCGATCTCGGCTGGCAGATCGCGGCCGACGAGCGCTTCCCGCAGTGCCTGGTCGAGCACGTCACCGAGGGGCTGCTGCGCCGCGACGTGGGTGTGGAGGACGCCGACCGGCTCACCGAGCACCGCGAGGCGCTGATCTCCTCGGGCCTGAAGCTCAAGCCGGTGTTCGCGAGCGTGGTGCGCAGCCCCGAGTACAAGGCGGCCGGCGCGCCGAAGATGGCGACGACCGACCTGCTCGCGGACCAGGTGGAGGACCTCACCGGGTTCCGCTGGCTCGGCATCGACGGGCGCGACCTGCTGCGCACCGACCAGCAGGGCTTCCAGACGCTCGGCGGCGGCGCGGACGGCGTGTTCGTGACCCGCGCGGCGAGCGCACCGAACGCGACCATCCTGCTCGTGCAGGAGCGGCTCGCGGAGGGTGCGGCGGCGTACGTCGTCGAGCACGACGCGCTGGAGCCCGGCTCGGCCCGCCTGTTCACCGCCGTCGACTTCACGGAGACCCCCGACACCGACCGCGACGCGATGGTCGCGCAGATCCAGGCTCTCCACCGCCGGATCTTCGGCCGAGCGGTCACCACCGACGGCCCCGAGGTCGAGGCGAACCTCGAGCTGTGGGACGAGCTGTACGCGCTCGACCACGACACCACCACCGCGTGGTCCGGCGTGCTCACCGCACTGCTCCGCGACCCCGACTTCCTCCTCTACTGACGGAGCTCGACCCATGAACCCGACCCGTCGTCACTTCCTGCTCGGCTCCGCCGCCCTCGGCGCGCTGGGCCTGCCGCTCACCTCCGCCCGCGCCCTGCCCGGCAACCAGCGCAAGCTGGTCATCGTGTACGCGCCCGGCGGCTGGGACATCACCCGGGTGTTCGCGCCCGAGTTCTCGAACCGCTCCGTCGCGATGGAGTCCGCCGCCGAGCGGGCGACCGCGGGGGGCATCTCCTACGTGTCGCACCCCGGCCGGCCCAACGTGGACGCGTTCTTCGCGAACCACCACCGCGACGCGCTCGTCGTCAACGGCATGATGGTGCGCTCGATCGCGCACGAGATCTGCACGATGATCACGATGACCGGCACGTCCTCGGGCCTCGCCCCCGACTGGCCGGCCATCGTCGCGGACACCGACCGCACCGGGTACACGCTGCCCCACCTCGTCCTGTCGGGCCCGAGCTTCCCGGGCGACAAGGGCGTGGCCGTGGCGCGGACCGGGCTCGCCGGCCAGCTCGAGGCGCTCGTCTCGGGCGAGGTCGACGCGTGGTCGGCCACCTCGTACGACGCTCCCGACCGCGTGCGCGAGGCCGTGATCGACCGCTACCTCCAGCGCCGCGCCACCGCGCGGACCATGGGCACGCTCGCGGACGCCGACGCCCGCCAGGCGCAGGCCTTCGCCGACAGCGCGACCAAGCTCGAGGATCTCAAGGGCCTCCGGTACGGCATCAGCTTCACGAGCTCGCTGCTGCTGCAGGACCAGGCCCGCGTCGCCGCCGACGCGCTCTCGCAGGGCGTGAGCCGCTGCGTGACGATGTCGTACGCCGGCACGCAGGGTCAGGGCTGGGACACGCACGCGAACAACGACGACCTGCAGTCGCCGCTGTGGGACGAGCTGTTCGGCGGGCTGCTGCAGCTCATGGTCGAGCTGAGGTCGACGCCGGGCACCTCCGGGGCGACGCTGGCCGACGAGACGCTGGTGGTCGTGATGTCCGAGATGGGTCGGACGCCGAACATCAACGGCACGAACGGCAAGGACCACTGGCCGTACACGTCCGCGATGCTGGTCGGACCGGGCATCACGGGGGACCGCGTGGTCGGCGGCTTCGACGACACGTTCTACGGCCAGACCGTGGATCCCGCGAGCGGCGAGGTCGGCAACGGCGCGCCGGTGCTCTCGGCGGAGTCGCTCGGGGCGACGCTGCTGTCCTACTGCGACATCGATCCCGGCCCCTTCGTGAGCGGCGTGGCGCCGCTGACCGGGGTGCTGGCGTGATCCTGCTGCTCGCCCTGGCCTGCGCCGGCGACGACGGGACGGGGACCGACGCGCTCTGCGACGGTGCCCCGGTCACGACGTACGACAACTTCGGCGCGGGCTTCCTCACGGCCAACTGCGAGACCTGTCACGCCGCCTCCGCCCCCGACCGGCACGACGCCCCGGCGGACGCGACGTTCGACGACGAGGAGCAGGTGTGGGCCTGGGCCGACGCCATCCTCGACACGGCCACCGGCGACGCTCCCACCATGCCCCCGCAGGGCGGCGTGGAGGACGACGACCGGTACCGCCTCGAAGTGTGGCTCCGCTGCGGCGGCTAGGGTGGTACCCTCCTGAGACCAGGAGGGACCCATGTTCTGGCTCGCCGTGGAGACGGTCGCATTCTCGCAGTCGCTGGAGGTGACGGGCACCTGCCCCGGGCCGATGGAGGTCGCCATCAACGGCCTGACGCCGTACGCGACCTTCGTGGTCCTCACGGGCGTCCACGGCCGCACGAGCACCGTCCCCCTGGGCAATTGCGCCGGGACCCCGCTCGACGTGGGGCTCCCCCAGCCGCGCATCATCTCGATGGCGGGCGGGGACGGCGTCGCGCACTTCTCACCTTCGGTCCCGGGCGCGTTCTGCGGCAAGGACGTGCAGATCCTCGATCTCGGGAGCTGCACGACGACGCTGCCGGTCACGCTGACGACCCGCTCCTACGTGGGCACGTTGGACGGCGTTTCGCTGGACAGCACCTTCGACACGGGCGCGCAGACGGCGCTCCCCGCCCAGGGCTGGACGAACACCTCGGGCGCCGCGCAGGTGTTCGGCTCGGCCGTGAACGGCTCGCTCATCGGCGCCACGCCGTACACCAACTATGGCGTGCAGTTC
The DNA here is from genome assembly GCA_020632925.1 of Alphaproteobacteria bacterium. Classification (GTDB taxonomy): domain Bacteria; phylum Myxococcota_A; class UBA796; order UBA796; genus JACKER01. Next base: position 14,466 of record JACKER010000020.1, on the reverse strand, counting down.
GACACGGGCGTGGCGGTGCAGCCGAACACGACGTACCACCTGCACATGGACCTGGGCTTCGCCGCGGGCATCGCGGGCGGGAGCGCCGAGTACCTCGCGCAGCTCGGCACGCTGAGCGGCGGCGTGTTCACGCAGCTCGGGCAGGAGACCGGTAGCGGCGTCTACGTCGCGAACCTGAGCAACAACGTGTTCTCGGGCGTGGCCCACGTCACGGTGACGACGGGCGCCGCCGTGAGCGGGGACCCGCTGGCGGTGCGCTTCGACCAGACCTCGACCATGATGCTGTCGGACTACTTCGGCATCGACAACGTGACGCTGACCGCCGCTCCGTGAAGCTCGGCCGGGACCACCGCGGTGGACTCACCGCGGAGGACGCGGAGGACACGGAGACTGGCCCTCCCGACAGCGAACTCGGTGGAGGCCGCTTGGTGAGCAGTCACGCATCGTGAGCCACCTCTGTTCTGTTCGATCTCCGCGCTCTCCGCGTCCTCCGCGGTGCAACACTTCAAGCCGGCCGGTCCAATCGTAAAGTATGGAGAAGATGTGATGTCGCCGGCGCTCGATGGATTCACCGCGGAGGACGCGGAGGACGCGGAGAAATGGCCCCCCGAAACGTCGTCCGCTGAGGACTGGCTGGTGGACAGTCACATGCAGCATCGTCCGCAACCTCCGTCCGACCTCCGTGCTCTCCGCGTCCTCCGCGGTGCAACACTTCAAGCCTCCAGGGTCCGATCGTAGAGGTGGGAGGAGATAGGCGCGGGAACCGCGGGCGGCTATGGCCTCGCGTGGACTGCGGCGCTGTCCGCGCTGACTCGATCAACGAACGCGAGGACCTGTCCGGAAATGACAGAGAGAACGAGAAGGACGCCGGCGATTGCACGGCGGCGTGCCTCGCCTCCGCCAGCGGCGAGCACCCACAATGCCGCTGACGCAACAAAGACAGGTCCCGTGAAGAGGACAGGCTCCATGAGCATGATGCAGGTGAGCGGCCTTCCTTCGAGGAAAAACCCTCCGATTACGACGGTCGCTACCACCTGAAGCACCGCCCATGCGGAGACGGTGATGGCGCACAAGCGAACCACGAAGTCGGCTGTCATTCTACTTGTCTCCGACGTACAAGTTCGCGCGAAGCCAGGACGCGACATCCTCCGTCCCGCCGTCGGTCGCCCACCAGGAGGTCGTCCCGAACGGGTGAAGCTCTTCATACTTCCCGTTCAGCCGCTGACTCCCAGCGTCGCTGCGTTTCGCAGGCTCGACCCGATCCCGCTGCACCGGTCGATTCGTACCCGCCCCGGCACTCCGCTCTTGGCGTCTTGGCGTCTTTGCGCGATCCAATCGGGGTTGCGGTCGGCGTGACTCCGCCTCGATCCGAACGGCGACGTTGACGGGTGTGGCGACCACGGCTCGACGGTAGCACGGACCGGGCGCGGGAGCGGGAGCGGGAGCCGTTGGGTCAGTGGCTGAGGTGGCGCCAGAGGAAGGTGTACTCGAGCGCCAGCATGAACGCCCGCTGCTCGTTCGTCGAACCCGCGGCGTGCCCGCCCTCGATCGACTCGTAGTACCGCACGTCGTGCCCCTGCCAGCGCATCCGCGCCACCATCTTCCGCGCGTGGCCCGGGTGCACCCGGTCGTCGCGGGTCGAGGTCACGAACATCGAGGGTGGGTAGCTCACGTCGGGCTGCACCCGGTGGTAGGGGGAGATCTGCTCGAGGTAGGCCCAGTCCGCGGGGTCGTCGGGGTCGCCGTACTCCTCCATCCAGGACGCGCCGGCGAGCAGCAGGTGGTACCGGCGCATGTCGAGCAGGGGGACGGTGGACACGACGGCGCCGTACAGCTCCGGCCGACGCACGAGCAGGTTGCCGACGAGCAGCCCGCCGTTGCTCCCACCCATCGCGCCCACCCGGCCCGCCGAGGTCACGCCACGGTCGATCAGGTCCGCGACGACCGCCTCGAAGTCCTCGTACGCGCGGGGGCGCTGGTCGCGAAGCGCGGCGCGGTGCCAGGCAGGACCGAACTCGCCCCCACCCCGGATGTTCGCGACCACCCACACACCGCCCCGCTGCAGCCAGCCCAGCCCGACCGTCGACGAGTAGCTCGGGGTCAGGCTGATCTCGAAGCCGCCGTACCCGTACACACACGTGGGGTGGCTGCCGTCGCGCACCAGGTCCTTCCGCGAGATCTGGAAGTACGGGACGACCGTGCCGTCCGGGCTGCGCGCGTGGTGCTGCTCGATGTGGAACGGGCTCGCGTCGAACCGGTGCACCCCGCCCCGGAACGCCTCGCGCTCCCCCGTCGCGACGTCCACGCGGTCATTGGTCACCGGCGTGAGGTAGTCCGTGGTCCGAACCCACACGACGTCGGTGCGATCGCCCTCCTCGGGCTCCATCGTGATCGAGGCGTTCGCCGGCAGATCGGGCACCGGCGAGAAGGTCCATCCGGTGCGCTCCGGGCTCGCCACCAGCACCCGGCTCTTCACGTCGTCGAGCACGTCGAGCAGCACCAGGTTCCGCGTCGTCGACCACCCCTCGAGCGAGGTCCGTGGCCCGGGCTCGAACACGCGCTGCAGCGTCGCCCGCCCGGCCATGAGCTCGTCGAAGCGCGCCACCACCAGCGACCCCGTCGGGTGGTCCCCCCAGGGCTCGGACAGCCGGATCAGCGCCCACTCGCGCCAGACCGAGAGCTGCGCCGTGGGCGGCGCGGGGATGGCCGTCGCGCGGGTGAGGTCCTCCTCGAGGAGGAAGCCCTCGTACTGGTGGAAGCTCGGGATCCTCCACACGAACACCCGGTGGAAGCCGGGCGTGTGGTCGACGTGCGGGAAGACCTGGACGTCGTCCGCCTTCCCCTCGAACACGACGGGCGCGTCCTCGAGCGCCGTGCCACGCCGCCAGCGGCGGATCTGGCGCGGGTACCCGCTGCGCGTCATCGAGCCCGGCCCGAGGTCCGCCCCCAGGAGCAGCGTGTCCTCGTCCAGCCAGGCGCTGCGCGTCTTGCCCTCGGGCACCCGGAAGCCGCCGTCGACGAAGCGCTTCTCCACGAGATCGAACTCGCGGATCTCGTGAGCGTCCGACCCGCCGCGCGACAGGTGGACCAGGCAGATCCGGTGGTCCGGTGGCAGGCTGTGTCCGCCGGCGAAGGTCCACGGCACACCCTCCTCGGCCGCGAGCGCGTCGATGTCGAGCACGGTCTCCCAAGCAGGTTCCTCGGACCGCAGCTCCTCCAACGTGGTGCGTCTCCAGACGCCGCGCGGGTGCTCCTGATCCTGGCGGAAGTCGTACCAGAGGTCGGCGCGGCGGCGCGGCAGGATGGGCTGGTCGCGGGCGTCGAGCACGGCGCGGATGGAGGCCTGGAGCTCCGCGTGGTCGGTGCCCGTCGCCAGCCAGCGCTCGGTCTCCGCGTCGCGCTCTCGGACCCAGTCCAGCGCGAGCTGGCCGTCGACCTCCTCCAGCCAGGAAAACGGATCCGACACGTGACCTCCACCGGGCCGGGAGGGTACCCTCGCGCGAGCGGGAGGGGCGTATGTTCCTGGTCGGAACCGAGCTGGACGGGACCCTGGTCGACATGGAGGTCGCGCGCGGCAAGGTCGTCGCGATCCATCCGGCCGGGAGCCTGGTCCCGCCGGAAGGAGCGGTCATCCGGCGCGGTGGAAGGGTGACGGCGCCCCTCGCCGAGCCCCACGTCCACCTGGACGCGACGCTGCTCGGCGCCCGCTCCCCGAACCGGTCCGGGACCCTGCGCGAGGGGATCGCCAACTGGGCGCGCCTCCGGCCCGGGCTGACGAAGGAGGACGTGCGGGAGCGCGCGATGATGACGGTCGAGGCGTACGTCGCGCACGGCACCACCCGCATCCGCACCCACGTCGACACGGGCTCGCTCGTGGCGGTGGAGGCGTTGCTCGCGCTGCGCGACGAGGTCGCGGCGACGGGCGTGGAGCTCCAGGTCGTCGCCTTCCCGCAGGAGGGCATCCTCCGCGCCCCCGGCCGGCGAGAGGCCTGGGAGGAGGCGGTGCGCCTCGGCTGTGACGCCGTCGGCGCCATCCCCCACTTCGAGCGCACCCAGGCCGAGGGCACCGACAGCCTGCGGCTCACGTTCGATCTGGCCGAGCGGTACGACCGGCGCATCGACGTGCACTGCGACGAGACCGACGATCCGCACAGCCGGCACCTCGAGACCATCTGCGCGCTCGCGCTGGACCGGGGCATGGGCGACCGCGTGGTCTGCGGTCACTGCACGGCCATGCACAGCTACGAGAACCCGCACGCCGCCAAGGTGATCGAGCTGGTGGCGGAGAGCGGCGTGCAGGTGGTCGCGAACCCGCTGGACAATGTCGTCCTGCAGGGGCGGTACGACAGCTACCCGCGCCGGCGCGGGCTCACGCGCGTGGACCAGCTCTGGGACGCGGGCGCGCTGGTGGGCATCGGGCACGACTCCGTGCAGGACCCGTGGTACCGCCTGGGCACCGCGAACCTGCTGGACGCGGCGTACATGCTGGTCCACCTGGGGCACCTGACCTCCGAGGAGCAGATGCACCGCGCGGTCCGCACGCTGCACGACCAGAACCACCGCCCGTTCGGCGGCGCGCTGCCGGTCGCCCCCGGCAACCCCGTCGCGTGGTGGGCGGACACGGACCCCGTCGAGAGCCTGCGCAAGCGCGCCGCGCCCGAGGTCATGGCGCACGCCTGACTATGGAGTGGGCGGTGGAGCGTCGTTCCTGCGGTACCAGGCGCCCAACGCCCCCGAGGGAAGCGGCCGCCACTCGAAGACGTACTGCTCGCGGAACGCCGGCGAGGCCACGAGCTGGTCGTCGGCGCGCGTCCGTGGCTGGCGGTGGCCGGGTGCGGCGCCGAACACGATGAGGTCGGGCGAGCGGGACAACACGTAGGCCGCGTTCGCCTTGTCGTGCCCGGCGAGACGGTGGCCCATGCCGCGCACGTCGGTGTGTGCGACCACCTCGTCGCACAGGCCGAGCATGTCGATGGTGACGAAGCCGCTGTAGTAGGGGATCGCCCCGGCCGCGTCGACCGCGAGCAGCGTGTCCTCCGGGAAGTGCTCGCGCAGCCACAGGCCGAGCTCGCGCCCGCGCTCGCCGACGAGCGGGCCCTCCCGACGGGGTGCCTGCCGGGGATCGAGGACCATCGACGCGAGCTGCGTCGCCGCGACGACCGCACCCGCGAGCCACCCCGCCCTCCCCCACCGACCGGCCGCGGCACCCGCCGCCAGCGCGACCGTGGGGAGCACGGGCACGAAGGGCCGCCAGCTCGGCAGGCCGTCACCACCCACCAGGACCACGAACAGGACGTGCAGCACGATCCACCCGACCACCGGGACCCAGCGGCGCTCCCGCGCGCTCGGCAGCGCCAGCGCCAGCGCCGCGCCGCCGGCCGGGAGGTAGCCGTACAGGTAGCGGAGGCCGCGCTCCACCTGCGCCGAGGTCGCGCCGACCTTCGCGTAGAACGGGTTCGGCAGCGGCCAGCCGTAGGTCCAGAGCCGGACCGCCTCCGAGAGCCCTCCCACCACGGCCGTCAGCGCGAGCAGCCGCGCCGCGGACCGCCAGCGCCGGGCCAGCGCGAGGTCCGCGAGCTGCAGGGCGGGGATCAGCGCCAGCTCGGGGCGGACCAGGGGCGCCAGGGCGGCGACCGGCGCGCTCCAGGCGCGACCGTCGAGGTGGCCGACCCACGCCAGCAGCGCGACCAGGGCGGCGAACGCCGTCTCGAGGCCTCCCGCGCTCCACGCCAGCAGCGGCCCCGCGGTGCCCGCGACGACCACCGCCACCCGCCCCTCGCCGCCGGCGGGCGACCGCGCCAGCACCACCGGCACCAGCGCGACCGCGAGCACGCCGAGGGCCTTCGCACCGAGCTCGGGCGGGACGCCCAGGGCCGCCATCCCGGTCATCAGCGCCAGCCAGGCCGGGGAGGTCACGCCCTCGACCCACTCGCCCGGGTTGTAGACGGGCCCGTGCCCGGCGAGCACGTTCTCGGCGTAGCGGAAGACGATGTACGCGTCGTCGACCGTCCAGGGTTGCAGGGTCCACAGGTGGGCCGCGAGCCCGACCCAGGACGCCAGCACCAGCGCGCGCAGCTGGGCGTTCACGGTGGGAGCACGGTGCGCATCGCCGCCAGCGCGGCCTCCGGGCCCTCTAGGGTGAGCACCAGCTCCTCGACGCCGTCGACGTCGAGGACGACCCGCGCGCCGTCGTCGTCGCCGAGCGACGCGAGCCACGCCACCCAGGCGGGACGCAGCTCGTCCGTCGTCAGCGCCGCTCGGTGCTCGGCGAGCGCGGGGAGCGCGTCGGCGGGCGGCGTGTCCCCGAGGAGCCGCAGCGCCGCCTCCAGCAATGGCCGAGGTCGGGGGACGGCGCCCGCGAGGTCCAGCAGCGCGTCGACCGGCTCGGGCAGCCCCTCGCAGACGGCCACCCAGGTCTCCGTGGGCAGCGCCTCCGGCCACTGCTCCGCGACGTGCTGGACCGAGAGCTGCCGCAGGCGCGGAGGCAGCCCGTCGGCGAAGGCCAGCCACGAGCGGACGGCGGCCGCGCTCGGCGCCTCGGGGCAGGCGTGCAGCACCGCGTCGAGCACCCGGTACCGGAAGGCCTCGTCGCGCTCGAGCGGGTCCGAGATCCGCGCCCACAACTGGTCCGCGAGCACCGTCGGGTCGGCGGCGAGCATCGCGCCGAGCACGCCGCCCCAGGCCTCGGCCCGCCAGTGGGGCGCGAAGGGGTCCGTGCCCCCGATGCCCGGCACGCGCGAGAGCGCCTCGTCCACGTGGCCCAGCGCCGCCAGCCGCGCCGTGAGCGCCGCCCGCGTGCCACCCAGATCGTAGGTCCAGCCTGCCCCCTCCATGCGGTCCGCGATGGCCAGCGCCCGCCGGAGCCGGGGCTCGTCGAGGAGGTGCGCGATGGCCCACATCGGCCCCTCGTCGTTGCCGGGGTCGATCGGGTGGCGGGCGATGGCGTCGAACGCGTCGAGCGCCCGATCGAGCCAGCGTCCGCGCTCCTCGTCGGTGGACGCCCACAGCGCCGCCTCCCCGTGCTCCCAGGCCTCGAAGCCCGGCACCCGCACCCGCTCCTCGACGTCGTCCTCCTCGTCCTCCTCGGGTGGGGCCAGCGCCGCCGCGATCCGCTCCAGCTCGACGCGATCCGCTCCACGCAAGGCCTCCGCGAGCCGGAGCGCCAGCCGCCAGCCGCCGAGTCGCGCCAGGCGCTCGAGGCTCACCGTCGAGGCCGGACGCCGCAGATCCCGAAGCGTCGTCCGCCCTGCTCCGCCGCCAACCCACCGAGGCAGTCCGGACAGAGCCCGAGCAGCGGACGCGCCACGAGCTGCTCGCCGTCGAGCTCCTCGCCGCAGCGGGCGCAGGTCCCGTAGGTGCCGTCCTCGATCGCCCGGTCGACCCGCGCCAGCTCCGCGGTGCCCTCGAGGTGGGCGCGGATGGCCGCGAGCTGCTCGGGCGTCACCCCGGGGACGGCTACATCCCCATCGGGGGCATCAGCGTGACGAGCACGGAGAACGGGTCGTTCTCGCACTCGAAGTCGGGCAGCTCGAGGAACTGCGACCACGCGTTGAACCGACCGTCGACGACCGAGAGCTGGCCGTGTCCGTTCGGGTGCGCGACGCAGGCGTACGTCCCGTCGCCGTTGTCGGCGCAGGCCTCACCATCGAGCTCGACGGGCGCCTCGGTCACGGGGTTGCCCACGCTGTCCTCGACGGTCACGTCGACCGGCATGTCCGCGGGGTCTTCGCAGTCGTCGCCGCCGCCGCCACCGCAGGCGATGAGGGTCAGGGTCAGGACGCTGGGGAGGAGGTGTCGCATGCGCGGATGCTACCCCGGCCCTCACACCAGATCGAGACGGATCCCGAGGACGTTGCACTTCAGCTCGGCGCCGAGGTTGCGCCCCACGTAGGTCCAGCCCTGGCCTTCGTTCACCGAGCCCGCGAGCAGGAAACCCTCCTCGGCGTCGGGGTCGGGTCGCTTCGCGTCGAACCGGTCGAGGTGGTCGAGATCGGGGATCTGGACCGCGGGCAGGCCGCTGACCGGTGCCTTGATCGTGGTGCCCTGGCGCAGGATCACGGCCCGCCAGGGCGCGATCTCCCAGTCCGTCTCGCTCGGCGAGGCCTGCAGGACCATCCGCGTCCCCAACGGACCGACCAGCGCGCAGGACTTCACCCGATCGCCCTCGAGCTCCGGCCCCTGGCGCCGCCCGCCCGCGAAGACGTGGACCACGGAGCGCACGCCGCTGAAGGACAGGCCGGTGAAGAAGTGGACCTCGGCCCGGACCTTCGGATCGATCGACCAACGGATGCTCATCACACCTCCGCGACGCCGCGAGGGCGACGAATCGCGGGAGTCTACAGCAAGCGCCCGCCCGTAGCCCGACCCGACGACGCTGTACGGGCAGGAGGCCTATCATGGACCCATGCGCACCCCCTGTCCGCTGCTGGTCGCTCCGATGACGCTGCTCCTGGCCTGCGCCCCGGTCGCGTCCACCCGCCCGCTCCCGCCCACACCCCCGACGACCACGACCACGACCACCACCACCACGGGCACGACCGGCACCACCGGCGACACGGGGGTCCCCTGCCCCACGGGCCTGGGGAGTGCCTGCGACCCGCTGGTCATCGACGTCTTCCCCTACGTCGACCACCGCGACACGTCGGACGGCCCGACCTCCGCCGCGGACCGCTACGGCTGCGCGCCCGATGTCGACGAGGGCGGCCCCGAGTGGTGGTACGTGGTCCACATCCCCGAGGACGCCGTGTTGACGGCCGGGATCGACGAGATCGCGGGCGACGGGATCGACGTCGACGTCCACCTGCTGTCGGCACCCGACCCCGACGCCTGCGTGGCGCGCGACCACGAGCGGGTCACGGTCCCGGTCACCGCCGGCACGTACTGGTTGGTGCTCGACACCTGGGTGGACGCGGACGGCGTGCCGCAGGCGGGTCCGTACGACCTGACGGTGGATCTGCTCGGCGGCGGCGGGTCCTGCGAGGTCGTGCCCACCGATGTCCGCATGTTCTGGAGCGCGTGCGACGCCTCGGTCTCCGACTGCTTCACGAGCGCGGGCAGCGTCTTCCTCCGGACGCCCACCGTGGGGCCCGTGGTGAAGGAGGCGCACCTTGTGACCACGGCAGACGGCTTCGGCTCGGGCTGGCCGACCTCGTTCACCGACGGGATCGCCCGCCATTACGCGAACAGCGAGGCCGCCACCGGCTACGTCATGAACCGCACCGAGCCGTGGGCGCCCGCGGGCGAAGGCGGCAGCGAGTATGGCCAGGGCGCGACCGGCGCGAAGCTGCCCGTCGTCGAGGAGGCGTGGACCATCAACATGTACTGGCGGGACCGCCCCACGCCCGGCACCCGCATGCTGGTCCGGAACCCTGCGAACGGCCGCGCGGTCGTGGCGGCCGCCGGGTACGAGACGGGGCCGGGGGACAACGCGCACGTGGCCGGTGTGTCCGAGGAGATCCACGACTGGCTGGGGACCAGCCACCTCGACGACCTGCAGATCGGGTTCCTCGCGGACGGCACGCTCCCCTTCGGCCCGATCACCTGCCCGTGAATGGGCTCAGCGCCCCCGGCGACGACGGGGGCCACCGGCGTCCATCGCCGTCGCGGACACGCGGATCTGCTCGCCGCCCGACAGCCCCTTCACGACCTCGATCTGCAGCCCGTCGGACAGCCCGACCTCGAGGTCCTGGCGCTCGAAGCCGCCGGTGGCGGTCTGCACCTCGACCCAGGGGGCGCCCTCCTCGAAGTGCAGCGCCTTCTCCTGCAGCGCCAGCACCTGCTTGCGCTCGTCCAGCACGATCTCGGCGTTGGCCGAGCTGCCCGCGCGCACGAACAGGTCCCCCTCCGGGCGGATGCTCGCGCGGATCTCGAACTGCACCGTCCCGTCCTTCACCACGCCCTTGGGCGCGATGAACTCGAGCGTGCCGGGGATGCGGGCCTCCCGGAGCGCACCCACCGTCACCAGGATCGGCATCCCCTCGCGGATCCGCCCCACCTCGGATTCGTCGACCGTCCCCTCGAACACCATGTCGGTCATGTCGGCCACGGTCGCGATGGTCGTGCCCGCGCTGAACGTGTTCGTCTCGGTCACGGAGACCCCGAGCTCGACCGGCACGTCGAGCACCATGCCCTTCACCGTCGACTTGATGTCCGTCGCCACGTCGCCACGCCCGGCGGCGCCGTCGCGCACGATGCGGAGCTGGGTCGCGGCCGCGCCCTCCTCCTGGCGGGCGAGGTCGTGGTTCGTGACCGCGCGCTGCAGCTCGGCCCCCGACGCGGCGTTCTGCGCGGCGAGCGCCTGCACGCGGTCGAGCTCGGTCTTCGCGGCGTCCAGCTGGATCCGGGCGGTCCGCAACCGGCTCTGGGCGCTCTCGAGCGATGCGGAGTTCGGGATCACCCGCACCGTCGCGATGCGGTCGCCCTGGTCCACGTGCTCGCCCGGCTGCACGTCGAGCTCCGCGATCACGCCCGAGACGCGGCTCTTGATCTCGACCTCCACCCTCGGGACGATGGCGCCGGTCGCGACGGTCTTGAGCACCAGATCGGTCACCTCGGGCGAGACCAGCACGAGCTCCTCGGTCTCCGGCAGCGACTGCCACCACAGGAAGCCGACCGTGGCCACGAAGGCCAGCAGGACGCCGGGGACGAGGACGAGGGGCAGCAGGATCCTTCGCATCGAGTCTCTTCCTTACTCCGAGCGCAGCGCTTCGACCGGGTGGATGGCCGCAGCGCGGCGAGCCGGCAGCACGCCGGCCAACAGGCCCGCGCAGACGAGCACCACGCCCGCGATCAGCGTGGCGGTGGCGTCGACCTGGGGCGGGCCGAACGAGGGGTTGTCGGGACCGATGGCGGCGGACGCGAGCTCGCACAGCACCACGCCCGCGACCAGGCCGGCGAAGCCCGCCAGCGAGGTCATCACCAGCGCCTCCATCAGGATCATCCGCACGATGTCGCGCGGGGTGGCGCCGACGGCACGGCGCACGCCGATCTCACGGGTGCGCTCGCGGACCACCACCAGCATGACGTTGCCGATGCCGATGGCGCCCGAGAGCAGCGTCGCGGAACCCACCAGCCAGGTCGTCCCGCGGATCCCGCTGAACAGCCGTCGGATGCGCCCGAACTCGCGCTCGGCGTTGAACGAGCCGAACGCCATGTCGTCGTCGGGGTGGACGTGGTGGCGCTCCTTGAGCAGCACCTTCATCCGGTCCTCGAGGTCGCTCGCGGACACGTTGTCCTCGGCCACCGCCGCGAACCACTGCACCGAGGGGCGCCCACCGTCGAACACCGTGCGGAACGTGGTCAGCGGGATGTGGATCGTCTGCTCTTCGCGGTCGCCCATGTCGTCGGTCCGCGCCGAGTGGTAGAGCCCGACCACCTTGAACGGCACGCCGCCGATCTCGATCCAGTCGCCCATGGGGTCGGCGCCGTCGGCGAACAGCGTCTCCGCGACCTGCTTGCCGATGACCGCGACCTTGCGCCGCTCGTCCAGGTCGAGCTCGTCCAGGAAGCGCCCGCCATCGAAGCGGCTGGTCTCGATGAACGCCATCTCCGGCACGTCGCCCACGACGTTGAACGTCCCCGCCTCGGGCCCCCGCCGCGCCACGCCCGAGCCGCGGTGACCCCCGAGCTGGTTGCGGGGCGCGAGCCAGCGCATCCCCTCGAGCTGGCGCAGCGGCTCCACGTCGCTGGCGTCGAGCTCGAGCCACTCGTCGGTCGGGAAGCCCTGGAACGGCATCGTGCGCTTGCCGCCCCACAGGAAGACGGCGTTGGTCGCCATCCCGCGGACCGCGCGCTCGGTGGCCGTCTCGAGCCCCTTGCCGAAGCCGAGCATCACGACGAGCGCGAAGGTCCCCCAGAACACGCCCGCCATCGACAGCAGCGTGCGCACGGGGCTCGCGAGCAGCGCGTCGCCCACCTCCTGCCAGCGATCGAGGTCGAAGGGGTTCACTGGGCCCCCTCGCGCAGGGCTTCGACCGGGCGGATGGAGGCCGCGCGGATGGCGGGTGCGGCGCCGGCGATGGCCCCGGCCACGACGAGGATGGCGCCGGCCGCGAGCGCCGGACCGAGCCGCACCGCGGGGTCCCGGATGTACTCGTTGTCCGGGAAGCCCACCTTGATGAGCGCGATGCAGGCCACGCCGCCCACGATGCCGAGGTACCCGGCGACGCCGGTGAGCAGCACGGCCTCGGCGACGATCGAGCCCACGATCGAGCTCGGGCGCGCACCCAGCGCCTTGCGCAGCCCGATCTCCCCGGTCCGCTCGCGCACGGTGACGAGCAGGATGTTGGAGACGCCGACCAGCCCGGCCGTCATCGTGCCCAGGCCGACGAGCCACACGAAGGCCTCGAGCAGCGCCAGGATGTGGACGATCTGCGCGTACCCCTCGACGTTGTTGCGCACCCGCAGCGCGCGCGGGTCGTCGGGGTCGAAGCGCTTGCGCGCCGACATCAGCTGGCGCACCTCCTGCTCGATGCGCACCGACTCCTCGACCGAGGCGTCCCCGATGGTGAACATCACCTGGTGGACCCGGTCGTACCCCCCGAACGCCGCCTGGGCCGTGCTGATCGGGAGGTAGACCATGCGCGTCTCGTTCTCGCCGCCGTCGTCGTCGAACACGCCGACCACGCGGAACGGCACGCCGCCCACGCTGATCCACTGGCCGAGCGGGTCGGCGCCGCGGAACAGGAACTCCGCGACCGGCACGCCGATGACCGTGACCTTGCGGTGCTCCTCGATGTCGAGCTCGTCGAGGTACCGCCCCTTCACGACCTTCGTGTTCTCGAGGAACTGGTGGTCGGGGTGGACGCTGCGCACGTCGAAGTCGCTGCTGCGCCCGTTGGCGGAGATCTGCTGCCCGCCCCAGGTGTAGAAGCGGCCGGTCAGGTGGTCGATCTCGGGGATCCGGGCCTGCAGGAAGGGCAGGTCGGCGTTGGTGAAGGTCACCGAGCGACCGACGGGCAGCCCGTCCCACGGCCGGCTCGTGGTCCCGCGGTACAGCCAGAGGCTGTTCACGGCGTCGTCGCGGAACTCGTGGCCCGCCGTGTTCGACAGCCCCTGCCCCGCGCCGAGCAGCACCACGAGCACGAACGTGCCCCACGCCACCGAGAGCAGCGTGAGCACGGTCCGCACGCCGTGGCGCGACAGGGACTCGAAGATCTCCAGCGCGGCGTCGATCACGAGTGCTGGTCCTCGGCGATCAGCCCGTCGACCAGGCGGATGCGCCGCGGACAGCGGTCGGCCACGACGGACTCGTGCGTGACGACCACCACGGTCGTCCCCGCGCGGTTCACCTCCACCAGCAGGTCCATGATCTCCTTGCTGGTGGCGGAGTCGAGCGCGCCCGTCGGCTCGTCGGCGAGCAGCAGCCGGGGGTTCGTGACCAGCGAGCGCGCGATGGCCACGCGCTGCTTCTGGCCGCCGGAGAGCTGGTTCGGCAGGTGGTCCGCGCGGTCGCCCAGCCCCACGCGCTCGAGGAGCTCGTTGGCCCGCCGGAAGCGCTCCCGCCGCGGAATGCCTGCATAGTAGAGCGGCAGGGCCACGTTCTCGGTCGCGTTCTTGTAGGGGAGCAGGTGGAAGCTCTGGAAGACGAAGCCGACGTACTTGTTCCGCAGCTCGGCCGCCCGGGCCTCGGTCAGGTCCTTCACGAGCACGTCGCCGAGCTCGTACGAGCCCGAGTCGTAGGCGTCGAGGATGCCGAGCACGTTGAGCAGCGTGGACTTGCCGGAGCCGGAGGACCCGGTGATCGCGGCGAGCTCGCCCGTCGGGATGGTCAGGTCGATGCCCTTGAGCACGGGCAGGGGCCGACCGGCCATCACGTACGACTTTCGGAGCTCGCGGAGCCGGATCATGGTCCCCCCGGATACTGAGCGACCCCGCTCGGAGCCACGCCCGGTGGCGAAAGTTGACGACAGACCGCGCGCGACCGGCCCGGTGGCGCTGATCCCGAACGCGATCACCGTCAGCCGCGGTCTGTGCGGCCCGATCGTGATGGGCGTGCTGCTCGTCCTGCACAGCAACGTGCTGGCCTTCGGCGTGTTCCTGTTCGCCATCGTGACCGACCTGCTCGACGGCTGGGCCGCTCGCCTGCTGCACGCGGAGAGCCGGTGGGCGCTGTTCCTCGACCCGCTCTCCGACAAGCTGCTGACGGGCTTCACCTGGGCGGCGCTCGCGATGGTGGGGCACGCGCCGGTCTGGATGGCGGTCGCGATGATCCTGCGCGATCTCATCGTCGGCGTCGGCTTCTGGTGGGGTGCGCGCACCACCGGGGTGTTCCCCGTGGCCCGGCCGCCCGGACAGATCTCGGTGGCCTTCGAGGGCACCGCGCTGTGCGTGCTGCTCTACCACGGGCCGTGGATCGACGTTCACTGGCCCACGGTGGGCAGCCTGCTCGGCGGGGTGGCGCTGGCCCTGTCCACGGGCGACCTGTTGGAATATGCCTGGAGCCGTCTGCGCGCCCCGACGACCACG
>JACKER010000002.1 GCA_020632925.1 Alphaproteobacteria bacterium | reverse complement strand
ATCTGATCGCACGGGTTCGCGCGACCACCCGCGTGACCCTGCTCTCACAAGTGTCAAGTACGACCTGATTCGTAGCCTGGGCAGGCCCCTCCTCCGCACGACGGCGACGCTGCTGCGGACGGGTTCCGGGCAGATGCTCTCGTGCGGGGCGAGGTCGGTGCGCGTTCTCGACGCTCCGGGAGCGTCGCGGGCCGGGTAGATCGAAGCTCTCACACAGGATGTCCACCACGCAGGTGGCGATCGAATCGACTTCGTCGGGTATTGGGCCGGTCCGGCGACTCCGGGGAGGCCTCATGGACTAGGGCAGGAGCTCGCGGATGCGGTCTCGAAGCTAGGGTTCGGAGGTCCTCCCATCGGAGGTCGTTCGGCGCGTTCGGGAGCTCGACTACATGCGGACCTCCTCGATCCCGAGGCCGGACCGCAGGTCCGTCAATCCCTTCTGGATCTCACCGTCGTCGTCGAGGTTGTGGGCGGTGTGGGCAACCCAGGGGGGCCGCTCCGCGGGCGCCCTGAGCGTTGTCCAAGGCCCTGTGGGCAGGACGCGCAGCGGGCTGTCCATACTCCTTGTGGGCACACGGTGGGCAGGAACGCCGCAGGCGTCCGCGAAGCGGCCTGTCCACCAGGTGTCCATAGGGAGCTTCAGGGCCGGTACCGTCCACGGCCTGTGTGGGAGTTGCGCGTGCGTCACACCAGCTCCAGCCTGCGGACATCGAACAGGAGCCGGCTGTCGAACGTCGCCCCCCGGGCCACGTGCCAGAGGCCCTGGACCAGCTTCCGCATGACGGCGACGATGGCGAGCGGCCTCCGACCTCCATCCCGTGACACCTTCGACTCGTACCAGGCCCGGACGACCCGGTCTGACTTGATCTTCCGGAGAGCCGCCAGCCAGAGCATCATGCGGACCATGCCGTTGCCCCGCTTCGTGATGCGCTCCTTCCCGGGCTTGCGCTTCCCGCTGCTGTGGATGCGGAGGTTCAGGCCCATGGCCTTCATCAGGCCCTTCGCGGAAGGGTAGCCGCCGGGGTCGCCAACTGCGGCGACGATGGTCGCTGCCGTCTTCATCCCGACCACGGGACGGAGGGCTGCCACCGCAGCATCCTGCTCGGTGAGCCTCTTCAGCACGTTCATCGCCTCGCGAGTCGCATGCTGGTTGCGCCGCGTCTCCGCAGCGATGGCCTGGATGGCCAGGACCTCGCCCGGGGTCGGCGGCATCCCGACCGTGCTCCCGGCCGACTCGATGACCCGCTCGATCTTCTCGGGCGCGATCTTTCCCCGGCCGACACTGCGCATCAGAGCGCGCACCTCCTCCGGTCGCTCACTCACCGCCTGGGGACCTCCGAACGCCATCAGCAGCTCGATCAGCGTGGCTGTCTTCAGGTCGAGGATATGGGTGAGCTCGGGCCAGTGCCGCGCGGTGAGTGCCTCAAGCCGGTTGCGCCCTTTGCGAGCCTGCTTGTGGTGGAGCTCGATCACGCGGAGCTGGGCGACGAGGTCGCGTTCGCCTTCGGGGCGCACCGGCCACGGCGAGCTCGCCCCGTCCAGATGGAGCTTGGCGATGATCGAGGCGGCCTTGGCGTCATGAAGGCTGGGCACCCCATCGAAGACCTCGGCGGCGTCGTGCGTTCGCTTCGGGCTCACCCGGTGCACGTCGAACCCAGCCTTGGTCAGCGTGTAGCGAATCGCGTCGCCGTACACGCCGCTGGGCTCCATGACGACGTCGATGTCGCCGACCTGGGTTCGAACGTCCTCGAGCAGCGAGACGAACGCGCGGGTCTCGGACGGATGGTCGAAGCGCACGATGCCAACGACCTCCAGCTCGCGCGACATGAACGCGGCGAACTGCGTCTCCTTGGCGATGTCGATGCCGACGACGAGGCCCATCCCTCCACGCTCAGCGAGCAGTTCAGAGCGAGCGTCCTTGACGCAGACGGAGCGGTACTTTCTCTTGGTCATGGGGGGTGACCTCCTTCTTCTGTGGTGGACTGCCGTGTCCAACCTCAGCTTGAGGCACCCCCCATCTCTACAGTCGACTGGGGCTGTCGCCTGCGCCGACGTCTCCGCTGGTGGTCGAGCCTCTGCTCGCCTGCCTGGACGGGGTTCCCGCGTCGTCGGCGCGCGAGCGCTTCCGCTCCTGGCTCACCGGACGATAGGGCGTAGCAGGAGGTCCCGTGTTCCTGCTCGTCCCGCTCGCTCTCGCCCAGGGTGTCCCGTGCACGGAGGCCCTCCTGGACGTGTTCCCGGACGATGGTGCCGTCGTGCCGAGCGACGCCGTGATCCAGGTGGCCCTCGACCCCGCCTGCGACCTGCTCGCCCTGCGGGCCGAGGTCCGCGACAGCAACGACCAGGTCGTCGAGGAGCTCGCCGTGTTCGAGGGCGCGCTCACCTCCTGGCAGCCCGACCTGATCCCGGGCGGCACCTTCACCCTCCGGCTGTACGACGGAGGCGGCGAGGAGACCCGCACGTTCGTGCTCGGCCTGGATCCCGGGGCTCCGCTGGACGGTCCGCCCACCGTCAGCCGCGTGCGGGCGACCGCCGTGGGCGATGCGACGGAGGCGACCCTGCAGCTCACGGTGGGCGCGCCGGACCTCCCGAACCTGCGGGTGCACCTGCTCACCCTCGAGGGTGACCTCGTGGACGTCGCGCCCACGACGGGTGGCGAGACCCTCCTGTCCGTCGATCTCCCCCGCGAGGCCCAGGTCTGCGCGCGGGTCCAGCTCCGCCCGCCTTCGGGCGCGCTCGTCGAGGCAGCGACCGCCGTGTGCTCCGCCGTGGAGGAGCTCCCGGGTGCCGTGGATCCCGAGCCGGGCGGGCGCTGTGCGACGGGGCCGGGTCCCTGGGGCCCCGTGTGGCTCGGCGTGCTCGCCCTGGCGTATCGTCGCGACGGCGGCGGGTTCAGGGGTTAATCCCGCCTCCCTCCCGGAGGTCCAACCGATGTCGTCCCGCTCTGCCCGTCTGCTCGAACGTGCGCTCAACGTGATCCCCGGGGGCGTGAACTCGCCCGTGCGGGCCTTCAACGCTGTCGGCGGCAGCCCGCCGTTCATCGCGCGCGGCGAGGGTGCGGAGCTCATCGACGAGGACGGCCACCGCTACCTCGACCTCGTGGGCTCCTGGGGCGCCCTGCTCCTCGGCCACAGCCACCCGGCCGTGCTCGGCGCGGCGATGGCCGCTGCGGCCCGCGGCAGCAGCTTCGGCGCGCCCACGGAGGGTGAGGTGATGCTCGCCGAGGCGCTCGTGGAGCGCGTGCCGTCCATCGAGAAGGTGCGGCTGTGCAGCTCGGGCACCGAGGCCACGATGCACGCCATCCGCCTGGCCCGTGGGTACACCGGCCGCGACAAGGTCATCAAGCTGGACGGCTGCTACCACGGTGCACACGACGCCATGCTCGTGAAGGCCGGCAGCGGCGTGGCCACCTTCGCGGTGCCCGGCTCGCCCGGCATCCCCGAGGCGGTCGCGGCCAACACGCTGGTGGCGCCCTTCAACGACCTCGACGCCATCGAGGACCTGCTCGACGCCCACGACGACGTGGCGGCCGTGATCCTCGAGCCCATCGCGGGCAACATGGGCTGCATCCCACCGGTCGACGGCTACCTCCAGGGCCTCCGCGACCTGTGCACCGACCGCGGCGTCGTGCTGATCTTCGACGAGGTCATGACGGGCTTCCGGGTGCACCAGGGCTGCGCCCAAGCGCTGTACGGCGTGACGCCGGACCTCACGACCCTCGGGAAGATCTGCGGTGGCGGCTACCCGCTCGCGGCCTTCGGCGGGAAGCGCGAGATCATGGACCACCTGGCCCCGAACGGCCCGGTGTACCAGGCCGGCACGCTCTCCGGGAACCCCGTGGCCGTCGCGGCGGGCCTGGCCACGCTCCAGCTGCTGGACGAGGCGGTGTACGCGCGGGTGGACCGGCTCGGTCGGGCCCTCGAGAAGGCCCTCAAGCCGTCGCTGAACTACCACGGGTGCTCGATGACCCGCGTGGGCTCGATGTTCACGATCTTCTTCTGCC
>JACKER010000019.1 GCA_020632925.1 Alphaproteobacteria bacterium | reverse complement strand
TGCGTCTCCTCGACCGCGAGCGAGACCGCGCGATCGCACAGCTGGAGCGCGACCGCAGGACGACCCTCGAGCAGCGCCGCCCGCGAGCTCCCGTCGAGCGCGATGAGCTCTCCCTCGGCGTCGCCCACCATGCGGAACAACGGCAACACCGTGCGCCAGCGGTCGCTCGCCTCGGCGACCCGCCCCTCGCGCATCGAGGCCCACCCGAGGTTGCACAGGGCGATGGCCCTGCCGTGGTCGTCGCCCTCTCGACCCGCTCTCGACAGCGCCGCCTCCCACTCGCCGCGCGCGCGGTCGAAGGCCGCCGCGTCCAGCGGGAGCTCGTCGAAGGCCAGGGCACGCAACGTGGGTCCTCCAGGTGACGGTACGGTACCGCACGGACGTCGTCCGCGGCGACCTTTCGGGCCTGTGGACAACCTGTGGACCAACGCGCGCCGAACGCCCTCTCCGCGCGCCGCGGCAACCGCTCAAACGGGGGATGTCAAGCGGATCCTGCGGTACCCCTCCAGGAGGGCTCGGCGCGACCTCTTCTCTTGCGGAAAACCTCAGACGGGTCCGAGAGATCGGCCTTGACGTGTCACGGCTCCGTCACAGGCACGACGACCGCGACCAGCAGCGGGCTCCCGCCCTGTTCGTCCACCCGGACCGTTCCGGCCCAGGGACGGCCCTCCGAGACCTGGTCGACCGGAGCGGCCAGTGGGATCGGCGCACCGTCGGCGAGGACCAGGCGTCCCTCGCCCCAGCTCGCCCCGGGCTCGAGCGGCCGGAAGTCGCGCACGGTCCCCTGCACGGTGGTCCAGCGACCCGTCCAGGCGGTGAGGTGTTCGGCGCTGTCGGGCGCGGGCGTCGCCTCGTCTTCCCCGGGAGCGGCCTCGATGCCCAGCACCTCCATCGGCAGGCCACGCCCCGCCCCGACCGTCGGCCGCGCACGGACCACCACGCGGCGACCCACCCACGCGTCGTGCTCGGGGACCGGCGTGGCACTCAGCCGCCAGGGCTCTCGCTCGCCGTCGATCAGCAGCAGCTCGGGCTGCTCCCCTCGGGCGTCGGGCTCGGGAGCGCGCACCAGCCGTCCCGTGCGCTTCGTCGTGCGGGCGTGGGGACCCGTCGGCTCGCTCCGCATCGAGATCGTCGGTGGGGTGACGGGCTTCTCCAGCAGGTGGAAGAGCCCCGTCCGCGCGCCGTGCGTGAGGCCCACGTGGCCGTCGGCGAGCTCGTCGAAGTCGAGGGTGGCGAGCTTCTCCACGCTGGCCCGGGCGGCGTCCCGGTCGTCGGCGAGGGCCTCGGGCGCCGCGGTCACCTGCGGCCCGCCCCACAGCGCGTCCCCGGCGAACAGCACGTTCTCCCACAGGAAGGCCACGGAGCCGTCGGTGTGCCCCGGGGCGGACGCGACCCAGAACCTCGCGCCGTCGACGTCGAGCTCCTGGTCGGGGGTGAGCTCGTGGATGTCGCGCGGCACCGGCGCGTCGCCCGTCAGCGAGCGCATCAGGCCCGAGAACCAGCCCCGTGCCGCGCGCTCCCCCCGCAGGAGGGCCGCGTCCTGCGGCGTCACCCAGACCGGCGCGTCCGGGAAGGCCGCCAGCCCCATGAGGTGGTCCGTGTGCGCGTGCGTGAGGAGGATGGCGCGTACGGGGCGTCCGCCGACCTCGGCCAGCAGCGCCGGCGCCTGCGTGTCCTTGCCCGTGTCGATCAGCACCACGCCGTCGTCGCTCGGCACGACCCAGGCATAGGTCCCGCCCGACCGCACGCCCACGGAGCCCAGTGGCCCGCGGACCCGCTCGGACTCGCCCGCGGGCAGCTCGCTCGCCACCCACCCGACCATGAGGAAGCCGTACCCCAACGCCGCCATCGCGAGCATCGCCAGGCCCAGCCAAAGCAGCCGCGTGATCCTCTCCCGATCCATCCTCGCTCCGTCAGTAGGTCGGCACGGAGGGGTCGACGTCGCGCGACCAGGCCAACAGGCCCCCCTCCAGGTGGTACAGCCGCTCGAAGCCCAGCGCTCGCAGCGCCGCCGAGGCTCGCTCGGAGCGCACCCCGGACCGGCAGAGCAGCAGCAGGTCCCGGTCGCGGGGCAGGTCGTCCGCGACCTGCGCGACGCGCGCGTGGGGGACGAGGCGGTCGGTGTCCGGGAAGGCCGCCAGCTCGGCCTCGTAGGCCTCGCGCACGTCCAGCACGTAGGGGCGCCAGCCGTCGGTGAGCCGGCGCCGGAGCTCGGTCGCCCCGACGCGGATCAACGCCGGATCGAGGGCGGCGGGCCGCACCCCGCAGAACGCGTCGTAGTCGGTCAGCCCGGTCACCGGCGCCCGATCGGGGTCCCGGCGCAGCGTGAGCTCCGAGAACGAGGTGGTGAGCGCGTCGAAGAGCAGGAGCCTCCCGGACAGCGTCGTCCCGAAGCCGGCCAGGATCTTCAGTGCCTCCATCGCCTGGATCGTGCCGATCAGCCCCGGGACCACGCCGAGCACGCCGGCCTCGCCGCAGCTCGGGACGCTGCCCGGCGGCGGTGGCTCGGGGAACAGGTCGCGGTAGGTCGGGCCGCCCCGCCAGTTGAAGACGGAGGCCTGCCCCTCGAACCGGTAGACCGATCCGTAGACGTTGGGCTTGTCCAGCAGCACGCACGCGTCGTCCACGAGGTACCGCGTGGGGAAGTTGTCGCTGCCGTCCACGACGACGTCGTACCCCTCGATCAGGCGCAGCGCGTTCGCGCTCGTCAGGGCCTCGGCGTGCGCGTCGACCGCGACGTGCGGGTTCAGGTCGCGGATCCGCGCGGCCGCGCTCTCGACCTTGGGGCGACCGACCATCGAGGTGCCGTGCGCGATCTGGCGCTGGAGGTTGCTCGCGTCGACGGCGTCGAAGTCCACGAGACCGATGCGGCCGACCCCCGCGGCCGCGAGGTACAGCAGCAGCGGCGAGCCGAGCCCACCCGTCCCCACGCAGAGCACGCTGCCGGCCTTCAGGCGGCGCTGCCCCTCGAGCCCCAGCTCCGGCAGCAGCAGATGGCGGCTGTACCGGGCGAGCTCCTCGGGAGCGAGCGGCGTGGGTGGTCCGAGCGGCACCGGGGGCACGTAACCGGGCGCGTGGCCCGCGGTTACGGGAGCGTCGGAGGCGCGGATGAGCGGCTGCGACCACGGACCGACCGGGACCCCCGAGCTGGACGCCGCCGTGGCGTTGCAGGCGATGGCGGAGGGAGATCTGCCGCACGCCGCACACCACGTCGCGGCCGCGGTCGCCGCCGATCCCGCGCGCGACGATCTGCTCGCGCTGGTGGACCGCCTCGCCGAGGCCGCCGGGGGCACCGAGCCCGCCCTCGAGCTGTTCCCGATGGAGCGGACCTGGTACGGCGCCGCGGCCGTGCGAGCCCGCCTCCTGTTGGAGGACACCCCCGACGACGCGCTCGATCTGCTCTGCCAGGTCGTGGTGGTACGGCCGGACTGCCTGGTGCTCCGCTGGGCCGTCGCCCACGCGGATCGCTTCGACGCCGAGGAGGCCGTGGGCTCGCTCGCGCGGCTGCTGCGCCTCGAGCTCGATCCCGCGAGCCCCGAGGGCGAGGCGGTCTGGGCGCCGGTGCTGGAGCTGCTCGAGGCCCTGCTCGAGCGCGAGCCCGACGTCGAGCCGCTCGCGACGTTGGCGGCCATGCTCACGCGGCGCGCGGGGAAGCTGGAGGAGGCCTACGCGATGGCCGTCGCCACCTGGGCGCGGTTCCCGTCCTGGCGGGCGGCGGTCGCCTGGGCGAACGCTGCGCGGGCCGTCGGGCGATGGGACGACGCGGTGCGCGCGTGGACCGAGGCGCTGCGTATCGATCCCGAGGACCTCTCCGTCCGCCTGGACTGGGGGGATGCGCTGCTGGACCGGGGCGAGCTGGTGGCCGCCCGCGAGCGGTACGCCGAGGTGCTCGAGCGCGAGCCCGACCACGCCTGGGCCGCGCCGAGCGTGCTGTACGTCGATTGGCTGCGCTTCCCGACCGCCTCCACTCGGCTGGCGCTGGCCGGCTGGGCGGCGGCGCACCCCGACCACCCGCGCGCGGTCGATCTCGGCGAGGGCGTCACGCCCTGGGTCGGTCGGCTCCCGGAGCCGCTCGAGGACGAGGACGACGTGCCCGATGGGATCGTGACGGCCGTGCTCTCTCGCGTCGCGCGGGTGGTGGCGGCGGTCGCGTCGCGGCCCTTCCACGCGGGGGACTGGACCGAGGCCGGCGCCGAGCTGGCGCGCGCCGAGGGTGTGGGGACGGACGACGCCACCGACCTGTGGCAGGTCGCCGTGACGCCCACGGTCTTGCCGGTCGACCCGCGCTACGAGGCCTGGGGCTGGCGCACGACGCACGCCGCGGCCTTCGTGCTCGCGGCGCTCCCGGGCTGGGACGACACCGCCCACCGCATGGCGATGCTGGACCTGCTGGAGCAGCCCCGGTCGGCGCCGGTCGTGGCGGCGATGGCTGCGCTCGCCGAGCGGGGCAGGGGCGATCCGGCGCTCCGAGCGGACGTGCGCGACCGCCTGGTGGCGGCGCTCGACGACCCTCGCGGTGAGGTGGCCTGGGCGGCCGCGTGCGCGCTACATCGGATGCGCCTCGACGCCGAGCCCGCGCTCACGCGCGCCGTGCTCCAGACGCTGAGCGCGTTCGAGGATCCCCAGCCGGAGGCCTGACCGACGTGACCCCGACGTACGAGGCGGCGATCGAGGTCCCCGCGCTCGACCTCGCGCCGGACCACCCCGTGGCCGCCACCATGGACCAGTCGCTCGCGGTCGTGTGGGACATCGAGCGCCTCGGCTCCCTCGGGCTGCGGGAGGGGACGCGGGCGCTGTTGCACCCCGAGCCGCTCGCGATCGGCGTCGGGCTAGGCCTGGACTACGCCTTCGCCATGTTCCTGGCGCCCGTCCCGCTCGCGCTGACGCACGAGGAGTGGCACCTGGCCGCGCTCCGCGAGGGCGGCGTGACGGGCACGAACCTGTTCCTCGAGGGTGAGGTGATCGACGTGAGCGACGACGAGCTCGTCGCGATCAAGGCGAACGACCCGGAGGACCTGGTCCGCGCGCATGCAGCGGGGATCGAGTCGCACAACACGCTCGTGCGGCGGATCGGCGACGAGGCCTTCCTCCACGGTCCGCAGGCCGCGCAC
The DNA here is from genome assembly GCA_020632925.1 of Alphaproteobacteria bacterium. Classification (GTDB taxonomy): domain Bacteria; phylum Myxococcota_A; class UBA796; order UBA796; genus JACKER01. The sequence continues at coordinate 153,090 of JACKER010000019.1, read as the reverse complement.
CTCGGCCCGCTCGACCTGATGGGTACGTGGATGGCCCCGCACGCGCAGTACGCCGAGCTCAACTCGTGGAACTACTTCCGCTACTGCGGCTCGGGCCAGACCGATGAGGTCGTGCCCGTCGTCGAGGACATCGAGGGCACCACCATCCCGCGGGACTTCACGGGACCCGACTGCACGGGCTGGGTGCGCGACCTGCGGCGCCCCGACGAGCCCTACGTGGACCGGGGGCTGCACGCGAGCGGTGAGGGCATCGGCCGGTACGTGCAGTTCTCGGATCTGACGCCCGACGAGCAGCGGATGCTGAAGCTGCAGACCTCGCTGCACTTCGTCGACCTCGCGAACCCGCACCTGCTGGGGATCGACCGGATCCGCGTCGGGGACGTGGCGTTCACCGCGTCGCTGATGCACTGGCTCACCCCGTACGGGTACGCGCTGGACCTCCACGGCGGCCTCCGACGGGGCACCGGCGGCGCGGCCGTGCTCGCGACGCTGCGCCTCGGGATCGCGGAGCAGCCCACGTTCCCGGCGGTGGAGGTGCGGGTGGTGGACGTGCCGCTCGGGGCCGCGCTCTCGCTGCAGACGCGCACCGAGCTGTGGCTCCAACCGCGCGAGCTGCGCTACGACGGCGCCCCCGTCCCCGGCGGGCGGCTGGGTGCGCGGCTCGGCTGGCGCTTCGTGGATCGGTTCTCGGGCTACGTCGGTGCGGACGCGAAGAGCGCAGGCTGGACGCCGGGCATCCCGGCCCTCGGCCCCGCGGTCTACGGCCAGCTCGGGGCCACCGCGCTGCTCGGGCGCCCCGCGTCCGCCTGGTAGCTATTCGGTGAGCTTCTCGGGCGCGGTCAGGTCGGGCGGGTCGAGGTGCGGCTCGTCGAGCGGCACCATCATCATCACGCCGTAGTCGACGCCGCTCGTCGGCGTGGTCTCGCCGGTGTCGCCGGTGTTCCCGTCGGGGCTGGTCTTGTCGCCGTCGCCGCCGCACCCGGCCACCGCCAGACCGAGCATCACCGCTGCCATCGACGTCCGCGCGACGCGCAGGGGCGTGCCGCAGCTGGGGCAGGAGGAGGACGGGCGGACGTGGGAACCACACACGCTGCAGGGCTTCATGGGATCGTCTCCGGGCTGGCGGCGCCAGCATAGCCCGAACCAACGTCCGTTCGCTGGCAGCTCTCCGCCTCGAGCTCGATCCAGAACCGGCTCCCCGTGGGCGCCACCGGCTCGAAGCCGACCGTCCCGCCCATCGCGTCCGCCAGCTCGCGCGCGATGGCGAGGCCGAGCCCCGTGCCGCCCGTGGCCTTGGAGCGGCTCGGGTCCACGCGGTGGAAGCGCTGGAAGAGCTGCTCGCGGTGCTCCTCGGGGATGCCCGGCCCGTGGTCCTCGACCCACAGCCGCACCCGGTCGCCCACGCGGGCGGCGCCCACGGTGACCTCGGTCCCCCCGCCGTAGCGCGCCGCGTTCGACAGCAGGTTGCTCAGCACCCGTCGCAGCGAGCTCCGATCGGCCTGGACGCAGATCCCCGTTGGCACTGCGACGCTCGCCTCCACCGGCGTCCCCGCGGCCGCGAGCTCCTCGAGGCAGCTCGTCGCCACCTCCTCCGCGGACACGGCCTCCATCTCGAGGTGGATGGCCCCCGCCTCGTAGCGAGCCAGATCCAGCAGATCGGACACCAGGCTCCCGAGCCGCCGCGCCTGCCGTCCCGCGCCGTCCAGCAGCTTCCGCTGCATCTCGGCGTCGGTGACGATCTCCGCCGCCTCCAGGCTCGCGACGACGGCGGCGACGGGGGTGCGGAGCTCGTGCGAGGCGTCGGCCACGAAGTCGCGCCAGGAGCGCTCCATCCGGCGCAGCGGGGTGAGGTCGAGGAGCACCGCCACCGCCCCCTGGGAGGTCGGCGTGACCCGGAGCGCGAGCACGCGGCGCTTCGGGTGCGACAGCTCGAGCTCGCGCAGCGTGGCGCCGCCGCGGAGCGCGGTCACCACGGTGCTCCGGAAGCGCGGGACGTCGGAGAACGCGATCATCGGCGTGCCGTCGGGCAGGGCCTTGCGCCCGAGGAGCGAGCAGGCCGCCGGATTCGCAAACACCACCCGACCGGCCCGATCGAAGGCGACCACGCCCTCGGACATGCCGTCGAGCAGCCCGGCGAGCCAGGACTCCGCGGTCCGGGGTGGTGGAGATGCCGCCGTGGGCTCTCGCGACGTGATCCACACCAGCCAGGAGAGCGCGACGGCGCCGGTCGCGACGACGAGCGCCGCGGACCAGGGAGCGGGCCCGAGGGCCAGCAGCAGGGTGGAGCCCGTCGTCCACCCGACCACCAGCGCCCATCGGGCCTTTGCCGTCACGTCGTGGTCCCTCCCGTCCACCGGTACCCGACGCCCCGGATGGTCTCGAGGGAGCGTCCGGCGGTGCCGAGCTTCTGTCGTAGCCGCTTGATGTTCGTATCCACCGCTCGCACGGAGATCGCGTACTGCTGACCCCAGGTCGCGAGGCAGAGCTGCTCGCGGGTCAGCGCCTTGCCGCGGTTCGCGACGAAGGTGGAGAGCATCCGGAACTCGACGACGGTGAGCCCGAGCTCCTCGCCGAAGAGCGTCGCGCGGTGGGCCACCGGATCGAGCACCAGGGACTCGTCGTGGTCCGCCTCGGTCGTCGCTGCGGTCACCGGAGCCCTGCGCAGGAGCGCCTGGACGCGAAGCGTGAGCTCCCGGAGCGAGTAGGGCTTCGTGATGTAGTCGTCCGCGCCCGCTTCGAAGCCGATGACGCGGTCGTACTCGTCGGTCCGCGCGGAGACGATGATGATCGGCACGTGCGAGGTGCGCGGGTCGTCGCGGAGCTTGTGGCACACGGCGATCCCGGTCTGGTCCGGAAGCATCAGGTCCAGCAGCACCATGTCGGGCGGTGGGTCCTCCGCGGCGGCGATGAGCGCCTCGGACCCGGTCGTGGCCACGCGGACCTCGCAGCCGAGCGCGTTCAACGCAGCCCGCGTCGGCTCCAGGAGGTCCGGCTCGTCTTCGACCAGCAGCAGTCGGTGCACCCCTCGACGCTATCCAATGGGCCGCCTCGCGCGACCCGTGCCACATTCCTGTCACCGAGTTGACCCGGTCGTGCCCCTCCCCAGGCCTGGGACGGGGCCGTCAGCTCACTTACAACGGCGTGATGGCCGACGTCGCTTCCCAGCCAACATCGGTGGAGTCCTTGCAGGGACAACGCATCGCCGACCGGTACGCCATCGGGCGTCCCATCGCGCGAGGGTCGATGGGCGTGGTCTACGAGGCCATCCAGGAGCCGCTCGGGCGCAAGGTCGCGGTCAAGGTGCTCGACATCCGGGCCGGCGACACCTCGGCCACGGCCGCGAACCGTCACCGCGAGCGCTTCCTGCGCGAGGCCTCGCTGCTGTCGGGCCTGTCGCACCCGAACACCGTGCGGGTGTTCGACTTCGGTGTCCACGACGGCCTGACCTACCTCGTGATGGAGTTCGTCGACGGCCCGACGCTGCGCGAGATCCTGCGTGGCGGGCCGATGGATCCGCTGCGGGCGGTGCGGATCACCCGCCAGATCTGCGGATCGCTCGACGAGGCCCACGAGCGCGGGAAGGTCCACCGCGACCTGAAGCCCGCCAACGTGATGATCGCGCGCGATCAGGACGGCGAGGACCTCGTGAAGGTCGTCGACTTCGGCCTGGTCAAGGAGATGGAAGACGCCGTCCACATGACCGGCGACAACATGATGGTCGGGACGCCGATGTACATGGCGCCCGAGCAGATCCGCGGCCGCAAGGTGGACCAGCGCTGCGACATCTACGCGCTCGGCGTGGTGCTGTTCCACGCGATCACGGGTGGGTTCCCCTTCGACGAGGGCCAGCCGGCCGCCGTCCTGATGGCACACCTCACCGACCCGCCGCGGGCGCTGCGCCAGGTCGCGCCGGCCGTCGACGTCCCGGCGTGTCTCGAGTGGACCGTCGCCCGCTGCCTCGAGAAGGAGCCCGACCAGCGCTTCGTCAACGTGCGCGAGCTGCAGCGCGCGCTCAAGCTCTGCGAGGCGGCGCTGCTCGACGACACCACCGCCGAGCTCGCACAGCTCTCGATCGATCGGGGTCGCCTGGTGCTGCCCGAAGCGATCTACGGGCGCACGCCAGTCCCGCCGTCGACCCGGACGCGCGCGCTGGGGATGCTGCGTGGCGCCGGGATCGCCATGCTCGTGCTGGGCTGCCTCGTCGGCGCCGGGATCCTCGGGTTCGGCGGCTACTGGTGGCTCGCCCGCCCGGTCGCGCCGCCGCCCGCGCCCACCATCGCCGACGTCGTCCCCTCGACGCCGCCGGTTCCGGCGATCGAGGTGCCATCCCCCGCGCCGCCGGTGGCGCCCGAGCCCGTGCCGGTGGCGCCGGTCCCCGCTGCGCCCGCGCCGGCGCCCGAGCCCGCGCCGGTCGCACCGACCGCACCCCCGCGTCCGGCGCCCGTTCGCGCTCGGGATCCGGTGCCGCGCACCGCCCCGCGCCCGGCGCCCGCGCCCGTTCCGGTGCCCGTGGAGCCGGCGCCCGCCGCCCCGGCGCCCGCCGCCCCGGCGGTCGGCACCTCCGATCTCAAGGACCCCTGGAGTCACTGATGTTCGTCACCCTCTGGATGCTGGCCGCACGCGCCGAGGAGCCCGCTCCAGCGCCCGCGCCCACCGAGACCGCCGCTCCGGCCGCGAGCGAGGCCGATCTCGAGCGCGCGATGCAGCTGTACAAGAACGGCGCCGCCTTGTACGACGAGGGGTTGTACGACCAGGCGATCGAGGCGTTCCAGGCGTCCTACGACCTGTCTCACAACCCCAAGCTGTTGTTCAACATCGCGAACGCGCAGGAGCGCAACGGCGACCTGCAGGCGTCCTACGACACGCTGAACCGCTACCGGGTGTACGCCGACGAGACCGAGAAGGACACGCTCGAGCGTCGGCTGCGGTCGCTGGAGCGCCGGATCGACGAACAGCAGGCCGCCAGCCCCGTCCCGGCCCCCGCGCCCGCCCCGGCGCCGATGCCGGCCCCCGCGCCCGCGCCGGTCCCCACCACGATCACGCGCCCCAACACCGCGAAGTGGGTGCTGCTCGGTACGGGGGCGGTCGTCGCCGGCGCCTTCGGCACGACCGCAGGCATCACGTACGTCAACGGGAAGACCTTCGTCGAGGACGGGGACGACGAGGCCTACGCGGGCGCCCGCATGCTCAACAACCTGTCCGTGCCGCTGGCGGGCGTTGGAGCGGGCCTCGCGGTCCTCTCGTTCGCGCTCCCCGCGAAGCAGACCATCACCGTCACCGCTGGTCCGACCGCCGCCGGGGGCGGCGCCGTCGTGGCCGGGAGCTTCTGATGCGCCACCTGCCCCTGCTCACCCTGACCCTCGCCGGTTGCCTCGGACCCTGGCCCGGGCCCAGCGACACGCCCACCGACGCCACGACCGACACCTCCGACACGGAGACCGACGGTCCGACCGGCGACACCGGCACGACCGAGCCCACGCACACCGGTACCGTCCAGGACGTGGTGCTGGTCACCGACTCCATCACCCAGAACACCACGTGGACCGCCGACAAGGTCTACGAGCTCGCGAACCGCGCCACGATCTACGTCGAGGGCAACGCCGTGCTCACGATCGAGCCCGGGACGACCATCCTCGGCAACGCGGAGTCCTCGCTCGTCGTCTCGCGGGACGCGCGGATCGAGGCGCGGGGGACGGCCAGCCAGCCGATCGTGTTCACGAGCGTCAAGGAGCCGGGGAGCCGGCGGCCGGGCGACTGGGGCGGTCTGGTGCTGCTCGGGAACGCGTCCGTGAACAAGTCGCTCCCGCGCCAGATCGAGGGCGTGGTCGGCGACGAGCCACGAGCGCAGTACGGCGGCAGCGACGACGCGTCGAACTGCGGCGCGCTCGACTACGTCCGCATCGAATTCGCCGGCTTCGAGGTGTTCGACGGCAACGAGCTCAACGGGCTCACGCTGGGGGGCTGCGGCTCGTCCACCTTCCTCCGCCACATCCAGGTCCACCGCGGCCTCGACGACGGGATCGAGATCTTCGGCGGGACGGTCGACCTCAAGTACGTCGTGATCACCGGGGCGGGCGACGACTCGCTCGACTGGGACGAGGGCTGGCGAGGCAGGGCCCAGTTCCTCCTGGCCCAGCAGTACCCGACGCACCCCGATCCCTCGGTCACGAAGAACGGCGACGAGGGGATCGAGGCCGACGGCTACGTCACCGACGAGCTCCCGGCCGGCACGCCGGACGGGATCTTCGACACCAACCACACGCCCTACTCCACGCCCACGCTGTACAACCTCACCCTGCTCGGCAGCGCCGACCCGACGGCCGCCCAGTCGGCGATGGACCTCAAGGAGGGCACGGGCGGCACGCTGCGCAACGTGCTCGTCGGGTGGCAGCCGATCCGCGGCGTCGACGTGGAGCACCCGCCCACCGTCGACATGATCACGTCGCAGCAGCTCAAGATCACGAACAGCGTGTTCTTCGACATCGGGCCGACCGGCGACGTGTGGGTCGATCCCGACACGACCGACGACGACGGTGGCTTCGACGAGCAGGTCTGGCTGGACTTCCCGTCCTACGCGAACCGACTCGGGGACGAGGTGCTGCCTCCCCCCACCGAGGTCCCGACGGCCGCCGCTCCCGGGTGGCTGCTCGATCCGCCGGCCCGGTGGGTCCCCGACGCCGGCTCCGCGGCCGCGTCGGGTGCCGCGACGCCGCCGGCGGACGAGTTCTTCGACGTCTCCGCGACCTACGTCGGCGCGATCCGGCCCGGCACCACGCAGGGCGCTGCCTGGTGGGCGGGTTGGACCGCCTTCCCGGTGGACTGATGATCGCGGTCTGCCCGGCCTGTGACACCCGCTACCGGATCCGGCGCGCGCTGGATCACCGGGGTGCGCGGATCACCTGTCCGGCCTGCCTCGAAGAGTTCGTGGTGCACCCCGACGACGTCCAGGCCACGGGCGAGCTCTCGGCGCGCACGCTCGAAGCCGAGGCGATCCGCTCGATCGAGCAACGCGTCGAGCTGCCCGGCATCGCGATGATCGGTGACGTGCCGAGCGACGAGGACCTCTCCGGTCCCCAGATGGCGGTGGAGCCTCCGCCTCCGCCGCCCTACGTCCCGCCGGCGCGCAGCGTGGTGGAGGACGTGCCCCTCGACGAGTACAGCGACCCCGAGATCGTGCTCCACAGCCGCTCGATGGAGCGCCCCTCGCTCGCGAGCGGGGACTCGTCCGGACGTCGACGTGCGGTGGTGGACTCGAGCACGCTCGCCCGGCGCCTCCTGGAGGAGGAGCGCGTCATCCCGCCGGACCGGTTCGTGAAGCCCTCCCGCGGTGGTCCGATGCTGTGGATGGCCATCGGCGGTGGCTTCGTGCTGGCGGTGATGGCCTGCACGGGCGTCGGCGTCGGCATGGCGGCGCTGGTCTCGCCGTCTGCCTCGGAGGTGGTCGCTGCCCCGACACCCGCTCGTGGCGTCGGCGCCGTCTCCGTCCCCACGCCACCCCCCGCTCCCGCTCCCGCTCCCGCTCCCGCTCCCGCTCCCGCTCCCGTGCCGGAGCCGGAGCCGGAACCCGAGCCGGTCGTCGCGCCGCCGCCAGCACCTGCTCCGGTCGCGTCCCGCCCCACTCCGCCCACGCCCCGAGCGCGACCGAAGCCCGCACCCGCACCCGCACCCGCCCCGGCCCCGGCGCCCGCGCCCGACACGGTGCGGACCACGGATCTGATCGACCCGTTCGCGGGGAACTGATCGCTCAGTCGAGCGTGAACGGCTCGACCGCGACCTTCGCCGGGGCGCCCGCGGAGAGCCAGGCACCGAGCAGGCTCTCGTCGTCCCCGTCCGCGTCCCCGGCGACCGTCCAGCTGTAGAGCGGCGCGTCGGGACCGAAGACGATGCACCACGCACCGATGGTGTCCGTCAGGTCGTGGCCGTTCGTCGCGAGCACGGCCGTGTCCGCGCACACCAGACGGGCGTTCACGGAGCGGGGCAACAGCGCGTCGATGGCCGCGTCGTCGAGCGTGAGCTGTAGGACGACGTCGAGCGCGTCGCCCACCCGCTCGTAGCGGACGATGCCGTCGGAGCCGATCACCCCGGGACCCTCCGTCTCCACCGACCGGGCCAGCGAGCCCGCGAACAGCCAGTCGGTCGCCGTCCCGTCGTCGGTCCGCACGTCGTGCAGCCGGAGCACGGCCTCGTGCGTGGTCGGGTTCACGTTCCACGTCACCGCCTTCATCGTGGGGCAGCCAGCGAGCAACACCAACGACGCCATCACCCCGATCCCCCTGGTCACCACGACACACCTCCCGGGATCCGGGTAGCGCCGCGCGGGGGCGCGCGACCGGTCGGCGTCACCCTCCGTAAGCGTCAGAAGTGCCAGCCGAGCCGGGACTGCACCGTCGTGACCCGACCCGAGGGATCGAGGCCGGCGGCGCGCAGGGGCACGCGGTCCGTGACCTGGGCGTAGCCTCCCTCGAGGGTCCACGAGAGGTGGTCCTCGGCCCAGCGCACCTTCAGGCCGCCGTCGATCTCCCAGCCGATCGGACCTTCGCTCGCCCGCAGGAGCGGGGGCGTGTCGCACCCCCCGGGGTCGGTCGGCCGACACTGGAACAGGATGCCGTCCGCCTGGTCGGGCCAGGCCATCAGGAACCCGCCCAGCAGCTCCACGCCGCGCGCGGGCATCCAGTGAGCGGTCGGGAACACGTACCGGGAGGACAGGACCGCCCCGTTCGACGGCCGCCCGACGGCCGCGCTGGTCGCCGCGAGGACCTCCTCGTAGATCAGCAGCCCGACGTTGTGATCGGGGTGCAGCGACGCGGCGCGAAGCTCGTCGTCACCGGGATCGGCGTCGCCGCTCGCACCCCCTGCCTCGAGGAGGAGCTTCGCGTGGTCCAGGACGACCCCGCCGCGAGCGCCCCAGCCGAGCATTGCCGCCGTGTCGCCGCCGGTGTCGCCCCCCATCCGGAACAGCTCCCCCTCGACGAGCACGTGGTGCAGCAGCGCGCGGCCGGCGGCGTCCACGAGGAGCAGGTGGGTGTCGGTGTCGCGCTGGAGCCGTTGCTCGACCCAGACCCCGGCGGACAGGTCGCCCTCGGTCCCGAGCGCGCGCACCCCGCGCCCGTCGTAGGCCAGGACGTAGAGCAGGCGCGCGAGATCGTCGTCGCTGTCCGCCCACCAGCCCGGCTCGCGGGGGATCGGGTCACCGCTGGGCAGCAGGCCGAGCGGGTCCTCCACGAGCCGGTCCACGGCGATCGAGGCGGTGAGTGGGATCTCGCGGTCTTCGCGGCCGAGCGCGTCGCTCAGCAGACCCAGGGGACGGACCTCGAGCTGGATGCGGTCGCTGGTGCTCGGCCAGCGGCTCTCCCCGAAGGGCTGGTCGAAGCTGTCGCCGCTCGCGACGAGCAGCCCCATCCCCCAGACCGACGGCTGCCGCCCCGCGCGCAGCAGCCCGATCGGGAGGCGCACCTCGGTCCAGACGCGGCCCACGGTCACGGGGACGTCGCTGCCGTCGATGCCGGTCGCGGTGGGCTCGGCGGGATCGAGGGGTGTGGTCACACCACCGGCATCACCGAACACGACGTCGTCGAGCGCGCGGACCTCGACCCAGAGGTGGGCCGCGTCCTGAAGCAGGTCGAACCGCGGACGCAACCACAGCCGCTGCGTGGTGAACGCCGCGAGCCGATCGCCGTCGGTGGCCCACAGGCGGTCGTAGGCCTGCCCGCGGATCCGGAGGTGGCCCTCCCAGGTGAGGGTGATCGGGGGCTTCCGCTCCGTCGCGACCTGGAGCTCGGCGAGCTGCTGCTGGAGGTCCTCGAGCGCCGCCTGCTGCTCGGCGAGCGTGCGCTCGACCACGTCCTCGGACGGTGGGTCCTCGACGACGGGCGATGGATCGGCGTCGTCGGCCCACGCGGCCGCCAGCCACCACACGCCCATCCGTCCTCCTCGGAAGCCGTGTGTCTACACGGCTCGGACCGAGGGCGCCAACCTCAGAGCGAGACGCCGGTGATCGAGGCCACGCCGCTGGCCGAGCAGTTCGCTTCGCCCAGGTACTCGAAGGGGCTGCCGTCGTGGCTGATGCTCAGCACCTTGCTGGTGTTGGACGGCAGCTGGTAGAGGAAGCCCAGCCCTTCGAGGTCGTCCTCGTACGGCTGCAGGTCGATGGGGTTGTAGCCGTTGGGCCACCACCCACCCCAGGCGGGTCCGGGATCGAAGATCCACGCTGAGCTGGTGTTCGCGCGGCGGAAGTCGACGGGCGTCGCCAACCCCTCGAAGGTCACCGTGAGCGGGTTCACGAGGCAGCCACCCACCGTGTGGATCGTGAACTTCTTACAGGACTCGGCGTTGATCTGGTTCATGATGCCGAAGATCACCGTGTTCGGTCCATGGTTCCAGACGGTCGCCGTGGAGCGGTTCTCCGGTGACAGCGTCGCGGCCACCTCGATGCCATGGACCTCGGAGACCGGAAGCACGATGCCGTCGCCGAAGCCCGCGTCGCGACCGTCGACCGACCAGCTCGCCTTGGCTTCGGGCGCGAGGGAGAAGCGGATCTCCTGGCACTCCTCGTCGACGCACGATCCGATCACCATGTGGTCGTCGGGGCCGAGGGTCGGCGTCTCGTCGCCCCTCTCCAGCCCGTCGAGGTCGAAGTCGGGATCTTCGGTGTCGGCGCACGCCAGCAGCAGGAGGGGGATCAGGGTCGTTCTCATGGGTTCACCTCGGGCTCGGGGGGATCAGCTCTTGTCGACGAATCGGTCGGCGGCGTTCAGGAGGAGCCGGATGTTGCCGGTTCCATCGGGGTGGACGAGGTCGGTGCGCACGGACGCGGCCGCGAGGCGCCGACGCAGGCGGATGAGCAGCACGTCCCAGCGCTTGCGGAGACGGTCGATGTCGGACTCGTCGTCCCAGACCGCGCGCGCCACGTCCGCCCAGTGGACCGGCTGCCCGATGGCTCCGAGCTCGCAGAGCAGCCGCCCGGCAGCGCCGCTGAGCACGAGGCTGGCCGTGCCCTCGCGGTGGACGTGGATGGTGTCGTAGAAGCCCTCGAGGCGCAGCGGCGCGTCGAGCCGCGCCCCCGAGAGCGTGGAGGGTGTCTGGGTGTCGCCGATCGGCACCTCGACGACCCGGTACCGCTGGCGACCGACCTCGAGCTCGGTACCGACCTCCAGGTGTCGCGGGCGGGGCTGACCGGCGAGCTGGACCATCCAGTGATCGCCGTCGGGCCACAAGACGACCGCGGCATCCTCCTCGAGGCGCGGGCTACGACCCCTGCCAGGCACGAGCGAGACCATCCCGCCCGACAACGGCTCCAGGCTCCCGTCCTCCGTCAGCAAGGCGAGCTGCAGGGTCGGGTTGCACACCTCGACGACCTCGATCGTCTGCCCCACCGCGAGCTGGATCCGCTGATCGGACGCGAGCGTGACCTCGCGCACCATCTTCCCGTCCAGTCCGAGCCCACCGCGGAGGGCCAGCAGCTTGAGGACGCCGTCGCGGAGCGAGACGTAGGCGTGGACCTCGCTGATGTGCGGGTGCTCGATGCGCAACGTCGCCGACGACAGGCGTCCGACCAGATCTCCCGGCGTGAGCAACGCCTCACCGACCCCCGGATGGTGCAGCACGACGTACGATGCTGGTTCGGTCATGAGGGGAGGGCTCCGGTGGACGAGGCGCGCATGTTCGCACTGGCGACGAAGCTGGGCCTGGGGCCGGAGCAGATCGCCGAGATCGTCGACATGGTGCTCGGCGACGACGGCATGTTCACGGCCGAAGTCGCAAATCCGGAGGTAGGGGACGGTCGTCATCTCAGTCGGCTCGAAGCTCTGGGAACGGGGGGAATGGCGGAGGTGTGGCTCGTCAGCGACGCCCGGCTCGGGCGCGAAGTTGCCATGAAGGTGCTGCGCGCGGAGCTGGCCGACGTCGACGGTCTGCGGGAGCGCTTCCTGCGCGAGGCGCGCGCCACGGCGCGTCTGGCGCATCCGGGGATCGTCCCCGTCCACGAGGTGGGTCAGCTCCCCGACGGGCGCCCGTTCTTCACCATGGACGTGGTCCGTGGACGCACGTTGGACGTGGTGGCCGGCGTGATGGGCCGCGACGGCACCGGCCTGCGGCGGGTCGTCGACATCTTCCGTCGCGCGGTGGAGGCGGTCGCCCACGCCCACGCGCAGGGTGTGCTCCACCGCGACCTCAAGCCCGCCAACATCATGGTCGGGGGGTTCGGCTCGGTCTTCGTCCTGGACTGGGGGTTGATCGGCTGGTCGCCGGGAGCGGTGACCGCGCGGCCCGGGTTGACATTGGACGGCGCGGTCCAGGGCACGCCCGGCTACCTCGCGCCCGAGCAGGCCCGCGGTGAGCCCGCCGATCCGCGCACCGACGTGTTCTCCCTCGGTCTGGTCCTGTGGGAGCTGTTGGCCGGTCGCCCGGCCTTCGACGTCCACGACCCCGTGGTCGCCATCGGCGCCGTCGCGTCCGACCGCATCCCTCCGTGCCTCGACGGTCCCGAGGAGCTCCGCGCCATCGTCGCTCGGGCGGCCGCGGCCGAGCCCGGCTCCCGCCACCCCAGCGGCGCGGAGCTCGCGGAGGACCTCGGCGCCTGGCTGGACGGGCAGGCGCGTCGGGAGCGGGCGGACGGTCGGGTCGCGGAGGCGGCAGCACTCGCTCTTCGGGAGCAGGAGCTCCGACGAGCGGCCGCCGAGGAAGCCGAACGGGGCGCCGCCGCGCTCGACGGGGTCGAGGCCTGGGCCGGCGTCGATCGCAAGCGGGTGGGCTGGAGCCACCAGGATCGTCGGGACTCGCTCGTCGCGGAGGCGGAGGTCGTCGCGCTGCGGCGACTGCAAGCCCTCCACGGAGCGCTCACCCACGACGCCGATCACGCCGGCGCCCTCGACGCGCTCTGCGACCACTGGCAGCGCCTGCACGTGGAGGCCGAGGCCCGGCGGGACCAGGACGCCGCTCGGGAGGCGCTGACGCAGCTCTCGCACCATGACCGGGGCTCCCGCGCGGCCTACCTCCGCGGACACGGTCGACTCACGGTCCGAACCCTCCCGGAGGGTGTCCCCGCCGTGCTCTACCGGCTGGAGGAGATCGAGCGACGTCTGGTGCCCGTCGAGCCCCGTCCCCTCGGCCCCACACCGGCGGTCGTGGACGATCTGCCCATCGGGAGCTGGCTCGTGCGGTTCGACGGGCACGACGTCGTGCTGCCCGTGCGGATCCGCCGGCTCGAGGACGTGGCTCCCCCGCCCGTCGCGCTGGTCCGACCAGGCGCGCTCGGCCCCGACGACGTCCTGGTCCCCGCGGGGGCCTTCCAGTCGGGCTCGCCCGGCGACGCCTTCCAGGCCCTGCCGTGGGCCGAGCGGTCCCTCGAGGCCTACGTCATCCGCCGGCACCCCGTCACGAACGCCGAGTACATCGCGTTCCTCGACGATCTCGTCGCTCACGGGCGTGAGGAGGAGGCGCTGCGGTACGCCCCTCACGAGCGGGGAGCGCCCGACCGGCCCGGGGCGCAGGTGTACGGCCGGGACGACGACGGGCGCTTCGTCCTGGTGCCCGACGCCGACGGTGACGTGTGGAGTCCTCGCTGGCCCGTGATGCTGGTCGACCACACCAGCGCCTGCGCCTTCGCGGCCTGGACGGCCGAGCGTACTGGCCTCCCCTGGCGCCTCCCCACCGAGCTCGAGTGGGAGAAGGCGGCGCGCGGCGTCGACGGGCGGGTCTTCCCCTGGGGGGACCGCGTCGACCCGAGCTTCTGCTGCCTGCGGACCAGCCATCCGGGCCGCCCGCTTCCCGAGACGGTCGACGCCTTCCCCACCGACGTCTCGATCTACGGCGTCCGCGGGATGGCGGGGAACATGCGCGACTGGTGCGCCGATCCCTTCCAGGCGGTGGGAGAGCTCGGGAGCGCCGGAGAACAGCGGGTTCTTAGAGGTGGTTCCTGGTACTTCCCGGAGTCCAGCGCCCGGGTGGCCGCTCGCTACGGGCTCGACGCCCACAACCGGGGGGACACGATCTCGTTCCGGCTCGCTCGGGCGCTGCTGCCGCGGGATCGGCTCGGTGCTGGCGGGTAGGGGGGGCACGCTCTGAGTCTGACGCAGGGTCCGTGCGTCCACACCCTTCACCGATCCGACGTCCCCTTCAGATCCACCCGAGCTCGAGCGCACGCAGGACGGCGCGGGTCCGGTCGCGAACGCCGAGCTTGGCGAGCACGCTGCTGCACTGGTTCTTCACCGTCCCCTCGGCGGTCCCGAGCGCGTTCGCGATCTCGCGGTTGCTGCACCCGGCGGCCATCAGCCGGAGCACGTCACGCTCGCGGGGCGTGAGCGGGTCCGGGTCTCGGGCCGCGCGGAAGACCCGCTTCGGCAGCGCCTCCTCCACCTTGCGGGTCAGCGCGGGCCGGATGGTGGTGCCACCGGAGGCCGCGGTGCGGATGGCGTCGGCGAGCACGTCGAGATCGGTGTCCTTGAGCAGGAAGCCCTTCGCGCCGAGGCGCGCGGCCTCGAGCATCGCCTCGTCGTCATCGAAGGTGGTGAGCAGGACCACCGGTCGTCGCGCACCGACCTCGCGCAGGACGTCCAGCCCGCCGGCGCGCGGCATGCGCACGTCCAGCAGCAGCACGTCGGGATCGAGCTCGGGCAGACGCCGCAGGACCTCCTCGCCGTCGGAGGCCTCGCCCACCACCTCCAGGTCGGGCACGAGCCCGAGGAGCTGGACCAGCCCACACCGGACCAGGGTCTGGTCGTCGGCCACCAGCACCCGGATCATGCGGGGACCCGCAGAGTGACGGGGAACCCGGGGCCACCCGCGACCTCGAGCGTGCCCCCGAGGGCCTCGACGCGCTCCCGCATGCCGCGCAGGCCGTTTCCGATCGCGGGCGCGGCGACTCCTGGGCCGTCGTCGCGGGCGCTGAGCACGATCTGGCCGTCGTCCTCGTGCAACGAGAGCCAGACGCGGCCCGCGCGTCCGTGGCGCGCAGCGTTGGTCACGATCTCCTGGGCGGCCCGCAGCAGCACCTCGCCCGCGGGTCCACGCGCCTCGGGGTGGCCCGTGACCTCGACCACGGGACGTGGGAGCGCCGTGAGCGCGCGCAGCCCGGCCGCCAGCTCGATCGGACCGTCCCGCAGCGCCCCGACGGTCGCGCGGACCTCGGCCAGGAGCTCGCGAGCGACCTCCCGGGACGCGAGCACGGCCTCCCGCGCCGGCCCGTCGGTCTGCCGGGCGGCCAGCTCGAGCTGCAGACCCAGCGCGGTCAGGTGGTGTCCGACGGCGTCGTGCAGGTCGCGTGCGATGCGCAGCCGCTCGTCCCGGCGCTCCGCGGTCGCCAGCTCGGCGCGCGCGGCGATCAGCTCGGCGTTGAGCGCGAGCACCACCTCGCGGGCGGCGCGCTCGCGGACGGCCAGCGTGGCAGCACCGAGGGAGAACGCCTGGAAGGCGCCGTACAGCGCGGCCGCGAGCGCGGCGTCGTCCCACCCGTCGCGCAGCCCCTCTCCGACGACGACCGTGGCGAGCTGGGCGGCAGCCACCGCAGCCGCGGGCCAGGTCCCCACGAAGAACGGCAGCTGCCCGGCGGTGGCCGCCAGCAGGGCCGTGGCCACCGACGGGCCGGTCAGCGCGCAGCCGACGCCCGCGACCACCTGCGCGGCGAGCGCACCCTGGCGCAGGGAGAGCGGGAAGCGCTCGGTCGTCGCGAGCACGAAGGTCGCCCCCCACACGAGCCAGCAGGCGACGGGAGCGACCTCGTGCGGCAGGAGCACCCCGACCCCGAGCCAGAGCGCGACCCCCGCGGGGGTGAGCAGGCTGAAGGAGCTCATGGGGGCAGCGTACCGCGGGCGGCATCCCCCGCCATGTGCCGGAAGTCATGGGTCGGACCGTGACGAGGAGCACATGGGTGCCCCGCTTCCACCTGCCTACGTCGAAGAGGGAGGTGTCGATGTTCGAGGTGGCACGGGGGCTCCACATCGCCGCGGGGGCCGTGGCGCTGCTCGCCTTCCTGGTGCCGGCGGTCGCGCGCAAGGGTGGGCGGCTCCACCGACGCGTGGGCTGGGTCTACGCCGGATCGATGGCGGTCGTGGCCGTCACCGGCGCCACGCTGTGCGTGCTCCACCTGCTCCGCGGCGATCCCGTCGGACCCAGTTTGTTCCTGCTCTACGTCGCGTGGCTGTCGGTGACCTCGCTGTGGACGGGCCTGCGCGCGCTGCGGACCAAGGCCCGGCGGGCGCCCGGGGGCGGTCCGCTCGACCTCGCCGTCCCGGCGGTCCTCGCGCTCGCCGGCGTGGCCATCGCCGGGTGGGGGCTGTGGACGGGTGCCGTCGTCCACGTCGCGTTCGGTGCGCTCGGCGCCGTGCTGGGGGCTTCACACCTGCGCTACTGGCGGACCGCGCCGAGCGACGGCAGGCACTGGTACGACGCGCACAGCGGCAACCTGATCGGCGCCGGCATCGCCACGTTCACGGCCTTCGCGGTGGTGAACGCCGCGCACCTCGGGCTGCCCGCCACCTTCGCCTGGCTCCTGCCCACGGTCGTCGGGGTCCCGGTGATCGCCGTGGTACAGCGCAGGCCGCAGCGCGCTTGAACCTCACCGAGCGCGGGTCGCCGACCACAGGAGCGAGCCCGCCACCGGGAGTACCAACCAGAAGCCACCGACCGGGACGAGGACCGCGCCCACCGCGCCCAGCAGCAGCAGCCCGCCCGCGACCACTCCCGAGACGGTGACCCCCTCGCGCTCGAGCTGGTCGATCAGGAGTCCGAGGAGCCCCGTCGCCACCCCGAAGGCCATCGACCAGAACATCGCGAGCGCGGGCATGTCCGGCGGCTGGACCGAGCCCATGCCCGGCAGCATCCGGGTGAGCGGTGCGGACCCGCCCGCGACCTCCATCAGCTCGGGTGTGTACCCCACACCCGCAGCGATCGTCGCCGTGAACGCCGTGTGCAGCCCCGCGATCCCCACCAGTGCTCGCCCCCGCCAGCGCCCCACGCTCACCTCCGGCGCAGCATGACACCGTCGGCGCCGATCCGTTCCGCGTGACGACGATCGCCGAACGTGTCAGCTGGAAGCTCCAGGAGGGTCGAATGCTCTGGTGGCTGGTGGGGACGGCGGGTGCGGTGCCGGTGGTGCCGATCACGGACGTCGGCGGGCGGTACACGAACGTGATCGCCCAGACGACGCTGGCAGTCGACTTCTTGGAGGTGTGCTTCGTGGGCGGGCTCGAGCTCGAGGACGTCCACGCAGGCGGTGGGTCGACGGCGGGGGGCAACTGCGTGCCTGGCGACGTGGGCTTCCTGGTCGAGTCCACGGCCCGCGCCGCCGAGGTCTGGCCCTCGGCCCGCGGTGCGTGCATCGCCGAGGGGATGCGGCTCCCGGAGGTCTGGGAGGCGCTGTACCTCGCGAACAACGCGGCTCGGTTCGGGTTCACCTACACCGGCTGGGCGGGCAACACGCTCGTGCAGGACCCGACCATCGCGATCACCGCCGGTGGGATGCGACCCACCACCATCCAGGGGACTGTGTCGGCGCGGACGGTGGCGCAGGCCGACGTCTACCGCTGCGTGCGCTGAGGCTCGGTCAGCCGGCGGATCCAGGCCACCAGCACGTCGCGGAAGACCGCCATCCGCTCGGCACCGACGTCGGCGGCCACCTCCCCCTCCAGGTCCGCCAGCAGGGAGAGCCCGTGGCGGAGCGCCTCCAGCCCGTGCGGCGTGAAGCGCACCAGCAGGGCGCGGCGGTCCGTCGGATCGGGCACCTGCTCGACCACGCCCCAGCGCACGAGGTCCGCGACCAGCGGCGCCACCGCCTGCTTCGTCACGCCCAGACGCGCGGCGAGCTCGGTGGCGCGGACGCCGGTGAAGTCGAGGTGCGGGAAGAGGCGGGTGTGGGCAGGCCGCACGGGCGGCGCTCCCGGTAGGGCGGCCAGCCGGCTCAGCGCGGTCTCGTCGAGCAGGCGCGCGGCCTTGAGGAGGAGTTGGCCCGTGCTCGCCGCCGCGGCGCGACGCATCGCTTCGTCGTGATCCATGGGCAGACCGTAACCCGTCAAGGATGCTTGACCATTGGAGGACGGTGTGCGATGGTCAATGCTGCTTGACCATCTGGAGGTCGCATGCTGCCCGCCCGTCCGTCCGAGACCTGGGTCGATCCTGCGCTGTGGCCGCATCCACCCCGCTACCACGCCCTCCCCGAGGGGCGGCTGCACCACGTCGACGTGGGCGAGGGGAGGCCCGTCCTCTGGGTCCACGGGACGCCCACGTGGTCGATCGACTGGCGTCACCTGATCGCGGGCTGGGCGGGCCGGCGGCACCTCACGGTGGACCACCTGGGCTTTGGCCGCAGCGACCGCCCGGCGGCGGTGGGCTACCGGCCCGAGGACCACGCGAACCGCTTCGCGGCCTTCGCGGACGCCCTCGATCTGCGGGACGCGACCGTCGTGCTGCACGACTTCGGGGGTCCGATCGGGCTGCCCTGGGTGCTCGATCACCTCGACCGCGTCGAGCGGCTGGTGCTGGTGAACACCTGGGCCTGGCCCTTCGAGGACCGGACGATGCGGTTGGGCGCGAAGGTCCTGGGCGGTCCGCTGGGTCGGTGGCTCTATCGCTGGGCGAACCTCTCGCTGCGCGTGATCGCGCCGTCGGCCTGGGGCGACCGGAGCAAGCTGCGCCCCGAGCTGCAGGCCCAGCTCCTGGCGCCGTTCGAGGACCGGGACGCGCGGGTGGAGGTGCTGTGGGCGCTGGCGCGTTCCCTGCTGGCCTCCGAATCCTTCTATGCCTCCCTCGATCGCCGACTCCCGGCGCTGCGCGACACACGTGTCGACATCGTCTGGGGCATGAAGGACCCCGCCTTCCCGCCGCCCGTGCTGGCTCGGTGGCGGACCAGCGTCCCTCACGCCCGCGTCCTGGAGCTCCCCGACGCCGGGCACTGGCCGCACGAGGAGGCGCCCGACGCGGTGCTCGGCTGGCTGCAGGGAGGGAGCTGACGCGGTATCGTCACGGCTCACCCGGGAGATCCGCGTGAACGCGACGACGGTGCGGCCGCGTCCCCGTACCTCCGAGGTCGCTCGCGAGGCCACCGGGCCCGTCGACCCCCACGAGGAGGTGGTGGAGCTGTCCGACCCCTGGCAAGTGGCCGTCTGGATGCTGCCGCCCGCGGGGTTGCTGGTGGGCGTGGCGGCGATGGGGGCGCTGCTGGCGCCGATGGCGCTCCAGAGCTGGACGTGGGGCCCCGCCGCCGTCCTGGCGCTGGGTGCTGCCTCGGCCCCACTCGGCGCGCTGACGGTGTTCGAGCACCGAGGCCTCCGGATCCGCCTGTCCGCACGTCGGCTGGTGATCGAGCGGCTGGGGCGGCGGGTGGAGCGCGTGGCGTCGCTGGCGCTGGTGGACCTCACGGACGTGCGGGTGACGCGGGACGCGCTGGTCCTGGTGGAGGGGGAGCGGCGGTGGTGGATCCCGACAGGGAACGAGGGGGTCACCAAGGTGGCGGACCGCCTCCGGGAGGCGACGCGACGCGCGCGGGAGGCCGCAGCTCCGGAGGATGCCGAGGCGCTGGCGGCGGTGCGGGCGCTGTCGCGGCCGGAGTCGGTGTCGGCCGCACCCCCGATCGCGAGGAGCCAGCTCCTGCGGGCGTCGCGGATGGGGATGGCGCTCGCGTGGCTGCTGGCGACGTGGCTCGTGGCGACGGCGAGCTGGCGGGAGCTGCGGCTCGAGCAGGGCTGGGAGCCGCCGATCGAGCTCACCGTCCCCGAGGTGGGTGACACGCTCCGGCTCCCGTCGGATGCCCGGCTGCGGGTGACGGACGCGTGCCTGGACGCCGACGACGTGGAGGTCGGGCGCGGAGGCGTGGGCCGCCACGCGCTCAGGTCGGCGGACCACCGCCGGGACCCCGTGCGGGCGCGGGTCCCGTGGCCCGAGGACACGTACCTCGAGCCGCGTTGCTGGAAGCGCGAGGTGCTCGAGCTCGTGGTCCGGCGGCGGGCGGCGGGGCCGCAGCTGGAGCTCGCGTCGGCAGGGCCGGACACGGCCAGGTGGTGGAGTCTGCTGGCCCTGCTGCTCCTGGGCCCGGGCGTGCTGACGGCGCAAGGGGCGCTGGTCCGGCGCGTGGAGCGCGAGCGCAGCGTGCACCGGACGTAGGACCCTCAGGCGCGCTCGGCCTCGACCCGAGCGCAGACGGCGCGGAGCCGGGCGAAGGTGTGCTCGATCACCTCGCGCCGACGCGCCTGGAAGTCGGCTCCGGCGAGCTCTTCGATGGCGGTGGCCCAACGTGCGAGCCAGGCCTCGAGCACGGGGTCGAGCGCCGCGACGGTGGGCAGCTTCCAGCCGTCGAAGCAGCCGGCGGCGTCGACGGCGAGCAGCCACTCGAGGCTCACGAAGAGCGCGTCGTGCTCGATCTCGTCGGCCTCGGCGCTCAGCGGGTCGCGCAGCCCGTCCCAGACGGCCTTCGTGAGCTCGGCGGAGCGGTCGCCGAGCAGGTCCCGCGCGGCGTCGCACTCGAGGTTCCCCGGTCCCCACGTGCCCATGGCGCCTCCGTGCGCAGGTCGCGGAGGTGTACCACGCCGTTCTACTCCGGGGTGCCCGGGCCCTGGGGCGCCGGGGCCGACCTCGGGCCGACGACCCTCGTGCCGCCGGCCCACCGATCGTGCAGGCCGCGACCGTCGGGGGAGCGGCGGACCGTGACGACGATGGCGATCCAGGCGGCGAGGGCGAGCAGCGGGCCGACGAACGGGATCGCGCCGAGCACGACGAAGACCTCGCGGAGGAACGCCTCGCGCCAGCTCGGCAGACCCCCGCCCGCACCCTCCACGCGCAGCCCGAGGAGGGCCTTGCCGGGCGTGCGGCCGAGCAGCGCGTCGGAGGCGACGAACCACGCCAGCACCAGGACGAGCTGGAGCGCGAGCCAGTCGAAGCCGAAGCCGAGGAGGCTGCCAAGCCCGAAGCCGACGCCCGTGAGCAGCACCGCGTCCACCAGCCGCGCGGCGGCGCGCACCCCGAGGCCGGGCGTCACGTCGAGGCCAGCGACGCGACCACCGCCGCGATGCGCCGCTCGCGCGTGGCCGGGGCCTTCGCCTCCTCCACCTTGCGGACGTGCTCCTTGCGTCGAGAGGGGGCCAGCGCCTCGAAGGCGGCGAGCGCGCCGGCGGCGGTCAGCGCGGCAGCGAGATCCTCGGGGACGGGCGTCATGCGCGGCTGGTCGTCCAGGGCGAGCGCGATCTCGATGCTCTCCACGTCGTCCCCGACGCCCGCGGCCGCTCGGTGCTCGGCGGGGAAACCGACCATGAACGCTCCGCCCATCGTCGCCACCGTCGAGCGCCAGCTGTGCCCGTTCACCGTGATCACCACGGGCGGACGCTTGCCCTTGCCCAGCGCCTCGACCTCGGAGGCGGGGACAACGAAGCCCGCGGTGTTCCGCTGCTCGCCTCGCTCGATCTGCGCCACGAACCTACGCTCCACGATGGTCTCCGCTCAGGGCCCGGCGCTGCGCCAGGCGGGGTGGACGCCGGGGAGGAGGCCCTGCTGGCCCGCGACCCGCCGGAGGAACGCGACCAACACGTCCTGCTCGGCTGGCTCGAGGGCCACGAGCAGGTCCCGCTCGAGCTCCTCGGTGATCCGACCGACGTCGGTCAGCGCGTCGATGCCCCCGCGCGTCAGGTGCAAGCGGTGCGTGCGCCGATCCGCCTCGTCCCGCCGACGCTCGACGAGCCCCCGCGCCTCGAGCTGATCGAGGAGCGTCACCAGCCGGCTCGGGAGCACGCCCAGGCGGTCGGCGACCTCGCGCTGGGTGGGGCCCGGTGCCGTGCCGAGGAGGCGCAGGATGCCCGCGTGCTGCGGCGTCAGCCCGATCGCCTCCAGCCGGACGCCGAAGTCGTGGGCCGCGTGCGCCCCCACCTGCGAGAGCAGGAACGAGGGGCCGACGGCGGGAAGGGACATGGACATCGTTGTTGTGGTGAATCGTTTATCACATGAATGAATCGGACACCAGGCCTTCCGGCTGAACACGTGTGCAGTCCCGTGTTAGCTTGCGGGTCGGGAGGGGAGATGGGTCGCTGGCCGCCGACGTCGAGCGAGGTGGCGCCGCCGCGCGCCCGCGCCGGGACCCGCTTCGAGCTCGTGACCGACCAGACGCCGACCGGCGATCAGCCCGGCGCGATCGACCAGCTCACCGCGGGCGTGCTCGGCGGGCGGACGCACCAGGTGCTCCTCGGGATCACGGGCTCGGGCAAGACCTTCACCGTCGCCAACGTGATTGAGCGCGTGCAGCGCCCGACGCTGGTGCTCGCCCCCAACAAGACGCTCGCAGCCCAGCTCTTCGGGGAGCTGCGCAAGCTCTTCCCGCACAACTCCGTCGAGTACTTCGTCAGCTACTACGACTACT
The DNA here is from genome assembly GCA_020632925.1 of Alphaproteobacteria bacterium. Taxonomy (GTDB): domain Bacteria; phylum Myxococcota_A; class UBA796; order UBA796; genus JACKER01. Next base: position 130,763 of record JACKER010000019.1, on the reverse strand, counting down.
ACCAGCCCGAAGCCTACGTCCCGTCCTCCGACACGTACATCGAGAAGGACTCGCTCATCAACGAGGCGATCGACCGGCTGCGGCACGCCGCGACGCGCTCGCTCCTCGAGCGCAACGACGTGATCATCGTCGCGAGCGTCTCCTGCATCTACGGCCTGGGTTCGGCCGAGGCCTACGAGGGGATGCTGCTGCACCTCGAGAAGGGCGCCGAGGTCCACCGGCAGGACATCCTCGCGAAGCTGGTGGAGATCCAGTACGAGCGGAACGAGCAGGACTTCCACCGCGGGACCTTCCGCGTGCGGGGCGACGTGATCGACGTCTTCCCGGCGTACGAGGAGGACACCGCGATCCGCATCGAGCTGTTCGGGGACGAGGTCGAGGGGTTGTGGACGTTCGACCCGCTGCGGGGCCGCAAGCTCGCCGAGCTCGACAAGATCGCGGTGTACCCGGCCTCCCACTACGTCACGCCCAAGGAGAAGATGGAGCGCGCGATCGCCGCCATCCGCTCCGAGCTCGAGGAGCGTCTGGTCGAGCTGCGGGGCGCGAACAAGCTGCTCGAGGCCCAGCGGCTGGAGCAGCGCACGCTCTTCGACCTCGAGATGATGCAGGAGCTCGGCCGCTGCAAGGGCGTCGAGAACTACAGCCGGCACCTGTCGGGCCGCGCCACCGGCGAGCCCCCGCCGACGCTGATCGAGTACTTCGGCAAGCCGTGGCTGCTGATCGTCGACGAGAGCCACATCGCCATCCCCCAGGTGGGCGGGATGTACCGCGGGGATCGCGCGCGCAAGGAGATCCTGGTGGAGCACGGCTTCCGGCTCCCCTCCGCGCTCGACAACCGCCCGCTGAAGTTCGAGGAGTTCCTGGAGCACGTCGACCAGGCCATCCACGTGTCCGCGACGCCCGGCGAGTGGGAGGTGACGCAGGCCGACGGCGCCGTCGTGCAGCAGATCATCCGCCCGACGGGGCTGCTCGACCCCACGCTCGAGGTCCGGTCGGCCCGCATCCAGGTGGACGACGCGCTGGCCGAGGTCCGGATCCGCGCCGACCGCAGCGAGCGGACGCTCGTGACCGTGCTCACGAAGCGCATGGCGCAAGAGCTGACCGACTACTGGACGGAGCTCGGCGTCCGCGTGCGGTACCTCCACTCCGACATCGACACCCTCGAGCGGATGGAGATCCTGCGCGAGCTGCGCCAGGGCGAGTTCGACGTGCTGGTCGGCATCAACCTGCTGCGCGAGGGGCTGGACCTGCCCGAGGTGAGCCTGGTCTGCATCCTGGACGCGGACAAGGAGGGCTTCCTGCGCAACGAGCGCTCGTTGATCCAGACGATCGGCCGCGCCGCCCGCAACGTGAACGGGCACGTCATCCTGTTCGCGGACACCGTCACCGAGAACATGCAGAAGGCGATCGACGAGACGCGCCGCCGGCGGGAGCTGCAGGAGGCCTACAACCGGGAGCGCGGCATCGTGCCGACGACGATCCGCCGCTCGACCGAGAACCCGCTCGCGGCGCTGGTCTCCGGGGACTACGTCGAGGTCGGGCTCGAGCGCCCCACCTCCCCGCGGAAGGGCGCGGCGCCGGTGGTGGAGGACCCGCGGCGCATCCCGAACCTGCTGCTGCAGCTGCGCAAGGAGATGAAGCAGGCGGCCGCCAAGCTCGAGTTCGAGCGCGCCGCCGAGCTCCGCGACCGCATCAAGGACCTGGAGCAGATGATGCTGGATCAGGGCATCGCTGGCGTCTGATGCCTACAGCAGGGAGGCCGCGCAGACAGCGAGCCAGGTGATGGCAGGGGACAGGCCGACACCGACGGCGACCCACGGCCAGCGGGGCAGACCGAGAGCGGTGCTCACGGTGTAGGGCAGCCACAACAGCCCGACCAGGGACGCGGCGAAGGTGGCGCCGAACAGGGCCGACGGGAGCACGAACGAGCCGGTCATCGCGGCGGTTCCTCCGGCCCAGATCGCTGCGAGGGTCGCGGCGAGGCCGGGGAGGGCGACGGAGAGGACGGACAGCGGCACCCGTCCACGGGAGCGCTCGATCACGTCCGCGACGCACACCCCGAGGACCGCGCCCCCGGCCGCACACATCCCGGCCATGATCAAGGCCGGAGCGCTCAGGGTCCAGCCCAACCCGACGACCGCCGGGCCCACGTAGCCGGTCAGGAGGCCCACCAGCGCTCCGTCGCGTGCCCAGCGGTTCGGGTCGCCGGTGAGCCGGCGGGCGAGCGGGCCACCGGCGCGATGCATCAGGTCCACGGACACCTCCCGGCAGGCTCGTCGCAAGCTCCGTGCCGGGCCAGAAACGAGGTTCCAGCGATGCTCGTGGGATCATCTGTCGCTCGGGGACGAGGTCCGCCGCCGGCGTGCGACAGATCGTCAGGGGCCGCGCGCCGTCCAGGCGGCGAGGACGTAGAGCAGGCCGGCGAGCGGGTACAGGGCAGCGTAGCCGGTGTACATCGCGGACCACTCGAGCGTACCCCCCACGATGGCCCCGACCAGGTTGTACGCCATGGCCGTCGCCACTGGCCGGGACGTGCGGCGGAGCAGCGCCGAGAACAACAGCCCCGAGAAGAACAGCGGCGAGGTGAGGAGGGTGACCTCCACGACCCCGCCCAGGTCCACCTCCGAGAGCCACCAGCCCGCCGCGAGCGCGCCGAGCAGGGCGAGGGTCACCCACGGCAGCGAGCGTGGCCCCACCCGGGCGGCCACGGCGTTGGCGAGCAGGCCCATGACCAGCACGCCGGCCACCGTGACCGCCACCACCTGCCAGGTGTTGCCGAAGTCCAGCCCGAGCTCGGTGATCGCCTTGGTCTCGACCAGCAGGAAGCCCGCGCCGAGGAAGGAGAACGGGAGCTGGTCCCGCTCGAGCCCCACCCCGGGCAGCAGTTGGCGGATGCTGGCGGCGGACAGCCCGATCAGGAGCGCGAGCACCGGCACGGCCGACAGCGGCACCACGCGGCGGGGGACGTAGAAGAACGGCCAGTCGTCGGTCGGGACGTCCACCGGGACGCTCGTGATCTGGGCGGCGGTCACGTCCTCGAAGGCGGGTGCCACGGACGGATCGAGGTCGCGTCCGCGGGCCATCGCGAAGGCGGTGGTGAGGACGGCGTCGTAGCCCACGCGCAGCGCGATCGGCGGGTGGTCCGGCTGGAGCTCGGCCAGCATCCGGTACAGCTTCTGCCCCTGCTCGGGTCCGAGGAGGGTGAACGACAGGTAGACGATGCCGCCCTCGTCGACGCGGGACCAGGCATCGGCCAGCCCCTCGCGGGTGTAGACGAAGGAGTCGAGGCGCACGGAGGAGGCGTGCGAGGTCGCTGCGTGCGAGTCGAGGACGCCGTACACCACGAGGTCGTAGCGGGTGTCGGCGCGGCGCAGGAAGTCCCGCGCGTCGTCCAGCACCACCCGGACGCGAGCGGGATCGGCGTAGGGGTGCTCCGGGTGCTCGCGCCCGATCGCGAGGATGGCGGGATCGATCTCGATGGCGTCGACGTGACCGCTGCCGCGGCGGAGGGCGGCGGCGACGTCGTTGCCGGAGCCCGCGCCGACGACGGCCACCCGCGCCGGGGCGCCTCCGAACAGCGTGTACGGCAGCTCGTAGTAGGCCCGCAGGGCCGCGGTCGCCGGGCTCGGCGCGGAGAGGTCGACCATGCGCTGGTGGTAGCGCCCCGCGGCGAGGATCGTGGTCCAGCCGGTGTCGGGCTCGCGCCAGCGCTCGATCACCTGGTACGGCGACCAGGTGCGCTCGATCCCGGGCGCGGCCGGCCAGGCGAGGACGCACAGGAGGACGACCGTGGACGGGATCCCCCAGCGGACGCCTTGCCCGTGGGTTCGCTGGGCCAGCAGCAGCCCCAGGGCGATCAGGCCGAACCAGACGACCGGTGGCGCCCACCAGGCGCTGATCGCGGTGAACAGGAGGGCGCCGGCCAGGCTGCCGACGAGGTTCCAGCCATAGGCGCGCAGGGGGCCGCTGCCGCGCATGAGGCGCCCGCACCACTGCCCGATGGGGAGGAGGGCGGTGGTGGTGGTCAGGAACACCAGCGCCAGCAGGAGGTAGGTCGGGACGAGGCGGAGCAGGTCCGCTGCGCCCATCGAGGTCCACCACGGCAGGCCCATGTTCCGCTGCTCGAGGATGGGCAGCACGTCGAAGGTGATGGAGGTCCCGGTGTGGAACACGCCGCGGACCAGCGTCAGCACCACGAGCTGTGCCGCCAGCGCCGGGAGCGCGAGCAGCAGCGGGACCGCCTCGGCCTCCGCGAGGGCGTAGCCGGCGCCGAGCCCGAAGAAGCAGGCGATCAGGCTGAAGTTCTTGTAGAAGGCGAACATCGGGAAGGCCCCGGCGTGCTCGCGAATGAGCGCCAGCTCAGTGAACAGCCCCAGCCCGGCGGCGAGGGCGATCCACGCCGGGCGCCGGGCGTCGGGCAGGGCGTCGAGGGCGGCCGCCTGCTCCGACCCGAGACGCTCGAGGGTGCCGACCACCCGTGGGGCCACGCGCCTCCAGCCGCGGTCCAGCAGCGCCCAGCCGGTCAGCAAGCCGATCCCCACCCCGAGCTGGACCACCGCCCCGAGCTGGCCGCGGGGGACGGTCGCGAGCAGCACCAGGACCAGCACCGACCAGCGCCACAGCCGCAGATACCCAGGGACCATCAGGGCTCCGGTCGGTTCACAGGTCCAGCGTCAGGCGGTGCGTCTCGATCGAGGTCGGGTAGCCGTCGAGGTGATGGTAGGCCGCGTTCTCCTCGGAGATCCGGTGGGAGCTGCCGACGGCCTCCACCCGGGTGGCCCCCTTGGGGACGGGGATGCGCTGCACGCGGCTCTCGAGGGGCGCCAGGCGGTTGTCGGCGACCTTGCGCGGGGGCGTGACCCACTCCCAGGTCTGCCCGAAGCGCAGCGTGACGGGCTCGCCCACCGGGGTGTCACCCGCGAGGAAGCGCACGACCACCTGCACCCAGCGCTCGGGATCGCCGGTGGGCAGCATGTGGCCGGCGTTCGCGTTGGTCGTGGTGACCGTCACCGCGTCCCCGTCGCGGCCGAGCGCGAGCGCGAGCCCCGGTCGGTTCGCCTCGGGCGGCGGGTACTTCCCCGGGATCTTCGCGATGCCGGCGCCCTTCCACCAGTGGGCGCGGACGGTGCGCACCGGGCCGTCCTTGGCCGCGGGGGCCCGCTGCTCGGGCATGTGGCACACGGGGCAGCCCCCCTGGGTCGACCACGGGCTGCGCTGCCACTCCTCGCCCGTCTGGAACGTGCAGACGAAGCCCTTGTCGGGGAAGACCTCCTCGGCCTGGTGGCAGCCGAGACAGAGCCCGGGACCACGGAAGTCGGGGTCGGCGACGACCGCGTGCGGCGCGGTGCTGTCGGGCAGGCCCGGGCCGTGGATCAGGCCGTCGCGCAGGTGGCAGGCCGCGCAGGTGATGCCCTCGTCGCGCAGCGCGGCGTCGTAGACCGGAGCGTCGATCAGGCGCGGCCGCTCGACGTCGCCGTCCACCAGCCCCACCGGCCATCGGTCCTGCTGGACCAGGAGCGGCGTGTGGCAGCCGAGGCAGAGCCAGCGGTTGTCGGACTTGCCGATCTCCGCCTGGAACTGCCGGTCGACCCAGGCCTGGGCGTGCACCGAGAGGCGCCACTGCGCCAGCTGGTCGGGGTGGCAGACGCCGCACGCCTCGGCGGACACGGTGCCGGCCTCGTGCTCGCGGACACCGGCCTCGCGGACGGGGCGCTCGACCTTCGGGCGCGTGTCGAGGAACGCGTTCACCCGTGTCAGATCGGCGTCCACGCCCTGCGAGCGCTCGACCGTGGCCCCGCCGGAGGCGGCGTCGGCCGAGGGGGCCGGGCTGGTGCACCCGGCGAACATCCACCACATCCTCACGTCCCCGCGGACGGATCCCGATCGAGCTCGTCCAGCAGTCGACTCCATATCCGCCAGAACCAGGCGCCGGCGATGTCCTCGGGCGGCGGGATGCGCCCGTCGTGCTCCTGCGAGACGTCGGACATCGCCTTGAGCCACAGCCGCTCGATGCGCGCCTCGCGGAGGTAGTGGGCGGCGAACAGCAGCACCATGTCCGCGTGGGGCGCTCGCGGATCGGGGGCGCGGCGGAGCAGGGACCGCAGCGAGACGTTGAGGGTCAGCGCGTGCTCGAGCAGCAGCGTCTGGATGCTGGGTGCGCGCGATCCCGGCGCTCCCCACCAGCTCGACGCCGCGTGGTGGTGCCACTCGCGCTGGATCTGGCCGAACAGCGAGACGACGTCCTCGAGCGGGGCACCGAGCTCCTTCGCGACCAGCCGGTGCGTGGACGCCTTCCCCGACCACGCGAGCAGCGGCTGGAGCACCGCGCGGATGTGGCGTGGGATGTCGAGCAGATCGACGTCCTCGGGACGCAGCACGACGTTGGGGTCGCTCGAGTCGCGGTCCACGCTGGCCAGGGTCGCGGCGTACACCAGGCGGGTCATGGCGGACACACGCGGCAGGGCGAGGGCGTCGAACACCTTGGCCGGCGTGTTCTTCAGTCGCAGCCCCTCGGGACCCGAGCGGATCCAGGCCCGCCAGTCGGCCGCGTCCGGCGACAGGGGGCGGACGAGCCAGTCACCGATGGTGTAGGTGGCGCCGAGATCGGTGAGCGCGGCGTACCCGTGGGTGCGCCACTGGTCCGTCTGCAGCCAGCGCTCGGTGCCCGCGCGTGGCACGAGGGCGATCATCGACTCGAGGAGCTCGGCGATCTCATCCTCGTCGCCGCCGACGCCGCGCGCGATGCGGTGCCTCAGACCGCTGTCGACGGACCGGCTGCGGAAGGCCGTCGGTCCGAGCGCGGGATCCGGCGCCAGCCAGGGCAGGAACAGGGCGATCGGCTGGTCGGCGGGCTCGACGTCGAGCGCGAGGTAGAGGTGGCCGCCGCGGCGGATCAGCGAGGGGCCCGGCTCCTCGGCACCCGGGAAGAGCACGCGGGCGAGCGTGGAGCCCCGCGCCGGCTCCGTCGCCTGGCTGGGCATCTGGAAGTAGCTCCAGAGCCAGTTCACGGTGCGCAGCAGCTTGAGGGCCTTGCCGGCCCGCCGGTCCACCTCCTCGCGGAGCTCGTCGATCTCCCACGCGGACAGCCCGAGCGCCTTCTCCAGCGCCTCGTTGGCGACGATGGGGGCGGGGTCGGCGACGCGGCGGTGCGGCTCGTCGACCGGTGCCCCGCCGCGGATCGGTCGCGGGATGGTGGCCGAGAAGTGGGGTGCCGACAGGATGGCGAGCCCCATGGCGGTCGCGACGCGCTTGGGTGCGGTCTCGACGAGCGGGCGCTCGTCCGGCGTGCGGTACAGCGCCGATCCGGCCTGCGCCGCCACCTTCGCGATGTCGTGGTCCAGGTCGCGCCGGGATGCCCCGGGCTCGGTGGCCGCCCGTTGCTCGAACAGACGCACCAGCTCGGCCATCAGGTCCACCGAGGCTCCTTCCGCTGACGCCTCGACCCGAGCCACGTCCCGCCACCCCTCGCCCGCGCCAAGATACACCGTGTCGGCGGCCGTCCGATACCCGGCCGACACGGAGTGCCCGTGTGGTGGTGGAGTGTGGTCGCCCTGGCCGAGGAGCCGGAACCCGCGGTCTCCGAGGAGATCACGGTGTTGGGGCAACGGGTGGACGCCGCTCGTGACCAGGTGGTCTCGCGGATCGTGGATCTCGGGTACGACCGGGTGAAGGACAAGGACGGCAAGACGGTCTTCCGCTCGCCGCAGAGCCCCTGGAAGGGGAAGGTGGTGCTGACGGACGAGGGCACGCTGCGTGTCCGGCGCACGGGCCCCCGCGGGAAGAAGATGCCGACCATCCCCGGGACCAGCATCCGGCCGTACCCGCTGTGCATCGTGGCGCCGACGGCCTGCGTCTCGATGGGCGCGTGGACGGTGTCGGACCGGCGGTGGGCCGGCATCGAGGCGAGCGTGGCCAACGCGACGGCGGAGGATCTCGAGGCGCTGTCCGCGGCGATGGCGGACGAGGCGCTTGCGGGAAAACTCGAGGTGCTTCCGGAGCGCCTGGACGGGCTGTGGACGGACGGCGAGTCGCTGTTCTGGGGGCGCCCGGCGGTGTCGACGGTCGAGGGGCGGCGGGCCGAGCTGCTCGAGTTCTGGGACACGCGGACGGAGACCGACTGGGGCCGGCCGGTGCGCGACGCCGTGGCGAGCTTCGTCCGCGCGGTCGTCGAGGAGAGCCCCACGCCGTACACCGAGGGTGAGAAGGCGGCGTTCGAGGCTCGTCGTACGTCATCGGTCCCGTTCCCGTGGACGGCGGGCGACCCGGAGGACGCGGACTTGCCATGACCGCGCGCGCGGCGGTACGTTGCTCGGCTCGGGGGTGCGGACGGTGGGTGTGCTCCACGCCGTGGTCGGCGATGTCCATGGTCAGCTCGACGCGCTGCGCAGGCTGGAGGACCGGGTCGCGGCCCACGCCGCCAGGCACGGGCTGCAGCCGCTGGTGATCAGCGTGGGCGACCTGGTGGACCGTGGACCGGACTCCTCGGGCGTGGTGCGGCACGTGGCCCGCGGCGTGGCGGCGGGGACGCACGTGGCGGTGATGGGGAACCACGAGTCCATGTTCCTGGCCGTCGTGCGCGCGGTGGCGCCGGACCTGATGTCGGACGCCGGCGATCCCTGGCCGCCCGACACGCCGACGTTCGAGGAGCTGTGGGAGCGCAAGCTCGGGAACGCGAGCCGGTGGCTGCCGCTCGACGACTACGTCCGCTTCCAGACGCTGTCCTGGCTGGTCCAGGGGGGCGCGACGACGCTCGCGAGCTACGGTGCGATCGACGTCGCCGATCCGTCGACCTGGCGGGTGGACCCGGAGGATCTGCGCTTCCTCGCGGACCTGCCGGTGATCTGGCGAGCGGAGGGCGTGGTCGTCACGCACGCGCTGCTCGGCAAGGAGGCGATGGTCGCGCTGGGCTCGGAGGACGCCGCGGTCCGTGAGCGGGCCCGCGAGGTGGCGATGTGGGGGCGGACCCCACCGAAGAACCGCATGGACGACGACCGGGTGCACGTCTCCGGGCACACCCCGCTCAGCGCGGTGCGTCGCCGCCCGCAGATCGGGGTGGTCCAGTGCGACACGGGCGCGGGCTTCGGCCGCCGGCTCTCCGCCTGGTGCGTCGAGACCGACCGCGTCCTCTCCGTAGGGATCTAGGGCCTCGACGCCAGATCGTGGGCCCAGGCGTTGAGCTCGCGGGCGGGGCCGGGCTCGCGGACGAGCTGCTGGCCGAGCGCGTCGATCGCCTTCCAGTCGGTCGAGGGGTCCTGGGTGGCTTCGGCGACCCGCAGGGCGTAGATCCGGGCGCGGAGGTACGGCGCGGCGTCGACCAGGGCGCCACCGGCGACCTTCAGCGTGTCGCCGCGCGTCCAGTCGCCCGGCACGGGGGAGCCCGCGGACCAGGCGACGGTGGCCCACGGCGGAGGCGGCGGGGGCGGCGCGGCGGCCACCTCGGGCTCGGCGCCCGGCTCGGGCACCTCTGGCTCGGTACCCTCCTCCGGCTCCGGCGGCGGAGGGGGCGGCGGCTTCAGGGTCAGCTCGTAGAGCCGGGTCTCCCGGTATCCGCCCTCCAGCGTCTCGCCGAGCGTCCAGGTGTCGCTCCCGCGCCCGGGAGCCGCGTCGCTGCCCACGAGCTTCCACGAGACCACGTCCGGACCGAAGTCCACCCGCAGCGACGGGTCGCGCACCACCGCTCCCGAGGCCCGCAGCGCCGCCACCAGCGGCTCGATCGCCTCGCTCTTCGAGTCGGCGTAGAGGTGCACGCCTCCTCCGGCCTCGGTCAGCGCGTCCAGCGACGGGGAGTCCTGCCCCAGCAGGCCGAGCGACAAGGTCCACAGCTCCAACCCCCGGTCGGCCCACAGCTCGACCGTGGCGTGGGTCTTCTTCTCCTTCCCGCCCAGGTACGCGTTGTCGTCCGTGATCAACAGCACCCGGTGATCGGCGCAGGGATCGAACGTGCCGCCGGCGAGGTCGTACACCGTCTCCAGCGGGGTTCGCGCACCCTTGGCGTCGCCCGGCTTCGCGCGCGCCACCGCCTCCCGGATCCGATCGCGCTGGAGGATCGAGGTCGGCTGGAGCAGCACGCGGGCGTTGTTCTCCTCGAACACCACCAGCGCCACCTCGCCGCGCGGCGGCATCCGCCACACCAGCTCGTCGATGATCGCCTTGGCCAGGTCGAGCCGGTTCGTGCGCTGCTTGGGCTCGATCGTGTCCTGCAGCATCGGCAGGGAGCGCGTGGGGACGCTCTCCATCGAGCTCGACACGTCCAGCAGCAGCGTGATGCGCAGCGGGATGTCCGACTTGCCGACGGGTGCGACCGCCTCCACCGACATCCAGCCGTGGGTCGGATCGTCCGGGTCGCGGCCGCCCGAGGCGCGCACGTCGAAGCGCTCGGTGGTGGGGGCGGGTCCGATGTACGCCAGGGCGGCTTCGGCGGGCAGCGGTCGCAGGGCGCTCTGCTGCACGATCGTCGCTCGCGTCAGCGCGATGTCTCGCGGCGGGATCGCGTGCGCTGCGGCCTCGATCTGCGCCACCGGCGCGGGGACGGCGACGCACAGCTCCTCGGAGATCGGCAGGTCCATGGGTGCTGGGTATCAGCGGGGCGCGCTGGCGCCACCGACGTGGGTGGCCATCCAACCCATCACGCCGTCCGTGGACTCCCTCCAGTCCTTCATGGAGGCGTCGTAGGCGCGATGTGCGGAGCGGAGCCGGCGGAGCGTGTGGTTCGCCTGGACCTGCGCCGGCGTGCCCCCCTGCTCGTCGACCCAGCGCTGGCCCTCGGACTCGCACGCGTCCAGCAGCTCGATCGCGGCGCGGGTGCGCTCGGGCTCGGTCTTGAGCTCCTGGTACACCAGGAAGAGCCCCTCGAGCTGTTCCCGGTCGGCGCCGACCTCCCCGAGCAGCTTCACGATGTCCTGCTCCTGCCGCAGCGCCTCGTGCAGCTGCTGGCGGGCCTCCTCCGCGTTGCGGGCGGCGCCGTTGACCTCGTTCGCGGCGATGTTCACCGTGAACACCACGCCGATCGCGAGCAGCGCGAACAACCCGACGAGCGCCGCGATCGGCACCATGGCGATGGTCACGAGGCGGCTCACGACCGACTCGGGTTCCTCGTCCTGGGTCGGCGTGACCACCGGCGGGCGAGGCGGGGGTGGCGTGCGCTTGGGGGGCTCCTGCTCCGCTGCTGGCTTGCGCGGCTGCGGGGGCGGCGTGCGGGACGGCTCCGGCGTCACGGACTGGACCGGCGGCGGCGTGGGTGCCTCGGGCACGTTCGGCGAGCCCACCGGCGTCACGCGGACGTGCTGGGGCGACAGGTCCACCCCGATCACCTCCTCCTTGGAGTCGGAGTTCAGGCTCTCCCGGTCGATCCAGCTCGGGAGACTCGTCTCCGTCTCCTCCTCGAAGCGAGCGCCGATCGCGCGCTTCGGCGCCTCGGTCTTCGGCATGTAGTAGGGGAGGACCTTGGGCGGCATCGAGCGGGGCAGGTCCTCGTCGGGCACGTCCTCCGAGGTGCGGCCCTCGACCAGGATGAACGCGAGCTCCTCCATCACGTCGAAGTCGAAGCGCTCGTTGCGGGTCACGTCGTCGGGCAGGTGGCGGACCTCGGAGCCGTCCGAGCCGATCTCCGCGAGCACCCGGTCCACGTCCGCCAGCATGGAGGCCGCGTCCTGGTACCGGTCCTCCCGAGCGTACGTCAGGGAGTGGGTCAGCACCGGGATGGCGCGCGGGTCGAGCCCCTTGGACAGCTTCGGTTGCTTGGCGAAGTTGTACAGGTCCTGGGCGATCCGGCCGGTCAGCAGCGACCAGAGCATCGCGCCCACGCCGTACAGATCGGCGCGGTGGTCGACCGACTTGGCGTCGAGCCGTTGCTCGGGCGCCATGTACCCCTGGGTGCCGAGCACGCTGCCGGTCTTGGTGCGGGCGTCGTCCTGGATCTGCGCGATGCCGAAGTCCGTGAGCTTGCAGATGCCCGGTGGCGCGACGAGCACGTTGTGCGGCTTGATGTCGCGATGGACGATGCCCGCCTCGTGCACGCAGGCGACGCCGAGCAGGACCTGACGGGTGGCCTGGAAGGCGAGCGGCAGCGGCATGGGCCCGTGGCGCTCCACCCACTCCTGCAGGCTGCCACCCATCACGATCTCCATGATCATGAAGGGCAGCTTCCCCTCGACGCCCACGTCGTAGATCCGCACCAGGTTCGGGTGCTCGAGGCGCGCCATGGTGCGAGCCTCGGACTCGAAGCGGTTCCGCAGCCTGGCGCGACGGGCGTGCTGCGGGTTCAGGATCTTCATCGCGCGCCAGACACCGAGCTTGGTGTCGTACGCGCGATACACCGTTGACATGCCGCCTTCGCCGATTCGGCTGACGACGGCGTACCGTTGTCCGGCGAACCGAGGGGCTTCGTCTGGGATCGGCGGGGCGCTCATCGCGGGCCATCCTACCGCTTGGTGAGCGGCCGTCGCCAGCCGGACGCCGCTACTCGGCGCTGCCCATCGCCGCCAGCTCTCCCTCGAGCTCGGCGACCGCGCCCTTGGCGGTGGCGACCTCGGCTTCGAATTCGGTCACCTCGAGCTCCCCGCCGTTGTCCTTCACGGCCTGCGCCTTGGCCAGCTCCAGCTCGGCCGCGGCCTGGTCGCGCTGGGCCTGCAGCAGCTTCAGCTCGAGCTTGGCGCGGTCGATCGCCAGTGCGGCGGCGGCCTTCTCGTCGGCCGAGGCATCCGCGGCGTCCTTGGCGGCGTCCACGTCGCTCTTCGCGGCGTCGAGCTGGTCGGAGGCGTTGGACCTGGTGTCCTTGAGCGCCTTCTTCGCGGCCTTCACCTCGGTCTTCCGGTCGTTCACCGCCGTCTTGGCCTCGATCATCGCGGCCTTCGCCGTCTGGATCCCGCCCTTGTCGCCCTTGGTCTTGGCGACGCCGAGCTCGGCCTTCTTCACGTCGAGCTCCTGCTCGGCGCCGTCGAGCGCGAGCTCCGCCTGCTCGACCATGAGCTTGCTGCTCTCGACCGCGGACTTGCCGGCATCCTTGACGGCCTTCGCGTCGTCCTTGGCGGAGCCGATGTCGTCCTTGGCGGAGCCGAGCTCGTCCTTGGCCGTGCCGAGCTCGTCCTTGGCCTGATCGATGTGCGCCTTCGCCTCCTCGATCTTCGCGTCCATGTCGGCGAGCGCGCTCTCCTGCTCGTTGAGCGCCTTGCGCACGTCCTCGGGCAGGTCGTTCACCATGGAGCGGTCCACCGACGGGGCGGCCCAGGCGAACATCGGGAGCGCCAGGGCCAGCAGCAGGGCGGGAATCGATCGGGTCATGGGTTCCTCCGGGTCACCGTCTACCCACACAGACCCGCGACGCCCACACCGCTCGCTGACGTGCGGCTGTCAACGACCTTCGTAGCTGGCCTTCTTGCCACGCGCGGCGACCGCCGTGAGCAGGTCGCGGGTCACGAGATGCGCCGCGTTCCACGTCGCCACGTACTCCAGACCCCGGTCGATCTCGTGGCGCTCGGCCTCCACCATGACCCGCTTGGCGCCCTGCACGGCGAGTGGTGGGTTCTCGGCGATCCGTCGCGCCAGCGACTCCGCGGCCTGCATCAGCGCGTGCGGCTCGGGGAACACCTTCGTGACCAGCCCGATGCGGAAGGCGTGCTCGGCGTCGATGTCGTCGCCGGTGTACACCAGCTCGCGGGCGTGTCCCGGCCCCACGATCCCCGGCAGGCGCTGGAGGGTGCCCACGTCCGCCACCATCGCGAGGCGCGTCTCGCGGACGCCGAAGGTCGCGTCCGACGAGCACCACCGGATGTCGGCCGCCGTCGCGAGATCGACCCCGCCGCCGAGGCACCAGCCGTGGATGGCGGCGATCACCGGCACGCGGCACCGCTCCACGCAGGTGATGGCGCCCTGCATGCTGCGGATCAGCTGGTGCAGCGCGGTCTGGCGCGCGCCGTCGACGCCGCCGGTCGGGTCCAGCGGCAGCCGCGGCAACATCTCGACCAGGTCCAGCCCCGACGTGAAGCAGTCGCCCGCGCCCCGCAGGACGACGCAGCGGACCGCGGGATCGGCGTCGATGTCCGCGAACACCTTCGGCATCTCGTCCCAGAAGCCAGGGCCGAGCGCGTTCTTGCGCTGGGGTCGGTCGAGGACGACGACGGCGACGGGGCCGTCGCGGAGGACGGTGAGGAACGGTGCGGACAAGGGGACCTCCCGGTGTGCGCACGTAGTATGTTCGCCGGCCTCCGGAGGGCAGGGTGGCGCAGCGCGGACCGGCGATCGCGTTGGACATGGACCGCTACCAGTGGACCGTACTGTTCGCGGCGTGGCTGGGCTGGGGCTTCGACGTGTTCGACGGCCTGCTGTTCAACTTCGTGGCTCCCTCCTGCGTCCCGACGCTGCTCGGGCTCCCGCTCGGGACCCCGGAGGCGCGCTCGGCGACGCTGTTCTGGACGGGGACCCTGTCCGCGGTGCTGCTCGTGGGCTGGGCCGTCGGCGGCATCCTCTTCGGGCGCGTCGCGGACCAGCTCGGGCGGACGCGCACGCTCCTCATCACGATGGCCCTCTACTCGCTCGGCACGGCGGCCTGCTCGCTCGCACCGAACATCTGGGTGCTGCTGCTGTTCCGCATCGTCGCGAGCCTGGGCATCGGCGGCGAGTGGGCCGCCGGGGCCGCGATGGTGGCCGAGGTGGTGCCGGAGAACCGCCGCGTCGAGGCGGGCGCCCTGCTGTACACCTCCGCGCCGCTGGGGCTCTTCCTCGCGACCCAGGTGACCTGGCTCGTGCAGGGCGTGGTCCTCCCCGGGGATCCCGGAACCTCGTGGCGGATCGTGTTCCTGTCGGGTCTGATCCCGGCCGCGGTCGCGCTCGCGGTGCGCTGGTTCGTGGAGGAGCCGGAGCGCTGGGCGTCCACGAAGGATCAGGCCCCGCCGCGGCTCTCCGAGCTGTTCGCGGGGTCGATGCGCGCGCGGACGCTGTCCGGGCTCGCGATGGCGATCACCGCGCTCGTGATGTGGTGGAGCTGCAACGCGTTCATCCCGGTGGTCGCGAGCGGTCTGGCGGAGGTGGAGGCGCACACGCGCGGGCTCGACCCCGCCGGTACGACGGCGCTCAAGGAGGGCTGGAAGGCGCTGGCCACCAACGTCTTCAACGTGGGCGGCCTCGCGGGCACGCTGCTGACCGTGCCGATCGCGAAGCACGTCGGCCGCCGGGCGATGTTCGGTCTCTACTTCGTGGCCTCGGCGGTCGCGATCGCCGCCGCCTTCGGGCTGGATCTACCGGCCGAGGGGCGCCTGTGGATGTACCTGCCGATCGGGCTGTCGGTCTTCGGCGTGTTCGGCAGCTTCACCTACTACCTCCCGGAGCTCTTCCCGACGCGGCTGCGCGGGACCGGCGCCGGGTTCTGCTACAACGCGGGTCGGGTGCTCGCCGCCGCGGGACCCTTCCTGGTCGGCGGCGTGGCGTCGCGGGGTGCGGACGCGCTCACGTCGGCGATGTCGGTGCTGGTGTGGGTCGCGGCGGTGCCGGTGCTCGGCGCGCTGCTCCTGCCCTGGGTCACGGAGACCCGCGACCGCCCCCTCGAGGACTGATGCCGACCGTGGTGATCGTGGGTGCGGGCGCGGCTGGCCTGTGGGCGGCGGCGGTCGCCGCGAGGCGTGGGGCCGAGGTCCTCGTGCTCGAGAAGACGCCGCGGGCGGGGACGAAGATCCTCGCGAGCGGCGGGACGCGCTGCAACCTGACGACGACGCTG
The DNA here is from genome assembly GCA_020632925.1 of Alphaproteobacteria bacterium. Classification (GTDB taxonomy): domain Bacteria; phylum Myxococcota_A; class UBA796; order UBA796; genus JACKER01. The sequence continues at coordinate 115,057 of JACKER010000019.1, read as the reverse complement.
GGCCCGCGGGAGGCGGCGAGGCTCTTCGGGCGCGAGGGCGAGGCGTTCCTGCGGCCGGCCTTCGACGCGCTCTCGCCCGCGGACGTGCGCGCACACGTGGAGCGGCTCGGCGTGCCCACCGTGGTCGAGCCAGAGCTCGAGAAGGTGTTCCCGCGCAGTCAGCGGGCGGTGGACGTGCGCGACGCCCTGCTCGAGGACGCGGAAGGCGCGGGGGCCAGGATCCGCTACCGCGCGGGCGTGCGCGAGCTCCGGCGGGAGGGGTCGGGCTTCCGCGTGGTGGCGGAGAACGGCGAGGTGGTCGCGGACCGCGTGATCCTCGCGGCCGGCGGGCGCAGCTACGCGCGCACGGGCACCACGGGCGACGGGTACGCGTGGCTCCGCGGGCTCGGCCTGCGCGTCGTGCCGCCCGTGCCCGCGCTCGTGCCGCTGCTCTCGGACGCGGAGTGGGTGCGGGAGCTCACCGGGATCGCGCTGCCGCACGTCGAGGCCCGGCTGCTCGACCCCGCGGACCGCCTGATCGCGCGTCGCCGGCGTCCGGTCCTGTTCACGCACCTCGGGCTGTCGGGCCCCGGCGCGATGGACCTGTCCGCGCCGGTCGCGCGGGCGGCGATGTCCGGCCCCACCACCGGCTGGAAGGTCGCGCTGGACCTGCTGCCGGACGTGGGGATGGACGCCCTCCGCGACCGCCTGAGCGACGCCTCGCGGCAGGGGGGAGGCCCCACGCTCGCGCGAGCGCTCGGCGAGACCGACCTGCCCGCGCGGATCCTCGCGGCGGCCTGCGCCCAGGCGGGGCTCCCGGCCAACCCGCGGCTGCACGAGGTGCCCCGCAAGCTGCGGAACCGCCTGGTGGACGCCCTCAAGGGGCTCCGGGTGCCGATCAGCGGGACGCTCGGCTTCGACCACGCCGAGGTCACGGCAGGCGGGCTGGCGCTGGACGAGGTCGACCCGACGACCTGCGAGGTGCGGTCGGTGCCGGGGCTGTACGTGGTGGGCGAGCTGCTCGATCTGGACGGCGTCATCGGCGGGCTCTCCTTCCAGGCGGCCTTCGCCACGGCCGAGCTCGCCGCTCGTCACGCCTCGCGCTGATGCCGGGGCCCTCCTCGCCGCCCTGGGCTCACCCGGGGTCGAGGAGGCGCTCCACCGCCACCCGCCGCTCCGGGTCGTCGTCGGGCGGACGGGCCTGCTCGGCGAGCGCCCGGACCTGCGCCTCCATCCAGGCCAGGTGTTGCCTGGTCAGCTCGCGATCGCGCAGGTCGTTCCCGCTCGGCAGGCCCACGCGCACCTCCCGTCCCGCTGCGTCGGTGACGCAGAGCACGATCAGCGTGCCACCCTTCGACAGCTCCGTGACCGAGCCCTTCACGCGGGCTCCGGCCAGCTCCACCCGCTGCCGGTGGTGTCGGCCCCAGCGACGGCGGCTGAGCACGAGGTCGCCCGGCGTGACGCGCAGCTCGTAGCGGTCGGTCAGCGTGAACGCCATGCCGAACGCGACCAGCCACAGCCCCAGGAACAGGGACATGAAGCACATCGTGGCGTCCAGCGGCTCGTGGGTGAAGCCGTAGCCCATCATGAGGGTGTAGACGGCGCACACCCCCCAGATGGCCAGGCAGCCGCCGAGGTCCTGCCGCGTCGGCCCCCAGGACGCCACGAACCCGTCGTGCTGCAGCTCCACCCAGGGCGGGACCGTCGCGACCTCCCTCGCCGGGGAGCATACCGCCCACCGATCGGGCGGTGGCGGGCGCCGCGTCACGCCGGTAGCGTGCGCTCGGAGGTCGGCATGCGGATCGGGGTGATCGGATCGGGGAAGATCGGCAGCACGCTCGGGCGTGGGCTGGCGGCAGCGGGGCACGACGTGATCTACGGCTGGCGCGACCCGGCGAAGCCCGTCCCGGAGGACCTCCGGCACGAGCGGGCCTCGGTGGCACCGGTCGCGGAGGCCGTGGCGGCGGCGGACGCCGTGATCCTGGCCACGCCGTGGGCGGCGACGGAGGCCGCGGTGACGGCGATCGCGGACTTCGGCGGCAAGCCGCTGCTGGACTGTACCAACCCGATCGGACCGGGCTTCGCGCTGACCCACGGGCACACGGACTCCGGCGGCGAGCAGGTCCAGCGCTGGGCGCCCACCGCGAAGGTCGTGAAGGTGTTCAACACGACGGGGATGGAGAACATGGCGCAGCCGCGGTACGGCGAGCAGGCGTCGGTGATGCTCGCGTCGGGCGACGACCCGGAGGCCGTGACGACAGCGGTACGCCTGGCGTCCGACCTCGGGTTCGAGGCGCTGCCGTTCGGTCCGCTGAAGAACGCGCGGCTGCTCGAGCCCATGGCGCTCGTGTGGATCGATCTCGCGATGATCCGCGGGCAAGGCCGCGGCTTCGCGTTCGGCGTCCTCCGCCGCTGACTACGGTGGCAGCACGTAGAGGTGCTCGCGCTGCTCGAGTCCGCGCGAGGAGGCGCCGGCGGACTCCCCGTCGAGCAACAGGCCGAGGTCGTTCAACAGGCGCGGGCTGTCGGCCAGCTTGTCGTGCTCGAGCACGTCCACGTAGAGCCGGCTCGCGTCGATCACCTCGACGCCCGCGTCGTCGAGCCAACCGATCGCCTGGTCGCGGCAGCTCCCGAGCCGGTCGTACCCCCCGTGCACGCTGCGCGACAGCTGGAGCGCCCGGTCGTCGGCCGCGCAGTAGACCGAGATCCGATGGGAGGCCTCCGACAGGGGGCGGAGGTAGCGACGCTCGAAGACCGCGGCGTCGACGTCCGGCGCTGCGAGCACGATCTCGTCGAAGCGCCGCTCCTGGCGCTGCTGGTACTGGAGGTCGAGGATCGCGTCGGACAGCACGCGGCTCCCCATGCTGTGCGCGACCACGTGGACCGGTGCGCCCTGGGTGGACGCGAGGAGCTCGTCCAGCGTGTCCGCGAGCGCTGAGGAGCTGCGGGCCGCCGCGTTCTCGTCGTAGGTGTACTTGAACAGCGCGAACCAGGTCTCCCCGTGCGAGGGCCACGCGAACAACACGGGGACGACCGGACGATCGAGGTCGTGGGAGACCTGGCCGAGGCGGCGGGCGGCGTAGTCGAAGGAGTTGTTGTACCCGTGGACCCAGGTGAGGACCTCGGCGCGGGGTCCGGCGTCCTGCAGCTGTTGGTACAGCGCGATGGAGAACTGCTCGGTCGTCAGTGGCTCCACCTCGACGATCCGCAGGCCGCGGTCGAGGTTCCCCACCGGGTGCCGCTCCGGGATCTCGATCGTGACGACGCCGTACTCCACCCGGTCCGCGTCCCGCGCGCGGTACCCCACGCGCTCGCCGGCCTTGTTCCCGCGCTTGCGGTTGGTGGCATAGAGCAGGCGCACCTCGGCGGCCGGAGCGTCCCAGGCGTCGAGCCGCCGCGAGAGCTCCGAGGCCCTCGCCCGGTCCGTGATCAGCCCCTGCTCGGCCCGGTCGGCCTGCTTGAGGGTGCGTGGCTCGGCTGGGGTGATCGCGTCCACCGCGGCTCGCCACTTGAGCTCGGCCAGCTGGGTGCGGTCCAGGCGACGCTCCGCCCGGCGTTCCAGGCGCTGGCGCTTCCCCTCGTCGCCGTCGTCCGCCGCCTCCGCGCCGAACGCCCGCCCGAGCAGCGCGAGGAGCACCGCGATGGTCCATCCGCTCATGGGCTCAACCTACCCGCGCCCGCTCGGAGGGCGATGACGGCCGCTGACGTGGCTATCGGAGGCGCCCGCTCGGCTCGTCGTCCTCGAGGAACTCGGCGAACTCGGCGCCGAGCTGGGACGCGCTGAAGATCTCGGTCGCCTCGCCGTCGTTGCCGTCCGACTCCTCGTCGAAGCGCTGTGGCGGCACCGAGTTGAAGGCGGACGCGGGGACCCCCGAGTTGAAGAGCCCCGGTCGCTTGTCCAGGTTGGGGACGCTGGACTCGTCGTCGAAGAACCCGATCATGTTGCTCGGGGGCTCGGCGGACCGCGGCTGCTCGGTCGTCTTGACCACCGCCGGGTCCGCCCGGGGAGGCGAGGGGGCGACGACCGCCGCGCTCGCCGCGGGCGCGGGGACCGGTGCGGGCTCGGCTCGCGCACGTCGGGATCGGAGCACCACCGCCGCCAGCAGGACGAGCAGCACCACCATCACCACCAGCAGGATGATGGACAGCGTCGCTGCGAGGAGCGCGATCAGGAGCGTCGGATCCACGCGTCGAGTCTACCAGAAGCTGTCGGGTACGACGGGTTACAACGCGGCTCCACGTGGAGGTCCCATGTCCGCCGGAACCTACCGGGTCCCGCCGCCCGTCAACGAGCCCGTCCGCGGTTACGCCCCCGGATCCGCCGAGCGCGCCAGTCTTCAGAAGGCGCTCGACGTCGCCGCCTCGGAGGTGGTCGAGATCCCGTGCGTGATCGACGGCAAGCACGTGTTCACCGGTCGGACGACGCAGGTGACGATGCCCTGCGATCACGGTCACGTCCTGGCCAACGTCCACATGGCCGGTCCCGACGAGGTCGCTGCCGCCGTGGCTTCCGCCGAGAAGGCGCGTGCGGGCTGGGCCGCGTTGCCCTGGGAGGAGCGCGTCGCCGTGTTCCTGCGCGCCGCCGCCTTGCTGACGGGCCCCTGGCGGGACCGCGTGAACGCCGCGACCATGCTCGGCCAGGGGAAGACCTGCCACCAGGCCGAGATCGACTCCGCGTGCGAGCTCATCGACTTCTGGCGCTTCAACGCGCACTACGCGCAGCAGATCCTCTCGGAGCAGCCGCCGGTCTCGCCGACGGGGACCTGGAACCGCCTCGACCACCGGCCGCTCGACGGCTTCGTCCTCGCGATCACGCCGTTCAACTTCACCTCGATCGGCCTGAACCTCCCGACCGCCCCCGCCTTCATGGGCAACACGGTGGTCTGGAAGCCCGCGACGACCTCGGCGCTGTCCTGCTGGACGCTGTTCCGCGTGCTCGAGGCAGCCGGCCTGCCCCCGGGGGTCATCAACCTGGTGCACGGCGCCGGCGCGCAGATCGGCAACCTGCTGCTCGAGCGGCCGGAGCTCGCGGGCCTGCACTTCACCGGGTCGACCGGCGTGTTCCAGGGCATGTGGAAGACCGTCGGCGAGCGGATCGCGTCGTACGCGCAGTACCCGCGGCTGGTCGGCGAGACCGGCGGCAAGGACTTCATCGTCGCCCACCGCAGCGCCGACGCGCACGCGCTCTCGACCGCCATCCTGCGCGGCGCCTTCGAGTTCCAGGGCCAGAAGTGCTCCGCCGCGAGCCGGATGTACGTCCCGTCCAACCTGTGGCCCGAGGTCCGCGAGCGCCTGGTGGCGGGGCTGGCCGAGATGAAGATGGGCGACGTCCGGGACTTCTCGAACTTCCTCGGCGCCGTCATCGACCGCCGGGCCTTCAAGAAGCACACGGAGTACCTCGAGCTCGGCCGGAGCACGGCGGAGACGGTGTCCGGGGGCACCTCGGACGACAGCCGCGGCTGGTTCGTGCAGCCGACGGTCTTCCGCGTGGACGACCCGAAGCACCGGCTGATGCAGGAGGAGATCTTCGGCCCCATCGCGTCGCTCTTCGTCTACGACGAGGCCCGCTGGGACGAGGCGCTGCAGCTGGTGGACTCGACCAGCCCGTACGCGTTGACCGGTGCGGTGTTCGCGACGGATCGCGTCGCCGTGCACCAGGCGACCGAGGCGCTCCGTGGCGCTGCCGGCAACTTCTACGTCAACGACAAGCCCACGGGTGCGGTCGTCGGCCAGCAGCCCTTCGGCGGCGGCCGGGCCTCGGGGACGAACGACAAGGCGGGCTCGCTGCTCAACCTGCTCCGCTGGACCAGCCCCCGGGCGATCAAGGAGACATTCGATCCTCCGACGGACTGGCGCTACCCCTTCCTGGGGTGAGCCTGGGCCACGCCCCCGGCACCACCGAGCTCCCCCAGCAGCCCATGCTCGGCTGGTACTGGACCGGGCACGCTCGTCAGACGCTGGCCCTCGACCACGGCTCCGGGATCGAGGTGGTCGAACGCGCTCGTCCGTGCGGGCTGGCGGCGCCGCTGCGCAGGGAGGTCTGGACGCTGGCCGACGGACAGCGCCTGGAAGGCTGGTTGGTGGGTACGTACTGGAACACGGTCGAGGTCGGCGTGCCTTGTGGTCGCGTGCAGATCCCCCTCCACACGTTGTCCGAGGACATGCGCGAGTCGTTGCCCCACCTGGCGGTCGAGCAGGCGCAGCGGCGGCGGAAGGAGACCCAGGTCGCCACCGCCGTCGGCGTCACCGTGGGCATCCTCGGCGGACTGACCGGACTGGGGCTCGCCGCCTACAGTGGGAGCCTGGGCGGCTTCGGCTACTGGGGAGCCTGAGCTCGCCACCCACAGAACCATGGCAGAGGCGGACACTCCGCACAACCCGGCGAACGGGCAGGGGGACGGTGCGGCGCCCGCGTGCGAACCGGACGTGTGGAGGTGCTCGCATGCCGTCCGACGACCTGGTCCACCACGAGGGGCGCGCCGCGCTGGATCTCCTGGATGACGCCGCCCTCGCGACCGCCGTGGCCGAGCTCGGCACCGACGGGATGCAGGCGCTGGTGGCGCGGGTCGGGCTCGCGGACGCCGGGCACTGGCTCGCGCTCGCCACGCCCGAGCAGGTGCTGGCGGTGCTGGACGCCGAGCTCTGGCTGGTTCCCCGCGCCGGGCAGGACGAGCGCTTCGACGCCGGACGCTTCCTGACGTGGCTCGAAGCGCTGGTGGAAGTCGACCCCGCGCTCGCGGCCGACCGCCTCGCCGAGGCGCCCCAGGAGCTGGTGGTGCTCGGGCTGTTCCGCCAGGCCCTGGTGTTCGACACCGACGAGCTCTGGCTCGCCGTGGCGCGCGGCCTGATGGACCCCGCGATCGACGACCAGCCCCAGCTCGAGCTCGGTGACCACCTGGTCGTGGGGCGCGGGCTCGACGGGTGGGACGCGCTCGTGCAGGCGCTGGCGGAGCTGGCCGACCGCCACCCGACCGACCTCGACGCCCTGCTCGACCGCTGCCGGGAGCTCACCGACCGCCTGGTCGCCGACCAGGGCCTGAGGGACGCGTTGCTCGACGAGGGCGAGGCGGAGGAGGAGGCGGCGCTGGAGCGCGAGGACCGCCGGGCGCGAGAGGGCTTCGTTGCCCCCCACGCGGCGCGCAGCTTCCTGGCGCTCGCGACGGACGTGGACCTCGAGACCCAGCGGGCCTTCGTGGGGCGTGACCCGGTGGCCGCCGCCTACTTCCGCGACTGGGACCACCAGCACCCGCCCTCGGCGCAGGGCGTCGCGCGAGCGGGCCTGGCGGGCGCGCGGCCCGAGGAGCTCGGTTTCCTGGTGCAGGTGGTGCTCGCCGGGTGCGTGTTGGGCGGGCGCGCGCCCACGCTGGAGGAGGCGGCGCGGGCGGTGCTGGCGGTGTGCCGCGTGGGTGAGGCCGTCGTGGGCCCCGCGGGGACGACCGACGCCCTGTTCCGCTTCGGCTACCACGTCGTCCACCACCGGATCGTGCGCCGCGCCCGCCGCCTGCGTGACCGCTCTGGCCTCGCCGACGACGTGCCCTCGCTCGACGGGCGGTTCCTCTCGGGCCCCGACGACCTGGACCGTGCTGTCGCCCGGCTCGACGCCATCCGGCGCTGATGACCCGCGCATACCCTTCGTAGACCGGGCCCTCGCGGTCCGTCAGTCGTCCGAGGGATCGAGCGGATCGCGACCGAGGATGAGCTCCTGCTCGTCGGTCGTGCCGCCGCCGTCGGTGTCCGCGGCGGTGACGGAGGTGCCCGTGACGCGGAGCTCCTCGCCGTCGTGCAGCCCGTCGCCGTCGGTGTCGTCGAGCGCGCACGCCGACGGCTCGCGGTAGATCACGACGACGTTGGCGGTCACGGCCTCGTCGTAGCCGTCGCCGTTCAGGTCCCCGAAGTCCAAGCTGTCCGCCGGCCCGAACCGCTCGGGAGCATCCAACAGCCCGCCGTGGCTCTCGACGAACACGGCCTCGCGGCTCGTCGTGATCCAACCGAGATCGGCGTCGCCATCCCCGTCCGTGTCGTCGACCCGCAGCGAGACGGCGGCGTCCGTGCTCACGCGAGTGACCCGGGACCAGGTGCCGTCGTTGTCTGCGACCCACACGCCGGTGGCGTCGACCCAGGCGAGATCCGGGTCGCCGTCACCGTCCACGTCGCCGACCTCGAGGACCGTGATCGGATCGACGCTCCCCACGATCGACGTGGCCGGGCCCCAACCCCCTCCGATCCGTTCCGCCTCCCACAGGCCGCCGTCCGCGGCCGCCACCAGGTCCAGGTCGCCGTCCCCGTCGAGGTCCGCCAACACGACGTCCCGAAGCCCGCTCAGTCCGGTCGCTGCCGCCGCGGCGCCGAGCGCGCCCAGCTGGTTGTCGAACGCGACCACCCGGTTCAGGTCGGCGTAGGCCACCACGCCGTCCAGGTCGCCGTCCCCGTCGAGGTCGCCCGCCGCCACGGCCACGGCACCACCGCTCGAGCTCACGGAGAGGTGCAGCGGGAAGCTCCCCGTCCCGTCGTTGACGTGCAGCAGGACCAGATCGGCGTCGGAGATCGTGACGATGTCGGTGTCGCCATCCAGATCGACGTCGCCGAACGCGATGTCCACGAGCGCGGTCGACCGGATGCCCGTCGGCGTGCCGGTGAGACCAAAGGCCCCACCGCCGGGGTTCTCGTTCCACCACAGCTCCCCGGAGCCGGGCTGGTCGACCATGAAGGAGACGAGGTCCTCGTCACCGTCGCCGTCGAGGTTCACCGCCCACGCGGCCGAGAAGCGCTGGCCCGCGCAGAGGTAGGTGGTGCACAGGGCGCCGTAGGTCTCGTACGTGAACCGGCGCAGCCCGTCCTCGTTGGGGTCCGTCGGGCAGGTGTCGCACAGGTCGCCCACCTGGTCGTCGTCACGGTCGCGCAGCACGAGGCCGGGGACGAGTGGGCAGTTGTCGACCGAGTCGCAGAGACCGTCGCCGTCTGGATCGCCCGTCACGTCGGCGCCGAGGCACTGATCGCAGGCGTCACCGACGCCGTCGAGGTCGAAGTCACCCTGGAGGGGATCGACGGTCGTGGGGCAGGTGTCGAACCCGTCGCACAGCCCGTCGCCGTCTTGATCGTCGAGCACGTCGGCGGGACAGGGGTCGACACCGTCCAACACACCGTCCCCATCCGTGTCCGGATCGAACGGATCCGCGCCCGCTGCCTGCTCGGCGCCGTCGGAGAGCCCGTCACCATCCGTGTCCGCGATGGAGGCGTCGGTCCCCACCAGGAGCAGCTCTTCGCAATCGCGCAGGCCGTCACCGTCCGAGTCCAGGTTGGCGCACACCAGGTTGCCGAAGGCCACCGCGTCGTCGAGCGTGAGCAGGTCGAGCGCGCCGTCTCCGTCGAGGTCGATGAACAGCGGGGTCGGCTGCCGGACCTGGTAGGTCTGCAGGAGCACGGGCGAGTCGAACCGACCACCGTGGTTCTCGAGCCATCGGAGCCGCGGGGAGGGCCCACCCGACTCGAGCCAGGCCAGATCGAGGTCGTCGTCACCGTCCACGTCGCCGAGGGTGACGCGACCCTGCAAGACCAGCCCCTGGTTCCGCTGGAGGACGACCGGCGGCGCGAAGATGCCGTGCCCGTTGTTCTCCAGGTAGGACAGGCCGACCCCGTTCCACCCCTGGAACAGCAGGTCCGGGTCGCCGTCCCCGTCCATGTCCGCGACGTCGAAGTCGTCGAGGTCCGTGAGCCCGTGCCGGAACGTGGCGATCGGCCGGAACGAGCCCCAGCCGAGGACCGGGCCGAGGTTGCGGTACCAACCCTCGTCACCACTCCCGCCGATCACCATGACATCGACGCGACCGTCCATGTCGAAGTCCCCGACCTCCACCTGCTCGAAGCCCGCGTCGTCGGCCCGGATCACCTGGGGACCCGAGAACGCGCCGCCCGTGTTGGCGTACCACTTGAGCTGCGCGCCCACGCGGGCGCCCCGGTCCGCCGCCACGACGTCGAGGTCGCCGTCACCGTCGAGATCCGCGACGGCCACGTCCGACCAGGAGAAGGTGTCGATCACGACGGCCCCGCCGAGCACACCGCCGCCGAGGTTGCGCACCCAGACGAGCGACCCGTTCTGCTCGCCGAGGAGATCCGGTCGCCCGTCGCCGTCCAGGTCGGGCGTCACCTCGATGTCGACCCCGGTCGCGATCGACGCCCCGAACGCGCCGCCCCCGAGGTTGGGGAACCAGGCCCCATCCGCGACCAGGTCCTCGTCGCCGTCACCGTCGAAGTCGACCGCGACGCCCTGGCGCGCCCCGACGAGGGCCTGCACCACACCGACGTCGCGAAACCGCTCCAACCCGTTGCCTGGCCCCGGACACACGTCGCAGGCATCACCCGTACCGTCGCCGTCCCCATCGGCCTGACCCGGATTGGCGACGAACACGCAGGTGTCGCTGCCATCGGGGACACCATCACCGTCGGTGTCGGTGGGGAGGGCGAGGGCTACCTGGACGACGAGCGGAAGGAGCATCGGATCCTCACGTGAAGATGCAGGCTACACCAACCTCTTGGCAACCTGCGCGCATCGCTCGACGGGTGTGATGTCAACTCGGTGTGCGGCCGGCTCGAGCTCGCCGGCCCACGAACCGGCGACGGTCCACCCCACGCGGTGAGGACGGACGACCCGCCTATCGTTCGCATACCGGTCCGCGAACCCCCCCGGGCGCCTGTCATCCGATGGTCACCACGAGCCTGATGTCGTCGGCGTAGGGCTGGTCGGCCAACACCCAAACAATGACGCGAACGGACTCCCCAGAGACCAGGAATCGGTTTCGATACATTCGCGCGCCGGATGCGTTGGCGTCACCTGCCTGAACGACGGCCGAAGCTCCATCGGCGGCACCCACCCCGCCGGTGATGCCCGTTCGACCACGAAGGAGACATCGATCCCCATGGCGATGGATAACCGTTGCTTCCCTGCCGGTCGCGCCCACGGGAGCAGGCGCGTGGAACTCCCGAACGGCGGAGCTCCGGCCGGGTGGTCACGCTGTGACGCGAGACCGAGAACTACCGAGCCCAGACCTCGATCAGAAGCCCGTCCGGATCGCGGACGACGACCATCGAATCGTGGTCTTGCAACAGCCCGCCCTGCGCGTCCGCTGCCGCGCGGATCCGAGCCAGGTCGTCACGTTCAACGTCCAGCCACAGCAGGAACTCGGCTTGGTCGGGGAAACGGTCGACGGGCGAGGGCAGGCGCGCATTGGGCAGCAGGCTGATTCGCAATGGGCCGAGTCGGTACCACCAACAGCCGATCAGCTCTTGATCGGGTTCGAGTACCGCGCCCAACACCTCGGTGTAGAACTTCGCCGATCGGGTACGGTCGGTGCAGCTGATCGTGATGGCCGCGTCGAATGGGGGGCGCATGGACGCTCGACTGACCCGGGCCGACACACGATGTGTCCGTCGGTCAGCCGACAGCCTACTCCATGTTCAAGGCGGCCACGTTGTTGCGGAGGGAGAGGAGTCGTCTCCCCTCGGCAGAGCTCATGGTGGCCAGAGGTGGTCGATCCTGGCCACGATCCGCTCCCGCAACGGCGCCTCCTCGGGCACCATCGAGAAGTAGTAGTGGTCCATCGCCTCGAGCCGCTGCAGCGCGTCCTCTCGGTCCTTCCCCGGTGAACGCACGGCGTTCTGCCGGATCCAGGCCCTCGGCCGCAGGATCTTGATCTCGGGCACGCGGGCGTGGATCTGCTCCATCAGCTCGGGGTCGTAGCGCCAGACCCACCAGCGGTCGCCGTCGCCCTCGAAGTCCGCGCGCTGCAGCGGGTCCCAGGGGCGGCTCGGCTGGTACCAGCGGATGAAGTCCACGCCGCGGGCGTCGAGCCACTCGAACGACGGGTTCTTCTCGTGGCCCGGCTTGCCGCGCCGATGGATGGGCAACGCGGCGATCTCGGGCTCGGTGAGGCCCACGAGGTCGACCACCTCGAGGTCCGAGTAGAACCCCACCCACCCGATGCCCGTCGTCGCCAGGATCGGGTGCAGGTCGCGCTCGACGAACACCCGGTGGAAGAACAGCCCCTGCCGGAACCCGTGGTGGTCGACGACGGGCGGGAACACGCTGACCAGCGGGTAGACCGTGTTCTCGTCCGCCAGGTACCACGACATCCCTCCGGGTGGGAACAGGCTCACCCCGCGCGTGCCGAGCCCGAGGAGCACGGCCACGAGCAGGCCAGCGGGCACCGATCGGGCCGTGAGCAGCGACGCGGTCCGGGCACCCGCGATCAACGTCCACGGGATCAGCGGGATCAGGAAGCGCCCGGTCATGAAGTCGCCGCCGACCTTCATCAGGTACAGGTGCCACCCGACCGCGAACACGAGCGCCCACAGCGCCAGCGCCCGCTCCCGGCCCCGCGCGAGCCACGGCCAGGCGAGCACCGTGGGGAGCAGCAGCCAGTGGTTGGACGACAGCGCCTGGACGAGCTCGTAGACGAGGCCCTGCGATGGATACCAGAGGTCGCCGGACTTGGCCCAGAACGTGTTGGGCAACCAGACGCCGTAGTACCAGACCTTCCAGCCGTGGACGAGCGGGTAGGGGAGGAGGCCGAGGCCGTAGGCCAGCAGGGAGCGGCGGTCCTCGGGGCCCATCGCGCGGTGGCGGAGGAGCAGCCAGCCGCCGGCGAGCGCGCCCGCGAGCAGGTGATCGAGGTGGAACAGGCCCGACCACGCGAAGCAGAGCCCGGCCAGCAGCGCGTCGCGAGGGCGGCTCGCGCGCAGGATCAGGGCGGCGCCGAGCACGACGAGCCCGGCGGCCGCGTCCGACTCGAGGCCCGTCGTCCCGAACGCCGTCACCACGATCTGCACCGCGATCAGTGCGGTCGCGAGGGGCGGCGCCTTCGGGTCCAGCGTGCGCTCGACCAGCAGCACCGCACCCACGAGCAGCAGGTAGCCGAGGAGCGAGAGCAGCAGCGCGGCGTGCTCGAGGCGCATCCCGCAGAGCCCGAGCGCCACCTGCAGCAGCATCCAGCCGAAGTTGGTGATGCCCTCCACCCGCTGCCCGACGTTCCACACCGGGCCGAGCCCGCGGAGCACGTGGTCGCTGTACCGCAGGGTGATCGCCGCGTCGTCGGTGAGCGCGGCCTGCGACCACACGAAGCCCAGCCCGATGGCGAGCGCGACCCCGACCACCAGCGGCCAGGCGCGCGCGAGCCGCTCGCGGAGGGCGAGCAGCAGCGTGCACAGCAGCACCCCCAGCGCCATCGTCGGCGCCCAACCCCACAGCGCGCCACGCCACGCCGCCACGATCTCGGCGAAGGCGGGATCCACCGAGCTACTCGGCGTGCTGCATGGCGGTCACGGGCTTCAGGCGGGCCGCCCGGAACGCGGGCCAGAGCGCGGCCACGCCGGTCAGCAGCGTCAGCAGCACGATGGCGCTGCCCACGGCGAGCGGCCGCACCACGAGGTGGAGCTGGTCGGCGAGCAGGATGATGCGCAACGCGTCGAGCCCGGGGTCGATGGCCATCGCGTCGAGCGTCAGCGCGACCCCCGAGCCGATGACCGCGCCCACCCCCGTGGCCATCAGCCCGAGCAGCAGCGCTTCGAGCAGCACGAGCGCGAGCACCTGGCGGCGGGTCATGCCGATCGCGCGGAGCGTGCCGAGCTCGCGCGTGCGCTCGCGGACCGCGTTGTACAGCGCGTTCATGATGCCGACGGCGATGATCGCGAGCAGGATGACCGACATCATCCAGGTCAGCGTGTCGAACGCCGTCAGGATCCAGGTCAGGAAGCTGACCTCGTCCTCCCAGGTCGTCAGATCGATGCGCTGACCGACCCAGTCCTCGCCGGACACGGTGTCGAACTTGAAGAAGAACGGGGCGGGGACGTGGTCCATCACCACGTAGCCCTCCTTCTCCAGCACGGTCCGGAGGTGGTTCATCGTCTCCTCGGACCGGTCGATGTCCTTCAGATAGAGCCAGAACGCGCCCGTCGTGTCCTCGTTGAGCTGGTAGAGCGTCCGCACGTCCTGGTCGGACATGAACGTGGCGAACGTGGAGAGCAGCCCCACGTCGCGCGCCACGGCCGTGACCTGCAGGTCGATCGTGTTCGTCTGGCCGCCCTGGGTCTCGGTCTGGATCGTGATCGTGTCGCCGACGCGGGCGTGCAGCTTCTTCGCCTGGTTCGCGAAGAGCATCAGCCCACCCGGCTGGCCCAGCGTCTCGAGCGTGCCGCGCACCTCGTCGCTGCCGCCGTCCACGTAGTCGGACTCCGCCGCGAGGTGGAGCGAGTCGCGCAGCCGCCACTCGGCCACCGGGTCGATGCCCGACAGGCCCGACTGCACCGTCCCCTGCGGGCTGATCACCTTGGCCCAGCCGCGCTGCCGCTCGACGAGGTAGTCGAGGCCGGGCGTGTTGGCCTCCAGCACCTTGCGCAGGGCGGCGGCCTCCGTCACCAGGGGTGCCGCGTCGGTGGGCTTGGACTTGTGGAAGCCGGCGACGGTCACGTGTCCCGACGAGAGCATGGTCGCCGAGAACACGAGGTTGTCCTCGATGCCGCCGGCGAGCGAGAGCAACAGCACCAGCATCGCCATGACGAGCGCGATGGCGGTGCCGAGCAGCGTCGTGCGGGTGCGCGCCTGGACCAGGTTCCGGAACGCGATGAGGGCGAGGATGCGCATGGCTACTCCCTCCCGCGCATCGCGACGATGGGAGGCACGCGGGCCGCCAACGTCGCCGGGTACAGCGTGGACGCGACCGCGACCGTCGTGATCGTGATCAGCCCGAACACGATGTCGTTGAGCCCGATCGTGGGGAAGAGCCGCGGCCCGCCGAACAGCAGGACCAGCTCGTCGGCCGGGGCCGGGATGCCGACGGACTGCAGCCACACGATGACGCCGACCGCGGCGAGCCCGCCGACGCCGCCCGCGACCAGGCCGAGCACGCCCGTCTCCACGAGGAACAGCCCGAGGACGGTGGTGCGCTGCGTCCCGATGGCCCGGAGCGTGCCGATCTCGGGGACGCGGTCCATCGTGGCCATGACCATGGCGTTGTTCACGATGATGAGCGCGACCAGGAAGATGATGGCGACGGCCGTGAGCAGCGTGATGCGCAGCACCGTGATCATCTGCCCCAGCGTGCCCGAGGCCTCCTTCCAGTCGAGGACCTTCAGCCCCAGCCCGTCGGCGACCCGCTCGAGCTCGGGGCGGAGGGCGGCCTCGCGGTCCGGGTCCTCGAGGACGATGGCCACGTCGAGCACCAGGCCGGTGCGCGTCTCCTCCGCGGGGAAGGTCCGCTCGAAGGGCCCGACGACGTTGACGGCGCCGATGTCCACGTCGAGCGCGCCCTGGTCCGCGACCGCGACCTCCACGTCCCCGCCGCCGCCGAACAGCGCCGCCTCCGCGTCCTCGCGGGACAGCGCCTTCACCCCGACCTCCTGGCGGATGCCGGCGAGCTCCTCGCGCGCGCTGTCGCTCATCTTGCCGTACAGCTCGCGGAACGTGACCAGGTCGACGAGGTTGCTGGCGCCGGAGATGTCGGCGTCCTCGAGGCCCTCGAAGTCGTACGTCCCCCAGACGGGGACCTCGACCGCCCGCAGGTACCCCGACTGCGTGAAGCCGCGGAGCGTGACGCTGTCGCCGACCTTGGGCACGTGCAGCGCGATCCGCGTCCCCATGTGCTCGTAGAACCAGGCGGTCCGCTCGCGGACGTTGGTGTCGTCCACCTTCAGGAAGGCCTGGACCAGCTCCTCGAGCGTGCCGTCCTGCCCGAGCAGCCCCTTCAGCTCGGACGTCAGCGCGGTCGCGTCCTCGGGCTCGAGCTGGAAGGTGACCAGGCGGTACTGGTCCGCCAGCCGCCGCACGCGCTGCTGGAGCAGGGGGTCGTCGGCGATGGTGTTGCCGTCGTCGGCCTCGTCGACCAGCGCGTCGAGCTCCCGCGCCACGCGGTTCTTGATGAGCTTCTCGTACGTCCGGTGGTTGAACAGGAAGCCCGGGCGACCCGGAGGGATCATCTGCCCCTCCTTGATCTCGAAGCGCGGGAAGGCCTCGACGAACCGCTCCGGATCGGTGCCGAAGACGCGGAGGTAGTAGAGGTCGCCGTCGGAGGCGAGCGGAGCGACCCGGCTGTCGAGGAAGTCCAGGGCGGACAGCGCATCGCCGCCGGGCTCGAACGCGGTCCAGAAGGCGTCGTCGCCGACCTTCGTGAGCGCTTCGGCGTTCTTGCGGTACGACTCCTCGTCCGCGATGGCCTTCGCCGTGTCCAGCGCCTTGGACAGGTCCACCACGATGCGGCGGGCGCGGGCCACGAGGCGCGGCACCCGCTCGGTGTCACCGTCGCGCAGGGCGTCCCGCAGCTCTGTGAGCACGCGGTCGATCTCGTTGCGCCCGAAGACCGTGGCGTTCGTCACGCCCATCGGCACCAGGTACCTGACACCGTCGATCTTCCCGATCTCGGCCTCGACCTGCTCGAAGTGCGGGATCTCTCCGATGTCGCTCGTCCCGAGGCCCCCGCCGCCGAAGAGCGCGAGCGCATCCTCGGCGTCCTTGGACTGCAGCTGGAAGTCGCCGGCCAGGGAGTGCGTCAGCGTGGTCCGCATGACCTCCTCGATCGAGTCGAGGAGCGCGTTGCCGAGCACCACCACGAACGTCCCCACGAACAGCAGGGAACCGATGATCAGGCTCTTCGCGCGGTGGGCGAGGAGGCTGCGCACCGCGAGGATCAGCACCAGGCGGAGACTCTGCACGGTCAGCTCTCCGCCAGCTTGCCGTCGAGCATCCGCACGATCCGCCGCGCGCGCTGCATGACGGCGTGGTCGTGGGTCGAGAACAGGAACGTGGTCTGCTCGGCCTCGTTGAGCTCGCGCATGAGATCGAGGATGGAGGCGCCAGTCACGGAGTCCAGGTTCGCCGTGGGCTCGTCGGCGAGGACCAGCGCCGGCCGCGTCACGAGCGCTCTCGCGATGGCCACGCGCTGACGCTGGCCGCCGGAGAGCTCGTTCGGGCGGTGGTGGAGGTGCTCGCCGATGCCCACGCGCTCGATCAGGGCCTTGACGCGCTGGTGGCGCTCCGCCGCCCCGAGCTTGCCCTGGAGCAGCAGCGGGAGCTCCACGTTCTGGTACACGTCCAGCACGTTGACCAGGTTGAAGCTCTGGAAGATGAAGCCGATGCTGTGCAGCCGCAGCTTCGTGAGCTGACGGTCGGACAGCCGCGAGGTCGCCTGGCCGTCGACGATGACCTCGCCCGCGGTCGGCACGTCCACGCAGCCGATGAGGTTGAGCAGCGTGGTCTTGCCGCTGCCGCTCGGTCCGGCGATGACGGTGAACTCGCCCTTCTCGATGGACAGTGACACGTCCTCGAGCGCGCGGACCTTGAGCTTGCCCAACGGGTAGTCCTTGACCGCCCCGCGGACCTCCACGATCGCCGGCATCCCCCCTCCGGGTCCGGGACTAACGTCGGTCGCGGGGCGAGGCTCCGTATCGGGCGACCAGCGCCCACCCGAGCTGGGGCAGGGGCGCGGTGACCACGATCCCGTCGCTCTCCTCCCGCCAGGTCGTGAGGTGGTCGTCGAGGAGCTCGTCGAGCCCGTCCACCGGCGCCGGGCGCAGCTTCCCCGGACCCTCGTCCGACCCGATCACGCGGCCCGACCCGTCGACGACCCACTGATGGACGAGGTCGGCGTCGCGCTCCGCGAGGAGCTTGGCGAGCGTTCGGTCAACCACGATCTCGGCGGAGGCGACGCCGAGGAAGCGGGGGTCGTCCTCGGCGTAGATCGATCGGCCGACCACCACCACGACCCGACCCATGGCGTCGAGCGTGGGCGGCTCCCAGTGGGGGAAGGGCTGGTCCGCGGATCGCTGGTACCAGCTCGCCTCCCGCGGATCCTCGATCGCGGCCTCGGCCTGCCCGGGGAACACGAGCTCGGTGCCATCGGTCAGCGCGACCCGCAGCCGCCGGACGGGCGTGTCGCCGGAGAGGTGGATGCGACGGGCCTCGGCCAGATCCCAGGTCACGCCGCCGCCCGGCGCGCTGCGCAGGAGCGCGCGTCGGAGCGTGCCGTCGAGGCGCGTGAGGCGGCGGAACACGGGCTGGAGCGCGAGTGGGTCGGCGCTCGGCGCGGAGCGGAACACCGGCGTGCGCAGGCTCACCACAGCGCCGTCGACGGCCGAGTCCACCAGGTCGTCGGGAGCGGTGCTCGGGTCCAGGACGAGCCAGGGACGGGCGTCCTCGGGCTGGGTCTGCGACAGGGCCACGGTGGTGGCGGTGCTGATGCCCTCGAGGAGCCGCCCGAACCGCAGGACCTCGGTCTCGATCGCGCCGGCGCGGCGCTCGACGGTGCCCAGGCGTGCGGTGACCTGGAGCGCCTGCCGGTCGGCGTCGACGGCGGCCTGCAGCGAGGACACGGTCGCGGCGCTGGAGGTGACCACGACCAGGAGCAGCACGGACAGCGCGGTGGCCAGCGCCGCCCCCGGCCTGCGCGACACCCGGCGAACGATCGCGCGCCAGGGCCCGTCGGGGAGCACGGAGACAGCCTCGCCCTGGAGGTGGCGGTGCACGTCCGCGGCGAGCGCGCCCACGTCGGGGTAGCGCTGGCCGGGCTCGAGGGCGGTCGCGCGCTCCACCACCGCGACGAGCTCCGGCGGCACGGGTGTTCCGGGTCGCGCGTGGGTCATCGGCTCGCGGTGACCGCGCCCCGCGCGGATCAGGGCCTTGGCCAGGCTGCTCGCCGGCGAGCGCGCGCGGCCCAGCGTCACCAGCTCCTGCAGGAGCAGGCCGAGGGCGTACTGGTCGCTCGCGGGGCCGACCGGCTCGCCCCGGGCCTGCTCGGGCGACATGTACGCCGGGGTGCCGTGGACCATGTCCGGCGCGGGGTCGCCGACGCGCCGGGCGATACCCCAGTCCATGACGTAGACCTCGCCGTAGTCGCCGAGCATGACGTTGGCGGGCTTGAGGTCGCAGTGGACGACGCCGGCCGCATGCGCGTAGGCCAGGCCGTCGCAGATCTTGAGGAAGAGCTCGAGCCGACCGCGGAGCGCGACCTCGTCGTCGTCGGCCTCGGCGGCCTGCAGGAGCCGATCGAGGAGCGTGCTGCCGCCGACCAGCTTCATCGCGAAGCCCGGCGCCTCCCCGTCGTGGCTCAGACGGTAGACCGGGATGATGTTCGGGTGGTCGAGCTGGGCGGTGATCTGCGCCTCGGCGACGAAGGCGCGCAGGGCCTCGCTGGGGGCGGGCACGTGGAGCCGCTTGTACGCGACCTTGCGACGCAGCGTCAGGTCGCGGGCGACGTCGACGGTCCCCATCCCTCCGCGGCCGATCTCCCCCAGCAGCGCGAAGCCATCGACCTCGTGGAGATCGGGCGGCAGTGTGGGCTGGAAGGCGTCGGCCGGAGCGGTGAGCTGGAGCCCGAGGCGCAGGCGCGAGGCGGCTGGCCGGTCCTCGGGGTCGAGCAGCTCCGTGCGGAGGAGGGCCGCGAGGAACGTGTCCGTGTCTTCGCCGGCCGGTCGGGCGGCCAACCAGGAACGTAGCTCCCCCTCGCGCCCGGCGGGGACGAGAGCGAGCAGGGAGGCGGTGAGCGGGTGGTCCAGGCTCACCGACCGGTGACGTCGATGACGAGGCGCAGGGCGTCCTGGTTCTTGACCGCGCCCAGCGCTGCGCTGTAGGGGTCGAAGCCGTAGGTCGTGCCCTTCAGGTCGAGGACGCCCGAGGCGGTGAAGCGGTCGTCGGTGGCGCTGACCTTCATGGGGAGCGAGACGTCGCGGGTCACGCCGTGGATCGTGAGCCGGCCGCGGACGGTGGGGTTCGCGGGATCACCCTCGCAGCGGGTGGAGACGAAGGAGATCGTGGGGAAGCGGTCCTTCTCGAGCTGCTTCTTGCCCCACATGTTCTCCTGGATCTTCGGCTTGTCGTCCTCGGGGGTGTCGCCCTCGAGGCCCGCCTTCGCGCGCAGCCCGGGAGGGTCCACGACGAGCCCGGAGACGGGGACGGTGATGTCGACGGCGCAGGCGGTGGGGTCGTCGGCCTGCCAGCGAACCGTCCCCTGCCAGCCGGTGGCGGCGATGGTGTGGTCGTGGGCGAGGTTGGAGAGCGCGGTGCCGCGGTCGTAGCGGACGAGGACGTAGAGGGCGCCGGTGCGGGGTTGAAGGGTCCACGTCCGTGGGGTGGGGGGTGGTGCGGGCTCGGGCTCGGGGGTGGGAGGTGGTGGGGGTGCGGGCTCAGCGACGGGAGCGGGAGCGGGAGCGGGAGCGGGAGCGGAGGTTGGGGTTGGGGTTGGGGTTGGCTCCGGCGCCGGGGACGGTGCGGGTACTTCTTCCCCCTCTCCCTCGGGAGAGGGTTGGGGTGCGAGGTTGGCTGCGGGCACGGGCTCAGCGGCGGGCACGGGCACGGGCACGGGCACGGGCACGGGCACGGAGGGGGGTTCGGGGGTGGTGCAGGCTTGAAGGGGGAGGAGGAGGAGCAGCATCAGTGAGCCTCCCCCCACGTGCGGCCCACGCCCAGGTCGACGACCAACGGGACGGCCAGCTCCCAGGCGTGCTCCATCTCCTCGCGGACCACGGCGCTCGCTCGCTCCACGTGTCCCTCCTCCGCCTCGATCAAGAGCTCGTCGTGGATCTGCAACACCATCCTCGCGTCCAGGCCCTCCCTCCGTAGCGTCCCGTCGACGGCCAGCATCGCTCGTTTGCACAGATCGGCGGCCGAGGCCTGGATCGGCGTGTTGACCGCCACGCGTTCGCCGTAGGCGCGGTCGTCGGGGTCGTTCGAGAACAGCTCGGGGATCGTGCGGCGGCGGCCGGTGAGGGTGGTGACGTACGTGTCGCGCAGGGCGTCCTGCACGACCTGCTCGCGCCAGGCGGCGACGCCCTGGTACTGCGCGAAGAAGGTCGCGATGTACGACCGGGCCAGCGCGGTCGGGATCTGGAGCTGGCGGGCGAGGGCGGAGGGGCCCTGGCCATAGATGGTGGCGAAGTTCACGGTCTTGCCGATCTCGCGCTGGGAGCGGTCCACCTCCTCCTCGGTCACGCCGAACAGGGTCGCCGCGGTGGCGCGGTGGACGTCGCGACCCTCGCGGAAGGCCTCGGTCAGCGCGGCGTCGCCGGTGACGTGGGCGAGGACGCGCAGCTCGATCTGCCCCCAGTCCGCCGAGATCAGGCGCGCGCCGGGGCGGGCGACGAAGGCCTCGCGGACCTCGCGCAGCTCGTCGGTGCGCACGGGCGTTCGCTGCAGGTCCGGCTCGGTGGTGATGAGGCGGCCGGCGCTGCCCACGAGCTGCTGGAACGTGGGGTGGATGCGGCCGTCGGGGCCGATGGCGGCGAGCAGGACGCGGGTGTAGGCGGCGATCAGCTTGTCCACGGTGCGCCAGCGCAGGACCAGGTCGATCACCTCGTGCTGGTCGGCCAGATCCTCGAGGACCTCCGCGTCCACCGCGTAGCCGGTCTTCGTGCGGCGGCGGACGGGCAGGCCGAGCTCCTCGAACAGCACCTGACCGAGCTGGCGGTGGCTGCCGGGGTTGAACGGCCGCCCCGCAGCGGCGGCGATGGCGTCGTCGAGCTCGGTGCGCTCGTCGAGCAGGCGGCCCTCCATGCGGCGCAGCGGCTCGGGGTCGACCGCGATGCCGGCGAGCTCCATGCGCGCGAGCACGGCGGAGAGCGGGAGATCGAGCTCGCGGTACAGCGCGAGCAGGGGTCCCTCGAGGTGCGGCTCGAGGGCACGGACCGAGGCGCCGGTGGCGTCCGCGAGGTGACAAGCGTAGGCGCCCGCCTTGTCGACGGTGAGGTCGACGAAGCGCTTGCGGGCCTTCCCGGTGCCGACGAGCCCGCGCAGGGGCTGCAGCCCGACGTGGAGGTACTCGCGGGCGACCTGCTCGAGCCGGTGGGGCAGGTGCTTGGTCATGTCCACGAGGTAGGACGCGAGCGCCGGGTCGCCGACGACGCCCGCGAGCGTCACCCCGTGGCGGGCGAGGGCCACGATCGCGCGCTTGTGCTCGTGCGCGACCTTGGGGATCGCCGGGTCCTCGAGCCAGTGGCGGAGGAGCTCCAGCCCCGCGGGTCCGAGCGTCTTGCCGGGGCCCGCGAACGGGAACCAGAAGCCCGTGCCGAGCGCGGGGGAGAGCGCGATGCCGACGAGCTCACCGCGCAGGTGGTCGGGTTCCTCGTAGAGCACGTGCAGCGCGACCGGCTCGGGTCCGAGGCACTCCGCGTGCAGGGCCGCGCGCGCCATGTCGGGCTCGTCGCAGACGTAGTAGCGGAGGGACTGGCGCTTGGGGACCTGGCCGGCGGCGGCGGGCGAGAGCAGCGAGAAGAACTCGAGCTTGAGGTAGACGGCGTCCAGCGCCGCCAGATCGAGCTCGGGGAGCGCCAGGCCGTCCAGCGCGACCGGCAGCGGCACGTCGCGGCGCAGCGTGGCCACGCCCTTCGCGATCCGCGTGCGGGCGGCGTGCTCGCGCAGGGAGCGCCCGGTCTTGCCGCCCACCGCGTCGGCGCAGGCCAGCACCTCCTCCAGCGTGCCGTAGCGCTCGAGGAGCGAGGTCGCCGTGCGCTCGCCGATGCCGGGGACGCCGGGGATGCCGTCGCTCGCGTCGCCGCAGAGCGCGAGCCAGTCCGGGACGCGCTCCGGCGGGACCCCGAGCTTGCGCTTCACCGTGCCCGCGTCCATCAGGATCTCCGACGTGGGCTCGAGCACACGGACGTCGTCGCCGACGAGCTGCAGCAGGTCCTTGTCGCCGCTCACCACCCACACGTCGTGCCCCTCGGCGAGTGCGGTCGCGGTGAGCGTGGCGATGACGTCGTCGGCCTCCACGTCAGGGACGCGGAGCAGGGGGAACCCGTGGGCGGCGACGAGCTCGTCGACGAACGGGAGCTGGTCGCGCAGGCCGTCGGGCATCGGCGGGCGGTGCGCCTTGTACCCGGGGAGCTCCGCCTTGCGCCCCGCGCTGCCGCCCGGCGCGTCCATCACCACCGCACCGAAGGCGGGCCGGCGCCCGGCGAACACCTTGCGGAACATCTGGGCGAAGCCGTACAGCGCGTTGGTCGGCTGCCCCGCGGTGGTCTTCAGGTTGCCCGGGATCGCGTGCCACGCCCGGTAGAGCAGCCCGAGCCCGTCCACCAGCACCACCCGGCTCATCGGGCCTCCGTGTGGCGCCCAGCCTACTCCGGTGGTACGGTAAACTCGTTCACTGAACAGGTTTGGTCCAATGGGTGTACGAGACGAGCAGCGCGAGCGCACGCGGGCGGCCTTGCTGGACGCGGCGCGGCGGCGGTTCGAGGTCGACGGCTTCGAGGCGACGCACCTGCGCGACGTGGCGGGGGACGTGGGGCTGTCGGTGGGCGCGGTCTTCGTGCACTTCGCGGACAAGCGCGACCTGCTGCACACCGCCCTCTTCGAGGATCTGGAGCGCGCGCTGGACGAGGCGCTGGCCAGCGGCCCCGAGGCGCTCGAGCCCTTCCTGGACCACGTCGCGGCCGCGATCCTCGGGTACTACGAGCGCCGGCCCGCCCTGTCGAGCGTGCTCCTGCGGGAGTCGTTGCTGGCGGAGGGCGTGTGGGGCGAGCGCTTCGCGGCGCAGCACGCCCGGGTGCACGCGGCGGTCGTCGCCCGCTTCGAGGCCGCCCGCGCTCGCGGGGAGGTGGGCGGAGACGCCGGCCTGTTCGCGCTGTCCTTCGTGTCCTTCCACACCTTCGCGCTGCTCGGCTGGGTCCGCGGTGCGCTGCCCGATCCGCGAGGGACGGTCGGCCGCCTGGTCCGCCAGCAGCTCGCCGGAGCCCGCCCGTGACCACGCTGTACGCCACGCCCGACGCCGCCGAGCAGCTCCGCGCCTGGGTCCCCCGGTTCCACGCCCGCCTGTCCGTGCCGACGGAGGCCCGCACGGTGCCGACGCGCTTCGGCGACACGCACCTGCTGCTCGCCGGGCCCGCGGACGCGCCGCCCGTGCTCCTGCTCCACGGCGCGATGGCCTCGTCGTCCCACATGCTGCTGGAGGCCGAGGGGCTCGCGTCCTCGTTCCGGCTGATCGTGCCGGACATCGTGGGGCACTCGCCGATGAGCGCCGACGCCCGCCTGCCGATCGACGGGTACGGCGCCTGGGCGACGGACGTGCTCGACGCGCTCGGGCTGCCGCAGGTGGCGGTGGTCGGCGTCAGCTACGGCGGGTTCGTCACGCTGCGGTTGCTGGCCCACGCGCCCGATCGCGTGGAGCGCGCCTCGCTCGTGGTGCCCGGCGGGCTCGTGACGGCGCCGATCGTGAGCGCGTTGATCCGCGCCGCCTGGCCGCTCCTGCTCTACCGTACGTGGCCCAGCGAGCGCCGCCTGCGCACGTTCCTCGACGCGCAGCTCACGACCTGGGACGACGACTGGGGCCACTGGCTCGGGGACGCCGTCCGCCTGTTCCGCCTGGACCTGCGCGTGCCCCCGCTGGCGACGAAGGACGAGCTCGCGGCCTTCCGCGGGCCGGTGCAGGTGTTCGGCGCGGACGACGACGTGCACTTCCCCGGTCCGGCGCTGATCGCGCGGGCGCGGGAGCTGCTGGACGTCGTCGATGCCGAGCTCATCGCCGACTGCCGCCACGCGCCGCCGTTCACCCCCGCGTTCCGGGCGTGGCTCGCGGGCCGGATCATCAGCTTCCTGACGGCGTGATGGCCCCTTTCCCCCCACCGCGCCAGCGGGCCGCGACCGCGAGTGGTATCGCGAGCAGCAAGGCGCCGAACTTCCCGCAGGCGGCGACCGCGGCGATGAGCGCCGGCACCGTCGCACCCTCGCCCCACCAGAGCTCGAGATCGAGCATGGGGTTCTCGACGAGCCCGTCGAGCAGCGCCGCCGCCACGCAGAGCCGCGCTCCCAGCCTCGTGCCCGCCCACCGACCGATGGCGACGCCGAGCGAGCCGTAGGCGACGGGGTAGAGGCAGTCGAGCGCCTGCGCCCAGGCCGCGCGCACGCGGGCCGCGTGGTCCCAGGACGCGAGGATCTCCGTCGCGCGCTCCGCCGTCCACGCGAGCTCGTAGGACACGATGCCGCTCGGGGCTGCGTCGGTGCGCAGGGGGTGCGTGAGGAGAGCGAGCGCGAGGGTGAGCGCCAGGGTCGCCGCGAACGAGGGTTTCATCGGTCCGACGGTCGGATCCAGGCACCGCCGTCGACGAAGCGCAGCGTGTGGCCGTCCCAGCTCCGCTCCAGGATGGGCAGCAGGTAGGCCAGGCCGCCGTAGTGGACGTCCCGCCAGCGGTCGTCGCTCGCCTCGAGTCCGAAGGTCTCGTCCAGATCGTCGACGAGGTTCGTGAGGATGTCGGCGTCGACCTCGGCGTCCACCACGGGCGCCAGATCGGTGACGCCCAGGTGGTGGTCCGTGATCTGCTCGACCACGGCGAGCGCATGTCGCGGCAGGGGCATGGGCACCTCGGTCGCAGCCTACCCGACCGGCGGGCTCACTTCTTGCCCTGGTACGTCTCCCAGCGTGCGTCGAGCGAGGTCAGCCCGACGTGCAACGCGAGATCGTAGAGCCCCAGCACCCCATCCGCGAACGCCCGCTCCGGCACCCCCCAGCGGTCGTCCTGCCAGCGCTTCGCGTTCGGCACCGCCAGCGCCTCGTCCCACACGATCCATCTTCCACGGGTTCACCGACCACAAGCGAGGTGCGCTCCGCATCCGTCAGGCGCGTTATCCGGCGCTGTGCCGTGGACCTCCGAGGACGAGAGCCGAGCTGGGCGCTGCGCGCTCCTGGTCGTCCGCGGCGAGACCGACGAGGAGCGGGCGAGCGCCTGGTCGGAGCTGCTCGTGGTGGTGGCGCCGCACGTCGAGCGCTGGGCGCGGCGACACCCCACGCTCCGCCGCTGGCGCCTGGACGGTCCGGACGACGCCCGCGAGGTGCTGGTGCGCGTCATCGAGCGCCTCGCCGCACGCGGTCGGGCGGCCGTGGGCGACTTCGTAGAGCGCCGACCCCCACCCGTCCCCGAGGGTCACGAGGAGCTCGCACGGCTGGTGCGCTTCGACGAGCTCGCCGCCGACGCGCCCGAGGCCACGCCGTTCGAGGCGTGGCTCCGCGTGATCCTGCGGTACGCGGTCCACGATCACGTCCGTCACCGGCTCGGCTGGGTGAAGGGGGCGAACCGCCGTGCGCTCGGCAGCGACGCGGCTCGGATCGACGACACCCCCGAGCGGGGCCACCGGCCACCGATGACCGACTGGGTGACCGTCCGACAGCAGATGGCGGGCGTCGACCGTGCGCTCGAGGCCTGCCCCCCTCCCCAGCCGGACGCGGTACGCCTGTGGGCGGAGGGGCACGACTTCGCGGAGATCGCGGAGGCCCTGGGGTTGGCGGACGGCGTCGAGGCCCGCCGGGTGGTGCGCGCGGCCCAGGCTCGCCTGCGGACCGCGCTGCGCGAGCTCGACCCGTGATCCCGGCGGACTGCCCGAGCCCCCAGGCCGTCGTGTCCTGGCAGGGCGCGCGGCTCACGCCCGCGGGTGGGTGCGCGGCGATGGTGCTGGAGACACCCCCCTCCGCCTCCTACTTCACGTTCGGCGGCGCGCGGCTCCCCGAGGAGCTGCCGCCCCACCTCACGATCTCGGTGCGGATGCGTCGGCTCACGGAGCGCGCCGATCGCAGCCTCGAGGTCGCCTTCCCGGGGGGACACCTGCTCGTCCGAGACGGGCAGATCGGGTGGTGGGAGGACGACGCGGCCTGGGCGCGGGGCGGATGGGTCGCGTTCGACGTGCGGACCTCCGAAGAGCACGAGGTCGTCCTGACGCAGGACGGGGCGAGCGTCCGTGCGACCATCGACGGCATCCCCGTCCCGCCCTACACCCTCGGCGGCGTCCCCGAGCGAGGTGTGGTGGCCGTCGGGCTCAAGGGCGGCCGGGCCGATCGGGCGCGGATGTGGATCGATCGGTTCCAGGTGTGGACGGACACGCCGTCGTCGCCATCCGCACCGTAACGAGGCGAGAGCACGCCAGCGCCAGCGCCTCGTCGAGCGCGAGCGGGCTCGGGTGCAGGCCACCGTCGACGTCGCCCGCCACCCGCCAGCCGGTCACCTCGATCTCCTCGGTCCACGCCGCCCCGGACCGCGTGAGCAGCTCGCCCTCGGCGGTCCACACGGCGCCGTCCTCGCCGAGGATCCGACCCGTGGCGGAGACCCCGCGTGGAGGCGGCCCACCGGCGAACCAGGTCCGCCGTCGCCCACCGCTCGCGTCCGAGACCACGACGGTGCCATCGGGCAGGGCCGTGACCGGTCCACCCTCGACGAGACCCACGAGACGCCCGGTGATCGAGGTGACCACCTCACCCGACGCCGGGTCCCAGAGCACGGTGTCGTCGCGCCCCCGGAGCCAGACGCGCCCCCCCGACGCCGAGACGCCCCACCCGTGGCTCGTGCCCTCTCCCGCCAGCATCGTCGTCGGGCGCAGGGCGTCGTCGAGCGCGGTCACGACCCCGGTGGCGCCGAGCACGACCAGGTGGTCGCCAGCACGCAGGAGGCCGACCACACCGCCGTCCACCCGGGTCTCGCGGATGGTCGTCCCGTCCGCGTCGAGCGCGACCACGTCCCCGCGGTAGGTCGCCGCCCACGCCGCGCCTCCTTCGCCCTCGACCAGCGCGCTCACCGCGTCGGGCAGCGTCGTCCTCACGTCCAGGCCCCGTGGCGTGATCCGCCCCACCGTGCCGTCGTACGCGCCGACCCAGATCCCGTCCGTGTCCACGGACGCCGCCGCCACGCCGTGCTCGAGCGTGCCGAGTGTCCTCGACGCGCCGGTCGCCGGGTGCCCGATCCGCGCCGAGCCATCCCGACCGACGCTGATCACGGCGTCGCCCACGGCCGCGAGCGCCACGATCTCGCCCGGGTGACCCTCCAGGCGGCGCCGCGCGTCCCAGAGCACCATCTTCCCGAAGCCCTGGACGAACGCCAGCGCGTCGTCGACCATCCCCATCCCCACGGGGTTGTCGGGCACGGGGATGCAGGCCTCGGCGCGCCCGTCCTCCCACACACAGGCGCGAGCGTCGGCGATGCCCACGGTGCGCCGTTGGACGGGGACCTCGGGGTAGGGGAGGTGGCGCCAGAGGCCGTCGGACCAGGTGATGCCGAAGCCGCCGGACATCACGCCGAGCTCGGCCAGCGCGGCGCCGCGTGGGGGTAGCACGGGCTCCGCCCCGCCGCTCTCTGCGTCGAAGCGCCAGAGGGCCCCGGCCTGGTCGCCGTAGAGCAGGTGGTCGTCGCCGCCCGCGATGCGCGTGAGCCCGACCTCGAGCGGCACCCGGCGGATCACGGTGCCGTCGACGCCCGTCACGGCGAGCTCGACAGGCGATCCGAACACCAGCGTCTCGGCGTCCGCCCAACCGAGCTCCGCGCCGTCGACCGGGACGTCGATCACGGTGCCGTCGTCGAGCTCCGCGCGTCCCTGGTCGTCCACGACGATCCACCGGCCCGAGGGGTGGCCCGCAACGGCCATCGGGAAGCCGATGTGCAGCGGCAGGGGCTCGCCGTCCGGGTCGTCGAGGTGCACGAGCCCTCGGGCGGGATCGGCCAGCAGCCAGCGTCCCCCGGCCTGTGTCCGCGGACCCCACCCCGTGGCGCCGGGGACCGTGCGAGCGGTCGGCGCCGACAGCGCGCGGTCGAGGGCGGCGCGGGTGGCGAGCGTGGGCGCGCGTCCGGCCTCTGCCGCGACCGCCACCGCCTCCACGGCCGAGCGGAGGGCGAGCGCGGTGTCGTGCGGATCGTCGGCACGCAGGGCGGACTCGCTGGTGAGCGCGCGCTCGAGCGCGTCCAGCGTGCGACGGCGTGCCTCCGCGAGCTGGACGAGCGCGGGGACGGACGCGACGACCAGCCCCACGACGGCGGCGCCGAGCAGCGTGAGCGGCACCCGCCAGCGACGCGCGAAGCGCGCCAGGCGCTCGGCGAGCGAATAGCGGTGGGAGCGGAGCGCGAGGCCCTCGCGGTACCGACGCAGCTCGGCGGCGAAGGCGGCGGCGCTCTCGAGGCGGGCCGCGGGGTCGCGCGCCATGCTCCGCTCGACGAGCGAGACGAGCTCCGGGGCGGCGCCGGGCGCCCTCTCGGACAGCGGAGTCGGCGGGAGGTGGGGGAGCTCGTCGCGCACCGAGTCGCTCGAGCGCCCCGCCCACGGCGGCTCGCCGGCGAGCACGTGGTAGAGCGTCGCGCCCAGCGCGTAGACATCCTGCAGCGGATCGGCGGGCTGGCCGCGCGCCTGCTCGGGCGCCATGTACGAGGCCGTGCCCACGCCGAGCTCCGTGAGCCCGTCCCGAGGCGGCGGCCGCCCGGTGGGTGCGAGCCAGGCGCTGCCGGCCTCGCTCGCGAGCCCCCAGTCGATGAGCACGACCTCGCCGAAGCGGCCGACGAGCACGTTGTCCGGCTTCACGTCGCGGTGCACGACGCCGTGCTCGTGGGCGTAGGCCAGCGCCTCGGCCACCGTCGTGACCACCCCTACGCCCTCCTCGCGCGACATCGTCCCGATCGCTTCGGTGAGCGTGCGCCCCTCGACGAAGGGCATGGCGTAGAAGGGCTGCCCGTCCGGGCCCTCGCCCAGGTCGTAGACGGTCAGGATCGAGGGGTGGGCGAGCCGCGCCGTCACCCTCGCCTCGCGCTCGAACCGCTCCCTGAGGACCGAGGGAGAGAGACCCGAGGGCGTGGCCATCTCCTTGAGCAACACCTCGCGCTCGAGCACGCGATCCCAGGCGGCCACCGTCCGCCCCATGCCCCCGCGGTGCACCTCCCCACGCCGCTCGTAGCGCTCGCGCGGGCGAGGCTCGGGTGCCGGCCCCGCCGCGATGCGCGCGAGCCGGGCGCACTCCGCGCAGTGGTCGAGGTGCGTGCGGACGGCGTCGTCGGGGGCGAGCAGGGCGTGGAGCGGCGGGTGGTCCACCGTCGATCACTCCGGGCGGCGGTTGCGCAGTGCGACGCCGAGCATCGCCGATGTCGTCCGGTTGCGGAACGGCGAGGCGAGCCGGAGGCCGTCGGGGTCGTCCATCGTCATCCGGTAGGTCTCGTGCGACAACGACAGGAACGGCGAGATCCCGTGCGTCGCGCCGACGCGGGCCTCGAAGCGGCTCAGACGTCCGGCGTGGTCGAGGTTCCCGACGTCGCCCACGACCTGTCCGTCGAGGTCACCGAAGCTCGACCCCGACCCGATGTCCTTGGCGAGAGCCGGCCCGAACCCGAGCGCGGCCCGCCCATCGACGGTCCAGCCGTGGCTCTCCATCCGCAGACCGACGAGGCCGCCGTAGGTGTCGGCCGCCGGCGTGACCTGCCAGTGATCCTCGGAGCTCGCGTCGATGGTGGAGAAGTCCATGTCGTAGCGGAGGGCGACCGCCTCGATCCCGAGCCCCACGAGCGGCTGGAGCCAGGTGGCGCCGAGCTCGATGCGCCCGACGCCGAACGTCAGTCGGCTGAACAGGCGCTTGTGGGCATACGGTTGGTCGGGCCCCTCGAGATCCCAGCCGCGCACCGGGTCGCCCTCGAGGTCGGCGGCACCCGCCACGGAGAACGAGAGCCCGGCCTCCCAGTCCACGAACGGCAGCCGGTCCTGCTTCGGATACTCCTGCCAGCGGAACACGCCGGACAGGGGCACCGCGCGACCACGGAAGTGCCCGAACACCAGATCCGGCGTCCCCGTCGTCACCACCCCGGACGCCAGCTCGACGCCCAACACGCGAGGCGCTGCGGCCCACGCACCCATCGTCATCCAGATCACTCGACCTCCTCGTGGGACCACAAGCGAGGTGGTGCGTCGAACCGTCAGCCTGGTGCCACTCGATTCCTCTAGACTCGGGGTGTGCGCGACCCCTCGTCCCCGTCCACCCGGCGGATCGGCCGGTATGAGCTGCTGCGTCCCATCGGTCGCGGCGGCGGCGGCGAGGTGTGGGAGGCGGTGCTCCACGGTCCGCAGGGCTTCCGCAAGGGCGTCGCGGTCAAGCTGCTGCGCGAGGGGCCCGCCGAGCACGACGCGGAGGCGCTGGTCCGCGAGGCGCGGCTCGGCGCCCTGCTCTCCCACCCCAACGTCGTCTCGACCCTGGAGCTCGGCTACGACGAGGGCGCCTGGTTCGTGGCGATGGAGCTCGTGCACGGACCGTCGCTCGCGGAGGTGGCGCGGGCTGGTCCGCTGTCGGCGCCCGCGCTGCTCGACGCCGGCCTGCAGATCTGCGCGGCGCTGGCGCACGTCCACCGATTCGGCGCCCAGGGGGACGAGGCCCGTGGGCTGGTCCACCGCGACGTGAAGCCCCAGAACCTGCTCCTCGATCGCAGCGGCATCGTCAAGCTGGCCGACCTGGGGATCGCCCGGTTCGCCGGCGGTGTGGGCGGGGTGTCGGGAACCCCCGGGTACATGGCGCCCGAGCAGGCGCTGGGGCGGGAGGACGCGCGCGCCGACCTCTTCTCGCTCGGGGTCACGCTCTTCGTGCTGGCCACCGGCGAGCGTCCGTTCGGCTCCGGCGCGGTCGCCTGGGAGGGTGTGCGGTGGGTGGAGGAACGGCTCGCGGACCCCGCGTTCCTCGCACCCCTCGACGAGCGTCTGCCAGGGCTCGGGGCGGTGGTCGCCCGTTGCCTCCGGCTCGACCCCGCCCACCGCTTCCAGCGCGCCGCTGAGGTGTCGGTGGCGCTGCGGAGCCTGCGTCCTCCGCCCGGGCCGTCGCTGCTGGAGCTCTTCGCGCGGGTACGCCCCGACCAGTCGACCGACGATCTGCGCGGTTGGACACCGGCAGCCAGAGAGGTGGCCGCGAGCGTCGTGGGCAACCTGCCGCCGGCGCCGGGGCCGCTGCTGGGGCGGACCCAGGAGCTGGCGGGTGTCGGGGACCGACTCCGTGACCAGCGGTTGGTCACCCTCCTCGGCCCGGGTGGGATGGGCAAGACGCGACTCGCGCTCGAGGTCGCGCGCGCCGTGGAGTCCAGGTACGCCGGTGGGGCGTGGTTCTGTGACCTGAGCGAGGCCCGGACCGGCTTCGGCATCGCGGTCGGGGTCGCCCAGGCGCTCGGCGTACCGTTGCTGTCGGCCGATCCGTCGGTGACGGTGGGCCACGCCCTCCGCGTCCGCGGGCGCACGCTGCTGGTGCTCGACAACCTCGAGCAGGTGGTGGACCACGCGCCGGACACGGTCGGCGCCTGGCTGCGCGCCGCACCGGACGTCTCCTTCCTGGTGACGAGCCAACGGGCGCTGCACCTCGATGGCGAGGTGGTCGTGGTGCTCGGTCCATTGGGTCGGGCCGCCGGCGCCGAGCTGTTCGTGGCCCGGGCCGCACGTCCGCCGGCACCCGCCGAGCGCGGCGAGGTCGAGGCCCTGGTGGAGGCCCTCGACGGCCTGCCGCTGGCGATCGAGCTGGCCGCCGCACGCACCCGCCTGATGGGGGTGGCCGCCATCCGGGAGCGCCTGGACCAGCGCTTCAAGCTCCTCGCAGGCGCTGGCGCCGAGCGACCCGCCCGTCACCGGAGCCTCCGCGCCTCCCTCGAGACCTCGTGGGAGTTGCTGGAACCCGTGGCGCGCCGCGCGCTGTCGCGGCTGTCCGTCTTCAGCGGCGGGTTCACGCTGGAGGCCGCAGAGGACCTGCTCGCCGGCCATCCGGACGCACCCTGGGCGTTGGATCAGCTCGACGAGCTGGTCGGCGCGTCGTTCGTGCTCGTCGACGGCGACCGCTTCCGGATGCTGGTCAGCGTCGTGGCGTTCGCCGCCGAGCACCTCCTGGGCGAGGAGCGGCTGGACTCGGAGCGGCGACACGGCCGCTTCTACGCGGAGCGCGCGCGTTCGGCGAGTCCCCGGGAGCGTACGATCGAGCTGGACAACCTGATCGTCGCCGCGCGCCGGGCGGTCGAGCGGGGAGACGGCGAGGTGGCTGCACCCACCACGCTGGCGGCGGTCGCTTGGCTCGAGGACCAGGGCCCGTACGCCGTCGCCATGACCCTGCTGGACGACGTGCTGGACCGTTCGGACCTCGGGAGCGCCCCTGACCGGATCCGGCTGCTGCGGGCGAGGGCGCGGATCGGCGGGCGGTGGGGTCGGCCCGAGCGTGCCCTGGCCGACGCGGAGGCGGCGCTCGCGCTCGCGCGATCGGTCGGGGAGGGCGTGGAGCAGGCGCTCGAGGAGGTGGCCTCGCAGCTGCGCGATCGGGGACGCCACCTCGAGGCCGTCCCGCTGCTCGAGGAGGCGGTGGCGAGCGCGCGTGCACGTGGTGACCTCGCGACCGTGGCCGCGGCGTCGCGCGGGCTCGGCGGAGCGCTCCATCGGCTCGGGCGGTACGCGGAGGCGCAGCAGGCGCTGGAGGAGGCCCTGCGGTGGCACCGCGAGCGGGGGGAGCTGGACGGCGAGGCCATCGTGCTCTCCAACCTCGCCGGCGTGTACACCGACCAGGCGCGGCACCAGGACGCCCGCGACGTGAGCGCCGCGGCGGTCGCCATCCACCGCGACGCCGGCAACCGCCGGCTCCTCGCGGGCGCGCTCGCGAACCTGGGCCTGGCGGAGGTCCACCTCGGGCGTTGCGAGCCCGCCCGGGCGGCGCTGCAGGAGGCCCGCTCCCTCCACCAGGCGCTCGGGGACCGGCGCGGCGAGGCGATGGACCTGGCACACCTGGCGCGCGTCCACGGCAGCGACGGCCGTACGGACGACGCGCGCACCGCGCTCCACAAGAGCCTCGTCTGCTCGCGTGAGCTGGGCGACCTCCCTCGGGTGATCCCGACGTTGATGCAGCTGGGGGTCCTCGAGCACATCGCCGGGCGGGTGGCGGACGCTCGCGCGGCCTACGCCGAGGCGCTGGAGCTGGCGGAGCGCTCGCACGAGGCCCGGTTCGCGGCCCAGGCGTCGATGAACCTCGGCATGCTCCTCGCCGAGAGCGGGGAGCTGGAGGCGGGCGTGACCGCGC
This sequence comes from Alphaproteobacteria bacterium, assembly GCA_020632925.1. GTDB lineage: Bacteria > Myxococcota_A > UBA796 > UBA796 > JACKER01. The sequence continues at coordinate 81,302 of JACKER010000019.1, read as the reverse complement.
TCCGGAGGGCACACGAGGGATACGCGTCCCTGGGGTTGGACGCGGGGGCTGCGCTGTCGCTCGGGAACCTCGGTGGTGCGCTGCAGCACCTCGGGCGCACGGAGGAGGCCTTTGCGGCGCTGGAGGAGGGCGTGCGCATCGCCCGCGGCACGACCTCGGCCTGGGCCCTGGGGAACCTGCTGCTGGAGCTCGGTGAGCTGAAGCTCGACGACGGCGACCTGGACGCGGGCCTTCCGCTGACCGAGGAGGGGGCGCGCGTGTTGTCGGAGCTGGGGCGAGACGTCAGCGCCAGATCCCGGGCCGCCCTCTGCCGCGCGCGTCGCGAGCGAGGCGATCTCCAGGGTGCGGAGCGGGTCCTGGCCTTCGACCCCGAGCAGTCGACGAGCCAGGACACGGTGGTGCCGGCGTGGCTCGAGCTGGCGCAGCTCCGTCTGGCCCAGGGCCGGCTGCAGGAGGCGCAGGACGCGGCCGAGCGTGCGAGCGAGCTCTCCGCCGCGTTCCTGCCGTTTCGGGTCCGCGCGGGGTGTGTCCGGGCCGAGGCGCTGTACCGGGCGGGCCGCGACGCCGAGGCCGCGGCGGTCTTGAGCGAGGCCGAGCGGGTCGCCGATCGGATCGGCGCGGTGGCTGGCAGCCCCCTGCGTCGGGAGCTGGCAGCGGTGTCCCGCCGCTGAAGGGTCAGCCCGCCAGCGCCTCGAACTCCTCGACCATCGCGTCGAGCGGCCGCACGACGGACACCCAGAAGGCCGGGTCGCCGAGGTCCACGCCGAGCGCCTCGCGCGCGAGATCCTCGGTGCCCTGCCAGCCCGTCCGCAGCAGCACGTCCTCGAGCAGCGCCAGGCCCTCGCGTCCGGCCTCCCGCGCGCGGGCATGGAGCGCGCCCGAGAACAGGTACCCGAAGGTGTACGTCCAGTTGTAGAAGCCGAAGGTCGGGATGTAGAAGTGGAGCTTGCTGCTCCAGAACGTCGGGTTCCACGTCGCGAGCGCGCCCGCGTAGGCCTCGCGCTGGCAGGCGACCGCGAGCTCGTCGAGCTGGTCGGCCTCCATCACGCCCTCCCGCCGAAGCGCGTAGAGCTTTCGCTCGATCGCGAACCGGTGCGGGATGTCCATGAGGAAGGCCGTCGCCGCCGACAGCTGCTGCTCGAGCACGAAGAGCCGGAACCCGGGGTCCTCGGCGCGCGCCAGGAGCTGATCGCGGAACACGGCCTCCGCGAACGTCGACGCCGTCTCGGCCGTGCCCGACGTGATCTGTTGGCGGGCGGGGTGCTCGTTCGCGAGGACGCGGTTGTGGTACGCGTGGCCGAGCTCGTGGGCGAGGGTGGTCGCGTTGTCGATGGATCCCGTGAACGTCAGGAAGATGCGGCTCTGGTCCGACCTGGGCGCGCCCGCGCAGAACCCGCCGGGCCGCCGTCCGGGGGCGGGCGCGGCGTCGATCCACCGGCCGTCCAGGGCCTCGCGCGCGAACGTCGTGAGCTTCGGGTGGAAGCCGGCGAAGGCCTCGCCGATCCAGCGCGTCGCCGTGCCCCAGCCGACGTTCCGGCCAGCGCCCACGGGGGCGTCCAGGTCGTGCCAGGCGAGGCCGTCCGTCCCGAGCAGGCGCGCCTTCGCGGCCAGGTACCGCACGAGACCCGGACGAGCGGCGTCGGCGGCCGCCCACATCGCGTCCAGCGTGCCCCGCTCGATGCGGTTGTCGTGCAGCGACGACGCGAGCTCGTCCACGCCGAGCCGGTCGTTCATCGCCAGACGCTGTCCCGTGATCTGCGTGAGCGTGTGCGCGCAGATGTCGCGGACGGAGCGCCAGGCGGTCGCGGTCGCCGCGAAGCTGCGGGAGCGGACCTCGGGATCGGGGTCGGCGCGCATGGCGGCGAGCTGCGCGACGCTCACCCTGCGGGTCACGCCGCCGACGGTGAGGTCGGCCTCGAGCTGGCCGGAGAGCTGGTCGTACAGCCTGCCCCAGCCGAGCAGGGCCTCCCGCTCCATCTCGGTCCGCAAGCGCTCGAGCTCGGGCGCCAGGCGGAAGGCGCGCCCCGCGCGGTCGTGGCGCAGCATCGGCGCGGCCTCGGCGAGCTCCGGCCGGCGCACGAAGGCCTCGAACCCCGCGTCGTCGGCGTCGTCGAGCGCGGCGCAGATCGCGACGTGCACCCGCTTCACCAGCAGACGCAGGTCGTCCATCGTCGCCTCGGCGGCCCGAGCGGCGGCGGAGCGGCTGTTCGCGGAGGCGGCGCAGTGGGCGAAGGTCCCGAGCTCCCCGAGCTCCGGGTGGAGCGCGTCGAGCGCGACCTGCACCGCGGACCAGGTGTCGGCGTCCGCCCCGAGAGGCCCCGCCTGCTCCGCGCGCTCCGCGAGGGCCCGAAGCGCCTCGGTCGCGGCGGCCACCCGCTCGTGGAACGTGTCGCCACCGGGCCCGCCCGGGCAGAGAGGGTCCAGATCCCAGCTCGGAGCCTCGTCGGGATCGGTCCAGCCGTCGAGCACCATCACGCCTCCGCGGCCGCGCCGCGAGGGGGACGGGCTCAGCCGAGGTACGTGTATCCTTCCAGGCCCTGGATGTAGGACTTCACCAGCAGGCCGCCCTCCTCGGGGGAGAGCCGGCCGTCCTCGATGGCCTCCTCGACCCAGCCCCGCAGCCGCTTCACGAGGCGGTCGCGGTTGTACGACACGTACTCCAGGACCTCGCGGACGACGTTGCCCTCGATCACGGCGTCGATCTTGTACCCCTTGCGGCCCTTGCCCTCGCCGACGACGACGTGCACCACGTGCGTGTCGCCGAACAGGTTGTGCAGGTCGCCGAGGATCTCCTGGTAGGCACCGACCAGGAACATCCCGAGGTAGTAGTGCTCGCCGCCCGGGTCGTGCACCTCGAGGGTGTTCTTCACGTCGCGACGGTCGATGAAGCGCTCGATCTTCCCGTCGCTGTCGCAGGTCATGTCGGCGATCACCGCGCGCCGATCGGGCTCGGTGTCGAGCTTGTGGATCGGGCAGATGGGGAAGAGCTGGCCGATGGCCCACGAGTCGGGCGCGGACTGGAAGAGCGAGAAGTTGCAGTAGTAGATGTCCGCCAGGGCCTTCTCGAGCGGCTCGATCTCCTCGGGCAGGTCGGCAGCGCGGTCGGCGGTCTTGTACAGCTTCTTGCAGATCGCGAAGTACAGCGCGTCCACGTCGGCGCGCTCCTCGAGGTCGATCAGCCCGAGGTTGAACTTCATGAGGCTCTGCTCGCGGATCTCCATCGCGTCGTGCAGGGGCTCGAGCAGGTTCTTGCCGGTGATGGACCGGTACACCTCCCACAGCTCCTGCAGCTCCTCGCAGGCGTCGTCCTTGGGTGCGCGCGGGTTCTTCTCGGAGACCATGCGGGTGACGCCGACCACGTCGAACACGAGCGCCGCGTGGTGCGCGATCATCGCGCGGCCGGCCTCGGTGATGATGTCGGGGTGCGCGATGCCGGCCTGGTCGCAGGCGTCCACGATGGTGGCGATGACGGACGCCGCGTACTCCTCGACGGAGTAGTTCATCGAGGACTCGAAGTTGGTCCGGCTGCCGTCGTAGTCGACGCCGAGCCCGCCGCCGACGTCGAGGTACCGCATGTTGGCGCCGAGGCGGTGCAGCTCGGTGTAGACCCGGGAGGCCTCGCGCAGGGCCGTGTTGAACGCACGGATGTTCGTGACCTGGCTGCCGATGTGGAAGTGCAGCAGCTGGAGCGACCCGAGCATGTCGGCGTCGCGCAGCTTGCGGACGACCTCCACGATCTCGCGGACCGTGAGCCCGAACTTCGCGCGGTCGCCGACGGAGCTCTGCCAGCGGCCGCTTCCCTTGGTCGTCAGCTTGGCGCGCACGCCGATCACGGGCTCGAGGTCGAGCTCCTTGGCGACCGACTGGATCGTCTCCAGCTCGTCCATCTTCTCGACGACGATGATGCAGTTCCGCCCGAGCTTGCGGGCGAGCAACGCCATCTGGATGTACTCGCGGTCCTTGTACCCGTTGCAGATGATGAGGGCCTCGGGGTCCTCGAGCATCGCGAGCACGACCTGGAGCTCGGGCTTGGAGCCCGCCTCGAGGCCGAGGTGGTACGGCGCGGCGTACTTCACGAAGTCGCCGACGACGTGCGCGTCCTGGTTGACCTTGATCGGGTACACGCCGCGGAACCGGCCCTTGTACTCGTACTCCTCGAAGGCCTTCTCGAACGCCTTGACCAGGTTCTCCACGCGAGCGCGGATCAGGTCGCTGAAGCGGATGAGGACGGGCATCTCGATGCCGCGACGGACGATGTCGTCGACCAGCACCTTGAGATCGACGCCGCCCTTCTCTCCGGGCGGGCACATCTCGAGGTTGCCCTTGTCGTTGACACTGAACCAGCCCTTGCCCCACGCAGGGATCTGGTAGAGCTCTTCGCTATCCGTCGTGGTCCAGCGCGCCATCCGCACCTCCGGGCGCTCCGCTTAACGCGCCCGTGGAGGTGATCGATGGCAGCGGGCTTCAGTTGCGCTTGCTGCCGAACATCGAGAAGAACGACGAGAGCGTGGCCGTCGAGTCCTGGCCCGCGAGCTGCTCGAGCTCACCCGGGTCGAGGAGGACCGCGCCGCAGTCCTCGCACCGCTCGATCTGCATCCCGCGGAAGTGCTCGGACTTCATGAGCCCACCACACTTCCCGCAACGATCGTGGTGGAGCGCGGCGAGCTGCGCCCGAGCGGCCTTGGTGTGCTCGGCGTTGAGCTGCTGCCGGAGCTTCTCCTTGGCCTCCTGATCGAGCTTGCGGAAGTAGTCGTCTTCGTCGGACACCGGGACCTCCTCGGGTCAGCGCTGGGCGACCCGTCGACGGGTCAAGGAGAACACGTCAGCTGCTTGTGGTCGAGCACCGACTGGACCTCCCGGTGCAGCTCCCGGTTGCCGGAGCCGAGCGCGCTGCACAGCCAGGGCCGCGCCCCCTCGCGATCGCCGAGCTGGAGGAGGGAATAGCCGAGCCCGTAGCTGGCCTCCGCGTCGCCGGGCCGCTGGTCGAGGGCAGCTCGGAACTTCCGGCTCGCTGCCTGCGGATCGGTCTCGACGAGCCGCCAGCCCTCGCTGATGAGGAGCGCGGCCCCGGTGCTGCCCGTCCTCGGTGGTGCCGGCTCGGGCTCGTCGTCCGGCTCGGGGGGAGGTGGGTCGGGCAGGACGAGGGGCGGAGGTGGGTTGCCCAGGGCCTCGGCCAACGCGACCTCCCGCGGCGGCACCGGGGTCGGACGCTGGGTCGCCGCACGCTCCCGCACGACCTGGTACACGACGACCGAGGCGGGAACAGCGAGGACGAGCAGCGCGAGCGACGCCGCGAGCGCGAGCATCATCGGTGCGGTGCTGCGGCGCGGACGCCGACGGGGACGAGCGGGGGGCTCGTCGCGCATCTCCCAGCCGGGAGGGGTGGCCGGCAACCCGTCGCGGACCTCGGCGGCGGGCGGGATCGTGCGCTCGTCCTTCACCACCTGTGGGGGCCCGGCGGGCGGGAGCGCGGGCGGGAGGATCAGCGGCGCGGTGGGAGCGGACAGGAGCTCCATCGCGAGACCCGCCTCCACCGTGAGGGAGCCGCAGTCGGTGCAGACCCAGCCCGAACCGCCGCGGATGGATCGCGTCGTCGTGGGGGCTCCGCAGAGTGAGCATCGGGGGTTGTGCCGCACCGACACCTGGATCGTCCTCCGATCGAGCCTACCCCGCTCAGGGGCACGAGAGCTGACGCGCCGCGATCATTCCGGTGGCGTCCTGGCGGATCTCGGCGTTCCGACTGTTCCGGACGCGGCACAGCCACGGCGTGGCCTCTGCGTTCTTCCCCTGGAGGAGGAGGGTGTACCCCATGCCGTAGGCGGCCTCCTCGTTGGTGGGATCGATGTCGAGGGCGGACCGGAAGGACCGCTGGGCCTCCGCCGGCTGGGTCTCCGCCAGCGACCAGCCCTTGTCGTTGTACGACTTGGCCGACGACGTGGGCTTCGGTGGCGGCGCGGGCCGCGGCGTGGGCGGCGGCGCGGGCTGGGGCGTGGGCGGCGGCGCGGGCTGGGGCGTGGGCGGCGGCGCGGGCTGGGGCGTGGGCGGCGGCGTGGGCTGCGGTGCGGGCTCGGGCGCCGCGCGCGGCAGGCTCGGGCGACGGCTGGGCCGGGACGGGGTCCGGCGCCGGCGCGACCGGGGCGGGCTCGGGGACCGGGTTGGCCAGCGCCTGCGGTTGGGGCGCCGGGAGCGCGGGCCGCGGAGTGGGGACCGGCGTCTCCGCGGGGTCCCTGGGCCAGGCGAAGACCGCCAGCAGCACGACGATCACCGCGAGCACCGTCGCGCCCGCGGCCAGGGGCCAGTACCGCGCCGCGGGGCTGGCGCTGACGATCTCGTCGTCCCACGCCGCGTCGAAGGCGCCCTCTTCCATCGCGGGTGCGGCCGGATGGTGGCTCCGGATCGGCTCCAGGGAGCGCGGGACGGTCCGCTCTCCCGCCGGGGCCGGCGTCCCCACGGTGGGCGCGGGCATGGCCGGCGCTTCGACGGGGACCGTGGGATCCGCGACCACCGCGGTCTCCGGCTGCATCAGGTCTTCCCACCCCCCCGCCTTCGGGGGCGACGGGCTCTCGGACGCGGCGCGCGGGACCGGCTCTTCGTCGACCGACAGGCGCGGCGCGGGCTCCGGGGTCGCGCTCTCCGTCGGGATGGCGTCGATGTCGCGGGCCTCGATGGGCGGTCCCGCCATCGGCATCCGCAGCGGTGCGGGCGCGTCGGTGGTCTGGTCCTGCGGCGAGGGCAGCGGCTCGTCGTCGTCGTCCGGCAGCGCCGGCGGATGCATGTGGTCCAGCGCGACGCTCTCCTCGGTGGGGAGCGGTGGCAGGCCCGTGGGCACACCCTCGGTGTCGTCGTCCGTCCACACGACGTCGAGCGTGGAGCCTCCTCCGAAGGGCGCGTCGCTGCCGAACGGGAACGGTGCCGCCACCGGTGGTGGTGCGCTCGCCGGGGTCCGGTTGGGTGCACCCCGCTCGGATCCGCCCGGTGTGGCGGGCCGGAGATCGTTGCGGCTCCCGATCGGCTCCCAACGGACGCCACCCTCGGAGACCAGGTCGTTCTGGTCGACGCGGCCCTCGTCGATCCACCGACGGAGCGTCTCCCAGTCCTGCACCCGGTAGATCTGGCCGTTCTGCTTGAGGTAGACGGCGGACTCGGTGCCTGCGGCGCCGGGCAGGCCGGGGGCGGCGGGCGTGACCGACGGCGGAGGCGCGTCCAGGGACGGGGTCAGCGTGGGGTTCGGCGACGTGGGGGTCGGCGGCGCCGGCGTCGGCGGCGCGACGGCGCGGCTGGCGGGCACCTCGGTGGGCGCCGCCATCGCGCTGACCTCGCGCGTCATCGTGTCCGGTTGGACGCTCTGGGAGTGCCCGCACGCCGAACAACGGAAACGGAACGCCCGGCCCGACGACACGACCCAGGAGGGAGGGTCGAGCTCGTGCTGGGTGCCACAGTTCTCGCACTGGATCTTCACGACTGCCCCGGTTCAGCCTCCCCCTTCGGGGGCGGGCTCGGCTGGGGCAGGGGCAGGCGCCGGCTCTGGCGCCGGTGCCGGAGCGGGTGCGGGCTCGGTCGGTGCCGGAGCGGGGGCAGGCTCGGCAGGAGCGGGAGCGGGTGCCGGCTCGGGCGCGGCGGGCGTCGGCGCTGGGGCCGGAGCAGGCGCTGGGGCCGGAGCAGGCGCGGGCGCCGGAGCCGGAGCCGGAGCGGGCGCCGGAGCCGGCGCGGGGGCCGGAGCGGGTGCGGGCTTCGGGTCCGCGGGCTTCGGGTTCGCGGGCGCGGGCTTCGGATCGGCGGGTGCGGCCGGCTCCGGGGTCGGTGCCGCGGGCTCGGGCTCGGCCGGCGCGGGCGCGGGCGCAGGTGGTGGCGTCGGCGCGGGCGCGGGCGCCGCGTGCGGTGCTGGCTGGGGCGTCGGCGTGCCACCGCCGATCATGCCGCTCGCGTAGACCCCTCCCAGGGCCGCGATCGAGAGCACGACGAGGATCACGACACCGATCGCGATCATCTTCCCGTTGCCGCCCGAGTCGGCCGTGGCCGCCGCTGTGGTGGCCATGGGCGGGGTGGGCGGCTTCACGTTCGGCGTGGGCGTGACCATCTGGGGCGGGGCGATCGCAGGGGGCGGGGGCTCCTTGCCGCCGATGGGCGCGGGCTGGGCAGGCGTCGGCGCGGGCCGCGGCAACGGCGCGAGGGCCTCGGGGGGAGGAGCGCTCGGCGTGGACCGACGCACCGGCGAGGGCGCCTCGGTCGGGATGAGCATCTCCGGCGCGGGCTCCTCCTCGTCGTCCTCGTGGAAGTGCTCGTCGCCGTCCTCGTCGTGCACCAGCACGCCGGGCGTGTTGCTCTCGTAGGACCGGCCGGGGCTCGGGCTCGGCGTGGCCGCGTCCGCCACCGCCTGCCGGATCTCGCTCGCCAGGGACGAGCCGCGACCCACGATCGTGGTGGGTGCGTCGCTGTCGTCCTCTTCGCTCGCGTCCTCGTCGTATTCCGGGATCTGCAGCTCACCCGCGCGCGCACGGACGAAGATGTCGTAGAAATACGCTTCGAGCGAAGGGATGGACTCGATCGGCGTCCACTCGTGGCCGTCCCAGGAGATCTGGTCCCAGCGGTCGACCTGACCGTCCTGCTGCATCTCGCGCAGCGTCGCGAGGTCACGGAAGTCGTAGGTGTGCTTGCCTGCGCCCTTCCGCACCCGCCAGGTGATGCCGACCTCGGCGAAGTCGAGCTGGGGCACGTTGTCGGGAGGCGCCCCCCCTTCCTCCTCGCGGTACACCACGAAGCGGTGCGCGCAGCGCGGGCAGGTGATCTTCGCCCCACGTCCCTGGATCTTCGATTCCTTGACGTTGTACCGGGCGCTGCAGGCTGGGCAGGTGACGATCATGGCTCACGGGGTAGTCGGTTCCGCGCAACGCTAGCACAAGTCAGTCGACGACGATGCGCAGGTCGCGCGTCATCGGTACGTTGCGCTGGACGCCGCCGAAGGACACCCGCAGCTGTCGGCCGACGACGTGCAGGATCTCGCCCACGCCCAGCTTCGGGTGCCGAACGCGGACCCCCTTCTGGAGCTGATCGGCCGACTCGATCTCGACCTCGGTCCACATCCCCTCGGGCTCCGCGGCCGCCAGGCGCTCAGCTCGACGAGCGAGGAACTCCGGCAGCTTGCGGTTGGTCTCCTCGAGCTCCGCCAGGCGCAGCTCCCGCGCGCCCTGCGTCGGCTCGCCCGCCGGCAGGTCGCCGTCGAGCACCTCGGTGGGGATGCCGTACAGAAAGCGCGAGGGTTGCGTGGGCTTGCCCATCACGTCCTTGATCGAGCGGGACACCACCAGGCGTTGCATGGCCCGGGTGAACGCGACGTAGGCCAGGCGCCGCTCCTCCTCGATGCCCGCGTCCCCCGAGCGCTCGTGGGGAAACAGTCCCTCGTTCATCTGGACGACGAACACGACGGGGAACTCGAGCCCCTTGGACGAGTGGACCGTCATGAGGGTGACCACGCCGCCGTCCGGCAGCTCGTCGGTGTCCGCCGTCAGGGCCACCCGATCGAGCCAGTGGGTGAGCGTCTCCATCGCGCCCATCACGCCCGGAGGTGCCTCGAAGGCCGCGGCGTCGCCCACGAGCTGGGCGAGGTTCTCGAGGCGCTCCTTGGACTCCTGGACGATGTTGCCGTCCTTGTCGACGTCGCCCTCCAGCATCGCGCGGTACCCCGAGCGCTCGACGACCTGGGTGATCAGCTCACCCAGCGGGAGCTCGCGGGCGTCGGCGATCAGCCCGTCGATCAGGACGGCGAACGCAGCGATGCCCTTCTCACCGGCGGACTTGCCCGCTCCCCGGGTCTTCGCGGTCGCGAGCAGCGGCTGACCGCGGTTGGCGGCGTCCTGGCGCAGATCGGCCTGCGTCTTCGCGCCGACGCCCCGCGGCGGGACGTTCACCACGCGAAGGAAGGCGGCGTCGTCCGCCGCGTTGACCACCAGTCGGAGGTACGCGAGGACGTCGCGGACCTCGCGCCGCTCGTAGAACTTCTTGCCGCCGACGACCTTGTGGGGGAGTCGCGCCGCCCGCAGCGCGGCCTCGAAGTGCCGGGACACGGCGTTGGTGCGGTAGATGATGGCGATGTCGGACAGGCGGGTCCCCATCCGGCGCAGCTTGTGGATCGCGTCGACGACGCGCACGCCCTCCTCGCGCGGTCCCGGGGCGAGCATCATCTGGACGCGCGAGCCGTTGGGCGACTCGGTCCACAGCCGCTTCTCGAGCCGTCCGGTGTTGTGCGCGACCACGGCGTTCGCGAGCATCAGGATGTGGCCGGTGGACCGGTAGTTCTGCTCCAGGCGGATGACCTTCGCCTCGGGGTAGTCCTGCTGGAACGACAGGATGTTGGAGACGTCGGCGCCGCGGAACCCGTAGATCGACTGGTCGTCGTCGCCGACCACCGCGATGTTGTGGTGCCCGTCCGCGAGCATGCGGAGCAGGGTGTACTGCCCCTTGTTCGTGTCCTGGTACTCGTCGACCAGGACGTAGTGGAAGCGCTCGCGCCACCGCTCGAGGTGGTCCGGGTGATCTCGGAACAGCTCCACGACCTTGCCCACGAGGTCGTTGAAGTCGAGCGCGTCCGCGGCCTTGAGCGCCTCCTCGTACTCCCGCCAGACGAGCACGAAGGGGTCGCCGACGTAGGCGCGACGCTCCTCGAGCACGTCCTCGGGGCCGAGCATGCGGTTCTTGTAGTGGTCGATGCGCGACATGATCTCGCGCGCGCCCACGCGCGTGGGGTCCCAGCCACCCTCCGCGAGGATGTGCTTGATCATGCGCAGCTGGTCGTCGTCGTCGTAGATCGCGAAGCGACGGGTCCAGCCGAGCGCCTCGATGTCCGTCCGCAGGATCCGCGCGCAGGTCGAGTGGAAGGTGCTGACCCAGGTCTCGTGGGCGGCCTCGCCGACGAGCTCCTCCACGCGCTCCCGCATCTCGGCCGCGGCCTTGTTGGTGAACGTGACCGCGAGGACGTTCTTCGGTGAGACACCCTGGTGGAGCAGGTGCGCGATGCGGCGGGTGAGCACACGGGTCTTGCCCGAGCCCGCGCCGGCCAGCACGAGCACCGGCCCCTGGGTCGAGGTCACCGCCGCGTACTGCTCGGGGTTGAGCCGGACGAGGTGCGGCGCCTCCTCCGCGGGCGGGGCCTCGCTCATTTCCCGGCCTTGCGACGGTTTCGGTCGTGCAGACGGGGCGCCTTGCCCTCGAAGACCTTCTCCTCCGCGCGTTCGACGGCGATCGCGTCCGCGGGCACGTCACGGGTCAGCGTGCTCCCGGCACCCACGATCGCGCCGTCGCCGACGCGGATCGGCGCCACGAGGGAGGTGTTGCTGCCGATGAAGGCGCGCGCGCCGATGACGGTGCGGTGCTTGCCCCACCCGTCGTAGTTGCACGTGATCGTGCCCGCGCCCACGTTCGCGGCCTCCCCGACGACCGCGTCGCCGAGGTACGTGAGGTGGCTCGCGCGAACGCCCCGCTCGAGCGTCGCCGCCTTCACCTCCACGAAGTTCCCGACCTTCACGTCGTCGACGAGGACGGCCCCCGGTCGCAGGTGCGCCATCGGCCCCACGGCGCAACGGGGACCGATCCAGGCGCTCTCGCACACGCTGTACGCCTTGACCACGGCGCCGGCGGCGACCTCGGTGTCGGTCAGCACGGCGCCCGGGTGCACCTCCGCGCCCTCTCCGATCCGCGTCTGTCCGCGCAGCACGCAGCCACCCCAGAGCACGGCGCCAGGCGCCACCTCGACGGTCTCCTCGACCCAGATCCGGTCGGGATCGTGCAGGACCACGCCCGCCCGCCCGAGCGCCTCGACGCGCCGCGCCACGGCGGCCGCCTCCTGTCGCGCCTGCTCCCAGCCGTCCATGCCTCGCTCCGCCCTGGCTGCTCCTGGTAACGCGACCGATCCACCGGGCGATGTTGCAGGACGGTGCGACATCCGTGAGACGCGGCCCGCAACGATCAGCAGCAGGCGCCGATCGTGACCGGGCACGCCGCTTGCTTACCTTCTCCACAGGAGGTCGGGATGTTCACCACCGACAAGCCGTCGATCCTCGCCATGCCCCGCGTCACCCTGGCCCTGTGGCTCGGCGCCTTCATCGTCGCGTCGACGGGGCTCACCTGGTACTACGAGCCGGATTGGAGCCTGCTCCACGTGCTGGTGGGCGGCGTGCTGATGGGGACGATGTCCTTCTACATGCTGTTCATCAACCGGATCCTCGTCTCCTGACCGCACGGGTGCGGACCGTGGTACCTGCGATGGATGTCCAAGCCTCGTAGCGACGGCGACCGCACCCGCGAGCGGATCCTCGAGGTCGCGCTGCCCCTGTTCGCGCAGCACGGCTTCGCGGGGACCAGCGTCCGCACGGTCGGCGCCGCGGCGGGCGTCAACGTCGCAACCCTCGCCTACCACTTCCAGGACAAGCAGGGGCTCTACGACGCCGTGGTGCAGCGTCTCCACGAGGATCTCGCGTCCAACCTGGCGGTTCGTGTGGCCCAGGGCACCTCGGCCTCGGAGCCGCGGGAGCTGCTGCGATCCTGGCTGCGCGAAGCCTGGCGCTTCTCCGACGAGCACCGTGAGCACCAGCGGCTGCTGCTGCGCCACGTCCTCGATCACGGCCGCCGGCCCGAGGTGATCGAGGCGCGCTGGTCCGATCCGCTGATGGAGCGGGCCTCCGCGCTCGTCGGGATGCTCCGGCCGGACATGCCCGAGCACGAACGACGGCTGCTGGTCGTCACGTTGATGCACCTCACGGTGCGGCTGGTCCTCGAGGACCGGCGCCAGCTCGCGCACATGGCGGGGCTGGCGGAGGAGGGGATCGACGAGCGGATCGTCGACTGGCTGACGACGCTGACGGCGCCGCAGCTGGGCCTCCAGCAGATCTGAGGACATGCTCTTCGGCGCATGGCCCTCAACCTGGGGGCGCGCGCTCCGAAGGGAACTCGATGAGGGGGAACTCGTGCCGACTGTCCGCGCCCGCCAAGTCGACCCGGCCGTGGACGAGCGCCGTGCGTATCCGCGCTTCGTCCCCGATCCCGCGGTGCCCGTCCTGTTCTCCCACCCGTACGTGGAGACGCCGACCGCCGGGCTGCTCCAGGACGTGAGCGAAGGCGGCGTGCGCATCGTCGCGCCACCTACGGCGAGACCCGGGTTGCAGTGGGCCGACCCCCTGCGCATCGAGATCTCGTACAGCGAGTCGACGCGGGCGGGACACGTCGAGGGCACGGTGCTCCGCGCCTACGTCGTCCGCCTCGTCGTCGACGCGTCGCAGCTGGTGATCCAGGCGCGGTTCGACCGGCAGGGAGCCGACGGCAACTGGGAGGCGTTCCGCCAGTGGATCGCCACCCTGCCGAGGCTCGAACCCTGACGGGATCAGTGCGGGCGCTTCGCCTTGCCGCCCTTGGTCTTGCCGGCCTTGGTGCCGCCGCCGCCACCACCACCGCCGTCGGTGGTCTCACCGCCACCTTCCTCACCGCCACCTTCCTCGGCGGCGTCGGTGTCGGCGGGCTCGGGCTCGGGCTCGGGCTCGGGCTCGACCGTCGGCTCGGGCTCGGGCTCGGGCTCCGTCGTCGTCGTGGTCGTGCCGGTGCAGGCCAGGGCGAACGCCAGGGCGATTCCACCGGCGAAGACGGTCGTAAGGCGCATCGTCGATCCTCCAACCCCACGGCGCTGCGCCCGGGGCGACGCATCGTTGCACGTTCGGACCGCGTGGGGAAGGGGCTGGCTCTTGCCCGGGACGGGGCCGGGCGCTAAGCGGGTGGGCCAACGACCGGCTCCCGGTCCTCCTCCGTCAGGAACCCGCACCATGTTCGAGCTCTCGAAAGTCCGGAACATCGGCATCTCTGCCCACATCGACTCCGGCAAGACCACGCTGACCGAGCGCATCCTCTTCTACACCGAGCGCATCCACGCCATCCACGAGGTGCGCGGCAAGGACGGCGTCGGCGCCAAGATGGACTCCATGGAGCTCGAGCGCGAGCGCGGGATCACCATCCAGTCCGCCGCCACGCACGTCTCGTGGAAGGACATCCACATCAACATCATCGACACCCCGGGCCACGTCGACTTCACGATCGAGGTCGAGCGCGCGCTGCGGGTGCTCGACGGCGCCGTGCTCGTGCTCTGCGGCGTCGCCGGCGTGCAGTCCCAGTCGATCACGGTCGACCGCCAGATGCGTCGGTACGGTGTCCCGCGGGTGGCCTTCGTCAACAAGCTGGACCGCCAGGGCGCGAACCCGATCCGCGTCAAGAACCAGCTCCGCGAGAAGCTGCGGCTCAACGCCCGCCTCGTCCAGCTGCCGATCGGCCTCGAGGATCGCCTCGACGGCCTGGTCGACCTCGTCGAGATGAAGGCGTTCAAGTTCCTCGGTGACGCCGGCAAGGACGTGACCGAGGTCCCGATCCCCGAGGACATGATGGAGCAGGTGGAGGAGCACCGCGAGGAGCTGCTCGACACCATCTCCATGCTCGACGACACCATCATGGAGGCCATGCTCGAGGAGAACGTCACCCCCGAGCTGCTCCGCGCCGCCATCCGCAAGACGACGATCGCGAACACCTTCGTGCCGGTGTTCTGCGGCTCGGCGTACAAGAACAAGGGCGTCCAGCTCCTGCTCAACGGCGTCCGTGACTACCTCCCGGCCCCGGACGAGGTCGTCAACAAGGCGTACGACCTGACCAAGGGCGAGAACGCCGAGGAGATCGTGGTCGAGCCGGACGACAACAAGCCGTTCATCGGCCTGGCGTTCAAGCTCGAGGAGGGCCGGTACGGCCAGCTGACCTACATCCGGGTCTACCAGGGCAAGCTGACCAAGGGCATGTTCATCCACAACATGCGCAGCAAGCAGAAGGTCAAGGTCGGCCGTCTGGTGCGGATGCACTCCAACGAGATGGAGGACATCGAGGAGTCCGGCTCCGGCGACATCGTCGCGGTGTTCGGCGTCGACTGCAACTCGGGCGACACCTTCACCGACGGCACGGTCGAGATGTCGATGACCAGCATGCACGTCCCCGACGCGGTCATCCACTACACGATCAACACCAAGGACAAGGGCGCCTCGCAGAACCTGTCCAAGGCGCTGGCCCGGTTCTCCAAGGAGGACCCGACCTTCCGCGTGTCGTCCGACCCCGAGACCGGTGAGACCATCATCTCCGGCATGGGCGAGCTCCACCTCGACGTGTACCTCGAGCGGATGCGTCGCGAGTACAAGGTGCCCGTCGAGTCCTCGCCGCCCCGCGTGGCGTACCGCGAGACCGTGACCAAGCGCGCCGACTTCAACTACACCCACAAGAAGCAGACGGGTGGTTCGGGTCAGTACGGTCGCGTCGCGGGCTTCATGGAGCCGCTCGAGGAGGGCAAGCACTACGAGTTCGACGACAAGATCGTCGGCGGTGTCATCCCCCGCGAGTTCATCCCGAGCTGTGACAAGGGCTTCCAGGCCATGCTCGAGAAGGGCCAGCTCATCGGCGCGCCAGTCACCGGCGTGAAGATGACCATCAACGACGGCTCGTTCCACGCGGTCGACTCGTCCGACATCGCGTTCCAGCTCGCCGGTCGCGGCGCCTTCCGCGAGGCGTACAACAAGGCCGGCCCCTGCATCCTCGAGCCGCTCATGACCGTGCAGGTCGAGGGCCCCGCCGAGTTCCACGGCGCGATCGTCGGCACCCTGATGGGTCGCCGCGGCGTGATCGTCGGCTCGACCGAGGAGGAGGGCTTCACCCAGGTGGACGCCGAGGTCCCGCTCTCCGAGATGTTCGGGTACTCGACGGCGCTGCGGTCCGCGACCCAGGGCAAGGCCGAGTTCACGATGGAGTTCTGCAAGTACGCCCGGGTCCCCGAAGGCGTCAGCAAGGAGCTCATCGCGAAGTACCAGGAAGAGCAGGAGAAGAAGCGCAAGTAGCGCTTCCCCGGAGTCGTCATGTCCGAGCTCTACGCAGGCAGCCCGGTCGCCCCGCTCGTCGCGGAAGGCGCCCGGCTGGCGGTCGGCCAGGTCGGGGTCATCGTCGCCCGACCCGGCACGGGCAAGACGACGCTGCTGGTGCACGTCGCCCTCGAGGCGCTGCTGCGCGGCCGGTCGGTGCTCCACGTGTCCCTGTTGGACACCGTCGATCACGCGCGCGCCCACTACGACGAGGTCATGCGCGCGATCGGCGACCGCTGCCGCGTGCCCGACGCGACCGTCCGCGTCGAGCGGCACCGCATGATCCACAGCTTCCACGGCCGCCCGTTCGACGTGTCCGCCGTGAAGCGCAACCTCCAGGTCCTCGTGGACGCCGCGCAGTTCCTCCCGGAGCTGCTCGTGGTCGACGGGCTGGACGGCTGGTCCGCCGTCTCCGCGCACCTGCCCGCGCTGGCGGCGCTCGCCGTCGAACGTCAGCTCGCGGTGTGGGTCTCCGTCCGCTCGCCCGATCCGGCGCCCCCCGAGGTCGCGGAGCGCGCGGCCCGCCTGGCGCGGCTCGAGCCCGCGGGTTCGCTGGTGAAGCTGACCGCCCAGGGCCCCGGTGGAACCACCGAGCTCCTGCTGGACGCCGGCTCCCTGATGGTCGCCGGGCAGACGGCCCCCGAGGCGCCGGTGCGTGCCTCCGCCCAGGAGTGCACGCTGTACAGCGGGGGTGCCTTCGGTGCGGAGGTGGCCTTCGGCGAGTCCGCCGAGCGCGCCGGCGTGCACGAGGTGAACTTCACCTTCGACGGGCACCTCCAGATCCGGTCGCGCGGCCGCTACGAGCTGTCCCCCCGCGAGCTCGCGATGGGCGACGTGAGCCTGACGTACGTGAGCAAGCGCCTGAACCGGACGTACAGCGACCGCGGTGGCCTCATCCGCTCGGTCCTGCAGACGCTCTGGCACATGGTGAGCCGCTCGCAGCAGGTGTTCGTGGTGGGCGCGATCCAGGAGGACGGGACCGTGGTCGGTGGCACCGGCTGGTCCGTCGAGCTCGCGCGCATCTGGCACCGCGAGCTCTGGGTCTACGACCAGCAGCGCCGCGACTGGTTCCGCTGGGACGGGAGCACCTGGGCCGCAGGCACGCCCGTGATCACCGCGACGCACATCTGCGGCACGGGCACGCGGTATCTCACGGACGACGGCAAGGCCGCGATCGAGGCGCTCTTCCAGCGTTCGTTCGCGGGCTGAGGGCACGGTGGACCAGGGAATGATCTCCGGGCTGCTCGTGGCGGGCGTCGGCGCGCTGGTGTTCGGCTTCGTGGTGCGCAGCATGAACCGCGGCCCGGACGTGAGCGAGCTCGTCGAGGAGGAGCTCCTCAAGGGGGCCGTCGTGGTCGACGTGCGCAGCCCGGCCGAGTTCGCCTCGGGGCACGTCGCCGGCGCGCTGAACATCCCCGTCGACCAGATCGCCGCGCGGATGAGCGAGCTGCCCGCGGACAAGACCATCATCGTCTACTGCCGGAGCGGCGCTCGCAGCGCAGCGGCGGCCCGCACGTTGTCCGCGACCGGCCGGAAGGTGGTCGACGCGAGGACGGCGGGCAGCTTCCCCAACCGGTAGCCGCGCCAACCCGCTCCCGCTCCCGCTCCCGCTCCCGCTCCCGACCCCGGCGGCCGCCGGCTCCAACCTGCGAGGATGGCCGGGCAAGGTGGCCCCGATGCAACAAGGGCGGTGCATCACGCTGGGGATGGCCGGGCAAGGTGGCCCGAATGCAACGCGGGGCGTGCACGCCGGTGGGGATGGCCGGGCAAGGTGGCCCCGATGCAACAAGGGCGGTGCATCACGCCAGGGATGGCCGGGCAAGGTGGCCCCGATGCAACGCGGCGGGAGGCAAGGTGTCTCCTGTGCAACAGATGGGCACTGCCGCCACGATGGAAGCTGGGGTTTCGTGGTGGGCGAAGCGTTGACCATCCGCGGACCAGCGTGTTCGGTTGCATCCGACCCCACTTGCCTCCGCCGTTGTTGCCCACGACCGGGGATGGCCGGGCAAGGTGGCCCCGATGCAACGCGGGGCGTGCACGCCGGTGGGGATGGCCGGGCAAGGTGGCCCCGATGCAACACAAGGCGTGCACGCCGGTGGGGATGGCCGGGCAAGGTGGCCCCAATGCAACACGGGGCGTGCACGCCGGTGGGGATGGCCAGGCAAGGTGGCCCCGATGCAACGCGGCGGGAGGCAAGGTGCCTCCTATGCAACATCTGGGCGCTGCCGCCACGATGGAAGCTGGGGTTTCGTGGTGGGCGAAGCGTTGACCGTCCGCGGACCAGCGTGTTCGGTTGCATCCGACCCCACTTGCCTCCGCCGTTGTTGCCCACGACCGGGGATGGCCGGGCAAGGTGGCCCCGATGCAACACAGGGCGTGCACACCGGTGGGGATGGCCGGGCAAGGTGGCCCTGATGCAACACGGGGCGTGCACGCCGGTGGGGATGGCCGGGCAAGGTGGCCCGAATGCAACACGGGGCGTGCACGCCGGTGGGGATGGCCGGGCAAGGTGGCCCGAATGCAACGCGGGTTCGGAGTCTGCGATCCCTGCGCCATCCTCACGGCGTCAGTCGATCTCGTCCTTGCCCTCGACCACGAACACCTCGCCCGACTCGGCCCAGAGCTTGATCTCGAAGAGCTGGTCGCCGGCCTCGCGGATGTAGAACTCGTAGAAGTAGGGCCCGTCGTCGTACTTGACCTCCCACGCGACCTGGTCGCCGGCCACCTCGCCCATCGCGATGTCGCGGGCCTCGGCGTAGGTGAGCTGGCCCGGCAGCGGGTCGAGCGTGTCGTAGTCGAAGGGGCCCGTCGTGTCCTTGACCTCGAACAGAGCTCCGTCGTCCACGAAGAGCAGCACCTCGAGCTCCGCACCGTTGTCCATCGTGACCATCACCTCCCACAGGTCGTGGCCGTCCTCGGAGACCTGCTCGGCCGCGCCGGACGCGCTCCCACCGACGAGGGCGAGCGCGGCCTCCTCGGCGTCGGTGGCCTCGGGCAGACCGGCGCCGCCGCCACAGGCGACCAGGGACAGGAGCGGGATCAGGTTGCGGATCATGGTTCCTCCAGTGAAATCGACTTTCATATTCAATGGGTGGGCGTGGCCGGGCCGACCTTGATGCCGACCATGGCCTGCAGCGGCGCGACGGGTCGTGCGCCGAAGGGGCGGAAGGACTCGATGGTGCGGCGGTCGGTGACGTTCGTGACCTGGCCGTAGGCGGCGACGAGCGGCGAGAGGTGGGCCTCGGCGGCGACGTCGACCAGCCAGACCGGCGGGATCCGCTCCGTCGTCGGGATCTCCCCCTGGCCGGCCGTGTCGCGCATCGCGCTGCGGGCGGTGCTCGCGACGGAGAGCCGGCCGATCGGGTGCTCGAGCACGATCTGGCCGCCCCCCTGCTGCTCGGGGACGTAGGGGAGCTGGTCGCCCGCGACCACGGTGCCGAACTGCGGGAACTCGGACACGAAGTCGGTCTGGAAGCGCGTCTCGGTCCAGGTCCACGAGCCCGAGAGCAGCAGCCCGAGCCGTGCGGGGAGGTGCAGCCGCTGCTCGGCGACCGCCTCGAGCCCGCCGACGAGCGCCGCTCCTCCGTCGAACTGCGTGTCCAGCTGGCCGTCGGTGCAGCCGCCGGACAGGGTGCACTGGCCCGTGAGGTTGTCGTAGTCCGACAGGAAGCCGACGAGCTCCAGGTGCGTCTCGCCGGGCGTCGCGCGGACCCCCAGCTCCCACGCGGTGCTGGACTCGGGCCGGGCGTCGGCGGGCTGCCCGGGCGGCACCGGCGAGAAGCCGCGGTGGACCCCGGCGAACAGGTCCAGGCGGTCGACGGGCTCCACGAAGGTCCCGAAGCCCGGCAGGAAGACCACGCGGCCGATGGGATCGATCGGGCCGGTGGCGGTGGTCCCCGCGGCGGTGGTGATCCACTCCAGGCGCGCGCCGGGGATGAGGTGGAAGACGCCGAGCCGCAGGTCGTCCTGGACGTGGGTGGCGAGCGCGTCCGCGCGGGTGTGGGCGTCCAGCACGGTCTCGGTGGGACCACCGGTCGCGAGCAGGTCGCCCGCGGTCATCGCGAAGGGGTTCTCTGTGTGGACCCGCACGACGTCGTCGCGCATGTAGCGAACCCCCGCGTCGAGCTCGTTGGACACGTGCTCGCCGGGCACCAGCCAGCGTCCGGTGGTCTGCGCGCCGCCCGAGTGGAAGGTACGGTCGTTGGTGCCGATGAGCAGCACCTGGTCTTCCGTGAGCGAGTCCTCCTCGCCACCGAGGATCGCCTGGTAGACCGCGGCCTGGCCGGCGGCCGGCGCGAGCAGCAGGTCGTGCACGTCGGGTCCGCCCGCGAACCGGTTGAACTTGGTCCACGTCCGGCCGAGCCAGTGGTGCCAGACCGCGGACCGCAGCTCGACGCGAGGCCCGAGGACGAGCCGCCAGGTGAGCTCCTCCTGCGTCCGGTTCCAGGCCATGTGGTCGTCCTGGGAGGCCGCGTAGCGGCGGTACGGCGTCTGCTCGAAGTCGTCGAGCGACAGCCCGAGGTACGTCTCGTCCGACGCCTCCCGCCCGTACCCGAGCTTGAGCTCGAGCGTGCTGCGGACGCGCTCGCCGTCGCTGCGCCGGACCTTGAGCACGGCGTCCTGGCGCACGAAGCCGGTGGGCCCGCCGTCGTCGAGCTCCTTGAAGCCCGAGGTCGACAGGTGGGTGCCCTCGACCAGCAGCCCCCAGGTCCGGTTGCCGGTGCCCGCCCAGGCGTGCATCCGCGCCATGGCGTACTGCCCGAGCGCCACGTCCACCGCGCCGTCCGGGCCGCGGGGCGTCGCGCGGGTGAGGACGTTGACCGCGCCGCCGATGGTCTGGGGACCGTACTGGATGGCGGCGGGGCCCTTGTAGACCTCCACCCTCACCATCCGCTGGGTCATCGGGAAGTAGTAGGCCGCGGGCGCTGCGTAGGGGGCGGGCGCCAGCGGGATCCCGTCCTCCATCAGCGCGATCTTGGAGCTCCGATCGCTGTTGGCCCCGCGCAGCCCGATGTTCGGACGCAGGCCGTAGCCGTCCTCGCCGCGGGTGTAGACGCCCGGGACGCGACCCAGCACCTTCTGGATGTCGGTGTACCCGTAGCGCTGGAGCTCCTCCTCACTCACCACGTGCGCGGAGCCCGCCACCCGCGGCACACCGGCCTCGTCGGTGACCACGATCTCGTAGGCGGCCTCGTCCTCCTCGTCCTCCTCGTCCCCGTCGGCATCCTCCGCGCGCGCCACCACCGGCAGCAGCAGCAGCAGCGCGGGGAGCAGCGCCCGGCGCCAGCCGCGGAGGGGGCCGATCAGCGCGCCGAGCAGGTCGTCGGGCTCGTGGTTGGCGCCGACGACGCCGAAGGCCGCGGGAGGCGTGGGGCCCGCGAGCCGCAACGTGCCCGCCAGGCGGTCCCAGACGGCGAGCCAGGTGCCGTAGTTGGTGTCGTGGTCGGCGGCGTCCGCGCTGTGGTGGAGCTGGTGCTGGGCGGGGGAGAGCAGCCAGCGCTCGACGGGCGCCGGGAAGCGCAGCCAGACGTGGCTGTGGCGCAGGTTGCCGGTCGCGGCGCTCGCGATCAGCCCGATCCCGTGGACGCCGAGCAGCGTCCAGGGCGTCGCCTGCCCGCGGAACAGCCAGAACGCGAGCCCCGCCATGCCGCCGTCCACGAGCAGCCCGCGCAGGCCGTAGAGCACGGACTCGAGCGGGTGGACGCGGTGGAAGGTGAGGGGGGTGAGCACCTCGGCGCTGTGGTGGACCTGGTGCACCTGCCACAGCGCGGGCACGGTGTGCATCCAGCGGTGGAGCAGGAAACGACTGGCGTCCCAGGCCACGAACAGGGCGACGCTGTACCCGAGGGTCAGCAGGGCCGCGGGCGGCGTGGGCAGGGAGGGGACGCCCAGCCGGTCGTCGAGCGTGAGCGCGAGCGTGGTCCCGACCCACAGCGCGCCGCCGGCGCGGATCCCCGTCGCGAGCGTGAGCCCGAGGAGCTGGCGGACGACGAGCAGCTGCAGGTCGAGGCGGGCGGACGGGTGACGCCGGATCCGCGCCGGCAGCACGGCCTCCGCGAGCTCGCCGACCCGTCCGCCGCGGAGGAGGTGGTGGCCGGCGGCGATCGCGAGCGTCAGCGCGAGCCAGGGCGCGAACGTGCGGCTGGCGGGGCTCGTGAGGGGCTCCGCCAGGGTCTCCAGCACGGCCCGGAGCGCCTCAGTCATTGTCGCCAGCGACCTCCGTGGGCAGCTGGAGCGTCAGGATCGTGGCGACGTCGGTCTCGAGGATCTCCGTGACCGCGGTGATCGCGGTGTGCAGCGCGAGCGCCGTGGCAGGGTCGCTGTCGGCGGCCTCCTCGACCGGCAGCGCGAGCGCGGCGGCGGCGGCGTCCGCTCCGTCGAGCGCGAGGAGCAGCTCGTCCACGACGTCCTGGTGGCCCCGAGCCGCGAGCAGGTCGTCGAGGCCGGCGCCCTCGCCCCCGGTGAACGCGACGCGGAAGCCGGCGAGGTCGGCGACGATCCAGTCCTGCGAGGCGCCGGACCAGGGGAGCAGCGTGTCCTCGGGGCAGGTGGCGGCGTCGCAGTCGCGCAGGCCGAGCACGCGACCGAGCTTGCGGTCCTGGGTGGAGGTCTCGAGGGCGAACAGGGCGCCGAACACGTCCTGCAGCGCCTGGTCGGCCGTGTCGTACGGGGAGCCCTCGCCACCGGCGGCGGCCAGCTGCCCCGCGAAGTCGTCCGCGACCCAGGCGTCCGACAGCCGGCCGAGGTCCTCGACCAGCCGGTGGGCGAGGACGGACGCGTACGCGGCGCGGCGGGCCCGGATCTCGTCCGAGCCGAGCGCGGTCCAGGTCCCCTCGACGTTGATGTCGATCTCCTCGCCGCAGGCGTTGGCGACGTCGTCGGCGAACAGCAGCCGGTCGAGGGCGTCGAGCCCGCGCGAGGTGACGAGGTTCTCCTCGAAGAACGCGGGCTGCGCGTACGCCCCCTCCGCCGTCAGCTGGTCGACGCGGCAGGCGTTGACCGTGGGGTAGGACAGGATCTCGTCGCGCAGGTCCTGGCCGCCCACGGCGTCGAGCGAGCTGGCGGCGGGCCCGACCTGCGCCATCTCCAGCGGCTCCCAGGCGCCCACGGCCTCGAGGAAGGCCTGCTGCGCGGCCTGTCGGGCGTCGTCGTCCGAGGGGGCCGCAGCCCAGTCGTCGATCGCGATCTGCAGGGCGCTCGCGCTGGTCGTCGCCCGCTCGACGGCGGGGATCACCACCAGGGGACCGAAGTCCGCGAGGAGCGCGGCCACGTCCGGATCGACCTCCGCCGGTCCGCCGGTCCCGCAGGCGATGGATCGGGTCAGGGCGAGCCCGGCCAGGCCACCCACCAGGGTCATCTCCGCTCGCCAGCGCGCTGCCATCGCCGCCTCTCCGTAGAAAATGAAAATCATTTTCAATCGAAGCCCAGGATGCCTCGCGGGCGTGGCGCTGTCAACGCGCGTCCGGGCTGGTGCCGGTGGAAGGCCCGGTGTAGCCTGCGTCCCGTGGCGATGCGGACCCTCCTCGTCAGCGGATCCGACCTGCTCGCGCGCGGCCTCGTCGTCTCCCCGGAGCCCGAGCAGGCCCTGCGCGGCGTGGTGGGCGCGGTGCTGGAGGGGCTGTCGTACAAGACCCCCGATCGCGCGGCCGCGTTCGTGGCGCCGGACGCGGACGAGGCGCTCGTGGCGCTGCTCGCCGCCCAGGGCATCCGGGTCGTCGCGGACCCCGATCCCGCGAACGCGATCGCCGCGACCTGCAGGGCGGCGCTGGCGGCCGGCGACGACGTGGTGGTGGTGGGGAGCGACAAGCGGTTCGCCCAGCTCGTGAGCGACCGGGTGTGGTGGCTCGACGGGTTCAAGCGCGTCCGGTACACCCCCCCGATCGTCCGCAAGCGGTTCGGCGTGCCGCCCGAGCAGGTCGCGGACTGGCTCGCGCTGGTGGGGGACGAGGGGACGCTGAAGGGCGTGAAGGGGATCGGCGCCAAGGGGGCCGTCGACCTGCTCGAGGCGCACGGCTCGCTCGACGCCGCCCTCGCGGACCCGGACGCGGTGGAGGGGCGCTCGGGCAAGGCGCTGCGGGCGGGGGTCGCGGAGGCCCGGGCCCAGCAGCGCATCGCGTGGCTCGTCGGCACCGAGGCACCCGTCCCGCTCGAGGAGCTCGCCTACGTCCGCCCGTCGATCGCGGCGCTGAACGCGGCCTACGCGGACGCGGGGTTCTACTCCCTGCTCCAGCCCGACCCCGACGAGCCCGCGCCGTCCTACGCGACCTGCGACACGCCCGAGGCGGTGGAGGTGGCGCTGGCGTCCCTCGGCGACCGGGTGACCGCACTCCATCCCTGGCTCGAGGGGTCGCCCCCGCGTGGGGTGCTCCGCGGGCTCGCCGTCTCCGGTCGGGCGGGCGAGGCGTTCTTCGTCCCCGTCGATCGGCTGGGCGCCGAGCCGCTGCGGGCGTGGCTCGAGGATCAGGCGCGGCCCAAGGTGGGGCACGAGGCGCTCGCGGTCGTGGCCGCGTTCGCTCGGCTCGGCGTCACGGTGCGCGGGGTCGTCGGGGACACGGCGATCGCGTCGCACCTGCTCGATCCGGCGGGTCGCGCGCCCCACGACCTGGCCCCCGTCGCTCGCGCCCGCCTGCGACGGCCGGTGCCCGAGCCCTCCTCGCCCGACGCGACGACGTGCTGCGCGCTGGCGGACACGGTGGGCTCGCTGTGGCGCTCGTTCGCCCCGGCGGTCCCGGGCGAGGCGCTCGCGGAGGCGCTGGCGCTGTGCGAGACACTGGTGCGGATGGAGCTCCGTGGCATGCTCGTGGACCTCGACCGGCTGGCGGAGGTCGGCGCGGACTTCCAGGCGTCCATGGACCGCATCGAGGCCGAGATCCACCGGCTCGTCGGCCACCCGTTCCTGCTGTCCTCCACCCAGCAGCTGGGGGCCGTGTTGTTCGAGGAGCTCGGGCTGCCCGTCCTCTCCCGGACCCGCACCGGCTACAGCACCGCGAGCGACGTGCTCGAGCGGCTCGTCGAGCACCACCCGGTCATCGCGCCCGTCCTCGCCTGGCGGCGGCTCCAGCGCCTCCGCGACGGCTGGGTGGCGTCGCTGCCGAAGCACGTCGACCCTGACGGGCGGCTGCGGGCCACCTTCCACCCGGCGCGCTCGTTCTCGGGGCGCCTCGTCGCGACCGAGCCCGACCTGGGCCGCGTCCCGGGGCGCACGGAGGAGATGGCGCGCATCCGACGCGCGTTCGTCGCGCCCGAGGGGTTCGCGCTGCTCTCCGTCGACTACCAGCAGCTCGGGCTCTACGTCCTCGCCCACCTCTCGGGCGACCCGGCGCTCGTCGGGCCCCTGACCCGCGGCGACGACCTGCACCGGATCACGGCGTCCGCGGTGCTCGGCCTGCCGATCGACGCGATCGACGACGACCAGCGCCAGCTCGGGAAGGTCGTGAACTTCGCGACGTTCGCGGGGCAGGGACCGAGCGCGCTCGCCCAGCAGCTCGGGGTGTCGGCGCAGCAGGCGAGGGAGTGGATCGAGCGCTTCGACGCCCACTACGCCGGGGTCCGCGCCTTCCAGGACGCCGAGCTCGAGCGGGTGCGCGCCGACGGCTTCACGACCACGCTCGCCGGCCGGGTGTGGCGGGTCGGCGGGCTCGGGTCCGGGGATCCGATGCTGCGGGCCTACGCCGAGCGCATGGCGCGCCGGGCGGCCCTGGAGGGCTCGGTGGCGGACGTGTCGCGGCGGGGGCTGCTGCGGGCGGATCAGGCCCTGCGCGCGGCCGGGCTCGACGCCACCCCGCTCGTCCAGGTGCACGACGAGGTGCTGTTCGAGGTCGCCACACCGTCGCTCGAGACCGCTGCGAGCGTGGCCGCGGACGCGATGCGGACGGCGTTCGCCCTGGCGGTGCCGCTGCGGGTCGGGGTGGAGGCGGGGCCCAACTGGGCGGATCTCTCGCCGATCCACTGACGGGTTGGCGTATCCTCCCGCTCGGGAGGTTTCGTTGCCACCAGTCGTCGTCGTCGGGTGGGTGCTCTGGAGCGGTCCCGCTTGGGGATCCACCCGGGTCCTGATCGAGGAGCCGCACTGCACGACGGGCTGGAGCGGCGAACCCAACGCGTTGGTGTGGCGCCCGGGCGTCGGCTATGCCCTCGCGTCGGGCCTCCGGGACCAGGTCCAGACGTTCGATGCCGACTGTGTGCCGGTCGGTCCGGCCTTCGACACCACCGCGTTCGGCGCCGACGACGTGCAGGGGATCGCGTGGGACGAGGCGGCCGGCCGATATGCCCTGGTGGACGCCACCGACGACGAGGTCTACTTCGTCACCGCCACCGGGACCCTGGTCGGCCGGTGTGATCTCGCCGCCCTGGGGGCGACCTCTGCGACCGGGATCGCCTATGACGCGACCGCCGGTGTGTACGCCGTCACCGACAACGTCCGGGACCGGGTCTACCTGATCGACGACACCCAGCTCGCCGGCGGCACCTGCGCCGCGGTCGGCACGTTCCAGACGAGCGCGTTCGGGTCGACGGGGCCAGAGGACATCACCTGGGATCCCGTGGCCGATCAGCTGCTGATCTACGACATGGAGACGGAGCAGATCTACTTCACCACCACCGCGGGCGTGGTGGTGGACACGATGCCCACCACCGCCACGAGCAACGGGCGGATCGGCCTCGCGATGGATCCCGTCCGCGACCGACTGATCATCGACGGCGATCGGTTCCAACCGCTGGACATCCGAGGAACCATCGAGCCCGGATGCTCGACCTCGGGGTTCACCTCGCGAGAGCCCACCGGGCTCGCCGTGAACGCGTCCACCGGCGACCTCGCCTTCGTGGCCGGCATCCAGGACTGGATCTACGTCATGGATCCGGACACCTGCGCGCAGGTCACGCGGATCGCCACCCCCGGCGTGGGGACGGCGACGGGGCTCGCGTACCTCGAGCCCACGAACGAGTACGTGGTGGGCGACGACACCGACCACCTGTACTTCTTCGACGCCACCACCGGGGCCTCGCGCGGCCAGTGCACCTTCCCGTTCACGTTCGAGATCTCGGGGCTCGACGCGCTCCCCGAGCTCGGGTTGATCGCGGTCTCCAGTCGCCGATCGGACGCGAGCTGGTTCCTGGCTGACCGAACGTGCCGTCCGATCCACGCCCGTGGGGCAGGGCCCTACGTCCACGGCGGCTCGATCCACCTCGAGGGGTTGGCCTGGCACCGGGGCACGGGCACGTTCGTTGTCACGGAGCTGAGCTCGGACGACCTGCTGCAGCTGTCGTTCGAAGGGTCGCTCCTGCGGCGCTTCGACCTGGCGTCGGTCGGCGTCCACGACGCGCGGGGCCTGGTGGCGGTCCCCGGCGACGCACAGCGGTGGTACCTCGTGGACTACGCGCTCCTCGAGGTCGAGCGGCTCGACATGCCGGCCATGAGCGAGACCACCTCGTGGTCGGGACGCTTCACCTCCGCCACCGCCACCCTCTACCTGTGGGACCGGGGGGAGGGCCGCGTCACCGGGACCGCCTTCGTGGGCAGCGACACCTACCCGGTGTTCGGTGAGATCGTCGGTGCGACGGGCACGTTGTCCATCGGCACCCTCACCACCACGGGTGGCGCGGTCGGCTTCCCGATCACCGCTTCCCTCGATCACACCACCCTGATCGCGCCCCCACCGGTGGGGACGCTCACCCGTGCCTGGTGACCCGATGAACCGGTCCGTCCGCACTGCCCGTCGCGCCGCCATCGTCCTGGTCGCGCTCGGTTCCGCCGACGCCAGCGCCATCCCCCACGTCGCGCTGGAGGAGTCGGTCTGCGACCTGACGACCGTGGCTCCGGACGCCGTCGGGCTGGTGGTGCGACCGGGGTACGGGAACGCGGTCCTGTCCCACCAGGACACCCAGGTCTACACGGTCTACGACACCTGTCAGCTCCGGTCGAGCTTCGACACCGCGGGCCTCGGCGCGGGTGATCCGACCGGCATCGGCTTCGACGCGGATCACGGCGCCTACGGCATCGTCGACGCCACCGACCTCGAGCTCTACCTCACCAACATCAGCGGCTCGCCTGCCGGTCAGTGCGATCTCGCCGCGGTCGGCGTGACCTCGCCGGTCGGCGTCGCCTATCACCCCGAGAAGGAGGCGTGGGCCGTCCTCGACCACGACCAGGCCATGGTCTACGTCGTCCGGAGGCGGATCGGCGTCGCGGCCTGCGAGCTCGGGTTCCAGTTCTCCATCGCCGGCCTCGGCATCACCGACCCGGCGACGATCGGCTACCGGCCCGACCTCGACGCCTGGCTGCTGCTCGACGCGTCGAACGAGGTGATGGCCAGCGTCGACGTCCTGGGGGCACCGATCGACACGGTCGACCTCTCCGCCATCGGGCAGGGGACCCCGGCGGGGGTGGCGTGGGATCCCGACACCGCGCGGCTGAAGGTCGCCGGCTCCCACCTGAGCCGGGTGGACACCCGCGGCACCCTCAGACCGGTGTGCTCGACCACCGCTCAGTCGTCGACCGACGCCACCGGCATCGGGCTCGACACGGTGACCGGGAACATCGTCTACGTCGACACGATCGATGACGCGATCAACATCGTCGACCCCGACACCTGTGCGACCGTCGACCAGATCTCGCTCTACCCGGCAGGGGTCGGGAGCGCGACCGACGTGGCGTGGATCGACCTGACCAACGAGATCGTGGTGGGGGACAACAGCTCGGACGACCTCCACTTCTTCGACGCGACGACCGGGGTGGAGACGTCGGTGTGCAAGGTCCCGTCTCCGGTCAGCATGAACCTCTCCGGGGTCGACTACCTGCCCGAGCTCGATCTCATCGCCCTCACCAACGCGTTCACCACCATGGACTGGTACCTGGTGGACACCGCCTGCAACCTGGTGTACTCGCGAAGCGCCGGACCCTGGCTGTTCGCCGCGAGCACCGACCTGCAGGACGTCGCGTGGCAGCGTGGCACGGGGAACTTCGCCCTGGTCGACAACCGCTCGGGCGACGTGTCGGTGGTGTCGTTCGAGGGGATCCCGCAGTTCCGGTTCCACCTCGGAGCGGGCGTCACCAACCTCCAGGGCATCGTGGCGATCCCTGGCGCTCCCGGCGCCTTCTACGTCCTCGACCGCGACCTGGACGAGATCCGACGGCTCGACATGCCCGCGCTCACCGAGACCACGTCCCTGTCCGGTCGCTTCACCTCGCCGGCGGCGACGCTCTACCTGTGGGACCGCGGCGAAGGGAGCATCACCGGAACCGCGATCGTCGGGCCCAGCACGCTCCCGGTGTTCGGACACTTCGACGGGACGGCGGGCTCGCTGGCGATCGGCGCCACGACCGGCCCGCGTGCCGTCGGGGTGATGCAGCTCACGGTCTCGCCGGACCGCAACACCCTGACCCTCCCGCCTCCGCTGGGCGAGCTCACCCGGACCTTCTGACAGACCTACTGGTTGTAGCGGTAGGTCGAGAACATGGCGTCCATCCGGGCGTCCTGGCCCGACGTGAACGAGTCCATGCAGTAGTCGTCGGTGTAGTCCATGAAGTTCTCGATCGGGTCGATGTCGCCGCCGCGGCAGGAGTCCCGGCCGGTCGGGCAGCCGTAGGCCGCGCTGCGCTCGGCGGAGGTGTCCGTGACCGCGTCTCCGTCGCGACAGCCGCCCTCGAACGTGTGGTACAGCCCCATCCAGTGGCCGACCTCGTGCGTCGCCGTGTCGCCCTCGTTGTACGGCGCGGCCGAGCCACCCGGCAGCGAGCTGTACAGGATGACCACGCCGTCGCGGCTGTTGTTGCTGGCGTAGTCCATCGGGAAGGTGGCCCAGCCCAGCAGGCCGCCGCCGAGGTTCGCCGTGTACAGGTTCAGGTCGTCCGCCGTGCCCTGACGCAGCGCGGCCTTCGCCTGCGACTCGGCCGAGGAGCCGTACCCCATGGAGAACCAGGAGGCGTTGTCGGTGTAGTCCGTGCCCACCAGGCGGAACTGCCAGCCGGTCGACGCGTACGCCGCGTTCAGCACGTCCATCTGGTCGCCGATCTCGGCGGCCGAGAGGTTCCCCTGGTTGCCGTTCGTGATCACGTGGAAGTAGACGTTGATCGTGCCGCCCGTCACCGTGGGGGTCGGGGGCGTCCCGCCGCCACCGCCGGGCTTGCCCTTCGCGGCCGGGTCGGGGAGGACGTGGTCGCGCACGAGCTGCGCCTCGTAGGCAGCGAGCTGAAGGTCCGTGAGCTCGGAGCCGCAGCGGCGGCCGCTCTCCACGAAGGTCTCCTGGTTCTCGTAGACCGTGCCCTCGAGCTCGAACGGCGCGCTGGGATCGATCTGGACGGGGTCACCGACACCGGACTGGCCGCAGGCGACGAGGACCAGAGGAAGCGTGGACAGGATGGGGCGCATTCGGAGTCCTCCGGAGGGGTCCCCAGGGTTATCCCGCCGTCGAGCGCTTCCGCCACTCGAACGGAGCGACGCGGATCCGTTCGTTCAGCGAGCCCGACCAGGACACCTCGACGCCGTGCTTGCGCAGGACGTCGCAGACCTGGCGCGCGATCGCGAGGCTCGCGGCCTCGTGCTCGTCCCCCATCGTGAACGAGCCGAACGCGAGCATCAGCCCCTCACCACGCACGCCGCGCTCGGTGTCCTGGCCGTGCCAGAAGACGGCGCCGTGCGCCTCGGGCACGTCCCGACGGGCCTCCTGCACGTCCTCCCAGCCCTCGGACATCGTGAAGCCGGCGTTCTGCAGCGCCACGATGCCGTCGTCGATCAGCTCTGCAAAAGCTTCGTCGAGGAGGTCGTTGATTGTATCGGCGTCGCCCCAGGAGGCCTCGCGCTCGCGCTGCGCCGCCACACCGTCGGCCACGAAGCCCTCCAGCCAGGCGAGGTCCTCGGGCGCGAGCGGACCGACCAGGTCCTCCGCCCGTTCCTCGATCTCGTCCGGCAGCGACTCCAGGCCGTACCCGGACCGGATCCAGTGGTCGAAGGCCTCCTCCAGGTAGCGTCGGTCCGCGTCGTCCATCACCCCTCCGCCGCGCCGGCTATCCTGCCCCCCGCAGGAGTGGCCATGACGCCGGAGGGGACGGTGAGCGCGGGCTGGGAGCCCGTACGGGACGCGTTCGTCGAGAACTTCCGCTCGCGGGGGGAGCTCGGGGCCGCGGTGGCGGTCGTGCATCGCGGGGAGGTCGTCGTGGACCTCTGGGCGGGCACGGCGGACGCGCGGAGCGGACGTCGCTGGACGGAGCACACCCCCGGGATCGTGTTCTCCGCCACCAAGGGTCTCGTCGCCACCTGCTTCCTCCTGCTCGCCGACCGCGGTCAGGTGGACCTCGACGCGCCCGTGAGCGAGTCCTGGCCCGAGCTGCGGGGGCACGGCAAGGAGCGGATCACGGTGCGGCAGCTCCTCTGCCACCGCTCCGGCCTCTCGGCGATCGACCGCCCGCTGACGCTGCGTGACGTGCGCGACGCGCCCGATCGCGTCCACGACGCGCTCGTGAGCCAGGTGCCGCTCTGGGAGCCGGACACCGACCAGGGCTACGGCGCCTGCTCGTGGGGGCTGTACACCGCCGAGCTGTTCCGGCGGCTCACCGGGCGCACGCTCGGCGCCTTCCTCGCCTCCGAGATCGCCGGGCCGACCGGGCTCGAGCTCGCCCTCGGGCGCCCGGACGCGCTCGCCACGCCGGCCACGCTCGTCCCTCCCTCGCCGCGGCACCAGCTCCCCGAGCTGCTGAGGCGGACCAACGAGGGGCGGGTGTTCCGGCGCGTGATCCGGCGGGACACGGACACCGGCCGCGCCTTCCGCAACCCCACGATGGGCCGGGCGCGCTTCGAGGCGCTCAACGAGCCCGAGCTGCAGGCGATCGAGCTGCCGTGGATGAACGCGCACGCCACCGCGCGGGGGCTGGCCCGGCTCTATGGGGCGTTGGCGACGGACGGCACGCTCGACGGCGTCCGGCTCGTCCGCGCGAGCTCGCTCCGTCCGATCCACGGGCGTCAGTCCTGGACGACGCGCGACCGCGTGCTGCGGAAGCCGATCGGGTGGTCCTCGGGGTTCGTGAAGGACGAGCCGCACCTGTTCTCGTCGAGCCCGCGGGCCTTCGGACACCCGGGCGCGGGCGGCTCGCTCGGCTGGGCCGACCCCGACGTGGAGCTGGGCATCGGCTACGTCGCCAACCGCATGGACCACCGCATCCGGAGCCCCCGCGCGATCGCCTTGTGTCACGCTGCGCGATCGGTCGTCACCGGGCGGGAATGAAAGGGACGAGCTCGGTGTTCGTTCGGGACCCGGAGGTCCCATGCGCCGCACCCACCTGCCCGTCTGGCTCACGTCGCTCGCGCTCGCGCTCGCCCCATCGGCCGCCAGCGCTCAGTCCTGGTCTTCGTTCGCGGAGGCCTTCCCGGCCTTCCCCTGCCAGGACGGCTGGATGGCGTGCTCGGTCGGCCAGGGGCACCTCGACCCCGACCTCCAGCGGGACGCCGAGGGGATGCCGCAGCGCGCCGATCTGCGCGTGGACTGGTTCGACCTGCGTGCCTCCTCGAGCTTCTCGCCCTTCGTGGACCTCCCGGGGACGGCGGCTGCGGTCCCGAGCGCGACCTCCACGGTCGCCGCACCTCGTCCCGTGGCCTCCAAGGCGCCGTCGCCTGCGCCGGTGCGGCCCACCACCAAGCCCGCTGCGGTGGTGCTCGCGGCCCCCGAGCCGGTGATCGAGCCCGTGGCCCAGGGCACGAGCGAGCCTCCGCCGGACGAGCCACGCGGCACCCCCGAGGCCGTGGTCGTGCCCGAGCCCGAGCGGACCGTCGTGGAGCCCGAGCCGGCCGTGGTCCCGCCCGAGCCCCAGGGTCTCCCGGACGACTGTTCGGACATGGGGGCCCTGGAGACGACGGCGCTCCTGGGGCGGCTCACCAGCGAGCAGCTCGGCTGTCTCGAGGGTCGCCTGGGTTCGGCCGACAAGATGACCGACCGGAAGAAGATCTCGCTGCTCGAGCAGGCGAACGCCTGGCACGCGGGCGACAAGACCGCCTGGGAGGGGCTCGCCAAGCGTCACCTCGAGCAGATCGACCAGTCCGACCCGGACCTCTGCTACCGGTACGCGATCCACCTGTCCTCGGCCGGCACGGGCCGGGCGGCCGAGGTCGTGCGCTGGTCCGAGGTGGCGCTCGAGAACCGCTCGGTGTGGACCGGCTCGACGTACACCACCCGCGTGAACGGCCTGTACAAGGCGCGCACGGCGGCCTCGCAGCAGCTGTGGCGCGCCGCCGAGGAGCGCGTCGCGTCCGGCGACACCACCGCGCGGGCCCGCGCCGAGGACCACCGGCTGCAGACGAAGACCTACGCCCGCGAGTGGCTGGACTACGCGCGCTCCGCCGGTCTCGACACCGCGACGGCGCTGCAGGTCTGCGTGCAGGCCGCCGGGACCGCGGCCTGGTGCGAGTGATCAGCGTCGCGGATCGAGCCAGTCGGCGAGGGAGGCCCACGGGAGCCGCTGGACGAGGTGGCTCCCCGGCGCGAGCTCGGCCTCGACGCCGAAGTGGGCCGCGAGCCGCCGGGCCTGCTCCACACCGGTGATCCGATCGCCGCGCGCGGCGACGACGCGGACGCGGTCCGCCGAGATCCGTGGGGGGCGCGCGAGCGGGCTGGAGGGCGCGTACACCGCCTCCAGCGCTTCGTGCAGGGCGGAGACCTGCGGCCCGTCGCCCAGCCGCCCGCGGTCGCGTGCGAAGTCGGCCAGCGACGCGAGCGGGATGACG
Organism: Alphaproteobacteria bacterium; assembly: GCA_020632925.1. Lineage (GTDB taxonomy): Bacteria > Myxococcota_A > UBA796 > UBA796 > JACKER01. The sequence goes on along the minus strand of JACKER010000019.1, from coordinate 47,677 downwards.
AGCGCGATGCGCGCGAGGTCGTCGTCGAGCGTGGCGAGCAGCGCGGTCGTGTACCCGCCGAGCGACATCCCCGCGACGGCGATGGGGCCGTGCCCCTCCGCGCGCAGCCAGCCGATCAGGCAGCGCAGATCGTGGATGGCCTGGCGGAAGCCCTCGTGCGTGAAGCGGACGTCGGCGGCGGGGAAGCGCGGGGACAGCAGCCGCCCGGGCTCGCCGCGGCGCGCGTGGAAGGGCAGGGCGGGCAACACCACGTCGACGCCCGCACGCAGCCACCGCCGCACGGGCCAGACCACGGACTCGAGGCGGACGTGACCGGCACCGTAGCCATGGACGACCACCACGATGGACCCGGGCCGTTCGGCGGCTCGGAACAGGCGCGCCCAGGCCGTCCGGTTCGACGCGACCGCGGCGTAGGCCTCGCCCACCTCGGGATCGAACGGGACGCTCGTGGAGGGCCAGCACAGGTCGAGCGCCGGGCCGCGGGCCGTGCGGACCCGGGTCGCGTCGGGCGCGATCGGCGCGGCGGGCTGGAAGAAGGCGCCGGGCGCGAGGAGCGCGGGGTCTGCATAGACCTGCCGCAGCGCCGTCAGCCGGGCCAGCCGCTCCTCGGCGGACATCGCCGACACCCGCCGGTCGTGGCCGACGCGGCCCTGGCGGCGGTGGGTCACGGCGGCGTCGAGCCAGCCGGCGGCGGTGTCGGACCAGGACATCGAGGACCGGTATCGCGCCCGCCGGATAGGTGGCGCCATGCACGACGACCTGCTCGCCCGCCGCTCCCTCTTCCCCGCCGCCGACCGGTACGCGTACCTCAACCACGCCGGGTTGTGCCCCGTGCCGACGACCGTGGTGGAGGCCATGCACGCTGCGATCCGCTCCCAGTGCGACGACGGTCTGGTGCACATCGAGCGCTGGGAGGAGGGCGTCGAGCGCGTGCGGTCGCGGAGCGCCGAGCTCGTGGGCTGCTCCTCGTCCGAGCTCACCTTCGTCCGCAACACCTCCCACGGCCTGTCACTGGTGGCGGCGGGCGTCGACTGGCGCCCCGGCGACGTGGTGCTGTGCGCGACGACCGAGGAGTACCCCTCCAACGTCTACCCCTGGATGCGGCTGGCCTCGCGCGGCGTCGAGCTGCGGACGGTGCCGGCGCCGGGTGGCCGGGTCACGGCGGACGCGTTCGCGGCGGCGGCCTGCGCTCGCACGCGGATGATCGTGGTCTCGACCGTCCAGTACGCCACGGGCCTGCGCACGGACCTCGCGGCGCTCGGGCAGCTCTGCCGCGACCGGGGGTGGCTGCTCTCGGTCGACGGGATCCAGAGCCTCGGGTTGATCCCGTGCGACGCGAAGTCGCTCGGCGTGCACTTCCTCTCGGCGGACGCCCACAAGTGGATGCTCGGGCCCGCGGGCATCGGCGTGATGTACGTGTCCGAGGACGCCCCGCTGGACCCGGTGCTCGTCGGCTGGCGGAGCACGAAGGACGCGCTGAACTTCGACCGCGTGGAGCTCGATCTTCGCGAGGACGCCGCCCGGTTCGAGGAGGGCAGCCTGTGCTACGCGGCCATCGCGGGGATGGGGGCCGCGATCGACCTGTTGCTCGACGTGGGCGTCGCGCGGATCTGGGAGCGGGTGCAGGGCCTGAACGACGTGCTCGCCGACCGGCTGCGGTCCGCCGGCCACGACGTGAGCGAGCAGGCCCCGGCGACACGGTCGGGCGCGCTCACCTTCGTCCCGCGGGCGGGCGACCCGGCGGAGCTGGCGACGCGGCTCGGCGAGCAGGGCGTGATCGTGAGCGCCCGCCGCGGGCGGCTGCGCGCCTCGCCGCACTTCTACAACGCCGAGGACGACCTTCAGCGGCTGGTGGACGCCGTCAGCACGCAGGCGTAGAACCCGTCCGTCCCGTCCCGCTGGGGCCAGGTGCGGACGCTCTGCGCGACCTCCCACCCGGGATGGGCGTCGACGAAGGCCTGCACGACGTCCTCGTCCTCGGCCCGATCGACCGAGCAGGTGGCGTAGACCAGGCGCCCGCCGGGGCCGACCAGCGAGGCCCCGCGCTCGAGCAGCGTTCCCTGCAGCGCCGCCAGCTCCGAGGTGCGCTCGGGGCTCCAGCGCCAGCGGTCCGCGGGGTTGCGCCGCAGCACGCCCGTCCCCGTGCAGGGCGCGTCCACCAGCACGACGTCGAAGCGCCGGCGGGCGAGCGTGGCCGGGACGGCGTCGTCGGGGAGCAGCAGGGTCTCGATCCGCACGCCGCCTCGCTTCGCGCGTTGCTCGAGCTCGGCCAGTGCCCGCGGCCGGACGTCGGTGGCGACCACGCGGTGTCCACGGTCCGCGAGCGCCAGCGCCTTGCCCCCGGCACCCGCGCACAGGTCGAGCACCGTCCCGCCGCCGTCCCCCACGAGGTCCACGAGGCGCTGGCTGCCCTCGTCCTGCACCTCGAACCACCCGTCACGGTACGCGCGGCTCCCCTCGACGTTGGCGCGGCCCTCGACCCGCAGCCCTCGCGCCCCCACCGGCGTCGTCTCGATCCCCTCCTGACGCAGGCGCTCCTCCAGCCGCTGGCGGGTCCCCGCGCGGCGCAGGTGGGCGCGGAGCACCATCGGCGCGCGCCGGTCCGAGGCCTGCCAGAACGCCTCGGCCTCCTCGCCACCCAGCTGCGCCTCGAGCCGTTCCGCCAGCGCGTCGGGGACGGAGTGCCGCAGGGCCGTCGGCAGGGCCTCGAACCGCTCGCACAGGCTCGCCCACGGACCCGGACGCTCCTCGGTCGCGACGCTCGGATCCAGGCCCGAGAGCACGAGCTGGCCAAGCCAGACGTCCAGCGGATCGTCGCCGACCAGGGCCCGCAGCCCTCGCTCGGTGCGGATCAGGCCGAAGATCACCTCCTGGACCGTGCGGCGCTCGACGGAGTGCAGCGCACGGGCCTCTCGCAGCCCTCGCGACAACGTCGGGCCGGCCCGCGACCGATCGGCCGTGGCGCGCTCCCACAGCTCCACGCCGATGCCCCGCGTCCTCCCCGGGCGCGCGGCGCGTTCCAGGCCGTCCGCCGAGCTCACGTGCGCGGCGTCGCTACCAGCGCCACCAGGAGCTCCGCGCCGGCTTCATGGCGCGCTCGACGCGCTCGTAGATCTCGAGCTCGGGATCGAGCTTCCGCGCCGCCTTGAGGTCGCGCTTGGCGGAGGACACGTCCCCCGAGAGCGCCGCCAGCCTCGCGCGGTGTCCGAGGAGGACCGGCGAGCGCTCGACGAACTCGCCCGCCTGCTCGAGGAGGCGCGCGATCTCGTCGTCCCGCAGCTGGACCTCGAAGTCGTTGCACAGCTTCTCGGCGACCGCGGACGCGATCTGGATGGTGGCGTCGTCGAGCCCCTCCATGCCGAACACGCGCAGCGTCTCGTCCAGGGCCTGGCCACCGCGGCGGAGCTCGAGCAGCAGCTGCGCGCGGCGCGCGCGGATGTTGTGCTGCTTCGGGTTCTTCCGGAGCGACTTCTCGTACATGTCGGCCGCGCCGCCGGGGGAGCCGGAGGCCTGCAGCTGCTGGCCGTAGCTCGCGAACGCCAGCGCGGAGGGATCCTGCGTGGACTCGACCCAGCCCTGGGCGTCCTCCTGGGCGAACTCTGGCTCGCCGATCGCGGAGAGCAGCCAGATCCGCAGGGCGCGCGCCACCTCGCCCTGGCCGTTCTCGTTCATCGCGGAGGCCGCGGTCGCGAGCTTCAACGCCAGCAGGCGACGCCCCATCCGCGACGCGGTCCGCGCCGCCTCGAGGTGGGTGGCGTTGGGGTCGATCATGAAGCGCAGCTCGTCGTGGACCTGGATGTCCTCTTCCTTCGACAGGCCGCAGTTCACGCAGTTGCCGAAGTCGCGGCGCTCGCCGCAGTTCCAGCACCGGCCCACGTTGAGCGCGGGCAGGGGAGGCATCCAGTCCTCCTCGGCCACGGCGATGCCGCAGCTCTGGCACTGCAGGACGTCGACCGGGATCCGACCCTTGCGGAGTGTCATCCAGCGGAGCTGTGGGGAGCCGCACTTCGGGCAGGCTTGAGCGGTCGGATTCGCCAAGGTCGGGGCCTCGTCGCTGCAACGCCCAGGGTAGCGTCAGGGTTCCGGCGTCGCCAGCCCATGGCCGGTCCCCCCGGTTGTTCGCCGATCGCGACCCACCTTCCATCGGGGGGCGCGCGGTTCGCGACGCGGCGCGCGGTACAGTGCGGGCCACATGGAAGGTGGTGCCCGCTCGTTTCGGATCGGTCCCTGCGTGGGCCGCGGAGGCTTCGGCGAGGTCTACCGCGCGTGGATGACCACCCCCGGTGGGCTGCAGACCGAGGTGGCGCTCAAGATCCTCCGGCCCGACCCGCTGCGCCGGGCGGACGCGAGCGCCCGGTTCCGGGACGAGGGGCGGATGTTGTCGCGCCTGCAGCACCCGGCGGTCGTCCGCGCCTTCGACTGGGCGGACCTCGGAGACGGGCACGTCGCGCTGGTCACGGAGTTCGTGGACGGCGCGGATCTGCTCGCCTGCGTCGGGATCGGGATCGGCGAGCGGCCGCTGCTCGAGGTCATCGGGTCGGTTGCGTCAGCGTTACACGCCGCCTTCCACGGCACCGATCCCGACGGGCGGCCCATGCAGGTGGTCCACCGGGACATCAAGCCCACCAACCTGCGCATCGGGCGTCATGGTCAGGTGCGGCTGCTGGACTTCGGGATCGCCCGCTTCGGCTCGGAGGAGCGCGAGTCGCGCACGGAGTCCGATCTGGTCGTCGGCTCCGTCCCGTACATGGCGCCCGAGCGCTTCTCCGAGCGCGTCAGCTCCCCGGCCGCGGACGTGTACGGCCTGGGTTGCTGCCTGTACGAGGGGCTCACCGGCGAGCCCTTCCACCGGGACACGCGCCTTCGGGACCTGTCCGCGATGGCGCTCGACCCACGCGCCGCCGCCGAGCACCTCGCCACCCGCCTGCAGCAGCTCCCCGCGACGGTGCACCCCGACACGCGCGCCCTGCTCGAGCGCTGCCTGTCCCACGACCCGGCCCGGCGGCCCACCGCCGACGAGGTGGCGCGCGCCTGCGAGCGGCTCGCGACCGAGGTGGCCGGACCGACCCTCCGACGCTGGTGCACGCAGGTGAGTTTCCCGGAGGACACCTCGTTCGCGGCCACCTGGACCGGCCGACGGGTGACCGAAGGGGAGGAGGACCCCGCCGGCGAGGAGGCCGACCGCGGGCGGCCCAGGGTCGTGCACCAGGCGGGCGCCACCGTCGACCCCGACCTGCTCGAGGCCGAGCCGCCCCCCGCGCTCTCCACCACGCCGCTCGAGCTCGTGGTCCCGCCCGTCGAGGCGCCCGCCGCGGCGAACGGCTGGGGTGCTCGGCTGGCCGTCGGCACCGTGGGCGCGCTCGGATGCGCGCTGGTCTGCCTTTCGGTCGCTGGTGCGCTTGGTACCCTGATGATCGCCGTCCTCGGCTCGGGTTGGTGACGGGTAGGGACACTGTGCGCTCCCGGGTTCGGCTATGTTCCGAAGCAAGGAGTGACGCATGACCGAAGCGCAGCCCGGTGGTCTGCTGGGTGTGATCGCGGCGCACCAGGACGCCAGCCTCTACCAGAGCCTGCTGTGGGAGGGGTCCTTCGGGGACTACCTCGACCTGGTCAAGGCCGACGCGAAGATCGCTCGCAACGCCTACCAGCGTCTGTACGACCTGATCGAGTCCTACGGGACCACGGAGTACACGGAGTACCGCAAGGAGATCCTGCGACACCACTTCTTCGACGACCCCTTCGACCACGGCGCCGACGGGGTCTTCGGCATCGACATCCAGCTGATGAAGCTGGTCCGCGTGTTCCGCGCCGCCGCTCTCGGGTACGGCCCGGAGAAGCGCGTCATCCTGCTGCACGGGCCGGTCGGCTCCGCGAAGTCCACCATCGCCCGCCTGCTGAAGAAGGGGCTCGAGGCGTACAGCCGCACCGACGCGGGCAAGCTGTTCACCTACTCCTGGGAGGTCGACGGCCAGACCATCCCCTCGCCGATGAACGACGAGCCGCTCAAGCTCCTGCCCGACGCGGTCCGCGGGCGCATCCTCTCCGAGATCAACGCCACCGGCACGAGCCCGTACCCGGTGAAGCTCGAGGGCGACCTCAACCCGGTCTGTCGCTACTGGTACCGCGAGCTGATGCGCCGCTACGACGGTGACTTCCTCAAGGTCGTGTCGCACGTGAAGGTGCGCCGGCTCGTGCTCTCCGAGAAGGACCGCGTCGGTATCGGCACCTTCCAGCCGAAGGACGAGAAGAACCAGGACTCGACCGAGCTCACGGGCGACATCAACTACCGCAAGATCGCGGAGTACGGCTCGGACTCCGACCCGCGCGCCTTCAACTTCGACGGCGAGTTCTGCGTCGCGAACCGCGGCATCATCGAGTTCGTCGAGATGCTCAAGCTCGACGTGGCCTTCCTCTACGACCTGCTCGGCGCCAGCCAGGAGCACAGGATCAAGCCGAAGAAGTTCGCGCAGACGAGCATCGACGAGGTCATCATCGGGCACACGAACGAGCCCGAGTACCGGCGCCTGCAGTCCAACGAGTACATGGAAGCGCTGCGCGACCGGACCATCCGCATCGACGTGCCGTACATCACGAAGCCGACGCAGGAGGTCCGGATCTACAAGAAGGACTTCAACAAGCAGAAGGTCAGCGCGCACATCGCCCCGCACACGCTGGAGATCGCCGCGCTCTGGGCGGTGCTGACGCGGCTCGAGGAGCCGACGAACCACAAGCTGTCCCTGCTGCAGAAGTCCAAGCTGTACGACGGGCGCAACGTGCGCGGGTTCACGGAAGACCACGTGAAGGAGCTGCGCAAGGCCGCGAGCAAGGAAGGCCTGATCGGCATCTCTCCGCGGTACGTCCAGGACAAGATCAGCAACGCGCTGGTCAAGGACCCCGACCTGAAGTGCCTCAACCCGTTCATGGTGCTCAACGAGCTCGAGTCGGGGCTGAAGAGCCACAGCCTGATCAGCAACGACGAGGAGCGCGAGAAGTACAAGGAGCTCCTCGGCGTCGTGAAGGAGGAGTACACGGACATCGTGAAGAACGAGGTCCAGAAGGCCATCGCCGCCGACGAGGGCGCGATGAAGCGCCTGTGCTCGAACTACATCGACAACCTCCGCGCCTATGTGCTCAAGGAGAAGGTCCGCAACTCCTTCACCGGCGAGTACGAGGAGCCGAACGAGCGGCTGATGCGGTCGATCGAGGACAAGATCGACATCCCCGAGGCCCGCAAGGACGACTTCCGCCGCGAGCTGATGAACTACATCGCCGCGCTGGCGCTCGACGGGAAGACCTTCGACTACACGATGAACGAGCGGCTCCACCGCGCGCTCGAGCTCAAGCTGTTCGAGGACAGCAAGGACAGCATCAAGCTCACGTCGCTGGTCAGCGAGACGATGGACCCCGACACGCAGGCCAAGATCGAGGTCGTGAAGCAGCGGCTCATCGATCACTACGGCTACGACGAGATCAGCGCGACCGACGTGCTGCACTACGTCGCCTCCATCTTCGCGCGCGGCGACGCGAGCAAGAAGTAGTGCCCGACCCGGACGCGCTCGCGGAGGCGCGGCAGCTGCTCGAGGAGCACGGGCTCCCGGGCGGCCTGCTGCCCGACGTGGTCGCGACCGCCTCCATCGACGGGGCCTCGTTCGCGGTGACGCTGGACCGCACGGTCGAGCGCGTCGTGGACGGCGTCCCCGTCTGGTACGACACGAGCGTACGGGGGACGCTGCGCGCCGGCCGCATCGAGCACCTGAAGGGCGTGAAGGCCAAGAAGGTGCTCTGGGTGCCGGTCACGGCCATCTCACGGCGGATGGCGTCGAGCTGATCTTCAACGTCGGGCCGGTGTCGGACCGCGTGCCGCGGCGGTTCTTCGAGGTCTGAACGCTCCGTCGGATCCATCGCTCCCCTGGACCTCGCCCGCCCGCACCTCGGGACGTCCGAGCGTTCCCGCGCACCGCCTTCTGGTGCATCGCGGTTCGTGCCAGCCTCCCGCGCGGAGGTGGGCGTGCTCGGGTGGCTGCAGTCGTTGTTCGGCGGCGGAGAGGATCCGGAGGCGAAGGGCGCGCGCGCGAAGATGGCGATCGACCGGAAGGATCCTCGCAAGCTCTTCGTGTGGGGCATGTTGTGCGTGAGCAACGAGCACGATCCAGGTTGGAAGCCCACGTACTCGAAGACGGCCGTGACGGAGTGGTACGGGATCCAGAGCAAGCAACAGCTCCTCGCGCAGACCGCGGACGGCTTCCGCGCGGGCGGCCACCCGGGCTACGACCAGTTCCGCATGGCCTTCCTGGCGCGGGCGGGGTTCGGTGCGGGCCTGCTGACGGAGGAGGAGTCCTGGGCGCGGGCGTTCGTCGCGGCGCGCGCGGTGCAGGGGGCCTACGACGGCTGGAAGGCCTACGCCGAGGGCTACCGCGACGGCCACCTGGCCTACCGGACGTCGATGGGTGACGCGCCGGCCCAGATCGCCCAGTACCGCAAGAACCTCGACGGCATGATCGTCGAGAAGCAGCGCACCGTGTGGGTCGCCGTCCCGTGGAGCACGGACCTGGGCTGACGGGGGCGGTCCCGCGCCCACGGGGCTACCTGCGTGGCGGGAGGTGCCTCGATGGTGGTGTGGGCAGCGCTGGCGGGTGCGGCGTGGGCGCAGGTCAACGCGGAGACGCTGGCGCCCGACGCGGAGGCGCCCGGGCTCGGGCTCGGGTGGCGCGGAAGCTTCAACCTGGCCTACGGCAACGCGGACCTCGTGGACGTCGGGAACGACCTGTCGACGCAGTGGACCGACGGGTTCGCGGCGCCGCCGGACGACGGGCGCTACTGGTTCCGCGACCGGGTCCTGCTGTACGGCCACCAGCTCGACCGCTGGGTGACGGGCGACGTGGTGCTGGCGGAGCGCTTCGTCCACCTGCGCTACACGCGGATGCTCGTGCCGCGCTTCGGGCTCGACGTGTTCGGGCAGGCCGGCAACGACGTGTCGCTGCTGCTCCTGGCCCGTGTGGTCGGCGGCGGTGGTGTGCGCGTCGTCGCCATCCGCTCCGACACCTTCGAGCTGTGGGGTGGGACGGGGGCGATGGCCGAGTGGGAGCACCGCGACGTCCCCGAGGCCGAGGAGCCCTACATGCTCAACCCGCGGTCCACCACCTACGTGACCATTCGCTGGGACGTCGTGCCCGACCGGTTCGTGGTGGGCGGCACCGGCTACCTCCAGCCTCGCTTCGACGACCCCGCCGACGTGCAGATCCTCGAGGAGTCACGCGCCGACGTGAAGCTGACGGACGCGCTCTCCGTGGGGATGGCCTTCCGCCTCCGCTACGACAGCCGGCCGCCGGGAGAGCTCGAGCCGCTCGACATCCGCTGGTCGAACACGGCGACGCTCAAGCTCCAGACGAAGCCGAAGGAGTAGCGACGTCCGATCGCGGACGGAGGTCGCTCGCGCCAGCATCGCCTACTTCTCGAGCAGGAGGTCCCATGCGTCGATGCACCCTGCTGTCCCTGTTGTCCCTGCTCGTGCCCGCCGCTGCGTCCGCACAGGCGGTCACCATCAACCATCCGCCCTACTTCAACGGCATGACTGCCAACGTGACCGGGACCGGGAGCGCCGCCGGCTTCGCGGGCTCGACGTTGACCATCAACGGTCTGCCCAAGCCCCAGGGCTACTTCTCCGTCAATCCGAACGTGCTCCCGAGCCGGGTCGGCCTCGCGACGCAGACGGCGGTCCACAGCGTCCGCGCAGAGGTCCGTGACGGGCTCGGCAACCTGCTCGACGCCGATCAGGTCGCGTTCTACGACCTGCCCGAGTTCCTGGCGGTGCCGACGCCGTTCAACACCCCTGTTCCGCAGGCCAGCGTGGTGCGGATCACCGACCAGGGGTTGGGCAAGGTGGCAGGCCGGGCAGCCGTGGAGGTCATGGCGAGCCACAGCGTGCTCGAGGCGGAGGTCGCGAACTACATCGACCCGAACGGTCCGGAGCTCGATGTGGAGCTGCCGGTCTCCGTCTGTTTCGGGCTCGGCTCGCTCGGGCTGGACCTCGACGTGCTGAACATCGGGCCGGTGGATCTGGGCATCGAGGTCGACCTGTTCGATGCGATGGTCCCGGGGGACTTCGAGTTGTGCGTCGAGGGCGTGGGCTTCGACGCAGAGGTCCACGCCGACGACCTCTACCACCCGGGTGACTGGGACCTGGACGGGCTGCCCGACGATCTGGTGGCCCTGGACGCCAAGCCCAATCGCCTGGAGGCCCGCGTCGCCACCGGCCCGCTCTCGCTCGAGGGGACGCTGACCCTGCACAGCGTGCTGCAGCTGTCCGCCTCGCCGATCACGCTGCTGCCGGTGGGCGTGACGATCGACGCCTTCCCGTTCGACCTGGTGAGCAACGCCACGATCGGCATCGACGGCGCCGATGCGTCCTGTGACATCGCCCTGGGCGTCACCAGCCTCGGCCGGGTCGACGCCACCCAGCCGCCGGACGCCCTGGAGTTCCATCTCCACAACCTCGCGCTGGATGCGCCTGCCCTGGTGTTGGGGCTGGTCCCCACGGCCGAGGCGATCCTCGACGCCGCGGAGCCCGTGCTGGAGGACCTCGCGTCCTGCATCTTCTCCAAGCCGCACCCGGACGAGCCCCTGCTGGAGACGATGCTGGACCAGGCGCTGGCGAAGGTCCCGATCAACACCACGGTCCCGATCGGCCTGGACAAGTCGTCGATCGACGTGATCGGTCTGGCGACGGCGATCCGGGAGGACGAGGACGGAATCGAGATCGATCTCGATCTCACGTCCGGGCGCTCCGGACTGGGGTCATCGGCGAACCTCGTCCGCGGCGAGCCCAACGACTATCGCCCGACGGACGTCTGGAACGGGTTCGGCCCGGCCACGGACTACGACATGGCGGTCGCGATCGCGGACGCCTCGCTGACCCAGTCCACGTCCGCGGTCTGGCGCACGGGCTACCTCCACACGCACTGGACCCTGGCGAGCGACCTCCCGACCACGCTCGATCCCAGTGTGCCCGCGGGGGCGCCGATCACGCCGGACATCCTCGATGCCCTGCTGACCGGCATCGCCAGCCTCGTTCCCGCCGGAACGGACCTGGAGGTGACCTTCGGGCCCGACCTGGCGCCGGTCGTGCTGGTCGAGGACACCCCCTGGGGAGCGCGCGTCGCCACCACCGCCTTCCAGCAGCAGCTCCAGGTGTGGGAGATGATCCCGGGTTCGCCGCGGTTGTGGGTGGAGGTGGTTGCCGACCTCAAGCTGTACGTCGCGCTGAAGGTCGGTGATGACGGGCAGTTGACGGCCTCGGTCGGCGATCACGCCTTCACGATGCTCGTCACCCACGTCGACGACGTCGCCATGAACCCGGTGACCATCACGGTCACCAACGAGCTGATGGACCGCGTTCGGACGAGGATGCGGAGCGGAGCGCTCGCCGCGACCGTCGCGACCGAGCTGCCGACGTTGGGGGTGCCCGGCTACCTGGCGGACCCGACGACGCTGACCTTCGCGCCGCTTCGCACGGAGCTCGACAGCGGCTACGTCAAGCTGCTCAACACGTTCGAGTTCGCTCCCTGATCGTCACGCTCGGTCCGCGAGCACGCGACCGGCGGTCCGATCCCGCAGGTCCGTGATCAGCGCGTCCACGGCGTCCGCCTCGACCCGCACCACGCGCCGCACCTGCTCGCCCCAGTCCGTCGACACGTCGACCGCGCCCGCCGACAGGAGCGCGGCCTCGACGGCCTGCGTGTCGCCGTAGGTGTACGGCACGACGACCTCGACCGTGTCGGCCACCTCGCTCAGGGTCGCGCGGTCCAGCGCCTTGCCCGCCGTCCCTCCGTAGGCCCGGACCAGGCCACCCACGCCGAGCTTCGTGCCGCCGAAGTGCCGGAGCACCACCACCGCCACGTCGAAGACCGCGTGCCCCTCGATCTGCGCGAGGATCGGGCGCCCCGCGCTCCCCCGAGGCTCGGCGGCGTCCCAGCTCCGCGTCGCGCCGCCCCGCAGGCGCCAGGCCCAACAGCAGTGGTCGGCGTCGGGGTTCGCCGCCTCGATCGCGCGCACCGCCGCCATCGCGCCCGCCTCGTCGACCACCGGCACCACGTGGGCCCAGAACCGGCTGCCCTTGATGGGATCGGCCTCGTAGGTGGTGGTCGCAGCCGGTGCCAGGTAGCGCATGGGCCCCTCTATTCCGCCCGCGTCATGGCAGATCTGCACACCAGTACCCAGTTCCGACCCAGAGTTCGTGCAGCGCTGACAGGCGGGTGGGGCGGCGTCGGGCCAAGGTGCGGGTGGAGGTCACGATGATCGGTTGGCTGTGGTGGGTGGCGTGCGGGATCGAGTCGACGACGGCGCCGGGCGCGCGCGTGGTCGCCGAGCCTCCCGAGACGACGACGGTGACCCACCCCTACGTCCCGGAGCACACCTGCGAGCCGTCGACCACGACCTGGATGGAGACCGACACGGACGCCGACGCCGACACGGACGCGGACACCGATGCGGACACGGACGCGGACACCGACGTCGACACCGCGGCCACGGGCGACACCGGCCGATAGTCCGCCGACAGGTGCAGCCCCCCTCCCGCGGCGGTACGTCGAGGCCCGGAGGGGAGCATGTGGTGGCTGCTGGTGGCCTCGGCGCTGGCCAACAAGTGGGAGGGACACGACGCCGACGTGCTGCGGCGACAGGTGGTGCCGCTCCCGCGCGAGGAGGTCCAGCGCATCCTCGGCGACTGGAAGGGTTGGGAGCGGCTGCTGCCCTGCGCCTCCGAGTGGGAGATGCACGATCGGACCGCTGGCGTCGACGCCCGCGCCCGCGCGCTCTACACCATCGGCCCGCTGCGGCGGCGCCTGGTGGGGGTCATCCGCAAGGACGAGCCGGGCCTGGTGACGACGATCGAGCTCGAGGGCGAGAAGGGCTGGATCACGCAGATCACGTTCGGCGACGCGCCGGAGGGCATGACCGAGGTGATCCTCCACACGCCCCTGAACGCGCCGAAGTGGCCCGTGACCGGCGTGTTCTTCACCAAGGTCCGCCCCGCCTGGGAGCAGTGCTACGACGAGCTGCTCGCGGGCCTCGGTCGATGAAGCTCCAGGGCACCCGGCGCAGCCACCGCGTCGAGGATCGACGTGGCCGCCCGGCGGGGCTGGCGGTTGGAGGCCTCGGCCTGGCCGGGGTGATCGCGCTGGCGGGTGCCGTGTGGTTGCTCGGTGGCGATCCGCTGGTGGTGCTCCAGCTGGCCACCGAGCAGGGCGGGGGCAGCGCACCTCGGGCGGGCGACGACCAGCTCGCGGACTTCGCTTCCCGCGTGCTCGCCAGCACCGAGGACGTGTGGGGCGAGCTGCTCGGCCCTCGCTACGTCCCGCCGTCGATGGTGCTGTTCACGGATCGCGTGGCGAGCGCCTGCGGGCGTCAGTCGGCGGCGGTCGGTCCGTTCTACTGCCCCGGCGACGCGAAGGTGTACCTGGACCTGGCGTTCTTCGACGAGCTCTCCCGGCGCCTGGGCGCGCCCGGAGACTTCGCGCAGGCCTACGTGATCGCGCACGAGGTGGGCCACCACGTCCAGAACGTCACGGGCGTCGAGGAGCAGGTGCGCCGGCGCCAGGCCGCGGATCCGAGCGCCGAGAACGCGTGGTCGGTGCGCATGGAGCTGCAGGCGGACTGCCTCGCCGGGGTGTGGGGGCACCACGCGGCCTCGCTGCTCGAGCCGGGTGACATCGAGGAAGGGCTCCGCGCGGCGGGTGCCATCGGCGACGACGTGCTCCAGGCGCGGTCGCGCGGTGGGGTGGTGCCGGAGTCCTTCACGCACGGCACGGCGGCCCAGCGCCAGGAGGCGCTCGCGAGAGGGCTCCGGTCGGGCACGCTCGACGGGTGCCCGCTGTGAGCGCGCCGATCGAGTGGCGGGCGGCGGCCGGCGGCGAGCTCGAGACCGACAGCCACGGCATCCTCGATCTCGGGGTCCGCAGCGGGGACTGGTCGGCGCAGCTCTTCACCGACACGCTCGACCTGCGCTGGGAGCACGCCCTGTCGCGCGGCAAGGTCTCCGTCGGCCTGCGCGGCGCCGGGTTCGCTGCGGGCATGTTCATCAGCCCGTACACCGCGGGAGCGCCGGACCGCGACCGCGCGCAGCTGGTGCAGTACGTCGGGCCCGACGTGCTCGCCCAGCGCTGGCTGGGGCACGGCTGGTACGCCGGCGGTGAGGGGTTCGCGCGGGCGCACCACTTCACGCCGATGGGCGACGCCACCCTGGAGGTGCCCGACACCGTCTGGCTCCGTGGGGACGCGGTGATCGGCGGCTGGTTCGCCGACGGCGCCCGCGCGGTGCGCGCCTCGATGGGGGTGGACGTGTCGACCGTCGACGGACGGATCTCGCCGCACGCCGCGGGGGAGGCCCGCGCGAGGCTGGACGGGGCGCTCGCACCCTTCGGCGAGCTGCGCGCGGCCTGGGCCGAGGACGCCGACGACCTGCTCGCGACCCGGCTCGGCGGCATGACCCCGTACCACGTGCCGCTGGCGGGGCTCGCGTGGGCGGAGGTGTGGGCCCAGGACCTCGTGGCGGCGCGGCTCGGCGCCCAGTGGACCCACGGTGGCCTCGAGGTCCCGGTGTTCGTGGATGGCGCGGCGTGGACGCTGCCCGACGACCGCTCGTCGCCCGACCCGGATTCCGCTGCGACGCTCGGCTTCGGCGGCGGCCTCGGCTACCGGTCGGGGACGTGGAGCGCCCGGGCCACGGTGGGCGCTGCCCCCTGGTGGGATCGGCCCGAAGGGACCTGGCCCGTGTCGGTGTTCTTCCTGCTCGGCACCGACTGGCGCCGTGCTCAGGGGAGCCACTCCTCCACCACGTCGGAGGGGTAGAGCGAGCCGATCGCGATCGCACGGTCGACCTGGTAGCCCGTCGGTACCAGTCCGATGTCCCCTTTGATCCTGAGATCCCAGTGGGTGTCGCCCGTGCTCGGGTCCACCTCGATCAGGCGGACGGTGCGGCTCCCCAGCCCGAGATCGGTGTTGCTGACGCCGTTTTCCCGGTACAGGTAGGCGAAGGTGCCGAAGACGTGGCCGCTGACGGGCAGGACGTCGACGTTGCCGAGCGCCTTGGACCACAGCGGCGGGCCGCCGAAGGCCTGGCTGAACCCCTGCGACACCGTCATCGCCACCGGATCGATGCGGTACTGCACCAGGCGGCTGGTGAGCGGGATGGGTGCGGGATCGTGGGAGTAGGGCGTCGTGCGGTCGTTGTTGCCGTTGTCGAACACGAACAGGCTGCCGTCGGACGCGAGGAAGGGCGCGTGCTGGTGGTACTGCCAGGCGAACGGCGTGCCCGTCGGCTCGAGGAGGCGGTCGGCCCACTCCGCCGGCCACCCATCGTGGTTCGCGAGGACCCACTCCACCTCGCCGGTCGACTGCCGCACGCGCGCGACCGCGTCCTGGTGCCGCATGGAGACGAGGAAGGCGTCTTCGTCGGACAGCGGGACGATCGCGTTCGAGTGCGCCCACTCCTCGAACGAGTCGTACCCGATGCGCTCGGTCGGGAAGATCTCGTGCAGCGGCCAGCGCCCGAGGATCGTCCCGTCCTCCGCGACGTGGATCACGACGTCGGAGCTGATCGTCGCGGGTCGCAGCACCGTCGGGGTCAGCTCCGACACCGGGAAGGCGGGCACGTCGACGTCGACCTGGTTCAGGCTCCAGAACGAGCCGTCCGCCTCGAACGCGGCCTCGTGGTGGAAGCCGGGGACGTCGACCGGGATCGCCCCGCCCGAGCCGCTCGGCGACCAGCGCTGCACCTGCGTTCCCCAGGGGGTCGTGCGCTGGACGCGGTTGGAGGCGACCAGGTACGCGAACCGGCTGCTCTGCGGCTCGAAGCTGAGCGCCTTCGTGTCCTGGGTGGTGACCAGGGCCCACACCGGGCGGGCCTGGTGGTCCACCGCCAGCACCACGAAGGGCGCGTCGTCGCAGCCGACGGGGAAGACGCGCAGACCAGGCTCCGCGGTGGGCTGATCGACGAGCAGCTCGAGCTCGGGGAGCTGGTCGGGGAGGGTGGCGGTGTCGAAGGTCAGCGCGGCCTCGACCGTGTGGCCGCCCTCGTCCGTCAACGTCACCGTCAGGTCGTAGGTGGTGGCCTGGAACAGCTGCAGGATGGGCAGCTGGTGCTCGGTCTGGAGCGTCGGGAACGTGATCCGCCGCCGCCGCTCGCCGTCGTCGACGAGCACGCTGGCGCGGGTGGGGACGTCGCTGGTCACGGCCAGCATGCGGACCAGGCGCAGGCGTTCGTCCGGGGGATCGCCCAGCGTGGGCCCGTCCACGATCGTCGGCCCCCGGGCCGGGACCGCGGTGTCGCTCGTGGGTTCCGTGGTCGTGCCGGTCTCGGTGGGCGCCACGTCCGTCGGCTGCGGCGTGGTCCCGTCGTCGACCCCGCACGCGAGAGGCCACCAGAACAACATCCTCGCTCCCTTTCCTCCTGGAACGTACTGCGCCGATCCGGGTGGGCCAACTCCCTTCGTGTGTCGTGGGTGCCTGCCGGATAGCTGGCGCTCGTGCTGTTCCTGGTCGCCTGCGCCCACGCGCGTCCGCTCTGGCGGGTCGACGCCTCGCCGATCGCGGCGGAGGGCGGGGTCTGGCCGGTCGCCGCGGCGTCCCGCTGCCCCGACGGCGACCTCGTGCCGCTGGGGGTCGCGATCGTGGTCTACGGACGTCGCTCGGGGGCGAGCACGTACGGACACGCGTCCCTGCGGACGACCTGGTGCGAGCGCGGCGGGCTCCACGACGCGGAGTACGAGGTCTACCGCCTGGGCGGCTGGAACGAGCAGATGCTGCGCGCGGAACACGCGGGCGAGCCCTGGGTGGAGGAGGCGCTCGACGAGCAGCGGGGCGCGGCCGTGCTCTTCCGGGTGGAGCACCCCGTCGACGGCGGCTGGTACCGCGAGTCCATGCTCGACAACCGCGAGATCTACGAGCTGTGGCTCGATCTCCCCGAGGAGCGCGCCGTCCGCGTGATCCGGGAGGCCGAGGCCTGGTACGAGGAGCAGCGCGCCTCGCTCGCCGCGCACGAGCCCCTGACCCCGTCCTACCTGCTGTGGAAGCGGAACTGCACGCTGGTGCTGCGCCGGCTCCTGCCCGAGCTGGACCCCGGCTCCGCGCTGCCCTTCGTGTGGATGCGCTCGATCGAGGAGGAGGTGCCGCTGCGGGTGATGCACCCCTCGTCCGCGGTGGCACGGCGCTGGGCGGACGACTGGCCTGTGGAAGCGGAGCGTCCCCACCCGTTCGTCCGTCCCGGCAAGCGCTGGCCCACGGGGATCGCCGTGGAGGATCCGGTCGTCCCCTGGACACCGTGAGGGCGCGTATCCTCGGACCGTGGACACCGATCTGCCCCGTCGGCTCGGACGCTACGAGCTGGTGCGCGTCCTGGGGCGTGGCGCGGCAGGCGTGGTCGTCCAGGCCGTGCTCCACGGGCCGGCGGGCTTCCGCAAGCGCGTCGCGCTCAAGCTGCTGCACGCGAGCCACGGCGAGGACGAGGCCCGCGTCGCCGAGCTGATCCGCGAGGCGCGGCTGGGCGGGCTGCTGTCGCACCCGAACGTCGTCTCCACGCTGGAGCTGGGTCAGGTCGACGGACGCTGGTTCGTGTCGATGGAGCTGGTCCGTGGGGCCTCGCTGTCCGCGCTCGGACGGGACGGGCCGATGTCGCCCGCGGCCGTGGTCGACGCCGGGATCCAGCTGTGCGCGGCGCTGTCGCACGTCCACGAGCTGCGCGACGACGGCGATCGGCCGCTGCGCCTGATCCACCGGGACGTGAAGCCGGGCAACCTGCTCCTCGACCGCTCCGGGCTGCTGCGCCTGGCGGACTTCGGCATCGCCGGCCTGTCCGCCGAGCTCGGGGGCGGCGCCGCGGGTACCCCCGGCTACCTCGCGCCCGAGCAGGCCGACGGCGTTCCCGAGCAGGCCTCCGACCTGTTCGCCGCCGGGATGACGCTGCTGACGTTGCTCCGCGGACGCAACCCGCTGGGGAGGGGCTCGCAGGCGGTGTTCGCGGCGATGGCCATCGAGGCGCGGACGGCGTCGCCCGGCTTCTTCGACGGCTGCGAGAGCGTGCCCGGCCTCCAGGAGGTGCTCGCGCGCTGCCTGCGCTTCGACCCGGCGGCCCGCTTTCCCGACGCGGCGTCCCTCGGCCGCGCGCTGCGGATGCTGCGTCCGGCGGCACCCGGCATCTCGCTCGCCGAGCTGGCGCTGATGCTCGAGGGAGCGGCGGCGGGGCAGATCACCGAGGAGGCGCCGGTGCCCTCGGCCAGCGCCCCCACGGTCACGCTGGCGCGCTCGGACCGCACGCGCCTGCCGCCGCGCGAGGGGCGCATCATCGGGCGCACCGAGCTCCTCGCCGAGCTGCGGGTGGACGGGGGCGGCCTGGTCACGCTGGTGGGGCCCGCCGGCGTGGGCAAGACGCGCCTCGCGCTGGAGCTCGCGGCGGGGTCCTCGGGCGCGAGGTTCTGCGCGTTGCCCTCCGCGCGGACGGAGGCCGAGCTGGCGGCGCTCGTCGCGCGGTCGCTCGGGGTGGACGTGGGACCCGCGGACCCCGACGAGCGGATCGCGCTGGCGGCGCTGCAGGCCGGCGGCCCCGTGGTGCTCGACAACCTGGAGCAGGCGGTCGACGCCGCGCGCGGCTGCGTGGCGCGGTGGGTGGAGCGGGCGCCCGACGTGCGGTGGATCGCGACCAGCCGGGCGCCCCTGCGGATCCCGGGCGAGCGGGTGGTCGAGGTGGCGCCGCTCGATCCGACCGCGTCCGCGGATCTGTTCGCGGAGCGGCGTGGGCGGGCGCTGTCGGAGGAGGAGCGCCCCGCGGTCGAGGCGCTGGTCGAGCAGCTGGACGGGCTCCCCCTCGCCATCGAGCTGCTGGCGGCGCGCGCCCGGACGCTCCCGGTCTCGACGTTGGCGGCGCGGCTGGCGGACCGTCGGCGGCTGCTGGCGGGCGGGCGCGGCGCCGATCCGCGTCACCAGAGCCTGGAGGCTGCGCTCGGGTGGTCCTGGGAGCTGCTCGATCCCACGCAGCAGCAGGCGCTGGCGCAGCTCGCGGTGTTCGAGGGGCCCTTCGGGCTCGAGGCGGCGGAGGCCGTGGTGGACGTCGGGCCCGACGCGCCGTGGACCCTGGATCTGCTGGAGGCGCTCGTCGAGCAGCACCTGGTGCAGGTCCGGGACGAGCGCTTCGGGCTGCTGGTGTCGGTGCGCGACTTCGCGTCCGCGCGCCTCGTGGAGGTGGGTCCGACCCGGGAGCGCCACGGCCGCTGGTTCGCGTCCCGGGGCACGCCCGAGGCGAGGGAGGCCCTGCGCCGAGCGGGCGGCGCGCGTCGGATGCGCGACCTGCAGCGCGAGCTCCCCGACCTGCTCGCGGCCGCGCGAGGAGCGACCGATCCCGCGGTCGGGGTGCCAGCGGCGCTGGCGGCGTGGGAGGTGCTCCTGCTGCGCGGCCCGGCGTCGGTGGGCGTCGAGCTCTGCGACGGGGTGCTGGCGCTGCCGCTCTCGGACCACCAGCGGGCATTGTTGCTGGAGGCGCGAGGGACGCTGCGCGGCGTCACGGGCGATCTGCGCGGTGAGCTCGCGGACCTTCAGGACGCGGAGCCGCTGGCGGACGCCGGGACCGCCGCCCGACTCCGCTGCCGACGGGCCGCGGCGTACCGCGAGGCGGGTCGCGCGATGGAGGCCCTGCCGGTGCTGGAGGAGGTGCTGGCGTGGGCTCGGGCGCACGGCGATCGGTCCGTCGAGCAGCGCGCGCTCGGCCAGCTCGGCGTCCTCCACCGCGAGCAGGGTCGGACGGACGACGCCATCGCCGCGCAGCGGGAGGCGCTGGCGCTCGCGCGGGCCTCGGGCGACACCCGGGCGGCGGGCTCGACCCTCGCGAACCTCGGGGTGGCGCTCTCGGACCGGGGGGACCGGGCCGGCGCGCGGGCCGCGTACCAGGAGGCGCACGACCTCACCGCCGAGTGCGGCGATCGGCGCACCCAGGCGATCGTGATGGCGAACCTGGGGATCCAGCAGTGGCGCGCGGGTGACGTGCACGCCGGTCGCGCCTCGCTCCGGCGGGCGCTGGAGCTGCACCGGCGGTTCGGCGCGCAGCGCAGCGTGGCCATCGTGCTCGCGAACCTCGGGGCGCTGGAGCGGCAGCTCGGGGACGCGGACGCCGCGCGCGCGTCGCTGGAGGAGGCCCACCGGGTGCACGTGTCGATGGGCGACCGGCGCAGCGAGGGCATCGCGCTGACCAACCTCGCCCTGCTGCACGACGACGCCGGACGGCACGACGAGGCGCTGGACGCGCTGGATCGGGCGGTCGCCTGCCACGTGGACGTGGGGAACACGCGCAGCGAGGGGATCGCCCGCGTGAACCGGGCGGCGATCCGGCTGCGGCGGGGGGCGCTGGCCGAGGCGGAGCGTGATCTGCTCGAGGCCTCGCGGATCGCCGTGGACACGCGTCACACGCTGCTGGAGGGCGTCGTCCTCGTGTCGCTGGGGAGGCTGCAGCGGCTCCGGGGCGACCGCGAGCGCGCTCGGGAGCACCTGGAGCGCGCCGAGGCCTTGCTGGGGGAGGGGAGCGACCCGATGGAGCTCGCGCGGCTGCGCATCGAGCAGGGGCTGGCGGGGGACGCGGCGCAGGCCGCCCGGCGGCGAGCGGAGGTCGAGGCGCTGGTGGGGCTGCCCGTGCCGCGGGTGCTGCGGACGGACTACGACGCGCTCTGCGCGGCGACTCGGTGACACCCGCTCCGCTGTCAGGACCCGTTGTTCTGGATGACGATGGACCCGCCCACGTCGAGATCGGCCAGCACCAGATCGATCGAGGACTGGGGGAGGAGCGGGTTGAGCTGGATGTACAGGCTGCCTCCGACCGACTCCAGCGGCACGAGCGCGGAGATGTCCTCCAGGGACGGGTCGTTGCCCACCTTCAGGTACCCGCCGACAGAACGCAGGTTCTCCAGGCCGTGCAGGTCCGTGACGTCCCAGAGCTGCCACAGGTCGACGTCGCCGCCCACCGTCTTCAGGCCCGCGAGCCCCTCCACGGACTGGAGTCCGATATCCTGGAGGAACAGATCGTCGTCGACCCAGGTGAGAGCCTCGAGGCCGTGCAGGCTCTGGAGGGCGTCGAGATGCTGCAGCCAGAGCCGGTCGATGGACCGGATGCCGGCCAGCGCGGAGAGGTCCACGAGCGCTGGCGCCTCCACCACCGTGAGGTCGGTGGTACCCAGCGCGGGGTTGAGGCCGTCGAGGCTGGTGAGGTGGTCGCAGATTTCGATCCTCAGGGTCGGGATCGCCGCGTTCTGCAACCCCCTGAGATCGACGCCCCCATACCGGAGGATCATGCGTCCACCCACCACTCGCAGGTTCGACAGCTCTTCCAGTGAAGTGACGTCGTGAATCCCGAGGAACGCATCGCCGGCGACCGATTCGAGGTTCTCGAGGCCGTGCAGGCTGGTCACGTCGAGCCCCAGATCGAGGTCACCCTGAAGCTGAGTGATCCCTTCCAGCCCAGTGAGATCTTGGAGTGAGAGATTGTAGAGGCTGATGCCTCCGCCCACATGGGTGAGATTCGAGAGCGGCTCGATCGTGGCCAGACGGGTTTCTTCGAGGGTGAGGTCCCCACCGATCGACCGCAGGTTCCGGAGGCCCTCGATCTCCGTCACCAGCGCTATACCGATGTACAGATCTCCTCCGACGGTCTGGAGGGAGCGCAGCCCGGCGATGGACTCGAGCGTCAGGAGGCGCAGGAGGGTCAAGTGGCCTCCGACGGTGGTGAGTCGATCGAGGCCGTCGAGGCTGGCCAGCTCCCAGTCGTCGCCGATGGCCAGGTCGTTCCCGATGGTCTGCAGGGCATCGAAGCCGTCGAGGCTCTCGAAGCTGGGCAGCCCGATCAGGCGTACGTCGCGCTCTACGGTGGTCAGCTGGCGAGCGCCGTCGAGGTGGACGAGGTTGGGGAGCTCCGAGAGCCAGAAGTCTCGACCCACGCTGGTGAGGCCATCGAGACCTCGGAGGCTGGTCAGCGAGGGGGTTTCCCAGGCCTCCAGGTCGCGGTCGATGGTGACCAGGTTCTCGAGCCCCGTCAGGTCGGGTATCCGGGCGTCCGGCGTGATGGAGAGGTCCCCGGTGCGCGTCAGGCAGGACAGGGCGGACAGGTCGTTGACGGCCCCCACGGCCACCACGCCCTCGACGCGCAGCTCGGTGACGCAGAAGCAGGCCTCGGCCACGTCCCGGTTGCGCGCGAGCACCAGGTTGGGGAGGATCACCGGACCCGGCGCGCCCCAGACCGGATCGGCGTCGTCGCAGTCGTCCGCGACCAGGACCCCATCTCCATCGAGGTCGTCGTCCGGCGTGGTGGGATCGCAGTCCTGGTCGATGCCGTCGTAGGGGATCTCCTCCCCCCCACGGAGAGGATCGGCGTCGTCGCAGTCGTCGACCAGCAGCCGGCCGTCTCCGTCGAGGTCGTCGTCGAGCGTGGCGGGGTCGCAGTCCTGGTCGACCCCGTCGTAGGGGATCTCGTCGCCACCGCCTCGCAGCGCGTCGGTGTCGTCGCAGTCCTGGGCGAGCAAGAACCCGTCTCCGTCGAGGTCGTCGTCGAGCGTGGCGGGGTCGCAGTCCTGGTCGATCCCGTCGTAGGGGATCTCGTCGCCGCCGCCTCGCAGCGCGTCGGTGTCGTCGCAGTCCTGGGCGAGGAGGAGTCCGTCGCCGTCGAGGTCGTCGTCGGGGGTGGTCGGATCGCAGTCCTGATCGACCCCGTCGTACGGGATCTCGGGCCCGCCGAGGGCGGGGTCGGTGTCGTCGCAGTCCTGGGCGAGGAGGAGTCCGTCGCCGTCGAGGTCGTCGTCGGGCGTCGACGGATCGCAGTCGTCGTCGCGCCCGTTGTACGCCACCTCGGACCCGCCGCCGGGGCAAGAGTCGGACGTGGCGCCGTGGCCGCAGCCCCAGAGCAGGGCGACGAGCCCCCACGGTCCCACCCGACGCGGCATGGCCCCTCCTCCCCGCATCGTAGCAAGGGCCTGCGGGATCCGAGCTTCGACCTACTCGCTGACCAGCATCGCGGCGTAGACGCTGGCGACGTAGGGCGGGAGCTCGCCGAGCTGCACGAGCGCGAGCGGGTCGCGGGTCCCGCCGTCCTCGATGGCGTCGCGGACCGCGGGCGCGCCGAGGTTGTAGGCGGCGATGGCGAGCCCCCAGTCGCCGAAGGCATCGTGCTGGTCGGCGAGGAGGCGGGCGGCGGCGTCGGAGGCGAGCACGAGGTTCAGGCGCTCGTCGACCTGGTCGTTGACGCGCAGGCCGTAGCGGCGGGCGGTCTGGGGCATGAACTGCCAGACCCCGGCGGCGCCCACGGGGTTCGCCGAGGCCGGCAGGTTCTCGTAGCCGCTCTCCACCAGGGGCAGGGCGGCGAGCGTGTCCGGGACGCCGTGGCGACGCAGCGCAGAGAGCACGACGGGCTCGGCGTCGTCCATGCGCCCGAGCGCAGCCTCCAGGTCCTCCGGATGAGCCTGGAGGCGCGCGAGGGCGTCGTCGACGACGGGGTGGAGGGACGGGGCGGGCGCCGCGGCGAGCGCGGGGAGGGATGCGAAGAGGGCGAGCATGGGGTCTCCGGTCTTTCGATCCGATCAGCGCAGCCGGCCCTCGTTCGACCAGGGTAGGCTCGGACGGGGAGGGCTCGACCGATGGATCCCAGCGCCCGAGCGCACGTCTGGCTGCTCGATCTCGACACCGCCGCGGCCTTCGACGCCGCCACGCCGTTCGCGGAGATCGCGTCGCACCTCGACCACGGACTGCTCGCCGCCCAGCACCACCTCCTGCCGGACCTCGATCCCGCCGCGCTCGCGCGGATGGAGCAGGGGCTGTACGCGCTGGTGGACCACTTCATGGGCCACGACCACCACCACGACCACGGGCTGTTCGGCGGCGAGGACCTCGATCACCACGCGCTGACCGACCTGCACCAGGCCCAGGCCGAGCTCGCCGCCCAGCAGCAGCTGTACGCGACGATGTCGCACATGTCGGCCATGCAGCACCAGACCTCGATGGCGATCATCGACAACATGTCGGGCGGCCCGGACTACAACCACAACGGCTACATCGACTGGTCGGAGTGAGGCGCGGTGGGACTGCGAGCGATTCCCGGGCCGATCCGCGCCCGCGGCGGCGTGCAGCTGGTGGAGCCCGATCGGCTGCGCGGGCGGAACCTGGAGCCGGGCGCGGAGGTGGCGCTCACCGCTGACGGGCGGCTGCTGATCCGCATGGCGGGCGGCTTCCTGACGCAGGCGCGGCTGGTGGAGATCGCTCGCGCCGAGCTGACCGTGACGCGGCAGGAGTCGGGCTTCGTGCTCGCGGGCGGGCTCGTGACCGAGCTCGTGATCGGCGCGGCGCCGGGCTCTTCGATGTACGCGGTGCTGGCCTGGATGGCGGAGGGCGGCGATCCGTCGGAGGCCTGGGGGCCGGGGCCCGGGTTCCGCCAGGTGGGCGTGGTGCACGCCGTCCGGCTCTCGCTCGACCCGTCCGACGCGCGCAAGCCGCACCGGGGGCAGGTCCTGGGGCGCGCGCGCAGCACGACGCTGCTGTGGACGAACGACGCGGGCGACGTGGTGCTCGACGACCCCCACGACCCGGTGCGGCTGTCGGCGAGCGAGGTGCTGGCGGTCTCGCGGCCCGAGGGCGGCGCCGTCCTGCACCTGCTGCGGCCCGAGTCCGAGGGTTGGGTCACGGGCGTGCGGCTGCACGGGGAGCTCGAGCTCGTGGCGCGCGGGGTGCCGCCGGGTCCGATCCTGCCGGCGTCGGTGGCGGGGACGGCGGCGAGACGCGGTGTGAGCGCGGCGCTGCTGGTCCGGTACGGGGAGGCCGTGGCGCTGCTGGGCGCCGACGGCGAGGAGCAGGCGCGGATCGAGGGGTTCCGGTGGGCCGTGCTCGACCGGTTGCTGGTCGCCGGCGACGGCGTGGCGCTCACCGGCGACGTGCCCGCGGACCGCGCGGCCTGGGTGCTCGGCGGCGAGCCCGATCCCACCTTGCTCGACGGCGGTCCCGACGGCCCGGTGCGCGCCGAGGTGGAGGGCGAGCAGCTCGTGGTGCGCGGGCTCCGCGAGCGGCGGGTCCTGCTCTCGGCCATCGATCCCGAGCGCGTCCGCGTGGAGCACGACGCGGGGCGGATGACGCTGGAGGTCGGCGGCGTCTGGCTGCGCGGCGCTCCGGGCGCGCTGGCGGGCCTGCGGGAGCGCATCGTGGGCGGCGGCGGTGGCGCGGCGCTCGAACAGGCCTCGCTGGCCGAGCTCTACCGCACCTGGCACCAGCTGCGGACCGAGCGCTGGCTGTGGTGGATCTACGGCCCGGTCGTGCTCACGGACCACCAGCTCGAGCGGGCCGGCGATCTGCCGCGGGAGCCCAACGAGGAGGAGGAGCGCTGGGTGCGGCGGCGCGTGATCACCGAGACGCTGATCGTGGCGTCGCAGGTGCGCTCCGTGCGGCTGCGCATGGGGGCTGCCCCGCCCGCGCTCCCGTACGCGCTGATCGAGGAGGAGGCGGCCTGGCTGGACGAGCTCACGGGCGGGAAGGGGGCCGGCGCCTTGCTGGCGTCGCGCTCGGAGCTGCTTGACGGCTTCCGGATGCACCTGCGGGCGACGCTCGGGCACCTGGGCTTCGCGCTGGCGGACGTGGAGCGCGCGGTGGCGCGGCTCGAGCCGGTGCACCACCCGGAGCTGCGCGGCGGGACCCCGAGCGTCTGGGGCCGCGTGGGGTTGGGTGCCGCGATGATGCTGCTCTCACCCATCTCGGGCGCGATCACGATCGGGCACGCGGTGGTCAGCCGGTTCACGGACGACCTGGCCAAGGACGGCGGCGCCACCGTGCTCGTCGACCGCTTCGGTCCCGAGTGCCGCACGAGCTGGGCGCTGCTGCTGGACGTGTCGGCGCTGGCGATGGTGGAGACGCACAACCACCTCTCGCAGCTCTGGCGCAAGCTGGCCGCGCGCGACCGGGCGCTGCTGGGCGAGGGGAACGAGGAGCAGGCGCGGCCGGCGCTGATCCGCCGGATCCAGGCACTGCGCGCAGAGCGGGCGGTCGTCCTGGAGGGGCTGGACGGCGAGACGGTCGGCGACGTGAGCCGGCGGATGGGGAATGCGATGCGGGCGGGCCCGCGGCAGCTCGTGGAGCGGCTGACGGCGCGCGGCGCGGGCGGGGTGTTGACGTCGGCGGATCCGGGGTGAACCGGCTGCCGGTGCGCCCGGTGCACGGCGGGACCGTACAGCCAGCTCTCATGATATGGCTAGCCGTATGAAGACCACCATCCACATCCCGGACGCGCTGTTGTTGCGAAGCAAGGAGGTCGCTGCCGCAGAGGGCATCACGCTGCGAGAGCTGGTGGAGGACGCGCTACGGCGTGCGCTGGACGCGCGGGATCAGCGGCGACCCTTCGTCCTGCCGGATTGCAGCGTCGGCGGAGAGGGTGTCCAGGCGGGCCAGTCGTGGGAGCTCCCCCGCGAGCTGGCCTACGACGACCCGACGTGATCGCCGTCGATACCAATGTGCTGGTGCATGCGCACCGACGGGACTCGCCGTTCCACGCGCCAGCGGCGGCGGCGGTTCGCGAGCTGGCGGAGTCGCCCGCCCGTTGGGGTCTTCCGTGGCCGTGCGTGCACGAGGTCTACGCCAAGGTGACCCATCCCCGCCTGTTCAGCCCGCCCAGCAGCCACGCCCAGGCCCTGTCCCAGATCGAGGCCTGGTTGTCGTCGCCATCGGTGGTGCTGCTCGGCGAGGCCGGAGACCACTGGCCCCGCCTGCGTGCGTTGCTGGAGGTGGGTCGGGTCCAGGGGCCGATGGTGCATGATGCTCGCATCGCCGCGATCTGCCTGTCCCACGGCGTGCACGAGCTGCTGACCGCAGATCGGGACTTCGGACGGTTCCCAGCGCTACGGACACGCAATCCCCTGGTCAGCCCGTCGTGATCGGCGAAGCTCGTGGGGGGGGCTGACGTCGGGAGATCCGGGGTGGACGTTTCTGAGGAGGACGGCTAGTTGATTGTCAGACAATCGGACGAGCAGACCATGACCGACCTCGCACCCGTGTCCCGCCGCTCCCTCGTCGACCAGGCCTTCGTGGCGCTGCGCGCGCGGATCCTGCACGGCTCGTGGGCCCCCGGTGAGCGGCTGCCGACCGAGCACGCGCTGGCCGAGGCGCTCGGCGTGGGGCGCTCGTCGGTTCGGGAGGCGCTGAACCGGCTGGCCGCCAGTGGCTTCGTGGACGCGCCGCACTCGGCCGCCCGCACGGTGCTCGACTTCCGGGACCACGCGGGGCTCGACGTGCTCGCCGACCTCGTCGTGACGCCCGAGGGGGTGCCCGATCTGGCGGTCGTGCGCTCGGTCGTGGAGATGCGGGCCGCGATCGCGCCCGACGTGGCCCGGCTGGCGGCCCTGCGGCGGACGGACGAGGCCGCCGAAGAGCTGCTCGCGCTGGCGGGTGCCGTCCCGAGCGGCGGCGACGCGAACGAGGCGATGGAGGCGGCGCTGCGCTGGTGGACGGCGCTCGTCCTGATGTCCGGCAACCTGGCCTACCGCCTGGCGTTCAACACGCTCCGCACGACGTACACCGAGGGCCGCCCGCTGCTGCTGGCCGTGATGACCGAGGAGCTGTTCGCCGCTCCCCGGTACGTCGCGGTCAGCCGCGCGGTGGCCTCCCGCGATCCCGACACCGCCCGGGCGGAGGCCGCGAGCCTCGTCGCGCTGGGCTCCCACGCGCTGTTCGCCGCGCTCCCGGAGGAGAGATGACCCTGACCCGCCGCTGGACCGAGCTCACCGCCGCCGTCGGCTCCCCGTCCCAGGTCACCCGCAAGCTGCGTGGCGCCTTCCGGACGACCGTGAACCTGTTCTCCCGCCGGGAGCGTGAGGAGCGGATCGCGCGCCTGCAGGCCACGGGCATGATGGGCGAGCGGCCCACGGACTGGCAGCTGGTGCTCGGCGCCCAGCACATGCTCTTCGGGTACCTGCTGCCCTCGAACATCGAGTTCTACGAGCACTACGAGCAGTCCCACCACTGGCAGCAGGTGCTGCGCATCCTCGACGAGCCCTCGGCGATGATGGACCCGATCGGCCTCGGCATCGATCGCGACGAGCTCGTCAGCCACCTGATCCAGGTCGTGCACGCGAGCGCCGGGTACGACGTGGCGCTGCTGATGATGTTCGAGGACGGCGTGTCCGAGCTGCGCGCCCAGCTCGAGCAGCTCGTGGCGGGCAGCCACCCGCGCCAGGCGGCGCTCGAGGCGATCCTGGAGCGCGCGGACTACCCGGCGGCGCTGCTCGCGGCGCTCGATCGGTTCGACGCGGACCCGGTCACGAACTGGCGGGTGGCGACGGTGCCCGCCCCCGAGGGCTGTGATCGGCTGTTCGACTGGGGGATCGACACCTTCGGGACGCCGGGGCGGTTCATGGCCTACTGCCGGACACTGCCGGAGACGCCGCTGGCGTCGGTGCGGGCCTGGTTCGCGGGGGAGCTGCGGATCCCGAGTCCGGCATAGACCTGTGGGACGTGGGTTTCATGCGAGGGGTGGCACGGCGTACTGCGCAGCTTGCTGAGGCCACTCTCGGCCGCGACCCACGTCGTACAGCACACCCGCTGCATCTGGACCCGCTTCCTGATAGATGGGTCGATGCGATTCGCTCGCGCGCTGGTCCAGGAGTCGGTGAACGGCCGACGCTCGGCGGAGTTCGAATCCATCGAGCGTGCGGCTCTGGCCCGTGGGCTGGTGTGCGACCGATTCACGATGAAGCACCTGCTCCGTGGGCGCGTTCCCCTCGATCGGGACGCACTCGTTGCGGGCGACATCCCCACCATGCACACTGCCATGCGCCAGCTCGGTGTCCAGGCGCCGGCACCCGACGACTACCCCGAGATCCTCCGACCGTGGCTTCACCGTCGCGTGTGGCGGTCGACCCTCGGCGAGGCGGTTGGTCGCGCGGCATCGGGGGAGGCGCTGTTCGTAAAGCCCGCGGGTGCGCTGAAGCGGTTCGCGGGGTTCGTCCTCGCCCCCGGAGGAGGGCTGATGGTCGGCGCCTCCCGAAGGACACAGGTCTGGTGCAGCGAGGTCGTCTCCTGGCGGTCGGAGTTCCGGGTCTTCGTGGTGGGGGGTGAGGTGATCGGGAAGCGGCCCTATCGCGCAGGGGAGGAGCCTGATGGGGACGTGATCCTGGCGGCGGTGGAGGCGCTGGGGCTCGACCGCGCAGCCTATGCGATCGACTTCGGGGTGTTGGAGGACGGCACCACCGCGCTGGTCGAGCGCAACGACGGCTATGGCATCGGGAGCTACGGCCTCGACGACGGTGCATACCTCGACGTGCTCGTGACGCGGTGGGCCCAGCTGCTCGATGGGGGATGAGGCGCACTACTCCAGACCCCGCGTGCATCTCGATCCTGGGGGTGGTTCCGCGACGGCGGCATCCTTCATGTTACGTACTGATCCACACGGTGGGGCCGACAGTCATGGTACGTCGGTACCTGGCGCGAGCGAGCTGTCGTGCCTGAGGGCTCATGATCGATGACGACACCTGGGTTCTGGCGCCATGAGGACGAGTGGAAGTGGTGTTCGATTCGAGGGGTATTCGGCTGATGAGCTGATCGCCGCGCCAGGCACCCTGTGGGACCAATGGGTCCTGACCGGCCACCCCCTCGTGTGTCGCGTGGGTACTGCGCAGGTCCTTGGGCGGTTTCGTGTGAGTGGCGA
Organism: Alphaproteobacteria bacterium; assembly: GCA_020632925.1. Lineage (GTDB taxonomy): Bacteria > Myxococcota_A > UBA796 > UBA796 > JACKER01. Next base: position 17,988 of record JACKER010000019.1, on the reverse strand, counting down.
TGTCCTCGTCGTGGAACTGGCGCACGTCGACGGCGGTGGCGAGGGCATTCTGGTGGCGATCTGGAGCCTGGCCTTCCGGCTTGCATCGGAGTGGGGTCTCGCGGAGGTGGAATGGCTGGTCCATGCCGTCTGGTGCGCGAACCCCAACGGCCGATTGCAGGAGCTGATGGTTCGACGCGGATTCGTGGTCGTGGAGCATCTGGAGGTCGGTCCGGTGTACCAGCTCCGACGGTCGGTCACAGGCCGTCGGGCACCTTGTTTGCCGGAGGGCGTGTGGCGACGGTGAAGTGGACGTGGAACGCGGACGTGGAGGTAGCCATCGACGCGCTCGTGGCACGGCCACCGCACGATCTCGACTGGTGTGCCGACCTCGAGTCGTCGGCGGAGGATGCAGTGGTCGGCAAGGTGCTCTGTACGGGCGCTGCGGTCGCGATGGCGCGGGTCGTGATCGGATCGAGCGACCCTTCCGGGGAACTCGACCGTTGCCTCGCGGCGGTCGAGCGGTGGGTCGACGATCCGAGCGAGTCGAACTTCTCGGCACTTCTCTCTGCCAGGGACGTGTGCGACACGGACACACCCGACGCAAGCGCCGTCTGGTGGGCCATCCGTACGGCGCTGTGCAGCGTGGGGAATCGCGAAGCCGAGTGGGCGTTGAGTTCGGTGGCGGACGCGATGGAGCGCGCTGGCGTAGGGGCGCCGCGTGCGGGGGCGAAGAAGCGCCGATGCCTGGACGATGCACGGGCCCAGCCCTCGAGCGCCTCGAAGGACACGACGGTGTCGAGCTGCGCGACGAGCTGCTGCTCGGCGGTCGGATGAACCCGCCGGGCTGCGAGCCCGACCGTCGCGGCCAGTGATGAGGCGGACATCCTGGCCATGGGCGACGATGCGGAGGTGTTGCCGTTGGTCTTCGGATTCGCTCGGGTGCCGGCGCTTCCGTGTGGAGAGGACGCCGCGGAGCAGCTCATGGCGCGGCGCGTCCGTCAGGGAAGGCCCGAGCGGTTCGATGCCCGGATCGGCGACCGCGCGGCCCGCGGCTTCGACTGGACCGACGGCGTGGATTCCATCCTCAGCTGGTTCGTGGACCTCGACGGAGGCGCACTGGTGGAGATCTCGCTGGCGATGCACCCATCAGCGGGTCGGACAGGGGATTCCGTGCGCGCCCTGGCCAAGCCGCTGCTGGCACGCGTACGATGGGTCTGAGCGAACACGCTCGTCGAGGGGCCCTTACGCTCCTGGTCGCCATCGGGGCGCATTGGGCGATGAGCGCGCGCGCCGCCGAGGTCCTGGTCCTGGACGAGGTCGGGGCCCCGGTCGGCGGAGCCAGGGTGTTCGTGTATGTGGGTCCGAAGGGCGAGTCCTTCGAAGATGTGTTCGAGACCGTGACGGACGCGGACGGGCGGGTGGCGCACGACCGGATCGACGGTCTCCGTGTGGAGGCACCGGGATTCCTGCCCGGCATCCTCCGCGGCAACGCTCCATCGGCCACGCTCACGCTCACGCTCCCGGGAGCTTCCCCGGAGAAGCTGCTCCTGAACGTTCCCACCTGCAACTGTCCCACTGGACCCGTGAGACTTCCGAACCCGCGTATCGAAGCTCGGCCACGTGTCGCGAGCCGGCTCCTGCCGCTGGTGCAGGCCCTCGATCTCGACGCCTGCCGACGTCCGATCTCCACCATCCCCGAGTGCCCGGTCCTCCATCACTGTCCGCTGCGGATCACGGCGGAGCTGGCCGGAGAGGTGCTGACGGTCTCGTCGATCGAGGCCGACGGCATCTCCAGGGACCAGCGGAGATGTGTCATGTCCGCGTTCGAGACGCTGGCGCCAGCCCCGTCCGTCCGGCGGCGTGTGGAGACCGTCAGTGTGACCATCGACCGCTGATGGTGCGCGGTGTGACCGGGGGACGACGATCACCGTGCCGCTCCCAACCTGACGTCCCGGCGACGTCCGGGATCCGCGCTATCGTCGGTGGATGAGCGAACGACCCATCGCGCTGGCGAAGGACGGCGCCGCACACCTGCTCGAGGAGGTCGAGGCGGCGTTGGCGGCGGGGGCGATCGACGAGGCCGAGTGGTATCGCCGCGTCGCCGCCTGGATCACGCCACGCTACCTCGCTGCGGACACGCCGTGGGCGCAGTCGGGCCGCAGTGGTGATGCGGCGAGCTTCGAGCGCGCGAGGAGTCTGCTGGCGGACGCGATGCTGCCCGGCACGTTCCTCGATGTCGGCTGTGCCAGCGGCTACCTCATGGAGTGCATGGCGAGGTGGTGCTGGACCGAGCTCACCACCGCCGTCGGTTCCCCGTCCCAGGTCGCCCGCAAACTGCGGTCACGAACTGGCGGGTGGCGACGGTGCCCGCCCCGACTCAATGCACGCAGGCCGACGTGACTGGATCGATGAGTCGCTCGACGCGAACGACCTCGTCCGCGAGCATTCGATCGCAGGCGGTCTGACCCACGACGCGCCGCTCCCACAGGAACACGTGCTCTGGGATGTACGGGATACGCGCGCGGATGGTCTGGACGTCACCCTCCGTGATGACCTGCCCGGCCTCGATGTCGCGGGTCGTGACCACGACGTCCAGGGCGACGTCGTCGGCGTCGGACACGAGCCGCGTCCTCGCCGTCCACGTGGCGCTCGGGGCGGCGTCCAGGCGCTCGGCTCGGACCGGCTCGGACCGCAGCAGTCGGGCGACCACCGAGCGCCCCACCAGGTCGGTCGAACGCAGGACGGTGTCTCGACCGAGCAGCTCGGCCGCGGTCGACAACGGGTAGAGGTCTTCCGCCGAGATGACGTGCCCGGGAGCCAGATCCGTCCGGGGTACTGCGATCTCGACGAGATCCGGGTCCCGATTCCAGCATCCGAACATCCACAGCATCATCATCGGTCACCACCCGTGTTGTGACGCTACCTCACCGTGGTAGACGTGGGCGCATGAGGTGGGTGGGCTTCGAGCGCGAAGATCAGCGGCCGGCGGCGCACGAGGTCGATCCGCAGGAGCTGCCCGCCTGGGCGGAGGTCCGCTTCGAGGCGCCGCCCACCGACGCGCAGCTCGAGGCGCTCGCCGCGACCACGCTCACCGAGCTGTGCGGCCCGTTCGGGGTGGTGTGGGCCGATGCCGATCGGCCGCTCGAGGTGGACGCGCTGGTGCGGCGCCTCCGCCGTGCGGTGCAGGCCGTGCACGACATCGTGCCGGTGCAGGTCGCCGTGTGGCCCTTCGCCCGACGCGTCCCCGACGAGCCCGGTCCTCGCTGGAGCGCGACGGGAACCTGGCCGGTACGTCCGGTCGACCCGTCCCTTCCGGCCCCCGGCGAGCCCGACGCGCTGCGACGGGCGCGGGCACGCCTCGCGTCGGCCGAGCACCGACGGCACCAGCGCTTCGTGGCCGCCTTCGGCCCGCCATCCGGCCCGGTGGCGACGACGGATACCTGGCCCGATCCGCACGGGACCCCGGTCGAGGTCCGTCCGGTGGTGCGGCTGCCGGTCTGGTACGGCGAGCACTTGTTGGTGCTCCTCGCGGACGGGCGGTGGGGGATGGTCGGCCAGGCGTACAACGCGGACGACACGGCGATGCAGACGGGTCGCTTCCGCTGGCCCATGGTGTTGACGCAGGCGGGGCCGGCCCGGGAGGTGGTCGGACGAGCACGCGAGGCGCTGGTCGAGCAGGGTCTGGACCTGCCGTTCCCCGTCGTCGACGTCGCGCTCGCGGGCCTCGCCTGTCCGGGCGTGACCGACGCGTTCTGGTCCTGGGTACGGCTGGCGGGCGACGAGCCCACGGTTCGGGAGGCCCTCGCCCGCCGCGACGAGCCCGCCGCCGTCGAGCTCCTCGCGGAGTGGGACCAGCGGGCGCAGGACCTCGCCGGGGGCGGCTTCGGCGACGCCCATCTCGACGAGCTCCCCCCAGCGAAGTCCCTGTCGAAGACCAGGCCTCGCGCGAAGTTCGCCGAACGCATCGCCAAGGGGGCGTTCGACGAGGACACGGTCCGCCGCGCCCTCGCGCTGCTCGAGGAGGTCGACGCACCCGCCGGGACCCTCGCGCAGGTGCGTCGCGCCTACGGACTGTAGCTCTCGCGAGGTCGCCCGCCCGGGACGGGTCGGATGAACCTCGCCTGACCGAGCGCGTCGAGCAGCCCGTCGATCTCCTCCTCGAGGATCGCAGGGAACGCGGCCGTCAGATCGCTGACGGCGAAGGCCTTCGTGCAGCCCGCGATCCACGCGATCACCGCGCCCGCCTCCGGGAACGTGCCCAGCGTCGTGTCGGCGTGCACGTAGGTCCCGGCCCCGCAGACGACGCGCACCAGGAGGCCCTCACCGTCGTCCGTGGGGCGCGTCGAGACCTTCGCGTAGGGCAGGCGGATGTATCGGGGCCAGCGGATCCCCGTCGGTGGGGCCTGGGTGTCGGAGGTGAAGGACCGGCGGAGCTGCCAGGTGGCGAGCGCGAGCGAGAGGTCGAGCTCGGCCAGGTGAGGCGTGAGCCCAGCCACCAGCGCCGGCAGGTCGGGGTCGGCATACACCCGCTTCCGCCAGGCCGGGAGCTGCTCGAGCTGCGCGGCGACACAGCTCAGGAACAGGTCCGCGGCGGTGGGGGCCTCGACGATGACGGCGACGGACATCGCGCGCTCGTCCTGCTTCGCGGTGGTGTGCCACGTCCCGCCGGGGAGGAAGAGGACGCTGCCGGGGTGGAGTCGGACCTCGTGTGTGTCCGCGAGGACCGACTCCGGCGTGGGTGGGAAGCCGTCGGCATAGGACGCGCCGAACGCTGCCGCTGGGAGGTCCCCGTGGCTGCATCGGAGGTCCGGATGCTCGAGACCCGACGCCCGCCATCGAAAGGTCTTCGTCCCCTCGAGTTGGATGAGCAGCTGATCGTAGCGATCGTGATGGAGTGTGAGCCCCGATCCGGGCGCGTTCACGAACGCCATCATCCGTGAGCACGTGGGCAGGCCGAGCGCGCCCTCGAGCGCGCGCAACCAGGCGCCCGCCTCCGGCACCGAGCCGACGAGGTCGTCGAAGACGACGGTGAGGCCCAGATCGAGCATCCGACTGGCGGGGACACGCCCGACCGCCTGCTGCACGCCGCCCACCTGGTCGCCTCCCGCGACCTGCAGGTTGCCCGCGTAGTGGCGGCAGAGGTGCGTTGCGTCCTGGAGCAGGCCCGTTCGGAAGAAGGCCGGGAGGCGCTCGAGGGCGCCGTGGGTCACCGTGAACGCGCCGCGTGCGAACAGGTCCCGCGCTCCGAGACCCTCGAAGAGCGGGAGGAGCGGGTCGCTCAGGGCCCGGTGTCCCCGGTGGAGGTGCGCTCCGTCCCCACCACCCCCGACTCGTGCGTCTGGGCGGTCTCCGAGGTGGGCTGGCCGGTGTGATGCGTCTCCTCGGTCCCGGACGTCCGGGTGCCGGGCGAGGTATCGGTCCCCGTGCCATCGAAGGAGACGCAGCCGCTGGCGGTCGCTGCGAGCCAGGTCGAGACGATGGTGGTGGTCCGGATGCGCATCGGTGCACGATAGCACCGGATCGATCGGGAGGTGGCCGTGAGTGGCTCCGGGAGTGGGCGGGTCGGGCCGTATCGCCTGGAGTCCCGGCTCGCGCGTGGCGGGATGGGCGAGGTGTGGCAGGCGCGGCACGACCGCACGCCCGTCGTCCTCAAGTTCGTCCACCTCGAGACCGAGGACGCGCATCGGTGGTTCCAGGAGGAGGTCCGGGCGCACGCGCGCCTCCGGCATCCCCACGTCATCGAGGTGCTCGACCTCGGCACGGTGGAGCACGACCTCGAGGGCGGTCCGGTCGCCGGCACCCCGTGGATGGCGCTGGAGCGTGCGTCGGGGGGTGACCTCCGGTCGCTGGCGGACGGACTCTCTTGGGCCGCGATCCGCGTGCTGTTGCTCGCCGTGCTCGACGCCCTGGCCCACGCCCACGCCCGCGGCGTGATCCACCGCGACCTGAAGCCCGCCAACGTCCTGCTCGCCGGGCCGGCCGACCTTCGGCCCGGTGTGAAGCTCGCCGACTTCGGGATCGCCCACCTCGTCGGGACGGACCAGAACCTCCCGGGCGCAGGGACGCCCGCCACCGCAGCCCCCGAGCAGGTGGACGGCGACCCTCGGGCGCTCGGGCCGTGGACCGACCTGTACGCCCTCGGTTGCACCGCCTACCGGCTCCTCTGCGGTCGATACCCCTTCGACCAGGGGCTGCGCGCGCTCGCGGCGCACGCGACCCGACCGTTCCCGCCGCTCACCCCGCGCCTGCCGGTCCCGGCGGGCGTCGACGAGTGGGTGGCGCGCCTGACGAGGAAGCGACCGGAAGATCGGTACGGTTGCGCCGCGGACGCCGCGTACGCCCTGCTGTCGCTTCCGGAGCTCCCCGGCGAGGTACCGGCCGCGCTGGCGTGGTCGCGTGCGGTCGTCGAGGGCGCTTCCACCGCGGCGTGGGGACCCTCGCCCTCCCCCGCCGCGGACGGCGTGGCGCCACCTGCCCGGGACTGGCGGCGTCCCGCGAGCCCGCCTTTGCCAGACCCCCTGTCGCGGGCGGGGTTGAACCTCTTCCCCCTCCGGAGGTGGGAGACGGTCGGTCCGGAGGGGACGCGCGACGAGCTGTGGGAGTCGCTCGTGGAGACGCGTCGGACCGGGATGCCCCACGTGGTGCTCCTCCGGGGGCCATCGGGCTCGGGCGTCACCCACCTCGGCCGGTGGCTGTGCGAGCAGGCCGCGACCCTCGGCATGGCGCGCGTGTGGGAGGGGCGCGCGCATCCGGAGGACGCCCCCGACGAGGCCCTCCTCAGGAGCATCGCCTCGATCGTGGGCGTCCAGGGTCTGACCGGACGCGAGCTCGCTCTCGCCGTGGAGCGGCCAGGGCGGGTCGACGTGCCGGCGGACGACGAGCTCAACCAAGTGGTCGTGGGCCTGTTGTCGGGTCGGGTCACCGAGAACGCGACGCGGCGCGGCACCCTGCGCCGTCTCCTCGCCGATCGGAGCCGCGGCCGGGCGGGTGTGTGGTGGCTCGACGACGCGCGACATTCCCCCGACGCCGTGCGGTTCGCGTGGAGCACCGTCCGCAACGCGCGTGGGATGCCGCTGCTGCTGGTGCTCGGCGCAGGCGAGGCCGACGACGACGGCCTGCGAGCGTTGGAGGCCTGCGAGCGGGTGCGGACCGTGCGCATCGCGCCCCTCTCGCGCTCCGCTTCTCGTCGGCTCGTGAACCAGCTCCTGCCGCTGTCGTGGAGCCTGGCCGCCCGGGTGGTGGACGGGGCGGAGGGGCGGCCACGGCGCCTGGTGCGTCGGCTGGACGCCCTGGTGGCACGGGAGGCGCTCCGGCCCTCCACCGAGGGTTTCGTCCTGCGCGAGGGCGTTGCGGGCGACGTGGCGCTCGATGACGCCGTGGTGTCCCCGCAGATGTTCGCGGGTGTCGATGCGGACATGCGCCGCCTGTTGACGGTCGCCGCGGTGTTGGGGGACACGGTCCGGCACGCGGCCTGGGTCGCCGCTTGCGCCCAGGACGTACCCGATCCCGGGGAGATCGAGGTGCGTTGGTCGGTCGCGTCGTTTCGTCTGGCCGACAACCTCGTCCGGCGGGGGCTCATGCGGACCACCCCGGATGGGTGGAGCTTCACCGACCGAGCGTTCGTGGAGGGCGTGCTCGCCTGGGCCGACCCCGTCGAGCTCCGGCGCGCGCGTGGTGCCGTCGCCCGGCTGCTCGCGGAGGCGCCGAACCCCGACCCGGTCCGCATCGCCTCGCTCCTGGACGCCGCCGGGGACGTGGAGGGGGCGCTGACCTGGACGATGCGGGCCGTCCTGTCGGACAATCCGACGTTCGAGCTGCGATACATGGGCCTGGCGCGGCTGTGCGCCGACGGCAGGAGGCTGGCGGATCTGGCCGGGCTACCGCCGGAACATCCCCATCGGGAGACGCTGGCAGCCAGGGCGCTGCAGGGCGCGGAGGAGGGGCCGGCGCTCCCGGAGATGGCGTCGTTGGCGTTGGTGGAGGCGCAGCGCCTCGGTTGGCCCGTCGCGGAGGGCGTGGCGCACGCCATGCTGGCCATGCACGGCGATCCCGCCCGGTTCGACCTCCACGCCGGGCGCGCGCAGCTCCTGCTCGGGACGGCGCCCCTGGAGCTCCCCGTGGCGTTCGGGTTGGAGATCCTGGTCCAGGCATGGACCACCCACCACAGGTACGACGACGCGCTGATCGCGCTCCGGGCGTTCCGTGCCATCGCGGACGCTCGCGCGTCGACCCGACTGCACGCGCTGGTCCGGGCTCGCGAAGCCCACCTCCGTCGAGCCCTCGGCCAGCCGGAGCCCGCCGAGGTGCTCGAGGCCGCGGCGGAAGGGTACGTCCGCGAGGGCTACCTCTTCGCGGGGAGCTCGTTGCTGGTGCTGGCCGGCGACTCCGCCCGCATGGCTGGAGACCTCGACCGCTCCGACAGCCTCAACCGTCGCGCGGCGGAGCTCACGGACATCCTGGGTGTGGAGGACGTGTCGGTCTACTTCAACCTGGCGTTCAACGCCATGAAGCGCGGGGATGTCGCCGGGGTCCGACGGTGGCTCGATGCCGGCCACGAGGCGGCACGCAACCCCTTCTGGCGCAGGCCGCTGGGCGTGCTCGAGGTCGGCCTCGCAACCCTGTCCTCGGACCTCGACATGGTTCGTCAGCGCTGGCAGGCGCTCGTCACCATCGAGCCCGCCTTGCCCCTGGACGTGGACGAGAAGGTGGTCCTGGCGGACGCAGCGGAACGCGTGATCGGACGGGACCGCGAGCTCGCCGCGAGGATGTCCGCGTGGGCGGACGACCCCTCGAATCCCGACGCGCCGCCTGGCGAACACGGATAGGAGCGACCCCATGATCCTCGCCACCCTCCTCGCCTGTGCGCGGGCCCCCGAGCCCGGCAACCCCGAGTTCAACGACGCGATCCACCAGGCCTTCGTGGGCTTCGACGATCCCGAGGTGGAGCTGGCCTTCGCGCTCCGCGAGCTCGAGCGGAACATCGACGCGAACATCGATCCGACGGCGAAGAGCAGCAACGACCGCGCCCTCGCCCCCGACCCGCTGACCGAGGACGACATCGCGAACCTCGACCACCCGGACCGCGACCCCGAGGCCTGCATCCCCGTCGCGCTGGTGGGGCTGTCGGCGTTCCCGCCGGAGGACGCCGCGGCCATCCAGGTGCTGACCGACCAGACCGCGGTGGAGCCGTACTCGCCGAACTACTTCGAGCGGACCTTCCTGAGCGGTGGCGACTGCTGGGAGGACCGTGGCTGCGACCGGATGAACACCTTCAACGACCTCGTGAAGGAGAACTTCCTGATGGAGGTCGAGACCTCCTTCTTCAAGGACTTCCGCTGGATCGACCTCGGGCTGCCCGACCCGGCCGACGTTCCCGTGGGGGAGGAGCCGACCAACCCCGGGCAGCCGCGCTGGGCCTTCGTCGGCCGCAGCTGGCAGGACGACTCCTTCGACGGCAAGGACGGCAAGTCCACCCTCTGGCAGAGCTACACGATCGAGGTCTGGATCCCCCGCGACGGCGGCACGCTCCGCCTGCTCGCGCTGTGGTCCGAGACCGATCTCGGCATCTCGATTAGTGATGACGTGGTGGCGGGGACCACGCGCGCCGGCATCGACGACAACTACAAGGCGCAGGAGAAGTGGCTCGAGGAGCACTTCGGCCGCTGATCACGTCCGATCGAACGGGTTCGGCCAGGGTTCGTGCCTACATCGTCACAGCGTGAGCGGGCAGATACCGGGCCCGCAGGCCGTCCCGTTGTTGGCGGCGCTGTTTCCGCCTGCGTCCGTGACCGTGACCGCGGCGAAATGGTAGCCGTAGTCGAGGTTGTCGACGGCGGCGCTGTCACGGAACCAGGCGGTCGCACCGGCCACGCCCGGGTATGGCTGGACGTTGAAGCCGTACGCGTTGCCCGACGCCACGTCCGCCAGGTAGAACACGCGCCCGCCCAGGGAGTAGAAGCCCTCGGCCCGGTTGTTCGTGGCGTTCGTGCGCGCCACCGCGGCGATGCTCTGCTGGAGCACGACGCCCGACCGCCCGCTGCTCGTCACGTCGGAGTCCCGCAGCAGGAAGCGCTGGCTGTTGAAGACCTGGACGCCGTCGGTCCGCTGCGACTGCACGACCATCGTGTCGACGGTCACGTTCGTGGAGGCGTTCACATAGATACCGAGGTCGAAGCTGGCGATCGTCCCGCCCTGCACGTGGACCCGATCCACCCCGTCCAATCGAATCCCCGCGGTCCGACGGCCCCGCGTCCCCGAGATCGTGTGCCCGCCGAGGTCGACGGTGATCCCGTCGGCACCGACGACCAGCCCGTCACCCGTGCATCCGACGAGGTCCTGCGTGAGCAGGACGTCCGTCGTGACCACGGCGCCGCACGACAGGGCCTGGGCCTGGGCCGGGGAGGACAGGAAGGCGGAAGCCATCAGGAGCGCGCTCATCGGACACCTCGTTCGCGTGGACGCGGTGTGCGGCCACTCCCACCACGTGGCCACGTGTGTGCTCCCGGGAATGCCTCTGACCGTTGCGGTCGGCCAACCTGTCGTCACATGCAGTTGGCGCCGGGATCCGCGAGGACCGATTCGGGCGCCCGGTTCTCGTGTTCGGCAAGGAACGTGGCGACCGCCTCCTCGTCCCAGCACCCGAGCGTGAGCCGCCAGCCCCAGGAGACCGCCGTGAACGGCTGCTCCATGTCGGGGTAGGGGAGGGCGAGGCCGAACGGGGAGCTCGTCGCCACGCCTTCGAGCGAGGCCACGTCGGCGTCGCAGCCCGAGCACCCGTGCAGCAGCGCGACCCCGCCGTGCTCCAGGTTGTGCACCCAGTGCTCGTCCTCGACGGCGTCGGTGTGCACCCCGAAGGTCGTCCAGCACGGGTGGTGCGGGCCGCCGGCGGGTGGCGTGTCCGCGTAGTCGATGGGGACGACCGTGTGGTAGCTCACGGCGTACGAGAGCTCCTCGAGCAGACAGTCCCCGCCGCAGGCGTCGCAGGCCGTGGTGCTCAGGACCTCGGGCGTCGTGTCGTCCACGGGGACGGTGGCGCCCGTCTCCCCCTGCAGCGCGACCCGACCGGCGCAGGCCCACAGCCACCACACGAGACCTCCTGCGCCGCCATCCTACTCGGGTGCGGAGGTCGCGGGCGCCGGGCGCAGCAGCCGGTACAGGAAGAACGGGGCCGCCAGGTGCACGAGGTAGTTCTCGGGCAGGCCGCCGTCGTCGCCGAGCCCCACCGCCTTCGGCATCCCGCCCGGCAGGTGGACCGTGCCGAACACGCGGTCCCACAGGATCAGGTTGTTCCCGAAGTTCGTGTCCGACTCGGCGCGCACGCCGCTGTGGTGCCAGCGGTGGAGGTCGGCCGTCGCGAACAGGAGGTTGAACCAGCCGTGGCGCAGGTCGACGTTGCAGTGCTGGAGCAGGCCGTGGACGCCGGTGAACACCCCGGAGAGCGCCAGGATCTCGACCGGCACGCCGAGCGCCGCCAGCGGCAGCACGTGGCAGGAGTGCATCAGCACCGCGTTCATCGGGTGGTTGCGGGCGGCGGCGAAGACGTACATCCGCTCGCTGCTGTGGTGGACGGCGTGCAGGCGCCACAGCACGGGGATCCGGTGGAAGGAGCGGTGCATCCAGTAGGCCAGGAACTCACCGACGAGCACGGCCAGCACGAACTGCGCGATCACGGGCCAGCTCGTGGGCCACAGACCGATGCCGAAGCGCTGGGAGAACGCCCCCGCCCCCTCGTAGAGCAGGCCGAGCGTCAGCATGCGCCAGCCCTCGGTCGCGAGCCCGGTGATCGCCATGTGGAGCAGATCGATGGAGAAGTCCTTCGGCTTGCCGCGCCAGTCCGGGCGCGCGGGGATCACCTGCTGCGCCAGGAGCAGCGGGATCGACGCCGCCGTGATCAGGACCATGACCGCCGCGCTGGGGCGCCACCCCACGCTCATCCACCACCACGCCGCGCCGATGCTCCCGAAGAGCAGCACCGGGTACAGCGCCCACGCCATCGCCGTGCGCATCGCCGACCCCCATGAGGACCCCGCCCAGGTCCACTTCCTCATCCTCGTCCGATCCCAAACTGACCAACAAGTCGTTTTCAGGATCGTGTGATCCAGCTCACACGTTGGACCACACGCGGCTCGACGGGTAAGCGGCCCGGTCGGGGGAGCGATGGCGATCGAGGTCCGGCAGGTCCGCTTTCCGGAGGACGCGCGAGCGTTCGTGGACACCTGGTGGCGGGTGTACGAGGGGGATCCGTGCTGGGTCCCGCCCCTGCTGTCCGAGCAGCTCCGCTTCCTCGATCCGGGGAAGAACCCCTACTTCAAGGTCGCGACCATCCAGCCCTTCATCGCCTACAAGGACGGCGTGGCGGTGGGCACGATGTCGGCCACGATCGACCGGTACACCCAGGAGCACGACCCCGGCGTGGGCTTCTTCGGGTTCTTCGAGTTCGTCGAGGACGCCGACGTGGCCAACGCCCTGCTCGAGGCCGCCACCACCTGGTTCAAGGAGCGAGGCATCCACACGATCCGCGGCCCGTTCAACTTCAACATCAACCACGAGTTCGGGCTGCGGGTCGATCCCTTCGACGACATCCCCTGCATCGGCAACCCGCACAACAGCTGGTACTACCCGGAGATCTACGAGAAGAAGCTCGGGATGGTGAAGGCCCGCGACTGGTACGCCTACTGGATGGGCTTCGGCCCGATCCCGAAGACGATGAAGGCCATCTCCGACCGCTTCGTGCAGCGGAACCCGGAGTTCACGATCAAGGAGCTCGATCCTGGCAGGTTCTGGGAACAGTGCGAGATGTTCTGGGAGCTGTACAACGACGCCTGGGAGCACAACTGGGGTCACGTGTACATGGAACGCGAGGAGTTCATGGAGAAGGCGCGGGGGCTCAAGGCCGTGCTCGACCCGAAGCTCGCGTTCTTCGGGTACATGGGCGACGAGGTCGCCGCTGCCGCGATCACGCTGCCCGACTACAACCAGGTCGCGGCCCACATGAATGGGCGCATCTTCCCGTTCGGGTGGATGCACTTCCTCAACCGGAACAACTACATCGACCGGCTGCGGGTGCTCGTGCTGGGCGTGAAGAAGAAGTACCAGCACCTGCCGCTGGGCGCGCCGCTGTACGTCCGGACCTGGGACGAGGCGAAGCGCCGCGGCACCATCCGCGGGGTGGAGGCGTCGCTCATCGTCGACGACAACCACCGCATGCGGGGCGCCCTCGAGAAGCTCGGCGGCCGCATCCGCGCGACGTACCGCTCGTACGAGAAGATCATCGGCGAGGTGCCGCCGAAGCCCGAGGAGCCTGCAGCCGCCCCCGCGGAGGGGTAAGCGGTCAGGACGGAGGAGCGATGTTCTCGATCCTGCCCCTGTTGCTGGGGTGTGACGGCGGCCAGACCCACCCCTGCGACGACGGCTCCATCACGTGCGAGTCGTCGATGGTGCTGGAGCTCGCCGACCCGCGCCCCGCGTTCGACCTACACGTCTCCGACGAGCTCGGGCTCGACCTCGACCTGACCTGCCCCTGGGAGCAGACCGGGCAGTACGTGATCGACGGTGTCACCATCACCTGCGGCACGGGCCAGGTGACGCTCGAGCAGTTCGGGTCGTTCGGCGTCGAGGTCACCGTCCAGCTCGAGGAGGGGTTGCCCAAGACCTACTCGGCGGACTGGCAGATCGGGGGCGACTTCTGCGGGAACCCCTGCACGCTCGGGACGATCCTGCTGTGAGCCGCGCCCGCCTGTACTTCACCGCCGATCGAGCCCGGTTCTTCCTGGTGCCGCCGGACGTGGTGGTACCGGCCGGCGAGCTCGTGCTGCACACGCTCCAGGGGACGACCGACCGCCTCGACGAGGAGGCGCTCGCGCCGCACGAGGTGGACCAGGACGCGGCCAAGGCGCACGTGGACGCCGGCTGGGAGCGAGGCGTGGCGCGGATCCGCGACGCCTGGCGGGACCTGATCGGCGCCGCTCCCACGGCCGAGCCCCCGGATCTCTCCCGCTGGCCCGGCGGGGTGAGCCCCGGCGCCATCGCGACGGACCCCGAGCGCCAGCGGGAGGCGCGGCGGAACCTGATCGAGGGCGCGCAGCGGCTGTTCGGCGTGAAGGACGAGGAGCGGGTGACCCGCACCGAGGAGCGCCTGGATCGGCTGGGCGAGCAGGCGGCGGACGGTGCGAAGCGCGTGCGGACGGCCGCGGAGGAGCTCGGGCAGGACCTCGCGAAGCGCGCCCCGGACGTAGAGAAGACCTTCGAGGAGGTCGGACGCGGGCTGTCCGATCTCGCCGGCAGCATGGTCGCGTCGCTGCGGGGCCAGGCTCGGCGCGCGACCACGGAGGAGGAGGGCGACGAGGGCGAGGAGGAGCCGTGAGCGACGCCGAGGCTCGCCAGGGGCGCATCGTCCTGGTCGCGGTCGGGCTGGTGTCGCTGGCGGTGCTGGTGGTCATGGGGCTGGTGATCGCCGGCTCCAGCGAGACCCCCGAGCCGCCGGAGCCCGCGTCCGCAGCGCCGAGCGCGCGGATCGAGCCCGTGCGCGCCGCGCCGCGCGCCGTGCGGGTGCCGCTGCCGGCGCCGGCCGGGCGGGCGCACCCCGACGTGCGGGAACGCAAGGACCCCGTGCACCTGAACGGGGACCTGAAGTTCACGATGAACACGGCCGTGGACGACGCGATCAAGCCCGCCCGCCACGAGTGCCTCGAGCCCTGGGTGGACTCGCTCACGAACCCCCGCGAGACCGAGTTCGTGTTCGACGCCGTGATCCACGACGGCGAGCTCGCGGACATCGGCCTGCGCTCGCTCTCCGAGGCGGTGCCCGAAGACGTCGTGGCCTGCGTCGCGGACAAGGTCTGGGAAGCCGACTGGCCGACGATGGACGTGCCCGGCGAGCTGCGTCTCCAGCGCACCCTGACCGTGACCCCGGCGCCGCCGTGAGCGCGGTCCTGCTCGTGTGGACGCCGGGCGTGGGCCACCAGGGGTACGCGCCGCTCCAGGACGCGCTCCTGGTCGCCGGTCACGAGGTGACCGTGGTCGCGCTCCCGTGCTCCGGAGACGCCGAGCACCTCGCGGAGGTCGTGGGGCAGCGCATCGCGAGCCAGCCCGAGCCGCCGGTGGTCGTCGCGCACGGGGTGGGCGCCACGCTCGCGCTGATGGCGGCGGACCGGGGCGAGGTGGCGGGTTGGGTGCTGCTCGCGCCGGTGCTCGACGTGCCGGACGAGGCCGCGACGGACTTCGTGGCGCGACGGCCGATCGGGGCCTCGGTGGACCTCTCTCGCCCGCTGGTCTGGCGGGATCGCGACGTGCGCCGGGTGGTGTTGGGCGAGGACCTGCCGCCGCTCGGCTGCTTCCCGGCGGGCCTCGCTCGCGATCTGGGGCGCTGGGTGGGACCGGCGTCGCCGCCGATCCCCGTGGGTGCGGTGACGGCGCCGGTGTGGGTGGGCGTGGGGCTGCTCGACGAGCTCGCGCCGCCCGAGGTGGTCGTGCCGCTGGCGCGGGAGCTGGGCGCCGACATCCAGCGCATCGGCATCAGCGGGCTGGACGGGCGGGACTTCGACCACGCGGGCATGCTGACCGCGGGGCCTCCGGTGGCGGCGGCCGTCCGCGCGGTGCGGGAGGTGGGACGGTGAGCGTGCCGGACGCCGAGCTGGTGTGGGTGGACGTGGGGGAGGGGCACCAGGCCGCGCTCCACCACACGCCGCGCGAGGGCGCGCCGCCGGTCGTGCTCTGCCACGGGATCTCCAGCAACCACCGGTTCTGGGACCTCGAGCCCGGGCGCAGCCTGGTCGAGGCGCTGTGGGACGAGGGCTTCGACGTCTGGAACCTCGACCTGCGCGGGCACGGCGACGCGGTGCGCGACGAGGAGGGCCGGCGCCAGCGTCCCGACTGGTCCGTCGACGACTACGGCACGGGCGACCTGCCGGCGGTGTTCGACCTCGTGCTCGAACGCACCGGTGCCGCCGAGCTCTCCTACGTCGGGCACAGCATGGGCGGGATGGTGCTCGCGGTCTACCTCGCGACCCACCCGGATCCGCCGCTTTCCTCCGCGGTGGTCGTGGGCTCGCCGCTCGACTTCCGCGACCCGGACGCGCTGCTCGCCCTCGCGCTCGGCACGGCGGGCCCGGCCCGGGGCCTGCGCTTCGTGCCGACCCCCGCCGGGGCGAAGGTGCTGGCGATCACCCGCCGTGACACCGTGAGCCGCGTCGACGAGCTGCTGCACAACCCCGAGAACCTCGACCCGAAGGCCGAGGCGCGGATGTTCCGCGCGGTGGTCAGCCCGATGTCGCGGGGAGAGCTCCAGCAGTTCTCGCACGCTCGCGACGGGGAGTTCCGGTCGGCCGACGGCTCCACCGTGTGGCGGCAGCGCCTGGGCGACGTCGACGTGCCGATGCTGTTCGTCGCGGGTCGGGCGGACCGCGTGGCGAACCCGGACCGCGTGTGGAGCTACTACGACGCCGTGGGCACCGACGACAAGGCGTTCGTCGTCGTCTCGCGCGCGAACGGCTTCCACGGCGACTACGGCCACCTCGACCTCGGGGTGGGCGACCACGCCGGCGACGACGTGTTCCCCCTCGTGACGACCTGGCTCGCGGGGCACGGGTCGGTGGTGCCGTGAGCCGCCTGGCGCGCGGCGAGACCGAGGTGCGCTGGGCCCGGGGCGCGCTCATCGTGCGGCACCCGACGGCCACCGTGCTCGTGGACGTCCCGCCGGGCATCGAGGCGGAGCTCGGCGAGGCGCTGGGCGACCTGTCGGCCGTGATCCTCACGTCCGGTCGGATCCGCACGACGACCGGCCTGCTCGGTCTGCTGGCGGCGCTCGAGCCCCACCGCGACCCCGAGCGTCCGCTGCGGCTGCACGTCCCGTGGGGCGAGGAGCGAGGTGCGGCGCTCGCCGACACCTGGTCCCGTCTCTGGCCCGGGCGCTTCCCGGTCGAGGTCGACGCGGAGCGGGCGGGCGCGCTGATCGAGGTGGGTTCCATCGCCATCACCACCCACGCCATCCGCGCCGGAGAGCCCCACTGGCAGCTCGGGACGGTCGAGACGGTACCGGCGGTGGCGCTGACCATCAGGACCCCCGATCTGACCGTAGCGGTCCTGCCATCGTGCACCCCGTCGGCCGGGGGACAGCGTCTCTGCAACGGGGTCGATCTGGCGGTGGTGGAGGTCGCGGCCGCGCCCTGGCCGCGGATCGGCGAGGGTCAGCCGGTGTGGCGCGCCACCCCCGACCGGGCGATCGAGCTCGTCAGCGGAGCGCGGGAGGCGTGGTTGGTCGGCGATGATGGCCGTTGGCTCGGGGATGATCGGCCGGTGTGAAGGCTCCGTGTAAGTGCCGGCATTGCACGCAGGATCTATGGTGTGCCCGTCGATTCGGTCGACTTGGAGGAGACATGCGCACCTTTGCTCTGCTGGCGGCCCTGGCCGTCGCTCCGGCGCTCACGACGCCGGCCGTGGCTGCACCCTCTGCCGAGGACATGAGGCAGGCCCAGTCCGTGCTGATGGAGTCCGCGAACGCCGAGAACCAGATGATGGGCGCCATCATCGCCGCGCTCGACGCGATGGACCCGCTCAACGTCAGCGCCGAGGCCAAGGCGTCCTACGACGAGGCCAAGACCCTGCGTGGCGAGGCCGAGGAGCTCTGGAAGAAGAAGGAGCACCGCGAGGCGTACATGAAGTTCCGCGAAGCGGCCGACAAGCTCGAGCCGGCGCTGGCCGAGGCCCTGGGTTGGTCCGACATCCCCAAGCCGGTGCTGGACTCCGGCGCGAAGCTGGTGGCGGTGGACGCGCGTCGCGTGCAGCTCGTGGCCGAGCTCGTCGGCGACCAGACCAGCGCCGAGGCCAAGGCTGCCTACGAGGAGTCCAAGACGATGTACGCCGATGCGCGTCGCCTGTGGGACGCCGGGCAGCGCCGCGACGCCTCCGTCAAGGCGTGGGCCTCGCTGAAGAAGGCCGACGTGGCGATCCGCGAGACCTGGAAGGACAACGCCCCCAAGGCCACGCCCTGATAGGCTCCTCCGAAGGGGA
>JACKER010000018.1 GCA_020632925.1 Alphaproteobacteria bacterium | reverse complement strand
CGCCCTGGTGCGCGCGTTGCAGATGCACGATCCGCACTCGCGCCGCGTCGTGATCTCGGGGTCTCCCCTGCAGATGCGCGCCGTGCTGGAGGAGAAGCTCAAGCTCGACGGCATCCGCGTCGACCGGCTCATCCTCAAGGACAACCTCGGGAACCTCCGTCGCGGCCGGTTCCGCGCCGTCCGCGGACAGCTGGGGTACAAGCTGCCCAACCTCCTCCGGGAGCGAACCCAGGCGGCGCCCGACGACCACGAGACGCTCTTCGGAGACGACGCGGAGGTCGACGGCCTGGTGTATGCCGTTTACGCGGCCGCCGTCGCAGGGGAGATCGGCGAGCGCGAGGTGCGGGCCATCCTCCAGGCCGGCGGCGCCTACCCGGACGCCATCGAGGTCTCGGCGGAGGCGTTGCGCCGCATCCACGCGGCACCCGCCGTCGAGGACATCTTCATCCGCCTCGATCGTGGCGTCCCCCTCCAGCGCTTCCACCTGTTGGGCAGGCGTGTCACGCCGGTCGCGTCCTGGTTCCAGGCGGCGGCGGTGCTCCGCCTGCGGGGCCGCCTCGGGCCGGGCGCGCTGGCCACGGTCGCCGAAGCGAACGGGCTCGAGCCGAGGCCCGCCGCGAGCCAGCTTCAGGACCTCGTCCGACGCGGGGTGGTGTCCGGCACCGCCGTGCTCGAGGCGCTCGATCACCCTGGGTGCGCCTCGCTGCGCGCCACCACCGAGGTCGCTTTGCGCCACCTCGGATCGTTGCCGCCCGATCCCCGCCCTTCCGCCGCCCCGGACTTCCTGGGCTTCCTACGAGCGAGCGAGGGATCTTGACCGTCCCTGGCGGCGCACCCGCCAGACGTGCTACATTCGCCGGGTCACACCATGCCGGTCGATCCGGCGGAACAAGAGAGTCATGGGCAGCAAGCTGTTTGTCGGCGGGTTGAGCTGGAACACCACCGACGCGACCCTTCGAAGCGCGTTCGAGCAGTTCGGACCCTTGCGCGAGGCACGCGTCATCCTCGACCGCGAGACCGGCAAGAGTCGAGGATTCGGTTTCGTCACGTTCCAGCGCGAGGAAGACTCGCAGGCGGCGACGCGATCGATGAACGGTGCGATGCTGGACGGTCGCACCATCCGGGTGAACGAGGCCGAGGACCGGCCGCGAGGGCCTGGTGGTCCCGGTGGTGGTGGTCCGAGCGGTGATCGCCCTCCGCGGCGCGATGGTCCGCGGGACAGCCGCGGCCCCGAGGTCCACACCCGCGGTCGCCCGCCCTTCCGTGGCGATGGCGACGGTGGGCGCCCCGGCGGCGGGTACGGTGGTGACCGCGGCGGCTACGGTGGTGGCGGCGGCGGTGGCGGTGGCTACGGCGGCGGCGGTGGCGGCGGTCGCCCCGGCGGCGGCTATGGCGATCGCGATCGCGGTGGCTACGGCGGCGGCGGCGGCGGTGGCGGCGGCGGCGGCGGGTACGGTGGTCGTCCCGGCGGTGGCGGCGGCCCCGGTGGCCGTCCCGGCGGTGGCTTCGGCGGTGGCCCGGGCGGCCCCGGCGGTGGATTCCGTGCTCCTGCGCCCGCCGGTCCCGGCGAGGGTGGCGACTGGGGCGAGGATCGCGGCAAGCGCCAGGATCGCAGGAACCGCAAGAAGACCTCGACCGCTCCGAAGACGGGCACGTGGGACGAGGACATGATGCGCATGCGCGCCCCCCAGAAGCGCGAGAAGCGCGAGAGCGGCAAGTCCTGGCGGGACTACACCCCGGACGAGGAGCTCGAGGACGGCGCCGCGCCGGACGACGCCGAGGGCGGCGGCGAGGAGTAGGCGTAGCACCGCTCGGGAGAGATCGAGCGTTCGTGGCTGGTGACCAGGATGGCACCGGACCCGAGCTCGACGAGCGATCGATTCCAGGTACTCCGGTCGATCCGGGCGCCTGCCCCTGCGGGGCACCGGGGCCCCTGCGGGGTCGGCCATTCGGCCTCCGTCCGCCCTTCGGGCGGGACCGGCCTGCGGCCGCCCTCCGGTCCCCCTGGCGCGGGGTCGCCCGAAAGCCCGGCGCGTAACGCACACGCCCGCAGGCTCCTCAGGGAGCGCCTTCCTGTTGGATGCGCTGGATGAGACCACCGCGCACGGTCTTCGCCGCCACCTTGATGGCGTTGCGGATCGCGCGGGTCTCCGACCGGCCATGCGCCTTGATCACGACCTGATCGAGGCCCAGCAGCGGCGCGCCACCGTACATCTTCCAGTCCGTCAGGCGCTTCAGCTCGCGCAGCCCTCCGCCCAGCATCGCCAGGCCGAGCGCCCACTGGAGCCGACGGCTGCTCGCCTGGCGCGCCACGTCCCGGAACACCTCGGACACGCCTTCGAGCATCTTGAGCACGACGTTTCCGAGGAAGCCGTCGCAGACGATGACGTCCACCGTGCCTCGGGGGATCTCGAGCCCCTCGACGTTGCCGACGAAGTGCAGCGGCGAGGCGGTCAGGAGCCGGTGGGCCTCGACGATGGCCTTCGTGCCCTTGTTGGGCTCCGTCCCGTTGGAGAGCAACGCCACGCGCGGCCTCGGGATCTCGCTGACGATGCTCGAGTAGGCCGAGCCCATCACCGCGAACGAGCGGAGGTCCTCCGCCGTCGCGTCGAGCGTCGCCCCCACGTCGAGCATCAGCGCGAACGGGTCCTTCTTGGGCCCGTGCCGATGCTCCGTCGGGTACACCGCTGCCAGCGCCGCACGCCGCACGCCGGGGAGGCGGCGGAAGGTCTCGGAGGACGCCAGGATGGTGGCGCCCGTGTGGCCCGCCGACACCAGCGCCTGCGCGTCTCCGTCCCGCACCAGGCGAGCCGCGACCGAGATGGACGCGTGCGGCATGCGCTCCAGTGCGGCGCGCGGATCGTCGCCCATGCCCACACACCCCTCGGCCGCCACCACCGACAGCCGCCCCGGGTCGTACCTCAGGCGGTCCAGCCGCTCCGACAGGGCCCGCACGTCGCCCACGAGGAGGACGGACACGTCGCCGGGCTCCACCGACAGCGCCGCCGCACCGGCCACCGTGGCGTCCATGCCGTTGTCCCCGCCCATCCCGTCCAGTGCCACGGTGATCATCGGCCCCCCGCGCTCGCGGGTAACCCCCGGCCGGTGGACCGGCATGAGCCGGCGGGCTACCAGGAGCCCCCGCTTCCAGGAGGACGCACCCATGAGCGAGCCCAAGAGCAAGAACATCCACTGGCACGGCGCCGAGGTCACCCGCGACGAGCGCGAGGAGATCCTCGGGCAGAAGGGCTGTGTCGTGTGGTTCACCGGACTCTCCGGCTCCGGCAAGTCGACGGTGTCCCGCCGGGTCGAGCAGAAGCTGCTCGCCGAGGGCGTCCACACGTACGTCCTCGACGGCGACAACGTCCGCCACGGCCTGAACCGCGACCTCGGCTTCTCCCCGCAGGACCGCAACGAGAACATCCGCCGCGTCGGGTGCGTGGCCCAGCTCTTCGCGGACGCGGGCACCATCTGCCTCACCGCGTTCATCTCGCCCTACCGCGCCGACCGCGACCAGGCCCGCAAGGCCAACGACGAGGGCCGCTTCGTCGAGGTCTTCGTGAACACCCCGCTCGACGTGTGCGAGGAGCGTGACCCGAAGGGCCTGTACAAGAAGGCCCGGGCCGGCCAGATCCCCGAGTTCACCGGCATCAGCGCCCCCTACGAGGAGCCGGACGCCGCCGAGCTCAACCTCCAGACCGCTGGTCGCTCGATCGACGAGTGCGCCGACGACGTGATCGCGTACCTGCGCACCCGCGGGTTCATCTCCTGAGCGACGCCACCACGGCGCTCCGTCGGATCACGCGCGACGGCCTCGAGTCCCTGGGGACGGTGTCCCTGGGGTCCACCCTGGTCGTCGGCGATCCGTCGGAGCTCCTGGCCGCCCCCGGCACCGGCCGCTGGCACGGCACCGCCGTGAAGCCGGGGACCTGGCACGTTCTCGCGCGACCCGGCGATGATCCCGATCAGCTCGTGGAGATCATCCTGGTCCACGAGGACGGGCTCCGTCCCTTCTGGGATCTGTACGACCTGTGCGCTCCCGCAGCCGCCATGCTGCTGCCGACCGCGCGCGTGATCGTGGTGGACGGGCGCTCCCGCACCGACGCCGAGCTCCTCCGTGCCGCCGCCGAGCCCGACGACCTCCCCTGGATGTTGGACCACGGCCTGGTCGCCTTCGGCATCGCGCAGCACCCGGCCCACGTCTGGCAGCCCAGGGACGCGACCGAGGCGCTCCTCGTGGCCGTCGCGCTGGACCGGGCGCCCTCGCACGCCGTGCCCACCGACCCCCACCAGTCCCAGGGTGGCCCCTCCGACGACGACGGGGGATGACCCGAGGCCCCTCGCGGGTCATCGAGGTGGCCGGGCGGCTCGGATGCGATGTCCCACGAGTGCGCGACCCGGGTGCTCCGTCACCGCCCGGCCACTTCCCGGTTCTCGTTCAAGGACGTCGGCGGAACAGGAACAGGGGCGCGCCCGACGGCAGCGTGTGTCGCTCGAGGACGTACTGCTCCTGGAAGCCCGGCTGCTTCCAGAGGTCCTTGTCGGACACGAAGAACGGGGTGTCCCGACCGCGGGAGGCACCGAACAGCACGAGGTCCGGCTGGCGCGCCAGGACGTAGGCGCCGTCGGCCTTCTCGTGGCCGGCCTTGTGGATTCCCGGGGCCATCGGGGCGTGCGCGATGTGTTCGTCGCACAGACCGAGCATGTCGAGCGTCGGCAGCCGCGAGTGATACGGCCCCGCGCCCGCCGCGTTCGTGGCGACGAGCGTTCCCGGTGGCTCGTGCTCTCGGAGCCACCGCCCCACCTCCGCGCCGGAGCGGGCCACCCGATCCTCGGGCATCCGGTTCAGCTCACGGTCGGTTCGTACCAGCGACATCTGGGCGGCGGCCAGCGGGAGGGCCACCAGCCACCACCAGCGTCCGCGATCCACCACCGCGCCGGCGATCAACGCCGCGACGGGAATCAGCGGGGCCCCGAAGCGCCAGGCCGGCAGCCCGTCACCTCCGACCGCCACGACGTAGGCCACGTGCAGGACCATCCACGCCATCGGCGCCCAACACCAGCGAGGCAGGCCCAGGCGAGCCGCCGCCAGCCACGGGACCACCGGCGCGGCGCACGCGAGCCCCATGCCCCACAGGTAGGTCAGCCCACGCCCGACCTGCTCGGTGCGCGCGCCCACCTTCGCGTAGAAGGTGTTGGGGAGCGGCCAGTGGTACGTCCACAGCCGCCAGGCCTCGTGGGGGGCGAGGACCGCCGCCGCCACGCCCGCCAGCGCCCCGGCTGCCCGCCAGCGCCTGCGCACCGCGAGCTCGAGGAGCTGCACCAGCGGGATCAGCGCGAGGTCGGGCCGTGTGAGGACCAGCGCGGCACCCAACCCACCGAGGACGGCGCCGTGACCGGGATCGTCGCGATCGCGCGCGGCCAGCAGCCAGCTCACCGCCACCAACGCGGTGCCCAGCGGGACCTCGAGGCCTCCGCCCGCCCAGGCCGACAGGATCGGCGAGGTGCCCACCAGGAGCACCGCAGCCGCCGTCCCCGCCCCCGACAGCCCGAGGAGGCGCGGCGCGAGCAGGAAGATCGCGGGGGTCGCCGCACCGAGGACCAGCCCCGCCCAGCGTCCCAGCACCTCGAGGTCGGCGCCCGCAGCGTGCCCGGCGGAGAGCAGGAGCAGCCACAGCGGGGAGGTGTACCCCTCGACGGCCTCGCCCGGGTTGTACACCGCGCCGTACCCCGCCACGACGTTGTCGGCGTATCGGTACGTGATGTACGCGTCGTCCACCGTCCAGCCGTCCAGCTGCGCGGTGTGCCAGGCCAGCCAGATCCATGACGCGATCAGGGCCGCCGTTCCTCGTCGCATCCAACCGGGCTATCCAGAGGCGTGCCCGACGACCAGCACGCACGATTCCCCCGACTCGGCGCCGTCCTGACCCTGGTCCTGCTGGCCCTGTTGGCGGTGGTCGTCGTGCGGTGCGCGTGGGTCAGCGACGACGCGTACATCACCCTGCGCACGGTCGACCACCTCGTGGCCGGCCAGGGAGCGCGCTTCAATGCGCTCGAGCGCGTGCAGGCGTACACCCATCCCCTCTGGATGCTGATCCTGGCGGCCGCGTACGCCGTCACCCGCGAGGCGTGGGTGACGACGATGGCCGTGGGGGCGACGTTCTCGGCGGCCGCCGTGCTGACCATGTGCCACCGTCGGGTGGGCAGCGCGGGGCTCGTGGCGGCGCTCGCGATGCTGCTGGCGAGCAAGGCCTGGGTGGACTTCGCCACCAGTGGGCTCGAGAACCCGCTGCTGTGCCTGCTCCTGGCGGCGTTCGCCGGCGAGGCGTTCCGCGTCGCGCCGCGTCCGGCGGTCCTGGTGCTCCTCACCGCCCTGCTCGGCGCCACGCGCCTGGACGCGCAGCTCCTCGTCCTGCCGGCGCTGCTCCTGATCCTCGTGAGGCGGGGGCGCGCCGGGGAGTGGCGGTCGGTGGCGCTGGCGCAGCTCGCGTGGGCGCCCCTGGTCGCCTGGCACCTGGTGGCGCTCGTCTACTACGGAGATCCGTGGCCCAACACCGCGCACGCCAAGCTCGGCACGGGACTGCCGCTCGCGGAGACGGTCGCCCAGGGGCTGCGCTGGTGGTGGTGGAACGTACGGCACGACCCGCCGACGGTGATCGGTGTGGCCGCCGGCGCGCTCGCCGGCATCGGCCTGCGGGACGTTCGGGCGCTCGG
The DNA here is from genome assembly GCA_020632925.1 of Alphaproteobacteria bacterium. GTDB lineage: Bacteria > Myxococcota_A > UBA796 > UBA796 > JACKER01. The sequence goes on along the minus strand of JACKER010000018.1, from coordinate 159,133 downwards.
CCTGGTCGCCGGCATCGGCGCCTGGCTCGCCTACGTCACGTCGATCGGCGGGGACTTCATGGCCGGCCGCTTCCTGGTGACGCCGCTGTTCGTGGGCGCGCTGCTGGTCTCGCGGCTCGAAGGGAGCTGGCCGTTGCTCGCCGGCGGCGTGGCGCTGGCGGCGGGGTCGCTCCTGTCCCCGTGGGCGCCCTTGCGCTCCGGTCCGGGCTACGTCCGCGCCGAGGCGAGCGACGGGGTGGTGGACGAACGAGGCTACTACTGGCGCGGGATGGGGCTGTTCGCGACGGGCGCGGGCTGGGAGCCCACCCACAGCTTCGTCGCCGACGGCCGCGCCGCCACGGGTGCGGTGTCCGCCAAGGCCGTCATCGGGCTGTACGGGATGTACGCCGGACGCGACCACCACGTGGTGGACAAGCTGGGGCTGGCCGACCCCTTCCTGGCACGACTCCCCGCCGTCGACGACCCCGCCTGGCGCATCGGACACCACAAGCGCGTGATCCCGAAGGGGTACGTGGAGGGCGTCGTCACCGGTGCCGATCCGTCGGATCCCGCGCTCGTGCCGCTGCACCGGGACGTGATCCTCGCGACGCGCGCGCCCCTCTTCGCGCCCGGTCGCTGGGCGGCCATCGGTCGGCTGCTGACCGGCGCAGACCTCCCCGAGGACCTCGATCCGTACGTCCACCCGGGGATCAAGGATCTCGCGGGGCCACCGACGAAGCTCACGGACGCGCGGCCTGCCGGGGTGCGCTTCCCTTGCGACACCCCCTGCACGTTCACGCTGCAGTCGGGGGAGCGTTGGCACCTGCGGGTCGAGCACGACGGGCGGTCGCGGGCCTCGCTGGCCGAACCCGGCGAGACGGTCACGCTCGGACCCGGGACGGTGTCGTTGCTCCCCGAGGAGCGCGGCGTGCTGCGCCCGGTCGGACGACCATGACCTGGCGCGAGCGCGTCCGACGCTGGGGTCCGCACGCGCTGATCGTGCTGGGCTGCGTGCTGCCCTGGCTCGCGCTCGTGAACGTCCTGCCCTGGGGCGCCGACAGCACCAAGTGGATCGGGCGGGGCTCGCTGCAGGTCGACTGGTGGAACTGGGTCTTCTTCAAGAAGCACTTCGTGGGCTACCGACCGGTCACCGCGTTGTCCTACGTCCTCAACCACCTCACGACCGGGTACGCGGCCTGGGGCTACCGGCTGACCGATCTCGCGCTGCACGCGGCGGGCATGCTCGGCCTGCTCGCCCTGTGGCGGAGCTGGACGCGCGACCGGTCCTGGCTCGGGCTGCTGCCCGTCCTGCTGGTCCTCGCCCACCCCGCGACCGAGGAGGTCGTCCCCTACCCCACCCGCCGGTCCTACCTGCTCGCCACCTGCTTCGGGCTGTGGGCGGCGGTGGCGCACGCGCGGATGCTGGCGACGGACCGGGTCCGCGCCGCCACGGGCTGGTCGCTGCTGGTCGCAGGCCTGTTCGGCGTCGCCGTGCTCTCGAACGAGGTGGCCTACGCGATCGGCCCCGTGATGCTGTTGGCGGGCCTGATCGCGCCTTCGCCCCTGAACCGTGGGCGGGCGCTGCTCGGGCTGACCCCGACCGTCGCCGTGGGCGCAGGTGCGGTGTTGGCGCGACACGCGGTCCTGGGTGTCTGGGGCGGCGGGTACCAGAAGCGGTTCTTCGCCATCCTCGTCGACGGGGCGCCGAAGTGGACCCAGCGGACCGAGTGGCACCCGTGGGACATCCTGGTCGCATCGGTGGAGTACACCCTCGTCCCGCAAGGCGTGGAGGGCGCCGGCCCGCTGCTTCCGCTCGGGCCGCTGCGGGACGCGCTGGTGATCGCGCTGTGCGTGTGGCTCGGGTGGGTGGGCCTGATCCGCCCCCTGGCCCGGTGGCGGGATCCGGCCAAGCGCTGGCCGCTGCTGTACCTGACCTGGGCGGCAGGCTCGACGGCGATCGTCGTCCTCTCCGAGACGTGGTTCTGGCGCCAGTCGCACGCCGTGCTGCTGCCCCTCGGTCTGCTGGTGGGGCACGTCCTGCACGAGGCCTGGACGGAGCGTCGGCGGGGGGCGATCCCCGGCGTCCTGGGCGCCGTCGCGCTCCTGGTGGCGGCCATCCCCTTCGGCTCGCTGGCGGGTGGAGCGAACCTCCAGGCCCACGCCACGGCGCTGGCCGGGAACCGGGTCGTGCGGCGCATGCAGACCGTGCTGGACGACATCGAGGGACCTGGCGTGGTGATGCTGGCGGTGCCGCTGAGCAGCAGCTCGGGCCACGTCGCGCGGATCTGGGGCGACCGCCTGACCGAGGGACGCGGCGTGCGCTTCCGTCTGACCACCACCCTCAAGCCCGGGGCGGATGCCCGCACGACGCGGGCCTCGATCCACGACGGGCGGCTCACGCTCCACGGGTACCAGCTGGTGCCCGACGTGCCGCACCCGAGCGTCGACCCCGACGGCAGCCTGCCCATCACCGGCTTCGTCCGCCCGGGGTGGCCGCGCACCTGGCTGCTCGCGGTCGACGGTCACCACGCCGAGCTCGCGGAGATCCCGATCCCCGCGGGCGCGGGGGCTCCACCCGCTCCTCCTCCGACCACCGACGAAGGCGACGACGAGGAGGAAGCACCCTAGCTGAGCTGGTCCCTGACGGACGCCCGGAGCGACCGTAGAATCAGCAACCTGCTGGATCAGGTCCGGTGGAGCTCGCCCTCGCCGATCACGCCACCGGAGCGGACCAGCAGGCGGGTCGGGAACGCGCGTCCCGGCGACACGCCTCGCGGTGAGAGCCAGTCCACCGTGCGGCCGTCCATCCAGGTCGCGACCACTTCTCCGACGGCGTACCCGCAGGTCACGCCGAAGCCGCCGAGCCCCGCCGCCCACCACAGGCCCGCGAGCTCGGGATCCTCGCCGAGCACGGGCCGACGATCGGGCGCGAACGTGCGCAGGCCCGACCAGCCACCCGCCACCCGAGCGTCCGCGAGGGCCGGGAGGAAGCGAGCGATCTTGTCCAGCGCGAGCGCCGCCAGCGCCGGGTCCAACGGTCCTCGGCTCCCGGGCCCGCCGCTCGGCGGATCGACGGCCTCGTCGCAGCCGCTGACGAGCCACCCGCCACCCTCCGGTCGCGCGTACACCCCCTCGTCGTCGATCCACACCCAGGGATGGTCGGGGCGCGAGGCCGGGTGCGGCAGGGTCTGCACGAGCGTGCGACGCAGGGGGATCAGCGGGCGACGCAGACCGAGCGGCGCCACCAGGCCCGCGCTCCACGCCCCCGCCGCGAGCAGCACGCGCCCGGCCTCGATCGGCCCCTGGTCGGTGTCCACGCCGGTCACGCGACCAGCGTCGGTGCGCAGGCCGAGGACCCGTGTGCGCGTCCGCAGCGCTCCCCCGTGCCGGCGCAGCCCCGCGAGAAAGCCCTGGATCAGGCTCCACGCGTCGGCGACGCGCTCGTCGGGCACCCACCATGCGGCGGTCAGGGGGGAGCCCGCGAGGATCGGCGCGACCCCCACCGGGTCGGCGGGCTGCGCCACCGCCACCCCACGCGCCCGCAGGTGGGCGACCCCGTCGTGCAGGTGCTGTGGATCGCGCGCCAGGCCGAGCACCGCGCCCACGACGCGGGACGGCGCCCTCCCCTCCCAGTCCTCGCCCGGATCGGAGAGCCAGGCTGCGGTCCGCACGGCCAGCGCCCGCTCGTACGGGTCCTCCCCGAGGCGACGCACCATCCCGGCGTTCTGCGCCGAGGCCTCGGCGCCGGCCTGCTCCCCCTGGTCCAACACGAGCACCCGCGCCCGCGGGGCGAGGTGCCACGCCGTCGCCAGCCCCGCGAGGCCCGCCCCGACCACCACGACGTCCGGGTTCATCGTGCGCGCCTATCCGGGGTCCGGGTCGGGGTCGACGTAGCCGAGATCCCGGAGCTGGCGGCGCACCTCGGGGTCGTCGCGGGCGGGCACCGTCGGCACCCCCGCTCGCTCGGCGCGCCACTGCAGGAGCTCCTCGAGCGCGTCGCCCGCGGGGAGCGGGTGCGCGAACGCCGGATCGGACGCCCGATCGAAGCAGGCGGTCGGGAAGTGTGGGGCGTCCGGGTCGCCGAAGTCGTGCTGACAGGCGCGATCCGGTGTGTAGACGGCGGCCCGATCGACGTCCTGGAACCAGGTGTCGCTGAACACCCGCGCCTCCCCCGTGGGCGTGCCCGCGAGGATCGCGCCCGACAGGTCGGTCCCCTCGGTCGGCATCCCGGGGGCGCCAGCGAGCGACGCCAACGTCGGCGCCACGTCCACCTGCGACGCGAGGCCCGGCACCACCGTCCCTGCGGGGATGTCCGGCCCCGTCACCACGAGCACCCCGCCGACCGCGGGTGGCGACAGGTAGCGGCCGTGCGAGCGTCCCGCCTCCCGGGGCCAGCCCAGACCGTCGCCGTGGTCGTTCGCCACCGCGACGACGGTGTCGCTCGCGTCGAAGCCGCGCTGCTCGAGGCCGGCCACCAGCTGGGCCACGGCGTCGTCGAAGCGCCTCAGGGTCGCCCGATAGGCCACGACCTGCCCGGGCACGCCGCCGTCCGCCTGGGCGAGCAGCTCCTGCGGGGTGGCGTCGTGCGGCGCGTGGGCGTCGATCAGGACCAGGAAGAGGAAGAACGGGCGGTCCTGGCTCACGCCATCCGCATCCAGCAGCGCCAGCGCATCTCGGACGGCGTCGCTGCCCGGCTGCTTGGTCCCGTCCTGCCGCCACAGGCGCGCGAGCTGCCGCCAGGTGTCGAAGCCTTGCCGGAACCCGTACAGCTCGTTGAGGTTCGGGTTCGTCGTCGAGCCGACCGTGTGCCAGCCGCGGTCGCGCAGGTGCTCGGCCAGCGTCGTCACGTCGTCGGCGAGGCGCAGCTCGTCCTGCACGGGCGACGGGTCGGCCATGCCCACGGTGATCGCGTGGTGCCCGGTCAAGAGCGCCGTCGACGCCGGACGCGTCCAGGGGGCCGCCGTGACGAGATCACCGAGGCGCGCCCCCCGCTCGGCCATCGCCATCAGCGCGGGGGTCGTGGTGGGTGGTCCGCCGTAGGGGGTGGTCTGGTCGGCGCGGACGGTGCACCCGATCACGAGGACGAGGTTCCGCGCGCCCTCGGGAGCCTTCGGTCGCGGGGGCGGCTCCGGATCCCGCAGGGTCACGAACGGGTCGGGCGCGGTCGGGGGAGGCTCGGGCCAGGTCCACCACAGCGCACCCGCCAGCGCGAGCGCGAGCGCCGCCACCGAACCGATGCCCGCCCAGGCGAGGCGCGCGCTCACGGACAGCCCGCGACGTCGTCGGCCGGCACGAGGGCCTGCCCGTCCCAGCGCCACACCCGGGCCGGCGCCCCCTCCGCGCACCAGGTCGACCGCTGGTCGCGCAGCCAGCGCCCCTCGGGGTGCCAGCGCAGGCCGTAGGGATCGCCCGTGCGCACCCAGGAGAGGCGCGCACCGGCGGAGAACGGCGCGATCACGCCGTCCCGCTCGGGGTCGACGGCGGTCGCTGCCGCCGCGATGGCGCTCGTCTCGTCGGCGATCCGCCCGGAGTCCACCAGCACCCAGCCGAGCGAGAGGGCCGCCTGCCCGCCCACCGCCAGCCACGCGCGTGGAAGCGGGATGCCGTCCAGGCGCCGCGCCACGGCCACCCCGGCGACCGCCCACCCGGGGACGTCCGCCGGGAGCAGCAACAGGGGCGCGAGCGCCAGCGCCTCCCGGCGCCACGAGCCGTCCGCCGCGGCGGCCAGCGCGAGCACCAGGACCCACGGCAGGTGCGCCAACCAGGTGCCGGGCACACGCCCGAGGCTCGACAGCTCGCTCACCAGGACCCCGCGCTCACCGAGCCACCAGGCCCCGCCGCTCGCGAGGCTGAGTGCCGCCACCGCCAACGCCGCGGCGCCGAGCAGCCAGCCCGCGTCGCGACCACGGGCGACACACACCCACGGGAGCGCGAGCAGCGCGGCCGGCGAGACCGCCACGGCCGTCGCCATGAGCGCGGCGGACACGCCGACGGGGGCCGTGACCGCGACCGCGGCGCACGCGATCCACACCGGGTCCACCTCCCCGAAGGCGGCGAGCGGCAGGAGCACGGCGGCGACCGCGTAGCCCGCGATGGGAGCGCGCCAGCCGGCCGCTGCCGACGCCAGGGCGCAGGCCGCGACCGACAGCAGGTCGAGCGCCAGCGGTCCGCGGTCCTGCCCGAGCAGGGCCACGGCCGGGCTCGCGAGCCAGACGTAGCCGGCGTGGGTCGCCCGATCCCAGGGCCTGCCCGCGGCCACCTGCCACAGGTACCCCGCGACGTCGCCGTTGCGCGGCCCCGCGCCCACGAACGGGAGCGAGGCGGCCGCCAGCGCGACCCCCGGCAACCAGCGCGCGGCAGGGTTCTCGAGCTGCGCGACGGTCACCGGTCGGGCGTTGCCTGGGCCAGCTCGGCGGTCTCGCCCGCCCAGGTCACGAGCGAGCGGGTGCTCACGAAGCCGTCGGCGTCGCGCGCCACGATGGACACGATGTTCTCGCCGGGCTGCAGGTCGATGTCCGCGGTGAACGGCAGGCTGGTGAGGCCCTCCCCACCGGTCTCGAGGAACACCTTGTCCGACCCCGCGAACACCATCACGTCCTCGATGGCGCCGTCGTCCTCGACCATCCCCGAGAGCGTGACGCGGCCGCTCCCCGCCCGCAGCGCAGGCACGCGGGTGATCGCGATCTCGGGAGAGCGATGCACACCCGACGGCGCCGGCAGTGGCTCGTCCAGGCTCAGCAGGATGCCCTCGGACTGGCCGGCCTCGGTCGACACCGAGCGCCGCAGCCAGGCGCCGCGGTCCACGGCCTCCATGTCTCCGACCTCGAGCATCACCAGCGCGGGCCCACCGTCCGAGGGCGCCGTCGCGACCTGGAGGTGCAGCACGCCCGACGCCGACTCGCCCGGGAGCAGGCCCTCGGCGCCGCTCGGGCTCAGGGGCTCGAAGGCCGCCTCGCGGAGCTCCACCGCCTTGCCCGACCGGTTGCGGAGGCGGACGTAGGGCGAGCGGGCGCGACCGTCGCCCACGTTCGTCACCTTCACGTCGAGCGCGAGCTCCTCACCCGCGGAGAGCCTCCCATCGCCGTCGGCGTCCGTCAGCGTCCAGGAGGTGGCGAAGGCGGGCATCGGTGCGGCGTCGACCTTCACGTCGAGCGGCGTCGTCGACAGGTCGCCGCGCCCGGCGTCACGGAACACCAGGCTCGCCGGGACCTCCTCCGCGGGCCACCCGGCCGGCACGTCCACCCGGACGGAAGCGGTCGCGGTGGCGCCCGGCGCGAGCTTGCCGAAGAACAGCTCCTCGCCCTCGAGCAGGTCGCTCCCACGCGCCACCGCCGCGACCCGCCACAGCGAGCGATCCGTGCGGTTGGTCACCGTGACGGACAGCTCGGACTCCTCCCCCGCGACCAGCGACCCCTCGCCCACCACGACCGTCACGTCGAGCGCGGGCGGCTCCTCGCCCCTGGGCCAGCCCGGGCCGTCCTGCCAGTCCACGCCGCGCTGGGAGAAGGCGGACACGATGGCGGCGTTCCAGCCCTTGCCGTGGGACGAGACGACGGGCGAGGCCGCCGCGAGCACGTCGGGCCGACGCCAGGCCGTGCCGGCGCTCATGATCAGGTCGCGCGCCAGCTGCAGCTCGGGGTCGCGCTCGAGGTCCGGCCCCGTGTCGCAACCGCCGTTGCGCTCGGGCTCGAGGTACCGCGCCGTGAACGGGGGGTCGTCGACCCGCGCCAGCGTCGCCTCGAGCGCCCGATCGAGGTCCGCCTCGCGCCGCAGGTGCTCGCGGTGGAAGAGGTGCGCCGGCTGATCCGGGTCGGTCGGGACGATCGAGGGCACGAGCTCGATGTCCGCGGGGACCCCGACCGCCTGCAGGCTGCGCTCGCCGGGCGAGAGGTACCGGCTGATCGTGAGCTTGAGCTTGCTGTCGTCGAAGAACGGGTGGAGGTTCTGGACCGAGCCCTTCCCGAAGGTGCGCTCCCCGACGATGACGGCGCGCTCGTTGTACCGCAGGGCGCCCGCCACGATCTCCGACGCCGAGGCGCTGCTCGCGTCCACGAGCACGACGAGCGGATACTGCGGCTCGGCGGCGCGATTCGCCGTCTCCGGCGGCTCCGTCTTCTGCCCGCGGCCGTCCACCGTGGAGACGATGTCGCCCGAGTCGAGGAAGGTGTCCGCCACCCGGACGGCCTGGTTGAGGTACCCGCCGGGATTGCCTCGCAGGTCCAGCACCAGCCCGCGCAGATCGCCGCCCGCGTCCCGGTGCAGCGAGGAGAGCGCGTCCACGAGGTCGTGCTCCACCTTCTCGTGGAACCCGCTGATGCGGACCCACCCCACGTTCCCCTGGAGCAGCTCCGACTCCACCGGGCGCGCGGGGATCAGATCGCGGAGCACCTCGACCGACACGGGCTCCGCCGCACCCTCGTGCAGCACGTCGAGCACGATCGGCACGCCGACGGAGCCCCGCAGGCGCGAGACCGCCTCGTCGAGCGACATGTTGAGCGTGGACTCGCCGTCGATCCGCATCAGGCGGTCCTCGGAGCGGATCCCCGACAGGGCGGCCGGCGCTCCGTCGAGTGTGCACTTGACCGTCAGCTGGCGGTCCTTGCCGTCGAGCTCGATGGTGATCCCCAGGCCGCCGAACTCGCCCTGGTTCTCCATGTCCATCTCGCGGGCGTCCTCGGGCTCGAGCAGCAGCGTGTGCGGATCGAGCGTGGACAGCATGCCGTTGACGAGCGCGTACTCCACCTCGGCCAGCGGCACGAGCGGAGGCCGGCCGTCGCCGGGGATGTCGTCCGGATCGAGGTGCTCCTCGAGGAGCGTCGCGACCGAGCGCAGCTGCTCCTGGAGCGAGCGGAGGTCGTCGATCGGCGCCACGTCGACCACGCTGCGGAACGCGCCGATCTCCACCGCCAGCGTCCGCCCGCCCGGCGCCCGGGTGAACAGCACGCGCGGCACCCGCCGCTCCACGGCGTCGAGCCCGGCGTCGAACATGGCGTCCCAGTCGATGCGAGTCGGGTCGACGTAGTTCTTGTCGACGTAGTAGAGCGTCGGCTCGGCGATCTCGAGCTTCGACAGCTCGTATCCGGGGTAGAAGGAGCCGCGCTCCGCCTGCCCCCCGCGGGCCCCGCCGAAGGTGAGCTGCAACCCGGCGGCCATGCTGACCGCGGAAGCGACGACAAAGACGGCCAAGGGCCGCACGACGCGCTGCATGTGCTCCCCGGGGGGCCGGCGTGTCCGCGCCGGAGCGCCCTGTCTCCACCGTAGAGTCCCCCCGGGGGGAAGTCAACCGTCGGCGACCCTCCGACGAGCCGGTCGACGTCGCCCCCGAATGGGGTGCAGAGCGCGTCGGGCGCGGCGTGGACGCAGGATCGGAGCGCTGCTACACTTGGAAATGCCCGCCCTTCCCCGTCCCTCCTCCGGAAGCATCCTCCCATGCCCCTGAAGCTCGTGTGCCCGAACTGCAAGGCAGACCTGCGTCTGAGCGAGCCCTACCCCCTCCCCGGGGCCCCCGTTCAGTGTGAACAGTGCGCCCGCTCCGTCGCAGTGACGTACCCGAGCGGCGTGATCGAGCAGCTGAGGCAGCGGGGCAAGCGCTTCGCCGAGGCCTCCGAGGCGCCGCGTCTGCCCTCCGCGGCCGCGGGCGGCGGCCAGCTCAAGGCGCAGGACAAGATGGGTACCCGCCGCTCCGTCAAGCCGCCCGCAGCACCCCTCCCCGCGCCGCCCGGACTGTCCGCCGGGAGCCTCGCGATGGCGGGTCCGGGGACGGCGTCGGACGTGGCCACCGAGCAGTTCGGGGACGGTCCCATCGGCACCGGCGCCGCCACGGAGCGTCCGTCGTCGGCGATCGCGCAGGACGTGGCGATGCTCGGCGAGGAGGGTGGCGCGACCGCGGTGGACCAGACCCAGGTGGCGCCCGACGACGGCCCCGCCTTCCACGAGATCGATCGAACCGTCCCGTCCATGCGGTCCCCGTACGGCGGCCTGCCGAACAACGTCGCCGAGCCCGAGGGGCGCGTGCAGTCCCTGCCGGAGGGCTCGGACGCGGACCCGACCTCGGTGTACACCGAGCAGGGAGCCGAGGAGGACAGCCTGGAGCCCGACGTGCCGCGCAAGCGGAAGAGCAGGTCGAAGAAGGAGGCCACGGCCACCCAGGCAGCGCCGCCGAAGAAGCGTGGGATCCGGGGGTGGTTCGCCGGCCTGTTCGGATGCATGGGCTCGATGTCCATGATCGGCGCGGGCTCGCTGCTCGTCGTCGTCCTGCTCGGCATCGCAGCGGCGGGCGGCGGGTACTGGTACTACTCGCGCGAGCTGCCGACCGTGGAGACGCTGCGCGCCTATCAGCCGCCCACGGTCACGGTGGTGACGGACAAGGACGGCGAGCTGCTCGGCGAGATCTTCGAGCAGCGGCGGTACGTCGTGCCGATCGAGGAGATCCCGGCGCACGTGAAGAACGCGTTCCTCGCGGCCGAGGACGCCAACTTCTACAACCACGACGGCATCGACTACATGGGCATCGCGCGCGCGATGGGACGCAACGCGCTCGCCGGCCGGATGGCGCAGGGCGCGTCCACCATCACCCAGCAGGTGGCGCGGAACTTCCTCCTGACCCGCGACAAGAAGCTCGAGCGGAAGATCAAGGAGGTCATCCTGTCGTGGCGCATCGAGGAGGCGTACGACAAGGACCACATCCTCTTCCTCTACCTCAACGAGATCTTCCTCGGCTCCCAGGCCTACGGCGTGGAGGCCGCCTCGCGGACCTACTACGGGAAGTCCGTCCGCGACATCTCGATCGCCGAGGCCGCCATCCTCGCCGGCCTGCCCCAGCGCCCCTCGGACTACAGCCCGCACGGCAGCTGGGACCAGGCAGCGGCCCGCCAGCACTACGTCCTGCGTCAGATGAAGGAGAAGGGCTTCATCACGGAGCAGGAGTACGACACGGCGATGGCGGAGGAGATCACCATCGTCCCCCGGACCAACGCGTTCCGGGACAAGGCGCCCTGGTTCACCGAGCACGTGCGCCGTCAGCTCGTCGATCAGTTCGGCGAGGAGGCCGTCAAGAACGGCGGGCTCCAGGTGAAGACCACCTGCGACCTGAACCTCCAGACGGTGGGGCAGGACGCGGTGCGCGACGGCGTGTTCGAGACGGACCGCCGCACGGGGTGGCGCCGGGAGGCCGTGAAGAACGCGGGCGCCGCCAACATCGACAAGATCCGGGCCGACCACGAGAAGGCCATGAAGAAGGCCTGGGCCTACGAGCAGGACGCCGCCGGCCGGGTCCCGCAGCCCGACGTCTCCATCCTCGAGGTCGGCAAGCGGTACGACGCGATCATCGTCCAGGTCGAGCCGAAGTGGGCGCGGGTGGCGATCGGCGCACACGACGCCATCATCCCGCTCGCCTGGGCCGACTGGGTCTACGAGCCCAACCCGTCCCGCTCGTGGCGTGGCCGCGCCGCGACGGACCTCACGGCGCTCGTGGACACGGACGACGACCGCAAGGGCGACACGCCGATCCTGATGGCGGGCGACCTGATCCAGGTGGAGGTCGGAGCCCTGTCCACCAGGGACCCCGAGGTCGCCAAGGTGTTCGCGGGGACGCCGGGCGCGAGCGAGGACCTCGTCGGCGCCAAGCCGTGGCAGAACCCCGACGTGGAGTCCGCGCTGATCTCGATGGACCTCGCCAGTGGCGCCGTCCGGGCGATGGTCGGCGGCTCCGACTTCACCGAGTCCCAATTCAACCGCGCGGTCCAGGCGCGGCGCCAGGTGGGCTCGACGTTCAAGCCCATCGTGTACGCCGCGGCCATCGAGTCCAAGCGGGTCACGGCAGCCGACGTCTTCGTGGACGCGCCCCTCGCCATGGCCACGACCGGCATCGGTGTGTGGAAGCCCTCGAACTACGGCAACGACTACGCCGGCCCCATGACCGTCCGCCGCGCGCTGCAGCTGTCGAAGAACACCGTGACCGTGCGGGTCGTCGAGGCGGCCGATCCGGGCATGAACGACGACCTGATCTACAAGTTCGGTCGTCGACTCGGGATCGGCGGGATGCCCACGTACCGCCAGCCAGCGGACTGGGTCCCGACCCCCACCACCGATCAGCTCTGCCCCTGGATCAAGGAGGAAGCCGACTTCACGGTGTGCACCGACCACTACCCGGCGCTCCCCGAGGGGCAGACCAACGACCGCGAGCACCGCCGCCACCTGACGCCCGGCGAGGACCACTGGTGCCGCGCCTGTGACATGAGCATGGGCCTGGGCTCGGCCTCGCTGTCGATGGAGGAGATGATCCGCGCCTACTCGGCGTTCGCGACCGGCGGGTACCTGATCGAGCCGTACACGATCGAGGAGGTCCGCGATCGCTCGGGCAAGGTCCTGATGTCGCACGAGAAGGCGCAGCCGCCGCAGGTCATGGACCCCGCGGTGGCGAGCATCGCGACCTGGCTGCTCGAGGGGGTCACCCACGGGGGAACGGGCTCGGCCGCCTCCTACGAGCTCGGGCTGCGCGCGGTCGCCGGCAAGACCGGCACGACGAACGACGAGAAGGACGCGTGGTTCGTGGGGTACACGAACGACGTGATCACGGCCGTCTGGACGGGGTACGACGAGCCGCGGACGCTCGGGGTGTCCTCGACCGGCGGCCGCACCTCGCTCCCCACCTGGATCGAGTACATGCGGGTCGCTGCCCCCAAGGAGAAGGACCGTCCCTTCCCCGAGGCCTCCGACCTCGAGCACGCCAACATCGACGAGAAGACGGGCCGTCGGCTCGCCTCCGGCGGCGTGACGTACCCGTTCCTCAAGGGGACCGTGCCCGAGAACACCGGCCTGCGCGAGGGCCAGGCGACCATCGAGGACCTGTCCGGCGAGCTGTGAGGCGCGGGCCGCGAGCGCCGGTTACCGTGCCCGGCGATGCGTGCCCTCCTCCTCCTCCTGCCGTTGTCCGCGTGCGGCGTGGTGTCCGCCGACAGCTACCGCGCCTGCGAGCTCGATCTGACGCTGCAGACCAGCGCCGGGCTCCCGGGCGAGACGGTCGTGGCGGACGGTGGCCCGCTCACCGACGCCGGCGTCCGCGACACGCGCGTCGAGCTGGGCGGGGAGACCGCCGCCGTCGTCTCCGTGACCCGCGCCGACGCCTGCTCCCAGTGCGACACCTGCCGATCGGAGGCCGCCTGCGCCCCGTGCGGGCTGTGCGACGGACGCATCCTCGACCAGGCGCGCCGCATCGAGTGCTTCGGCGATCCGCTGGCGTCGCCGGCCGTCGAGGGCCTCTGTGCGGGCTGCACGGAGTCCATGTCGTTCACGATCCCGTCGGACGCGCCGCCGGGCGCCACCACGGTCTGGATCACCAACGGCAACGGCTCCAGCGCTCCCCTTCCCTTCGAAGTGCTCGGTCAGGCCACGACCACGGCGGATACTGGTTCCGCGCGCTGACATCCTGCCGCTCCGGCGTTAACGGGCGCCGTCGGACGACCACACCATCGTCGGAGCTTGAAGGCCCTGCCCGGGTGGGGTATCAACAGCGACGCTTCCGGGACCCGCCCGGAGACCTGGAGTAGGACATGCTGCTGCCCGTCACCCTCGCCCTCCTCACCCCGACCGCCGAGGCGGGTGGTGTCGGCGTGCTCGCCACTGGCGGAATGCACACTGAGAAGCTCTACTTCTACTCCGACGCCGACGAGAACGGGAACCAGTACCCGTCGCTCGCGGACTACGACCAGTACGAGCTGTCCGAGACCCTGGGCCACGGCGGCGGCGGCTTCGAGTTCCTGCTGGGCGATCGGGACGACAAGATCGTCGGCGTGACCCGCTTCTACTACCTGGCCGATCTGCCGCAGACCGACCCGGCGGGTGTGACCAGCGAGGTCGACCCGGCGCACGTCGTCGCGGAGTACCGCGACAGCGTCCGGCACCTGGGGATCGGGCTCATCGGCCTCTCCTGGGGCATCGTCGGCGACCCCAACGGCTTCCAGTTCAACGCCGTGGGCCACATGGGCGCCGCCTTCTTGACGACGGACCACACCGAGTTCCTCACCGTCGACATCGGGCCCGGCGTGAGCTACCGCGTCGCCCGCCAGATGCAGATCTTCGCCGACGCGACGTACCAGATGCGGTACCGCAAGGGCTTCACGCACTCCGGGAACGTGTTCGTCGGCGCGCGGTACATGTTCGACTAGCCGTCGGCAGCGCGGCGTCGTCGCGCTGGCTCGCCGTCCTCCGGTCCTGCTGCGCGCGAGAGGGAACGCTGGGTCAGCCCACCGTGCGGTGGACGGCCTCGACCCCGGGCAGCTTCTCCATGTTCGCGATGAGGCGGTTCAGCTCCGCCACGTCGCGCAGCTCGACCTCGAGCGTCACGCACGCCGGGCTCTCGCCAGCGCCCTTGGCCTCGGCGCGGTTGATGTTCACGCCGCACTGCTCGCAGACCTTCGTGATGTTCGCGAGCATCCCGGGCCGGTCCGTGCAGTAGATCTTGATCTCGCCCGAGTGGCGGGTCTCGCCCGTCTGGTCCCACTCGACCGCGATCTGGCGCTCGGGGTCCATCCCGCCGAGCTGCGAGCAGGTGGTCCGGTGGACGGTGATGCCGCGGCCGCGCGTGATGAAGCCGAGGACGGGCTCACCGGGCAGCGGGTTGCAGCACCGCGCGAACTGGACGAGCAGGCCGTCCTCGCCCGTGATGAGGACGGGGCTCTGCGACGACTTCCGGAAGCGCGAGAAGATGGCCTGGAGCGGGCCCGACGCCTGCTCCTCGGACCGCGGGTGCCACACACCCTCGGGGAGCAGGTCGTGAGCGACCGCACCGGGCGTGAGGTGGCCGCGGGCGACCTCGACGAGCAGCGGGTCGATCTCCTTGTGGTGACGCTTCTTGAGCGTCTCCTTGAGGCGCCCCTCCCGCAGCACCTTGGCCATCGTCCAGGCGTGCCGCTTGAGCTCGGCCTCGACCATGTCCCGCCCGAGGCGAACCGCCTGCTCCAGCTCCTCGTGGCGCAGGTACCGGCGGATCTTCTGCATGGCGCGGCCGGTGCGCGCCAGGTTCACCCAGTCACGGCTGGGCCGCTGGGACTCGGAGGTCAGGATCTCGACGGTGTCGCCGGACTGCAGCTCGTACTTGAGCGGCACCATCCGCCCGTTGACCTTGGCGCCGATGCAGTGGTGACCCACGTCCGTGTGGACCGCGTACGCGAAGTCGAGCGTCGTGGCGCCCTGGGGGAAGCGCTTCACGTCCCCCATCGGCGTGAACACGAACACCTCGTCGGCATAGAACTCGACCTTCACGGACTCCATGAAGTCGGTCGCGTCCTCGGCCTCGCGGGCGGCGTCGAACAGCTCGCGGATGCGGGCGATGCGGATGACCTCGTCCGGCGTGAGGCCGAGGTGGCCCTCCTTGTACTTCCAGTGGGCGGCGATGCCCTCGTCCGCCACGCGGTCCATGTCGGCGGTCCGGATCTGGATCTCGACGCGGCGACCCTTGGGACCGATGACTGTGGTGTGCAGCGACTGGTACCCGTTGGGCTTGGGCCTCGCGACGTAGTCCTTGATGCGGTCGGGCACCGGCGGGAAGGCGGCGTGGATGAGGCCGAGCGCGAGGTAGCAGGTGCCGATGTCGTCGCAGATCACGCGGAACGCGAGCAGGTCGGGCACCTCCTCGACCTTCACGCCCTGCCGGTCGATCTTCCGCCAGATGCTCGCGATGTGCTTCGCCCGCCCCTTGACCTTGCACTGCACACCGGAGGCAGCGAGCCGGGACTTGAGCTCACCCACGATCTCCGCGATGTACGCGTCGCGATCGGCCTGCGTGTCCTGCAGCCAGCCCTCGATCTGCTCGTACTCGCCGGGGTGCAGGACCTGGACGCAGAGGTCTTCGAGGCGCGCCTTGATGCTGGTGAGGCCGAGTCGGTTCGCGATGGGGACGTAGATCTCCATCGTCTCGCGCGCGATCTGCTTCTCCTTGTCCGCGTTCCCGTGCCCCTCGAGGGTGCTCATGTTGTGGAGACGGTCCGCCAGCTTCACGAGGATGACGCGCAGGTCGCGGCTCATCGCCAGCATCATCTTGCGGAAGTTCTCGGCGGCGAGCTCCTCCTTCGACCGGAACCGGAGCTTGCCGATCTTCGTCACGCCGTCGACCAGCGACGTGATCTCCTTGCCGATCTCCGCCTCCATCTGGGCACGCGTGATCGGGTTGTCCTCGAGCGCGTCGTGGAGCAGCGCGGTGGCGATGGTCTCCACGTCCATCCGCATGTCGGCCAGGATGCCGGCGACCGCCATGGGGTGCGTCAGATAGGGCTCTCCGCTCTTCCGCATCTGCCCCTGATGGGCGCGGGCCGCCAGCAGGTACGCCGTCATCACGGGCTGGATGTCGGCGTCGGGTGCGTACGAGCGGATCTGGTCGACGATGTCCGAGATGGTGGGCGACTGCACCGACGCTCCACCCCCATCGTACCCTCGTTCGGGGCGCGGTGCGCAACGGGCTACGCACCCTCGCGTGGGCCCATCGCGCGTCGGACCGGAGGAAAGCCCTTCACCGCGCGTCAGGTCGTGCGCCCGCCTCCGAGGACGGCGTCGATCACCCGCTGGCGGCGATCGCGCCGGCTGGTCTCCGCGAGCAGGATGCCCTGGAAGGCGGCGTGGGACGCGTCGAGGTCGTCGTTGACGATGACGTAGTCGTACTCGACGCAGCCCTCGAGCTGCTCCATCGCTTGCTCCATGCGGCGGGCGATGGTGGCCTCGTCGTCGGTCGCGCGGTTGCGGAGACGGGCCTCGAGGATGTCGATCGAGGGTGGCAGCACGAACAGGTGGACCGCGCCGGGGGCGTGCTCGCGGACCTGGCGTGCGCCGCGGACGTCGATGTCGAGCAGGATCGAGCGGCCCGAGTCCAGCACGCGGCGGGTCGGGTCACGGAGGGTGCCGTAGCTGCGGTCGTACACGGTCGCGTACTCGAGGAACGCGTCCTCGGTCACCAGCGCGTCGAAGCGCTCGCGGTCCATGAAGTGGTAGTGGACGCCGTGCTCCTCGCCCGTGCGTGGCGCCCGCGTGGTCGCCGACACGCTGAACTCGAGCCCCGGGATGCGTTCCATCGCGGCCTTCACCAGCGTGGACTTCCCGACCCCGGACGGACCGCTGACCACGAACAGCACGCCCTGGTCCGGCAGCGCCCAGCGGAGCTTGCTCATTCGACGTTCGCCGACTGCTCGCGCATGCGCTCGAGCGTGGTCTTGAGGTCCACCACCCGTTGGCTGATCGGGTGCTCGGCCGCCTTGCTGCCGATGGTGTTGACCTCGCGGTTCATCTCCTGGAGCAGGAAGTCCAGCCGGCGACCGACGGGCTCCTCCGCGTCCAGCGCCTCGCCGAACTGGTCGCAGTGCGAGCGCATCCGCGTGATCTCCTCGCTCACGTCGGCCTTGTCGGCAAGCAGCGCGACCTCCTGCGCGATGCGGTAGGGGTCGAACCGATCCCCGACCATGCGCTTGATCCGGGACTCGAGGCGCGTGCGGAGCCGGTCGTTCACGCCCTCGGCGACGGCCTCGATGTCCGCCAGCTGGCTGCGGATCTCCGTGAGGAAGCCCTTGAGCTCGTCCGCCAGCGCCATGCCCTCCTGGCGCCGCATCGCGACGAGATCGGTCACCGCCGCGGCGATGGCGGTCTCGACCACGCCCCACTCCGCCATCACGTCCAGCTCGGCCTCGGTGATGTTGAGCACGCCGGGCTGGCCGAGGATGAAGGTGAACGGCACGTCGCGTCCCACGAAGCCGACCATCTCGGTCGCGAGCTCGTTGATGACCCGGCTGTACTCGTTGGCGAGCCCTGGATCCGCGACGACCCGGGTCAGCGGCGCACGCGCGGTGCGGCGCACGAACCCGTCGATGCGGCCGCGCTGGAACGGCTCCTTGAGCAGGTTGTTGATCCGCGGCTCGAGCGCGACGTACTCCCGGGGCACGCGGATCTGCAGGTCGCGGAAGCGGTTGTTGACGCTCTTGAGCTCCACGACGACGGTGACGTCCCCGTTGGAGGCCTCGCCGCGTCCGTAGCCCGTCATGGAGTGGAGGGGCACCGTCGACTCCCGGTGGTAGGACCGTCGAGTAACGGGTGGGCACCCCGGCGGCACGCACGCCGGGTCAGCGGCCGGCGGCCCGCTCCAACCTGGCCTCGGACTCCGTCGTCAGCCCCAACATCTCCGCCACCGTCATCCCCGGCGTGGACAGCCAGTCCATCGAGATCGGGATCGAGGCCACGTCCTTCGGGTACAGGTCGATCCGCTGCCCGCGTTCCAGCCTGAGGAAGCCCGAGATCAGCGGGTCGGTGACGAGGCCCACCAGCCGGTCGAGGTCCAGCTGCGGGTGCTTGGGGACGATGACCGTGCAGGTGTGACCGACGAAGGTGCCGTTCCGATCGACCGCCGCCTTGACCGGCCCCTTCCCACGGATGCGCTGGACGACCACCTTGTTCGGCTCGAACAGGGCCGGCGACTTGGGGCGGTGCATCTTGCCGGGGACATAGTCGATCCATCGGCGATTCCCGGCGAAGAAGTCGCGCGCGTCGGCATACGGCTTGCGGCCGGGTGCGTGCTCGTCGTGGATCAGGCTCCCCTTCCCGCCCGCGGGCCCGTGGGCCACGAGCCCCGTGTCCACCGTGGCGAGCGAGCCGAGCGTCACGCAGCGCGACCGGATCGACTCGATCAGGTCGACGTCTCCGGGCTGGAGGATCGGATCGAGCGGGACGTTGTCGAGCCAGAGCAGCTCCTCGGGCGCCACGCCGCTCGGGAGCGGCCGCGGACCCGTGCCGGCCTGCAGGACCACGAGCGCCACCTCGATCGAGACGCCGGGGAAGCCCATCGGGCCCGAGAGCTCCATGAGGTGGTGGCGCTCCACCCAGCGGCGCCGCAGGATCGAGCCGTACGGCTGGACCATCGCGGCGAAGGGCATGACGAGCCCGGCCGCACCCCCGGGACGCACACGGTCGACTGCGACGGCGGCGAAGGGCACGACCAGGTCGAACCGTCCCCGGAGCCAGGGGAAGCGACGGCGCAGCTCCTTGCGCATCTCGCGGTCCTGGAGCTCCGGGGGGACGTACGGCGGGTTGCCGCACATCACGTCCACGGGTGGCCCGTGACGCAGCGCGTCGTCGCGAAGGATCCGGGCGTGGGGCACCGCGATCCGCGCGACCTCGAGCGCCAGCTCGTCCAGGTCGGTGCCGTAGATCTCGGGGATGCCGGCCTCGGCCATCGCCAGCAGGAAGGCGCCCGTCCCGCACGCGGTGTCGAGCCCGGTGGTCAGCTGGCCCTCGACAGCCCGCAGCGTGGCGCGGACGACCCGACGGGCCATGTCCACGGGGGTGTCGAACGCTCCCCTGCCGGCGCGCCCGCTGGCGTCGTACAGCGGGTACGGTTGGCCCTCGTCGATGCGCGCGATGGCGGAGCGGGCGTCCGGGGCCACGACCTTGAGCGCGGGCGTCAGGCCGAGATCCTCTTCGGCGATCGCATACTTCGCGCGCGCGAGCCTTCCCGCGAGCTGCACCACGTCCCACGGCTGGCTCGCCACGGCCTCGGCCGCGGACCGCACCGCCGCGAAC
Organism: Alphaproteobacteria bacterium; assembly: GCA_020632925.1. GTDB lineage: Bacteria > Myxococcota_A > UBA796 > UBA796 > JACKER01. Next base: position 139,603 of record JACKER010000018.1, on the reverse strand, counting down.
GCATCGCCGCCGCGCGCCGCCGTGGCCAACCAGGCTTCCAGAGCCTCTCTCACACCCTCTCCGGTTGCGGCGATGTTGCCACATTCCGGCGATGGGCGGGGGGCCTGGTCCACAAAGTGCACAGGCTGTCTACCTGGCTCGTCACCGTCCAGCCCCGTTCTTCCAGTCGTATCCGGCCCTGGTCCCCCCGCCGGACGCGCTCCTCGGGCGAGGCCAGCGCATCGCGGAGAGCGGCGGCGAAGGCCGCGGGGTCGCCGGCGGGCACCCGCCAGCCGGTGCGCTCGTCCACTGCCTCCGGCAGCCCCGCCACGTCCGTGGTGACGACGGGGAGCGCGGCCGCCATGGCCTCGAGCACCGCCACCGGCAGCCCGTCGCGATCACCGTCCTCCGCCACGCGACACGGCAGCGCGAACACGGCGCCCTTCGCCAACACGGCAGGGACCTCGTGGGGTGCCGACGGTCCGACCACCACCCCCGGTCCCCCGAGGCGGTGGGCGTCGGACACCAGTCGCAGACGAGCGCCGAGGGCGCGGGTGGTCGCCACGAGCTGGTCCAGGCCCTTCTTGGGGACATCGCGGGCGACGCAGACCACCTGGCGGGAGGTCGCCGGATCTGCACGGGGAACGTCGAGCGGCACGCCGCAGCGGACGACCTCCGCGCGAAGCCCGTGGTGGTCCGCGATGAAGCGGCGGTGGTGGTCGCAGACCGTGACCAGGGGATCGGCGGCGCGCAGCATCGCGGCCAGGTCGGGGCGGGGCCGGAACAGATCGACGGCGTGGGTCGTGATCTGGCACGGGATGCCGACCGCCTCCGCCGCGAGCAGCGCGAGGGCCGCCGCCTCTCCGGCGAAGTGCACCACCACCCGGTCCCAACGGCGTCGCTCCGCGAGCGCGGCGAGCCATGCGGCGCGGCCGGCGCCCTTCGCCCCCATCGACCGACCCGCGCGCAGCGCACGACGACCCGATGGGCTCGCCGGTCCGCTCCCCCACCTCGGGTCGAGGCCACGGGGAGGCCGTAGGGTCTCGGGGTCGTCCGGGGCGTCCCCACGCAGCCCCAGCCCCACCACGTCCACCTGGAAGCCCCGCCGGCGGAGCTCCGCGATCTCCCGGTCCACGAACGTCTCCGACCGGGTCGGGTGATAGCGCAGGACGTAGCCCAACCTCACGGCAGGCACCGATCGGCGAAGGCAGCGACCTCCACCGCGCGCTGCTCCCAGGTGCGGGCACGCTCGCGAGCCGTCGCCACGAGGGCCGTGCGCAGCGCGTCGTCCTCGCAGACGCGGTCCAACGCCGACACCAGCGACCCGGCGTCGCCCGGGCGGTACAGCAGCGCCGCCCCCTCCGCCACCGCCCGCACCGCGGGTGTGTCCGCGGCCACGATCGGCACGCCCGAGGCGAGCGCGTCCCAGAGCTTGAGCGGGCTCGTGAGCGCATCCCCGAACAGGCCGTGGGAGAGCGGGACCAGCAGTGTCCGGCAGCGTGAGGCACGCGCGGGGACCTCCGCCGGAGACACGGGCCCCTCCAACGCCAGCCGACCATCGGAGCGGCGTTCCAGCTCCGCCAGGTCCCGATCGGCGCCGATCCAGGTCACGGGGTGCCGGCAACGTCGCGCCGCCTCGGCCACGGTCCAGGGGTCCTTGTCCGGGCGGACCGACCCGATCACACCGACACCGACGGCGTCTGCGGCGGGGCCAGGCCCACGTCGGGCCGCGTTGTGGACCACGGTGGCGGGCGGCGACCACGGATGGGTCTCCCGCAACAGGCGCAGGGTGCCGGGGGCGTTGCACACCACCCCGCACGCCTCCCGGAGGACCGTGCGCTCGAGGGCGAGCGCCGCCCTCGGATCCTCGCCCCGCTCCGACGCGAGCGCGCTGTCCACCTCGTGCGCTTCGAGCAGCAGGTGGAAGCGCCGCCCGAGCCAGCGCCTCGCCCAGGCGGCGTGCCGCTTCCGGCGGGCGAGCACCACCCCCTCCCCGCGGGTCCGGGCCACGAAGGCGGCGAGACGGGCCCGGTAAGCGAGCGAGGCCCATGTCCGCCCGCGTGGGAGGCACACGAGCCGCAGCCCGTCGATCGGCTCGAGCCCGTAGGCGGAGAGCGCCGATCGGGCGTCCTCCGCCCCCTCCACGCACAGCTCCACCTCGTTCCCGAGGGAGGCCATCGCGTGCGCCGCGTTCACCACCTGCACAGACTGCGCCCGCGTCGACGGTACGGTCGGTCGGTACGCCCAGAACCAGCTCCTCGCGCTCACGAGAGCACCGCGCGCGCCGTCCGATGGCTCCCGTGGACCGCTCGGCACCACGCCCACGCCTGCTCGCCACGCTCGCGTGACCACCAGGCGCGGATCGCGGCGACGGCCCTCCCCGCGTCGTCCGGCTCCTCCACCACCAGGCCCGCGGGACCGAGCGCCTCGGGCACGCCACCGACGGCCGTACCCACCGCCGGCACACCCGCCGCGGCAGCCTCGAGCAGCACCAGGCCCAGCCCTTCCTCCATGCCGTCGGGGGTCGCCCGAGCGGGCAGGCAGACCAGGTCGACGACGGAGATCAGGGCCCGGACCTCGTCGCGACGGAGCGCCCCCGTGAACCGGATCCGCGCCCCCACCACCCGCGCCAGCCGACGCCAGGCCTCGAGCTCGGGTCCGTCGCCCACCATCAGCCCGCGAACACCGGCGCGCGCGACCCACCGCACGAAGCGGTCCCCACCCTTTCCGCGGAGGGCCCGCCCGACGAACGCCCACGTGCCCGAGTCCAGCCGCGCCGGGTGTGGAGCCGCGTCCACGGGCGACGGCAGCACCAGGGCGCCACCGGGAACCCGGTCCGCCAGCCAACGGGAGACCGCGAAGCGGCGGGAGGAGAGCGAGAAGGTACGCCGACAGACCGCCGTGGACACCAGGCGCGGCGCGAGGTCCGAGCCGTGCGCCACCACGGCGAGCGGCAGACCCATGCGGGCGGCGAGGGTGGCCACCGGCCAGGTCGTCGCCAGGACGCGGTCCGCGCGGGCGAGCGACGGCATGGCGCGCCAGCCGAGCCACGCCCCCCCACGCCGACCGAAGCTCGGCCCCCTCACGCCGACGGTCCGGGTCCCGGCGATGGGCTCCAGGTCCTCGCGGTGGCGGGCGAACACCCGGACGTCGTGTCCGTCGGCGACGAGCGCATCGGTCACCGCACCGGTCCACGCGGCGACGCCTCCGGCCATCGGTGGGTGGTCGTCGGTCAGCACCACCACCCTCAGGGCACACCCCGCACGGCGTCGACGACCGAGCGGACGTCGATGTCGACGCAGGCGTGGTGGCCCGCGCGGCACGCGGTCCGCCGGTGACGGGTGCAGGGGCGGCAGGGCAGCCCGAGCTGGACGGCCGCACCGTTGGCGTACGCGAAGTACCCGTCGCGGGGGTGGGTCGGGCCGAAGACCACGATCGGACGGGCGCCGCACGCCGCCGCGAGGTGCACGAGCCCCGTGTCCCCGCCGACGACCACCGCGCATCGTCCCAGGACGTCGACGGTGCGTCCGAAGCCCTCCTCGACCACCGCCGTCGACCGCGGGATCCCACCGGCGACCTCCCCCACCAGGCGCTCCTCGCCGGGCCCGCCGAGCACCACGACCTCCCCGCCCCACGCGCGTCCGACCGCCACGAACCGCTCGGGGGACCACTGCTTGAGCGCGGTGGACGCGCCGGGGACCAGCGCCAGCGCCTCCCCTCGTCGCTCGACCTCGATCCAGGGTGGCGGCCGGGGCCGCACGCCAGCGGCGCGCCCGTAGGACGCGATCACGTCCGGTCGCGCGATCGGCCATCCGAGCAGGGAGAGCGCCCGCCGCGCGGTGTGCTTCCGGATCCGCGCGGCGCGTGGGTGGGCCGTGAGCGTCGCCAGGTCGCGTTGCAGGTCGACCACCTCGCCGGTCACCGCGCGCAGCTCGGCCCACGGTCTCGTGCGTGCCACGCCACCGAGCCGCTCGACCAGCGGGCGGAAGCGCTCCTCGGTCACCACCGTCACGTCGGAGAGCGCGGCGGTCACCGCGCCCAGCAGCACGACGTCCCCCAACGATCGACGCCGCAGCAGCGTCCTAGGCACCGAGCACCCCGTTCAGCGCGTCCCACACGTCGTCCACCGCGACATCCAGGCAGGCGTGATCGCCCCGCGCGCAGGTCCGTCCGTGGCAGGGCGCGCAGGCCAGGGCGGGCCCGCGGACCGCGATGGACCCCGCCGGCCCCGTCCCGTGCGCGCTGGTCGACCCGTGGACGGTGAGCACCCGCACGCCGCACGCCGCGGCGAAGTGCGCCGCGCCGCTGTCGTTGGAAAGAAACACCCGGCAGCGCCGCAACGCCCGCGCGAAGGCCGGGAGCGACAGCCCGGCACGCACCGGGAACCGCCCTGCACGCGCGGCGACCGCCGCCTCCTCGCCCGGCCCGCCATAGAACACGACCGGCGCGCCGATGCGCTCCGCCAGCGCCTCCCACCCGGACCACTGGCGCACGGCGCCGGAGACGCTGATCGGGTTGAGGCCCACGTGATCGAGGGGTACTGGCACCTCCGGGTCCTCGTCGCGCACCGCGTAGGTGGGGAGGCCGTCGACGCGGGCACCCACCCGCTCCGCCAACGCGCGGTAGGTCTCGGGGACGCGCGGCGCGGGGGTGACGGCGTCCGTGAGCAACCAGCCTCGGGCGTCGCTCGGGACGCCGATGCGGCGGGGGACGGACCGCACCGACCAGGCTGCCCGCAGCGATGGCGCCAGGAGCACCGCCACCTCCGGATGCTGCACCGACGCGAGCCGAAGGTCGCGGTAGAGGTCCCCCACCCAACGCGGGCCTCGGACCTCCGTGGGCCCGAGCGCGCTGATGGCGGCGACGGTGGGCAGGGCCATCACGCCGTCCCCGAGGTGGTTGGGGGCGACGATCAGCGTCCTCACCGGTTCTTCTTGCGGGCCTTGCGGGCTTCCTTCTGCTTCTTCCGCCGCGCGATCTTCTCGTCGGCCGAGAGCTGGGGACGCGCGATCGGTCCACCCGGCCCGCCAGGCATGCCGGGCATCCCGGGCAGTCCCCCACCCTGGAGCATCTTCTGCATGGCCGCCGGGTCCGACATCATGCGACCCATCATCGACATCATCTCGCGCGCCTGGAGGAACCGCTCGTGCAGCTCCTCCACGTCGTCGAAGTTCCGACCACACCCCTCGGCGATCCGCTCCATGCGCGACTCGTCGAGCAGGTCCGGGTACTTCCGTTCCTGCTTCGTCATCGACCCGATGATGGCCATCGTGCGGTCGAGCTCGCGATCGTCCAGCGCCTCCTGCGGGATCTGGTCCATCATCCCGCCGATCATCGGCATCCGCGCCATGATCTCCCGGAGCGGACCCATCTTCCGCACGGTCTGCAGCTGCTTGACGAAGTCGTCGTATCCGAAGTCGCCCCGCAGCAGCTTCTCGGCGTCCTTCTCCGCTGTCTGGCGATCGACGTGCTTCTCGAAGTCCTGCACCAGGCCGACGACGTCGCCCATGCCCAGGATCCGTTGCGCCAGGCCCTCGGGGCGGAAGGCCTCGATGCCGTCCATCCCCTCGCCCTGCCCGAGGAACTTCACGGGCTTGCCGGTCACGCTCTTGATCGAGAGCGCGGCGCCGCCGCGAGCGTCACCGTCGAGCTTGGTGAGGACGAACCCGGTGAAGTCCAGGCGATCGTCGAAGGCCTTGGCCGTCCGCACGGCGTCCTGTCCGATCATGGCGTCGACGACGAACAGCACGTTCTTCGGCTGGACGGTGGCCTTGATGTCCGCCACCTCCTGCATCATCGCCTCGTCGACGGTGAGGCGGCCGGCCGTGTCCACGATGACCACGTCGCGGCCGGTGTTGCGCGCCTGGATCACCGCCAGCCGCGCGAGCTCGACGGGGTTCGTGTCGGGCTGGTGGAAGACGGGAACGCCGATCTTGCGACCCAGGGTCTGGAGCTGGTCGACGGCCGCGGGGCGATAGATGTCGGCGGCGACGAGGAGCGGCTTCTTGCCCTCGCCCGCGAGCATCTTGGCGATCTTGCCGCTGGTCGTCGTCTTGCCCGAGCCCTGCAGGCCGACCATGAGGATCACGGCCGGCCGACCGTCGAGATCGAGCGAGGTGTCGACCGGCCCCATGAGCTCGCAGAGCTCGTCGTAGCAGGCCTTCACGAACCAGTCCTGCGGACTGAGCTTGATGGACTGACCAGCGACCTTGAGCGGCACGATCTCGCCGAGCGACTTCTCCTTCACCTGGGCGAGGAAGGCCTTGACCACGCCGAGCTCCACGTCGGCCTGGAGCAACGACGTGCGGACCTCGCGGAGCGCGGGCGAGAGCGACTCCTCGGAGAGCCGCGCCTTGCCCTGCAGGGCCAGCGTGGCGTTCTTGAAGCCGCGGGACAGGACGTCGAACATCACACTCTCCTGGAGGCGTCCTGCTAACAGGCTGCCGGTCGACCCAGCAGTCCGGTTAGGCTGCGCGAGGAGGTCGGATGCGGAGCTGGTGCCTGGCGCTGGTGGTGTTGGGGTGCAACGGCGACAAGGAGCCCACCACCACGGACCCGGATGCGGGCACCTGCAACGAGATCGACGAGGAGCCGATGACCGAGGTCCCGGCGACCGAGTGGGATCCCGCGCTCGGTCCGGCGTTCGAGGACTTCGACCTCCTGGCGGGGCGATGGAACGTCAGCAACGAGTGCGGCGGGACCGTCGGCATCAAGATCACGACACCCGCGCGCGAGTCGATGGACATCGTCACCCGGGCGTGGACCACGCCGTCCCTGTTCTGCGGGTGCGTCAACGACCCGGCCTACCCCGACGACACCGAGTACGACCCGCTCGCCACCTTCGACGGCTTCGAGTTCTTCATCGAGACCTTCGACGATCCGGGCGTCCAGGGGCAGAACGTGACGGGATCGGGCTCGCTGTTCAAGGGCGCACCGTTCACCGTCCGGGGATGCGCGGTGAAGGACATCGATCCCGCGCTCGGCAGCGCGTGGGACCAGATGACGGCCATCCTCCGAATCGAAGGCGGGGCGCCGACCGGGGCGCTGGTGCTCGCGACCAACGAGCAGGAGGTCACGACCTGCGCGCTGACGAACTGGCAGCTCGTCCAGAAGCTCTGATCGCCGGGTTCACGGCCTTCCGCGACCCGCCGACGGCGTCTCCTCGAGCAGGGCCTCGATCTCCGGGTGCACCTGGTACAGCGTGACCACGGTGCCGAAGGTGTTCTTCCACTGGCGGACGCGCTCGCGGCTCACGTCGAAGGTCTCCGCGATCGCCTGGCCGGACTCCCCGTTCGCCAACAGCAACAGCAGCTGTCGCAGGCGCTCCCGTCCGTAGCGCTTGACGAAGTTGCGGGCCACGCGCTCGCGGCTGCGGCTGGTCGCCATCCGAGTCCTCCGGGCCGCAGCCTACGTCAGCTGGCCGCTCGCTGCTCGGACCAGGCGGCATGACGCCGAGCGTCCAGCCAGTCGGTCACGGGCCGATGGACCGCCCTGGCCGCGTCGTGGCCGAGCAGCAGGTCGAGGTGCGAGCCCGCGACGCGCAGCGCGTGGGTGTCCCCGTGACCCCAGGTGCGCAGCGCCACCTCGGCCGCCGCGTGGGGGCACACCGGATCCTGGCTGCCCGACACCACCATCAGCGGTACGGTCGCGTCCGCCAAGGACGACGCGACCTCGATCAGGCCGTCGTGCAGCGTGGGCTCACCGTCCCGCCACCACCGCCGGACCGCCGCCATCCAGGGCCGGGACAGGTCCTCCGTGGTCCAGGCCAGCGCCCCACGCAGGCGCTGAGGCGGCGAGGACACGGCGAGCGGTCGCGCGACCTCGTCCGCGAAGGGAACCCCCATGCGCGCCAGCGCGCGCAGCGGCAGATCGGCGTGCAGCATCATCGACAGGAGCAACGACGCCCGCGCCTGCGTCGAAGGCTCGGGGAGGCGCAGCGGCGCCCCCAGGGCGACCACGCCGGCCAGGGCTTCGGGACGGCGAGCCGCCGACGCCAGCGCCAGGACCCCGCCGAGGCCGTGACCGATCACGAAGACCCTCGGAAACCCACTGTGCTCGGCGATGGTGTCGAGAGCGGTCGGAAGGTCGACGGAGACGACCTCCTCCACCCGCGCCTCCCGGCTCGTGGCGGGTCCTTCCTGGAAGGCGTCCCGGTCCAGGCGGTGCGTCAACAACCACGGCGCGAAGCCAGCGGCGCGCAACGCGCCCACGAGGCTCTCGGTCCCGTAGCGGAAGAGGTCGGGACCGAAGCCGGCGCCATGCGCGATCAGCACGGGCTCGCCGGACGCCGACGCCGTCGGCTCGAGCCGGAACAGCGGCGCCTGCCAACCGTCCTCGGTGCGGTAGTGGACCCGGCTGACGGGGAGCGGGGCCCCCTGCTCGACGAAGGGCTCGCGAGCCGCGGGATGAAGGGCGCGCCACACCGCTGCCGTGGCCCACCTGGCGACCCTGCGCCGGGTGGGGGGCTGGGTGAGACGCGGGCGCGCTCGATCGGGGAGATTCATGGGGAGGGAGGGGGAATCGGGGGGAGGGATCGAGGAGGGAGGGGACGCGCCCGCGTCTCAACCAGGGGGCTGGGGTGGCCTCAAGAGAACAGTACGACCTGGCCCCGATCGCGTAAACCCCAGGCGGATCACCTCCGACTACCGAAAGCGATTTCTAGGGTCATATTTGTCATGTCAATACTTTTGGAGTAGCCCCAAACCAGACCTTCCCCCTCGCCTTCTGCGCGGACACCGCACCCTGACGCCCCGAATGTCACGAAATGTCACGGCGCGATCGCCTCGCGCATCCCCGGCGCGAACCGCTGATCCGCGATCGCCTCCGGTGACGCAAGTCTTCGCCGGACCACAGGTTGCTCCGTCGCTTTTGACGGAGGATCCGCGCACCACGAACCCATGGATCGCGATGCGGACAGAATCTGACCTACTGGATCGTCGCCTGCGACTTCACGTCGGCGACCCAGTCGCGGTAGAAGGCGCCGCGACGTGCCATCAGGAACTGCTCGCGGATCTGGTCCTTGTCGGCCTCGAACGCCGCCTCATCGGGCTCGTCGCGCGACACGAGGCGAGCGACGTAGAGCGTCCCGCCAGCCTCGTAGACCTGGGGCAGCACCTCGCCGACCGCGGCGCCGCGGGCGGCATCGAGCACGGGCTGCGGCGGGCCGAACGGGTTGCGGTCGCCCCCGAGCGGCACCGGACCGGTGTTCGTCACCGTGAGGCCGTGAGCGTTCAGGAGCTCGTCGGGGGGCGTGGTCGGGTTCTCCTTCCACTTCGGCAGCAGCTCGTCCTCCGCGAAGCGGGCCGCCATCGAGGGCAGCTTCTCGTCGCGGATGAGCCGATCGGCGATGGCGTCACGGACCTCGGCGAGCTCGTCCACCTTGGGGGCGATCCGCTCCTCGACCCGAATCAGCCGCACGTCGCCGGGGCTCGTCATCACCTGCGTGAGCTGCCCCGCCTCGAGCCCGCTGACCGCGGAGGCCATCTCGCTCGAGAGCTGCTGCACGGGGCGCAGGCCGAGGTCGCCACCCTGGTGGACCGACGGGTCCTCGGACCAGCGCTTCGCCAGGTCCGCCATGTCCTCGCCGGCCATGATCCGATCCCGCAGCTTGTTCAGCTTCGGCACCAGCTCGCCCTCGTCCGGGCCGCCCGGCCGGATCGCCAGTCGGATCATGCGGAGGCGGATCTGCTCGGGGTGGTCGTACAGGCGGGCCTTGTCCCGGTCGTACGCCTCCTGGATCATCGCCTCGTTCTCGCTGATCCAGGTGGCCCGCTCCTCGTCGGAGACCACGAGGTCCTTCTCGAAGTTGTTCGGACGGATGCGGACCATCTGGATGTCCACCTTCGTCCCGGCCTCGTTCCAGGCCTCGCGGATGGCGGGCTCGCTGGTGCTCGCGCCGATGTGGACCAGGCTCTCGAGCTTCATCAGCGTGAGATCGTCGCGGATGGTCTCCTCGAAGTCGGCCTTGGTCCGCTGCTGGCGCTTGAGCCACTTCGCGTACAGCTCCTGATCGAACTTCCCGGCCTCGTTGCGCAGGAAGGGGATCGACAGCAGCTGGCGGGCGACCTCGCTGTCCGACACCTCGATCCCGAGGTCGTAGGCCTCCTGGAGCAGCACGTGGCGCTCGATCACGCTCTGCCGCACCTGCTCGTAGAGCTGCTTCTGCTCGGCGTCCGACAGCGTCCGCTGGGACCGCTCCTCGGTCGCTCGCAACGCGTTGCGGTAGAACCGGGAGAACTCGGTGTCGAGGATGGCGTCGCCGTTGACCGTCGCGACCACGCCCGCCTTGTCCCCGCTCGGGTTGATGTACAGCCCGACGAACGCGAAGATCAGCAGGGCCATCACGACCTGCATGAAGGTCGAGTCAGAACCCGACCGCATCGACTCCAGGATGGACATCGTCCCTCCGCCGCCCCACCGCAGGCGGGCAGCCGCGACGCATAACCGACCCTCGGGCCGGCGTCAGCGGGTCAGCGCGGACGACCCTTCTTGCCGCCGGACGTCTCGAGGCCGGGCCAGACCACCTCGGTGGTGTCGCCGCCCTGCTTGTGGCGGTCGTACTTCTTGCGGGCCTGGGGCATCCACTCCTTGAGGTTCGCCTTGCGCTTGTCGTTCGACGGGTGGGTCGAGAGGAAGGCCGGGATGTTGGACGAGGCCACCATGTCCATCCGATCCCACAGGGCGATGGACTCCTCCGGCGGATAGCCGGCCTCTGCCGCGTACATCATACCGATCACGTCCGCCTCGGACTCGTGCGTCCGGGAGAACGGCAGCAGGATGCCCACCTCCGCGCCCAACCCCAGGGCGCCGAGGATGATCGCGCGCTTCTCGGGCTCGAGATCGGTCGCGTTCGCCATGAAGATCTCGAGTCCGGCGAGGCCGCCGATCAGCGTCAGCTGCTGGGACATGCGCTCGGCGCCGTGGTGGGCGGTCGCGTGGGCGGTCTCGTGACCCATCACGAAGGCCATGCCCGCCTCGTTCTGCAGGACCGGCAGGATACCGGTGTAGAACGCGATGTATCCGCCGGGGAGGCACCAGGCGTTGATCGTCTCGTCGTCGTCGATCATCGAGAACGACCAATCGTACTTCGGCTGGTCGGCGACCTTCGAGATCTTGCCCCCCACCTTGACCAACCGGTCGTGGTCGGCACCCTTCTTCTCGACCTTCTCCGAGGACAGCGTCGAGGAGTAGCTCGACTTGCCGACGCCCCGCATGATGCTGTCGGGGATGAGGTTGAGCTGACGGCGGCCGGTGTACGGCACCTTGTGGCAGGCGACGAGGCCGAGCGCGAGCAGGCCCCCGGTCAGGGCGGCGCGACGTGCGAAGGACATGGGCGACTCCTGGGCGCGTCCCATAACGCACCGGGCCCCCGCTCCGTTCCGTCGAACGGCTGTCGTAGGGAGCGGACGGTGTTGCACCCCGTCGTCGACGGCGGTACCATGCGGATCCTGCCGCTCTCCCCCGTCCGCTCTCCCCTCCCCGTCCCCCCTCCTCCCCGGACCTCACCATGCTCGCGTCCGTCCTCGGGCTGTTCAGCCAGGATCTGGCCGTCGATCTGGGCACGTCGAACACCCGCGTCCAGCTCCGCACGTCCCCGCTCGTCGCCGACGAGCCCACCGTCGTCGCCGTCCACACCGACCGCGCCGGGCGTCGCCGCATCACGGCCTTCGGCAGCGAAGCGAGGCCGATGCTGGGCCGCACCCCCGACGACCTGTCGGCCATCCAGCCCATCCGCGCCGGCCGCGTCGTCGACTTCGAGGTCACCGAGGCCCTCCTGCTGCACCTCGTCCGCCGCATCCACGGCCGCAGCGCCTGGATCCGCCCCCGGATGGTGGTCGCCGTGCCGCACCACGCCTCGGACATGGAGGTCCGCGCGGTGCGCGACTCCTGCGAGTCCGCCGGTGCCCGCGAGGTCCGCCTGGTCCCCCGTCCGATCGCGGCCGGTCTCGGTGCCGGGCTGCCCATCCACGAGCCCAGCGGCACGCTGGTCGTGGACGTGGGCGGTGGCGCCACCGAGGTCAGCATCCTGTCCCTCTCGGGCGTCGTCGCGTCCGCGGTCGTCCCCGGCGGCGGCGAGGGCATGGACGAGGCCATCGTGTCGATGCTCGAGGAGGACCGATCCCTGCTGGTCGGACGTCCGAGCGCCGAGCGCCTCAAGATCGAGCTCGGCACCGCCGCGTTCCCGGAGACGGACCGCACCGCGACGGTGAAGGGCCGCTGTCGCGTCGCCGGCATCCCGCGCAGCGAGTTGATCTCCGCCCGCGACGTGCACCGCGCGCTCCGTCCCCACGTCGACGCGATCGCCGAGGCCGTGCGCCGCGTGGTCGACGCGGCCCCGCCAGAGATCGGGGCGGACATCGTCGATCAGGGGGTGGTGCTCACCGGCGGTGGCGCGAAGCTCCGCGATCTCGATCGCGCGTTGCGCGAGCGCACCGGGTTGCCGGTGGTGTGCGCGGAGGCCCCCGAGCACGCCGTCATCACCGGTGTGTGGAGGGTGCTCGAGGACCCCGATCTCTACCGGGCGGCCAGCTAGGCCATAAGATGGGCCCGTGCCCAAGACCGACCCTCTGGAACTGTTGAACCAGGCCGTGAACGTCGTCCGCTCCGCGGGCCACGAGTGCTCGGGCTGGACGCTGCAAGCGAACGACGACGGCTACGCCGCCTGGCTGTTCGACGAGAACGACGAGGGGCAGACCTCGTTGTTCGAGCACGTCGAGGTGGTGAGCACCGCGGAGGCCGCGGCCCGCTGGGTGCTCGCCCAGGCCCAGGATCTCGCTGGCGACGGGGTCGGGTGACGTGAAGATCGTCCAGGTGTCGGCCGAGGTCGCGCCGTACTCGAAGTCCGGCGGGCTCGGCGACGCCGTGGCGGCCCTGTCCAAGGCGTTGGCGGCGGCCGGGCACGAGGTGTGGACGATCTCCCCGAGGTACCGCGGGGTCGCGCCCGACGCGGAGGACACCGGCCTGCTGGCGAGGATCCCGCTCGGAGCCTGGGAGCACGGCGCGCGCATCTTCCGCGAGGACCGGGACGGCGTGCGCCACCTGTTCGTCGGTAACGGGATGTACGACCGGGACGGCCTGTACGGCGACGCCAACGGCAGCTTCGGCGACAACCACATCCGCTTCGCCCTGCTCGCCCAGGCGGCCTTGCACGCCGCACGGCGCTTCGTCGGCGACGACGTGGTCTTCCACTGCCACGACTGGCAGGGAGCGCTGCTCCCGGCGTACCTGAAGGCCTATTGGCGGCCGCTCGGCCACTTCCCCCGGAGCGGGTCGGTGCTGACGATGCACAACCCCGCCCACCAGGGGAGGCTGCCGCCGTCGCTGTTCGTCGACCTCGAGCTGCCCGCCCGCTGGTTCACGCCCTGGGGTCTCGAGTTCTACGGCGATCTCTGCCTGCTCAAGGGCGGCATCCTCCACGCGGACCAGCTCACGACGGTGTCGCCGACCTTCGCGCGGGAGATCGTCACGCCGGGGGGTGGCTTCGGCCTCGAGGAGGTGATCGGCCTGCGCGCCGCCGATCTGACCGGCATCCTCAACGGCGTCGATCCGGACGAGTGGAGCCCGACGACCGACCGCCACCTCCCCGCCACGTACGACGCGGAGGATCTGACGGGCAAGGCGAGCTGCAAGGCGGCTCTCCAGGGCGAGCTCGGGCTGCCGGTCGCACCCGACACCCCGCTGCTGGTCTCCGTCGGCCGCCTCGATCCGCAGAAGGGCGTGGAGCTGCTGGCCGACAGCGTGCCCTGGCTGGCGGGCGAGGGCTGCCAGGTGGTGGTGCTGGGCTCCGCGGCCGCGGCGCACAAGACCTTCGAGCACCGTCTGATCGAGGCCGAGCGCGCGCACAAGGCCCAGGTCCGCGCCTGGATCGGGTACGACGAGGCGCTCGCCCACCGGCTGATGGCCGCGGCGGACCTGTTCGTGATGCCCTCGCTCTTCGAGCCCTGCGGGCTGACGCAGATGTACGCCCAGGCCTACGGCACCCCACCCGTCGTCCGTCGCACGGGCGGCCTGGCCGACACGGTCGAAGAGTGCGACCCGTGGACGGGGACGGGGACCGGCTTCTTCTTCGAGCGTCCGAGCGGGACCGCCCTGCGGGACGCCCTGTGGCGCGGGATCAGCCTCTACCGCTCCGACCGGGACGCCTTCGACCTCGCCCGCAAGCGCGGCATGCGTCGCGACTTCTCGTGGGGTGCGCGCGTCGAGCGGTTCGTCGAGGTCTACGAGCGCGCCCAGGCGGTCCGGAGCGGGTAGAGAGGGTCATGCCGTCGCGCACCCGCCCACCCCCGATCGTGGCCGACGCCCTCGATCGCGCAGACACCACGCTGATCGCCGGCGGGTACCGCGCGGTGAGCGTGAGCACGGAGCGGGTCCGCGCGTGGTTCCGCTTCCGCGGGCTGGCGTTCGTGGACCCCACGAAGCGGGACCTGCCCTCGCTCGGTGAGGTCGATCGCACGGCGGACACCGTGATCTCGAGGGCGTGCAGCGCCGGCTCGGCGGTGGGCGGCGCGACCTCCGTCGTGGGCGCTGCCGGGGTCCCGCCCGAGGTGGCGCTCTCCGCCGTGGTCGTCCTGCGGATGGCCCAGCGGCTGTGCATCGCGTACGGCTTCGACCCCAGCGACGACCGGGGGCAGGCCGCCCTGGCCCGTGCGCTCGCCGCGGCGTACGGCGTCGACCTCCCGGAGTCCGGCGCCGTCGGTCTCCGCTTCTCGGACCTCCCCGCGCTGGTCCGGCCAGAAGGCGCCACCGACGTGGGTGGGCGCATCGCACGCGCGATGGTCTCCGGCGGCCTGTGGTGGGCGGCGAGCCGCGTGACCCGATTCGTCCCGCTGATCTCCGCACCCCGCCAGGCCGTCCGCGCCCGGGAGCAGATCGAGGCGATGGGGCTGCGGATGCGCGAGGTCCTTCGACGGCTCGCCGAGGTGCCCGACGGCTCTGAGGCGCCACTCGAGGACGCGCAGGAGGTCGGACCGGACGGGCGCCGATGACGCACCCGGCGGTCGAGGACACGCACGGCACCTGGTCGCTCGGGCTCGAGCGCGGGGGGCACCTCCTGACCGCCGGCGAGCTCCGGATGGCGCGCGCGGCCCTGACCCTCCCCGAGGACGCCGCGCTCGTCCACGTCCGCTGGACCGGTCGGGTCTCCGACGTGGTGCGCGCCGAGGGGATCGACGCCGACCAGCTGCGTGCGCTGTGGGACGCGGGGCTCGTGGACGCGGCGATCGGACCACGTCGTCGCGCGGAGGCCCTGACGGTGCTCGAGCTGGCGGCGATCTGCCGGTCTCGCGGCGACCGCGTCGGTGGCCGCAAGGCAGCGCTGGTGGAGCGCGTCGTGGCGCGGCCCTTCCGGTCGCCCGCGCGCCTGGTGCGGGTCGCGGCGCGCGGGCTGTGGGCTCGGCTGGAGCGGTGGGCGGCGCTGTCCGCCTGGCCGGATCGGGGCGTCCTCGTGGCCGAGCGGTTGGGTCACGTGCGCCACCCCACCTACGCGACCACGTCCGGCCCGAGCCTCCACCCCGACCGTCGCGCACTGCTGCTCTGGGAGCGTGCGCTGGGGCTGGCGGAGCCCGACGCGATCCTCGCGGCCCTGGCGCGTGGCGACGGACAGGGGCCGGCGGGGCTCGACCTGACCCGAGCGCTCCGCCGCCGGCTGCGGGAGCAGGCCGAGGTCCTGCAGCGCGCCGATCCCGCCGCGGCGTCCGAGCTCTACGCCCGGCTGGTGGCGGTCGGAGAGCGACCTGCGCGCGTCGCCGCCCGCCGCGCGCTCTGCCTCGAGCGTGCAGGACGCGCCACGGAGGCCTGGCAGGTGCTCCGGGACGCCGTCGACGACGCCTCCCTCGCGGAGGGCGTGGCCGTCGTGCGCACCGGCCGCCGCCTGGGTCGCACCCTTCGCCGCGGCTTCCCTCCCCTCCCGCCCCGGGCGGCCCACCCGGTGCGCTCGCTGCGCCTGGTGCCCGCCGCCTCCGAAGGGCCGCGTCCCCTGTGGCAGACCCCCGAGGGCCCGAGGACCGTGGAGCAGGCCGTGATCGAGGAGCTCGCGGGCGTGGGTCGTCGAGCGCTCCACGACGAGGGTGCGACGCTGCGCACCCTGGGGGTGCTGCTGCTCGGCGAGCTGCTGTTCCTGCCGGTCCCCGGCGCGCTGCCCGTCCCGAGGCTGCCGGGGCCGCTCGACCTCGGCACGCGGCGCTTCCGCGAACGGCGGTCGGCGGCGTTCGAGGAGCTCCTCGCCGCGATCGACGCCGGGGAGGGTCCCGATCGGGTCCGCGCCGCCTGGCGGGCCCACGAGGGCACGCGCCTGGTCCACGCGCGCTGGGACGCGGGCGAGGACACGCTGGTGGCGCTGGCCGGCGCGCTCCCGCCCACCGCGCTCCGCGAGCTCGCGCTGGCGGTCGCGGACGGCGTCCGGCGTGGCGGCTTCCCGGACCTGCTCGTGCTCGACGGTCCGCCGGTCGAGCTCGCGAGCGGCTGGCCCCGCAAGCTGCCCGCCGGGGTGCTGGTCGCGGAGGTGAAGGGTCCCGGGGACACGCTCCGCGACGGGCAGATCGCGTGGTTGGACGCGCTCGCGCGGATGGGTGTGCGCGCCGAGCTGTGGGAGGTCCGACCCGGGCCCTGAGGGAGCGCGAAGCCCCGAAGACGCGCCGGTACGCCGAACCGGGCGGATGGCGGGACGGGATCCACCGGAATACGAGCCCCGGTCAGGTTCGGCGCCGTCATCCTGCGCTGGACCAGGTGGAGGGGTGCGTGGACGTCGTCGAGGTGTACCTGGCCGGTGTACGGGCCACCAACGATCAGTCGGTCCTCGCCCTGATCCTCCACGCCGACCTCATCGTGCAGCTCGTCCTGCTCGGGCTCGTGTTCATGAGCTTCGCGTGCTGGGCGATCATCTTCCAGAAGTACTTCCGCCTCCGCAGCGCCGCGAAGCAGTCGGCCAAGTTCCTGGACCTGTTCTGGTCGAGCAAGCGGCTGGACGCGGTGTACGAGAAGTGCGGTTCGTACCGCAAGTCTCCGGTCGCCGAGGTCTTCCGCGCCGGGTACCAGGAGCTCGCGAAGATCACGGCCGCTGGCGCCGAGGTGCGGGCCGACGCGACGGACAACCTCAGCCGGACCCTGCGCCGCGCCACCGCGGTCGAGTCCACCAACCTCGAGCGGTGGGTCGCCTTCCTCGGCACCACCGGATCGACCGCGCCCTTCATCGGCCTGTTCGGCACCGTCTGGGGCATCCTGCGCGCCTTCCAGAAGCTCGGCGGAGGCGGCGCCGCGACCATCGACGTCGTCGGCCCCGACATCGCGCACGCGCTGATCGCCACCGCGGTCGGCCTGGCGGCGGCGATCCCGGCGGTCATCGCCTTCAACTACTTCAACACCTCGATCCGCGTCCTGAACACCGAGATGGACAACTTCTCGGCCGACTTCCTCAACATCGTCAAGCGCCACCTCAGGTAGGGTGAAGCATGGGCATGTCCGGAGGCGGAAACCAACCAGGGCAGACGATGTCGGAGATCAACGTCACGCCGCTCGTCGACGTGATGCTGGTCCTCCTCATCATCTTCATGGTGACGGCGCCGATGCTGAACAACTCGGGCGTGGAGATCGATCTGCCGCAGGCCGAAGCGCCTCCGCTGGACATGGCGGAGGACGACCAGCTCGTCCTGTCGATGACCGCGGACCACCAGATCTTCCTCAACGACCAGGACACTCCCTTCTCGGTCGACGAGCTGCCGCTGCGTCTGCGGGCCATCGCGGAGGCCAACCCCGATCAGCCCGTGTTCCTGCGCGCGGACGGCGCCCTGCCGTACCGCGACGTGGTGAAGCTGCTGTCGGTCGCGAAGCAGGCGGGCATGCCCAAGGTCGGTCTGGTGTTCGATCCCGAGGGCGGTGAAGCGCCCGAGGTGGAGGAAGGTCGGTGAGCACGCCGGTGCCGGTCGCGAGCCGCACCCCGGGGACGCCGTTCCGCACGGCGCTCGTCCCGGAGAAGCAGTCGCTGCTGCCGTTCGCGGTGGTCTCGGCGGTCTTCCACGCGGTGGCGGCCAGCTCGATCTGGGGCGTGACCGCCTTCGTGTCCGTGCTCTCCGCGTTCGTCCCCATGTGCTCCACAACGCCCCCGCCGATCACCGACGCGATCGAGGTCTCGGTGGTGAGCCTCCCGAAGTCCAAGAGCAAGCTGCCGGAGCGCGCGTCCAAGGTCGATCGGGCGGTCGGCGTGCAGGCCGAGGCCCCTCCCCCGCCGGTCCAGCAGAGCGATCTCGCGTTCAAGACGAAGGTCCCCGACCCCAAGGTCAAGGGGAACACCGATGACTCGGCGCGGCAGAAGATGCTCGAGGACATGATGCGCCAGCAGATGCTGGACGAGCTGGCCGACGCGCCGAGCGGCACCGTCGATCGCATGGCGTCGGACCCCAACGGCGTCGACGACCTCGCGATCGCGGCGTTGGGAGCCGGCAGCAAGGGGGACCCCGAGTTCCAGCGCTGGGTCGCCCAGGTCCAGAAGATCCTGATGCAGCACTTCAAGCCGATCAGCGCGATCACGGACGGGAACCCGAACCTCCAGTGCCTGGTGACGATCGACATGGACCCGACGACGGGTGCCGTGAAGACCTGGAGCGTGACCGAGCCGTCGGGGGTCATCCCGTTCGATCAGGCCGCCGAGCGCGCCATCTCCGAGATCCCGAGCCTGCCCCTGCCCCCCGAGAAGTACCGGCCACTCGTCGCGCAGGGCGTCGGGTTCCGCTTCACGCCTCCGTGACCGCCCGGTTAGTCAGGACCCCGCCATGACCCCGATCCTGCTCGCGCTCTGCCAGAGCGCCCTCGCCCAGGGCATCATCATCGACGTCCCCGGCAGCGCGGACATCCCGATGGCGGTGCCCAAGCCGCAGCTCCCCGCGACCGAGCCCGCCGCGCTCGCCGAGGAGATCTGGAGCGTCGTGTTCCACGACCTCGAGTTCTCCGGCTACTTCGAGATGCAGAACCCCTCGGGGTACGTCGAGAAGGGCAAGGGCGTCGAGCCAGGCCAGTTCGACATGAACGCCTGGACGCTCATCAAGACGACGGTCCTCGTCAAGACCCGGGTGTACCCGGCGGGGCACGCGGCCTGCGACCCCGGCGGCAGCAAGATGTGCGCGGACGTGTACGTGTACTATGTCCCCGGCAGCCAGAAGCTGGCCTCGAAGCGCTTCCGGTCCACCGCGGAGGGCGCGCGCCAGCTCGGTCACGCGATCGCGAACCAGGTGCTGCTCGCGACCACGGGCTCGCCCGGCGTGTTCGGCTCGCGTCTCGCCGCGGTCGGCACCAAGACGGGGAACAAGGAGATCTACCTGATGGACCTCGACGGGCACGGCGTCACGCCGGTGACCCGCAATGGCGCCATCAACCTCTCCCCCGCCTGGAGCCCCGACGGGAGCCAGATCGCGTGGACCTCGTACAAGAAGGCGAACCCCGATCTGTACGTGAAGGACCTGGGCACGGGTCGCACCCGCACCATCAGCAACGTCAAGGGCGTCAACACCTCCCCCGACTTCTCGCCGGACGGCACCAAGCTCGCGCTGGCGCGCAGCGTCGAAGGGGACAGCGACGTGTTCCTGGTGGACGCACGCACCGGCACCGAGATCCGTCGGCTCACGAGCGGTGGCGGCATCGACGTGAGCCCCGACTTCGTGCCGGGCGGCGCCGACATCGTGTTCGCGTCGGAGCGCAGCGGTGGATCGCAGATCTACCGGATGCCCGTCGGCGGAGGCGAAGCGACGCGGCTGACCTTCGCCGGCGACTTCAACGTCGACCCGGTGGTGAGCCCCGACGGCACCAAGGTGGCCTACGTCAGCCGCAGCCCCAGCGGGTTCGACGTGCTCGTGGCCGACCTCGAGACGAAGAACGTGACGCGGATCACGCAGGACATGGGCGACAACGAGGATCCCACCTGGTCGCCCGACAGCAAGTACGTCGTGTTCTCGAGCACGCGCACCGGCCGCAGCGAGCTGTGGATCAGCACCGCCGACGGTCGGCACCAGTCCCGCCTCACGGAGTCCGGGGGCTGGACGCAGCCGGCGTGGGCGCCCGCGGCCCCGTGACCCACCGGGCGGCCATCGACATCGGGAGCAACTCGCTCCTGCTGTGCATCGTGGACGCCGACGGGCGCGTGGTTCACGACGAGGTCAGGGTGGTCGGGCTCGGCCGCGGGCTCGGGGAGCGCGGGGTGATGGCGCCCGACCGGCTCCAGGCCGCGGAGAAGGTGCTCGAGGCGTACGCCGCCACCGCCCGGACCTTCGGCATCGAGCCCTGGAGCGTGCGCGCCGTGGCCACGAGCGCCGCGCGGCGCGCGCTGAACGCGGAGACCTTCTTCGCGAGGATCCAGCGAGACATCGGGCTGCGGGTGCGCATCGTGTCGGGCGAGGAGGAGGCCCTGCTCACCTGGCGGGGCGCGCTCGTGGACCTGCCGGCGCCCACACCACCGTTGCTGGTGGTCGACCTCGGCGGCGGCTCGACGGAGCTGGTCCAGGGCGACGCGACGAACCTCCGCGACCGCGTCTCGCTCGAGATCGGCAGCATCCGGCTCACGGAGCGCTTCCTCGGCGTGAAGGGTGCCGTCCCCGACCGCTTCGACGCCGACGGCATCGCGGCCATGGCGGACCACGTGCGCATCGAGGTCGGCCGGGTCTCGCTGTCCGCGGTCGGCACGGTGATCGGCGTGGCCGGCACGGTGACGACGCTGGCGGCGATGGCGCTGGAGCTCGAGGCCTACGACAGCGCGCGCGTGCACGGCAGCCGCCTGTCCGCGGCGACGCTCCGCCGACAGGCCACCGCGCTCGCGGGCGCCGATCGCGCCGGTCGCCTCGCGCTGGCCCGCCCGAGCCCCGAGCGCGCGGACTACCTCCTCGCGGGCGCGACCATCCTGCTGTCGGTGCTCTCCGCCGCGAACGCCGACGAGCTGCTGGTCTCGGATCGCGGGCTCCGCTTCGGGTTGTTGCAGTAGTTCCGCTCCGACCGCCGTAGGCTCGGGGTCGGAGGTGCACGATGCGAAAGCCCTTCTTGCTCGCCATCCCGCTCGCCGTGGTCGGGCTGGGGTACGGCGCGTGGTCCTGGTGGTCCACGGGTCCGAGCGACGACCCCAAGCTGTTCGCCAACCGCGTGTGGGTCGATCGCGCGCGCAAGGACGACCGGGACATGGTGCGGTACCTCGTCCCGCTGGACGTGGCCGGCAAGCGACGGGGCACCACGGGCGCGTCCTCGAAGTACCGCTTCGCGGGCGAGGTGTTCGGCTGGTCCCGCGACGGCGCCAAGCTCGTGGTCGACCTGCCGCAGGAGGGCCGCCGGATCGAGGTCCCCGTCCGCACCTGGGCGTGCGGCGCAACAGAGGCGCCCCCGGGCTTCGACCTGTGCCTCGAGCTCGGCAGCGGGGACGCGAAGGCCAGGCTCTACTCCCGCAAGGGCTGGCGCACGCCCAAGGGCGACGATCTCCCCGTGAACGTGCCGGACCCGGGCGAGGTGTCCGGCTGCGGCCCCTGCGCTCCCGCGGGACTCGATGCGCTCGGGCTCGACGGCGCTTGACGGCGCGTGGCCCCGCGTTAGATCCGGTCAGGATGCGGGCGTAGCTCAGCTGGTAGAGTACAAGCTTCCCAAGCTTGGTGTCGCGAGTTCGAATCTCGTCGCCCGCTCTCCTCTCCCACCGTCGGACCGGCCCCCACCGCGCTCGACGATGACGCGAAGTGACCGGCGCTCCCGCGACACCCAGGTGTCGTTAGGTGAGACGAGCGCCGCATGAACGACCCCTCCGCCAGCCCGAAGCCGCCGCCGAAGAAGCGGCCGGGGTGTCTGCGGAGGCTGGTCGCGCGCCTGTTCCAGACCTCGGTGCTGCTCGTGTTGGCCGTGCTGGCGCTGATCGTGGGCTGGGTGCGGTCCGACGACTTCCGCAACCGCGCGGTCAAGCTGGTCGAGACGGTCCTCGAGGGGCAGCTCGGCGAGGAGGTCACGCTCAACGACGTGCGGATCCGCTTCTGGCCCCCGGGCGTCGACGCCTACGGGCTGCACGTGTTCCACGCGCCGACGGGCGACACCATCCTGTCCGCCGAGCGGGTGCGGATCCCCGTCGTCCTGCGGGACGGGGGCGTCGGCATCGGGCAGCTCGCGCTCCAGAGCCCCGCGGTCATGCTCCACGTCGAGAAGGACGGAAAGCTCCGGGAGTTCCGCAACCTCAAGAAGGCCGAGAACCCGAAGCCCCTCAAGCGGCTGCCCTGGGCCAGCCTGCGCGTGAACGACGGCCTCGTCCACGTCGACTTCGCCGACGACCTCGGGTTCGTCGAGGTGGACGACATCGACCTGCTCCCCACCCGCGGGCCGAAGTCCGACCTCACCGCCCAGCTCCGCTACCGGATCAAGGGGCTCGGTGACAGCAGCTCGCTCACCCTCCCCGACCTCGTGCTGGGCCCCGACGTCATCGAGATCCCGGACTTCACCCTGGACACCCGCGTGCTCGACGTCCACGGTCGGGCCACGATCCCGCTCCAGGGCGAGGTGTCGTCGGAGGTGTCGCTCCGGGCCGACCTCGAGGAGATCAACCCCGCGCTCACCCCTCCCCGCGCCGCGCACGGGTTCGTGGACGCCGATCTGGTGGTCCGGGGCACCCCCAAGGACCCGACGGCCTGGGTCTCCGTCTCGGGGGCTCAGCTCGGGCTGGACGTCCCGGGCGTGTTCACGCCCCTCCTCACGTACGAGCTCGGCGAGCTCATGGCGTCCGCGGTGGTCCGCAAGGACGGCATCCGCATCGAGCAGGCCGTGGTGCCGTGGGCGGACGGGCGCATCGTGGCCTGGGGGACGATCACCCCCGACAAGCGGCTGGTGGACGGGCACGTCACGATGGACGACACCCGCCTGCTGCCCCTGCTCCAGGCCTTCGACGCCGCACCCACCCCGTGGGTGGACTTCCGCGGCGACGCCGAGATCGCGTGCGAGGGCACGTTGAACCCGCTCAGGATCGAGGGGGACTTCGAGTTCGGCGTGGCGCAGCTCCACGTCGGCGATCGGCCCCTCGAGTCGCGCGGGGTCGAGCTCCTCCTCGACATCCCCCACGCGCACGCCAAGGGGAACCTGGTGCTCGAGAAGGACCACATCTTCCTCGAGGCCCCCGACGTGCGGGGTCCCCGGAGCGGGGGCTCGATGACGGTCGACATCGGCTTCGGCCCCAAGGGCCCGCTCGACCTCCGCTTCGACCTCGACCGCGCCGACCTGTCCGACTTCAAGCCGCTCGCCGACGTGGGCCTGAAGGGCACGGGGAGGGTCAGTGGCCGGATCGCGGGCCCGTTCAACCAGCTCGAGTTCACGGGCGACGGGGACGTGCGCGACTTCGAGGTCCTGGGCATCCACTATGCCGATCACCTCGTCGCCGACCTCCACTCCCCTCGACTCAAGTCCATCGAGCTCATCGGCGCGCGGGCCGAGCTCGACGACTCCACCTACGGCGGCCGGTACGCCATCGACTTCCGCAGCCCGATCTCGATGGACACCGCGATCACGGTGGACAAGGGTCGCGTCGAGGACATGGTCCACATGTTCGTGGGCCTCGATGGGCTCAAGGGAGACCTGACCGGCACCCTGTGGCTGAAGGGCCCGCTGTTCGACATGGACGGCCAGGCCGACCTGTTCTTCCGGGACGCCGAGATCTACGGCGAGCACTTCCCCACGGGCGAGGCCCACGGATACATGGACCAGGGCCTGTTCACGCTCGACGACCTGCGCGTGCGCCGCGAAGGCGGGCAGACGGGCCTCACGCTCCGCGGCAGCGTCGAGCGGAAGTGGAAGCTCGACATGGAGCTGATCGCGGACGGCTTCGACCTCGCGACGCTGGACCGCCTCATGCCCTACGAGCTGCCGATGAAGGGCAAGCTCGCGGCGCACGCGCGGATCACGAACACCCTGTTCGACCCGAGCCCCGAAGGCCGCATCACGCTGACGGGGCTGACCTACGAGGACACCCACGCGGACGACTCGGTGATCCGCGTCACGAGCGAGGGCGGCGTCGCGCACTACGTCGGCGACCTGCTCGGTGGCACCGCCCGCGTCGACGGCACGCTGGGTCTGTGGGGCGAGCAGCCCTATGCGCTGACCGCCGACCTGCGGAAGTTGCCCGCGCACCTGTTCTACCCGGTGGGTGCCGACGGCTCGCCCATCACCGCGCTCGTGAGCGGCAAGATGGACGTGTCGGGGCACTTCGGTGAGGCCTGGTCACCGGTCACGCTCCGCTCGCAGCTCGACGACGTCGCCGTGAAGTACGGCAAGCACGACCTGCACAACCAGGTCCCCTGGATCTACGACCAGGACGGCAACAGCTTCCGCGCGCAGGACATCGGGCTGGCCGGGGGTGACACGGACCTGCGGTTGTCCGCGGAGGGCGGCGACGCGCTCGCCGTGTCCGGCCAGGGCGTGGTGGACATCGACCTGCTCCGCGCCGTCGTCCCTGGCCTGCAGAAGGCCAACGGCGTGGCGGTCGTGGACCTGCACGTCGAGGGGTCGCGGCCGAACGTGGAGGCGGTGGTCGAGGTGGACGTGGCGGCGGATCTGCTGCGCCACAGCAGCGCCCCGCTCGCGTTCGAGGACACTCGGGCGCACCTCGAGATCCGCGAGGATCGGATCGATCTCCTCTCGGTCGAGGGCGGGCTGGGCGGCGGGACCTTCAGCGGGTCGGGCACGATCGACGCGCGCGACTGGATCCCCACCCGGTACGACCTCGGCATGTCCGTGCGCGACGCCGAGGTGCAGTGGGTGGAGTCGCTGCCCCCCGCCATCGGCGACGGCGACTTCCGCTTCGACGGCCCCGTCGGTGCCCTGCTGATGTCCGGCGACATCGAGGTCTCGGACATGACCTTCGCCGACCGCATCGATTGGGAGGACTGGGTCGTCGAGTACCGCGACGAGATGTTGGTCGACCCCGCCACCACCTACGACGAGGAGCCGCTCTTCAGCCTCAACGTCCACATCGCGGCCGACCGCTCGATCTTCCTACGGAACAACGTGGCCGAGGGCGTCGCGTCCGCGGACCTCCGGATCATCGGCGACACCGTGCGCCCCGGCCTCGTCGGGACCGTGACCGTGGACGAGGGCCTCGTGTTCCTGCAGGACCGCGAGTTCCGCATCGACCGGGCGGTCCTGCTCTGGAACGACCCGTGGAGCTGGGATCCGCAGCTCGACTTCTCCCTGCTCACCGACATCGCGAACCAGGACCAACAGTACCGCGTCGACTACCAGGTCGTGGGGCCGTTCTCGGACTGGCACACGGTCACCCGCAGCGACCCACCCCTGCCGCAGGCCGACGTGAACGCGCTGCTGTGGTTCGGCATGACGACCGATCAGCTCGAGGAGCTCGGAGAGCTGTCGTCCGCGGTCGCGCAGAGCATGGCCGACCTCATCGTCACCGACTTCTTCGTCAGCGGGCAGGCGGGCGAGCTCGGCACCCAGATCCCCGAGCTGCTCTTCGACCGCATCGATCTCGCGACGGGCGTGAACGCACGCGGTCAGTACTCCCCCGATCCGCGGCTGCTCATCGAGAAGCGCCTCGACGATCTCGGCCAGGTCGACCTCAAGTGGGAACTCAACCTCGTCCACCCGGAAGACAGCTACGTCGCCGCCAGCCGCAAGATCGGTGGCATCTGGAGCCTGTCGGGGTGGTATGCCACGCAGCAACGCGACCGGGTGCTGCCCATCGGGGGCGCCTACGGGGTAGATGTGCTCGCCCGCTGGGAGCTGGAGTAGCCCGACCGCGTGTTCCCCCTCGTCCGACTGCTGCTCCTGTCCGACGCGGTGGCCATGGAGCCGGACGACGACCGCTGGTGGGTCGGTCTGCAACTGGCGGACGTCGTGCTCTCGGCACCCGAGGGCGGACTCCCCGAGGAGAACCTCGAGGCCCTGCTGCGCTCACACGACGGCGGTCTGGCCGACCCCATGTCCATCCGGCTCGATCTCGCGACGCTGTTCCACGTCGGGGAGTTCAGCGCCGTCCAGGCGGACATCCAGCCCTGGGTGGTCATGGACGAGGCGGGCGAGCTCCAGCAGGGCGCGCTGCTGACCTACCAGGTGTGGCCCGCTCCGAAGGTCGCCAAGATCGAGGTGGTCGGCGGTGGCGACCTGCGCGAGCGCGATCTGCTCGACGCGCTCTCCGTGACCCGCGGCCAGGTGTTCTACCCCGCGGTCGACGGCCCCAACACCGAGCAGCGGATCCAGCGCTGGCTCGCGCGCCGCGGGTACCGGCAGGGCACCGTCCACGTCCGCACGTCGGAGCCCGAGCCCGGCCGCCTCTACGTCGTAGCGGAGGTGGAGCCGGGCACGCCGGACCTGCTCGATCGGATGACCTTCGCGGGCGACCTCGAGGGCGTGGCGACCACGAAGGAGCTCACCCGCTGGGCCCGCAAGGAGGGCATGGAGGTCGGCGAGCCCCTCGCTCCCGACGCCGTCCGTCGCGCCCAGGACCGGCTTCGCGAGAACCTGGGTCGCGTCCAGGGTGGGTTGTTCACCTCCGCGCGCGGGTACATCTCCGCCCGCGTCACCCCCGCCGTCGTGCGTGGCCCCTTCGAGGAGCCCGACGGCACGATCGTGCAGGGTGTGCGCGTGACCTGGGCCATCGAGCCCGGCCCGCAGCTCGAGCTGCAGACCGACGGGCTCGGGTTCAACGGGCGTCGCAAGGCGATGACGGCGCTCGGGATCGATCACCGGCTGCGGATCACGCGGGGCTGGCTGGACCAGGCGCCGGACCAGATGGAGGCCTTCCTCCAGGATCGCGGCTTCTACGAGGCGAGCGCCGAGGTCCGCGTCGAGCGCCCCGACGACCACACCGAACAGCTGATCGTGTCGGTCGATCGCGGTGCCAAGCACACCATCGGCGACACGCCCGACCTCGCCGTGTTCGTGGACTACGACGTGACCTGGGGGGAAGGCGCGCCCGAGGACCCGCGGGATCGACGTCGCGCGGAGCGAGAGATCGAGGCGGTGTTCGACCAGTCGTCGGTCGACGTGCTCCGCCGCGACTACTACACCGAGCGTGCCATGGAGGGCGGCGCCGACGCCGCGACCCGGTACTACGCCGACCGCGGCCACCTGTCGGCCGAGCTCGAGGTCCTCGAGCCCACGATGCGGACGCGCCGGACGCTGGCGAACCTGTTCCGCGCGGTGATCGGCGTGCCTCGCCGGGTCAAGATCCGCCCGGCGGTGGCGGTGTCGCCCGGTCCCGTCACGACGCTCGCGAGCCTCGACATCCAGGGAACTGCCGACGACGTCGACCTCCCCTTCCTGGCGGACGCCGTGGCCGACCGGGTGGACGCGCCGTTCTCGCCCCAGGAGCTCGACAAGCTCGGCCAGCGCATCGTCGATGCGCACCGTGCCTCCGGATACCTCGAGGCCCGGGTCAAGGTGCAGCACACCGAGTCCGCCCCCCTCACCCGCACGTCGACGATCGTGGTGGATCCGGGGCCCAAGGTGCTGCTGCGCTCGATCGTCACCCGCGGCACGCGGTACACCCGCCCCGAGTTCGCCCAGCGCGCGGTCGACCAGCCCCTCGGCGAGCCGGTCACCTCCGAGATGCTCGACGGCATCCGGACCGATCTGTACGACCTGGGCACGTTCCGGAACGTGTCGCTCGATCTGCTCGGCGACGAGGAGGCGCGCGACCTCGTGGTGTCGCTGACCGAGCGCGACCGGTACGCGTTCGAGGCCGGCGGTGGTCTGTCCACCGACCAGGGGGTGCGCCTGTTCGGGCGGATCACGCGCCGCAACCTGTGGGGCCTGGCGCACCGCGTGGAGCTCTTCGGTCAGCTCGGCCTCGAGTACCGCTCGGAGGACGTGCGCGACTGGCTCCCGGACGTGAACGACCCGGAGTGGCGAGCGGCCATCTCGTACACGGCCCCCCGGTTCCCCGTGCGCCAACAGGATCTCGTGCTCGACGTGGTGCTCCGCGAGCGGGTGCAGGAGCGCACCTGGCGCATGGACAGCACCGGCGGTGGTGCGGCCATCGAGACGCGCCTGGACCACACCCGCATCCGCGCCGGTGCCCGCGTCGTCTCGCGCCAGCTCAACCAGGTCGACACCGCCGCGCTGCTCGAGGGGGAGCCCTGGTCGGTGATGTTCCTCGAGGACCCGACCATCCCGTCTCGCTGGCGGCAGCAGGAGTCCATCACGGCGCTGCTGGTCGAGGACCTGCGCGACGACCCGGTGTCGCCGACCAGGGGCGCGTGGCTGTCGGCCAACGCCGAGGTGGCGCCCGGCGTGCGCTGGGCGGGGCAGCCCACCACCTCGTTCGTGAAGGGGGAGGCACGCCTCTCCGGCTACCTGCCGCTCGGCGGCTTCACGCTGCACCTCGGCGTCGGTGGGGGTGTCGTCCGCTCGCTCAACGACGGGGTGGTGCCGCTCGAGGACCGCTTCCGGCTCGGCGGCACCAACTCGCTGCGCGGCTACGTCCGCGACGCCGTCGGTCCACAGAACCGGACCCCGAGGGTCGACGTGGACTGGCCCGCCGGCCTGCAGCCCGTCATCGACTATGTCCTGCGCGACGATCCCGACCGCTGGACGCCGACGGGCGGCGACACCACCACCACGGGGACCCTCGAGCTGCTGATGCCGCTGCCCGCGCTCGGGCTCACCTCCTGGGAGGGGTACAGCGCGTCCCTGTTCGCCGATGCCGGCAACGTCTGGCTCTCGGACCCGGTGGTGACGACCCCGGCGACCACGGATCTGCCCCGTTGGGCCGACGCGATGCCCGAGCTGCGCGTGGGCGTGGGCGCCGGGATGCGGGTCTCGACCCCGGTCGGTCCCCTCCAGCTCGACATCGCCGTCAACCCGCAGAGCCTGGGTTCCACCGGTGCTGTGCAGGAGCTCCTGGTCCAGGAGCTGGAGGAGCCGCCGTTCCGCGCCCACCTGACTTTGGGCGCCACCTGGTGACGACGGGGTGACGGTCCGGGCACAATGGGATGTCCCCCTGCCCGGAGCGCGCCTTGATCTTCCTGATGTCGGTGATCGCCTGCCGCGCCACGACCACGACCACGCCCGACACCGACGCCACCACCCCCGTGCAGCACCACACGGGCACACCCGCCACGACGACCCACAGCGGGACCACCTGGGTCCCCCTGCACTCGGGGCACACCGGCCACAGCGCCCACACCGGCGAACCGGAGCCCGTCTGCGACGGTCCCCCTCCGAGCGGTCCGTTCGAGGTGCACTCCACGAACATCATCAACACCGAGGAGGACTTCGACTTCGACGACACCCAGTACCTGCTGACCCAGGCCGGGGTCTCGCTCGCCGGGGTCACGCGCACGGGGCAGCAGTCCATCGTGGTGCCGAACATCGGCGTCGACGCGGCCGGGATCCGCTCGCTGCCCAACGGCGACATCCTGATCGCCCAGCCCGACACCGGCGTCGTGCGGCGCGTGGACTACCAGACCGGGGGCTCCGTCGCCATCCTCGCGAGCCTCCAGTTCCCGAACGGCCTGGAGGTCTCGAGCACCGGCCGAGGCTACGTCTCGGAGTTCGTCTCGACGGGGCGTGTTCGGGAGTTCGACCCGGTCAGCGGAAACAACCGGATCATCTTGGAGATCCCCTACCCCAACAACATGGTGCTGTCCCCGGACGAGCAGGTGCTCTACGTCCTCGTCTCGACGAGCCAGTTCTGGGGCAGCAGCCGCGTGATGGCGCTGGACAAGCAGCCCGACGGCACCTGGTCGCGTACGCCGCGCGAGATCGCGTCGTCCAACACCTTCCTCGGCGGCATCGCGGTGGACGTGTGCGGCAACCTCTACGTCACCGAGTACTCGTCGGGCGTCGTGGGACGGATCCTGATGCCGCAGCAGACGTTGGAGTTCATCGCCGACCTGGGCTCCCTGGGCACCTTCAACGGCGGCTTCTCCGCGGCACGGTTCGCTCCGGGCTTCGCCGGGTGGTCGCCGACCGAGCTCTACGTCACCGACCGGTACGAGCTGTTCACCATCGATCTGCAGCTCGAGGGTCGTCACGTGTTGAAGTGACCACCACGGCGCCCTCGCTCTCGGCGCCGGTCCGGTCCACCACGCTCAGCGCCCAACGCCCGCTCGACAGGTTCAGGTCGCGGGTGTCCGGCCCCAAGATGCGCTCCGGCTCGAAGCCGTGGCCGCGATCCTGGTAGAGCACGAAGGCCCGCGCTCGATGACGCTCGGCCAGGTCGACGCGGATCCGGCCGTTGCGACGGACCCGGACCCGCGGAGGGTCGAGCGGGTGGTCCGCGGCCCGCGCCAGCTTCGGGGGCAGCGCCGGCGTTCGGTACAGGTCCGCCACCAGCTGCCCCACGTGGGCCTGGTCCTCGAGCACCGGCGTCGCGCGGAACCAGATCTGACCGTGGGTGTTGGCCGCCTGCCGCGACAGCGTCACCTGCCGCCGCAGCTCCTCGATGCTCCACGCCGGGTCCTTGCCCGCACGCGTCGCGTCCAGCCCGACGATCAGCGGGCGGTCGTCCTGGACCTGTTGGCTCCACCAGTCGAGCAGCACGTCGTACCGCTGACCCTTGTGGGTGGTCGTCCAGTACAGCTGGGGGGCGAGGTAGTCGACCCAGCCCTGGTCGTACCAGGCGAGCGGATCGGCGTGCAGCGTCGCCACCTGGTCGAGACCGCGTACGCCTTCGGGGATGCCCGGGCGGTAGATGCCGAACGGGCTGATGCCGAACCAGGCGTCCGCGCGCTTCCCACGGATGGACGCGGCCAGGTTCGAGACGAGCTGGTCGACGTTGTCCTTGCGCCAGGCATCGCGATCGAGCGTGCCGCCGGCGGCGGTGTAGGCCGCGTAGCTGTCGTCGTCCGGGAAGGACCGCTTCCCGTCCGGGTACGGGTAGAAGTAGTCGTCGAGGTGGACGCCGTCGATGTCGTACCGGTCCACCACGTCGGTCACCACGTCGACCGCGTGCTCGCGGACCGTGGGAACGCCGGGATCGAGCCACAGCAGGTGGCCCCAGGGCTTCGCGTTCTGCCGGCCGAGCGACGCGACGTGGTTCGGCGCGACCTGCACCCGGCGGTCGGTGGCCGCGCGGTACGGGTTGAACCACGCGTGCACCTGCAGCCCGCGCGCATGTCCCCGCTCGATCAGGTACGCCAGCGGGTCGAACCCGGGGTCGCGCCCCTGCTTGCCCGAGAGGAACCGCGACCAGGGCTCGCGGTCGCTGCGATAGAGCGCGTCGCCCTCGGTCCGCACCTGGAAGACGAGCGTGTTGACCCCGAGGTCGGCGGCCTCGTCCACGATGGCGTCGATCTCGCTCGCCAGCGCCGCGGGCGGCAGCCCCTGGCGCGTCGGGAAGTCGAGGTTCGAGACGGTCGCGATCCACAGCCCGCGCAGCTCGCGGGGGACCTCCACGTGCGCCAGCTCCCGCTGGTCCGGCACCTGGAGGCCGACGGCGCTCGCGATCCGACCCGCGGCGTCCACCGGCGCCTCGCCGCAAGCACACAGAGCGACGGTGGCGAGGACGATGGGACGCAAGCGAGGGTCTCCCGCTCGAAGGTATCAACCCTTCCGGTGGCGGGGCACCCACTCGTCCACGAAGCGCGTCCAGAAGGTCGCCTCCACGAACTCGGGGGTCTCGAGGAGCAGCTTCTGCAGCGGCAGGGTGGTGCGGATGCCGTCCACCACCATCTCGTCGATGGCCCACAGCATGCGCGTCCGGGCGTGCTCGCGGTCGCGGCCACGCACGATGAGCTTGGCGGCGAGCGAGTCGTAGAACGGCTGGACCATCGCCTGCTCGTGGATGGCGCTGTCGATGCGGATCCCCGGGCCACCCGGCTCGTGGTACCCCGTGACCAGGCCCGGCGACGGCAGGAAGGAGAACGGGTCCTCGGCGTTGACCCGGATCTCGATGGCGTGGCCCTCCTGCTTGATCTCCTCCTGGCGGTACGGCATCACCTCGCCGGCCGCCAGGCGGATCTGCAGCTGGATGAGGTCGACGCCCGTGATCTCCTCGGTGACCGGGTGCTCGACCTGGATCCGGGGGTTGACCTCGAGGAAGAAGAAATCGTCCCCGTCGACCAGGAACTCGGCGGTGGCCACCGTCTGGTACTTCACGGTCCGGACGAGGGTGGCGGCGGCCTCCTGGATGCGCTCGCGGAGGGCGGGCGCCAGGTTCGGCGCGGGCGCCTCCTCGATGATCTTCTGGTGTCGGCGCTGCATCGAGCAGTCGCGCGTGCCGAGGTGGATCCCCCCGCCACGACCGTCGCCCGCGACCTGGACCTCCACGTGACGCGGACGCCGCAGGAAGCGCTCGATGAACACGTCCTTGCTGCCGAACGCCGCCGCGGACTCGGCCTGGGCGACCTCGAACACGCGCTCGAGGGTCGCGCGGTCTTCGACGACGCGCATGCCCTTGCCGCCACCGCCGCCGGCGGCCTTGAGGATCACCGGGTACCCCGCCTTCTCGGCGGCCGCGATGGCCTCGGGCACCGACTCGACCGCGCCGCCCGATCCCTCGAGCAGCGGAAGTCCGGCGCTGCGAGCGGCCTCCTTGGCGGAGAGCTTGTCGCCGAACTGGTGCAGGTGCTCGACGGACGGCCCGATGAACGAGCGCCCCATCGCCCGGACGGCCTGCGCGAAGTTGGCGTTCTCCGCGAGGAAGCCGTACCCCGGGTGGACCGCGTCGGCGCCCGTGATGTCCACCGCCGACAGGACGGCGGGCTGGTTGAGGTAGCTCTGCGTGGCCTGCGCGGGCCCGATGCAGACGGCCTCGTCCGCGAACCTCACGTGCAGCGAGTTCGCGTCCGGCTGGCTGTACACCGCGACGGTCCGGATGCCGAGCTCGCGGCACGCGCGGATGATGCGCAGGGCGATCTCGCCCCGGTTGGCGATGAGGATCTTCTTGAACATGGGCCGCTCAGGACGGCCGGATCTTCATCAACGGCTGGCCGAACTGGACCGCCTTGCCGTTGTCGACGAGGATCTCGACGACGACGCCCGTGACGTCGGCCTCGATCTCGTTCATCAGCTTCATGGCCTCGACGATGCACAGGGTCTTGCCCTTCTGGACCGTCTGGCCGACCTCCACGAAGTGCGGCGCGCCGGGCGAGGGCGAGCGGTACATCGTGCCGACCATCGGCGACTCCACGATGTGGAGCCCCTCGTCGGAGGCGGCCGCGGCCGCCGGAGCGGCGTGGCCGGCAGCGGCAGCGGGCGCGGCGGCGGCAGCCACCGGAGCGGGCGCGTGGCCCATCGCCACGGGCATGGCCACCGCCGGAGGGGGACCGAGCCTGAGCTTGAGGTTCATGTCTCCGTCGCGGTAGGAGAACTCGCTCACGTCGTGCTCGGCCAGCATCTTCAGCAGGGACTCGATCCGCTCGAGGTCCATGTCGTCGCCTCCCGGTGAGGCCGCGGTCATATTCCGGAGCCCCGCCAGACACAAGCACCCGGGGCTCAGCCTGGGCCGAGCCGGTCCAGGAGCCCGCGCAGCGCCAGCTCGTAGCCCACTGCGCCGAGCCCGGTGACCTGCCCGAGCGCCACGTCCGCGAGCAGGCTGTGGTGCCGGAAGGGCTCCCGCGCGTGGACGTTGGACAGGTGGACCTCGACGAAGGGCAGCCGCGTCGCGAGCAGCACGTCGCGGAGCGCGATCGAGGTGTGGGTGTACGCGGCGGCGTTGACGACCGCGCCCACCGCCCCGTCCGACGCAGCGTCGCGGACGGCGTCCACCAGGATTCCCTCGTGGTTCGATTGCACGTGACGCAGCTGGACGCCCAGGGTGACTGCCGCGCCATCGAGGCGCGTCGTGAGCGTGGCGAGCGTGTCGCGACCGTAGCGCTCGGGCTCCCGCGTCCCGAGGAGATCCAGGTTCGGCCCCTGGAGGACGAGGACGAGGCGCCCGCCGCTCACTTGCGGATCAGGGATCGCCGTCGGCGACGATCCCGCTTCGTGGACCGATCGGGGTCGTCCCCGGACAGGGACCGCCCGATGTTGACGTCGGTGTCCTCCTCGTCGGGATCGCTGTCGAAGCTCTCCGAGGTCGTCTGGTCCTCGATCGACATGTCCTCGGGAGGTTCGTCGGGGATCCGCTGGAGCGACGGCTCGGGCATCTGCAGCACGAGGCGGTCGGGGAAGATCGGCGGCACGTCGACCTCGCCCGGGAGGGGCTGCTCCGGCACGAGGCCGGGGTCCGTGAG
Source organism: Alphaproteobacteria bacterium (assembly GCA_020632925.1). Taxonomy (GTDB): domain Bacteria; phylum Myxococcota_A; class UBA796; order UBA796; genus JACKER01. The sequence goes on along the minus strand of JACKER010000018.1, from coordinate 105,509 downwards.
CTCCTCGGACAGGTCGTCCCCCTCGTCGAGGGAGCCGCTCTGGAGCTGGCGCAGGCGCAGCAGGATCGACGGGGCCGCCTCGGTCCCCGCGAGGAGGATCCGGCGATAGGTCCGGATCGCACGGTCCGAGCGACCGATCAGGGCGTACCGCTCGGCGCGCTCGACGGTGTAGAACGGGTCGGCGGCGCGGGCGCGAGGGCTCGGAGGGGGCGCGTCCAGGCGCTCGCGCGCGGCGGTCACGATCACGTCGTCCGGGTCCACGGCGAGGAAGGCGTCCACCCGCGCGGACGCCTCCTGGATGCGTCCCGCGCGCTCGAGGACCAGGATCTGGACGCGAGCGTTCTCCGGCTGTTCCGCAGGATGGACCTGGATCTGCTCCAGCGCCGTGAGCGCCAGGTCGTACTGGCCGGTCTCGAGCGCTCCGCGGGCCAGCATCTCGAAGGCGCGGACACGCTCGTCGGCCCGGTCGGCGTCCGACTGCAGGGCGGCGACCCCCCGGGTCAGGACCTCCACGGCCTCCGCCCAACGCGAGCGCCGCAGCAGATCCTCCGCGACCTGGATCAACGCGTCCGCTGCCGGATCCTCGTCCAGCATCTCGCGCAGCAGGTCGAGCTCGGGATCGGTCAGCACGGGCGGGCGTCGTTACCGGGGAGTGAGGAGGAAGGTCTCGTCCGCACCGTTGGACACGGTGATGGGGATGGGGTCGAAACCGGAGGCGTCGCCGGGGAAGGCGTCCACGAAAAGGTACCACCGGGCGAGGCCAGCGCGATCGGTGGAGAGCGCGACGGTTCGCCCGCCGTCCGTGTCGCTGGGGGGCGACAGCGTGAGGTACTGGTCGTGGCGGCTGTCCCAGAGGGCGGTGTCGCTCTCCGGGAGGGAGGGGTCGACGAAGCGCGCGGCGTTCACGGGGACGGCGATCACGTCCTCGCCGTCGTCGACGAACAGGGTCACGGTCACGTCCGCGAGCGGCCGGCCGGACGCCCCGTCGTACACCATCACGTCGAGCGGCACGAGGGCGCCGAGCCCGTCGTCCGTCGCGTTGTACGAGCCGTCCCAGTCGACGCGGATCTGATCCGGCACCAGGAGCTGCGCCCCACCGTCGGTCGCCGCGCACCCGCCCAGCACCATCGCCACGAGCGCCGCGGGAGTGCCCCGGAGCGCCGGCATCGCGTTGGTGGAGCGTCCCGTCATGTGGGCGTCGGCCTCGCGTGGAAGAGGTGGTGGAGGTCACGCTTGGGCAGGTCGACCGGGACCATGCATCCCACGCGCACCGGAAGCGGCACCCGTATTGTATCCGCCCTCCCCTTCTTGTCCAGCGACGCGGCGGCCACGAGATCTGCCGGATCGAGCCCGGCGGGCAGCTCCACGGGCAACCCGAGACGCCGGCCGATGGCGCGCAGCCGATCCGGGAGGGAGGAGTCCTCGCACACGCCGGTGCGGACGGCGTGATCGGCCTCGAGCACCAGCCCGATCATCACGGCCAGCCCGTGGGGCAGGACACCGTACCCGAGGGTCCGCTCGATGGCGTGGCCGACGGTGTGGCCCGCGTTGAGCACCACCCGCCGTCCCTGCTCGCGCTCGTCCTCGGTGACGACGGCGATCTTCGCGTCGACGCAGGCCCGGACCACGTCGGCGTGACCGGGGGCCGCCTCCGCCTCGAGCCGCGCGAACAGCCCGGCGTCGAGCGCGAGCGCCGTCTTCACGACCTCGCCCCGACCCGCCGCGATCTGGACCGCGTCGAGGGTCGAGAGCGTCTCCAGCGCGGCGTGCACGTGGAGCGGGGGATGGAAGGCGCCCACGAGGTTCTTGCCCAGCGGGTGGTCGACCGCGGTCTTGCCCCCGATGGAGGCGTCGACCATCGCGAGCAGGGTCGTCGGGACCTGCACGACGTCGAGCCCGCGGAGGGTGACCGCCGCCGCGAAGCCCGCCACGTCCCCCACGACGCCGCCGCCGAGCGCCACCACCGTCGTCGCTCGGTCCACGGGCACCCGAAGCAGCTCGTCCACGACGCGCTCCCAGGTCGCGAGTGTCTTGTGCTCCTCGCCGGACGGGAGGCGCAGCGTGGCCCGGACGGGCACCCGCGCGCGGAGCCGGTCGCCCCACAGCGGATCGACGACCTCGTCCGTCACGAGGACGGCCTCGCCCACCCCGCGCTCGGCGAGGCACGTCGGCAGATCGTCGAGGGTGGGTGTGACGGCGACGGAGCACACCCCGCGCGACGTGGCGAAGCGCCTCACCGGTCCTCCTGCGCGAAGTCCACGAGTCGCTCCACCAGCTCGTCGACGGGCCGCGTCGCGTCGAGCTCGAGATCGGCCAGCCCGTACAGGGGCTCGCGGTCCGCCAACAGGCGGGAGGCGTCGTCGAACAGGGGGCGATCCGTCCCCCTCACGCGCTCGGCGAGCGTCGCCAGCGGCGCCCGCAACCAGATGGTGCGGTAGGCCGCGCGCAGGGCAGGTCCCGAGACCGGGTCGCAGAAGGCGCCACCCCCGGGCGAGAGCACCCGCAGGTGGCCGTCGCACAACGTGCGCACCGCGGCGCGCTCGCGCTCCCGGAACACCGGCTCCCCTTCGACCCGGATCTGCTCGCCCACCGGTCCGTGCATCCCGGCCAGCAGCTCGTCGAGATCCACGTGTGGCCATCCCAGGCGCGAGGCCAGCATCCGGCCGACGGTCGACTTGCCGGACCCCATGAAACCGACGAGACACACACCTCGCCTTCCGGTAGGGCCGGGCGTCGGTGTAGCGTGTGACGAAGTCGATCCGGAGCCCATCGATGTCCCGCCTGCCGAAGCTCGAGGAACTCGTCACGCAGTACCTCGGCCAGATGAACCTGTCGCCGGAGCACTCCGAGGACGGCCTGTACCTGTTCAAGTACGGGTCGACCGTCGTGATGATCTCGCTGTTCGAGGAGGCCGACGACACCTACGTCCGCTTCGCGTCCGTCATGCTCAAGGACTTCGAACCCTCGCTCGAGCTGCTCCAGCGCATCCTCCGCCTCAACACCGAGGTGCTGTTCGGCAGCTTCCTGCTCTTCGAGGACGACACCCTCTCGTTCTCGGCGACCCTGCTGGGCAACCAGCTGGACTACGAGGAGTTCGACAAGACCCTCCGGTACGTCGCCAAGATCTCGGACGACTACGACGACGAGCTCCAGGCGCTCGGCGGTGGTCAGCGGGCGGTGGACGTCCTCCAGGAGTCGTGATGGTGCTGCTGCTCACCGCCTTCGGTCCCCTCGCCCACGCCCAGGGCCTCGACGCCTGCTGTGCCGCGGTCGGTGCGGGCGCGTGCCCATCGTCCCTCACCGTGGTGGGTCCGGCGACCCAGCAGACCACCAGCCCGCAGGGCACGACCCTCCGCGGGCTGTACGTGGTGACCTGCGACGTCGGCCCGGTGTGGATGGCCGAGGCGCTGCAGACGACGGTCACGACGTACCCGTCCGGCACCGTCCTCACCCCCATGCTCACCAACGCCGCCGCCTGCTTCGACGCGAGCTGTCGCCTGCCGGAGGGCAGCTGCCTGCAGGCCGAGGGGTCGCGGATCTACGTCTCCGACTGCCAGACCTCGGGGCCGATGAGCGATCAGGCCTGGTCCCGCCCGGCGCGCCCCGACAAGGCCGCGGTGGTCGTCAACGGCAGGGTCCTCGGATCGGCGCTCTCGGGCGAGGTGGCACCGGTGCCCACGCCCCAGATGGCGAGCCGCCCGGCGGTCGGAGCGGTGGACGCCTCGGTCCCGGCGATGCCGCCCGATCCGTGCATCCCGTCGGCAGGTCTCCGCGACGCCTCGAACGCCCAGGTCGACGCCGGCAACGAAGCGGTGGTCGCGGGCGATTGGGGGACCGCCGCGGATCGGTACCGCGCCGCCATCACCATCAACAAGTGCAACGCGTTCGCCTGGACCGCCCTCGGCGAGGCGCTGCTCGCGAGCAACAACCCGGCGGCTGCGCGACAGGCGCTCCAGGCGGCGACGCGCCTCATGCCGGCGAACTTCCACGCGTGGACCGTCCTCGGACAGGCCAGTGAGAAAGCTGGTGATCGCACCGCCGCGGTGAGCGCGTACCAGCACGCCCTGGAACAGCGCCCGGGGCACCGACCTGCTGCCGACGGGCTCCAGCGCGTCCAATAACCAGCTTACCAACACCAAGATAGGCTGCTGGCCACCGTTCTTGGACCGCGTTGACAGGTCCGGGTTCAGTCGCTAGCATCGCTGCCCATCAGGAGTCCAGCGCCCATGGCGAAGACGACGTTCGTGCTGCCTGCCGGCCTCAATCTCGATGTCTCGGGGGACCAACTCGACATCCGCTTCGACGGCGACGTCGAGCTGGAGTCGACGCTGGGTCGCTCCCTCGGCATCGTGGAAGCCGGCGGGAACCTGACCGTACGGGTGGCGGAGCCGGTCACCGGTGACCTCCGCGCCGGCGGGACGCTGACGGTGGAGGGCGAGATCGACGCTGGCCACCTGCACGGCGCCGAGGTGGTGCTGGGCAAGCACGGGATCAAGTGCCGCGCCATCTCCGCGACCCACAAGATCACGATCGGCCCCGCCAACATCACCGCCGAGGTGATCATCGCGCCCGAGGTCGTCATCGACCCCAAGGCCCAGGGCCGCGTGACGGTGATCGAGAGCCGCAACGAGCGCGGCGCGACCAAGATCAAGGGCGGCTTCGGCCTGGCCGACTACGAAGACATGTTCGGCAACAGCGCCGAGTTCCTGGCCCAGCGCGGCCTGAGCCCCCTCGGCGAGGGCGGACCTGCGCCCGCTCCGGCGGAACGCCCCTCGCGCGCCGCCAAGACCCGCGAGCCCGAGGCCCCGGCGCCCGCACCCGCTCCCCCGGCCCCGCCGGCGCCCGCACCCGCCGAGGAAGAGGACACCGACGATCCGTTGTCCCTGTCCTTCGACGACCTCGAGCCGCTGGTGGACCCCGGCAACGCCAAGCCCGCCGAGGCCTCCTCGAGCCAGGACGACCTGCACCAGCGGCTGTCCGAGGCGCTCGGGCGCATCCTCGCCTGCTACGAGGGGACCGACGTCCCCCCGGCGATCGACGAGCTGCGCGATCTCGTGGCCCAGCGCGACTACGACGCCCTGCGCCAGAACATCACCGAGGTCTGGAACGGCCTGCTCGGCTTCCACCAGAAGCGAGGCATCCGTCCGCACCACCAGGTGACGCACGCCTTCAACGTGATCCACGGCCTGGTGCAGTAGCTCCGGGCTCGCCCCGGTCGCGGAGGTTAGTGCGGTGGTCGCCGGAGAGACGCCATGATCGGTCGACCCACCGCGCTGATCTGCGCGCTCGTGCTCAGCAGCTGCAACAGGTACGAGCTGTTCCGCGTCTCGGGGTACGAGCAGCAGAGCTTCAACAACAAGGCCGACGTCCTCTTCATCATCGACAACTCGGACTCGATGCTCGAGGAGTCGGCGAGCCTGGCCACGAACTTCGCGTCCTTCATCGCGGACATCGACTCGGTCGAGCAGGCCCGTTCGTACGACGGTCTGGCCGACGCGGTGACGAACTATGTCGACTACGTCCAGAACCGCTCCGGGTTCGTCGACTACCGGTTCAGCATCACCACCACCGACGTCGGCACCGACGCGGGCAAGCTGGTCGGCCCGACGGTGAAGCGCGGCGACGCCAACGTCCCCGAGCGCTTCATCGAGAACCTCGTGTGCGAGGCGACGTGCTTCTCGGCGGGTGCGGTGCTGCCCACCGACCCGGGGTACCAGTGCGGAGACCCCCTCGGAGACACGCTGTCCGAGGAGTACGTCCAGTGCATCTGCGGCGCGAGCTACCTCGGCAACTGCGGCGCTCCGGTCGAGGAGGGCCTCGAGGCCGTGTTCCTCGCCATGTGCCGCGCGGTCCCGAACCCGCCGGTCGAGTGCTTCGCGGACGTCGAGATCGAGGATGCCGACGGCGATCTCCAGGTGTACCCGGCGCTCGTCGACCCGACCGACACGCTGAGCAACCCCGACATGCTCCGCGACGACGCGAACCTGATCGTGGTCGTGGTCAGCGACGAGGGCGACGGCTCCCGACGGCAGCTGCGGGAGGAGATCCCCGACCGGTACGTGGATCTGTTCGCCAAGTTCCGCCGGCGGATGACCTGGGTGCTGATCGGCCCGGACCTCGAGCCCGACAACACCGTCCGTTGCCCCGGCACGGCGACCGACTGGGGCGTCGTCCGGTACAACTACATGGTGTACACCTCGGATGGTCGCGCCATCGACATCTTCGACGGCAACTGCGACACCCGCGACTTCGACGAGGCGCTCGGCCAGCTCGGCGAGCTGCTCACCAACCTGGTCACCTCGTTCCCCCTGCAGTCCGTGCCCGTCCCCGGCACGGTGATCGTCCTGGTCGACGGCAAGCGCGTGCCCGAGGCCGAGGTGAGCGGCACCGACCAGTTCGGCATCGAGACCTGGACCGACGGCTGGAGCTACCGCGCGGCGGACAACAGCGTCGTGTTCCACGGCGCCGCCATCCCCACGTACGACGCCAACGTCGAGGTCTACTACCAGCCCATCGACGGCATGCCCCGCGAACTCCCCTTCTGACGCGGCGCTCGGCCTCCGGCCGACCCGTGACGCCCGAGGAACCATGCTCCTGTCCCTCCTCCTCACCACCGCCCGGGCCGCCGAGCCCGTGGACATCGGCATCATCCGGGACGAGGACATCACCGTCGTCCAGAAGCTGCTGTACCCGAAGACCGGGCGCTCCGAGATCGGCCTGGCCGCAGGCTGGATGCCCTTCGACGCGTACCTGACGACGCCGAACGGCCAGCTGTCGTACACCCAGCACACCTCCGAGGTGCTGGCCATCGGGCTCGTCGCGGGTGGTGGCTACGGCTTCAAGACCAAGGCCTACCAGCAGATGGAGGGCCCGGCGATCGGCGTCGCGCCGTACGCGTACCGCTACCTCGGCTCGGTGCTCGCCGGCGTCGAGTGGTCGCCGATCTACGCGAAGCTCAACTGGAACGGCGGTCGCGTGATGCACTTCGACGTGTACGCGGCCGGCCGAGGCGGCGTCACGCTCGAGCAGTCCGTCATCCCGTCGGGGGGCACGGGCATCGGCCCGACCGTCTCTCCGGGCGTGGGCGGCCGCTTCTTCCTCGGCGACAACACGGCCCTGAAGGTCGAGCTGCGGGACGACCTGTTGTTCGAGTTCCGCAAGCTGACGGACTCCTGGGAGTTCAAGCAGAACGCGAACGTGACGCTCGGCCTCGCCTTCCTCTCGAAGGCCAAGAAGGAGTCGCGGTGAGCCCCTGGCTGCTGCTGGTCGCCACGGCGCTGGCTCGCAAGCCCGCGCCCGAGCCTCCTCCCGAGCCCGAGCCGCCCCCGCCCATGACCGACGACGTCCGGGCGCAGGCGTTCACCGGCTGGGCCAAGGCGATGGCGTCGGGCGACCGCAACGCCGCCGCCGCCGAGCTGACCGCGATCATCGACGATCCCGGTCGCGCCGAGCTGCACGGGGAGGCCTGGGGCCACCTCGGCGACCTGTACGAGAAGGGCGGGCTGCCGCTGGCCGCGCTGGGCGCCTGGGGTCGTGGCCTGTTGCTCGACGCGCAGCACAACACGGGCGTGGCGGCGCGCGCACTGCCGGTCGTCGAGCAGGCGCACGAGGCGGGGTTGCTGGCGAAGGCGCTGGGCACCAACGTCGCCGCGCTGACCGAGCCCGGCATCACGGGCGAGACGCGCAACGAGCTCGCCGTCATCGCCGCGAAGTACAACCTCCAGCAGGAGAGCTTCGGCCCCGCCGTCGCCATCCTGATGATGGGCGACAACGCCGCGCCGGGCTTCGAGGACGTGGAGCTGCTGCGCGGCATCGCGCTCTCCGCCCAGGGCCGCCACAAGGACGCCGTCGCTCCCATGCTCACGGCGCAGGCGATGGGCGTGCAGGCGAAGCGGGAGGACACCTGGACCCAGGTCGCCACCCTCAACGTCGCGCGCGCCTACTACTCGTCGGGCAACTACGGTCAGGCCATCGCCTCGTACGCCCAGATCGACCGGACCAGCGACTTCTGGCTGGACGCGCAGTTCGAGCGGGCCTGGGCGCACTTCCGGGGCAACGACACGAACGGCGCGCTCGCGATGCTGTTCAACCACGAGTCGCCCTTCTTCGCCGATCAGTACCAGCCCGAGGTGGACCTGCTCCGCGCGTACTCGTACTTCGTGATGTGCAAGTTCACGGACGCGGGCTCGGAGATGGACGACTTCGTCGCGAAGTACACCCCCATCCGCGAGGAGCTCGACGCTCTCTCCGTCACCCCTGCCGAGGCGTTCGCGGACGTGGCCGCCTTCCGGGACGGGGCGCCCACGAAGATCCCGGCCTACCTCCTGCGGCCGTTCCGCCACGAGGAGCGCTACGACGAGGCCGTGGCGGCGATCGCCTCCGCGGACGAAGAACTCCAGCGGGCGAAGGCCCTGACGGGGCGGGCGGGGCAGCTGGCCGCGGAGCTCGTCACCGAGCAGCGCGACGCCCGGAAGGACGCCGAGGGGCGCCGCATCGTCGGACGGGTGGAGGATGCCCGTCAGCAGCTGGCGAGCATGCTCCAGGGCATCGAGATCACGCGGCTCGACCTGCTGAGCCTCGAGACCCGGATGTACGAGCAGGCCGCGGCGACCGGCGTGCTGGATTACGGCGACAACGTCAAGCGCCTGCGCGACCTCAAGAAGGCCAAGCGGGGGTACCGGGTGTGGCCCTGGCAGGGCGAGGCCTGGGCCGACGAGCTCGGCTGGTTCGTGTTCTCCGCCCGTCCCGACTGTCCGGCGTCGATGGCGCGGGGCGACGGCGGCACCAACCCTTGAAGCGCGATCCAGCCTCCGACTGCACCGTCCGGCGGGTCCCCACGGCTGCCGGAGACGCGGCGCTCACGCTGGTCGTGCGCCACGTCCCCGACACCGCGGTCGCCTCCGCTCACCTCTGGTTCGACGCGGGCGCCGCGGACGAGGACGACGCGCGCGCGGGCACGGCGCACTTCGTGGAGCACGCGCTCTTCAAGGGCACGCCACGGCGCGGGGTGGGCGACGCGGCCGCGGAGATCGAGGGGCTCGGCGGCGACCTGAACGCGTGGACCAGCTGGGACGAGACCTGCTTCCACGCGACCGTGGAGGCCGATGCCGTCGAGCAGGCGCTGGACGTGCTCTTCGACCTCACGAGCAGCCCGCTCATGGACCCGGAGGAGCTCGAGCGGGAGAAGGACGTCGTCATCGACGAGATCCACGGGTACGACGACGATCCCGACAGCGTCGCTTCCGACGTGGCGCACGCGCGCCTGTTCGGCGACCATCCGTACGGCCGGCCCATCATCGGGTTCCCGAAGACCGTGCGCGACCTCCGCATCGACGACGTGGTCGCGTTCTGGCGCCGCCACTACCACCCCGGGCGGGCGACGCTCGCGGTCGCAGGTGCGGTCGATCCGCACACCATCGAGGCCATCGTGCGGCCCATGGTCGCCGCCTGGCCGCCGGGCGCCGATCGGGTGCCGACGCCGCGCGCGGGCACGCTGCCGGGCGGCGTCGAGCGGGTGCGTCGCGACTTCGCCACCGTCGTCGTGCAGATCCTGTGGCCGGGTCCGCCCACGCTGCACCCGGACCTGCCGGCGCTCGACGTGCTCCAGATGGCCCTGTTCGGAGGGGACGGCTCGCGACTCGTCGGCCTCCTGGACCTGGACCGGGGCATCGCCAGCCAGATCCGCCCGATGCACCACGCGCTGCTGGGCGGCGGCATCCTGGGCGTGGCCTTCCAGTGCGGCGAGACCGAGGAGGCGATCGCGGCGACGCTCGCCGCGGTGCTCGAGGTCGTGGAGCGCGGACTGCCCCGCTCGGAGGTGATCCGGGCGCGGGAGGGCTTCCTCTGCGACCTGCTCTTCGGTCAGGAGACGGTCGACGGCAAGGCCGCCGATCTCGCGTGGTGGACCGCGCGGTCCGGCGATCCTCGCGGTGATCTCGCCTTCCGTGCGGCCGTCGCGGCGGTCACGCCCGAGGACGTGGCGCGCGTCGCCAGGGCCTGGCTGCGTCCCGAGCTCGCCCGGATCGTGGTCATCGACAAGAAGACCAACGCGCGCAAGCTCACGCGCGCCCTCGAGCGCGGCCACGCGCCCGCCCGCTCGGTCTCCCGCGCCGTCGGTCCGGTCCGGCTCGAGGTCGCGGGCGTGCCGGTCCACGTCCTGCCCGACGGCGGTGACATCGTCGCGATCCAGGTGACGGCGCCGGGAGGCCTGCTCGCCGAGCGCTCCCCCACCGCGGGTACGAGCGAGGCCTGGGCGCGTCTCGCGACCCGGGGCGTGGGGCCGTGGGACGCGCGGACGCTCGCCGAGCGCTGCGACATGTCGGGCATCGATCTCGGCGCGAGCGCGGACCGGAGCCTGATGGCGCTCGACATGACCTGCCCCGCGGACGAGATCCTCGTCGGGACGCAGGTGCTGGGCGAAGCGCTCGTCGATCCGGTCTTCGACGAGCGCGACTGGGACAACGTCCGCGAGGAGATGCTCGACGATCTCGAGGCCTGGCGGGACCGCGGCGGCGCGGTGGCGCACGAGGCGCTGTACGCCGCGCTCTGGCAGGGACACCCCTGGCGGCTGCGGATGGAGGGGACCGAGCGCAGCCTTCCGCGGATCACGCCCGAGCGCCTCCGCCGCTTCCACCGGGCGGCCTTCGCGCGCGATCAGCTGCTGGTCGGGGTCGCGGGCGCCGTCGAGCCCGAGCGCGTGGCGGCGTTGCTCGAACCCTGGCTCTCCGCCCTCCCCCGTCGCGCACGGCAGCCCGTCCCGCCCGAACCGGGCCCGATCCGAGCGCCGAAGCCGGCCCGCGGCGGCCACTCCCAGGCCCAGGTGCTGGTGGGTGCGCGCTCGCTGCCGGCCGACCACCCCGACCTGACCGCCCTCGCGGTGGCGTCGAACCTGCTGGACAGCCAGTCCGGGAGGCTCTTCCTCGAGCTGCGCGAGCGTCGCGGTCTGGCGTACGGGGTGTGGGCGCGGTCCGAGGCCGGCCGTGGCGTGGGAACGTTCTCGGTCGGGCTGGCGACCGATCCCGCTCGCGTGGAGGAGGCGCGCACCGCGCTGCTGGACGAGCTCGCCCAGCTGATGGCGCACGGCCCCGGCGCCGACGAGCTGCGCAAGGTCACCCGGATGCTGCGCGGCCTCACCGCGCTGCGGCTCGAGCGGGTGTCGGCGCGGGCCTCGGATCTGGTGTGGAGCGCGCGCTACGGCCGCGAGTTCGGCCTCGCAGGGCTGGAGCGTCGCCTGGCCCAGGTGACCCCCGAGCGTGTGCGCGACGTGCTGCGCGGGGTCCTCACCGACCACGTGGTGGTCGTGGTGCATCCGCTCCAGCCGTGACGTCCGTTCCGGAGCACGACGTCTGGGGCGTCTACGTCCACGTCCCGTGGTGTGTGGCCCAGTGCCCGTACTGCGCGTTCGCCATCACCCCCGGCGCGGCCGCACCCGACCACCGGGCGTGGCTCGACCGCCTGCTGTGGGAGCACGAGCTGCGGCGCCCCGACTTCCCCGGCGCACCCGCCACGGTGTTCTTCGGCGGCGGCACGCCGAGCCGCTTGCCGCCGTCGGCCTTCGCCGAGGCGCTGGAGGCGTTCCGACCGGTGCCCGGGGCCGAGGTCTCCGTGGAGGCCAACCCCGAGGACCTCGACGAGGCCTGGGTCGAGGGGGTGCTGGCCGCCGGCGTCACGCGGATCTCCATCGGGGTGCAGACCTTCGACGCCACCGTCGCCCGGCGCCTGGGACGTGCGCGGAGCGCGGCGAGGGCGCCGGAGGCCGTGGCCACCGTCGCGCGGCTCGCCCCGACGTTCAGCGTGGACCTGATCTTCGCCGTGCCCGGGGAGCCCGCCGACCGGCTGCGCGACGACCTGCGGCGCGTGGTGGACGCGGGTGCGCCGCACCTGTCCGTGTACGGGCTCACGATCGAGGAGGGCACACGCTTCGAGCGCGCGGTCCGGGGCGGTCGGTTGGTCCCGGTGGACGACGACCGCTGGCGCGAGGGCTACGACACGATCGTCGCCACGGCGCGCGCCGCCGGCCTGGAGCGCTACGAGGTCTCGAACTTCGCCCGCCCGGGCCACGCCTCGCGCCACAACCGGCTGTACTGGACCGACGCGCCCTACCTCGGGCTCGGCCCCTCCGCGCACGGCTACGCACCGGACGGACGGCGCTGGAGCGACCACCCCGACCTCGCCACCTGGCTGACGGCGGACCATCCGTCCGCGCACGAGGAGCGTCCGGACCCGCGCGCCAGGGCGCTCGATCTGCTCGTCTCGGCCATGCGCTGCGTGGAGGGTCTGCCGCTCGATCGGCTCGGTTTCGCGCTCGATCCGAGCGTGGTCGACCCACTGGTCCGGGCGGGGCTGGTGCGTCGGACCGGAGGGCGGCTGCAGCTCACGGACGCGGGCTTCCCGGTGTGCGACGCCGTCGTCGCGAGGCTGGCGGACGCGCTCACACCGCAATGACCGAGGGGGCGCCACGTACCACGGGCGCCGCAGGGCACGCGGGTTACACGTGGAGCGCCCGGGCGTTCTTGGAGGCCGACGGTGGCGACGCGGGACTACTACAACATCCTGGGGATTGGACGCGACGCCTCGTCGGATGACGTGAAGAGGGCCTATCGCGTGCTCGCCCGCCGCTGGCACCCGGACCGCAACCAGCACGACGCCGACGCGCAGCAGCGGTTCAAGGACATCACCGAGGCGTACCGCACGCTGTCGGATCCGGACAAGCGCGTCCGATACGACAAGCTCGGCCCGCTGTACACCGAGGATGGCCGCCCGCCGCGCCCCGAGGACCTCAACCAGGTCGCCAACACGGTGTGGGGCAACCTCTTCCGCTGGCGGAGCACGGCCAAGGGCGAAGACCTTCGGTACACCGTGTCCGTCACGCTCGAGGAGGTGGTGACGGGCTGCGAGAAGGAGGTCGTCGTCCCGCGCCAGGTCCGCTGCCGCACCTGCGACGGCGAGGGTGCCACGGCGGAGGGCCGGGAGCGCTGCGAGGTCTGCAAGGGCAGCGGCCGCGCGAGCGGTCCCCGACTCCTCCGCACCGACTGCTACCACTGCTCCGGGCGCGGCTTCACGGTCGCGAGCCCCTGCCCCGACTGCCACGGCGACGGCCGGCTCGGCGTCGAGGACACCCTGCGGATCAAGGTGCCCGAGGGCGTGGCCACCGGGCAGAAGCTCAAGATCGTGGGCAAGGGCAACGCCCCTCGCGGAAGCGGAGACGCCGGCGACCTGTTGGTGATCGTGAGCGTCGCCGACCACGCCCTGTTCCGGCGCCGCGGGGACGACGTGATGCTCGACCTGCCGCTGACCTTCCCCGAGCTCTGCCTCGGCGCCGACGTGACCGTCCCCACGCTCGAGGGGAGCACGACGATCCGCATCCCCGCCGCGTCGCCGCCCGGGAAGGTGCTCCGCCTCGCGAACCGCGGTCTGCCCAAGGTCGGCCGGAGCGCGCGCGGCGACCTCCACATCCAGCTGGTGCTCGAGGTGCCGCCCTCTCTGGACGAGGGGCAGCGCCAGGGGCTCGAGCGGTGGGCCGGCGACCTGCCTCCCACCGCCCATCCCCGCCGGGCCCTGTTCGACAAGCTCGTCCAGGAGAGACGATGAGCCGTCCGTTCTTCCGCATCGCCGCCGTCGCCCTGCTGCTGGGCACCTCCGCCACCGCGCTGGCCGGCAAGAAGCGCGTCACGCCCGACGTCGTCGAGGACGCCCTGGCGTACGCGACCACCGACCGCGACCGGGCCATCGAGCTGCTCCAGCAGACCCTCGATCAGCGGCCCGACGATCTCGTCGAGCTCCACCTGGCCGAGCAGCTCCGGCTCGCGGGCCGCGCCGACGACGCGCACGAGCACTTCACCGCCCTCGCCGATCACGCGAGGTCCCCGGCGGACCGCTCGGCGGCCGAGCTCGGGCTCGCGCTGCTCGACGCCGAGAGCGGACACCGTCCGCGAGCGCTCCCGGTGCTCGAGTCCTCGGACGAGAAGGCCGCGCTGGCCACGCAGAACGCCGACCGGTACCTCCAGCTCGCCATCCGGGCGGCGAACCAGCAGGACCCGAAGGCGGTGGGGTCCGCCTCCAAGAAGGCGCTCGCGTATGCCAAGGAGGACCCGGAGGTCCTCGCCCGGGTCCAGGAGACGCTGTCCGCCATGGCGGAGGGACGCCCGCCCCCGACGGTGGCGGACAACGGGAACGGCGATCCGCTGGAGCGCGCCGAGAAGGCGTACCTCGAGGGCGATCTGGAGGCCGCGCGCAAGCACGCGGAGAAGGTCGCGAGCGGCTCGGACGAGGCCGCCGAGCAGGCGCGTGGGCTGCTGCGTGCGCTCGACGGCGCCGCCGTGAACCCGAGGCACGTCACCGTCCTCCTGCCGCTGTCGGGCAAGTACGAGGTGGTCGGCGGGCAGGTCCGGGACGCGCTGTTGTTCGGATACGGCACCGCGCCCGTGGAGCTGGACGTGGTGGACTCCGGTGGCACCGCCGAGTCCGCGGTGGCGGCGCTCGAGAAGGCGGTGCTCGAAGACGGTGCGATCGCTGTCGTCGGGGCGCTGCTGACCGACGAGACCGACGCGGTCGTCGCCGCGGCCGAGGAGCTGCACGTCCCGCTGATCTCGCTGTCCCAGTCCTACGAGGACAGCGGCACCTGGACCTTCCAGGCGATGTACACCCGCGCCGACCAGATCGACGCGCTGCTGACGTACGTGTCGAAAGAGCAGGACATGACCGCCTTCGCCATGTTCTCGCCGGACAACGCCTTCGGCCAGCACGCGGCCGAGCTGTTCACTGCGGGCGTCGCCGAGCGCGGCTTGCAGATCACGACCCAGGCGACCTACTCCCCCGACGAGACGAGCCTCATCTCGTATGCGAAGAAGCTCGGTCGCCGGACGGGGAGCCTCGCCGAGCTCAAGCGGAAGGTCGCGGAGCAGGGTGGCAACCCGGACACCGTGGTCTTGCCGCCCGTCGTCGACTTCCAGGGGATCTTCCTCCCCGAGTCCGCGAATCGGACGCCGGTGGCGGCGGCGGCGCTGGCGTACGAGGAGTTCCCGATGGGGACGTACGTCCCCCAGGGTCCGAACAAGGAGGTCCGCCTGCTCGGGCTGTCGACCTGGAACACGGTCTCGCTGGTGACCCAGGGCAACGAGTACACCCGCAACAGCCTCTTCCCCGACGTCTTCAGCGCGACCGTCGCCGGAGAGTCGGACCCGTTCGTGGTGGCGTACCGCGGGGCCACGAGCCGGACGCCGAGCTCGCTCGAGGCCGCCGTGGTGGATGCGGGCAAGCTGCTCGCCGCGGCCGCCCGGACCAACCCCGACCACCGCGGCGCGATGCGTCGGGCGCTGCTCGAGGCCAGGGTGTCCGACAGCGTCACCGGCGCGGACGGCTTCGATCCCGAGACGCTGCACGCCCACCGCCAGATGCGGATCCTCACCATCACCCGCGACACGCTGGAGCAGGTAGGAACGGTCGAGCAGATCGAATAGACTGACATCTCACCCGTGGAACCTCCTCAGCCCGAACCCGAACCTTGCGACGGCTCCGACGTCGACGCGGACAAACGCACCGCGGCGAACGATGCCGAGCGCCGCGTGATCGCTCGCCTCCTCGACCGCAGGGGCGAGCGTCCTCCCTGGGTCACGGTGGACGCAGGCGACGACTGCGCGGTCGTCCACGGAGCGACGGCGCTCAAGGTCGACACCCTCGTCGAGGGCACCCACTTCGACGCGCGGACCCCCGACGAAGCCGTGGGGTACAAGGTCGTCGCGGTGTGCGTGTCCGACCTCGGCGCCGCCGGCGCGCGCCCCGAGTGGCTGATGCTCTCGCTGACCCTGCCCCGCGTGGCGGGCGTCGAACACCGGGCGGACGCCATCGCGCGCGGCGTGAGCGAGGCCTGCGACGCGTTCGGGGTGTACCTCGTGGGCGGCGACGTGACGGGCAGCGGCGCGGACGGCCGGGCGATGCTCTCGGCCTCGATGGGTGGAACCTGCGTCGCGACCCCACGACGACGATCCGGAGCACGTCCGGGGGATCTGTTGTGGGTGACCGGGACGCCGGGCCTGGCTGGGATGGGATGGATGCACGACGATCCGCCCCCCGAGGCCCTCGCCGCCCTGCACCGGCCGAGCCCTCCGCTGGCCTTCGCGCTGGCGTCGGCCTGCCGCGGCCTCGCGACGGCGGCCATGGATCTGTCGGACGGCCTCGCGAGCGACGTTCCCCGGCTCGCCGGGGCGTCCGGTGTGCGTGTGGTGGTCGATCCCGGCTGCCTCCCCCTGCATGACCTCCTCCGCGACGATCCCCACGCCCGGCGTTACGCGATGTGCGGCGGCGACGACTACGAGCTGCTGTTCACGACCGACCCGGCGGACGCGCGTGCGGTCCTGGCCCTGGGCGAGGAGCACGGCGTGCGGGTCACCGCGATCGGGGTGGTGGAGCGTGGCGAGGGGGTGTCGCTGGTCGGCGGGACCTGGCCGCGCCCGGCGTTCGAGCACTTCGAGGCGGATCCGCCCCCCGAACCGGAGCGCGGATGAGGCCCCTGTTGGCCACCGGCGGCGTCGGGCTCGATCTCGAAGCCGGCCCCGCCACGGTCGTCGCACTGCTCCTGATGCTGGTGTTCTCGTTCTTCTTCTCCGGGACGGAGACCGCGTACTTCGGACTGCAGAAACCGGACCGGGAGCGCTTCGAGAACGGGACCAACACCCAGCGCCAGGTGGCGTGGCTGCTGTCGCGCAGGGCCGCGCTGATCACGGCCATCCTGCTCGGCAACGAGCTCGCCAACACCAGCATCGCCGCCACAACGGGCGCGATCTTCAGCGAGTGGGCGCCGCGCTGGCCCTGGCTCAACGTCGTGGTCGTCCCTCCCCTGCTGGTCCTCGTCTCGGAGATCACGCCCAAGATCATCGCGTACCGGTTCCGCACGGTCTGGACCCAGGTGGTCGCCTGGCCGCTCACGGCCTGGCTGTGGGCCGTCACCCCGATCCGCGTGGTGTTCGCCACCCTGCTCTCGCTCGTGCAGCGCGCGATCGGCGCCGAGGAGCGGAACGAGTCGGTGGCCGAGGAGGAGCTGCTGGTCTACGTCGACCGCGGCATGCAGCAGGGCGAGCTCGATCCCAACGAGCGGGACATCATCGAGGCCGTGTTCGAGTTCGACGATCTCGTCGTGAAGCGCCTGATGACCCCGCGCCCCGACATCTTCTCCGTGCCCCTGAACACGCCCTGGCAGGAGCTGCTCCGCCTCGCTCGCGCGCAGGGGTACTCCCGAATCCCGGTCACCGGCGCGAGCCCCGACGATGTGATCGGGGTGCTGCTGCTCAAGGACCTCCTCAAGTTCCGCGCCCGTCCGCTGGACAACCCCAAGCAGCTGCGCGCGCTCCTCCTGCCCCCGGTCCTCGTCCCCGACACCAAGCCGGCCGACGGGATGCTGCGCGAGTTCCTCGAGCGCCGCTTCCACATGGCCTTCGTCGTCAACGAGCACGGCACGCTCGTGGGTCTCGTGACGCTCGACGACCTCCTGGGAGAGCTGCTCGGCACCGAGGAGGACGATCCCGAGAACCTCGAGATCGACCGCAACCGCCCCGGCACCATGACCGTGAAGGCCAGCGTGGACCTGGAGGACTTCGCCGAGGAGACGGGCATCGAGCTGCCGATGGACGATGGGTACGTCACGCTCGGCGGCTTCGTCTTCCACCAGCTCGGCAGGCTGCCCCGCAAGGGGGACGTCGTCAGCCACGGCGCTCACGAGTTCGTCGTCGGCAAGATGGAGGGCCGGCGCGTCGCCGAGATCCTGGTGACGACCCGCGAGGCCACCTCCGAGGAAGCTCCCGCCGAGCCGCGCGAGCGCGCCGACCAGGAGGCGGGATGACGCTCCAGGTCGGTGCACCGCTGATCGCGGTCGTGCTCGCGCTCCAGGGCTTCTTCTCCGGCTCGGAGATGGCGCTGGTCAGCGCCAACCGGGCCCGGCTCGAGGCGCGGCGGGCGGAGGGCTCCAGGGGCGCGGCGCTCGTGCTCGACATGATGGTCGAGGAGGAGCGCGTCTTCGGCACCTGCCTCGTGGGGACGAACCTCGCCCTCATCACGGGGACCACGATCGTGGGCGCCATGCTCGCCCAGGCGGGACATACCGAGGAGTGGAAGGTGGCGCTGGCCTACTTCCCGCTCGCGCTCCTGTTCGGCGAGGCGCTGCCCAAGACCCTGTTCCGCCACTGGGCAGACGTGGTCGCGGTGTGGGTCGCCTTCCCCATCAAGGCGCTGCAGGTCGTCCTCACGCCCGTCCTCATCGTCCTGTCGGTGTGGGGCAGCACCCTCAAGCGCCTGCTGCGCACGACCGGCGAGGAGTCGATCAAGCGCGAGGACATCGTCCAGCTCCTCAACGACCGCCAGGGCCACAAGATCGACGCCGAGGACCGGGCGTTCATCCGCCGGCTGCTCGCGATGAACGAGACCCTGGTCCGCGAGGCGATGACGCCGCTCGTCGACGTGACCGCCATCTCCGACACCACGACGATCGCGCAGGCGATCGAGGTCGTGCTGCGCGAGGGTCACTCGCGGATGCCGGTCTACACCGAGCGTGTCGACAACCTGCAGGGCCGGATCAACCACAAGGATCTGCTGTTCGCGGAGGACGACCAGGCCGTCGTGACCACCATCATGAAGCCCGTGCGCTTCGTGCCCGAGTCGAAGCCGGTCGACGCGCTGCTGCACGAGATGCGTGAGTCCGGTGACCCGTTCGCGGTCGTGGTGGACGAGTACGGTGGGTCCGTCGGCATCGTGACGATGGAGGACCTCCTCGAGCTCGTCGTGGGCGACATCGAGGACGAGGGTGACCTGCCGCACCACAGCCCGGCGATGCGCAAGCTCGGTGAGCTCCAGTGGCGCGTCCCCGCCCGCACCGACATCGAGGACCTCGAGGAGGAGACGGGGTTCACCGCTCCGTCCGGCGAGTACGAGACGGTCGCAGGGCTCCTGCTCACCGCCACGGGACGCATCCCGGCCACGGGCGAGACCGTGAGGATCGGTCGCGCCACGTTCTATGTCGAGGCTGCCTCGGAGCGAGCGGTCCACATGCTCCGCATGACGGTGGATCCGAAGACGGAGGAGTAGGCGAACGGAGATGCGGGCTTCGCGCCGCGACCGGGGCCGTGTCCGCTGCCGATCTTTGGTCCCAACGGCGGAAACGGGGGCGGGCAGCGGGCAGCGGAACCGCGGGGGCGCGGGGGCGCGGGGCGCAGGCGCGGGGTCAAGGCGTCGCAGCAGAACTGCGGGGGCGCGGGGCGCAGGCGCGGGGTCGAGGCGCCGCAGCGGAACGCCGCTGCCGTCCCTGCCCCAATTCTACTTCGCGTCGCCCGTAGCCCGCGGCCTGGCAACCCGTAGCCTGTAGCCTGTAGCCTGTAGCCTGTAGCCTGTAGCCTGCAGCCCGTAGCCTGCAGCCCGCAGCAACCCTCCTACAGGTCGCGCCCGGGCTCCGGAACGTCGCCCTCGCCCGGGCGGGGCAGGCCCAACACGCCGACCAGGAGTTCCTCGATGCCCTGGTCGAGCAGCGGCAGGCGGTCCTCGCGGCCGCGGCGGCGCCGGCTGTACACCCAGCGGTGACCCAGCTCGGCCTGGCGATACAGGCGGTGCTCCTCGCCGTCGCCCATCCCGTCCCACGCGAGACGCACGCGCTCGCCGTCGCCATCGCGCGCGAACAGGAGCTTTCGGGTTCCGAAGCCCAGCGTCAGCCCGCCGTCGTCGAGCGCGACCGTCACCACCCCGATGGCGCGACCCATGGCCGCCAGCTCCCCCAACAGGCGCTCACGCGCTGCGCGCCCCTCCTCCAACACGCGTTGGCGCTCTTCCTCCTCGCGTCGGCGAGTCGCCTCCTCGCGCTCGACCGCCTTCTTGAACCGCGCCGCGAGGCGGGACCCGAAGCCGTCCAACAGCCCCTCCACGCGATGAGGAGCACATCGTCCCACCGCCGGTCCATCCTAACCCTCCGGCGAGTGGCGCGCGCAGGACGCGCGACCCGTTGACCCGCGTTTTCGCACCGTGCTACACCCGGGTGCCTCGACGCCATCGCATCGAGCGGGGAACGGAAGGAAGTTCATGGGTAAGGCGATCGGCATCGACCTGGGAACGACCAACTCGTGCTGCGCCTTCGTCTCGAACGGAAAGCCCCAGGTCATCACGTACAGAGACGGGTCGCGCACGATCCCGTCGGTGTTCGCGATCGACAAGAACGGCAACCGTCTCGTCGGCAACGAAGCGAAGAACCAGGCGGCGGACAATCCGAATCACACCATCGCGGCCAGCAAGCGCCTCATCGGGCGCAGCTTCGGCAGCTCCGCGATGCAGAAGATGCAGCAGGTGTTCACCTACGAGCTGGTCGAAGGTGACCAGAACGAGGTGCTCATCAAGGTGGCGGACCAGGTCTTCACCCTGGAGCAGATCTCTGCCGCCATCCTCCGCCGCATCAAGGAGTCCGCCGAGGAGGCGCTCAACGACGAGGTGGATCAGGCGGTGATCACCGTCCCGGCCTACTTCAACGATCGGCAGCGCCAGGCGGTGCGGTCGGCGGGGAAGCTGGCGGGGCTCAAGGTCCTGCGCGTGCTCAACGAGCCGACGGCGGCGGCCCTGGCGTACGGCCTCGGGCGGACGCTCAACCAGCGGGTCGCGATCTACGACCTCGGCGGCGGCACGTTCGACATCTCGATCATCGACATCAAGGACAAGATCTTCGAGGTCATCGCGACCGGCGGAGACACCTTCCTCGGTGGCGTGGACTTCGACGATCGCCTCATGCAGCACGTGCTGCAGAACTTCGTCGAGGAGACCGACATCGACGTGTCGTACGACCGGTCCGCCGTGACCCGGATCCGCGACGCGTCCGAGAACGCCAAGATCCGCCTGTCGGACGTGGCCGCCGTCGACATCCACCTCCCCCACATCTGCGACGACGACGACGGCAACCCCGTCGACCTGTCGATCACCATCGACCGGGACAAGCTCGAGGAGCTGACCGAGGACCTGATCGACCGGTCCATCGCGACCTGCGAGCGGATCCTCGGCGAGGCGTCCACCTCCCGCGAGGAGCTCGACGAGATCCTGCTCGTCGGCGGCCAGTCGCGGATGCCGCTGGTGCGGTCCAAGGTCGAGGGCTTCCTGGGCAAGCCCCCGTCCGACAAGGTCCACCCCGACGAGGCGGTCGCGATCGGCGCCGCCATCATGGCGCACAGCCTCTCGAGCAAGGCCGGCCCGCAGGACATGACCCTGCTGGACGTGCTGCCGATGGCCATCGGCATCAACAAGGTCGATGGCCAGATGCACGTGCTGTTCGCCAAGAACCAGCCGCTCCCCGACTACAAGACCCGCGTCCTGACGACCAGCAAGGAGAACCAGCGGTCGATCATGCTGCGGATCTACCAGGGTGAGTCGAAGTACGTCGCGGAGAACGAGCTCCTCGGCACCTTCGTCTTCTCTGGACTTCGCGAGGCCCCCAAGGGCCAGGTCAAGATCGAGGTCACCTTCCACATCGACTCGGAAGGCATCCTGAACCTGACCGCGCGCGACATCGACACCGGCCAGCTCGTCGAGTCGCGACTCAAGCTCGGCAAGGACGAGGACGACGGGCCGAAGCGGCGCCCGGCGGTCTCCGCGCAGGGGCCGAGCGCGAAGAAGAAGGTGAAGCGCCGGGATCAGGCGTCCGCGCCGCCGGAGGCAGAGGCGCCGGCCGGTCCCCCGCCGAGCCTCGACATGCCCATGAAGAGCTCCCTGGCGAACCAGGGGGGCCCGGGGCCGCGCCTGCAGAACACGCCGGATCCGATGCCGATCCGGAGCACGGGGAGCACCGGGAAGTCGCTGCCACCCGACTCGGAGAAGCAGCCGCCCGCGCCGCCGAAGAAGGCCGAGAAGAAGGGCTTCTTCGCCTGGCTCCTGTCGCTCTTCGGGTTGGGCTAGCCGCCCCTCCTGGTGAGCGACCTCCCCGACATCGCCGGGCGCGTGACCGTCGTCCTCGTACAGCCCCTCCACCCGGGCAACGTGGGCGCCGCCGCTCGCGCGATGAAGAACTTCGGGCTCCGGGATCTGGTGCTCGTCGATCCCCCCGCGTGGGATCCGGAGCGCGCCCGGTGGATGGCGCCCGGGTGCGACGACGTGTTCGCCGCAATGCGCATCGTGGGGACGCTCGACGAAGCGCTGGCAGGCTGCCACCGCGCGATCGGGACCACGGCCCGCCACCGACGCGTGGGGCCCCCGGTGATCGAGCCCACACCCGCCGCCGAAGCGATGCTGGACGGCGACCACCGGACGGCGCTGCTGTTCGGCCGAGAGGACTCCGGGCTGCCCAACGAGGCCGTCCTGCACTGCGACGCGCTGATCCGCATCGCCACCCCGGAGCACGCGAGCCTCAACCTCGGGCAGGCGGTGCTGCTGCTCACGCACACCCTCTGGGAGGAGGCGCGCCGCCGCGGGGCCCGGGCGACCGGTCGGACGCTCGGTGGCACGCGTGAGAGGAGCACACGCGAGGCCGGGCAACCCGACCGGAAGGACCGACGAGCCGAGATCGACGTTCTGGAGCCCGCGGTGCAACAGATCGTAGATCTACTCGGCCGCGTGGGGTACCTGCGCGGCACCCCAGCGGACAAGGTGCGCGTCACGGCGCGCCAGGCGCTACGGGCGGCTTCGATCTCCGTCCGTCAGGTCGAGGCCCTGCGCGGCATGGTGGCGCGCGTGGACTGGGCGCTCGACAACCCTGGCGTGGACTGGGCGAAGACCTCGAAGCGCCACTGACGTCCGATGTTCGGGGTCGGCTGCCGGCGACCAGCGTTCAGCGCGGCCGCGATGGCGTTTGGCGAACTCCTGCTTCCAACCTCGTGAAGCTGACCGCTGATCGCTGACCGCTGCGCGCGGACCGCTGCATCCCGAACCGATCGCGCTATGATCCGGCTCCCTCCACCTCTGCTCCCGGTCTCCCCGGGCGCGGGGTCCGTCCGTCGCCTCCCCTGGCACGTGCCCTGCACTGGGTCCGTCGCATCCCTCCCCGTCCCATCCCTCCCCCCATCAGGAGCCGTCATGGAGAAGCTCGTCGTCGAAGGTGGTCGTCCGCTCATCGGGAGCATCCCGGTCTCGGGTGCGAAGAACGCCGCCCTCCCCATCCTGATCGCCACCCTCGTCGCGCCGGGCGAGCACCGCCTCGGGAACATCCCGGACCTCGCGGACACCTCGTCCACCCTGTCGCTGCTCGGCCGCATCGGCTGCCCGTCGCTCGTCAACGGTGTCGTGCGCATCGACACGAGCCGCGTGGCCTTCAGCGAAGCGCCCTACGACGTGGTGCGCAAGATGCGCGCCTCGGTCCTCGTGCTCGGCCCCCTGCTCGCGCGCACCGGCGAGGCCAAGGTGTCGCTGCCCGGCGGCTGTGCCATCGGCACCCGTCCGATCGACCAGCACCTGAAGGGACTCGAGGCGCTCGGCTGCCGCTTCGAGCTGTCGGGCGGGTACATCCACGGCACCGTCCACGACCTGCGCGGCGCCGACATCCACCTCGACATGCCGACGGTGACCGGCACCGAGAACATCGTGATGGCGGCGGTCCTCGCCCGGGGCACCACCCGCATCACCAACGCCGCCCGGGAGCCCGAGGTCAGCGACCTGTGCGACTTCCTGGTCACGCTCGGCGCGAAGATCGAGGGCATCGGGACCTCGACGCTGATCATCGAGGGCGTGCCGCGCCTCACCCCCGCGAGCCGGCCCTACCGCATCGTCCCCGACCGGATCGAGGCCGGGACGTACCTGTGCGCCGCGGCCGCGACCGGTGGCGACGTGACGCTCACGGGCGTCGACCCGAAGCTCATGGAGGCGACGCTGGCCAAGCTCGTCGAGGCCGGCTGCGACGTGCGCACCACCGAGGACACCATCCGCCTGACGCGGTCCCGCCAGCTCCTGCCGATCAAGGTCCGCACGGAGCCCTTCCCCGGCTTCCCGACGGACATGCAGGCGCAGCTCATGACGCTCGCCTGCTTCTCGAAGGGCACGTCCACGTTCGAGGAGACCATCTTCGAGAACCGCTACATGCACGCCGCCGAGCTGCTGCGCATGGGCGCGGACATCCAGCACGCCGGCCGGGTGGCCACCGTGCGCGGCAATCCCCCGCTGAAGGGCGCGGCCGTGATGGCGTCGGACCTGCGGGCCTCCGCGGCGCTCGTCATCGCGGGCCTCGCGGCCGAGGGCATCACGGAGGTGCTGCGCATCTACCACCTCGATCGCGGCTACGAGAACCTGGTGGGCAAGCTCCGCGCGGTCGGTGCGCGCATCGCCCGCGTCAGCGACACGGTGCAGGATCCCGCGAAGCTGAAGGCCGCGCTCGACGACCTCGGTCCGTCCGTGGCCCCTGCGGAGGCCTGAAGCTGACCGGGTCGGGGGTTAGCCTTCACCGTGGCCAAGATCCCCCGAGACCTGGTGGACGCGGTGCGCGAGCGGACCGACATCGTCGCCGTCGTCTCGCGCCACGTGTCGCTGCAGAAGAAGGGGCGGAGCTTCACCGGGCTCTGTCCTTTCCACCAGGAGAAGACCCCTTCCTTCCACGTCATCCCCGACAAGCAGATCTACCACTGCTTCGGGTGCCAGGCGGGCGGGGACGTGTTCCGGTTCCTCATGACCATCGAGGGGCTGTCCTTCATCGAGGCGGTCAAGGAGCTCGCGGGGCCCGTCGGGCTCGAGGTGGAGGAGCGCGAGCTGACGCCGGCCGAGCGCAAGCAGCTCCGCGCGAGGGCCACGGCCTTCGACGTGCTGGAGGCGGCGGCCCGGCAGTACGAGGCCTGGCTGTGGACCGGTCCCGCCGGAGCGCCCGCCCGGGAGTACCTCGAGCGCCGCGAGCTGACAGCCGAGACCATCCGCGCCGCCCGCCTGGGGTACGTGCCGCAGGGCTGGAGCCGCCTCCTCGACGCGCTGCACCGCGACGGCTTCGACGCCTCCCAGGTCGCCGAGGTCGGGCTCGCGCGCCCGTCGGACCGCGGCCAGGGGCACTACGACTTCCTCCGCGAGCGGGTGATCATCCCCATTCGCGACGAGCGGGGCCGGGTCATCGCCTTCGGCGGGCGGATCCTGGAGGGCGACGGCCCGAAGTACCTCAACACCCCCGAGTCCCAGCTGTACCAGAAGTCGCACACGCTCTATGGCCTGGACACGGCGCGGCAGGCCATCCAGCAGAAGGGCCGGGCGGTGGTGGTCGAGGGGTACTTCGACGTGATCTCGCTGCAGCAGGCGGGCTTCGGGGAGGCGCTCGCCACCTGTGGCACCGCGCTGACCGCGGAGCACCTCGAGAAGATCCGCCGGCTCGCGCGGGACGTCGTGCTGGTGATGGACGCCGACGAGGCCGGGCTGCGCGCCGCCGAGAAGACGCTCCCGATGTTCATCGACGCCGGCATCTCCGCCTGGCGGGTGAACCTCCCTGGCGCCAAGGACCCCGACGAGCTCGTGCGGCACGAAGGTCCGGAGGCCTTCGAGAAGGCGCTGCAGGAGCGCGAACCACTCTTCGAGTGGGTGGTCCAGCGCAAGCTCGACGCGTTCGGCACGTCCACGATGGGCCGCGAGCGCGCGCTCGAGGAGGTCGTGCCGCTGCTCGCCAAGGTCCGCGACGGCACCGTCACGAGTCGGGTCGCGCGTCGGGCGGGCATCCCCGAGGAGATCGTGCTGGACCGCATCCGCCAGCACCTCCGCCAGGCCCGGAGTCCGGAGGGCCCTCCCCCCGAGGCGGCGCCCTCCCCGGTGGTCCCCGCCTGGCGCCCCCACGTCGACGCGACCCACCTGCTGTGGCTCCTGGTCCACCGGTACGACGAGGTCGCGGACGTGCTCGCCCGGGTGGACCCGAGCCTGCTCGACGATCACGCGCCCATCCGACCCGTCGTGGCTCGCCTGCTGTCCGGGGAGCCGGTCGCGGCCCTGCTGCCGGACCTGTCCGACCCCGTGCTCCAGCGCACCGTGCAGGCCGTCGTCGCGAGGACCAGGCTGTACGAGCCCGAGGAGGCCGTCCACGCCGTGCTCGAGCTCCTCGCCAGGATGGCTCGCCCCAGGATCGGCGCCCGCCTGACGACGGCGAAGGGCGATTACGAGCGCTCCGTGGGTCGCGGGGAGATGGAGGCCGCGCTCGTCACGCTCCAGCGGACCAAGGCCTTGCAGCAGATGGAAAAGGCCCTCGATCGTGCAGTTCGGGCGGAC
The DNA here is from genome assembly GCA_020632925.1 of Alphaproteobacteria bacterium. GTDB lineage: Bacteria > Myxococcota_A > UBA796 > UBA796 > JACKER01. The sequence goes on along the minus strand of JACKER010000018.1, from coordinate 79,352 downwards.
GACATCGAGACCCTGCTAGGTCTGTTGGGCGACCTCACCACCCCACCCTCGGACACATCCGGCGTCTGAGCGCAACCACACGCTGGCGAGCGGGGAGCGCGTCAGTTATCGAAGCCCGTGGGACCGTCCGGACGATACCACGAGTTCCCCTGATCAGGGAACGAGTCCCCCCGAGGAGCGTTGCATCCATGACTCAGCAGAAGGAATCCGCAGAGCCTGAGGTCCAGCAGCTGATCGACATCGGAAAGCAGCGCGGGTACGTCACGTACGAAGAGATGCACAACTCGCTGCCGACGCATCTCATCTCCAGCGACCGCCTCGATGACGTGATGATCATGTTCTCGGACATGGACATCGAGATCGTCAACGCCGAGCGGAAGCGGGCGGAGGCGGAGCGCCGTGGCGGGGCCGCCAAGCCCGGTGAGGAAGGCAAGCCCGGCACCGAGGCAGCGACGAGGAGCAACGACCCCGTCCGCGTCTATCTGCGGAAGATGGGCTCGGTCGCCCTGCTCTCGCGCGAGGGCGAGATCGAGATCGCGAAGCGCATCGAGGACGGCGAGTACGGCGTCAAGCGCATCGCCCTGACCTCGGCGCTCGGCGTCCAGTTCGTGGACGACCTCATCATCGAGGACGAGGAGCGCATCCAGAAGGCCATCAAGAGTGGCAAGCGCCCCCGGCCGACGCGGACCCGCTCGGGCCAGACGCTCCCCGAGGTCAAGAAGGAGACCGAGGCGGGCCTCAAGCGCCTCGCCGACCTGCGCGACGAGCTCGAGAAGGCGAAGAGCCGCAAACGTCGCCAGGAGGTCGAGGACCAGATCGCCGAGACCGAGGACGAGCTGCTCTCCGTGATGGAGTCGCTCGACCTGTCCAAGAAGCAGATCGCCCAGGTGAGCCAGCGCATCCAGGAGTCCTGGATGCTCGTCGCGCGGGCCGAGAAGGAGATCGAGAAGGTCGCCCGCGACGCTCGCCTCCCCGTCCGCGAGCTGCGTCCCGCCATCCGCAAGGTCCGCCGGTCCTTCGACGCCGGTGGCCGCGAGGTGATCGAGCGCACGGGCATCCCCGAGGACGAGTGGAAGGAGTTCGACAGCCGCGTCCGTCGCGAGCTGCGCAAGGTCCGCAAGATCGAGAAGGCCACGGGCATGACCCGCGACGACCTCTCCCGCGCGGCCATCGAGCTCAAGCGCGGTGAGGCCGTCGCCGAGCTCGCGAAGTGCGAGCTGGTAGAGGCGAACCTGCGCCTCGTCGTCTCCATCGCCAAGAAGTACACGAACCGTGGGCTGCAGTTCCTGGACCTCATCCAGGAGGGCAACATCGGTCTGATGAAGGCCGTCGAGAAGTTCGAGTACCGCCGGGGGTACAAGTTCTCGACCTACGCGACCTGGTGGATCCGTCAGGCCATCACGCGCGCGATCGCCGACCAGGCGCGGACCATCCGCATCCCGGTCCACATGATCGAGACGATCAACAAGCTGATCCGCACCCAGCGCCACCTCCAGCAGGAGCTCGCCCGCGAGCCGCGGCCGGAGGAGATCGCCGAGAAGATGGAGATGCCGGTCGACAAGGTCCACAAGATCCTGAAGATCGCGAAGGAGCCCATCTCCCTCGAGACCCCGATCGGCGAGGAGGAGGACAGCCACCTCGGTGACTTCATCGAGGACAAGGCCACCCTGTCGCCCTCGGACAACATGGTGAACGCCTCGCTGACCGAGGCCACCCGCAAGGTGCTCGCCACCCTCACCCCCCGCGAGGAGCGGGTCCTGCGCCTGCGCTTCGGCATCGGCCAGCCGCACGACCACACCCTCGAGGAGGTCGGGCAGGACTTCGAGGTCACCCGCGAGCGCATCCGCCAGATCGAGGCCAAGGCGCTCCGCAAGCTGCGTCACCCCTCGCGGAGCAAGCGCCTGCGGGCCTTCATCGAGGGATAGGAGCGAGGGGCAAAGCCCCCATCGCTCCTCCGTGCCCGTGCCCGTGCCCGTGCCCCTGCCCGAGGCGGCGCCGGTGTCGCGTGCATCCTCACGTACCAGGGATGGCCACACGAGCCCCCCATGCTGCTAGTCCACGGGACCACCTGACTCCGTCGCGGTCGTGACACGAATCCACCACAGGGCGTCGTAGGCCTCGGGGATGACACGCCACCAAGGGCGGAATTGCCAGACCCCTGGCCGGTGCTCGGCCCCGATGCTGCGAACCAACATCGGGCGAGAACCCAGGTCCGTACCGCGCAGGGCCACGAACGCTGCGTCGGTCGGCAACGGGTCGAAGGCCCGCTCGAGGCACCGTCGCGCGGGTGGCTCGAGCGGGAAGGCACTCACACCCCCGTCCCTGCTCGCGCGGTAGGTCCCGCCGCTCGTGAGCAGCGCGATGGGGAGGTACTGCTCGCCGAAGGCCGCCCGCAGGTGGGCGCCCATCCGAGGTTCCCGGTCATCGGCGCGGACGTGGTCCTCGTGCGCCCACACCACCGCCCGTGCCTCCGGACCAGCACGGTCGAGGAACCGAACCACCTGGTCGGCCATCGCGCGGTCGCGGAGCGCGCTCGCTGCGCGGCCCGGTGCCCATCCGATCTCGAGTCCCCAGGCGCTCGCCCGGGCGAGAGCCTCGACAGTTGGCGCCCACGGCTCCCGCCTCGGCCTGACGTCATCGGCCAGGCGCACGAGCCGACCGACGAACTCCGTGTCTCTCACGGATCGGGTGGTGAGCGACCAGGTACCCTCGGCCGACAAACTCGACGACAGCGCTCGTGCCGGCGACACATCGCCCTCGGGTCCTTCCTGCGTCGTGAGCACTCGAACGACGCCGTCTTCGTCCAGCTCCCACCCGCTCACGTCGAGAGTGCCGTCCCCTGTCAGCCTGAGGCTGCACCACAACCGACTGTCGGGCGGCAGTGGAGCCTCGAAACGGCGCCAGACGTCAGGCGTGAGATCGATTCGCCGTATGAACGCGCCATGCTCGGCATAACAGAGGATGAGCGCCCTCACGTCGCGACCGCTCGCCCGAAAGCGCCCACGCAAGACCCGATGCTGGGCCCCGCCCGCGACGAGCGGAGGCATCGACAAGGTCGGGTACACGAGCGGCCGACCGGTGTCGAGCTCGCCGACGACTCGGGCGACCTCGGAATCGTCGATGCGCCGACCGAGGGCTGCCAACGCGTCGAGGTCACCCTGTGGATCCTGCACGTCGATCGGCCAGAACCCCAGAGTTCCAGCCGAGACCGGACCAGTGGCCCACTCCATCGCGGCGGCGTCCTCCCGCGTGTCCCAGACCCACCCTCCCACGGTGTCGAGCGCGGAGGCCGCATCGCCATCTCCGGTGGTCAGAAAGGTGTGGAGTCTGCGAGACCCCGCCAACAACATCTCCGGGAGCACCAGCGTGAAGCCCTGCTCCTCCACCAGCCACCGTGTCATGCGGTCGCGCGCCTCGCGGAACTGGGCGGTGCCATGCGTGGTCTCGCCGAAGGCCACGATCCGGACCCCGTCCAGCATCGGAGCGAGGCGTTCGAGATCGTCATCTCGCGCGTCGATTTTCCACGACATCGGGGTCGCCTTGGCAGCGACGAACTCCGCCCAGGCTTCGTCGCGGTCAGCCGCCAAGCCGGTGCCGGACGCCAGGGACCACACGATCACGACGACAGCTCCAGGAAAGCAGCGTGCACATGCAGCTCGGCAACCCACACAGCCATCCCGGCCATGGTGGAACAGCGGTCCGGTAGAGCTGGACGTACGCCGTGTCCCGACCCTGGCCTCCTCGAGAAGTACCTCGGCGAGGGAGACCGGCGGGAGCCCCACCACCTCGGTCTGGCTATTCGCCATGAGATTGAGTTCCTCCCTATGGATTTGCGCGGATTAGAGCACGGTATTCCTACGACGAACGCATAGATCCGGTTCGAAACGTGACTCATTCGCCACCTCACGCCAACTCCAGGCAATGGGCGGTGCCAGTGACAATTCTCCCGCACCAAGCTCACCGCTGACCAAGCTCATCCCTGCGCGTCCGAGCAGCGCTCCCCAACGGCAGTGTTCGGCTGGAGGGTGGTCGCGGAACCGCACCCGTCCCGCGGAGTCCGATGACGGTGTGATCCCCATCCTCGCGCTGGACCTTGGCGGAACTGCGTTACCGCCGCCCCTCGTCGAGGCGGTGGCGCAGCTCGTTGTGGTCGCGCCGAGGGACCCGCCGCAGCTGTCGGCACGTGGCGACAGCCTCGCCCGCGGCACCATCGTCGAGCCCTGGGCCCCGGCGCCGCCAGCGACACCGCCGGAGCGCGACCCGGGTTCGATCGGTGCGGCGGTTCGCGCTGCGTTCCCGGTGTGCTTCGGGCCGCCGACGACGACCCCGGTGCTCGAGACGGCCATCGAGCAGCGCCTCCTCCCGATCCGGCACTGTTGGCAGCACGCGCTCGACCACGGTGTGCCCGACGCCGGTGTCCTCGTCGCGCGCCTGACCTTCGCGCCGTCGGGAGCCCTCGTCGCCTCGGAGCGTGACGAACGGTCGACGTTCACCGACGACGCGGTCGCTGCGTGCGTCTTCGACGTGCTCGACGACCTGACGCTCTTCCATCGCGGTGAGGGGTGGCTCGTGGTCCGGTACCCCTTCCGATTCGGGGTCCGCTGACGCCTCACGTGGCTATCCTTCGATGGTGAAGGTGTTCTACACGCCGCGGCAGACCGTGTCGGACAACCTCGGCTTCAGCCCGAGCGCGCGGAAGCCGGCAGAGGTCGTCGCGTCCTGGCGGGCCCTCGGGGTCCCGCTCGAGATCGTGGAGCCGGAACCGGCGACGGTCGACGAACTCGCGCTGGCGCACGACCGTGCCTACGTCGAGGGCGTGCTCGCCGGCCGTGTCGCCAACGGCTTCGGCAACCGCCTCCGGTCCGTGGCCGCCTCGCTCCCATGGACGGTCGGCAGCTTCCGCGACGCCGCGCTCCACGCCTTCCGCACCGGGGAGACCACGGCCAGCCCGACCAGCGGCTTCCACCACGCCCGGTGGGGCGGCGGTCACGGGTTCTGCACCTTCAACGGACTGATGGCGGCCCGCGTCCTGCTTCGGGCGGGAGCTCGTCGGGTGGGCATCCTGGATGCCGACCAGCACTACGGCGACGGAACCGCCGACATCCTGGCGCACCTCGCCCGCACCGAGCCCGCCGTGACGGCGGCCATCCGTCACCACACCTTCGGAGCCGAGCCGATCACGCCGGACACCGCGGAGGACTGGCTCGCGCGCTGGCCCGACGTCGTCCGGTCGTTCGGCGACTGCGACGTGATCCTCTACCAGGCCGGCGCCGACCCGCACATCTCCGACCCCCTCGGGGGGACGTTGACCACCGAGCAGCTCGCCCGACGGGACCGGATCGTGTTCGAGGTCGCGCGGCAGCTCGGGGTGCCGGTCGCGTGGAACCTGGCCGGCGGCTACCAGGAGCCCCTCCGGCGGGTGCTCGACCTCCACGACACGACGATGCGAATCGCGGTCGAGGTGTCCGGCGTGGCTTCGCGCGAACCCAAGCAGCCGACCGCACCACCGCCGAGGCCCTGGTCCGCGATCGCGTGGCTGTTGGCCATCGTCCACCGGATCACGAGATGACCTCGTTTCGTGAGCGTCGACTCCGCGGGTAGGCGTACCCGTCCGCGCGCCATCCGGGTAGGAGGGGGCATGCGCGCGTGGCTCCGGTACTCCCTCCTCCTCTCGTGCTCGGTGGGTTGTGCCGGCACGGACGACGACGTCGCCGCAGCGATGGAGAGCGGCCTGCGCACCGGGCACCTCGCCCTCGTCGCCGCGCTCGTGGCCGACGAGTCGCTGATCCACGCCCACGAGACGCCGGACCTCGAGCTGCGACACGGACCGGTCGCCTGCTGCCCGTGCAAGACGCGCCAGGGAGACCCCGCCGGGGAGTTCACCCTGCGCCTCGACTACCACGACCAGGGCTGCACACCGGACAGCGGGCTGCTCCCCACCACCCTCGCCGGCTTCGCGGTCACGTTCTGCGACCCCGAGCGTGTCGTCACCCGCCTCGACGGCGGCGAGCTGGGAGCCCGGGCCGAGCCCATGGCGGGATCCCTGCGCGGGAGCGTCGACAACGCCGCCACCGTGGACGTCGGCGGCACCTTCGACATCGGCGAGCGCCGGTTCCGCGTGGACCTGGCCCTGCAGAACCAGGGCGAGATCGGCATCGACGGCGTCGTGACCGTGGACGGGGTGCGCGTCGCGCTGGACGGGCTCACCCTCCCCTGGGACCGGATCGCGGCCCCCTGCCCCACGCCGGTCGCGGGCACGATCACTGTCGCCGACCCAGAAGACGACGTGGTGATCGACCTGGCGGACCCGGGACTCGGGCTCGTCACCGTGGCGCGCGGGCGACGCCTCAGCGAGGACGTCTCCTGGTGCGCCTTCCGGTCAGACCTTCTCTGAGTCGGTCGGCAGCAGGAGCCAACGGTGGCAGCCGTGGCAGGACATCAGCCGGCCACGCTTGAGCTCCACCATGGTCTGGGGAGGCGCCGTCATGCTGCACGCGGAGCAGGAGGCGTCCTTGATGCGGGCCACGGGCCAGCGACCCTTCTCCCGCAGCCCCTTGTACCGGGAGCGCAGATCGGGCGGGAGGTCGCCGAGGACGCCCTCCAGCTCGGCCTGTAGCCGGGTCGCGGCGGCGGCGGCCTCGTCGATCCGGGGCGGCAGCTCCTTGCGCGCGGTGTTCAGCACGCGCTCGGCCTGCTCCACCTTGGACTTCGCGAGCTCCAGCGCCGCGCGAGCCGCGTCCTGCGTCTCGAGCAGCTCGAGCATCTGCGTCTCCGCCTCGTCGATCAGGTGCTCGCAGTTCTGGCGCTGGCGCTCGGCCGCCTCCGGGCTGCCCGCACCCGTCTCGAGCATCCGCAGGGCAGAGGCGTGCTTGGCGCGCAGATCGTCCAGCCGCCGCTGGATGCCGCGCTCCTCGGTCCGCGTCTCCTCGAACCGGCCGTTGGCCTCGCCCCGCACGCTCTCGGCGTTCTTCAGGCCCTGCTCGGCCTCGACCAGCGCCTGGCGAAGACGCTCGGCGTCCTGCGACCACCGGTTCTGCTCACGATCCAGCACATCCGCCCGATCCAGGCGCGCCACGTCGTCCACGCACACTCCAAACCGTGATGGGCCCGCCAGGACTCGAACCTGGGCGCGTCCGGGTATGAGCCGGCTGCTCTGACCAACTGAGCTACGAGCCCGCGAGCACGTTCTAGCAGATAATGAGGGTCGGGTCCGAGGTGCCCGTAAGCCGAGTTCTGTGCCTCCGTCCGGTCACCCTCGCGGAGGTGGAGACCATTCCTCTAGGACCACCGTCACCGGTGGCCTCCAGCGACCAACCCGGGGGCTTCGGGCGGGCAACCCTCGAACGCCCCTCTATTCGGTCTTGCTCCAGGTGGGGTTTGCCTGGCCGCCGCCGTTGCCGACGACGCCGGTGCGCTCTTACCGCACCCTTTCACGCTCACCACGTCCCCGAGAGGCCGTGGCGCCCTGCTCTCTGTTGCACTTTCCTCCGGGTCGCCCCGACCGGGTGTTACCCGGCACCTCGCCCTGTGGAGCTCGGACTTTCCTCCCGCGACGCGAGCGCCGCCGGCGGTCCCCAGGTCACCTCGGACCCTTCGCGCGAGTAACGGGGCGCTCCCTGCTCGACAAGGACGGCCCCCGGTGTTCCTGGGGTGGGCTTGGAGGGACCCGTGTACCAGCCGCCCCGTGATCCGACCGCTGCCCTGGAGTACCACGAGGGCACGCGCCGCGGGAAGATCGAGGTCGTCGCGACGAAGCCGCTCAACACCCAGCGCGACCTGTCGCTCGCGTACACGCCAGGCGTCGCCGAGCCCTGCCGCGCCATCCACGCCGACCCCGACGCCGCCTTCCGGTATACGGCCCGCGGCAACCTGGTGGCGGTGGTGACCAACGGGACCGCGGTGCTCGGCCTCGGCGACATCGGTCCGCTGGCCGGCAAGCCCGTCATGGAGGGCAAGGCCAACCTGTTCAAGAAGTTCGCGGACATCGACGTCTTCGACATCGAGCTCCAGGCCGACACCGTCGAGGAGGTCGTGGCCGCGGTCAAGGCCATGGCGCCGACCTTCGGTGGCATCAACCTCGAGGACATCAAGGCCCCCGAGTGCTTCGAGATCGAGCGGCGACTGCAGGAGGAGCTCGACATCCCCGTGTTCCACGACGATCAGCACGGGACGGCGATCATCAGCGCCGCGGCCCTGCTCAACGCCGTGGAGCTCACCGGCCGCAAGATGAGCGAGACCACCATCGTGTTCTCGGGTGCCGGGGCCGCCGCGATGGCCTGCGCGCGGCTGTACTGCTCGCTCGGCGTCGACCGGAAGAACGTCCGGATGTTCGACAGCAAGGGCCTCGTGACGAAGGACCGCCCGAACCTCAACCCCGAGAAGGAGATGTTCGCCGCCGACGGCCCCGCCATCTCGCTCGCCGACGCGCTCGTCGGCACCGACTGCTTCGTCGGCCTGTCCGTCGCGAACGTGCTGACGGCCGAGATGGTCCAGGGGATGGCCGCCCGGCCGCTCATCTTCGCGATGGCCAACCCCGACCCCGAGATCCCGTACGCGGTCGCCAAGGAGGCCCGTCCCGACGCCATCGTCGCCACCGGACGTTCGGACCACCCGAACCAGGTCAACAACGTCCTCGGCTTCCCCTTCGTGTTCCGTGGCGCGCTCGACTGCCGGGCGCGGAAGATCACCGAGGAGATGAAGGTCGCGGCCACCCGGTCGCTGGCCGAGCTCGCCCGCCAGGACGTGCCCGACGACGTGCTCCGCGCGTACGGGCTGAACCGACTCGAGTTCGGGCCCGACTACATCATCCCCAAGCCCTTCGACCCCCGCGTCCTGCTCTATGTCGCGCCCGCGGTCGCCCGCGCCGCCGCCGCTTCCGGCGTGGCCCGCGAGCCCATCGCGAACCTCGAGGCGTACGAGGAGCGTCTGCACCACCTGGTCGAGCGCTCGCGCAGCCTGGTCGGCCCGCTCATCCGCCGTGCGCGCGCCAACCCGCCCCGCCGCATCGCCTTCCCCGCCGGCACCAACCCCTACGTGCTGCGCGCGGCCGCCCAGCTGGTCGCCGAGAACGTGTGCAAGCCGGTCCTCGTCGGGCCCGAGTGGCGCATCCTCAAGGTCGCGACGGACCACCGCGTCGACCTCACCGGCATCGAGGTCGTGGACCCCGTGACCCACGACGCCGGCGAGATGCTCGCGATGAAGCTGTGGGAGGCGCGCCAGCGCAAGGGCACCACGCGGACCGCCGCGCGCGCGATGACCCACGACCCGATCTACTTCGCCGCCCTGATGGTCGAGTACGGCCTGGCGGATGGTATGGTCGGCGGCCCGGGCCGGCCGTACAAGCACACGCTCAAGCCCGCCCTGCGCGTGCTCGGCCTCGACGGGTACAGCCGGGTCGCGTCCGGCGTGTACGCCATGATCTTCAAGGACGGCCGCAAGATCTTCCTCGGCGACTGCACGGTCAACGTGCACCCGAGCGCGAGCGATCTGGCGGAGATCGCGCTCAACACGGCCAAGGTGGCGGAGACCTTCGGGCAGAAGCCACGCGTCGCCATGCTGTCCTACTCCGACTTCGGCGAGCACCGCGAGGACCCGGGCGTCAGCCGCGTCGAGGAGGCCGTGCGCCTGGTGCGCGAGCGCCGCCCCGACCTGGAGATCGACGGCGAGATGCAGGCGGACACCGCCGTGAACTACCAGAAGATCGCCGAGGGCTTCCCGTTCAGCGCGCTGACCGGCCCCGCGAACGTGCTCGTGTTCCCCGACCTGACCAGCGGCAACATCGCGTACAAGCTGCTCGAGCACCTCGCGGCGGCCGAGGCGCTCGGGCCCCTGCTCGTCGGCATCGGCGGTCCCGTCAACGTCGTGCCGGTGGACGCCGGCGTGACCGAGCTCGTGAACATCGCGACGTACACCGCCAACCAGGCGCTGGACCTCGCGATGCTCAAGAACGGCGGCGTCGTTCAGTAGGCGATGGTGCCCGCGCCGGTCGCGAGATCGATGCCGCGGACGGCGTGGGCGGAGTCGCCGACCAGATCGAGGAAGAGCTGCTCGGGTCCCCGGGGGACCTTCGCGTAGGCCGGGTCGGTCGTCATCGTCGGCATGGCGGTGAACGCGCCGAGTTGCTCGAGCGCGGCCACGGTGCGCACGATCTCGTCCGCCACGCGCTTCGTCGCGGCCGCGTCCTCGGGCGTGGGGGGACACAGGCCCATCGCGAGCATCTTGTGCGTCGTCTCGAGCCAGTGGCCGAGGAACTTCAGCCGCTGGGTGAGCAGCAGGGTGTTCGTCGCCGCGTCGTACTGGCCGGACTGCAGGGCCGGATCGAGCGCCGCCAGCTCCACGTCGATGCGCCAGCGGAGCAGGTCCTTCTGGTCGCACATGGTCTGCCGGTGCGCGGGATCCCCGTACCCGCGAGCGACGGCGTAGGCCGCTCCCTGGATGAGGTGCTGCCCGCCGCAGGTGTACCGGAAGATGCCCTGCCGCGTGTCCTTCTGGACGGTCTGGCCGGCCGCGCGCGCCGCGGTGAGGGTGCGCGTCTCGTGCACCAGGACCTCGACGATGGCGTCGGTGAACCCGTCCATCGTCATCTTCCGCCCGCCGGCGGCCGTCCACTCGAGCTCCGCGGGCGCCCAGGTGGCCAGGCCCTGCAGCGCCCACGGCGTGTCGTTGAACTCGTTGTCCTGGAAGGAGGTCGTCGTGCCCTTCACCCAGGCCTTCTCGAGCGAGCCGCGGTACAGCTCCGCCACCTGGAACGAGCGGCCCTTCACCATCACCTGCCGGTCCGGTGCCACCCCGCCCTCGGCGAGCGCCTTGAGGATGAGGTCGGTGTGCGGCTCGACGCGGACGGCACCCTGGCTCGTCGGGAAGCCGAGCAGGGGCGTGCCCTCGACCTCGCGGATCTGGCCGTAGGTCTCGAAGAGCCAGTCCACCGGGTCTCGCCCGTTGGTCAGCGGCTCCGCCACACCGAGGGCCAACATCCCGTGCACGACCGCCCACGGGTTGTTCGGGTCCCGCGCGTGGTCCATCACGACCTGGCGCAGCCGGTCGCGCGCGGCCTTCAGCTCCGGGGACGCGGCCAGCGGCTGCGGCGTGCGCCCCGTCTGCTTCGGCATCCGGAAGGCGACGACCGGCAGCACGTGCGGCCCGCCCTGCCCTGCGGCGGGCGAGGGTTCGGCGACGGGTGCAGGCGACGGGGTGGGCGCAGGCGTCGGCTGCGCGGTCGGCGTGCCTCCGCAGGCCAGCACCGCGAGCCACCAGGCGATCACTCGCCCATCTCCAGGTTCCCACTCCCGGCGTCGCCCTTCTCCAGCACCTGCAGGGCGTCGGCGTGGAGGATGCGGTCGCGCTCGGTGATGTACACCCGGTCGTCGATCACCGCGATGCGCGGGACCTCGAAGCTGTACTCGCCCACCTCGACGGCGAAGTCGACCTTGCCGGGCTTCTTGTACTTGAGGACCGTGCCCGTATCGAGGACGACCCACAGCTTGCCGCGCTCGTCGAGCGTCGCGTCCCACCCCTCGAAGCCCGCGCCCAGCGTGTCGCCGAGCAGGTCGCCGTGCCGGAAGCCGTCGGTCGAGTACAGGATGAGGTGCTCGTCGTACCGCAGGCCGAGCTTGGTGTTGGAGAAGAGCACCGCGCCGGATGGCGGGCCCTCCTTGAGCTCGAAGCGCTCGGGCTCCTCCCAGCTCTTGCGGTCGTAGACGAAGCCCTCGGCGGCCAGGATCACGACGACCACCTTCGCGTTCGCCACGACGTGCGCCTCGTCCGGGCCGACCGCGCCTTCCGCGGGGACCTTGACCACGCGCTCGACGCCGCCCTCGGGACCGATCTCGGTGAGCCGGCCGACCGCATCCAGCACGAACAGGGTGTCCCCTGCCTTCCCGCCCACCACGGCGAGGCTGGCGGGGTTCGAGAACTGCCCGTTCTCCTCGCCCGGCGCCGCACCCGCCGCGTACGGCTCCCGTCGGCGGTCGAACCAGACGTCGGTCACGTCGGCCTGTGGCGAGCCCCACACCTTGTCCACCACCCCGGAGTCGGCGCCGAACCGCTGCACGCGGTGGTTGCCGGTGTCCGCGACGAACACGTGGCCCCACTGGTCTGCGGCGATGTCGAGCCCGACGCCGAAGCCGCGCAGCGCACCCTGCGCGATGCCGGGCTTGCCCCAGGGAGGCAGATTGCGGACCTTGGCGCCCAGCAGGTCCTGGTAGGCCAGGAACAGCTTGGCGCGGCGGGCGAGGTCCTCCGCGAGCGCGCCCGTCACCCGGAGGGACGCGCGCTCGATCGCGGGGATGGCGTTGCTGTCCTTGAGCTTGAGCAGCGCCTCGATCGACGTCTTGTCCGGCTGCAGCGCGTGCATCCGAAAGCCGAACGGCAGCTTCGAGACCTTCTCGCGGAGGTACGGCGCGCCGTCGGCCGTCCAGTCGAGCAGCGTCCGGAAGCTCTCGCGGTCGCCGAACTCCGCGCCGCTGATCTGGTCGAAGAGCGCGATCGCCGCCTCGCGCTGGGCGTTCGCGGCGGCCGTGCCGTCCGGCGACGACAGCCAGTCGTTGACCTGCTGCACGCCAGGGGGCGTCGCCCCGCCGACGAAGTTGACCGCCACCTCGGAGAGGACGACGTCGCCGTACAGCCCGCCCGAGAAGCTCTCGTCGAGGGTGATGCGGAGCGAGGTCGCTCCGGGCGCGCTGATCGCCACGTCGTGCCGCAGCGGACCCTCTTCGCCCGGGTCGAGCAGGCGCTCCTGGCGCGTCACGGGCTCGCCGCCCGGCACCTCCAGCGTGATGGTCACGAGCTTGGGGCGGCCGTACTCCCGGATCTCGCGGTTCGCGCCGCCGAGGTACCCCGGGAAGAGCGAGATCGAGCTCACGTCGGTCGGCCGATCGAACTTCAGCTCGATCCACTGGCCGTCGCCGGGGCCCTCGGCTCCCTCCGCCCAGTACGTCCCCAGCAGACCGTCGAACGCGAGCGCGGCGGTGTGCTTGACCTTGTCGCCATCGACCATCTCCGAGCTCGCCCGGGGCCCGGCGGGGGCCGCGAGCGCGCTCGCCACGAAGAGCTCAGCCAGCACTGCCCGTCTCCTCGGTCGTCGACGACGTGGGATCCGCCACGTCCTCGCACTTGACCCACACGGTGGCGCAGACCGGCGGCAGGACCGCGTCCACGTTGCCGTCCTCCGGGCAGGCCAAGGACTCGAGCTCGTTCAGGCACTGCCTGGCGAGCTTCGACTTCAGCACGCAGCCCGCGCCGTCGGCCGCGAAGTCCGGGCCGTAGACGGCCTGACAGCTCTCGAGCGTGTCGGCACCGTCGAACACCAGGCCGGCCGTGTCGCCACAGCTCAAGCGCAGGTTGCAGTAGGTGTCGGTGAACTCGACGATGTAGTCGTCGGCCTTCATCTTGCCGCAGCCCACGAGGAACAGCAGCGCGGACACCCGCAGGAACGAGGACGGGCTCGACATGGAACCTCCCGGGCGCTGGCGCAGGGCCGCACCCACGTCGGACACGTGGCGCAGCCTATCGCGTCCGGACACCGCTCGGAACCCGGCGGGCGGACGCGAAAGGGCCGGAGTCGACGATCAGCCGGCCGAGCCGGTGTCCTCGGGGGTCGTCCCGCCACCGCCGCCGCCGCAGACGTTGTCACAGGCCGCGGGCGTCTCGGGGAAGTTGTACCCCTCGAGGCCGTCCGAGCAGGTCCACTCGCCCTTCAGGCAGTCGTTCGCCGCCTTGCGGTCGAAGTCGCAGGAGCCGTCGTCCTCCGCGGAGGTGCCGGTGCTGTCGATCGGGCACTCGGTGGCCACGCCGCAGGCGGCCCACTCCTCGCAGTACTTCTCGGCGTACTTCTGATTGTACTTCGCCTCGCTCAGACAGCCGGCGAGCGACGCCACGGCGGCCAGGTAGACCAGGTTGCGCATGTCTCCTCCGAAACGCCGCACGGAGCGCGGCCCGGTATCACATACAGGGTCCCGCCGATCGTGTCCACCAGCCCGTCACGGAGCGTTCGACGTGTCCCCGCGCACCAGGTCCTCGGTGGCCAGGAACGCCGACAGGGCGTGCTGGGTGTAGTCGTTGCGCATGGTGGGGTCGACCACCCCACCCATCACCCCGCCGTCCGCCACCGCCGGTCGGCGGGACCAGAACAGGACGGGCTGCCTGGCCTGGGACCACAGGACCTGGGCCACCGCGTCGGTCAGCAGGACCTCGAGCTCCGGGGCGCGACGACCCGCGCGCCGGCACGAGCGGAGCGTGGCCGCCAGGCCCTCGGCGCGGATGCTGGAGGGCGTGGAGCGCGGCAGGTCGTAGAACCCGCCCGCGAAGTCGCGGTGCCACGTGGTGTGCCGTGCAGCCCGCTCCGCCTGCCACTGGACCGCCTCCGCCACCGCCAGCCCCCGCTCGAGCCACCGCGGGTCCCCGGTGACCGCGTGCAGCCGATCGGCGGCGATCATGAACCAGTGGTCGGCGGGGCGTCCCGAGGGTCCGATGCCCGCGTCCCGCACGTCGCCGAGCCAGGCGCCACCGCGCGTCGCCGCCTCGAGCCACCGCGGATCCCCCGTCAGCTCGTGGTGCAGGGTCAGCGCGAGCACGGCCTCCCCCGGGTAGTAGGCGCTGTCGCGGTCCCGCGGCTCCCCACCGGGCTCCAGGCTCGCGAAGGACACGAACGCCCCGCTCTCGAGCTGCTGGGACAGCAGGTAGGTCGCGAGCTCGTCGGCCTCGGTGGCCCAGGCGTCGCGCGGTCCGACCTCCTCGCGGAAGGTGTCGATGGCGACGAGCGCGAGCGCCGCGCCACCGAGCTTGATGTACGAGCTCTCCACCACGTACCGGACGGTGCCGCCGCCGTGGGGGCCCTGCCGCTCGTCGCTCCGCGTGCGCGCGAGCAGCCACCCGATCGCACGCCGCGCCGCCGAGGCGTGCTCGGGCTTCCCGAAGCGCTCCCACGCCTGCACCAGCGCGTAGGCCGACCCGCCGTGCCGCAGGAGGTTCTGTCCGTTCGTCTCCCGGCCCGTGATCGGATCGATCAGGTACGCAATCCGACCGTCGTCCTTGGTGATGGACGCCAGGTGGTCGGCGGCCGCGGAGGCCGCGCTCGCGAGCACCTCGGGATCCTGCGCGTCGGCCCGGTCCCACGGGTGGAGCCGGTACAGGCGGACCGGCTCCGCGCCGACGGTGTCCTGCGCCCACGACACGGTGCGCAGCCGCTGGAAGCTCCCGTCCCAGGCTCCACCGCGCGCGCCGATCGCCCGCGCGAGCGCGTCCTCGTCCCAGGCCGGCGGATCGTCGTCGTCCGGCGTCCGGAAGAGCTCGAGGGTGAGGACCTCCCACGGCAGGATCACGGCGGATCCCACCTCGAGCCCGAAGCGACCTGCGTCGTGCCCGTCGGCGTCGCGCGGCCAGCGGCCGGGTCGGGTCTCCGCGAGCCGATCGAGGGTGAGCGAGCCGGTGGCGAGCTCGGGGTGTCCGGTGGCGGCGGCGGTGGCGGCCGCGACCAGGTCCGCTCCCCTGCCCTCGCTGCAGCGGGGCTCCGCGAGCGCGTGCAGGCACACCCACACCCGAGTCGGGCCGTCTCCCACCCCGAGGGCGGGACCGGTCGCGGCCGCCCGGAGCGCCTCGAAGGCAGCGCTGGCCTCCGCGGGGTCGGCGAGCGCCGTGTCGTCGGGCTCGGGTGCGCCGTGCCGCGAGGGCGTCCGCAGCAGGACCAGGACGACCGCCGCGACGGCGACGACGGCCACCAGCAGGGCGATGTTCCGTGCGCGCGCGCTCACTCCGAGGGCAGCGGCAGCCGCTGCTGGGTGTCCTCTGGATCCGCTCGCCAGTGCAAGCGACAGCGAGCCTCGTACGCGTCGCGCGCGCCGATCACGACCCGCGCCTCCCGAGGCACGAGCCGCTGGCTGCGGTTCGCCGGCGCGCCGCAGACCATGCAGACCGCGAGCGTCTTCGTGACGTACTCCGCGACGGCCAGCAGCTGGGGCATGGGCTCGAAGGGCACACCGCGGAAGTCCTGGTCGAGCCCGGCGACCACCACGCGCCGGCCCTCGTTGGCCAGGTGCTCCACGACGCCGACCAGATCGAGGTCGAAGAACTGGGCCTCGTCGATGCCCACCACCTGCGCGTCGCCCACCTGGCGATGGATCTCGTGGGCGTGGGCGACGGGGATGGACGGGAAGCGCTGCTCGCTGTGGCTGACGACGTCCTCGGCGGCGTACCGCGTGTCGATCGACGGCTTGAACACCACCACGCGCTGCGTGGCGTACCGCGCGCGGTTGAGGCGGCGGATCAGCTCCTCCGTCTTCCCGGAGAACATGCAGCCCGTGACCACCTCGATCCACCCGGTCCCGACCGGGTAGGCGCGGGGCACCATCACCGGCCCTCCCACTTCATCCGGGCCTTGTGGCCTGTCTGGGTGGGGACGAAGCGCGGGCACGGAGGGGTCAGCGCGGGCAGCTGATCCGCCCAGGGGTTCTCGAGGACCCGCAGCTGGTGGCCCATCGGCGTGGCGGCCGCGTCCGGCTCGATCCACCACACGGCGCCGACGCGGCGGCACGCGGGGTCGCTGAAGAGCGAACGCCCGTTGGCGGTGAACGCGGCCTCGTACGCCACCGAGCCGCCCTCGCCGAGGGTGCGCTCGGTCAGGACGACGTCGGGCGTGCCGTAGAGCAGCTGCTGCACGTACCCACGAGAGACCAGCCACCGCGCGTCGGCGGACAGCACGACCACCAGCGGGCAGTCGCCGACGATCTCCTCCGACCGCGTGGCGGCCTCGACGATCGACGCATCCACCCGTGCCAGGCGCTCCAGCGCACCGAGCGGCGGCACCGTGAGCAGTCGGCCCGAGCCGGCGCCGTCGAGCACCGTCAGGTCGATCGCGACGTCGTCGTCCTCGTACACCGCGTGCGACTCGACGCGGTCGCCGCGGTCGAGCCCGGAGAGCCAGAGCTGCACGGCGCGCCGGATGGGCTCCACGTCCAGCCCGGGCGGCACGGGGCGCCGGACCCAGAGGATGTACCGCCGGGTGCCGAAGGCCGCGTCGAGCGCGCGCATCAAGCGGGCCACGTCCTCCGGATCCCCGGACGGGTGCGACTGGAGCCGGAACCCGAGCGGCTGCACGCCGAACCGGTCACCACGCGCGTCCACCGCCTCGACGACGTCGTCGGTGAGCATCCCGACCACGGAGCCGCCGGCTTCGCCGAGGGTCCGCGCCGCGAGCAACACGGCCCGGGCCCACGGGTTGCGATCGGGGTCCACCAGCGCGGAGAGCACGGCGGACCGCGCATCCTCGGGCAGGGCGACGATCCTGGCCTCGAGATCCGCGCGCTCGGTCTCCGACAGCTCGCCCGGCCACAGGCTCGCGTCGGACGCCAGCGATTCGAAGAGGGCCGGAGGGAGGACCGACATGGCGGCGCCTATAGCCCGAGGCTCCTACGGCGGCACCGTTCGCCGTTCAGATCCCGCTCTCCTCGGCCGCGTAGTCCCCGGGAGGCGCCTCCTCCTCCTCCTCCTCCCACCAACCGCCGAACCAGTCCGAGAGCGCTCGGCAGAGCCCCTCGACAGCGTCCGGTCCCAGCCCCGTGGCGGTGGCCACCGCCTCGGCGACGGTCCGCGCCGGGTCGGCCACGTCCAACCCCGGGTCGGTCACCCGCTCCAGCGCCCCGATCAGCGCTGCGCGCTCCGCCGCGTCGTCGCGACCGAGGGCTTCGCGGACCGCCCGCGACACCTGTTCCCCCAGGCCGTGGTCACCCCGGAGCCGCTCCACGATGGCCTGCTGGCGTTCCGTCGACAGGGCCGAGCGCTCCACGATGCCCACCAGGCGCTCCACGGTGGCAGCGTCCTTCGGCGCGAACCGCAGCGCCAGGGCCACCCGCCCCGCCACGTCCGTCACCGGCGAGCTCGCCAGCGCGGGTGCGGTGCCCACGGACCAGTCGCCCACCTCGAGACCGGCCTCGGACATCCCGACGGCCTGCTGCTCCTCGAGCGACGGCTCGGGTCCCCGCTCGGCGCGCGCCCCCTCGGCCGGCTGCTGCTCCGGCGCTCGAGTGGGCCTGCGCTGCTTGCTCAACTACGCGTCCCGCGCCAGCCGGAACCCGAGGCCGGCCCAGCGGGCGTCGGCCGGGTGCAGGGCCAGGGCCTTGGCCCACGCCGCCATCGACGGCTGGTCCCAGGCGCCCGGGTGGACGAGCCGCTGCCCGCCGACCTCGTCCGCCATCCACTCGGCGACGTTGCCCGCGAGATCGGCCACGCCGTCCGGCGTCCGATCGCGGCGGTAGAGCCCGACGGCGCAGGGGCGACCGAGCACCTCCTCGCGCGTGTTCGCGTTGCCCTCACCGAAGGGCGAGCCCCACGGGTACGGCCGCTTCTCGCGACCGCGGCACACCCACACCCGCTCGTCGGAGCGGGGGAGACGCGCGTCGTGCGCCGCCGCGTACGCCATGGCCTCGTGCAGCGTCACGCCGACGACCGGCTGGTTCGCCACCACGAACTGGCTGGAGGCAGGGTCGGCCGCGTGCTTCGGCCAGGGATCGTCGCACCCCTGGAGCCACTCCCACCCCTCGTCCGTCCACGCGGACCGCTCGTCGTACCCGCCGGCGGCGACCCACGCGTTGAACTCGGCGTTCGTCACGGGGAAGCGACCGATCACGATCGTGCCGAGGTCGCTCGGGATCTGGACCCAGTAGTCCGCGTCCTTCGGGGCGCGGAGGCGGGGGTCGCCGAGCTGGCCCAGCGCTTCGCCGACGACGAGCCGCTGACGCGGATCCCCCTCGCCGCTCTCGACCATGGCCAACAGGGCGTCCACCAGCGCCGGTCGGCTGGCGCCGTCGACGTCCGAGGCGGCTGTGGCACCGATCTCTGCGAGCGCGGCGGGGCGCTCGGTCTCGGGAAGCTGCTCCAAGGCGCGGAGTCGTTCGGCCAGATCCACGTCGTCCTCCGGGCCGGTTGGTCTAACCGACCCCGCTCCGCTTTCCAGTGCAGCCGCCGGCCGGCCGCGGGCATCGGGCACCCGCCCGCGAAGGATTTCCCGGGCCGGGACCCGCGAACGATGAAATTCGCAGGCTCCCGCGCCGCCGCCCCCGGTCCGTCAGCGACCCGAGGATCGCGGTGGGAGCAACACCCTCCACGCGTCGGGCCACTCCTCGCGCGCTCCGGCTCCGTCGAGCTCGCGCAGGTCGTCCGGGTCCAGAGCGCGCCCGAGCCAGCGAGCGGCGAGGCTCGCGTCCACCCCGAGCCACTCGAGGTATGTGCCGTCGTCGTGCGGGAGGTAGAGCAGCCAGCGGCTGTGGGCGTCCGCGAGCGAGGTCTTCTGCGCTGCGTCGAACGGGACGCCCGGCGCAGCGAAGTAGATCCGGCGCGGCGAGCCGTCCTCGCGGAGTCCGACGAAGAAGGCCGTGGGCGCACCGCAGAACCCGGCGGACACCCGCTCGGCCCAGTCGCGGACGGCGGGCTCGAACGCGTACCGGACGGTGGGGGTCACCGGGCCTCCGGCGTGGTCGGATCGGCGACGAAGAGGGAGAACGCGCCCCCCTCGACGTCCACCCGGATCGGGATGGTCCCCTCCCCCTTCACGGCGTGGACGTAGTCCGGCAGGACGACGAGATCGTCGAACCCGAGGTCGGAGACGGTCACGCCCCAGTCGATGTCCGCGATGACCTCGAGATCGAGATCGAGGCCGTAGGGGATCCACAGCGACACGTCGCCGTACGCCTGCAGCGTGATCTCGTCCCCCGGCTCGGGCCGCAGGTCCAGGCTCATCCCGTAGTCGCTCGCGTACAGGTCGAGGTCCCCGGAGATGCCTGCGCCGAACACGCCCTCCGCCGTCACGAGGTGCGTGCCACGCACGTCCCAGAGCTCGACCGATCCATCGAGCAGGACGAGCTCGATGTCCATGTCCCGGCGGCCGGTGACGAAGTGGTCCACGCCGCTGTGCGCGCGCTCCGACCGTCCCCACATGTCGAGCAGCCCGCCCACGTCGTTGGTCGCCGGCCCCGGGTCCGCGATGTACTCCACGCCCCAGTCGACGCTCGCGATCTTCTTGTCCACGCCGCCGTGATCGGCCCACACGACCGACGTGACGTCGAAGGTCCCGTCCAGCGGGCCTCCCTCCTCGTGGTCCGGGTCTCCCACGTAGATGAAGTCGCCGCGCTCGGTGTCGCAGAACACGTCCATCGCGCCCGCGGCCTCGATCACGGCGTGGTGGACCTGCTCGCCCTTGCCGCAGGCAGCCAGCAGACCCAACGGGACCAGGAACGGCGTGATGCGCTTCATGAGCAGCCTCCTACCACGCCCCGGGCCCCGTGCGCGCCCGGCCCGCATCGGTTAGCCCACGCTCGCGTGCCCTCGTAGCTCAGTGGATAGAGCAACTGATTCCTAATCAGTAGGTCGCAGGTTCGATTCCTGTCGAGGGTACCACCGACTTCCGCGATCGAGCGGTCAATCGATGACCGCGGACGCGATGGGGTCGGGCCTGGCGGTCTGGTCCGTGGTCGGTCCGCGAGGGGCCTGGGCCCGATGCTGGATGTAGTCGGCGAGCGGGCACTCGCCCTGGCAGAGGTGGCACCGGTCCTTGTCGACCAGGGTCATCGCTCGCTCGACGGCGTGGTTCATCGCCACGAACCAGCCCGGCTCGGTCGGGAGGAGGTCCTGCGGCCCGAACTCCTCGGCCACGCCGATGTCCTCGAGGCGCTGCATCATGTCCTCGCGCATCCCGACGAGCATCAGGTGGCGTCCCTGCGCCTCCATGTTCGCGTGCGCACGCTTGAGCACGGCGCCCGAGGTCACGTCGATGCCCTGGGCCCGCTTCACGCGCACGATCAGCACCTGGACGCGCGGGTCGTCGGTGCGTTCGTTCAGCGCGGCCTCGAGCTCGCTCGCGGCCCCGAAGAACAGCGGCCCCTCGATGTGCAGGATGCGGATGGCGCCGCACTGCCGCACGCCGGGCGGGGGCTCGTCGGTCTCGACCTCGCGCAGGAGCAGGTCGTCGTCCACCTGGAGCTCCCGGATGACGAGCAGCCGGACCCGCCGCAGGAACAGCACGATGGAGATGCCGACCCCGAGGTAGATCGCCTGGTCCAGCGGAAGCACCCAGGTGCCGAGGACCGTGCCCGCGAACGCGAACCGATCGCCCGGACCCGCCTTGAGCAGCGTCCGGATGTTCGCCGGGTCGATGAGGTCGACGGCCACGATGAGGATGGTGCCGGCGAGCGTGGAGATCGGCGTCCAGTCGATGAGCGGCCCGAACCCGAGCGGCACCAGCAGGACCCAGAGCCCCGACATCATCCCCGACATCCGGGTGCGGGCGCCGAGCGAGAAGTTCAGGGCGCTGCGCGCGAGACTGCCGCTCACCGGGTACCCGCCGAACAGCGCCGCCGCGACGTTCGCCGCGCCCAGCCCGATGAAGTCCTGCGCCTGGTCGACGCGCTGCCCCGACTTCGCCGCGAGCGCCCGCGCGACCGAGCTGGACTCGACCAGCGAAAGCACCATCGCGGCGATGGCGATGGGGACCAGCGACATCAGGTCGTGTAGCGGCGGCACCACGAACGGGGGAAGTCCCGCGGGGATGGGTGCGATGTCACCCACCTTCGCCACCTTCAGGTCGAACCACCAGGTGGCGGCGATGCTGGCTCCCATCGCGACGAGCGCGGGCATGCCACGGGGAAGGACCCGGCGCAGGCCGTAGATCACGACGATCGTGCCGATGGCGAGTCCGATGGAGAGCGGATCGGCCTCCGGCAACGTCCCGATCCAGTGCGCGAGGCGTCCGAAGATGTGTCCCTTGCTGATGCTCGTGCCCGTCACGTTGGGCAGCTGCCCCACCAGGATCAGCGTCGCGGCACCGGTGATGTACCCGGACACGACCGAGGTCGAGATGTAGTCGACGAGCCCACCCAGGCGAAGGAAGCCCGCCGCCATCTGGAACACGCCGACGATGAGCGCCAGCGTCGCCGCGGCCAGCACCGGGTTCTCCATCTGGGAGACGGCGGACGTCGCGAGCACCAGGGAGATCGCGTTCGTCGGACCGACGATCACGTTCCTCGAGGACCGCAACAGCGAGCCGACGATGGCGGGGAGCGCCGCGGCGTACAACCCCATGGCGGGGGGCAGCCCAGCGATGAGCGCGTACGCGATCCCTTGTGGGATGCTCATGAGCGTGCCGGCGATCGAAGGGATGATCTCTCCCTTCAGCGTCTCCACGTTCAGCTCGTCGCGCAGGTCCAGGAACGGCAACTTCATCTCTCGGTCGTCTTGCACGATCCGTGCCCTCCCCCCGACGCGCCGGGTCCGGCGTTTCTCGCACCGAATCGTTGCATCAAGCGGCAACATGATGCAACATCGTGCGACATGAGCGATGGTCGAGCTGCCCCTGCTGCCGCCGCGGCCACGGCACGACCGTTGCACAGGGTCCCGCGGACGAGGGTTGGATGAACTACGGTTTCGTGATCGACAACTCGAGCTGCATCGGCTGTCACGCCTGCAGCACGGCCTGCAAGAGCGAGAACGAGGTTCCGCTCGGGGTATACCGCACCTGGGTCAAGTACACCGAGGTGGGGCAGTACCCCGACACCCGCCGATCGTTCCAGGTCACGCGGTGCAACCACTGCAGCAATCCGCCCTGTGTGCGGATCTGCCCCACCGGCGCCATGCACCAGCGGGCCGACGGCATCGTCGACTTCGACACCGACGCGTGCATCGGCTGCAAGGCGTGCACGCAGGCCTGTCCCTACGACGCGATCCACATCGACCCCTCCTCGCACACCGCGGCGAAGTGCAACTACTGCGTGCACCGGGTGGACGTGGGGCTCGAGCCCGCCTGCGTCGTCGTGTGCCCCGAGCACGCGATCATCGCCGGCGATCTCGACGACCCGAACTCCGAGATCTCGCGGATGGTCGCGAAGCACGACGTGACCGTCCGCAAGCCCGAGCAGGGCACGGCACCCAAGCTGTTCTACATCGACGGCCACGACCCCGCGATGCACCCGACCGCCCGCAACCGGGACAAGGGCTTCCAGTGGGCGGACGTGATGGACGACCACCACGTCATCGGACACGTGGGCAACCACGACCCGTCGGCGAGGGTCACCCGCAACGACCCTCGCGGCACCTCGGTCCGCGTCCCGGCCGACCAGGGTCACCCGCCCGGCGGGCCGATCCACTTCGCCTCCGACCGCGTCGCCTCCACGATCCGCGTGGGGTACAACGCGCAGCACAAGGTGCAGTGGCACTGGCAGATCCCGGCGTACATCGTCACGAAGCACATCGCGGCCGGGGTGTTCGGCCTGCTGGCGCTCACCGCGCTCGCCCCGGGGCTCCCCTTCTCGCCCGCGGCCATGGTCACCGGCGGCCTCGTCGGCCTGCTGATGACCCTCGTCACCCTGGTCCTGCTGATCATCGACCTCGATCGCCCGGATCGCTTCTTCTACCTGCTGATCCGGCCCCAGTGGCGCTCCTGGGTCGCCCGCGCGGCCTGGATCCTCGCGAGCTTCAACGCGATCACCACGATCTGGTGGCTGCTCGAGGTCGGCGCCTGGCTCGGCTGGCTCCCCGAGGGTGCCGTGTCGATGGCGCGCATCCCGCTGGCCGTCCTCACGATCCCCACGTCCATCCTCGCCGCGACGTACACCGCCTTCCTGTTCGCCCAGGCCGAGGGCCGCGACCTGTGGCAGGCGCCCCAGCTCCCGATGTTGATGGCGGCGCAGGGCGTGATGTTCGGGGCCGGCACGCTGCTCGCGCTCGACGTGTTCCTGCTGCTGCCCCCGACGGTCGCCTTCCTGTGCAAGGCGCTGTTCGTCGGCGGCGCCGCCATCTCCGTCGTCACCACCCTCGTCGGCGATCTCGCGATCGCGCCTCCCTCCGAGATCGCGCGCCGCACGCTCGACGACCTCGTGCGGGGCTCGTTCCGCAACGCCTACTGGGGCGGCATCGCGCTCGCCTACGTCGTCCCCCTGCTGCTCGCGGCGCTCGGGGTCTCCTTCGCCGACGCCGCCGCCCTCGTGGTGGCCTCGTTCGGCCTCTTCCTCTGGGCCTGGGCCTTCGTGATGGCGCCCCAGGCCGTCCAGAACTCCTGACTCCGGAGACCGCGTTGAGCACCACCCAGCGCATCGCCGACGCCCTCGCCAGCCTCCTCGGGCTGCCCCCGAGCCGCTCGGCGCGTCCGCCCTCCCCAACCGAGGCGACCAACGCCGGCGGCGAGGCCATGCCCACCTTCGCCGAGCACGACGGCCAGCCCGTGAAGCTCACCGAGGTGCGGCACCCCGACGGCCGGATGTCGCAGTACCCACCGCCGTCGCGGTGGGACGACTGGGTCGAGTGGGACGCCAAGGCCTGGCCGAACAAGGTCGCCCGGCGGTACACCCTCGTCCCCACGATCTGCTTCAACTGCGAGTCGGCCTGCGGCCTGCTGGCCTACGTCGACAAGACCACGCTCGAGATCCGCAAGTTCGAGGGCAACCCGAACCACCCGGGCTCGCGCGGTCGCAACTGCGCCAAGGGCCCCGCGACCCACAACCAGGTCTACGACCCCGACCGCATCCTGTACCCGCTCAAGCGCGTCGGGAAGCGCGGTGAGGGCCGTTGGCGGCGCGTCCCGTG
This sequence comes from Alphaproteobacteria bacterium, assembly GCA_020632925.1. Taxonomy (GTDB): domain Bacteria; phylum Myxococcota_A; class UBA796; order UBA796; genus JACKER01. The sequence continues at coordinate 54,794 of JACKER010000018.1, read as the reverse complement.
GGAGGAGGCGCTCGAGGACATCGCGTCGCGCATGCACGCCAGCCGGCAGAAGCGCCGCGACGGCATCATGTACCACGTGGGCCGGCCCGGAGAGGACCACTACACCAACCGCTGCATCGTGGCGTGGGGTGTCGACGGCCACAACAGCCACACCAACGTCTGCTCCGCGGCCGCGCGGACCGGGTACGCGCTGTGGTCCGGCTTCGACCGTCCGAGCCCGGACTACGAGAACGCCGGCTGCATCCTGCTCATCTCGAGCCACCTCGAGACCGGTCACTACTTCAACCCGCACGCCCAGCGGATCATGGACGGCAAGCGCAAGGGCGCGAAGCTGATCGTCATGGATCCGCGCCTGTCGAACACCGCCAGCAAGGCCGACATCTGGCTGCCGACCTGGCCGGGGTCCGAGGCGTACGTCCTGCTCGCCATCGCGCGCGATCTCATCGTCAGCGGGCGTTGGGACAAGACCTTCGTGCGCCGTTGGGTCGACTGGAAGGGCTTCCTGCGCAACGCGCGCAGCACGATCACCGACCCCGAGGTGCTCGCACAGCTCCCGCCCGAGGGCGACGAGGGCACGTTCGCGCACTTCGAGAAGGCGCTGGCGGCGCTGTACCGCGACTTCACCTACGAGCGCGCCGCCGAGGAGGCGCAGGTCCCCGTCGAGCGGATCAAGGCCGCGACCGAGGCCATCGTCCGCGCGGGCAGCCGGCTCGCGGCGCACAACTGGCGCTCGGCCTCGATCGGCAACCTCGGCGGCTGGCAGATCGTCCGCGCGCTCTTCCTGCTCAACGTGCTCACGGGCTCCGTCGGCACCGAGGGTGGCACGTCGGGCGCGGACTGGAACAAGTTCGTACCCAAGCCGTTCGCCTCGCCTCCGCAGAACGAGGCGTGGAACGCGCTGCAGATGCCGCTCGAGTGGCCGCTCGCCCACTTCGAGATGAGCTTCCTGCTGCCGCACCTCATGGAGGAGGACCGGGGCACCGTCGACGTCTACTTCACCCGCGTCTACAACCCGGTCTGGACGAACCCCGACGGGTTCATGTGGATCAAGGCGCTGCGGGACGAGGAGAAGTTCGGCCTGCACGTCGCGCTCACGCCGACCTGGAACGAGACCGCGGCCTTCGCGGACTACGTCCTGCCGATGGGCCACGCGGGCGAGCGGCACGACGTGATGTCCCAGGAGACCCACGCCGGCCGGTGGATCGGGTTCCGCCAGCCCGTGCGCCGCGTGGCGATGGAGCGCGCCGGGAAGAGGGTCAAGTACACGTACGAGGCCAACCCCGGCGAGGTCTGGGAGGAGTCCGAGTTCTGGGTCGAGCTGTCCTGGCGCATGGACCCCGACGGCTCCCTCGGCGTCCGGAAGTGGTTCGAGAGCCCGCTGCGGCCCGGCGAGCCCATCTCGCAGGACGAGTACTGGTCCTACGTCTTCGACAACAGCGTCCCCGGGCTCCCGGAGGCGGCGAAGGCCGAAGGGCTCAGCCCCCTGCAGTACATGCGGAAGTACGGTGCCTTCGAGGTCGTGAAGGCGAACTACGTCCCCTACGAGCACGGCGTGAAGGGCGAGATCGGGCAGGATGGCCTGGTCCGCGACGGCGGCGCGGTCGTGGGCGTCGAGATCGACGGGGCTCCGCGGGCGGGCTTCGCGACGCCGAGCCGCAAGCTCGAGCTGCTCTCCGCCACGATGGTGGACTGGGGCTGGGCCGAGCAGCAGTACACGGTCCCCTGGCCGCTCGAGAGCCACGTCTCACCGCGCAGGATCGATCGGGCGAAGGGCGAGATGTTGCTGCTCCCGAACTTCCGGCTCCCGACGCTGATCCACACCCGCAGCGCCAACGCGAAGTGGCTGTACGAGATCAGCCACCACAACCCCGCCTGGATCCACCCGAGCGACGCCGCGCGGCTGGGCATCGTCGACGGCGACCTCCTCCACGTGAGGACCGAGATCGGCGCCTTCGTCGACAAGGCGTGGATCACCGAGGGCATCAAGCCCGGCGTCATCGCGGTGAGCCACCACGTCGGTCGCTGGCGGTTGCAGCCCGAGGCGGAGGGCACGCGCTTCAGCTCGGCGCACGCCACGCTGCGCGAGGAGGGCACCCAGATGTCGATCGACCTGAACGGTGGCGCCTCGGCGTACCGCAGCATCGATCCCGACACCTCCCGGGTGTGGTGGAACAACGTCGGTGTGCACCAGAACCTGACGCATGGCGTGCACCCCGATCCGATCTCGGGTGCGCACTGCTGGCTGCAGAAGGCGGTCGAGGTCCGCAAGGCCGCGCCGGGCGAGAAGTACGGCCACGTCGAGGTCGACCTGAAGCGCTCCATGGACGTGTACCGCGAGTGGAAGGCGCTCACGCGCTCGGCGAGCGACCACAGCCCGGACGGCACGCGCCGCCCGCTGTGGCTGCGGCGGCCGCTGAAGCCGACGAAGGCGGCCTATGCCCTGCCGAAGAAGGAGGGGGTCGACGCGTGACCGGCGCCGAGCTGGCCCTGGCGCGCCACCGGCTCCATGCCCTGCTCGGGTGGCTGATCGTGGAGGCGCCGAGCGCAGAGGCGAGGGACGCCGCACGGTCGGTGCCCGCGCTGGCGGCGCTGTGCGCCCGGGATCCCGAAGAGCTCGCCGCCGACCACCACGCGCTGGTCACCGAGGTCCCGCCGGTGCTCTCGGCCATCCTCGGCGAGGACGGGCTCGTCGGTGGCCCCCTGCAGGACGCGGTGCGAGCGCGCTTCGCCGCGTCGGGCTTCCACCCCGGCCGGACCGACGTGCCGCTCGACCACCTGGGGCTGCTCCTGGCCTGCGCGGGCCACCTCTGCGCCGCCGAGCACGAGCTCCTGGTGGACGGCGGGGACCCGGGCCAGCTCCGTCAGCTCCAGCGACAGCTCCTCGACGAGCAGCTCCTGTCCTGGCTCCCCGCGTGGGTCGTGGCGACGACGGGCGTCGGTGGCCCGCTGCACGACGTGGCGGAGATGGCGCTCGAGCTGTGCCTCTCGCACCGCGCCGAGCTCGGTGGACCGGGTGCCGGCTGGCAGCCCACGGCGGACCTGCCCGACCTCGATGCCGCGGACACGGACCTGCGCGCGATCGGCGAGGCGCTGGCACGCCCGGCGTCCTCGGGCTGGCTCCCGGGTCGGGCCGCGATCGACGGCGTGGCGGCCTCGGCGGACGTGGTGGTCGGCTTCGGCGGGCGGATCGCTTCGCTGGGCGAGACGCTGCGTGGTGCGGCGGACCTCGGGCGGCTCGGTCCCCTGCTCCAGGGCCTCCGGCGGGAGCTGTCGGCCTGGGACACCGCGCTCGAGGCCACCGGCGGTCCGGTCGACGGTTGGCGGGAGGGCGTTCGACGGTCGCTCGCGCTGGTGGACCGGTTGTCGGCGGCGGTGGAGGGGGCGTGAGTCGGGTTCGACACATGCCGGACGAGCGCCCGGGAACGCTGCACGGGATGGTGACGGTCGCGCCCGAGATGGCGCACTTCTTCAAGCTGCTGGAGCGGGCCGCGCGGACGAACGCCACCGTGCTCCTCCGCGGCGAGACCGGCACGGGCAAGGAGCTCGCCGCGCACGCGCTGCACCGGATGTCGCCGCGCGCCAACCGACCGTTCCGCGCCATCAACTGCGCGACCCTCACGGCGGAGCTGCTGGCGAGCGAGCTGTTCGGCCATGTCCGGGGCTCGTTCACGGGCGCGGTGCGTGACCGGACCGGCCTGTTCCAGCTCGCCGACCAGGGCACCGTGTTCCTCGACGAGGTGGCGGAGCTGCCGCTCGACATCCAGTCCCGCCTGCTCCGCGTCATCCAGGAGCGGCGCTTCGTGCCCCTCGGCGGCACCGATCCGATCTCGGTCGACGTCCGCATCGTCAGCGCGACGCACCGAGCGCTCCGAAAGGAAGTCGAGGAGCGTCGTTTCCGCGAAGACCTCATGTATCGCTTGAGGGTCGTCGTGCTCTATCTCCCGCCCCTGGCGGAGCGCACCGGGGACGTGGAAGCCCTCACGTGGCACTTCATCCGCGAGCTGAATCGCGAGGGTTTCCGTACGATCGAGAGCATCGACGAGGATGCGTTCCAGGCGATGCTGGCGCACGACTGGCCGGGCAACGTCCGCGAGCTGCGCAACAACCTCGAGCAGGCCTACGCCATCGGCGAGGGGCCCGTGCTGAAGCTCGACGAGCTCTCCCCCGAGTTCCGCGGGCTCGAGCCGCCCATGGACCGCCACGAGAGGACCAGCGACGCGCCGACCACCACCGAGGACGTCGAGCGCGCGCGGATCCTCGAAGCGTTGCGGGCCAGCGGGGGCCGAAAGGGACGGGCGGCGGAGATGCTCGGGATGAGCCGCTCCACCCTGTGGCGCAAGATCGAGATCCTGGGCCTCTCGAGGCGATAGCCAGCGGTCGGCTACAGCTGGTTCATCGGCAACCGCATGTAGCGGACGCCGTTCTTGTCGGGCTCGGGCAGCTCACCGCCCTTCGCGTTGACCTGGAGGCTCTGGAACAGCAGCGCCGGCGGCTTGAGGGTGGCGTCACGCTCCTTGCGCCAGGTCACGAACTCGTCGCGGGCGGTGTCGCCACGCAGCTGCTTGTTCTGCGCCTTGCACGCACCGATCGTGGTCTCGTACACGAGCTCGCGGCCGCCCGGCTGGTAGTCGTGACCGACGAACACCCGGGTGTCGTCGGGCAGCGCATACAGCCGCGTGATGCTGTCGTACAGCGCCTCCGCGCTCCCCCCGGGGAAGTCGCAGCGGCCGGTGCCGAAGTCCGGCATGAACAGCGTGTCACCGGTGAACAGGGCGTCGCCGACGCGCCAGGTCACGCACGCGGGCGTGTGCCCCGGGGTGTGGATGGGGATCAGCGTGAGCGATCCGGCCTGGAGCGGCTGCCCGTCGCGTGCCAGCACGTCCCACTGGCTGCCGTCGGCGCGGAAGGTGCCGTTCCACCCGAACATGGGGGCGAAGGTGGACTGCACCTCGGTGATGTGCTCGCCGATCACCGTGCGTGCGCCGAGCTTCTCCTTGAGCGCCAGGGCGCCCGTGAGGTGGTCGGCGTGGACGTGGGTCTCGATGAGGTAGTGGACCTTGAGGCCCTGCTCTTCCACGAAGGACAGCACCTGCTCCGCGGACACGGTCTCGATCTTGACCGCGGCGGGGTCGTAGTCCAGGACGGGGTCGATGACGACCGCGTCTCGCGTCTCGGGGTCCCACACGACGTAGGTGAGGGTGGAGGTTCTCGGCTCGAAGAAGGCACGGACTTCCATGGTTGGCTCCTGTCGTCCAGAACGACTGCAGCTTCCGTACCAACGGAGATCGCCCGCCAGGACCGGACCTGCACATGACTCTGTTTCAGGTTGTCGATACAGGTGCAACAGCGGTGTTGCAGCCGCGACGAACCCGGACGGGCGCTTGTCCCCCGCCCCGCCTTCGCCGAGACTGGCCCGACACTTCGAGAATCCACCCCACGCATGTCCACCACCCTCGCGCTCGTCGTCGTGCTGGTGTTCAGCTTCGCCGCGGATCGTGCGCTGCGGTGGCTGCGCCGCTGGCTCGTGCTGCCCACGAGCGGGGTGCACGTGCTCGTGGGGCTCGCGGTGGGACCCGTCGGCCTCGGGATCGTGGATGCGCGCATCCTGGCGGCGCTCCAACCCATGTTGTCGTTGGTGCTGGGGCTCGTGGGCTTCGGGATGGGGCTGATGCTCCGGCGCCAGCTCTCGCGCAGCCGCGGGCTCGAGGCGGGGCTGGTGAGCGCGCTCGTGGTGGTCGGGGCCGTCACCGCAGCCTGCTACGGCGCGCTCGTGATCCTGCTCGGCATCCACGACCCCTGGACCGCGCTCGTGCCCGCGCTGGCCCTCGGTTCGGTGGCCGGCGTCTCCGACGCACACCTGGTGGGACTCCTGGCGGATCGCGCAGGCGCTCGCGGCCCCGTGCGGGAGCTGCTCCACACGTTCGCCGTCTCGAGCGGCAACGTCGCGGTCAGCGTCCTCGGGCTGACGCTCGCGCTGGCCAGGGCACGACAGAGCGAGCTCGACCTGACGCCGGCGGAGTGGCTGGCGGCGGCGGTGGGCGCCGGGGTCGCCTGCGGCATCCTGTTCACGCTCTTCGTGGGGCGCTGGGGGAACGACCAGCGCGCGTTCCTCGCCACCGTCGCCATCATCACCTTCGCCAGCGGGATCGCCGTGGGGATGGGGGTCTCCCCGCTCCTGGCGGGCATGATCGCCGGCCTCACGGCGTCGCTGGTGTCGAGCCAGGCGGACGCCGTCGGTGAGGCGCTCCAGCGCATCGAGGCCCCAGCGCTCGTCGCGATCGTCGTCCTGGCGTCCGCGATGTGGACGGCGCCACCGCTCCTCGCGTGGGGGGTGGTCGCGGTGTACCTCGGGATCCGGGTGGCCGCGCTCCGGCTGGGCGCCTGGTTCGCGCCGCGCCTCTTCCCTCGCCTCCCCCGCGCGCACCGCCTCGGCGCCGCGTTGATCCCGCAGGGGGCGCTCGGCGTGGCGATCGCCGCCAACTTCAGCCAGGTGTTCCCGAACCATGCCGCGCTGGCGCTGACCGTCGGGCTCCTCGGGCTGCTGGTCTCCGATCTCGTGGGCTACCCGACCGTCCGTCGTGTCCTCGCGGACGCCGGCGAGATCGCGCACCGGGCGTCGGAGCAGCCCACATGAGCCACGACGCCCAGCCGCAGGACCAGGCGCCGCCGCCGAGCATCCTGCGACGCGTGCTGGTGCTGGTCGCCGCCCTGCTGATGATGTGGGGCGTGCGGTGGCTGCGGGTCGAGGAGACGGCGGGCGCCGCCGACCCGCTGACGCTCGCCGCGTGCGGCTTCGTGCTGCTCGCCGCCTTCACGGTGGGCGAGCTCGGCGCGAGCGCCGGGTTGCCGAAGGTGACGGGATACATCCTCGCCGGTGTGCTCGTGGGGCCACAGGCCGCGAACATCCTGTCGGACCGCGTGGTCAGCGAGCTCGCGACGTTCAACACCCTGGCGCTCGGGCTCATCGCCACCAGCGCCGGGCTCGAGCTGAACCTGCCGGCGATCCGGAAGGTGCTCCCCACCCTCGTCACGACCGTGGGCGCCAAGGTGGCGTTGTTGCCGCTGGTGGTGGGCGTGCCCCTGTTCCTGGCGGAGCGCACGTTCGGGCTGCTCGGCGTGCACGAGACCAGCGAGCAGGCCGTCCTCGCCCTGATCGTCAGCGTGCTCGGCATCGGGACCTCACCAGCGATCGTGCTCGCCGTCATCAACGACCTGCAGGCGCGCGGCCGTCTCGCCGACCTGCTGCTCGCCACGGCGGTCGTGAAGGACCTGGTGGTCGTGACCTGCCTCGCCGTCGCGATCGCGGTCTCCCACACGGTGCTCGGCGGGCACCACTTCGACACGCACGTCCTGACGCACCTCGTGGGCGAGCTCGGGTACTCGGTGATCGCCGGGCTCGTCGTCGGCGGCCTGTTCGTCGCCTACTTCCGCTGGGTCGGAGCCGAGCCCCTGTTCAGCGCGCTGGTCGCGATCCTGCTGGTGAGCGAGTTCTCCCGCCTGCTGCACCTCGAGGTGCTGCTGGTGTTCATCGTCGCCGGCTTCGTGGTCCGCAACTTCTCCCCCTACGGCCACGAGCTGCTGGAACCCATCGAGCGCATCGCGCTGCCAGTCTTCGTCGTGTTCTTCACGGCAGCGGGCGCGGCCGTCGACCTGCGCTCCACCGTCGCCATCCTGCCCCTGGCGCTGGCGCTCGTGGCACTGCGAGCGGGGGCCTACGGCGTGGCCGCCAGGTTCGGGGCCTGGGCGGGCACGGAGGATGCCTCGGTGCGCGACAACGCGTGGCTGACCTACCTCCCCCAGGCGGGTGTCACGCTCGGGCTGGTGCTGCTCGCGGCGGAGAAGATCCCGGAGCTGGCCGACCCGATCCGTGGCCTCGGCGTCGCCCTCGTCGCCCTGAACCTGCTGATCGGTCCCATCACGATGAGCGTGGGGCTCAAGCGGGCGGGAGAGGCGCGTGGCGCGGAGCACGCACCCCCGGAGCAGGCCGGCCCCGTCGCCCTCAAGACAGCGCCGTTGCCCGCGGCACCCGCGACGCCCGCGCGCGCCGCAGAGCCCGTGTCCACCACGCTCGAGGACCCGATCCTGCAGGAGCTGTCGCTGCGGGTGGAACGAGCCAGCGCGCAGCGGGTCGAGGACTTCGTGCGCCAGGAGCTCGAGCCGCTGGCGATGGCGCTCGCGGTGCGCGCCGCCGAGATCCAGCCGCGCGCCGACGAGCGCGACGGCCTGCAGCGCGTCACGAAGGTCCTGGCCCAGCCCGCGTGGGAGGCCGGCCGCGTGGAGCAGGCGGCTGCCCTGCTGTTCGACGCGGTGGTGGCCGAGATCATGGAGGTCCCCGCCGAGGTGATCGTGCCGCTGGGCAGCGCATCGGCCAGCGCCAACGAAGATCTCGGCACCCGGCTGCGGCGATGGACCAACCCGGCACCTCTCGTTCAGCGCCTGTTCGGCCGGACGCCGACCCGCAGGGTGCCCGCCCGGCTCGTCCTGCGGATCGCCCTCGAGCCCCGCCTCGCGGACGCGGTGGTCGACGTGGCCGCCGGCGCGTGGCGCGCTCACGCCGCCACCCTGGCGTTCGCCCGCCAGGTCTCCCAGGGGGAGCGTCAGCCCGACCCCGACGGCGCCTCCACCATCGCCCTCGGTTGGGCCGAGGGGGCGGGCGCCCACCTGAACGAGGCGCTCCGCCTGGGGGTGGAGCAGGCGGTCGAGCAGCTCGCCGCCGCCGGCGGGCCTGCGCTCCCCGAGCGGCACCTGCGGTTCGCCGACCTCGAGACCCGCATCGGCGAGGCGGTGCAGCGGCTGCGCTCGGACGGTGTCGCCTGGCGGGAGCGCGCCGCCGCCGCCGAGGCCACGCTGGGGGCCGCGCTGCTCGCGGAGACCTTCGTGGGACGGCTGCGCGCCTCGCTCGACCGACGCGCCCGCCAGCCGATGGCCACCTGCCGGGAGACGCTGCTGCCCACGCTCCAGGCCGTCGCGACGCGTCTCGAGACCGTCCTCGAGCGGGTCGCCGAGGGGCAGAGCCCCGAGCAGCAGCTCGCCGCCGTCACCGCCGGGTGCGACGAGGTGCTGACGGTGGCCCACACCAACGCGCTGCGGCGCGCCAGCGCCCGCTTCCGCCGCGGCACCCAGCCCGGACCGCTGGTGGCGGAGCTGGCGGAGGTGGTGCAGAAGGCGCCCGAGCGTGTCCCGGTCGTGTGGGGCGTCGAGGGCGCCCAGCGGCCCTCCGACGTGGCCGTCGTGGACGTGGCGTTCCGCTCGCTCGTGGAAGCCGCCATGCACGACGACGTGCTCCCCGCGGTCGACGCTGCGATGAACCCCGTCGCCGAGCTGGTGGCCTCGGCCGAGAGCCGGGTGCGCGAAGCCATCACGGTCGCCCGATACGGCGCCGAGCTGGCGGCGACCGGAGGCTTCGCGAGCGACGAGGAGCGCGAGCAGGTCGTGCGCGACGCGATCCGGCGGGGAGTCCGCAGGGTCCGCCAGCTCGACGAGCAGCTGGTCGCTGCGTGGGAGGCCTCGGGCGAACAGCTCGCGGCGCTCACCGAGCGCGCCACGACCCGTCTCCGGGGGCTCACCCTGTCGGACGGCGAGACGCTCGCGAGGCGCCGGGTCCGCTCCCAGCTCCGGAGGCTCGGGGACGCGGGCCGGCGGGTGGTCGACGCCGCCGTGGAGCGGGGGCGGGTGCTGCAGGGCGTCGCGCGCGCCCTCGGCGATCAGGCCGCCGTCCGGGACCACCGGATCCGGACGGGCCACGAGCGCCTCGACGCCGCCGGGATCCGCCAGTGGCTCGCCACCTGCCGGCCGACCGAGGAGGCCCGCGGCATCCCCATGGTCTACGCGCGCGTCACCGCCCCCTCCCCGGTCACCGAGCGGCGTCAGTTCGTGGCGCGCGCGGGCCTGCTGGACGACCTGCTGAACACGCTGTCCGCCCGCGACGCGACGCACCCGTCCACCGTGCTGCTCGGCGCGGAGGGCGCGGGACGCACCTCCATCGTGAACATGGTGAAGCGTCAGCTCGTCGGGCCCCGCGTGCTGTGGCTCGATCCGGCCTTCTCGTCCCGGAGCGACGGTCCCGTGCGCGCCCTCGCCACGGTCCTCGGCTGTGGGCCCGACGAGGCCGCGGTGATCGACGCCCTCGCGCGCGAGTCCACCGTGGTGCTCGTGGACGACCTCGAGTGCTGGCTCGAGCCCTCGGTCCGGGGCGTGGGAGAGCTCGAGCTGCTCCTGCAGATCATCGACCGGAGCATGCCGCGGACGCGCTGGCTGGTGTCGATGGACGGCTGCGCGTTCGCGCTCATGGACGAGCTCGTGCCGCTCCGGCGGGTGTTCCGCCGCGTGGTCCGGCTCGAGCCGCTCGACTGGCAGGCGCTGCTCGCGATCTTCGAGCAGCGCGCCGTGCTGGGCGGCGTGGACATCGACTACCGGCCTCGAGGGCTGGGCGCGCGGGCCGCGAGCATGGTCCGCCCCGGCCGTGACCGCGAGCTCTACTTCCGGACGCTCGCGCGCGCGTCGGGCGGGAACCCCGGGACCGCCGCCCTCCTCCACCTCCAGGCCCTCGAGGCGGAGGGCGAGTCGCTGCGCGCGGGTACGCCGTCCTCGCCGGAGCTCCCGGTGGTGGCGCAGCTCGGCGACGACGTCCTGGCCGTGCTGGCCGCCATCGCCCGGTTCGGACCGATGAACGCGTCGGACCTCTCCGCGTTGGTGGCGCGCACGGAGGCGACCGTCGAGAGCCGGCTGGGCTTCCTGGTGCACGCGGGTCTGCTCCAGCCCCGAGACGGCGCCTCTCACGGGTACGCGCTCTCCGCGCGGCTGGTCCCCTCCATCCGCCGCGAGCTGGTCGACATGGGGCTGCTGCCGGGAGGTGGCGCGTGATCCTGTTTGTCGCCGCCGCCCTCGCCCGACCGGCCCACCCCGACCCGGAGCCCGCACCGCTCCCGGAGCCGGTTCCCGTCGCAGATCCCGAGCCCGCGGCCACCGACGCACCGGCGCCCGAGCCGACCGCCGAGCCCGCTGTGGCGGAGCCCACGCCGGCGACCCCGGAGCCGCCGCCCCCAGAACCCGCACCCGAGCCCGCTCCGCCCCCCGAGCCCGCGCCGCGCCCGAGACCTCGCCCGGCCCCCAAGCCCCCGCCCGAGCCGGTCGCGGCACCCGAACCCGAACCCCCGCCCATGCCAGCGCCCACGCCTCCAGCGACGGTGGTCACGCCGGTCGTCGCGCCGGTGGTCGTGGTGCCGGGCATCGACGCGCTGGCGGACCACGTGAGCACCGACGTGCGGCGGCTGCGCGAGCTGCTCGACGCGGGCTCCCTGCTCGGCCTCGGCCTGCTGGTGGCGGGGGGCGTCGGGCTGTATGCGCTGGGTGTCCGGCTGGCGCGGGCAGCGCGTGACTCGGGCTTCGACATCGACCGCCGGCTGATCGGCGCTCGCGCCGTGGCCATCGGTGTGATCGCGACAGGTGTGACGGTGCTGGCCGCCAGGCGCCTGCTCGACACCGTGCCGCTGCTCGGCGGGCTCGCGCTCGCGCTGTTCCTCGCGACCGCCGCGGTCGTGGGCGCCCAGCAGGCGGTGCGCGCCGTCCTGGGCATGGTGCTCGTCTTGTCCGCGAAGGTCCGCGAGGGCGACCGGATCGGGATCGGGGACACCACGGGGACCGTGGAGCACGCCGGGCTGTTGCGGCTGCGCCTCAGGCGCGCGGACGGCGCCACCGTCTGGGTCCCCGCGCACCGGCTCGACCTCGCCACCCTGGTCGTCTCCTCACCCCGACGCACCCAGGCGGTCCGGGTGCGCGCGACCCGCCAGGCACCGCTGCGCGCCGACGACCTCGAGCAGATCCGCCGGTCGGTGATGCTCTGTCCGTACCGCCAGGCGGGGACCGAGCTGCGCGTGGAGCGCGCGGACGAGGACGAGCGCACCGTCATGGTGCAGCTGCACGCCTGGTCCGCCCCGGCCGCCACCGAGGCCGAGCGCTGGCTGCGACGGACGCTCGGGTAGTCAGTAGAGCGAGAGCTGCTCTGGCTCGGCGGCCACGGGCGCCGCTCGCGACCGATCGAAGCCGGAGCCGTCGAGCCAGCCGCCGCGCGCCAGGACCTCCTCCTCGGGGACGCCCGCGACCCGCACGAGCGCCCCGGGGACCACGCGCTCGAGCGCGTCCGGCCCGTCGACATCGACCATGGGACGAGACGGGAGATCGAGGAAGGTCCACGGTCGTTCCGCTTCCAGATCCCACAGGGCCACCCCCTTCACCTGATCCCGCTCGGACCACGAGGTCCGCTCGGTCGAGCCCGGTTGCACCACGATCGCCTCGCCGAGCGGGACGACCTGGCGCGGGTGGAGGTGGCCACAGGCGATCCAGCGGGTGCCGCGCGGGAGGTGCCGCTCACCGAGCGTGTCGGGTTGTGCTCCCTCGCGGAACACGAGCCCCGGGACCCGCGCCCCGTGGAACGCCTGGTGGGCGACCAGCAGGTCCACCTCGCCCAGCCCTCGCGCCGCGTCCGCGAACCCCTCCGCCCGGCGGTGGAACGGGACGAGCCCGAGGCGGACGTCCCCGATCCGCACGCGGGCAGGCCGGTCGTACACCTCGAGCGAGGGGTGCGGCAGCCAGCGCGACAGACCCCGTCGGTCGTGGTTCCCGGGCATGAGGATCACGCGCGCCCAGCGAGCGGCGTCGCGGAGCACCTCCTCGGCGCGGAGCACCTCGCGCGTCGGCGGCCGCGAGCGGTCGAACAGATCGCCCGAGTGGAGCACCACCTCCGCTCCGAGCTGGCGGCCGGCACGCAACGCCGCGCGCAGGGCCTCCAGGTGGTCGTCCGCGCGCCGCCAGCCACGAGGCGCACCGCGGACCGCGCGGACGGCGCCCAGGTGGGTGTCGGTGATCTGCAGGATACGCACGCCCCACCCTCACCCGGGCGGGGGCCAGGAACTGTCCGCCGACATCCTTGTGGATACTTCCACCGAGGAATCGTGATCCGGGAGACTAGGGAGGACAGGCCGTCAGCGCGTCGATCCAGGCGTCCACCAGCCCGGTGCCGACCGGATCGACCACGGCCGAACCGAGGGGCGGCATGCGGTTGGCGTCGAGCGCGTGCATCCGCAGCGAGATCACGCTGTTCGCGTGGTCACCCGGGTCGATGACCAGCGAGCCCACCACACCCAGGTCGCCCGACGTGGGCGGGAGGCCACAGCCGCCCGGATCCGCCGTCGTGAACCGGAAGTCCAGGTCACCCTGGCCCGGGCCGTTGGGCCGGTGGCAGTGCGAGCAGTTCCCGTCGAGGTACGACCGGGCGCGCTCCTCCACGTCGCCTGCCACCAGCGGATCGGGCAGCGCGGCGAGCAGATCCGGGTGCTCCGCGGGCGCGTCCGTGAACCAGCCGATGCTCGCGAGCGTGTGCACCTGGTTGGCCGTCGTGCCGCCGAAGTCGAGGTCGCGGTTCAGCTGCTCGGTGCGGGGACCGAGCGTCCGCCCCGCCGCGTCCGTGTGGCACTGCAGGCACTCGGCCGTCGACGGGATGCGCCAGTCGCCCCACGCCGTCGGCACGGTCGCACCGCCCTCCACCAGGGTCGCGTCCGTCTCGCCCGCGTCCCAGGCGTAGGCGTACCCGGCCCAGCTCCCGTCGTCGTGACGCACCAGCAGCCGGGTCTCGACACGCTGACCGCCGATCTGGAACTCCTTCATCAGCACGCTGCCGACCGGGAAGTCCCAGTCGCCATCCGACCCGATGGTCACCGTCTGCCCGTCGGGGATCGCCATCCAGCGGGTCTTGACCGCGCCGTCCGACCACAGCTTGCTGTTCGGCTCGAACGGGATCAGGCCGGCGGCGGGCACCGTGGGGTCGTTCGGGTCGACGCAGCCGGTCTCCGAGAGCAGCATGGGGAAGTCGTCCACGGGCGGGTTGCCGATGGGCGGCACGATGCGCCACACCTCGTTGGTGTACTCGAGGACGTACAGCTCCCCTTCGGCGTCCTCGGCGAAGGACGACGGCCGGAAGCCCGCCACGTTCGCCAGGGTGGTGATGGAGGGCTCCCCCAGCCCGTCATAGACGATGCCGTCGATGCGGTTCGTGTAGTAGTCGGCGAAGACGTAGGTCCCCACGAGGTCGGGGAGCGCGGTCCCGCGATAGACGAAGCCGCCGATGATCGCGGCCGAGCCGCGCGGGTCGTAGGCGACGACGGGATCCACCAGGCCGGGGATGCTCTCGCAGCCCGCGGTGTAGCAGACGAAGCCTTCGCGCCAGTCCCAGCCGTAGTTGCCGCCGAGCTCGACCAGGTCGACCTCCTCCCAGAGCGCCTGCCCGACGTCGCCCACCCACAGATCGCCGGTCGCGCGATCGAAGGACCAGCGCCAGGGGTTGCGCATGCCCCAGGCATAGATCTCGGGGAAGCCGCCGACCCCGTCGGCGAACGGGTTGTCCGGCGGGATCGCGTAGGGCATGCCGCCGTCGACGTCGAAGCGGAGCATCTTGCCGAGCAGCTGGTTCGTGTTCTGCGCCCGGTTGGCGGGGTCGCCGGCGCTGCCTCCGTCGCCCACCCCGTAGTACAGGTACCCGTCCCACCCGAAGGCCAGCTTGCCCCCGTTGTGGTTGTTGAACGGGTCGCGGATCGAGAGCACCATCTCGTCGGTCGTCGGGTCCAGCGTGAGCCCACCGTCGAGCGACGTGTAGCGGTGGATCTCGTCGTAGTAGTTGGTCCCGTCGTACACGTTGTAGGACAGGAAGACCTGCCCGTTCAGCTCGAAGTCCGGGTGGAAGGCCATCCCGAGGAGCCCCATCTCCTGCGGCGCGCTGTACACCACCGCCGACAGGTCGATCACGAGGTCCATCGTGGTCGTCGCGTCGTCGTCCGCGAAGCGCCAGACGCGGCCCGTCTTCTCGACGATCCACCACTCGTCGGCGTTCCCGGGCGGCTGGAGCATCTCCACGGGCTTGTCGAAGGTCAGCAGCGGGAACGCTCGCTGCACCCCGAGAGACCGATCGTGGACCGGACCGTCGGGGGGCGCGAGGCAGGTCGTGTTGACGGGGCGTGAGGCCAGCCCGCTGACCCACGGCGCATGGACCGTGTCGGTGCGGGCGTCGGACTTCACGGAGGTCGCACCCCCGGCGCCGCGGCGCGCGACGGCCTGCACCGACACCTCTGCCCCGACGGGGATCGCGGGGACGGGTCCGGAGATCGTCGCCACGCCCGAGCCGTCCGCGACCGCACTCCCGAGGTTCACGAGCGGCGGAACCAGGTCGACGCAGAGCCCGCCGAGCAGCGCGGGGCAGGGTCCGCCGCCGGTCCCGTGGAGCGAGCCCCCGAGGAACACGGTCTCCCCGGGGTCGGCGCCGGACACGGTGTACGTCGCGGTCTCGCCGGGCACGAGGCCTGGCGCGAGCGCCACGGAGAGAACGGAGCGCAAGGCGCGGCCCGTCCCCTCCTCGACCGGCAGCTCGGGCCACCCGACAGCGGGCGAGACGTCGTCCACACCGTGCTGTTCGGGCCCTGCACAGGACAACGACAGCACCCCGATCCAGGGCGCGACACGCCAGCTCGTCATGAAGACCTCCGCGACCCCCGTACGATACCGTCGTCGGGCGCGGAAGACACCCCGGTCACTGTGGACGACAGATGCCCATCTTCGGGTTGCACCTGATCGTGGCGCCGAGCGGCGTGACCTTGACCTTCCCCGCGAGCACGGGTGCCGAGCCCGGGAACGTCGCCTCGATGTTGTAGACGCCGACCGGGACCTCGCCGGGCACCGTCACCCGGTTCCCGCTGCCGGACACCAACGCCACCGTCGCGTCACCCTGCACCTGCACCATCCCGGTCGGGCCACCGCTGGCGGCGGAGCTCGGCGCCGGCTTGGGCTCGGGCCTCGGCTCGGGCCTCGGCTCGGGCTTCGGATCGGGCGCCGCCTTCGGCTCCGGCGCGGGCGAAGGCGAGGGTGCGGGCTGCGGTTCCGGCTCCGCCACAGGCGTCGGCTCGGGCTCGTCGGTGTCCCCTTCCGCCGCGTCGGTGTCCCCCTCCGCGGGGGTCGCCGGCTCGTCCGTGTCGCCGTCCGTCGCGTTGGCCTCCGGGTCGACGTCCACCGGCACGTCCGTGTCCACGACGATCCTGTCGTCCAGGTTCACGTCCAGCCCACCGCACGCGAGGCCGAGCGCCAGGGTCACCACGGCGACCCCACCGACGCGGACACGGACCGCGAACCCGCTGAACAAGCTCATCGACCCCCCCGAGCCGGCGTCTGGCGCGCCGGGATCAGTCTGTTACAAGTCGATGCCGGTCGCCGCCCCTGGGTATCGCATACGCGGGCGCTGTCCAACCACGTGGAGCGAAGGATGCCCTCCCCCTACCTGTCCGGCCTGGTGCGCACTTCCCTGGTCGCGCTCCTCTGTTGTCCGGTGGCGGCCCTCGCGCAGGACTGCCCCGAGCCCGTGTCCCCGGCGAAGGTGGCGTCGAGCCTCGACGACGCGCTGGTCAACTTCGCCGTCATGGATCAGGACGCCTTCGAGAAGGCCACCGACGAGGCCATCGCCACCCTCGGCTGCGTCGATCAGGTCGTCAGCCCGGAGCTCGCGGCGGCCCTGCACCGCTCCCGCGGCATCCGCCTGATGGTATCGGGCGACGACGAGAACGCCCGGCTCGCGCTCGAGGCGTCCGCGCGGCTCGTCCCCGAGCACGAGCTGTCGACCACCATCGCCCCGGAGGGTGGGCGCGTGGCCGTCGCGTGGGAAGCGGCCCGGCGGGCGGCGCCGGTGGAGCGTCTGCCCACCCCGGCGGACCTCGATCTGCGCATCGACGGGACGAAGGCGAGCGACCGACCGGCGACGGGCCCGTACGTCCTGCAGGTGGTGGGGACCGAGGGCCTGCTGGCCACCCGCTACGTGACCGCGGGCTGGCCCGATCTCGGTCTCGCCCCGAGCGCCGCGCCCGAGCCCCAGGTGGCGCCTGCCCCGGCGCCGGAGCCAGCCGTCGCCGAGCTGCCGATGCCCGCGCCCGAGCCGGTCCCGATGCCCGCGCCCGAGCCCGTCCACCAGAGCAAGGCGCTGCTGTGGGCCGGGGTCGCCTCCGGCGGGGTCGCCGCCGGGCTATACGGGACGGCAGCCATCACCAGACTGTCGTACGACGACAACCCGACCCCCGGTGGGCGCTCGCTCACCAACGGAACCTACGTCGCCTCGATCGGCACCGCGGTGCTCTCGGGCGTGCTCATCACCACCTTCTTCGCCACCAGGTGACCCGATGTCCGTCGAACGCTCGCTCCGGATCCTCCCCTTCCTCGCCCTGACGGCCTGCTGGCCCATGGTGAAGGACACCGACACCGACACCGACACCGTCGACGACAGTGACGCGGACACGGACAGCGACACCGACAGCGACACGGACAGCGACACCGACGCCGACTCGGACGCCGACACCGACAGCGACACCGACGCCGACTCGGACGCCGACACGGACAGCGACACCGACGCGGACACCGACGCCGACACGGACACCGGCGTGCCGCACAACTGCGCCGCCGGGCCGAGCGTGCCCGGGCCCTGGAGCGGCCACCCGATCGCCGACTTCGCGTCCGTGACGACGACCAACTACGTCCACAACGCGGGCGTGCTGGCGGTCCGCAACGCCGCGCTCGCGGCCACGGCCGGGGCGACGCCCGTGAACCTGCCGGTCGCGAACGCCGTGATCACCGCCCGCGGGTACGTGCCGGCGACCCCCGCGAACAACCAGGTGAGCTTCTGGTTCGCGGACCGCGACGGCGGGATGTACGCCTACCGCGGCGACATCGGCTTCGACCCCAACAACCTGCACCCGGGCGACGTCGTCAGCTTCACGGTCACCGAGGTCCAGAACTACCAGGGCACCCCCGAGGTCACGGCGTTGAGCAACTTCGCCGTGAACCAGACGGGCCAGCCGGTCTACGTGGTGGACGGCATGGACGGCCACGAGGTCACCTGGACCGCCGACGGGCTCGACGTGGTCGAGGTCTGGGGCGAGCTGACCTCGGCGGGCGCCGGCTGCGGCGGCAGCGCCCTCTGCTACGACTACACCTACGGGTCGTACACCACCCAGCTCCGCAGCACGTCGACCTCGCTGCAGATGGGCGACTGCGTCCACTTCATCGGGCCGGTGACCCAGTTCGGTGGCGCGGCGCAGCTGAACACCGACGACTTCGACTGGTACGAGACCTACTGAGGTCCCGGCGACCGCCCTCGGCCCCTCCGACCTCCGCGTCGGTCAGGAGGCCGAGAGTGCGGACGCCACGATCCCGACGAAGAGCAGGAACTGCAGCAGCAGCGTGATGCCGCCGTCCACGTTGCCCATCCGCACCGGCGTCGCGCCGGCGAGCGGCGCCTCGTCACGGAAGATGCGGCCTCGCTCGACGCGCGCCAGGATCATGGCGAGCAGGGCCACGACGGACCCGACGCACGGCGTCCACCACAGGAACAGCGCGAGCAGACCGAGACCCCAGGCGGCCTTCGCGAGGCCGCTCGAGCTCTCCTCGGTGTCCTCCCGGAGGAACAACACCGCCGCGACCAGGTTGTACAACAGCAGGAGCATGCCGAGGCACGATCCGACGCCTCCCGCCAGGTACAGGAGCACGAGATTGCCGGACATCTGTTCGGAGTCCCTCCGGAGGCGGCCACACGGCGCCGCCATCGTACACCGCGGCCCCGCCGACGACCACCCGGCGCAGGCTCCGGCCCCAGCCGCCGGCGGACACACGCCGACCATCGAGGACCGACTGACCGGTCAGTATTCGACACAGACCAAACATACCGGCTGGTCAGAATAGTATCGGCGCCCAACCTGGGAAAATTCGAAGGCGTTCCTTGCGGGGGGAACTGCAGCTGCCTAGATTGAGGCCG
Source organism: Alphaproteobacteria bacterium (assembly GCA_020632925.1). Lineage (GTDB taxonomy): Bacteria > Myxococcota_A > UBA796 > UBA796 > JACKER01. The sequence goes on along the minus strand of JACKER010000018.1, from coordinate 35,962 downwards.
CCTCCAGGTCGTGCCATCAGGCGTAAGCGACTGCGGGGCACCCCCCACGTACGTTCCTTCCCCATCGGCATCCGCCACGAACCCCGCCGGGCCACCGGCCCGAGCCCACCGCGCACCACGCGGTTCCGAGGAGAGCACCATGCAGTCGACCCCGGAATTCACCACGATCGCCCAGGCCATCGCCGAGATCGGCCAGTTCTACCCGGATCATGGGTTCGTGTTCCAGGATCTCGCCGGCAAGGAGACCTCGTACCACTTCCCGCGGATCGGCGAGGAGACGGCGCGTCGGGCGGCGGCGATGCAGGCGATGGGGCTCGGCAAGGGCGATCGGCTCGGCCTGATCGTGATCGAGCCCGAGGACTTCGTCTTGTCCTTCCTCGCGGCGGTGCGCGTCGGTGTGGTGCCGGTCCCGCTGTACCCGCCGATGTCCTTCGGCAACCTCGACGCCTACGCGGACCGCACCGCCAAGGTGCTCGAGAGCGCGGGCGCCAGGATCCTGGTCGCGTCGTCTCGCCTGCAGAACGTGCTCTGGGCGCTGGTCGACAAGGTCCCGACGCTCGAGCAGCTCGTGACCGTCGACAAGCTCCGCGAGGCCGAGGGCACCCCGATCTACCCGGAGATCACTCCCGACGATCTCGCCTTCCTGCAGTACACCAGCGGCTCCACCGCCGACCCCAAGGGCGTCATGGTGACGCACGCCTCGCTCGTCGCCAACAGCCGCGGCATCGTCCACGAGGGGCTGCGCATCTCCCCCGAGCGCGGCGACAAGGGCGTCAGCTGGCTGCCGCTCTACCACGACATGGGCCTGATCGGCTTCGTCATCGCGCCCATCTGCTGGGGCATCCCCATCGTCTTCATCCCGACGATGCGCTTCATCAAGCGTCCGAGCGTGTGGCTCGACACCCTGCACCGCCACCGGGGCACCGCTTCCTTCGCGCCGAACTTCGCGTTCGCGCTCGCTGCCCGCCGGGTCACCGAGTCCGACCTGCAGAACTGGGACCTGTCCTGCGTGAAGGTGCTGGGCTGTGGCGCCGAGCCGATCAAGCCGCAGACGATGCGCGACTTCACGGACCTGTTCGCCAAGCACTGCTCGCTGCCCCGCAACGCGGTGATGCCCGCCTACGGCATGGCCGAGGCCACCCTCGCCATCGCGCTCAAGCCGGCGACGGACGAGATGCGGACGCTCACGATCGACGCCGAGGGCTTCTCCGAGACCGGCCGCATCCAGCCTGCGGTCGACGGCAGGGCCTCCGCCGAGCACGTCTCCTGCGGCATCCCGTTCCAGGGCCACGAGGTGGCCGTCCTCGACGAGCACGGCCAGCCGCTGCCGGACGGGTTCGAGGGCGAGATCTGTCACCGCGGCCCCTCCGTGACCCCCGGGTACTTCAACAACCCCGAGGCCACCGCCGCCGCCTGGCGTCACGGCTGGCTCCGCACCGGGGACCTCGGGTTCCTCCACGAGGGCGAGATCTTCGTCACCGGGCGCATCAAGGACCTGATCATCGTCAACGGGCGCAACGTCCACCCGCAGGCGGTCGAGTGGGCCACGGCGGAGGTCGAGGGCGTGCGCAAGGGCAACGTCGTCGCGTTCAGCGTCCCGGGCGAGATCGGCGAGGAGCTCGTCGTCGTCCTCGAGACGAAGGAGCAGGACCACGCCGCGCTGATCGACGAGGTCAAGAAGGCGGTCCAGCGCGAGCTGTCCCTGTCCACGCGCGAGGTCGTCTGCCTCAAGCCGGGCAGCCTCCCCAAGACCTCCTCGGGCAAGCTCCAGCGCCGCAAGACGCGCGAGATGTACCTCCGCGAGCGCCTCGACGGTGACGACCGCTCGTTCGGCGCCAGCGGTGATCGCGTCACGCTCGTGAAGCACGTCGCGGCTTCCGTGTGGTCGCGCGCCAAGGCCGCCCTGCGGACCTGATCGGAGGTCCACCCCGGGTCGTCCGGACGCCGGGGTCCACCCCTCCCCTCCTCCCTCCACCCAGGTGCCGCCGACCTGCGGGCGCGCGTGAGCGCGCGGGTTACTGGTGGCCCCCATCCCATCCGACCTTCGGAGTGAGCCCGATGACGAACGACGAGATCATGGCCCTGATCCAGGAAGCACTGGTGGCCGTCGCCCCGACGCGCAAGGCCGACTTCGCCAACCTCGTGGCCGACACGAAGATCGAGGCGCTCGGCCTCGACTCCATCGCGACGATGGAGATGGTCAACTTCATCGAAGAGAAGATCGAGGTCACCTTCCCGGACGAGGAGCTCGCCAAGGTCCAGCGCATCTCGGACCTGGTCGGCCTCGTGCGCGGCGGTCGCACCTCTGGCTGAGGACGGATGACGACAGAACGAGGGCGATCGCACGCTGTCGCGATCGTGGGCATGGGCTGCCGCTTCGCCGGCGCCCCGGATCTCCACGCCTACTGGGAGCTGACCCGGGAAGGTCGCCAGGCCTTCAGCCCGGTCCCCTCGGATCGCTGGCCGAACGAGGCGTTCTTCGACACCAACCGCAGGGCGACCGACCGGTCGTACGCCCCGGCGGGTGGCTTCATCGACGACGTCCGATCGTTCCCGGCGTTGCACCTCGGCATCCCGCCGCGGCGCGTCGAGGTGATGGACCCGCAGCAGCGGCTCTCGCTCGAGATCGCGCTGCAGGCCATCGAGGACGCGGGGTACAGCCCCGACCGGATGCCGCGGAAGACCGGCGTCTTCGTCGGCGTGACCGCGAACGAGTTCCGGGTCCTGGTCTCGAGCCGCGTCGTCGCGACCCTGATGGCCACGGGCTCGCTCGGAGAGGCCCCCGAGGACGTCGACGCCCTCGCGCGCGCGATCCAGAACGTGGTGCCGAGCCGGCCCTTCTCGGCGCCGGGCGTGCTCTCGAACATGATCGCGGCTGCCGTCGCCCAGGAGCTCGATCTCCACGGCCCGGCGTACACGGTGGACGCTGCCTGCGCGTCCGCGATGATCGGCGTCGCGAACGCCGTCCAGCAGCTGCGGGTGGGCGCCATCGACGCGGCGGTCGCGGGCGGCTCGTACCTCCAGCTCACGCCCGAGCACTACATCGCGTTCTCGCGCATCGGCGCGATCAGCGGCAGCGGCGTGTGCCGCCCGTTCGACGCCCGCGCCGACGGCTTCGTCCAGGGCGACGGCGCCGGCATGCTCGTGCTCAAGCGCCTGGAGGACGCCGAGCGCGACGGCGACCGCGTGTACGCGGTCATCCGCGGCATCGCGATCAACAACGACGGCCGCGGCGACGGCCCGATGGCGCCGGTGCTGGCGGGTCAGGTCGAGGTCGTGCGGGACGCGTGGGAGGACGCCGCGGTGGATCCCGCGCGCCTCGGGTACCTCGAGGCCCACGGCACGGGCACCGACGTGGGCGACCAGACCGAGCTGATGGGCCTGCGACAGGCGTTCGGCGATCGGATCCACGACGTGCAGCTCGGAAGCTCGAAGGGCAACGTCGGGCACACGATGTCGTCCGCGGGCGTCGCCGGGCTGATTCGCGCAGCGCTCGCCATCCACCACGATCAGATCCCGCCGCTCGCCGGCTTCGACGAGGCCAAGCCCGAGCTCGGTCTCGACGTCGGCGCCTTCCGCGTCCCCACCGCCCCGCGATCCTGGCCCACGACGGACCGGGTGGCGGGCATCTCGAGCTTCGGCTTCGGCGGCACCAACGGGCACGCCGTGCTCACCGGGCCCGACACCCGCCCCCGCGATCACGCGGTCCGCACCGAGCTCGTCCGCATCAGCGCCCCCGACGCCGACACCCTGCGCCGCACGGCCGCCCGCACGGCCGCCGCCCTGCGCGAGCGACCGGACGACGTGGCCTCGGTGGCCCGAGCCTGGGAGGTCCGTCCGTCCCTCGCCCACCGCGCGGCGATCGTCGCGTCCACGCTCGACGAGCTCCTCGCCGGCCTCGACGCCGTGGCCGCCGGCAAGCCCGCCCGGGGCCTCGCCTCGGGGGTCGCCGGTGCGGCCCCGAAGGTCGCGCTGCTCTTCCCGGGCCAGGGCGCCCAGCGGGTCGGCATGCTCGCCGCGCTCCGCGACCGCTTCCCCGTGGTCGACGAGGCGCTGAAGACGGCGGAGGAGGACCTCGCCGATCTCCTGCCCGTGCCGCTGACCCACCTGCTGTGGCCGGAGCGCCGGCAGGTGCCCGTCGACGCCGCGCAGGCCGAGGCGGACCTGACGCTGACCTCGAACACCCAGCCCGCGCTCGTCGCCGCGGGGATCGCCTGCTGGCGCCTGCTCGAGCAGCTCGGCGTGCAGCCCGTGGTCGCGGGCGGGCACTCCCTCGGCGAGTTCGCCGCCGCCGTCGTCGGTGGTGTGCTGAGCGCCCGCGACGCGGTGCGCTTCGCCGCCCTGCGGGGTCGTGCGATGGCCGCGGTCGAGGGCGACCGGGGCGCGATGGCGGCGCTGATGGCGCCGGTGGAGGCCGTTCGACCGCTGCTCGCCGACGGTGCCGTCGTCGCGAACGAGAACCACCCGAGCCAGGTGGTCGTGAGCGGCGCGACGGACGCCGTCCGCCTCACCTGCGAGCGCGCTGCCGCCGCCGGGATCGACGCGAAGCCGCTCACGGTGAGCCACGCGTTCCACTCGCCGATCTTCGCGGGCATCGACGCCCAGCCCTGGATCGACGCGATCCACGTCGCCGACCCGAGCGGCCCTGTGGTCGCGAGCTGCATCGCGGACCGGCCCTACGCCTCTCGCGCCGACGCCATCGACGTCTTCCGGCGTCATGCGACCTCCCCCGTCCGGTTCGGTGCGCTCCTCGAGCAGTGCCGCGCCCAGGGGGCCGACCTGTACCTGCAGGTGGGCGCGGGCGGGCCGCTCGCAAGCTTCGCGCGCAAGGGTGCGGGCGCCGAGTCCCGCGGCGTGCTGACCCTGGCATCGAACGACGACGCCGACGGTGGCCGCAGCGCGCTCGAGACGCTGGGGTGGCTCTGGGTGCACGGCGCATCGCTCGACACCCGGCACGTCACGACGGCGCTCCCGCCGGCCAGCGTGCCGCCGATCGTGCTCCCCCGCGAGCCCTACTGGCCCATCAAGGACAGCGCCCAGCTCGCGCTGAAGCTGACGCGCACGGAACAGCCCGCGCCGGCCGCGGCACCGGTCGCAGCGCAGCCACCGGCGGAGCCCGAGCCCGAGGAGGTTGGCGCCGACGAGGTGTACGACAAGGTCGCGGCGGTGGTGGCGAAGGTCTCGAGCTACCCGCGCGCCTCGCTGCGCCCCGATCAGGTGCTGGTGGACGACCTCGGCTTCGACAGCCTCATGGTCGGCGATCTGGCGACCGGGCTCGCGGAGGCCTTCCCCGGGCTCGGCGGCCTTCCCCAGGAGCTGCTGCTCGCGCGGCCGACCGTGGCCGACATCGCGGATCACGTGAAGGTGGCCCGTGGGGGTGCCGCGCGCCCGAGCGACGACGAGGCGCCGCTGTCCTGGTACGCCCCCGTGTGGCGTCCCTGCCCGCTGCCAGAGTCCTCGGCCCCCGCCGCGGACGCGCTCAAGGGCTGCGACGTGCTGGTGGCAGGCGACCGCGACGCCGAGGTGACCGCGGTCCTCAAGGGCCTCGGCGCGACGGTGACGCGGCGCGCGGGCAAGCCCGTGGACCTCGTGATCCACCTCGGCGACTTCGACGAGCCCACCCCGGTGTCGGCGGTCCTCGCCGGCGAGGCGCCGGTGCCCGACGCCGCGGCGCCGCTCGCGAAGATCCTCGAGGAGCAGGCCCGCGTGGGTGGCCGTCCCGGCGTGATCGCGCTGTGCCGCGCGGACGACCCGTGGGCCGAGGCCGTCGCCGGCGTCGTGCGCGCGGTGGGCCGCGAGTGGCCGGACCGCCCGGCGAAGACGCTGTGGTTCGAGGGCCTCGACGCCGCCTTCCGGGCCGCGCGCCTCGCGCAGGAGATCGTGTCCGCGGACACCTCGCCCGACGTGCGCTGGTCGTCGGCGGGACGCGCGGTCTCGGGGCAGGAGCGCATCGAGGCCGATCGCCGCGAGCTCGGTCAGGGCGACGTCGTGCTGATCACCGGCGGCACCCGCGGCATCGGCGCCAAGCTCGCCGCCCGCCTCGTCGCCGACGGGGCCCGCGTGGTGGTCGTCGGCCGTGGTGCTCCCGAGGAGTCCGTCGCCGCGCTGCCGCCGGAGTCCGCCGCGGTGGTCTCGGCCGACGTGCTCGATCGCGACGCGCTGATCGCCGCCTGCGCCGCGCACGGCCCGTACACGGCGGTGGTCCACGCCGCCGGGGTGCTCGCCGACGGCGCCATCGGCGAGGTCGACGCCGACCGCGCCCGGCTCGCGCGCCGGATCAAGCTCGAGGGGCTGTTCAACGCGCTCGCCGCCGCGCCGGACGCTCGCGTCGCGCTCGTCACCGGCTCCTGGGCCGGTCGCTTCGGCAACCGCCACCAGCTCCACTACGCGGCCGCCAACGCCGCGGTCTCCGGTTTCGCGGCGCACGCGCCCGAGCGCCTGCGCGTCGTGGTGGCCGAGCTCGGTCCGTGGGCCAGCTCGACCATGGTGTCGACCATCCCCAAGGCCATCCAGGCCGCGATGCGCGCCGAGGGCGTGGACTTCGCGGGCGACCGCTCGGGCCTCGAGGCGCTCGCCACCCTGCTCGGCGCCGGCAGCGGCCCCGTGGTGCTCGGTCGCCGGCTGCCCTGGTGGAACCGGTCGAATGCGTTCGAGGAGGTCCTGTCCGTCGACTCGCACCCCTTCCTCGCGGACCACGCGATCGAGGGTGTGCCGGTCCTCCCGCTGGCGTCGGCGACCGACCTGCTCGCGCGGGCCAGCGGGCTGCCGCTGCCGCTCGAGGTGCGCGACGTGCAGCTCTTCTCCGGCGTGACCGTGAAGAGCCCGGTCCGCCTCCGCGCGACGATCCGCGGCGACCGCGCCGAGCTCCGGCTGCTCGGTGAGCGCGACGTCCTCTGTTACCGCGCGACCGTGGCCCCCGCGGGCGAGGTGGAGATCCCGGACGCGACGACCGGCGGTCAGCCGACGAAGCTCGACGTGAAGGCCTTCTACGGTGGCGGCCAGACGTTCCACGGCAAGCTGCTCCAGGGAATGGTCTCCGTGGAGGCCGCAGGCGAGGACTTCGTGCGCGGCAAGGTCCGGGCGGGCCGCGTCGGCGACTGGATCCCCGAGACCGCGCGCAAGGGCTGGACGGTGGACCCGCTGGCGCTCGACTCCGCGTTCCAGATGGCCGCGCTCGTCGCCTGGGAGCGGTACGAGCGAGCCGGCACCCCCGTGGCCTTGCGTCGGATCGTGGTGCTGCGGCCCTGGCCGGCGGGCACGGCGCTGAAGGTGGACGCGCGCTTCGAGCCGCCCGAGCCGGGGAGCGACCGCTTCGCCGCCGACTTCGTGTTCCGCGACGGCGCCGGTGCGGTCGTGGCCGTCGCCGAGGGTGCCGTCGCCGAGCTTCGCAGGGTGGCGGGCGACGACAAGCTCGTCATCAAGCGCGAGTGGGTCGATCCGAGCGTGTGGCCGGAGGTCCGGGACCTCGACATGCGGCTCGAGGCCGCGACCGCGCTCGGCATCGCCAACCCGTACTTCCACGTGCACCAGGGCACCGCCCGGAACACGACGACGGTCGACGGCCGTGAGCTCGTGAACTTCAGCTCGTACAACTACCTCGGGCTCTCGGGCGATCCGCGCGTGCTGGCCGAGGTCGAGCAGGCCATCCACCGGTACGGGACCAGCGTGAGCGCCTCGCGCGTCGCGTCCGGCGAGCGGCCCTTCCACCACGAGCTCGAGAGCGAGCTGGCGCGGGCCCAGGGCGTGGACGACGCGCTCGTCTTCACGGCGGGCCACATGACGAACGTGAACGTCGTCGGCCACCTGATGAAGCCGCCCGATCTGGTGCTGCACGACGAGCTCATCCACGACTCCCTGCTGCAGGGCATCAAGCTCTCCGGCGCGGGTCGGCGCGCGTTCCGGCACGACGATCCCGAGCACCTCGACAAGCTCCTCAAGGACCTCCGACCGAACCACGAGAAGTGCCTGATCCTGGTGGAAGGCGTGTACTCGATGGACGGCGACCTGTGCACGCTGCCGGCCTACGTCGCGCTCAAGAGGAAGCACGGCGCGATGCTGCTGGTGGACGAGGCGCACAGCTTCGGGGTCTGCGGACCCACGGGCTGCGGCATCGGCGAGCACTATCGCGACCAGCTCGACCCGCGCGACGTGGACCTGTGGATGGGGACGCTGTCGAAGTCGCTCGCGTCCTGTGGCGGCTGGATCGGCGGCGGCGCGACCCTCATCCGCTACCTGCGGTACACGGCCCCCGGCTTCGTCTACAGCGCGGGCATCACGCCCGCGAACGGCACGGCCGCCCTCGCGAGCCTGCGCCTGATGCTCGCCGAGCCCTGGCGCGTCGAGAAGCTCCAGCAGAACGCCAGGCTGTTCCACGACGCCCTGGTGCAGCGCGGGGTGGACACCGGGCCCGCGAAGGGTGGCTCCGCGGTCGTTCCGGCGATCACGGGCAACTCGATGCACGCGTTGCTCCTGTCGCAGCGACTGCGCGATCAGGGCGTCAACGTGCAGCCCATCGTGTACCCGGCGGTCGCGGACGACGCCGCGCGACTGCGCTTCTTCCTGTCGAGCACGCACACCGCCGAGGAGCTCGTCCAGACCGCAGAGAAGGTGGCGACGACGTTGACCGCGCTGCGCACCGAGTTCCCGGCGATCTAGTGCTGCTCTCGATCATCGCGGCGCGGGCGGCGCCCATCGACCGCAGCGCCGCGCAGCTCGGCGTGCCGTTCGACGAGCACCACGTCACCGATGCGCTCGGCCGCGAGATCACCTGGTACCTCTCCCAGCCTCCCGCGACCGGGAGTCCTCTCCCGCTGGCGCTGTGGATCGACGGCAGCGGGGCCCAGTCCGTGTTCGACGTGCGGGGAGGGCATCCCACCACCGGCTTTCCCGGCGTGTTGCTGCGGCGCCTGGATGGCCGTGCTCGACTCCTGGTGGTCGAGAAGCCAGGCGTCTCCTTCGGCCAGCACCCCGACGTCTACGGCACGGCGATGGGCGCGAGTCCCATGTTCCAGGAGGAGCACACCCTGCCCCGTTGGGTCGAGGCCAACCGCGCTGCGCTGGACGCCGCGCTCGCTCGCGAGGACATCGACGCCAGCACGGTCCTCGCCATCGGCCACTCGGAAGGTGGTGCGGTGGTCTGTCACCTCGCAGCCGTGGAGCCCCGCATCCACGCCGTCGCCTCGCTGTCGGGTGGCGGTCCGAGCCAGCTCTTCGACCTCATCACGATGGCGTGGGCCCCCGGACGCCGACATGAGCCGCTGGAACGTCGCCAGGCACGCGTGGACGAGATCTGGGCTGCGTGGACCGACATCGTGGCGCACCCCGACGCCGACACGATGTGGTGGGGGCACCCCTACCGCCGGTGGGCGTCCTTCCTGTCGACGAGTCCGCTCGAGGGCCTGCGTGCGACCGACGCCCGGGTCTACGTCGCGGCGGGGACCGAGGATCGTGCGGTCCCCATCGCGAGCCCCGATCTACTCGTCACCGAGCTGGTCCGCGATGGACGCGACACGACCTACGAGCGCCGTGCGGGCGACGACCACGGCTTCGCCGGGAAGGGGCACGGCGCCGTCGAGGGCATGGGCGAGGTCTTCGACCACGTCGTCGCCTGGTGGCTGGGAAGCGACCACACGTCCACTCCGTGAGGTGCTCACACGTCGTCGAGGGTGCGCTCGAAGGACAGCGAGCCGTCCCGGGCGTGGAACGCGACGTGGATGGTGCCGGCGCCGGGGTCGAACGTGAGCACCGGCAGGTGGGGGCTGTTGTCGACGAACTCGAACTGGGCGGGGTCGAGCTTGTCGGCGAGCGGGTTGACGTTGCCCGAGGTGCAGCACACCTCCCACAGGCGGTCGGAGGTGGCCTCACCGCTCAGCCGGGTCCGCCCGAGGTAGTTCATGTGGATGTCGCCGGTCACGAAGATCACGTGCCTGGCGTCGAGCTCGTCGAGCAAGGCCGTCACGCGGTCGCGGTCCAGCGGGTAGTTCTCCCAGCGCTCCATGTTGTCCTGCGCGAGCGGCGTGGTGCTGGAGATGACCGAGAACGGCTTGGGCGACGCGACACAGACGAACCGACAGGGGCTCTGGCGGATCCGGTCGAGGAGCCAGGTGAGCTGCTCCTCACTCACCTGGTGGTCCGGCTGGAGCTCGTAGCGGCAGTCGAGCAGCAACACCTCGACCGTCTGGCCCCACCGGAAGCCGCGCCACACGGGACCCCGCGCCGTCGCGTCGATCGGCACCGTCGCGAACCAGGCGTCCTGCGCGTTGACGAGCTTCGCCTGGTCCTCGGCCGTCATGTCCCAGGGGTCGAAGTTGCCGTTGTCCGTCGACTCGTGGTCGTCCCAGGTCGCGTACAGCCCGGCCAGCGGGTACAGGTCGCGGTATCCACCGCCGTGGTAGTAGCCCCAGGCGTTCAGGTACGCTTCGTACGTCCCGTCGGCCGTGTGCCACACGAAGTCGAGGTACGCCTGGTCACCGAGGTGGACGAGCACGTCGATGTCGTGCTCCTTCGCGTGGGTGTACACCTCCCACTGGAACGGTTCGGGCGTGGGCGCCGCCGAGCCCTCCGGGAGGTAGTAGTCGGGCAGCACCGTGCCCTGCCCCACGCACGCCAACAACGCGATGGTGACGGGCACGAGGGCGTCGGCGTCGGGGGCGGTCCGCACCTGCCCGATCAGGCTCCGGTCCTCGAAGTCGGGCGCCTCGCCGGAGAACACCGCGTAGCGGTAGGTCGTGCCGGGGGTCAGGTCGTCCACGAAGACCTTGTGGAACCCGTCGCCGCTGGGATCCACCGCCTGGTCCACCACCACGCCCTCGTCCGTCCACATCCGCAGCGTCACCGGACTGTCGTCGGCCACGTAGAAGGTCAGCACCACCCGGGTGGAGGTCATGTCGCCGGCGATGGGCGTCCGCGGGAAGCGAGCGACCGACTCCGGGATGGCCTCGGGGTCGAAGTCGGCCTTGCATCCGACGAGCAGACCCGGCACCAGGGAGGCCATCAAGACCATCACGCCGCGGCGAGTGAACAACCGGCACCTCCGAACCTCGTTTTCTAACAGCGTGACGGGAGGATGGCCCGGTTCCGGAAGCCTCGCGCCGTGGTCGGCCGAACGTTAGCCCGCCCCCATGCTGCTCTTCGTCCTCGGGTGCGCGCACCCCGTTCCCCCTCCCCTCCCCGTGCCCGAGCCGGAGCCGCCCCGACCCGAGGTCCTGGTCGACCCCGCCACCGTGGGACTCGATCCGGCGGCGCTGGACGCGTTGATCGACGGGGCGTCGGCGTCTCGCAGCGACGCGCTGCACGTCGAGGTCCACGGCACCGTCGTCGTCGACTTCCCGCCCGCCCGCGAGCAGCGTCGGATCGAGCTGATGTCGGTGACCAAGTCGGTCGCTGCGCTGGCGGTGGGCTTCCTCCTCGCCGAGGGGCACGTCGCGACGCTCGATCAACCGCTGGACCGCTGGTTCCCCGAGCTCGAGGGCCGCGGCATCACGGTGCGCCACCTGCTCGCCCACACCACCGGCCTGGCGGACCCACCCGACACGGGCGCGATCTACGACGCGGGCGACATGGTGGCGTACGCACTCGCCGCGGAGCAGACCGCACCCCCGGGGGTGGTCTGGGACTACAACAACACCGCCTCGAACCTGGTGCCGGAGCTGGTCCGCCGCGCGTCGGGCGAGCCCATCGACACCTACCTCCAGGCGCGCCTGTTCACGCCACTGCACATCCCCGTCCCCACCTGGCAGACCGACACCGCCGGGCACCTCCAGGGCATGGCGGGCCTCTCCCTGCGCGCCGACGAGCTCGCGCGCATCGGTCGGATGCTCTCCGATCACGGGCGCTTCGAGGGCCATCGTGTCCTGTCGGAGGGTTTCGTCCGCGAGCTCGTGTCCCCCGCCGCGAACGCCGGCTACGGCCTGCAGTGGTGGACGGTCCTCGCCGACCGGCAGTGTGTGATCACCGACGGATTGATCGACACCTGGCGGGCGATGGGCGTGGACGAGGACTTCCTGAACCGCATCGCTCCCCTCGTTGGGCGCCCGGTCCCCGATCACGACGCGTTCTTCGCGATGGTCTCCACAGCACTCGACGGCGACATGGACCGCTGGAACCGCACGACCTGGGAGTCGGGCCGCCCGGACTGCGAGCCCGTGGGGACGCCGATCGGGTTCCGCGGTGACGGCTACCTCGGGCAGGCGGTCGTGGTGTTGCCGGACGCGGGCCTGGTGGCCGTGCGACAGATCGCGTGGCGCGAGGACCTGGAGCGCAGCGACACCTTCCACGAGTTCACCGAGGAGGTGGTCGCGCTCGTCACTGACACGAGCGGTCGACCGTGACGAGCGGCACCTCGCCGCCCGTGATCACCGCCAGATCACTCCAGACCGCCAGGTCCCTCGCGCGCAGCGACCAGTCGATCGACGGGGCTTCCGACCCCTCTGGGATGTCCCAGGCCCACAGCGACCGCTCGGCGGCCAGCAGCTGGTCGTCGACGAGCTGGAACACGGCGTGCTGGACGGGAATCGGCCAGCTCGTGCCTTCCTCCAGATCTCGGGCCGACCAGGTGTGGAGCTCGGTGTCGGCTCCACCCCCGACCACGGCGGTCACGTCGTCTCCGTCGAGGAACAACGCCGACGGCCATCCCTGCAGCGGTTCGCTCGCCGACGCCAGCGTCGCGCCGGTGGGGCCGAGCGCGTAGGACTGGAGACGAATCTGACCATCCTCCAGGTCGTAGGCCGCGACGACCAACCGATCGGCGGCGAGTGCGAGCTGGACGAAGGGCGAGCAATCCTCGAAGCCCAGACATCCGAGGGGCACCTCCTGCAGGGCGTCACCATCGACCGCGACCCAGACCAGCCCCTGATCGGTCGCACCGATGAACCCGGTCGCGGCGACCGCGCGCACGTCGCCGCTCCATGTCGCCAGGCCCGCCGGGTGCAGCGGGTCGGACAGGTCGAGCAGCTCCACCCCGCCTCGGCGCGACGCCAGCACCCGCTCCCCGGCCCGCCAACCGGCCGCGACGCCGTCGAGCGCGGACGGATCGTCCACCACCACCTCACGAGGTGCGCTGGGGTCGGTCACGTCGTACACCCGGGTGGTCCCGCCGTCGGCCACGTACGCCAACCCGTCGCGCACGAGCACAGGGCCCGCCGCGGCCGGTGCCGGAACGGGCACCACCACCGAAGGCAGGTCCGCCAGACTGCGGTCGTCGATCGCGATGCGCCCCAGCGACGGTGGGTCGGTGGTCGTGTCCCACACCCACAGCACCCCGCCCTCGGCCGCCACGACGCCGGAGACGAGACCCGGGCGCAGCGGTCCGTGGGCGTCCTGCCAGCTCGCGCCCGCATCGAGCGCATCCAGGTCGATGGTGGTCAGGGTGTCGCCCCACCCGAACGGGCGCTCGTTCACCACCGCCACATCGCCATCCAGCCACAGGTCGATCACGCCGGGGGCATCGTTGTTCGACACGCCAGGCTCGATGACCCACACCCGCGCCTGTTCGGCGAGTGTCCCATCGGCCGCCCACCGCGCCGACACCGCCTCCCGGAACGCCGTGGCCAGCACCCGCTCGCCTTCGCATGCCAGGTTGTGGGGCGCGACCCCGTTCAGCTCCAGGCGCTGTTGCAGGCGGGGGGCGTCGGGGTCCGACAGGTCCCACACCTCCACGGTGGCCACGCTGGACGCGAGCCGCGCCCTGTGCATGCGCACCAGCCGATCCTGGTGGATGCAGGCGCCGATCGACTCCGCGCCCGGCGGTAGGTAGAGATCGGACTCCACCTCGGCAGGCGCGATCCAGGCCGCGGCACGGGGGCGCGCGGGGTCTCGGCGGTCGATGACCTGGAACGAGCTGTCGGACCGCACGATCGCAGCGACCCGGTCCGACGAGAGCAAGTCGTCGTCGAGGTCCGAGAGCGACTCCGCCCTGGGTAGTGAGGGCAGCTCCACGCCGCCGACCTCCTGGGGTGTCCCGGAGGCGGTGACCCACCACACCCCCCTGGTGGTGCGAACCGCCACCTCCTCACCCTCCACGAACGTCACCTCGACCGGGCCCAAGGCGTCCAGGTCGTGCCAGGCACCGATCTCCGTCGATGCTGCCTCGCCGAGTCGGTGGACCGCGAAGCCGTCGCCCTCCGGGATCACCAGCTGCTCGTCGCGGATGTCCCAGCGGGTGGCGTACGCGTAGCTGCCGGGCTCGATCACGGCCCCCAGCACGGCGCAGTCTCCGCTCCCGGTCCAGGGCTCCACCACGGTCTCGTCGACCTCCTCGCCGCAGGCGAGGAACAGCGCCCACCACATCGCGCCTCCTCCACAACATGGGTGTGGCGTGCCCCGGCGACGTCACGGCCGGTCGACGATGCGTCCCTTGACAAGATGCTGGCGCCCTCGCCACCCTCGGACGGGAGGTCCGATGGGCAGCTTCGACATCCTCCGCGCTGGGGCGAGCCGTCGGTCGGTTACACGTCACGGTTCAGGGTGAATCATGCGTGCGTGGGCGGCTCTGCTGGTGGGGTGCGCGGATCGGGGAGGTGCCGAGCCACCGTCGACGACGTCGCCCGTCGTCCCGACCACACGGACGCCCTGGCAGCTCCCCCACCCACCCTGGGACCGGAGCGCGTTCGAGGGGTCCCTCCAGGCCGTCGTGGACGACGTGATCGACGTGTCGGCGGCCCCGGTGGCCGCGGCCTACGCGGAGCTGCTGTCCGCTCGCGACCCGGGCTGCCCCGAGATGTCGGAGGACACGGCGACCCGCCGGGCGTGGGCGTCGAACTGCGTCACCTCCGCGGGCGCCGCATTCTCGGCGAGCGGCTCCGACACGGACCTGCCGGACAGCGTCGAGATCCATCTGTCGGGCACGGTCCGCGTGGGTGATCGGTCGCTGTCCGGGCGCGGGCACTGGTCCGACTGGCTCAGCGTCACCGGCGAGCAGGAGACGCACCACACGCGCCTGGTCGGGCCGGTGCGGGTGGTGGGCGCAGATCCGGACGCGTGGACCTCCGGCAGCTGGACGGTGGACACCCTGGACGTGCGGCGCGTGGTGCGCGACGGCCTGCCCACCGCGGTCGAGGTGACGGGAGCGGTCGGGGGGCTCGCCACCCCGTTCGACGCTGTGGAGCTCGATCTGCACCTGTCGGACCCCGCGAGCTGCCCCGAGCCGTCCGGGACCGTGGCGTTGCGCCTGCCTCCGGGCCGCTGGTTCGAGCTGCGCTTCGATGCCACCACCTGCGATGGCTGTGGTGAGGTGTGGTTCCGCGACGAGGCCGTCGGTGAGGCCTGCGCCGGCTTCGACCGCTGGACGGCGTGGACCGGGGAGGCTCCGTGATCGGCCTCGCGCTCCTCGGGTGCACGGGCCGCGGCGACGCCGTGGACACCACCGTCCTGACCCGCCTCAGCCTCGATCTGCGCGGGATCCGCCCCTCGGCCGAGGAGCTGGAGGCCTGGAGCGACGATCCCGACGCGATCGTCGACGACTGGATGGTGGGCGACCGGTTCGAGGAGCGCCTGGTGGACCGGTTCGCCCGCGTCCTGCTCTCGCGCGCCGAGAACTACCCGGCCCGCGACATCGTCGTCCCGGAGGGGACGCTCGCCTGGCCCTTCGAGCGGGCGATCGGCGACGAGGCAGCGCGGCTCATGGCGCGGGTGGCGGCCGACGACCTGCCCTGGACCGAGGTGGTGACAGCGGACTGGACCATGATCGACGGCACCCTCGCGGCCCGCTACCCGACGGACCACGTCGGCGCGGGCTGGTCCCGAGCGCACTACACCGACGGGCGCCCGGCGGCTGGGGTGCTCTCCACCAACGGCCTGTACCAGCGGTACCGCAGCACGCCGTCCAACAAGATGCGCAAGCCCGCGAACCAGGTGTCGCGCATCTTCGTGTGCGCCGACTTCCTCCGCCTCACCGTCCCCTTCGACGCCGAGGTCGACCTGGGGGACGAGGACGAGGTCGCGGACGCGATCCGCAACGATCCGGGGTGCGCCACCTGCCACGACGTGCTCGACCCCATCGCGGCCTACCTCTGGGGCCACTCGTTCGACATCGGCGACACCTACGCCATGCTCGACGCCGCCACCTACCACCCCGAGCGCGAGCGCCTCTGGCGACGGGAGACGGGCCTTCCGCCCGCCTGGTACGGGCAGTCCGGCGAGTCGCTGGAGGACCTGGGTCACCAGATCGCGCAGGACCCCCGGTTCGTGCCGTGCGCGGTGCAACAGGCCGTCGAGCAGCTCCTGCCCGAGGAGCTGGAGGACGTGGACGCGCTCGAGGCCCACGCCGCCGACTTCGCGGACGACGGTCTGCGGTACCGGGCGCTGGTGCGCTCCATCGTGACCGCCCCGGCCTACGGCACCGATCGCCGCTGGATGGACCCGGATCTGCTCGAGAGCCAGCTCGAAGCTCTCACCGGGTACGTCTGGACCGACGCCTCGGGTCAGCCGCTGCTGCACGCCGAGCGCCACGGGCTGCTCACGTTGGCCGGAGGCCTCGACGGGGAGACCGTCACCGCACCGGCCGACCAGCCCAGCGCCACCGTCCTGCTGGTCCAGGATCGTCTCGCCACCGCCGCCGCCGACCACGCCGTCACCCACCCCGAGCGCCTGTTCCACCTCGATCCCACGCAGCCGGCGACGCGATCGGAGGTCCGCCGGGAGCTCGCGCGGCTGCGGGGCGTGATCCACGGCGTGCTCGACCCCCACGACCCGGACGTGGACGAGCTGCTCGGCGTCTACGACCAGGCGCTCGCCACCGCCGACGACCCCGCCGCCGCCTGGACGGTCGTGCTGGCGGTGATGTTCCGCGACCCCGCGTTCGTGACCTACTGAGGACCGATGGACCGCCGCACGTTCCTCACCGCCACCGCCGCCGCCCTCGCGCTGCCCGGGTCCGCGCGCGCCCGGGTTCAGCCGTCCGAGCGCCGCTTCCTGCTGGTGTTCGCGCAGGGTGGGTGGGACACGACGCGGGTGCTCTCCCCCATGTTCCACACCAGCCGGGTCGACGTGGAGGCCGCGGCCGAACCGTGGTCCGTGGGTGGTCTGTCCCTGGTCGATCACCCCGACCGGCCCTCGGTCCGCGCCTTCTTCGAGGCCTGGGCGGACCGGGTGGCGCTGGTCCACGGGTTGTTGCTGCCCAGCGTGGCCCACGTGCCCTGCACCGAGATCGCGCTCACGGGGGGCACGCGCGGCCAGGCCGACTGGCTCACGCGTCTCGCCGCCGCCGACCCCGATCGCTACGTCCTCCCCCACCTGGTGATGGGTGCGCCGTCCTTCCCGGCCGAGCACGGACAGGTGGTGGCGCGCGCGGGAGCGCGGGGACAGCTCGATGGCGTGATCTCGGGGTCGCTCGTGTCCGCCAGCGGCGGCAGGCTCGTGTCACCCGAGCTCGAAGCGCTCGTCGATCGGACGGTCGAGCAGCGGGCGTCGTCCCTGGCCGCGGGAGCGCGTCCGCGCGACGGGGCGCTGTTGGCCGCGTTCGACCAGGCCACGCTGCGCGCCCACGACCTGAAGGCCGCCCGCGACGTGATGCGCTTCGCTGGCGACGGCACGCTGATCTCGAAGCTGGACGTGGCGGTCGACGCGCTGAGCTCCGGGATGAGCAGGGTCGTGAGCGTGGGCTTCCCGGATCTCGCGTCCGGTTGGGACAGCCACGCCGACAACGATCCCACCCAGGGTGCCTTGTGGGAGGAGCTCGGCGGGGGACTGCTCCACCTCGTCGACCGACTGGCGAGCACGGCCGGCGAGGCGGGCGGCACCCTGCTCGACGAGATCACGGTGGTGGTGCTCTCGGAGATGGGCCGTGCCCCGTTGAAGAACGTCGCCGCGGGCAAGGACCACTGGCCGTACACGTCGGCCATGCTCCTCGGCAGCGGCGTGCGTGGCGGCGTCACGGTCGGCGGCTACGACGACGATCTGCGTGGGCTCCCGCTCGACGGCGGTGCCCAGCCGAGCGCGGCGGATCTGGGCGCGACGCTGATGACGCTGGGCGGCGGCGAGTCCGAGGGGTCGCCGCTGGGGGCGCTGCTCACGTCGGCGTGACACCAGCGGTCGGCGCACCTGTGCGAGATCCCACGAGGGATGTGCGCCTCACCGCACGCCGTCCGCGGTGGTGTAGCGTCCGATCGGGCCATCGAACGTCACCAGCCGACCGTCCCCGGCGTACCAGTAGTCCCAGGTCGGCCCGACCAGGCGCCAGGCCCCCGCGAGCTGCACGCGGACGTGGGTGCAGGGAACGGCGCACCGTCCGTCGTCCAACACGGTGGCGTTGACCGACCACGCCTTACCGCCCTCCGGGTCGAGCACGTGCAGACCCGTCGACGCGCCACCGCCAGCGACGTACGCCCCGAGGCGGACATCGAGCGTGTCACCGTCCCACAGGCCCTTCTGGTCCACCCGCCTGGTGGCGCCGTCGTCGCTGGTGATCGTGGCGCCGGCGGAGTCGTAGGTCACCGTCCATCGATGGCCGCCGGCTTCGCGGGTGGAGCTCAGCGGCTGGAGATCGGGGCGCGCGACATGCGTGACCGTCCACTTCGGCGATCGCCCGACCATCTCGATGGTGTCGCCCCCGGTGACGGTCCACGCGAGCGTCCCGGCGTCCCCCGTCAGTGTGCTGGAGGGTGGGGCCGCCAGCGCGGCCGCGAGGATGAGGGTCCACATCGGGGCCTCCCATCCACCAACGCTGCAGGGATCGTACCGCTGGCCCTCAGGACAGCAGCCCGCGCAGGGTCGTGTCCGCGCCGAGCTCGTCCACGGGGTCGACGCCAGCGAGGGTGAGCAGCGTGCTCCCGATCACGTCGGGGGTGATGGCCGTACCCGCGCCCCCCGGCACGACATCTCCCGTCTCGAGCGAGACCGTCTCGCCATTGAGCGTGTCGGTGTATCCACCGAGCTGACGGCCGCCGCGGATCCCCGCGCCGAAGAACATGCAGGAGGTGTACATCCAGTGGTCCTTCCCTCCGGTGCTGTTGAGGAAGGGGGTTCGGCCCATCTCGCTGAACACCACCACCACCGTCTCTTCCGCCAGGGTGGACGCGCGGGTGCCCGGGGTCGCGTCGAGGCTGCGCACGAGCAGGTCGAGGCACGAGAACAGGTCCTCGAACAGGGGGTCCTGCTCCAGGTTCTCGGTGTGGGAGTCCCACTCGAAGTTGCCGTGCTTGAGGGTCACGCAGCGGGTGACGTCGCTCGACAGCAGCGTCATCGCCAGTGGGATCTGGGTCCTGAGGTCGTGCCCGCCGTCGAGGTCCAGGCGACGTGTGTCGTCCTTGAACGCGATCAGACGCTCCGACGCCTGCCGATACGCCTCCGTGAGGCGCCCCTCGATCGGCGTGCTCGCCCCCGTCGCGCGTTCGGCCGCCCGCTCTGCCAGGTACTCGTCCATGGCGGCCTGGAGCTCGAGCCGAGGTGGGGGGTGGCCCTCGTCGGCGCCGATGGCGAAGTTGGAGGTCCCCGTGAGCAGCTGCTGGAGCGTCCCCTCCCTCCCGGAGTAGACCGTGTATGCCGAGTAGTCGCCGGCCATCGAGTAGCCGGAGACGATGATGTGGGGCACCGAGTAGCGGCTGGCGGAGGCCGCGGCGATCGTGGAGGGCCAGTCGGGGCGTGCGGCGTTCGGGGTCCCCGTCATCCAGAGCGTGCTGCAGATGGGGTGGTTGATCGATCGGATCAGCATCCCGTCGACCACGGCCACCCGCTCGTGGTGTGCAGAGAAGAACCGGTCGACGCTGGGCCGACGCGGATTGGCCACCAGGTGCAGGTCGCCGTAGCTCGCCCGCAGGTCCGACGTCCCGACGCCATCGGACCCCGGGGTTCGTCCCGCGACGATGCGATCGTCGAAGGAGTCCATGAACACCTTCGTGGGGTCCCAACCCCCGTGGACCCAGACGAACACGAACTTCCGGTACTCGGGAGAGACCGGCGCCGGTGGCGCGGCAGCAGCGACGATCGGCGACGTCCCGGGCAGCAACAGGCCGCCTCCGAGGGCCGCGCCGCCCAGCAACAGATCGCGTCGCGTACGCATCAGTACATCACCAGGTCCGGGTCACGCAGCAGGACACCCACCACGCCGATCCAGGAAGCTTCGATCGGGTCGCGCATCTGGGACTCGATCTCGCCCCAGCTGTCGTCGGACAGGGAGTGGCCCACCACCCACAGGGAGTACAGCCGGTCGATCTCGGGCGAGTCGGGAGCCAGACGCCTGCCGAGGATCCGCCGCTCGAGGTCGACGAGCTGGGCGCGCACGCGCGCTTCGTCCCCACTGGTGGGCGTCTCCTCGAAGGTCAGCTCGTCGAGGAACAGGCGACGACCGGTGGCCAGCTCACGATCCGCCCGGATCACGTGGATGGAAGCGTTCTCCGCGAGACGCTGCTGGACGAGCAGGGTCGTGACGTTCGCCGTGGGCGGCGGGCTGGTCACCGCGTCGCCGTCGGCGCCTCCCGCCAGCAGGACGTACCCGTCCGAGGAGCCCATGAGGTCCCTGCCACTGCGGGTCCACTCGAAGCCCGTGAGGGCCGCGACCTCCGACGAGAGGAGATCGGGCGTCGCCATCTTGAGCGCGAAGCGATCGTCGTAGCCCTGATACGCGGGATGGTGCACGAGCGCGCGGAACGCGTCGCGGAGGTGCAGACCGGAGGCGGCGAACGCCTCCTCGACCGCCGACAGGTCGACGGGCGTGGTGTCCACGTCGGTCCGGGTGGTGGTCTCCCAGGCATGCTCGACGAAACAGCGCGCGTACGCGGGATCCTCGGACACGAGCCGCCCCAGGTCCACCAGACCGCGGCTCGGCTGGCCGTCGAAGGCGGGTGGGATGCCCGTGAGCTCCCGCCACAACGACTCGCGCTCGGGGTGGTACTCCTCGATCATCTCCGGGAGACCGCGATCCTGGAAATACCACCAGTACCCGTAGAAGTGACTGGCCAGGGGGTCGAGCGTCAGGTGGCAGGACACGCAAGCGGGGTCGGTCTGGATGGCGTCGCCCAGTGCCTGCTCGCTGTCACCGGGCACGTTGGTGAACGGCACCTCGCGCTCGAGGTAGTCGTTGCAGAGGAAGACGCGGGAGAGGTAGTTCGCACGGCCGCGGTTGCGGTTGTTCTCCATCGAACCCTTGAACCACCACAGCCCGTTCGTGGCGAGCACGCCCACCGGCGGGCGCTGGTCGGTGTACGAGACCCGCTGCCAGCCCGTCGCACCTTCGGGGTAGTCGACGGGCCAGAACTGCGCGAGGAACGGGTCCGCCATGGTCCAGTCGCCATTCACCCAGTCGGTGACCGGCAGGTCGTTCGCCGCCAGGTACGACAGCATCCGCAGCGGCTCCTCGCCGATGTGACCCACCATCTCCTCTTCGCCCCACCCGCCGTAGATCGGGTCGCTGTAGACGTCGAGACGGACGTGGTAGGTGCCGGTGCGGGTGTGGAGGATCTCGGCCCACAGATCCTCGAGGCGCCGCTCGAAGCGCTCGTCCAGCAGGAACTCGTCGATCATGGCGTCGAGCTCGGCGGGATCCTGCTCGATCCGAACGAACTCCTCGGGCGTCGGCCGCTCGCCCCTCAGATCGAGCGAGATCCGGGTGAGCAGCTGATCGTCGCTGAGTCGGCGCCGTGGGAGGGGCGTCAGGCCGACCGTTCCGACGGCTTCGCCGGACGGCGATGGCACGGATGGCCCGCGCTCGCCTGGGTCCGCGGACCGGCACGCCGCCAGGGTCAGGAGCCCGATCAGGGTCGTATGGCACCTCATGGGAGGACACGTCCGATGTCGGTCGGTCCCATGGAGCCCCTCATCGCGGAGAAGTCTGCGCACACCTCGCCCAACGGCTCGCCCCACCCGGTGCGGAGCTCACCACAGCCATCACAGGCTTCCCTTGGCTCGAACACCACGACCACTGGACCCTTCTCACGATTGGTCAGCCAGATCGAACCCACGGGCTCGAGGTCGCACGGAGACGCCGTGGCGCCTCGCAGACCCGTCGGCCGAAGCGTCACGTCGACGAACTCGACGGTCGGGTAGGCGCCAGACAGCCCGGTGAACGCGCCCGACACGTTGGTGAGCGAGACGTCGTCGCCCTCGGCGGCGAGCTGGTCGATGTGGATCGACGGGACGAGTCCTGCCGCCATCCAGGTGCCGTCCTCTCCCCCCGAGACCTCGCACAGCGCATCGATCCAGTGGTGACGGAGGGTCAGCCCCTCGTGCGTGACGGTGGTGGACGCGCCGTCTCCGCCGAACACGAAGTCCGGATCGAGCGAACCGGGGAGCACGACGATCGCGGCACCATCCATGCCGACACCGTCCAGATCCGGACCCTGGTAGGGCCGGCCAGCGGCATAGCCCGGGACGACCTCCGGACCGAATCGATCCATCACGGGGCCACGGAGCTCCTGCTCGACGTACGACGCCTGCTCGAAGCGCGTGGTGAAGATGCCCGCGTACTGGGTCCCGCCTTCGGTGAGGCAGCTCGCGTACCACGAGGGCGCGGAGGTCTCGGCGCCGAAGTAGATCGGGCAGGAACCGTCCTGGTCCTGGCTCACCTCGGCCCAGGCGGCGTAGCAGGGCACCATCGTCAGCATCGGGAGCGCGTCGATCGCTGCCTGCAACGCCAGCTCCAGCGCTGCGGTGTCGGGTTCGGTGGCGGACCCCGTGCTCGTCCCGGTGTCGCCGCTCGGCTGCGGGGTCGAGGTCGTCGATGCCGGCACCTCGGGAGGCGTCGACGGATCGTCACAAGCCAGGAACAGCGCTGCCCCGAGAATCACGGGCCTCCCCACTGGCGGATGGTACATAGGCATCGCTCGGGGTGTCCACCTCTTTCCGACGGCACCCTGTCACCGCGGCGAATGACCGGGCCGGCGACGCGCGGTGGAGCGCCGACGGGCCCACAGCGCCACTCCGGCGGCAACCGACGCCAGCCACCACGACGGTGGGCCTCCGACGCTGCACCCGCAGCGCCCGCCGGCGTCGTCGTCCGACTGGATCGGCTCGTCATTGGCAGGTGATCCGGTGTCCCGGGCGGTGCCCGTGTCCGCTCCTCCGGTGTCGGCGACCCCGGTGTCTGCGATGCCGGTGTCGGAGGGGCAGTCGGCGTGGAGGTCGGGGTCGAGGGGCGCGCAGTCGTCCCAGGGGCCGTACCCGTCGCCGTCTGGGTCGGCATCGATGGCGGGGTTCTCGAGCCACACCACGTCGGACGCGGAGGAGACGGCCAGATCGAGGTCCCCGTCGCCATCGACGTCCAGGGCCCGCACACGCTCCGCCGCGTCGACGCCGTCCACGACCTCGGGCGCCGCGAACCCGTTGCCGGTGTTGCGTAGGATCCGGACCGGGCCCCCGGCCGTCACCACGTCGAGGACGCCGTCACCATCGATGTCCGCGGTCCACACATCGGTCGGGTGGGGCGGTCCGCTCGGTCCCACGGGCGAGGGCGCGCCGAACGCGCCGCCGAGGTTCTCCAGCTGGACGACACCGGGATCTCCACCGACCACCAGGTCGGGGTCACCGTCGCCGTCGAGGTCCCCCGCCGCGAGCGAGGCGTGGACGACCGTGGTCGGTGTGGTGATCTGGGCGCCCAGTCCACCGTCCGGTGCCCAGTCCACGCGGGCCTCCACCCACGAGGCCACCAGCGGGTCCGCCGTCCCGTCCCCATCGAGGTCCACGGCCAGGGCATCCCACGGCTCGTCGATGTCGGTGAGGACCCGGCGGCGCGCGCCGACGGTACCTCCCGCGTTGGCGTACACCCAGACCTGCGGCCCGTCGACGGCGTCGTCCTCCTTCGTCAGGATGTCCAGAGCGCCGTCGGCATCGAAGTCCGCCAGCGCGATCGGTGTGGGGACGGTCGCCAGGGTGCCTTCGACCGCCGGCGCGAACGTGCCGTCCCCCTGGTTGGCGTGGACCCGGATGCCCTCGCCGCTCACGAGATCGAGGTCGCCGTCGCCGTCCACGTCCCCCACCAGCGGACGGGTGGTGGCCCCCTCGTGGACGATCCTCGCGCCGAGGAAGGTCCCGCGCGCGTTCCCGTGCAGACGAATCCCGTCGGCACAACCCACGACGAGGTCGGGGGTCCCGTCGCCGTCGAAGTCACCGGGCTCGAGCGAGGTCGGCCGGCACGCGGGGACGAGCGGCAGCGGCGGCCAGAACCTGAGGGTGTAGCGGACGATGTTGACGAGATCGAGCCCGGGCCACGTCGTGATGGCGCCGACGTCCTCGCCGTCCTGGTTCAGGTCCGCCGCGTAGACCCGCCCCGGTCGGTCGCTCCCGCTGTGGTCGATGGTGCGCTCGGTGAAGCTCGCGCCACCCGCGTTCTCCCAGTAGGTGACACGCGGCGCGGCCACGGTCCAGGGTCCGGGAGCGGAGGGCTCGGGGGTGTAGCCCCAGCCCTCGGTGAGGATGTCCACGTCCCCGTCCATGTCGACGTCGCCCGCCCAGAGCGAGCCCGCGCCGTGGCCGATCACACGCGGTGGTTGGAGGTCGCCCGCGTTCTCGAACCAGATCAGCCCGTGGTGGCTGTCCGCCGCCACCACCACGTCGAGGTCGCCGTCGCCGTCGAGATCCGCCACCTTCACGTCGCTCGCCGCATCCGCAGCCGAGGTGAGCACCTCCTCCGGACCGAACGCGCCACCGAGGTTCTCGAACACCAGGACCGCGTCGTCCTCGAGCGCCGTCGCGACCACGTCCTGGTCACCGTCGCCGTCGAGGTCGCCGGCCGTGACCGCCGAGGCCCCTCTCGCCGTGGCGGTCAGGATCCGAGCGGGCCCGAAGCGCAGGCCACCCAGGTTCTCGAACCAGGCGACCACCCCCGTGGACGCGGTCGTCGCCAGCACGTCGGGGTCGCCGTCACCGTCGAGGTCCGCGGTGGCTACGCGCTCCGCGGGGTGGGTCGGGCCGGAGATGGGCACCAGCGGACCGAAGCGCCCCGGACCGAGGTTCTCGAAGCACACCACCCCATCGATGGTGGAGGCGACCACCACGTCCGGATCACCGTCGCCGTCGAGGTCGGCGCTCACCACGTCCTCGGGGGAGCGGGCGTGCGCGGACACGAGCTGCTGGGGACCGGATCCGCCGGCGACGGTGGGGTACCACGCGACCTTGTCATCCCCCCTCGAGGTGGTGATCACGTCGGGGAAGCCGTCGGCGTCGAGATCGGCGGCCCAGGTGGCCGTGGGCTCGACGGTGAGGCGCGAGACGGGGTGCGCATCCCAGCCGAAGGCGGCGTGGGTGGACAGGACCAGCAGGAGGAACGTCATCCTCGGAGCATGCCACGCCGGCCACGTTCCTGTTGCAGATCGGTCGGCGCTGTGGTGTCCTGCCCGGGATGGTCACCCTCCTGTTCCTCGCCGCGTGTCGCCCGGAGACGGACCCGGACCCGACGGAGCCGGTGCACCCTCCGAAACAGCCGCACGACACCGGGGCGGGCGCTCCAGCGGTGACCTGGCGCGAGGTCGGACCGATCCTCGAGGAGCGGTGTATCTCCTGCCACCGGGAGGGCGAGATCGCACCGATCGAGCTCGACACCTGGGAGGCGGCAGCGCCGTGGGCCGCGAGCATCGCCCAGGCGACACGCGAGCGGTCCATGCCGCCGTACCTCGTCGATCCCACCGGTTCCTGCCAGGAGTTCACGGATCCGGGCTGGCTGTCGGACGCGGAGCTCGACACCCTGCAGGCGTGGGCGGACGACGGCGCTCCGTCGGGAGGCTCGCCCGAGCGACTGGAACCGCACGCGGTGGACCACATCGACGCGCCCGACGCGGTGCTCGACATGGGCGTGTCGTTCACCCCGAACGAGCCTCCCGACCAGTACCGGTGCTTCATCGCGGACCTGGACCTGCCCCAGGACATGTTCATGACGGGCTACGAGGTGGTGGCCGGGAACCCCTCGATCGTCCACCACCTGTCGATGTTCACGCTGGACGACGAGCGAGCGCAGCGACGGGCCGAGGAGCTCGACGCCGCGGACCCCATCCCTGGCTACGAGTGCTACTTCTCCGCGGAGGTCGGCGCTTTCGGGTCCCGGCAGATCTCGGGCTGGGCGGTCGGGACGCCCACGACGCGGCTGCCCGACGGGACCGGGCTACGGCTCTATGCCCACCGCCCCGTGGTGTTCTCGGTGCACTACCACACCGTCACGCCGGCCGACCCGGACCGGACGGTCATCCGGCTCGAGCTCGCGGAGACCGTCGAGGAAGAGGCCTACGTGTTCCGCCCGTTCGACGTGACGATGTCCCTCCCGCCAGGCGAGGACGCGAC
This sequence comes from Alphaproteobacteria bacterium, assembly GCA_020632925.1. Lineage (GTDB taxonomy): Bacteria > Myxococcota_A > UBA796 > UBA796 > JACKER01. The sequence continues at coordinate 9,766 of JACKER010000018.1, read as the reverse complement.
GACCTGGAGCTACACGACCGAGATGGCGCAGCTGCTCGGAACGCCAGGCGTCGGAGCGACGGTGCACGGCATCTTCCCGCACATGCACCAGCGCGGGACCGCGATGCGCATGGAGGTGACCGGAGCAGGGCCGAACGAGGGTGCCTGTCTGGGCGACGTGCCCGCGTGGGACTTCGACTGGCAGCGAGCGTACTTCTATCGTCAGCCCCTCCGTTTGGAGGCGACCGACCTCCTCCGTTCCACCTGCGTCTACGACACCTCGGCCGACTCGGAGCCCGTCCGCTTCGGAGAGAGCTCCGACGACGAGATGTGCGTCTTCGGCGTCCTCGTCACCCTGTAGCGCCGCCGGCGCACGGGGAACGCCAGCAGTGGCAGCGCCCAGAGCATACTGCCTCCACCCGTGTCGCATCCACACCCGTCGCCGTCCTCCGCCATCCCCGAGGTGGTGGTGGGGTCCGTGGTCGTCGGCGTCGTCGGTGTCCCTGTCGGCGTCGTCGTGCCGACCCCGGTGTCGGCGGTGGGTGTCGTCGTTCCGCCCGTGTCCGTCCATCCGCCATCGTCCCGCGGGTCGAGCGGATCGGTCCCGTCCATCACCTCCTGACCGTCGTCCACCCCTCCACCGTCGGTGTCCGGATCCAGGGGTGAAGTCCCCAGCTCCAGGCCCTCCCGGGTGTCGGACAGCCCGTCGCCGTCGGTGTCCTGACTGGCACACGGGAGGTTCTGGTACCACGACAGGCTGCTGTACCCACCGAACAGGTCGATCAGCCCGTCCCCGTCGAGGTCGGCGGCCGCGGTCGCACCGAAGTACGGGTCGCTCGACAGCTGGTGGCGGAACACGAAGGTCCCCGCGACGTTCTCGTGGTACTCCAACGAGCCGCCCGCCCAGGCGACGTAGTCCGCGTCACCGTCGCCATCGAGGTCGGTGACCACGAAGCGCATGTCCGCGTCCACACCGGTCGTCCTGACGACGTTCATCCCCGACAGCGCCGAGCCGCCCGTGCCCACGTACCACAGCGTCGCCCCGGAGCAGCTCGCGACCACGTCCTGGTCGCCGTCACCGTCCACGTCGACCACCGCCACGGCGCGGCAGCCGGAGCCCGCCGGCAAGCGGACCGTGGGCCCGAACACCGCGCCACCGAGGTTCTCGACCAGGAAGACGCCGTCGTCGCCGGCCACCGCGAGGTCGAGATCACCGTCGCCGTCCAGGTCACCACTGCCGATGGACGGGTGGACCCCGGCGGGACCGGACAGCCGCTCGCGGAGGGGGAACGAGGCACCGACGTTGCGCCACCAGGAGACCTCGCCCCCGGGGTCGGCGTCGAGCACGTCCAGCGCACCGTCGCCGTCCAGATCGGCGACCGCGATGTCCGGGGTGGCGACACCTCCCACCAGCTCGGTGACCGCGAACGTGCCGGGCCCGGTGAGGAGACCGACCGAGATCGTGCCGGGGCTGGCGAACACCAGGTCCTGGTCGCCGTCGCCGTCCAGGTCTCCCGCCACCACGTGGCGGGTGGAGAACGCCAGCGCCTGCCTGGCCGAGAACCCGCCCGAGCCATCGTTGGCATACCAGTGGCCGTCGTCGGTCACCAGGTCCGGGTCGCCGTCGAGGTCGACGTCGATCGCCACCAGGTCAGAGGCGTAGAGCACCGGCTCGACCAGGGTTCCCGCGGCGAACCGCTCGAGCCCGTTGCCTGGACCGGGACACGCGTCGCAGGCATCGCCGGTGCCGTCGCCGTCACCATCCTCCTGACCGGGATCGGGTCGCAGGACACACACGTCGATCGCGTCGTCGACGCCGTCGCCGTCGGTGTCCGCCGCCAACGCGGCCATCCCCCAACACAGTGCGATCACACACCCTCCATCGGCGGTCCTGACTCGCAGACCTCTCTCCATGCCATCGTCCCCCTGGATGGACCAGTCCGTTGCGGGCACGGTCGCTGCGCTTGGGGTACCGTCCTTGGCTTGGAGCCCGTCATGTCCTCACGTCGTCACCCTCGCCTGCGGTCCGCCCTCGTATGGATGACGTGCGGCCTGTGGGCGTGCGCGCCGCCTCCGATCCAGCTCTCCACACCGACGGACACGGGCACGGCGGACACGGCTCCCACCCTGCGCTTTCTCTACCCGGAGCCCGGCGAGGAGTTCCACGTCACGGACTGCACGCTCGACGTACCGTTGATCATCGTCGTGGAGAACTTCGATCTCGTGCCGTTCCAGACGCACACCGAGCTCGTCGATGGCGAGGGCCACTGGCACGGCGGCCTGGGCGTCAACATCGAGGCGGGCACCGGCTACTGCGCCGCCTCCAAGCCGTACTGCATGCCGGGCGAGTACGACGCGCACGCGGGGCTCGTCGCCGGCCGACAGAACCTCGTCGCCTACCTGGCCGACAACCTCCACGCCGACCTCGACCCGCCCGTCGAGGCCTCGGTCGAGATCAACGTCATCGACGACGACGGCTCCTGCGGGACCACGAGTCCTGCCCGGACCAGGGGCCCTCGCCCTTGACCGGCGCCTCCGAACGCTCCTCGACCGGCCGTAGGTTCCACCTGTTGGAGCTCGTGGGTCAGGGTGCGTTCGGCGACGTCTACCTGGCGGAGCAGGACTCGGGGTCCGGGTTCCGCAGGAAGGTCGCGCTCAAGCTCCTCAACCAGGACGCGGCACGCATCCGCGACGCGGGCAGGCGGATGCGCGACGAGGCGCGGATCCTGGGTCGCCTGGCGCACCGGAACATCGTCACGGTGCTCGATCTGGTGCAGGTCGACACCCGCTGGGCCGTCGTCATGGACTACGTGCCGGGCGCGGATCTGGAGCGGGTGCTCGAGGCCCTGGAGGTGACGGGCGAGAGCGTGCCGCTCCCTGCGGCGCTGGAGGTGGGCGCGGCCGTGCTGGACGCGCTCGACGCCGCCTACGCCACGGACGACGGCACGGGGCGGCCACTGGGCGTGATCCACCGCGACATCAAGCCGTCGAACGTCCGCCTGACGCCCGATGGCGACCTGAAGGTGCTCGACTTCGGCGTGGCCCGCTTCTCCCTGGATTCGCGAGAGGCCAGCACGCGCGCCGTCGGGTGGATCGGCACCGAGCGGTACATGTCGCCCGAACGCATCCTCAAGGTCGGCGAGTCGTCGGCCGGGGACGTCTACGCCGCGGCGGCGACGGTGGCCGAGCTCGTCCTCGGACGCCCGCTGGGGCGCACGCCCGCCATCGCCGACCAGCACGCCGAGTTCCTGCGCCTGGGACTGGAGGAGGTCCGGGCCCGTCTGTCGCTGTCCACCGATGATGCCGACCGCGTGATCGACGCTCTCCGCGCGGCGCTCGACGCCGATCCTGCCGCACGACCGACCGCACGCGCCCTGAGCGACACCTTCGATGCGCTGGCCCGCGGGATCCCGGGCGAGTCCCTGCGCCAGTTCGCGCGGCGGGTGGTCCCCGTCGTGGACGCCCGCCTCGGCCGGTTGCCGGTCCAGGCCAGTGGCGTGCTCAGCGAGGGAGGGGCGAGCTCTCAGCCACCCGCCGCCGCCACCGTGATCCCGCCCGACGACGACGAGGAGGAGCCGCCTCTCCCCGAGCGCGGCCCACCGCTGGTGGCGACGGGCGTCCTGGTGCTCCTCACCGTGGTGGCGGCGCTGGTGGTCGTCGTCGTCCGCTGGGACGTGGGCGTCCCCGAAGCGGACGCCCCCCCGCGCGCCGTGCCGGTGATGGCTCCCGCCAGCCCAGCTCCGCTTCCCGAGCCGGCGGCACCCGGTCCCGAGCCCACCCCCGAGCCACTGGCCGCGATGCCCGAGCCGGCACCGAGCCCGGAGGTGGCCGTCCCCGCGGCCCGGCCCAAGGCCCCGGCCCCACGGGTGGCTCCGAGCGTCGTCGCCCCCGCGCCGCGGCTCGATCGCGCCCAGATCGCCCTCAAGGACGCCTCCGCGTTGAGCCTGACGTGCGGCGACGTGAGCGCCCAGGGGACGGCGTCGGTCCGCATCACGAACTTCCCGGCGGGGACCTGCCGTGTCCAGGCGACCTGGCTCGGCACGGAGGTCGCGACGGACCTCGTGATCGACCGCGTGCGCGGCTTCCAGTGCGTCGTGGAGGGTGGGGTGTTGCGGTGTTCCTGAGTCTGCTGGTGGTGGCGGCCCAGGGCGCCGAGGTGGTGTGGCTCGAGCCTCCGACCGACGCCTGGCGAGCCTCGGTGGCCGCGCTCGCGAAGGCGTCCGGTCCAGCGCTCTCCCCCGTCGACCTGCGCGCTGCCGCCACGCGCTGGACGGCGGCGGACGACGAGGCGCTTCGGCGGGTGGACGCCGCCCTGGCGCAGGCTCGGACGTACGAGACCCAGCTCGACGGCGAGCTGCTCATCCTGCGTGATCTCGAGGGCCCCGTCACCGCGGTCTCGGCGCTGCGCGATCCGGCGGACCGCGGCAGGCTCTTCGCCGCCCTCGCCTACCAGGGGTTCGCCGCGAACCGGTACTTCGGCGATCAGCTGGGCACGGACGAGGCTGCCGCGCCCTGGCGGTCCGAGGTGAACGGCCAGCCGCTGGAGCGCCCGTGGCTCGACGCGATCGCGCTGGCACCCTCGCGGGAGGCGACGGCCTACGAGATCGCCGAAGCACCGCAGCGCGTGGCGTACAACGCGCTGCGTGGGCGGGTCACGCAGGCGCTCCCTGCCACGGTCACCCCGCGCGAGCTGCCCGGCGGCGCGAGCCTGCGGGTGGACGGCTCACCGGCCGCGCCCGACGTGAGCGGCAACCTCAAGGTGACCCCCGGGCGACACCTCGTGCAGGTCGAGCAGGACGGCCACATCCTCGCGCGCTTCGACGCGACCCTGCGCTCGGGCGACGACCTCGTGGTGGCGTTGTCGCCGTCCGAGTCGGCCTGGACCTCGTTCCTGGCGACGGTCGACGACGGGATGCCCATCCCCGCGGAGATCCGCCCCCTGGTCGAAGCCCTCGGCGGCGAGGTGTGGGTGGCGCGGCCCGACGGGGGTGGCGGCGCGCCCACCGTCCTGTCCCTGAGCGCGCTCGGTGTCCGGCAGGTGCCCCTCACACCCGTCCAGGCGCCGTCCGCCGAGCCTTCGCCCGATGCCTCCGCCGGCCGCGGCGGGCTCGCGTGGGGAGGCTCGGTGGGGCTCGCGGCCGGGTGGTTGTCGTCGGGTGACTTCTATGCCCAGGATCCGGCGAACGCTCCGCACGCGGTCGCAACCGTGAACGCAGCAGCGGTGGGCGGCTTCGCGGAGGGGCACCTCGCGGTCGGCCTGCTCCGCGCCGGGGCGGGCGTCGATCTGCTGGCGACGCCGGGTCCCTGGCACGTCGCGCTGACCGGCGACACGAGCACGCGCTTCCGTCCGTTGACGCAGGTGTTCGTGGGCCTCCCCTTCGCCGTCGTGACCGCTGGCTGGCTGTTCCCCTACCACCCCACTGCAGGGGCCAGGGTCGAGGCCCCGCTCGGCTCCGTGTGCGTCCGGGTGGCGGGGAACGCGGGGCTGCCGTTGGACCAGCAACGGGCGGACGGTAGCACGTGGGAACCCCTGCCCGTCTGGACGGTCACGGGCGGCGTGGGCGCGGCCTTCGGTCGATGAGCGGGCCCCGTTCAGGCGGCTGAGCCTCCCCAGTCGACCAGGTGCACCAACAGGAGAGCCGCGACCTCGGGCGGCTCGGAGTCGGCGACGAGTGACCGGATCTCGCGATAGAACGAGCGATACCGTTCCCGGATCCGTTCCATGTCCGCGGCGGAGACGGCGAACACGTTGAACCCGGTCAGGTCGCCAGGACCCGGCGCGGCGGTCCTCGCGAGCGCGACGCGGGTCCAGTGGGCGCGCAGGGTGCGACGGTCCGCCTCCGAACCCCGGGCCGTGCTGGTGAGCGGCGCCACCAGCACCAGCGCGTCGCCGTGTCGTCGTACCAGGCCGGCTTCGACCAGGGCGTCGACCGTCGAACCCAGCTCGTCCGTCGGACATCCAAGGGCGGCCGCCACCGCTCCCGGCGACACGCCCCTGGCACCCGCCGTCGCGACGAACGTGAGGATCGCGGGGCTCCACGGCTGCTCGAACAACAGCCGCCCCGCCCGGCGCTGGGCGTCGGCCCGGGCCGCCACCGCGGGCACCCGAGCCACGTCCACGAACGCCGCGATCCAGTCCGGCATGCGCCCCGTCAGCGCGTCGATCAGGGCCAGCAGCTCGGGCAGACGGGGGTCGGCGTCGCCACGCAGCCAGCGGCCGACCTGGTGACGCGAGAAGCCCGTGCGCTCCGCGAGCGCGCTCGTGGAGGTGCTTCCCTGGAGCGCCCGGAGCCAGGCGGCGGTACCGGCAGCGAGCGCGTGGGCCGACGGCTCGTGGAAACGGGCCACGCCGGCTGCGACATCGACGCCGACCCGCTCCAGGACCCGGAACACCTCGGAGGACCGGGGGGCTCGCCGACCATTCTCCCAGTCCGAGGCCACGTTGGTGCGGTACCCGAGGCGGCGGCTGAACGCGACCTGGGACCGAGGCCCGCGCACGGCGCGCAGGAACTGGCCGGCGATGAGCGTCAGATCCGACATGTGCCGCAGTATCGCACAGCACACTGCGCCACCGGGCCACGATTTCCGTGCGATTCCGGGTGAGCGACGTGGATTGCGGACGCTGGGGCGGGCATGTTGTGGCAGGGCACGTTGGAGGAGAGATGTCGCGATGGTGGGTGTGCTCGGGCCTGGCGCTGGCGGCGTGCGCTCCGGAGACGTCGAACCCCGGCATCCAGCTGGGTGAGGAGACGATCACGTCACCCGACGATCCGTGCGACGTCCGACGGGAGGTCGTGGCGTTCGACGAGCCGGCGCTCGACGGTCGGTCGGCCGAGGATCTGCTGGCGGCCCTGCCGACGCCGGTCACGGTCGCGCCAGCGTGGTTCGACGTCGTCGCGCGCGAGCTGACCATCGAGGTGACACCGACGGGTGGCGACGTCACCCTGGTGACGATCACGGGCGCCGACGCGGCGTGCGCCACCGACCCGTTCCTCGAGCTCGAGCTCGACGCTCACCTGGCGACGGCCGACGGCCTCGTGGACGGTGGGTTCGGCACCGACGGACGTCTGGCGCCGGGGTGGGCGCTGGCGCTCGACGTCGAGCTCGACTCCGACGGCCTCGGCGGCACGCTCGACGCCGAGGAGGTGCTCGCGGAGGCCGGCCACACGGAGCTCGCGACGTCCTCCCTCGACGTGCTCGTGCGGCTCGATCCGGAGAGCTCGACCTCGAGCGGCGTGATCACGGCGATCGGGCGCACCGCATCGAACGGAGGGACCTCGACCACGTCGACGGGCGGCCCACTGGTGGAGGCGGAGATCGCCCTTTGGTGAGCGACCTCCAGGACCGGCACCGGCCCCCGCACCGTGAGATGCTGTTGGGGGGACACCTGGACCGAGGGCGACATGACGTGTTGGGGGTCGTGGGAGGTGGGTCGGCCGCCGATCACGGCGGATGGCCGATGAAGCGCTGGGCGGGAAGGGTCGTGTGGATCACGGGCGCAGGGTCGGGCATCGGGCGCGCTCTCGCGCTGGAGTTCGCCGCCCAGGGCGCGCGGGTCGGCGTGTCGGGCCGCAGGGTGGACCGACTGCACCAGGTGGTGAGCGCCATCCGCGAAAGAGGTGGGACTGCCCTCGCCCTCCCGTGCGACGTCACCGACGAAGGCAGCATCGCCTCAGCACTGGCCTCCCTCGAAGCCACGTTCGGGCGCCTGGACGTCGTGGTCGCCAACGCTGGAATCGGAATCTCTGGACCCGTGGAGGTCCTGACCATGGACCAGTGGCGTCGGCAGCTCGACGTCAACGTCGCCGGGGTCGCCGTCACTTCCGCGAAAGCCATTCCCTACCTCCGGAAGACGCGGGGCCGGCTCGCGCTGGTGGGAAGCGTCGCCGCGATGGTCCACTACCCCGGTGGGGGGCCCTACCAGGCGAGCAAGGCGGCGGTGCAGGCACTCGGCGATACGCTCGCCCTGGAGCTCGCCCCTCAGGGGATCAGCTGCACGACGTTGCACCCCGGGTTCGTCGCCAGCGAGATGCACCAGGTAGGCAACGACGGTGTCCTCGACCCCACCCGTCCCGATCGCCGTCCGTCCTGGCTCGTGTGGTCCGCCGAAGACGCCGCCCGACCCATGGTACGGGCCATCCACCGGAGAAAGCGCGAGCTGGTGTTCACCGGCCACGGTCGCCTCGCCTGGTTCCTGGCACGGCACTTCCCAGGGCTGATCCACCGGATCCAGGCGCGGATCGAGAATCCGACCGTCAAGGCCTGAGTCGCTGGTAGACTCCGCCTCGGAGGCGTGTTGCCCCGGACGGCCTCGGCCGACACCACCGCGATCGTGGCACTGTTGGGCTTCACCGCCTGCTACCTCACCCAGTGGTTCGCGGGTCGCAGCGCCCGGTTCGAGGCCATGGCCAGCCGGGGTCCCTGGCCCGCGCCCGCCACGCTCGTGTTCGCGCGCAAGACCCTCGGGGCCGTCGTGCTCGGGCTTGGCTCGGTGGGGCTGGTTCTCGTCGCCCTCCCGGGTGATCCGACCCGGTATGGCTGGCGGTGGATACCGACCTCGACGGACCTGACCTGGATCGCGGCGCTCGGTCCCCCGATCCTCGTCGGCGTCGCCTTCTCTGCGGCGGTCGGCGGGGAGGACCCGGTTCGACCCGAGATTCGTCTGGAGCGGTGGCCACTCGGGCTGGTGATGGCCAACGGCGGGTTCTGGCTGCTCTACCTCGCGGCGTACGAGTTCGCGATCCGCGGAGTCTTGCTGATGGGCGTGGGCCAGGCCACCGGACCGCAGCTCGCGACGGCGGTCAACGTCGCGCTGTACGCGGCGATTCACCTACCGATGGGGGCGCGGGAGACCGCTGCTTCGGTGCCGTTCGGCATCCTGTGCTGCGCCGCCACACTCCACAGCGGGTCCTGCTGGCCGCCCTTCGTCCTGCACGCCATCGCCGCCATCACCAACGACACGGTTCGTGTCCGGAAGCTCGTGTCATGAAGGTCTACGTGACGGGCGCGACCGGCTTCATCGGCCTGGGACTGTGTCTGGAGCTGGTGGCACGCGGCGCGGAGGTCCGTGCGTTGTGTCGTGATCCCGGACGAGCGGGTCCGCTGGCGAGAGCGGGCGTCGCGCTGCATCCCGGCTCCCTCGACGAGCCGGGAGGGCTCGCGGACGCCATGGGGGGCTGTGACCTGGTGTTCCACCTGGCCGCGCTGGCGGCGACGTGGTCCAGCGCCCCGAACGCCTTCCATCGGGTGAACGTGGACGGCACCCGCGCGGTGCTCACTGCGGCGCGACGGGCGGGTATTCGTCGCGTGATCCACACGTCGACCGCTGCCGTGCTGGGTCCGGCCCACGGCGGCCCCGTCCGGGAGAGCGATCCGCGCACCACGCCGTTCTTCACCGCGTACGAAGAGACCAAGGCGGGTGCGGAGGAGGTGGCGCGACAGGCTGTCGCGGAGGGGCAGGACGTCGTGATTGTGAACCCCACGCGGGTCTACGGGCCGACGCCCTTGCGGCCCCAACCCCCGATGAACCGCCTCGTGGCCGCCTACATGGCCGGGAGCTGGCGCCTGCTGCCCGGAGACGGACGTGCGCTGGGCAACTACGTCGCCGTGGCCGACGTCGTCGCGGGCCACCTGCTCGCGGCGGAACGCGGCCGCTCGGGCGAGCGGTACCTCCTCGGAGGGGAAGATGCTTCCTACACCGACATCTTCGAGCTGCTCGGACGTGTCACCGGCCACCGGCGCAGGTTGATCGCCACGCCACTGACCCCACTACTGGCGGCGGCAGCCG
>JACKER010000017.1 GCA_020632925.1 Alphaproteobacteria bacterium | reverse complement strand
CGCGGGCACGCCCGACGGCGACGAAGGCGGGACGCTGTTCGCCGGCGGTCTGCGCGTCCACCGGTTCGTGCCGGACGTGGGCGACGGCCAGCCGGGGCTCGAGACGGTGCCGTACCTCGTGGTCGGCGGGGAGACGCACCTGCCGGGCGGCGACCTCGGGGAGACCGTGGGCGCGGGTCGCGTGGGCGGCCGCTCCCTGCTGTGGTTCGGCGCGCCCGCCTCGTCGCAGGGCGGTCTGGCGGTCGGCGGGGCCTACGCGGTCCCGGTGGAGGCTCCGTGATCGTCGCGCTCGCGCTCTGGGGCTGCCACGCCGACGACGGCACCCACCCCGGCGACAAGGACGGCACCACCCCCACCGACGAGACGGGGGACACCGGGGACACGACGACCGTGACGGGCACCACGCCCACGCCGGACGCGTGCGAGGTCCCGCTGACGTTGGCGCCGGAGGTCCCGGGCGTCCTGCCGCTGCACGGCACGCGCTTCGTCGCGAGCGGCGGCAGCGGCGACGTGCGGTTCACGCTGACGGTGGACGCGTCGGGCGCGTTGCTGGACGAGGTCGGCGGGCAGTACGTCGCGGGGGCGACTGGCGGCGTGCGCGACGAGGTCCGCGTCGACGACCAGACCTGCGGCACCAGCGCCACGGCCAGCGTCGACGTCCTCGGCCACCTCGACGTCCACCCGGCGACGGCGCTGGTGCCGCCGGGGACGAGCTTCGCCATCAGCGCGACCGGCGGCTCGGGCAGCTGGAGCTGCACCCCCAAGGTCATGTTCTCGGGGAGCCTGGCCGGCTGCACCTGGACCGCCGGCAACCAGGCGGGCACCGACACGATCGAGGTGACCGACGACAAGACGGGCGAGACGGCGACCGTGCAGTACGTCGTCGATCCAGCCGTGACGTCGATGGATCTGTGGGGAACGCGCCTGTTCCTGCCCGTGGACCAGCCGTTCGCGCCCACCTTCCTCGCGGGCACGCAGGAGGTGGACCTCACGCCCTCGTCCGCCGGCCTGGACGTGGTCGACGGCACGCTGATCGGCCGCACCCCCGGGGCGTACACCGTCGACGCGGTCGACCACCACGTCCCCGCGCTCGCCACCGTCTTCACGGTGGAGGTGGTGGCCCCCCGGACCTTCACCCCCGAGCGGGACGGCGCCCGCTCCTTCTGGGGCGCGATCGCGACGGCGGACGCCGATGGCGATGGCGACGACGAGCTGATCGTGGGCAACCCCGAGGTCTCCTGGCGGGCGTCGGCCTCGGGCGTCGTCCACGTCTGGTCCGGCACCCCGACCGGTGCGGCGTCCAGCCCCGCCTGGTCCTGGTCCGCGCCGCAGGAGGCCGCGTCCACCGGGCGCTCGGTCGCGGTGGGCGACATCGACGGCGACGGGCTCGTCGACCTCGCGGTCGGCAGCGAGACCTGGGACGACGCGCGCGGCGTCGACACAGGCCGGGTGGACGTCTTCCGGGGGCTGGCGAGCGGCCTGTTCGAGACCGAGCCCTCCTGGACCCGCGAGGGCGAGAGCGTGGGCGACCACCTCGGGCAGGGCGTGGTCGTGTGCGACGTCGACGGGGACGGCATCGACGACCTGGTAGCGTCCGCCTGGGCCGACGAGGAGCCGGGATCCGGCGTGTCGACGCAGGGCTCGCTCACGCTGTGGCTCGGCAGCCCCTTCGGGCTCGATCTGGTGCCGACGGCGAAGGTCCACGGGAAGATGCCGTCCGGCGGCACGTTCGTCGCGATGTCCAACGGGCGGATGGGCCGGCGCCTGGTGGCCGGCGACCACGATGCCGACGGGCGCTGCGACGTGCTCGCGACGGCTCAGGACGCCAACCTCGACGGCGCCGGCAACGACGGCGTGGCGTGGTGGTACGGCGCGGACGCGCTGCTGACCGGTGGGGATCCGGGGCGCGTCTGGTCCAGCGACGACGCGGTCGACACCAACGTGCAGTCCGGGCGCGCGGCGGCGATGGCGGACGTGGACGGCGACGGCGCCGATGACGTGCTCCTCGGCGGGTACGCGGCGGACATGGGCGGCAACACCCGCGGCGGCGTCTGGCTGTTCCTGGCGGCCGACGACGACGGGCGCGCGGCCACCGACGTGCTCTGGCTGCGGGAGGCCTCGGTCACCCTCACCGGCGACGACGACTACGACGGGTTCGGGATGGGGCTGACCGCCGCCGATCTCGACGGGGACGGGAAGGCCGAGGTCGTCGTCGGCGGGCAGTACGACGAGGTCGACGGCAGCGGGACGTACAGCCAGGGCGCCGTCCGCGTGCTCGACGGCGCGGCGCTCGCGGCCCTCCCGCCCGGCACCACCCGCACCGCCGACGACGCCTGGCTCACGATCGCGGGGGCCGACGGCAACGATGCGTACGGGACCGAGGTCGGCGTGGGCGATCTCGACGGCGACGGCGCGGCCGAGCTCGGGGTGCTGGCCTCCCGCGACGACGCCGAGGGGATCGAGGCGGGCGCGGTGTGGACCGCCGAGCTCGACGGGACGACGACCCGGCTGGCCTACCCGGGTAAGCCCGCGGGCGCGCGGCTCGGAGACCGCGGCACGGTCGCGGTGGCCGACGTCGACGGCGATCTGATCCCCGACCTGGTGGCCGGTGCGCCCGGACAGCCCTGGGGGACCGACGGTGAGGACGCTGGCACCGTCTACGCGTGGGGCGCCACGGGCGTCGCGCCGCGCGACGAGATCGTCGGCCTGCCGTACCAGTCGGGGACGGACCGCCTGGGGTACGCCGTGAGCAGCGCCGGCGACGTGGACGGGGACGGCATCGAGGATCTGGCGGTCGTGGCGTACCAGGACAGCCGCCCCAGCAGCTTCGACACACGGTTCGCCAACCCGACCGAGTGCGCGGGCTCGCTCTCGACCTCCGGCGTGGCCTGGATCCTCCCGGGATCCGCCACTGGCGTCTCGCTCGATCCGATCTTCGCGATCTACGGCTTCGGCTCGGGCGATCGGATCGAGGTGGTGGCGGGCGGGTTCGATGCGGACGGCGATGGGTTCGACGACGTGGCGTTCGCGTCCACGGGCGACGGCTCCGAGGGCGGCTTCACGATCGCCCATGGCCGGCCGCGGGATCCGAGCGGAATCACCGTGATCTGCACGCCCGAGCACTGGCTGGGGGTCTCCTCGTCGAGCCGGTTGGGCTCTTCGCTGGCCGCGGTCGGCGACCTCGACGGCGACGGCTGCGACGAGGTGGCGGTCGGTGCGGACGCCGACGACCTCGGCTTCTCGAACCAGGGCTCCGTACGGATCCTCTGGGGCCACGGCGCGGCGTGCGCCTCGGCCAGCCCCGAGGTCACGACGCTCGCACCGCTCGTCGCGAACACCCGCGCCGGCGGCTCGGTGGACGGCGGGCTGGACGTCGACGGCGACGGCGTGCCCGACGTGGTGGTGGGCGCCGTCGACTTCGAGCAGGAGCCCGGCGCGGACGTGGGCGCGGTGTGGATGCTCTCGGGATCCTGGCTGAGCGCCCTGCAGCGCCAACCGGCGGTCACCCTCCCCGCCGACGGCGCCACCACGGTGCACGAGCTGCCGCCGACCGCCCGATACGCTGGTGATCAGCGCGACCTCGAGTTCGCGACGGCCGTGGCGCTCGTCCGCGACCCCACCCGCCCGACGCGAGGGCTCGTCGCGGTGGGCTGGCCGCTGGCCGAGCTCGGCGGCGTACCCGGCTCGGGGGGCGTGCTCGTCCTCGGCTGGAGCGGCACGACGTTCGCCCCCAACCCGGTGTCGATCGTGGGAGGCGAAGCGGGCGCCCTGCTCGGACGCGGCCTGGCGGGTGATCGACGGCTGCCGCTGTTGGTCGTGGGTGCACCGCTCTCGGACGCCTCGGCGCTCGACGCGGGCGCGGTGCTACCGATCCGCTTCTGACGCCGCCAGCGCGTCGGAGCGCAGCGCGAACAGCAACGCGACCTCGTCGCCCAACGCGTCGTCGGCGAGATCGCGCCTCGCCGGGAGCAGCGTCGCGAGGCCCCCACCCTCGAGGCACAGCCCCGCACCCGCCACGCCCAGCGCCGGCCAGCCGAACGGCGTGAGCACCGCCCCGCCAGCGAGCACCATCCCGGCGACGACCAGCCCGGTCCCGGTGCGGCGGTGGCGGAGGGCTCGGGTGCGCTCGTCGACCCGTAGCGCGTCGGCCACGTCGCCCCCACCATCGTCGAGCACGTCGACGAGCCAGTCGAGCTGAGCCGTCCGCGACCCCCTCACCACGCGGCCGTCCACGACCAGACGCTCGCGGCGCGCATCCCAGCTCAAGGTCTCGGGGAGCTCGGTGGGATCGAGGTCTCGGACGTGGACGTGGTCGGCCGCGAAGGCGAGGGTTCCGAGCGTGACGATCATGGGTCCTCCGGGCGTGCCCGCGCTCGGACGCGCGCAGGCCGCCGTTTCTTCAGAGGTGCGCCGAGATCATCTGCTCCCACGCGGGGAGCGGCCGCAGACCAGCGGCCTGGTCGACCACGCGCCCGCCCTTGTAGAGGAAGACCGCAGGGATCCCGGACACGCCGAGCTGTCCGGCGGTGCGCTGGTGACGCTCGGTGTCGACCTTGACGACGATGAGCTCGCCCTTGTGACGCGCACCGAGCTCCGCGAGGATCGGGGACAGCGACCGGCACGGCCCGCACCAGTCGGCGTAGAAGTCGACGAGCACCGGCACGGGGCTGTTCTGGACGAGGTGCGAGAGCTCCGCGTCCGAGAGGGAGACGGGCTGCCCGCTGGTCGCGAGCGGCTGGTGACACCGACCACACTTCGGGTCGGACCGTCCGGGCGTGACGCGGTTGATGCCGCCGCACGAGGGGCAGCGGAAGGCGTGGGTGGCCAAGGGCACCTCCTGCCCTCCAGCTGCGCACCGCCCGGCGGACGGCAAGGTCGCCTACTTCTTCCAGCGGACGCGCGTGCCGTAGTCGTCCTCGACGAGCGCGGTCGAGCCCTTCACGCAGAACGGGTTGCGCACGCCGTCCGCGACGAAGTCGGTGCCGTCCACGACCCAGTTGCCGGCCTCGGTGTTCGTGTCCACCACGGTGCCTTCGCAGGAGCAGGTCTGGGCGGACGTGTCCTCCGTGCAGGAGGTGAACAGCCCGCCCGACCCCAGCGCGATCAGCGAGCACGGCACGGGCGCGATGCAGCTGAGCGGGATCACCATCTCGATGTCCGCGTCCACGTTGTAGGTCCGCTCGTAGGTCCCGTCGGCGTTCACGGTCACGGTGCCGCTGCCCCGGTCCTCCACGATGATGACCTGGAGGTCCGGGCAGGTGCTCGCGTAGTCACCGCCGGAGACGGCGCAGTAGTCCACGACCTGCCAGGTGCCGACGGGATCGCCGCCGCAGGGCGAGAAGGTGTCCTCGCAGACCAGCTCGCCGGCCGCGATGTCGTCGTCGTCGTCGTCGCCGCTCGCGCTCCCCTTGTCCGTCCCGCCGTCACCGCCGCACGCCACGAGCGCGAGCGCCACCCACACCCACCAGGTCCTGCTCATCACGCCTCCGTCCAAACGGACACCAGCGTACGCCCGCGGCGTCACTCTCGTCCATCTCACCCTGCTCCACGCTGGCAGGTGGGGCACCAGTAGAGGCGCCGCGGCAGATCGCGCCCGAGCTCGATCGTCCGGATGGGCGTCCCGCAGCGGAGGCACGGACGCCCTGCCCGGCCGTAGACCCAGGTGGGGACGTCGTCGCGACCCGTCGTGTTCCGCTCACCCCCGGTCGCCACGCGCTCCGCGAGCCGTGTCCTCGCGTCGGTCCACAGCTCGGTCCACGTCTCGGCCGGAACCTCCGCCGGCGCGCGGAACGGATCGAGCGCAGCCAGGAAGAGCAGCTCGCAACGCCAGACGTTCCCGACACCGCACGCGACTCGCTGATCGAGCAGCACCTCGGCCGCCGTGGGCTGGACGCTCGCTCGCGCCCGCTCGGCTGCCTCGGCCGGTTCGAAGCCCTCGCCCAGCACGTCGGGCCCGAGGCGCGCCAGCGCGGGCCGGACGGAGCGCTCGCGCGTCCGGAAGCGCTCGACGGTCGGCGCGTGGCGGGCGACCAGCGTCCCCTCCGCGACCTCGAGGCGCAGCGAGGTCATCCCCATCCCGATGCGAACGGGCTGCCCCGCCGGCGTCCAGCGCCACGTCCCGGTCATCCCCCGGTGCACGCGGATGGTGGTCCCGTCGTCCACCGTGAGCAGCAGGTGCTTGCCCACGGCCTCGACCCCGAGCACCTGGGCGCCCACGAGCCCCGTGACCAGCGCCGGCCACCGGCTCGCCGCCGCGAGCAGCGGTCGCCCGAGGAGCAGCGGGCCGATCCGCGCCGCGTCCCGCCGGATGTCGTCGCCCTCGGGCATGGGGAACACCTACCTCCGGGGAGGCCCTCCCGTCGAGCGACCGGAATCTGCCGCGCAAGGACGATTCGCGGCGTTTGCACGTCCTCCCCGAGCCCTCGGATCGGGTCCACCGCTTGCAACGGTCCGGTCCAACCCGAGGAACCCATGCTCCTGCACCACCTCGTCCTGGCGGCCCGCGCCGAGGACCCGACACCCACGGACCCACCACCGGAGCCCGATCCGTACGCGGACATCGAGGAGATCGTCGTCACGCCCGGGTCGTTCTCGATGATGCGCGACCGGGACGTCTCCAGCACCTCCATCAGTGGTGACCAGGCCCGCGAGCTGTCGTTCACCGAGGATCCGACACGCGCCGTGACCCGTTTCCCGGGAGTGAGCGCGTCGGACTTCTCGTCGAAGTTCATCGTGCGCGGCGGCGAGGACGACGAGGTCCTGGTCACGCTCGACGGCATGCAGCTGCTCGAGCCCTTCCACCAGCGCGACTACTCGGGCGGATTGTTCAGCGTGGTCGACCTGCGGGCCCTGGACGGGATCGATCTGTCGACCGGAGGGTTCCCCGCCGACTTCGGGAACCGCCTGTCGGGTGTGTTCCAGATGCACACCCGCGACAACGTCGACGGCGAACCACACGCGTCGGTGGCGCTGTCGGTGCTCAATGCCAGCGCCGCCACGGATGGCCAGCTCGCTCGCGGCCGCGGTGAGTGGCTGTTGACCGCGCGCCGCACCACCCTCGACGTCGTCCTGCCCACGCTGGGCTACGACGAGGTCCTCCCGTCCTACTGGGATGGCTTCGGCAAGCTGTCCTGGGAGCTGTCCGACGACGTGAAGCTCTCGCTCGAGGCGTTGCACTCGGGTGATCACACGTTGGTGGACAACGGGGACGTGGACTTCTACGACCTGCAGTACCACAACACCTACGCCTGGCTGACCCTGTCGGCCTTCCCCTCCGACCACGTCCACGTCTCGACGATGCTGTACGGGAGTTTCCTCGACCAGGACCGCACTGGCTACTACTTCAAGTACGACTACACCGACAAGGGCACGTTCGACGTCTCCGATCGCCGGAACTACCGTCAGCTCGGGCTGAAGCACGACTGGTACGTCCACGTCAACGACGCCCTGTCGATCCGCAGCGGCCTCGAGGGGATGCGAGAAGACGCGCGCTACGACTACCACGCCGCCATCGACGACATCCGCGTCGACACGACGGGCCAGCTGATCGACTACGTCCACCGGACCGACACGCAGCTCGAGCCCGGCGGAGAGCGAGCGTCCGCCTACGTCACCGGCAAGGTCGGCCTGTTCGAGCGCGTCTACCTCGAGGGGGGTGGTCGGGCCGACGTGGCCACCAGCACCGGCCAGATCCTCCCCTCCCCTCGCGTGGCGGCGGCGCTCGCCATCACCGATCGGACCTTCCTGCGTGGCGCCTGGGGCACCTACTACCAGACACCCTACCTGTACGAGATCGACGTGGAGCACGGCGCGGACCGGGTCCCCGATGCCGCTCGCGCCGATCACCTGGTGGCCAACCTCGAGCATCGCCTCCGCAACGGGCTCGAGGGTCGCCTGGAGGGGTACTGGAAGGACTACTCACACCTCGCTCCCCAGTGGCAGAACCTGCGCGACCAATGGGAGGTGTTCCCCGAGTCGCGCAACGACGACGTCCACGTGTTCGCCGACACCGGCACCTCGCGCGGCATCGAGGTCTTCCTGAAGTACGACGAGGGCGCGCCGGTGTCCTTCTGGGCCAGCTACGCGCTCGCGGAGGCCTACCTCGACGTCGACCACATCGACTTCGAGGGACTGTTCACCGAGCGGACGGGGAAGGTTCCACGGCTCAACGACCAGCGCCACACGATCAACCTCGATCTGAACCTCCGTCCGACACCGCGCTGGCAGATCTCGGCCGCCTGGCAGTACTACACGGGCTGGGTCCGCACGACCTACACCTACGACGTGGAGCCCCTCGCCAACGGCGACCTGCAGTTCTACGCGGTGCACGACGTGTACAACGGTGTGAAGTACCCCGCCTACCACCGGCTGGATCTGCGGGTGAGCCGGGACGTCCCCCTCCGGTTGGGCACGCTCACGGTGTACGCCCAGGTCGTCAATGCGTACGACCGCAAGAACCTGCGCAAGTTCGACCTGGACGCGGTGACGGACGACGAACAGCCGTCGCTCGACGCGAATGGCGACTACGTCCCCTTCCGGGACGACGTGAACTGGTTGGGAATCACGCCGATCCTCGGCGTGGCGTGGGGGTTCTGATGGAACGTTGGACGATGCTGGTTCTGGCTCTCGCACAGGCCGGATGCAGCGGGGTGACCTGCGAGTCGCCGGTCGCGGGGACGTGGACGCTGCAAGCGCCGCGGATCGATCACGATCTCGACGCGGAGCTCGGTCCGTCCACCGAGGGGGAGTGCTGGCGCTCGCTGACGGGATGGTCCGACGAGACGGTCCCGTCGCTCCCCGACCGTCTGCTCGTGAAGGACACGGACGTGATCCTGGTCTCGGACGACGATCCCTACTGGGTGAGCTGTGTGGGCGAGCTGTCGGAGGACCTGCGAACGGTCGATGGCGCCTGCTTCGCCGACGAGCCGTTCACGCTCACGGCGACCGGCCGCTGAGCCGGCGGAAGGCACCGTGCTGGTAGTACTTGGGGACGCTGTCGAGGCGCACGTGGAGCCAGTGGACGCCGAGCCCCGAGGTGCTCACCCAGAGCGGACCCCGCCCTGCCGCGATCCAGGCCTCGATCTCGGCGCCGACCCGCGCCCATAGCGCGTGGATCTGCGTCTCGGGCGCGTTGCGGAGGAAGGCGGTGAGGTGCGTGTAGTGCGCGTCGGGCCCTTCGGGACACGGCGCAACCAGTCGTGCGTCCCCGCCGAGGCTGTCGAAGGCGGCGACGCGATCGGCGCGAGAGAGCACCGCGCGGAAGGGCTCGGGCTGCGGCGCCACCCGGGCCAGCGCCGGCGCGTCGAGCGCCACGAAGCGCATCGGGCGGTCCGGCGCGGACGGATCGATCGGCGTGGTCTCCCAGAAGATCGCCGCCTCGGGACGCTCGGCGAGGGTCCGCGTGAGGGCCCGGCGCGCCTCCGCCGTCGACTGGAGAGCGCGCGCCAGCCCCGGCCATCCGAGCTCGATGTTCCCCACGGCACACGCCCAGGCGACTGGCGGTCCGGTGTCGGCCACGCGGACCCCGAACATCGGGACGGGGGAGGTCACTGGCGCTCGGCCGCGCGGTGGAAGACGTGGGTCGGAGCGGTGGGCAGCGACACCGCCACCAGCGCGTCACCGACCGTGAGCGCCTCGTAGACCGCGGGGTCGACCGTCAGCCGCTGCTCCCCCTCGGTGGCGGTCCACCTCGCGCCCCCGGCGTCGAGCGTCCCGCGGTGGTCGAGCACGACCTGCGCCACGTGCACCTTCCGCGCCTCGGTCGCCGCCGTGCGCGTGTCGTCCGTGAGGACCTTCTCGATCCGGAGGTCGGCGACGCGCCCGCTCCACAGCAGCGTCTCGCCGGTCGCGGCGGCGTTGGCGTTGGTCCGCCTGGCCCAGGCACCGAACCCGACCATCAGCAGCGGCGCGAGGCCCACGAGCCCGAAGGGTGGCGGGATCAGGACCACCGCGGCGACCCCGGCCACTACGGCGACGACCACGATGCCGCGCACCGCCATGGGCATCGGCGCCTGCCACCGCGCGAGCGCGGGTGCGACCTCGGTCCGGTGGATCTCCGCCCAGTCCGTCATCGCCTCCGGTGTACTACATGAAGTTCCGCGTGTGGAGCGCGGACAGCTCCGTGGCGCGCTCGGGCGAGAAGCCGAGGCGGACGAGCATGGCGCGGCGGGCGCGGTCCATCCGCCCCACCAGCTCCACCACGCGCTCGAAGCCCACCCCGACCCCCTCGGGATCGAAGGTCGGCGACGCGAGCACGATCAGGGCGTCGAACACGTGCGGATCGAGCCCCGAGGTGTGTCGCAGGGCCGCCTCCCGCGCACGGACGGCCGCCGCCAGACGGTCGAGCAGCGCCGGATCGCCGCGACGACGGAGCCGCCCCACCGCGAACGCGACGTGCCGAGCCTCGTCCGTGGCCGCCAGGCGGCAGATCGCCCGGGTGACGGGGTCGGGACCGTGCTGCTGGAGGAAGCGGAGGAGCTCGAGGAAGGAGGTCTCCCCCATCACCGACAGCAGGAACGAGGCGACGTCGGGATCGCGCTCGGTCACCAGCGTGGCGAGCGAGGCCTGCCCGCCGCGCGAGGAGGTCCCCGGCGACCGGCCGCGCAGGCCGATGCGGCGCGTGAACACCTCGACGTGCCGCGCCTCGTCGGCCATCTGGACGGCCAGGAAGCCGACGACCTCGCGGTAGTGCGGGTGGAGCCGGGGCACGAGGTTCGCGGGCACGAGCAGCGCCGCCGTCTCGTTCTCCACCAGGTAGGTCATGACCTGGACGACGGCCTCCTCGAGCGGCTCGGGCAGCTCGAAGGGCTCGTCCCAGGGCACGGCGGTCGCCGGATCCCACTGGCCGGCCTGGGCCTGCGCCAGCAGTCGGGGCGCGTCCTCGTCCCAGGCGGTGTCGCGGTCCGCCAGCGCGAAGGAGAGCTCGGCGGCGCCGTCCTCCACACGGGCTCCCCGTACCGCGAGCCCCCACCGCGGATCGGCGTTGGCGGCGACGGCGTCGGGGTGACCGCTGACGAGCGAGCGGGCGAACCGGTCGCCACCGCGCACCACCACGTCCCCCTCGAGCCGGTGGCCCACCACCCGACACCAGGTGGCGAGCTGCCAGCCCAGGTCCGGGTGCGAGCCCACCACGCGGACACGGCCGTCCGCCGAGGTCCGCAGGGCGTGCTCGACGAGCACGTGCGGTCCCCGGTCGAACGGCGCCGGACCGAGATCGATCACGCGTCCACGAACGCGCGCACGGCGGCCGCACCGGGCGTGTCGAGCCCGTCGATCGCGGCCGCGAGCTGCGCGAAGCCCGTGGTCCGGCCCGGGAGCCACTTCCGCAGCCCCTCGAGCTCGAGCAGCGGCCGCACGACCGGGTCCTCCCAGTCCATGGACAGCAGCAGCTCGCCGAACCGCGCCACGTCCGCGTCGCGCAGCCCGTCGAGCGAGGTGAACACGCAGTGGTCGTAGGGGGCGCTCCGGGCGACGACCCGCAGCGCGTCCGCGGGGATCAGCCCCTCCCGCGCGAACGCCAGCGCGTTGCCGTCGATGACGCAGGCGGCGTCCGCGCGACCGTCGAGCAGCGCGCGCACGGCGTCCCGCTCGCCCCCTACGTGGTCGCCGTGCTTGCCCGGCATCACGTCGAACACGAGCGGCCGCACGTCGGAGGCCCCCGCGGTGCTCAGCACCTGGAGCGGGATCAGCGTCGCCTGGGGGGAGTCGTGGGCGCCGGTCGCGACCACCCGCCCGGAGAGGTCGGCCGGCGACTGTACGGGACCCTCCGCGCGTGCCAGCACGACACTGGTGAGATCACGGTCGGTGTCCCGCATGACGAACGCGCGCGCCACGCGCCCGCGGCGGGCGGCCTTGCGCTCCGTCTGGAGCCAGGCGAGCGGCGAGTTCCAGGCGACGTCGCAGGCGCCGGCCAGATGCGCGTCCACCTGCTGCTCGTAGGTCGCGTACAGGACGTAGGTGGTGGGCAGCCCGCGGCTGGCGAGCCAGTCGCAGAACCCTTCCCAGATGGTGACGACCTTGGGGTCGTAGGCCACGGCACCGATGGTGAGCGGGGTCATGCGGCTCACCCGAACAGGGGCAGGCCGGTGAGGGCCTTGCCGACGAAGTCGTAGAGCACGTCCGAGGTGGGCGCCATCACGCTCGCCGCCTGCGCGTCGCGGAAGGCGCGCTCGACGCCGACCTCGCGCCGGTAGGCCGCACCCCCGCACACCCGCATGCCGGTCGCGACGACCTCCAGCACCGCGTCTCCGCAGGCCACCTTCACCTCGAGCACCCGCAGCATCGCGTCCTCGCGCCCGCCGTCGACCGCCGCGATCGCGTCGAGCCAGAGCGCGCGCGCCATGTCGGCCTTCACGCGGGCCCGGGCGAGGTGGGCTCGGACGGTGGGCAGCGCCGAGAGCCGCTGGTCGAGGTGCTCGAGCGAGGTCCCCGAGACGTGGGCTGCGGCGCCGACCAGCGCCGCCTCCATGAGCCCGACGGAGCAGGCCGCGTTCGTCAGCTGGAACGTGGGCAGGACGATGCCCATCATCCCGTCGAACCCGCCGCCGTCCTCGCCGAGGCGGTTCGACGCCGGGATCCGCACGCCGGTCGCGGTCACCGGCGAGGAGTCGTTGCCGCGCAGGCCGAGCCCGTCGAAGGGCGCCGGCACGCTCAGGCCGTTCCGATCACGCTCGACCAGCCACAGGGTGGAGGCGCCCTCGGCGCTCACGGGGCGGCTGCTCCACACGAAGGCCGTGGCGTGCGACGCGCTCGTGACCCAGCTCTTGCGGGCATCGAGCACGATCTCGTCGCCGTCGGCGCGGGCGGTGGAGGTCGGCGCCCAGAAGTGGCTGCGGCTGCCGGCCTCGGAGAAGGCCAGCGTCGAGAGGTGCCGGCCCGCGGCGACCTCGCGGTTGACCTCGGCGCTGCCGAGCTTCGCGAGGACGGACGCCCCGCAGAAGTGCATGCCGAGGACCATGGCGGAGCTGGCGCAGATCCGAGCGAGCTGCTCGACGACCCGCGCAGCGTCTCCCGGGCTCCCGCCGAGTCCACCGTGCTCGGTGGGGGTCACGAGCGCGAGCAGGCCGGTCTCGCGGGCGGCGGCGACCGTGTTCGAGGGGAAGGTGCCCTCGCGATCGACCGAGGTGGCGTGCTCCGCGGCGACCGCGAGCACGGGTTCGAGGCGGCGAGCCACCTCTTCGTGGATGGACATGGACACTCCGGGACGCTGGCCCCGGAGCAGACCCCGGGGTCAGTCGTCGGTGACGACGGCGACGGCAGACCGGGAGACTCCCGGTCCGACGGGCAGTCAGGTGGACGGACGACGGGGCATGGGCCCTCCGGGGACGAGCGGAGTGTGCCCGAGGGCTGCGGCCGGGGTCAACCGGACGAATCTCGTTGACATGCATCCTATTTTAGATAAATGATTCATATCTTGAAAGGAGGTACGGACATGACGCGAGACGCGTGGGCGATGTTGGTGGTGCTGGCCGGCTGCGAGTTGCTCGACACGACCGGAACGGGCGGAACGAGCGAGACGGTGACGATGCCCACCGTGACCACGGGCGGATCGTGGACGGACAGCGTGGCCCGGGGAATCCCTTGCGGCATGCTGCTGGACTGCTTCTACAGCTGCGGAGACGACGGCGCCTGTCAGAACGAGTGCTACGGGGCATCGAGCCCCCGCGCCCAGAAGCTGGTGGACGAGGTCGAGGCCTGCTGGGACGAGCACGCCTGCGGAGACGACGCCAGCTGCGCCGAGGCGTACTGCGCCGACGAGCTCCAGGCCTGTCGGGAGCAGCCGCTGCCCCAGGGCGGGGACATCTGCTACGCGGAGGGCGTGTACGAGGTGTGTCGTTCCGGGAGCTGCACCCGATACGACGCCATGAACGGGAGCTGGGGCTTCGACGAGGCCGCTGCGTCGGTCTGGGGGGTGTACTACTGCAGCCTGACCATGGACGAGAGCATGCTCCTGGCGTCGCTGAGCGCTGACTACGTGGGGATCGTCGAGCCCTGTGAGGTCACCAGCTGCGAGCCACACTGAGATGCTTCATCGCGACCGAGCCTGCGCGATCATGGCCCCGACCACGTCCATGTACAGGTCGGCCGCCTCCTCGAGGCCGATCCCGAGGCGCAGGAAGGCGACGCCCCCCGGGCTGCTCGCGAGCGCGGAGGCGACCTTCGCGATCCGCTCGATCTCCTCGGGGTCGCCGTCGGGCAGCTCGTGCGCGATGGCCTCTCGAACCTGTGCGATGCGGAGCTCGCCCTGCTTGCGCGCCTCGTCCTCGTCCACCAGCTCGCGCCCGACGCTCGCCATCAGGACGGCGAGGTGCGTCCTCGGCAGCTCGCCCACCCCGCCCCACACACCGCGCACTCGGGCCTCGAGGCCATCGAGATCCGTCAGTGGCGTCCGTGAGACGCCCGCTGAGAGGCGGACGCTCTCCGCCACCGCATCCTCGAGCGCCTCCTTGGACCCGAAGTACCGATACACCGTGGGGACGGCGACCCCGGCCTCCCGCGCGACCTCCGGCACCGTCAGCGCGGAGGCGCCCGCAGCCAACACGCGCGTCGCCCCCTCCAGGATCCGTCGCCGGGTCTCCTCGGCCTGCTGCTCGCGGAGGCGGCTCGTGTACACCCGCTTCTCGCCCGCCCCCATCGCTCACTCCTGCTGCCCTCCAGGGTATGCCGCTGACCGGAGGATCGCATGACGCCGACGTTCGAGGCACCCGACGGCGCGACCTGGAGCTTCGACGCGAGCCACCAGACCCACGCCGTCCCACGGCTCTTCCACGCCGCGATGGAGTCCTCGTTCCGTGAGGGCTTCGCGGACGGCTTCGCGGACGTCGGCGCTCTGCTCGAGACGCTCGAGCTGCGATACATCCACGGCTGGGCCTATCTGTCCCCGCACCCCGTGGGAGCGCCGAGGCGCGCAGGCGGGCCTCCCCCACGCCTGCTCTTTCGCCTGCTGAACGCGCTTCACCCGGCTCTACGGGCGCGCAACGCCGCGGCAGCGACCGCTTTCGAGAGGCGACCGTGGGCGACGCGGGCAGTCTGGTGGAACGGCGAGCGAGGACCGTGGTGGGTCGAGCGCCTGCGCGGCCACCAACGGTTGGATCCGAGGGAGCTCGACGACCGCGCCCTGGCGGCGCACCTGCGTATGCTCCTCCAGGATCTGCGGGCCCTGTCCTTCGACCACTTCTCGACGAGCGCCCGCTCGACGCCGGCCGTCGGAGACTTCCTGGTCGCCGCACAGGATCGGGGTGTGGCGCCCGCCATCGCCATCGCCGCGCTCAACGGCTCCAACGCCGAGACCTCGCGTCCGCGGGCGATGCTGCGAGACATCGCCGAGGCGGTCCGACGCACGGGCACCTCGCTCGAGGGACCACCCGCGGCGGTGGCGGCGCGGCTCCGGGAGGACTCGGGCACAGCCGAGCCCGTCGCCGCCTATCTCGAAGACTACGGCTGGCGGGTGGTGGACCCCGACGAGTTCCTCGGTCGGGTGCTGCACGAGCGGCCGGAGCTGCTGGTCGCGAGCGTGCGTGGCGCTCTGGAGAGCCCGCGGGCGTCGTCGGCCGACGCCGCTGCCCGCTTCCTCGAGCGTCTCGAGCCGTCCGCCCGGCGCGTGCTCGGCGACCGCCTCGAGCAAGCGCGCGCCGCGGCCTCCACCCGCGAGCACAGCTGCTCCCTCTTCATGTGGGTCGCCGGTCTCGTCCGCCGTACGGTCCTGGAGCTCGGCGGACGGTGGCAGGAGCAGGGCCGAGCTCCGAGCGCTCGAGCGCTCTACCACCTGGTCGTCGACGAGCTCGACGCGCCCCCGTCGCACAGCGAGCTGGTCCGACGGGAGGCGGAGTTCGCTGGCTGGAGCACGGCCACGCCGCCCGCCCGACTCGGTCCGGACAGCACACCTCCACCGGTGACGTGGTTGCCGGAGGGCCAGCAGCGCCTGACCCGGGCCGTCGTGGCCTTCGTCGAGCGCTTCGACGCGTCGCTCGATCGCTCCGGAGACGAGCCGCTCGCGGGAATCCCTGCGTCGGCGGGGGTGGTCGAGGGTCGGGCCCACCAGCTCGACCGCGGGCTCGACGGCCTCGCGAAGGGCGACATCCTGGTCGCGCGGACGACCACCCCGGCGCTCAACGGGGTCCTGCCCTGGATCGGCGGGCTCGTGACCGAGCGGGGGGGGCTCGTGTCGCACGCCGCCATCGTCTCGCGCGAGCTCGGCTTCCCCGGGGTGGTGGGCTGCAACGACGCGCTCGGCATCCCGCACGGCGCCTGGATCCGGGTGGACGGGACCAGGGGCCGCGTCGAGGTCCTGGCAGCCGTGGCCCCGGACCTGCCCCACCAGCCGATCGCATCCATCGACGCACCGCGGGCAGCGCTGGCGCCGGCAGGCCTCGGGTCGTGGGTATGGCTCGCGGAGGCCTCCGACAGCGCGCGGTTCGGGGGCAAGGCGGCGCACCTGGCGCGCGCGCTCGCCGTCGGGCACCCCGTCCCGACCGGGATCGCCCTCGACACCGAGCTCGTGCAGGGCGTCGCGGCCGGGAGCGCCCCGCACCTCGCCCAGCTGGAAGCGGCCATCGAGGAGCTGACGCCCCCGCTGGCCGTGCGCTCCTCGGCTCCCGCCGAGGACGGCGCCGACGCCTCGTTCGCGGGTGTGCACCACACCGAGCTCGGCGTCACCGGCTTCGAGGCGGTGGTCGGTGCCGTGGCGGAAGCCTGGCGCTCGGCCCACGGCCCTGGTGCGCGCGCCTATCGAGAGCGGCTGGGAATGGCCGACAGCCCGTCGATGGCGGTGATCCTGCAGACGATGGTCGACGCTCGCGCGGCGGGCGTCCGCTTCGGTCGGGACCCCGTCACGGGCGAGGACGTGCGCGTGATCGAGGCCGCACCGGGTCTCGGGGTCTCCGTCGTCGAAGGTCGGGTGCGCCCGGACCGCGCGCGGCTGACCCCCGACGGACGACAGCTCGAGCTGGTCGCCGGGGACAAGCCCGTCCGTGTGGTGCTCGGTGGTCACGGCGTGCGCGAGGAGGCCGTCCCCGACGCGTCCGCGTCCACCCTCGACCCGGCCACGCTCGCGAGGGTGCATGCGCTCGGCGAGGCATGCGACGCCCTGTTCGACCGCCCCCAGGACGTGGAGTGGGCCTTGGACACCCGAGGTGTCTGGCTGCTCCAGAGCCGACCCCTGACCCATGAGGTCCCCCATGCATGACCCCGATCCGGTGCACTCGATGCTACGTGCCAACACCGAGCTCGCCACGGCCTCCGCGATGCTGGCCGCGGTCCAGTCGGGCCTGATCGAGGTCCTGCTCCAGCCTGGACCGCACCCCGACCCCGCCGCAGAGTCCGGCTTGGACGCCGAGGCGGTGCAGCGCGTGCTCGACCTGCTCGCCGCGGCAGGCTGGGTCGAGGGCACGGAAGGCGGTTGGACTGCGGCGGGATGGCTCGCATCCGCAGACGAGGCGCTCGTGGCACCGTGGTCCACCCTGGGCCACCTCTTCGCCCATACCGCCCAGTTCTTGCGCACGGGCGAGATCGCGCCGAGCGCGCCGCGCCACTACCTGCCTGCGAACGTCGAGCGTCTGGCGCGGATGCAGGCGTCGTCGACGTCGGTGCTGGCGGCAGCGCTTCCCGTGGTCCACGGACGGGTGCTCGAGGTCGGCGCCGGGAGCGCGGTCTGGGGGATCGCGCTGGCCGGCACCGACGCCACTCTCCATGTGGTGGACGACGCGCACGTCCTGCCGGCGGCTCGCGCCCGCGCCGAGGCCGCCGGTCTCGGGGCGCGCTTCTCCGCGACGGCGGGGTCCTTGTTCGACGTGGACCTCGCGGCGCTGGCCAGCGAGCGCGTCGTGTGCGCGAACGTGTTGCACCTCTTCCGCCCCGAGCGCGCACGGGAGGCCGTGCGCCGGCTGGCGTCCGCTGTCCTGCCCGGCGGCGACCTGGTGCTGGTGGACGCGTTGGTCGACGACCCGCACGGCGCGGCGGACCGTGCCGCCTATGCGCTGCAGCTCCGGCTCCGGCAGCCCGAGGGTACGGTCCATCGAGGTCCGTGGCTCCTCGATGCCGTGCGCGACGCCGGGTTGGTGCCGGAGCCGATCGTCGTGTTGCCGGAGCCGGCCGGGCTCGGCGCCATCCGCGCGACGAGGCGCTGACCGCCGGCCGCCCACAGCCGCCCGATTGGGCGCCCGGATGGGCGCTCACGTCACGAAGGAGTCTGCGCACCGCCAACCACGGATCCTCTTCGAACGCCCACTCACGCCGGCTCCCATCCAACCCCCGCGCCGGCACGCCGCTTGCTCCAGTGGTCGGCGAGGCGAGCACTACCGCCCGCCACGCATCCCCGGAGACGCCATGCGCTCGTTCGCCGCCACCCTCGCCCTGACCCTGCTCCCGACCACCGCCTTCGCCGAGTCACCCCTCGAGCCGGCCTACATGGAGATCCTGGTCGTCGACGCGCCGACGGTCGAGGTCGGTCACGGCGAGGTCGACATCCGCGGCACGCTGATCGACGCGAGCTGCGGCGACGGGCGGGTGATGACGGTGTGCGGCACCGGCCAGGTGTTCGTGATCTTCCTCGACGGCCACGGGGTCCCCGAGTCTGGCTGGTTCGGGGAGGTCCTGGATGCGAGCCTCCGGGGCGACGCGCTCTCCTTGACCGTGGGCGGAACGGGCGCCGCCCACCTGACCCGCCAGCACGGCGCGTTCACGACGGACGGCTACGAGGTGGCCGATCGCGCGGGTCTCGTGGGTGCGGTCGCCCACCTCGACGAGCGCGGCAACAGCGTGTGGGCGGTGGAGGGCACCACGCTCACGCACGGCCAGCTCGTCACCGACCTCGGGCGCGACTGCTGGATCACGGTGGACGACGACGGGGTGCGCGCCGAGGCCTTCGTGGACGGCTCGGACGTCCGCGGCATCTGGGGCACGGGCGGCGTCGCCATCTGGGGCACCGGCGGCGTGGCCGTGTGGGGCCCGGGCGTGAAGAGCGACACCGAGACCCTCTGGGGGACCGAGGGTGTGCCGCTGGACGCGATCTGGGGCACCGGCGGCGTCGCCATCTGGGGCACCGGCGGCGTCGCCATCTGGGGCACCGGCGGCGTCGCAGTGCCCTGGCCGGGCGCGAGCGGCGTGTTCGGCACGCTGACCACCCACGACGCACCGACGCTGGCCGCCAGGGGCCTCGCCGTCCACACCGGGACGATGGGTGCGGTGCACATGGACGTCACCCCGCTCTGACGTCAGGTCCGGCGGGTGACCGCCAGGTTGTGCCGCTTGATCAGCCGCCGCAGGACGTAGCGGCTGGAGAGCGCGAGGGCCCGCCACGACGCCTCGAGGTTGCCGTTGTTGTCCTCGAGGCAGGCGGCCACCACCTCGCCAGGGATCTGCGACGGGTCCTTCCCCCGCCAGGCGCGCCAGTCGACCCGGTCCCCGACCGACGCCGGATCGGTGGCGTCGGGCATCGCGACGCTCGGGGTCGGCACCGCTCCCGTGGACAGGACCTGCCAGATCCACGCCTCGAGCTCGCGGGCGTGCGCGGTCCAGGGATGTGTCAGCGCTGCGGTCACGAAGTCCTCCCCGAACCGTGCATCGTCGGGCGACGCCGCCAACCCCGGATCCTGGTCGACGATCCGGCGCAGGAGGTGGCGCTGGAGCAACACGATGTCCTCGGGGCGTTCCTGGAGCCCGACCACCTCGACCGTGAGCCGCAGCCGGGCGCGCAGATCGGGCTTGAGCGACTCGGGCGAGCGGTTGGTCGCCGCGATGAGGCGGAGGTCGGCGGTGCGCGCGCCGGACTCGCCCAGGCGCTGGTAGCGGCCGTCGTCGAGCACCCGCAGCAGGCTGGCCTGCGACGCCTGGGGCAGCTCGCCGAACTCGTCGAGGAACAGCGTGCCCCCGTCGGCCTCGCCGATCAGGCCCCGTCGCTCGGGCATGCCGGCGTTCGGGTAGTTCCTCGCGTGCCCGAAGAGCTCCGCGTCGACGAGACCCTCGGGAAGGGTCGCGGCGTTGCGGTCGACGAGCGGGCCGCCAGCGCGCGCGGAGAGGCGGTGGATCGCGCGGGCGGCGAGCTCCTTGCCAGCGCCGCTCGGGCCGACGACCAACACGTGAGGGCGGCGGGGGCCCACGAAGGCGAGGCTGCGACGCAGCGCCCACGCGGCCTCGGACTCGCCCACGATACCGAAGGCGTCGGGACCACCGAAGGGGTGCAGGGGCAGGTCGACGGCCGGCAGGGCGACCGGGCTGTCCACGCACAGCAGGACGAGCCGCCCCTCGAAGACGCGCGGCAGGTGCTCGCGCGCCGTATCGCGGAGGTCGACGGGGACGCGGCGATGCTCCTCGACGTCGTGGCGATCGCCGGGGACGCCTGCACCCCGGCCGCGCTGGACGCGACCTCGCTCCCGGAGGAGCGGTTGCTCGACGCCACCCGCGCGCTGGAAGACGCCGACCTGCTGGTGCCGACGCCGCGTGGACCAGCGTTCGCGCACGGCCTGCTGCGCGACGTGGCCCATGCCCGGCTGGAGAGGCAGCGGGTCCACGACCTGCACCGCGAGGTCGCCACCGCGCTCGACCGTGCGGACGCCCCGGCCTCCGAGCGGGCCCACCACTGGGACCGAGGGGAGGAGTGGCTGCGCGCCTGGCCGCTCTACCGCCGCGCGGCGGAGGAGGCGCTGGCCGGGCATGCGGTGGACGAGGCCGAGCGCTGCCTGCGTCGCGCGCTCGAGCTCCCCGTCGACACGGACGAGGCCTCCGTCGTACGCGAGGATCTCGTGGACCGCGTGCTCGTCCCCACCGGACGGGTTCGAGCCGCCCGCGAGGTGCTGGCGCCGTGGATCGACGGTGAGCTGAGCTGCCGCGCGCTGCTCGCCTGGGTCGACGTGCTCCAGCTCCAGGGGGAGTACGCGCCCGTCGACGGCGTCCTGGATCGCGCGGTCGCCGCGGCCGGCGACGACCAGGAGCAGCTGGCGCGAGCCTGGACCCTGCGCGCGGAGCACGCCCACCGCCTGGGCCGTTCGGAGCAGGCCCGGCACGCGGCGAAAGAGGCCCTCGCCGCCGCCGAACGAGCCCCCGGGACCGACAAGGTGCTCGCCAGCTGGTACACCGCCGCCTCCGTCTTCCGGGCGGCCGGCGCGACGACCGAGGCCCTCGCCGCCGCCGACCGGTTGCTCGACCAGGGTCGCCGGAACGGGTCGTTGCGTATGGAGGCCTTCGGGCTGGAGCTGCGCGGCCTGCTCGCCCTCGATCGGGGCGACGCGCAGGTGGTCGTCGACAGCCTCTCGGTCGCCGCGGCGCGCTTCCGACAGGTGCGCGACCGGCGGCACGAGGCGCTGTGCCTCGGCAACCTCGCGGGCGCCTGCTACCTCCGCGCCGAGCTGCTCGTGGACGCGGTCGACGCGCTGCACGCCCTGGGCGACCTGAGATCGGCGGCGCTGTACACCCAGAACCTCGGATCCGTCCACGAGCTGCGAGAGGCCTGGAGCGCCGCCCGGGCGGCGTACCGCGAGGCCGCGGAAGAGCTGATCGGGCTCGGGGACGCGGAGGCCGCCGCCTGCCTGGCCGCCGGTGCTCGGGTGGAACGCCGGGACGGAGCCCCTCGTGAGGCTGCGGCTGCGATGCTCGACCGCGCGGAGGCGATGGAGCTCGACCGCACGAACCAGCTCGCGGTGGCGCTGGAGCGCGCGGCCTTCGCCGCGACCTACGACGGTGACGGGCACGCGGCGCTCGCTGCCGCGGAGGCGATGATCGCGGAGCTCGAGGCGGTGCCGTCGTTCCTCGAGGGTCCGGTGGAGGAGGCGCGCGGGCTGGTCCGCGGCACGACGGGTACGATGGGGGATGCGGATCCGGTCGAGCGAGCGTGACCACTACGACGTCGGGTCCAGCTGACCATTCGATCCGGCCCACCAGCGGGACCCGCCGTCGGCCATCGACGACACGCTTCGACGCGACCTGCACGGCTTCGACGAACGCAGCTTCCGGCGCGACCCCGGCGGGCCCGGGCGAAAGCGCTGGCACCGCTCGGGAGAGATCGAGCGTTCGTGGCTGGTGACCAGGATGGCACCGGACGTGGGCTCGACGAGCGACCGATCTGGGCGCCTGCCCCTACGGGGCACCGGGGCCCCTGCGGGGTCGGCCATTCGGCCTCCGTCCGCCCTTCGGGCGGGACCGGCCTGCGGCCGCCCTCCGGTCCCCCTGGCGCGGGTCGACGGCGTGCGCGCCCTGGCGACGTCGACCTCCTCCCACCCGAGCTGACCGGGCTCGCGGCGCCGTGCTCGTCAGCCTCCGTCCAGCCCATCACCGGGGACCGCCCAGCGGGCGACGGGAGGGTTCCTGAGCGGCGCTCCAGCCATGGCTGGCTTGGGCGCGCTGGGCGCGGATCCACGTGACCCACGCCTCCATCCCTTCACCGGTTCGCGCCGAGATCTGGAGGACGGGGACGCGGGGGTTGACGGTGTGCAGCGCGCGCAGGCTCGCGTCCACGTCGAAGTCGAGGTGGGGCAGCAGGTCGACCTTGGTCAGCAGGACCAGATCGGCACCCCGGAACATGTGGGGGTATTTCTCGGGCTTGTCCTCGCCCTCGGTCACCGAGAAGAGCACGACGCGCGCCTCCTCCCCGAGATCGAACAGCGCCGGACAGACCAGGTTCCCGACGTTCTCCACGAACAGCACCGCGCCGGACGGGGGTTGAAGGCGCTGCAGGCCCTGCCACACCATGTCCGCCTCGAGGTGACAGCCCTTTCCCGTGTTGACCTGCACCACCGGCGTGCCCGTCGCGCGGATCCGGTCGGCGTCCCGCGTGGTCTCCTGGTCCCCCTCGAGCACGCCGCACGGCCCGTCCCAGGCAGCGAGCGTCCTCTCCAAGAGCGTGGTCTTGCCTGAGCCCGGCGAGCTCATGAGGTTCAACGCCAGCACCTCGCGCCCCGCCAGCCAGGCGCGGTTGCGCTCGGCGAGGCGGTCGTTGGTGGCGAGGACGCGCCGCTCCAGCTCGATCAGCTCGGCGGGGCCCTGATCGTGGGCGTGGGCGTGGTGGGCGTGGACGTTCACCAGGCGCGGCTTCGGGTCGAGCACGGGCATCAAGGACACGCGCTCCCCCGACGCGAGCACGGTCAGCACGGCGTCGGACCGATCGCCGGAGCAGCCACAGGTGGTGCACATCTAGAGCTCCATGGACCGGACGAGCAGCTCTTCGCCCGCCGTGATGGCCATCGGTTCGCGACGCTCGCAGGGGCACACGCCGACCAGCTCGTCCAGAGGGAGCTCCTTCCGGCATCCCTCGCACCGGCCGCGGCCCTCCACCCGATGGACGACCAGCTCGGCGCCAGCCACCGCCGTGCCCTCGGCGACCAACGGGAAGCAGAACGCGATGGCTGCGACGTCGACGCCGGACAACCGGCCGATGGTCAGGTGCACGCGCTTCACCGGGCGACCTGCTGCCTCGCCGGCGACGATCGAGACGATGTTGCGGGTGATGGAGAGCTCGTGCATCAGCAGATCCTCGGGAGCTGCTCGCCCACCAGCACGTCGAGGATGCGCTCCCCGCCGAAGCCTGTGCCCAGGGTGACCACGCCCGGGGGCTCGGCCCGGCAACGGGCGATGACCGCCGCGTGGGTGCCGAGCGGGTGGGCGCGCAGGATCTCGAGGGCGCGCGCCGCCTGATCGGCGGGGACGGCCGCCACCAGCTTGCCCTCGTTGGCGAGGTGGACCGGATCCAGACCGAGCACCTCGCAGAAGCCGCGGACCTCGGGCCGGACGGGCAGCGCGACCTCGTCGACCTGCATCCCGACCTCGCTGCCCAGCGCCAGCTCGTTGAGGACGGCGGCCAGTCCGCCTCGGGTGACGTCGCGCATCGCGTGGACGTCCACACCGGCGAGCAGCGCCTGGGTCAGCGTGTGCAGCGGCGCACAGTCGCTGGGGATGTCGCACGCGAGCTTCAGCTCGCCACGGGCGACCAGGATGGCGGCGCCGTGGTCGCCCAGCATCCCGTTCACCAGGATCACGTCGTCCGCGCGCACGCGCTTGCTCGACACCTCCACGCCGCGCGGGATGACGCCGATGCCCGCCGTGTTCACGAAGAGCTGGTCGGCGGCGCCCCGCTGGACGACCTTGGTGTCGCCCGTGACGATGGACACGCCGGCCTCGCGCGCGGCTTCGCCCATGCTCTTCAGGATCCGGCGCAAGGTCGCGACCGGCAGGCCTTCCTCGATCACCAGCCCCACCGACAGGAAGCGGGGGATGGCCCCACCCACCGCGAGGTCGTTTACCGTCCCGTTCACCGCGAGCCGGCCGATGTCACCGCCCGGGAACTCGAGCGGCGAGACCACATAGCTGTCCGTCGTGAAGGCCAACCGGTCCCCGCTCGCCATGAGCTCGGCGAGGCCGATGCGCGCCTGGTCCTCGTCGGCCTGCAGGTCGGGTCCGAGGTTGCGGATCACGAGGTCGTCGATGAGATCCCGCATCGCGCGGCCCCCGCCGCCGTGGGCCTGCGTGACCACGTCCTCCCGCACCCGTCCCGCCCGTCGACGGAACCGCTCGATGCGCTGGAACAGCGGGTGGTCGCTCACCTGGAACCCTCGAGCCGACGCGCCGTCGAGAGGCGCCCGTAACCGTAGTACGCGGCGCAGGCGCCCTCCGACGAGACCATGCAGGCACCGATCGGGCTGTGTGGCGTGCACGCGGTGCCGAACACCCCGCACTGCCAGGGCTGGATGACGCCCTTCAGCACGTCCCCGCACCGGCAGGCCGCAGGGTCGGCAACCGAGTGGTGCGGGACCGCGAAGCGCCGCTCGGCGTCGAAGCGTGCGTAGGCCTCGGTGAGTCGGAGGCCCGAGCGCTCGATCGAGCCGAGCCCACGCCACTCGAAGGACGGACGCAGCTCGAACACGCGGCCGATCGCGTCCTGTGCCGCCCGGTTCCCTTCGTCCTTCACCCCCCGGCGGTACTGGTTCTCGATCTCGGCGCGCCCATCGAGGAGCTGTGCCAACACCATCGAGACGGACTGCAGCACGTCGAGCGGCTCGAACCCCGAGACCACGAGCGGGCGGCGGTGGCGTTCGGCGATGAAGGCGTACGGTGCCAGACCGATGATCATCGTGACGTGGCCCGGGCCGACGAAGCCGTCGATGCGCTGCTCGGGCGCCTCGAGGAGGGCCTCCAGCGCAGGGACGATCGTGACGTGGTTCGAGAACACCGTGAAGTTCCCGAGCCCCTCGCGCTCGGCCTGGAGCACGGCGAGCGCCGTCGACGGCGCGGTCGTCTCGAAGCCGAGCGCGAAGAACACCACCTGGTGTCCTGGGTTCTCCCGGGCCAGCTGGAGCGCGTCCACGGGGGAGTACACCGTGCGGACGTCGGCGCCGCTCGCCTTGGCCCGAGCCAGGCTGCCCTGGCTGCCCGGTACGCGGACGGCGTCGCCGAAAGTCGCGAAGATCACCCCGGGCTGCAGGGCGATGGCCACGGCGTCGTCGACGCGCCCCACCGGCAGCACGCACACGGGGCAACCCGGCCCGTGGACCAGCTCGATGCCGTCGGGGAGCATCTCCTCGAGGCCGAACTTGAAGATGGTGTGGGTGTGTCCGCCGCACACCTCCATGATGCGGACGCGACGATCCAGCCTCGCGGCCTGACCCTCGATGGCCGCGACCAGCTTGCGCGCAGCGACCGGGTCGCGGAACTCGTCGACGTACCTCACGGGCGGCTCCGGGGCAGAGCGCGGGCGGCGGCGACGGCGGCCTGACCGAGGGCGATGCCACCGTCGTTCGGCGGGACCTGGCGGTGCAGCAGGACCTCCCAGCCGTCCGCGCGGAGGTGGCGCAGCGCGCGCTCCAGCAGGACAGCGTTCTGCCATACCCCGCCGGACAGCACGATGGTGACGAGCTCGGGTCGCGCCCGGCGGATCGTGGCGGCCTCGCGGGCGAGGGCGAAGGCCAGCCCGCCGTGGAAGCGGGACGCGATCCGCCTCGGTGTGACCGACCCCAGGTCGCTCAGCAACGCGGTCCACATGGGCGCCAGGTCGAAGCGGGGGACCTCACCGTCGACACGACCGATGGGGTAGGCCTCGTCCGGCTCACCGACCGCGAGCGCCTCGAGGGCCATGGCGGCCTGGGCCTCGTACGTGACGCCATCGGCGGACAGGCCGAGCAGCGCGGCGACCGCGTCGAACAGCCGACCGGCCGACGAGGCCCGCGGA
Organism: Alphaproteobacteria bacterium; assembly: GCA_020632925.1. Taxonomy (GTDB): domain Bacteria; phylum Myxococcota_A; class UBA796; order UBA796; genus JACKER01. The sequence goes on along the minus strand of JACKER010000017.1, from coordinate 208,737 downwards.
GCGCGGCTCAGCGCCAGCTCCACCAGCGGGTCGCGACGGTCGAGCAGCGAGCGGACGGTCGGGTGGTCGGTCCGCTCCAGGCCCTCCCAGCCCAGCGCCGCGACCAGATGCGCCAGCGCGCTCCGCCATGGCTCGCGGGCGGCGCGATCACCGCCGAGCAGCGCCACGTCGGGGAGCGCGGCCAGCCGGGTGCAGCGCCGGAAGTCGACCGCCAGCAGCTCGCCACCCCACAACGCGCCGTCGTCGCCCATCCCGAGGCCGTCGAGCACGATGGCGAGCACGGGATCGGCGTCGACGGGCAACCCGTGCTCGGCCATGCAGGCGGCGGCGTGGGCGTGGTGGTGGGCCACCTCCACCCGCGGGAGACCGACGGGTACGAGCTCGCGGGTGCGGTACCCCGGGTGGGCGTCGACCACGACGCGCCGCGGCGCGTGTTCGAAGAGGGTGGTCAGCGAGTCCAGGAGGTTCGCGTGGTCGGCGACGGTGCGCGGGTCGTCGAGGTCCCCGACGTGCGGCGAGAGCATCGCTCGGCCGTCGCGCAGCAGGCAGAACGTGGACTTGAGGTGCCCACCCAGGGCGGTCAGCGGCGGGGCCGCGGCGAAGCTCGGGTGGAGCGCGAGTGGCGTCGGAGCGAACCCGCGGGCGCGACGGACGCTGCGGATGGCGCCGTCGAGCTCGCGGACCACCGAGTCGTCCACCCGGTGCGCGATGGGACGGTCGTGGACCAGGAACGCATCGGCGATGGCGCCCAGCCGATGACGTGCGTCGTCGTCGTCGATGCACTGGGGCTCGCCCGTGACGTTCCCGCTGGTGCACACGACGGGACCTTCGAGCTCGGACAGCAGGACGTGGTGCAGCGGGGTCGACGGCAACAGGAACCCGAGCCGGCGCTGGTCGGGGGCCACGCTCGGCGCGACCGCCTCCGGGCCGTCGGCCGCGAGCAGCACGATGGGGCCGGCCGGGCTCTCCAGCGCATGGCGCTCGACGGCGGACACCGTGCAGAAGCGCTCGATCTGCGCCACGTCGCGGGCCATCAGGGCGAGGGGTCGGTGCGGACGGTGCTTGCGCATGCGCAGGCGGGCGACGGCGTCCTCGCGGGTGGCGTCACAGCACAGCTGGTACCCACCGAGCCCCTTGATGGCGACGATCGCGCCGTGTCGGAGGAGGTCCACCACCGCGTCGAGCGCGGACGCGACGCCCACCGGCGCGCCGTCCGTGCGCAACACACGAACCCGCGGGCCGCACCGGGGGCACGCGATGGGCTGGGCGTGGTGGCGCCGATCGGTCTCGTCGTCGTACTCCCGGCGGCAGTCCCCACACATCTCGAACCCGCGCATCGTCGTCGACGCCCGGTCGTAGGGAAGCCGCTCGACGATGGTGAACCGCGGGCCGCAGTGGGTGCAGTTGGTGAAGGGGTAGCGGTACCGGCGGGAGGACGGATCGCGTGTCTCCTCGATACACGGGGGACAGGTGGCGGCGTCCGCGGCCACGGCGGTGTTCGCGGCGCTCGCGTGGGAAGTGAGGATGTCGAAGCCCTCACCGAGATCGTCGTGGCAGGTCACCCGCTCCACCGCGTCCACCCGCGCGAGTGGCGGGAGCTCCCGCAACAGCCGGTCGACGAAGGCGTCGCGATCCACCGCCGCCCCGCCGAGCGCGACCAACACCCCCTCGCCGTCGTTGCGAACCCAGCCAGGCAGTCCCAACGCCCGGGCGAGCCGGGCCACCGTAGGGCGGAAGCCCACCCCCTGCACCGTGCCACGGAAGCGGAGGTGCTCCACCTCCATCCGTCATCGAGCCAGTGCTTCGAGCGCCTGGCGCAGCTCCACGGCGCGCGCATACAGCGCCCCTGCCGCAGGGCTCTCGCTGGGCAACAGCTGTTCGTCCAGCTGGAGGCGTACGGCCCTGCCAGCCGAGAACCAAGCGCGCACCTCCGTCCTCGGATGCAGGTCCAGCCCCTTCAAACCCACGATGTCGGGGCCCTCGGCGAGCGCGAAGATGGGCGACCCGTCGGGGCCATACCAGAACGACACGCTGGCTGGGCCCACGGCCGGCAGTATCTTGGCCTGCACGACCCGCCGAACGACGAAGGGTTCGGCGTACGGATCGGCCTCGAAGTCGGCCAGCGACCCACCCGTCCAGTGCACCGTGACATGCGCCGGGTTCTGGCCTCCACCGATGTCCAGCTCGGCCTTGGAGAGGGTACCGCCATCGACCGCGGCCTGCACCACCGCCCACTCGTCGCGGATGGCAGCCACGACCACCTCGTCGGAGGTTGCGGCGAGCGCGGGCAGAGAGGCCAGGGCGAACGTGAACATCACCTTCACCTACCCGCCCGGGCCGCAACGGGCACGCCCGGCGATCAGTCCGCGTTGCGGAAGAAGGTCGGGATGTCGTAGTCCTCGTAGATCGGGTCGATGCCGCTGTGCAGCTCGCGACCGCGCCCCGACCGCGCCATCGGGCCGGAGGAGCGGACGACGCGCTCGTTGACCCGACGCTCGATGGACTGCGGCTGCAGCATCTGGCGGGTCTCCTCGAAGCCGGTCGCGATGACGGTGACGCGGGCCTCGTCGCCCATCGTCTCGTCGATGACCCAACCCCAGATCACCTCGGCGTCCTCGTGCGCCTCTTCCTGGATGAGCGAGCTCGCCTCGTGCATCTCGTACATCGTGAGGTTGCTGTTGCCGGTGATGTTGATGAGCACGCTGGTCGCGCCGACGATCGAGACGTCGTCGAGCAGCGGGCTCGAGATCGCGCGCTGCGCGGCCTCCACCGTCTTGTGCTCGCCCTTGGCCGTGCCCACGCCCATCAGCGCGAGGCCCTTGGCGCCCATGATGGTGCGCACGTCGGCGAAGTCGACGTTCACCATGCCCTGGAAGTTGACCAGGTCCGACACGCCCTTCACCGCGGAGAGGAGCACCTCGTCCGCCATGCAGAACGCCTCCTTCATGGAGGTCTTGTCGTTGGCCATGGCCACCAGTCGCTGGTTCGGGATCGTGATCAGCGTGTCGACCGCGGCCTTGAGCTGCTCCACGCCCTCCTCGGCCTGCCGACGACGACGCTTGCCCTCGAAGTAGAACGGACGGGTGACCACGCCCACGGTCAGGGCACCGCAGTCACGAGCGATCTGAGCGATCACCGGGGCAGCGCCCGTGCCGGTGCCACCGCCCATCCCCGCCGTGACGAAGACCATGTCCGCACCCACCACCAACTCGGAGATGCGCTCGCGATCCTCGAGCGCGGCTTCGCGACCGACCTCGGGGTTCGCGCCCGCGCCCAGGCCCTTGGTGAGCTGCTGACCGAGCTGGAAGCGCTTCGACGCCAGGCTGCGACGCAGATCCTGGGAGTCGGTGTTCATCGCGATGAACTCCACGCCGGTCAGCCCGGCCGAGATCATCGTGTTGACGGCGTTACCGCCGCCACCACCGACGCCGATCACCTTGATGCGGGCGCCCGTGGGGAGCTCCTCGTCCTCGACGATCTCGATCATGACTGCCTCCGGGGATGCGATGGGGAAGGAAACGGGGGGACGGACGATGGGGGATCACCCACCCTGGGGAGCCGGGGTGGGAAGGACGATGTCGGTGTCCAGCCGACGGACGATCGCGACGCTGGCGGGCGCCAGGTCGACGTACCGGGGCTCCTCGAGCGAGAGGCCCTGGTGGACGAGCACGGACAGGCGCTCCACCTGCGCGGGCAGGTCGGCCGGTCCGAAAGCGATGCGGGCCCGATCCGTGAGGACCAGGAAGCCCGAGGTGCGACTGAACACGATCTCGGACACCCGATCACGGGCGACGAGGCCCTCGCGATCGAGGGCGCCGGTCAGCCAGAGCGCGTCGCGGATGGCGCGGGGCGCGAGCTCCGGATGCAGCTCGTCGAGCTCCGACCCCATCCCCGTCAGGTGGACGAGGTCGAGGTCGCCGCCGGCGGCGCGCAGGAAGGGAACGCCGAGCTCGTCGACGTAGAGCAGGTCGTCGCCGTCGCGGAGCAGGGCCGCGGCCTGACGCTCGTCGACGTGGACCCGGACCTCGTCGGGCCACCGCAGCTCCACCGTGGCGGACCGCACCCAGGGGTGTCGTTCGACCGCCCGAGCGAGAGCGTCGGTGTCGACCGACCACGGCGCCGTACCGTTGCGCAGATCCATCAGGTGCCGCAGCTCGGCGGCCGTGGCGCGTGACTGACCATCGAACACCACCTGCTCGACCATCATCAGGTCGGGACGTGCGATCGCGGCGACGGCGCACAGCGCGACCGCGGCGAACGTACCGGTGGCAACGATCCGGGTCCAGGGCACGGAGCCCAGCACCGGACGGATCACGCCTGTGACCTGGTGGAGGAGGTTCACGGGAGGGAGGTGGGATGGATGGATGGATGGATGGATGGGGCCGACGCGGGCGCGCCGACGGAGGGACACCCTGTTGTACCCGTTGCCGCAGATCGCATCAAGAGCGCGCGATCATTTTGTAGGTACCGCGATCATCGGGCGATCCCAGGCCTCGCGATCACTCACCGAAAACCAGCCTCCGATCCCAGCTTCGCAGCACGCGGCGGCAGGTCCGTGCGAGGGGCGCCTGCGCATGCCCCCGCTCCGGCTCAGTGCGTCTCGACGGTCATGCAGGTGGCGCCGGCGAGGATGCGCTCCACGAGGTCGTCGAAGGAGATGCCCACGGTCCCCGCGGCCATCGGCGACAGGCTGGTCTCCGTCATCCCCGGCAGGGTGTTGATCTCGAGGAACACGGGCTGACCGTCCTCGCGCACGATGAAGTCCGCGCGACACAGGCCACGGCAGCCGATGGCGCGGTACGCCGCGACCGCCGCCTCCTGCGCGAGCCGCGCCGACCGCTCGTCGATGGCGGCGGGAACCTCGTACCGGGTCATGCCCTTGGTGTACTTGGCGGCGTAGTCGAAGAAGCCCGACTCGGGCAGGATGCGCACCACGGGGAGCGCCTGGCCTTCGATCACCGCGACCGTGATCTCGTCGCCCGCGACAAACTCCTCGAGCAACACCGTCTCGCCGTGCTCGAGCGCCGCCTGCAGGCCCGACTCGAGCTCCGCGGTCGTCGTCGCCTTCGTCATCCCGATGGTCGAGCCGGTGCTCGGCGGCTTCACCATCACCGGGAAGCCGAGGTGCGTGGGGACGGGGTCGCCCGCGCGCCACACGACGTCGCGCGCCATCACGACGCCCGGCACGTCCGCCACCGCGCGCTTGGTCGCCGTCTTGTCCATGCACACCGCGGAGGCGCGCACGTCCGACCCCGTGTACGGGATGCCCATCACCTCGCACAGGCCCTGGACGCAGCCGTCCTCGCCGAAGCGGCCGTGCAGAGCGAGCCAGGCCGCGCCGACGCCCTCGGCCACCAACCGCGCGGGCAGGTCGCGCCCGACGTCGATCTCGACCACGTCCCAGCCCCGGCGCCGCAGCGCGCCCGCGACGGCCGCGCCCGACTTGAGCGAAACCGCCCGCTCGGCACTCATCCCGCCCAGCAACACCCCGACCTTCGTCTTGCGGTCCATCACGCCTCTCCCATCCAGCCGATCCGCGACCCGAGATCGATCCCACGCACCTTGACGACCCGCTCGATCGCAGAGCGGTGGAGCAGCAGCAGATCCGCCGCCGTCCCGTGTCCGAGGTTGATGAGCAACTCTGGTGCCAACGCGGGCACCGCCACCTCGCGCAGCCGCACCATGGGCAGGCGCACGCTCGCGAGCACCTCCCGCACGTCGAGCGGACGCTGCCGTCCGACGGGCTTGGGAGGCGTGTACCAGGAGCCGGGTCGCGCGTGTCGCCAGCGGGCATCGACCTCCCGCCGGAGCTCGACGGGGTCCCGCTCGGACAGCGCCAGCCGCGCGCCGAGGACCACCGGCTGCTTGCGCCGGACGTCCGGCAACGACATCGTTCGTCGCGCGCCCCGCTGCAGAACGTAGACCTCGTCCACGAGCTCGTCCCAGCCGTCGTCGTGGAGCAGGCTGGCGCCGAGGGAGCCGGGCACGCCGACGAAGGCCTCGAGCCCTCCCCTCCCCGCGCGCGCAGCGAGCTCCACCAGCGCCGGCATGGGTGCGCCGGCGCCGGGCGCCACGAGGTCCAGGGCCGCGAGCTCCCCGCCGAGCCGCAGCACGGCGCCGCGCTGCCCACCGTCGCGCACGACCGTCCGCGTCCCTGCGCCGAGCATCGTGAGCTTCCAGCTCGCACGCCGACAGTCGTGGATCACCAGCGCCACGTCCTCGTCGGTGCGGGCCACGACCCAGGCCTCGCAGGGGCCGCCGGTGCGCATCGCGGTGTGCCGCGCCAACGGCTCCTGCAGGCGCACCGTGATCACCGGAGCTTCTCGGCCAGGTCCTTCACCACCTGGTTGACGTTGCCCGCACCCAGCGAGACCACGACGTCGCCCTCGCGGACCGTGTCCACGAGGTGCGCCACCGCCTCGTCGAGCGAGCCGACCGCGCGGGTGTACCGGTGGCCGCGCTGCTGCATGTCGTGCGCCACACGCTCGGCGTCGACGCCCTCGATCGGGGCCTCCCCCGCCGCGTACACCGGGCAGACGACCACCTCGGACGCGCGGTTGAAGGCCATGCAGAACTCGTCCCACAGGTCGCGCAGGCGCGTGTACCGGTGGGGCTGGAAGACGGCGACGATGCGCCGGTCGGGGTAGGCCGCCTCGGCCGCTGCCAGCGTGGCCCCGATCTCGACCGGGTGGTGGCCGTAGTCGTCCACCAGGAGCACGCCCTTCGGCTCGCCGACGACGGTGAACCGGCGCTCGACGCCGCCGAAGTTCTGCAGCCCGGCCTGGATCTTCTCGAACGGGATGGACAGCTCGAACGCGGCGGCGATGGCGCCCGCGGCGTTCTGCGCGTTGTGGCGGCCGGGCAGGCTCAGGGACACGTCGCCGAGCTGCAGGTCGCCCTTCCACATCGTGAACGTGGTCTGCAGGCCCTCGTGCCGCACGTTCGTCACCCGGTAGTCCGCCTGCCGGGCGAAGCCGTAGGTCACGACGCGCCGCCGCACGCGCGGGATCAGCGCCTGGACGCGCGGGTGGTCGAGGCAGAGGACGGAGAACCCATAGAACGGGACCCGGTTCGCGAAGTCCGCGAAGGCCTGCTCCAGGTTCTCGACGGTGCCGTGGAAGTCGAGGTGCTCGGGGTCGATGTTCGTGACGATGGTGACCGTCGGCGTGAGCACGTTGAACGTACCGTCCGACTCGTCCGCCTCTGCCACGAGGTAGTCGCCCGCCCCGAGCTTCGCGTTCGTGCCGCCCAGGCTGTCGAGCCGTCCGCCGATGACCACGGTCGGATCGAGGCCGCCGGCCGCGAGGATCGACGCGAGCATGCTGGTCGTCGTGGTCTTGCCGTGCGTCCCCGCGACCGCGAGGCCGTACTTGAGGCGCATCAGCTCCGCGAGCATCTCGGCCCGACGGATGACCGGGATGCCGAGACCGTGGGCCGCGAGGACCTCGGGGTTGTCGCGCTTCACGGCCGTCGAGGTGACGACGACGTCGGCCTCGCCCACGTTCGCGGGATCATGGCCGAGCGTCACCCGGGCGCCGAGCTTCTTCAGGCGCTGGACGGAGGCCGAGGCCTTCAGGTCGCTGCCCGTCACCTGGAAGCCCAGCGTCAGCAGCACCTCGGCGATCCCGCTCATGCCGATGCCGCCGATGCCGACGAAGTGGACGACGCGGACCTTTCCTCGGAACATCAGGACTCCTTGGCGACGGGAGCGGAGGCGCGCTCGCGGGCTCCCTCCATCCCCACCCGGATGAGCAGCCCGACGCACGCCGTGTGTACCACCGCGGCGGACGCTCCGTAGGAGAGGAAGGGCAGGACCAGCCCCTTCGCGGGCATCATCCCGCCGACGACGCCGAGGTTGATCAGCGCCTGCGCACCGAACATCGCGCCGATCCCGATCGCGATCAGGAGGCCGTACAGGTCGGGGGCGCGGCGCGCGATGGTCGCCGCCCGCCAGACGAGGCCGATCTGGAGCGCGATCACGAGGCAGAACCCGATGGCGCCGAGCTCTTCGCCGATCACCGCGCTGATGAAGTCGGTGTGCGGCTCCGGGAGGAAGCCCCGCTGCGCCACGCCCGACGCGAGCCCCGTCCCGAAGGCGCCGCCCGTCGCGAGCGCGATCCAGCCCTGCACGACCTGGTACCCGGCGCCGTCCGGATCCGCGAAGGGGTCGACGAAGCTCACCAGCCGCCGGATCCGGTAGGGCTCGATCAGCACGAGCAGCGCCAGCAGCCCGGCCGCCCCGCCGACGCCGGCGAACACGTAGCGCCACTGGAGCCCGGCCACGAAGAACAGCACGCCGGTCAGCCCGAGGAGGATGACGGTGGTGCCGAAGTCCTTCTGGAAGATGACGAGCAGCGCGAGCGGCGCGAGCAGCCCCGCCCCGGGGAGCACGACACCCACGAAGTCCTTGAGCCGACCCCGGTTGTTCGCCAGGAAGTCCGCCAGGATCACGATGAGCGCGATCTTCGAGAGCTCGGAGGGCTGGAGGTTGATCGGACCGAGCGCGATCCACCGCGTGGCCCCCTTCGCCGAGTGACCGAGCGGCGACATGACGGCGATCAGCAGGGCCAGCGTGAAGAGGTAGACCGGCCAGCTGCCCCGACGGATCCAGGTCCAGGGCGTGCGCAGGATGACCAGCGCGCAGCCGGCGCCGAGGCAGAGCCCCACGACCTGGCGCGTCACGTAGTGGAAGGCGTCGCCGAAGGTCGCGTCCGCGCCGAGCGAGCTCGCGCTCAGGATCATGAGCAGCCCGAAGCCCGCCAGCACGGCGGCGATGCCGAACATCGTCCCGTCGAACCCGAGGGTCCAGGGGTGGCGGACGGCCACGGCCTTGCGGGGGGCGGAGGCGGGTGCGGCGGAGATGGAGGTGCGGGCGGTGGTGCTCACGGGGACCTCGCGGGGGCGGATGCGAGCGTGGCGAAGACCTCACCACGATGCTCGAAGTCGCGGAAGGCGTCGAAGGAGGCGCACATGGGGGAGAGGAGGACGGCGTCGCCGGGCCGCGCCAGCGCGCGTGCGAGCGCGACCGCCTCCTCGAGGGAGCTGGTCCGCTGGACCTCGACGCCGGCGGCGGTGAGCTCGTCCGCGATGCGGGGGCCTGCCTCGCCGAAGCTCAGCACGGCGCGGTGCCGGCCGAGGTGGGGCGCGAGGGCGACCGCCCCCAGCGTCCCGTCGGCCATGGGCTTGCCCTGCCCGCCGAGCAGCACCACACAGGGGCGCTCCATGCCGGAGATGCCGACCAGCGCTGCGTCGAGGTTCGTCGCCTTGCTGTCGTTCACCCAGAGCACGCCGTCGGCCTCGGCCACGACCTGCATCCGGTGGGGCAGCGCGCGCAGCGACGCGAAGGCGGCCTCGATCCGCGCAGGGTCAGCGCCCGCGCGCCAGGCGAGGAGCGCGGCGGTGGCGGCGTTGTCGAGGTTGTGGGCGCCTGGCACGGTCACGCCGGCCAGCGACAACCGAGCCACGCGCCCGTCTGGGGCGGTCAGGCGCAGCTCGCGCCCGTCGCGCTCGGTCCCCGGCGAGCCGCCGAGCCAGAGCCGGTCTCCGCCGTACGCCGAGGCGGCCCGCTCGATCAGCGCGTCGCCCGCGGGGATCGCCGCCCAGTCGCCCGGCGTCATGTGCGCGAAGAGCCGGGCCTTGGCGGCCGCGTACCCCTCCATCGTGCCGTGACGACCGAGGTGGTCGGGCGTGAGGTTCAGCACCACGCCAGCGATGGGCTTCAGCGACCCCGCGAGCTCGAGCTGGTACGAGGAGAGCTCGACCACGAGCACGTCCTCGCCCTTTCCACGGAGGGCCGCCTCGCACAGCGGCGTCCCGAGGTTGCCGCCCACGAACGGGCGGAAGCCGCAGGCCTCGAGGAGCTGACCGGTGAAGCTGGTCGTCGTCGACTTGCCGTTCGTCCCCGTGATGCCGACGACCGGCTGCCGCAGGAAGCGCATCGCGAAGCCGATCTCGCCGGTCACGTCCTTGCCGGCGGCGATGGCGGCCGCGACGTCGGGCTGGGTGAGCGGGATGCCCGGGCTCACGACGATGGTGTCGGCCTCCTCGAACCGCTGCGGGCGGTGCGGCCCGAGCTCGAGCACGACGCCGTCGATCGGGTCGAGCCCGGTGCGCAGGTCGACCGCCACCGTGCGCGCTCCGGCGGCGTGGGCCAGGCGCGCGGCCGCCCGACCCGAGCGGGCCAGGCCGACGACGAGGACGCGGCGTCCGGTCAGGTCCACGACTACCTCAGCTTCAGCGTGGAGAGCGCCACGAGCGCCAGCACGATGCTGATGATCCAGAAGCGGACGATGATCTTCGGCTCCGACCACCCGAGCTTCTCGTAGTGGTGGTGGATGGGCGCCATCGCGAACACCCGCTTGCCGGTCGTCTTGAAGGACACGACCTGGATGACGACCGAGGCCGACTCGAGCACGAAGATGCCGCCGACGATCACGAGCAGCAGCTCGTGCTTGGTGAGCACGCCGAACATCCCGAGCAGCCCGCCGATGGCCAGGCTCCCCACGTCGCCCATGAACACCTGCGCGGGGTAGGCGTTGTACCAGAGGAAGCCGAGGCCGGCGCCGACCAGCGCGAACGCGATGACGGCCAGCTCGCCCGCGCCGGGGACGTAGAGGATGCCGAGGTACTCCGCGAACTTCGCGTTGCCCGCGAGGTACGCGATGGCGCCGTAGGTCGCGGCGGAGGTCATCGTCGGGCCGATGGCGAGCCCGTCGAGCCCGTCCGTGAGGTTGACGCCGTTCGACATCGCGACCAGGACGAACAGCGCGAACGCCACCCAGATCAGGCCGAGCGCGAACGGAGCCCCCATCCACAGCGCGCCGAAGTCCACCACCGGGTCCTTCACGAAGGGCACGGAGAGCGAGGCGGGGGCGACGCCGAACCACCACGCGTAGAGCAGCGGGCCGCCGCCGAACACGATCTGGCCCACGATCTTCCAGCGGCCCGCGAGGCCGGCGGGGTCGCGGTACATCACCTTCTTCCAGTCGTCGACGAAGCCGATGAGCCCGTACCCGAGGGTCACGGCCAGCGCGAGCCAGGGTGCGGCCTGATCGAGGCGCGACCACAGCAGCGTCGCGACGGTGACCCCGACCAGGATGCAGACGCCGCCCATGGTGGGCGTGCCGCCCTTGGACAGCAGGTGGCTCTCGGGGCCGTCGGTCCGGATGATCTGGTCGATGCGCTTCTGCTTCATCCACTCGATGAACCAGGGAAACACCGCATAGGTCAGGACCAGCGCCGAGATCATGCCCCACGCGGTGCGGAAGCTGATGTACCGGAACACGTTGGCGCCGGGCACCGACCCGAGCGGGCCGGGGTCGACGAAGAGGTAGTACAGCATCAGCTCGCTCCGGAGGTTGCGGCGCGGATCGCCTCGAGGCAGCGCTCCACGCGAGCGCCGCGGCTGCCCTTGAACAGCACAGTGCTCCCGGGCGCGAGCCAGGCGGCGACGTGGGGACCGGCATCGGCCGGATCGAGGAAGGAAGGCAGCTCGGGGTGGGCGCGGGCGGCGTCGACCATCCGGGGACCGACGAGGACCACGTCCAGACCAAGGTCCTTCGCGAGGGCGACGACATCCGCGTGGAAGCGGGCCTCGTCGGGGCCGAGCTCCAGCATGTCGCCGAGCACCGCCAGCCGCCTGCCGGGCAGCGAGGCCAGCAGCCGGAGGCTCGCCTCCATCGACTGCGGGTTGGCGTTGTACGTGTCGTTGAGCGCGAGCGCACCGGTCGGCAGCGGCTCGCTGCGCAAGCGCATGCCGACGGGCTCGTAGCGCTCGAGCGCCGCGGCCGCCTCACGGGGATCGATGCCCAGGGACAGCGCGCAGCACAGGGCCCCGGCCGCGTTGTGCGCGATGTGGTGGCCGGGGGCCGGGATGCGCGCGCTCACCTCGCCCTCCGGCGTCCGCCAGCGAGCCGTGGTGGACAGCGTCGCCGGATCGACGACGGCGTCGAGCAGCGCGACGTCGCCCGCGCTCCCCCAGGTCAGGCGGCGGACACCGGCCGGCACCGGGATGGCGGCGACGCGCGCGTCGTCGACGTTGACGCACACGGTGTTCCCGGGGCGGGCCGACCGGAAGATCGCGCCCTTCTCGACGGCCACGCCGTCCAGGCCGCCGAGCTCGAGCAGGTGGGCCGGCCCGACGTTGACGATGAGCCGCACGTCGGGGGTGGCGATGTCCGCGAGCACGGCGATCTCGCCGGGCGAGGAGGTCCCCATCTCCACGACCATCGCCGCCGCGTCGTCCGGGCGCGCCAGCAGGGTCAGCGGGACGCCGAGGTGGTTGTTCAGGTTGCCCGTGGTCTGGTGGACGCGCCCCAGCGGCGAGAGCGCCAGCGCACACAGGGCGCGCGTCGTCGTCTTGCCGCTGCTCCCCGTCAGGCCGACGACCGGCCCCGCGAAGGCGGCCCGCGCGGAGCGACCGAGGTCCTGTAGCGCACGAGTGGTGTCTGGCACCACCACGAGCCCGGCCCTGCCCGGCAGCTCCCGCTCGACCACGCACCCCGCGGCCCCGGCAGCGTCCGCGGCGGCGACGTAGTCGTGCCCGTCGAACCGCGGACCCACCAGCGCGACGAACCAGTCCCCGGCCTTCAGCGCGCGGCTGTCCGTCACCACCGGCCCGCTCGGACCCGGGCGCACCACCCTCCCGCCGGTGGCGGTTGCGACGGCCTCGGCGTCGAACAGCTGGCTCATCGCTCCCCTCCCCCGGCGAGCGCCCGCGAAGCGACCACACGGTCGTCGAACGGGTGCTTGATCCCGGCGATCTCCTGGTACGTCTCGTGACCCTTGCCCGCGATCAGGACCGCGTCCCCGGGGGCGGCGCTGCCGATGGCGAGCGCGATGGCCCGGGCGCGATCGACCTCGACCAGGGCGCGCTCGGGGTGCTCCAGGCCCGCCACGATCTGGTCGACGATGGCGCGGGGGTCTTCGGTGCGCGGGTTGTCCGAGGTCACGACGACGCGGTCCGCGAGCGCCTCGGCGACGGCCGCCATCTTGGGGCGCTTGCCGCGGTCGCGGTCGCCGCCGGCCCCGAACACGACCCACAACTGGCCGCTCACGAGCTCGCGCACCGCGGGGAGCACGTTCGCGAGGGCGTCGTCGCTGTGCGCGAAGTCCACGATCACGAGCAGTCGCCCGCTCGGATCGGGCACGCGCTCGAGACGCCCCGCGGCACCCGAAGCCGCCGCCAGCCCGCGCGCCGCGTCCGCGACGGGCACGCCGAGCGTGCGCAGCACCCCGTAGGCCGCCACCAGGTTCAGCGCGTTGTGACGACCGACCATCGGGCTGCGCAGCGTCACCTCGCCATCGGGCGTCCCCAGCGTGAGCGCGGTCCCGTCGGTGGAGGCGTCCATCCGCTCGATGCGCAGATCGGCGCCGCTGGCGAAGCCGTACGTCCAGCGGTCCTCGGGGGCGCACATCTCGGCCCACGCGGGGTCGTCGGCGCAGAGCACCGCCCGCGGCGCGCCCCCCGCCGGACGCAGGAGCTCGCGGAACAGGCGGCTCTTGGCCTGCTGGTACGCCTCCATCGTGCCGTGGAAGTCGAGGTGGTCCTGCGTGAGGTTCGTGAAGACCGCGGTGTGGAACACGATGCCGTCCACGCGGTGCTGGGCGAGGCCGTGCGAGCTCGCCTCCATCGCGACCTCGGTGCAGCCCGCGTCCCGCATGCGCGCGAGCAGCGCCTGGAGCTCGGGAGCCTCCGGGGTGGTGAACGCACCGCCCGCCGGCACGCCGTCGATCGTGTTGCCCGTGGTCCCCACGCGGCCGACCTTGTGGTCGAGCGCGCGCAGCGCCTGCTCCACCACCGTGCACACGGTCGTCTTGCCGTTGGTCCCCGTCACGCCCACCACCCGCATCGCGGTCGATGGGTGCCCGTGCAAGGCCGAGGCCAGCGCCGCGAGCGCGACCTTCGTGTCGGGCACCGTCACCACCGTCACGCCAGGGGCCGCGTCGACCTCGTGGTCCGTGACCACCGCCGCGCAAGCGAGCCCGGGGACGAAGTCGTGACCGTCCACCGTCGCGCCGCGCACCGCCACGAACACCACGTCCGAGCCGGCGGCGCGCGAGTCGCGGGTCACCGAACGGATCTCGTGATCGAGACGGCCACGAACCGAGGTGGTCCGGACGTCGCGCAGCAGCGCGGAGAGCTGCATGGCGGGAGGGGGGGATGGGGTGGATGGATGGGGTGGGGCTGCGAACGGGCACGAGGCCTGCTCACTCCCCGATCCTAGCGCGCGAGCGCCGCGGGGTACAGGCTTCGTGTGAATGCGGACACATTTTGGCCTACAGGTCGGCTACGATGTGTTCGATGAAGAGAGGCGGGGCCGATCCGCGGCCGCCGGCGTGACCAACCGAGGGGTTTATTCGGACAGTCGCGGTGGAGGTGCGCTCGTCGCACGAGGCCTGGTGTGGGGACACCGGGTGGACTCGGATGGCGGGACGGCGAGACACCTCGTGCCCACCCGGGGGAGCGGGTGGGCGCACCGCAGGCGCTGACGGCCGCGGATCGAACCTGGGGATGGGTGATGACAAGGAGCGCCGGCGCGGCAGTGCCGCCCGGTGGACGAACGAACGGCTCAGCGGAGCACGAGGGCGACCTCGTGTCCGGGTGCGATGGCGGCGCCAGCAGGAGGCTGCTGGTCGACGACGGTGCCCGAGCCCTTCAGCTCGAGCGAGAGGCCGGCCGGCTCGAGGGCCGCGACGACCTCGCGCGCCGAGCGACCGCGGAGGTCGGGCACGGTCCACCCCTCGCCGGTCCACGCCAGGCGGATCGGGCCAGGGGCGTCGAGCGACTCGGGAGGCAGCTCCTCCTCCGTCGGCTCGGTGGGCGGCACGTACCCCTTGGGGAGGTAGGCCTTGTCCTGCAGGAGCGCGGGGTCGGGCGCGACGCCGAGGTGCCGCAGGGAGGCTGCCGCGATCTCGGCGAACGCGGGCGCGGCGACGATGCCGCCGTACCGGCTACCCATCGAGGGCTCGTCGACCGAGACGACGATGGCGAGCACGGGGTCGTCGGCCGGCACCAGCCCGACGAAGGAGCCGATACGCCCCTCTCCGTAGCGACCGTTCTCGGCCTTCTGCGCGGTGCCGGTCTTGCCGGCCACGCGGTACCCCGGGACGCGCGCGCGGGTGGCCGTGCCGCCGTCCTCGGTGACGCTGATCATCATCTCGACCACGCTGTCCGCGGTCGTGGGCGAGACGGCGACGGTGTCGCGCGTCGGCGGCTGGACCCACTCGGGCACGCCGTGCAGGTCCTCGACCCGTGACACCAGCCGGGGCTTCATGCGCACGCCGTGGTTGCCGAGCGCCGCGATGCCCATCGCGAGCTGCAGCGGCGTCGCGGTCACGCCCTGGCCGTAGGCGGTGGTCGCGAGCTCGATCGGCTTGATGTTCTGGGGCTTGCGCAGCACGCCGCTCCGCTCGCCGGGCAGCTGGATGCCGAGCCGCGAGCCGAAGCCGAAGGCCTGCAGGTACGGCAGGAAGGTCTCGGCGCCGAGGCGCAGCGCGAGCTTCGCCGATCCGATGTTCGACGAGTACTTCAGGAGCTCGCGGATGGTGATCATCCCGTGGGGATGGTCGTCGCGGATGCGGGAGCGGCCGATGACGTAGCTGCCGCCCTCGCAGTCGATCATCGAGTCGGCCTTGACCAGCCCCTCCTCGACGGCCGCGGCCACCGTGAACGGCTTGAACACCGAGCCCGGCTCGATGGCGTCCTGGATGACGTGGTTCTTGCGGGGCGCCGGGTCGTCGCCGAGGTCGTTCGGGTTGAACGTCGGCGCGTTGGCCATCGCGAGGATGTCGCCGGTGGACACGTCGATGACCGCGGCGAACGCGGCCTTGGGGGCGTGCCGCTCGACGACGCCTTCGAGCGCCCGCTCGGTCACCCGCTGCACGGTGCGGTCGAGGGTCAGGTGCACGTCCATGCCCGCGGCCAGATCCTGGCCTCCGGTCGGGTCGTCCACGTTCATGCCGTGCCGGTCGCGGCGGCGCTGGAGCAGGACCTGCCCGCCGCGCAGCATGCCGTCGAGCGAGGCCTCGAGCCCCTCGCGGCCGCTGCCCGAGGCGTCGACGAAGCCGAGCACCTGGGACGCGAGCATGCCCTCCGGGTAGTACCGACGGGGCTCGCGCTCGATCCACAGCGAGGGGTGGTCCAGCGCCTCGACGGCGGCCGCGGTGGCCGGGTGGACCTGGACGGCGAGCCGCTGGTACCGGGACTCGCGGTTCATCTTCGAGAGGATCTGGTCGGCGGGCACGTCGATGAGCGCCGACAGCCGGGCGGCGAGCTCCGGCGCCTCCTCGGGCTTCACCCGCGACGGATCGATCACGACGTTGGGCGTGGCGACCGAGGTCGCGAGGCGGTGGCCGGCGCGGTCGAGCACCTCGCCGCGGCGAGCGCGCAGCGTCACCTGGTCCCAGCGCTGGACGGCCGCCTGGCGCAGGGTCTGGTCCGACGGGGACAGGCACAGCTGGGCGCCACGCACACCAACGGCGAGCAACAGGGCGCACAGCAGACCCGAGATGGCCCGCGTGCGGCCCTCCGCGCGCGCGCGCACCACCTCCACCGGCTCGACCCTGGGCTCGAGCGGCGGCAGCTGGATCCGGTCCGACGAGCGCATCAGCGCACGACCCGGACGACCCGCGCGTTCTCGCCGAGCCCCATCTCGCGCGCGACCCCCTCGAGGGCCACGGCGCGGCGACGGGCATCGAGCTCGAGCCGGAGTCGATCGTTGGTGATGCGGGCCTCGCGCTGGGCGCGGCCGGCCTTGTCGAGGTCCTCGCGGAGCGCCTGGACGTCCACGCGGACCTGGACCCAGAAGGACAGGACGACGAACAGCGCCGCCATCCACGCGACGTAGCGCCAGAGCGGCACCAGTCGCGACAGCGAGCCCGCCTGCCCCGGGGAGGGGATCGGCAGGTCGAGGACGGTGACGTCACCGATGGGAAGGGAGCGGGTCACGGTGCGTTCCACGGCAACCTCTGGGCGGAGCGGAGCCGCGCGGACCGCGCGCGCGGGTTCTCCTCGTCGGGGGAGGGAGCCACGTCCGGGAACACGCGCAGGTGCACGGGCCCGATGGGGTTTCCGTAGGGGTCGCGCGGACGACCCTTGCCGGACATGGCGTCGAGGAACCGCTTGGTGATGCGGTCCTCGAGGGAGTGGAAGGTGATGACGCAGAGTCGGCCGCCGGGCAGGAGACGCTCGACGGCGAGGGGGAGGAGGCGCTCGAGCTCACCGAGCTCGTCGTTGACGGCGATGCGGAGAGCCTGGAAGGTGCGGGTGGCGGGGTGGATGCGGCCCTTGCCGCCGACCACGCGGGCGACGGTCTCGGCCAGGGCACGGGTGTCGGACCACGGGCGATCGGCGACGATGGCGCGCGCCACGCGGACGGCCTGCCGCTCCTCGCCGTAGTCCCGGAGGATCCGGACGAGCTCGTTCTGATCGAGCTCGTTGCACAGATCGGCCGCGGTGGTGGGCCCCTCGGGGTCCATGCGCATGTCGAGCGGCCCGGAGAACCGGAAGCTGAAGCCGCGCTCGGCGGTGTCGAGCTGGTGCGACGAGACGCCGAGGTCCGCGAGGATGCCGTTCACGTGGGCGATGCCGAGCCGATCGAGGACGTCGCCGAGCTCCGAGAAGGAGGCGCGCACGGGGACGAAGCGGTCGCCGAAGTCCGCGGTGTTCTCGGTCGCCGCGGCGAGCGCCGCCGGGTCGCGGTCGAGCCCGATGACGCGGCAGTCCGCGGCCTCGAGCAGCGCGCGCGTGTGGCCACCGCCGCCCACGGTGCAGTCGACATAGACCTCACCGTCCGCTGGCGCCATCCGGGCGACGGTCTCGGGGAGCAGGACGGAGGTGTGCTCGAACGTGGGGCGCATGGTCACGGCGTCCCCCGTCCCGGCATGCCGATCTGGCCCCGGCTGCGGTGGAGCGACTCGTCGAAGCGCTTCTCCCAGGTGGCCTTGTCCCAGATCTCGATGTGGCCGAGCAGGACGTGGACCACGCAGTCCTTCGAGAGCCCGGCGAGCTCGCGGAGCGGCGGTGGGATCCGGATGCGCCCGGCCCCGTCGATCTCCACGTCCTGAGCGGTGGACATCATCGCGTGCGCGAAGTCCAGCACCTCGGAGGAGAACGGGTCCTGCTGCATCATCCTGGCTTCGACCTCGCTCTCGTAGTGCTCGGGGGTCCAGCCCCAGACGGCACCCCGCGAGAAGGCCAGCACCATGGAGCTCGTGCCCGACTCCTCGAGCGCGCGACGGATCGGTGCCGGGAGGGCGAGTCGGCCCTTGGCATCGACGGTCACGTGCTGCTGGCAACGGACGCGAATCACGGGAGGGACCTCGGACGGGTGGATCCGGGTGACCCACTCTACACCACTTTCACCCACCCGCAACCCGATCCGAGCCCCACTTCTCCCACCCTCTCCCACAGCCCCCACGGGGAGCGGATCGTCCGCTGACAACGATCTTCACGACGCGATCGGCGATCCCGATCGGGGATCCCCTCCCCCCACGGCGCGCCCGTCCAGGAGGCCTGTGCTCCCACTTTCACCCACCGGTGGTCCGGGCTCCGGCTACGGGCTTCGGGCTACGGGTGGCACCGGCAGAGCGCGTTGGCGCGGCTTGTCGGATCCCGCGCCCGCCTGGTGGCAGTGCCCGCCTGGTGGGCAGTGCCCGCCTGGTGTCAGGACTTGATCATTGCTGATTTCAGCGACCAGGACCCGGCCCCCTCGAATGGCTGCCGAGGCCCGAGACTTTGGCCTACAGAGGCCGATCATCGGCCGGAAACGGACTCGGGCGCCTGCCCCTGCGGGGCACCGGGGCCCCTGCGGGGTCGGCCATTCGGCCTCCGTCCGCCCTGCGGGCGGGACCGGCCTGACGGCCGCCCTCCGGTCCCCCTGGCGCGGGTCGTCTCCATGCCGGGCCTGGAGCCTGGAGCCCGTTCCAGCACCGATCGGGCACGGGCACGGGCACGGGCACGGGCAGGTGGACGAGATAGGGGCTGAGGCATGAGTCAGCGTAAGGACGAGATCCGAGTCCTCGTGGAGAACCGCCGCGTCCGCCACGAGTACACCCTCGAGGAGACCTGGGAGGCAGGCATCGCCCTGCTCGGCTCCGAGGTGAAGTCCCTGCGCGCCGGCCAGGGCAACCTCGCAGAGGCGTGGATCCGCATCACGCCCGACGGCGCGTGGCTCATGCAGTGCCACATCTCGCCGTACGCCCAGGCCAACCGCCAGAACCACGACCCCGTCCGCCAGCGGCGGCTCCTGCTGCACGACCACGAGCTCAACAAGCTGTGGAAGGCCACGAAGCACGGCGGCATGACCGTGGTCCCGGTGAAGATGTACCTGAAGGGCTCCCTGATCAAGCTCGAGATCGCGCTCGCCCGGGGCAAGAAGCTCCACGACAAGCGGGAGTCCATCAAGGAGCGCGACGCCAAGCGCGAGATCGCCCGCGCTCGTCGCTGAGGGGCGCTGTTGCTCGGCGCCACGACGGGATACGCCGCCCGCCATGGAAGCTGCCAAGCGCTACGGGGTCTTCGCCGTCGCCGCCGTGGTCGGGCTCGCGGGCCTCGCGCTCGGGGAGTACGCCCTGCTGGCCTGGATGGCGTCCGCTGTCCTCTTCTGCCTCGCGATCACGCTGCTCGCGCCGCGCTGGGGGGTGCTGTCCACCGCCCTCCTCGGACTCGTCAGCAGCGGGTACCTGTTCCAACGCAAGCTCGACACCAGCGGCGCCTCGATCTGCAACGTCAGCAGCACCATCAACTGCGACGTCGTGAACAGCTCGCCGGCCTCGATGGCCTTCGGACTCCCGATCGCGCTGCTGGGAACCGCGTTCTTCCTCGGCGTCGCGGCAGCCTCGTTCATGACGCCGTCGAAGGAGACCCGCCTCTACCAGCCGGTCGCCATCTTCGGCGCCCTGGGCACGCTGTACAGCGTCTACCTCGGGTACCAGGCGTACCTGATCGGCGCCGTCTGCGTCATGTGCATGACGATCTACGCGTGCAACGTGCTCCTGATCGTGGCGGGCGTGCTCGGCTCGAAGGAGGAGGTCGGCTCGTTCGCCGACGGGCTCGCCGAGATCCCGAAGTCGTCGGGCTGGATGGTGGTGGCCGCGGTCTACGTCGTGGTGGTGCTGCTCGGACAGTCCTACTGGAAGAGCCACGCTCACCCCGACGCCGCCGCCCTGCTCTCCCAGCCCCGTCCGACGGCACCGGCCCCCGGCCAGCCGACCCCCACGCCCACACCGGCGCCGCAGGGCGGCATGGAGCCCAACCTCTACGCCTCCCCCGGTGGCCCGGTGGCGCTGGAGGGCGATGAGCCCGTGCTCGGCAACCCGAACGGGAAGTACCAGATCGTGGAGTACGCGGACTTCATGTGCCCGCACTGCGCGCAGGCCTTCCCGCTGATGCACCAGCTGGTGGAGCAGAACCCGGAGGTCGGCGTGCACTTCCGGGTCTTCGCGCTCACCGGCGAGTGCAACCCGACGACGGGCCCCGGCAACCACCCGGAGCGGTGCCGCGCCGCCATGGCCGCGCACTGCGCGCACGAGCAGGGCAAGTTCTGGGACTACGCCGGCCTGCTGTTCATGAACCAGCACCAGATGGGCGACGAGCTGTTCGCCGCCGCCGCCCAGCAGCTGAACCTCGACTTCGACAAGTTCAGCACCTGCATGACGCAGCCCTCGACCCTCGAGCAGGTCCAGCGCGACGGGGTCGCCGGCGGTGCGCTCCAGATCTACGGAACTCCGTCGTTCTTCGTCAAGGGCGTCGTCGGGGACGGCTGGGTCGAGTCCTGCGCGGGCCCCTACGGCGCGGTCCGGCTGGTCCTGGCGGCGACCGACGGGGAGACCATCCCGCCGAACGACCTCCCCCGCTGCCCCACGGAGTGACGGGTGGACCTCGCGCTGGTGCTCACCGGCCTCCCGAGGGCCCAGCTCGACACGGTGTCCGAGCGTCTGTTCGCTCTCGGCGCGACCGGGCTGCAGGAGGACTACCTCCCTGGCGAGGCTCCGGCCCCGCGCCAGCCGTGGGACACCGGGAAGCCTCCGCCGGAGCCCGCGAAGCTGGTCCTCCGCGCCTGGTTCACCGACCCGGACCAGCGCTCGGTCGAGCGCGCCATGCGACCCCACCTCCGCGGCGCGAGCACGGCGTGGGAGGAAGTGGAGGAGCGCGACTGGGAGGCCGAGTGGCGGGCCTCGTTCCGCCCCATCCCCGTCTCGCCGCGGATCACCGTCGCTCCGCCTTGGGACGCGCCCGAGGGCGCCCTGATCGTGGAACCCGGCCAGGGCTTCGGCACCGGCGAGCACCCCACGACCGTGCAGGCGCTGCGCGCGGTCGACGCGTTGGCGGACGGGCGCAGGACCGCGCTGGACGTCGGGTGCGGCTCCGGAATCCTCGCGATCGCCGCCGCACGCCTCGGCCTCTCCGCCCGCGGCATCGACGTCGAAGAGCCCGCGATCCGCGACGCGATCCGCAACGCGGAGGCCAACGGGGTCGTGGTGGCGTTCGACACCACGCCGGTCGCCGAGCTGACCGACCCCGCCGATCTGGTCCTCGCCAACCTCCACGCGGAGCTCGTCGCCGCCCTCGCCGCCGACCTCGTCCGCCTGTGCGGGGACCGCCTGGTGGTGGCGGGCGTCCTCGCCGATCGGGAGCACCTGGTGGTCGCGGCGCTGGACGGAGCGCTGACCCTGGTGCACCGCGAGCAGGACGGTGACTGGGTCTGCCGCTGGTACGCGAGGCGCTAGGTGCGTCGCCAGCCGGTCGAGGGTCCGCTGTCCCAGGGTGCGGTGGTGCGCCTCTCCGAGCGCGACAGCCACCACCTCCTCCACGTGATCCGGCACCCGCGGGGGGCGCGGCTGGTGGTGTTCGACGGGCACGGGACGCAGGCGGAGGCCACCCTCGACGACGTCGATGGCGCCGCGGTCCTCACGGTGGTGACCGCTCCCGAGCGCGCCGCTCCGACGCACGCGCTGCACCTCGTCCTCTGCCTGCCGAAGGGTCCACCCCTCGACACCGCCCTGCGCATGGCGGTCGAGACCGGCGCCACCCACCTCCACCCGGCGACGAGCCGGCGCACCATCCCCAAGGGCGACCACCCGGATCGGTGGGAGCGGGTGCTGATCGCCGCCGCCAAGCAGTGCGGACGTGCCGACGTGCCCGTGCTCTCGCCGCTGCGCCCGCTGTTGGAGGCGGCTGCCGCCGTCCCGACCACCGCCGATCGGCGGGTGGCGACGCCGGGCGCCGATCCGTGCCTCCCCGCGACCGGTCCGGCCGCGCTGGTGGTGGGCCCCGAGGGTGGGCTGACCGACGCGGAGCTCGACGCGCTCCTGGCTGCGGGATGGTCGCCGACGGGCCTGTCGTCCTGGGTCCTGCGAGCCGACACCGCGGTGGCCGTCGGGCTCGCCGCCCTGGCACCGAGGCCCACAGACACGTGAGGGGCCGCCCCCTCTCGGAGACGACCCCTCGCGCCAGCCCCCAAGAGGGCCGATGTTCCCGGGCCGAAACCCGGGAAGCCTCGAACTACGCCGGGTTGAGGGCGTTCTTGAGGCCCTTGCCCGCGCGGAACACCGGGATGCGGCGCTCCGGCACGTGCATCTCCTGGCCGTTCTTCGGGTTGTGGCCCTTGAACGCGTTGCGGTGCGACACGGTGAAGGTGCCGAAGTCGGAGATGGTGACCTTCTCCTCGCGGACCAGGGCCTCCTGGATCGCGTCGGTCAGGATGTTGATGTAGTTCGCGGCGCGGACCTTGGGGATGCCAGCGCGAGCAGCGAGAACCTCGGTGAGATCAGCCTTGTTCATGGGGGCCTCCGAACGTTGGGTCCCGGCGTGCCGGGATGTGGGTAGTCAAAAAAACCGAACGACAGGTGCGCGAAGTCTCCTTCGTGCGCGCGGCCTCCCACAGACGTCGGGTGACCGACATCCGGGGTCCATCCGCTGCTCTCCTCCGGCTCTTCGAACCGCTGTCGGTCCGACGCTCCTTTCGTAGAACGGATCCGCGGATCCTGCAACCCTCGCGGGGACCCCGATCATCGACCGATTGGGTGGAGCGCCTGGTGCCTTTCCGCTCTTTTTCACAATTTTAATTTTTATGCCGTCTTGCAGGTTCGAGTGCCCGAACGGGGCAGGCATCACCTGAATGACGTTACAAGCAGCGCTTTCGGAAGTACTCGAACGGCGATTGGAAGGACGCCGGGTTGTTCGCCGTCGATGTCGATCAACACCGTGTTGCCCGAAACGACAACAGCGTCCATTCGAACGATCCGGTTTCTTGACACTTCCTTGACATTCTCGATCGTGCCCGAGAACAGTCGTGGACCCCCGGAGATCATCCGATGGAGGGGCAGCGGCGGCAGGAGCGTGAGGTCCGCGCAGCCGTCGTGCATCGACCCGCCCCGTCCGACCCACATGCCCCCGCCACAGTACTCGCCGTTCGCCACGAATGCCGAGGACAGGGGACCCTCCCAGCGGCCGGTTCCACCTTCCGGGGTCTCCCAGGTGATCGCGACGGGTTCCGGTCGGTACGTGGCGATCGACGCGATCGTGGCTCCCAGGAACGTGAGCCGGCCGCCCAGCCGCTTGCTGGAGCGGTTCGCGCGCTCCACGACCTTCCCGTTGAGGCCGAAACCCGTCACGTTGATGCCGATGCGCTGGGCCTCCCGCCCGTCGTGCCCCGTGAAGCGGTGGTGCAGCACGTCGGTGGGGACGGGCGACGTCCTCGCGATGCCACGGAACGCTTCGCGCGGATCGGCGGGTACGCGCAGGGTCTTGACCAGATCCCCACCGGTGCCTGCGTGCACGAGGGCGAAGCTCGCGGCTGGAGCGAGGGCGAGGTCGCCGTCGAAGAAGCCGTTCACCACCTCGTTGGCGGTGCCGTCCCCGCCGACGGCGATCACCCGCCCGAAACCCTCGGCCAACGACCGACGGGTCTGCTCGGTCGCGTCTCCGGGGCCGCGGGTGGTGAGGAGCTCGACGGGTCCGAGCTCGGCGGTCGCGGCAGCTCGGAGCTCCTCCAGTCGCCGTTCGGTGGACCCACCGCCAGAGCGCGGATTGATGATCAGGCAGGTGCGGGTCACGCCAGTGCCTCGAGGGCCTCGTCCAGCCAGTCCCTGACCGACACGCCCGCCCAACCGAGGTGTTCGCCACAACAGGCGTCGGCGACACGCTCCACGTCTCCGCGCTGGGCGAACAGACGCGCGACGCGCGCGGCGTCCTCGGGGTGGTGCCGGCGCAGCGGGCCCGCCGCTCCACAGCAGGCGAGCGGACGAGGCCCCCCGGTCGCGCAGCTCCCCACCATGTCGGGAGCCGGATCACCCACGAGGTCCCAAGCCCACCGGAACGCCACCCGCGCGCCGACCAGTGCGCGCGCCACACCACCGTCGACGACGGCCACCACCCGCCCCGCCAGGCGGTCGCGGAGCTCGCTGGCGCGTGCGTCGAACGAGGGATGCTCGATCGCGGCGACCCCCAGCGCGTCGTCCGTCCGCAACCGAGCGACCGGCTGGCCGAGGCGGGACTCGAGGACCGCGGCGAGATCGCGCTCGTCGGCGCACACGGCCACGACCTGGGCCGCCCCGTCGACACCCCGCAGCGGCGTCATCGCCGGAGCCGGCACCAACTGCCTGCGCGCGTCGCGGAGCAGCTCGGGCACCGGGCGGTGCAGGTGGCAGTGCTCCTGGCAGGCGCCACAATCCGTGCAGAGCGTCGCCGATGCGGCGGCGTCCTCGGCGGACACGGTCCCGGCCTGCCAGCCGTGGAGGGTGGTCGCGATCCAGGTCGGTACGGCGGCTTCACGGGCCGAGCCCGTCGCCACGGGGCAGCCGTCCCGACACAGGCGCGGACAGACGCGGCAGGTGTCCCAGGCGCTCACGCGGTCCTCCCCACCGGCCGGAAGGCCGTGCTCGCGGTGGCGTGACAGGCGGCCGGATCGTCGTCCGGACACGGCTCGAGTGGGCCGTCGGGGACCGGGAGCATGCGCCAGGGGACCTCGGTGAGCCCACCGGGAACCCGGTCCGACGCGAGCACCGCCAGGCGCTTCGCCGCTGGTCCACGGAAGCCCACGACGAGGGCTCCGTCCCGCAACCCCAGCGCCGCCGGCCGCAGATCGGCACGGAGCAGGTCCCGGGCGACGCGCATGGGGTGCTCCACCCTCGCCTCCCCCATCCACCGTTCCCCGTGGGTCGCAATGCCCCAGCTGGCCGTGGTGGCGCCGTGCTCGGCGAGCCAGGGCCGCAGGTCGGGTCCGGCCGCGGACCTCGGGCCCCGCCCCAGGCGACAGGGACGACCGCCGACGAGCCCTTCCACCCCGATCCAGGGTTGCTGCCAGCTCTCCCGCTGCCAACGGGGGAGCCCCGGCAGCGTCGCCACCGGCCACCTCGGCTCCCCACCCTCCGCGCGCACCTCGAGGTCGGCGCCGACCGCTCCCGTACCGAGCCCGTCCTCCGGTGCAGGGGGCGGCGAAGCCGGCGGGTCGTGCGGCGCCACGTCCACGAACAACCGGCCTGGGGCCAGCACGCCCGCCGGGTCCATGGTCGCCTTGGCCGCCCGCCAACCCGCGACGGCCGGACCCACCTCCTCGGAGGCGGCTCTCGCCTTGAGCGAGCCGACGCCGTGGTGGTGGGTGGTGGTGGCGCCGCTGTCCAGCACCGCCCGGAGCGCTGCGTCCCACGTCCGCTCGTACACCTTGCGGTCCCCGCGACCCGCGAACGAGAAGTAGATGGAGCCTCCTTCCGGGTACACGTGGGACATGTGGGCCATGACCACGGCCGTGGGCGACACCGCCTCGCGGACGGCGTCGTAGGTCCGCTCCAGGTCCGACCAGCGGCAGGCCACCTCCATGGTGTCCGCGAACCCACCACGCTCGAAGATGGGCATCAGCTTGTACGAGACGGCGTGGCGCGACGCGAACCAGCGCTCGCCCGGCTCGGCGCCCAGATCCTCGCCGAGCGCGTCGAGCAGGCGCGCACCCTCGGCCGACAGCGCCCCGACCACGTCCTCGTCACCCTCCCAGCCCACGACGAGCAGGCAACCCGACGCGATGCCGTCGAACACCCGGTTCAGCAGGCCGGGGAGCGCCAACGGAAGCGCCAGGGTCCGTCGATGCACGGCGGGCAGCTCGTCGACCCGACGCAACCAGCGCCGCACGAAGCTCGACGACCCGGCCGAGTGCTCCCTCTTGGGGCGCGTCTTGCCGCCGATCCGCGTGTCGACGGGATCGTACAGCCGCACCACGCTCGGGTGCAGGTCCCCCTGCATCAGCGTTCGCATCGCCGTGATCGCGGTCGGGAGATCCGGCATCCGGTACCCGCGCAGCCATCGGCGCTGCGGGGCGGGCCACACCCGCAGCTCGAGCTCGGTGATCACCGCCAGGGTGCCCTCGGAGCCGAGGAGCATCGCCAGGTCGGCGTCCGACCCCTCGCCTCCCTCCCCGACCCGCACCACGCCCCCACCCGGCGAGACGGCGACGGCGCCGAGCACCATGTCCTCGAACACCCCGTAGCGGCTGCTGAACTGCCCGGCGGAGCGCGCCGCCGCCCATCCGCCGACCGTGGAGCACGCGATCGAGGAAGGCGAGTGTCCGAGTGTGAACCCGCACTCGGCGAGCCAGTCCTCGAGCTGCTGACCGTTGACGCCGGCCTGGACGCGCACCGTCCAGCGCTCGGGGTCCAGCGGGCCGATCCGGGCCATCGCCTTGGTGTCGAGGACCCAACAGCCCTCGATGGCGCGAGCACCCCCACACACGCCGGACCCCGCACCCGCCGTCACCACCGGGATCCCTGCCTCCGACGCCGCGCGGAGCACGGCCGCCACCTGCTCTTCGTCCTCGGGCCACCAGACCCGGGCAGGCAAGGGCGCCGACGTCCCCTGCCAGGCCTCGAGCGTCCCGCCCGGCCAGCAGTCGCGGCTCGCGGCCGCCCGATCGATCCCCGCCTCGCTGAACCGCGCGATCGGCTGCACGTCGACCCCCGCGCGCAGGTGTACGACGAGGGACCCCGAACGTGCAAACGCCCGGCCGTCTCCGACCGGGCGTCTCTAGCGGGGGAACCGGGCGCGCCGGCATCCGCAAGGTCTTGCGTCTCTCCATCCCATTCCCATGCACACGGCGTGCCACCAGAAGCACGTCGCGCCATCATGGGCTTCATTCGCCGATCCTACGTTCGAGCCCTTCCGGGTGTCGAAGCGTCCGAGAGCAAAACCACGACATCTGTGTCACACCGGCCTGCACGAAGCCCCGGATGACCGGCCGGGAGTGGCCCACGCGCCCACCCGGTGCCCAATATTCGAGCTTCCACCGTTCAGCGATGGTTCGGGCGGCCGTCGCGAGACCGTGACATCGGTGTCGCGGTCTGTCTCCGGCGAGCGCGGATCGGTTGTCGGGGCCCCGAAAACCGACTAGGTGCCGTGGTCTGGCGTCGCACGATCCGGTTCGCGGACGCCGCAGGTCGCGGGGTTTGAACGTGTACGATCTCGTCATCCGAGATGCCACCATCGTCTCGTCCGCGGGGCGTCAGGTGGCGGACGTGGCCATCCAGGACGGCCGCATCGTCTACGTGGGTCGGCGGCCTCCTCGGTCGGCCCGTGAGGAGATGTCCGCCATCGGGAAGTTCCTGATGCCCGGCGTGATCGACACCGCGGTCCAGTTCGACCCGAACGGGGATCCGGGGATCTGGGAGCGCGAGTCGCGCGCGGCGGCGACGGGCGGCGTGACCACGGTCGTGTCGTTGCCGAACGGCGACAACCCGGTCGTGGACCAGAAGTCCGCCAAGCGTCGCCTCAAGCGCGCCACGGCGTCCTCCTGGGTCGACTTCGGGCTGTGGGGCGCGGCCACCGGCGACAACGCCGACGATCTGGGAGCGGCGCTCCGCGACGGGCTGCTGACCGGGATCCTGGCGACGGTGGGCACCGAGACCGGCGTGACCGTGGAGCAGCTCCAGGCGTACCTCGCGCTGCCGGGCGTGCTCGGCGTCCAGCTGGCCGACGTGGACGGTCCCTCCGCCCGCGAGGTCGTCCAGGCGGTGCGGACGACGGACCGCGCCATCCACCTCGTGCACCTCTCCACCGCTGCCGAGCTCGCGTTGATCGACCCTGTGCACGGCGACCTGCCCGTGACGGCCGGCTGCACGCCGCACCACCTCTTCCTGTCCACGGAGGAGGCCGACACGATCCAGGTCCGGACCACGCCGCCCGTGCGGCCGGAGCACGACCGCAAGACGCTGTGGACCGCGGTGAAGCGCGGCCGGCTGGACTGCATCGCCTCCGACCACCATCCCCTGCAGGCGGACGACGGCGGCGTACCCGGCAGCGAGCTGTTGTTCCCGCTGATGCTCTCGGCCGTGCGGTACGGGCGCCTCTCGCTCGAGCTCCTGGTGAGCCTCTGCAGCGAGTCGCCGGCGCGCATCTTCGGGCTCGAGACCAAGGGCCGCATCGCGAAGGGTGCGGACGCCGACCTCATCCTGTTCTCCGAGGGTGAGGTGACGCGCGTGGGCGAGGGCGACCTGATGTCGGGCGCCGGCTGGTCGCCGTACGTCGACCGGGAGGCCGCGCCCAAGCCGGATCTCGTGATGATCGGCGGTCGGGTCGTCGCCCGGAAGGGGAAGCTGGTCGCAGAGCGTCCGGCAGGGCGTCCGCTCGCTGCCGCGAGGACCTGATGTTCCTGTGGGCGCTCGCCTGTGGTGGCGCTGACGAGACGTGCCCGACGGGCCAGGAGCTGCTCGCCGACGGGAGCTGCCAGCCCGTGCCCACGGGTGACGACGACGACGACGATGACGACGACGACGACGTGACCACGCCAACGGCGGAGACGGGCACGACGTCGACGGGCTGTCCGACCTTCTACGCTGGACCCACCGCCATCACCGACGCGTCCGTCACGTGCCTCGGCCCCGTGGTGACGCTCGCGGCCGAGACGACGGGCTGGGCCGGCGATGCCCGGGTCTACGAGATCGAGCAGAACACGCCTTCGTGGTCCGACGAGCATCCACTCGGGTCGGTCGAGCGTGAGCCCTGCGGCGCCTGGGAGACGCTGGACGTGAACCTGACCACCGGGGCGGCGGTCGCCACCTGGGCGTCGGGGACGAGCACCGTGTTCACCTGCGCCACCCACTACGACGCGAACCAGCTGACGTTCGCCGTCGCCGTGTGGGACACGGATCTGAACCTCGCCGACTGCGTCGTCTGGGGGGCGGACCCGGCCGGCGTGAGGACGGGCGCTCACCTCGGCGTCAACGACCCCACCTTCGACACCAGCGGCTGCCGCACGATCACGCCGTAGTCAGTCGAGCGCCGAGCTGAGCTCCGCGCGAAGGCGCTCCAGTCGGTCCGCCGCAGCTGTCCGCGCGGACGCCAGGTCGCCACCGACCACCGGCTCCACCACCTCCACGTAGGCCTTGAGCTTGGGCTCGGTCCCCGAGGGGCGGAGGAGCACGCGGTCGCCACCCTCGATCTCGAACACGAGCACGTCGGACGCGGGCAGGTCGAGCCGGCTCACCTCCCCTGTCCGCAGGTCCCGCCGCGTGCCCACCGACGTGTCCGCCGAGGCCACGACGGGGAGCCCGCCGAGCGTGGTGGGGGGCTCCTCGCGGAAGCGCCTCATCGCACCCGTGATCTTCGCGCGCCCCTCCGAGCCGGGGAGCGTCCACGAGACCTGCGTCGCGAGGTGGACCCCGTGCGTCCGGTGCAGCTCGTCGATCGCGCCGGGCAGTCCCCCGCGGTCGATGCGGTCCGCCGCGAGGTCCGCCGCGATCAGTGCGGCGCTGACGCCGTCCTTGTCCCGCACGACCTCACCCACGCAGACGCCCAGCGCCTCCTCGAACCCGAGCACGAAGCGGGCGTCCGGCCGCGTGATGGCCGCGCGGGCGATCCACTTGAAGCCCGTCAGCGTCTCCGCGTACGCCGCACCGTGGGCCGCCGCGATCTTCGCCAGCAGCGAGGAGGACACGAGCGAGGTCGCCACCAGCCTCGGCCCGGCGGTCGCGCCGTGGGCGAGCAGGTCCTCGGCGAGGAGCGTGCCCACCTCGTTCCCCGTCAACGGCCGCCACCGCCCACCGTCTGGAACCGCCACCGCGATGCGGTCCGCGTCCGGGTCGTTGGCCAGCACGAGCTCCGCCCCCACCCGTCGGGCGAGCGCGAGGACGAGATCCAGGGCGCCCTTCTCCTCCGGGTTCGGGAACTTCACCGTGGGGAAGTCGCCGTCGGGCTCGGCCTGCTCGGGGACGGTGTGGACCTCGTACCCGGCGGCACCGAGCACCCGCTGGACCAGCGCCCCACCCACACCGTGCATGGGGGTGTACGCGATGATCGGCCGCCGCACCGGGTTCGGATGCACCCGCAGCGCGAGCACGTCCCGGACGTAGTCGTCGACGAGCGCGTCGGGCACGGGCACGGCGCCCGCGGCCATGGGCAGCTCCGCGTCCAGCGCGAGCGCGTCGAGGTGCGCCGAGACCGAGGTGTCGGTCGGCGACACGATCTGCGCGCCGTCGGGGCCGTACACCTTGTACCCGTTGTCCTGCGGCGGGTTGTGCGAGGCGGTGACCATCACGCCGGCGGACGCCCCGAGGGACCGGACGGCGTAGGCCAGCACCGGCGTGGGGCAGACCTCGCGGAAGAGGTGGACGCGGAGCCCGGCGCCGACGAGCACCGCGGCGGCGTCGGCAGCGAACACGCGGGAGCCGTGCCGCCCGTCGTACCCCACGACGGCCGAGGTCCCACCCTGCTCGAGCACGTGCAGTGCGAGGGCGCGGGTCACGCGGCGCACCGTCAGCCGGTTCATCCGGTTGGGACCGGGACCGATCGGCCCACGCATCCCCGCCGTCCCGAAGCTCAGGCGGCCGGAGAAGCCCTCCCGGATCCAGGCCTCGTCGCTCGCCGCCAACCGGCGCTCCGTCTCCGCGCGCGTGGTCGGATCGGGGTCCACGGCACACCAGGCGCGCGCCGTCTCCTCTGCCGTCGTCGTCATTCCTGAGCCGTCTCCTCGCGATGTCGCCGCCCACCCAGCCAGCGGGCCCCAGCGGCGTCGAACGACGCCCGATCGCGCACGGTCGCCGTGCACACCGGGGGTCCGTCGTTGCCCTCCACCAGCATCGTCGACCCCACCGGAGCGCGCGCCCCCGCGGCGGTCAGCCCGCCCATCACGGCCACGAGCGCGTCGAGGCGGATCCGGGCCTCGGGCATCACGACGAGCAGCGGTCGGTCCTGCAGGCCCAGGCGCTGGCTCACCTCGACCAGATCGGTCCGCCACACGTCCACCTGCTCGGGCTGACGTGCGATCGGCAGCACACAGCCGTGCTCACCGCCGAGCTCCACCCGGCGCTCGGCCCCCTTCGCCTCGCCCACCACGCAGGCCTCGCGCAGGGGACCCTCGGGGAAGAGCTCCTCGCAGGGCGGCACGGCCAGGCAGGCGTCCTCGTACCCGTCGACCGGGCCCTTCTCCGTGACCGGCAGGAAGGTCGCCGTCGCCACGACCCAGGCGCCGTCCGCGCCGCTCTGGATCGACAGCGTCACCAGCGGCTCCACGCCCTTGACGGCCACGGGCTCCGAGCACGTCCCCGCCAACCCGTAGCGCGACGGCGCCAGCCAGCTCACGCCCTGCTCCCGCTGCCCGGACACCGCGAGGCCCGCCACCGGGTGCTCGGCCTCCTTCGCGCTACCCACCAGCTTCCGCAGCTTCCAGAACGGGGTGTCGGCGGGGAGCTCGAACCACACCGGCCGTGGCGACGCGCCCTCGAGCGCCGTGACGAGCGCCGGCTGGACCTCGTCGGTCGGGTCGGCCTCGAGCGCCGACCAGGGCAGCACCTCCGCCCCGTCGAGTGCCAGCGACTGGCCCTCCACCCGCAACCAGGCACGATCGGAGGCGGGCTCCGGAGCCGGAGCTCCCCCGCCGGAACCGCATGCGAACCACGTCAGCGCGATCATCGACGACGCCTCCGAACCAGCACGATCAGCCCCGCCGCGAGCCAGGAGCGCCCCGCGCCCGTGGTCGAGCCGCAGGCGCAGGTGTCGTCCTGCAGATGTCCGACCACGCCGCCGTCGTCGAGGTCGTCGCTGGGGCGCGGGTCCAAGGTCGTGGTCCCGCCGGTACCCGTGCCCGTCCCCGAGCCCGTGCCGGCACCCGTGCCCGTCCCCGTGCCGGTCCCGCCGGTCCCCGTGCCGCCGGTGTCCCCCGTGTCCACGGGCTCCGCGGTGTGTTCCGGCCCCGGGTCCGGCTGGCAGTCGACGCGCAGGGAGTACGCGCTCGTCGCGCTCTGCCACCCGTCGACGACCACCACGTAGTCGGTGTTCGCGGCCGCCTGGAAGGTCAGCGACTCGTCGCCCGCGTTCGGGTTCGACGAGGACGCGACGCAGCCGTTCCCGTCGCAGGCCGGGTCGTCCAGCACATGGACGTCGAGGTCCGACGTGAGCCCGGTCACCTCGATGGTGACGGGCTGATCGAGGGCTGTCCGGAAGGTCCAGGTCCGCTCGGGTCCCGTGTAGACGAAGTCGTCACAGCCGTACCGCCAGGTCGCGTTCGTGCTGCCGGCGCCGTCGTTGTCCGTCGCCAGCAGGTCGCCGCAGGACAGCACGTCCGAGGGTTGACAGACCGCCGGCGCGAGGCAGGTCGGGTCCGGGAGCGCACCGTGCGCGCCCTGGGCGTTCCAGTAGCTGGGCGGTCCGCTGCAGGTGCCGTCGAAGGGGTCCTCGTACGTCGGGTTGCGCACCTCGAAGTGCAGGTGGGGCCCCGTGGAGTACCCGCTGCTGCCGACCTGGCCGAGCGGCGTGCCGCAGCTGACCGGGTCGCCGACCGAGACCAGCACGCTCCACTGCTTCATGTGCCCGTAGATCGTGGTCTTGCCGTCCGGGTGCTCGATGTAGACGTAGTTCCCGAAGCCGCCGCCGCCCGCGCAGCTCCCCGTGGTGCAGCGGTCGAACTCGCCGTCGTTGGTGGCGGAGACGACGCCCTCGGCCGCCGCGGTGATGGTGCGTCCGGCGTCCATCCCCGTGAACCCACCCACGCCGAAGTCGTTCCCGTGGTGCCCCGCGTAGGTCAGGCTGTCGCAGTTCCAGTCGGTGACGCCGCCATGGTCCACGTAGGCCGTGGGGTAGAAGTACTGGTGGTCGGCCTCGGAGGGGAACGCGTAGTCCTGGGCGGACGCCGCGCCGACGAGGACGGCGATCATGGCGCCTCCACCCGGTGCACGCCGTCGGGCGCGGTCCAGGTGAGCACCTCGCCCTCGAAGTGCATCCCGTCGTCGATCGGGGGCGGGACGAAGCCTTCGGGCGCGCCCGTGCTCCCCTTGACCCGACGCAGCCCGACGTTGGTGAGCTGCCGCGGCTCACCGCCTTCGAACGGCACGATCCAGACCGACGCCAAGCCCGTGCGCCCGCTGACGAAGGCCACCCGCGTCCCGTCTGCGGACAGCGCCGGCCGGTCCGCGTTCCAGCTCGCGTCCACCAGCGTCCACGACGTGCCGTCGCGCTCCACGGCCAGCAGGCGGCTACCGAGCGCCTCCTCCTCCCAGCCCGCCACCACGGAGCGCCCCGAGGCGCTGGTCCGCGTGACCGTGATCTGGTCCGGCGGGGTGTCCACACCCTCGGCGGTCGCTCGGGACACCGACGCCACGTCCGACGCCGGGAGCACCTGCTCCGGCACCGATGCACACGCCAGCATCCACACCAACATCAGGGCTGACCCGGCTCGTCCGCGGGGGCGCCTGCGGGGGCGCCCGCCACCTGCTCGTCCTCCTCGTCCGCCTGGAACGTCAGCGGGTACCGCACCGTGGTCGGCTCGGTCGCGTGGAAACGCAGGTCCTCGAACACCGTCGCGATGCAGCCTTCGAAGATGGTGGCGTCGATGTCGGTGTCCACGTCCACCGTCTCGATCCGGGCCACGGTCTCGCCCTCGACCGGGGTGATCTGGAGCTCGAGGGTCATCGAGCCCGCGAGGTCCGGCGTGTGGAAGAGCGCGGTCTCGTAGCAGGCCTCGAGCTCGGAGCGCTCGCTGTCGACCGCCGCGGAGATGCCCGCCTGGTCCATCGCGTACACCCGCTTCTCGCCGATCTGGTCAGGCTCTCCGTCCTTGGGGCCGTCCGCACCGGGGACGGGCTCGAGGCCGACGACGCGGACCGCGCCGACCCGATCGTGGACGGACTTGATGGACCGAGCGCCGACCGGCTCGAACACGGGCCGCTTCTGCGGACCCAGGGGACGGAGGCCGCGGTTCTCCTGGAGGGCGATGGGGTTGGTGGTGCTCGGCGAACCCGTCAGGAACAGCCAGAGGCCGATCATGAGCATCGCGCCCCCGAACAGGCCGAGGAGCGCCCACCTCGTCTTCTGGTCCATCTGCACCTCCCGTGCAGTCTAGCCCGATCCTTCGGCCCCGACCGGCCGCCGCACGGCGACCTCGGCCGTGGTGACCGGCACGGAGACGACGATGGGCGATCCCTCGGGCCCGGCCCAGGTCTCGAGGAGCTCGGCGACCCGGTCGAGGTGACCGAGCGCCCGGAGCAGGGGGGCGCTGGCGCCCGCGACAGCCGCGCACACCCGCAGGTCTTCGCGCACGCGGGCACACTCCTGCAGGGCGCGGTCCTCGTCGGGATCGGGTCCCGACACGATCAGCGCGAGCGTGAGCACCGAGTGGCGGGTCCACTGCGCGAGCGCACCACGTCCGATGCGCTCGACCAGGGTCGCCGTGGCGTCGACCTCGCGGCACAGGCGCCCGGTCGCCTCGTACAGGGCGATGTTGCGATGGACGACGCGCACGGCGCACCCCTACTTGGCGGCCGCGACGCCGGACGACGCCTCGACCATGCGCAGCACGCGCTCGAGCATCGCCGGATCGTTCGTGAGCTGCTCGCGGACGGTCTCGTAGCCCTGGCCCAGGCGCTCCTCGCCCAACGAGTACCAGCTGCCGTTCTTGGAGAGCAGGCCGAGCTGCTGCGCCTTCTCCAGGACCTCCCCCACCCGGCACACGCCGCGGCCGTACATGATGTCGACCTCGATCTGCCGGAAGGGCGGTGCGACCTTGTTCTTGACGGTCTTCACTCGCGTCCGGTTGCCCACGACGTCGTCGCCCTTCTTCACCGCACCGATGCGCTTCACCTCGAGCCGCAGGGTGGCATAGAACTTCAGCGCGTTGCCGCCCGTGGTGGTCTCGCCGTTGCCCCAGGTGACGCCGATCTTCTGGCGGATCTGGTTGATGAAGATGACGACGGCGTGCGTCCGGCCGACCACCGACGTGATCTTGCGCAGCGCCTGCGACATCAGCCTCGCCTGCAGCCCGACGTGCTGGTCGCCCATGTCACCGTCGATCTCGGCCTGCGGCGTGAGGGCGGCGACCGAGTCCACGACGACCAGGTCGACCGCACCGCTGCGCACGAGCGCCTCGGTGATCTCGAGGGCCTGCTCGCCGGAGTCGGGCTGCGACACCAGCAGCTTGTCGAGGTCCACGCCGAGCCGAGCGGCGTAGGTCGGGTCGAGCGCGTGCTCGGCGTCCACCATGGCGGCGGTGCCCCCGCGGCGCTGGACCTCGGCGATGGCGTGCAGCGCGAGCGTGGTCTTGCCCGACGACTCGTGCCCGAAGATCTCGACCAGCCGCCCGCGCGGGTACCCACCCACGCCGACGAGCTCGTCCAGCGCCACCGATCCGGTGGAGATGACCTCCACCTCGGTCTTCGCCTGGTCGCCCAGGCGCATGACGATGCCCTTGCCGAACTTCTTCTCCATGGCGTCGAGCGTCGCGTCGAGCGCCTGGGTCTTCATCTTCTCTTCCTGGCTCATCTCACTCTCCTTTCGCGGGAACTCCCCGCATTCGAACGAAACTCTTCAGAGGCCCGGTGGGGGCCGGAAGCCGAGCGCCTCCACGACGTGGCGCTCCTCGACGCGCCGGGCGCCGTCGAGGTCGGCGAGCGTCAACGCGACCCGCAGGACCCGCGACACGCCGCGTCCGGACAGCGCGTAGCGGTCGACGCCGCGGACCAGGGCCTCGCGGGCCTCGTCGGTGGGCCGGGCGTGACGCTCCAGGGCCTCGGGCTCGAGCCGCGCGTTCGCGAGCAGCTGCCCGCGGGCCATGCGTCGCTCCTGGGCGGCGGCGACGCGCTCGCCCACGCGGGCCGAGCTCTCCCCGGGAGGCGAGCACACGAGCTCGCGCGGCGAGACGGGCTGGAGCTGGACGCACAGGTCCGTCCGGTCGAGCAGCGGCCCCGAGAGGCGCCGGAGGTAGCGGTGGACCTCGCCGTCGTTGCAGGCGCAGCGTCCGTGCCCCCGGTTCCCGCACGGGCACGGGTTGCAGGCCATCACCAGCGTCAGCGCCGCCGGCAGCTCGACGGTTCCCCGAGCCCGCGACAGCCGCACCACGCCCTCCTCGAGCGGCTGGCGGAGCACCTCGAGCGCGGCGCGCTGGAACTCGGGCGCCTCGTCGAGGAAGAGCACGCCGTGGTGGGCGAGCGAGATCTCCCCGGGCCGCAGCGTCTGGTCCCCGACCAGCCCCGCGACCGTGACCGAGTGGTGAGGCGCGCGGAACGGTCGCTCGGAGACCAACGCCTCGGTCCCGAGCCCGCGGACGGTGTCGTAGACGCGCGTGACCTCGAGCGCCTCGGCGAACCCCAGCGCGGGCAGGATGGTGGGTAGCCGGCGCGCCAGCATCGACTTCCCGCAGCCCGGCGGACCGATGAGCAGCAGGTGGTGGGCGCCGGCCGCCGCGATCTCGAGCGCCCGCCGCGCGATGTGCTGCCCGCGCACGTCGGCGAGATCGATGCCCGCGGGCTCGGCGCGCGCCTCGTTCAACGGAACCGCGTGGAGCTCCTGCTCGCCCCGCAGCCAGCGCACCACGTCGCCCAGGTGGTCCGCCCCGACGACCCGCACGCCGGGCACCAGCGCGGCCGACGACGCCGCCTCCGTGGGCACCACCAGCGTCTTGCCGAGGCTCCGCGCGAGCAGCGCGGTCGCCATCACCCCGCGCACCGCCCGCAGCTCGCCGCCCAGCGCGAGCTCGCCGTAGGCCAGGACCCCCTCGACGACCTCGGCGGGCACGATCTCCGCGGCGGCGAGGATGCCGAGCGCGATGGGCAGATCGAGCGCCGTCCCCTCCTTGCGCAGGTCCGCGGGCGCGAGGTTCACGACCACCCGCTTGCGGGGGAACTCCTCGCCGATCGCCTCGATCGCGCTGCGGATGCGTTCCCCGCTCTCCTTCACGGCGGAGGCGGCCAGCCCCACGATGCAGACGGCGGGCAGCCGCCGGAGCAGGTCCACCTCGACCCGCACCGGCACGGCGTCCACCCCCTGCAGCACCCCCGACGTGACCGTGACCACCGACACCGCGACCTCCCGACGTTGCGGGCGGCCAGAGCACGGCGCGTGCCACGACGACGATCGTGTCTCCACGCGGATCGTCGGACCACGGACCGACGGAAGCCCTGGGACGTCCTGCGCCCCGTCGCTTCCGCGGTCAGCGGAGGATCACGCTCGATCCTCGTGACGGGACCGACGGACGTCGACGGACGTCCCCGTCAGTAGCCGCGGACCTCGTGGAGCACCTCGAGCAACCACCGCGCCGCCAGCGCGCGCTCGGTCGTGGCCGCGTCGAGGCGCACGATGCCCTGCTCGTCCTCGGTGCCACCCACCAGGAACTCGTAGTCGGTCCAGGAGAGGAAGTGGTCGCCGCACGCCGGGCACCTCACCAGGCGCCGCACCCGGTCCCCGCCGCCCTCCTCACGGACCATCTCCAGCCCCTGCGCCGCCGCCGGCAACCAGGTGTCCTCCTCGGGACGACCGCCCTTCTGCCCGCCGTAGGCGCGGGCTCCGATCGGTCCGCACGTGTCACACGCCATCGCGCCTCCGGGCTCCCGACAGGGGGTACCATGGGCGACCGAGGCGCCGATGGACCGCGACGAGCTGATCGCCCGGATGCGGGCCGGTGAGACCCCGAAGTTCCTCATGTTCTGGGGACACACGCCGCGCGCGGGCCAGACGTCCGTGGGCCAGGAGTGCCTCTCGCAGTGGTATCCGTCACCGTTCGAGCTGGTCGGGCAGCGGCTCCTCACGGCCGAGCACCACATGATGGCCGAGAAGGCGCGGCTGTTCGGCGACGACGAGGCGCTGGCCGCCATCCTCGCGAGCACCCACCCCGGAGAGGCCAAGCGCCTGGGTCGTGGCGTGCGCGGGTACGACGAGGACGTGTGGCGCGAGCACCGCTTCCGCATCGTCTTGGACGGCAACGTGGCGAAGTTCGCCGCTCACCCCCAGCTCCGGGCCTTCCTCCGCGGCACCGGCGACCGCGTGCTGGTCGAGGCCTCCCCGCAGGACACGGTGTGGGGCATCGGGCTCGCAGCCGACCACCGCGACGCCACGGTCCCCGAGCGCTGGCGGGGGACGAACCTGCTGGGGTTCGCGCTGATGGAGGTTCGTACACAACTCCGATAGCCCCCATCCCAACCCTCCGTGCCCGTGCCCGTGCCCGTGCCCGTGCCCGAGAGCGACGCTGGCACCCCGGAAGCACCGACGGAGCCCACCAACGGCTGCGCCTGTTGATTCCCGGCCGCTACGCGGCCTCCCCACCCCCCGGCTTCGCCGCGCCCCCGAGTGGGGCTCCGTCCGCGTGGTCCGCACCTCACGTCCTGGTCGGCCCGGCCCGGAGAAATGATCAATGATCACGTCCTGACACCCAGCATGCTGGTTGACACCCAGCATGCTGGTCAACCCTCCGTGCCCGTGCCCGTGCCCGGTGCCTCCGCTCCCGCTCCCGCTCCCGCTCCCGAACGAGCCGGCAATCCCGGTCGGAGCCCGAGCCTTCGTGACGGCGCCAGCGCTGGTCTCGGGCACGGGCACGGGCACGGGCACGGGTGTGCAGCGGGAGCGGGAGCGGGAGCGGGAGCGGGAGCGGGAGCGGGAGCGGGAGCGGGAGCGGGGTAGGAGGGGGAATGGAGATCAGCCACCTCCGCTACTTCCAAGCCGTCGCGCGCGCGGGCAGCTTCAGCGCCGCCGCCCGCGAGCTCGGGATCAGCCAGCCGTCCGTCAGCAACGCGATCAAGACCCTCGAGCAACGCCTCGGCACCCGCCTGCTCCAGCGCGCGCGGGACGGCGTGACGCTCACCGAGACCGGCCAGTCGCTCCTGATGTCCGCCGACGACATCCTCGAGCGCGTCGACGAGGCCGCGCGGCGCATCACCGCCCTCGAGAACGAGGAGGAGGGGCGGTTCGTGCTCGGGTGCTACGAGTCGCTCGGCGCCTACTTCCTCCCCGCCTTCCTCGGCGACTTCCTCCGCGAGCACCCGCGCATCCACCTCCAGCTCTGGAACGGCTCCTCCTCCGCCGTGCGGCAGGCCGTCATCGACCGCGTCGTGGACGTGGGGCTCGTCGTCAACACCCTGCCGCACCCCGATCTCGTCATCGTCCCCGCGTTCGAGGACCGCATCGAGATCGTCGACACCCTGCCGCCCGCCGACGACCTCGACGAGGCCCGCGAGCGGCTGGTGGGGCGGCCGCTGATCCACGCCGATCGTCCCGTGTTCGCGCAGATCGTCGAGCGCCTCGCGGCCCGCGCGATGCTCGGCGAGGACCTGCTGGTCTGCGGCGACCTCGAGCTCGTGAAGAGCCTCGCGCTGGGCGGCGTCGGCGCAGCCATCCTCCCCCGAAGGGTCGCCCGCTACGGCCACGCGGGGACGCTGCGCCCCGTCCACCCCGAGCTCCCCTCGTTCGCCGACACGATCCACGTCGTCTGGCGGGCAGACCTGCCGCGGACCCGAGCGTGGCGCGTGCTCAAGGAGGCGCTGCTCGCGAGCGCCGGTCGGATGGGGCCACCCGACTGCCCATAGCCGTACGCTATGGCAGACCGTCAGTTGGTCGTATTGGGAAAAGGCAGTTCGGCGCCGTACGAACGTCGAGTGCACCCTGCACGCATCCGACGGAGGCCCATGATGATGTCTGTCCCACGCACCACCTGCAGCGTCCTGCTCGCGCTCGCGCTCGCCGCCTGTCAGCCCGACGCCGTCCAGGGCGACCTCGACTTCGATGCCGTCGTCCCCGCGGAGGTGCCGGAGGACCTCGAGCTGGCGCCGCCGGCGTACAGGTCGGCGTTCCTCCTCTCGCTGAACTCGAACCTCGAGCCGGGCCAGACCAGCTTCTACCTCGCCACCGGCGCCAACCCGGGCGAGACCGTGTTCCTCGTCGGCGGCACCAACGGCCAGGGCAGCGGCCCGTGCCCGCCGCAGATCGGGGGCCTGTGCCTCGACGTGCGCTCCGCCGTCTCGATCCTCGGCTCGGGTGTCGCGAACGCCTCGGGCTTCGCCGTCATCCCCTACACCGTGCCCGCCAACA
The DNA here is from genome assembly GCA_020632925.1 of Alphaproteobacteria bacterium. Classification (GTDB taxonomy): domain Bacteria; phylum Myxococcota_A; class UBA796; order UBA796; genus JACKER01. Next base: position 168,473 of record JACKER010000017.1, on the reverse strand, counting down.
TGGTGCCCGGCACCGAGCTGTCCACGCAGGCGGTCATCCAGCGCGGCCCGGGCGGCGCCAACTCCATCAAGACGCCGGCCCGTACCGACGCCGTGAGCGCGGCCGTCCGCACCACGCCCACCTCCGGCAACGCGCTGGCGATGAACGCCGCCGGCACCGTGGCGGTCGCCGCGAACCGCACCGCCGGCGAGATCACGGTCATCAGCCTGACGCTCGGTGCCAACCCGTCCACGGGCAACGTCGTCGCCACCTTCGACCTGGCCGGCGAGGAGCCCTGGAACGTCGTCATCGGCAACGACAACGACACCGCCTACGTCACGCTGCGCGCCTCCAAGCAGGTCGCGCGCATCACGGGCCTGTCGACGGGCAGCCCCCAGCTCGACACCGAGCGCGCCGATGTCGACGGCGACCCGACCGGCATCGCCATCTCGCCGACCGGCCAGCTCCTCTACGTCTCCAACTGGTCCGCGGGCACCGTCAGCGTCGTCGACGCCCAGAGCCTCGCCACCGTCGCCGACGTGGACCTCAACCAGGCGCTCATCGACACCGGCACCCTCGGGCCCAGCGTGTCGCAGAGCCGCAAGGGCCTCGCCCACCCCTCCGCCGTGCTCGTCACCAACGACGGCGACGGCAGCGACCAGGACGAGTGGGTCTACGTCACCGAGTTCTTCTCGCAGGACGACCCGTCGGCCGACCCCGGCGTGCTCGGCGACGCCTACTTCGACGAGGGGCGCCAGGGCTTCGTCTACCGCTTCCACGCCACCGTCGGCACCATGTCGCCCGCCATCCCGCTCGGCTCGACCGCGGACACCGGCTTCCTCGACAGCACGGGCGGCGTGACCGGCTGCTTCCCGAACCAGCTCTCGGCGCTGGCCCAGGACGGCACGCGCGTCTACGCGGCCGGCATGTGCGCCTCGCCTCGCGGCCCGGCCGGCGGCGGCGGCGTGAACGCCAAGACCAAGGTGCACCCGACGCTGTACGCGATCGATACCGTCGGCCTGGCGGAGGTCCCGGCGGAGCGCGTGACCCTCACGGAGGCCTTCCAGGACCTGTACGACACGCGCGGCCGCGCCGACGACGCCACCCGTCGCTTCCCGCTGCTCCCGAACGCGATGGCCTTCGCGCCGAACACGCACGTGCTCTACGTCGCCGGCTACGGCTCCGACGCGCTCTTCCGCGTCCGCTACAACGCCAACCACACGCTCAACGAGGTGGGCAGCTCGCTCGCCGACTTCATCAACGTCGGCGGCTTCTCGACGAGCGGCAAGCTCCCGATCGGCGTGGCCATCGACGCCGCCAACCACGCGCTGGTCCTCAACGAGAACACCCGCAACCTGTCCTTCGCGAACCTCGGCACGCAGAGCGTGGTGAACGCGATCCCGTCGGCCTCGCCGGTCGCTCCGGACGAGGTGGTGGAGAACACCGGCCGGCGCTTCTTCGTGACCGGGCTCGCCCGCTGGTCGCTCAACGGCCAGGGTTGGAACTCCTGCGAGGGCTGCCACCCGAACGGCCTGACGGACAACGTCACCTGGTTCTTCCCCGCGGGGCCGCGCCAGACGGTCTCGCTCGACGGGAGCTGGGACCAGGACGCCGGGGTGCAGCGGGTGTTCAACTGGACGGCCATCCTCGACGAGATCGGCGACTTCGAGAACAACACGCGCGGCATCAGCGGCGGGGTGGGCGCGTTCGTCTCCTCGACGACGCTGTCCACGAGCTCCCGCATCGTGTTCGACGGGACGCACGTGCTCGGCAGCGAGTCGACCGACGCGAGCCAGGTCAACCTGAACGGCTCCATGGACGAGCTCGTGCTCACCGGGGTCCCCGGCGTGGACGCGACGGGCGCTCCGACCACCGTGCAGTCCGTGCTCGAGGACTTCCTCGACATCGACGACTACGTGAAGACCGTGCGTTCGCCCGACGCCCCCGTGGTCGACGGCGCCGCTGCGCTCGCCGGTGCCGCCATCTTCCAGGCGAACAACTGCCAGGGCTGTCACGGCGGGACGAACTGGACGGTGTCCGAGCGCTTCTACACGCCCTCCACCGCCAACAACGCGGTCGGCGGGCTGCTCGAGACCACCACCTACTCCCGCGGCACGCTGCCCGCGGCCCTCAACCCGGCCGCGGCGTCCGGTCCTGCTCCGCTCAAGGGCGGCGGCACGATCCAGTGCGTGCTGCGCGGCGTCGGCACCTTCCCGGCCGCTGGCACGACCGGCATCGCGCCCGCTGGCGTGACGGTGTCCGAGCGCAAGGAGAACATGAGCAGCACGGCGAACGGCCTGACGGGCTTCAACCCGCCCTCGCTGCTCGGCGTCGTGGCCGGCGCACCCTACTTCCACGCCGGGAACGCGCGGACCCTGGAGGAGGTCTTCGACCCGACCTTCGAGCCCCACCACCAGGCGCTGTCCGCGAACTTCGTCCCCACGCCCACCGACATCGCGAACCTCACGGCCTTCCTGACCTGGATCGACGACGACGCGACGACGCTGAGCACGGACGTGGCCGGGATCGACACCATCCTCTGCCCCGACGTCTTCCCGTAGGCGGGACGCCGTCGTCCGCGGTGGGAGTAGGCTCCGGTGAATGCTCGACGCCCTGCTCGCCATCGCGGACGACCCCTCCGACGGGGAGGTCACCCGTCACACGAAGCGGACCCAGGTCGCGATGACCTGGGTCTCGCTGCCGGCGATCCTGGTGATGATGGTCGCCGAGGCGGCCGTGCACGGGGTCCGCGCCCTCCCCTCCCCGCTGGCCTACGAGCTCGTCTCCCTCGGCATGCTGGCGTGGCTCGCCCGGGACGCCCGCCGGTACGCGACCTTTCGCTGGCTCCACCCCCTCGTGGTCTTCCTGCTGCCCTGGGTGCTGCAGGAGTGGGTCGGAGGGTTCGTCGCCAGCGGCGGCGTGGGGTTGTGGGGCATCTGCGGGGTGGCGTCGGTGCCGCTCTTCGTGGAGCCCCGTTGGTTCGGACGCGCCGGGCTGGTCTACGCGGCGGTCGCCATCGCGAGCGTGGCGGCGGAGGCGGTCCGGGTCCCCACGCGCACCGCGTCCGACGCCGCGATCGGGGCGCTGTTCGCGCTCAACACCCTGGGGATCACTGCGTTCCTGTTCGCGTCCGTCGGGACCTGGGTGGAGCTGCTCGCAGCGGAGCGCGCGCGATCCGAGCAGCTGCTGCTGAACATCCTGCCGCAGCGCATGGCGCGGCGCCTGAAGGCGGACCGCTCGATCATCGCCGAGCAGCACCCCGACGTGACCGTGCTGTTCGCGGACCTGGTCGGGTTCACCGTCCTGGCCTCGTCCATCGGCCCCGAGGAGCTGGTGGCCGAGCTCGACCGGATCTTCAGCGCGTTCGACGTCGAGGTCGAGGCGCGCGGGCTCGAGAAGATCAAGACCATCGGGGACGCGTACATGGTGGCGGCCGGCGTGCAGGAGGATCTGCCGGACCACGCCGATCGCGCGGTCGATCTGGGGCTCACGATGCTCGAGCGACTGCGGGAGCTCCGTCCCGACGGCGCGCTCCGGATGCGGATCGGGATCCACTCCGGGCCGGTCGTCGCGGGGGTCATCGGGCGGGCGCGCTTCGCGTACGACCTGTGGGGCGACACGGTGAACACGGCCTCCCGCATGGAGTCGCACGGTCTGGGCGACCGGGTGCAGATCAGCGACGCCGTCCGCGAGCGGCTCCGTCGGGACTGGGCGCTCGAGGATCGCGGCTCCATCGAGGTGAAGGGCAAGGGCCCGATGCGGGTGTGGTTGGTCGGCAGGCCCGGGTAGGAGGCTGTGTCGTCGATGCACATCGGGTCGCGCGAGCGTCTGGTCCGGTGCACGCGCCGCTATCGGGCACGGGCACGGGCACGGGCACGGGCACGGGAGGAGGCACAGACTCCTGGCGAGGGTTTACCGGAGGTGGATCACCCGCAGACGCTTGTCGAGCTGCTGGACGAACAGCCGCGCGCCGTCCGGGCTCGCGGCGATACCGTTGGGGGTGTCGAACGAGGCGTCGCTCAACGGCCCGTCGTCGCTGCCGGGGTTCCTGCCCCCGGACAGCTTGCGGACGGTGCCGTCGGGGTCCACCTCCCAGATCTGGTGGCCGAACAGCGTCGTCACGTAGGTCCGGGTCCCCGCCACCGCGAAGTCGGCGGGGTCGCCGTCGGGGAGCTCCGCCCACCGCGCCGCGGTCCCGTCCGCGTCCAATCGATAGAGCCAGCCGTCGTTCGCGCCGACCACGAGGTCACCGGCGGCGTTCCGGTCGATGCCGACGGCCCCCGGCACCTCAGCGAAGGGCTCGACCACCCCGTCGACCAGGCGCGACACGCGGTCGAGGCCCCACTCCGTGACGAGCAGCGCCTCGTCGTCCGCGAACGCCACCATGCTCGGGTACGACAGGCCGTCCACCACCAGGCTGGCGACCCCACCGCCCGGCGGGATGGCCCACACGCCCGCGGAGGCACCGTAGCCGGCCACGTACAGCGTCCCGTCCGGCGCCAGGGCCGAGCCGATCGGCCGCGGCGCGTCCGTGCCCCAGGGCGAGAGCGAGCCCGTGTCCGGATCGACCCGCAGCACCTCCGTGCCGTTCGGGTTCGACGGCCACGCGCCCGTGCCGATCAGGTCTGAGGCGAGCAGGAACCCGTCCGGGTGCCAGGTGAGGTCGTCCGAGCCCGCACTCTCCACCAGCGTCTCCACGAAGGGCTCGAAGGGCGTGTCCGTGGACGACGAGGGCGGCGTCGAGGGCGTCGACACCGATGACGGGCCGCAGGCCGCGAGGAGGGGGATCATCGCCCCTCCCCGGTCGCGGGCAGGAGCGCCGGGAGGTTCAGGGCGCACCAGGTGCTCGGATCCAGTCCGTACAGGCTGCTCCCCTCGAACCGGGCCTCGCAGCGTCGGCGCGCGCGCGCCGGGTGGCGGGCCATCGCGACGAACGCACGGACGTCGCGGGTGTTGCGCGCGATCAGGTCGCCGAGGCGTCCCGGTTCACCGTGTCCCGGCAGGACCCGGGTGTCCGCCGGCCAGCGCGCACCGATGGCGGCCAACCCCTGGAGGGCGCCGTCCACATGGCCCTCGCCGAGGTAGTACGCCTCGTCGAGCACGGCGTCCCCGGTGAAGAGCACCCCCAGCTCCGGGCAGTCCACGACGACGTTGTCGACGGCCTCCATCGCTCCGAAGGAGGTCAGCGTGAACCGCAGGCCCGCGAGCTCCAGCGTCTCACCCGAGGACACCCGCCGATCGGGGAGCACGGCCACCCGCGGCGCGTCGTCGCCGTAGACCCCGATCCAGCCGTCGCTCCACGCCGCGGCGAGCACGCGCTCCTCGGCGTCGGCGGTCGCCGCGTGGGCGAGGATCGGGGTGTCGGGGAAGGCGGCGTGGACGACCTCGAGCCCACCGAAGTGATCGACGTGGGGGTGCGTCAGGATCACGGCCGCGAGCGGCAGGCCGGTGGCCTCGATGTCCGCCACGAGGGCCTCCGCGTCCGAGGCCAGGAACAGCGCGTCGATCAGCACGACGCCGGTGTCCGTGGTGATCCACCAGGCGTTCGGGGCGTAGCCCTCGATCACGCCGACCGCCCGATGCACCACCGGCTCCGCGGCCGCCATCGCGACCATCACTCCCCACATCGGCACCTCCCGCCCGCGTCGTACCCGCAGGGTCCTGCCTGCTCGACGCCGATGGGACGAACGGCGGTCCCCGTGACGCGAACGCCGCCCCACCCGTGACCGGACGCGGTACCTGAGGTCATGTCGACCCAGCCCCCGGCCTGGCGGAGCGCGATCGGCCCGAGCGTGCTCGGCATCGGCGCCCTCGCCTTGCTGCAGGCGCTCGCCGCGATGGCGCGGCCGCCCGGTGGCCCTTCGCTGCAGGCCGCGCTGGACGCGCTGTGGCAGAGCGCCCCCTACTACCCGCCGTGGGTCGTCCTCTGCGTCGTCGCGTTCGGCGTGCTGGCGGAGGGCGGGAGCCGCCTGGGGGATCGGCGCTTCGTCGCAGGGGGCTTCGCGGTCGCCTTCGTCACCTTCTTCCTGCCCTACGTGGTGTACGAGGTCGCGGTCGCCGAGGCGCAGGCAGGGAGACCGTGGACCGGAGCGCTCCAGGTCTTGCGTCACGCGCGGCCGCTGACGTTCTTCGCGGACTTCGTCCTGTTCGTCGGGGTGTACGCCCTGCTGCACGGCGCAGCCCTCGCCCGCGGCGAGCTCGCGCGGGAGCGGGAGGCCCGTCGGATGGCGGCGGAGGTCCTCGAGCTCCGGCTCCAGGTCGAGCGCCAACGCTTGCAGGCCCTGCAGGCCCAGCTCGAGCCCCACTTCCTGTTCAACGCGTTGAACGCCGTCTCGGGGCTCGTGCGCACGGGGGCCTCGGACGAGGCGTTGGCCGCCATCAACCAGCTCGCGGGTCTCCTCCGGTACGCCACCACCGCGAGCCGGACGGAGTGGGTCGGGCTCGACGAGGAGCTCGCGTTCGTCGACGACTACCTGGCGCTGCAGCGCCTCCGCTACGGGGAGCGCCTACGGGTCACGGTGCGGACCTCGGGCGACCCGACGGAGATCCGCTGTCCGCCGCTGGTGCTGCAACCGCTCGTGGAGAACGCGCTGCGCCACGACCTCGACGTGCACGCCGGCGAGGGCCACCTCGCGCTGGCGGTGGACGTGGACGAGGATCGGGCGGTCGTCCGGGTGGAGAACGCGCTGCGCGCCGGTCGGCCCCCCAACCCGGGCCTCGGGCTCGGGCTGAGCTCGCTCTCGGAGCGCCTGGCGATGCGCTTCCCGGGTGCGGCCTCGCTCGATGCCGGCGCTCGCGGCGAGCTGTTCGTGGCGGAGCTGACGCTTCCGCGGAGCGACGATGGGCGCTAGCCACCGGGCGCTCGTGGTCGACGACGAGCCCCTGGCGCGCGTCAACCTGAGCCACGCGCTCGGGCGAGCCGGGTGGGAGGTCCTGGACGCCGTCGCCAGCGCCGCCGCCGCACGGCGCGTGCTCGCGGCTCGCGAGGTCGACGTCGTGTTCCTCGACGTGCAGATGCCCGAGGAGGACGGCCTCTCCCTCGCGCGCGAGCTGGCCGGCGCGGACGGACCCGTCGTCGTCTTCGTCACGGCGCACGATCGGTACGCGGTGGCGGCGTTCGAGGTCCGTGCCCTCGACTACCTCCAGAAGCCCGTCGACGACGCGCGCCTGGCGCGGACGCTCGTGCGGGCCGGGGAGCTCGTCGATCTGCGGGAGCGCGCCGCCTGGAGCGACGCCGTCCGCGACGCGGTGGACGAGGTCGACGGCGGCGCTGCGCCGCTCACCCGGGTGTGCGTCCGGGGCGTGGGCAGGCTCGAGACCGTGGTCCTGGCGGACGTGCGGCGGTTCACGTCGGCCGGGAACTACGTGGAGCTGCACGTCGGCGATCGCGTCGTCCTGCATCGCGCGTCGCTGTCCGCGCTGGCGGCGCGCCTGGATCCGGCGCTCTTCGTCCAGACCCACCGCACGACGGTGGTCCGTCGCGACCGGATGCGCGCACTCACCCGGGTCGGCGACACGTGGGAGCTGACGCTCGACGACGGCGCGCGCGTCCCGGTCAGCGCACGCCACCTCACGGCCGTGCGTGCGGGGATTGGGGGGGAACGTGGTTGTCCGCGTGGACCGGCGAGGTGATGGTGCACGGTCATGAGCACCACCGACCGCACGCCGTTCACCCTCGCCGACGCCCTCGTCGACGAGCTCGCCGACATGACGCCCAGCGCCGGGACCTACTGGGGCGTGAAGGGGCACGACCACCGGTGGGAGGACCTCTCCCCCGAGGGGGCCGCCGCCAGCGCGGCTCGACTGCGCGCATGGAAGGAGCGCTTCGCCGCACTCCCCGAGCAGGCCGACCGCTGGTCCAGGCTCGCGGTCCACGTCTGCCTCGACCAGCTCGGGCTCTCGCTCGACGTCGTCGACCACGGCGACCACCTCCGCGACCTGAACCACCTGGCCTGCCCCGTTCAGCACGTGCCGATGGTGTTCGACGCGATGGACACGTCGACCGCCGAGGGCTGGGCCAACGTCGCCAGCCGGCTCGAGGGGGTCGGTGCGATGTTCGACGGATACCGGCGGTCGCTGCAGCTCGGGCTCGATCGGGGGACGCCGGTGGCCGCGCGCCAGGTGCGTTCCGTCGCTGCCCAGTGCCACGCGTACGCTGCCGACGGCGCGAGCCTCGACGGGCTGAACGCGCGCCTCGCGGAGGCCGGGGTTGCCGACGACGCCCTGCGCCAGCGCGTCGCCGCCGCGACGGTCGCCGCGCGCGAGGCGTACACCGCCCTCGGGACCTGGCTGACGGACAGCTACCTGCCCCACGCCGCGGAGGCCGACGGGGTCGGACGCGAGCGGTACCTGCGCGCCGTGCGCCACTTCCTCGGGAGCACGCCCGATCCGGAGGCCACCTACGCCTGGGGCTGGGACGAGATCCGGGCGCTCCAGGCCCGCATGACCGCCGCCGCCGAGCAGGTCGCTCCCGGGGTCCCGCTCCGCCAGGTCGTGACGATGCTGATGACGGACCCGGCCTACGGCGCTCCCGACCGCGCCTCCTTCCTCGCCCTCATGCAGCAGCGCCAGCAGCAGGCGCTGTCCGTGCTCGACGGCGTGCACTTCGAGGTCCCCGAGGGCATCCGCCGGGTGGACGTGAAGCAGGCGCCGGCCGGCGGGCCTCCGGGGGCCTACTACGTGCCGCCGTCCGAGGATCTGTCGCGGCCGGGCACGGTGTTCTACTCACTGACCGGCGAGGGCCCGTACGCCCTGTGGGACGAGGTGAGCACCGCCTACCACGAGGGTTTCCCCGGCCATCACCTCCAGTGCGCGCTGCAGGTCACCCTGAAGCAGGACCTGTGCCGCGTGCACCGGGTGGCCTACGGGTACTCCGGGTTCGCCGAGGGCTGGGCGCTGTACGCCGAGGAGCTGATGAGCGAGCTCGGGTTCTACGAGAAGCCCGAGTACGAGCTCGGCATGCTCGCGAACCAGATGATGCGCGCCTGCCGCGTGGTCTTCGACATCGGCGCGCACCTCGACCTGCCCATTCCGGACGACGCGCCCTTCCACCCCGGCGAGCGCTGGACCTTCGAGCTCGGCGTGGCGCTGATGCAGGAGGTGGGCGGCATGGCGGCCGAGGTCGCCGACAGCGAGATCAAGCGGTACCTCGGCTGGCCCGGCCAGGCGATCAGCTACAAGGTCGGCCAGAAGGCCATGCTCGACCTGCGCCGCGAGTTCCTCGCCGCCGGCGGCGAGCTCCCCGAGTTCCACCGCCGCGTCCTCGCCTGCGGCAACGTCGGCCTCGACCTGCTCCGCGACCAGGTCATGAGCTGACCGGCTCAGCGCGTGCAGGGCGTCTCGGCGGACGGAACGTCGAAGTCGACGGTCTCGCCAGCGTAGCTCAGCGTCCAGGGACCGTCCGTGAGGTCGGGGCCGGCGCACCGCGTGGAGAGCACGTTGCAGTCGCTGTTCTGGCTCCCTCCGGGCTTGTGCCACCCAGCCTCGGACACCACGTCGATCGTCGCGCCGTCGTCGCTGGCGGAGCAGGTGGCCTGCTCGTCGGTGACGCTGCTCGAGTAGCAGTCGCTGATCACCACGACGACCTCGGAGCGCCCCGCGCTCAAGGCGTCCGGCGCTGTTCCCGTGGTGGTGTCGTACCAGCTCCAGACCGAGAAGTCGGCGCCCTGCTCGACGATGCACGCGTACCCGGTGTCCGACAGATCCATCCAGGGCTGCTGGCACGCGGTGAGGACCAACAAGGCGGACAGGCGCATCTCCCTCCTCCGAAGCGACACCGTACACCGTCACGGCGCGCTGACGGCCCACACGAGCGTGGCGTCGCCACGGTGAGCGGGCACGGCGTCACCCACGATCGTGCGCCGATCGAGGCCCTCGGGCAGGTCCCACGTGACCTCGGCCACCTCGACCTCCGAGCCCGGATCGATCCCGACCACCAGGCCACCCTCCGGCGCCCCGTACACCCAGGTGGCGCCCGCCCCGAGCGCGTGGTCGCCGAGCCGCTCGCCACCCCGCACCACCCAGGTGGTCCCGCCGCGGACCGAGCGCACGCGCAGCTGGTCGCCCTCCCGGACCAGCTCCGGCGGCGGCGACACCCGCACGGCCTGGTCCGCGCCCTCCCCCGCCCACCCGGGACCCGGCCGCCGCCACGCGGTGACGCTCACCTCGGTCCCGCGCTGCTCCACGGTCACCTGGGACTGGAGCGGGCGACCCGCCGTCGACGCCGGCGCGAGCGCGCAGCCCACGCCCGCCAGCACCGTCCACGCGGCCCCCACGCCCGCGAGCCGCCAGCCGCGCTCCGGGACCGCGGGCATCACGCCGAGCAGCCCCGCCGCCCACACGCCCGCGAGCAGCGCCGGGTGCGCGCCGAGCGCGATCTCGAGCGCCAGCGCGAGCGGCACGAAGGCCGACGCCACGCCCAGCGCCAGCACGGGCCAGGCCACGGCGTCGGGGGCGGCCCTCGCCGCGAGTGCCAGGCCGAGCGCTGGCACCGTCAGCACCGCGAGCCGCCCGTCGACCAGGGCCAGGGCCACGCCGAGCGCGGCGACGACGACCGTGACCGCCGCCCACCGCGCCCGGGGGGAACCCGCCGCCGAGCCCGCCAGCACCGTCGTGACCGCGAGTCCAAGCGAGAGCGCCCGGACCCGCTCGGGGTGCGACCAGCCCACCGTCTCCGGCAGCGCCAGCGACGCGAGCCACCCGAGGCCGGCGGCGAGCACGACGGCCCCCACCACGGCACCGGTCGCGAGCAGCAGGCCCTTCGTGCGCGTCCGCCCGGTCCACCGGTCCACACCCGCCACGCCGAGCGCCGCGAGGAGCCCGAGCACCGTGAGCGGCAGCGACCACGTACGGGGCCACGAGAGCAGGACGAGCCCGAGCCAGTCCGCGTAGGCCTGCGAGGTCGGCGGCAGATCGTGCTGCAGCGCCCGCACCCAGCCGAGCGCGAGGTCCGCGTGCTGTGCCATCGAGCGGGGGTCGAGGTGCGCGCGGTCGTCGAGCGGCGTGTGGTAGTGGGCGACCTCGTCCAGGAACGCGTGGTCCGCGCCCGCGATACCCCGCTCGCCGAACACGGTCAGGTCCGTGCCGTTGGGCATCCGCTCGTAGACCGCAGGGTAGAGCGAGCTCGCCGTCGGACGCAGCCCGAGCGAGCGGTACCCCGCACCCCAGGAGCGGGGCTCTCCCGGCGTCTGGAACAGCACCGAGGTCCCGCGGCTGCCCCGCGCCTCGAGGTTCACGACCATCGCGATGGGCTCGGGGAACGGCGGGTCGTCGAGGAGCGCGCTCGCGCCGAACAGCCCGAGCTCCTCGCCGTCGGTGAGCACCAGCACGAAGGGCCGCCGCAGGGGCTCGCGCGCGAGCTGGCGCACGGCCTCCACCCAGGCCACGACCGCCGCGCCGTCGTCGCCCGCCCCGGGACCCGCCGGGACGGAGTCGGTGTGCGCGAGCCCCAGCACGACGGGTTCGCCCTCCGGCCCCAGCCGGCACCACAGGTTCTCCACCCACGCGCAGCGTCCGTCCCCGCACGACCAGGCGCGCTGCACGTGCGGCGCGCACCCCGCGTCCGTCAGCGCTTGCGCCACCCGCTCCCGCACGGCGGCAGCCTCGGGGGTGCCCGTCGGGTGGGGTAGGTCCCCGATCAGTGCGGCGTGCAGCCGCATCAGCTCGTCGGCGCGCTCGGGCGACACCGACGGCGCCTGCAGGGTCACCTCCGCGCGCAGGGCGACGACGGCCACGAGCGCCGCAGCGATGGCCGCGACGCGGCGCTCCATCAGCCCACGGGCCGCAGGCGGGAGCCGAGCTCGTCGTTCAGCTCGGCCTCAGCGCGCAGCCAGTGCTCGTCCGCGCGGTCGTCCGGTCGACCGTCGGCGTCCCACAGGACGTACGCCCGCGTCCGCACGTCGTCCTCGCCGATCGTCGGCAGCGGGAGCAGGTGTGCGCAGGTCCCCGCGGCAGCGACGAAGGGCGGGGTGGCGAACGAGCTGCGACGCCCGTGCGCGATCACGCGGTACCGATAGCACTCGGCGCGGAGCGGGCAGCCCAGGCCGGTGCACAGGGTCAGGTCGATCGACATCGACCCATCCTACCAGCGCAGCCACACCAGCCCGAAGGCGACGAGAGCGGGGGCCGCCTGAAGGGCGAGGATGGTCGGCTTCGCGGTGATTCCCCCGTAGATCCCGACCACCACGACGTAGGCCAGCAGGAACAACAGCGCCTCGCGGTTGCCCGACGCGACCGCCCAGCCGAGGCCGAGCGCGAGCATCGCGTTGTACACGCCCTGGTTGCTCGCGAGCACCCGCGTGGTCTCGGCGTCCTCCGCCGACAGCCCGAAGATCCGCATGCCCGTGGGCTTCGTCCACAGGACACTCTCGAGCACGAAGAACCCGACGTGCAGGAGCGCCACCAACCCGACCACGATCTGCCCCACCATGTTGCCTCCCGTTCTGTAACGGTCGGTACACTATTGCGGTGGTCGGGCGATGTCCACGGAGACGAGCAGGTGATCCGCCAGCGCGCGCAGCTCGGTCGTCGGACGACCCGCCCGGTGCATCACGTGCAGGCCCGCCACCGCCGAGAGCAGGAGCGCCGCGCGACGCTCCGCCTCCGGCCCCGGCAGGCACGAGGCGAAGAAGGCCTGCAGCCCCGCGAGCCCGCGATCGACCAGCGCCTGCGCCTCGGGCTCGAGCTCCGCCCGCTCGACCGCGGAGTCCACGAGCAGGCAGCCCGTCGGGTCGCGCGACGACACCACCCGGTCCAGGTAGACCCGGAGCGCGTCGGGTCCGGGCTCGGGCGCCAGCGTCCGCAGGTAGTGTCCGAGCGCGCGCTGGAAGAGCTCGGCCTTGCTGCCGAACGCGGCGTAGAAGCTGCCCTGACCGATACCCATCGCCTCGCACAGGTCGCGGACCGAGGTCCCCCGGTACCCGTGGCGCCAGAACGCGTGCATCGCGGCCTGCAAGGCCTCGTCGACATCGAATGCTCGCGACCGCGCCACGCCTGCTCCCGCCCGAGCCTACACGGTCGCCCAGCGCAGGACCACGCGACGGACGGCGTCCACCACCTCCGGCGGCAGGTCGTCGCGCAGCTCGAGCTCGAGCCCTGCGTACGCCGGATCGGGGAAGATCGTGCGCAACCAGGTGGTGCCCCCGTCGTCGGTGCCGAGGTACGGCTGGTTCTCGCGGGCGTCCACCCCGACCGCACGCAACGCCTCCGAGAGCTCGTCGGCCACGGCCTGCTCGCGGGGGCGCGCCGGGTCGAAGAGCAGCCCCACGTCCAGCTCGCGACGCTCGTCCCCGAGGGTCGCGGTGAACGCGTGGACCGAGAGGTGGACGACGTCCCCACGGCGCCGGATCGCCCGGCGGACCTCGGCGCGCAGCGAGCGGCGGTAGGGGTCGTGCAGCGCGCGCAGGCGCCGTCGGCGGGCGCGCTCGTCGAGGGCCGTGTTGCCGGGGACCGCCAACCCGAAGGCGACCGCAGGGATGGCCGCAGGCAGGTGGCGGCTGCGGTTGAGATCGACGACGAGCCGGCTCACCTGGCCTGCGACCAGCGGCGCACCGAGCTCGACCGCCAGGCCCAGCGCGAGCTCGTGGGCCCCCTCGTCCCAGGCGTGGTGCCCCGTCCCCTCCCCCGGCGCCAACCCCAGCGGGATCGAGCGCGGCAGCAGGCGCGAGGCGTGCTCGCAGCTCAGGACGAGCGACCGGCCCACGGGCGGTTCTCCACCAGGCAGTCGGCCAGCTGGATGTACACCTGGCGGGCCGCCTCGGTGAACGCCTCGTCGGGGCCGCCCACATGGGGCAGCAGCGCCGCCGCGATGCGCTCGGACAGCGTGCCGTCGCGGACGATGCCCGCCACGAGGTCCAGGTACGGCCGCTCCTCGGCACCCACGCGCACGAAGGCCTGCTCGAGCAGCCAGGTCAGCACGGCCTTCACGGGCAACGTCCCGTCCGCGTCGCGCTGGGCGTCGAGCGGGACCCAGGGGGCGAGCACCCGCGCGCGGCTGCCGGACCGGACCGTGGCGCGCAGGTCGGCCACCAGCGCCTCCTGCGGAGCGGACGTCAGCTTGGGCAGCATCCCCACGAGGCGCTTGAGGGCGCGCTTCACGAACACGCCGATCGCCACGTCCATCTTGGGGCACTCCTGCACGTCGAGGACGCGGATCTCCATGGAGTCCCGGGAGAGCTTGAACACCGCCGCGCGGGCGTTGAGGAACTCGTGGCGGATCGCGTCGGCGTCCGGCAGGCGGTCGAGCGCCGTGTACATCCGCCCGAGCACGTCCTTCTTGTACTGCTTGAGGCTCGTGACCGGCTCGGGGACGAGGTCGCCGCAGGACTCGGGGAGCTTGATCTGGTGCTCGAGGATCCAGGTCAGGCGGGTGTCGACCGCGTCCGTCAGCTCGCCCTCCGCCATCGGCGAGCTCGCCGCGAGCGCCGGCAGGTACGGCACGAGGAGCCGCGCGGCGTTCATCATCGCGACCGCCTCCTCCTCGCGGCCGCAGGGGAGGTTCACGTGGACCGCCTGCACGTTGGCCCACCCGTGGGTCCGCAGGTCGAACAGCCGCTCGTAGGTCTGGTAGATCGTGCGGTTGCTGCGCGTCCAGAGCCTCGTGTTCTTCGGCCGGAACCACGGGTGCATGCCGCCGGGCAGCAAGCGCGCGCCGTGCCGCCCGGCCAGCACGATGCCCGCGCGGCGGACGCCCTCGGCGAGGACCTCCTCGATGCGCTCGGCGCTCGCCAGCGGAACGGCGTTCTTGATCTCGAGGACGTGGTCCATGATCTCGTTGGAGATGCCGATCAGACCGAGGTCCACGTCCGAGGTGGGGCGACCCGCCAGGTCGCTGATGAGGTCCTCGACCTCGCTCACGCAGTTCAGATCGCGGTCGACGACGGGGTACTCGAGCTCGAGCCCCATCACCTCGAAGGCGGCGTACGGTGTGTGGCGCACGGGCACCCGCCCGAACGGCGCGCGCAGGGGCGCCATCCCGTCGTCCGAAGCCTTCTGCTTAGGGCTCATCGAGGTCTCCTTGGGCGCCCGCTCGGGGGGCAGCCGCTTCTCGAACCAGGTGACGATGTCGTCGTAGATGCTGTCCCCGTCCTCGACGTCGTCGTACCCGGTGTCGAGGTTGGGGTTGTCGTTGACCTCGATGACCACGGGGCCGTCGGGGCCGACCTTGAGGTCCACGCCGTACAGCCCCTCGCCGATGAGCGAGGCGGCCTTGCAGGCGAGCTTCACCACGTCCGACGGGGCCTTGTCGCGCGGGATGCTCTCCACCCGGCCGTACCGGACCTGCGCGCCCGCGATGCTGCGGATCTGCCAGTGCCCGGGGACCATGTGGTACCGGCAGACGAAGAGCGGGCGGCCGTCGAGCACGGTCACGCGCCAGTCGAACTCGCTCTTCACGAAGGACTGCGCGAGGACGAGCGGGCTGCGCTTGAGCATGCCGGGGACGTGGTGCGCGTAGTCCTCGGGGCTCGCGATGCGGTGGACCGCGGCGGAGAAGCTCCCGTCGGGCAGCTTGACCACGAACGGCGTGCCCAGGGCGTCCGCGACCTCGGCGAACGTGGTGCCCGTGCCGAACACCTTGCTCTTCGGCATCGGGAGGTTCGCGCGCTTCAGCAGCTCGTACAGGTACACCTTGTTGCTGCAGCGCACGGTGTCCTGGGGATGGTCGATGACCGGCATGCCGAGCGCGTCCGCGCGGACGACGAAGCGCCAGGCGGGCTTGTCGAGGCCGGTGACGCTGCGGATGAAGAGCCCGTCGTGCTCTCCGACGCGGTCGAGATCGTCCACCCCGATGGTCTCGAGGCGCAGGCCCCGGCGCCGGAACACGCGCTCGAGCCGTTCGATGGTCTCCGGGGTCGACGCGCGGTACGGATCGGTCGGGTCGAAGAGCACGGCCACGCTGCGCTTCTTGGGGGCGGTGTCGATCGTGGCGTTGCGGGGCCCTTCCTTCAGCGCGGCGAGGAGCCGGTCACGCACCCCGCCGTCCACGCGGGCGAGACGTCGCGGCTGGACCGCGAACACGCGCCACTTCTGGTTCTCCCGCACCGCCCGGACATCGAGCACCGGGAACGGCCAGGCGCGGAACACGCGCGCCGCCAGCCGCGACATGCCCGGGGTGTCCGTGTGCCCGAGGACGACGACCAGATCGACGATCTCGGTGGACATGGGCGCGCGGAACACGATGTCCGCCTGCTCCCACACCCGGATGGGCGGGATCTCGCCGTCACCCAGATCGCGTCCGGCAGCCTTGCTGGCCTTGAGCCGGGCGCGCGCCTCGTCGGGGTCGATGACGTCGACACCGGCCTCGTGCAGGCCGCGGAAGCGGGAGCGCGGGTCGAGGAAGCCCTCGATGTCGTGCACCGTCGGCATCGGCTCCTGGCCGCGCGCCTCCGCCAGCAGCGACACGTAGTAGCCGCGCGAGAGGTACCTCCAGGAACGGCAGAGGTTCACCACCGACATCCCCGTCCCGGAGACGGCGGGTCCACCCTCGAGGTACGTCTCGGCGTCGACGACGCGGATCCCGGGCAGGTCCACCTTGCCGAGCTCGCCTTCCTTGCTGATCACCACCAGGGTGGAGATCTTGTCGCTCATCGTTCGCTCCGGGGCGCGATCTCCAGCAGGACCGCGTCGTGGGTCAGGTCGCCCAGCAGGATGGCGGTCAACAGCCGAGCGGCGGCCACCGGCTGTCGTCCACCGCCATCGGGCACTTCGGGGTGCGGGTCGCGGACGTGGAAGTGCAGTCCCTGACCCGAGTACCCGGCGATCACCACGAAATGGCCCGAGGGCTCGCCGGCGATGTCGTCCTCGGCGCCCGTGTCCGGCACCTCGCGGGGCTCGCGGTAGAACCAGGTCGCGCACATGCCGCCGATCAGGGGGTGTCCGGCGTCGATGACGCGCACCAGCAGCTCGGGCGTGAGCTCGTGGAACACGACCTTTCCACCGCGGGCCAGGTACGCCTCCCACGACTCGTACATCGCCTGGTCGGCGGCCGGGCGGACGAGCCGTCGCATGGCGAGCCGCTCGAGCAGCTTGGGGCGGGGCAGCTCCCACCAGGTCGGATCGAACACCCGGATGCCGAAGGGGTACAGCGTCGTCCGGTAGCCCAGGTCCATCGCCGCGTTCGCCAGGTGGACCGCGAGGGTCCCTCCATCGGGATTGCGGCGGACCGCACCGAGGAACGTCGACAGCGGCCGAACGTCCCCGTAGAACCGGGCGACCTGGAACAGACAGGTCGGGCCACAGCTCACGAGATCCGGCTGGATCATGCGCTGGACGGCCAGCTCCCGACGCCCCTTCGCCTCGTGCGGCGACGCCTGGGTAGTCAACGCCCGCCTCCGGCGCCTCCCTTAACATGCGCCCCTGGCCGCGCCGCGCCGTTGACAGGCCGTGGGCCGGCGGGCCAACCTGCCCCATGAGCACGACCTATGCGATCCGGGGATCTGTCGGTCTGCCACCCCGCTTCTCACCCGCCCGAGCAGCGGTGGTCGCCGAGGACCCCGAAGGTGGATGGCGTGGTCTGGGCACGCCTGCCCCCCTCCCGTCGACGGTGGCGTCGCTCCTCCGCCAGACCCGCGCCACGGTCGAAGGCGTGTTCCACCTCGAGGTCGCTCGGCGAGGGCGAGAGCTGTTGGTGGACGTGGTCGTGGATCGCGACGGTTGGCTCGCGTGCGCGAGGCCCATCGCCGTGCTGGTGCGGTCGTGCGGGCGCGCCGGGGCGACGGGCGCGGTCCGGTGCGTGGGGTTCGACGGCACCACGGACGCTTGGCGCGTGGACGCGCCCACAGGGGTGATCACGGCGCTCGAACCAGGCCAGGACGAGGAGGTGCTGCGGGAGATCGTGGAGGGGGCGCGCTCGAGGCTGTGGGCGCTCGCCGAAGGAACGACCTCACCCGGCAGCGGGGGACGGGACGAAGCCGCAGCACTTCGCGCCCTGGCACGGACCGACGCGGAGGCTGCGGTGGAGCGAGCGCTCGCCGTCCTTGCCGAGCCGGACGCGTTTCACCAGCGCTGTCGCTTCCCCGCGGCCGAGGCTGCGCGCGAGGTCCTCGTCGAGCACGCCAGGGGTTCGCAGGCCGTACGGGCGGCGGAGGCCTTCCTCCCTGCGCTCTTCACCCTGGGTGGCAGCGGGTACGATGCGTGGGCGGCCCAGGCCCTCGCGCACCTCGATGGACCGGCGGTCGCGGCGCGCCTCGCCGACGAGCTCACGAGCGAAGGCTTCGCCCGTCGCGTCGTGGGGACGATGAAGCTCTTCGACGTGCTCGTCGCGCGACGGGAGATGGGTGACGCCGCGCTCCTCGACGCGCTCGCCGACGATCCGTGGTCGCACTTCGCCGGGAGCTCGCTCCCCGATGCCCTCGTCATCCGGATCTGCGAGCGTGCGTGCGACGTGCGGGCGGCGGCACGAGGAAGCGACACCTAGCTCGAGCGTCCCCCGAGGTGTCCTGTCCCGTTCCAGGCCGGTTCCCAGGTTGTGACGCTCCACGCGCGGGACAGCCTGTCGAGAGGCTCCAATCGGGTCGGCGGTCACAGCTCGGGACACCTGACGCCCGGGGGTCGGAGCTACTCCCAGCCCAGGAGGTCAGCAGATGCACAGGTCCATGGGTCGGGTGGTCGTCGGAGTCGTGCTCGGTGGTTGGTCCACGTCGGCCGCGGCCTTCACGAGTGGGGAGGAAGGCCACGAACGGATCACCGAGACGGCGCTCGCTCATCTGCAGCCGAGGCTCGTCGACGAGGCCACCTACTGGAACAACGAGCAGGACTCCGGCTCGCCACAGGACGACTACCAGCGACACTTCGACGGCTGCCGCCTGGTGGAGGGCATCGCGTACATCAACCAGCAGATCGGACTGTCCAGCGCCGCTCTCGACCCTGCCCGACCGGATCCGTTCCAGTCGGCCAAGCAGCTCGGGAGGATGCTGCATGGCGTCCAGGACTTCTACTCCCACGCCAACTGGGTGGAGCTGCTCCGAGAGACGGAGGGACCCGACGGAACGTGGAGCTCGGAGAACCTGTTCGACCGCAGCCCGACGACGTGGCGGACCTACGGTTCGTTGGATGTCGTTCGCGACGACATCCGCCTCGGGGAGCGGCCCCTCGACACCACCTCGACGGCGGTCTACAAGCCGGTGATGCCGCTGTGGCCGGGCTGGACCGCCACCCAGTCCCTCACGTCGGCCATCCCCATCGTCACGACGCCCGGGTGGGGCACCTCGCGAGCGCTCATCACCCACTGGAAGGACGATGGCGCGTGCCTGGACGTTCGCCCCCCGACCGTCGAGCTCCTGACGACCGGCGTCCACGTCACCGATCACCGTCTTCGCCACGGAGACTCCGACAGCTCCTCGGAGACGTGGGCAGAGCTCAACAAGGACGGCTCCGACCGCCCCGGGTGGCCCGACTCCTTCCGCATGGCCACCTGGCAGTCCCAGCAGGCGTGGTGTCAGGTCCTGGGGACGGCGCAACAGACGTACGGCCACGCCGCCGTGGGAACGGCCTACTCCCTCATGCAGAAGGAAGGGAGCTCGGGCCACAGCACCGCCACGACGTGCGGGACGCCTCGTCGAACCGGGCCGGTCGAGGTCGTCGTCACCGTCGACCGGATGGCGCAGCCCATGGACCCGTCGACCACCAGTCGGGCGTGGGGGCTGTCGCTCTTCACCACGGACCTGGACCAGTCGACGGTGGACCGCTTCACGGTCTCGGCGGCCAACTACACCGTGGACATCGTCCCGGACGCCACGGTGTCCCTGTGCGTGGAGCCGTCCGAGAGCGTCGGGCTCACGCTGGCCGGATACGACGACCACGGCCCGGCCGGCCTCGACGCCGGTGACCATGCGTTCGGAGGCCCGACGCTGGTCTTCACCGCCGACGGGAGCGCGCGCGACCTGGATGTTTCGACCGCGGACCACCTGGTGTCGATGGACGTGCAGATCCGCTACGACCAGACGGACCTCGACGGGGACGGTTGGTCGCGGTGCGAGGAGGCGGCCTACGGAAGCAGCGACACCAACCCCGACTTCGACCACGACGGCATCCCGGACGGCTGGGAGGACAAGTGGGGCACCGATCCGTTCGATCCGGACACGGACGACGACGGTGTCCCGGACGGCGCCGAGGTGGACTGTGGAACCGACCCACTCTCGCCGTGGACCTCCGGCAACCCGCTGGACGACTTCACCATGTGCCCACCGGACCTGTCCGTGGATCCCGGTCCGACCGACAGCGACAGTGATCGTCTGAGTGACGCAGCGGAGGAGCTCTGGGGACTGGATCCGAAGAACCCGGACTCTGACGGGGACACCTGGGTGGACGGTCTGGATCCCAGCTGGTTGGCCGACCTGTTCGCGGTCGCTCCGGCCGAGGATCTCTCGGTTCCGAAGGATCGGTCCGAGGAAGAGCACCGCAACGTCCTCGAGCAACTCGCCCTCGACGCGGACCTCGCGATGAGGAGCCAGGATCCGTCCGGTGCCGTCGAGCGTTTGGACCAGGCGGCCTCGGGGCTGGCGGACTGCCCCGCGGACAAGGGCGCGCCGAGCGACACCTGCGCCGCGGTCCTCGCCCTGGCGACCAACATCGCGTCGGGAAAGTAGTCGCGCTCAGACGTCGTCGATCCACTGGGCGAGCTGGGGGAGGCGGACCTCCTCCATCCGCTTCAGCAGCCGGTGGGGATCGTTGTCGACGAGCACGAGATCCGCGTGGACGGTGCGGACGAAGCCCTCCGCGACCGCGCGCTCCAGGAAGTCCACGAGCGCGTCGAAGAAGCCGTCCACGTTGAGCAGCCCGACGGGCTTCGAGTGGTAGTTGAGCTGGGTCCAGGTCACGGCCTCGAACAGCTCCTCGAGCGTGCCGTAGCCGCCGGGCAACGCGATGAAGCCGTCGGAGAGGTCGGCCATCGTCTTCTTGCGCGCGTGCATGTCGGGAACGACCCGCAGCTCGGTGAGATCGGTGCGACCGAGCTCGAGGCCCATCAGCTTCTCCGGGATGACGCCGATCACCTCGCCGCCCTCCCGCAGCGCCCCGCCGGCGACACGGTCCATGAGGCCCACGCTGCCCCCGCCGTAGACCACGCCCCAGCCGCGCCGGGCGATGAGCGCGCCGAGATCCTCGGCCGCCTCCTTGAACATCGGTCGGACGTGGTTGCTCGAGCCGCAGTACACGCACAGTCGACGGAAGGTGCGCTGGCTGGTCATGGGGTCGACTCCTTCAGGTGATGCTGGATCGACTTCGCGTAGTACGTGATCACGTCCGCCGCATCCGCCCGCGGCTCGCGGCCCGGCCCCGTCGGCGTCAGCACGTGGTGGAGCACGCCGCGCCGCTCGAGCAGCGTGGAGGCCAGGGACTGCACGATGTCCGCCTCCTCGTCGTCGATCAGCGCGTCGTCGAAGGCCTCGTGGATCGCGGGCCGCTCGGCGTCGCGCTTCTTGCGGACGTCGTCGAAGGCGGCTCCGAACGCGAGTGGCGCCCCCTTCGCCCGCAGCTCGGCGATGACCTCGCGCACCCGCACGCGGACCGCGCCGTCGTCCGCGTCGCCGGGACGCAGCATCGCGGTGCAGAGCACGGGCACCGGGGTCGCGGGCACCACCGCGCCGATCCGGCGGTACAGCAGCTCCTCGGCCAGCACCTGCGCCGCGGCCTTGCGCTCCTCGGGGGGGAGCGCGTGCAGCTCGGGCCCACCCGGCCAGTCCGAGAGCAGCAGCGGCTCGCCGAAGCGGATGGCCGCGTACCCGAACTTGCGGTGCGAGCGCGTCGCCACCCGGACGAGGTTCGCCGCCACCAGCCGCGGCAGCCACCACAGGCCCTCGACCACGCGCCCGACCCGCTCGCCGACCGTCGGCTTCGGCGGCTTGCCGTCCTTCTCGCGCAGGAGGTACCGGTCCTCGAGCACGCGGTCGTAGTTCAGGCCGACCGGCATGAACACGATGTCCTGATCGGGCTGATCGTGGCGGAGTCCGACGATGTACTCGAGCAGCCCCGTGCGCGGCTTGCGCAGCGCTCCGTCGCGGGAGAGTCCGCCCTCGGGGAAGAAGCCCGTGACCGCCCCCTGCCCCGCCAGCAACTGCACGAAGCGCTCCAGGACCGCGTGGTAGAGCGGGTCCTTCTCGCCGCGGCGCACGAAGTAGCTGCCGAACGAGCGGAACAGCGTGTGCAGCGGCCAGACCAGCGCCCACTCGCCCACGGCGTAGGACATCGGCACGTGCCGCAGCAGGCCGTACGCGAGCACCAGGGGGTCCATGTTCGCGCGATGGTTGATCACGTAGACCCGGACGGCGTCTCTGGGCACCTTCGCGAGCTGCGCGTCGAACGCCCCGGGCTCCACCACCAGCTCGAAGCAGAAGTCGACCACCCGCTTCGCGAGCAGGGGACCCAGCCGGTAGTAGGCCGACAGCGAGAAGAAGGGCGCGATCTCCTCGACGTAGGCATCCACCTGGTGGCGGAGCTGGCGGACGGAGCGCTCGCCCATCTTCGCGCATGCGGCGATGGCCTGCTCGATCCGCGCGTCCTGCGCGAGCGCCTCGCGGATCCACACCCGGTCGATGAAGCGGGCGCTCTCGAGCTGGATGCGGTGGCGCCGCACGAAGCCCACGGCCTGCGCGCGGAAGCGGTCGCCCACCAACCGCAGGACCTGCGCGCGCAGCAGCTCGTAGACCACGAGCCCAGCGACGATCGCCACGATCCAGCCGAGCACGCTCACCGCACCCCCGGCGGAAGTCTACTGCGCGTCCTCCTCCGCCTTCACCCCGCGGTACGCCTCCCACGCCATCACGCCCGTGAGCGCCGCGAAGTAGACCAGCAGGCCGACGCTGCTCACGGCGTTCACCGTGAAGCGATCCCACTTCGCGACGTGCGCCGCCTGCGCCGCGACCTCGACGGCGAGGAGCAGGGAGAGCAGCAGCACGTGGCGACGCTGGTCGAGCTTGCTCGCATGCCACGAGAGTGGGACCAGCCGCAGGTTGTAGTAGTTGACCTGGGGCGTCGTCGCGCAGAAGAACGCCATCATCACGAGCGGCACGAGATCGTGGGCCCGTCGGTTCGTGCGGTAGCCGTAGAGCGCGATGGCGGCGAGCACCAGCACGGCCACCCCGCGGAGCACGGGCATCATCGCCTGGACGCGCAGCTCCTTGGCGCGCATGCCCCCGTGCTCGTTGATCTCGTCCCGCGTGATCTCGCCGTCCCACACGATGGTCGTCGCGAGGCCGACGCGGTGCGAGCTGAAGCTCTCGTTGTGCAGCTTGAGCTGCCTGGCGCTGCTCACGAGGGTGGACGGCCCGTACTCGGCCGCCGCCGCCCCCACCATGAGCCCGCCCACGACGACCGCGGTGGCGGCGAAGACGACGTGCTTGCGGGCGAGCTTGCGCGTGCGCCAGGTCTCGGTCACGGCCTCGACCGCCCATCCCCAGAAGAAGATGGCCGGGAACACCCGGTTGAGCGCGGCGTAGGTCATCGCCGCCGCGGCGCCCCCGTACATCTCCTTCTTGAGCAGCACCCAGCCGATCACGAGCGCCACGACCCAGTCGAAGCGGGTGATCGCCATGCCGAGGATGGGCCAGCGGCCGCTGAAGGTCACGGTGAAGAACAACGACGCGAACAGCATCGTCTCGAGCCCCAGCCCCCACCAGAGCGCGCCGAGCATCAGCGCGATCAGGACCGTGTCGACGTGACAGATCCACTTGAGGTGCTCGACATCGACGGCGAGCGCGAGGTTGCCACCCACGAGCGTCCAGGTAGGGGGCGGGTTGTACCCGTGGTCGACGAAGAAGTTGGACGCGAGCGCCTTCTTGGAGAGCCGATCGAGGAAGTACTCGATGTCGTGGCAGAAGCCCGCCCACCGCTCGTCGCTGAAGGCCTTCCGCACCTCCCGGCCGTGCTCGAGCGCCTGGGGCAGCGCGTAGAGCGTGTCGTCGCGCAGGTCGCGGAAGTTGCGGACGTGCCCGGTGCGGGGTGAGCCGCGCTCGGAGTCGCAGAGCAGCGCTCCGGCGTAGAGCCCGTCGTAGTCGAGCTCCGCGAGGTACTTGCTGTTCGTGTAGTAGTAGGCGGTGTCGGTGTAGTCGTTGATGTCCGAGAACACCTTGCCGTCGAACTGGAAGTAGT
Organism: Alphaproteobacteria bacterium; assembly: GCA_020632925.1. GTDB lineage: Bacteria > Myxococcota_A > UBA796 > UBA796 > JACKER01. The sequence continues at coordinate 144,413 of JACKER010000017.1, read as the reverse complement.
TGAACCAGCCGAGCGTCGCGGCGAAGGCGAGCGCCCCGAGGTAGGGGCCACGAGCCGCATCGAGGAGCTTGCCCGCCGACAGCGCCGCGCGGCCGAGCGCGAGCACGATGCCCACGGCGGCGATCACGCCGCGCCAGTAGTGCGAGTCGTCGCGACCCTCGGGACCGACCCAGAGGCCGAAGAGGACGGCGAGGGCGAGAGCGGCGACCACGAGCGGAAGCGGCGAACGGCGGGGCGAGGACATGGCGGCGCACCTAACTCGCGGCGCGAAGGGCGAGGTAGGCTTCGCCGATGAGCCCCAGGAGCATCTCGCGAGCAGCGGCTGTCGGCCTGGTGGTCGCCGCGCTGCTGTGCGCGATGGGCCGGAGGGCAATCCTCTCTGGTGCACGAGCTCCCACCTCCGCGCAGCGGATGGAATGCGGCTACGGAGATTCTCTGTTCGGCGTCAACCCCGACCTGGAGGATTCATGCGGCTCCGACCCTCGGGGTTGGGTTGTAGAACCTTGGGGTTGTAGAACCTCTCGCAGCGTTTTTTCTGAAAGAGTGAATTTGCCTTTCCGACTCTATGGGCTACGCTGAACTGCGCGCGAGCTGACCCTCTCGCGGCGTACGTCTGTGACATCACGGAGGCCGAGATCACCGAAGTCACAAACCACTACGGCTGGGATCCGAACAACCTCGTCTTCCAGGCCCAGATCTCCAGCCCATTCGACTGTACCGCCCACGGTGATCTCTGTGACATTGTCGGCGCGACGCTCGCCGAGACGTTCGAGTGCCGGCTCTGGGAGGACCTGGTCGCCCACGACGCACTGGCGACCATCGCGTCGAACGCCTCGGCTCGCCTTGCGACACTCGAGGGTCAGTGGGAGGCCGGCGGAGGAGCCTCGTCGTCGACGCTCGTGCTCGACGCGGACGCGTGGGCACCCCAGGGCGCGATGGAGGGCTCGTGCCCGGCCAAGAAGCAGGTGGTGTACGACACCTCCAACACCCACAAGCACAAGACCCGCGCGTACCGCAACGCCATCTGGAACGACAACGGATGCTAGCGGCCGGCCTCGTGCTGGCGTGCTCGTCCGGGCGCTCCTCCGCCACAGACGGGGGGGAGGCCCCGCCAGCCTCCGACCGGATCGACGTGCGCGACGAGGTGCCGTTCCTCCCCACCCCCCTGCAGGGCTGGCTGTACGAGCAGATCCTCTCAGAGGCGCAGCCGAGCGGCGAGTTTGGACGGGAGACCAGCCCATTCGTGATCCTCAAGCTGATGGACGTCCCAGTCGCCAACGCCTATCCCGGCTTCTTCACCGAGCCGGACCTCTGCTGGCGGAGCTTTCCCGACCTCAAGATCCGCGGTGAGCGCGACGTGGGAAAGAGCGTCTCGCTCGTCGTGGGGGGCGACGAGCTGCCGTTGCACCGCACGACGCACTTCACGCCGGGGGAGACGCTGTACCTCTACGATCCCTGGGACAACGACATCGATCTCGGTCGGCGGACCGGAGCGGAGCTGGTCCTGGAGGGCACGTCGACGGGCGTCGAGGTCCCACCGGTCCTCGACTGGTCCGGGAGCGCCTGGGATGCGTTCTTCCATTCGGGTGTGCTCGACCTACACCGGGTGCCCTCCGATCGCGGCACCTACGTCTGGCTCGACCTCTGGCTGTTCGACGTGAACTACAACAAGACCGAGGTCCTTTGCACCCTGCGTGACGACGGCGCTGCGGTGGTCGATCCGGGCTACCCGCTCGAGGAGCTCCAAGCGGCGGAGCTGTTCCTCGAGCGCATCGCCCCCCGCGTCGTCGAGCACCCTCAGTTCGGCCCGCTGATGGTGCAGGCCTATCGCAACATCCACCTGCAACAGGACCACCTGATCCAATGATCCCTCCGCTCCGCCACCCGAAGGAGATCGCGGCGAACTCCTGCCTCCTGCTCGACGTCGGCTGCGGGTCGAGCTGGCGCTTCGAGGTGTCCTGCCCGAAGAGCCCACTGACCGACGACGACACCGTGCTCTACCGCATCGACGATCGGTCGGGCGGCATCGAGGCGGGCGAGATCCCGCTCTCATGCGACGCGGAGGGGGGGTGCCGGTCTCGCTTCGGTGACGGCTCGGGCGGGATCGCGGCCGGCTCGCCGGTGCTCGTCTGGCTGGACCTCGCGGCGGACGACTGGGAAGAGATGCTAGCGGCCTCCCCTCCCGATCCCGGCGCGCTCGCTCCTGACGACGAGGATCCTCGCGGCTCCACCATCTACGGACGGAGTCTCGGCCCCCAGCAACTCCGGGTCGTGCTCCGAACGCCCGATGCAGGCTGATAGGCGGCGTCGGGGACTGCAGCAGCGATCCGCGCGATCAACATGGTCCGAAACCCGTAGATCACGGCGGCGTCCGGGCGATGGATCCACCTCGCCCGTTCACTTCCGGCCTGACGGGTTGAAGCGCCAGGAAGAGCCGCAGCTTGGCTATGGCCAGCCTGGCGGACGGTGGCCCGTCGACCCGGGCGCTACGCTCCAAACCGTCGCGGAGGCGCTCCCCCGGCCCGACGTGCGGTGGAACGGCGGTCGCTGACGCGGTTGCACTTCCGGGGGGTATGCCCGGGCATGGGGGCCCGTCTGCACGAAGGCCGGTGCCGGGCGCTGTCGGGCACGGGCACGGGCACGGGCACGGGCACGGGGCGCCTTCGGCGCTACACGATCTCCTGCAGCTTGATCACCTTCAGCTCCCCTGCCCTCAAGCTCCGGATCGCGCTCACCGCCGCCTTCGCCGCCTGCAGGTTCGTGATGCAGGCCACGCCGTGCTGTAGGCCCGCCAGGCGCATCGTGCGCTCGTCGTACTGCGCCTTCTTCCCGAGCGGCGTGTTCAGGATGAGCTGGATCCGCCCGTTCTTGATGAGGTCCACCGCATCGGGCCGACCCTCGCGCACCTTGTACACCCGCTCGCAGGCGATGCCCTTCTCCTCGAGGAAGCGCGCCGTGCCGCCGGTCGCGAACAGCTGGAACCCCATGTGCGCGAGCGCGCCCGCCACGCCGACCGCAGCCGCCTTGTCGGAGTCCCGGATCGAGAGGAACACGCCGCCCGAGGTCGGCAGCTTCGTCCCCGCCGCGATCAGCGCCTTGGCGTAGGCCTCGCCGAAGCTCCAGCCCACACCCATCACCTCGCCCGTCGACCGCATCTCGGGCCCGAGCAGCACGTCGTGACCCGCGAACTTCCGCCACGGGAAGACCGGCGCCTTGATGAAGAAGATGTCGCCGCCCTTGGGCTCGATCGGGATGTCCGCGAGCTTCTCCCCGAGGCACAGCCGCGTCGCGATCTTCGCCAGCGGCACCCCGGTCGCCTTGGCGACGAAGGGCACCGTCCGCGAGGCGCGCGGGTTGACCTCGAGGACGTAGACCACGCCGCCCTGCAAGGCGAGCTGGACGTTCACGAGCCCCACCACGCCGAGCGCGATGGCGATGCGCTTCGTGTACGTCTCGATGGTGGCTCGCTCCTCGGCCGACAGGCCCACCGGCGGGAGCACGCCCGCCGAGTCGCCCGAGTGCACCCCGGCCTCCTCGATGTGCTCCACGATGCCGCCGATGTGCACGTCGGTGCCGTCGCACAGCGCATCCACGTCGACCTCGCGCGCGCCCTCGAGGTACCGGTCGACCAACAGGCTCCGGGCCTCCGAGGTCACCAGCGCCTCGCCGACCACCCGCTCGAAGTCCTGGTGGTCGTAGCAGATGGCCATCGCGCGGCCGCCCAGCACGTAGGACGGGCGCACCAGGAGCGGGAAGCCGAGCTTGTCGGCGAGCAGGTTCGCGCCCTCGAGGTCGTGCGCGACGCCGGACTCGGGCTGCGGGATCTCGAGCATCCGGAGCAGCGCGGCGAAGCGCTCGCGGTCCTCGGACAGGTCGATGGCGTCGGCCGGCGTCCCGAGCACCGGGCCCACGAGGTGCGACAGCTTCAGCGGCGTCTGGCCGCCGAACTGCAGGATCACGCCCCTCGGCTTCTCGCGGTCGAGCACCGCCTGGACGTGCTCGTGCGTGCAGGGCTCGAAGTAGAGCTTGTCGGAGGTGTCGTAGTCGGTCGACACGGTCTCCGGGTTGCAGTTCACCATGACCGAGGTGAACCCGGCCTCCCGGACGGCGAACGCCGCGTGGCAGCAGCAGTAGTCGAACTCGATGCCCTGCCCGATGCGGTTCGGCCCGTTCCCGAGCACCACGACGCGGTCCGAGGGCGCGTCGCCGGCCTCGTCCTCGTCCTCGTAGGTCGAGTACAGGTACGGCGTGTGGCTCTGGAACTCGGCGGCGCAGGTGTCGACCCGCTTGAACACGGGCTCGACCCCTTCCTGCTGGCGCCGCTCACGGACGCGCGACTCCTTGCAGCCGAGGATCCGACCGAGCATCGCGTCGCTCACGCCCATGCGCTTGGCGCGGCGCAGCTCGCCCGCGGAGACCTGCTCCACGAAGCGACCGGACAGGCCCTGCTCGAAGCGCACGATCTCCTCGAGCTGGTCGAGGAACCAGCGGTCCACCCCGGTCACGTCCGCGACCTGGGTGCTGCTGTACCCCCGACGGAAGGCCTCGAAGATGCTGGACAGCCGGTCCGGCGTGGGCGTCGCCAGGCTCTCTCGGATGCGCTGGTCGTCGAAGCCGCTGGTGTCCGGGTACCCCCCTTCCAGGCTGTCGATCGCCTTGAGGCATGCCTCCTGGAACGTCCGGCCGATGCCCATGACCTCGCCCACCGACCGCATGGCGGTGCCGAGCGTGCGGTCGGTCCCCTGGAACTTCTCGAAGTTCCAGCGCGGGATCTTGACGATGACGTAGTCCAGCGCGGGCTCGAAGCACGCGGGCGTGACCTGGGTGATGTCGTTGCGGATCTCGTCGAGCGTGAGGCCCACGGCGAGCTGGGCGGCGATCTTCGCGATCGGGAAGCCCGTGGCCTTGCTGGCCAGCGCCGAGCTGCGGCTGACGCGCGGGTTGAGCTCGATGACGACGACCTCGCCGTTCGCCGGGTTCACCGCGAACTGGACGTTGCTGCCGCCGGTCTCGACGCCGACCCGGCGGAGGATGCGGAGCGCGAGATCGCGCAGGTGCATCAGCTCGCGGTCGGTCAGCGTCATCGCCGGCGCGACCGTGATCGAGTCGCCGGTGTGGATGCCCATCGGGTCGAAGTTCTCGATCGAGCAGATGACGATGGCGTTGTCCGCCAGATCGCGCATCACCTCGAGCTCGTACTCCTTCCAGCCGAGCAGGCTGCGCTCGACGAGGACCTGCGACACCGGGGAGAGCGTCAGCCCCTCGGCGACGATGGCGCGGAACTCCTCCAAATTCCAGGCGACGCCGCCGCCCGCGCCGCCCAGCGTGAACGACGGGCGGATGATGGCGGGCAGCCCGACCTGGTCGAGCAGGGCCTCCGCGTCCGCCAGCGTCGTCGCGGTGCCGGACTCGGCGACGCCCACGCCGATCTCGATCATCGCGTCCTTGAACAGCTGGCGGTCCTCGGCGAGCCGGATCGCGACGGGGTCGGCGCCGATCAGCAGCACGCCGTGCTTGTCGAGCACGCCCGCGTCGAAGAGCTCGAGCGCCAGGTTGAGCGCGACCTGGCCGCCGACGGTGGGCAGCAGCGCCGCGGGCTTCTCCCGCTCGATGACCTGCCGGGCGGCGTCGAGGGTCAGCGGCTCGACGTAGGTCGCGTCGGCCAGATCCTCGTCGGTCATGATGGTCGCGGGGTTGCTGTTCATCAGCGCGACCCGGTACCCCAGCGCCTTGAGGGCCTTGCACGCCTGGGTGCCGGAGTAGTCGAACTCGCAGGCCTGGCCGATGACGATCGGGCCGGACCCGATGACCAGGATGGTGCTGCCCTCGGGGAGACGGCGTGCCATCAAGAAGCTCCTCGCGCCGCGCGCGCCATGTCGACGAACTGCTGGACGAGGACCGGCTGGCCATCGTGCGGACCCGGGCAGGCCTCGGGGTGGTACTGCACGGCGAACACCCGCTTCTCGAGGTGTTCGAAGCCGCTGACGCTGCCGTCGTTGAGGTGGAGGTGGCTCACCCTCGCGCCCGCCGCGAGCAGCGAGTCTCGGTCCACCGCGAAGCCGTGGTTCTGGCTCGTGATCTCGACGCGACCCGTCCGCTCGTCGCGCACGGGCTGGTTCGCGCCGCGGTGGCCGAACTTGAGCTTGTACGTCTTGGCACCGATGGTCAGGGCGAGCAGCTGGCAGCCGAGGCAGATGCCGACCAACGGCAGCTTCCCGACCAGCGCCTGCAGGGTCGTCACCGCGCCGGGCAGCGCCGCGGGGTCGCCGGGGCCGTTGGTGACGAGGACCGCGTCCACGTCCTTCGCGAGCGCCTCGGGCGGATCGGTCAGCGGATGGACCCGGACGTAGCAGCCGGCGTCGGCGAGCAGGCGCAGGATGTTGCGCTTGGTGCCCCCGTCGAGCACCGCGAAGCGGGCCACGGGCTGCGGCGGATCAGCGAACACGTACGCCTTCTTGCAGGTGACCTCGGCGGCGAGCGCGCGACCCACCATGCCCGGCCAGGCCTCGAGCCGACGCTGCAGCTCGTCGGTCGGCGTGCCGTCGGTGCTGACCACGCAGCGCATGGCGCCCCGATCGCGGAGGTGCCGGACGAGCGCGCGGGTGTCGACGCCCTGGATGCCGGGGACGCCGTTCTGCACGAGGTACTGGTGGAGACCGCCGGTCGACCGCCAGGAGCTCGGCCCCCGGGTGAGCCGGCGGACAACGAAGCCGGCGGCCCACACCCGCTCGGACTCGGGGTCCTCGGGGTTGACGCCGGTGTTCCCGACGTGGGGCGCCGTCATCGTGACGACCTGCTCGGCGTACGAGGGGTCCGTCAGGACCTCCTGGTACCCGGTCATCGCCGTGTTGAACACGGCCTCACCGACGCGAGTGGTGGACGCGCCGAACGCGTCGCCGACGAACGAACGTCCGTCTTCGAGAAGCAGGATCCCGCCCATCGGAGCCGTCCCCGGGTGGGCGGCACCGGTAACGGGTGCGACCCTCGCCCGCCAGCGGGCGGGGCTCCGGTCAGGGTTCGAGGAAGAAGACCCCGAGCAGATCCTCGGTCGTCGACAGGGGCACCTGATCGCGATCGAGGCTGGTCGCGCGGAACTGGTAGTACATGCCGGGCTCGAGCGGACCCTCGTAGGGCACCTCGACCGGCTTCGAGCCGCCGGGATCGAAGTCCCCGGTGACCTCCCAGACCCTGACGCCGAGCGCGTCGTAGACCTCGACGTGGTACGCCTGCTCGCTGCTGTCGTCCTCGAACGTGAGCGTCGGCGCCTCCGTCACGGCCTCGGCACCGTCCGCACCCGGGGAGATCACGGCCAGCGCCTCGGTGACCTTGAAGCCAGGGACGGACTCGTCGCCGCCGGAGACCGTGACGTGCACGATCTGGGTGCCCCCGATCGAGGTGTCGGGATCGCGCACGAGGAGATCGTTCTCGTAGGCGGCGAGCACGACGTAGTCGCCGTCGGGGACCCCCGCGATCGCCCAGTCCCCGCCCACGTCGCCGACGCGGAGCCCCGGGGGCGCCTCCCCGCGGATCACGGTGGGGTCGAAGGTGTCCTCGACGACGAGGATCACCGAGGTGATCGAGCCGCCGGGGGCGTTCACGATCTGCACCGTGCCGCTGACCACGGCGCTCGCCTCGCCCGCGCCGGTCAGCGTCACGCCCTCGGTGGTCTGGCCCGCGTCGACGCCGACGGTCTGGGGCACCAGGTTCACGCCCGCCCGGTACCCCCGGACCTCGACGGAGCCGGCGGGGACGTTGAACACGACGAAGCTCCCGTCGCGGTCGGCGACGCCCGTGGCGCCACCGGCCACCACCAGCGTGCCACCGGGGAGCAGCGTCTGGACGCTCCCGGCGACCGCTCCGAGCCCGCTCGCGTCGGGCAGCGGGATCAACCCGAGGTCGGTGGCGGCGTTCTCGATCACCGGCGGATCGCCCGTGGCCTGCGACAGGTCGATGGGGAGCGCCGAGCGGGGCGCCTTCGGGAACGGCAGGTACGCCGTGGCGTCGGCGCGCAGCGTGTACGTCACGTCGCCCACCGGGTTGCCCTCGGCGTCACGCGGCGCAGGGATCCGCAGGCTGAAGGACCCGTCGACCTCGCTGACCACGACCCCGGAGACTGCCGCCCCGTTCGGATCGCGCGCGACCACGCGAGCCCCCGCGATGGGATCGTCGTCGCTGGTGTCGAACACGCGGCCCACGATGGAGACCGGCGCGAAGCACTCGGGCTCGCCGCCCACGACCTCCTCGCACACCGTGCCCGCCGTGCATCCCGTCTGGGCGACGGGGTCACAGGGCTCGGCCGAGTCCGTCGACGTCGGCGTGGTCTCCTTCTTGTGGCAGGCCGCCACCAGGATCAGCGTCCATCCGATGCGTGTCATCTCCCCCTCCGATCCCCGACCCTACGATCTCCAGGCGGCCGCGCGGTTACGCCGGGGTTGCTGGAGGCGCAGGGCTGCGGGCTACGGGCTGGCCCTCCAGGCCAGATCGTAGGACCAGATTTCTTTGTTGCCTGCCACCACGGCGGTCTCGCCAGACCCGTACGCGAGTGAGCATGTCCTTTCCACCAGCATAGCCAGACAGGTCGGCTCCATCCGAGAGCAGGGGGCCTTCGTGTCCGCGCCGAGCCCGTAGCCTGTAGCCTGCTGCGAAGCGGGAAGGGTGGGCCGGGACAGAGACGACGTCCCGGCCGTGAGAGGTCTCTCGAGGTCGTACCGTCGGTGTAGGGACCGACGTTGACCTCTTGTCCACCCGCTCTCGCGGGTATCCCCTCGGTACCGCCTTTGGTGAGGGGGTGGCATGTCCCCCGTCGCGCCGCGCCACTCGACGTTCCACGTCCGTCCTGGGCTGGCCGGCCCAGGGTCTTCGGCTTTCCGTCGAACAGAGCGAGCCTCGGGAGCTCGCCCCGCGCTCCCTTCACCCGGAGGTGGGGAGCCTTGGGCACCTTTCACGCGGCGCCGGTAGCGTCTTTCCTGTGATTTGCGGAGCCGGACTCGAACCGGCGACCTTTCGATGACAGTCGAACGCTCTACCAACTGAGCGATCAGCAAGTTGCACGGACACGCGCGCTACCAGCCGCTCCATCGGCTTTTGACCGACGGAATACGACGCGCATCCTGGCATTCACCCCGGCGGGCTTTGCCCGGTCTTCGGGTCTCGGGGGATCACACCCTCCGTCCCTGGACCTGCCGGTCGCCCTCGGGATTCCAACCCTCGGACTGCGGACCCGCGCGCGGATCCCCGGCTACCGCTTCGATCTCCTCTCCTCGTCCGTCGGATGTGGCCGGTGCGCGTGGTCCCCCACGCGAGCTTCGCCCCGTCCTCCTTGCGCGCCCTCCCTTCGGAGGACACCGGTTTGGAACGAGACTACTGGACCGGCACCCGGACTTCGGAGCCACCACCGCCTGGTGGACGATGGACCCTCGAGGGGTGATCGGCGGCTCGGATGGGCGGTCCCGTCTCCGGGCGCGAGGGTGTGCACTCCTCGCTTCCGCCGGGTCACCCCGACGTTTCCTTGGTTCGCGACGCCATCCCGCCGCGTGGCCGTCGACCGGCGAACCGACCGACGACCTTCGAACATCAAAGAGCACCCGTCCCCTATGCGGCGTGAGCCTCGGCGCCAGCAGGAAACCCTTTCACGAGCGTGACATCGGTGCTCACCGGTCGCCCGAGGTCGTCGCGATCTCGTCGTACAGACGCCGATAGCTGGCGACCAGCTCCGGATCGAGCTCGTCCTCCAGCACGCAGCCGTCCTCGCCCGGGCGGTGCAGGCAGTCGCGGTACTTGCAGGGCAGGCCGTGCGTGCCGGGGAAGTAGAGCCGGACCTCCTCGGGACCGAGCCTCCCCGGCGCGAAGGTACGGATGCCCGGGCTGTCCAGGAGCTCGCCGCCGCCGGGGACGTCGAACAGCTTCGACCCCGTCGTCGTGTGGCGACCGGTCCCCCAGTACTCGCTGACGTGCCCGACCTCGCCAACGTCGACACCTGGGAGCAGGGTCCGGGCGATCGAGGTCTTCCCCACGCCGCTGTGCCCCACCATCGCCCACGGCTCGTCGGACTCCGCCAACAGCGAGCGGATCTCCTCGAGCCCCGCCCCGCTCTTCGCGCACACGCGCACCACCCGGATCCCAGTCGCCTCCCGCAGCGCCAGCGCGCGATCGACCTCCTCGGGCACGCCCAGATCGATCTTGTTGAGCACGATGACCACGTCGAGCCCGCAGATCCCCGCCGCGACGAGGTACCGGTCGAGCAGCCCGCCGCGGAACGGCGGCTGCGTGGGTGTGGTGACCACCAGCAGCCCCTGGAGGTTCGCCGCCAGGACCTGCTCGTGACCGTGACCCTCGCCGCGGACGAGCTCCGTGCGCCGAGGCTCGACGGCGACGAGCTTCCCCCCCTCACCGCGCGCCTCGATCCACCGGACCCGATCGCCCACGACCGCGCGCTGACCCGCGAGGAAGCAGGTCCGCTCGCCCTCGTCGTCGCGCACCCAGACCCGGCGCCCGGCGGTGGCGACCACCCGCCCGGGCTGGCCCTCCACGCGGCTCTCCGGCGGGCTCGACCCACGCCCCTTGCGGTGCTTCAAGCCATCACCACGTCCCGGATGCGCAGCCGGATGCCCCCGCGGCGCTTCTCGAGGAACCACGGGTCGAAGCCGTCGGCCGAGAGCTGCTCGCGGAGGCGGTGCACCAGCACGTTCAGGTGGTTGGCGGCCTTCGCGCCGCGTCCCCACACGCCCGTCACCACCTCGTCGGTGGAGCACCAGCCCTCCTGGGCCTCCCCGAGCCCGCCCTCGCGGTCGCGCACCAGCTTGCGCGCGAGGAGGTACACCAACACCCCCTTGTTCCCCGTCAGCAGGATCTCCTTGCCCGCGGCCGCGTCGACCAGCACGGCCTCGGGGCCGCTGGCACCGTCCGCGACCGCGCGCAGCACGTAGCCGTAGGCGGTCGCGCCGTACTCGACGGTCGGGGCGTGGTCCAGCGCCGCCTCCACCACCCGCAGGCTGCGACCGAGCACGTCGAAGGTGTCGCCCGGCTCGACCTGCCACTCGCCGTCCGCGGTGCCGACCCAGATCTCGCCGTTGTCGTGGAACACCAGCGTCGCCGCGCGCTCCGGGCCCTCCATCCGAAGGTCGCACCGCGCGCCCGAGCCCACCGTGAAGCGATCCCCGCGGACGAGCAGGCGAACCGTGGAGCCGGTGTCCTCCACCCAGCGCGTGCGGAACACCCGCTGCACCTCGCCGACCGCGCGCACCTGGAGCTTCGCGCCGCCGAGCGCCAGCTCGTCGCCGTCCGCGAGCCGCACCGACGCGGTCAGGCGCGCGCCGTTGACGTGCGTGCCGTTGCGCGAGCCCACGTCCCTCGCCCATGGGGTGCCCGCCTCCACCCAGAGCTGCGCGTGGTGCCAGGACACCCCGTCGTCCGCGAGCACGACCTCGTTCGCCGGGCCGCGCCCGATCGACAGGGGTACCTCGCCGAAAGGAACGGCTTGACCGCCGGGCAGGACCAGCTCCCAGGTCGCCATGCGCGCAGCCTACCCCAGGTGGTCAGGGATGGGGCTGCCGGGCGACGGCGTCCCCGGCCGGGGCGCGCACGAACGCGAACGGCAGCTCGGGCTCGCCTTCGCGCGACAACACCCCTTCCACCACCAGCCCGCTGCCGCTGACCGTCGCCTTCCACGAGCCGGGGCGCAGGCCCGAGGTCTCCGTCAGCGCCAACCGATCGCCGTCGATCTCGCCGACCACCGCGGCGCGCATCTCGCCTGCTCCCAGGTGGACGAGGACGCGTCCACGGAGGGGATCGCCCGCCTCGAGCAGGAGCTCCGCCTCGCGGCCGTCCACGATGCCGCGCCAGCTCCCCACCACGTCCACGACGACCGCGGCGCTGGGCTCGGGCGGGGGCGCGACCTCGGTCAGTCGCGGCGCGACCAGGTCCGTGAGCGGGCCCGCCAGGAGCCCGAGGCCGCTGGCGAGCGCGACCATGGTCACCCCGAGCCACAGCGCCGAGCGCCCCACGGGAGCGGCCGTGCGCTGGCTCCAGCTCCACTCCTCCCGGTCCACCCACCGCTCGCGGTCCTGCGCCTTCACGGAGGGCTCGGGCTCGCTGGCGCGCGTCGGCACGTGACCCACCGGCTCCAACATGCGCGAGCGCACGGCCGGGAGCGCGTCGAGCGCGGGGATCACGGCGCGGAGGTCGGCGGCCAGCTCGTCGACCGAGTGGTGGCGCGCGGACGGCTCGGACCGCGTCGCGCGGCGCAGGATCGGGCGCAGCGGCGCGGGCACCCCCTCCCAGCGGGGGGAGTGGTCCGGCGCGAGGTACAGGTCCACGGGCGTGTCGGCGGACACGAGGTTGAACAGCGTGCACGCGGCCGCGTACACGTCGGCCTCCGGGCCCACGCGCCGCGCGTCCACCCGCTGCTCGGGCGCCATGTACCCCATGGAGCCGAGCGCCACGCCGGTCCGCGTGTCCCCCTCGGACGTGTCCTGCCGCGCGATGCCGAAGTCGCAGAGCACGACCGAGCCATCGCTGCGGAGCATCACGTTGCCCGGCTTCACGTCGCGGTGGACGATGCCGAGGGCGTGCGCCTTGCCGAGCGCGTCGAGCACGGAGAGCAGCGTCCGCACGGCCTCGACGGGGCGCATCGGCCCCTCGCGGTTCACGCGGTCCGCGAGCGAGCCCCCGTCGACCAGCTCCATCACGATGTACGGCCGCCCGTCGTGCTCGCCCACGTCGAACACCCGCACCACGTGCGTGTCCTGCAGCGACTCGAGCAGGCGTGCCTCGCGCTCCAGGCGCTCGCGTCGCGTCGTGGCGCCCTCCGTCCCGTGCAGCCACTTGACCGCGACCTGCCGCTCGCCCACGAAGTCCTCGGCGAGCCACACCGTGGCCGCTCCTCCGGACCCGAGCTCGCGGATCAACCTGTACCGGTCTCCGAGGATCACCTGAACAGTCTACCCTGCCCCGGGGTACGCTCCCCCAGCATGCGCCGCGACATCCTCGAGCTCGACACCGCCGTGCCGCGGGTCCCCCGGATCCCCCTGTCCCTGCTCGACGTCGAGTACGTCCGGGTCATCCTCACGGGGGAGTCCGTCGTCGACTGGCAGCGCCTCGAGTTCCGCACGCTCGACGAGGTGGACGCCTTCCTCGCCACCCACCTGCTCGACACGTCCGAGCCCGAGGACCGCGAGCGGCTGCGGTACGTGTTCAACGAGGCCGTGAGCTACCTCGAGGAGCAGCTCCACCTGAAGTTCCCGGCCGAGCTTCGCGACCCGGCGGACGTGCGCCAGGTCTTCCTGTGGGCGAGCCAGTGGGGCGGCTTCCGGCGCACGCAGATCCTGTCGTGCGTCGTCCTGAAGCTGATGCACATCATCCACCACATGGAGTCGGCGGACCTCAAGTTCCGCCTGCCGCTCGCCGAGGAGCACCTGCTGCGTGTCGCGCACCGCCGGATCCTCCAGCAGGCGCGCAACCTCCAGGAGGACGGCGTCCCCATCGTCGCGTTCTACGGCAACCGCAAGTCGCGCAGCTCGATCATCACGAAGCTGCTCGCCAAGCGCGAGGCGGTGGCGGCCACCATCTTCGACAAGCTGCGGTATCGGGTGGTGGTCGAGCGCCACGAGGACCTCGGGCCGACGCTCGCCCGCATGGCCCAGACCATGTTCCCGTTCAACTACGTGGTGCCCGGCCAGAGCAACAGCAACCTGCTCACGATCTCCCAGCTCTACCCGCTGCTGAACGAGGCGGATCGGGCGCGTGCGCGCGAGCGGGGCCACGAGACGGACCTCGACGACCCTGGCCCCAAGAACGAGTTCAGCGGCGCGTCGTACCGCGTCATCAACTGGATCGCGGACTACCCGGTGCAGGTGCCCACCGCACCCCAGGGCTTCGGCTTCGAGTGTGGCCGGGTGGTCTACGTCAATGTCGAGTTCCAGCTGCTCGACCAGGACACGGCGCGGCACAACGAGCAGGGCGAGAACGCCCACGCACTGTACAAGGCGAGGCAGTACCGTCGCGTCGCCGCCAGGCTCAAGCGCGGCGGGGCGACGCGGAGGGACTGAGCATGTCGCTGTTCGACGCCGTCAAGCGCTTCCTCGGCATCCAGCCGCCGCTGGTGGTCCACGCGCCGGACGCTGCCTTCACCGTCACCGAGGCCGCCCGGGCGCGGCTCGCCGAGCTGCCGCCCGATCAGGGTGTGCACATCGACACCATCGAGGCCGAGCGCGGTCGCCTGCCGCGGGCGGTCGAGGGCGAGAGCCAGGGACCGCCACCACCAGCGCTCGACGGGCTCGCGATCACGATCTCGGACGCCGATCTGGAGTTGCTCGAGGGCCGCAGCCTGCACTGGCAGGACGGGCGCTGGGTGATCCAGGTGTCGCTCGAGCTGCGCGCCCAGGACACGCCGAACCCGGACGGGCGCCTCTACCTGGCGAGCCAGCTGCTCGCGACGGGCCGCCCGCTGTACTTCGTGGCCGGTGGCGACGACCTGCCCGACCTCCCTGCCCTCCTGCTCGATCGGCCCGGCGTCCGCAGCGTGCTCCTGCGCGACAACACGGTCGCCGTCGAGCGCGAGCCCGGCACCCCCTGGGACGCCATCGACCGCGGTGTCGACACCGCGCTGCGCACCTGGCTCGGCGCGTGTGGTCGCCCCCTGCGCGGCGGCACGGACAGCACGGGGCGCGATCCCATCGAGGACGAGATCCGCGCGGTGCTCGAGGAGAAGGTGCTGCCCGCCGTCCACCGCGACGGAGGCACCATCGAGCTCGTCGGGTACTCCAACGGCACCGTGCTCGTCAGCCTGCACGGCGCGTGCAGAACCTGCCCGTCGTCGACCGCGACGCTCCGCGGTGGGGTAGAACGGACCCTGCGCGAGGCCTTCCCCGGTCGGATCGAACGGGTCGAGGCCGTGTGATCGGAGCCCCCATGCACCCCCTCCTCGCCGACATCTCCGCCTCGCCCTTCGACGCCCAGTCCCCCTACTGGGTCGCCACCAGCGTGGTCGCGCTCGCGTCGCTCGCGGTCGCCGCCGTCTTCTTCGCGCGGCGCCGGCGCCTGACCGAGCAGGGCGAGAAGCCGCCGCCCGACGAGAAGTGAGCGCCTAGCGGAACTTCCGGAAGACCCCGACCGCGACGCCGATCACCCGCACGTCTCCCGAGCGCCGGTCCACGATGATGGGCTCCATCGCCGAGTTCGCCGGCTGGAGCCGCAGCTTGTCGCCCCGCTCCCGGTAGATCCGCTTCACGGTGGCCTCGCCGTCGACCATGACCACCGCGATCTCGCCGTCGCGCGCGTCGTCCTTCTGTCGGACGAAGAGCGTGTCGCCGTCGAGGATTCCGTCCTCGATCATCGACTCTCCGGTGACGATGAGGGCGAACACCTTGCCGCCGGGGGGCAGCATGGACTGGTCCACCCGGATGCTGCCCTCGTAGTTCTCCTCGGCGAGCAGCGGAACGCCGGCGGCGATGCGGCCCAGCACGGGCACCGTGGTCACGGCGCTGTCCTCGAGGAAGCCCGTCGCGTGCTCCGTCAGCCGGAGCGACCGCGGTCGGCCCGGGTCGCCCACCCGCTCGAGATACCCCTTGCGGATGAGCGCCTTGAGGTGGTCGGACACGGCGTTGGTCGACGCGATGCCGAGCGCGGTGCCGATCTCGCGGTAGCTCGGGACGACGCCGTCCTGCTCGACCGCGGCGACCACGAAGTCGAGGATCTCGCGCTGGCGGGGAGAGAGCTCCTCCACGCTGTCGCCATCGGACATGACCACCTCCACCTGGACGTACGTTCTTGTGAACGCACGTACAGTACCCATCGGCGTCCGCCACGTCAATCTCCGCGCTTCGGGAGCGCGCGAGCGGAGCGGGAGCGGGAGCGGGGTGTGGTAAATGCGGTGTCATGGCTGGTCACCCGTGTGGTGGTGCAAGGTGGCGGGTGGTTAGGGCGTTCGACACTGCCACGGCACCGCTGCCGCTGGCTCGGGAGCGTGGTTGGCCGACGACGTGAGCAGGATCCGGGGCTTCGTGACCCGCCTCGTCCGTCGCGAGCGCGTGCTCCTCCTCCTCCGCGTCGCTGCCCGCATGGTCGCGTTGCCGGCGCTCACGCTGGTGCTGCTGGCGCTCGCGACCGTGCTCGGCGTCGAGCGGGCGAGCGCCGCGCTCGGGGTGGTCCTGCTCGCCGGCGTGGGCCTGTGGGCCGCCGCCGCCCTGCCGCTGCTGCGCGAATGGGGCGCGACGGGCGACGCGCTGCGCCAGGCCCGCCGCGTCGAGGCCCTCGATCCCGAGCTGCGCGGCCGCCTCGTGACCTCGGTGGAGGCGCTCGAGCGCGGGTCGCCCGACGGCGGAGAGGCCCTGCTGGGGCTCGTGGTGTCCCGGGCCGCGAAGGCGGTGGCGCGGATGCAGCCGAGCCAGGTGCACGGCGTCCGGCCGGTGGTGCGCGCGTGGGCCTGGACCGGTGGCGCCATGCTGATCGCGCTGATCGCGCTGATCGGCGTGGGGCCCGGGCGCATGGCGGCGTTCTGGGTGCAACGCGGGGACGCGCTCGCGGCGATCGCCCGCACCGACGACGCCGACCAGGTCGACCTCGCGAAGGTGGGCGACCTCGTCGTCCGCTACGTCTACCCCGACTACACCGGCCTCGAGCCCAAGCTGGTCCCGAACGGCACCGGCGACGTGGAAGCGCCGCCGGGTACGCGGATCGAGGTCACCGCGCGCTCCGCTCATGCCGTCGAGGCCGCCGGCATGGTGGCGTACGACGAGCGCCTGGAGGCGGCCGTCGAGCCCGATGGGCGCTCGATCTCCGGCGGCTTCACCGTCGGACGCGACGCCGGGACCTGGCACTTCGTGGTGTACCGCCAGGGGACCCCGGAGCAGAGCCGCGACTTCGAGATCCGCCCGCAGGACGACCTGCCCCCCGATGTCGTGCTGTCCGCCGACGAGGACGAGATCGCGGTGCCGCTGGACGGCGGCTTCGAGCTGCTCTGGCAGGCGCGCGACGACTACGGGCTGCGCAAGGTCGTCGTCGCCGTGGACGGCAAGGAGACCGAGCGCGTCCTGGCGCGCCCCGACCGCCGCAAGGCCGAGATGTCGGACCGGGCGGCGCTCTCCCCGCGCCAGCTCGGGCTGAAGGCCGGCGACCGCGTGCGGCTGTCCGTCGTCGCCTGGGACAACGACACCGTCTCCGGCAGCAAGCGCGGCGAGTCGCGCGCGATCGATCTCGTGGTGCTGGGCGCCAACGGGCTGCAGGCCCGGCTCGACGCCCAACGCGAGGAGCTCGTCGAGATCATGCTGCCGATCCTCGCGCGCTTCCTCACCGAGCCCTGGCCCCCCGGGGACAGCGCCGGCGAGGTGGCCGTCTGGGGGGAGGCCGTCAGCCAGCGCTACCAGCCGCTGTCCGACGTGGTCGACAAGGCCTGGAAGAGCAGCGGCGCGGGCCGCGGCGAGCGGGCGCTGGTCGCCCACGTCCTCGAGACCGGGCGTTCGCTCGTGCGGTACACGCAGGTCGCGTTCGAGCCCGGGAACCCGGCCAGCCCGCCCGACGACAGCTTCCAGATGACGGCCCAGCTCCGCGACGACGCCACGGTCGCCCTCGAGGACGCGATCCTCGGCCTGGTCCGCCTCCAGCACGCCGCGGCGCTCGGGCGCATCGCGCAGCAGGCCGACGAGCTCGAGCAGGCCGCGAAGGACATGGAGGCGGCGCTCGCCCGCGACGACCCCGACGCCCAGGAGCTCCTCGCCCAGCTCGACCGCCTGGAGCGCATGCTCGAGCGGATGGCGAAGGAGGCTGCGAAGCTCAACGACGGCGGCCTGCGCGAGTTCGTCAACGCCCGCCGGAGCGAGGTCTCGAACCTCATGGACGAGGTCCGCAAGGCGCTCGCCGAGGGCCGCACCGACGACGCTCGGGAGCTGATGTCCCGGCTGTCCCAGCTCATGGCCGAGATGGGCGACGGCATCCGCCAGCAGATGGAGCAGGCGCAGGGTGAGGCGGACCAGTCCATGCAGGACGCCGAGGACCTGATGAAGGAGCTCGAGGCGCTCGAGAAGGAGCAGCGGCAGCTCCAGCAGGACGTGCAGACGCTGCAGAACGAGGACCAGACGGCCAAGCGCAGCGCCGAGCTGTGGTCCGAGCTCGAGCGCAAGGCGACGGCACACCGGGACGCCGCCCAGGGCTTCGGCGACGAGCTCGGCCAGGCCGGGAGGGCGTTCTTCGAGCAGGAGCGGTCCGCGGCCGGCCTCGAGGCCGCCGAGCAGCTGCTGCGCGCCATCCAGTCCCGGGACACGCGCGGCGGGCGCCAGGCCATCGACCAGGGGCAGATCTCGTGGTCGATCGAGATGCGCGCCATGGAGGCGGAGAAGGCGCGGCGACGCGGTCAGCTCCCCGGCCCGGGCCAGTCCGATCTCGGCCAGCTCCAGCGGCAGCTGCAGGAGATCGACGCGCTCCTGGACAAGATGGAGCAGCAGGCGCAGCAGATGAGCCCCGAGACGCGCGCGCGCAGCCAGCAGCTCGAGGACCGCCAGCGCGATCTGCAGAACCGGACCCAGCAGGCCTCCGAGCGCGCCCAGGCCCTCGAGCAGCAGTTCCCGGTCCGCCCGCAGGGTCTCCAGGAGGCGATGAAGGACGCCCAGCAGCGCATGCAGCAGGCGGGCGACGATCTCGGCGAGGGCGACCCGCTGCAGGCCGAGGGCAGCCAGGGCATGGCGGCGCAGCGCCTCAAGGAGGCCCGGGACGCGCTGCAGCAGGCCCAGCAACAGGCGCAGGAGCAGATGCAGCAGATGCAGCAGGGCGGCGGCCAGGGGCAGGAGAAGGGCGACCAGCGGCCCCAGGACGGCGACCAGGAGGGCGACGACTTCGACCACCAGGTCGTCGAGATCCCGGGGCGCGAGGAGTTCCAGACCCCCGAGGAGTACCGCCGGGCGCTCCTCGAGGGCGCCGAGGGCGAGGTCCCGGAGGAGTACCGCGCGATGAAGCGTCGCTACTTCGAAGAGCTGGTGTCCCAGTGATCGCGGCCTGGCTGGCGCTCGCCTGGGGCTCGCCCGACGACGTCGCGGTCTGCCTCGACGAGCTCGACGTCGACTGCGCCGAGCGGGCTCTCGTCGCCATGAACGCCGAGAACAGCTCGAACCCCGAGGTGCTGGCGGCGCTCGCCCACACCCGGTTCTACGACGGGCGGTACCCCGAGGCGCTCGACGCGATGCGCAAGGCGGTGGACGCGGGGCACGAGGACCGGTGGGAGGAGCTCGCGCTGTACGAGCGGACGACCTACGCGACCGCCAACTGGGTCGAGGAGCGGCGGGGTCGGTTCGCGGTGCGCTTCCGGCCGGGCCTGGACGCCATGCTCATCGACGAGGCCTTCGGCGCGATCCAGGGGTCGGACGAGCACATCGCTCCCCTGCTCGGCGGCTCGCCCCCGGGCGTGTCCCGCCTCGAGCTCTACCCCGACGGGCGCTCGTTCATCGCGGCGAGCTCGCTCACCCGCGACGACGTCGAGACGACGGGGGTCGTCGGCCTCGCGAAGTGGTCGCGCCTGCTGATCACCTCGCCGCGCGCACTCCCCCGCGGGTACCCCTGGCAGGACACGATCGGCCACGAGTACATCCACCTCATGGTGGCCCACCACACCGCGGACCGCGCCCCGGTCTGGCTCCAGGAGGCCATCGCGAAGTACCTCGACGCCCGCTGGCGCGACGGCAAGGACCGCTTCCGCCTCAGCGTGCGCCAGCAGGGCCTGCTCGCCGACGCGCTGGCCAAGGACGATCTCGTCACCTTCGAGGAGATGCACCCCTCGCTCGCCAAGCTGCCCACCGCGGAACGGGCCTCGCTCGCATACGCCCAGCTCGCGACGCTGATGCAGTACTGCTTCGAGCAGGGCGGCGAGGAGGTGCTGCTGCGCACGCTCCCCGCCGTCCGCGAGGGCACCGACCCCCGGATCGCGCTCGCTGACGCCGCCGGTGCGCCGAGCTTCGACGCGCTGCTCGACGGCTGGCGGGCCTGGATCGCGCAGCAGCCCCTCGTGGGCAAGAAGCTCGCGGAGCTCCCGACCGTGCTCGACGGCGGAGACGACACCGACCTGGACCCGCTGCTGCACGAGCGCCAGGACCTCGCCCGCTTCGTGACGCTCGGCGACCTGTTGCGGGAGCACGGCGAGACCGAGGCCGCCATCGTCGAGTACACGAAGGCCATCCCCGCCGACGAGCCCCCTTCCCCGCTGCTCTCGAACCGCCTCGCCCAGTCGCACATCGCGCTCGGCCAGACCGACCGCGCACGCCGCGAGCTCGAGGAGACGCTGAAGGACTACCCGGAGTTCGCGCTCTCCCACAAGACGCTCGGGCTGCTGCTCGCCGAGCAGGGGCAGCCGGCCCGCGCGCGCGACGAGCTGCTCGAGGCCGCCGCCATCTCGCCCTTCGACCCGGAGACCCGCAGCGCGCTGGTCGCCGTCGAGCGCGGGTTGGGGCACGAGGAGGCCGCCCGCGCCCAGGAGAAGCTGCTCACCATCCGGTCGCGCGGGGGTGACGACGTCGAGCGGAAGCCGATCCACACCGTCACCGGCGACTACGAGCTGCCGCGCACCGAGGCCCGCGTGCAGGCCGCGGTCAGCGAGTCGGTCGGCGAGGACGCTCGGCCGTGGGCGCAGGTCGTGGGGCTCGACGGCCAGCCCATGAAGCTGTCGGACTTCCGGGGCAAGGTCCTGGTGCTCGACTTCTGGGCGACCTGGTGCGGCCCGTGCAAAGCGGTCATGCCGCACCTGTCCGAGCTGCAGAACGAGCACGAGGGCGAGCTCGCGGTCGTGGGCCTCACGAGCGAGGCCAGGGGCAAGGTGACCGCGTTCCTCGCGAAGACGCCCGTGTCGTACACCATCGGCATCGACCAGGGCGGGCGCACGAACACCCTGTATGGGGTCGACTCCCTGCCCACGGTGTACGTGGTGGGCCGTGACGGCCGCATCGTGGACGTCGTGGTGGGGGCGGGCGGCGCGAACGTCGCCCGGCTGGACGCTGCGGTGAAGAAGGCGTTGGAGGACGAGTGAGCGACGACGTGGCGGTGTTCGAGCGGCTGGCGCCCACCCGGGCGGCCCTGCTCGAGGCGATCGGCGAGGTGGTGGTCGGGCAGCAGGACGTGGTCGAGCTCCTGCTCACCGCGATGTTCGCCGACGGGCACTGCCTCTTCGTCGGTGTGCCGGGGCTCGCGAAGACGCTGCTGGTGCACACCGTCGCCGAGGCCGTCGGGCTCGACTTCGGGCGCATCCAGTTCACGCCGGACCTGATGCCGAGCGACATCACCGGCACTGACGTCCTCGAGGAGGACCGCGCGACCGGCCGGCGCGAGCTGCGCTTCGTGCGCGGGCCGGTGTTCACGAACCTGCTGTTGGCCGACGAGATCAACCGAACGCCCCCGAAGACGCAGGCGGCGCTGCTGCAGGCGATGCAGGAGCGCTCGGTGACGGCGAGCGGGCACACCTTCCAGCTCGAGCCGCCCTTCCTGGTGTTCGCGACGCAGAACCCGATCGAGCAGGAGGGGACCTACCCGCTCCCCGAGGCCCAGCAGGACCGCTTCATGTTCTCCGTCCCCGTGGGGTACCCGACGGTGGCCGAGGAGGAGGAGATCGTCCGCCGGACGACGGTGGGCGAGGCGCGGCACGCGCGGCGCGTCATCTCGGGCGCCGAGCTGCTCGCGTTCCAGCGCGTCCTGCGCAAGCTGCCGACCAACCCCGACGTCGTGCGGTACTGCGTGAAGGTGGCGTCGGCGACCCGGCCGGGCAGCGGGCTCGACGCCACGCGCTGGATCCGGTGGGGCGCGGGGCCGCGGGCCAGCCAGTACCTCGCGATCGGCGCGCGCACCTGGGCCGCCCTGCGGGGCAACGAGGTCCCCACCCTCGAGGACGTCCGCGCGGTCGCGGGCGCCGTGCTGCGGCACCGCGTGCTGCTCAACTTCGAGGCCGAAGCGGCCGGCATCTCCGTCGACAAGGTCGTCGCGCAGATCCTGGAGGAGCTCGGCTAGTGGCGACCGCGACCCGCAACGAGCCGAAGGGTGCGCAGCCCTGGGACGCGCGGGTCCTCGCCCGGGTGCGCCACCTCCACCTCCGCGCGCGCACGCTGACGGCGGAGCTCCTGACCGGCGAGCACCGGTCGCGGCGCGTGGGGCAGGCCGTCGAGTTCGCGGACTACCAGGAGTACCTGCCGGGCATGGATCTGCGCGGTCTGGACTGGCGGGTGTGGGGGCGCACCGACAAGCTGGTCGTGAAGCGCTTCGAGACCGAGACCGAGCTGCCCTGCACGATCATCCTGGACCTCTCGGGCGATCTCGCGACGGCGGGCACGACCGAGGCGGGCGGGCTGCCCGACCTCGAGCGCAGCAAGGCGGGGTACGCGATCACGCTCGCCGCCACCCTCGCCTACTACCTCCACCTGCACGGCGAGCCGGTGGGCCTCGAGCTGATCGCCGGCTCCGACGCCCGGTTCGCGTCGCTCCCACCGCGCGGTGGCCGCAACCACGTCCAGCTGCTCTTCCTCGCGCTCGCGTCGGCCAGGCCCGGCGGCGTGGCGGGGCTGCTCCCGGCGCTCACGCGGGTCGGCGCTCGTACGCGGCGGCGGAGCTGGGTCGGCGTGATCACCGACGGCATGGAGGAGCCCTCCACCTGGCTGCCCGCGCTCGGCGCGTTCGCGCGGCGGTCCACGGACCTCCGGCTGTTCCACGTGTTCGACCGGCGCGAGTGGAAGCTCCAGTACGACCAGCCCTCGATGTTCTACAGCCCCGAGGGCGGCGAGGAGCTCGCGGTGGACCCGGTCGGCGCCGCCAGCGCCTTCGCCGAGGTGGTGCGGGAGTACGTCGACGAGGTCCGCGGCGGCGTCATCCGCTTCGGCGGCCGCTGGATCCCCGTCCCGACCGACCTGCCGATGGAGCAGGTGCTGCGCGCCGCCATCCTCGACCTGCCGCTCGAGCTCGACCTGTTCGGCTCCGAGCTCCCCGCGAGGCGGCTCCCGTGAGCGTCGGTCTGCTCGCCCCGCTCGCGCTCGGGCTGGCTGTCGCGGCCGCGCTCCCCATCGCCGCGCACATGGCGCGCCAGACGCCGCGCGACCGACAGGCCTTCGGCGCGATGCTGCTGCTCCAGCGCGTCGTGAAGCGCCTCAAGCGCCGCCGCCGGGTGAAGGACCCGTTCCTGCTGCTGCTGCGGATCGCCGCCGTCCTGCTCCTCGTCGGCGCGGCCTCGGGCCCCGAGCTGTCGGTCCCCGGCGCTCCCCCGGAGTTCGGGCGGACGGGGCGGGTCGTCGTCGTCGTCGACCACAGCCTCTCGATGGCGATGCAGGACGCGGGCACCACGCTGCTGCAGCGGGCGCGCGAGCAGGCCGAGGGCGTCGTCCGCCAGCTCGGGGACGGCGTGCTCGTCGGGCTCGTGGTGTTCGACGACGAGGCGGTGCGCCTGACGACCTCGCTCACCGGCGACCACGGCCGCGTGATCAACCAGATCCAGGCCATCGAGGGGACCTCGGGCCGCAGCAACCTGCGGGACGCGCTGGTCGAGGCGCGCCGGCTGCTCGGCGGCGAGCCCGGCGAGGTCGTGCTGTTCAGCGACGAGGCCGGCCCGCGCATGGTCTCCGAGGCGACGGGCGAGATCGAGCTGCTCGTGGCCGCGGGCAGCTCCGTGCTGCCCCAGCGGGTCGCGGGCTCGCCGCCGCGCAACGTCGCCGTGACCCAGGCGAAGTACGGCGACGGCCTCGAGGGCGGCACGGTCACCGTCCGGGTCTCCAACTACGGCCCCGATCCGCTCGAGGTCCCGTGCGAGGTCACCCTCCCGGACGGTGCGCGGATCCCCATCTTCGCGGACCTGCCGCCGCTCGGCGAGACCGAGGAGCGCATCACCATCCCGTCGGACGCCAAGGGCGGCGTCGGCGAGGTGCGCTGCGAGGACCCGGATCTGCCGCTCGACGACGCGCGGTACTTCCA
Source organism: Alphaproteobacteria bacterium (assembly GCA_020632925.1). GTDB lineage: Bacteria > Myxococcota_A > UBA796 > UBA796 > JACKER01. Next base: position 120,500 of record JACKER010000017.1, on the reverse strand, counting down.
CCTGCCCCGCGTGGGGGCGAGCCGCGTGCTGGTGGTGGACGGCGACCCAGGCGACACGCCGACGCGCTCCGAGACCTACTTCCTGGAGAAGGCGCTGGCGCCGTGGGGCGCGCACAGCGGCGTGACCCTGGACGTGACCGCGCCGCTCGGGCTGTCCGAGGTCGACCCCGAGACGCACCGCGTCGTCTTCCTCGCCAACGTCGCCGACCCCCGCCCGTTCGGCGCCCGCCTGGTCGACTTCGTGCGCCGCGGCGGGAGCCTGGTCATCACCGGCGGCGACCAGATCACGGCCGACCGGTACGACGCCGCGCTGGGCTCGATCCTGCCGGCGCCGCTCAAGGGCACCCGCTCCATCGCGGACCCGGGCGAGCTCGGCGTCCCGCTCAAGCTCCCCGACACCGAGCTGCCGCTGTTCTCGCCCTTCCGTCGCTCGGGGCGGGCCGCGTTCGCGCGCATCAAGAGTCACACCGTCCTGGTCTTCCAGCCCTACCAGGACGTGCGCGACGAGATCACGACGCTGCTGCGGTACGAGGACGAGATGCCCGCGCTCGTGGAGCGGCGCATCGGCGAGGGTCGCGTCGTGGTGTGGACGAGCTCGGTGGACCTCGGCTGGTCCAACCTCCCGCTGCAGTCGGCCTTCATGCCGCTCGTGCAGCGCCTGGTCTCCTGGCTCGGGGGCGAGTCCGGCGCGGGGTCCGCGCGGCTCGAGGGCACGGTCGGCGACCCCGTCGTGCTCGACCTGCCGGAGCTGGTGCTGGAGCCCGAGGTGCTCGGCCCCGACGGGCAGCCGGTCACCTCACGCATCGAGGGCAGCCGCCTGTCCTTCGTTCCGCGGCGGGCGGGCGCCTACCAGGTGGCGCTCGACGGTGCGCCGCCGCTCGCCTGGGTCGCGGTCAACACCGACCCCGAGGAGTCCGACGTGCGCGCGTACCAGTCGGTCGCGGAGGCGGAGATGGCCATCGCCCCGCAGGTGCTGCGTCGGACGATCGATCTGGCGTGGCCGCTGCTCGTCGTCGCCGCGGCGGTCCTCGCCGTGCAGGGGCTGCTCGGCGCGTGGAGGCGGCCGTGAGACGTCGTGACCTGCTCGCCGCCGGAGCCGCCGCGCTGGCGCTCCCCGGTCGGGCGCTGGCCTTCGGCGAGGGCACCCGGCTCGACATCTGCGAGCTCGACCTCGGTCCGGGCACGCTGTCCCGCCCCAACGCCTGGAAGCGCCTGCTCTACGAGGTGCAGGGCACGACCTCGGTGGAGTGCGAGCCGCGTGCGGTCCGCGTGCGTCCCGACGACCCCGCCCTGTTCGAGCACCCGTTCGCGGTCCTGCTGGGCGACGGTCGCTTCCAGATCGACGACGCGGGCGCCGAGCAGCTCGAGCGGTACCTCTCCTACGGCGGGTTCCTGCTCATCGACGACTGCGCCGCCGGCGACGGCCCGTTCGACAGCTCCGTTCGCGCCTTGATCGATCGGCTCTTCCCGACGCGCCCGCTGAACCCCCTTCCGTCGGACCACAGCCTGTACCGCAGCTTCTTCCTCCTCAAGCGGCCGCTGGGCCGCGTCGACCGGTACGCGGTGGCCGAGGGCGTGACCTTCGACAACATGACGCCCCTGGTCTACGTCCGGAACGATCTGTCGGGGGCGCTGGACCGCGGCGACGACGGGCGTCCCGCCCACTCCTGCGTCCCCGGTGGCGAGGGGCAGCGGCGCGAGGCCATCAAGCTCGGCATCAACCTCGTCCTGTACGCGCTGACCTCCAACTACAAGAAGGACCAGGCGCACGTCCGTCAGCTCATGAAGGAGGGCAGGCTCGAGTGAGCGCCTTCTGGCTGGGTGGGACGCTGGCCCCGGGAGGGCACCTCGAGCTCACGAGCTCGAGCACGGCCCTGCTGTGGGCGGCGGTGGCGGCGCTCGCGGTGTTCGCCGCCGCGCTCCCGGGCCGTCGCTCGCCGCTCGCCGCGGTCGGGGAGCTCGGCCTGCTGGCCCTGGCGCTCGCGGGCCTGGTGTTCGCGCTCTCCGGCCCGGTGTGGGTCGAGGAGGAGGGTCACCCCGAGCCGGGCCGCATCGTCGCGCTGGTCGACGCCAGCCGCTCGATGGGGGTGGTCGAGGACGGCTCGCCGCGCTCCGAGCAGGCGGACAGCGCGCTGGCCGCGGTCCGGGCCGAGCTCGGCGACGTGGACGTGTACCACTTCGGCACCGAGCTCGCGATCGGGGCCCCGGACGCCTACGATCTGCCCGGGACCGACCTCGAGGGCGCCCTCGACGCGCTGTCGGAGCGGGTGGCGGGCGAGCGCCTCGCGGGCGTCGTCCTGATCACGGACGGCCTCGACCGCGGTCTGCTGCGCAAACGCTTCCTGTCCGAGGAGCAGCCCACGCCGCCGCGCCTGCCGGGGCCGCTCACGATCTACCAGGTGGGGAGCCGCAAGGACGTGGTCGACCTGTCGGTGCGGGCCATCGACACCGGCGGCTACGCGTTCATCCGCGCGCCGTTCACGATCACCGCCGACGTGCTCGGCGTGGGCTTCGCGGGCCGGACGGTGAACGCGACGCTGTCGCGCGACGGGGCGGTCGTCACCCAGCAGCCGGTGAAGCTCGACGCCGAGGGTCGCGGCCAGGTGCGCTTCGAGGTCGTGCCCGAGGACGCGGGGCGCTTCGCATACACCGTGTCCGTCCCGATCTACGAGGGCGACGCGGTCCCTGCGAACAACGTGATGCCGGTCGTCGTGAAGGTCGTGCGCGACCGGATCCGCGTGCTCCAGGTCGCCGGGGCGCCCTCGTGGGACGTGAAGTTCCTCCGGCGCTTCCTCAAGGACGACCCCTCGGTCCAGCTGGTGAGCTTCTTCATCCTCCGGACCCGGGAGGACCTGCACTCACAGTACGACGAGCGCGAGCTCTCGCTCATCCAGTTCCCGTACGACCGGCTGTTCAGCGACGACCTGTGGTCCTTCGATGTCGTGGTCTTCCAGAACTTCGACCACCAGCCCTACTTCGACTACCGGGACACCGAGCTGCTCGACAACCTCCGGAAGTACGTCGAGGGCGGCGGCGCGCTGGTGATGTTGGGCGGCGACCGCTCGTTCGGGCTCGGCGAGTACCAGGGAACGCCGCTGGCGGAGGTGTTGCCGGTCGAGCTGGTGCAGCGCGAGACGCCGGACGAACGCCCGTTCCAGGTCTCGCTCACGGCCGAGGGTGCGCGCCACCCGATCACGCGCGTGGTCTCCGAGGCGGCAGAGAACGAGCTGTGGTGGTCGCGGCTGCACACGCTCGACGGCACGAACGTGGTCGCGCGAGCGAAGCCCGACGCCGCCGTGCTCCTCGCCCACCCGACGCTGAAGGACGCCGATGGGCAGCCGCTCCCCGTGCTCGCCGTCCGCGAGGTGCGCGAGGGTCGCACGATGGCGCTGACGGTCGACACGAGCTGGCGCTGGTCGCTGTCCGAGGCGGCGCTGGGCCGCGGCAACCAGGTGTACCTGCGGTTCTGGAAGAACGCGCTCCGCTGGCTGATGAAGGACGCCTCCACGAGCCGGGTGACGGTGGAGACGGCGCGGGAGAACTACGCCGTCGGGGAGCAGGTGCGCATCGTCGTCCAGGCCCGCGACCCCGGCTTCGCGCCGATGCCCGGCGTGGACGTGCAGGTCATCGTCGACAACGAGGGCAAGCGGTCGACGCTGCGCGGCAAGACCTCGGCGGACGGCGACCTGGTGCTCGTCACGGAGGCCTCCCGGCCGGGCACGCACCGGGTGGCGGCGATGGTGACCGACGGCGGCGGACAGCCCGTCGGCGACGCGGACACGGTCTTCGCCGTCACGACGCGCGACCCCGAGATGGACGAGATCGCGCCGGACGAGGCGTTCCTGGGCTGGTTGGCGCGCAGCTCGGACGGCGTGCTGCACGGGCCCGGCGAGGAGGGTCCGGTGCTGCGCGACCCGGGCGCGGTGCGGACGGTGCACTCGCGGACGGAGACGGCGCTGTGGCGGGCGCCGTTGCTCATCCTCGGGATCACGGTGTGCGCGGGCCTGGCGTGGCTCATCCGCAGGCGCGGCGGCCTGAGGTAGCTCGGACTCCCCTCCCCCCTGATACGCTCCGCCCGGGAGGGCCCGTGCGCGAGCTGCTGGACGAACTGGAGGCGCTGCTGGGCGACGGCGTCGGCACGCTGCTCGCGGAGTCCGGCGCCCCCTCGCTCGAGGCGCTCGTCCGCACCGTCCCGCCGCAGCTCCTCGCCTCCCTCCCCCCGACCGACCGGCCGCTGCGGGTGCTGGCCGCCGCCCGCGACCTCGCCGCCGCCCACCAGCAGCCCCGGGTCGCCATCGCCGTGGGTCGGGCGCTGGTCCGCGTGCGCACGGCCACCCTGGGGCAGGAACATCCGAACACCCTGCTCGAGGCGGCCATGCTCGGCGCCATCGCGCTGCGCGCCGGGCGTCCGGAGGGTGGCCCCATGCTCGAGTCCGCCTGGCTGCAGCTGCGCTCGGTCGCCGGCGGTCGCGACCCGCGTGTGGCCGTCGCGGCCCAGAACGTCGCCGGGTACTACGTCCGCGAGGGGCGCCTCGAGGACGCCGAGGCCGCGCTGGACACCGCGTGGCGCATCCGCAAGGAGCACCAGCCGGACGCCGTCGGCCAGGTCGCCGCCCAGCTCGGCGAGGTCCGCATGCAGCTCGGGCGCCCCGCCGAGGCGCTGCCCTTGCTCGTCGCCGCGTACCAGGACGCCGTCGAGCGCGAGGGTCCGACGGCGCCCCGGACGGTCCTGCGCGCCCAGCTCGCGGGCACGGCCTGCACCGCGCTCGAGCGCTGGGCGGACGCCGTGAAGTACCTCCGCCCCGTCCACGCGGCCCTCGGTCCGGAAGACGACGACGAGCGCCGCGCCGCCGTGGGCTTCGAGCTCGGCCTCGCGCTCGACCGCAGCGGCGTCATGGAGGAGTCGCGCCGCCGCATCGACGAGGCCCTGCGCCTGACGCGGCAGCTCGGAAAACGCCAGGGTGGACCGCACCCCGAGCTGCCCAACCGCCTGCGCTCGATGGCGCGCATCCACCTCCAACGCGGTCGCGCCGGGGAGGCCGAGGGCCTGCTGCTCGAGGGGCTGGAAGCGCTGCGCACGCTGCACGGCCCGGCGAGCGTCGAGGTCGCCGAGCAGCAGGTGGAGCTCGGTCGGTTCTGCCTCGAGAGCCACCGGTCCGACGAGGCGCTCGGCTGGCTCGACGCCGCCGTCAGCCTGTTGACCAGCTCGCTCGGCGCCACGCACCCGAAGACCATCGCCGCGGTGGAGCTCGAGGTCGAGCTGCTGCAGCGCCAGGGCGAACAGGCCGTCGCACACCGGGATCGGGACCTCGCCGCCGCGCTGCTCCACCGCGCCTTCGACCTCGGTAGTCGCAGCCTCGGGCACGTGCACCACCGGACCCGTACGGTGCGCGATCTGCTCGCGAAGCACCGGCTCCAGTGACGGGTTACCGGCGGGCGCGGAGGACCCCCCATGGCCAAGACGGGAGCGCGGACCGACCTCGACAAGGTCCGGAACATCGGCATCGCCGCGCACGTCGACGCAGGCAAGACGACGCTGACCGAGCGCCTGCTGTTCTATACCGGTGCGTCCTACAAGATCGGTGAGGTGCACGACGGCGCCGCGCACACCGACTGGATGCCCGAGGAGCAGGAGCACGGCATCACGATCACCGCGGCGGTGACGCAGTGTCCGTGGCGGGACCACCTCATCCAGGTCGTCGACACCCCGGGCCACGTCGACTTCACCATCGAGGTCGAGCGCTCGATGCGCGTGCTCGACGGCGCCATCATCGTGATGGATGCCGTGCGGGGCGTGGAGCCGCAGACCGAGACCGTGTGGCGGCAGGCCAACAAGCACGCCGTGCCCCGCATGATCTTCGTCAACAAGATGGACCGCCCGGGTGCGGACCTGGACCGCGTCCTCGAGCAGATCACGAAGCGCCTCCGCGACGCGCCGGTGCCGGTCACCGTCGGCCTGCCGGACGAGAAGGTCGTGCTGCACTGCATCGAGCGCCAGGCGTACGTCTTCTCCGGCGAGAAGGGCGAGAACGTGGCGACGCGCCCGCTCGAGGACTGGGAGGCCGACAAGCTCGCGCCGTACCGCGAGACGCTCCTGCTCGCGCTCGCGGAGCACGACGAGGCCCTGGCGGACAAGGTCCTCATGGAGGAGGACATCGCCGACGACGAGGTGTGGGCCGTCCTTCGGCGCCTGACCATCGCTGGCATCGTCCGCCCCGTGTTCTCGGGCTCCGCACTCCGTAACTGGGGCGTCCAGATCCTGCTGGACTCGGTGATCAAGGTGCTCCCCAACCCGCTCGAGCGCCCGCCCGCCATCGCGCACGCGGCGGACGGCAGCGAGGAGCGCGTGGACATGACCGACGACGGACCGCTCGCCGCGCTCGTGTTCAAGGTCCAGCTCTTCGAGGGCCGTCGGCACTGCTTCGTCCGGCTGTTCCGCGGCATCCTGCGGCCGGGCGACGCGGTGCGCATCGGGACCTCGGACCAGGTCGAGCGCGCCGCGCGGGTGTTCGAGGTGGACTCCAACAAGAAGTCCCGCATCGACGACGCGCACGCCGGCCAGATCGTGCTCATCGCCGGCCTGCGCCACGCGACGACCGGCGACACGCTCTGCCACCCCGAGGCCCCTCTCCTGTTGGCGCGCATCGACGCCCGCGACCCCGTCCTCGGGCTGGCCATCGAGCCGGTGTCCTCCTCGGACGAGGAGAAGATGCTCGAGGTGCTGGCGAAGGTCTGCGAGGAGGACCCCTCGCTGCGCTTCGAGGAGGACGCCGAGACCGGCCAGAAGATCATCAAGGGCATGGGCGAGCTCCACCTGCAGATCGTCTTCGAGCGCATCGAGCGCGAGTTCGGGGTGAAGGTGGTCGCCGGGCGTCCGCGCGTGGTGCACCGCGAGACCATCCAGGGCCGCGGCGTGGCCACGGGCACGGTGGACCGCACGATCGACGCACCGGGCGGCGCCATCCAGCTGCACGCGAGCTGCACCGTGCGGGTGACGCCGGCCGCACGCGGCGCCGGGGTCACGGTCGACGCCTCTCGCGTCCGCTGGGAGCCCCCCGAGCTCGTGCCCACGCCCGAGCAGGCTGCTGCCGTCGAGCAGGGCGTGCGCGACGCGCTGGCGGGCGGCCCGTTGGAGGGCTCGCCGCTGGTCGACGTGGACGTGGTCATCGAGGGCGTGCAGACCTTCGGGCCCGGCAGCGGTCCGCAGGCGCTCCGCATCGCGGGTGCCAGCGGCGTGCGCGAGGCGCTCCAGGCCGCCGGCGGCCAGGTGCTCCAGCCCATCATGAAGCTCGAGGTCGTCGTCCCCGAGGAGAACACGGGCGGCGTGCTCGGCGACCTGCAGGCGCGCGGCGCCGTCATCACCGGCCACGACTCCGAGGGCGACCAGACGCGGATCGAGGGCGAGTGCGGCCTGTCCAACCTCATCGGCTACATGACCGCCCTGCGCTCGAACACGCGCGGCCGCGGGCAGTTCACGATGGAGTTCAGCCGCTTCGACGTGCTGTAGGGAGTCACCTGGAGGCGTGGAGGCTGGTCTGAACGACGAAAACGCGTTCGTTGGATGGCCCCCCAAGGATCGAGCTTTCGGTCGAGGTTCCTGGTGCTCCACACCCTGCTGACCATGTTGGCCGTCGCTGCGTCGCCCGAGGCGTCCCAGCCGGCCTTCGTCCGCTGTCGAAGCCACGTCGACGTCCTCTCGTGGGAGGACCTCGGCGTCGCACCCGTGAACGTGCCAGGAGCCGACATCGGGCCGCTCCCGGTGGCGGAGCACGCCCCCGGCACGGTGTGGACGGTCGGGTCCCAGCCGAGCCCCGAGGCACCCCGGTACGTGGCCATCGACCGGAATCTTCCCGTGGACGAGGTGATCGCGCTGGTGGGCCCCCTGCCAGGCCTCTTCGAGGTCGTGGAGGCGACCCGACTCCCGATGGAGTGGCCCGCTGCCCCGGGCTCGCAGGGGGGCGACGTGGTGCAGGGATGGGAGGCGGCGCTCGTAGGGTGTCCGGCCGCGACTGCGTTGCTGGCCACCGATGGGACCTGCCCGGAGCCCTCCTTGTCGCATGCCTGGCGAACGGTGGCCGCAGACCCCACCTGTGGGGTCGACCTGGACACGGCCTCGTCGATGTGGCGTCCACACATCGATGTGTCGCGGGGGACGCCCCTCGCGGTTCGGCCGCTCGTGCGCGCGACCGGGTCCGAGTGGCTCCCTGCGGGCACTCCATGGGCTGATGTGGACACGGCGCGAGGTTGGCCCGAGCTGCAGCCACCGGTCCCCGCGGGAGCCGTGCGGTTCCATCACAGCGAGGTCGTGCTGAAGCGGAGGGTGGCTCCGGTCCTTCCCGCACCGATTCCGGGCGGCGAGAGCTACCGGTGCATGGCCACCCTGTACATCGAACGAACCGGGCGGGTGCATCTGATTCGTGTCGACGGCTGCCCGGACACGTTCAGGGCCGTCATCGCGACGGCCGTCGAACAGTGGGAGTACTTCCCACCTCGGAAGGATGGGAAGAAGGTCGAGGCGCTGGTGCAGGAGGGCTTCACGTTCCGGTAGGGGTCCGTGCGTACCCACTCGCCACCGTTCGCGACCCGACGCGAAGCGAGCCGGCCTGGAGACGCCCCGCGCCAGGGGGATGGAGTGCCGACCTGGTCACCGGGCGCGCCTCTGTGCCGAGGTGGTAGCGTTCCTCCGCATGGAGGGCGAATGCAGAGACGCTGGTTCTCGTTGGTGTTGGTCACCGCGCTGGGATGCTCGAAGTCGGTCCGCGGCGGGGTCGAGGGGTACGCGGGCGCCCGTTCCATCGGGATGGAGGTGACCGGCGCCGAGGGGCCGTGGGCACCGGCCGCAGACCCGCAGCTCCTCGCCACGGGGACATGGATCCAGGTGGGCGACGAGGTCGCCTACGTCTACGTCGACGCGGAGCAGGGGCTCTCGGCCAGGGTGCAGCCGGACACCGATCGGATCCGGATCCGGCGACTGTCGTGGGCGCCCGCCGGCGCGCTGACCTTGAACCCCGCCGAGGCGGGCCTCCCGGCCGTGGCTCCGTTCGTCGAGGGCTACCAGGGACAGCCGCCTCCGGGCACCCTCTACGGCCACTGGCGGACCGACGAACGGCTCGTGGGACGCCTGCACCCGGACTACCCCGACGATCTGCGCGTGGTCGTGGGGAGACGCAAGGACGACGGGAGCATCATGACCGAGCTGCCGTGGCTCGGTCTGCGCACGTGCGACGAGGAGGGCTGTGTCGGCGCCCTGCTGAACGAGCCGTACGACGACCTCGGGATGCACCAGGGTGCATCGCTCGCGTTCCGGTGGTCCGACCTCGACGCGAACGTCCCCGTCCCGGTGGTCCCAGTGGGCGAGCTCGTTCCGGACTGGCTGCGGTCCGCCGCCCAGGCCTACCAGGGCGCCCTCCAGGACGACCCGGCCACCCTCCCCGACTGGGGACTGCCGCCGGAGGAACGCCTGCCTCCCACGGGTCAGTGGGTCGACTTCGTCGGCGTCCTCGCCTGGAGCGTGATGCGCAAGGACGGACCCTGGTTGGTGCTGTTCCATCCGGACGGAACGACCAACCTGCGGCGCATGGACTGGCGGCCGCGGGGCCTCGTGGACCTGCCGGAGGAGGAGATCGCTCGAATGGGCCTGAAACCCCTGAAGGTCCCCGACGCGGTCGAGGCGGTGCCGGGACCGTGCTGTGCCTGGCGGCTGGACGAGCGCCTGGCGGACCGCTTGGGGCTCGGTAGCCCCGATCAGCTGTTGGTCGCGTTGAGCGAGTCGCCCGTGGGACAGATCCCCTCGCTGGACACCGAGATCGGGTCGATGAGCATCTACACCTGCGACGACGCAGGCTGCATGGGCGTCGTCCAGGGAGGCCCGCACGACGGACGCGATGCCTGGCTGCCCTGGCTCGCGCTGGACGCCAGCCGGATCCTCTCGGGCGAAGGCCGGCTGCGACTGGAGGACCAGCCCGCACTGCCCGACACCCCCATGGTGCCCGTCGCCGAGCTGCGCTGAACGCGCTGGGCTCCCCTTCGGACGCCTGACCGCGATCTGGCTCGCGCCGCTCACGATCGCGGCAGCGCTGTCCCTCACGCCGTTTGCGTCAGTGTCGAGCGACGCGGTGCGGTAGGAGGGACCGGCCCACGATAGGATCGGCCACCTCGCCGCGAGTCCAGGAGCCCCCTGGTGCACCCGATCGACGCCAGCGGACCGCTCGCGGAACACTTCGCCTTCGAGGCCTTCGGTATCGAGGAGGGCCTGCCGCAGAGCTCGGTGACCGATCTGGCGCAGGACCGCGACGGCTTCCTGCTCGTCGCGACGTTCGGTGGGCTCGCGCGGTTCGACGGGCTCCACATGGAGGTGGTGGATCCAGGGTCGACGCTGGGCGTGCCCGACGTCCGCATCACCGCGGTCGCGGTCGGTCCGGACGACGCGGTGTGGGTGGGCACGCAGTACGGCGTGGTCGCGCGACTCGATGACGATCGTGCGACCGTCGTCACCCGGCTGCCGGACCGCAGGCGCAACGCCGTCGTGTGGGACCTGCTGGCGGACGGCGACGGCGTCCACGTCGCCACGCAGCAGGGACTGATCACGGTCGATCCGGCCGGCCAGACCAGGACCACGGACGGCTCGTTCCGCGAGGTGCAGCGCATCGGCGGGCGGGTGTGGGCCGGTGGCGAACGCCTGCTCGCACCCGAGGGTCGATGGATCGACGTGCCCGACGTCATCGAGATCGCGGCCGAGCCGACGGGACGACTCTGGGTGCTCGCCGCGGAGGGGCTGTGGACCCTGGCCGGTGACGGCGAACCGCAGCGCGTGCGAGAGCACGCCGTCGGGCTGGGCTCGGTCCTCGTCGACCACCGCGGACGGCTCTGGCTCGGGGCGACGGACGCGCTCGAGCTGTTCGCTCCCTTCGACGGCGACCAGCTGGTCCAGGTGGCCCGGTGGGAGGGACTCGGCGGCGTCCGCTCCCTGTTCCAGGACCGCGAGGGCAACGTCTGGGCGGGCACCGACCAGCAGGGGCTGGTCAGGGTCACGGAGATGCCGTTCGAGCGGCACTTCCCCGGGCTCCCGACCCACCTCGTCCAACCCTGGCGGGACACCGTCCTGAGCTCGGTGGGCTGCGGGCGGCTCGTCGACCTGCAGGGCACGCCGGTGGCGGGCGACCGGTGCGACGCCTCCGCCATGCACCTCGATCCGGACGGGACCCTGTGGGTCGCCCACGGCAAGGAGCTCGCTCCGCTGGGACGCCCCGACGAGCGCGTCGCGCTGCCCGCTCGCGTGCTCGCCCTCGAGCGTCGGGAGGACGAGCTGTGGATCGGCACGGAGGGAGCAGGCGCCTACGTCCTCGATGGCCGGGGACTGCGGGAGGTGGACCAGCTCCGGAATCGGGTGGTCGGCGCGATCGCCGTGGCGCCCGACGGGGCGATGTGGCTCGGCGTGCTCGATGGTGTGGTGATCGTCGATCGCGACGGCACCCGCCACCTCGGAACGTCGGAAGGCATGCCCAGCGCCCAGGTCCGCAGCATCCTGTTCCGCGGGTCGGACACCTGGCTCGGGACCTACGGAGGAGGGCTGGTCCTCGTGCGCCAGGGCGCGGTCGTCGCGCGCCTCGGACGCGGCGACGGGCTGGTCGAGGACATCGCCTCCGGGCTGCTGGACGATGACCACGGGTACCTTTGGATCAACGGCAACCGCGGTGTCTCCCGCGTGTCCTTCGACGACCTGGCGCGGGCGGCTTCGGGGGACGACGCGCACCTGGTCCGCGCCAGGCTCTTTCCGTCGGGCGAGGGCAACGGGGGCTCCTCACCCTCGGTGGGCGAGGACGACCAGGGGCGGCTGTGGTTCTCGACCATCGACGGGGTGGTGAGCTTCGAGCCGGACCACGAGGCCGTGACCAACCCGGTCGCCCCCGGTGTCCGGATCGACGAGCTGGTGGTCGATGGGCGTCCGTGGCCCCTCGAAGGTGCCGTGATCCCACCGGGGAAGCGCGACACCATGCTCCGGTACACCGCCTCCGTGCTGGGCGCGCCCCGTCTCGCCCGGTTCCAGATCCGCGCCACACCGTCCGTCGAGTGGACCGACGTCGGTGCCGAGCGCGTCGTACGCCTGGCCAACCTCCCAGCGGGCCCCGTCCGGATCGAGGTCCGCGCCGCCAACGAGGACGGGGTCCTCTCCGAGCCCGCGAGCGCCACGTTCGAGCTGCAGCCGTCCCTGTGGGAGCGGCCGGCGACCCGGTTGTCCGTCCTGCTCGGCGCCCTCGCGGCGCTCACCGCCTACGGCGCCTGGATGGTGTGGCGGGCGCGCACCCGGAACCAGGAGCTGCAGCGGGAGGTCCAGCACCGCGCGTCGCTGGTCGCAGGTCTGCGGCTGAGCGAGCAGCACTGGCGAGGCGTGTTCGAGGCCGCGACGGACGGTCTGCTGGTGCTCGATGCCGACGACCGCGTCCTCGACGCCAACGCGTCCGCCTGCCGACTGTTCGCCCGCGACCGTGAGGCCCTCATCGGTGAGCGCTTCGCGGTCCTGGTCGACGTCGCCGCCGCGAAGGCGGTGCGACCGGACGGCACGCTCGTACCCGTCCGCGTGGGCATCGAGGACCTCGGTGACGGGCGCCGCCTCGTCTCGTCGACCGACCTGTCCCCGCTCCTCGACCTGCAGCAACGCCTCGCGCAAGCCGAGCGCCTGGAGGCGATCGGTCGCCTCGCCGGCGGCGTCGCCCACGACTTCAACAACCTGTTGATGGTGGTGAAAGGCAGCGCCACCGAGCTGCAGCAGGACGGTCCGAGCGACTGGAGCGAGCCCGTCGACCAGATCCTGGAGGCGGTGGAGCGCGGAGCGACGCTGACCCGCCACCTCCTGGCCTTTGGCCAGCGCCAGGTCCTGAGCCCCGAGAAGATCGACCTGGGCGAGTTCCTGGTGCGTACCCACACCGTGCTGCGGCGCCTGCTCCGCTCGGACATCACCGTCCGCACCGACGCCGAGCCCGGCTGCGTGGTGCTCGCCGATCCCAACCAGCTCGAGCTGGTCATCATCAACCTCGGTCTGCACGGCGCGCAGTCCATGCCCGACGGCGGCGCCCTGCTCATGGAGGTGGGTCACCGCGACGAGCGTGTGGTGCGCGCCGCCTGGGGACTCGCGGAGGGCTGCGGTCCGCAGGTCGTGCTCTCGGTCACGCACGGCGGGAGGGCGCTGAGCCCCCGCGAGCTGGCGACGATGTTCGAACCGTTCTCCCCCGACCCCGTGGAGTCGCGCGCGCGGCTCGGCATCGCCTCCGTCCACGGGATCGTGGCGCAGTCCAGCGGGCACGTGTTCGTGCGCAGCGAGGAGGGCCGCGGCACCACCTTCGACGTGGTCCTGCCGCTCGCCGAGAGCGCGGTGACCCCGGTCCATCCGATGCCCGCGACCGGGCCGATGCGCGAGGGCCTGCTCGTGCTGGTCTGCGACGACGAGGCCACCGTCCGCCGCGCGCTGCGTCGCCTCCTGACGACGGGCGGGTACCGCGTGATCGAGGCGGACTGCGGCGAGGACGCCCTGCGCATGGTCGAGGCCGAGCCGCCGGACGTGCTGGTCACCGACGTGCTCATGCCGGGCATGAACGGCTTCGAGCTCGCGAAGGCCTGTCGCAAGCTCCACTCCAGGCTGCCGATCGTGTTCGTCAGCGGGTACACGCGGGAGATGGGCAACCCGCCGACGGAGGGGCCGCTCCTGCAGAAGCCCTTCGAGCGCGCCGACCTCGAGAACGCCATCCAGCGCGCGGTGGCGGCTAGCGGAACTGGACCGGGACTTCGACGGTGATCGGCCCGCCGACCGTCCACCGGCGCCGCTCGAGGACGCGCTCGGCGCAGCGCCCGATGCGGCCGCCGGGATCGCCGGACACCGTCACCGAGCGGGTGCGGTGGTCCTCGACGGTCAGCACCAGCACGATCTCGGCGATCTCCGAGGAGGGCCTGCAGCGCGACAGCTCGGTGGCCTGACGGTCGACCTCCGCGCGGAGCCGGGACTCGTCGCTGTTCGCGGTGAACATCCAGGCCGCGACCCCGAGCAGCACGAGGCAGACGACCACCGCGGCCGCGATCACGCCGACGCCGGCGATGCCCATGGCGCCGACCGCGCCGACCGCTGCGGTGGTGGCGACCGCCCCCGTACGGCTCGTCGGCTCGGCGGGAGCCGGCGTGGCGCTGGACGGCGGCGACACGGTGGGCGGCGGCTCCAGTCGGGCCGGTGGCAACCCCTCGGCGCTCGGCGTGGGAGGCAGCGGCGCCGCCAGGGTGCTCGGGTCGATGCGCGTCAGCGGCGCCATCGACGCCTGCGATCGGCGCGACTCGAGCCATGACCGGAGCTCGGCCTCCAGATCGCTCGCGTTCTGCAGGCGCTCCTGCGGCTCGCGCATCGTGGCGTGACGCACCACGCGGCAGAGCCCGTCGGGCACCTTGACCCCGAAGTCACGAGGGTCGAGGAAGTCGCGATCGAGCTTGTCGCGCATGATGCGTACGAGCAGCGACGCCTCGGTGCCCCGCTCGCGCCCGCCGTGCACCGGCTTGCCCGCGAGCAGCTCGCACAGCGTCTGGCCCAGGGCGTAGACGTCGGCGGCCTCGGTGTCCTGGACCTGGTTCGCGTCCTCCTCCGTGAAGATCTCCGGCGGGAGGTAGGACGCGGTCCCCACGACCAGGCCGCTGCGGGTCACGCGCTCGGTGTTCGCGTCCCGCGCGATGCCGAAGTCGATGAGCCGCCCGATCCCGTCGTCGCCCAGTCGGATGTTGGCGGGCTTGATGTCCCGGTGCCGGACGCCCGCCGCGTGGACCGTGGCGAGCGCCGACGAGAGGTCCGCGAACAGCATCGCCGCCCGCTCGGGATCCATCGGCCCCTCGACCTTCATGGTCTCCTCGAGGTCCCGCCCGCCGAGCATGTCCATGACCAGCCAGGGAGGCCGATCGTCGTCCGAGATCGCGTGCACCTTCACGACGTTCGGGTGGTCGATGCGCTGCAGCAGACGGCCTTCGTCCATGAAGCGCCGGATCGCCGCCTTGGATCGGTCGGTGAGCACCTTGACGGCCCGCTCCGGACCTCCGCCCTCGGGACGCGCGCGGTACACCACGCACATCCCGCCTTCCCCCAACTTCTCGAGGGTCTCCCACCCCTCGAAACGCGGGAGCGCACCGTCGGAGAGGTCCGGCCGCAGCATCCCTGCTGGTGTACCACGATCGTTTTTCCACGTCGCCGCGCCTCGGACGTTGTACAGCCGAACCCGGAGCCGACATGCGAACCCTGACGACCCTCGCCTTCCTCTTCGCCCCCGCCGCCGCCTTCGCGATCGACGCCGACGGCGACGGCTACCACGCCCAGAACGGCGACTGCGACGACAACGACCCGACCGTCCACCCCGGTGCGACCGAGACCTGCGACAGCCGTGACGAGGACTGCGACGGCCTCGTCGACGAGGGCTGCGGCGGCACCACCACGGCCGATGCGGACGGCGACGGCTTCACCACCGACGACTGCGACGACGCGGATCCCGAGGTGCACCCCGGCGCCATCGAGACCTGCGACGGCCGCGACGAAGACTGCGACGGCCTCGTGGACGAGGGCTGCGGCGGCACCACGACCACGCCCGACAGCGGGCTGCCGACCGACGACCTCGACGGCGACGGCTTCACCACCGACGACTGCGACGACGCGAACCCCACCGTCCACCCGGGCGCCGACGACCTGTGCGACGACGGCCTGGACCAGGACTGCGACGGCATGGACGCCCACTGCGGGGGGACCACGACCGACGACAGCGGGCTCGACGGCGACGACGACGACGACGGCGATCTCGGCGGCATCGGCTGCATGGGGACCGGTCGCAGCTACGCGGTCGTGGCGGCGCTGCCGCTCCTCCTCCTGGGGCGGCGCCGGCGCTCCCGTTGAACGCTCCTCTCCCCGCCGCCGAGCGAAGCGACGACCAGCTCCTGCGCGCCTGGTCGGACGGGGAGGACCGTGCCTTCGACGAGCTCTACCGCAGGTGGGCGGGCCGGGTCACGGCCTTCTGCCTGCGGATGCTCGGTCGGCGCGAGGAGGCCGAAGAGATCTGCGTGGACGCGTTCGCCCGCGTGGTGGAGGGGCGCGCCCGACCGCAGGGCTCCTTCCGCAGCTGGGTCTTCACCGTCGCGCACCGCGCCTGCATCGACCGCCTCCGCCGCCGCACGCGGACCGCGCGCGTGCTGAGCCTGTTCGGCCGGACGGCGGCCACTGCGCTCGATCCCGAGGAGGGACTGCTCCGCGGCGAACGCGAGCGTGCCCTGGCCCGCGCCGTCGACGCCCTGCCCGTCGATCATCGCGCCATCGTCCTGCTGGCCGTCGTGCAGGAGCTCCCCGCCCGCGAGGTGGGCGAGATCCTGGGCCTGACCGACCAGCAGGTCCGCTCCCAGCTCTCCTATGCCCGGAGGCTGCTCCGGGACCTGATCCCCGAGGAGGTCCGGTGACCGAGATCCCGTCGCTCGAAGCGCTGCGGCAGGTGACCCCACCGCCCGTGTCCGCAGTCCATGCCCGGGTGCGACAGCAGGCCGCGCACCGACGTCGCCTGGCGGTCGCGAGCGCCGCGCTGGCGGTGGCCGCGGGGCTGCTGATCGCGGTGGTCGTGCGCCCCGGCCCGACGACCCGCGACCGGGGGCTCGGCGCCGCGCCGTTGGTGGCGCTGGAGGCGGTGGCCGAGGGAACCGGGGCGCCGCGGGCGCTGGGGAGCGAGGGTGCGGTGGCCCCGGACGAGCGCGTGGTGTTCCTCGCGCGCACCGATCGCCCGGCGTGGGCGGTCCTCCGTGAGCAGGACCGGGTCGTCTGGCCGACGTCGGGAGACTGGCAGGTCGACGGTGAAGCCGTCGTCGGCGGGGAGATCCCGCTGTCCTGGCGTCCCGATGGCCGGTCGGGCCCCCTGCGCTACGAGCTGCTGGCGTGCTCCTCCCCCGAGGCGCTCGCGTCCGGGGGGCCGGGCTGCGCCACAACCACCCTCACCCTGCGCTGGTCCCCTTGATCCTCGGCCTCCTCCTCGCGTGCGCTCACCGCGCCCCCGTCCAGGTGGACAAGGGTCTCGAGCCCGCCGTGACCACGCTCGCCGCGCTCCAGCAGGCGCGCGATCCGCGCCGGGTCGCGGTGGTCGTGGGGGTGGACGACTACGGGGATCCCACCTTCCCCGCCCTGCACCACGCGGGGGACGACGCCGAGGCGGTGGCGGCGGCGCTCCGCAGCGACGAGGTGGGCGGGTTCGACGAGGTCCGCCTGCTGACCGGCGCCGACGCCGATCGCGCGGGCGTGCTCGAGGCCCTCCGCGGCGTGCGCGACACGACGCGCTCCGGGGACGTGCTGGTGGTCTACTTCTCCGGCCACGGCACGCGCGCCCGCGACGCCGAGGGCACCTGGCACCGGTACCTGCTGCCCCGCGACGCCCGGTCCGGCGCGCTGCCCACGACCGCGCTCGATCTCGCCGACCTGCAGGCCTTCTTCGGCTCGCTCGCACCGTCGCGCAAGGCGCTGATCGTGGATGCGTGCTTCGACGGCGACGGCCGCAGCGTGGTCGATCCGGAGGCCGGCCCCGGGCCCGACGACGCGCTCGCGCCTCCCGCGGGTCGCATCGGCGAGGGCGAGGCGCACCTGTTCGCCACCAGCGCGGGCCGCCCGGCACGCGAGGACGACACGCTCGGGCACGGCGTCTACACCTGGTTCCTCCTCGACGCGATGACCTGGAGCTTCGGTGAGGCGGACCGCGACGGGGACGGCGTCCTGACCGCCTGGGAGGC
The DNA here is from genome assembly GCA_020632925.1 of Alphaproteobacteria bacterium. Classification (GTDB taxonomy): domain Bacteria; phylum Myxococcota_A; class UBA796; order UBA796; genus JACKER01. Next base: position 102,734 of record JACKER010000017.1, on the reverse strand, counting down.
GCACGACTGGGCCCGTGGGCGCGCGATCGACCGCACGGGGGGCGCGCAGGTGCCCGAGGCCACCTTCCGCGTGGTGGGCCAGGCCGACGTCGTGCTCTCCGGGCAGCAGGGCGCGCGGCGCCGCGCGGATCGGGCGCTGGTGTACCTCTACCCCACGGAGCACCACCCCCTCGCTGGTGCGGCGCTGGTGGTCGACGGCCGCGAGAAGGGCCTCCTCCCTGGGACGCTGCCCATCGCGCCCGGACGACACCACGTGGTCGTGCGGGACAGCGAGGGCGGCACGCGGGTCGACGGCACGCTGCGCCTCGCCGGCGGCCACGCGTACAGCGTCGACGAGGTGGCGCGGCTCGCCCAGGGCCCCACCTCCTCGCTCGGCCTGCGCACCGTCGCCGTCGGCAGCGCGCCGTTCCGCGACGCGATCGGTCCGGGGGCGCTCGGGACCGAGCTCGTGCTCACCGACCGGCGGGACGGCCCCGTGGGACACGGCCTCGTCGGTGCGCTCAGCGCCGGCGGCGCAGGCTCGGCCGCCCACCCGGGCCTCGACCAGGGGCGCTTCGTCGGATGGGCCACGGCCTCCGCCGGCTGGCAGGGAGATCGCGGGATCTTCCGCGGGCGCGTGGGGTTGGGGCCGAGCTTCGTGTGGCTGCCCCCAGCGGGCGACGCGCTCGGGTGGTGGTTCTTCGCCGCCGGACCGGACGCGACCGGGGGGATCGTGCTGGGGCGCGGCTGGACGGCGACCGCGAGCGGGCGGCTGCACGTCGCCGCGTTGGACCCCGACGCCGACGCGCACCTCGACGTCGTGCCGTGGACCTCGCTGTCCGTGGGCCTCGAGGTCGACCGCTGACCCACCGCGTGGCACGATGCGCCGGCTCGCCGGAGGAGGCCCCGTGGACGCCGTCACCCTCGATCCCGACGCCATCGCCGCCCGCGTGGGGGAGCTCGACGAGGCCGGCGCGCGCGCCCGTCTCGACCAGCTCGTGCCCGAGATCAACCACCACAACGAGCTGTACCACCGCCACGACGCGGCGGTCATCGACGATCGGACGTACGACCTCCTCTATCGCGAGCTCGAGTCCATCGAGGCCCGCTTCCCCCAGCTCGTGCGCGACGACTCCCCGACCCGACGGGTCGGCGGCCCGGCGGTCGAAGGGCTCGCCGAGTTCCCGCACCGCGTCCCCATGCTGTCGCTCGCGAACGCGTTCTCCGACGACGAGCTCCGGGAGTTCGACGCGCGCTGCCGACGCTTCCTCGGCGCGGCCGCCCCCGAGCACATCGCCTACGTCGTGGAGCCCAAGCTCGACGGGCTCGCGGCGGAGCTGGTCTACGCGGACGGCCGGCTGACGGGCGCGGGCACGCGGGGCGACGGCCAGGTCGGCGAGGACATCGTCCACAACGTGCGGACCATGCGGAGCGTCCCGACGCGGCTGCACGGCGACGACGTGCCTTCCTGGGTGTCCGTGCGCGGCGAGATCCTGTTCTTCCTGGCGGGCTTCGAGAAGATGAACGCCGACCGCGTCGCGCGCGGGGAGAAGGCCTTCGAGAACCCGCGCAACGCCGCCGCGGGTGCCGTCCGCCAGCTCGACCCCAAGCTCGCCGCCGAGCGGCCCCTGCAGTTCATCGCGCACAGCCACGGGCTCGCCGAGGGCACCGCCGCCTCCCCGTCGCACACCGAGTGGCTCGCGCGCTTCCGCGCCTGGGGGCTGCCGACCAACGACCTGAACCGTCGGGTGGAGGGGATCGAGGAGGTGATCGTGGCGATCGCCGACCTCAGGCACCGCCGCGACGACCTGCCCTACGAGATCGACGGCGCGGTCGTGAAGGTCGACGACGTGGAGCTCCAGGAGCAGCTCGGGTTCGTGACCCGGTCCCCCCGCTGGGCGGTGGCGTACAAGTACCCTCCCCCGCAGGTCACGACGCTCCTCGAGAAGGTCACCTTCCAGGTCGGACGGACGGGCGCGATCACGCCCGTGGCGAACCTCCGGCCGGTGCGGGTCGGCGGTGTCACGGTGAGCCGCGCGACGCTGCACAACGAAGACCAGGTGCGCCTGCTCGACCTGCGCGAGGGCGATCACGTGGTCGTGGAGCGCGCGGGCGACGTGATCCCGCGCGTGGTCCGGGCCGTTCCCGACGAGGAGCACGCCTCCCGCCCCGAGGTCGTGTTCCCGTCGTCCTGCCCGGTGTGCGGCGGCGAGATCCACCGCGACCCGGACGAGGCCGTGATGCGGTGCACGAACCGCCTGTCCTGCCCCGCGCAGCTCGTTGCCGGCCTCCGCCACTTCGCGAGCCGCGGCGCCATGGACGTCGAGGGGCTCGGGCAGAAGCTCGTGGACCAGCTCGTGGATCGCGGTCTGGTCAAGCATGTGAGCGACCTGTACCGCCTGACCCGCTCCCAGCTGCTGACGCTCGAGCGCATGGGCGGCAAGAGCGCCGACAACCTCCTGGCCGCACTGGAGATCAGCAAGGGCCGGCCGCTCGAGCGCTGCATCACGGCGCTCGGCATCCCCACCGTCGGCGAGGCGACCGCTCGCGACCTGGCGCGGCACTTCCTCACGCTGGACGCGCTGATGGCGGCGAGCGACGCCGACCTGCTCGGCGTGCACGGCATCGGCGAGGTCGTGGCGCACGAGATCGCCGCGTTCTTCCGCGACCCCGCCCACCGGGCCGAGATCGACGCGCTGCGCTCGCTCGGCGTGGCCTTCACCCCCCTCGATGCGCCCGCCGCCGCGGCCTCTGTGGTCGAGGCGATCGCCGGGAAGACCTTCGTGATCACCGGGACCCTCCCCACGCTGGAGCGCGCCGAGGCCGAGGCCCGCATCCAGGCGGCCGGCGGCAAGACCTCGGGGTCGGTGAGCAAGAAGACGCACTACGTGGTGGCTGGCGAGAAGGCGGGCAGCAAGCTCGCGAAGGCGCAGGAGCTCGGAGTGCCCGTGATCGACGAGGCGACCCTGCTCTCGATGCTCGGGTAGGCGTGCTCGCGCGGGCCTGGGCGCTGCTGCTCGGGGTGGTCGGCCTCGGCCTCGCCCACGCGTGGTGGTGGCTTCCGTTCCTCGCCGACGACGCGCTGATCTCCGCGCGCTACGCGAAGCGTCTGGCCGAGGGCTCGGGCCTCACCTGGAACGACGCCGACCGGGTGGAGGGGTACAGCGACCTGCTCTGGGTGCTCGCGACGGCGGCGCTCCACACCGTGGGCGTCGATCCGATCGACGCGATGCGAGCCCTCGGCCTCGCGGGCTTCGTGGCCGCCCTCGTGGCGGTGGGGTTGGACCCGACGACCCTGCGCCCCGATCCCCGCCGCGTGCTGGCCGGGTCGGCGACGCTGGCGGCGACGGGGCCACTCGCGATCTGGGCGATCGGCGGTCTCGAGCACACGGCGCTGGCAGGCGTGACCCTGGTGGGGCTGGTCGCGACCGTCCACGCCCACGAGACCTCCCGGCGCGGCGCCACCGCCCTGGCGGCGCTCGCGTTCGCGTCTGCGACGTGGCTCCGAGCGGACGGCGTGGTGCTCCCGGTCGCCGCCGCGCTCGGGTGGTGGCTCGCCCTGGGTCCCGGACGGGGCACTCCGAGCGCGCTGACCTGCCTCACACCGGCGGTCGCGGCCAGCGTGGCCCAGCTCGCGTTCCGGGTGGGCTGGCACGGCGACATCGTGCCCAACACGGCGCGCGCCAAGGTCTCGCTGACGGCCGTGCGCGCGTGGCTCGGCGTGCAGTGGGCGGCCGAGGGGCTGCTGTGGAGCGCGCCCCAGGTCGCGGGCGGCGCGCTGGGCGCCCTGGCGGCACGTGAGCGGGGCCACCGCTGGATCCCGCCGGCCACGGTGGCGGTGGTGTGGACGGTCTACGTGGCGCTGGTCGGGGGCGACCTGTTCCCCGGCTGGCGCCAGCTCGTGCCCGGGCTCGCCGTCCTGGCGCTGCTGGCGGCGGAGGGTGCGGCGGCGACGACGCTCACGCTCGGTCGGGGTGTGGCGCTGACCACGTTGCCCGCGCTGGCGCTGCTGGCCACGACCCTCGATCCGACCGACCACCGCGCGTCGGCGGAGCGCTGGGAGTGGGAAGGCGTCCCCTTCGCGGCGGCGGTCCTGCGCGCCACGGGCGGACGCCCCGCCACGATCGCGGTGGACAGCGCCGGGACCCTCCCCTACTTCACGGATCTCCCCGTGGTCGACATGCTCGGCCTGAACGACCGCTGGCTGGCGCTGCATCCCCCCGAGCGGTTCGGCGGGAAGTGGCTCGGCCACGATCTCGGGAACGGCGACTACGTCCTGTCCCGCCGGCCCGACCTGGTGACGTTCGGCCTGCCGCGCGGACAGCCGGACGCCCTGTTCACGAGCGCCGTGCAGCTGACGCAGAGCCCGATCTTCGCCGACGGGTGGGCTCCGTTCGCGGTCCGGGCGCAACCGAATGGCAACCCTGGCTACTGGTACGTCCGGCGCGACGGCCTGCTCGGCGAGCAGCGGACCGAGGACGAGGTCACCGTCCCCGGCGGGTGGCTCGCGGCCGAGGGCGAGCCTGCGCTCGTCGATGGCGAGGGCCGGGTGGTGGCGACCGTCCGCCCTGGCGAGGTGCGGACAATGACGCTGCTCCTGGGGACCGGCGCCTGGACGGCGTCCGCGGACACGCCCGGGGTCCAGGTGACGCTCGGCTGCGGGGTCCCGGGCGGCGAGGTCCTCGCGCTGACCGGTCCCCGGCGGGTCGTCGTCGTGGCGCGCTCGGAGGTGGAGACCCTCGTGCGCTCGATCACCGTCAGGCGCGTCGAGGCGCCGGCGGACGCCACGCGGTGCCGCCTCCCGCCGGGCTTGCCCCTGCGGATCCCGGTCGCCTGGGCGCCGAGCGTCGGAGAGCCGCCGCTGGACCTCCTGCCCCCTGGCGTGTCCCTGATCCCGGAGGTGCCGCTGACCGGTGCGCGGGTGTGGGTGCGCCTGGAGAAGGCGACGCGCGCCACGGTGGCGTTCCGGCATGGCGGGCAGCTCGTGGCGACCGAGCTCGTGGGTCGCGGGCCACGCGAGGTCGGCATCGGTCCGCCGACACCCATCGACGAGATCGTGATCACGGCGTCGCCAGCGGGGCCCGACCGGCTCCTGGGCGTGGTCGTCCGGGGCGATCCGTTCCCGCCCGACCCGGTCCGTTGAGCAGGATTCACGCAATCGTCACCGGAGAGCGTGCGGGTCGCGTCGAACCCACGCGCCGCCCGGGCCACCGCGGGGTCGATGCCCGGCCACGACGGTGACGGATGTGCGTCGGCGGGGACCACGCCTCCCGACAGGGACCGATAGAACCCGCTTACAACGCCAGCGAACACCGCCACGAGCCCGCCATCGTCCCGGTGACCGGCCGAGGGCCCGAGGGGACGCGAAACCCCCGCAGCACGCACGATCGGGGGTGCCGGGCTACCCAACGCCCCTCGCACCAGGTGAACCGTGCCGGACGTGTCGCTGCTGCTCATCGCCGTCGTGGTCGTCGCCCTCTTCTTCGACTTCACCAACGGCTTCCACGACGCCGCCAACGCCATCGCCACGAGCATCGGCACCCGCGCGCTGTCCCCGAACGTGGCCCTCGCCATGGCGGCGACGCTCAACATCGTCGGCGGGCTGATCTACGAGACGAAGGTCGCCGACACGATGAGCTCCATCGTCGACAGCGGCATCGCCTCGCAGGAGCTCGTGCTCGCGGCGCTGCTCGGCGCCATCCTGTGGAACCTGTTCACCTGGTGGTTCGGCATCCCCAGCAGCTCGAGCCACGCGCTGATCGGCGGCCTCGTGGGCGCGGGCTTCGGGGCGTCCTGGTCGCTCGGCGTTATCAAGTGGGCCGCCATCATGAAGAAGGTGATCGTGCCCACGGTCGCCTCCCCCGTCGCCGGTCTCGCCGTCGCCGCCCTCGTGTCGACGGTGCTCTACCGCCTGGTCCACGACCGCGAGGCACTGCCGGTCAAGATCGGCATCTGGGCGTTCAGCTTCGTGATGCTCGCCAGCTTCTTCGGCTTCGTCGGACACGTGCTGATCGGCACGCCGCTCGAGCTGCTCGCCCACGTCGAGCTCCCCTGGTGGGCCTACGGCATCGCCGGCGCGCCGTTCGCCATCGCCGTCATCCGGCGGGTGGTCGGCCAGGGCCCCTGGCAGGTCAACGGCGCCTTCCGGATCCTGCAGACGCTGTCCGCCGGGTACATGGCGCTCGAGCACGGCCACAACGACGCCCAGAAGACGATGGGCATCATCACGCTCGGGCTCGTGGCCGAGGGCGTGATCGCCGCCGACGCGGGCGTCCCGCTCTGGGTCAAGCTCGCCTGTGCCACCGTGATCGGCCTCGGCACCTTCTCGGGCGGCAAGAAGATCATCAAGACGATGGGGATGAAGCTGGTCAAGCTCGACCCCTTGGACGGGTTCGCCGCCGAGACGGTGGCCGCCTCCGTCATCCAGATCGCGGGCCGCTTCGGGATGCCGATCTCCACCACGCACGCCATCACCGCCGCCATCACCGGCGTCGGCGTCACCAAGCGCATCAGCGCCGTGAAGTGGGGCGTGACCGGCCAGATCCTCACCGCCTGGGTCCTGACGCTCCCCGCCGCCGCCGGCGTGTCCTGTCTCTGCTACGTCGTCATCGACGCGCTCACCTGACGAGGTCTCCGATGGGCTTCTCCCTGATGCCGAAGAACGACAGCTACTTCGAGGACTTCGACCAGGCGATCGCGCTGGTGCTGGAGATCGCGCGCTGCGTGGAGAGCGCGGTGATGGCGAAGCCCTTCGATCTGGGTGCCCTCAAGGACGTGTTCGAGCTCGAGAGCCAGGCGGATCAGATCACCGCGCGCTGCCTCGAGCGGCTCGACACCTCGTTCGTCACGCCGCTCGAGCGCGACGACATCCACCGCCTGATCACCGAGATCGACGACGTGGCCGACCACTACGAGGGCTTCGCGGAGGCGCTCGACGTCTACGCCGTCACCGAGATCCGCCCCGATCTCGTCGACATGGCCGTCTCCTGCCGCGAGCTCGTCGAGGCGCTGGTGAAGGCGGTGAAGGTGGTCAAGGGCCTCAACCCCGTCGAGATCCGCGCCGCCACCGGCAAGGCCAAGCAGCTCGAGGACACGATCGACACGCTGCACCGCAACGCGCTGCGGACCCTCTTCACCGCGCGCCCCGACGCCAGCGTGCTCGTGTCCTGGAAGGACCTGTACGACCGGCTCGAGGAGACCTCGGACCGCGGTCGCAAGGTCGCGCTCAGCATCGAGCACGTCCTCGTCCGTCACTCCTGACGGAGGACGAGGCGCCAGGCGGCGTGAGCGGCGACATCCTCGTCGTCGAACCACAGCGGCAGCGTCTGGTCGGCGACGAAGTGTGGGTAGTGGGTGGTGTACAGCGGGTCGCGCGGCTGCCCCGACTGACCGCCCGGGTGCACGAGCGTCGATGCGCCCAGGTCCGACAACGGCATCACGACGCGCAGGCTCGCCATGCCGGTGACCGGCAGCTCCCCCGCACCCTTCCAGGAGTAGCCGGCGGCGGCGACCGTGGCGTACGTCCCGCCCGACGGCACCTCCGTCATGTTCCACGACTTCAGGAGCGCGGGCGCGCGGTCCGCGAACGGGTGGTGCAGCCGCAGCGGATGCAGGGCGCCGAGCGTCCAGTGGGCGGGGTCCGGGCCCAGCGCCTCGCGCAGCTGCTGGCAGGTCCGCTCGAGCGCGCGCCCCACGACCGCCGGGCGGTCCGTCACGAAGCCGTCGAGCTGGTCGGCGTCGAGCAGCGAGCGGCCCGGCGAGAACACGGACATGGCCACGCGCGTGCGATCCGGCCCCAGATCGTCGAGCAGCGCCTCCTCCACCACGTCGCGCTCGAACAGCGCCCAGACCGCCGCCCCGGCGGACCGGTCGTCCGCCACGAGATCCCACCGCTGCAGCAACTCCAGGCAGCGCCTCGCGTCCTCGCCCGCCGGGTGGACCCCCTCGAGCAGCGCGTCGCGGTAGGTCCGCGCGTCCCCTTCCTGCCGGTCGAGCTGGATCCGCTGCTGGTCCTCGGGGGTCGCCGAGGTCTGGGCCGCCAGCAGCTCGCTGATGCGGTCGAAGCGGTGCGGCGGGACGTACGACGTCGACAGCTCCGACGCCATCGGGTCGTCTGGCCGCGAGTTGGCGGAGACCACGTACCCTCGCTCGGGACGCCGCTCGCCCGGCGTGTGCTCGAGCCATCCGTCCCAGCCGAGATCCGCCTCCCACGCCGGGTACGGCACGCGCCCGGTGATGCCGCGCCGCCGCACCATCGAGCCCACCGTCTGCCAGGCGTAGTCGCCGTCGACGTCGGCCGCGACCAGGTTCAGGGCCACCACCATCGGGCGCCCCGACGCGCTCAGCACCTCGTCGACGGACCGCGCCAGCGCGAGCTCGCGCAGCATCCGCGCCGTCTCGTCCTCGACCGACAGCGCGTGCCAGCGCATCACCATCACGTAGGGGGCGTCGATCGCGGTGATCACGGGCCCGATGGACGTGCGGTACTGGGTGCGACCGTCGACCGTGACCGCCTGCAGCTCCTCGCGGGCGCCGCCCACGATCGCGCCGAGCTCACCGTCCCGCTTCACGACGGCGACATCGACCGTGTCCGCCATGATGTTCGTCAGGCCCCAGGCGACCCGCTGGTCGTGGCCCACGGGGAAGCCCGGGATGCCGGGGAGCGTGGCCCCCGCGACGTGCAGCGCCCCGCCCGCGATGTCGGCCGCGTACCACAGCGACGGGACGGCCTGGTGCAGGTGGGGATCGTTGGCGACGATCGGGAAGCCGTCCGCCGAGCGCTCCGGCCCGACCACCCAGTTGTTGGAGGCCTGCGCCTGGTCCGGCGCTCCACCGAGGAGCCCGACGAACGCGTCCCACTCGGGGGTGAAGGCGCCCACCTCGGCCGAAGCGACCGTGTCCCAGCTCTCCTCGATCGCGGGGTCGAGCGGCGAGCTCCGGAACAGCCGGTCCAGCGTGTCCCGCTCGAGATCACGCAGCTCGAAGGCGGCGAGCTCGCGGTCCAGGTTGTCCGCCAGGGTCCACGAGAACAGGTACAGGATGCCCAGCGAGTCCGCCGGCCGCCAGGGCTCCACCTCCACGCCCAGCAAGCGGTATTCGATCGGGGCAGCCTTGCTCGCCGTGGCGGCGTCGTTGACGCCGGCGGCGTAGGCCTCGAGCATCGTCCGGGTGGGCTCGTCCAGCCGTGCGAGCGTCTCCTCGGCCCGGGCCCGCAGGTCGAGCAGGTGCATGAAGGCCTCGGCGTCCGCCGCCCGCTCACCGAACCAGGGCGTCAGCTCGCCGAAGGCGACCCGGCGGCTGAGATCCGCCTGGAACAGCCGGTCCTGGCCGTGGGCGAAGCCGAGCGCGTACCACGCGTCCGCCTCGGTCTCCCCGCGGGCATGGGGAACGCCGTGGACGTCGCGGGTGATCGTCACCGCGTGCGGCACCGATCCCACGGCGATCTCCCCCTCGATCACCGGGTAGGACCGCCCGATCGACGACAGCTTGACCAGCGCGCACGAAGGCGCCAGCAGCCACCACATCCACCCTCCTCACCGGAGCGGAGGCGCTGCCCCGCTCGCGGTCGGAGGTCTAGCCTCTTGACAGTCGGGTGTCAGCGGCCGATAATAGCCGCCCAGGTCCCACCTCGTTCCCCTCCTTCCCCCAAACTCCTCCCCAGGTTCCGCATGCCCGTCGACTTTCCGGCGCTCCACGAGACCACCTCGGCGGAACTGAGAGACAAGGCCCGAGCGCTGAACATCGAGGGTGCGGAGGGGATGCGCCGCCAGGATCTCGTGTTCCAGATCGGTCGTCGCGTCGGGGAACAGGAGGGGTCGGCGTTCGGCCGCGGCGTGCTCGAGGTCCACGCGGAGGGCTTCGGCTTCCTGCGCAGCCCGCAGGACAACTTCCTCCCCGGTCAGGACGACATCTACGTCAGCCAGAGCCAGATCCGTCGCTTCAAGCTCCAGACCGGCGACACCGTGATCGGGCTCGTCCGTCCTCCGAAGGAGGGCGAGCGATACCTCGCGCTGCTGCGGGTGGAGAGCGTCAACGGCGAGGCGCCGGGCCAGGAGCCCCCCTCGTTCGACACGCTGACCGCGATCTACCCCGACGATCGCCTCCCCCTCGCCCGGCACCCGCTGCTCCGCGTGGTGGATCTCGCCGCCCCGATGGGCCTCGGCCAGCGCGGATTGCTGGTGGCGCCGGGCCGCACGGGCCGCGTCGAGCTGCTGCGCAGCATGGCCGAGCTGATGACCGAGGACGAGGATCTGTTCGTCACGGTGCTGCTCGTCGGCGAGCGCCCCGAGGAGATCCACGAGTGGCGCACCTCGAGCCGCGCCGAGATCGTGGCGACGCCGTTCGACGAGCCTCCGGCGAGGCACGTCCAGGTCGCCGACATCGTGTTCGAGCGCGCGCGTCGCATGGTCGAGCGCGGTGACGACGCGGTGCTCCTGGTGGACAGCCTCACGCGCCTGCTCCGCTTCTGCCTCGCCGAGCTCCCGCCCAGCGGACGGACGGTGGGCGGCGTGGACACCGCGGCGCTGCACCGCATCCGTCGATACCTCGGCGCCGCCCGCGCGCTCGAGGAAGGCGGATCGCTCACGGTGATCGGCGCCGTCTCCGGCGACCTGGACCACGAGATGGACCGGGTCCTCCTGGACGACCTCCGCGACGTGGTGAACTGGGAGCTGACGCTCTCCCGCGAGGTCGCCGACCGCGGCATCCGCCCGCCGATCGACCTCCGCCGCACGGGCACCCGTCGCGAGGAGCGTCTCCTGGCCGACGAGGAGATGGAGCGCCGCCGCACCTTCCGCAGCACCCTGACCGGGGATCTGGTGGAGGACGCCGCGAAGCTCGTGGCCGAGGCCAACGGCAGTCCCGTCGCTCCCGTCGCTGCGGCCCCCGCTCCCCGGGCGAAGGCCAAGGCGAAGTAGCTGCTTCGGGCACGGGCTACAGGCTACAGGCTACGGGCTACGGGCTGGCGGCGGGCTTCGGGCTTCGGGCCACGGGCTGGCCACCTCCGACGCCGCTTCGGCGCTTTCGACCGCGGCGCTGCTCCCACCGACGTTGCCGACGACCTGGCTACCGAAGCGGGGCGAAGGGGAATGGAGCTCGTTCCTCCTCTGCCCCACAGGGTGAGGGGGCCGGGAGCGGAGCGACCGGGTCGTGGATCACACCCCCACGACCACGCGTCGATGACCATCGCGTCGTCCGTCCTGGTGACGGCCGCGGGGAGTGTCGTCTTCCACGGCCGAATCGGGCTGGACTTCGTGGTGACGGGCTTCGTCGCCTCGGCGCTGACCTACCGAAGCCTGAAGCCTGAAGCCCGTAGCCCGTAGCCCGTAGCCCGTAGCCCGTAGCCCGTAGCCCGTAGCCCGTAGCCTGTAGCCCGTAGCCCGTAGCCTGCGTAGCCCGACGTCCGTAGCCCAGCGTCCCCAGCAGGCCTTGACACACGCCGGGCCGCGGGTGACGTGACCCGGTCCTCTCTCACGCCCACCGCGCCTGCGGGCGCCGGCGGCTTCGGTGACGAACATGAAGGCCGACATCCACCCGAACTACCGTTTCGTCGTGTTCCGCGACGTGTCCAACGGGACCGAGTTCCTGAGCCGCTCCTGCATCGAGACGCGCGACACCTGCACGTTCGAGGGCCAGGAGTACCCGCTGGTCCAGATCGACATCAGCGCCACCAGCCACCCGTTCTACACCGGCACCCAGAAGCTCCTCGACACCGAGGGTCGCGTGGAGCGCTTCAACCGGAAGTACGGGTTCGGCTCCTCGAACTGACGTTCGACAGGAACCTCCGCGATGTTCGAGCGCCTCGCCGCCTTCGAAGTCCGACTCGAGGCGCTCGATCGTCAGCTGATGGATCCGGCCGTCGCGAGCGACGGTCGCCGTCTGCGCGAGGTCGCGACCGAGGCCGCCCACGTCCGCGACATCGTCGAGGCGTGGCACGCACACCGCAAGCTCGAGTCCGATCTCGAGGGGGCCAAGGCGCTCCTCGCGGAGGAGAGCGACCCGGAGATGCGCGAGCTGGCGCGGGCCGAGATCGAGGAGCTCGACCAGGCGTTGGTCGACAGCACCCAGCGCATCCGGCTGCTGCTGCTTCCCCGCGATCCGTACGAAGGGCGTCCGCTCCTCCTCGAGATCCGAGCCGGCACCGGCGGGGACGAGGCGGGCCTGTTCGCCTCCGACCTGTTCCGGATGTACCAGCGGTTCGGCGAGGCGCACGGCCTGCGCTTCGAGATCATGTCGACGAGCACCGTCACCGTGGGCGGGGGCAGCGGCAAGACCCTGACCGGCTTCAAGGAGGTCGTGTGCGGCGTCACCGGCGCCGACGCGTACCAGCTCCTGCGGTTCGAGGGCGGCGTGCACCGCGTCCAGCGCGTGCCGGCGACGGAGGCCCAGGGCCGCATCCACACGTCGACGGCCACCGTCGCGGTGATGCCCGAGCCCGACGAGGTCGAGGTGCACGTCCAGGACAAGGACCTGCGCATCGACACCATGCGGGCGGGCGGCCCGGGCGGCCAGTCCGTGAACACGACGGACAGCGCGGTCCGCATCGTCCACATCCCCACGGGCATCACGGTCCTGTGCATGGACGAGAAGTCCCAGCACAAGAACAAGGACAAGGCGATGCGGGTGCTCAAGGCCCGCCTCCTCGAGAAGGAGCAGGCCGAGCAGAAGGCGACCGAGACCGCCGCGCGGCGCGCCATGGTCGGCACGGGCGACCGCTCCGAGCGCATCCGGACGTACAACTTCCCCCAGAACCGCCTCACCGATCACCGCATCGGCCTGACGCTGTACAAGCTGGACGCGGTCATGGAGGGCGATCTGCAAGAGCTGGTCGACGCCCTGACCGCCGAGTACCAGACGAAGCTCCTCGAGGCCCAGGACCTGGTCTGATGGCCTCCGATCAGGGTCCCGCGCCGCTCGTCGACATCCTCGTCCGCACCGAGGGCTTCCTGCGCAGCAAGGGCATCACCTCCCCCCGCCTGGAGGCCGAGCTCCTGCTCGCCCACGTCCTGAAGGTCCAGCGGCTGCAGCTCTACCTCGCGCACGACCGGCCGATGTCCACCGCGGAGCTGGCCGAGCTGCGGCCCCTCGTCGCGCGGCGTGGGCGCCGTGAGCCCCTGTCCTGGATCCTCGGCCACCGAGGCTTCCACGCCATCGAGCTCGTCATCCGGCCCGGCGTGCTCGACCCGCGTCCCGACACCGAGACGCTCGTGGAGGCGCTGCTCGGAGAGGTGCCGAAGGACGACCCCGGACCGGTCTACGTCGCCGACATCGGCTGCGGGTCGGGTGCCGTCGGCCTGGCCATCGCGCACGCGCGCCCCGCCGTCCGGCTGTACGCCGTGGACCTCGACCCCAACGCGCTCGCGGTCACGAAGGAGAACGTCGCGACGCTCGGGCTGACGGATCGCGTGGGCGTGCTCCGTGGGGACCTCCTCGACGCGATCCCCGCCAACCGCCCCATCCACTGGGTGGTCAGCAACCCGCCGTACATCCCGACCGGTGAGATCGACGGGCTGATGCCCGAGGTCAGCCAGCACGAGCCCAGGCGCGCGCTCGACGGTGGACGCGACGGGCTCGACGTGGTGCGTCGCCTCGTCACGCAGGCCAGCCAGCGCGCCCGCACGGGACTGCTGATGGAGATCGGCCACGACCAGGCCGGGCGCGCCGCGGACCTCCTGCGGCGAGCGGGCTTCGTGGACATCCGCACCTGGGACGACCTCCAGGGGATCGCCCGCGTGGTGGGGGGACGCATCCCCGGCAGGCCCTGACCACGCCGGCAGGCGCCTTGCGGACCGCACCCGGTCCCTGGTACACCTGCGCGGCTTGGAGGTCCGATGGTTCGGATGGTGGCGCTGGCCGCACTGTGGGGATGCAGCGGCGGCGATGGCGGCTCCCACGTCGACGGGAACGGTGGCGGGAAGGTGGCCGGGACCCGGGACACGCTCGTCATCGGCGCGCAGTCCGACATCGGCCAGCTGATCCCCATCCTGAACGAGACCTCCGCCGACAGCGCGGTCATCGGCAACCTCGAGTTCCCGCTGATCGACAGCGAGTTCGACTGCTCGCTCAAGAAGCTCCCCGGCATCGCGAAGACCTGGGAGTGGAACGAGGACGGCAAGATCCTCCGGATGGAGCTGCGCGACGACATCAAGTGGGAGGACGGCACCCCGGTCACCGCCGAGGACATCGCGTTCACCTACGATCTGGTCGCAGACCCCACCGTCAAGTCCCCTCGCCTGCAGTTCGTCGAGCGCCTCGCCCCGGACGCACGGCCGAAGATCATCGACGCGACGCACATCGAGTGGCACTTCACCACGGCGTACGACCGCGACACCCAGGTGTCGCACGTCGGGCTCGGCCTCGTCCCGAAGCACGTGTTCGCCGACGCCGACCGCGCCACGCTCCGCGGCCACCCGAAGCACAACGAGCCCCTGTCCTACGGGCCGTTCCGCCTGGCGAAGTGGGAGCCGAACCAGCGCCTGGTGCTCGAGCCCAACCCGAACTTCAGCGGCCCCGACAGCTACAAGCCGCACCTGAGCCGCGTCATCTTCCGCGTCATCCCCGAGTACTCGGCCCGCCTGATCGAGCTCGAGGCCGGCAAGATCGACCTGATGGAGGGCCTGCTCGTCGCCGACGCGGACCGTATCCGCGAGGAACACCCGGAGATCCGGCTGGTCCGCAAGGGCTGGCGCGCCCAGGACTACATCGGCTGGAACCTCTCGAACCCGCTGTTCAACGACGTGCGCGTCCGCAAGGCCATGGCGATGGCGGCGGACATCAACGGCATGATCGAGAAGGTCCTGACCAGCAAGACCGGCGAGAAGTACGCCCGGCCCGCGATCGGCACGATCACGCCGGCGCTGTGCGGCGTGCACAACGACGACGTGAAGCCGCTGGCCTACGACCCGGACGCCGCCAAGGCGCTGCTCGCCGAGGTCGGCTGGAAGGACTCCGACAACGACGGCGTCCTGGACAAGGACGGACAGAAGTTCGCCTTCAAGCTGACGACCAACACCGGCAACAAGCGCCGGGCCGACGTGGCCGCCCGCTTCCAGGACGACATGAAGAAGGTCGGCATCGAGGTCAACATCGAGAAGATCGAGTCCAACTCGTTCTTCAGCGACCTCCGCGAGCGCAAGTTCGAGGCGGCGCTGTCGGGCTGGTCGGCCGGTCTGTTCGTGGACCCGAGCGACATCTGGCACTGCGACTCGCCGGAGAAGAAGAGCGAGTTCAACTTCACGGGGTACTGCAACCCCGAGGTGGACGCGCTGATCGACCAGGGCCTGGCGACGAGCAACCCGAAGGACTCGGCGCCGCTGTGGCGCGACATGCAGGCGAAGATCTACGAGGATCAGCCGTACCTGTTCCTGTGGTGGCAGGACGAGATCGTCGCCATCGACAGCCGCTTCGAGAACGTGAAGATCGACATCCTCTCCACGCTGAACCGCCTCGACCAGTGGGAAGTTCCCGCTGACAAGGTCAAGTACAAGCACTGATCCGAGGGCGGTGTGTGGAAGTACGTCGTCCGGAAGATCGCGCTGGCCATCCCGCTGGTGTGGTGCGTCGTCACCCTGGTGTTCCTGCTCCTCGAGCTCTCGCCGGGGACCGTCGCCGACAAGTTCTTCACGCCTGACACGCCGCCGGAGCTCCAGCAGCTGATCGTCGAGCAGTACCACCTCGACGACCCCGCCTGGGTCCGGTACCTCGCGATGCTCAGGAACCTCGTGCTGTTCGACTTCGGCAGCTCCATGGCGACGGGGCGGCCGGTCCTCGAGATCGTCCAGTCCGCGCTGCCGAACACGCTCCTGCTGTCGTTCACCACGCTGTGCACGCTGTTCCCGCTCGGCGTCGCCATCGGCACGCTCCAGGCGGTGCGCCACCGCACCCCGCTCGACACGACGCTCTCCGTGGGCAGCCTCGTGCTCTACTCGATGCCCGAGTTCTGGTACGCGATGCTCCTGCAGCTCTTCGCGGCCCTGCTCTGGTCCGAGTGGATCCGGCACCTCGGCGAGGTCGGGACGCTGTCGGAGCACTGGGTGACGCTGCTCGAGCTGCCCGCGACCGACATGAAGGACCCGATCTCCTACGAGTACATGGCCTTCCCGGAGCAGATGCTCGACCGGTTCAAGCACCTCTTGCTGCCGGGCTTCGGCATGGCGCTGGCCAGCAGCGCCGGCGTCGCCCGCTACATGCGGTCCGGCATGCTCGAGGTGGTCCGCCAGGACTTCATCCGCACCGCGCGGGCGAAGGGGCTGCGGGAGCGGACGGTGATCCTGCGGCACGCGATGCGCAACGCCATGCTCCCCATCATCACGCTCATCGGCCTGTCCGTCCCCGCGCTGTTCAGCGGCTCGGTCATCATCGAGTCCATCTTCGCGTGGCCCGGCATGGGGCGTGAGATCGTGACCGCCATCTACACCCAGGACACCCCGGTCCTCATCGCCATGTTCTACGTGTTCTCGCTGCTCGTCGCGGCGGGCAACCTCATCGCCGACATCTCCTACGCGTGGGCCGATCCGCGCATCAAGATGGGCTGACCGTGACCCGGGTCGTCCGCCACGAACAGCAGGCACCTCCGGCGCTCGCCCGCGCGGGCCTGCTCCTGCCGGGCCTCGGCCACCTCCTGACGGGGCAGGCCGTGCACGGTATCGGCATGCTGCTGCTCACCGGCGTGTGGCTGCTCGCCACGGTCAGCGGCTTCACGCGCCTGGGCGCCGTCCTGACCGACCCCACCACCGGCCGGATCCTCCCCGGTGCCATCGTCGCGCTCGTGACCTGGGCGGGCCTGGCAGGTGCGCTGTGGTTCGGTGCCTGGCGTCTGGTGTCGCCCCGCCAGCTGGACGACGAGGCCTTCAACAGCAACCGCGAGATCTTCCGCCGCACGCTGCTGCGCCACACCACGGGCATGCTCGGGGCGTACGGCGTGGCGTTCCTGGTCCTGCTGGTCCTGCTGGCGCCGATGATCGCGCCCTTCGACCCCAACGCGGTCGACACGGGACCCAAGGCCGTGGGTCCGAGCGCCATGTTCTGGATGGGGACCGACGAGCTCGGCCGCGACGTGTGGTCGCGCATCCTCTTCGGGGGGCGCATCAGCCTCTCGATCGGCTTCATCGCCGTCGGGCTCTCCGCCACCATCGGCACAGCCGTGGGCGCCGTCGCCGCCTACTTCGGCGGGCTGGTGGACCGCGTGCTCATGTTCCTGGTCGACGTGCTGCTGTCGCTGCCCCGCCTGGTGCTGCTGCTCACGATCGTCGGCCTGTTCCGCACCCAGGGCGCGCTCGGCATCCTGCTCATCGTCGTCGTGCTCGGCGTCACCTCCTGGATGGGCATCGCCCGCATCGTGCGCGGCGAGGTCCTCTCGCTGCGGGAGCGTGAGTTCGTCCAGGCGGCCCGCGCGCTGGGATACGACGCGCAGCGCATCCTCTTCCGCCACCTCATCCCCAACGCGATGGGGCCGGTGATGGTGCACTGCTCGCTCGCCATCGGCGCCACCATGCTCGCCGAGGCCTCGCTCTCCTTCCTCGGGCTCGGCGTGCCGCCGCCCATCGCCACCTGGGGTGTGATGGTCGACGACGGCCGCTCCCCGCTCCGCTCGGCGCCGTGGATCTCCATCTTCCCGGGCATGGCGATCATGATCGCGGTCCTCTCCTTCAACCTCCTCGGCGACGGCCTGCGCGACGCCATGGACCCCAAGCTCCGCGGCCACCAGTGAGCGTCGGTCTCGCCAGCTCCTTCCGCTCGGTGCCGGACCTGTGGCAGCACCGGGTGGGCAGCACGCCCGAGTCCGAGGCGCTCCGCTGGCGCGTCGACGGCCGCTGGCGCTCGATGACCTGGGGCGAGGCGGGGGCCCGGGTCCGCGCCCTGACCAACGCCCTGCTCGCCACGGGCCTGCAGCGGCGCGACCGGTGCGTGATCTTCGCCGGGACCTCGATGGAGTGGATCCTCGCGGACTTCGCCATCCTCTGTGGGGGAGCAGCCACCACCACGATCTACCCGCAGGCCAGCGACGACGAGGTGGCGTACATCCTCGGTGACTGCGGCGCCGCCATCGCGTTCGTGGACCACGCCGAGACCGTCGAGCGCCTGCGTCGGCTGCGGCCGCGGCTCCCGGGCCTCAAGAAGGTCGTGACCTTCCACGCCCCCAGCAGCGACGACGGCTGGGTCGAGGCCCTGTCCACCTTCGAGGCGCGCGGGCGCGACTTCGCCGCCGCCAACCCGGAGGCCTACTCGGTCGCCGCCCGCGGCGTGGGCCCGCAGGACCTCGCGACGCTGATGTACACCAGCGGCACGACGGGCCAGCCCAAGGGCGTGATGCTGACGCACGACGCCTGGGTGTACGAAGCCGAGGCCATCGACGCGATCGGCTTCCTCTCGCCGGCCGACGTCCAGTTCCTCTGGCTGCCGCTGGCCCACGTGTTCGCGAAGGTGCTCGAGCTCTCCTTCGTCCGCCTCGGCATCCCGACGGTCGTGGACGGCAGCGCCGAGGACCTCGTCGCGAACCTCCGCGAGACGCGCCCCACCTGGTTCGCCGGCGTCCCGCGCACCTTCGAGAAGGCCGTGGTGGCGATCGACGCCTCGCTGGACGCGCTCCCCGCCTGGAAGCGGCCGCTCGTGAAGTGGGCGCGGGGCGTGGGCCGCAGGCGGTCGCAGGTCCTCCAGGAGGGTCGCCGGCCCGACCCCAGGCTCCGGGTGGAGTGGCGCCTGGCGGACCGCCTGGTGTTCCGAGAGATCCGGGAGCGGTTCGGCGGGCGGCTGCGCTTCCTGATCAGCGGCGGCGCTCCCCTCCCCCGCGAGGTGGCCGAGCGCTTCCACGAGTTCGGCCTTCTCGTCCTCGAGGGGTACGGCCTGACCGAGTCGAGCGCGGCCTCCACCGTGAACCTGCCCGACAGCTTCGTGTTCGGCACGGTCGGTCGCCCGCTGCCGGGCTGCGACGCGAAGATCGACGAGGACGGCGAGATCCTGTTGCGCAGCCGTGGCCTGATGAAGGGCTACTGGAAGGACGAGGCCGAGACGGAGCGCGTCCTGCGCGAAGGGTGGCTGCACACCGGCGACATCGGCGTCCTGCTGCCGAGCGGCCACCTGCGCATCACCGGCCGCAAGAAGGAGCTCATCGTCACCGCGGGCGGCAAGAACGTCGCCCCGCTGCACGTCGAGACGCTCCTGCGCACCCGCTGCCCCTACGTCGCCCACGCGTTGATGCACGGCGACCGTCGCCCGTTCTGTACCGCCCTCGTCACGCTCGACGAGCAGGCGATCGTGCGCTGGGCACGCAAGCACGACGTCCCCTTCGCCGATCTCGCGGATCTGTCGACGCGGACCGAGGTCAAGGAGCTGATCCAGGGGTACGTCGACGCGATCAACCGGGAACTGCCGAGCTTCGAGCACATCCGGCGCTTCGCGGTCCTGCCCCAGGACTTCACGCAGGAGAACGGCCTGCTGACGCCGTCCCTGAAGGTCCGCCGCTCGGCGGTCGAGACCCGATACGCGGGGGTGCTCGCCAACCTCTACGACCGCGGCCGGACGCCGCTGCCCGCCGACCGTCGCTGAGCGGTCTCGGACCGTCGCCGAGCGCGGCGGCGACCGTTAAGGAGCCGGGACGATGAGCTCCCGCATCCCCGGGTTCTACAAGCTCCACCCCGACGAGCGGCTGCGCGCGCTCGAGGCCTTCGGCGTGGTGACGGACGACCTGTCCCCGTGGCGCAGCGGGCTGTCGCTCGAGGCGGCCGACCTGATGGTCGAGAACGTCGTGAGCACGTTCTCGCTGCCCTGCGGCGTGGCGGTGAACTTCCTGATCGACGGGCGCGAGCGCGTCGTGCCGATGGTGGTCGAAGAGCCCTCGGTCGTCGCCGCCGTGAGCAACGTCGCCCGCCTCGTGCGCAAGGACGGCGGCTTCCGGACCAGCAGCGACCCGTCGCACATGATCGGTCAGGTCCAGCTGATGGCGGTGCGGGACCCGGCCGACACCGTCGCTCGGCTCCAGGAGGCGCTGCCCCGCCTGCGCGAGGAGGCCCGCGGCGTCCACCCCCGGCTCGAGGAGCGCGGCGGCGGGCTGGTCTCCTTCGAGGTGCGCCACGTGGCGTACGACGAGCCCGGGCACGTCCGGGAGGACATGGTGGTCCTCCAGTTCGTGCTCGACGTGGCCGACGCCATGGGCGCGAACATGGTGAACACGCTGGCCGAGCGGCTGGCGCCCACGGTGGCGGAGGTCACGGGCGAGCAGGTCGGGCTGCGCATCCTCTCGAACCTCGCGGACCGGCGCCTCTCCCGCGCCCGGGTGACGGTCTCCCCCGCGTCCCTGCAGACCGAGGACCTCGACGGCATGGAGGTCGCGGAGCGCATCGCCGCCGCCTGGCGCTTCGCGTGGGCGGACCCGTACCGCGCGGCGACGCACAACAAGGGCGTCATGAACGGCATCGACGCGGTCGCGGTCGCCACGGGCAACGACTGGCGCGCGATCGAGTCGGGGGCGCACGCGTTCGCCGCCCGCGACGGCCACTACCGCCCGCTGACCCGCTTCGAGCTCGTGGACGGCAAGCTCGAGGGCAGCATCGAGGTCCCGCTCCAGATCGGGACGGTGGGCGGACCGATCCGGGTGCACCCGACGGTGAAGGCGAACCTCGGCCTGCTCGGGGTCACGGGCGCCCGCGAGCTGTCGGGCATCGTGGCCGCGGTCGGCCTCGCGCAGAACCTCGGCGCGCTCAAGGCGCTGGCGACGGACGGCATCCAGGCGGGCCACATGCGGATGCACGCGCGCACCGTCGCGGCCACCGCCGGCGCCGAGCCCCACGAGGTCGCGGCCGTGACCCGCGAGCTCTGTCGCAAGCACGACTTCTCGGTGGAGCACGCGGCCGAGGTGCTGAGGCGGCTCCGGGCGGCCGGTTGACGCGGTCCGCGCGGGGGCGTGGCCACGGCAAGCTCGTGCTCTGCGGCGAGCACGCCGTCGTCCACGGGTATCCGGCGATCGCGTTCGCGGTGGATCGGGGCACGTCGGTGACGTTGACCGAGCGGCCCGGCCCGACCGAGCTCGCCTCGCCCCACACCGACGATCGCGTGCTGGACGCGCTGCGCGCGGTGCTCCCGGCCGAGGGGTACGCGGTCGGCGTGGACACGGACCTCCCGGTCGGGCGCGGGATGGGGAGCAGCGCCGCCCTCGCGGTGGCCGTGGTCCGGGCGCGAGCGGCGCTGGCCGGCGAAGAGCTCGATCCGGACGAGGTCTACGAGCGGGCGATGCCCCTCGAGCGCGTGTTCCACGGCAACCCCTCGGGCATCGACGTGGCGGTCTCGGCGCGCGGCGGCTGCCTGTGGTTCCAGCGCACGCCCACGGGTCCCGCCCGCACCCCTCTGGCGCCGGGCCCGTGGCGGGTGGTCGTGCTGGACTCGGGCGAGGCCGGGAACACCGCGGAGCTGGTCGCCGGCGTGGCCTCCCGGCGCCCGGGCATCGATCCCGTGCTGGCGCGGATCGGCGCTCTCGTGGAGCAGGCGCCCGCGCACTTCGGCGACCCCGCCGCGCTCGGTGCGCTGCTGGACGAGAACCACGCGTTGCTGCGCGAGATCGGCGTGTCCAACGACCGGCTGGACGGGCTCGTCGCGCTCGCGAAGGGCGCGGGAGCGTACGGCGCCAAGCTCGCGGGTGCCGGCGGGGGCGGCGTGGTGCTCGCGCTCGTCCCCGACCCCGAGCCCGTGCTGGCGGCCGCGGAGCGCGCGGGGGTCGTCGCCCTGGAGTGCCGCCCGTGCCCGTGACCGCCACCGCCCTCGCCCACCCGAACATCGCGCTGGTCAAGTACTGGGGCAAGCGGGACGTGGCGTTGAACCTGCCCGCCGTCCCGAGCCTCTCGCTCACGCTCGACGGGTACCGCACGCGCACCGAGGTCACCTGGGGCGTGGAGCAGGACGAGGTGGTCTTCGGCGGCCAGCCCGTGGTCGACCGCAAGATCGCCAGGGTGCTCGATCTGCTCGACCCCGACCGGCCCGGTGTACGGGTCGTCACCGACAACGACTTCCCCACGGGGGCAGGGCTCGCCTCGTCGGCGTCGGGCTTCGCGGCGCTGGTGGTCGCGGCGGCGGCGGCCTCCGGGCGCGACCTGTCGCTCGAGGCGCTCTCCGTGCTCGCGCGGCGGGGCAGCGGCTCGGCGTGCCGCTCGCTGTACGGCGGCTTCGTCGCCTGGCGGATGGGCGAGCGGGCCGACGGCACCGACAGCCACGGGGTGCCGGTCGCCGACGAGGGGCACTGGGACGTGCGCATGGTCGTGGCGCTCGCGAGCGAGGCCCGCAAGGCGGTGGGCTCGACCGAGGGCATGGCGCGCAGCCGGGACACGAGCCCGCTGTGGCCGAGCTGGCTCGCGGGCGGCGAGCGGGACGTGGCGGAGGCGCGGCAGGCCGTGCTGGACCGCGATCTCGAGCGCCTGGGCACCGTCATGGAGCGCAGCACGTTCGCGATGCACGGCACGATGACCTCGGCGACGCCGCCGTTGCTCTACTGGCAGCCCGCGAGCGTGGCGCTGCTGCACGAGGTGTTCGCGCTGCGCGCCCGCGGGATCGGCGCCTGGGCCACGATGGACGCCGGGCCGCAGGTGAAGGTGCTCTGCCTGCGCGCGGACGCGGACGCCGTGGCCGAGGCCCTCGCGCCCCACGCGCTGCGCGTGGTCGTGCACGGTCCCGGGCCCGGCGCGCGGCTCGTGACGTGAGGATCGAGGCGCCGGGCAAGGTCGTGCTGCTCGGCGAGTACGCGGTGCTCGACGGCGCGCCCGCCCTGGTCGCGGCCGTGGACCGCGGTGTGTCCTGCGAGGTCCTGCCGTCGGAGACGCTGTCCTGGCGCACGCCCGGCGACGATCGCTTCGTGTCCGCGGCGCTGGTGGGCGCACCCCCCGCGACCTACGTGTTCGCCGACTGGAACCCGGTGGCCTCCGACGACAAGCCGGGCCTCGGGGGTTCGGCCGCCGCAACGGTGGCCGCGGTGGCGGCTGCGGCGAGGGTGCGCGGGGAGGCGCTGTCGGCGGCGGAGCTGTTCGAGCGGGCCGTCGCCGTGCACCGCGCGGTCCAGGGCTCCGGCTCGGGCATCGACGTGGCGGCCAGCGCCCACGGGGGCGTCCTGCGCTTCCAGGGCGGCGTCGCGCGCCCCATCGCGCCCGTCACGCCGGCCGTCGTCTACACCGGTCGCTCGGCGAGCACGGGCCCCCGCGTCCAGCGGTACCTCGCCCTTCCCGACCGCCGGGCCTTCGTCGATCGGAGCGCGGAGCTGGTGGCGTGGTTCGAGGAGCGCCCGGTCGAGGCCACGCGGGAGGCGGCGAGCCTGCTGCGATCGATGTCCGAGCAGGCCGGCATCGACTACTGGACCGACGCGATCGACGCCCTCGCGCGGCTCGCCGAGCGCCACGGCGGTGCGGCCAAGCCGTCGGGAGCGGGTGGTGGGGACGTCGTCGTCGGGTTTTTCGAGGATCCGGCGGAGCGGGCGGCCTTCGAGCGCCACGCCGCCTCCCTCGGCCTCCTCCCGATCCCCGTCCGGATCGCACGGGGCGCGGTCACTTGCTTCGCACAGCAGAAACAAGAGGGAAACACGAGCGGGTGATGGTGCCGAGCAGGAGACGCCATGCTCTCGTTGCTCGGACTCGCCTGCGGGGGTGCGCCATCCCTCACCTCGACCGATGACGACCACACCGACACCGGGTGGGACGCCACGGGCACCCCGCCGACGGTCCCGGTCGACGAGGCGGTGGGCGACCCGGACATCTCCTACATGAACCCCGAGTTCACCCCCGACGGGCGCTTCATGGTGTGGTTCGAGCCGTCGCAGACGGGCCCCGAGCCCGACGGACGCCTCTTCGGCACCGTGTGGCACTGCGCCGTCGACCTCGAGACCGGCGAGCTCGACCCACCCGACGGGCGCGGGTTCGCTGCCTTCCCCGCCAGCCTCTACACCCGTGCGAACACGGGCGCCGACGTCGACGGGCCCTACTACGTGGGGCAACGGAGCTCCGCCGCCCCGGGCCCCGACGACGACCGTCTGGTGGTGGTCCGACCGACCGGCCCGACCAACGGCGAGGTGACCCTGATCTCGGCGTCGCAGGCCCGTCCGCGCCGGCGCTCGATCTTCCCGACGGCGCTGACGGACCGCCCCCTGGACGAGCAGGCGGTGTGGTGGCTGGAGAACGACGTGGGCTACTCCCCCGGCGAGGCCGACGTCGTCAGCCTCCGCTACGTCCGCCTGGAAGACCCGTCGACCGAAGGGGTCGTGACCGAGCAGGAGACGACGGGGCCGCTGTGGTCCCCCATGGACCTGACCTACGCCCGCCTGCTCGGGGGAACCTCCTGGCTCACGCTCGGTGTCCCCACCCGCGCGGGCGTGGAGGTCGCGATGTTCGACCTCGACGACCCGGGAGCGGGCCTGGTCCAGGTGACGAACGACGGCGTGTTCAAGCTCGACCCCTACCCCTACGTCTCGGGCGGCGGCGTCGAGTTCCTGGCGGGGGTGGGCGACTCGGAGGACAGCTACCGCTACCGCTCCGACGGACCCGGGGAGCCCTTCACCCATGTCGAGACCGTCCGCACCCTCCCCTTCCCCGACTCACAGATCGCCGATGGAGACCGCTGCCAGGCCCAGTCGCACCAGACGTTCACCCACCACGGCCAGACCTGGACCACCTTCCAGATCTCGGACTGTGGCCAGGACGGGAGCTTCCTGACCCGGCGAGGGGAGATCTGGCTGTCGTCGGTGGACGTGGAACCGCCCGTGGTGATGCGGCTGTCCTCGGACGGTCCGGAGGCGAACAACGAGCCCGAGCCCGTGGTCGGAGAGGACCGCGCCTGGGTGTTCTACACCCGCTACCCGGCGGGCGCGTCACCGCAGCAGGTGACCTACGAGCTGCGGCGGGTCACGCTGCCAGCCGTCAGCCGGTGAAGTAGCCCGACATCGGGTCGCGCAGCATCACGAAGTAGTAGAGCAACGTCCCGAGCCAGCCGTGCGCGAACGCCAGCGGCCACAGGTTCCGCCAACGCAGCCAGATCGGCGCCAGCACCAGCCCGAGCCCGAAGGTCGCGACCATGAGCGTGGGGTCGGGCCAGTGCGCGAGCGAGAAGGCCGCAGAGCTCACGAGCACCGCCACCACCGGGTGCCCCCAGCGGCCCGGGAGCAGCGAGATCCCGCGGGTCACGACGCCCTGCACGAGGAGCTGCTGCACCAGGCCCCACACCGGGTAGGCCGCGACGGCGACCAGCATCAGCGGTGAGGGATGAGCCCCGCGGAGCAGCCCCGTCGCCACCATCACCGGCGCGGCCACCGCGAGCAGCGCGGCGCACGCGAGGCCGGCCTCGCGGAGACCCTCGCGCCGGAGCCCCCAGCCCGCCATCGCGCTCGGGTCGTTGCGGGCGGTGATCCAGACGTGCCCCGCCCACCCCGCGATCAGCGGGACGACGAGGAGACCGCGCGACAACCCCGTCATCGGCCAGGACAGGTGGAGTGCGGCGGTGAGCAGCACGGCGAGGAGCTCACGCACCTCGCGGGGGACGGTGCGGCGGACGTGCTGGACCGTGGTGCGGGCGACGGTGATCACGGGACCTCCAAGGGAGTCCGATCTCCTCGCCACCTCGACCGGCACCGGGTTGGGCCTGCCTTGAATCCCTCGTGAACGATCGGGCTGCGGGACGTCGAGCCCGTGATCACGTCGTAGGGGCCTGGGTCCGCGCCAGCTCGGCCGCTCGGGCACGGACCGTCTCGGGCACCATCGGCACCGCCGCCAGCTCCTCCAGGCACCGCCCCACGTCCGGGTCGACGAAGCCCGTCTCCGCCAGCGCCGCACCGCCGGCCTCCAGGTGGTCGGTGACCTCGGGCCAGCGCCCGTCGTCCGCGGCGCACCTCGCGAGGAACACGCGCACGACCGCCACCAGCTGCCGCCGGGCGCCGCACGCCTCGAGGCAGACCCGCAGCTCGCGCTCGGCCCCGCCGAAGTCCGCTCGCGCCATCTGCACCAGCGCGAGGTTGATCCGGGCCATCAGCGCGTCGCTGGCGCCGAGCTCGGTGTAGAGCCGGAGCGCGCAGCGGTAGTGGTCCTCGGCCTCCTCGAGCGCCCCCGCCATCCGAACGACCTCGCCGAGGTAGTTGTGGGCATCCGCCAGCGCGAGCCTCGACCCCGAGCGCTCGAAGTAGCCCTGGGCCCGTCGAGCGAGCGCCGTGGCGCGTCCCAGGTCGCCTCGTCGCAGGGCCACACCTGCGAGCGCCACCAGCGCGTTTCCCGCGCCGAGCTGGCGGCCCGCGGCCTCCATCGCCGCCAGTGCGCGCGTCCCCTCGACCTCGGCCTGGTCGAGCTGCGCGGCGTCGACGAGGACCAGCGCGAGGCGCAGCGTCGAGACCGCCAGCTGCGCCTCCTCGCCGGCGTCCTCCGCCTGCGCGATGGACCGGCGGAGGTGGACGATCGCCGGCTGCACGCGACCGCGCATCTGCTCGCCGAAACCGAGCTCGAACGAGGCCGCGGCGCACAGGTCCAGCCATCCGCCCGCGAGCGCGACCTCCTGCGCGCCCGACGCGAGCGCCTCCGCCTCGTCCAGCCGCCCTCGGACGCGAGCCATCGAGGCGCGCAGCAGCGCCAGCCGCACGCGGTCCGGATCGACCTCGGGGCGCTGCGCCAGGTCCAGCGCACGAGCCGCCGCGTCGATCCACCGGCCCACCTCCGCGTGTTCCGCCGCCAACCACGTCGCCCGAGCCACCTCCAACAAGGGTGGGACCGCTCGCTCGGCGTCACCGGCCTCGAGCCAGTGCAGGCCCACCCGACCGCGATCCGCGACGTTCCCGAGGCGGGTCAGGGCGCGAGCACAGGCCCGGTGGACCTCGGTGAGGCGTCCCGCCTCGCGCGCCCGGCGCAACAAGCTCTCGCGGAGCATGCCGTGCACGGGATCCCAGCCCTCGTCGGTCGCGACCGCCAGCCCGGCGGCGAGGAGCGCGTCCAGCAGACCGCCGTCGGGGGCGAGACCGAGCTCCCGGACCGCGAGCGCCCACACGTCCGACCGAACAGTGCCCCCGAGGGCCGCGGCCACCTCCAGCGCCGAGCCACGGTCCGGGCGCCCGTCGACCACCCGCTCCACGCGGGCCGTCCAGACGGCGTGCAGGTCGTCGGGCAGCGCCGTCACCGTGCCCTCGCGACGCACGAACCCCGTGGGTCCGGGCACGAGGAGTCCCCGCTCGACCCAGTCCCCCACGAGCTGCACCGCGAAGAGCGGGTTTCCCCCGGTGCGCTCCTCGACCTCCGCCGCCAGCCCTCCCTCGAGGCCGAGCAGCTGCTCCACCAGGGCGCGGCGGTGCTGGGGAGGCAGCGGCCCCACCTCCAGGGTCCGCGCACGGTCACCCCCGAACGCCTCCAACGCGGACGCCCGATCGCCGAGCGCCTCGTCGCGTGCGGTCACGAGGATCAGGACGCGCGCGTCCTTGCGGAGCACGTGGTCCGCCAACGCCAGGGTGTCGGGGCCCCACTGGACGTCGTCGATCCACAGCACCACCGGGCGACGCTCGGCGCGAGCGGCCATCCACCGGCCGAGGAGCGCATGGCGTTGGGCGGGTCGCTCGAACCGGAGCGAGCCCTCGTCGGGGCGCAGCAGCGACACCATCGCGTCGGCGTCGGCCTCGAGACCCAGCTCGGTCATCGCGGGCCGGACGCGCTCGCCGACCCGCTCGAGCCCGGTGCACCCGAACGCCCGCTCGCACATGCCGACCCAGCCGTCCGTGGGTCCCGGCGTCGGACCGTGGTTCGCGCGCAGGCTCGTCGCGGCGCCGACCTCCGCTGCACGCTCCACGAGCCAGGCCGCGAGCCGGCTCTTCCCGCGACCCGCGGCACCACGGAGCACGACGGCCCGCGGTCCGCGACCGCCCGTGACCGCGCGGAGGGCCTGCCAGAGCACGTCGCGCTCCGCCTCACGGTCCACCAGCCCGAGCGCACGCAGTCCATAGAGCCCGAGACCGGCGCCGAGCAGGTGGCGGGGATCGGGCGCCGCCGTGCCTCGCCGCCAGGTGGGCGGCATGGGTGGGAGGGGATGGCGCGCGACGCCGACCACGCCCGCACCCACCGCCTCCGGGGTGCCGAACACGAGGGTGGTGGCCTGAGGCGCCGGGGGTCGCAGGACGGTGGCCTCCTCCCCCGCCGCTCGCGCGGACGCCGACGCGGTCCCACGCGGCTCCTCGAGCTGCTGGAGCGCCCACGCGGCGTCCGCGGCGCAGGCGTAGCGGCGGCCGGGGTCCTTCTCCAGCAACGTCAGCAGCCAGTCCTCGAAGCCCTCGGGCAGCGGCGTGGTGGGCACGAGCCTGGCGGGCCGATCGCGGAGGACCGCCATCATCATCGCCGCCCACCCCCGCTTGCTGATGGGTACCGCCCCGCTCGACAGCTTCCACGCGACGCAGCCCAGCGCGTACAGATCGGTCCACGGGCCGAAGTCCCGGACGCGGTTCTCCCACTGCTCGGGCGCCATGTAGGACGGCGTCCCGCCCGACAACGTCGGCGCCGTCGGAGCCCCCGACGCGTCCGCCGCGTGCGCCAGCCCGAAGTCGGCGAGCTTCAGGCCGGGTCGCTCACCGCCGATCAGGACGTTGCCGGGCTTCAGGTCGCGGTGGATCACGCCGCGGGCGTGGGCGTGGGCGAGCGCGTCCAGCAGCGCCAACAGGGTCGCGCGCAGCTCGGGCCAGGCGCAGCTGCCGACGCGGGACGACAGCGATCCGTCGGCCAGCTCCATCGCGAGGTAGGGCGTGCCCCGGCGCAGCTCTCCGCCCGAGGCTGCGGCGGCCTGGTCGTCGACGGTGCCGTGGTCGATCACCCACACCACGTTCGGGTGGCGGAGGCCGGCCACCGCGCGGACCTCGCTGCGAAAGGCGGCCAACACGTCAGGGGCCTCGCTGCCCTCGCGCGTCAACACCTTGACGGCGACGTCGACCCCCTCGGTGACGTGGCGTCCGCGCCAGACGGTGCCCATCCCCCCGCGCCCCAGGGGTCGTTCCAGCAGGAATGGGCCCAACACGACCGGCATCGACCGATGGTACCCGCCCGGGGTTGGAGGCGGTGATACCTGGGCTGCTTCGGGGCAGGGGCGGGAATGAACCGTGACGATCTGGTGAACACGCTGGTCCGCGTGGGCAGGCAGGAGATCCTGGAGCACACCTTCGCCTCACTCGATCGGAGCACCCTCCCGCCAGACGTCCAGCGCCGGTGGAAGCTGCGGGTCACCCGGAATCCGTCGATGACGATCTGGGAAGCACTCTCCCGCCTCCCGCCGCACGACCGGGCGATCCTCATCACCACCCTGCTCCGTCAGCACGCCCCGGGGGCGCTGCGAGCAGGGATGTCGCGAGAGGAGCTCGACGCCTGGGCCGCCGAGCGCGGGCTCGAGTGGGCGCTGGCTGCGCCGCTCACGGTGTTGCCCAACCACTTCTACACCTCCTTCCTCCCCCACCGGAACATCGCCGACCTCGTCGTCGGGACGCGCGACGGCTCCATGGCCCACTGGTACGACGGGACGGTCTTCGCCGAGCACGCCATCCAGTGGCTGGCCGACCTCGAGGTGCAAGCCAGGTCTCGCCGCGAGGCCGAGCGAGCCGAGCTCCCCGCGTTGTCCGTGGATCCGGGTGGTGCGCTGTCGCCCGTGTGGCGCCGTTTCCACGACCGCTACGTCCACCTGTCGAAGACCACCCTGATGACACTCTGGGCGCACACGCGGATGAACGTCGTGCTCGACCCACCGACGCTGCAGCTCAGCGTCGAGGGGCGCGGGGTGGTGGAGGTCCCGCTCGAGTCCGACCCGCCGACGCTGCGGTGGCCTGCCGAAGAGCTCGCCGTGTGCCACATGGTCCTCCGCGTGCTCACCACGCCGTGCGAGCTGCGCGACCAGCTCGCGAAGGCCATCGGCTCGCCCAGGTGGGAGCGCGACCTCGAGTACCTCGACCACGCGATGGAGGCGGACCGCGAGATCGACCCGAGCAAGCCGCACGTCGCCTGGGAGGTGGACGAGCGCAACGGCGCCATCGAGCTGTTCCCCAGCCTCTGTCGCGTGACGAAGGCGGGCAAGCTCCAGGGCCGCCGGGTGAGCGCGGACGAGCTCGTGGGGCTGCGGGGGCTGCAGGGTATCGACGCGCAGGTGGTGAGCCTGCTGCACGCCTGGCGCCGCCCGCCGCGCGAGGTCGTGCTCGAGGCGCTCGAGCTCTTGTCGGGGCACCCGCGCGTCATCCTCCAGGGCTCGGGCGGGCAGACGCCGATCCCGGTGCGCAGCGGGACGCTGCTGATGACCCTGCGCAACACCGACGAGGGCGTGACCTGCGACTTCTCGGTGGCCGGGCGCTCGTTGACGCTGGCGGAGCTGCGCGCGGCGCTGTCGGGCTCCGACGCCGCGGGTGGTCGAGCCGCCATCGTGCGCGAGCGGGAGCTGCTCGTCGCGCGGTGCACCGTCGATCAGCGCGAGCTCGCCCTCGCCTGGGCCACCCGCTCGCCGACCCTGCCCGCGGATGCGCTGCCGCGGCTGATGGCGATGCTCCCGCGCCTTCAGCAGCGGATGCCCCTGCGCCTGTCCGACGAGCTGCGCGGCCGCGAGGTCCGCGGCGACGGCCGGCCCATCTTCCGGCTGCGCATGGAGGGCGAGAGCCTGGTGATCTCCGCGAGCATCCAGCCGCTGCCGGACGCGCACGAGCAGGCGCCGGGCGAGCCTCCGGAGACGCTGCACGTGATCCGGGACGGGCAGCCGCGGTACCACGTGCGCGACCTGCGCGACGAGCCCGCGCGGGTCATGGCGGCGCTCGAGGAGCTCGGCGTTCCGGAGAGCGCGCGCCAGGGCCCCTGGCTGTGGGCGATCGACGACCAGGAGCAGGCGCTCGACGTGGTCCGCGCGATCGATCCGGGCCGGCACCGCGTGGAGATGGACGCCCACCTGCCGATGGTGGTGGACGCCGAGACGAAGCACCTGAAGCTGATCCTGGAGGGCTCCGGGCACGACTGGTTCGGAGCCTCCGGCCGCCTCCAGATCGCGCAGATCAACGTCGACCTGCACGAGATCGCGGAGGCCATCCACGCCGACCGGATCTACGTGCCCATCGGCAAGAACCGCTTCGTGCGCCTGGAGGCGACGCTCGCCGCCCGGTTGCGGGGGCTCGGCGCGGGGGACGGGAAGGGCGAGCTGCGGGTCGGCGCGGTGCACGCGGCGCTGCTCGAGGCGGTGGAGGAGGACGGCGGGCTCGTCGAGGGGCCCGCGGCCTGGCGCGAGACGGCCACGCGG
This sequence comes from Alphaproteobacteria bacterium, assembly GCA_020632925.1. Taxonomy (GTDB): domain Bacteria; phylum Myxococcota_A; class UBA796; order UBA796; genus JACKER01. The sequence continues at coordinate 71,531 of JACKER010000017.1, read as the reverse complement.
CTGCGGGATGCCCGCGACGCCGAGTTCGCGCTGCCGGCGGGCCTGAACGCCGAGCTCCGCCCGTACCAACGGGACGGCTTCACCTGGCTCGCGCGCCAGGCGGCCTGGGCGCCCGGTGCCGTGCTCGCCGACGACATGGGGCTGGGCAAGACGGTGCAGACCATCACCCTGCTGCTCCATCGGCGCGAGGACGGACCCGCGCTGGTGGTCGCGCCGACCTCGGTCGTCTTCAACTGGGCCGCCGAGCTCGCCCGCTTCGCCCCCGGCCTCCGTGTCCGCAGCTACCACGGTCCCGGCCGCGCCCCGCTGCTCGACGGCCTGCGGGCCGGCGACGTGCTGCTCACGAGCTACGGGACGATGTTGCGGGACGCGGAGATCCTGGCGGAGCGCACGTTCGGGACGCTGGTGCTGGACGAGTCGCAGGCGCTCAAGAACCCGGAGGCCCAGCGCACGAAGGCGGCGCGAACGTTGAAGGCCGGCTTCCGCGTCGCGCTGTCGGGCACGCCGGTCGAGAACCACGCGATCGAGCTGTGGAGCCTGTTCTCGATCCTGGTTCCGGGCCTGCTGGGCTCGATGCCGGTGTTCCGACGGAGGTTCCTCGGTGCGAGGGAGCAGGACAAGCGGCGCGGCCTGGCCGATCTCGTCGGTCCCTTCATGCTCCGACGCACGAAGAAGCAGGTCGCGCCGGAGCTCCCCGAGCGGCAGGAGGTGACGCGCCTGCTCGAGCTCGACGAGGACCACCAGGCCGCCTACGAGCTCGAGGTGAAGAAGTCGCTCGACCGCATCGCCACGGCCGGCGACCGGGCGCGCTTCGTGACGGGGCAGGAGCTCATGCGGCTGCGGCAGTTCGCCTGTGACCCGCGGCTCGCCGATCCGGGCTCTCCCTGGCGGGGTCCGAAGGTGCGCTGGGTGCGCCGCAACGTCGAGGCGGTGCTCGAGGCCGGCGAGCAGGCGCTCGTGTTCTCGACCTACGTGAAGCTGCTCGAGCTGGTCCGCACCGAGCTCGAGGCCGACGGCGTGCGGATCGCGTGGCTCACGGGAGACACGCCCGTCGCCCAGCGGCAGGCGGAGGTCGCCCGCTTCCAGCGCGGGGAGGCCGACGTGTTCCTGCTGTCGCTCAAGGCGGGCGGGACCGGCCTCAACCTCACGGCGGCGTCCTACGTGTTCATCCTCGACCCCTGGTTCAACCCGGCGGCCGAGGACCAGGCGGCGGACCGCGCGCACCGGATCGGCCAGGACAAGAAGGTGACGATCTATCGGGGCGTGGCGCGGTCGACGGTGGAGGAGCGCATCCTCGACCTGCACGCGGAGAAGCGCGCGCTGTACGACATGCTGATGTCGGGGGCGGGTAGCACCGAGGTGCTCTCCCCAGCGGACCTGCTGCTCCTGCTCTCCGGAGGCACGCCGGCCCCGAAGCTCCGCGTCGCGCCGGAGGAGACCGCGCCCGCGCCGCCGCCCGCGCTCCGCGTCGTCGAGCCCGACGAGGTCGTGGAGGAGCTCGTCGCCGAGGACACGCCCGCCGAGGACACGGACCTGGACGGCTGGATGGCGTGGGCCCGCGCGCGCCTGGAAGCTGCTCCGCTGGCGCCATCGAGCGTCAAGATCTACGTCCGCGCCGTCGAGTGGTTCGTCGCCTGGTGCGCCGACCAGGGGTACGCCGCGAGCGAGGTGCAGCGCGCCATCACCGCCTACCGGGAGGTCGCGGCGAGCGGCGAGGTGCCCAGGAGCCGCATGCTCCCCCTCAACGCGGCCTGGACGAAGCTGTACCCCTGATCACTCGTCGTCGTGGATCTGCGCCAGCGCCCAGAGCTCTCGATAGCGGTCCCCGACGTAGGGGTCGATCGGCCAGTCACGAGGTAGATCGTTCGCCCGGATGAGCTGGATCGCGTCGTCCAGGTCCCTGGGCCGGTGCGGTGCGGTCATGCCGCTCGCGATCTTCAGCTCCATCAGCGTCCGTAGCGGCAGCACGGCGTAGCCGTCCTCCGAGCGCTCGGCGACCGACGGGGATGGGAAGGCGACGGGCTTGGACAGGCCGTCCCCGGGGAAGTCGCCCGTGAGGAGCACGTCGATCGGGACATCGTCCACGACGTCGCGCATCCCCTTGGAACCCGGGAACTTGTCCACCCAGCCGCGCCCGGACCAACGGGCCTTGAACGCCGCCAGACCCTCCGGCGTGAGCAGGAGGTCGACGTCGCCGGTGGTGCGGACGTGCCCGTGCGCGTTGGCCGCCAATGCCCCGGCGATCGCGTAGGGGATGCCGAGCTCGTCGAGCGCGCGCGCCACCCGCCTCGCCGCGTCGTGGACCCGTGAGGCCTTCATGAAGAACGCGTCCGCACGACGGGTCACCTCGGAGAAGGACTGCATGGATCCAGCGTACCCACCCCCGTCGTGTCACTCCACCCGCAAGTCGATCCAGCCTGCGCAGGCCCCCACGCGGACCTCGGGGTGGGAACCGTCACACGCTCCGATGCAGGTCAGCTCCAGGTCCTGGAGGACGACGCCGATCGGCGTCGCGCTCCCGGGGTCGAGCAGACGGTCGCCGCGGTGCAGCAGGACCGTCGGCTCGGCCGGGCCGCCGGTGCCGCGACCGCCCATCCCGAAGCCCTCGCCCAGCACCAACGGCTCGGGGTACAGCGCGAGCTCCTCGACGCGCACCCACCCCACCAGTGCCACGTCCTTCTCCGTATACCGGGCGAGGACCCAGCCCTCGCGCGGGTCTCCGGCGAGCTCGACATGGAGCGTGTTGCCGACGTTCGGCCCCTTCCCGACGCGACCCACCACCTCACCGTCCGGAGCGGCCCGGAACGCGGCGGCGACGGGGATCTCGCCGCCGACCGGACCGCGCCGCTCCCCCGGCGCCAGCGCGTAGACCTCGCCGATGCTGGACGCGGGGAGCCACCCCTCCCCCTCCAGGAAGAGGCCCGCCACCCGGATCCGGATCCGGTCGTCGACCGCGGGGCCCAGCACGTCGACCACGCGGCCCGGATCGAGGTGGATCCCGGGTGTCCAGGGGTCGGGAGTGCCGACCAGCGAGGGCGCGGCCAGCGCGGGCCCCGTCGCCACCATCGCGAGCGCGCCGCGGTCCACCCAGAGCAACACCCGGACGCGGTCGTCGTCGCACACCAACCGCACCCGCGACGGCGAGGCGTCGACCACCACGCGAGGCCACACCATCGCGGTGTCGCGGGGCTCGTTCAGCGCCGGTCCGCCGTCGCTCGCATAGAGCGCACCCGCCCGCACCTGGAGCGCCCGGAGCGACGAGAGCGCCTCGGGCTCGGCGGACGGATCGAGCCAGGCGCCGTCGGGCGCGATCACGCTCGAGGTGACGTGGTGCCGGCCGCGACACCCCGCGGTGGCGATCAGCGTCGCAGCCAGCACCAGGCGACCCACCATGGCGGCAGCTATCCCGCGCGGCCCCCGCAGGGGGAAAGGGCGGAACGCGAACGGTGTCGGTCGATCAGTTCGATCGGTCTGAGTGAGCTCCAGGGTTCCAGTGCTCGGCCAGGAGCGCGTTCACGCGGACCGCGTCCTGGACGACCACCGCGTGTCCGCCGGGCACCTCCACGAAGCGTCCGCGCAGCAGCTCCGCCAGCAGCCGTCCCTGCGCGACGGACGCCAGGCGGTCGTGGGTCGCGGAGACCACCAGGGTCGGCACGTCCACCTCGCCCAGGCGGGCGCGCAGGTCGGCGCGGACGAGGATCCCGACCTGCTTGGTGGCGGCGGCGGGGAGCGCGTCGAGCCGCCGGCCGAAGACCGACTCGATGGGCGCGATGGCGGCCTCGCTCGCCGGGATCGCGGGGTCGGCGATCAGCTCGTAGAACGCCGTGCGCCGCATCGCCGACGTCCCCAGGGAGGTCCTGGCCTGGAGTCAGGCGGTCGACAGCGATGTCGGGAGCGCCGTCCAGCCCTGCGCGAAGGCGCAGAGCAGCGCCAGCGACCGCACCCGCTCCGGTGCGCGCAGCGCGAGCGCCTGGGCGACCACCCCGCCCAGCGAGTGTCCGGCGACGTGGGCCGCGTCCCACCCGAGCGCGTCGAGCACCGCCAGCGCCTCGTCCACCATCGCGTCCAGCGTGGTCGGCGTCCCCGCCGGTGCCCTGGATGAGCAGCACGGGAGGGCCGCTCCCGGAGGAGCGATGGTGGGGGATGGGCATCGGTGCACCCTACTCCGACGGCAGACGGGGCCGTGCTACGATGGACCATGCCGACGGAACGCGAGCTTCGAGCCGCCAGGCGTCGCACCTGGCCCGGTCGCCTCGTGCGCGACCAGGAGCCGGCCCAGCTCGACACGCCAGAAACGCGGCTGGCGTCGATGTGGCAGCTCGCCCTGGACGCGTGGGCCGCGAGCGGCCGCCCCCTGCCGGAGTATCCGCGCAGTGCGATCCCGGGCCGCTTGATTCGTCGGTGAACGAAGACTTTCGCGACCTGCTGGAGCTCCTGTTGGAACACCACGCGGAGTTCCTGGTCGTCGGCGCGCACGCCCTGGCGGTCCATGGCGTCGCTCGAGCAACCGGCGACCTCGATCTGCTGGTGCGCCCCACGCCGCAGAACGCGGCCCGCGTACTGAAGGCCCTGATCGCGTTCGGTGCACAGCTGGGCGACCACGAGGTTCGACTCGACGATCTCGCAGACGAGGATTCGATCTACCAGCTCGGCCTGCCCCCACGCCGCATCGACCTGCTCAAGCGTCTCGACGGAGTCTCGTTCGACGAGGCCTGGGAGCATCGCGTGGTGCGCGAGGTCGACGGGTTGCTCGTCCCGTTCCTCGGACGTTCGGACCTCGTCCGCAACAAGCGCGCGGTCGGGCGCCCACAGGATCTCGCGGACATCGCGCGACTCGAGTCCGAGACCGACGTCAATCGACGGTCGCCGTGAACGTGCCCCTGGCGACCCGCACGGTCACGGCGTCGCCGGCATGCACCTCGGCGGGATCGCGCACCACGCCCGACGGAGCCTCGACCACCGCGTAGCCGCGCTCCAGGACCCGGAACGGGGAGAGAGCCTCCAGGCGCTGCTGCAGGGCCTCGAGGCGCGTCCGCCGGCGCGAGAGCTGGCCCGTGGCCGCACGATCCAGCCGCTCGCGGAGCTCCGCGCGCCGCGTCGCCCGCTCGCGCAGCACCCGCGCGGGGTGGCGCAGGCGCGAACGCAGCTCCTCCACCCGGCGGCGGCGCAGGTCCATCACGCGCGCCCAGGCCGCGTCCAGCGCGAGCTCGGCCTCGTCCACCCGCTGCGCGAGCGCCGGCCCCTCCGGGAACACCTTCGCCGCCGCCGCGCTCGGGGTCGCCGCCACCGCATCCGCCACCCGGTCCGCGATGGTCGTGTCGATCTCGTGGCCGACCGCGCTCACCACCGGCATCGGGCCCGTCGCGATCCACCGGGCGAGCTGCTCGTCGTCGAACGGGAGCAGGTCGAGCTTGCTCCCGCCGCCCCGCGTCACCACGACGACCTCGGCGCGCCCGTCGTCGTAGAGCAGCTCGAGCGCGCGGATCACGCTCGAGGCGGCCTCCTCGCCCTGGACGGTGCACGGGGCCACCAGGATACGCGCCGCTGGCCAGCGCTCCCGGCTCACCCGCAGGAAGTCCTGGAGAGCGGCGCCCTTCGGCGAGGTCGCGACCCCCACCACCCGCGGGTACTTCGGGAGCGGACGCCGACGCCGCGGATCGAGGAGCCCGTCGGCCTCGAGCCGCGCGAGCACCTGCTGGCGACGCCGCTCGAGCTCCCCCTGCCCCACCGGCTCCACGCGGTTCGCGTAGAGCTGCCAGCGCCCCTGCTGCGCGTACGCCCCGACGCGCCCGTGGCAGACCACGCGGTCCCCCACCTTCGGGTCGTGCCGCCGCTGCGCCCAGTCGTTGCGCCAGACCACGCACTGCAGGGTGGACTGCCCCTCGCGGAGCAGGAGGTACGCGTGCCCGCTGCTCGGCACCTGCACCTGCGCGAGCTCGCCCTCCACCGCCACCGCCGGGAACGAGCGGTTGAGCAGCCGGTCGATCTGCAGCGCCAACCCGGCGACCGTGAGCCGCTGCATCAGTCCGAACCGGCTTCGAGCGCGTCCAACGCCGCCCGCTCGCGCGACAGGAGCATCGTCGCCGTCTGCACGGTCTTCTCCTGCTCGGCGGCGATGTCGTGCTGCTCGAGCGGGTCCCGCTCCAGCGAGAACAGCGCCTTGCGGCCGTCGTGCCACAGCGCGAACTTGAGCCCGTTGTTCCGCACACCGAGCAGGTACTGCCCCTTCTCGTCGCGCCCGAGCAGCGTCGCGTTCATCGGCTGACGCCGCAGGCCCGTCCCGTAGGCGCCGAGCGCGACGCCCTCGCTCTGGTCGAGGCCCGGCAACCCGACCGCGTCCAGCACGGTGCTCGCCACGTCCACCAGCCGCACCTGCGCGTCCACCACCGGGATCGCGGGCCGTTCCGGGACCCGCAGCACGAGCGGGACGTGCACCCGATCGTCGCCGATGCCGACGAGCGCGCTGCGCCCGCCCGGTCCACTCGTCCCCGCCAGCACCACGCTGGTCCGATCGAGCAGGTCGTGCGCGGCCAGCAGCTCCCGCACCCGCGCGACGGCGTCGTCCACGGCCTTCGTCGCCGCCGGGTCCCCGGGCGCCAGGGCGGGGTCCGCGAAGTGCAGCCAGACCGCGAACGGCCGGTGGTACCGCCCGTCGAACCAGGCCTCGAAGGCGTCGACGGTCTGTGAGGCCGAGCGGTGCCCCGACGGCTCCACGAACCGCGAGACCAGCACGACCCGCTGCCACGGCGGAACGAAGGTGTCGTCGACCGTCCCGAAGCCCTGCTCGAGCCCGGACCCCGACGCCACCGTCGCCGACGACACGAACGCACCGGTCGCGAACCCGATGTCCTGCAGGACCTCGAAGGCCGACGTGTACCCCCGGGCGAGGACGTCGTGGTCGTCGATCACCTTGGTGCGGATCGGGTGCAGCCCCACCAGCGCGCTGGCGTTCGACGGCCGGCTGATCGGCGACGCCGCGACCGCCTGCGTGAACCGGATGCCCTCGTCCGCGAAGGCGAGCCAGGCCGGACCCTCGTCGCCCGCACCCAGCCCGTCGACGGTGATCAGCACCATGTGCCGCGCGTCCACGGGGTCGCCGATGGGCTGGCGGATGCCGACGATGATGGGGCAGAGCGCGCTCGTCACGAGGTGCAGCCCCAGCGCGACCGCCGCGAAGGGGGGCGCGGACTCACCGGCGAGCGCGCGACGGAGCAACCACCGGCCCCCGAAGTAGACCAGCAGCACCGCCTCGAAGGGCACGGCCCCCACGATCACCGCTCCCACCGTGTTCCCGGCAGCGAGCAGCTGCTGCACCGGCGGCACCACGAACGTCGCGACACCGAGGAAGGCCGTCGCGCCGAGGTGCTGGGCGCCCGGGATCGCGAGGTCCTCGGTCCGACGGAGCAGGAGCGGCGAGAGCACCAGCCCGATGGCCACGAACAGCCCCGCGTCCACCCCGGCGACCGACGCCGACAGCGCGACCATCGAGGCCCACGGGAGCTCGGCGGGCAGCATCACCGCGTGCCAGACCATCTCCAGCGCGGCCACGCACAGCCCGAGCCCCACGCAGCGCAGCAGCCCTCGGACCACGCTCATCCGTAGCGGGCCGTCATCCGCGTGCCCGTCGCGAGCTCGGCGAGGCGCGCGGGATCGGCGATCCGCAGGGACGGGAGCAGGCTCGTGAGCGTCTCGACCACGCCCACCCGGCGTGCGCTGGACAGGTCCAGCTCGAAGCTCGCGCCGCCCCGGTCGAGCTCGTCCACCAGCTGTTGGATGCCCGGCAGCATCAGCATCCGCGCCATGCGGTCCGTCTGGAGCAGGCGGGCTCCCGCCTCCGTGAAGACCACGACGACCATCATGCCGTAGTTCAGGTTCTGCCGAGCGTACCGCGCTGCCCGCTCGAAGACGTCCGGCGAGTCGGCGTGCACCCACACCACGCAGAAGGGTCCGCTGGGCTCGGGCTCGGCTTCGTCCATTCTTCGCGCGCTCCGGAGCACACACGTTAACGTCGGGGCGCCATGCTCGCCGTCTCCCACGACGAACCCGCGCTCCGCTGGGTCGAAGCTCCCACACCGGTCCCCGGCGAGGGCGAGGTGCGGATCGCCGTGCGCGCGACCGCGGTGAACCGCGCGGACCTGCTCCAGCGTCGCGGCCTCTACCCTCCCCCGCCCGGCGCCTCTCCGATCCTCGGGCTCGAGTGCGCGGGCGTGCTGGACGCCATCGGCCCGGGGGTGTCCGGCGTCGCCGTCGGCGATCGTGTCGCGGCGCTGCTCTCGGGCGGCGGGTACGCGGAGCGGGTGGTCGTCCCGGTGGGACAGCTCCTCCCGCTGCCGGACGGACTGGCGTTCGAGGAGGCCGCGGCCCTGCCCGAGGCGCTGTGCACCGTGTGGATGTGCCTGGACCTGGCCCGCGCGCGCCCCGGGGAGCGCTGGCTCGTGCACGCCGCCGCGTCCGGCATCGGCACGATGGCGCTGATGGCGGCCCGAGAGCTCGGGCTGCGCACGTTCGCGCTGGCGTCGGCGGACAAGCTCGACCGGTGCCGCGCGCTGGGGGCGGAGGAGGTCGCCGATCGGCGCGGGGACTGGGTCGCCGCGGTGAAGGCGTGGGCGCCGCAGGGCGTGGACCTCGTGCTCGACCCCATCGCCGGCGAGAGCCTGGCGCGCGACCAGCAGGTGCTCGGCGTGGGCGGGCGCGTCGTGGTCATCGGGCTGATGGGGGGAGCGTCGTCCACGCTGGACGCAGGGCGGCTCCTCGTGAAGCGCCAGCAGGTCCTCGGCACGGTCCTCCGGTCCCGCGACGACGCCGACAAGGCGCGCATCGTCGCCGGGGTCCTGCGCGACCTGTGGCCGGCGGTGGTCGCGGGCCGCCTTCACCCCGTCGTCGACACCGTCTTCCCGATCGAGGAGGCGGAGGCTGCTCACGCACGGGTCTCGTCCGATCGGACCGTTGGGAAGGTCGTCCTACGGGTGGGGTGAGGCCCAGATCCGCGTGTACGTCGGGCCCGCCGGGCCGAGCACGCTCTCGAACAGCGCGATCTCCGAGACCGGCACGTCCATCGGCGCCAGCGTCCCGGCGCGGAACGCCTCCACGTGCGCCGACGCGGACGCCTTGCAGCGCGCGAGCGTGACGTGTGGATGGTAGGGCCTCGTCTCCGCCTCGAATCCCACGGCCGCCAGCGCCCGCCCCACGTCACGGTGCAACGCCAGCAGCGCGTCGCTCTCCTCCAGCCCCGCCCAACAGCTCGAGTCGTGGTCCTGGCCCTCGAACACGCCGAGCCCTCCGACCCGGAGCGTGAACGGCGCGAACGCCACACCGCGCAACGCGGCGATCACCGCGTCCGGATCGCGCTCTCCGAGGAAGTGCAGGGTGACGTGGAGCTGCTCGTCGCGGACCGGGCGGCAGCCGTCGCCCGAGGGCGCCCTGGCGAGCAGGGTCACGCGCACCTCCGCAGGGAGCTCGATGGCGACGAAGCAGCGGCTCATGGGCAGGAGGGCGGGGTCCCGCTGATCACGATCTTGGAGACGAGATCGAGCTGCTCGAAGGTGCGACCCAGGGTCGGGCTGTTGAAGTCCTTCATCGTCATCGCGCCCGCCACCTTCACCGGGTCGCCGACGGTCAGCGGGATCGGCGGACCGGCGACCCAGCGCTCGGCCCCGCACACGTCGATGCGCGCGTAGGTGTACCCACCCGCCTGCATCGTCTCCTTCACCACGCCGATCGTGGTGTCCGCAGGCTCCGCGCGCGGCGTGGGGTCGGTGTGCTGCGGCGGGGGCGGCGGCGGGCACTTCACGGGGCCGTCCACCGGCGTGATGGTGTTCACGAACAGGATCGCGTCGAAGGTGCGCCCGAGCGTCTTGGACTCGAAGTCCGTCATCACCGTGCCCATCGGCATCGTCACGACCTGGCCGACGGTGAGCTCGGTCTTCGGGCCGGCGACCCAGGCCTCCTCACCGCACGAGTCCATGCGGGCGATGGTGTACTCCCCCGCCGCGAGGATCTCCTGCACGGTCGCCATCCGCTCCGGATCGGGCGCCTCGCGCTGGGGCGGCGTCTCCGCCATGGGAGCGGGCGTGGGCACGGCAGGGACCGGCGCGGGAGCGGGCGCGGGCTGCATGGGCGCGGAGGCGGGGCCTCCGCAGGCCGCGAGGAGCAGCAGGAGGGGCAGCGAGCGGGACATCAGGATCTCCGGGGACGGTCGCAGACGTACACCAGCGCCGGCGGGAGGTTGAGCCAGGCGACGCGGGTCGTCGTCACCGAGTGGAAGCGGTCCTCGAGCGCCTTGCGCAGGCGACGCGCGGCGGGGAGCCACAGCGCGTGCACGTAGGCGAAGGTCACCATGCGACCGTCGTCGGCGAGCACGTCGAGGATGGCGGAGAACACGGCGGACTGAAGCTCGTCGCTCCAGATCGCCCACGGGAGGCTGCTGACGACACGGTCCGCGCGGTCGTGCCCCATGTCGTCGAGGATCGCCCGCAGCTCCTGGGCGTACTTCTGCTCGACGCGGACCCCCGGGAAGCGCGCCTTGAGGCCGTCGGCGAGCGGGGGGTTCGGCTCGAGCGTGACGAACGGACCCTCCGGGCGGACCTTGAGGATCTCCGCCGTCATCGGGCCGGTGCCGGCGCCGAGCTCGACCACCACGTGGTCGGGCTTCAGGTCCGCGGCCTCGACCATCAGCGCCGCGAGCGAGGGGCCGGAAGGCGCGACGGCCCCGAGCTGGACGGGGTCCTTCACGAACTCCCGCAGGAAGGTGACGGGCGAGCTCACTACTGGAGCCCCGGCCGGCAGACGACGTGCAGCCCGAAGGGGCCCTCCTCGTCGCCCTTCCCCTCGACCGCGATGAACCACTGGGTCTCGGAGCGCGACTGGACGACGAGCTCCACCAGCTCGTCCGCGGTGCCGGGGAACACGCTCGCCTCGCAGCGAGGCACGGAGTGGCTGATGGTGGGGCAGGTGTCGCCCGTGAAGTACATCGCGAACAGGTCCAGGTCGGCGCAGGGCGTGTCGAGGTAGACGAAGGCCTTCCACTCCCCCTCGGGCATGGTCAGCCGGTAGACACGCTCCTCACCGCCGTCGTGGTTGGTGGTGAAGGGCGTACAGAACTTCTTCTCGTAGAACTTGCTGTCGAACCGGCGGACGCCGCCGACCGTGTGACCGACGATGGTGTCGCCGCACTGGATGTCCTGCGTGACGCAGTCGGGGCCGTGGACCGTGCCACCGTCCTGCAGATCCTCGCAGTTCTTGCGCGTCACGATCGGCTCGGGACGCAGCGGGGAGCTGTCGAAGCCGGGCAGGATGAGCGGCGGCTTGCGCTCGCGCACCTTGAACACCTTCGTGACGTCGAGCGGCCCCTTGAACGGACCCTCCTCCGACCGCCCGAACCACTCACAGCCCACCAGCATCAGCGGGAGCACGACCATCCGGCCTCCGAAGCGGTGATCCTACCGCGCGACCTCGACCTCCTTGACCGTGTCCGCCGCGAGCTCGGCCGACAACACCGCGCGAAGCCCCTGACGGACCACCCGCACGATGATCTCCAGCTCGGCGCTGGTGATGGCGAAGTGGGGCGTGAACCGCAGCGCGTTCTTCCCGCCGTGGATGACGCCCAGCCCGTGCCGCCGGCACCAGATCTCGAGGCCGTCGGCGCCGACCACCGCGAGCTTGTCGGGGTCGATGTGCGCCGCGACCAGCAGGCCCGTCCCCTGCACGCGCGTGATCAGATCGGGGAACTCCTTCTGCAGCTCGACGAGCCGAGCGACGAGCTCCTGGCCGCGAGCGCGAATGTTCTCGCGCAGCTCGGGCGTGATGGCGTCGAGCACCGCGCAGCCGACCTCCAGCGCGCGCGGGTTCGTCGTCATCGTGTTGCCGTACACCCCGCGGGCGTACAGGTGGGCGGCGGCCTCCGAGAGTCCCAGCACCGACAGCGGGTACTGCCCGCCGTTGAGCGCCTTGGACCAGCTCTCCATGTCCGGGACCTCGCAGTCCTCGAAGCCCGGGTAGTCCACGATCGAGAGGTACCCGGTGCCACGCAGGCCGGCCTGGATCGAATCCACGATCAGCATCGTGCCGTGCTGCTTCGTGAGGCGGCGGGCGGCGTCGTAGAACGCGCGCGTCATCGCGACACCCGGGTCACCCTCGCCCTGCACGGGCTCCATGAACATGGCCTCGATGAACACCTTGTTCGCGGCCGCTTCGGCGAACACCTTCTCGAGCGCCGCGACATCGTTCGCCGGCACCGTCAGCAGCGTGTCCATCCCGGCGAAGCTCTGGAGGTGCTCCTTGTACTTCGGGAGCGTGCTGTGGCTGGCGTGCGCCGGCCGGTCGGTGCGGCCGTGGAAGCTCCCCTGCAGCGAGAGCGTCCGCACGGTCCAGCCCTCCTTCGGGCCCCCGGCGCCGACCTGGCGCTTGGCGCCGATGTCCGCGATGCGCGACGCGATGGTCATGACCTCGGAACCCGAGTTCAGGCACACGAAGCGGTGGAACGGGCAAGGGCGCACCTGACCGATCTCGGCGCGCAGGCGGTCCGTGAACCGACGATGCGCGAACGACGGGGTCATCACGTTCGCCATCACGTACGGCCGGCCCATCGCCTTGAGGACCTCGGTCGGACCGTGGCCGAAGCCGAGCATGCCGTACCCGCCGTTGTCGTGGAGCACCGCGCCGTGCGACGTGATCAGCCACGGGCCGCGGGCCGCGAGCGGGACGTAGGGGTTGATCGTGTCCGCGGCATAGAAGTTCAGCAGGTCGTCCTGGAGGAGGTCGACGAGATCGGGCTCGTCCTCCTGCAGCTCGTCCGCCCACTCCTCGCGCAGGGCGAGGTGCATGGCATAGGCCTCGTCGATCGCCTGCCCGAGGTGGGGATCGACCGCCAGGAATCGCTCGACCACCTGGTCCTCGAGCCCGACCGTCCGTCGCCGCCCGCCGTAGTCCTTGAGTTCCCGCAGCCGCTCCATCCGCGTCGACATGATCGCCCTCTCCGTGGTGGCCCCCTGTAACCGTTCGGCCCCCGAGGTTAGGCGGGCGGTCCGGAGGCGCCGTGTCCCTGTCGAGCTCGCTCGTGGTCTGCCACCCCCACCAGCCCTGGTTCCTGGACGCCACGCTCATGGGCTTCGACGAGGCCGCGGTGGACGCGCTCCCCTGGGCCGCGGCCTTCCGCGCGATGACGGACCTCGAGCAGGGGGCGATCGCGAACGCCGACGAGGAGCGCCGCGTCGGGCACTACTGGCTCCGCGCCCCGACGCTGGCGCCCGAGGTCGGGCTCGCGCAGCTGATCACGGACACGCTGGACGCCGTGACGGGCTTCGCCGAGGGCGTGCGCACCGGCGCGGTCCTCGCCGAGGGCGGCGAGCGGTTCACGGACGTGCTGCACGTGGGCATCGGCGGGTCCGCGCTCGGACCCCAGCTGCTGATCGACGCGCTGGTCGAGCCGGGGGCCGGCCTGCGCCTGCACTTCCTCGACAACACCGATCCCGACGGCATCGAGCGGGTGCTCTCCCGGCTCGGCGAGGCCCTGCGGACCACGCTGGTGATCGTGGTGAGCAAGTCCGGGGGCACGCCCGAGACCGCCAACGGGATGAAGCTCGTGGTCCAGCGGCTCCGCGAGCGCGGGCTCGAGGTCGGGTCGCGCATGGTCGCGATCACCGGTGAGGGCAGCGCGCTCGACCGGCAGGCCACGTCCGAGGGTTGGCTGCGCCGCTTCCCGCTGTGGGACTGGGTCGGTGGCCGGACCTCGGTGACCTCCGCCGTCGGGCTGCTGCCGGCGGCGCTGGCCGGTCTCGACGTGGGGGCCTTCCTCCGCGGCGCGGCCGAGATGGACGCCTGGACGCGGGCCACCGCCTGGCGGGACAACCCCGCCGCGCTCCTCGCCGCGAGCTGGTTCCTCGTCGGCCATGGGCACGGCGAGCGCGCGATGGTGGTGCTGCCGTACGCCGACCGCCTGCTGCTCATGTCGCGCTACCTCCAGCAGCTCGTGATGGAGTCGCTCGGCAAGCGGCTCGACCGACGAGGGCGCGAGGTGCTGCAGGGCCTGACGGTCTACGGCAACAAGGGCTCGACCGACCAGCACGCGTTCGTGCAGCAGCTGCGCGACGGCCGCAACGACTTCTTCGCGGTCTTCGTGCAGGTGCTGGGCGACGGTCACGGCAGCGACCACGAGGTCGACCCCGGCGTCCGCGCGGGCGACTACCTCCAGGGCTTCCTGCTCGGCACGCGGCGGGCGCTGGCGTCCGAGGACCGACGCAACCTGACGATCACGCTGCCCGAGGTGAACGCGGGGACGGTCGGGGGGTTGGTCGCGCTGTTCGAGCGCGCGGTGGGGCTCTATGCCGAGCTCGTGGACATCAACGCCTACCACCAGCCGGGCGTCGAGGCGGGCAAGCGGGCCGCGAAGGAGATCCTGACCCTGTCGGAGCGAATCCGCGGCGCGCTCGGTGCCCCGCGCTCCACGGCCGAGCTGGCGGCGACGCTGTCCGCCGACGAGCTCGAAGTGTTCTACGTCCTCGAGCACCTCGTCGCCACGGGCCGCGCCCGCCGCGAGGGTCATGGCCGCAGCGCCGTCTACGGGAGCGCCTCTTGAAGCGCCGCGCCGGGATCCTGCTGCACCCGAGCTCGCTGCCGGGGCCCTACGGGATCGGAGAGATCGGGCCGTCCGCCCGCGGGTTCCTGGCCTGGCTCGACGCCGCCGGGCAGCGCATCTGGCAGATCCTGCCGCTCACCCCGGTGGACGCCGCGGGTTGCCCGTACGCGTCGCCGTCGACCTTCGCGCACGAGCCGATGCTGCTCTCCACCGACGACCTCTGCGACGACGGCTGGCTGCAGCACAACGAGAAGGCCTATGCCCCGCACCCGGTGGGGCCCGTCGACTGGCGCGAGGTCCGGAGCCGCAAGGGGCGCGTGCTCCACCTGGCGGCGGACCGCGTGCGGTCCCAGGTCGATCTGGGTGCGTGGACCGCGAGCCACCCCGTCGGCTCGGAGCTCGAGACCTGGGCGTTGTTCCGCGCGCTGGGTCGCGAGCACGGCCAGGACTGGACGCGGTGGGAGGAGCCGCTCCGGCGCAGGGAGGCCGGCGCGCTCGGCGACGCCCGCGACCGCTACGCGACCTCGGTCGAGCGGGAGCTCGCGCTGCAGTGGCTGTTCGATCAGCAGTGGGCGCGGCTGCGCGAGGAGGCCACGCGCCGAGGCATCGAGCTGTGGGGCGACGTGCCCATCTTCGTGGGGCTCGAGTCCGCCGACGTGTGGGCCCGCCCGCGCCTGTGGCGGCTCGGCGACGACCTGCGTCCCACCGTGGTCTCCGGGGTGCCGCCCGACGCGTTCTCCGCCAACGGCCAGCTCTGGGGGCACCCGCTGTACGCCGAGGAGGCGCACCGCGCCGAAGGTCACGCCTGGTGGCTCGCCCGGATGCGGCGGGCGCTCGAGGCCTCGCACCGTGTGCGCATCGACCACTTCCGGGGGTTCGCCGCGGTGTGGGAGGTCCCCGCGGGCGACACCGACGCGACGCGAGGCCACTGGATCCCGGGACCCGGGAAGCCGCTCCTGGACGCGCTGTTGGGGACCTTCCCCGCGCTCGACGGTGCTCCGCCCTTCATCGCGGAGGACCTGGGCATCATCACCGACGACGTCCGGGAGCTGCGTGACCAGGCGGGCCTGCCGGGCATGGTGATCCTGCAGTTCGCCTTCGGCGGGCCGCTCAACGGCACCGGCGCCCACCCGTACCTCCCCCACCACCACCAGCACCACCAGGTCTGCTACACCGGCACGCACGACAACGACACGGCCGTCGGGTACTGGCACAAGGCGGACGACGCGACGCGCGACCACGCCCGCCGGTACCTCGGGGTCAGCGACGCCGAGTGGCCGTGGGCGCTGCTGCGCGCGGCGTGGCGCTCGGTGTGCGACTCGACCGTGGTTCCCATGCAGGACGTGCTCGCGCTCGGCAGCGAGGCGCGGATGAACGTGCCCGGCGTGGCCGAGGGGAACTGGACCTTCCGGATGCGGCCGGAGGCGATGTCGATCGGGCTCGCGCACGCGCTCGAGGAGCAGGCGCGGATCTCCGGACGGACCGAGATCCCCGGGCTGCCGCAGGGGTAGGCTGCCCCGGTGACCACCGCCTCCACCCGCCGCCGCTGGCTCGGACCGCTCGTCGGCCTGGCGGCGCTGGCGTCGGTGATCGCGCTGGTGCTCGGTCGCGGAGACTTCGAGAGCTTCCTGGGCATCGTCCGAGCCGCGAACCCGTGGTGGATCGCGCTGGCGATGGCGCTGCAGGCCGCAACCTACCTCACCGTCGCCGTCGGCTGGTGGCTGACGCTGTACCGGTCGGGCTCCCCTCGCCCGCTCTCGCGCCTGTATGCCCTCGCGCTGGTCGTGCTGTTCACCAACCAGGCGCTGCCGGTCGCCGGGATCGCAGGGGTGGCCGTGGTGATCGACGTCCTGGGCCGCGACGGGCTCGCGCGCCCGGTGTCGCTGGCGGCGGTGGTGATCGACGAGATCGGGTACCTCGCGTCCTTCGGCATCGGGATCGGCTCGGCGCTGGCGATGCTCGCCTGGTGGGGCGAGGTGCCCCCCCCCCTGCTGGGTGCGGCGGGTGTCGCGCTGGCCGGTGGCGTCGCGATCGGCGTGGCGATCATGGCGGTCACGGCACCCCACCGGGAGCGTCCGCGTTGGGTGGGTCGCTGGGGCTGGACGCGAAAGCTCTACGATCTGGTCACCGACGCCGATCCCGCGCTGGTCCGCGATCCTCGGCTGCCGCTGGCGGCCATCGGTCTGCGCTTCGGCAACTTCACGCTCGACGCGCTGACCTTCTGGGCCTGCCTGCGGGCCGTGGGCGAGGCGCCACCCCTGCACCACGCGTGGGTCGCGTTCGTCGCGGCGTCGCTCGGGCGATCGCTCGGCCTGATGCCCGGCGGGATGGGCACCTTCGAGGGAGGCGCCATCGGTGCGCTCTCGCTGGTGCAGATCCCGCTCGAGGCGGGACTCGCCGCCGCGCTCCTGTTCCGCGTCCTGTCCTACTGGCTGCCCATGATCCCGGGTCTCTGGCTCGCTCGCCGGATGTAGACATTGTGAATCTACTCATGAGTAGATAAACTCCAGGCATGGCACGCCCCCGGTCCGACAGCATCGACGTGGCGACACCCGAGCGCGTGCTGGTGGCCGCCCGTCAGGTCTTCGGCGACCACGGCTTCGAGCGCGCCCGGCTGGCCGACATCGCCCGGCTGGCGGGCATCCGACGCCCGAGCCTGCTGTACCACTTCCCCACCAAGGAGGTGCTGTACGCCGCGGTCGTCGAGCGGACCTTCGCCCGCCTGGGCGCGATGCTGGCCGACGCCATGAACGCCGGTGGCGGGTTCGAGGCGCGGCTCGAGGGCATGGCCCGCGGGGTGGCGAGCGCGTTCGCCGAGGAACCCGCCGACGCGCGGCTGGTGGTGCGCGAGCTGATGGAGCCCGAGTCGCTGGGGCGACGGATCCTGCTGGCCGAGGTCGTCCCCCTGCTGGACGGCGTGGTGACGTGGATCGGGGACCACGGCGGGAGCACCCTGCGTCCCGGGCTGCAGCTGCGGGGCGTGGTGATGCAGATCGTGTCGGATGTCCTGCTGCAGAACGTCGCCGGCGAGCTGCGCGACCCGCTGTGGGGCGCCGTGGACGCCGATCGGACCTGGGCCACCGCCCGTGCCCTGTTGCTGGGCTGAGGAGAGACCGTGCACGCCATCCCGTTCTACGTGGTGTTCCTGATCCCGGCGGCCTGGGTGGTGGGCCACGCGCTCGGCGGACCCTGGGTGCTGCTGCCCGTGGTCCTCATCTTCGGGCTCGTGCCGGCGCTCGACGCCGTCCTGGGCCACGACCGGCGCGACGCCGACCCGAACGAGGAGCAGGCGCGGGCCCGCAACCCGCTGTACGACCTGGCGCTGTTCGCCTGGGTCCCGGTGCAGCTGACGGTCCTCGGGCTCGGGCTGCTGCGGGCCGTCCAGGGTGCCGGGTGGGCGGAGCTGGCCGGCCTCGCGCTGGCGACCGGCATCTTGACCGGCGGCGGCGGCATCAACGTCGCCCACGAGCTCATGCACCGGGTCGACCCGCGCCACCGGGCGCTGGCGGAGGTCCTGATGCTGGCGGTGTCGTACCCGTGGTTCTGCGTCGAGCACGTGCTCGGCCACCACCGCCGGGTCGCGACCCCCGAGGACCCTGCCACCTCCAGGCTCGGCGAGTCGCTCTACGCCTTCCTGCCGCGCACGTTGTGGGGCGGCCTGCGCAGCGCGTGGGGACTGGAGCGGGACCGCTGCGCCCGGCGCGGCATCCGGGCAACGTCGTGGCGGGACCGCCGCACCCGGTACGCCGTCGAGCTCGCGGTGCTGCACCTCGGCGTGCTCGCGCTGGCGGGCCCGGCGGGGTGGCTGTTCTTCCTCGCGCAGGCCGGCGTGGCCGTGCTGCTGCTGGAGACCATCAACTACGTCGAGCACTACGGACTGATGCGCGCGGACACGGGCGACGGCCGGTTCGAGCGGGTGCAGCCGCACCACTCGTGGAACAGCACGCACCGGCTGACGGGCTGGTTCCTGTTCCAGCTCCCGCGGCACGCCGACCACCACGCCCACGCGAGCCGCCCCTACTGGAAGCTGCGCGCCTGGCCCGACGCGCCCCAGCTCCCGTTCGGCTACCCGACGATGGTGCTCGTCGCCCTCGTCCCGCCTCTGTGGTTCAGGATGATGGACGCTCGGGCCGCCGAGCTCGCTTCGACCTGAGCGCCGAGAGCGCGGGCAGAGCCCCCCTACTGCCCCGGACTGTCCGCCAGAACCGGCGAGGGGGACAGCGCCCCCCTACTGCCCCGACGGTCCGCCAGAACCTCCTTCACTCCCGAGGTCCGGGAAAGCCCGGACGACCCGGAGGTGGTCGGACGCGAAGCGGACGTGCCGCCGTAGCGGTCGCGCGAGGTCGTCCGAGCGCCGAGGGCGGGGGGTGGCGAGGGGGGCAGAGCCCCCCTACTGCCTAGATCCTGCGGAGCTTCATCTGGACGTCGCCGGACCAGTGGAGGTCCATGGCCTTGACGCAGGTGGACAGGTACCGGTCGTAGTCCTCCCAGACCTGGTTGCCCCAGCGCGCGCGGATCGTGTCCTCGTGCAGGAGGAAGCGGCGGTACCACTCGGCGGTGGTCGCGCGGTAGTCCTTGCGGCGCATGATGAGCTTCTCGCACTCCCACTTGGGGGCGATGGCGACGATGAGCTCCTCGATGCGCGGGTTCAGGCCGCCCGGGAAGATGACGTCGGCGGTGAACGCCAGATCGTCGAGGTCCTTGCGGGCGCGCGGGATCCGGTTGCGCAGGATGGCCTGGAAGCCGAAGCAGGCCCCCGGCTCGACCCACTCGGCCAGCCGGTTGAAGTACTCGCGGTAGATCGAGACGGCGAGGCCCTCGCGCGCCTGCGCCGGCGAGCAGAGGTGGTCGATCATCTCGATGGAGACGAGCCCGTCGTACTTCCCTGGGGTGCCGTTCGCGTTGCGGAGCGTCTGCGGCGGGACGAACTTCGCGTAGTCCTCGAGCCAGTAGGCGACCTTCTCGCGGGGCAGGTTCCGCTGCTCGCAGTACCGGATCTGCTCGGTCGACAGCGTGATGCCGTGCGCCTGGCGGACGCCGAAGCGCACCATGCAGTCGATGGCCGAGCCCCAGCCACAGCCGATGTCGAGCACGGTCTTCGTGGAATCGATCTCCGCGAAGTCGTAGAGCACGCGGGCCTTGCGCTCCTGCGCCTCCTCGAGCGTCATCTCGGGCATCGCCGCGCCGCGACGACCCTCGTGGCCCTCGTCGTCGTACGCCGCCGAGGTGTAGTGCATGTTCTCGTCGAGCCACAGGGCGAAGAACTCGTTGTCGACGCTGTAGCTGCGGTCGATGTCGGCCTGGGTGCTGGTCATGGGAGGCTCCAGGGAAGGATGGCCCCGGTAACCCGCTGGTGGCGCGCGCACCTCCTCGCGTCACCGTGCGTCACTGCGGCGGGAGACCGAGCAGCGGGGTAGGATGCCGCATGATCGCTGCTGCCCTCTTCCTCCTCGCCGGATGCCACGGCAAGGACGACGACACATCTCCGACCGACGTGTCCACGGACGACACCGACCCGACGGGCGAGACCGGCACGACGGAGACGGGCCACACCGGGACGTCCCCCTGGGACCGGGAGCTGCTGGAGCTGGCGGTCTATTGGGGCGTCCCTGCGGTGGTGACGGCCCGGACCGTGCACGACCGGACGTACAACCAGATGCTCTGGCCGCTCGAGCCTCCCGACGCGCAGTCCGGACGCGGCGGCGCGCCCAACCCGGACGTGCTCTACGCGATCACCTCGGTCGATCTGCGTGGCGAGCCGCTCGTGGTCCGCACGCCGGACCTGCTGGACCGGTACTGGTCCGTCCAGATGGCGACGTTCTGGACGGAGACCTTCGCGTACCTGGGGACGCGCGCGACCGGTGGGTACGGAGGGACGTACCTGCTGACCCCGCCCGGCTGGGAGGGCACCGTCCCCAGCGGCGCCACGCGGATCGTGGCCCCCTCGACCCAGGTCGTGCTGCTGTCGCGACTCCAGGTCCGCAACCCGGCCGACCTGCCGGCGGCGCAGGCAGCGCACAACGGCTTCTGGGCCAAGCCCCTCTCCGAGGTCCAGGCGACCACACCCCCTCCGCCCTCCCCCGCGATCCCGGTGACCGGGATGCCCGACGACACCGGTCGCAACGGAATCCTGTTCTGGGACGAGCTCGGTGACGTCCTGGTCGGTAGCCCGCCCGACGCCACCGAGCAGGCGTTCCTCGACTCCCTCGCGCCCTACGGCATCGGACCGGGACGGCACCCGAGCACCGAGGTCACCGACCCCGAGCTGCTGGCGTTGCTGGACAGCGTCGTGGGGCCCGCGATGGATCGGGTCATCGAGCGCGTCGACTACGACGACTGGGACCCCATCCTCGAGTTCGGCAACTTCCACGGGGACTGGCTGTACCGCGCGGCGGCGGCCTGGGACGGCTGGATCACCCACCGCCCGGAAGAGGGCGTGTACGCCGTCTCCCCGATGATGGACGCGAACCACGTGTACCGCATCCACTTCGACCAGGCGCAGTTGCCCCCCGCAGACGCCTTCTGGTCCATCACGGCCTACGACGAGGGGCGGTACCTGATGGACAACGCCCTCGACCGTTACTCCGTGAACTCGTCGGACGACGACATCGTCTACAACCCAGACGGGAGCCTGGATCTCGTCGTGGCGCCGACGTACCCGGGCGGACCGATCCAGGACTGGATCCCGACCAAGGGCGAGGGCCAGATCTACCTCATGCTGAGGATCTACCTCCCCGGCGCGAGCGTGCTCGACGGGAGCTGGAACCCGCCCGGAATCGTGGCCGACTGACCTCGACACGAAATCGGACCTCGGACGGCGCAGCGGCGTGACAGTGTGGCCAGGGAGGGCTCATGTGGTGGTGGATCGGTGTCGCGCTGGCGGATTGCGAGGAGGTCCGTGGACCAGCGTTTCCCGACGACTTCGGGGTGGAGCCGGTGCCGACCGACGCCATCCTCCCGGTCAGGTGGACGATGACCCCCCCGCAGGTCGTCATCGAGGGTCCCGACGGCCCGATCGGCGGGCATCTCGGAGTCGGCGGCTTCGTCCCGGAGCAGGTGCTGGAGCCCGACACGGAGTACCTGCTCCGCGCGACGTGGGACGAGTGGAGCGACCCCGAGGAGCAGGCGTTCCGGACGGGAGACGGTCCGAGCGACGCGACCCACGCCCCGCGCATCGACGACGTCCACTTCGGCGGTCACTCGTCCGTCAGCTACCTCGTGTGCGGCACCAGTGAGGCGAAGTGGTCCGGACCTCGCCTCGTCATCGAGGGTGAGCTGCGGGACTGGGAGCCGCTCGCCCGCCTCGAGCTGCTCTTGCGCGACGGCGACCTGCAGTCCTCGCTGACGCCGATGGCCGCCAGCGACACCTTCACGCTGGTCGAGGAGCCCCACGGCCGCTTCGTGGCCGAGATGGTGGCCCTCGTCGACGAGATCTGCGTGGTCCCGGTGCTCGTGGACGCGGCGGGCGGAGAACACCCGGGCGACGCCGTGTGCGACCGGCACCACGGTTGCGACACGGGCGGCGGTGGAGCTCCACTCTCGGTGAGCGCGCTGGTGGCTGCGTGGCTCCTCCGGCGGTCACGAGCGTCGCGGCCCCCACCGTCGGTCTGACCACGATTCAGGTCAGCCCGGCCGATTCAGGGGCTGGCAACGTCGACCTCGACGACGTCGCTCGGCTCACCCGACAGCCCGTCGGCGGAGACCCAGATGGCCTGTACCCACAGGTGGCTGCCCGCGGCCACCACGGGGACCATCGGGCGCAAGGTCGTGGTGCCGTCGAAGTCCGCGGGGCGGGAGGTCGCGACGATCGGGTTCTCGAGCGGCGTGCACACGTTGGCCGTGGGGTGGCAGGTGTTGCCTCCGGCCCCGACCGTACTCACGACGAGGAACACGGTGCCGGACACCGGCGCGGCCACGGTCACCGCCACGGAGCTCCCAGCCACCGCCGTCCCCACCGACGCCAACGCCAGATCGCACACTCCACTTCCGTTCACGTCGCCGAGCGCGTCCTCGCCCACACACAGATCCAGGTCGTCGCACACCCCGTCATCGTCGGTGTCGCCGGTGGCGTTGTCGCCGAAGCAGGTGTCGATCGGGTCGCAGGCGCCGTCGTCGTCGCTGTCGTCGGGGATGCTGGGTGGCGTCGTAGGGGTCGGTGCCGCACAGGCCCTCCAGCACGCCGATCCACCCGTCCCCGTCGACGTCGTTCCAGTCGTCGTGGGTGCAGGTCGACGTGGTCGAGCCGGAGCAACTCCAGCCGCTCTCCACGGTGCAGGTCGAGGAGCAGCCGTCCCCATCACCGGTGCCGCCGTCGTCGCAGGCCTCGTCGGGCGTGAGGAGGCCGTCGCCACACTCGAGCACCTGGTGGGCGCCGGCGGTGCACGACACGGCCGGACGACCCTCGCCGCGAGCGTCGTCGGACAGCGCTGCACCGTCGGTGTCCACACAATCCGACAACTCGCGGGCGGCCGAGCCGGCCTGGGGCTCGAGCGTGGGCATGTCGTCCGCGCTCAGGCTGCCGAGCAGCGGATCGGCCACCAGGACGTCGGTGTCGTCCGTCGCGCAGGCCCAGGTGTCGCCGAGCACGTTGTGGCCGAGGCTGGTGGTGGTGCCCGAGACGCTCTGGGTGTCGCAGTCGGGCTCGGCATTGCCGACGTTGTCGGCGACGATGCTGTTGGACACGGTCAGGTCGAGGAGCTGGTAGAGCGCGCCGCTCAGCCCCCAGCGGGAGACGTTGTCGGTGACGGTGCTGTGGTCGAGCACCACCTGCGACGAGGTGGCGTCGCCGGCCACCGCCGACCCGTCGCCGGCGATGTTGCCGTCGAAGGTCACGTTGCGGAACAGGGCGTGGCCATCCGCGTGGACCGCACCGCCTTCTCCGCTGGAGAGGTTGCCCACGAACGCGACCCGCTCCACGACGAGCTCCCCGGCCCCCGTCGACCGGATGGCGCCACCGTGGTCGGTGCTGGTGTTGCTGGAGAACACGGTGTCCCGGAACGTCCCACCACCGCTGTGGTAGACCGCCCCACCCGAAACAGTGGTGAGGCTGTCGGTGAACGTGCTGTCGGTGACCGTCAGGGGCAGGCAGGTGTAGATGGCGGCGCCGTTGGAGGAGGTCTGGTTCCGGGAGAAGCTGCTCCCGGTGACGGTGAACGCCCCCGTCGTGCCGCATCGGGTCTGGTAGAACACCCCGCCCTGGTTGTCGGTGAAGTCACAGTCGGTGACGGCGACCGCGGTGAGGGCACTGGTGTCGCGGAACACCGCGTTCCCGGCGTGGGTGAAGGTGAGGCCGGACACCGCGAAGTCCGCGCTCACGCTGAACATCCTCTGGTTCACGGTGCCGTACAGGATGGTGGTGTCGGCGCCCGCCCCCTCGAGCGAGACCACGCTGTCGATGGCGAGCGTGGACGACGGCGTGTAGGTCCCCGCCGGCAGGCTGATGGTGTCGGAGCCGCTGTCCCCCGCCGGACACTCCCCGGCGGTGGCGCCGGACGCCGCGTCGTCACGGGCGGAGGCCAGGGCCTCTCGCAGCGAGCACGAGCCGTCGTCGGCGGTCAGGTCACTGGTGGTGGTCACGGTCAGCGTGGCGGCCCGGGCCACGGAACAGAGCAGGAACACGAGGCACCTCGGGGTTCACCCCGTCCCACGCGATCCGGCCACGAACCCTGCAGCGACACTTCATCCGGCGCGCGACGGACGTGCTGCCCCGGGGCGGACCGCGCCTGCAGGAAGGGACTGCAGGCGGGCGGCGTCGGCGTCGTCGGGGAGCGGGTCGCGGCCCTGGAGTCGAAGCTCCGCCATCGGGAGCCGGTCGTGGCCCCAGAACAACTCCCCGTCCACCTCCACCATCGGCACGCCGAACACCCCGCGGGCGATGGCGCGCTCGGTGCCCGCACGGAGGGCCTCCTTCACCTCGGGGTTCCGGGTGCGGGCCACCAGCGACGTGCCGTCGAGTCCCCGCGCGTCCAGCGCCGCGGCGATCCGGGTAGGGTCGCCCGCATCGATACCGTCCACCCAGATCGCGTGGAACAGCGCGTCGATCACCCGGACCTGGTCGGCTCCGGCGACCTCGCGCAGCGAGCAGCGCAGCGCCGTCAGCGGGGAGAACGGGTGGGTCGCGGGGCCCCTCAGCGAGAGCCCGCGGTGGGCGGCGAGGCGCGCCACGTCCCGGAACGTGTACGCGCGCTTCGCCGGGATCTCCGCGGGACCGAGCTGTCCGTGGTGATCGAGCAGCGCGGCGAACAGCGTCGGCTGCAGGATCAGCTCCACCTCGTGCCGAGCGGCGAGCCCGCCCACGTCGAGCCAGGCGAGGAACGCATACGGAGAGATGAAGTCGAACCACAGGGTCATGCCACACCTCCGCCGAGGCGAGTATCGCCCTCACCCACCGAGAGCCCGAAGCGGTCGGCGGCCGAAGACCACCGTTCTTCGGACCCACAGTCCACCGGCCCATGCGATGATGTGGCGGGAGGCCGGGTGGGTGGAGGTTCCAGACACGCGCTGTGGCTCGGCCGGTTGGCCCTGTGGGTCACCCTGGTCGCGTTCGCCGCCGTTCTCGAGCTCGACACGCTCTTCATCGATGGGCCCATACCGCTCAGCAGGATGCCGGGTTGGCTCCATCCGGCCTTCCAGTCCGCGGTCCTGGGATTGACCACGGGGGTGATCGCGGGGCTGGGGGCCGTCATGTGGGCACGGCGTGTCGGCCTGGTGTCGAGGTCCGGCCTGCTCGCGCCGGCGATCGCCCTCACGGCCGTGCCCAACGTGTTCTGGTTGTACTACGAGCTGTACGTGCTACCGCGGGAGCTCGTCGGCAGGCGGCTCCGCGGTGCACCCGCCGTACCAAGCACCGGCTGGTGGTCGTCGATCGCCCAGGACGAGCTCGACGCTGCGGCGGCATTCGACCGACTGGGCGAGGAGCTGCGAGCCCACGGTGCGCCCGACGCGCTGGTGCGGCGTTGCCTGACCGCCGCCGACGAGGAGCGTGTGCACGCCGAGCTCGCCGCGAGCCTGGCCGGCGCAGCCCCCGTTTCACGGACGTGCCTGCGCCCGTTGCCCACCCTCGCGACGCTCGCCGTGGAGAGCCTGGGCGACGGCGTCAGAGGCGAGGGCGCGGCGTCTCGTGCGCTGCTCGAGGAGGCGGCGCTCGCGGACGGAGCCGAGCGCTCGGTCCTGCTGCGCATCGGGGAAGAGGAGAGGGAGCACGCCGTGCTCGCGGAAGACGTGCTCGCGTGGTGTCTGGCCGTCGGGGGCGACGAGGTCGCGGAGGCCGTGCGGCGCACCCGGCTGGTCGTCGGAGCATGGAGGCCGCTGCGAACGCGCGCTCTCCGCGCGACCGTGCAAGCCTGGCGACATGCTCGCGCCGTCCAACGGTCGGCAGGTGACGCATCGCGCATCACGGCACGGGGCGGTGGTCCTCGGCCGGGTCCTTGGGCGGGATCGGCGCCAGGTTGTCGAAGGCCTCGTCGAGCACCGGTCTGACCCGACCGATGGAGAGCCCCGGCGGCGGGATCTCTCCTCCCGGACCGGGGATCGACCAGATGATGCTCCAGACTTCGTCCGTACGTCCGCCGATCGCCAGCAGTTCATCGAAGATCTCGCGCGCCGCGGCCCGCGGATGCGACAACGTGACGAGTGGCACGTTCCCATACGGATCAGGGTTCCACCAGCGGTCTTGCCCGATGGTCTGGCCTCGTGGTGACATCTGGAAGCGGCCATCACCGATCGGGAGGTCGGTCACCAGGCGCAAGGCGTCGAGGGCAGCCGTCCAGGTGTCGATGAGCGAGAGGGTACCGTTGACCGCCGTCAGGTCGATCACCCTGTCGGTCAGCGCCTCGTACGGGACGGTGCGACCGCGCTCGTGGCGCGTCGTCGGCACGACCACCAGCGCGTTCCCGTCCTGGCGCAGCAGGTAGTCCCCGGGCTCACCGGCGGCCTTCCACGCCTCGATCGCCGCCGTCACCCCCTCGACCGCGCCGCCCTCGTACGTGAAGTCCAGGTGACCCCGCTTCGTGACCAGGGTGGTGGCGCCCGGGCGCTCCCAGGGAACCAGATCCGAGCCAGGGTCGTAGGGGACCTCCTCGAAGTGGATCGGCACGGACCAGCGTGCGGCGATGATGCGGCACCCCCGGCTCAACCCACCCGCCTGGACCTCCACGGGCACTGGCTGGGCGGCATGAGCGGCGGCGAGCAGGAGGATCATCGTGTTATCATGGCACGGAGCGGTGGTCCTCCGCAGGATCTCTGGGAGGGATCGGAGCGAGGTTGCCGAGCGCCTCGTCTGCAGGGCGGACGTGGTACACGAGCAGGCCGAGATCGTTGGTGACGGTGTACCCCAGGAGCCACCGATCGGTCGGATCGCCACCGAGCGCCAGGAGCTGATCGAAGATCTCGCGCGCAGGTGCTCGTGGATGCGCGATGGTGGCCAATATCACCGGACCGACGTCGGGACTCTCGTTCCACCACTGCTCCTGACCGAACGGATACCCAGAGAGGCTGTCTCGGATGGTCAGCCCCGTCTCCTCTTCCAGCGCGTGTCGCGCGGCGTCCAGGGTCTGCTTGAGAGGCAACGTGCCGTTGACGCCGGTCAAGTCGATCACCCGGTCGGACAGAGCCTCGTAGGGGACGGTTCGTCCGTTCTCGTGACGGGTGGTGGGCACGAGGACCAGGGCGTCGCCATCCTGTCGGATGAGGTAGTCGCCTGGACCGCCCGCCGTACTCCAAGCCGTCAGGGCCGCCTCCACGCCCGCGAGAGCACCGCCCTCGTACGTGAACTCGAAAGCGTCTGCCGTGCGTCGCCGAAGGGTGCGGCCTTCAGGCGTGGGTACGGTGCGCAGGTCGACTGCGGGGTCGTAAGGAACGGTTTCGAGGTGGATGGGTACGCCCCACCGTGCGGAGACGATCCAGATGGCTCCGTGGATACCTCCTGTCTGCAGGTCGACCGTGACAGGCTGGGCTGCTGGGGCAGCCATTGAAATCACCCAGATCATCCAAAAACCTCCGTCAGGGGGTGTCAGTACAGTCCAGCGGATCCGGGATCGTCAACGGTGGAGTGGCGACACGTGCCAAACTGGCCTGGCCACGACTCGATTCGACGACGGGTTGACCAGAGATGTTTGCGTCGAGCCCAGTCGCGATGGCGTTGACTCCAATGGTGTGCCAGTCACCACTGCGGCACTGCATCTGCACCGATTGTGGTTGCTGCAACTCGCTCGGTCCTGTTCCCAACACCGCAGTGTACCAAGTCACCTCGTTGTTCGGCGGTCCGACAGTTGGACGGAGCGGGGGCGGAGGCGGGAGCGGGAGCGGGGGCGGGAGCGCGAGCGGGGGCGGGAGCGCGAGCGGGAGCGGGAGCGGGAGCGGGAGCGGGAGCGCGAGCGGGAGCGGGAGCGGGAGCGGGAGCGGGAGCGGGAGCGGGAGCGGGAGAAGTGGGACTCGGAGGCAGGATCGTCGAGACGCTTGACAGGTCTCTCTACCAAGCGATAGACGCTTCTCTACCAACTGGTAGAGAGCCTCCGTGGACACCCCCTCCCCCCAGCCCGACGACCGCCCGCAGGACGTGCGCAGCCGCATCCTGAACGCGGCCACGCGCCTGTTCGCGACCCGTGGGTACGACGGGACGAGCATCCAGGCGATCGCGGAGTCGGTCGGGATCACGCGGCCCACGCTGGTCTACCACTTCGGCTCCAA
Organism: Alphaproteobacteria bacterium; assembly: GCA_020632925.1. Classification (GTDB taxonomy): domain Bacteria; phylum Myxococcota_A; class UBA796; order UBA796; genus JACKER01. Next base: position 43,273 of record JACKER010000017.1, on the reverse strand, counting down.
GGACCAGCTCCGCAGCGAGGTCCTCGAGCGCATGCTCGGCCGCTGGCGGGACGAGCTGCCCGCTCGGCTCCAGGCCGCCACCAGCGGGTCCGACCGCTTCCGCTCCGCCGTGGACGCGCTGCTCTCGTTCTTCCACGCCGACCCCCACCGCGCGCGGCTGCTCGTCCGCGAGATCCTGGACCGGCCCGAGGAGATGGCGACGCGCTTCCGCGAGCAGCTCCTCCCCTGGACCATGCTGCTGACGGACTACATCCGCACCGGACAGGCCGAGGGCCGCATCCGCCGCGAGGTCGACCCCGAGGCGTACGTCCTGCAGTTCCTGAACGCCGCCATCGGCACCATCGCGACCGGTGGGGTCACGAGCGCCGTGATCGCCGGCAACCCCGATCTGGAGCGGCAGCTCGCCGAGCTCGTCCGCATCGCGCGCCGCAGCCTGTTCAACGACCGTCCCCATCCCGAGTGAGGTGCAACGTGGGCAACTTCTACGAGGACAACGACGACCTCCGCTTCTACGTCGAGCGCGCCATCGACTGGGAGCCCATCGTCCGCCTCACCGAGCACGACTTCCGCTCGCCCGACGGCCCGAAGAGCACCGCCGAGGCGCTCGAGACGTACCAGGACGTGCTCGCGCTCGTGGGCGGCTTCGTGGCCGACGAGATCGGCGCGAACTGGCGCGCGCTCGACGCGGCCCACCCGAAGCTCGTCGACGGTGAGGTGAAGTACCCGCCCGTGATGGAGGAGCTGTTCGAGAAGCTCGCGTCGCTCGAGCTCAACGGCCTCAACATCCCCCGCGAGCTCGGCGGCCTCAACGCGCCCGTCGTGCTGATGCAGGTGACGAACGAGCTGTTCGCGCGCGCCGACGTGTCGATCTGCGCCCACCACGGCTTCCACGGCGGCATGGCCATGGCGGCGCTGGTCTACAGCGTGCTCGAGGGCTCCACGACCTTCGACCGCGAGCTCCCCGGCATCTCGTCGACGCGCTTCCAGCACGTCATCGACGACATCCTGGCCGGCGGGTCGTGGGGCAGCATGGACATCACCGAGCCGCACGCGGGCTCGGACATGGCGAACCTCCGGACGCGCGGCGTGCTCGGCGAGGACGGCGTGTGGCGGGTCACGGGCAGCAAGACGTTCATCACGTCGGGCCACGGCCGCTGGCACTTCGTCATCGCGCGCACCGAGGACAAGCAGGGCGACGACGCGTTCGCCGGGCTGAACGGGCTCTCGATGTTCCTCGTGCCGGCCTTCGACGAGAACGGCGTACGCACGCACACGACCATCGACGCGGTCGAGAGCAAGATGGGCCACCACGGGTCCGCCACCGTCGGCATCTCGTTCGAGGACGCGCCGGCGGAGCTCATCGGGAAGCGCGGCGAGGGCTTCAAGTACATGCTGATGCTGATGAACAACGCCCGCATCGGGGTGGGGTTCGAGGCGCTCGGGCTGTGCGAGGCGGCGTACCGGATGGCGAAGGCCTACGCGGCCGAGCGGCCCTCGATGGGCAAGACCATCGACAAGCACGAGATGATCGCCGACATGCTCGACGAGATGCGCACGGACATCCAGGGCATCCGCTGCCTCGGCATGGCCGCCGTCCAGCTCGAGGAGATCGCGCAGAAGATCGACATCCAGCTCCGCTTCGACCCGCCCGCCGATCCGGCCGAGCGCGAGCGCCTGGAGAAGCGGATGAAGCGCGCCAAGCGCCGGGCCCGCGAGCTCACCCCGGTCCTGAAGTACCTGGCGAGCGAGAAGGCCGTCGAGATCGCGCGTCGCAACGTCCAGATCCACGGCGGTGCGGGGTACATGGTCGAGTACGGCGCGGAGAAGCTGCTCCGTGACGCGATGGTCATGCCCATCTACGAAGGGACCTCGCAGATCCAGGGCCTGATGGCGATGAAGGACACGCTGATGGCGGCGGTGAAGCACCCCCGCACCTTCGTCCGCGAGAGTGCTCGGGCCCGCTGGACGTCGGTGTCGTCGCGCGATCCGCTCGAGCGCCGGGTGGCGAAGCTCGAGGTCGCCCGCAACCAGTCCGTGCAGCACCTGCTCTCGCGGCTCGCCGGCCACAAGCTCTCGGAGCTGCGGCACGAGCCGATGGGCTCCTGGGGCAGCAAGCTGTCGCACTTCGACCCCAAGCGCGACTTCGCGCTGGCGATGCTGCACGCCGAGCGCCTGATCCGCATCCTGGCGGACGTGCAGGTCGCCCAGGAGCTGTACGCGCAGGCGAAGCGCTTCCCCGAGCGCACGGAGGTGCTGGAGCGCTGGCTCGAGCGCGCCGAGCCCCGCACCGCCTTCCTGCTCACCGAGATCACCACCACCGGCCACCGCCTGCTGCGCTCCCTCGGCCACGAGACCGAGGACGTGGACCAGGCCGCCAAGTAGAGGTCGACGTGCCCGTCTCCCGCCGCCACCTGCTGTCCCAGGGCCCGGTCGTCCGCGCCCTCCTCCGCGCCGGCGTCGCCGCTGCCCGCGGTCCGTCCACGGGCGCTCCGCTCGACGTCCCGACGTCGGTCCTGCGTCAGACCGTGCCCGCGCGCCCGGCCGAGCTCGTCCGCGACTACGTGAAGCACTGCGGCGGCGACCCCGGCGCGTACAAGGGCGTGCTGCCCGCGCACCTGTTCCCCCAGTGGGGCTTCCCGCTGCTCGCGCGCACGCTCGAGGGCATCCCCTACGACCTGCGCAAGGTTCTCAACGGGGGCTGTCGCATCGAGATCCACCGGCCACTGCCCGCGAACGAGCCGCTCCACCTCGAGGCCTGGCTCGACAAGATCGACGACAACGGCTCGCGGGCGGTGCTCCACCAACGGCTGCGCACGTCGACCGCGAGCGCTCCCGAGGCGCTGGACTGCTGGATGTACGCCGTCGTGCCGCTGTCGAAGGACAAGGGCGACAAGAAGAAGAAGGAGCGCCCGCGGGTGCCGCAGGAGGCCCGCGAGCTCGCGCGCTGGCGCATCGAGGCCCAGCACGCCCGCGACTTCGCCAAGCTCACGGGGGACGTGAACCCGGTGCACTGGCTGCCGCCCTACGCGAAGGCCGCGGGCTTCCGGTCCACGATCCTGCACGGCTTCGCCACGCTGGGCCGCGCGGTCGAGGGGCTGAACCGCTCGCGCTTCGCGGGCGAGGTCGGGCGGCTCGCGACCATCGACGTGAAGTTCGTCCGCCCCCTGTTGCTCCCGGCGCGCGCCGGGCTCTACGTCCACGACCACGACGTGTTCGTCGGCACCGCGCCCGGCGGGCCGGCCTACCTGACGGGCACGTTCGAGGAGACCCATGTCTGACCTGTTGCTGCAGATCTCGACCAACAAGCGAGCCCGCAAGCTCGTGACCACGCTCGGCCTGCCGCTGCCGATGCCGGAGAAGCTCGCCCGCGGCGACGGGCCGTGGGAGGAGCGCCCGCTCGCGGACCGCGCGGTGGTCGTGTGGACCGCGGCCGACAGCCCGATCGGCGAGGTGCTGGCGTCGACGTTGACCGAGGCCGGCGCCGAGCCCTGGCTCGTGGCCGACGCAGCGGCGCTGGGGCCGTGGAAGGTGGCCGGCGAGGCCTGGGGTCGTCCTCCGCACGTCGCCGACGCGGACACGGTGGCCGTGGCGCCGGCGCGTCCATGGGCGCTCGTGTTCGACGCGACCACGCTGAAGACGCCGGCCGACCTGCGCCACGTCTACGACTTCTTCCACCCGCGCATCAAGTCGCTGTCGAAGTCCGGCCGGCTGCTCGTGATCGGCCGCACGCCCGAGTCGGCGTCGGACGACGCGCAGGCCGCCGCCTTCCGCGCGCTCGAGGGCTTCGTGAAGTCCGCCGGCCGCGAGATCGGCCGCGTGGGCGCGACGGCGAACCTCCTGCTCGTCGACCCGGGTGCCGAGGACCGCCTGCCCCCGGTGGTGCGGTTCATGCTCTCGGTCCGCAGCACGTACGTCAGCGGCCAGCCGCTGCGGGTCACCAAGAAGTGCCGGGCCACGCAGGTCCGCGCGGTGCGCCCGCTCGAGGGCAAGGTCGCGCTCGTGACCGGCGCCGCCCGCGGCATCGGCTCCTCGATCGCCGAGACCTTCGCCCGCGAGGGCGCGCAGGTCATCGTGCTCGACCGCCCCGACGACGACGCGCCCGGCAGCGAGGTCGCCCGCAAGGTGGGCGGCGTCTTCCTCGGCGTGGACGTGACCGACCCGGGAGCCGCCGACACCATCGCCGCCTTCGTGAAGGAGAAGTACGGCAAGCTCGACGTCATCGTGCACAACGCGGGCATCACCCGCGACCGCACGCTCGCGAAGCTCTCGCCCGAGTGGTGGGATCTCACGCTCGAGGTCAACACGAACGCGGTGCTGCGCCTGACGGAGGGCCTCGAGCCCGTGCTCGGCAAGGACGCGCGGCTCGTGTGCCTCTCCAGCATCGCGGGCATCGCCGGCAACGTCGGCCAGACCAACTACTCGGCCAGCAAGGCGGCGATCATCGGCTTCGTGCAGTCGGCAGCACCTCGGCTCGCGCGCAAGGGCATCGCGATCAACGCGATCGCGCCGGGCTTCATCGAGACCCGCCTCACCGACGCCATCCCGGTCGCCACCCGGGAGGTCGCGCGGCGGCTGTGCAACCTCGGCCAGGGCGGGCTGCCCGTCGACATCGCCGAGGTCGCCACGTTCCTGGCCAGCCCGGGAGCACACGGGATCAGCGGACAAGTGCTGCGCGTCTGTGGCGGCAGCTTCGTGGGGGCATGAGATGGGACGTGCAGTGATCGTGGGCGGCGCTCGGACGCCGTTCGTGCGGGCCTTCGAGCAGTTCACCCGCATCGACACCATCGAGCTCGGGAACGCCGCCGTCCGCGGGGTGCTCGAGCGGACGCGCCTGCCGTACGAGGAGGTGCAGAGCGTCGTGTGGGGCGGGGTCATCCTGCCCCCGACCGCGCCCAACGTGGGCCGGGAGATCGCGCTCGACGTGGGGCTGCCGCGCTCCGCCGAGGCGATGACCGTGACCCGGGCCTGCGCGTCCGGCCTGCAGTCCATCGCGCTCGCGGTGCACGCCATCGAGCGCGGCGAGTGCGACGTGGCCATCGCGGGTGGCTCGGACAGCACGAGCAACGCGCCGCTGACGATGCCGCAGTCGCTGGTGCACAAGGTGGCGCCCGTCGCGCTCTCCCGGAAGTCGGGGGCGAGCGACTGGGCGCGCGTGGCGGGCTCGCTGTCGCTGCGCCGCGACCTGCTGCCGCAGCAGCCGAAGATCGCCGAGCGCACCACCGGCCAGGTGATGGGCGAGGCGGCCGAGGAGATGGCACGGCGCAACGAGATCAGCCGCGAGGCCCAGGACGCGTTCGCCGTCCGCAGCCACCACCTCGCCGCGGCCGCCATCCGCAGCGGGCGCTTCGACAACGAGGTCGTCCCGGTGCAGCCCGAGCGAGGCGAGCCGGTGTTCGCCGACACGATGGTCCGCGGCGACACCTCCGTCGACAAGCTCGCGAAGCTCCGGCCCGCGTTCGCGAAGGACGGCACGCTGACCGCGGGCAACTCGACCGCGCTGACCGACGGCGCCGCCGCGGTGCTGCTGATGGAGGAGAGCAAGGCCAGGGCGCTGGGGTACACCCCGCTCGCCGCGTTCCGCAGCTTCGGCTGGTCGGGGGTGGACCCGGCGGACCAGCTGTTGATGGGGCCGGCGCTCGCGATGCCGCTGGCGCTCAAGCGCGCGGGCATGGAGCTGTCGGACGTGGACCTCGTCGACCTGCACGAGGCCTTCGCCGCCCAGGTGCTCGCCATCCTCAAGATGCTGGGCAGCGACGCGTTCGCGAAGGCCCGCCTCGGCCGCGACAAGGCCGTGGGGCAGATCGACGACGACAAGCTCAACGTCCACGGCGGAAGCGTCGCCATCGGCCACCCGTTCGGGGCGACCGGCGCACGCATGGCGCTGACCATGGCCAACGAGCTGCACCTGCGTGGCAAGGGCACGGCCCTGCTCGGCATCTGCGCGGCGGGCGGGCTCGGGGCAGCGGCGGTGATGGAAGCGGTCTGACGCCCTACTGCGGCAGGAACCAGATCGTGACGACCTCGCCCTGGGTCGGGAGCGCCGCGCCGTGCAGGAGCACGGTGTCGTCCTCGGCCCGGAAGGTCCACCCGTCACCGAACAGCGGCTGACCGAAGAGATCGGCGCCCAACGCCTCGGAGGGCTTGATCTCGCGGTGGCCGACCTGCACCGCGATCGAGCCCGGCTTGGGGGTCGAGGAGAGGGGGAACGCGGCCGCGCCGCCCCCGACGAGGTCGCCGATCTGGTCGAGGGCGGCGCCCCAGTCGCGCAGATCGCAGTTCTCGTCGTTCACGTCCTGGTACAGGCCGCCGCTCTCCTGGACGAGGTAGATGTACCGCAACACGCCCCAGGACTGCGCCAGCCCCGGGCAGCGGACCTCGTAGTCGCTGTCGAGCCCGGGCGCGACGACCGCCCAGGACATGAAGCGGTCGAACTCGGCGAACGCCTCGAAATAGGCGGTGGGCAGCGCGTCCAGGTTCGCGGTGCGGCGGCTGCCGTCCCCCTCGTCCGTCATCACGACGGGGATGAAGGTGGCGCCGTCGCGCAGCAGCCCTTCGTTGGTGCCGAAGTCGCTGTTCTGCAGGGGGGAGCGGTCGTCGTGGCAGGCCTCCGGCGTGTCGTCCGCGCGGCACATCGCGTCCAGCACGGCCTCGAGCCCCTCCTCGGCCCCGAGACCGCAGTGACCGACCCACGCGGACCGGCCGCAGAGGCAGTCGAGGAACTCCTGGGTCACCTTGCCGTTCCAGTCCTGCTCGCAGGTCACGCCGGGGTCGGAGTCCACCTGACGCCGATCCGCGAAGCAGGTCGCCTCGCACATCAGGTTGCGGATGAACTTCTCCTCGAGGTCCGGATCGCCCTTCCGCAGGATCGGCGGGTCGCCGACCAGCGCGCCGCGGTCCGTCTGCACGTCCGTGGTGGTGATGGCGAGCTGGAAGTCGACGAAGTACCCGGGGTTCTGGACGTAGTCGACGTACCGGTCGACCGCGTCGGGCAGGCCGTCGGTGCCGTAGTCGACCTCGCGACCCGCCAGGCGCTCGACGAAGCCGCCGAAGTTCTCCGCGAGCGCGACCGACTCCTCGAACATCGAGTCGGAGTTGTCGATGACGAAGAGCACGTCCGCGTCGTTGCTCTCCCGGTCGTTGCCGCCCGCCATGAGGAACAGGTCGTACCGGTTGCAGGCAAGCAGGCCGAGGGACAGGATCACAGCGGCTCTCCGCACCAGCTCCCGTCCGCGAGGCCCACGCTCGGCCCGACGTTCGGATCGCTGTCGTCGCAGTCACCCCCGGGGCCGTCGAAGGCGCGGTCCAGGTCCGCGTCCTCCCAGGTGTCCAGGACGATGTCCCCGATCGGACCGCTGGCGATGCCCGAGCCCGTGAAGAGCCGGGTGCGCGTGTTGTCGAAGCCCACCACCCGGAAGCTGGAGGTGGCGCCGTCGTCCAGCGGCAGGCAGAACGACCCGTCGGCCGCGGCGGTCACCCGGTCGACGCCCATCAGGCCCTCCTGGAAGGCGCGCACCTCGGCGCCGCCCACCGGCGTCCCATCGCCCGCGACCGCTCGGCCGTTCACGCAGGGCCGCTCCGTGCCGTCGAGCGCGATGCCGAACCACCCGAAGCCGCCCGACTCGAAGCTCACGGTCCGCGCGCCCGCATCCACCGCCGCCACGCCGCCGTGCGACCAGTACCCGCGGCCCGTGCTCCATCCATAGAACCGCACCGTGGTGGGGTCCGCGGCGAGGATCGGAGAATCCGCGGGCAGGTCGAGCGTGACCGTCGCCTGGGCGCCGTCGGTGAAGGTCAGATCGTCCTCGCCAGCCAGGCCGCGCTGCTGCACGATCTCGACGAGCCGGATGGGTGCCACCTCGACGTCGTTGCGGATGCCCATCTGATCGCCCGGCAGGTACGGGCGGTCCGCCTCGCGGACCCGGAACGCGACCAGGTCGTACGGGGTGGTCAGGGCGACGCCATCCAGCGCCACGATGCTCGGTGGGATCTCGAGCGAGTACCCGTCGGCGGCATGCGTGAACCCTGCGGTGGGATCCACCGACTCGCCGGCCGGCAGCGGCTTCACGTCGAGCACCGTCGCCGAGATCATGTCCGGCACCACGTCCGGGACGCCGGTGGTGACCAGCGCGTCCGCGCGGCGCACCGTGACGGGCGAGCGGCCCGGGAACAGGTCGAGGAAGTACGACTGACCGGCGGCGTCCGGATCGGACTGCGAAGAGCCCGCCACGACGGTGCCGTCGAACATCGGCGTTCCATCGTCCCATCGGGAGATGGCGACCACGCCCTGGTACTCGGGCAGCGACGAGGTGGGGGTCGTCTCCCCGCCTCCGCTGCAGCCCCACATCGCGATCAGCACCAACGCGCCCTCCGGGCACGCCAGTATAGTCGGTGGCGCTCCCACCCCGCGCCGGTGTCTGTCGGATGGAGGTCGCGCTGATCCGGTGGTCGCCGATGTGGATGTGGATGTGGACGGGCTGCGTGGTCGGCGTGGAGCAGCGCGTGACCATCGACGAGCCGGTGGACGAGATCCGCGTCCACGCGACGAACGCGACGGTGGCGGTCTCGGCGCACCCGGGCCCGGTGACCATCGACGGCACGATCGGTGGCCTCGCGAGCGGCGCACCCGAGCTGGTGATCGGGGATCGCGTGCTGACGCTCGACGTGGACTGCCTGCAGTGCGGGGGTCGGATCGAGCTTCGGGCACCGCCCGAGACGCGGCTGCTCGTGGTGGTCGACCGCGGCGCCATCGAGGTCGACGGGATGTCTGGCGACACCGTGCTCGGGCTCGACCTCGGCGACGTCCACGTCCGGGATCATGCCGGCCCGCTCTCGGTCGACGGTGGCTCCGGCAGCCAGGATCTCGCGCTCGTCGACGTGATCGGGGTGGAGGCCACGCAGGTGGAGGGTCCGATCACGGTCGTGGTGCCCCCCGGCGGCTACGCGCTCTCGCTGTCGCCCGGCACCGGCGAGCCCGACGTCGACCCGGCGATCACCGACGACCCCTCCGGCGCGCCGATCGAGCTCGCCACCGACCGGGGCCGCATCGTCCTCGAGGTCAGCGACCCTTGAGCTTGCGCATCGCCTCGAGCGCCGAGCCCTTCTTCGCGGGGGCCTGGGGCGCGGGGGCGGAGGACGGCCCGGGGAGCGCGCGCGGGGGAGCGGCCTCCTCGGAGGAGTCGTCGTCGTTCGCCGAGCCGTGACGCACCATCGCGGTGCCGGCGCGCGCGGGAGCACCGCCTGCCCTCGCGGGTGGCGCCGCACGGGACGGTCCGGGGGCGGGTCGCGACGGGCGAGCCTGACCCGGACGGGGCGGGGGCGACGGCGGCGGAGCGGAGGGACCCGAGGGGCCACGGGCAGCGGGACCCGCCTGGACCGACACCAGGTCCTCGAAGGACATCTCCTGCTCGTCCTCCTCCGCGAAGGAGTCCTTCAACCCGAACAGATCGGTGAGGGCGAGCGGCGCTCCGCAGCGGGGGCAGGTCAGCCCCTCACCGGGCCGTCCGCCGAGCGACTCGGGGTCGAGCATGGCCTTGCAGGAGTTGCAGCGGACGTGGTCGAAGTAGGACACCAGGCCTCCGGAACAGAATCGTACCAGCCCCGCCGGCGCGCGGAAGCACGAACCGGGTCAGAAGTCGAACGTGAGCGGGACCTGGAAGCTCTGCCCGGCGGGAAGGGCGTGCGCCGGGAAGGACGCGTACCCGAGCGTCTGCTCGATGCACGAGGTCACGTGCTGCGGCACCACGCCGGGAGAGACGGTGAACACGTTGCGGACCAGCCCGTCGCAACCGACGTTGACCTCGACGATCATCTGGTACCGACCCTCGGTCCCCGACGGGAAGCAGCGCGGCAGGACGCGCGTGATCGTCTTCATGCCCGCGTTGACCTGCGCCGTGTCGAGCCCGCGCTCCTGCACGATGCCCTGCTCCGAGACCGTGGCCGCCGCTCCCGACAGGCAGCGCTTCGCCGCGGGCTTGGACAGGCGCGGGGGCGTGACGGGCGTGTTGGGGATCTTGGGACCGAGATCGCGCATCTGCGCCTGCTGGATCTGGAGGTCGTCGGCCTGACCACCGCTCGCGAGCGTCCCACCCCGGCTCGACAGGCCGCTCCCCTCCCCGATCCCACCGGATCGCTGCGTCCCCGACGCCGCCGCGGCGGACAGGTCCACGTCCGACGTCTCCATGTCGACCGACAGGAGCCCCGCACCCGCGACGGGGACGGTGGGGACGTCGACCACCACCCGGACCTCTCCGTCGGTGCCCGCGACCCCGTCGTCCACCAGCGGGTCGAGCACCGGGGCCGGGGCCGGCGAGCCGAACACTGCCCGCTTGAGGCCACCGACCACCTTGGCCGGCAGCTCGGCGACCGTGAGCGGCTCGTTGTGCACCACGTCGACGTGCGGCCAGATCAGCAGCACCTGGCCGTCCTCGAGGTGGTCGTCGTTCAGCCCGTTCCACGCGAGCACGTCCTCGACCGTCACGTCGTAGTGGGCCGCGATCTTGACGACGTCCTCGCTCTGCTGGACCGTGTGGAAGGTCGGGTCGCCGAACGCGACGGGCAGCTCCTCCTCCTGGAACGCGCCACAGGCCAGCGTCCAGAACAGGGTCGTCGCGAGGACCGCCCATCGTGTCGCGAGGTTCCGAATACGCCACCCCGTGCGGACCGAGCGACGGCCGCCCTGCTCCAATCTACCACGCCCCGAGCCGCGAACCCCCGGGCGACGGTGTCACCGCGGTCACCTACCGGTCGAGCGCCGCCAGCATCTCGGACACGCGGGTGAACTTCTCCCGCAGCTTGCCCGCTTCCTCTCCCCGGCGGACCTCCGCCGCGTCGATGGTCTCCCAGTCCGCCCAGGAGGTGGCGTTCGGGAACGCGATGGGCTCGCGAGCCACGTTGGTGAGCTTGGCGCGGTCCTCCATCATGCGGTCGACGGTGTCCCGACTGTCCGCGCGGTTCGTGCCGATCAGCCCCTGCGGCCCGCGCTTGGCCCAACCGGCGACGTAGAGCCGGTCCACGATCTGCCCGTCGCGCGTCACGCGCCCGCCGACGTTCGGGATGGTGCCCGTGCGCTGGTCGAACGGCACACCCGGGATGGGGTTGCCGCGGTACCCGATCGCCCGGAACACCAGGCCCGCGTCGATCCGCGTCCGCTCCCCGGTGTCGACCGCGGCGAGGCGCCCCCCGCGGTCCTCGATGCGGTTGCGCCCCACCTCGACCGCGGTGACCCGCCCGTCCTCGCCATGGATGGCGATCGGGCTCGTGTTGAGCCACAGGTGGACCCGGCGAGGCTTCGTCACGGGCCGACCGGCGATCTCGCGAAGGAACGCGAGGTTCGCGTTCACCTGCTTGTCGTTCGCCTGCGCCACCCAGGCGGCCGAGGCCGGATCGAGCTCCACGTCCTCGGGCCGCACCACGAGGTCGACGTCGTCGATCTCCGCGATCTCCTTGATCTCGCCCGGGCTGAAGGCGGCCTGGGCGGCTCCGCGACGGCCGAGGACGTACACGTCGGTCACGGAGGCGTCCCGCAGCGCGTCGAGCGCGTGGGCGGCGATGTCGGTGCGGCCGAGCACGTCGCGGTCCTGCACGAGCACCCGCGTCACGTCCATCGAGACGTTGCCCACGCCCACCACGACGGCGGCCCGCGCGGACAGGTCGAACCGCCGGTCCCAGTGGTCCGGGTGCCCGTTGTACCAGCCCACGAACTCGGTGGCGGAGTGGCTCCCCTCGAGCTCCTCGCCCGGGATGCCCATCGGGTTGGCGGACTCGCAGCCGACGGCGAGCACCACCATGTCGTACGCCTCGAGGAGCTGGTCGAGCGACACGTCCTCGCCGAGCCGGACGTTGCCGACGTAGTGGAAGCCCTCGCAGGCGGCGATCTTGTCGTACGCCTTCACGACGGACTTGATCTTCTGGTGGTCGGGGGCGACCCCGCCCCGCACCAGCCCGAACGGGGTGGGCAGGCGGTCGATCAGGTCCACCCAGGCGCCGCAGTCGGTGTGGCTGAGCACGGCGTGAGCGGCGTAGAAGCCCGACGGGCCGGCGCCCACGATCGCGACCCGAAGCGGCCGTTCCGGTGTTCCCACCTGTGACATGTGACCTCCTGCGACGGCGACCCTATCACCAGGTCCCGTGCAGGAGCGCGGTGTTGTCGGCGGAGGTGTCGCGATGCAGCCAGCGGGGCGCGCGCCACTCGACCACCGGGTGATCGTCGGTGTGCAGCCACCCACGACCCGCGACCACCCCGACGGCGCGCGCGTCGAGGAGCGGGCGAAGCGGCAGATCATCCGGCAGCACGCCACCGGAGCCGCCGACCAGCAGGATGTCGGCGCCCTCGATCGTCTCGAACAGGACGGCGTCGGGGAACACCTCCCGGAAGGTGCGCATCAGCCCGCGGAGCTCGTCCGTCCCCATCCCGTACAGCTGGATCCACTGGCAGACGACGCCATCGGGCGCCAGGTGGTCGTGGAGCAGCGTCCAGTACTCGATCGTGAACAGGCTCGAGACGCCCGAGATCCACGGGTTCGAGGGCTCGCTGACGATGACGTCGAAGCGGCGGCCCGACCGGGTGAGCCACGCCCGCGCGTCGTCCACCACGACCGTCGTGCGCGGATCGAGCGTGGGCGACCCGTTCACCGGGCGGAACCAGGGCTCGGCGGCGACGACCGCGGGCTCGATCTCGAGCACGACGAGCTCCTCCACGCCGGGCTGCGCCAGCACCGCGCCCGCCGTCACGCCCGACGCCAGGCCCACGACCAGGACGTGAGCGGGATCGGGCGCGATGCGCACCGGGATCTCGCCCGACAGCACCTGGGTGGGCATGTCGTCGCCGGTCGAGGCGTCGACCTTGCCGTTGATGGACAGCCAGGTGTTGCCGGTGCGCGTGGAGCGCCCCACCGCCACGGCCGCGGTCGCGCCCTGATCGTAGGACAAGAGCTCCCAGCCCTCGTCGACGAAGGTGTGCACGGCTCGAGCGGAGGGATCCGCGAAGTCCGAGATGCGGAGGTGGACGCCAACCGCGAACAAGCGCGCGTCCCACTGGGGGAGCGCGGGCGCCAGCAACAACGCGGGCAGCGCGGGCCAGGGCGACCGGAGGATCAACGCCCCACCGAAGGCAGCGGCCAGCGAGAGCACGAGCAGCGCCCCCCGGGCCTCGAGCGCGGGCACCAGCCACAGCCCCGCGACCCACGCACCCACGACGCTCCCGAGCGCGTTGGACCCGATCAGCGCCCCCGAGCGTTCGGGCAAGGCGCGGCCCGACGACCGCACCAGGCACGCGAAGCACAGACCGCTCGCGGCGGGTGCCCCACCCATGACGAGCGCGGCGAGCGCCGGCTGGGCGAGGTCCAACCCGGTGACACCACCCCAGCGCCAGGCAGCCGCCAGCGCATACGGGATCTGGCCCCACCCGAGCCCGCCGGCCAGCGCCAGGGCGCCCAGCGATCCGAGCCCCCAGCCCACGCCAGCCATCGGGCGCCTCGGCCAGGAGCGTCCCAGCGTCGCGCCAGCGGCGATCGTCGCCAGGAACACGGCGAGCACGATGCCCAGGGTCTGCACGGTGGCGCCGAGGGCGACCGCGGCGAGCCGCGTCCACCAGACCTCCAGGCCCGTCGCGCACAACCCCGCGAGAGCCGCCGCCGCCATGCCCGCTCCAGCCGAGATCGACGGCTCCGCGACCTCGTCCGGATGGCCCTCGGACACCGGATCGGGGAGCGCGGTCGCCGCCAGGGCCACGGCCAGACCGGCCGACGCCGCGATCAGCTCGGTCGCGCGCACCCCGAAGGTCGGCAGCAGCGCGAAGGTGCAGGCCAGCACGCCGACGACCGCTCCCGCCGTGTTGGCGGCGTAGAGCCGGGTCGCGAGGCCACCGCCCGCCGCGCGCGCCAGCACCGGCCAGGTCCCTCCGAGCAGGGTCGCGCCCGGGAGCACGAGCAGGGCCCCCGCGAGGTGCCGCGCCGACGGCCAGGCCACCGCCACCGAGGTCGCCACCGCGGCGAGCGCGGGCATCGCGAGGGCGAGCAGGGCCGCCCCGGCCTCCAGCGCCGCGTAGGTGCGCCTCCCCGCCGGCCAGCGCAGCCAACCACCGAGGGCGAGCCCGCCCATGAACGCGCCGACACCCACCGCGGTCGCCACCGCCGACCCGCCGAGCAGCAGCGACAGCCGGCGGATCCACACCGTCTCGTAGGTCAGGGAGACCGCCCCCGACGCCAACAACAGGGCCGCCCAGGCTCGCGCGCGATCATCTCCGGATTCGGCTTGCCGCACGCCGCGCAGTCTGGCACCCTCGACCCGGCCGTGCACGGCCAATGTTCGGAGAGTGCGTCGATGGTGCTGCTTCCCCTGCTGTCCGGTGCGTGGGCGCAGGATGCTGCCGAGGCCGGGTTCGACGCCCACGGCTTCGAGATGGCTCCCCACGACGCCGATCTCCGGGACCCGCTGGTCGTCCCGCGGCCGGGCGCGCTGGTGCAGGGCGACTGGTTCCTGTCCGGCGTCTTCGAGTACGCCAGGTCGCCCCTGGTCCGCGTCACGAGCGCCGAGGGTGGGGCCGAGAGCGTCGAGCCGGTCGTCGACAACCTGCTGGCGCTCAACCTCTCGGCGGGGGTGGCCGTCCACGACCGCGTGCGCCTCGAGCTGCGCGCGCCGGTCTACGGCATGAACACCACGCTCGACAACGTGATCGAGCCGCCGACGTTCGGCGACGTCCGGGCATCGGGGACGCTCCTCCTGGTCCGCCCGGCGTACATCGAGGGCGGCGGCGGCCCGGGCCTCGGGCTCGTGGCACACCTGGACCTGCCGAGCGGTGCCGAGGGCCGCTTCCTCGGGCAGGACGGTGTCGCCGGCGGCGTCGGTCTGGCAGGGACGGTCGAGCTCGCGAGCACCACGCTGTCGGCCCACGTCGGCACGCAGTTCAACCCGTCGGTCGATCTCGTGAACGTCACCAACGCCGATCGCGTGGTGACCGGCCTCGCAGCCACCTTCCTCACGAGCCGCACGATGGCGATCACGCTCGAGGGCGTCGCCAAGCCGTCGCTGCAGGCCGCGCCGGACTCGTTCGCGACGCTCCCGCCCGCCGAGGCCCTGCTCTCCGCCAAGATCGCCCCGGACAACGGCACGCTGTGGACCTTCGGGGCGGCCGGGGGGCTGACCGACGGCCCGGGCGTGGCGGCCTTCCGCGTGTTCCTCGGCCTCGGGTACGCCGACCTGACGCCGCCCGAGCCGCCCGATCACGACGTGATCGGCACGCTGCGCGCGACCGACCAGTGTCCGCTCGAGCCCGAGACCCTCAACGGGTACAAGGACGAGGACGGCTGCCCCGATCGGCTCGGCGCCCTGCTCGTCGAGGCCTCGTTCGGCGGGCAGCCCCGCAAGGCGAGCGGTGAGCTCACGGGCCCGGACGGCGTCGCCACGATCGAGGTCCCCGCCCACGGGTTCCAGGTGGACGCGATCCCGGGCTCGAGCTGGTCGGCGAAGCTCCACGACGACGGCTGCCTGGAGGGCGAGGGAAGCGTCGTCGCCACCGAGGGCGGTGGCACCCTCGCGATCGCGATGCAGCCCGTGATGGACGCCAAGGTGCTGGTGGAGGCCGTCGGCGAGGACGACCTGCCCGTCCAGAACGCGACGACCCGCTGGGTCTCGTCGCATCCGGAGTGCGTCCCGGCCGGGCTCACGCTCTCCGACGACCGCGGCATGATCGCGCACGAGATCGCGCACGGCACCCACAAGCTCGTCGTGACCGCACCGGAGCGCATGGTGGTGGAGCAGGACGTGGTCCTGGTCCCCGGCGACGACAAGGTCATCCGGATCCGCCTGGGCACGTCGAAGATCGTCGTCGAGAAGGAGCAGATCCGAATCCTCGAGAAGGTCCAGTTCGAGACCGCCAAGGCGGTGATCCGGCCCGAGTCCTTCGGTCTGCTCGACGAGGTCGCGGCCGTGATCCTCGCGAACCCCGACCTCGGTCGGGTCGAGGTCGCAGGTCACACGGACGATCGCGGCTCGGACGCGTACAATCAGAAGCTGTCGGAGGATCGCGCGCGGTCCGTGGCCGAGTACCTGCAGGGCAAGGGGATCGATCCGGGGAGGCTGGTGTCCGTCGGATACGGCGAGACCAGACCCCTCGAGACGAACCGGACCGAGTCGGGTCGCGAGGCCAACCGCCGCGTCGAGTTCAACCTGATCGACCAGATCGAGCCGAGCCAGGAGAAGACGCCATGATCCGCTCCAGCCTGATCGGCTTGTCGCTCGTCGCCCTCCACGGGCCCGCTTGGGCCGAGGAGAAGGCGGACCTGGGCCCCACCCAGGAGCTCATCACCAACACGACGTTGTACGTCGACATCGTCGACGACACGGTCGAGCGCATCCGGTACGCCGGTACGGTGCGCGACCCCGGCGGCAGCGACCTCCCCGTCGAGCTGACGCTCTACGACCCCGTGGGGACGTTGATCGGGAGGTACCAGCCCGGCATCATCCCGGTGAGCGCCGGCCCCGGCGCGTACAAGATCACCCTCGCGCAGACCGACCTCGACAACGACGGCAACGTCGACTCGATGAACAACTGGGAGTTCACGGTCCTCGGCGCGGGCAGCCAGCCCATCGAAGGCCGCGTGTGGGCCCAGCGCTGGCGCATCAACGGCGGCGGCTTCGGTGTGGCCTTCGGAACGGACGGCTCCTTCTACACCGTCGTCAACGGTGGGGCGCCGGGCCGGGAGTCGGTCGTGGAGATGGCCTGCGACGGCCTCGTCGGCTTCCGTTACTCCCTGGTCGCCAACCAGGACGGGATCCAGAGCGGGAATGGCCGCAGCCGGTACCCGGCCTGGGAGTGGACGTCGGTCGGTGACCACCGCGTGTACCTGGCCCCGCCGGACCCGGCGCTGGTCTCGTACGACAAGGTGACGCCGGTCCTCTCCAACACCTCGTTGACCCCCGAGGGCATGTGCCCCGCGATCGCTCCCGGCGTGGACGGTGCCGGCGCGGTCCTGGCGTTCGACAGCAGCGTGGAGGGCGTCGCACACCTCGTGTGCGACCTCGACGACAACGGCGTGTTCGACCTGACCTCGGACGACGACTTCCACCTCCTGGTCGAGGCCGCGCAGGGCCCGAACAGCATCGTGTGGAACGGCGAGGACAACACCGGCGCGCTGGTCCCGCCAGGGACGTACGACTGCATCCTGAAGCTGACCGTGGGCGAGTTCCACTACGTCGCGAACGACATGGAGACCTCGTACCAGGGCTTCCGCCTGTTCCAGGTCAGCCGGAGCCAACAGCGCACCGGCCTGCCGATGTTCTGGAACGACTCCGACGTCATGTTCCAGGACACGCCCCTGCCGAACACGGCCTTCGGGCTCGAGAGCAGTGGGCCGTTCGGGCTCGACAGCGGGCCATACGCCGCGCCGGCCGCCGCCAACGTCAACGCGCGCGCCTGGGGCTCGTTCACCAGCGCCTCTCGGGGCAACGACGCCCTGCTGGACACGTACACCTGGCTGGACGAGGACGAGGTCGGTCCCTTCCCGGTCGACGTCCGCGACGCCACGATCGATCGTGACGGCGACGGGCTGGTCGACGCCGAGGAGGAGTGCGTCACCGGCACCAACCCGCTGCGCCGCGACACGGACTCGGACGGGATCGGCGACTTCGACGAGG
This sequence comes from Alphaproteobacteria bacterium, assembly GCA_020632925.1. Classification (GTDB taxonomy): domain Bacteria; phylum Myxococcota_A; class UBA796; order UBA796; genus JACKER01. Next base: position 25,642 of record JACKER010000017.1, on the reverse strand, counting down.
TCCGGGCCGGCATCTCCGATCCCGTCGACCCCGACTCGGACGACGACGGCATCGACGACGGCACCGAGACGGGGGCCGACCCGTACGACCCGCCGGACCACGACGGGGACGACCTGCCGGACGTCGTGGACCCGGACGACGACAACGATGGCGTGCTCACGGTCATCGAGGGGACGGTGGACGTCGACGGCGATCTGATCCCCAACTACCTCGACACCGACGACGACGGCGACGGCGTGCTCACCGCCGACGAGGACACCAACGGCGACGGGATCTGGGACGACGACAACGACGGGGACCAGATCCCCGACTTCGTCGACCGCGACGACGACAACGACACGCTCGTGTTCGAGGACCCCAACGGAAACCTGGACCCGCTGGACGACGACAGCGACCTGGACGGCATCCTCGACTACCTCGATCCCGACGACGACGACGATGGTATCCCCACCGCCGACGAGGTCGACCTGAACAGCGACGGCATCCCCGACGACTTCGATGACGACGGGATCCCGAACCACCTCGACACCGACGATGACGACGACGGCATCCCGAGCGAGATCGAGGGGACGGACGACATCGACGGCGACGGCGCACCGAACTTCCTCGATCCCGACTCGGACGGCGACGGCCTGCTCGACGAGGACGAGGGCCTGACCGACAGCGACGGCGACACGATCCCGGACTACGCCGACACCGACGACGACGACGACGGCGTGCCGAGCGGCGTCGAGCTCGCCGAGGACTCGGGCGATCCGACGTGCACCGGCGGCAGCGTCCCGCCCGACGACCTCGATGGCGACGGCATCCCTGACCACCTCGACACCGATGACGACGGCGACGGCATCCCCACCGCGGACGAGTGGGACGTGAACGGCGACGGGATCGCCGACGATCGCGACGGCGACGGCATCCCGAACTACCGCGACTGCGACGACGACGGCGACGGCATCCCCTCCGTGGAGGAGGGCGGCGGCGACACCGACGGCGACGGCACGCCGGACTTCCTCGACACCGACGCCGACAACGACACGATCAGCGACCGCGACGAGGCGGGGCGCGACTCGGACGGCGACGGGACCAACGACTACCAGGACGCCGACGACGACGGCGACGGCATCGACACGATCGAGGAGCTCGGGGACGCCGCGGGGGTCCCCGGCACGGACCAGGAGGCTGACTGGGAGAACGCGCCCGATCACGACGGCGACGAGGCGCCCGACTGGCTCGACCCCGACGACGACGGCGACGGCATCCCCACCCTGACCGAGGGCGGGTTCGGCGACGACTTCGACGGTGACGGCACGCCCAACCACCTCGATCTGGACAGCGACGCGGACGGTCTGCCCGACGAGGTCGAAGGCGGCGAGGACACGGACACGGACGGCGCGGGGAACTTCGTGGACCTCGACGCCGACGGCGACGGCTTCGACGATGCCGAGGAGGGTGACGTCGACTCCGACGGCGACCAGACGCCCGACTTCCTGGACTCCGACGACGACGACGACGGCGTCCGCTCGCGCGACGAGCGGCACGAGGACACCGACGGGGACGGCCTGGACGACCGGATCGACGACGACGACGACGGCGACGGAATCCCGACCGCGACCGAGGCTGAGGACGGCCTCGAGTTCGGCAGCGACGTGGACGGTGACGGCGACCCCAACTGGGTGGACACCGACGCGGACGGGGACACGATCCCCGACGCCGACGAAGGCACCGAGGACCAGGACGGCGACGGAACGCCGAACTACCTCGATCCCGACGGCGCCTACATCGGCTGGTACCGCGGCACGGGGTTGTCCTCGACCTGCGACACCGGGACCAACGGTCCGGGACCGCTGGCGGGCCTCGTGCTCACCGCCGGCCTGATCGGCCTGCGCAGGAGGCGGCGTTGAGAGGCAGGATCGTGGTGCTCGCGCTGGTGGCCTCGGCGTCGCTGGGTGCGGTGGGCAGCGACGAGATCAGTCACTCCAAGGGCAAGCCTGCGGGCCTGGTCGTCCTGTGGCCCCGCGTGGTCCCCGCGACGGACGATCCGCAGATCCGCCGGCTGGCGGGCGCGTTGCAGGATCGGGTCGCGCAGCAGGCCGTCAGCGATCGCGGCTCGAACCTGGTGGACCAGCGTCCCGAGCCGGAGCGGGTCTGCCCGCGCTCGGGCTGTCGCGGCACGTCGGTGTCGCTGATGCTCGGCCACCAGGCGGGTGGCTGCGTGGTCGTCGCGACGGTGGGTCCTCCGGGCGACGAGCAGCAGACGATGATCCCGCTCGCCGGTCGCATGGACATGCCCGAGCCGGTGGTGCCGTTCCGGTCGCCGCCGGAGGAGCGGATCGTGGTGCGCGAGTTCGTGCCCTGCGACCAGCTGCTCGAGTCGCTCGACACCGGGCCGCTCTGGGCCGCGGTGGGCGACGAGTAGTCCGCTCAGGCGGTCGCGAACGAGGCGCTCATCTCGATGCGCGGGAGGCGGTCGAACGCGCCGAACGCGACCCGGAGCACCTCGGCGAGCACCTCGGCGGCCTCCGACGCGTACCCCAGCTCGGAGAGCGTTCGCGCGTAAGCCAGGGCGTCAGCGGTCGACGCGTCTCCCTCGAGGAGGTGGACGGCGCCCTGGTGCCCGCCGGCGCAGCGGATCAGCCGGTCGCAGGCCTCGTCGTCCGTCTGCAGGACGTCCCACAGCGCGGCCAGCCAGCATTGCCAGGTCGAAGGCGCGTGACGTGGATCGAGAACCGACATGGTCGTCCCCACCGGGAGAGGCGGTCCCGCCCTGAGCCCGCCGATGATCCACCGTACTCCCATTTCTGACTGACCGTCCAGAATGTTTGGACAGGCAGTCGCGATCGGGATCCTCCACGATCGCCCCCCCATCGTCCGCCGGCGCGCCCCCGCGATCAGTGCTCGATCGACTGCCAGGCCGGGAGCAGCGGCGAGTGCTGGGAGCGACCGTTCACCGGTCGGGTGGGGCCGAGGTCCGGGTGGTCGTCGGGCCCGAGCATCGCGATGCGACCCGCGTGGAAGTACGACGCAGCGGCGTTGAACAGCGTGGACGCGTTCGGCGTGCCCTCGAGCGCCCAGACGCGCTCGCTCATGAAGCCCTCGCGGTCGTCGTAGATGCTCACCCCGGTGAACGCCAGCGTGAACAGGTTGCCGGAGACCTCGGTGGTCCCCTTCCCGACCGACTGGACCAGGACGTGCCCCTTGTACCGGTCGAGCTGGTGCACCATCATGCTCGACCCCGAGCTGCCGGGGACGCCGGGCGGGAGTGGGATGCTCATCAGCGTCGAGTTGAACTCGTACCACTTGCCCTCGTGCAGCTGGTTGAACTTCTGCATCTTCATGTGGAAGCCGACGACCATGCGGCTGACCACCTGACGCAGGGTCTCCTGCATCACGTTCTGGCGCCGGTTGTGGGTCGTGATGCCCTCGAGATCGAGGTCCGTGACACGCCCGTCGTCGGCGACCTGGAGCTGGAGGATGGCGCCGGTGAGCTTGCGGTCGATCTCGTCGAGGATGCCCTGGGCGCGCTCGACGTCGGCCTCGGACACATTGCGCTCGGAGACGGCCGCCTGCAGCGCCACGTCCTCCAGCGCGCAGCCCACCTCGTACTTCTTGCCCGAGAGCTTCCAGTCCTTGCTGCAGTGCAGGACCGCGGCGACCTGGAACTCGCGGACCTGGAGCTCCTTGTTCATGTCGGCGGCGAACACGAGCTCGAACGGCATGCCGACCTCGGTCTTGACGAGCCACCGCGTGTCGTCCCACCGCGCGAACAGGTCCCCCCAGACGACGATCTCCTCGGCGATGTCGTCCTGGGCCAGTGCAGGTGCGGCGAGCAACGACCAGATCATGCGCATCCCCCGGGGCGTGGATAGCACGATCCGCTCTCGGTTGACGGGCGCTGGCAGGGGGCTACATGCTGGCCCCTGGAGGACAGCCCATGTGGTGGTCGTTCCTGCTGGCCTGCTCGAACAGCGGGCTGGGCAAGCCGCCGCCGGTCGGAACCGGAGACACCGGGCCGCCGGCCGCCGCGGAGGATTGCCCGTGGGTGGGCACCTGGCAGCTCTCGAGCTTCAAGTGCGGCACGTTCGAGCACGATCCGTTCTGGCAGAACTACACCGGCGCCTCGATGGCGATCACCCAGAACGCCACGTCGGGCTGCGACGTGGTGGCGACGGTGACCTCGTCGACGTGCACCCAGACCGAGGACTGGGACTTCGGGGCTCCGCTGGGCACCGAGGTGGACGTGACGCGCAACGGCGTGACCGCGTGCGACCCCGCGGGCTGCACCCTCGAGATCGGGACGTGCGCCGCTGGCGCCAACGGGTATGCGACGACCACGCTGGTGATCGACGACTCCCTCGGCGATCTGGTGGCCAAGGGCCTCGTGGCCGAGCTCGGCGTCAACTGCCCGCTCGACGTCGTCACGACCTGGTCCGCCGCTCGCTGAGACCTGGACCTCAGCGGCAGGGCACCCGGCCGCTGGGGACCGCCCCACTCCCCTCGTCGTCGCCCTCGTCGTCTCCCTGGATGTACCCCAGGGCCTCGAGCATCGCGCGCTCGTCCTCCGACCGCTCGGAGAGCTCGGCGTCTTCGAGGAAGCGCCCGTCGAAGGCCAGCGGACAGCCCGTTCCCGGAACGGATCCGCCCAGAGGACGCCAGGGACCCAGGTCGACGCTGCTCCCGCGCGGCCGGAACGCGACGAGCGCGTCGCCCGGCTGGACGGAGAACCGCGTGCCGGCGCTCACGTCCATCGCCTCGTTCTTCCGCTCGCCCTTCTCGTCGAAGAGCACCCCGTCCACCACCGTGACCATGCCGTTGGCCCTGGCCGTCCAGGGGTTGCCGAGCCAGGCCATCATGTCGGTGAACATCTTCTCGGCGTGCTCGCGGTTCGGCTTGTACACGTTCCGCCGTTCTTCGGGGTCCTGCGACAGGTCGTACAGCTCGCGCTTGACCTCGTTGAGGTCGACGTAGAGGTCGTACGGCGCGTCGTGCCAACGATAGACCAGGGTGTCGAAGCGGCTCGTGTCGGCGAAGCGACCGGACGCCACCGTCCCGGGCGAGGTGCCGTCGCGCACCTGGGGCGCTCGCGAGCGACCGTCCTTCGCCGAGGTGAACGGGATGCCCGCCAGCGCCGCCACCGTCGGAGCGATGTCCTCGGTCCCGATGCGATCGGGGACCCGCTGCGCCTTCACCCCGGGGCCGTTCACGATCAGCGGGACGTGGAGCTGCTCGGGGTACAGCGTGTGGGCGTGCCCCCAGCTGCCGCGCTCGCCGAACTCCTCACCATGGTCCGCCGTCACGACCACGATCAGCTCGCGGCCCGACGCCCGCCAGGTCTCCACCAGCTCCTCGAGCATCGCGTCGACGTAGGCGATCTCCTCGTCGTACTGGGCGACCTGGTGATCGAGCTGGACCTTGCTGATCATCTGCTTCTGGTAGACGTGGTAGTTCCGGTACACCTCGTCGTCCCACTGCGGCCCGCGATCGAACCTGGTGTTCCAGGGCGCGGGCGGGTCGTACTGGTAGTGGCAGTCGTAGACGTGGGTGAACAGGAAGAGCGGCTTGCCCGCCGGCTGCTGCTGCGCGAAGTACAGCGCGTTGTGGAACACGTGGTCGGCGTCGACGGTGGAGAGGTTGTTCTCCGCCTTGTCCTTGATGCCGAAGTCGGTGTACCGGTCGAAGCCGCGATCGAACCCGTAGCGGCTGCTCACGAAGAGCGTCGCGACCGCGCCGATGGTGCCCCAACCCGCCTTGCGGAAGGACTCCTGGAGCAGCGGCAGGTCCGGCGAGATGGTGAGGTGGTCGTCGATGGTGCCGTGGTGCACCGGGAGCGTGCCCGAGAGCATCGTCGTGTGCGACGGCAGGGTCCAGGACGTGGGCGACCAGGCCTGCTCGAACAAGGTGCCGTCCTCTGCGAGCTGATCGAGGAACGGGGACGTGTCGCGCGAGTACCCGTAGGTCCCGAGGTGGTCGGCGCGCAGGGTGTCGATGGAGACGAGCAGGACGTCGGGCTGGCCGGGCTTGCCTGGGGGCAGCGGCGCACGGAGGTCGAAGCCGGGCGGATCGTTGTCGTTGCGGACGCTCGCGGTTCGCGGTGGGCTCTTGTCCAGCTCCTGCCGCAGCTCCGACAGCGTCTCCTGGAGCTCGCGGACCTCGACCCGACGCTCCGCGATCCGCTTCTCGAGCGTCGCGACCCGATCGGCATGACAGCCGGAGAGCGCGACGAGCACGAGCGGCGGCATCATCCGCCCTCCATCGAGATCACGCGCGTGTGCTCCTCGTTGCCGACCAGGAGCGTGCCGACGTAGACGAACGGCCCGTCGCCCGGCGACGCGATCTCGATGGCCCACGGACCGTCCGGCGGTTCGATCGGCACCTGGACGCCGAGCTGCGTCTGCGAGGAGGACTCCTCGCGCCCGGCGAAGGTCACGGTCGCGGGCGAGCCGCCCTGCGGCGCTGGGGTCTCCGGAGTCCCCACGTACACCAGGCGGGCGTCGAGCGTGACGGTGGGAGTGCCCCACTCCCGCTCCCAGGCGCCCTGGAAGGTCACGGTCATCGTCGTGCCCGGGTACACCCAGAACACGTCGTGCCCGTCGCCACCGCGCTTCATGGGCAGGTCGTCCGCCAGCCCCAGGCTCCAGTTGCCCGTCACGTCGTCGACCGAGCCGTCGGGCGAGAAGAACAGGAACTTGGGCATGTGCTGGTACGCGCCCTTGCAGGCCTTCTCGTACGCCTGGGGCTGAGCGTGGGCCTCGAGGGGCTTGCCGTTGTGAAAGAGCATCACGGGGCTGCTCTTGCCGAGGCCCGCCTCCTCCAGGCGCTTGTCGGAGAGCGTCTCGAGCCAGTCCAGCCCGAAGCGGTACCCACAGTTCGTCTTGCCGCGACGCTCCGGCGCGTCGAGCGGCGGGAACTCCAGCGGCGTGCCCTCGCGGGTGATCCGCACCTCGAGCAGATCGTCGAGGTCCGCATCACCGGTGGGCACGAGGTTCGTGCCAGCCGCCGGCCCGCCCTTGAGCAGACCCATGGCCTCCATGCGCTGCCGCATCTCGTCGACGTCACCGCGCAACGTGGTGACCTCGCGGCTGAGCGCCTCCTCCTCCGTCTCCAGCTTCGCGAGGTCCGGTCCGCAGCCCGCGAGCGTCAACATCCACACCAGGCCCTTCATCGTCTCCTCGGGGCCCGACCTATCCCGTTGCGTCGGGTTCGGCCCACCTGGGGACCCGCTCGAGGAAGCGCTCGAAGCCGAGACGACCGCACAGCTCGCCCAGCCGCTCCCGCGACGCCCCCTTCCAGGTCAGATCGTGCAGCTCCTGGGTGATGGGGACATCGGTGCACAGGGTCGCGAGCGTCCGATACAGCTCGGCCTCCCCCCGCCTCGCGGCGAGGTTCTCCGCCAGGGCCGCGGCGCCCCGCACCGCGACGTCCCAGTCCGCCGCGTCGTGAGGGATGGCCTCCACCTTGCCGTACCGACGGAGCACGGTGGCCGCCGACTTCGCACCCCACCGGGGGATGCCCGGGATGCCGTCGGCCGTGTCACCCACGAGCGCGAGCCAGTCCGGGATGGAGGTCGGCGCGACGCCGTACTTCTCGATGACGCCGGCCTCGTCGAGGGTGTTCCCGCGCATCCGATCGACCAGCACCACCCGCGTGGCCCGCACGCACTGGGCGAGGTCCTTGTCCGGGCTGCACAGCCGCACCTGATCGACCTCGGCGTGGGCCGCGTATCGCAAGGCGCCGGTCGCCAGCGCGTCGTCCGCCTCGTAACGGACCATCGGCCACACCACGAGCCCCATCGAGCGGGCTGCCTGCTCGGCGAGGGGGAACTGGGCGAGCAGCTCGGGTTCGACCCCGTCCCCCGTCTTGTACCCGGGGAAGAGATCGTTCCGGAAGCTCTCGATCACGCGATCGAACGCGACCGCGACGTGCGTGGCGCCGTCGTCCTTGACCAGCGACAGCAGCGTCCGGAGCAGGCCGCGCGTCGCTCCGACCTCGAGCCCTTCCACCTTGGCCTTCGGTGACCCGAACCAACAGCGGAACAGCTCGAACGTGCCATCGATCAGGTGGACCTTCACGGCAGCTCGCCCTCCAGACGACGAAGGCGGGATCGGCGCACCGACCCCGCCCGAAGACCAGGGAGCGACCCCTGGTCGGTCAGCGACCGATCAGCCGGCGAAGCTGTCCTTGAGGGTGGTCATGACGGACGCGGCGGCGTCCACCACCGACTTCACCTCGTCGGGGACCATGCCGAGGGTCTTGATGTTGCCCTGGACGGTCTTCATCATCTTCGGCACCTGGGTGGGGCTCACGCCCGCGCCCGTGAACGAGCTCGGGGAGATGCCCGTGGCCGCCGAGGCGACCTCCTTGCACTGGTCCGGAACGGCGGCGAGCAGCTCGATGGCGCTCTGCACGTCGGACACGCCCTGGTTGACGGCGTCGAGCGCGGTCTGGACGTTCTCGGGCACCGCGTCGGACGCGGAGAGCTTCGGCATGCCCTTCTCGTCGATCGCCATGGCGATCTTGCCCTCACCCTTCGCCTTGAGGTCGGCGAGCGCGTCCGCGAAGGGGGTGCCCTCGGGCAGCGCCAGCGCGGTGGCGAGGTTGGTGTTCAGGCTGGCGAGCTTGGCCTTGGCGTCGGAGATGTTCTTCAGCGGATCGTTGGCCTGGCTGAAGACGTTGTCGACGTCGGGGACGCCCACCATCTTCATCTCGAGGGCCGCGGAGGCCTCCTCACCACCCTCGGTGGTCTCCTCAGCGGCGGCAGGCTCCGGCTTCGGCTTCTTGGCCTCGGCGTTGTCCACGAACGACAGACCCATGGCAAGAGCCAGGGCGAAAGCGATGAAACGGCGCATCTTGTGTCTCCTTCCTCGGAACGCTGGTGCGCGACCCTCGCAAAGGTAGTGGGTCGCCTGCCACCGGTCAAGGCCGACGATGTCGATGACCACGACGAGTGGTACTTCTCACCGGATGAGCGGTGCGTCGGATGACGCGCGGGCGGTGGGGTGTCGACCGTGGTCACGGCTGCTCCCCGACCCGTTGTAGAGTGGCATGGGGAGGGGTTCGGGATGGGGTCGGAGGCGAAGGTGGGTGGACCCGACGCGGGGGTCGGGGACCTCCGACGGACCGCCCTGCCGGCCAACCCGAACTGCGTGTGCTTCTCCGCCGACGCCGCGTCGGTGCTCTACGGCCGGACCTGGTCGGACGCGGTGCGAGCGATCTCCGGTCCAGCCCGGGCCTTTCGAGAGGCGAGCGGCCTGGACGTGCTCGCGGGCTACGCCTGGCGGGTCCAGCTCGACCGCAAGAACCACCGCTCGGTCCACGGCCTGTTGTGGTTCGTGTTCGACGGGCCAGCGACCAGCGCGCACATCGACCTGCTCGAGGCGGAGGTCAAGGGGCTGGTGCCGACGGTGTCCAACGCCCACGTCGAGCGCTGCCCGGTGAACGGCGCCCCGGCCGTGCTGGTCGACGCGCAGGGTGTCCACGTCTCGTGGACCGAGGGGACGCACGGCCCCGAGCTCACCACCCTGACCTGGCACAAGGGACGCCTGTTCCCCCGCGTCGTCCGCCGCGGGCAGCACACGGAGGGGGACGTGCCGTCCGAGCTGTCCGAGGTGCTCGGGGTGCCCGCCCCGTACGGTCCGGAGGAGGAGCACCAGGAGCAGCTGCGGCTCGCGTTCGCGATGAGCTTCTGCGAGCGCGTCATCCAGGCGGACGGCGTGGTGCACGAGGACGAGGTCGAGTTCGTGCAGAGCGTGTTCCCGCCCGACCTCGTGCGACGGCTGGGGCTGGCGGACGAGGCCGTGCGCGCCGACTTCCTCGCCGAGGCCCTGCGGCAGCTCCCGGCCCAGCTGGGCCACCACGACAAGCTCGGTCTGGTGGGGCTCCTGTTCTCCGCCTGCTACAGCGACGGCACGCTGGACGCGCGGGAGATGCGGGTGCTCAAGGAGGCCGGGGAGTCGCTCGGGCTCACGCGGGAGCAGGTGGTCAAGTACCTCCGTCGGTTCTGGTAGCGATCTGCGGCGTGCGGGGCTCCCGACCGGGGTGAGCGGCGGCGTCGAGCATCCAGGCGGCCACGTCGGCGCGGGAGATGCTCGCGGTCAGGCCGAACGCGTCGACCTCCTGCACCCTCCCCGTACGCGGTCCGTTCGTGAGCGTGACCGGCCGGACGCAGGTCACGTCGAGGTCGGCTCCGAGCAGGATCCGCTCCATCTCGGCGAGATCACGGTAGGCGACGCCGATGGTGGAGGTCGCGACGAGCCCGCGCATGACGACGTTCATCTGCGGTGCGCTGTCACCCACGCCGGCGGCCGACACCGCCACGACCCGCAACCGCCCGAGGTCGCGTGCCGCGTCGACGAGCAGGCGGGCCCACCGGGCGCCGAGATCCGGAGGCGACCGCAGCGGCGACCAGGGGAACGGGTGGGCGCGGCGCTGGCCGAGGGCGGACAGCACGGTGGGCCGTTCGCGGACCGCGTCGGCGAGCGCGCCAGGCGCGAGGACCCCGGCCCGGATCACGCGGACGGCCGGTGGGAGCGACGCCTCGCCCCGGACGAGCGCGGTGACCTCGTGCCCGCGCTCGACCGCCTGGGTGACGAGCTCGCGCCCGACGCCGCCGGTGGCACCGAGGACGAGGACACGCATCAGCGCTTCCGCTTCCCGCGGACGGGAGGGGGCTCTTCGACGTGGAACACGACGGGGAGCGCGATCTCGCTGGTCTGCTCGCCGGTCCCCCACGGCGGGAAGCGCCAGTCGGCGGTGGCGCGCTCGAGGCACTCGGAGAGCGGGCGGTCGCGCAGCTGGCCGTAGACCGAGGTGGAGACGACGAAGCCGTCCGCGCGGACGACGGCTCCCACGAACAGGCTGCCCTCGACGCTGGGATCCTGGGCATGGCGGTCCTGGTAGCAGCGGGCGATCCGAGGCAGCAGCGGCTGGGTGGCCTGGGTGGCGGCGGCGGCCGAGAGCGCGCCGGTCACGGCCACGTCGTAGGTGTAGGTCCGGGCCGGGCTGGCCGGATCGGGGGCGAGCCAGGTGCTGGGGGCGGGTCGGGGCTCGGGGGCGGGGCGGACGACGGCGGTGGGGGCCGGGTCGGGTGGTGGTGCGGGGGCTGGAGCGGGGGGGGGGAGGGGTGGGGGTGTGGGAGCGGGTGGCGGAGCGGGAGCGGGAGCGGGAGCGGGTAGCGGCTCGGGAGCGGGAGCGGGAGCGGGAGCGGGAACCGGCTCGGGAGCGGGAGCGGGTAGCGGCTCGGGCTGGAGCTCGGCGACGCCGTCCATGGCGGAGCGGAGGCCGGTGATCTCGGCGAACAGGCTGGAGGGTTGGCCCACCGAGAGCACGGTGTGGACCTCGAGGACCTTGGACGGGAGCACCCACTGCTGCGACCAGTCCGCCCCGACCGCGCTCTGCCGCGCCACCTTGCGCACCTTCGATCCCCGGGGCGCGTCGACCGCCAGCGCGTCCTGCGCGTCGGCCACGAGGTAGTAGCTGCCGCGGTCGGCGGCCTTGCCGCTCCACTCGGCGTGGACGAAGGTGTCCTCCGCCGCCTGGCTGCCCAGGGGCGCGTCGTACCGCACGACCGCGTCCACCCGGTCCCCCACCTCGACCGTCTCGAGGGCGATCTCGACGGCGCCAGAGTCCAGCAGGCGCTGGAGCAGCCGGTCCGCCTGGCCCGCGCCGTCCGGAACGAAGGCCTTCGCGCGCTGGAGGGCCGCGGCGCAACCCTCCGCGTCCGAGCACCCGAGGAAACGAGGGCCGATGCCCACGAACCGGCGCTCGACGTGGAACACCTGGGTGAACGGGTCGTACGCCACGTGCGTCTCGAGGCGGTCGAAGCCCTCGAGGCAGGCGGTCAGGAGCCCGAGGCCGAGGGCCAGGGCGGCGAGGGAGGCGCGACGGCGGAGGTCCAGCACGGCGCCAGCCTACCCGAAGCCACGTTACGGGGACGCGCTCCGCGGAGGAAGCCGTGTACACCGCCGTCTTGATGACCCACTCCCTCCTGCGCTGGCTGGTGCTGGCGAGCGTCGCGGCGCGCGTGGCCATCGCGGGTCAGGGCCTGGCCACCGGTCGCGAGACCGCCCAGCCGCTGGATCGCCGAGGCTCGCTGGTGGCGCTGATCCTCGCCGACACCCAGATGCTGCTGGGCCTCCTCCTGTGGGGCGTCCTGTCGCCGGTGGTGTCGCAGGCCCGATCGGACATGGGTGCGGCGATGAAGGACGGCGTGCTGCGCTGGCCGCTCGTCGAGCACCCCACGATGATGATCCTCGCGCTGGTCGCGGTGCACGTCGGCCAGGTGATGACGAAGCGAGGCGCGAAGCACGCGAGCGTCCTCGGGGTCTATGGGATCGCCCTGCTGGTCCTGCTCGTCGGGTCCTTCCGCCACGGATGACGCAGGGTTAGGGGGAGCGCTCCTGGAGGCCCGCGTGACGCCCGAGGAGCTGTTCTACGGCTTTCCCGAGCCCGTTCCGGCCGTGTGCTGGAAGCTGCGCGACATCGTGCTGGAAGAGGCGCCCGACGCCGTCGAGGCCGTGAGGCCCCGGTGGAAGCTGCTCGGCTTCGATCTCGACCAGTACTTCTGCGCCGTGGCCCCTCAGCGGGATCACGCTCGGATCCTGTTCGAGCACGGCATCGAGCTCGACGATCCCGACGGCAAGCTGCAGGGATCGGGCTCGCAGGTGCGGTACCTCCGATACGACTCGCCCGATGACGTGGACGAGGCGCTCGTGCGCGACTTCGTCCGCAAGGCGATCGCATACCAGGCGGGGTGAGACGCTCGCAGGACGGGCGTCGTGAAGGGGGGTTGTCCCCCGCGACCGTGCTGGCGCTCGCCGACGGTCCGTGCCAGGGCGGCCCGTGCTGGGCGGATCATCCCGTACGGATCGTCTCGCCGCGGGATCCGGCCGTCCTCGCCGACATGATCCGCTTCGAGATCCTGCGCGCGGCGTAGTGACTCAGAGGCTCCCGAGCCAGCGCTGGACCTCGTCCTCGGACCACCCCTTGCGGGCGGCGTAGTCCGCGCGCTGATCGGCGCCGATCGGGCCGACGCCGAAGTACCGGGCCTCGGGGTGTGCGAGGTACAGCCCGGAGACGCTGGCCGCGGGCCACATCGCGCAGCTCTCGGTCAGCTGGATGCCGGTGCGCGCCTCCACGTCGAGCAACCGCCACAGGGTGCGCTTCTCGGTGTGGTCGGGCTGCGCCGGGTACCCCGGGGCCGGGCGGATGCCCTCGTAGCGCTCCTTGATCAGGTCCTCGAGCGACAGGTCCTCGTCCGGGGCGTATCCCCAGAGGTCCGTGCGGACGCGGCGGTGGAGGTGCTCGGCGAACGCCTCCGCGAGCCGATCGGCGACCGCCTTGGCCAGGATCGCGTGGTAGTCGTCGTGATCGCGCTCGAACCGCGCGACGACGGCGTCCAGACCCTTGCCGGCGGTCACGGCGAACAGGCCGATCCAGTCCAGCCCCTGGCCCTCGGCGCGCACCCAGTCGGAGAGGGCGGCGCAGGTCGTGAGGTGCGCCTGCTGCTGGCGGAGCGTGTGGAACACGGCGACGCGCTCGGCGCGCTGCGGGTCCGACCACACGACGATGTCGTCACCGACGGCGTTGGCGGGGAAGATCCCCATCACGCCGGTCGGATCGAACCAGCCCTCGGCCTCGGCGCGCCCGAGCATCCCGAGCGCGTCCTCGTGCAGCTTGCGGGCCTGCTCGCCGGAGCGGGCGTCCGACAGGATCCGAGGGAAGGTGCCGCGCAGCTCCCAGGCGTGGAAGAAGGGCGTCCAGTCGATGAGCGGCGTCAGCTCGGCGACGGTGGCGAACACCTCGTGGACGCCGGGCTTGCGGGGGACGCGCTCGACGGGCTCCACGACGACCCGACGCTCGCGGGCCTCGGCCAGCGACCGCAGCGGGGTCTGGCGCTCGCCCCGGGTGCGCCGCAGCTCCTCCTGATCCGCGCGGACCTGCGCGACGTAGGCCTCGGACTGGGTGGCGGACAAGAGCGCGCTCGCGACCCCGACCGCGCGGGAGGCGTCGAGGACGTGGACCACGGCCCCGCCCGTCTTGGGCGCCACCTTGAGTGCCGTGTGCGCCTTGCTGGTGGTGGCGCCGCCGATGAGCAGCGGCGTGCGGATGCCGCGGCGCTCCATCTCCCCGGCCACGTGGCACATCTCGTCGAGCGAGGGGGTGATGAGCCCGGACAGCCCGATGAGATCGGCCTTCACCTCGAGTGCGGTGTCCAGGATGCGCGCGGTCGGCACCATGACGCCGAGGTCCACCACCTCGTACCCGTTGCACTGGAGCACGACGCCGACGATGTTCTTGCCGATGTCGTGCACGTCGCCCTTCACGGTGGCGAGCAGGACCTTGCCCTTGCCGATCCCCTCCCCCGCCGTCTTCTCGGCCTCGAGGTACGGCGTGAGCCAGGCGACGGCCTTCTTCATCACGCGGGCGGACTTCACGACCTGCGGCAGGAACATCTTGCCCGCCCCGAAGAGGTCGCCGACGACGTTCATGCCGTCCATCAGCGGGCCCTCGATCACGTCGATCGGGCGCCCGAGCTCGGCCAGCGCCTCGGCGGTGTCGGCCTCCACGAAGTCGTTGATGCCGTGCACCAGCGCGTGGGCCATCCGCTCGCGGACGGGCAGCGAGCGCCAGGCGTCGTCCGCCTTCTTCTCGGCGACGCGGCCCTTCGCCCGGTCCGCGATCTCGACCAGGCGCTCGGTCGCGTCGGGCCGGCGGGCGAGCACGGCGTCCTCCACCCGCTCGCGCAGCTCGGGCTCGATGTCCTCCATCACCGGCAGCGCACCCGCGTTGACGATGCCCATGTCGAGGCCGGCACGGATCGCGTGGAACAGGAAGACGGCGTGGATGGCCTCGCGCACGGCGTTGTTGCCGCGGAACGCGAAGCTCACGTTGCTGATGCCGCCCGAGATGCGCAGGCCCGGGTGCCGCCGCTTGAGCTCGGCCACGGTCTCGATGAAGTCGAGGGCGTACCGGTCGTGCTCCGCGATGCCCGTGGCGATGGCGAACACGTTCGGGTCGACGACGATGTCCTCGAGCGGGAAGCCGACCTCCTGCTGGAGGAGCCGGATGCTCCGCTCGATGACCTCGAGGCGCCGGGACTTCGTGTCCGCCTGCCCCTGCTCGTCGAAGGCCATCACGATGACGGCGGCGCCGTAGCGGCGGACGAGGCGGGCCTGGTGCAGGAAGGACGCCTCGCCCTCCTTCAGGGAGATCGAGTTGACGATGCCCTTCCCCTGGAGGCACTGCAGGCCCTTCTCGAGGACGGTCCAGCGCGAGCTGTCGACGACGACGGGGACCTTCGCGATGTCGGGCTCGGACGCCACGAGATCGAGGAAGCGGACCATCTCGACCTCGCTGTCGAGCATCCCCTCGTCCATGTTCACGTCGATGAGCTGGGCGCCGTTCTCGACCTGCTGGCGAGCGACGCGCAGCGCGGTCTCGTGGTCGCCGTCCTTGATCAGCTTCGCGAAGCGCGCGGATCCGGTCACGTTGGTGCGCTCGCCGATGTTGACGAAGAGCCGCCCCGCGTCGATCACCAGCGGCTCGAGGCCCGACAGGCGCAGCGGACGCGGCTCGGGGAAGGTCGGGATCTCGCGCGGACGGAGCCCCTTCACGGCCTCGGACAGCGCCGCGATGTGCGCCGGCGTCGTGCCGCAGCAGCCGCCGACCAGGTTCACGAGCCCGTGCTCGGCCCACTCGCGCATCACGGCGGCCATCGACTCCGGGGTCTCGTCGTACCCCCCGAGCTCGTTGGGGAGCCCGGCGTTCGGGTAGGCGCTCACGTACGTCTCGGCGACGCGCGACAGATCCTCGGCGAACGGGCGCATCTCGCTGGCGCCGAGCGCGCAGTTCAGCCCGACCATCAGGGGCTTCGCGTGCATCACCGACGCCCAGAAGGCCTCGACCGTCTGCCCGGACAGCGTTCGGCCCGAGCGGTCGGTGATGGTGCCCGAGATCAGCAGCGGCACGTCCACCTTCCGCTCGTCCAGCACCTGCAGCGCCGCGAAGATGGCGGCCTTGGCGTTGAGCGTGTCGAAGATGGTCTCGATGAGCAGCAGGTCGACGTCGCCGTCCAGCAGGCCGCGCGTCGCCTCCGCGTACGCCTCGACGAGCTCGGGGAAGCGGACGTTGCGCGCGCCCGGGTCGTTCACGTCCGGGGAGATGGAGGCCGTGCGGTTCGTGGGGCCGATCGCCCCGGCGACCCAGCGCGGACGCCCGTCGCGGGCCTCGGCCGCCTCCACCGCCTCACGGGCGAGCCGCGCCGACGCCACGTTCATCTCGTAGGCCAGCGACACGGTGTCGTAGTCGGCCTGGCTGATCGCGTTCGCGTTGAACGTGTTGGTCTCGAGGACGTCCGCACCGGCCGCGAGGTAGGCCGCGTGCACCTCGCGCACGACCGCGGGGCGCGTGAGCGAGAGCAGCTCGTTGTTCCCCTTCAGGTCGCTCGGGTGGTCGGCGAAGCGCGCGCCCCGGTAGTCGGCCTCGGTCAGGCCGTACCCCTGCAGGCTCGTGCCCATGGCGCCGTCGAGCACGACGATGCGGTGCTTCAGGGTCTCGCGGAAGAGCTGGCGGGCTTCGGTGCGGTCGTTCACGTGGGCGTCCTCGGCCCTGGGACGTAACCCGGGTCGGTCACCGGGAGCCGGAAGGCGCCTTGCGTGGCCGGCCGCTCAACCCTGGTCTCCACCAGTGGGGGACGCGGTGAAGCGCCGATCCGGGACGAGCCACATGAGCGCGACGACCACGTAGAACAGATCCGCCACCGGGGTCCACACGAAGGCGAGCGCGATGCCCGCGGCGTAGAGCACGGCGGAGAGCGGCCCCTTCCGGTCCTGGCGGACGGCCACCGCGATCGGCGAGTCGACGCCGTCGACGAGGATGAGCGTGTTCTGCAGGATGAGCCAGGCGACTCCGGCGAGCAACAGGTTCACGCCGTAGATCGCCGTCGGCACCGACCCTCGTCGGGAACTCGCCGAGCCAGGCCGTCGTGAACGGGACGAGCGAGAGCCAGAACAGCAGGTGGTGGTTGGCCCACAGCACCCGACCGTCGATCCGGCGCGCCGCGTGGAGCATGTGGTGGTGGTTGTTCCAGTAGATGCCCAGGAACACGAAGGAGAGCAGGTACGCCACGAGCGTCGGCGAGGCGGCGCGGAGCCCGGCGAGCGTGGGCTCGTGGGGCACCTTCAGCTCGAGCACCATGATCGTGATGAGGATGGCGATGACGCCGTCGCTGAAGGCCTCGAGGCGGTGTCGGGTCACGATGCGCTCCGTCGACCGGGAGGGTACGCCAGGTGGATGCCGACGTTCGACCTCCAGCGTCTGCCTCCTCCACTCCTCTCCTTCGTCGAGGGGCTGGTGGCCGAACCCTTCCCGGGTGGGCTCCTGCTTCGCTCCGACCGCAGCTCGCTCCTCTTCGAACCCGTGGACGACGAGCGGATCGATGCCTACGAGCAGCGACACGGCGTCATCGTCCCGCGCCGGTACCGCGACTTCCTGCGGAGCACCAACGGCGCGACGATCCTCGATCTGGCGCTGTTCGGGCTGCCACCGAGCATGCAGCAGGACCCACCGCAGCTCTCCCGCGAGGGCTTCCAGCCGCTGGATCTGGCGACAGCGACCCGGTTCTGGCGGACCGCCTACGAGGCCGCGCCGGACGCGCTGCACATCGGCTCCTGCACTGAGGGGATGCAGGGGACCGGCCAGGCATTCGCGGATCTGTTGGCGGATCTCGAAGACTACCTGGAATGAGCGAACGCTCCGCCGCGTCCTGCGGTCCTGGAGTCGAGATGATGCCGATGGCCCTGTGCGCCCAGACGTTCGTCGACCTGTCGCACACGCCCAGAACATCGCCGGGTGGCCTCCCACAGGAGACGCGATGCGTCGACGCGAGCCAGTCGCCGATCCACTCGTTCGGCGGCCTGCCCTGGGCGGTCGTGGCGCTCGACGCGAGCCACACGCCGATCACGTCGCTCGGCGGGCTGCCGCCTCATGTCGTTTGGCTCGATGTGAGCGGGACGTCCATCCGTTCGCTCGGTGGCCTTCCCTCGAGCCTCACGCACCTCGACATCAGCGACACCGCCATCACCTCGCTGGGCGGGCTCCCCCCCGGCCTCACGTACCTGGACATCCGCGGGACCGCGGTGAGGACCCTCGGCGGGCTGCCCCCGGGTCTGCTCGTCCTCGTGGTCGACGACACCACCACCCTCTCGCTCGCCGGGCTGCCTCCAGGGACGCGCGTGGTCCGGCGTCGGGATCCCGATAGACGGGGCTGGTGAACAGCGTCGACGTCGAACTCGGGGAGCAGGTGCCGGAGCGGTATTTCGCGGACCTGCTCGCGCGGCTCGGCGGCGACTGGCACGTGGAGGCGGCCCGCGAGGCCTGGCGCGGCGAGCGGCTGGTGGACGGCTTCCTGTGGACGGTCAGCCTGGAGCGGCCCGCGGGGCACTGGGTCGTCGCCTGGCGCGCAGAGGCGAACGTGCCGCACGCCTGGGGGCTCGGGCTCATGCTCGCCTGCCTCGCCGCCGCCGTGGTGGTGCTGCTGGTGGCCGAGGTGACCGGCCACCGCGGACCGCTCGCGCTCCTCACCGCAGTCGTGACCATCGCGGCCGGCCTGGGTCTCGGACGCCGGGTGCTCGCGACCCGGCTCCCCTCCGTCGACGCGCCCACCGCAGCGCTCCGCGAGGCCGTCCACACCGCGCTCGCGACCGCGTAGTCGCACTTTTCCGTCAGCTGGCTAAACGGGCGCGATGATGACCACGCCCCTGATCCTGATCGCCCTGTCCTGCGACAAGACCCCGCCCGCCGCCACCGCGGACACCGACCCCGCGCTGTTCGTGGCGGACGTGAACCGCAAGATGGACGAGCTGTACCGCGAGAACAGCGAGGCCCACTGGCTGCACGAGACCGACATCACCGACGAGCACGAGGCCGCCGCGGCCGCGTCCGACGAGGTGCTGATGGCCTACCAGACGGCCATGGTCACCGAGGCCACGAAGTTCGGGACGGTCGCCGACCCCGACGTCGCGCGCTCGCTGCACCTGCTCAAGGTGAACCAGGTGCTGGCGGCCCCGTCGGACGCCGAGAAGCGCAAGCGGCTGGCCGAGCTCTCCACCGGCCTCTCCTCGACCTACGGCACGGGCAAGTGGTGTCCCGAAGGGCAGGAGTGCAAGGACCTGGGCGAGCTCGAGGACCTGCTGGCGCACAGCCGCGATCCGGCCGAGCAGCTCGCCGCCTGGAAGGGCTGGCACGACATCGCGACGCCGATGCGCCCCGACTACGTCGAGATGGTCGGGCTCGCGAACCAGGGCGCCTCCGAGATCGGGTTCGCGAACACCGGCGAGCTGTGGAAGAGCGGGTACGACATGACCCCGCCCGAGCTCGAGGCCGAGGTCGACCGCCTCTGGAAGCAGGTCGAGCCGCTCTACGAGGCGCTCCACTGCCACGTGCGCGCCAAGCTCTCCGAGCAGTACGGCCCCGACGTGGTGCCGCCGACCGGCCCGATCCCGGCGCACCTGTTGGGCAACATGTGGGCCCAGGACTGGGCGAACCTGTACCCGATGCTCGTCCCCTACCCCGACGAGCCCGGGCTCGACGTGACCCAGGCGCTCGTCGACCAGGGCTGGGACGACCAGCGGATGACGAAGACCGCGGAGGCCTTCTTCGTGGGCCTCGGCATGCCGCCGCTGCCCGACTCCTTCTGGACGAAGTCGCTGTTCCTCAAGCCCGCGGACCGCGAGGTCGTGTGCCACGCGAGCGCCTGGGACTTCGCGGTCAAGGGCGACCTGCGGCTCAAGATGTGCATCCGCCCGACGTACGACGACCTCGTGACGCTGCACCACGAGCTCGGCCACCTCTACTACGACATGTCCTACCAGGATCAGCCGAACTTGTTCCGCAACGGCGCGAACGACGGCTTCCACGAGGCGATCGGCGACACCATCGCGCTGTCGATGACGCCGACCTACCTCCACGGGCTGGGCCTGCTGGAGCAGACCTCGGAGAGCCAGGAGGCCGTGATCAACGAGCAGATGCAGGTCGCGCTCGGCAAGATCGCGTTCCTGCCCTTCGGGCTGCTCGTCGACCGCTGGCGGTGGGAGGTGTTCGACGGCCGCATCTCGCCCGAGCAGTACAACGAGGGCTGGTGGCGGCTGCGCGCCGAGATCCAGGGCATCGCGCCCCCCGAGGCGCGCGACGAGAGCACCTTCGACGCGGGCGCGAAGTACCACGTCCCCGCGAACACGCCGTACCTGCGCTACTTCCTGGCGCACATCCTCCAGTTCCAGTTCCACCGGGCGCTCTGCGAGACCGCGGGGCAGGACGGTCCGCTGTACGCCTGCAGCATCCAGGGGAACCAGGAGGCAGGCGCGCGCTTCCAGCAGATGCTCGCGATGGGCTCGTCGAAGCCCTGGCCCGACGCGCTCGAGGCCGCCACCGGGCAGCGCGAGATGGACGCCTCCGCGGTCGTCGAGTACTTCGAGCCCCTGATGGGCTGGCTGGCCGAGCAGAACGAGGGCCGGCAGTGCGGGTGGTGAGATGAAGAGCTTCCCCGAACGCCTGGCGGCCCTGATCGCGCCGCTGGACCCCGTGGCCCACGCGGCCGAGATCGAGCGGCTGCGCGCCGCCCGCGGGCTCCCCGACCTCGACGCGCTGGCGCGGGACGGCTGGTTGACCCCCGACGGTCGCAAGATCCGCCTCAAGCTCGTGCGGCACGGGAGCGGGACCTTCCTGGTCGTGCAGTACGACCAGGGTTGGAGCAAGACGCTTTCGCAGGGATGATGCGGGCGTGGCGGTCTGGTCCATCGACGTCGGAACCACGAACACCGGTCTTTGCCGGTGGGACCCGGAGCAGGAGCGCGCGACGCTCGTGGTCCTGCCGGAGATCTGTCGCGATCCGCGCGGGGACGATCCACTCCAGGCGCCAGGCGTCGTGCCCTCGGCCACGCACATGGTCGAGGAGCAGGACGTCTGGACCCGCCTCGGGCGCCTGCCCTTCGTCAGCCGGCGGGTGTTCTGGGGTCGGCACGCGATCATCGGGCGCCCGGCCGTCGAGCGGAACCTCACGCGCATCCACCCGGCCTTCGTGCCCGGCTTCAAGGCGCACCTGCAGCACCAGGCGCTCCGCCCCATCGCTCGCGTCGGCAAGACGACGTACACCGCGCGCGACGTGGCCCGTGCGTTCCTGCGGGAGCTGCTGGCCGAGGTGGAGCGGGTCACCGACGAGCGGATCCGGGAGATCACGGTCACCGCACCCGTCGACGCCTACGAGGGGTACCGCGCGGAGCTTCGGGCGCTGTTCAAGGAGCTCGGGGTCAAGGTCGACCGCTTCGTGGACGAGCCGGTCGCCGCCGCCGCCGGGTACGGGCTGTCGGTGCGCGGGCGCCGCAACGTGCTCGTGGTGGACATGGGCGGCGGGACGACGGATCTCGCGCTGATCGAGATCGACGCCCGCTCGGTCGAGTCCGGCACCGGCCGGGTGCTCGCGAAGGCCGGGCGCGCGGTCGCGGGCGACCTGGTGGACCGATGGGTGCTGCACGAGGTCTGCGACGAGCTCGGGACCCGCGTCCCCGACGACCCGTTCTGGGAGCGGCTGCTGCTGGACGAGGCGCGCTGGGTCAAGGAGCAGATCTTCCTCAAGGACTCGGAGCCCTTCCACATGCGCCCCCCGGGCGAGCTCGCGTCGGCGGAGGCCGCGCGCATGGGTGGGCTCCGGGAGCTGGTGGTCACGCGGGAGCGCCTCGTGTCGCTGCTCGAGCGGCGCGGGCTCTACGCGATGCTGGCGGAGTGCACGGACGAGGTGCTGGAGCGGGGCCGGGCGGAGGGTCTGTCCGCGGACGGGCCGGACGACGTGCTCATGGTGGGCGGGTCCACGTTGCTGCCCGGTGTCTTCCCGTACTTCGAGCAGCGCTTCGGCCGCGACCGCGTCCGCGCCTGGCAGCCGTTCCAGGCGGTGGTGAGCGGGGCGTGCACGCTGTCCGCGCGCGGCTTCGCCCCCTCGGACTACATCGTCCACGAGTACGCCATCGTCATCTACGACCAGGCGACCGGCGAGCGGAAGACGACCACGATCATCCCGGCGGGCACGCGCTTCCCGACCAAGCCCGACCTGTGGCGCCGGCACCTCGTCCCCACGTGCGCGCTGGGCGAGCCGGAGCGCATCTTCAAGCTCGTCATCTGCGAGATCGGCCGCGCGCCCGAGAAGGAGCGCAGCTTCGGGTGGGACGAGGCGGGCCAGCTGCACAAGCTCGACGCCCAGGGCTCGCTGGTGGTGCCGCTGAACGAGGCGAACCCCGCGCTCGGCTTCCTCGACCCCCCTCACCAGCCCGGCGACCGCACGCCGCGGCTCGACGTGCGCTTCGGGGTCGACGAGGACCGCTGGCTGGTGGCGACGGTCGTGGACCTCAAGTCGAACAAGGTGCTGATGAACGGGGAGCCGGTGGTCCGCCTGCTGTGAGGTCGATCACCACTCGACCCCGGCGGGCCGCGGTCCGAGGAACGCCATCCCAAAACCCACGAAACCACAGCCCCGTATTCCCTTCTCCGTCCAACGCACCTCTGGGACGACCCGGGCCTCACGACGGATCTCGTTGGTCGTTCCAGCCACCGTCACGTCCATGATGGTGGGCAGGGAACCGCCCAGGCGAAAGCCACCCACGACCGCCGGGCGGAGCACCCAGCCCAGGGGGTAGGTACAGATGGCATCGGTGGCGTCGACGAAGACCTTCGACGAGCCGCCCCCGGACCGCCCGTCATCCCATCTCTCGTAGGTGATCGAGTAGTCACCCCTCGATGCGGTCTCCTCCACCTCGATCAGGCAGGAGATATCGACAGGAAGGTCCTCGACGACTCCGGGCCTCACCCACCCACGTGAGGCTCGGATGGAGATCTCGTATCCACCGGCAGGCCAATCCCAGGCCTCGTCGAACACGAGTACCACGCCGTCGATCCCACCTCCGGGCGGGCACTGCAACCGTCCCTCCACAGGGTCGATGACGTCTGCCGGATACGGCGCCATGGGCGGGTCGAGGGAGACCTCTTCGGAAGGGGGCGGAGGGGCGCACGCCACCGTCAGCGCCAACCATGCGGCACCCAGCACGCTCGGGGGCAGAGGCCGATGGCTATTCGGTGTGTTCACGAGGACATCTGCGTTCCATTCCATCGTGTCGCCGCCGACGGCCCGTGGTTCCACGGCGTCCTCCGATACTGCGCTGTACGATCCTACCGTCAGCGGCTATGGTACATCGACCGTCCACTCGCGCCACCCTTTCGTGATGACCAAGCGAATGGAGGCATCGGTCGCCAGCCCGTCGGGAAGCGGCAGTACGACCATGCCCGCCGCGTTCGTCCGTCGGGTGGGTGACCTCCAGGCGCGATGCCAGCTGCCCGGTAGAGACGGCAACCAAGACCGAGACCAAACCAAGGTGGTAGGGTCAGCGCTCGGGATCCGGAGATCGTTGGCGGCCAGCTGGGCCAGGTGAACCTCCACCCCAGAGGTGCGCCGCGCGGGGGCCTCAGGGCGCTCCGCCTGCATCGCGCTCACCCAGGCCCCACGCAACGGAGCGCCAGATGCGCGATGCAACACCAACTCGATTGCGTTCGATCCACTGGACGACGCGACCGCGGAGTCCACGAGCACGGGGCCCGTAGCCCACCACGTACTCGCTGTCTGGCCACCGGCGATCACGGTCAGGTCGTCGCGGGCCGCGCTGGCTCCGCCGACCGGCACAGCCAACTCCACCCAGGGTCCGTCCGCGTGGAACAAGCCGATCCGGCGCCGCGAGCCGTCCGACAACACCCACAATCCATCGGTCGGCCATTGCGGCACACCCACGACCACTGAACGAGCGCCTTTGGCCCCCATCGGACCGGGGACCAGCGTCAGCCCCTCCGGCGGCGCTGCAGTGGACCATACCATCGCCTGCGCCTGGGCCTCCCGTCCCTTCGTGTCCGCAAGTCGCGCCGTGACCGGAAGCTCTCCTACACCATGTAGGGCCAGCGAGCAGCGGCCGACTCCATCCGCATTGAGATCAACGGTACAACGCTCATTACCCAGCGTCACCACCACCGTGCCTTCGACCGACCTCCTGTTGAGCTCACTCCCGTGCACCGTCGCCACGATCACGTCTCCATCGGCAGCCCACGCTCTGTCCAAATGGACGCCCAGGTCGACATCCGCTGGGTGCACCCACGCCTCTTCTCCCACCAGCGTCGTCCCGTCCCAAACCTCCATCGCGATCTGGACCGGCACGGAGGCACCTGAGAACGTACTCACCGTGAGGACAGCCGAGCCCGAGGAATCGGTGTGTAGCGTCTGGTGATCGGTCACGATGGGTGGTGTGGGCGCAGACACCGACGATCCACCCAACCCGTCGTCACCCCAGGACCACGGGTCCGGCCGGCCTACGCCCACCACACGGAGCCACACCTCGAGCTCCGCGTCCGGCGGGAACCTTTCGAGGTGAACATCCACCCGGTCGTCAGGCCCGAGGTGCTGGCGCTCGAAGCGCGGTGCAGCGGGATCGACGCCACCGTCTCGGTTCTCTTCGATACGCTCGTGGCGCTCGCGGCCCGGCTGGAACTCCAACCTGGGACCCCTCGCATCGCCTGCGGCCGCGGCCCAGGTACGGTGCGCCCGGCCCACGTGTTTCGAGGTGCGCCCATCAATGTCCGTCGTCCAGGCGATCGGTGGTCCATCACCCGTGATGGCCGCCAGCCCAGATCGGGTGACGGTCACGAGCGCCGACCACGTCGGATACCCAGGCGTACTCTCGGAAAACCATTGTGGGGGAGGCTCGTCGATAGCCCACACCGAGAACGATCCGAGGCCATCGTCGTCGAGAAATGCTGCCAGATCTGCATCCACCAACCCGAAGTCCGGCGTCACGGCTCGTGCGTCGACAATCTCATCGAACACCACCTCGCCATCCCGAATGAGCCAGGGAGCTTTTCGCCGATTCGCCCAAAGCTCACGTTGGGACAATCGACGGATCTGGAGCCGTGTGCGCGGAACGTTGGCCCAGAGCGAGACCATCGGCGGTCCATCGGCGTCCACTAGGGAAAGGGGGGCGTGCTTCGCTGGCACCACGGTGGGGGATCCGGGAGAATGGTCCGCCCCTACAGCCCCGAAGACGGGTGGCGCGAGCGTGATGGGCTCAGCCACACCTGGAAGTGTGACGCGTGGGATAGAGCTGGAGTTCGCACCCATCACGACGAACGTCGCCGTAGACTGGGGAGATCGAGTCAGACCAAGGAATGTGACCGTCGCTCCCGATGCTACCCACTCCTCCGTCATCAGGTCCAATACCGGCGGCGCGTGGTCGAACAACACGTCGACCCTCCAGATCGCCGGCGACGAAGCCAACGGTATGACCTGGATATCCAAGGCGTGAGGCGGACCGACCACGTCGAATACTGCCGCCCGGCCCGCCACATCGAGGTGAACCCGACCAAGGGCCATTGGAGACATCGGCATCAAGACGACCGGGAAGCCTCCAGGCCATCCGCCCCGGACCACGCACGCCCTCTCGACAGCCGCTCGCTCTTCGTTGGCAGTGGCCAATCGCAAGTCAACAGACAAATCTGAGGTGAGCACCGCCAATACCTTTTCGTTATCGACCGGCGCATCGAACCACAACGTGATCGGTGTAGTGTCCCCCTC
>JACKER010000016.1 GCA_020632925.1 Alphaproteobacteria bacterium | reverse complement strand
AAGCGCGGCGTGCTCGTCCTCGGACCGACGGGCTTCGAGGTCCGCCGCGGTGAGGTGCTCGACCTGCCGGCGTCTCTGCGCGACGTGTGGGCGGAGCGCGTGGAGCACCTGCTCAGCGGGTTCCCGGAGAAGGGGCCGACGATGCTCGAGCGCGCGGCCGTGCTCGGGCTCGAGTTCGACGTGCGGGAGTGGCAGCGAGCCTGCGACGACCCCGAGGGGGGCTGGGCGGCGGCCGGCCGCCAGCGCGTCGTGCCGGACAACGAGCGCCTCCGGCAGGAGCTGGTGAGCCGACTCATGGCGGTGCGTGTGGTGAGCGTCGTCGGGGAGCCGGAGGAGCCGACCGCCTACCGGTTCGCGCACGGGATGATCCGCGAGGTCCTGCTCGGACGCGCCAAGACGGGCGGGCGCTGGGCGGAGCACCACCGGGCCTGTGCCACGATCCTCCGCTTCAACGAGGATGCGGAGGCGAGCGCCGAGCGCATCGGTCGACACCTGCTCGAAGCGGGAGCCGTCGAGGAGTCCATCGACCCGCTGCTGCAGGGCGTGGTGTTCCGCCGTGACCGCGCGGGAGCGCGCTCGGCGCTCGGGCTGGTCGCCACTGCCGAGGAGGCCCTGCGCTCCCTGCACCTCGAGACGGACGACCCGCGGTGGGGGGAGGCCTGGCAGCTGCGGGCGATGCTCATCGCCGAGCTGGGCGAGGTGGGTGAGGCCGAGCGGGTCGCGAAGAAGGTGATCGACCGCGAGGGGATCGCGGGGTGGTTGCCCCACGCGCTCGATGCCCGCACGACCATCGCGCGGATGCACGCGGCGATGGGCGACCTGGTCGGCGCCGACCGCGAGCTGGAGCACGTCGAGCAGACCTCCACCGACCCCGTGCAACAGGGCCTAGCCTCCGCGGAGCGCGCCCTGATCGCGGCCCGCCTGCGGGACAAGGAGCGCGCCCGGCGATCGACGGACGCCGCGATTCGACTGCTCCGTCGCGCGGCCTCCTCGAGGGCGCTGGCGGAGTGCTGGCGCGTGGTGGGCATGACGGCGCTGATGCTGAAGAACGAGCGGCAGGCCGAGGACGCGCTCGCGCGGAGCCTGCGGCTGTACAAGCTGCGCGGCAACATGATCGGGCAGGCGGACTGTCTCACCGGGCTCGGTCGCTCCGCCATCCAGCGCGGCAACCTCGATCAGGCGGAAGATCGGCTCAAGGAGGCGATCCATCTGTACGAGGTGGCGGGCACCGGCGAGGTCGTCCGTCCGAAGGCCGATCTCGGGCGCCTGCGCCTCCAGTGCGGACGGTGGGACGAGGGGAGGGAGCTCCTCCAGCACGTGCGGTACGCGCTCGCTCGTCAGGGACGCAGCGGCGTCGTCGAGGGGCTCGGCGCCTTCCAGCTGTGGGCCGCGGCGGGTCTCGGTGACTGGGACGAGTTCGACCACCGCATCCGCCTGATCGAGGCCGACCCAGGCAACGAGCTCGGTGAGGACGGGAAGGCGCCGATGGCGGACGCGATCCGGCTGGCGGACGCCGCGGGCAAGAAGGAGCGCGCGGCCAGAGCCCAACAGATCCTCGACGCCCTGCCCAAGACCACGGGTCGACGCGTCGCCTCCTGACGGACCTACCCGGGCCCGGGGAGGTAGTGGCGGCCGGCGTCGACCGGCGGCGTGTCCATCGACGGACCGTCCACCGTGGTCATCATCCGCCAGTCCGCACCGAATCGGGTGAACGCGCTGTCCGCCGCGGCGTTGTCGCCCGCATCGATGCAGGCGCTGCCGCCCGCGAGCACGACGCGAGGCCAGGGGGGTGTACCGCCCGTGAGGACGGTGAAGTCGGACGCCTGGCCGTCGCACTGGAACGTCGAGGTCGCTCCGGACATCGGGCTCGCGAACACCGCCGCGTTGGCCACGTCGGCGGTCCCGGTCACGACGGCCACGGCCCGCGTGTTGTCGTAGAAGGTGACGTTCGTGAGGCTGACGGTCCCACCGTCGACGCCCACCGCCGCTCCCGCGGGATCGAGGTTCTGGTAGAAGGTGGCGCTCACGACGTCGGCCTGGCCACGCACGACCAGGCCGCTCGACCCGGAGGTCTGCACGTCGAGATCCGTGGCGTCGAAACGGCCGATCCCCGGCCCCTGGCGATCCACGTCGATCCCGATGTCCTCCGCGTCCAGCACCACCATGCCCTGCGCGCGCAGCTCGCCCAGCACGTGCACGCTGGAGCCGGCGCCGCCGACGAACACCGTGTCCGACACCGCGACCGCACCGTCCGGCCCCACCTCGAGGTTCGATCCCGTCGTGCCCGCGTTGTTGTCGAAGCGGACCCCGACCAGCGACACCCCGGTGACGTTGACGGCCATCCCGCCACCGCGCTCCGCGGCCGAGCCCCCGCGGAACACGAAGCCGTCGATGGTCACGTCGTCGGCGGACACCACGCTCGCCGGGCGCCCGCTCTGTCCGTCCACCACCGTCTCGTTCGCGCGGATGTCACGGTCGTCGATCGTGGCCTCGGTGCCCACGAACCCGCCGTACCAGCTGGACGCGTGGTTGACGGAGAGCACCGGCGGGATGCCGGTGGAGCGGTAGGTCGCGGCCGCCACCCAGACCTCGTCGCCCGCCGACAGCGCCGCGTCCGCCTCCGCGAGGGTCAGGAACGCCGCGTTCCACGAGCTCCCGTCGCCCGAGGTCCCCACGCCCGAATCCACGAACCAGCGGGTGTGGCACGGATCGGCGGGTGTGATGCCGTCGCTCTCGTTGTCCGCCCGCGGGTGGTCGCAGATGCCGTCGTCGTCGGTGTCGGGGTCGGCCGGATCGGTCTCGCCCGCGTCGACCACACCGTCGTGATCGGCGTCCTCCACGCCGTCCGACAGCCCGTCGTCGTCGCTGTCCTCGTCGCCGTCGTCCGGATCGCAGGCGGCGACCACGCCGTCCCCGTCGGCGTCGGTTCCGTCGTCCGCCACGGGGCACTCGTCCTGCGCGTCGCAGATGGCGTCCCCGTCGGCGTCGCCTCCGGGGCACAGCGGTCCGTCCGCGCAGTCCTCGTCGACGGTGTTCCCGGAGATCTCGGTCTGGCTCGGCGAGACGGTGTCCGTCGTGTCGTCGCAGTCGTCCGCCGTCGTCGCCTCGTTCGGGCCCGTGCAACCGGAGGTCGACGTCACGGTCGTCTCCTGGTCGGTCCCGTGCCCGTCGCCGTCCGCGTCCAGGTAGCAGAGCACCTCGCCGTCACAGTTCGCGTCCACCCCGATGACGGTGTCCACCTCGCCCGGGTTGATCTCGCCGTTGTGGTCGTCGCAGTCCCCGGGCCTCGGGGTGGGGCCGGGAGGGCAGGTCTCGAGGAGCGCGGGCGCCTGCCCCTCGTCGTGGAAGCCGTCCGAGTCCGCGTCGACGAAGCAGGCCTGTGTGCCGTCGCAGTCGTCGTCGACGCCGTTCCCCGCGACCTCGGTCTGGCCGGGACCGACCGCCGGATCGCTGTCGTCGCAGTCCGCGCCACCCCACTTCACGTCGGCTTCACCGTCGCCGTCGACGTCGATCTTGTCCTCGTAGTGTCCCGAGCCGATCAGCGGGCACCCGGTCATGCACCACAGGAGCGGCAGCAGGGCCGCGTTCCGCCTCACAGGGCCACCACGACGAGCACGCCCGTCCCGAGCGCGCTGACACCGGAAGCGACGGTGAGCGCCGTCACCGCGGTCCGCCGACCGTCGAGCGCGCTGCGTGCGTCGGTACCGGACATCCCGGCGTCGGGCTCGTAGTTGTCGAAGCCCGCCCGCGCGAGCCAGGCGCCGCCGAACAGCCCGGCGGTGAGAGCCCCCGCCGACGCCGCCAGCACCGTCGTGGCCTTGATGGGACGCCGCGTCGGCTCGGCCACCGGAGGTGGTGGGGGCGCGAGCATCGGGTAGCTCGGCAGAGCGCCCCCGGAGGCCACCCGCGTCGTCCAGCTCACCGCGCCGTCCACGACGTACTGGGCGATGGTCGGATCGGACGGCAGACCGTCGGGCCGCGGTGCGCCGTCGAACACGATCTCCCCGAGCTCGGCGGCCGCGATGGCCGTGGGCCGTCCGGGGTGCGCATCGGCCAACGCGGCGTGCAGCTCGTGCCCCGGTGGGACCAGGGCCTCGGGCAGCGTCACGTCGGGATCGATCCGCTTCATCGCGGCCAGCGACCTGACCGCGTCCGCCTGACGCCCCTCGCCCCAGGCGAGCAACGCGTACATCCGGTGGATACGAACGGCGGTCTCCGCGCCCACGACCGCATCGACACAGGGCAGCTCCAGCCCCATCTGGTCCAGCGCCGCGACGGCGCCGGCGGCGTCGAGCTCCTCGTAGGCGTGCTCCGCCTCGTCCAGCCGCCCCTCCACGTCCGACAGGGACGCGGGCGTGGGGCAGGTGCCGGCCAGCGCGCTGACCCAGGTCCACCAGATCATCGACACACCCTCAACGAGCGGGAACAGCGCAGGGTCTGCGTCTGCCCCTCCACCGACGTGACGTGCCCGACGACGCTCGGGGCATCGGCGAACACGGCGTGGACATCATAGGTCCCGGGGGGCAGATCCCCTGGCGGGAGCATCTGCCCGCTGGCGCCAGCCGTGAACCAGACCCGGGCGACGTCGCCCTTCACGACGATCCGCCCCATGCCGGGTGCAGGGCCGTCCGACGGAGCGGGGGAGGGCGCCTCGGGTGGGGGTGCGGGCGGAGGCACGGGCACCGGCCGGACAACGGGGACGGGAGCAGGAGCAGGAGCAGGAGCAGGAACCGGAGCGGCAGCAGGGACCGGGGGCTCCGGCTCGGGGACCGGCTGTTCCTGGACGGGATCGGGCGTCGGCAGGGGTTCCGCGGCGGGCTCCGGGGGCGCGGGCGCTGCGGGCACCACCTGCGGCACGACAGGGGGAGGCGGCGGGACCGCGTCCCCCGACGAACGCGTCATCCCCCACACCCCGCCGACCAGCAGCAGCACGGCCAGCAGGGCTCCGCCCGCCACCAGGGCGCGCTGGTTCCCCGGCGCAGGGGCAGCCTCCGGGACGGGCGGCGGCAAGGTGGTGGCGTCGACCATCGCGGTCCGGCCGCCGGTCGTGCTCCGAGAGCTCGACGACGACAGCCCCGGGTTCGTCGGGTCCTCCGGGATGACCGTGTCGCCTGCCACGTCGATCCACGGATCGCTCGCACGGCCCGCGGGCGCCGGCGTGACCGACTCGGGCTCCGGCGTGAAGGGCTCGAGCGGCGGCGATCGGGCGTCGAACATGGCGTCGAGCGAGCCCGCGAACGGATCGACCAGCGAGGGGGTCCAGCCCTCCGAGGTCCACAGGTTGAGGAGCTGGCGGACCCCCGCCACGCGCTCGCTGCGCTCGACCTGGAGCGCCGCCTCGATGGCCCGCACCATGCGGTCGGGCGCGTCGGGGACCAGGTCGCGGACGGGCGTGCGCTCGCCCGCCCCGATCTTGCGGAACACCTCGAACACCGAGTGCCCGTCGAAGCACTTCTGGCCGGTGATCATCTCGTGGAAGATGGCGCCGAGCGAGAACACGTCGCTGGTGGCATCCGCCGTGCGTGCGTCCTCGATCTGCTCCGGCGCCATGTAGGAAGGCGTCCCCATCGCGATGTTCGGGCGCGTCGAGTCCAGCCCCGTCCCCTCCAGGACCTTGGCCAACCCGAAGTCGGCGACCTTGGGGACCACGCCGTCCGGCGTGTGGGCGAGCAGGATGTTGCCGGGCTTGAGGTCCCGGTGTGCGAACCCCAGCCCGTGGGCGACCTCGACGCCGCGGAGGATGCCCACCGCCAGTTGATCGACCTGATCGAGCGTCAGCTTGCGCTCGCGCAGCACCTCGCCGAGGGTGGGCCCGGCGACGTACTCCAGCACCAACCCCGGACGTCCACCGACGCGCACCACGTCCGTCACGCGCACCACGTTCGGGTGGCTCAGCCGCGCCTGGACGCGCCCTTCCTGGACCAGGCGCTTCCGCATCTGGTCGTTGGGGGTGTCGACGACCTTGAGCGCGTGGAGCGAGCCGAGCTCGAGGTGGCGGACCCGGTACACCGACGCCATGCCGCCCCGGCCGAGGAGGCGCTCGATCCGGTACCGGTCCACGATGGTCCGCGGCGCGAGATCGAGGTCGGACCGGGAGATCGAGCTCTGCGTGGAGGATTCGGGCGCCATGGCTCCCACCGGGTCGCTGGGGACCCTGTTCGGACTGTATCAGAGCAGCCGTCGGTGTCGTGTCAGCGGGTGTCAGCCCGCTCGAACCAGGATGTGGCGCCCGGAAGCGCGCGTTCGAGGGCATCGGGGTCGACGTGGGCGAGGGCGAAGGCCTCCGCGTAGGACTCGTGCGGGTTGCGGAATCCGAAGCTCGAGGGACCCGGGCGCCCGTCGCGGAACCGCTGCCAGGCGTCGATCCGAGGCCCACGGCGCCGGACCTCCGCGTAGGCCCGGCAGGCGTCACGCCGCTCCTCGCGATCCGACCCGGCGCGCGCCACTCCGCAGCGGAGCCAGGCGTCGCGTGCCTCCAGGTCGGCGAGCGCGTGACCGATCTCGTGCAGGATGCTGCCGACGCCCGCCGGCAGCGGTGCGTCGACGGGCCCGACGAACCCGTCCGACTCGATGTCGAAGGCCGCGTCGAAGATCGAGATCTCCGGCGGCTCGTCGGTCGGGTCGTACCAGGCGAGCTCGCGCAGGCCACGCGGGCTCACGCCCTCCCGGACGAAGCGCACACCGCTGACCGCGGGCAGCTCCTCGTCGGTCAGGAGCGACAGCGACAGATCGAGGGTCGCGAGCTCGGCCGCGCCCCAGGTCCGGTCCCCGTCGAAGACGCCGCCGATCCCGTAGGTGTCGACGAGCCACTCACTGGTCACCCCCGTGGGCGCGCGCCAGATCGTTGCGTCGGACCAGGCGAGGGTCAGGTCGCGGTCGACCGACCACCAGACGGTGACGGGTGCGCCGTCCACGAGGAGATCGAGCTCCGCACCCCGCGCCCAGCCGAGCGCCGTCGACCAGGCCGCCCACACCACCTCCGGCGGCAGCGAGCCCAGATCGTCCACCGGCGCCCCGCCGGCCGTCCGGATCTCCCCGATCGCGTGGCCGCGCATCTGGTCGAGCTGGGTCGACATCCCCGTCACGAGGGCCGGGTCGTAGGGCGCGAGCGCGAAGGCGACCGGCTCGTAGTGCAGGTGGTGCCGCAGCGCGCACCCCCCGAGCAACAGGATCACGCCCGCTCCAGCACCACCACCGTCTCGACGTGGTGGGTGTCCGGGAACAGGTCGAAGCAGCGGACGGACACCGCGCGGTACCCCTTCAGCTCGGCCAGGTCGCGGGCCGCCGACGCCGCGAAGCAGCTCACCAGCACGATCACGCGCGGGCGGAGCAGCGTCACCTTCGGCAGCACGCCCGGCGCTCCCGCACGCGGCGGGTCGAGCACCAGCGCGTCGAAGGGGCTCCGGCTGGCGTCGAAGCGCTCGACGGGGCGCGCGTGGATCTCGGCGGGCAGGCCCGCGGCGTTGCGACGGAGATCCTCGCTGCCCGGGCCGGGCGCCTCGACCGCGATGACGGGCAGGCCGCGGGCGGCCAGGGGGAGCGAGAGGTTGCCGATCCCCGCGTACAGGTCGAGCACGCGCTCGGGGGATCGCGCCAGCAGCTCGGAGCGGACGTGCTCGCCGAGCAGCGCGTTGCCCTCCAGGTTCACCTGGAAGAAGGACCGAGGTCCCGCGCGCAGCGCCGTCCCGTCCACCTCGAAGCACAGCTCCCCGGAGCCGGCCACGGTCCGTCCCGCGACCACGACGTCGCCGAGCTCCGTGAGCGCTGGATGCGGGCGCACCGAGCGGCGATCGCCCCGGGGGTCGAACACGAACACCGTGCGCGAGCCGTCGGTCCGGATCTCCACGTTCGACAGCCCGTCGAGGGCCGCGGGCTCGCGACCGGCGAGCGCGATCAGCCGGGCCAGGCCGTCCTGGACCTCGGGTCGCGCGATGCGGCAGCCGTCGATGGCCACGAGGTCGTGGGAGCGTGGCGCGCGGTAGCCCACGCGGCCCTGGTCCAGGTGCAGCAGGATCCGCGCGCGGTGGCCTTCGGGGCGCGGTGAGGGCACGACCTCGAGCGGCCCCTCCCAGCGCAGCGTGTGGCGCACCGCCTCCCCGAGCCAGGCGCGGCGGGCCTCCGGCTCGGCGTGGTCCAGGTCGCAGCCACCACAGCTGGCGCTGTGCGGGCAGATCGGCGCGCGGCGGTGGGGGGAGGGGACGAGGATCTCGTCCAGGACGGGGTCCTTGCCGCGTCCCGGCACGAGGCGCACCTCCTCGCCGGGCAGGCCTCCGGCGACGCGCACGCGACGACCCTCCCAGGTACCGCCGGCGCGCCCGTCCAGGGCCAGGTGCTCGAGGACGATGGCGCTCACCGGGGCTCCGGGTAACCTCCCTGGTGTGGGAGCCCCACCGCTGGCGGTCGTGGTGTGCACCGTGGGCCGCTCGGACGAGCTGGCCCGGCTGCTGCCCGTGCTCGCTCCGCAGGCGGAGGCGCTGGGTGCCGAGCTGCTGGTGGTCGACCAGTCGGACGACGAGGAGCACGCTCGGGTCGAAGCCCTCCTCCCCGCCGGGGTCCGGCTGATCCGTCGCGCCCCCGGCCTGCCGGCGGCCCGCAACGCCGGGCTGGCGGCGACGACCGCACCGATCGTGCTCTTCCTGGACGACGACACGTCGCCCGCGCCGGGCTGCCTCTCCGCCCACCTGGAGCCCTTCCGCGATCCGACGGTCGGCGGCGCCGTCGGGCGGATCGTCGAGCGGCGGCTGCGACCCAACAGCCGTCGGCTGCGCAACGATCTCGCCTGGGACGGCCGGATCCGCGTGCGGCTGGACACGACCGAGGACGGTCCGATCGGCTCGCTCAAGGGCGCGAACATGTCGGTGCGCCGGCGCGCCGTGGAGCAGGTCGGCGGGTTCGACGAAGGCTGGGGCGGCACCGCGCTGCTCGAGGACGCCGATCTGTCCGAGCGGTTGATCCGCGCGGGCTGGCGGCTGCGCTACGCGGCACGCGCCGCGGTCGAGCACCTGCACGCGCCGACGGGCGGCGTGCGCCAGGAGGGTGCCGAGCAGACCGAGCGCTGGCGGTTCCACAACACGGCGCGGTTCCTGCGTCGGCACCGGGGCATGCGGGGCGTCGTGGTCGCCACCCCCACGTGGATGGCGCTGGCAGCGGCGCGCGGCCTGCGCTGGCGACGGCCGCGGTCGACGGCGCAGCTGATCTCGGCGTGGTGGGCGGGGGCCCGCGGCTGATAGGCTGCCGG
The DNA here is from genome assembly GCA_020632925.1 of Alphaproteobacteria bacterium. Lineage (GTDB taxonomy): Bacteria > Myxococcota_A > UBA796 > UBA796 > JACKER01. Next base: position 226,377 of record JACKER010000016.1, on the reverse strand, counting down.
CATGTCGGACGAGGCGCCCAAGCGGACGTCGAAGAAGAAGACCACGACGATCAAGGTCCCGGACCGGACGTTCCGCCGGCTGGAGGAGCGCTCGTCGCCCACCGCGCCGCTGCCGTCGGCCTGGGCCTCGGGGCTGTTCCTGGGCGTCGTCATCGGCCTGGGTGCCGGCGCCTGGGACGTGGCCCTGCTCCAGCAGGCCGGGCTGGTCGTCGTCCCGGACCCCACCCCGGAGGCGCTGCTGCCGCGCGTGGTGGCGCACGCGGCGCTCGGCGGTGCGCTGGGGCTGATGGCCGGCGCGCTCGGGTTGTGGAGCCTCCGCTGGGCCACCGCCGCCACCGTGATGGCGGTCGCCTGGCTGGCCAGCGCACCGATCGCCTCCGCCTCGGCCGCGTCGGGCGTCCCCGGCGTGGTGGGCGTCGTCTTCGCGCTGATCGCGGGCTTCGCGCTGTCGCAGGTCTTCGGACGTCTGCCCGCGCCGGGCTGGCTGCACGCAGCGCTGTCCACGGTCATCGGCGCCTCGCTCGTCGTGCTGCTGCCGTTCGAGGTCCACCTCATCTCGTCGCCGACCACCGCCGGTGGTGCGGCGTTCGCCCTCGCGGTCGGGTTGCTGATGCTGCCGCTCGCGCCGCTCGCCGCCCTCGGCTCGCGCGACGGTCGTCCACCGGTGGTCGCGGCGCTGATCCTGCTGTCGACCGGGGTGGGCGCGGCCCTGGCGACGCGCAGGGCGCCGCCGGCGTGGACACCGACCGCACCGGGCCCGCTGGTGGTCGTGGTCGCGGTGGACGGCCTGCGCGCGGACCGCGTCGGTGGGCCGGAGGGTCGCACGCCCAACCTCGATCGGCTGGCGCGATCCTCGGCGGTGTTCACCTCGGCGCACGCGACCTCCAACTGGTCCGTCCCCACCCTCGGCTCGATCATGACCGCGCGCTGGCCCTACGCCCACGGCGCGGGCCTCAACGACGGCGGGCGCCAGCTGAACACGCCCCTGCGACCCGACGTGGCGACGCTCGCCGTCCGCCTCGCGGACCAGGGGTGGGCGACGGCCGGCGTCGTGAGCGACCCCCGCCTGCGGTCCTACGGGTTGGACGCAGGCTTCCAGGCATGGCTCGACGACCCGCCCAGCGGAGCCATGCCCTCGGCCGCCGCGCCGCTGCAGGCCATGGGCTTGCGCTCCGCGGCCTGGGGTGGCCGCTCGGACGCGGCTCGCGTCACGGACCGCGCGATCGCCCTCGCGGGCAGCGACGCGGGTCGTGCGCGGCTGCTGTTCGTCCAGTACTCCGATCTGGCCGGCCCCTACCGACCGGGGGCTGCGGATCGCGAGGCGGTCGGCTTCAGCACCCGGGCCTGGCCGGCCGACGACTACGACGCCGTCCTGCTGGGCCTGGACCGTGAGCTGGGTCGACTGATCGACCAGATCCCCGAGGACGCGTGGCTCGTGGTCACGGGAACGCACGGGACCTCGCTCGGCGAGCAGCGCGACCCGGCCCTGGCCTCGGCGAACGCCCGGTGGGGCACGATGATGTTCGAGGAGCAGATCCGGGTGCCGCTGCTGATCCGCGGGCCTGGCGTCCAGCATCGCGAGATCGCGGACGCGGTCTCCGTAGCCGACATCCCGCCGACGCTGCTGCGCTCGATCCAGCAGGGGGAGCGCCGGCAAGGGGAGGAGCCGCTCGTCATGCGGGACGCGGACGGCGTGGCGCTGACGCAGACCTTCGGGACCCCCATCACCGACGAGCGCGCCGTGGTCGCGCAGAGCTCGCTGTTCGGCGCCGAGCGGCAGGCCATCATCGTCGGGCCGCTCAAGCTCGTCCGCAACGGCCGCGGCACCTTCATGTACGACCTGGTCGCCGACCCGCGCGAGACGTCGGCGATGCGGCTGGACGGCAACCTGGACGCGTTCGCCCGCAAGCTCGACGCGATGCTGCCGGACAACGGAGCGGGCGCGAACCTTCACGATCCGCCCGCCCTGTCGCTGCAGTTCGGCCAGATCGCGAGCCGGCTGTGGGGTGGTCGGTGAACACGGACAGCCTGTTCGGAGCGCTCGGCACCGAGCTCGTCTGGCAGGTCATCCTCTCCGGCTTCGCGCTCATCGCCGTGGTGGCGGCCGGCGTCCCCCTGCTGCAGAAGCGGCGGTTCCACCCGTTGCTGCTGCTCGGGGGTGGGGTGCTCGTCGCGCTGGCGCCGTTCCTGATGGGCCGCGCGTGCATGTGGGACTTCGGCGGACGCGGGGTGGACATCCTGCGCCTGCAAGCCACCACCTTCGCCGCCTGCCACCTGCTGGGACCGCTGACCGCCGGACCGGCGTTGGCCTTCGGGCTCCTGTTCTGGGTGGTGGGCGGCGCGCGGGGTGCCACGGACGTGGGGACGCGCCGGGGTGACCGTGGCGATCGTGGCGGTGGCAGCGATCACGGTGGTGGCGACGGGCTGGGCCATCGGCAACGGGCTCTACGCGACGGTGCGCGGCGCGGCCTACATGAGCCTGGGCACGTTCGCCGCGATCGGGACCATCGGCTCGGGCCCCGACGAGGAGGGTGGCGCGGACGCGGCCGCCGCCGCGGGTGCGGCGATCCCGCTGCTGGTCGCGCTCGGGGAGGCGAGCGAGCGCGGCCTCGTGTGGCTGGTCGCCATCCAGAGCGCACCGCTGGTCCCGAGCGGGCGCTGGGACGACGGCCTCGCCTGGATGCTCTCCAAGGTGCACACCGAGTGGATCGTGAGCCACGTGGTCCTGGCCGTCGCGTGCGCGGCCGCGATCCCGGGGGCGCACCGGGCCGGCGGGGCTCGCGGTGGCGCGACCTGGGCCGTGGCGGCGCTCGTGGCGTGGGCGCTGCTGCTCGGCTCGGACATCGGCGCGCGGGCCACCGCGATGGGCGTGCTCGTGCCCTGAGCTACCCCCGGCGGGGAGGGGAGGGCATGGGGACCTCCTCGGTCTCCTCCCACTCGACCATCGCCTCCACCGGCTGGTCGTCGATCTCGACCTCCTCGGTCGCTGCCTGGTGGAAGCGACGCACGGCGCGACGGGCGAGGTCCTCGCGCGACAGGATCTCGGTGTCCATGTCGTGACCGCTCGGATCGTCGGGGTAGAGCGTGGGCGGCCCGGCGTCCGATGCGGCCTCCCGAGCGGGCGGGAGCGCGCGCCGGGGGAAGTCGGGCTCGTCCACGAACACGAGGTGGCCCTGCGCGGCGAAGTGCAGCGCCAGCTGGCGCAGCATCGACGGGGATCCGGAGACCGCGGTCTCCTCGCGGTCCTGCCAGCGCACCTTGAAGCCCCCCTGGAGCACGAGCCGACTGGCCTCGGCGACCACGCGCGGGTCCCCGTAGTCCAGGACGAAGGCGGTCCCCTCCCGCTCGATCACGCGGGCGAGGAGGTGACCGTCGGTCGACGATCGGAGGGTGAGGCGAAGCAGGGCAGCTCCCGGTGCCATCTTACCGTCGCCGCGGACGACGGGTCGGGATACGGCGCCGGGCCCACCTCAGGGAGGTCCCGTGCCCAACGCCTACATCTCCGGCACCGGGGGCTACGTCCCCCCTCGCATCGTCACCAACGACGACCTGCGCACGCAGTACGGCATGGACACCACCCACGAGTGGATCGTCCAGCGTACCGGCATCGAGCAGCGCCACTTCGCCGAAGAGGGGATCTGCTCGGCCGACATGGGCGTCCACGCCGCGGAGAAGGCGATCGCGAACGCCGGTCTCGAGAAGACCGACATCGACATGATCATCTTCGCGACGCTGTCGCCGAGGCACGCCTTCCCCGGTGACGGGGTGTACCTCCAGGAGAAGCTCGGGCTCTGCGCCGCCGGTCGCTTCATCCCGGCGCTCGACATCCGCAACCAGTGCTCGGGCTTCGTCTACGGCCTGGCCACCGCCTCGTCGATGGTGCAGTCCGGCCAGGTGAAGCACGTGCTGCTGGTCGGCGGCGAGACGCACAGCGCCGCGCTCGACCTCAGCACCCGCGGCCGCACGGTGTCCTCGCTGTTCGGCGATGGAGCGGGCGCGGTCGTCGTGTCGCCCACCGAGGAGGACCGCGGCATCCGTGGGTGGTACCTCGGGGCCGACGGGCGGTACGCCGACGTCCTCGCCCAGCGCGTGTGGAACATGTCGAAGCGCCCCTACGTCCCCACGCGGGAGGAGGACGGGGTCGGCGAGGTCGCCCCCGAGATGCTCTGGGCGAACATGGACGGCAAGCTCGTCTTCAAGAACGCCGTCGAGCGCATGATCCAGTGCTACATGCAGGCCTGCTTCGACCAGAAGATCGATCAGAGCGACATCGACCTCTTCCTGTTCCACCAGGCGAACCTGCGCATCAACCAGATGGTCGCGCAGATGCTGAACATCCCCGAAGAGAAGACGATCCACAACATCCAGCGGTACGGCAACACCACGGCGGCGACGATCCCGCTGCTGATGGCCGAGGCGGTCGAGACGGGTCGGCTGAAGCCCGGGATGAAGGTCGCCTGTGTGGCCTTCGGCTCCGGCTTCACCTGGGGCTCCGCCATCATCGACTGGTAGGTGGCTCCCACTCGCCCCGCGCCGCCAGCACGATCGCGGTGCGAAGGGCGTGATCGCCCGGCTTGATCTCGCCGACCGCGAGCTTCTCGACCTGCGACAGCCGCTCGCTGACCTCGCGCAGCCGGTCACCGACGCCATCGAGCGCCGCCAGCAGGAGCCTGGTACCGATCACGGGCCGCCGGTCGACCACCTCGCGGAAGCGGTCGCGGGTGAGGCCGTACACCAGCGTGTCCTCGACCGCGTACACCGTCGCGGAGCGGGGGACGTCGCGCGCCAGCGTGAGCTCGCCGAAGCTGCCGCCCGCGCCGACCTCGACCAGCGGGGTCCCGCCTCGGACGATCTTGAGGCGACCGGAGGCCACCACGTAGAAGCTGTCTCCGGGCTCGCCCTCGCGGAACAGCACCTCGGCCGCGCGCAGGTGGCGCTCGTCGAGGTAGGGCGCGACCATCATGCGGTCGGTGGCGGCCACGTCGCGGAACAGGGCGGTGGACGCGAGCACCGAGCTCACCTGGTCCACCTCGTCGGCCGCGCGATCGGCGGCGACCTCGAGGACCACGGCCGTCGCATCGTCCTGGCTCCCCGCGGCCCGCGCCGCCTCGACCAGCGCCTCCGCGGCGTCGCTCACCCCGAAGCGCTGGAGCACCGACGCGATGGTCTCGTCGTCGAGCATGCCGTGCACGCCGTCGCTGCACAGCAGGATGCGGTCGCCGTCCGCGAGATCGATGCTGCGGACCTCGACGTCCAGCTCGTTGGTGCCGCCGAGCGCCACGAAGAGCCGCGTCCGTAGCGGGCTGCGGCGGTACTCGTCCTGCGACATCAGGCCCTGCTTGACCCGGATCATGCCGAGGGTGTGGTCCTCGGTCAGCGGGCGCAGCGTGCCCGCCCGCCACAGGTACGCCCGGACCGCGCCAAGGTGCGCGACGTGCGCCGTGCCGGCGGCGATCACCACCACACCCAGCGTCGTCCCCATGCCCGGTCGCGCGCCGATCCGCGCGGCGTCGGCCACGTCGGTGTGGACCTCCTGGAACAGCCGCTCGAGCGTGCGCCCGATGGCGAGTCGCGCCCCCGACGAGCGGTCGCCGTGCGTGGCCTGCACCAGGCGCTCGAGGACGCCGGCCTTCTGCCGGACCTTGTCCATCGCGAGGCTGCTCGCGAGATCGCCCGCTCCACGGCCGCCCATGCCGTCGGCCACCGCGGCGATCCAGGGCTGCTCCAGCACGGTGAACGCGTCTTCGTCCGCCGATGCCGCGCCGGCCGACCCGAACCCCGACGACGCCTCGACCCTCACGCCAGCACCACGTTGTTGATGAAGGCCACGATGACCCCGAGGATGGAGCTGCCCGCGATCACGCCCGACGAGATGGGCACGAGGTACTCCTCGCAGCTCTGCGCGTTGACCCGACGCCACGCGACGGCCGCCATGGCGCCGATGAACATGGAGAAGGGGTAGTTGAAGGTCAGGATCAGCCCGAGCGACAGGCCGGTCGCCGAAGGGAGCCACTGCTTGTACTTCGGGAGCGCGAGCTCGAGCGAGACCATCGCGATCCCGAGGAGGGCACCCACGACCATGGCCTGCTGGTGGGTCGGGTGCATGTTCGAGATGCCGTGCTGGAAGACCTCGGCCACGGCCTTCCAGGACTGGGCCGCCGGCGCGGGGAAGGTGGGCGGCTGGTCGCCGACGCCCGTGAGCACCTCCGCGTTGGGGACGAGCACGTAGAAGCCGCCGACCGTCGCGAGGGTGCCGGTGAACACGCCGGAGAGCTGCGCGAGGAACTGCCGGCGGGGGTTGGCGCCCAGGAGGTACCCCGACTTGAGGTCCGACAGGAGATCCGCCGCGGACGCAGCGCAGTTCGACGTGATCGACGCCGTCATGAGGTTCGCGGTCGTCGACTGCGGGATCAGCACGCCGTAGGTCAGCTGCATGAGCTTGCCCATCGCGCCGATCGGCGTGATGTCCGACTCGCCGGTCGCGCGGCAGGCGACGAGCGCCAGCGCGAAGGTCAGGATCACGGCCAGCAGGCCGTAGTGCATCGGGATGTGGAAGGCGTATGCGCCGAGCGCCACGGCGCCGCCACCGCCGACCGCGGTGCCGATCGCGAACCAGGTGGTGGGGACCTCGGTGGCCGCCACCTTCGCGTCGAGGTCGGAGGGAACGCTCGCCTTGCCGCCGCCGAGCAGCCCCTGGGCGGCGCGCAGGATGGTGCGCCACTGGGTCGCGAACTGCAGCAGGGAGGCGCTGACCATGATGGGCACCCCGAACCAGATGCCGATCTCCTTCCACGCCTTGTACGGGGCGCTCGTGGCCAACACGACGTCACCGCTCGGGTTCGTCCACTCCTGCAGCGCGCCGTAGGGCCCGACGACGTACGCCAGGAGCACCGCGCCGACCATCATCCACACGGCGACGCGCGGTCCGACGATGGCGCCCGCGGCGATCATGATGGGATCGTGGTCGAGGGTCATCGTCCAGTCGGAGGGCTTGTTGGGGACGGCGTGTCCGTCCGCCAGGTGCGTGCCCACGGCCGGGAGGTGCAGCAGGTCGAAGATGGGCGTGTCGGACGGGAGCAGCGGGAGCGTGCGCTCGCCGGCCTCGTCCAGGCGGACCGGGACCTGGAGCAGCGGCGGGAAGATCGCGCCGAAGAAGCCCGCGAACAGCAGCGCCCGCGCCTTGCGCATCGCGGCCGCACCCTCCGAGTAGAGCGACTGGAGCGTCACGGCGGCGGCGGTGCCCGAGGGGAAGGTGAGCCGCTCCCGGTTGATCATGCTGCGCTTCATCGGGACGGCGAGGCTCGTGCCCAGGATGCCGAGCAGCAGCGTCCAGCCGCCGAGCACCCACCACGCGAGGTGCGAGCCGTGCGGGTGATCGGCGTCGACCGAGAGCATCAGGAGCGCGGGGATGGCGCTCACCATCGTCGAGCCGGTCGCGTACCCCGCGGACGATGCCGTCGAGGCCATGCAGTTGGTCTCGAGGATGGTCATCGGCGTCTTCGCCAGGCCGGCGGTCAAGAGCGTGTTCCACAGGCCATAGGACAGGATGGCGCTGGTGATCGCGACGCCCAGACCCCAGCCGGTCATCAGCCCGACGTAGAGGTTGGTGAAGGCCAGCAGGAACCCCAGGCCCGAGCCGACCATCACCGCGCGGAGCGTGAGCTGGGGCACGTCCTCGCCGCGGTACACCTCGCGGTACCACGTCTCCTCGTCCATCTGCTGGACCTTGTCGGGCGGGATGGCGAGCGGGCGGGCTCGCTCGAGCTCCTCCGGCGTGCGGGGCGGGGACTGCAACAGCGGCATCGCGGCTATCCTGGCTCGTTCGGGTCGCTGACCGTAGCAGCGCCCGGGCGGTCACGAAAGCAGGATCTGTTCCACGTCCACCCGCCCCGCTCCGATGCGGATCTCCACGTGGTGGCGCACGGTCCGTCCCTCGTGCTCGAACACGCGCGGGACGCGCGCCGCGTTCACCGTGACGACGCCGTCGCGCCTCACCCACCAGTCCCGGTCGGTGCCGACGTGGTGCAGGTGACCGGCGACCACCGCGGGGACGCGCCGGCCTCGGTCGAGCGCGTACGCCACGGCGTCGGCGAGGTCGGGGTCGCCCATGTCCCGCCGCCCGTAGAACGTGAACGGGTCCCGGTCCCCCGCGCCGAGCCCGGCGGGCCCGTCGTGCGCGAGGAACAGGAGGTCGCCCTCGGGCGCGCGGTCGACCAGGCGTCGGAGCAACGCGGCGGACGAGGCGTGGTCCTCGGGCCCGTGCAGCGCACCCACCGCCTGCCCGAACGTGAGCCAGCGCTCGTCCATGCCGTGCGGCCGGCCCACGATCAGCGTGAGGCCGTGGCGGGGGAAGGGGTGCAGCGAGTACCCGCCGAGCGCGACCGGACCGAGCGCGTGGCGGAGCGCGTCCAGCCGTCGCTCGGCGCGGCGGGAGGCACCGGGGCGTCGGCGGAGCAGCCCGAGCCCCTCCGCGAGCACGCCGAGGGGGTGGGTGCCGTCGTGGTTGCCGGGCACGAGGACCGCTGGCGTTCGCAGCCGGGAGATCTCCCGCGCCACCTCCAGGGTACCCCGGTGCAGCATGTCGCCCAGATCGCCCGTGAACAGCACCAGATCGAGGCCGCGGCCGTCCAGCAGCTCGACGTCGCGAGGGCCCCAGTGTCGATGGATGTCTCCGACGACGGCGATGCGCACCGCCGCCTGCTAACGTCGGAGTCATGTGGTGGTGGCTGGCGCTGACGGCGGCCGCGACGGAGATCCGCGGCATGACGGTCTCCACACCCACCTGGGGGTGGGAGTGGGGCACCGAGCAGATGGACGCGACGCTCGACGTCCTGCAGGGCGACGGCGTGAACTGGGTCGCCATCCACCCGTACGCCCGGATCGGGACCGACGGCAGCGTGCGGTTCCGGGACATCGACCCGAGCTCGCCGCCCGAGTGGCTCACCCGGCCGGTCCGCGAGGCCCACGAGCGCGGGATGAAGATCCTGGTGGTCCCGCACCTGGCCTACTGGGGGAGCGGCTTCTCCTGGCGCGGCGCGGTGGCCTTCCCCGACGACGCCGCACGGGCACGGTTCTTCGCGGAGTACCAGCAGTTCCTGCTCGCCGTCGCGACCTCGGTCCCCGACGCGGACGCGCTGGCCATCGGCAGCGAGCTCGACGGCACCGTGAGCGACGAGGCTGCCTGGCGCGCGCTGATCGCGTCGGTGCGCGGGAGCTGGCACGGCTCGATCACGTACGCCGCGAACTGGGACCGGGTGGACGACGTGCCGTTCTGGGACGCGGTGGACGCCATCGGCGTGCAGGCCTACTTCCCGCTCGTGGGTCCCGGGCGATCGGGCGACCGCGCGGCGCTGGACGCCGGCTGGGACCGGGTGCTCGCGCGGATGCGGGCGCTGTCGGAGCGGACGGGCAAGCACGTCGTGTTCACCGAGCTCGGGTACGACGCCGGGCCCGACCCGGCCGTCGAACCCTGGCGGAGCGGCGGTGGCTCCCAGGGCGATCCGCTGCAGGCGAGCTGCCTGCGGGCGGCCTTGGCGGCGCTCGACCGCGAGCCCGCCGTGATCGGCGCGTTCCTCTGGAAGTGGTTCCCCGGCGAGGCGCAGCACGGCGACTTCCGGATGAGCGCGCCCGAGCTCCAGGCGGTGATCCGCGAGCGCTGGGCCGGTCCGTGAGGCGCTGGGTGCGTCGGGCAGCGGCGCTGGTCGGGGCCGCGGCGCTGGTGCTGGCGGTGGTCCCGATCGCGGCGCGGATGAGCGCGGATCGCCGGGCGGACGCCTGGTTCGCCGACGACCCGGACACGGTGCTGCGGCTCGCGGACCAGCTGGCGGCCTCGATGGCCGAGGGCACGCACCCGAGCGACTTCTCGACGGGCGATGCGCGCTTCGACGGGGAATGGGCGCTGGTGAGCTGCCAGATGACCACGATCGCGCTCGGCGGGCTGCTCCCCACGTACCCGGACCGCGAGGCCGCGTGGCGCCCGGCGATCCACGCGTGCGCGACCTGGTTGGCGACGGCCGAGGCGCGCGCGTTCGGGACGGCGGCCTGGGGCGAGGACGGTGCGCTGGACGTGCCCGAGGATCACGTCCACGCCTACCTCGGGTGGACGAACACCGCGCTCTGGATCGCCGCGCGGGTGGGGGAGGAGGCCGCGGCGGAGGCCGGTCGCGCGTTGTCGGACCAGCTGGCGCGAAGGGTCCACGATCGGCCGCTGCGCGAGCTGCAGACGTACCCGGGTGAGACGTACCCGCCCGACATCTCCACGGTGATCGCGTCGCTCGCGCTCGACGGCCGGTACCCGGAGGAGGTGGCGTCGTTGCTCGCGCGGTTCCGCGCCGACGCGATCGATCCGGACACGGGGCTCGTGCGCCAGACCCTCGACCCGCGGACGGGGGCGCCGGGGAGGGCGAGGGGATCGGGGACGACGGTCTCCGCCTGGTTCCTCGGTCACGCCGATCCCGGTCTGTCCCGCGAGCTGTCCGCCGCGGCCCGCGCGACGCTCCGCGACGACGTGCTCGGCTTCGGCGGCGTGCGCGAGGTCCCCGCGGGGACACCGGGGGTCGCGGACATCGACTCGGGGCCGGTCCTCTTCGGTCTGTCGGTGTCGGCTTCGGGCTTCGGGCTCGCGGCGGCACGCCGCCTGGGGGACGATGCGTGGCACCGGGAGCTGTACCGCAGCGCCCACCTGGCCGGCGTCGAGCACGGCGGCTGGTTCGTCCTGGGAGGGTCGCTCGGCAACGCGATCCTGCTCGCCCAGCTGACCTCACCGAAGGGGGTGACCGTGCCGAAGACGAGCGCCGGCCTGCTGTGCTACCGACACGTCCAGGACCGCGTGGAGGTCCTGATCGTGCACCCGGGCGGGCCGTTCTTCGAGGGTCGCGAGGAGGGTGTCTGGACGCTGCCCAAGGGTGAGCTCGACCCGGGCGAGGAGCCGCTGGACGCGGCCTTCCGCGAGTTCGCCGAGGAGACGGGCTTTCCCGCGCCGGACCGCTCGACCATCCTGGAGCTGGGCACCATCCGCCAGAAGTCGGGCAAGATCGTGCACGGGTACGCGGTCCGTCACGACGTGGACCCGGGCACCCTGGTCTCGGGCACGTTCGAGCTCGAGTGGCCGCGCAAGTCCGGTCGGATCGAGCACTTCCCAGAGGTCGACCGCGCCGCGTGGACGACACCCGAGCACGCTGCGACGCTGCTCAACCCTGCCCAGGTGGACTTCCTCACCCGTCTGAAGGAGCTGCTCGATGCCTCGACCGACCCGTGACCGTGCTAGCCTGCCCGCCGGAGGCTCGGACGAGATGGCTTCGACCAAGACGAACTTCGTGCTCACCGCCGAGACCGCGAAGATGGCGCGCGCTCTGGACGGCATCTCGTCCGGCGACCGCACGTTCGTCGCCGAGACCATCACCTTCCTCGGCTCGGAGGTCCTCGACACCGAGGAGGTCGCCGTGAACAAGGAGGCCGGCCTCCTCGCGCTGCGGATCGAGCGCATGTCGGAGGCCGACCGCAACGTGCTCAAGGGCCTCGTGTCCCGGATCCTGGCGAAGAACAAGGAGCGCCCGGCGACCAACGGGATCCAGGAGAAGTCCGCGGGTTCCAAGTCCCGCTGATCGGGCCGACGGAGCGCTCGTGCTAGGCTCGGGTTCTGCCGTTCGGGGGTCCCGCCTCTGGACCCCCGTGGAGCTTTCCGCGTGAGCCTCTGGGTCGGACTGATCATCGCCGCCTTCCTCCTCCTGATGGGCTTCCTGGGCCTGGTGGGCGGCGGCTTGCTGGTGTTCCAACAGATCCGGCGGCGCAACGCGGCCAAGGCGGCGCGCGCGCGGCGAGCGGCGATGGCGGCGCAGCTCCCGGTGGCGAGCACGCGGGTCTACAACTCGGCCGACCGCCCCACCGTGCCGATGATGGTGTCGCCGGTGGGCGAGCGCCGACCGGGCCAGCAGGTGACCTCGTCCTCACCCACGCTGCTCCCGGACGTGTTGGACGATGACGACGAGGTCCCGACCGGCGTGTTCAAGCCGTCGCAGTACCGAGACATCGACGCGATGCTGAAGGAGGCGGACAAGTACGTCACCTCGCATCGCAAGACCGCCGAGAAGGGGGAGGGATGAAGCGAATCGTGATCGAGGGTCCCGGCAAGAACGCGCTCGGGACCGACCTGATGGTCCGCCTCCGGGAGGAGGTGGCAGCGGGGGGAGGCGAGGGCCTGCTCTTCGTGGGGTCGGGGGACGCGTTCAGCGCGGGGCTGGACCTCAAGGAGGTCGCGAGCCTCGATCTCGACGGCATGGACCGCTTCCTGCGCCGCCTGCAGGACCTGCTGCTCGAGCTCTACCTGTACCCGGGGCCCACGGTGGCCTGCGTCAACGGGCATGCGATCGCCGGGGGCTGCCTGGTCGCGCTCGTGTGCGACCACCGGGTCGGTGCGCGCAACCCGAGGGCGCGCATCGGGCTCAACGAGGTGGCGCTCGGCCTGCGCTTCCCGCCCGTCCTGCTGCAGATCGCGGCGGCCCGCGTGGCTCGCGTCGAGGAGGTCGTCCTCGGCAGCAAGCTGCACGACCCCGAGAACGCGCTGCGCCTCGGGCTGCTGGACGAGCTCGCCGACGACGCCATGGCCGTGGAGCGGGCCGAGCAGGTCCTCAAGTACCTCGAGAGCCTCCCTCGCGAAGCCTACGCGGCCGCCAAGCGCGACCTCCGCGCCCGCCACGCGGTGATGGACCACGAGGCGAACCGCGCCTTCCTGGAGGAGGTGCTGCCCGTCTGGACCTCCGACGAGCTCAAGGGACGCATCCTCAAGATGCTGCAGCGCTGATCGGGGCTACTTCACCGGCTCGACGGTGAGGACCGGGCGCCCGCGCGCCGTCGAATCGAGCCAGTTGAACGCGAGATCGCTGGCCTCGGGCTCCTCGAAGATGACGAAGTGGGTGCCGTCGAGGTACTGCGAGAAGCCGCTGGTCAGGCGCCCCTCCTCCCAGGTCTCTCCGTCGTCGGACGAGGGCAGGGGACGCGGGGCCCCGGTGCGCAGGCGGAGCGCGTCCCCCCGCGTGGCGGCGTCCCCCACCCAGGGGAGTCGTCCGGCTGCCGCGAGCGCGAGCGCGGTCCGGAAGGGCGTGGCTGCGTCCTCGGTCCCGCTGGTGAGCAGCACCGGCACGGGCGCCTGCCAGTCCCAGGTGCCGCGCTCGGAGAACCAGTAGGGCGCGTAGTTCACGGGGTCCGTCACCTCGACCAGCGTCTGGACCACGCCCATGGTGGGGTGCAGCGGGGTCAGCGGCTCGCCGTCGGGGATCTCGACGAGCTCGCGGACCAGGGCCTCGAAGTCCAGCGGGTCCTTGCGCTCGATCACCGTGATCGCCAGCACGCCGCCTGCGCCCGAGAGCATGGCGGCCTTCACGTCGTCGCCGAAGAACGGCGCGGCCAGGGCACCCGTGAGCCCGCCCTGGCTGTGCCCCATGAACATCACGCGGTCCGGATCGAGGTGGACCTCGAGCCCGTCGGGGCCGTGGAAGCTCCAGGGCTCGCTGGCGAGGGCGTGGGTCAGGTACAGCGCGTCGAGCGCGCCCTGGCGGAAGTTGGTGGTCCCCGAGTCCGGGTTGACCACGTTGAAGTGCGCGAGGTCCGACGCCTGGCTGGCACCCGGGCGGCTCCCGTGCAGCGGCTGGTCGATGCCGAGACCGACGATGCCGCGCTCGCCCAGCCGTCGCGCCACCTCGAGCAGCGAGTCGCTGTCGCAGAAGCCGCGGTAGTCGCCGCCGGTCCCGTGCTGGTAGACCACGACGGGCCATCCCTCGGGCGGAGCGTCCATGCCGTTGGGCACGCACACCGCGAGACGCATGTCGTCGAAGCGGGCGACTTCGGGCGTGCCGTCCTCGTCGAAGTGGAACTCGCCGCCCTCCGTCAGGTAGGGCGGGGTGCCGAAGGTGAACACCGGCGAGGCGTAGTGGGTGCGGTACGCGTCGTAGGTCGTGTGGGGGTAGAGCAGTTCGAGCTCGTGCTCGGCGGGCGGCCGCGCCACGCGCTCCCGGACGAACCAGGAGAGCCGCCGCATCTCGTCGACGGGATCCTGAGTGGTGAAGGTGGTGGCGATCGCCACGTCGCGGGGCTCGAGCCCGACGAACGAGAGCGCGTGACGGAGCTGGTCACGCCGGTCCCAGGTCGCGGCCCAGTCCCCGTCGCGGCGGGCCACCTTCGTCGTCACGACGAGGGCGTAGGTGGTGGCGGGGCGCAGCGGGAAGCCGTGCAGGGGCGCGACCGAGAGCAGGTGCTGGGGTGCGTAGGGCGACAGCTCGAAGGTCGCCTGCTCCCACTGGAGCGGGAAGCGCTCGAGGAAGAAGGGGGAGTCGGGGTCGATGTCGAGCAGCATCACCGCGGCCTCGTCCTCGAGCGACTCCTCGGGCGTCGGCATGCGGGTACCGTCCAGCGGACCATCGAACAGAATGTGGACGGGGCTGCTCGCGCCGAAGCCGGTCAGCCCGTCGGCGCGCTCGACGTAGTTCGCCATCAGGGCGGAGGCGAAGGGGTTCGGGAAGCCGCCGAACGCGATCGTGCCGTCCTCGTCGCGGCGATCGTCGTCGGGCCAGGGCGTGTCGAAGAACAGGGCGCTGTCCGGCCGGTACACCGGGGTCGGTCCGTCGACCGCCTCGTCGGCGACGCAGGCCAGCAGGTGCAGCCACATCCGTCCTCCATCGCTGTGCGTTCCGGGATAGGACGGAGCCCTTCCCGGGGGTCGCCATGCAGCAGGGTGCCATGCTGTATCAGGGCAAGTCGAAGCAGGTGTTCGAGACCGACGATCCGCGGCGCGTGGTGCTGCGTTTCACGGATCGCGCCACGGCCTTCAACGGCGTCAAGGAGGCGCAGATCGGGGACAAGGGCCGGATCAACTGCGCCATCACGACCCGCCTGTTCGCGGAGGTCGCCGCGCGCGGGGTCCAGCACCACGTCGTCGACCAGCTGTCGGCCACCGAGCTGCTCTGTGAGCGGGTGGAGATCGTGCCGGTGGAGGTCGTCGTCCGCTCGCGAGCCGCCGGGAGCTTCTCCAAGCGGTATGCCGTCGCCGAAGGGACGCGCCTCGATCAGCCGCTGGTGGAGCTGTTCGTGAAGTCCGACGCCCTCAACGATCCGCTGATCAACGACGACGCGGCGGTCGCGTTGGGCCTGGCGCGGCGGTGGGAGCTGGCCTTCCTGAAGGAGACCTCGCTCGTGGTGCACCAGGCCCTCGCCGCGTTCTGGGCCGGACACGGCATCGAGCTGGTGGACGCGAAGTACGAGTACGGGCGGGCCGAGGGCCGACTGCTGCTGGCGGACGAGCTGACGCCGGACGGCGCGCGCCTGTGGGACGCGAAGACGGGCGAGAAGCTGGACAAGGACGTGTTCCGTCGCGATCTGGGCGATCTGGGCGACACGTACCGGGCCCTGCTGGCGCGCATCGGCGCGGCCTGACGTGGAGCGGTTCTCCGACACCTGCGCCCTGTTCGCGGTCTCGGGGCATCGGTCCGCCGCGGCCGTCACGGCGCTCGGGCTACAGGTGCTGGGGTATCGGGGGAACGAGCACCTCGCGGTCGCGGTGAGCGACGGGGCCCTGATCCGCACGCGACGCGGGCCGGACGCGTTGCCCGCGCGACCCGAGACCCTGCCCGGCGTGCTCGCGATCGGCAAGATCTGGGGACCTCCCGAGCAGCTGCGGCGGGCGCGCTCGCACGATCCACTGCTCGCGGCGGGGGACGACGGCGACTCGGACACGCTGGTGTCGGTGCGGTACCGGGGTGGACAGATCGCCGCGGCGATCGCGGGCCGGATCACGAACGCGGGACGGCTGCGGCGGGAGCTCAAGGAGCTGGGCGCGGTGTTCCACACGTTGTCCGACGCCGAGGTCCTCGTGAACCTCGTCGCCCACTCCGCGCAGCGCACGCTGATCAACCGGCTCGTGGACGCGCTGTGGAAGGTCGAGGGCGCCTACACCCTGCTGGTCCAGAGCGAGGATCGGCTCGTCGCCGTCCGCGGTCCCGGTGGGTTCCGCCCCTTGGTCCTGGGTCGCCTCGAGGACGCGTGGATGGTGGCCACGGACGACTCCGCGTTCCAGGCCGTGGGCGGAGAGGCCAAGCGCGAGGTCGCCCCCGGCGAGATGTTGATCCTCGACGGCCGCGGGATGCTGTCGGTGAGCCCGTTCGGCCAGCAGCCGCTGACGGCCTGCCTCCAGGAGCACATCAGCCTGGCGAGCTCGGCCTCGCGCACGTTCGGCCGATCGACGCGGGAGGTCCGCGCGAGGGTGGGGGAGGCGCTCGCGTCCGAGGCGCCCTGCCCCGGTGCGGACGTGGTGACGGCCTGGCCGGGGCCCGCCCTGCCGATGGCGCAGGGCTTCGCGCGAGCCGCCGATCTGCCCTTCGAGGTGCTCGTGGTCCGCGAGCCGCCGGTCGTCGCACCGCCCCCGGACACGCTGGGTCCTCCCGACCTCGCGGATCGGCTGTTGTGGCGCGTGGACCCGTCGGTCGGCGGCCGGAGCGTGGTGCTGGTGCTCCCGGCGTTGGTGACCGGGCACGGCCTGCGCCGCGCCGTGGCCTCGCTGCTGGAGGCGGGTGCTCGCGAGGTGCACGTCCGCATCGGCTCCCCGCCGGTCCACACCTCCTGCGCGTACGGCGTGTGGTCGCCCACGCCCGACGAGCTCGCCGACGCGGAGACCGTGACCCATCCGGACTGGTCCGGCGCCGCGTCCATCCGGCACCTCGATCTCGCGCGGCTGCGGGAGGTCGCGGACGACGAGCGAGGCTGGTGTGATGCCTGCTGGTCGGGGAAGCACCCGCTCCGCCCACCCGATCTCACCGACGATCAGCTCGAGCTGTTCTAGAAGCCGAAGGTGGAAGCGGCTCGCCCGGAGAAGGAGTCGCGGATCCCGGCGACCTGGCGCTCCAGGCGCTGTTGCTCGGCGATGCGCTCCTGAAGCCTGCGCTGGGACTCCGTCACCTGCTTGACCGCGTGCTCCTCGCGCGTGCTTCCACGCGACTCGAGGCGCCGACGCACCTTGTCGAGCGTGGTCATCAGGCGCCCGACCGCCGCCTCGCGCTCCTCGGGCTGCCCGTGGTCCACCTGGTCGAACAGCTGCTGGAGCTCGTCGAACTGCGGCACGTCGAGCGGGCGCAGCACGTCGAGCAACGTCCGCTCCTCGTGGATCTGCACGTAGACGTGCTCCTGCGCGGTCTCCTCGAGCTTCTGCCACTGACCGATGCGGAGGGCCCCGACGCCGACGATCGCACCACCGAGCGCGATCACCACGGCGAGCGCGATGGCGAGCACGGCCCCCACGCGGCGACGACGCTCCTGCCGCTCCTGGGCCTCGCGGGTCGTGGCGTGCGGCGTCCGGTCGATCAGCCGGGGGACCGTGTCGTTCGTCAACGAGCGGCGCGCCAGGGCCGAGGACCCGTCCGAGGGCACCAGGTGGTTCGACTTCGGTTCCTCCGACCGCTGGACCGGCGGCGGGACCGTCACGATCGGGGCAGCGTTGGAGGGCGCCAGCTCCGCGTGCCGCCGGTCGTACCCCGGGTCGACGGTCGACGCCGTCGGCGGTGTGAGCTGATCGAGGCGGACGCCGCCCTCGGACACCAGGGCCGGTGTGTCCGCCGGGTCCGGAGGCAGGCCGGGCAGGGCGCGTCGGAGCGCGTCTCCCATCTCGGCCACCGTCTCGTACCGAACCTCGCGCCGATACTGCGCGCCCTTGCGGATCACCTCGGCCAGCGCGCTGGGCAGCGTCTCGAAGTCGCTGTCGTCCGCCATGAACAGGTGGGTCGGCGCCTCGCCCGCGAGCAGGGTGTAGAGCGTGGCCGCGATGGAGTAGACGTCGGCGCGCTGGTCGGCGTGCTTGGCGCTCTCGTGCTGCTCGGGCGCCATGTACCCGATGGTCCCCATCACCGTACCGGTCATGGTCATCCGCGTCTCCTGCACCACCTGGGCGATGCCGAAGTCGGTGACCTTGCAGGTCCCGGCCGCGTCCACGAGCACGTTCTGGGGCTTGATGTCGCGGTGGATGATGCCGCGTTCGTGCGCGAACTGGATCCCGTCGCACAGCCCGATGCACAGCTCGCACGCCATCCGGGGCGGCATGCGACCGTGTTGCTCGACCCAGTCGATGACGGAACCGCCCTCCGCGAACTCCATCACCAGCCAGGCCGTGTCTCCGTCCTGCCCGGCGTCATAGACCCGGATGATGTTCGGGTGCTCGAGCTCCGCCATGGTGCGGCCCTCGATCTCGAACCGGTGCCGCAGGGCGGGACGCTTCGAGTACTCCGCCAGCAGCGTCTTCACCGCACGCCACTGCCCCGTCTCGGTGTCGTAGCCGAGGTGCACGATCGCGGTGCCGCCTTCTGCGAGCTTCCGCACGAGGATGTAGCGGCCGTTCGCGATCGCGCGCGGAGTCGCGGGAGGGGGTGGCAATCGGTCGGGATGCGTCTGGGGCATCAGTCGAGGCGGTAGAGCTCCGCGAACATGGTATGCCGAATCCGGCCCCGGGGTCACTTCGAATGTGCGGGAGGGACCGGTGTGGGCGGGAGATCCTCGAGCTGTCGGAGCAGCCAGGACACGGCATGGTCGAGCTGCGGGTCGTCGGGCACGTCGGGAGGCGTCGTCCGCGTCACGTCCAGCGGACCGTGTGGCGCCGGCGGCAGCTCGATGACGACGTCGGGTTCCGCACCGTGGTTCTCGAGCGAGAAGCCCACGTCGTCGAACCAGGTCGCGTACTCGGGTTGCGTGACCACGGTGCGGTCCTGCAGGACGTTGCGCGGCGAGATGCCCACGACGCCTCCCCAGGTCCGCGTCCCCACGAGGGGTCCGAGCCCCAACCGCTTCCAGGCGTGGCTGAAGATGTCCCCGTCGGAACCGGACAGCTCGTTGGTGAGGCAGACCATCGGCCCGGCCGGTGAGAGGGTGGGGTAGGGGTAGGGTGGGCCCCAGCGGGGCACCTTGTACCCGATGCGGCGCTGCGCGAGCTTCGAGAGCAGCAGCTGGCTGACGTGGCCGCCCCGGTTGAAGCGGACGTCGACGACGAGGCCCGCCCGGTCGCACTCGAGGGCCACGTCACGGTGGAACTCCGCGAACCCCGTGGGGCCCATGTCGGGGACGTGGACGTAGCCGAGGCGACCACCGCTCGCCTCGTGGACCCGCTGCCGGCGGGAGAGGACCCAGTCGCGGTAGCGCAGCCCACGGTCGTCGGAGAGCGTGCGGACGACGACGGCGCGTGGCTCCTCCTCGCCGCTGCGGACGGTCAGCTCGACGAAGGTGCCGGCGAGACCCACCAGATCCCGCTCCGGCGGGTGGTCGGACGCGGCGGGCACGCCGTCGATGGCCAACACGAGGTCGCCTTCGCGCACCCGAACGCCCGGCGCCCGAAGCGGGCAGCTCCTCGTGGTCCCCGGCTCCCCGTGGACCAGCCGCTCGACCCTCCAGCCGCCACCTCCCTCGTCCCAACGCAGGTCCGCACCGAGCCGCCCCACGCGCCAGTGAGGAGGCGTGACGTAGTCCCCACCGATCTCGTACGCGTGGCTGGTCCCGAGTTCGCCCTGCATGCACCAGATCAGGTCCGACAGCTCTCCTCGGGTCCGGATCCGCGGCAGCAGGGCCAGGTAGCGTTCGCGGATCGCGACCCAGTCCACGCCGCCGAGGTTCGGGTCCCAGAAGTGGTCCCGCATCAGCCGCCAGGCCTCGATCAGCATCTGGCGCCACTCGTCGGCCGGCTCGACCGAGACGCGGATCCGGCCCAGATCGATCCAGCCCGTCTTCCGGTTCGCGGCCATGTCCGCCTTCTTGAGCTCCTCGCGCTGCGCCTTCTCGAGCCGCGCCTGCGCGACCCGGAGCCGCCAACCGGCACGGATCATCAGGGTCTCGCGGCGGCGGTCCACCGAGATCGAGCTCACCCTGGGCAGGACCTCGACCAGCTCGTGGCGATCGCGGTCCCAGAGGAGGAGCTGGGCGTCCGCGCGGGGCGCGCCGCTCGGGAAGACCTGCCGGTCGAGCGTCCCGCGGATGGGGCCCCGGACGAGCAAGACCACGCCGGGCGCGCCGACGACCTGCTGGTACCGGCCCTCGGGGACCGGGAAGGGGACGACGCGATCCTCGAGCCCCTCGACGTCCACCCGGGTCGCCGGGGGTTCGCTGGGGGTCTTCGCCCGATCCACCCGCAACGGGCGCGGCTGCGGGACGAAGGGGTGCGGGAGGTCGTCGCGGAGCACCACGGCGTACGGCCGGACCGCGCGGGGGAAGGCGTAGTTGAACCCGTGGGCGTCGAGCACCGGGTCGAACTCGCGCACCGACAGGAACCAGAGGTGGGCGCCGTCGGGGTCGAACACGGGATCGGAGTCCGCGTAGCGGCCGTTCGTGACGTCGATCGGCTCCCCGCCGTCGACCTCGATCAAGCGGATGCGAGCGTGCGCGCCAGGTCCCTCCTGGCGACGCCACACGAGCCAGCGGCCGTCGGGGGACCAGTCGGGGGTGAACGAGCGCGACCCCTCCGCGCGCTCCAGCTCACGCAGCTCCCCCGTCGCCAGATCGAGCAGGCGCAGCACGCCCGCGTGGTCGGCGAAGGCAGCGTGCCCACCGCTGGGGGACACGACCACCTCGGTCGGACGGCCATGATCGAGCTCCGGCCAGGCTCGGAGCATCGTGGTGCCGCGCCAGACCTCGAACCGCTCCTCGCCCGTGCGGTCCGAGACCAGGAGGACCTCGTCCTCCGACAGGCCGCGGATCGCCCGGTGTCGGACGCCGTCACGGGTGCCGATCGGGCGGACCGCACCCTCCCAGAACCCCATGGAACAGGCGTGGCCGCGCGTCGTGAGGAGCAGGCCGTGACCGCTCGGGTGGGCGTCGACATCCTCGAGGTGCTGTGCGGCGGACACGAAGCGGCGCTGGAGCTGCGTGGCCTGCGTCGGCACCTCCACCTCGAGGGGGCGCCAGGAGCCATCGGGCTCGGCCAGGAACACGTCGCCGCCCCAGGTGAACACGAGCCGGTCGCCGTCGCTGTCGGGGTGGCGCACCGCCAGGTCGGGGAAGGCGGTGTGGACGCGCGGATCGCCGCCCGACCGGTCCACGCTGCAGAGCTGGGGCACGCCGTCGGGGTCGCCCACCAGGAACCAGCGGTCACCGCACCAGGTGGGATGGGCGACCGCGAACGGGAGCTCCAACCTACGCCACTCGCCACCCTCGCGCAGCCAGGCGACGCCGGCGCGCCCGCCGCGGTACCCCTTCCACCACGCGAGATCTGAGGCATGGCGCACGATCAACACGCGATCGTCGGCGCCGAAGGCGACGCCGGCGACGGGGCCGAAGGGCAGGGGAGTGGGCGATCCTCCCGTCAGCGGCACGGTGTGGGCCACGGTCCAACGGTGGAAGGGTTGCTGCCAGGCCGTCTCGAACACGACCTGGCCGTCGGGGGCGAACCCGAGCACCGAGGCGCCCTCGCCGTGCCAGGTCAGGCGCGTGAGCGCTCCGCCCGACACCGGCACCGCGTACACGTCGCGCACGCCCTCCTCGGCCCCGTCGAACGCGAGGTGCCGCCCGTCCGGGGACAGCCGCGGGCGCATCGCCGCTCCGCGCCCGGTGGTGATCCGCGTGGCGCGGCCGCCCGAGGTCGTGGTGGTCCACAGATCGTCGTCGGCCACGAACACCACGGTGTCGCCTCGCAGGGTCGGCATGCGGATCCAGCAGGGTGCGGTCATCGGGGGCCTCCGGGCCTCGCATGGTATCGGTCTGCGCGCGCGATACCAGGGCGCGCTTGCTGCTGGAGGCGACCGTGACCCTGGTGGAGCTGCTGGCGCAGCCAGCGTCCAAGGAGAAGGTGGTGGCGGACTGCGTCCGCGTGATCGAGCAGGAGGTGGCCGAGCGTCCGGGGTTCTCGGGGGTCGCGCTGCGTACGGGGTACAAGGCGTTCCAGAAGATGCGCCCCAACGTCACGCGCAGCGCGATCGTCAGGCTCATGCCCGACATGGCGCCGGTCCTGGACCAGCACTGGTCCGAGGCGGTCGCGTCGGGGGATCGCCACCGGTGGTTCGACGCGCAACGAGGTCGCGTGGCCGACGACCTGCTCGCGGTGACCGATCGCCTGGCGGGTCGGAGCCACAACGCCGTGCTGCTGCGGCTGTACAAGTCTCTCCGCGGATCCGCGCGAGACCACGTGATGGCCGGTGTGCCGCGCCTCGCGGATTTGTTGCAGGTCCACCTCGGCGCTTGAGTGCCGGTGGCCCTCCTGGAGTAGACTGCGCGCCATGGCTTACGGACTGGTGATCGAAGGGGAACCGTTCCAGGTGTTCGCGCGGCGCGAGGGCGCCGGGAGCGAAGCGCTCGTGCTGAAGTTCGAGTGCAAGGACGGCATGGGCATCCTGGGCATCCGCAAGGCGGGTCGGAGCGATCCGCCCCCGTCGACGATGTACGAGGAGAGCGACATCGAGCCCGGCTCGCTCCGGGCCGGGCGGTTCGTGCACGTCCTCGGCTCCGGGCAGCGCCAGAGCTACGCGTTGTCCCGCATCTCCACGGAGGTCGCGGCCAGGCTGCCCGCCGACAAGTGGGTCGAGCTGCGGCCGCACACCGAGTACGGGTTCCGCTACCTGGTGGCGCCCGAAGAGCAGCTGGACGCCGTCGGAACCGCCGCCGCCGTGGCCGTGGCCGCAGCGCCCGCCGCAGCCGCCGTGGCAGCGCCCGCCGCCGCACCGACTGCGGCCGTCGCCGCCGCACCGCCACGCTCCAAGCCGCCCGTGAGCGTCGCGGCCGATCCGGCGCCCGCGCCCGCGTCGTCGGGTCCGTTGCCGCCACCACAGACCCCGATGGCTCCGCCGATCGCCGAGGCCGCGCTCCAGGGCATGAACCGGGAGCAGGCCGTGGAGCACCTGAAGGCGGAGATGGCGAAGGTCCACGTCCTGCAGCAGCGGGTCTCCGAGCTCGAGGATCTGCTGCGTCGCTCGAAGGGCCGCGAGAAGGATCTCGTGGACCTCGTCGCGAAGTGGCAGAACCAGGGCTGACCGACGGA
This sequence comes from Alphaproteobacteria bacterium, assembly GCA_020632925.1. GTDB lineage: Bacteria > Myxococcota_A > UBA796 > UBA796 > JACKER01. The sequence goes on along the minus strand of JACKER010000016.1, from coordinate 203,396 downwards.
CCCTGAGCGGTCGGTCGCTCGGGTGATCGGTGGTGAGATGGCTGGCGTGCGCGCACCGCACGCTTCCCTGGTGGGTTCCAGATGTCCGATAATGTATATTATGTTAAGTAGGGTATCCGAAAGAAAGGGCCGCCCGAAGCAGCCCTCTCCCCGTTCGCCGCTCAGCGCCGGTTCAGGCGCATCAGCAGGCTGAGCACGTTCCAGAACAGGACCAGGATCCCGATCGAGACGTGGTACGCCGCGGGCACCACCTGGTCGGTGCTCATCCGGTGCATGACCTGGTTCAGGTTGAACAGCAGGCCGCCGGCGCTCACGGCGACGAAGCCCACGCTCAACACCACTCCGGCGACGCCGCCCACCGGCCACACGGCCGTGAGGACCATCAGCCCCAGCATCGGCAGCGTCAGCGCGGACAGCGCGCCGCCGATCAGCGACAGGTTCTTGGGGCCGGTCAACAGGTACGCCACGATGCCCGCGACCGTGAGCCCGACCAGCACCACCGCCTGGCCCAGCATGGCCAGCGGGTTGCCGTAGAGCTCGGCCGACATGAAGATCGCGACGAGCAGCAGGTACCCCATGGCGATGCCCTGGAGCGCGTTGCCGGCGACGAAGCCCATCACGCGCGTCGCAGCGGACTCGCTGTACACCATCGAGCTGCCGATGAAGCGCGACGCGAAGATGGCGCCGAGCATGATGCCGAGCGCGACGTACTGGCTGCCCAGCGCGGGCACCAGGAGCAGCGCGGTCATCGACGCGAGCGACGCGGCGCCGGCGATCATCAGGCCGCCGAAGGTCCAGGCGCCGACCTTGCGCAAGAACGTGGACCGCTCGCTCTCCTGGGCGGCGACGACCGGGACGGCGTACGGGTTGCTGAACGCGCTCATGGTGAGCCTCCGAGTGGACTTGCGCCGTATCCCGGGCCGGACGGGCTCACAACGCGCGGATGTCCTCGACGCTCCACGGCTCGTAGCCGTCCGCGGGGGCCGTCGGACCCTCGAGGCTCGGTCGCGGATCGGCCGTGAGGCGCTCCAGGACGGGGCGACCGACGAACCAGGCCGTGGCCCCCAACCCCGCCACCACCACCAGCAGGTCGTCGAGCCAACCCACCACCGGCAGGACGTCGGGGATGGCGTCCACCGGGGAGATCAGCCAGAGGGCCAGCGCGGCCCAGCCCACCGCCAGCGCCAGCGCCAGGCGAACCGTCGACGCACGATCGGACATGACGTTCCTCCACGCAGGGCCCGGTCCCGGCGCCCCGACCCGTGATACGCCGGACGGGCGATGATGTTTCGAACGGGGGGATGAATGACGAACGAGGCCGCGGATCTGGAGGCGACCCTGCTGCGCGAGCATCCGGCGGCCGCTCGCTCGCTGTCGGCTCTGGGGCGGACGCTCGCGTTCCCCAAGGGGATCCCGTTCCAGGCCGCGCAGGCCCGCGGGAGCACGATCAACGCCACGCTCGGGCAGCTGACCGACGATCGGGGACACCCCCTCCCCCTTCCCGCCATCGCGCGCGGGATGGTGGGCCTCGATCCTCGCCAGACCTTCCTGTACGCGCCGATCGAGGGTCCGCCGGCCCTGCGGGAGGCGTGGCTCGCGCGCCAGCGACGACTGGCGGGGGAACCGACCGTGCCGGTGTCCGCGCCCTTCGTGACGCACGGGCTGACCCACGGGCTTTCGTTGCTGGCGGACCTGTTCGTGGACGCCGACACGGACGTGGTGCTCCCGAGCCCCTGCTGGGAGAACTACGACCTGCTGTTCACGATGCGGACCGGCGCGCGCATCGTGCCGTACAGCCCGTGGACCGAGGGGGCCTTCGACGCTGGCCGGCTCGCGGCGGCGCTGGCGACGGTGCGCGGCAAGGCGCTGGTGGTCCTGAACTTCCCGAGCAACCCGACGGGTTGGTGGCCGGACCCGGCGCACGCGCGCGCGCTGGTGGACGTGATCCTGGCACACCCGGGGCCGCTCGTGGTCGTCACGGACGACGCGTACCAGGGCTTCGTGTACGAGGAGGGCCTGCACGACCGCTCGCTGTTCTGGGATCTGGCCGAGCGCGCCGACCCCGAGCGGCACCTGATCGTGAAGTGCGACGGCGCCACCAAGGAGCTCGTGTTCTTCTCGTCGCGCGTCGGCTTCCTGACGCACTCCGCGACCGGTGAGGCCGAGCGGGTGATCACCGAGAAGCTCAAGACCCTCGTGAGGGGTACGGTGGGAAGCGCGTCGGGACCTGCGCTCTCGCTCGTCGCGGCCGCGCTGGCCGACCCTCGCAGCGACGACGCGTTCGAGGATCGCCGCCGCCTGATGGCCGGGCGGTACCGCGCGCTGCGCCGGGCGCTGAAGAACCTCGATCCCTCGCGGCTCCGCGCCTGGCCCTTCAACGCCGCCTACTTCGCGCGTTCCTCGAGCTCGGCCCCATCTCGATGCCGAGGTGGTCCGTCGCCGGCTGCTCGACGAGCACGCCACGGGCACGATCGCCTTCCCGGACCAGCGTGCGCTGCGCGTCGCGTACTGCTCGCTCGACGAGGAGCGCATCCCGGCGCTGGTCGAGGCCCTGGACCCGCCCGCCCGTAGGGCCTACGGTCTCGATCCCCTGGGGTGGAACTCGGCGTGGATCCGCTGCAGGCGGACGCGCGTGACGTGGGTGTAGATCTGCGTGGTGCCGATGTCGGCGTGCCCCAGCATGGCCTGGAGCGAGCGCAGATCGGCGCCGTGCTCGAGCAGGTGCGTGGCGAAGGAGTGCCGCAGCACGTGCGGGCTCACCTTCCCGCGGATCCCCACCTGCTGGGCGTACAGCTGCAGCCGCTGCCAGAAGTTCTGGCGGGTCATGCGCGTGCCCGCCGACTCACGAACACCTGCGGCGCGCGGCCGCTCGGGTCGTGGTGGGGCCTGCCCTCGCGGAGGTACCGAACCATCGAGGTCAGCGCGGCGTCCCCCATCGGCACCAGCCGCCCTTGTCCCCCTTCCCCACCTTCACGAGCCCGACCTCGCCGTCCACGGCCGCCAGCGGCAGCTCGACCAGCTCGCAACGCGCAGCCTGCTCCAGTACTCGGCAGCTCGATCATCGCGGCGTCCCGCATCCCCAGCGGATCGGTGCGGTTCGGCGCCGCGAGCAGGCCGTCGACCTGCGCCTCGCTCGAGCACCACCGGCAGCGGCGCTCGGGAACTTCCGGGCCCGAACGGAGCGCGGTGGGATCGGCGTCGACGAGCTTCTCCTTCACCAGGAAGCGGAGGCAGCTGCCGCAGGCTGGTGCGCGCCCGCGCGATGCTGCGCAGGCCTGCGTCCTGCTGATCGAGCCACAGCAGGTGGTCCGAGAGGAGCTCGCGGTCCACCGCCGCCGGGTCGACGACTCCCCTGCCCTCGGCCCAGGTCGCGAACCTGCGCAGGTCCCGAGCGTACGATTCGATGGTGTTGTCCGATCGATTCCGCTCGACCTTCAAGTGGTACGTGAAGGCCTCGATCGCCTCGTCCACGACTACACCAGATCCTTCAAGCGATACACGAGATCCTGCGCCAGGCGGCGTCAGAGCGTCCGGATCGATGGATGCCAGCAGCTCGCGGAGCGGGTCGGCGACGGGCTCTGGCGGCTCAGCCTCTCGGGCTCGGGTGCGGGCCCGCGAGAACAGATCGAGCTGACGCCGCTCGCCAGGCGGGGTCGCGTGCTTCGGAGCTCGACCAGCAGCCGGGTGGCGCGCTGGACCACGGCCTTGGGCATGCCGGCGATGCGCGCGCACTGGATGCCGTAGCTGCGGCTCGCCGCGCCCTCGACCAGCCGCCGGAGGAACACCACGTCTCCCCCGCTCTCGCTGACCGCCACCTGGAGGTTCACCGCTCGCGAGCGGGTCTCGGTCAGCCCGCACAGCCTCGTGGTAGTGCGTGGCGAACATCGCGCGGCAGCGGATCCGGTCGTGGAGGTCCTCGGCGACCGCCCACGCGATCGCGAGCCCGTCGTAGGTGCTCGTGCCGCGCCCGATCTCGTCCAGGACCACCAGGGAGCGAGCCGTGGCGTGGTGCAGGATGGTCGAGGTCTCCGCCATCTCCACCATGAACGTGGACTGGCCCTTGCGCAGGTCGTCCGCGGCGCCCACGCGCGTGAAGATGCGGTCGCACAGCCCGATCCGGGCGCGCGTTCGGCCGGCACACGGCAGCCGACGTGCGCCAGCAGCACGATCAGCGCCACCTGGCGGAGCACCGTGGACTTCCCCGCCATGTTGGGCCCGGTCACCAGCGCCAGCGAGCGGGTCTCCGGGTCCAGGAACACGTCGTTGGGGACGAAGCGCTCCTCGGACAGCGCCGCCTCGACCATCGGGTGCCGGCTGCCGACCAGGTCGAGCACGGCCTCCTCGACCATCTCGGGCTCGGTCCAGTCGGGCGCGAGCGCTGACCTCCGCGAGCGACACCAGGGCGTCGAGGTCGGCCAGCGTGCGCGCGATGGCCAGCAACCGTGCGGACGCCGCCTGACGCGGTCCCGCAACGCCCGGAAGAGCCCGTTCTCCAGCGCCTTGCGCCTGGAGTCCGCGCCCAGGACCTTCCCCTCCAGCTCCTGCAGCTCGCCCGTGACGTACCGCTCGAGCAGTTCGACAGCGTCTGCTTGCGCAGGAAGCGGTCCGGCACCTTGTGCAGGTTCGCCGTCGTGACCTCGATGAAGTAGCCGAACACGCTGTTCCGCTTGATCTTGAGGGAGCCGATGCCGGTGGCCGCGCGCTCCTCCTCCTCCATGCGGTCGATGATGCCGACGCCATCGAGCGTGATGCGGATCAGCTCGTCGAGCGTGGGGTTCACGCCCTGCCGGATCAACCCGCCGTCGTTGGTCGCGAAGGGTGGATCGTCCACCAGCGTGTCGAGGATGTCGGCGGCGATGTCCGAACCCACGTCCGCGGGGCAGAGCACGCCGAGGTCAGCGTGGCCGCGCAGGGACACCACCAGCGCCGGCACCTGGGCCAGCGAGCGGCCGAGGGCGGCGAGATCGCGGGCGTGCGCCGTGCCCTGGGCGACGCGAGCCGTGATCCGCTCGATGTCCGCGACCTCCGCCAGGCGCGTGCGCAGGTCGCTGCGCAGGCCGGGGTCGTCGACCAGCGCACCCAGCGCGAGCTGGCGCGGCGGAGCTGGGGGCGGTCGAGCAGCGGGAAGGAGAGCCAGTCGGCCAGGCGGCGCGAGCCCATCGGCGTCCCGCACAGGTCGAGCAGCGCGAGCAGGCTCCCACGGCGCTTGCCGTCGATCAGCGTGCGCTGGATCTCGAGGTTGCGGCTGCTGGTCTCGTCGACCACGAGGTACGCCTCGGACGACCAGGTGGCGAAGCCGTGGACGTTGAGCGCGCGCCCGCCGAGCCGGTCGCGGACGTACGCCAGCGCGGCCCCTGCGGCCCGACAGAGGGCCCCCGCGCGCGGCGCGTCGAGGATGCCGCCGAGCTCCGCCGCCGCCGCGCCCTCCTCGAAGGCACCGGCCGACAGCGGGCTCACCGTCACCCCGGGCAGCGACAGCGCGACGCCCGGGCCCAGGACGGCCTCCCGCGGGCTCATCCGCGCGATCTCGGCGAGCGCGCCGGGCAGGTCGCGCGCGGTCGTGCCGCGGAACGCGCCGGTGCTCGCGTCGAGGAAGGCCAGCCCGACGCCATCGTCCGCGAGCGCCACCGCGACGAGCCAGTTCGCGCGGCTCCCCTCGAGCCCCGTGGGATCGAGCGTCACGCCGGGGGTGACCACCCGCACGACCTCGCGTCGGACGAGCCCCTTCGCCACCGACGGGTCCTCGACCTGGTCCGCGATGGCCACGCGGTACCCCTGGTCGCAGAGGCGCTGGACGTACCCGGCGGCGTTGTGGTGCGGCACGCCCGCCAGCGGGATGGGCTCGGCGTCGTTCTTGTTCCGGCTCGTGAGCGTGATCTCGAGCTCTCGCGCGCAGACCACGGCGTCCTCGAAGAAGGTCTCGTAGAAGTCGCCCACCCGGAAGAACAGGATCGCGTCGGGGTTGGCGGCCTTCAGCGCCTTGTACTGCTCGAACATCGGGCTGTTGGCGCCGCCGGACATCGCTACCGCCTCCGCAGGCGCACCGCGAAGTGCGCGTCCTCCCCGCCCGTGGGAGGTGCCGTCGACAGGCGCTCCTCCTCCACGAAGTCCGGGTGGTCCTTCAGGAACGCCGCGACCACGTCGCTCCCCTCCTCCGGCTCCGGGCTGCACACGGCGTACACCAGGACGCCGCCGGGCGCGACGTGCTCGCTGGCCGCGCGCAGGATGCGCTCCTGCAGCACGCTGGCGCCGAGCAGGTCCGGCTCGGTGCGCCGCCAGCGGATCTCCGGGTGCCGCCGGACGGTTCCGAGACCCGTGCACGGTGCGTCCACAAGCACGGCGTCGAACGTGCCCACGTCGGTGCGATCGAGCGAGAGGAGGTCGAGCACCCGCGTCGGGACGGTGAGCCCGAGGCGCGCGGCCCCCTGGCGCAGCAGCTCCAGCCGGCGCGCGTCCCGGTCCGCCGCGAACACCTGCTTGCCGCGCGACGCGAGGCGGAAGCTCTTGCCCCCCGGCGCCGCGCACGCGTCCAGCACCCGAACGGCGTCGTCCGGCACGAGATCGGCGACCGCCACGCTGGCGGCGTCCTGCACCCAGAACGCCCCCTCCGCGAACCCCGCCCTCGCGGTGGGATCCGACGGCGCGATCCGCGCCACGCCGGGCAGCGTGCGCCCCGCGACCGTCACGGGCTCGCCGTCCGCGGGCAGCGGCGCCGACGGGTCCTTCGCGACCACGAACAGCGGCGGGGGATCGGTGTTCGCCGCGCACCACTCGTCCACCGCGGCCTCACCGTACCGCTCGGTCCAACGGTCCACGAGCCACGCCGGCGCATCCAGCCGGTCCGCGCGGGACAGATCGAGCTCCTCGGGTCCGGGGAGGCGACGCAGCACCGCGTTCACCAGCCCGTGCGCGCGGCCCGCACCGAGCGCCCGGACGACCTCCACCGCCTGGTGCACGACGGCATGCGGCCGGGTGCGGGCGTAGAGGCGCTCGAAGGCGCCGACGCGGAGGGCGGCGCGGACGGCGGGATCCAGCCCACCCAGCGGTCGGCTGCAGGAGGCGCGGAGCGCGGCGTCCACGTGCCCGCGGTGCCGCAGCACCCCATAGGCCAGGAACCAGCCGAGGTCGCGATCCGCTTTGTCCTCGGGGAGCCGCGCGGCGAGCGCGTCCTCGAGGTGGATCCCCTCCTCCTCCACCGCGACGAGCGCCGCGGCGGCTGCGACCCGGGCGGGACTCGCGGTCACCAGCTACCGGGGTCCTTCGGAGCGAGGTCCTTTCCGAGCGCCTGGTTCACGGCGACGTTGGCCTCGAGCTCGCGGACGCGGCTTCCGAGGCGCAGGCTCCTCAACCCGAAGGGCACGGCCCCGAGGAGGAACCCGATCCCGACGCAGACCGCGATCAGCGCCGGGACGGACACGGGCTCGGAGAGCTGCCAGGCAGCCACGCCGAGGTCGAACGAGAGCTGGGTGGTGCGGGAGCTGTTCTGCACGGCGAACAGCGCCGCCGAGCCTCCGAAGAGGAGCACCGCGACCAGGACCACCCAGCGCACCCGCTACTCCTTGGCGGCCGACTCGGCCTTGTTCTTCAGCTTGCGGGACAGGTCGCCCATCACGTCGCCGAGGCGGGCCGAGGCATCGCTCTGGGTGTTCATGTACCCCTCGATGTCGCCAGCGCTGCGCTCCTGCGCGCCACGCTCGGACAGCGAGATCTTCCGGTCATGGCTGTCGATGTGGATGATCTCGGCCTTGACCTTGCGGCCGTCGGGGTACGTCTCCTGCCAGTTGTCGCCGTCGGTGGCGAGCTCGGACAGGTGCACCAGACCCTCCACGCCGTCCTCGATCTCCACGAAGATGCCGAAGTCGGTGCGGTGGACGACGGGGCCCTCGATGACCTGGCCCAGGAAGTACCGGCCGTGGACGGTGTACCAGGGGTCCTCGGTCAGCTGCTTGATGCCCAGCGAGAAGCGCTCCTGCTCCTTGTCGATGGACAGGACGCGGGCCTCCACGTCATCGCCCTTCTTGTACTTCTCGGAGGGGTGACGGATGCGCTGGCCCCAGGTCAGGTCGCTGATGTGGACCAGGCCGTCGATCCCCTCGTCGATGCCGACGAAGATGCCGAAGTCGGTCACGTTCCGGACCTTGCCCTTCACGATCGAGCCGACCGGGTACTGCTGCTCGACGAGATCCCAGGGGTTCTGCTCGAGCTGCTTCATGCCGAGGCTGATGCGCTTGTTCTCGATGTCCATGCCGAGGACCTTGGCCTCGATCACGTCACCGACCTCGACCAGCTTGGACGGGTGCTTGACGCGCTTGTTCCAGGTCATCTCGGAGATGTGGACCAGGCCCTCGATGCCGTCCTCGAGCTCCACGAACGCGCCGTAGTCGGGGATGGACACGACCTTGCCGCGGACGATGGCGCCGACCGGGTACTTGTACTCGGCCTCCTCCCACGGATCGGGGCGGATCTGCTTGTACCCGAGGGAGACGCGCTGGGTGTCGGGGTCGAACTTGAGGACCTTGACCTCGACCGACTGACCGACCTCGAACATCTCCGAGGGGTGGTTCAGGCGGCCGTAGCTCATGTCCGTGATGTGGAGCAGGCCGTCGATGCCGCCGAGATCGATGAACGCGCCGTAGTCCGTGATGTTCTTCACGACGCCGGTCATGATCGCGCCGATCGTCAGGCGCTGGATCGTCTCGTCACGCTTCGACTCGCGCTCCTGCTCGAGCAGGACCCGGCGGGAGAGCACGATGTTGCCGCGCTTCTTGTTGAACTTGATGATCTTGAAGTCGAACTGCTCGTTGAGGAGCTTGTCGAGGTTCTTGACCGGGCGGAGGTCGACCTGCGAGCCGGGCAGGAAGGCCTTGACGCCGATGTCGACCTGCAGACCGCCCTTGACCCGCGCGATGATCGTGCCGTGGACGACCTCGTCGGCCTCGACCGCCTTCGCGATCTGGTCCCAGGCGCGCATCAGGTCGGCCTTCTCCTTGGAGAGGACGAGCATCCCGTCTTCCTCTTCCATCTGGTCGAGGTACACGTCGACCTCGTCGCCGACCTTGATGGTGAGCTCACCCTCGGGGGTCTTGAACTCGGCCGTCGGGATCATGCCCTCGGCCTTGTACGAGATGTCGACCGTCACCCACTCGTCGGTGATGCCGATGACCCGTCCCTTGACGACGGACTTCTCGCGGACGCCCTTCTCCCCCATGAAATCGTCGTAGAAGGACTTGAACTGATCGTCGGACAGCTGGTTGAGGGGGAGATCGAGGGTGTTGGGGTCGAACATGCGTTGAAACTCGTTGCCGTCGTGCTCGATGGCGGCCGGTCGGGGCCGGCGGTCACGGGCGTTTGCCGGGTTGATGGTTGGGTTGTGGTCGCACGCCGGGCCACGCCCGACGCCGCTCCCGTTCAGGGATGCGGTTGCGTTCTCGTCGTCGTCGCGGTGATCGCGGCGATGCGAGGGCCGGCCCTATCCGACGCGAGCGCTCGCGTCAACCGGCGGTGCGGTCCCGCGCCAGCCCCAGCACGACGTCGATCGCGCGCGGGATGGTGAGCTCGGTGGTGTCGATGCGGATCGCGTCCGCGGCCGCGACGAGGGGTGCGGTCGCGCGCTCGCGGTCCTGGCGGTCACGGGCGTCGAGCGCCGCCCTCACCTCGTCGAGGTGCACCATCTCGCCACGGCGGAGCAGCTCCTCGTGGCGACGGCGGGCGCGCTCGTCGAGGCTCGCGTCGAGGAAGATCTTCAGCTCGGCGTTCGGCAGGACCACGGTCCCGATGTCCCGCCCGTCCATGACGACGCCGCCGCCGGCGCCGAGCTCGCGCTGCAGCCCGAGCAGCGCCGCGCGCACCTCGGGGTACCGCGAGATCCGGGAGGCCCCCTGCCCCACGTCGTCCGCGCGGATGGCACGGGTCAGGTCCTCGCCGTCGACCTCGACGCGCAGGATGTCCCCGTCCCACTGGAACCGGAAGCGCAGCTCCGTCGCGAGCCGCCCGATGGCGTGCCCGTCGTCCCAGCCGATCCCGCGCCGACGGGCCAGGAGCGCCACCGCCCGGTACATCGCGCCGGTGTCGACGTACTGGTACCCGAGAGCGCGGGCCACGCCACGAGCGACCGTCCCCTTCCCGGAGCTCCCCGGACCGTCGACGGCGATGGCGATCCGCCGCGTCACGCCGCGTCGAAGGCGCCGAGCCGGCGGAACCGGTCGTACCGGTCGTCGAGGAGCTCCTGCGTCGACAGCGGCAGCAGCTCGGTCAGGTGGCGGCGCACCGCGGCCCCGACGGCGGCGACGGTCTGCGAGGCGTACCGGTGGGCGCCGCCGAGCTCCTCGGGCACGACCTCGTCGACCACCCCGAGCGAGAGGCAGTCGCTGGCCGTGATGCGCAGCGCCTCGGCGGCGCGGGAGGCCTCGGCCCGATCGCGCCAGAGGATGGCCGCACAACCCTCGGGGCTGATCACGCTGTACACGCTGTTCTCGAGCATCAGGACGCGGTTCGCCACGCCGATCGCCAGCGCGCCGCCGCTGCCCCCCTCGCCGGCCACCAGGCAGACGACGGGGACCTTCAGCGTCGCCATCTCCATGATGTTCCGCGCGATCGCCTCGGCCTGGCCTCGCTCCTCGGCGTCCAGCCCCGGATATGCCCCCGAGGTGTCGATGAACGTGAGGATGGGGAGCCCGAAGCGCTCGGCGAGGCGGAACAGGCGCATCGCCTTGCGGTACCCGTCGGGGCGGGCCATCCCGAAGTTCCGGAACAGGTTCTCCTTGGTGTTCCGGCCCTTCTGGTGCCCCACGATCAGCACCGGCTTGCCGCCGAGCCCGTCGTCCGCGGCGCCCAGGTGCTTGAACCGCGCGGTCCCGCCGACGATGGCGTGGTCGTCGTACCCGCAGCGATCGCCGTGCAGCTCGGTCCACTCCGTGAAAAGGCCGTCGACGTAGTCGAGGGTGTACGGCCGGTGCGGGTGCCGCGCGAGCTGCGTCCGCTGCCAGGGCGTCAGCTTGCCGAAGATGTTCTCCTGCAGCCGCCGGGCCTGCACCTCGAGCTGTTCGATCGACGCGGACAGGTCGACGCCGTTGGCCTCCTGCAGCTCGCGAAGCTGCTGGATACGGCGCTTGAGCTCCACGATCGGCCGCTCGAAGTCGAGAACGACGTCCATGGGGAAGTCCTCCGGGGCGGGTCCTTATCCCGGGAGTGGCACCACGCCGACCACCGGCCCTCCCTCCTCGAGCACCCGGGCCACGGCGTCCGCCCCCACGAGCAGCGGTGGGAGCCTCTCTCCGAGCACCTCGCGCGGATCGTCGCCCGCGGCGAGCGCCGCCAGGCACAGCGTGACGACGAGCCCGGGCCCGGCGTCCGCGAGCGTGGACGGCACCGCCCGCACCACGAGCTCGGTGACGGAGAGCCGGATCACGGAGAGCCCGAGCGCTTCGAGCTCGTCGCTGCGTTCGACGGCCAGCCGCACCGACGCCGCGCCCACCGTCACCCGCGCGGGCACGAGCAGGCGGGGACCACCCGGTGCCGCGTCTCGGGCAGCGATCCGTCGCAACGCGCGCCCACCGTCGATCACCACGATCCGCCCCGGTTCCTCCACGACCACGTGCCGCCGGTGGACCAGCCCCACCACGCGCTGCCCTGGCGACGGCGACGGCTCCGCGGCCAGCGGCACCGGGACCGGCAGCGGCTCCAGAGGGAGCTCGCGCGCCGGTGGTGGCGGGAGGTCGTCGGGCAACGCGGAGATCCGCGTCGGCGGGCTCGGTGCGAACAAGGGGAGGTCGGGGCTCGCCCCCGCGGTCCGGTGCACGGCGCGCGGCGCCGATCGCTGCGCCAGGATCTCGGTGATCCGCGTGGAGGTGCGGCCGGGATCCCGGAAGCGCACCTCGGACTTGGTCGGGTGCACGTTCACGTCCACCCCGCCGTCGGGGACCTCGAGATCGAGCATCAGCAACGGGTGCCGACCCGGAGGCAGGCGGTCGCGGAACGCGGCGGCGACGGCGGCGCGGACGATGCGGTCGCGGATCCACCGGCCCCCGACGTACAGGTGCACCCCCTGCGCCACGCCCGCCCGGTGCGCCGAGAGCGGCGCCAGCCACCCGCGGACGGCGACCGGCTCCCCGTCCACCTCGATCGTCACGGCGTCGCGGGCGTCCGGGCCCAGGATGTCCACCGCTCGCGCGACCAGGTCGGACACCCGAGGTGCACGGAGGGCGACCCGGTCGCCGTGCTTCACGAGGAAGGCGACCTCGGGGTGCACCAGCGCGACACGGGAGACCGCCTCGACGGCGTGGGACAGCTCCGTGGCCGGCGACCGCAGGAACTCCCGGCGCGCGGGCAGCGTGCGGAACAGGTCCCGCGCCTCCACCACCGTCCCGGGGGCGGCGCCCGCGTCCCGGACGTCGCGGAGCACGCCGTGGTCGATGCGGATGCGCGTGCCGGCGTCGTCGCCGCGGGTGCGCGTGGTGAGCTGGAAGGCGCTCACCGCCGCGATCGAGGGCAACGCCTCCCCTCGGAACCCGAGGGTTCGGACGCCGCGCAGATCGTCCACCGAGCGGATCTTGCTGGTGGCGTGCCGCTCGATGCACATCAGCGCGTCGGCGCGGCCCATGCCTGAGCCGTCGTCGGCCACCCGGACCAGGCTGCACCCGCCGTCGCGCAGGGTGACCTCGATCGAGGTGGCGCCAGCATCGAGCGCGTTCTCGACGAGCTCCTTGACCACCGAGGCCGGCCGCTCCACCACCTCGCCAGCGGCGATCTGGTCGACGACCGTGCTCTCGAGCAGCCGGATCACGCCTTCTCTTCCTCCTCTTCCTCTTCGCCCGGCTTCCTCCGCTTCCGGAAGTGGGCCTTCAGCGGCGTCCCCTCGAAGCCGAACTCCTCGCGCATCCGGTTCTGGAGGTACCGCCGGTACGCGGGGCCGATGCCCTCGGGCGTGTTGGAGAAGAACGTGAAGGTGGGCGGGCGAACCCGGGTCTGCGCGACGTAGTACAGGCGGACCGGGTGGTGGAACCGCTGGGGCGGCGTGTGCGCGTGGATGGCCGCCTGCAGGAAGTTGTTGAGCTGCGGCGTGGGGATGCGCTTGTCGAACTCCTCGTACACCTTGGCGATCGCCGGCAGGACCCGGTGGATGCCGCGGCCCGTCTTCGCGCTGATGAAGAGCTTCGGCGCCCAGGTCACGTGGGGCAGCTTCTGGTCGATGTCGTGCATGACCGCCTTGGCGGACAGATCCTCGTTGCCGCGGGCCAGATCCCACTTGTTGATCAGGATCACCACGGCGCGACCGCGGTCGACCACCAGCTCCGCGAGCTTGGCGTCCTGCTCGGTCACGCCCTCCGTGCCGTCGATCATCAGCACCGTGACGTGACAGCGCTCGATCGAGCGGATGGCACGCAACGACACGAAGCGCTCGAGAGCGTCGTCGATCCGGGCCTTCTTGCGCACACCGGCGGTGTCGACCAGGACGTAGTCGCGGCCGTCCACGGTCAGTGCCGAGTCGATCGGGTCCATCGTCGTGCCGGGCCGGTCGTCCACGACGTGGCGGTCTTCGCCGAGGAGCGCGTTGATCAGCGTGGACTTGCCGATGTTCGGGCGGCCCACGACCGCGATCCGCACGGGGCCGTCCTCGCCCTCCGCGTCCTCGATCGGCGTCCCCGGCTCGAGCTCGTCCTCTTCGGGGGCGGGCGGCAGCGAGCGGAGCACGGCGTCCGCCAGCTCGTACATCCCGCGTCCGTGCGCCGCGGAGATCGTGAGCAGCTCCTGCAGGCCGAGCTGCCAGAAGTCCGTCGCCAGGTCCTCCTGGCCCGGGCCGTCGATCTTGTTGACCGCGACCACCACGGGCTTGCTGGACCGGCGCAGGATGTCGGCCACCTCGACGTCGGCGGGCACCAGGCCGGTCTTGCCGTCCACGACGAAGACGATGACCGTCGCCTCCTCGACCGCGATCAGCGACTGGCGGCGCATCGACGCGAGCAGGTCCTCGGCCGAGTCGGGCTCGATGCCCCCGGTGTCCACGAGCAGCACGCGGCGGTCGAGGATCTCGGCCTCCTCGTACAGCCGATCGCGGGTGACCCCGGCCCGGTCGTGCACGACGGCCTTCTGGAACCCCACGAGGCGGTTGAACAACGTGGACTTGCCCACGTTCGGTCGGCCGACGACGGCGACCACTGGCAGCGACATCCCTGACTCCCGTCTCCCCCGCTATCCCGGGAGCAGCTCACGCAGCGCGCGGCGGGTCTCCACCCGCGCCAGCTCCCGCCGCCAACCCGGATCCCCGTGGACCTGCGGTTGGGGGCGCACCTGCTTGTACGCCCGCTCGGCCACGTGCTCGACGAGCGCGTCGTCCAGCGGGCGACCCGCGACGTCGTCGTGATCGAGGCGCTTGGGGTGCGGCAACATCGCGCCCACGACCACCGCCAGCGAGCTCAGGCGGTCGCCGTCGAAGCCCGCCGCCACTGCGACGCCGACCTGCGGGAAGTCGATGGCCTGGCGCGCGCGGACCTTGCGGTACGTGCTCCGGTGGCCGGCAGCCCGCGGCGGGATCACCACCGCCGTGAGCAGCGCCTCGGGCGGCAGGTTCCGGTTGCGCTCGAAGCGCCCGTCCTTCGTCCAGAGTCCCGCGAGCGCGATGGTCTCGGTGGACCCGTCCGGCAGCGTGACCTCGATGCTCGCGTCCAGCGCCACCAGCATCGGCACGGTGTCCGAGGACTGCGCCGCCACACAGCTCTTGTCGCTGCCGATGACGTGGCACCACGTGCCCTCGGACTTCAGGCAGGACCCGAGCGCCCGCCGCCAGGGCAGCGACTGGTTGTAGAACAGGCAGCGGGTGTCGAGCAGCACGTTCCCGCCGATCGTCCCCATGCGTCGGTGCTGCGGTCCGGCGACGAGCGACGCCGCCTTCGCGAGCCCGGGGACCTCGGCGCGGAGCACCTCGTCGGTGGCGATGGCGTGCAGGCTGGTGGTCGCACCGAGGCGCAGCGTGCCGTCTCCCGCACGCAGGATCCCCGACAGGCCCTCCACGCGCGCCAGCGACACGAGGTGCTTCGGGGCGTGGAGGTGGTGCTTGAGGTTCGGCAGAAGGTCGGTCCCACCGGCCACGTACATGGCGTCGGGGAGCTGCGACCGGAGCCGTACGGCGTCGGCGGCGGTGGACGGGCGATGGACCTCGAACTCGGGCATGCGCAACATCAGGCCACCTCCGCCGCGCCGGCGCGGAGCGCAGCGAGCACCCGCTCCGGCGTGAAGGGCATCGTCCTCATGCGGATCCCCACCGCGTCCCAGATCGCGTTCGCGACCGCCGGGATCGCCGGGTGCAGCGGCCCCTCCCCTGCTTCCTTGGCCCCGTAGGGTCCGCCGGGATCGACCGACTCGACCACGAACGCGTCGATGTCCGGCGTGTCGAGGCTGGTGGCGATGCGGTAGTCGAGCAGGTTCGGTCCGATGTGCATCCCCCGCGTCCGGTCGCGGCCGGGCATCGCTCGTCGCTTCTCCATCCCGAGGTGGAAGGCCTGGTCCTCGAGGACCGCCTCGGACATCCCCATGTAGACCGAGCCCTCGATCTGCCCCTCGACCATCACCGGGTTGAGCGCCCGTCCGCAGTCGTGGGCGGCCCAGATGCGCTCGACCTTCACGTGCCCGGTCTCGGTGTCGACGCAGACCTCGGCGACGTGCGCGGTCGCGCTGTACGCCGGCGACGCGCCGATGGTGCCTCCGCGGTAGTCGCCGCCGAGCTTCCGTGTCCGGTAGCCGCCGCCCGTGGAGACCGGGGTGCCGAGCAGCGCCTCCGCCAGCCGGAGGACGTGCGCGGTGTCGAGCTGCTTCTCGGGGTCCGAGATCAGGAGGTACTTCCCGGGCAGCACGAGGATGTCCGACGGCGTGGTGTCCCAGTGCTTGGCGGCCGCCCGGACCATCACGTCGCGCATGGCGCGCCCGGCCTCCTGGGCCGCGAGCCCCGCCATGTACGTCACACGAGAGCTGTACGAGCCCAGATCGACCGGCGTCAGATCGGTGTCGCCGGCGATCACCCGGATCTGGTCGGGGTGGATGCCCGTCTCCTCCGCGACCACGAAGGCGATGGCGCCGCTGCTGCCCTGCCCGATGTCGTTGGTGCCCGTGAACACCGTGAGCCGCCCCGAGCGGTCCGCGAGGATCTGCACGCCGGACTGGGGCATCTCGTTGGGGTAGATCGGGTACGCGGTGCCGCTGATGTACATGCTCGTCGCGACGCCGAGCCCGCGCCCGAACGGGAGCTTGCCGTGGCGCTGCTTCCAGCCGCTCGCGGCCTCGACCGCGTCCAGGCAGCCGAGCACGCCGCACGAGGGCACGAGCTGGCCGTTGACGGTGTGCTCGCCGGCACGCATCGCGTTGCGGCGACGGATCTCGATGGGATCGAGCCCGAGCTTCTCCGCGACCTCGTCGAGCGCGGTCTCGAGCGGGAAGCGGGGCTGGACCGAGCCGTGCCCGCGCTTGGGACCGCAGCAGGGCTTGTTCGTGTACACCCGGCGGCTCTTGAACCGGTAGGTCCCGAACCGGATGGGTCCCGGCAGCAGCTGGCCCGCGTAGTAGGTCGTGACCAGCCCGAACGAGTGGTACGCCCCGCCATCGAGCACGATGTCGTTGTCGACCGCGGTCACGTGGCCCTGGGCGTCGGCCGCGATGCGGAAGCGGAAGTCCATCGGGTGGCGCCCGCGATGGGCGTAGAAGACCTCTTCGCGGGTGTAGAGGATCTTGACGGGACGACCTGCTTTCCGCGCGAGCGCGGCAGCGCAGAACTCGAGGTCGAAGGGCTCGGACTTGCCGCCGAACGCGCCGCCGAGCACCGGCTGGACCACCCGGATCTTCGCCTCGGGCACGTCGAGCACCCGCGCCAGCTCGCGGTGGAGGTAGTGCATGACCTGGGTGCTGGACCACAGCGTGAGGTCGCCGTCCGCCGACCACTCGGCGAGCGCGCAGTGCGGCTCGATCGCGGCGTGCGTGGAGCCCGAGTAGTGCCACTCGCCGTCGACGACGACCGCAGCGTCCTTCAGGGCGCCGTCCACGTCGCCGAACGCGAGCTCGACCTCCTTGCAGACGTTGTCCTGCCGAGGCCGGTCCTTCCAGTCCCGGTCGTGGACCAGCGGCGCGCCGGGGGCCTCGGCCTCCGTGGGGCTCAGGACGGCGTCGAGCACCTCGTAGTCGACGTCGATCAACGCGAGCGCGCGATCGGCGGTGTCCTCGTCGACGGCGGCCACCGCCGCCACGCCGTCCCCGACGTACCGGACCTTGTCCACGGCGAGCGCGTGTTCGTCGGGCGTCCACGGGATGACGCAGAAGGCGTGCGGCATCTCGGCACCGGTGACCACCGCGAACACGCCCGGGAGCGCCTCGGCGCGGGAGGTGTCGATCGAGCGGATGCGCGCGTGCGCGTGGGGCGACCGCAGGATGCGCCCGTGCGCCATGCGGGGCAGCGTCAGATCGTCGGTGTACTTCGCGCTGCCCGTGGCCTTGCCGATCGCGTCGGCCTTCCGCCCCCGGGCACCCACGTAGCGGAAGCCGTCGGTGGGCGTTCCGTAGGCCATGGGCACCGAGCCGTCCGCGCGCATGCCGGGCACCCGGTCCTTCGCGGCCGCGAGCACGGCGTCGAAGATCTTGGTGTACCCGGTGCAGCGGCACAGGTTCCCCGACAGCGCCTGCTTGACCTCGGCCAGGGACGGATCGGGGTTGCGCTCGAGGAGCGCCGTGGCGCTCACGATCATCCCCGGCTGGCAGAACCCGCACTGCAGCGCGCCGCAGGCGTCGAACGCGCGCTGTACGCGCGACGGACCGCCCTTGTCGGCGAGTCCCTCCACGGTCCGGATCCCGGAGCCCTCCGTGGCGGCGGCCAGCGTGCAGCACGCGAGCACGGGCTCACCGTCGACGAGCACGGTGCAGGCCCCGCAGTCGCCCTTGTCGCAGCCCTGCTTGGACCCGGTCAGGCCCAGCCCGTACCGGAGCACCTCGAGCAAGGTCCAGTGGGGCGGCGCGGCGACCTCGACGTCCTCGCCGTTCACCTGGAGGTGCAGCACCTGCTTCATGGGCGACTCCCTGGGCGGAGGAGCCGTCTAACACCACCTGGCGTCAGTTCGGAGACACCAGGACCGACATCGTGTACGGCGGGGTGCCCTGCTGGAGCAGCCACGGGAAGTACTGCGGATCGACCAGGAAGTGCGTGTTCGCGCCCGCGTTCCACCCACAGGTCTCGGGCCCCTGGTCCTTCGCGGCGACGTTGGTGGTCCCCGGGTTCCCGACCGCGCTGCACGTCCCCGTCGTGTCGGCCACCCCGTCACCGTTGTTGTCGACCGTCCCCCGGTTCGAGTTCAGGACGTACACGATGACGTCGAAGTCCGCTGCGGGCATCCACCGGATCTCGGCGCGCAGGGTGGAGGCCGACGCCACGTCGAGGAACATCCCCTCGACCTCGTTGCGCAGGTCGGTGTTGATCGACGCGGCGTTGGTGGGGTCGTCCTCGTACTGGGTGCAGGCGTGCAGCGGAGGATCCTGGTTCTGCCACTCCTGGTGCGACGCCTGCGGCCAGTTGTTGTTGCGGTCGGGCAGCACGCCGTAGCTCGGGACGGTCAGCGTGACGGGGAAGCTCGCGCCGCGATGGCCCGCGAAGTCGGTGGCCCGCGCCGTCCAGTTCTGGACCATGTCGATGCCGCACTGGAAGCGGTTCACCGGCTGCGGCACCGTGACCATCGAGGTCCCGAACTGATCCCAGACGTCGAGGTCGCCCGGGATCTGCTTCACGAACACGTTGGTGCCGTCGGAGAACTCGATGTTCCCGCCGATCAGGTCCCCGTCCACGTCGGCGATCGAGAACTCGAGGCGTGCGTCGTCGAAGTGCGGGATCACGTGGAGCGCCACGACGCTGGGCGGGTCGCCCGGGATGCCCGTGTCGGTGTCGCTGTCCGTGTCGGCGTCCGTATCGCTGTCCGTGTCGGCGTCGGTGTCGCTGTCCGTGTCGGCGTCGGTGTCGCTGTCCGTGTCGCTGTCCGTATCGGCGTCCGCGTCCGCGTCGGTGTCGGTGAAGACGTCCGTGTCGGTGTCCGAGCCGCCGTCGACGTTCGACAGGTCGGGGGGCTCGAAGATGAACGGGCAGCCGGTGAGCGTCAGCAGGGCGAGTGGGCGCACATACCCCTCCACATGGGCCATTCTATCGAAGCGGTCGCGGTCTGTCAGAAGACGCCGATCAGCGTGAGCGTCGCGCCGCCGCCGAGCAGGGCCACGCCCGAGCCCGCGAGCACATTCGTCGTGGTGTGCGAGGAGCGGATCCTCGCCTCGTCGCCGGCCTGCACCGCGTCGTCGTACTGGCCGCGGGTCACGAACGCGACGCCGTACAGGCCAGCGCCCACGGCGGTCGTGGTGAGCCCCACCCAGGTGAGCGCCTTCCCGCCGCCCTTCTTGGGCTCCTCCACCACCGGAGGCGGAGCCTCGACCTTCACCGGGTACGACGGCAGCGCGGCGCCCACGTCGACCCAGCCGCTCTTCCCGATCTGGCCGGCTCCCTGGACCCACTGGAAGATGAACGGACGCCCGCCGGGCGCCTCGGTCGCACGCGAGCCGTCGATCAGGAGCCAGCCCGTCTCCGGGGGATCGAGCGGAAACCGACCGGCGTCGGAGAACTGCGACGACTTGTCGAAGTCCACGCGGAGCGGATGCCCCTCGGGCGCGATCTCGTCCGGCAGCTCGTACCCTGGCTGGGACCCACGAACCGCCTGGAAGTGGACGATCGTCTTCGCGTGATCGCCGCGGAGGAAGGCCTCGAGGGCGTTCACCCGATGGAAGCCGGCCGCGCTCACCGGCGTCAGCGGCTCGGTGAGGCAGTCGAGGGTGTTGCGGGTCAGGACGACCGCTTTCGCGAAGCCGTCCTCGTCCATCTGGACGAAGGTGTTCTCGGCCTTCTCGACCGAGCTCTGGAGCGTGGCGACGTCGCAGCCGGCGTGAGCCAGGGACGCGGAGAGCCAGATCACAATCATCGATTCAGGTCACTCCGGCCGATTCTCGGCCTCCGCGGCCCGCATTCGCGGTCCTTGACGAAGAATCTCCTCGCGATTGCCGCGCGAGAGAGCGGGGCGCAAGCGCCTTTTTCCGCCCTCACGCACGACAACCGTGAGTCGATTCTGGTTACTCCGGCCGATTCTCGGCCTCCGCGGCCCGCAGTCGCGGGCCTTGACGAAGAATCTCCTCACGATTGCCGCGCGAGAGAGCGGGGCGCAAGCGCCTTTTCCGCCCTCACGCACGACAACCGTGAGTCGATTCACTTCGGCCTGCAGCGCTGGAAGCTGGAAGCACATTGTAGGGTCAGGGTGCCGCCGGCGGGCACGGTCACCTTCCCCGCCGGCACCGGGCTGCCGCTCCCGAACGTCGCGATCACGTCGCAGGTGCCCGCAGGCACGGTGCCCGCGCCAAAGCTCTTGCCCGCGCAGATCAGCTGCACGGCGGTGGCATCCCCCTGGATGGAGACCGTTCCCGTCTCGACCGAGGGCGGCGCAGGCGCGGGTTCGGGCTTCGGATCGGGTCTCGGGGAGGGCTTCGGCGTGGGCTTCGCGGTCGGCTTCACCGTCGGCTTGGGATCGGGGGCCGGGGTGGCCGGCGCGGGGGTCGGCTCCGCGGGGTCAGGGGCGGGCTCCACCTGCGGCTCGGGGCTCTCGACGGAAGTTCCGTCTTCCGGGTGGTCCGGGTCCGCGGCATCGGTGGCGCCATCGTCCACCAGCGGCTCCGGGACGACCGGGACGGCCGGCTGGGGAACGGGCTCGGTGGGCGACGACGACAGGCCCGCCACCATCCGCTCGAAGCCCGTGGGGTCCTTCACGTACCAGGCGCCCAGTCCCGCGATGAGGAGCAGCCCCAGGAACGCGACGAAGAGCCCGAACAGGATGGACGCGAAGCCGAACGCCAGCACGGGATCGCCTTCGCTGCGCGGCTCGCGCGTCCGCTCGGCCTCGAGCCGCATGCGCCGCGTGATGTGAGACATGGTCTCGGACAGGGTCCGGCCCACCATCTCGTCCGGCGCCTTCTTCGGCGCGGCCCCCACGCGTTCGCGCGCCCACGTCCGGAGCTCGGGTGCGTTCGTGAAGGTCGCGCGGAGCGCACGGCACTTCTCGGCCACCTCGGGCCCCGTCGGGCGTGTGGTGTGGTCGGGGTTGCGCAGCTCGGCCGCGAGCTCCACGAGCGCCTTGACCCGCGGGTCCTCGAGCAGGGCGCTGTTGCCCAGGAGCTTCGAGGGGCTGTCGGGCGCGGCCTGCGGGAGCGCCGCGATGTTCAGCGGTGGGGGCCGCTGACGCGTCGCCAGCCGGTGCATCACGACGCCGAGCGAGTAGATGTCGCCCTCTGGACCGTCGTGACCCTCGAGGCGCTCGGGGGCGATGTACCCCGGCGTGCCACCGATCTGGGCGACCGTCTCGGTCTCGCGCATCTCGAAGTTGGCGCGCGCCACCCCGAAGTCGAGCAGCTTCACGTGCCCGGTGGGCGTGACCTGGATGTTGGACGGCTTGAGGTCGCGGTGCACGAGGTGCAGCGGGCGGTCCTGGTCGTCGAGCGCCTCGTACAGGTGGGTCAGCGTGGTCGCGACGATCTCCGCGATCTCGAGGACGATGGAGGGCGGCAGCACGCCGACCTGCAGCATCTCCTCGCAGCTCGCGCCGTCGACGTACTCCATCACGACGGCCCAACGGCCACCGAGCTTGACCGGCGGGTCGACGCTCACGACGTGGGGGTTGCGGACCAGCCCCAGGATGCGGGCCTCGTCGCGGAAGCGCGCCAGGATGTCCGCGGGGGGCTCGGCGTCCCGCAGGATCTTGATCGCCACGTCCTTGTGGAACCCTTCGGTCCCCTCGAGCCGCGCGCGGTACACCGTCCCGAAGCCACCCTGTCCCAGGATGCCGGTGATGTGGTACTTGCGCTGGTCGCCGATGATCGGCGATGTCGTGGTGGAATCGCTCACGTGTCGGCTCGCCGGACGGTTCTCTCGAAGAGGATCGCGCTGACCGGACCCAGACCATCCAACCACCGAACGGCCTCGATCCGTCCCACCTTACTGTCCCTGACGAATGCGTGCGAGGTGCTGGGCCGCCTGGCGGAAGTCCCAGCCCGTACGCTCCATGATCTTCTGGACGGTCGCCGCCAGCCCGATCTGCGCCACCATGGCCTCCAGCTCGGCCTTGTCCGGAACGCCGGCCGCACTCGCGGGCCTGGGTGCGGCCTTCGGCGCGGCCTTGGGCGTCGCGGGCCTGGCGGCGGGCTTCGGGACGGGCTTGGTGGCGGTAGGCTGCTGCGGACGCTGCTGCGGCTTGGGCTGCGCCGCCTTCTGCGCCTGGGGAGCGGGCTTGCGCGCCGCCTGGGGCTGCTTCGCCGGCCTGGCCGCGGTCGGCTGCGGACGTGGCGGGGGCGGAGGTTCCGCTCGCTCCGCCTCCTGCAGCCGGGGCTGGAGGGGGTCGAGCTTGAAGAACTGCTCTTCCGCCGCCCACAGCGCTGGCGTCGATGCCCCTGGTGCCATCTGCGAGACCGGCGGCGGGGGAGCGGCAGCGTCCGCCCTGCGCCAGTGCGCGCCGAAGTGCTCGTCGTCCCAGGACTGCGAGGGCCACTGGGGCTCGGGGATCGGGCTCGCGGCCCACGGGCGCTGCGAGGGCCAGCGCATCGGATCCGGGCCGAGATCGAGGGGTGCGAAGGCGCGCGGGGTCTCGATCCTCGGTCGGTCCGGGACCTGGGCGACGGGCCGCTTGAGCCAGGACCAGGTGGTGGGCCGGGCGAGCCTGCTGGCCACCGGTGCGCCGAGCACCACCGTCAGCGTCAACCCTGCAGCGAACAGCGCACCTTCCAGAAGCACCCGCCCTCCCCTTCGCGTCCCCTACCCTACCAACGGAGGCGCGAACCTGTTCAATGCAGCCCCTCGGCCTCGATCGCGTCGACCTGTGCGGGCGACAGTCCCAGGGCCGCTGCGAGCTGATCGTCGTGCTCCCGGAACCGGCGCTCCGCCTCCCCGGGCTGGAACGTCGCGGACGGGTCCATCAGCAGCGTGCGCGCGCGCGCGGCGGGGAACGCGCCTCCGATCAGCCCGACCAGCATGACCCCCGCGCCGGCCCCGGACACCACGCTCCACGTCTCCGCCTCCTCGAGCGTCCGCGCCTGGTCGAAGCCCACGAGCCCCACCAGGGTCGCCGCCATCCCCACGAAGCCGACCGAGGTGAGTGCGGTGGACGCGGTCCGCTGGTTCGAGATGCGCCGCAGGAGCTGCTGCTGGGCGGGGACGTCGCCGAGCGCGGACAGGGCGGTCGGCACGTCGATCACGCGGCGCCCCTCGAACAGCAGCACGCGCTGGTCGCGGTGGACCCAGGTCTGGGGCCACGCGGGTCCCCAGCCCCAGCCGTAGCCCCAGCCCGGTCCCCACGTGGTCGTGTACCAGGTCTCGGTGATGGTGCGGACGGAGAGGTGGTGCTCTCGGTACTCGCGCACCGCGCGCGGATCGTAGGCGTTGGCCACGCTCGGCGGACCGTCCGCCACCGGGGGCAATGCCGGCGGGCGACCGGACGCGGGGATGGCGAGAGGACGCTCGGGCACCTCGGGTGGCGGGTCGGCGTCGTCCGCCCACGCGGGACTCGTGCTCTCGAGGGCTGCGGCCAGCCACCACATACACGCCTCCTCGGCGCGGATGCTCGTCATCCGTCCCGACGTCCTATCCGCTTCCGGCGCTCACCGGCCGTCGGTGGCGGGCGCGGGATCCTCGGGCTCGTCGACGGGGGCCGGCGGCGGCGGCGGGAGGGTGAGCTCGTGCTCTCCGGGCGGAGGCAACATCGGGGCCAGGCCCTGCTCGACCTGTTGGCCGGGAAGCGCCAGGTACAGCCCGACCACCGTGACGCTCAACACCACCACCAGGACGAGGAGGGCCGGGATGAGCACGTTCGTCCGGTTCGCCGGGCGCGGATCGGAGTCCTGCGTGAGCAGCGCGCGGGGCGGACGCTGGTCACGAAGCCCGGTCGGCGCCTGCGCTCGCCGCGCCGCGGGGATCCCCGTGGGTGCGGTGGCCGAGATCACGACCGGCGCGGCGCCCCCGACCGGATCGTCGGGTGGGATGGTGATCTCGTGGTGCGGCGAGGACGCGAGCAGCGGGCCGGTCGGGCGACGCCCCAGCGACAGGCGGCCCACGTTCGGCTCCTCCTTGTCGTACAGCAGGTCGTACAGCTCCGCGGCCGACGCCAGCCGGTCGTCCTGCTTGACCTCGAGCAGCCGGCGGATCGCCTCGTTCACGTGCCGCGGGAGGTCGTCCACGAACTTGCGGGGCGGCTCGTACGTCCCGGCGACGATCAGGTTGAACGTCGACATCTTGTCCGGCCCGGAGAACGTCCGGCGATGGCAGAGCAGCTCGTACAGGATGCAGCCCATGGCCCACATGTCGGCGCGCTGATCGACGTCCGAAGCGTCCCGGATCTGCTCGGGCGACATGTACTCCGGGGTGCCGAGCGCCATGCCGGACTGGGTGTTGACGCGTAACGACCCCTTGGCGGGCACCTGGGACACCGGCTTGACCAACCCGAAGTCGCTCACCTTCGGGACCAGGCCGTCGTGGGTCGGCGCGAGCAGCACGTTGGCGGGCTTCAGGTCGCGGTGGACCACGCCGCCCTCGTGCGCGGCCATCACGCCCCGTAGGATGCCGCGGAAGAGCCACAGGGACTCGTCCACGTTCGGGCGGTTCTCGAGCAGCCAGGTGTCGAGCGCCGGGCCGTCGACGTACTCCATCACCAGCGCCGGTGCGTTCTGTACGAGGAGCACGTCGGTGACCTGCACGATGTTGGGGTGGCGCAGCCGCGCCTGCACCTGCCCCTCGCGGAACATGCGTTCGCGCACCTGTGGTGCGGTGACGAACAACACCTTGATCGCGTGCTCCGACCCGAGCTGGACGTGGCGCGCACGGTAGACCGCGGCCATTCCCCCCTGGCCAATGAGCGCCTCGATCCGATATCGGTCGATGGTCTCGCCAATCCTCAGCACGCTCGAGCAGGCTCCCTCGCGCGCCGCATTGTATCCTGTGGGTCATGAGCAACGGCCCGCGTCCCCTCCCGTCCACCCTCGGTCGGCAGCGCTACACCCTCGGAGAACCCCTGGGCAGCGGCGGCATGGCCGTCGTCTACCGGGCGTTGGACCGGTGGAACAACGATGCTTGCGCCATCAAGCTGCTGCTTCCGCACGCGTCGCAGAGCGACAAGACACGCTCGAGATTCATGCACGAAGCGCGGACCATGGCGGCCCTGGACCACGTGAACGTGATCCGCGTGCGCGACGTTGGCGAGGAGGAGGGCCAGTACTACTTCGCGATGGAGCTGGCCGCGGGCGGCAGCGTCGCCGATCTCGTGCGGCGCCACGGCGCTCGGCGGCCCCACGAGGCGCTCGGCTTCGTGCTCGACGTCCTCAAGGGCCTCGAGTACGCGCACATCGCGGGCGTGGTGCATCGCGACGTGAAGCCGCACAACATGCTCCTCGACGCCCCGTGGTCGCCCGAGGCGGCCTCGCCCCGCGTCAAGCTCACGGACTTCGGGATCGCCCGGCTGGTGGCCGCTCCCAGCGGCAGCCGGATCACGGGTACGGGCGACACGCTCGGCACCCTGGCGTACATGTCGCCCGAGCAGCGCGTCGATCCGAGGAACGCGGGCCCCGAGTCCGACGTCTACGGCGTCGGCGCCACGCTCTACATCCTCGTGACCGGGCGCCGTCCGTTCGATCTGGCGGTGGCGCACCAGGATCCGTCGGTCCACGAGCGGGTCCCCGAGCCGCTCCGCGAGATCGTGCGGAAGTCGACCATGCCGCGCCCCGCCGACCGGTACCGGACCGCTCGCGAGATGGGCGCTGCCGTCGCGCGCGTCCTCGGGGAGATCGATCCCGACTTCGAGGTCGAGACCGCGATGGACGAGTTCGCCATGGACGGATCGGACACGATCGTCGCGCCGCACACTCAGGAGGAGTAGGCGTCGGGTCGTGCGCGGGCGAGGAACGCGCCCAGGGCCGCGAGGAAGGCGTCGACCTCACCGACGGTCGTGGACGGCCCGAGCGACACCCGGACGCCGGCGCGGGGCTCGGGATGCCCCATCGCGGCGAGCACGGGCGAAGGCCCCACGCTCCCGCTCGCGCACGCGGCACCCGAGGAGATGGCGAAGCCCGCCAGGTCCATCGCCTGCACGACGGTCTCGCCCAGGAGCCCCGGGAACGTCGCACAGGTGGTCCCGGGCGCGGTGCGCTCCCACGCACCCACCGGCTCGGCGCCGAGCGCGCGCAGGCCCCGCCGGAGGTGCTCGTCGAGGCGAGCGCGCTCCGCACCCAGCTCCTCCACGCGCCGGAGCGCGAGGGCGCAGGCGGCGGCGAACCCGATCGCGCCGATCACGTCGGTGGTGCCGCCACGGCGGCCGCGCTCCTGGGCGCCACCGACGAGCGCCGGGAACGCGCCACCATCGCGCAGGCTGAGCGCCCCGATGCCCACGGGGCCGCCGAGCTTGTGCGCCGTCAGCGCCACCGAGGTGGCCTCGGCGAGTGCGAGGGGGATGCGTCCGGCGGCCGCGGTCGCGTCGACGTGCACCGGCAACCCGGTCGCGAACGCCTGCTCGACGGGCTGGATCACGCCGGTCTCGTGGTTCACCGCCATGCAGACCAGCGCCGTCGCGCCCACCTCCGAGATTCGGATCACGCCGTCCGCCCCCACCCGCAGCGCGACGACCTCCGCCCCCGCCATCCGCAGCGCCTCGTGGACGCTCGGGTGCTCGATCCCCGCGGCCGCGATCCGCTGATGTCCCTGGGCGACGAGCCCGCGCACGGCGGTGTGGTTGGCCTCGGTCGCGCCGGAGCAGAAGACGATCCCCGCGTCCGGACGGCCCAGCAGCCGGGCCACGTCAGCCCTCGCCGCCTCGAGCGCGTCCGCGGCCCGACGGCCCTCCTGGTGCACCGACGACGGGTTCCCGGGTCGCCCGCGCCACGGCGCCATCGCAGCGTCCACCTCTGGGAGCAGCGGGCTCGTGGCCGCGTGGTCGAGGTACGTCCGCGTCACGGCACCCCACACGTGACCCTCCCCTCGATGTCCGACAGCAGGGTCTCGGTGATCCCGCGAACCCGGAGGAGGTCTCGCGGGGCGACGCACCGCCCGTTCTCCTCGCGATCCACGACGATGCGCGCCGCCAGCACCGGCCCGATCCCCGGCAGTCGCTCGAGCTGCGCCGCGGTGGCGCTGCCGAGATCCACCGGGGGCGCCGGGGAGGCGTCCACGAACGGTCGGAGCTCGTCCACGCTGTCGGACCCGATCCCGGGCACCCGCCGGAGATCGTCGACGCCCGCGAACGGTCCGCCGAGCGTTCTCTCGGCGACGATGGCTTCCGCCCGCGAGCGCGAGACCGACGGGATCGCATCGAGCGCGTCGACGCCCGCCGTGTTGATGTCCACGGGGAGGCCGACGAGGAGCGGGTCCGAGGGCGGCAAGACGCGTACGCGACCGCCGATCCACTCCAGGCGATCCCCCTCCGCCAGGACGCGGTCCTCCGCCGTCTCGGCGTCGCGCGCACCCGCCGCCCGCAGGGCCTCTCGGACCGTCGGCGGATCCACCAGGTACATACCAGGCCGCTCGACATCGCCCGCCACCTCGATCATCAGCCCGGGGGGCGTGACGGGACTCCACCACGCCCGGGTCCACGCGAGGAGCAGGGCCAGCCCGAGGAGCACGAGCGCGAGCGCGTTCACGCGAGGCGAGGACCGCGGGGCGTCCGGGCGGCGCGAGAAGTCGAGGCGCTCAGCCACCGGCGGCGACCTCCAGCGGACGATGGCGGGGACCCGTCGACTCGATCCGAGCCACCCTCCCCTCCCCCTCGGGTCGCAGCTCGATGCGCAGGTGGTCGGCGGGCAGCGCGTCGACGAAGCGATCGGCCCACTCGAGCGCGAGCACACCGTCGGACGCCTCCTCGAGGAGCTCCAGATCGTCCAGCTCGTCGGCGGATCCGAGGCGCCAGGCGTCGGCGTGGACCAGCGGGATCCGCCCCTCGTGGCGCATCGAGAGCACGTAGGAGGGACTCTGGACCGGGCCCGGACACCCGAGTCCCTCCGCGAGGCCCCGCACGAGCGCCGTCTTCCCCGCGCCGAGGTCGCCGCACAGCGCGATCACCGCGCCAGGGAACGCCGAGCGACCGAGCAGCACGCCGAGGGCGTGCGTGGCCGCCGGGTCCTCGAGCACGCGCTCGGTCACGCGCCCGGCTCCGCGATCAGCGCCTCGATCGCATCCGGCAGGGCGTCCGCCACGTCCGAGGCGCGCCACCCCTGGCTCCTCCGAGCGCGGAGCGCGTCGGCCGCTGCGCCGTGGACCCAGGCCCCCAGCCGCGCCGCGTCCCGCGCGTCCACCGAGCGGGCCAGGAGCCCACCGATCACGCCCGCGAGCACGTCTCCCGAGCCCCCGACCGCCAGGACCTCGTTCCCGGTGGGGTTGATGCTCGGACGGCCGCCGGCGGAGGCCACCATGGTCGGGCGCCCCTTGAGCAGCGTGACCCCTCGGTCGGACAGCGCGCGGGCCGCATCGAACCGGTCGGCCGCGACCTCCCGGGTGCTCGCCTGCAGCAGCCTCGCCGCCTCGCCCGGGTGCGGGGTGAGCACCCTTCGCGCGGCATGGGGCGTGGGGCCCGTCGCGGGCAACGCGTCGGCGTCGAACACCGCGGGTCGGGGATCGGCGTGCCAGACCGCTGCCAGCGACGACGCGAGCTGCGGAGCGAGCGCCCCCCCACCCGCGAGTCCAGGCCCCACCAGCAGCGCGGTGGCGCGGTCGAAGGTCGGCACGCCCTCGGTGAGATCGCCCTCCCCCGAGGGGAGCACCATCACCTCCGGGGGGAGCCCGGCGAGGCGCCCGAACGCGCCCCTCGGAGCAGCGAGCGTGACCAGCGCGGCCCCCGCGGCGAGCGCACCCCGGCAGGCGAGCACCGCCGCCCCCGCCATGGGCGCGGACCCGGCGACGATCAACAGGTGGCCCGACCGTCCCTTGTGATCCAAGGGTCCCCGCCTCGGCCACAGCGGCGCCAGGTCGGCGGCGTCGGGAATCTCCGCGGTCGCCAGGCCGTCGCGCGGGGTCCCCGCACCGAGCCCGATGTCGACCACCACCACCCGCCCGCACCGCGCCGGTCCCTCGCCACAGAACATGCCGAGCTTCGGCCGTCCGAAGGTCACCGTCGTCGCCGCCTGGGGACACGCGCCCCACACGTGCCCCGTGTCGCTGTCCAGCCCGCTCGGCAGGTCCACGGCGACGACCGGCGACCCACGCATCGCCTGCACGAGCGCCCGCGCCTCCGCGTTCAGGTCACGCCCGAGCCCGGTGCCGAAGAGCGCGTCCACCCACAGCCCCGGCGCGCCCTCCACCGCGTCGAGCACGTCCACCCCCGCCGCGCGGGCGCACTCCGCCATGAGCTCGGCGTCCGATCCGGCGCGTGGCAGCCCGAGGGCGACGACGCTCACCGGCAGGCCCCAGCCCTTGAGCCAACGCGCGACCGCGTACCCGTCGCCGCCGTTGTTCCCCGGACCGCACGCCACGACCGTGCCCCGTCGGGCAGCGTCGGCGTGGTGGGCGAGGATCGCGTCCGCCACGCCGCGGGCAGCGAGCTCCATCAACGCGATCCCCGGCAGCTGGAGACCCTCGATCACGCGACGATCCAGCTCGCGCGACTGGGCCGCCGTGGAGACGAACCTCACGACGCGCCTGGGAGAGCGGCCCTCGCCGCCGCCACCACCTCGTCGTGCACCCGATCCACGACGTGGCGGTCGCGACCCTCCACCAGGATCCGGAGCACGGGTTCGGTTCCCGAGTACCGCAGGTGGACGCGACCGGCGCGGCCGAGGGCGGCCTCCCCCACGCGGCGCGCGTCCTGCAGGAGGTGCAGCTCGTCGAGCGGCGGACGAGCGGCCACACGCACGCGGGCCGTCCTCCGGGGCCAGGGCACGAACGTCGACACGGCCTCGGAGACCGTTCGCGCGCGACGCCAGGACGAGCACAGCGCCCGCACCCCGGTGAGGACACCGTCGCCGCCCGGGTGATCGCCGAAGAGCACGTGGCCGGACTCCTCGGCGCCGAGCGCGATGCCGTCGCGGTCCATCACCTCGCGCAGGTGCCGGTCCCCCACCGGGGTACGGACCACGGCGACGCCGGGCAGGAGGCCCTCGAGCGCGCCGTTGCTCATCACGGTGACGGCCAGGCGCGACACGTCCAGGGTGCGAGCGAGGAGCCAGGTGATCGCATCTCCAGGGACCTCGGCGCCGTGCTGGTCCACCAGGCGGCACCGGTCCGCGTCGCCATCCAGGGCGAACCCGCCGTCACAGCCGGACGAGACCACGGCCTCCCGCAGGGCCTCGAGGTGCTCCGTCCCACACCCGTCGTTGACGCGCCCCCGCGCACCCAGCCACAGGATCTGGCACGGCAGCCAGCGCTCGAGGGCCTCGCGGTGAGGGCTCGCGGCCCCGTTCCCCAGATCGATCGCGATGCGCCTGCCCGCCAGCACGGACAGGTCGGGGCACCGCTGCGCGAGGGCGTCCAGCCAGACCCTCGCCACCGAGCCGTCGACCAGCTCCTCGCCCGGCGGCGTGGCGCGAGAGCGTGGCTCCTCGCTCATCCACGCGGCCAACGTGCCGCAGGTCTCGTCGTCGGGCTTGCGCCCTCCCACGCCGAGCAGCTTGAACCCGTTGTCCTCGTCGGGGTTGTGCGACGCCGTGATCATGACGCCCACGCGACCGAGCCCCTCGGCGAGCGCGACCTGGACCGCGGCCGTCGGCACCACCCCGGCGTCCACCGGTCGCCCGCCCGATCCGCGCACGCCGCTCGCGACGGCCTCGGCCAGACGGAACCCGGAGCTCCGCGGGTCACGGCCGATCACCACCCCGTGGCCGATCCCGCCCCAGCGCGCCGCCGCCGCGCCCACGCGCACGGCCCCCTCCTCGTCGATCGGCCATCGCCCGGCGACCCCCCGAATCCCGTCCGTGCCGAAGGCGATGTTCGTCCTGGTCAAGGGCGCTCCGCGACGATCGAAGGCGGCGTGATGGACAACACTTTGACTCCATCGCGACCCGGATGCATCACCTGCACCCGAACCGCAGCTCCCTCCGCCAGCCACGCCTCGTAGCGATCGCGCTCCGGCGGGTCGGGGAGGTGCACGAAGGCTGCCACCTCCTCCGAGCCCATCGATCGTACAGCAACGGCCGGACCCTGGAGCAGGACGGAGATCCGCGGCGGCGAGACCCGCCACGACGGATCACCCCACACGTAGACCGGAACGTCCTCGAATCGCCGCTCTTCGACGCGCGACGTCACCTCGATCCGCGCGCTCACCACCGTGTCCGAGGCCAGCGTGACCCCGCGCGGCAGGTCGAGCTCCACGGGGCGCGTGGTGCTCACGGCCAGCCCCGACAGGTCGATGGGTCGGGTGACGATGTCGCGCAGCCCGGAGATCACCGTCCGCGCACCCCTCACCTCCACCACGCGCGGATCCAGGGTGAGCGTCGACACCTCCCAGCCCTCGGCGGGGTCGCCCACCGTCGTGGGCTCGATCTTCACGCGGCTGGTCGCCACCTCGTCCAGCGAGAGCCGAACGGCGGAGGGCGCGATCGCCACGAGCTGGATCTGCGGCGGAAGACCGACGTTGGCCGAAGAGGCCAGATCGACCTCGTGCTCGCCCGCGGCCTGCTCCGACAGGTCGACCTCCACGCGCAGCGACGACTTCCTGGCCCGGCGGATGGCCGAGCGGGGTCCGCTGACCGTGAGGGAGGCGGAGGTCGGGAGGGGCTCGTCGGGGAGCAGGTCGGCCGGGAGGTTCCACGCGATCTGCGCCGCGATGCGGACCTCCTGCACCTCCTCGCCCTGGACGTAGAGCCAGATGCCGGCGGCCAGGAAGACCGAGACCACCTTCTGCCAGGGATTGGCGACGAGCACACGCAGCAGCCAGGGCCGCTCCGCGATCCGAGGCTCAGGCGCGGGCACCCGTCACCTCCTCGTTCGCCGGGGCCGGCTCCTCCTCGCCCATCTTCTCCACGAGCCGCTGACGCAGGTCGTTCGCGTCCGCGATCGGCGTGACCTGGCCGCGCGACACCAGCGCCACCGTGCCACGCTCCTCCGACACCACGACACACAGTCCGTCGGTCTCCTCGGACAGACCGATCGCCGCCCGGTGCCGCGTCCCCCACCGCCCCACGTCCGGCGAAAGCGAGATCGGCAGGAAGACGCCGGCCGCCCGGATCCGACCCTTCGCCAGCACCACCGCCCCGTCGTGCAGCGGGCTCGACGGGTGGAACACCGACTGCAGCAGCTCCGTGGAGACCACGGCGTCCAGCGCGTAGGCACCCTCGACGTACGCCTCGAGGCTCGCGCTCCGCTCGATCACCATCAGGGCGCCGATCTTCCGGTGCGCGAGGGAGAAGGCTGCCTTGATGACCTCCTCCATCACGTTGGCGTCGGACGGTCGAGCCGCCACCCGGGTGCTGCCGCCGAACAGGAACCCGCCAGCGCGCGCCAGGGCCTTGCGCAGGTCGTCCTGGAACAGGATGAGCAGGAACAGCACGAGGTAGACCACGAGCTTGTCGAGCACCCAGTGCACCGCGACGAGCCCGATCAGGTCGGACAGCAGATAGAGCATCCCGACGAAGCCCAGGCCGATGAGGCTCTGGGCCGCGCGCGTCCCCCGCATGACCACGAGCACGCGGTAGATGACGATGGCCAGCAGGACGATGTCCAGCCAGTCCACCCACGTCGCCGTGGCGAGCGGGCTGCCGTCCCACCACTCGAGCATCACCGTTCACCCACCCCGACAGGCAGCGTACACGACGAGCGCCTGGCGGGTGGCGAGCACGTCGTGCACGCGCAGGAGGTCCGCGCCGGCCTCCGCGGCGGCGAGCGCGGCGCCGACCGAGCCGTGGAGCCGGTCCTCCGCGCGCTCCACGCCCGTGAGGCGCCCCACGAAGGCCTTGCGGCTGGCGCCGATCATGACGCGGTGACCGAGCGCCTTGAAGCGGGGCACGGCCGCCACCAGGCGCGGGTTGTCCTCCATCGCCTTGCCGAAGCCCAGCCCGGGATCGACGACGATCCGCTGGCGATCGACACCCAGCGCCGTCGCGCACGCGATCCGGTCGCGCAGGAAGGCCTCGACCTCCCCGACCAGATCCTCGTACGTCGTGTCGCGCTGCATCGTGGCGGGCGTGCCGCGAGCGTGCATCACCACGAGCTCGGCGGAGGCCTCCGCGACCGCGCGCGCGACGCCCGGATCGCGCAGCCCGCCCACGTCGTTCACCGCGCGGGCACCCGCCGCCAGCGCCGCTGTCGCGACCGCGGCATCCGCCGTGTCCACCGAGATCACGACGTCGGACGGCAGCCTGCGGGCCAGGGCTTCGATCACGGGCGCGACCCGCCGGATCTGCTCGTCGGCGCCGACGCTCACGGATCCGGGCCGGGTGCTCTCCCCGCCCACGTCGATCCACGCAGCGCCCTCCTCCGCGAGGCGCAGGCCGTGGGCAACGGCGCGATCCGGGTCGAGGAACCTGCCGCCGTCCGAGAACGAGTCGGGCGTGACGTTGAGCACCCCGACCAGCAGCGTCTCCGCCGCCACGGGTCAGGCGTTCGTGGGGCTGACGACGGTGGCCGCCGTCCACCAGCCGGGCTCGACCGGCACCGGATCGGCCTTGCGCACGAGCTCGGCGAACTCCTCGGCGTCGAGTGACTCGCGCTCGATCAGGGTCTGGGCGACCGTGTCCAGCACGTGCTTGTTCTCCGTCAGGATGTTCTTGGCCGCGTCGTACGCGCGCGTCAGGATGCGGCGGACCTCCTCGTCGATGCGCCGCGCCGTCGCCTCGGAGTAGTTCTTGACGCGGCTCATCTGACGCCCGAGGAACACCTCGTCGCTCCCGCTGTCCCAGGCCACCGGGCCCAGGTCGTCGCTCATCCCGAGGTCGCACACCATGTGGCGGGCGATCTGCGTGGCCTGCTGGAGGTCGCTGCGAGCGCCGCCGGTGATCTCGGAGAACACGATCTCCTCGGCCGCCCGGCCCCCCATCGCCATCGTGATGCCGTGGATGAGCTGCTCGCGCGTCTGCGAGAGCTGGTCCTCCTCGGGCATGGTCCAGGTCACGCCGAGGGCGCGCCCACGGGGGACGATGGTCACCTTGTGCACCGGGTCGTGGCCCGGGAGCAGGTGCGCGACGATCGCGTGCCCGGCCTCGTGGTACGCCGTCTTCTGCTTGACCGGGTCCGGCATGAACAGCGAGCGCCGCTCGGGACCCATGTAGATCTTGCTGCGGGCCTCCTCGAAGTCCGCCATGTCCACCTGGGTCTTGTTCCGCCGAGCGGCGAGGAGGGCGGCCTCGTTGCAGAGGTTCTCCAGGTCGGCACCGGAGAAGCCCGGGGTCACCTTCGCGATCCGCCCGACGTTCACGTTCGGGTCCAGCGGCATCCGCTTGGAGTGGATGCGCAGGATCTCCTCGCGACCGCGCACGTCCGGGTTCGGCACCGTCACGCGCCGGTCGAAGCGGCCCGGCCGGAGGAGCGCCGGATCGAGCACGTCCGGGCGGTTGGTGGCGGCGACGACGATGATGCCCTCGGTGCCCTCGAAGCCGTCCATCTCCACCAGGAGCTGGTTCAGCGTCTGCTCGCGCTCGTCGTGACCACCGCCCAGCCCGGCGCCGCGGTGGCGCCCGACGGCGTCGATCTCGTCGATGAAGATGATGCACGGGGCGCTCTTCTTCGCCTGCTCGAACAGGTCGCGCACCCGGGAGGCGCCGACGCCGACGAACATCTCGACGAAGTCCGAGCCGGAGATGCTGTAGAACGGGACCCCCGCCTCGCCGGCGACCGCCCTCGCGAGCAGCGTCTTGCCGGTCCCGGGCGAGCCCATCAGCAACACACCCTTGGGGATGCGGCCGCCGAGGCGCGTGAACTTCCGGGGGTCCTTGAGGAACTCCACGATCTCGGAGAGCTCCTCCTTCGACTCCTCGATGCCCGCCACGTCCTCGAACGTCACCCGCCGGCCACCGTCACCGAGCATGCGCGCCCGGGACTTCCCGAACGAGAGCGCCCGGTTGTTCGCCCCCTGGACGTTGCGCATGAACCACACGAACAGCAGCACGAACGCCACCATCGGCACGAGCGTCACGAGCGCCGTGAACCACAGCGACTCGTCGGAGGACTCCGCGAAGTTCGGCGTGACCCCGTGCTCGACGAGCGAGTGGTAGACCGGCTCCTGGAACTCGGGGGCGGGACCGACCGTCCGGAAGCGCGACTGGCGGGAGGTCACCCCGCTGATCTCCTGGCCCTTGAAGGTGACCTCGGCGATCTCACCCTTGTCGACCATCTCCATGAACGTTCGGAAGTCGAGCTGCTCCCCGCGGCGCCCGATCTGGCCGAGGTTCAGGAAGGCAGCGACCCCGATCAGGACGAGGACGAAGGCGATCAAGTTCTGTCGCGAGAAACGCGTCATGGCAACGGGTCGCTCCGAGGCTGGGTGCCCAGTGAGCCCTATACACCGGTCGGAGCCATGTCGACCGGCCCCGAGTCGTCAGCTGCCCGATCGGGGAGGCCCGGGATCGAGCCCTGCGAGCACGCTCCTGGCGAATGCACCCACCGCGCCTGGACGCACCTCCTCGAGCAAAGGCAACACCTCGTGACGGAGGCGGTTGCGGAGACGGTGCCGCTCCTGGTTCGTGGGGTCCTCGCGCCATCCGATCCCGCGCCACGCGAGCCAGCGCCGCAGGTCCTCCCGCGGCACGTCCAGCAGCGGACGTACGTACGGTCCCCTCACCCACGACATCCCGTGCGCCCCCGTGCCGCGGACGAGCTGGAGCAGGACCGTCTCCACGAGGTCCTCGCGGTGGTGGGCGAGCGCGACCCGATCGACGCGCAGCCGGGCGAACGCGGCGTAGCGGGCCTCGCGGCAGACCGCTTCGGACGCCTGCGCCCCCAGCCCGAGGTCCACGCGGATCACCGGCAGGCCGCGGGCGCGCGCCAGGTCCCACACGAAGCTCGCGTCCTCGCCCGAGCCCGGCCGCGTGCCGTGGTCCACCGTCACCACCTCCAGCCGTGCGCCGTGCCACCGCCGGGTCTCGAGCAGCACGTCGAGCAGGGCCACGCTGTCGGCACCCCCGCTCACGGCGACGGCCACCCGCTGGCCCGGGAGCCACAGTACCCGGTCCCGGATCGTCGCACCGACCCGGTGCCGGAGCCTCCCGGGACCGGCGCGTCCCCTCACCCGCCTTCCTGCTGCGCGCTCACCGCCACGACCGCCTCCCAGTCGTCCGCGTCCGGGCCGTCGAGCACGGCGCGGACCCGATGCGTCCCGCCGCAGCGTCGGCAGACGTAGCGGATCACGGTGTCCTTCCCGCGGATCTCGACGCCGACGGGATCGAGCACCCCCTGGCACGGGTTGGCCCGGTCGCCGGGGACGAGGTCGACGTGCAGCGACCGGAGGCATCGCGGGCAGTGGTCGCGGTCCGTGCGCCGCAGGGGCCCCACCTCCGCGCCGCAGTGGACGCAGACGAAGGACTCGTCGCGCCGGATGGGGTTCGTCCGGACCTGCGACTCCACGTCCCGCGCCCGGGCTCGGCGGAGCAGCTTGCGCGCCGGCCAGTCGACCGCGTCGTCCGGCAGCTCGGCGCCGCGCGCCCGTCCGGCGGCGAGGACGGCCGCTCGCAGGGAGGCGTCGCCCTCCAGGAGCTCCGCGAGACGCTTCACCTCGCCGCGGGTGTCGGCCTCGTCGAGCAGCTCGCGCGCGCGCCGCTCGAGCTCGGTCACGGGTCGAGCCGCTCGATGGTCACCGACTCGATCACCGTGCCCTGCGGGAGGTGATCGACGACGGACAGGCCCTGCACGACCTCACCGAAGCGGGTGTACTCCCCCTGGAGGTGGGGCTGGGGGCTCGTCGTCACGAACCACTGGCTCCCACCGGTGTCGCGGTCCGACCGCGCCATCCCGACAGCGCCGTGACCGAAGGACGTCTCCGAGTCCTCGTCGGGCAGCTCGTACCCGGGGCCTCCCCACCCGTCGCCGCGCGGGCAGCCGGTCTGGACCACGAACCCCGGCACCACCCGGTGGAACACGAGCCCGTCGAACCAGTGGGCCTCTGCGAGAGCGGCGAAGCTCGCCACGGCGAGCGGGGCGAGCTGCGGGTCGAGGCTCATCACGAAGTCGCCGTGGTCGGTCCTCACGACGGCGCCGCGGACGCGCCGCACCTGGGCGAGATCCGCCGCTCCCAGGGCGACCAGCGCGCTGCCACCGTCCCCCACCGAGACCCGAGCCTCGTCCGGCACGGCGGTGCGGGGCACGGTGATGTCCCGGATGGCGAGCCGCTGCGCGAGGGCGTCCACGTGGGGTGCGGCCGGGCCGAAATCCTTCGTCGGCGCCTCGCCGATCCGGGCGGTCAGCGCCGCGCGGGAGGCACCGGCGGCGCGCGCGTCGGGCACCCGCTCGTCCAGCGCCGCCCAGGCCGCGCTGCGGACCTCGTGGTCCTCCTCGCCCTCCAGCAGCTTCACCAGGGCCGAGACCCCCGCGTCTTCGGGGAGGAGCTCGATCGCGACGGCGCGGATCAGGGGGTCCTCGGACGCGAGCAGCCGCGCACCGGCGTCGGACGGACGACCATCGACCTCGGTCAGGGCTGCGGCAGCGGTCGTTCGCAACACCGGGTCCGGCTCGTGGGTCGCGAGCTCGATCAGCAGCTCCGGATCGTCGAGTGCGCCCAGGTGGGCGGCGCGGACCACGCGTGGGAGCGAGGTGTCGGCGGCCGCGTCGGGGTCCGAGCGGTCGAGGGCGGCGATGGCGCGCGCACGCTCGTCGGGGTCCCGAGCCTCCGCCGCGTGCCGCGAGAGCGCCTCCTCGGCGACCTCGCCCCCGACGCGGGCCAGCGCGTCGATGGTGGCCACGCGGACCCAGGCGTCGGCGTCGGAGAGGAACGGCGCGATGACGACGGCCTCCGTGTCGTCGGGCCCGATCGCCTGGAGGACGGCGATCTGGACCAGGCGCGGCGCATCGGTCATCGCCCACAGGAACAGGTCTTCGCGGACGCCGGGATCGAGGGAGGGCCAGGACGCGCGCACCAGCCAGGCGCGGGCCTGGGGCGACAGGCCGCTGCGCAGCCGCGACAGCACCCGTGGGGTCCGGTCGCCGAGGGGTGGCTTGATCCGGGACAGCGCCCAGGCCGCGTCGTCCTGGGTACGCGGGTCGGGATCGAACAACGCGTCCACGAGGTCCGGCGCGGTGGCCTCCAGACCCGGCGTCCCCCGCGTCGCGAGGGTCCCCAGCGCGCGAGCCGCCGCCGCCGAGACGGGCCAGCCGGCGTCCAGCAAGCCCACCAACGCGCCCACGTCGCGCGCGTCTCCACCGCGACCGGTGGCGACGACGACGGCGCGGAGCAGGTCGTCACCCCGTCGCTGGCCGGCCAGCAGACCCAGCGGGAGCTCGGGGTCGGCGCCCGTGGGCCGTGCCGCCACCAGCGCCGCGAGCCACGCCCGGAGCTCCGCCTCGCTGTGCGGCGTGAAGCCCATCGCCTCGGCCACCGCGATCTGGACCGCCACGTCGGGGTCGTCCCGCCAGCGGAGGAGGACGTCGAGCGCCGCGGGATCGCGGAGCCGCCCCAGCGCGCGCGCACCCGCGACCCGCTCCTCCACCGTTCCACCGGCCAGCTGCACCGCCAGCGCCATCGGGTCGCCGCGCTCCCACTCGAGGTGGGCGATGGCCGGAAGCCCCGTGGCGGGCGGCTCCGGACGCACCACCTCGCTCGGAGCGGCGGCCGCCACCTGGACGAGCCAGGTCGACAGCACCAGCGCCGTCATCGGCTCTCCGCAGCCGCGCGACCTCCGAGGAGCCCCGCCATCAAGCTGACGCCCCCCATCGGGTGGACGCCTCCGCTGGCCAGGAACAGGCCGGTGATCGGCGTGCGGCCCCGGCAGTAGGTCGGTCCCGGTCGTCCGACCCAGAGCTGATCGAGGGCGTGCTCGCCGTGCATCAGGTGGCCGCCGGTGGTCCCGAAGCGCTGCTCCAGGTCCGGAGCGACGAGCAGCTCGTGGCCGACGATCGCGTCACGAAGGCCCGGCCGATCGACCTCGAGCTCGGCGAGGGCCCGATCGAGCAACGCCTGGCGCTCCTGTTCGGTCCAGGCGTCGGCGTCGCGCGCGGGGACCCCGAAGACGTGCGCCGACAGGACGTGGTGACCCTCGGGCGCGAGCCCCGGCACGGACAGCGACGGGACGCGAACGTCGAGCGCGGGCGTGCGGGGCAGCCGGCCGTGCTTCTGGTCGTCGAAGGCCTGCTCGAGGTGCCTGGGCGACCGCACGACCCGCCACCGCTCGGGCGACAGATCGGGGCGCGAGGCGGACGGAGGCAGGCGCGACAGGGCGAGGTGGAGCTTGGCGGAGGTGGACCGGCACCGCACCCGCCGGATCTCGTCCTCTTCCGGGACGCAGATGGCACCCGGAGGCACCAGCCCGAGCATCGTCGCGCGCGGATCGAGCGAGGACACCACCACGTCGGCCTCGAGGACCTCCCCGTCGACCAGCTCCACGCCCTTGATCCGGCCCGTGTCGAGCTGGAGCGTACGGACCTGCTTGCCGAGGCGGATGGTGGCACCGTGGTGCTCCGCCACGCGGACGAGGGCATCGATGAGCGCGGCGGGACCACCCTCGACCTCGTTGGGCGTCGACAAGGCCTCCCTCAACAGCAGGACGCCGGCCGAGTGCGGCGAGCGCGGCCCCATGTACGAGCCGATCAGGGCGGGGAGCGCGATCGCCGCGCGCAGGTGGGGCTCGGCGAGGTGCTCGGCCAGCCAGTCCTCCGCCGACGCGACGCCGACCCGGAGCAGCTCGATCATGCGCTCGGCGCCCAGCATCCGCAGCTCGACCGCGCGCTTGAGGACGGGCCACGCGGCCTCCCCGACGCCGAGCGGCGGCACGGGTGCGTCGAGGACGGAGCCGATGACCTGACGCCAGCCGTCGATCGACGCCCGCCAGGCCGTGAAGCCCGTGGCCTCCTGCCGACGGACGAGGTCGGACGCCACGAGCTGCAGCGCCCGCTCCGGTTCGGGGGACGGCACGAAGACGGGCGGCGCCGGTCGCAGCCGCAGGCCGTGCTCCTCGAGCGCCAGGGCCGCGATCGCCGAGGGACGGAGCGCGTCGGAGTCGTGGTGGATGCCGGTGTGGCGGTACCCCGTGACGAACTCCCTGCCGCGGCACAGACCGCCAGGCTTCGAGCCCGCCTCGAGCACGGTGGTCGTGAGGCCCTCTCGCGCGAGCAGGGCCGCCGCCGCCAGGCCGTGCTGCCCGCCGCCGATGACGATCGCCTTCATACGCCCGCCTGCTGGAGCATGGTCTTCGCGCACAGGCCACCCGGCGCACCCATCACGCCTCCGCCGGGGTGAGCCCCCGAGCCACACAGCCACAGTCCGCGGACCGGCGTCTTGTACCGGGCGGCGGCGGGCGCGGGCCGCTGGAAGAGGATCTGGTCGAGCGTGAGCTCGCCGTGGAAGATGTTGCCCTCGGTCAGCCCGAACTCCTGCTCGAGGTCCCAGGGGCTGAGGACCTGACGGTGCAGGATGGCTTCCTTGAGGCCTGGCGCGTACTCGGCGAGCGTGTCCACGACGGCGTCCCCGAAGGCCTCGCGGTGCTGCGGCCAGCTCTGGGGCCCGTCCGCCAGCTCGTAGGGCGCGTACTGCACGAAGATGGACATCACGTGCTTGCCCTCGGGCGCCATGGTCGGGTCCAGGAGCGAGGGGATGACGACGTTGAGGTACGGGCGGCTGCTGAACCGGCCGTCCTTCGCCTCGTCGTAGGCGCGCTCGAGGTAGTCGATCGAGGGCGCGATCGCGATGTCGCCGCGGAGGTGCGGTCCGATCCCCGGACGGCTCGTGAAGTCCGGGAGACGGTCGAGCGCGAGGTTCACCTTCCCCGAGCTTCCGCGGAACTTGTACCGTTGGATGCGCTTGGCGAACTCGGGCGGGAGGTGCTGCTCACCCAGCAGGCGGAGGAAGGTCGCGCGCGGATCGAGCCCGCTGACCACCGCCCGCGCGGTGATCTCCTCGCCGCTCTCGAGCACCACGCCCGTCGCCTGGTTGCCCGACATCTTGATCTTCGCGACCGGCGCCTCGGTCCGGATCACGACCCCGTGATGGCGGGCGGAGGCAGCGATCGCCTCGCTCACCGCGCCGTTGCCTCCGCGGGCGAAGCCCCAGGCCCGCGACGCGCCGTCGATCTCGCCCATGTAGTGGTGGAGGAGGACGTAGGCGGTGCCGGGCGAGCGGACGCCGAGGAAGGTGCCGATGATGCCGGAGCACGACATCGGCGCCTTGAGCGCGTCGGACTCGAACCACTCGTCGAGCAGGTCGGCGGCCGACATCAGCGTCAGCTTCCGCTGGATCTCGAGGTCCGCGTCGCCGAGCTCGAGCGCCGCCTGCCCGAGCGAGGCGAGCTGGGCCAGGTCGCGTGGCCAGATGGACGCCGGGTCCGGCGCCTGCGCGTCGATGAAGTGACGGGCGAACCGCGCGAGCCGGCCCATCGTCCTCCCGAACTCCGGGTACCGCTCGGCGTCGGTGGCGCTGAACCGCGCGATCTCCTGCCGCGTGAGGTCGGGGTCGGGCCAGCGGCACAGGCCGCTCCCCTCGAGGTGCGGGGTGAACGAGCACTCGAGCGGCAACAGCTCGAGGCCGAAGCGGGCGAGCTCGAGCTCACGCCAGATCCAGGGACGCAGCAGGCTCACCACGTAGGAGCAGACCGTGTACTTGAAGCCGGGGTAGATCTCCTCCGTCACCGCTGCACCGCCGACGACGTGCCGACGCTCGAGGACGAGCACCTTGCGGCCGGCCTTCGCGAGGAGCGCGGCGCACACCAGCCCGTTGTGGCCTCCGCCGACGACGATCGCGTCCCACGGGCCCTGCTGGCTCATCGGTGCTCCTGAACCCGCGGGGCGGGCGGGTTGGTACGTTCCGTCTTGCGCACCACCTCGCGCTTGCGCGGCGGGTCGAAGAAGGTCCGCGGCACCACCGTCCCGCCCACCGTGCGGCGCTCGTACTCGACGGTGTGCTCGATCCGGAGGCGCCCGCCGATCGCGTGGTGGGGGCGCCGAACACTGGCGAGGCAGAGGTACCGCTTGAGGATGGGCGACCAGGTCTGGCTCGTCACCTGCCCCACCTGCGTGCGTCCGTCCGCGGCATAGACCGGGACCGGGATCCGGCACGCGACCGGCGCGAGGTGCGGCGGCAGACCCTCCCGGTGGTACAGCCCCTCGAGCTCCGCCCAGTCCAGCTCGATGCCGACGATGTCCCAGGTGGGTCCGACGTCGCGATCGCGCACGACCTCGGACTGCCCGCAGAACGGTGTCGACCGCTCGAGGTCGACGCAGAACCCGAGCCCGGCGTCGTCGGGGGTCACCTTCCGGGACTCGATCATGGCCGCGCGCGACCCGTGGTAGTCCACGCCCGACAGCACGAACCCTGCCTCGATCCGCACCACGTCCAGGGCGTCGAGCCCCATGGGGACGACCAGGCGGGTCCGTCCGGCCCCGAGGATCGCGTCCCAGACGCGCTCGGCGTCCGCCGCACCCACGAACACCTCGTACCCCAGATCGCCGGTGTACCCCGTTCGCGACACCCAGCCACGAACGCCCGCGATCGTCGCGGCACGGCACCGGAAGAAGGGCATGGCGGGCAGCTCGAAGTCCACGAGCCCGGCCAGCACGTCGCGAGAGGCCGGCCCCTGCACCGCCAGCGCGGCCCACCGCTCGGTCGTGTCCTCGATCGACACGTCGAGCCCGCGGGCGTTCCGCCGGAGCCAGCTCCCCCAGCGCTCGTTGGCGCAGAGCCGGAACACGCCGCCCTCGAGGTGGGCGACCGTGCCGTCGTCGAGGACCTTCCCCTTCGGATCGATGAGGACGCCGTACGTCGTGCGCCGCTCGGGGAGCCGCTCGACGTCGCGCGAGAACACCCTCGAGAGCAGGCGGGCGGCGTCGGTGCCGCTCACGTCGAGCTTGCACAGGGGGGACACGTCGAGCACGGCCGCGCGCGAGCGGACCGCGAAGTACTCGTCCTCGGAGTGGCCGTCGTACGCCCGGACGGCGGCGAAGCCGTTCCACTCCTTCCAGAGGAAGCTGTGGCAGGCGGCGGACGTCCGAGCATGGAATGGGGTCGGGCGAGGCATCGCTGCCGCATCTATCGAGTGACCTGCCTCTCGTCACCGAGGAACACCGCGTACGCCTCACGCGTCCCCGCGACCATCGCTCCGATCGAGAACCGTGCGCTCAGCGCGTCACCGGCGCCGCGCGCGACCCG
Source organism: Alphaproteobacteria bacterium (assembly GCA_020632925.1). GTDB lineage: Bacteria > Myxococcota_A > UBA796 > UBA796 > JACKER01. Next base: position 160,122 of record JACKER010000016.1, on the reverse strand, counting down.
ACGGCCGGCCTCGGGATCCGCCGAGGCACGACGCAGCGCCGCCGCCAGCAGGTCGGCCCGGCCCGCGGGCACCCGGTGGGCGACGCCCGGGATCTCGGGGAGTCCGCCAGCGTCCGTGGTCACCACGCAGGCTCCCGCCGCCACGGCCTCGATCACCGCCTGGCCCAGCCCCTCTTCGCGCGACGGGTGCACCACCACGTCGGCCGATCGGAGCCAGGTCCCCACGTCGTCGCCGTGACCCGCCAGGTGCAGGCGCGCCCCCACGCCGCGCCGTGCCGCGAGCGCCGCGAGCGGACCCCCGAGCGGCCCCTCCCCCACGAGGACCAGGTGCGCGCCCGGCACCGAGGCGAGCGCCTCCACCAGCGTGCGGTGGTCTTTGTGGGCGACGAGCGCTCCCACCGCCACCAGGAGCGTCTCCCGCGACCCGATCCCCAGGCGCGCGCGGACACCTTCGCGGTCGGCCGTCCCCGGGAGCGGCTCGACGCCGTCGTGCACCACGCGCGATCGAACCCCGACGGACGCCAGGACCCCGGCCACCGCACGGCTCACGGCGATCACGCCCGCCGCGTGCCGCATCCTCGCCGCCCCCAGGAGCGAGGGGCGGAAGTCCACCCGCCGGTGCACGACCACGGGGAGCGCGAGCCCATCGGCCTGCGCCAGCGCGTGGGCGTCGTGGACGGCCACCAGGTCGAAGCCCTCGCGCGCCGCCAGCGCGTCGAGCGCTCGACCGCCCCACCAGCGCCCGCGGAACGGGATCGGGCGCGCGTGTCCGCCCAGCGCAGGGGCGAGACGTGCGTCCGGCGGCAGCGCGACCGCCGCTCGACCCGGCCAGGCCCGAACGAGGTGCAGGAGCTGGGTCTGCCCGCCGCGCCACTCGCGCGCCGTCGACACGTGCAGCACGGACGGGGCGCTCACGGACGGGTCGCGTGCTCCTCGACCAGCCAGGGCACGCCGTCGACGACCGGGTAGACGCGACCGCAACCCTCACAGCCGAGCGCGGCGGGACGGTCCAGGAGCTCCCCACGACAGGCCGGGCACACGAGCAGCCCGCGCAGCCGCGGATCGAGCGCGCTCAGTTCCCCGGCGTGATCCCCATGCTCTGCAGCATCTGGATGGCCGTCTGCTCGGAGTCCGACGGCGCGATCTCCTTGCTCTCGCCCACGTTCCATCCCTGCCCCTCGGAGAGCGACGACAGCCGCCCCATCTGCAGGTACGGGTATCCCGCGCCTGCGCTGGCGATGGCGCTCGACGCGGTCGGCAGGGCCACCACCGTCCAGCTGCGGCTCATGATGCCCTGCGCGCGGGTGTCCCAGGTCGTGTCGCCGACGTACCGCGTGTCGTACCGGTTGGTCGTCGCGGGGCCGTCCTGCTCGCTGCCGGGCGTCATGATGCCCTGCCCTTCGGAGTGCACGCTGACGAGGTGTCCGTCGACGTTGTTGACCGTGTGGACGACCTGCGCCAGGCCGGCGTTCCCGGTCGACACGGGCGCGTTCATCACCCACGGCGTCTTCTCGATCCACTGCTTCTCGCCGCGCTTCGAGGTCTCCATGTCGATGGCCGCGAAGCCACGGGACAGGATCAGGCGGAGGGTCTCCACGACCTCGCCGCCGCGCTGGTTGCGACGGTACACGCCCTCCAGATCCAGGTTGGACAGGCGACCGTCGGGCCGCACCTGGAGCTGGACGACCGCGCCCGTCATGAGCTGGTCGAGCTCGGTGACGATCTCCTGCATCTTGCCCTCGTCCTGGGACATCGGGCTGGCGGACAGCGCCACGTCCTCGAGGGTGCAGGCGACCTCCCAGGTCTTCGCGTTCTCGGGAACGCCCGGAGCGCACTGCGTCACCAGGCGGATGTTGAAGGCCGTGGCACGCGCCTGGTGGTTGAACGGGGTCTGGAACCACATGTAGAGCGGGAGCTGGACGTCCGACTCGATGTACCACCGGTGCGGCTGGGACCAGTCCCACTGCAACACGACCGACTCGGCCGGCGCGGCGTCGACGGCAAGGGCGGGCATGGCGAGCAGGGAGAGCGGGACCAAGGACACCTCCTGCTCCCTGGTATCATCGAACGGCGCACGGACCATGGAGCGGACAGGCCGGGCACACCTCGTCGTCACGCCGCCCCTTGCACGCGCCGCTGATGCCGAGGTGGGCGAGCGCGAAGTCGAAGCGGACCGGATCGACCGGGTCGATCGCGCGGAGCGAGGCCGTGATCTGGCGTGCCGTACGCAGGCTGCCGTCCGTTCGCGTGGTCAGCCCGAGGAAGCGGGACAGGCGGAGGACGTGGGTGTCGACCGGGACGAGCAGCTCCGAGGGTCGACGGCTCGTCCACAGGCCGAGATCGACGCCCTCGGTCGCGGGCCGGATCATCCACCGGAGGAACATCCACCAGCGCTTGGTCGCGCTCCCGTCCGCGGGCCGTGGGAGGAAGCTGCGGAAACCACGCGGGAGCTGCTCGAACGAGGTGGCCGTGAGGTCCAGGGAGGCCGCGGACCGCACAGCCGCCTCGCGCACCGCCAGGATCAGCGCGTCGAGGGCGTCGGAGAGCTCTCCGTCGGCGGGCAGGTGCTCCTCGAGCGAAGCCCGGCCCGCGAGCAGGTCCTTCAGCGCCAGGGCCAGCAGCGACACGTCGACGCCGCGGTTCCAGCGGTAGACGAGGGGCGAGAGCGTGGCGGCGTCGGTCTCGGGGTCGAAGCCGTCCACCCACCGGCGGGGCCCGCCGCGACCGTCCGCGGCGTCGAAGATGCGCTCGAGCACGGGCGTGAAGCCCGCGACCCGTCCGTAGGCGAAGCACGCGGCGATCACCGCGGCGACCTCCTGGTCCTCGCGCCGCTCGTAGCGGTGGGCGAAGCGCACGGGGTCCGCCGCGCGCCTGGCGGCGTGGTCCACCGAGGCCGCCAGCGCCTCCAGGAAGGGCGCGAGCTCGCCGGCCTCCGCTATGCGACCCCCTCGAGGCGGTCCGCGAGCAGCTCCCCGAAGGGCAGCGAGCAGGTGAACGCCGGGGAGACGGCGTTGAGCACGTGCACGCTGCGCTCCCCGTCCTCGACGACGAAGTCCGAGACGAAGCGTCCCGTGCGCCGGTCCACGAGCTGGGCGCGGATCCCCGGGCGGCCCCAGGCGCGGAACTGCGCGCGGCGGAGCCCGTCCACGAGCGCCGAGGCCTCGCGGACCACGAGCGTCCGCGAGTGGTGCAACAGCTCTCGGACGGCGTGTCGACGGAAGCTGCGCTCACGGATCGCCAGGCGAAGCTGGGCGCGCGCCTGCTCGCGAGCCTCCTCCAGCGAGAAGTGGGCGCGTCCGCCATAGTCCTCGCGCCAGCGCGCGGGGCTCGCGGTCGGGCCGAGCTTGGTGCCCCCGTCCGGCGTGACCGTCACGTGGACCCCGAGGAACGGCACCGTCGGGTCGGGCACGGGGTACACGCAGCAGGCGAGCGGCGGCGTCCCCTCCCCCATCACGTACGACCCGCGGAAGGGCACGAGCTGCATCCCCGCGCCCACGTCCCAGGAGGCCGCGACCCGATCGGCGTAGACGCCTGCGGCATTGAGGACCCGCTCCGCGCGCAGCGGGCCGGTGCTGGTCGCGAGGATCCGCCCGCCGGCTCGACCGGTGAGCGTCGTCCCCGTGCGGATCTCCACCCCTGCCTCTCGCAGCTCGGCCGCCAGCGCCGCCATGACCGCACCGGGCGACACCACGGCCGTGTCGGGCGACCACAGCGCACGCTCCACGGTCTTCGCGCGCGGCTCGATGCGACGGGCCTCCGCGGCATCGACCCCCACCACGCGCACGCCGTTGGCGGCCCCGCGCGCGAGGAGCGCGTCGATCCGCGGCAGCTCGCGCTCGTGTCGCGTCACGACCAGCTTGCCGCACACGCGCAGCGGGAGGCCCCGGCTCTCACAGAACGCGCGCATGGCGGCGTTGCCGCGGACCGAGAGCTCGGCCTTGAGCGAGTCGGCGTCGTAGTAGAAGCCCGCGTGCAGCACACCGCTGTTTCGGCCGGACGCATGCGCCCCGGGGGCCGCCTCCTTCTCGAGCACGACCACCCGGCTCTTCGGGTGCCGGCGGATCCAGGCCCGCGCGGCGCCCAGGCCCACGATCCCACCACCGACGACGACCAGCTCCGCCTTGTCCACGCCGCCCGCTATCCCGCCGCGGCCGCGATCACCGCCGCACGCACGGCCTCGGGGAGCGTCAGCGCGACGTCGCGCCAGCAGACGCGGCCCCGGAGCTCGGGCGGCATCCGCGCGCGGTCCTTGGCCGTGCAGACGATGGGCAGCTCCCCGGCCCACGCGAGGAGGGCAGCCACGTCGGGGACCTCGTGATCCGCCAGCAAGCAGACGCGCCCCACCGCGACATCGAGGGTGGCGAGGAAGTCCGCGCCCCGCCCGATGCCGGCCACCGCGGCGACCGGGCCCGTCGGCGTCCCGGGGCTCCAGGCGGTGAAGTGACGCGTCACCGGCTCTCCGGGGAACGCGAAGCGCCCATCGCCGTGATGGACCAGCACGAGGTCGGCGCGCGCGGGGACCGGCGCCCACTCGCGTCGCTCGCCCGCCGGCAGCAGCCCCCTCGCCCTCGGGTAGCGGGCGTCCACCACCACGACCTCGAGGTCCTTGACCAGGGTCGCCGTCTGCAGACCGTCGTCGAGCAGGATCACGGTGGCGCCGAGCTCGACCAGGCGTCGGCCCGCCGCTCGCCGGTCCGGGGCGGCCGCCACCAACGCGCCCGCCTCCGCGAGCAGGGCGCCCTCGTCCCCGAGATCCGCCGACCCCTCGCCCGTGACGCTGTCACGCACGTCTCGCCCGCGTCGACTCCGCCGGTATCCCCGGGTCGCGACGCCCACGGTGTGGCCCTCGGCGCGGAGCACGGCCACGAGCGCACGCACGGTCGACGTCCGGCCGGGGCTGCGGGCGTTCGTGGACCCCACGGAGATCACGGGCACGGACAGCCGCTCCGCGCGCGAGGAGATCCGCCGGAGGGGGACGCCGAGCGCGACCAGCGGTCCGAGAGCGCTCGCCCAGGGACGTGGCGAGGACTCGGGCGCCGGCGGGCCGCACGCGGCCTCGATGCGGCGCGCGAGCTCGGCGGCGACGGGGGACGGCGGGCGGCTCGGGACCGCGTGGCGCGCGGCGGCGAGCAGGTCCCCGTCGATCGCGACCGTCGCCCCCACCCGCTCGAACGCGTCTCCCTGCCCGGCCACGTGGGGTCCGGCGACGATGGGTAGCCCCAGGCGCGCCGCGTCCCAGGGGGCATGCCCGCCGATCGCGGGATCGAACGTCCCACCGACGAACACGAAGCGCGCGCCCACCAGGCAGCGGTGGAGCTCCCCGACCGTGTCGAGCAGCACCACGTCGGGCGCCGTCGGCACGTCGGGATCCGCCAGCGCGCTGCGTCGGACGCAGTGCCGACCACCGAGCTCGCGGGGATCGAAGCGATCGGGGTGGCGCGGCGCGACCAGCGCCTGGAGGCCGAGCGCGTCCGTGACCTCCAGGAAGCGCAGGGTGTCCCCCGGCCGGAGGCTGGCGCCCACCGCGAACGGCCGCGCGAAGCGCAACAGCGGCGGCCCGGTGGGTCGGTCCCCCTTGGGGTCGCCGAAGACCACGGCGGGCAGCACCAGATCCGCCCGCCCCCACCACGGATCCCTGGTCGCCGCGCGGATCACCGGCACCCCGGCGCGCTTCGCGCGGGCGGCGAGCGTCGGCCACCACGTGTCCTCCAGGAAGACCACCCCACGTGGCCGGGCCTCGGCCCAGACCGGCGCCAGCGTCCAGGGGTGGTCCGCGGGCTTGCGACCGCCAGCGACGCCCGGACGTCCGAGCGCCAGCGCCCGGGCCCGCGCCGCGCCGGTGTCCGTGTCCGCGGTGAGCAGCACCGGCCGCCGCAGGTGCTCGAGCAGCGCCTCGGCCCCCGCGAGCTCCCCGACGCTGGCGGCGTGCACCCACAGCGCCCCGGGCTGCACGGGAGGCACCTCCAGGCCCACCCGCTCCGGCCAGTCGCGCCGCCAGCGGGGGTGGAGTGCTGTCGCCACCGCCCAGGCCGGCACGAGCGGAGCGCCGATCAGGCCGAGGAGGCGGTCCACCGGCCCTCCACGTCCCCGGCCTCCGCGATCAGGCCGTCCAGCACGACCACCACCCGGTCCGCGCGACGCCAGACCCTCGGATCGTGGGTCGCGACGACCACCGTGCGACCCGGGCGCAGCTCGCGCAGGGTGTCCACGAGCCGCTCCGCCGTGCTGGCGTCCAGGCTGGCGGTGGGCTCGTCGAGCAGCAGGAGGGCGGAGCCCCGGTAGAGCGCGCGCGCCACGCCGATGCGCTGCCGCTCGCCGCCGGACAGCGTGCGCCCCGCGTCGACGCAGGTGCGATCGGGGTCGAGCTCGGGCGCTCCGGCCCGGACGAGCGCGTCGAGCACGCGTGCCCGATCGGGTCGGGCCTCGCCCAGCGCCACGTTCTCCGCCACCGTTCGACTGAACAGGACCGGGTGCTGCGGGACCAGCGCCGCTCCACCGCCAGCCTCGAGCGCGGGACGCCCTCCGATCGTGACGCTGCCCTCGTCGGGGGCGATGGCGCCAGCGGCGGTGCGCAGCAGTGTGGTCTTGCCCGAGCCCGTGGGCCCGACCACGGCGAGCAGCTCGTTCGGGCGCGCCACCAGGTCGACGGCGTCGAGCACGGTCCGCTGCCCGAAGCGCACCGAGACCGACGACCAGGCGACCTCGGCGGCCTCGGCGAGCGGTGCCACGTCTCGAGGCGTCGCCGTGGGCGACCCGATGGCGGCGTCCACCCGCTCGAGCGCCGCTGTAGCCCGGTGCCAGAGGCTGACCGCCTCCGAGAGCCCGGCCAGCGGACGCGCCGCCAACAGGACCGCGCCCACGAAGGCGAGCACGCCAGCGCCGTCCGCCGCACCCTCGCGGATCAGCCAGCCGCCGACGCCGACCAGCCCGGCCAGCGAGAGCCCGGCCGCCGCCTGGACCAGCACCGACGGCAGCAGCCGCCCCACCTCGAGCCGTAGCCGTGCGACCCGCTCGGCCTCGTCGGCCTCCGCCAGGCGTCGCTGCTCGTCCGGCAACGCCCCGTAGGCGCCGATCACCTCGACGCCCGCGAGCTGCTCGGCGAGCAGCGAGGCCAGCGCGGCGCGACGCTCCCGGTGTTCGCGGGCCCGAGCGCGGACCCGCCCCTGCGCGAACGCCGCCACCGGGATCACCGGCAGCGCCAGCACGACGGCCCACGGCACGAGCGGCGGACACCACCACGCGGCCGAGCCGAGCACCAGCGCGGCCGACAGCGGGTTGCGCAGCGCGGTGACCACGGCGCTCACGCCGTACTGGACGTGATCCACCTCCTCCAGCAAGCCGTGCAGCCGGTCGCCGAGCGCACCCTCCTCGGACCGGAGGAAGGCGTCGTGCAGGCGGCGGCGCAGGTCCGACGCCAGGCGCCCCGACACCGATCGCGTGAGCGCCGTCCGCGCGATCTGGACGAGCCCCAGGAGCAGCGACAGACCGACGAAGGCCAACCCGAGCGGAGCCACGGCCACCGGATCCTCGGAGGACAAGCGCCCGACGGCCTCGTGCAGCAGCCACACGAAGCCCGCTGGCGCCGCCGCGGCCACGCCGAGCAGCACGCTCGCGCCCACCAGCGCCGCCGCGTGCGGCCGCAGCAGCTCGGCCCACCGACGCCCCGTCAAGCGCACCCTCCCCCGGCCGTCGTACCCCGTCGCGCCCGATCAGGGCGGGTCGAGGCGCAGCTCGATCAGGTCCCAGGGACCGACCCGACGCTCGCGCGCGTCCACCGGGTTGAGCCGCTGGACCTCGACCATGCGGTAGGGCGGCACCACGCAGCCCGGCGGCCCACCGCGCGACGGGCGAACGAAGAGCGGCTCGGGACCCGGGTCCGGGCGCTCCCACAGATCCTGCTGGGACCGCCGACCGCAGCCCTCCGCCACCCGCGCCGGCACCCCGAGGTGCCAGTGGACCAGCGACGCCTCCTGGTACCGCTCGGTGAGGACCCGATCGACGCGCTCGACCCCCGGCTCCCAGGCGGCGACGCCGAGCGGCAGCGCCCGCATCGCCACCCCATCCGCCAGCGCCCTCCCCTCGCCGAAGCGCGCCCCGGGGTCGACGGGGAGGTGCGCCAGGGGATGCTCGACGTGCGCCGCGAGCGCGAGCGCGGTGAACGCGCCCAGCCAGCTCGCGAGCGCCCCCAGGCGCCACAGTCGGCCTCCGGAGCGCGACAGCAGGAGGCCCGCGCCGATCCAGGCCGGCGCGGGCCAGTGCGCCTCGGGCGGGCCGCCCACCGACGCCAGGAGGAAGGCGAGGAACACGGGCAGCGACGTCGCCAGCGCGATCCGGTCGGTCCGATCGCCCTTGCGCGCTGACCACCACGCGAGCGGCACCGCGACCGCCGCGAGCGGACCGAGGAGCGCCGTCTGATCCACGAGCACGCGGAGGGGGCCCCAGGCGCCCGGCGGGCGGGGCGAGAGCAGCCCCTCCTCGAGCTGGAAGCGCACGGTGACCCAGTCGTGGGTCGCGAGCCAGCCGACGTGGGGTGCCACCACCACCCCCAGCGCGGCCAGGCCCAGCCAGGGCCACCGCGTGCGCCGCTCGTCGGCGCCCATCGCCGCCAGGCACAGGGGATAGACCAGGACGCCATCGTGCTTCGAGAGCGCCGCGAGTCCGCCCGCCACGCCGGCGGCCACCCACGCCCGCCCGCCGCGGAGCGCCAACGCCAACGTCAGCCCCCACCAGCCGAGCAGCCAGGCGTCGGGGACCCCGAGGGTGCCGAGGAAGGCCAGCGGGGGCAGCCCGATCAGCCAGCGGACCAGCAGCCCGCGGTCCTTCGCGTACGGCAGGAGCAGGAGCACGGCGGCGGTCCCCAGCAGCACGCCGCCGGCGCGGATCGCGAGCGGCCGGTGCCCGAGGAGCAGCTCCCCCAGCGCGTCGCCCCACGCCACCATGGGGGGCTGGTCGTAGTACCCGAGCGCGGGGTGTAGCGACCAGACCCAGTGGTAGGCCTCGTCGGCCAGCGGATCCCAGCGCGCCGCGAGCAGCAGGCGCAGGATCAGGGCCGACAGCAGACCGATGGTGGCGAGGTCCCTGCGCACGGCCACCGGATACCATGCCAGCCGGAGCAACAGGACATGCACGACGACTGGCGCGAGGTGGACGGACGCCTCGTCCGCACCTTCCCCTTCCCCGACTTCGCCAGCGGCCTGGCCTTCGTCGTGCGCGTGGGCGCCCTGGCGGACGAGCAGGACCACCACCCCGACGTGCACCTGCGCTGGGGCCGCGTGCGCCTCGAGCTGTGGAGCCACGACGTCGGCGCGATCACGGACCGCGACCGGCGCCTGGCGGCCGCGATCGACGAGCTCGTCCCGTGAGCGAGACCGCCGAATCCCCGCACGTTCTGATCGACGGCTTCGCCCTGCTGTTCCGGTCGTTCTACGCCCTGCCGCCGATGACCACCTCGCGCGGCGACCCGACGAGCGGGCTGTACGGGTTCTGCGTCGTCCTGATGCAGCTCCTGCGCGAGCGCGACACCGCGGGCTTCGCCATCGCGATCGACCTGCCCGGCCGGTCGGTGCGGCGAGAGCAGATGCCGGCGTACAAGGCCCATCGCAAGCCGGCCCCCGACCCGCTGCGCATCCAGTCCTGGCGGCTGCGTGAGCTGGCGGACGCCGCGGGGGTCCCCCTGCACGCGGTCGAGGGTTGGGAGGCCGACGACGTGATCGGCACGCTCACGACGAAGCTGCCGCGCTCGCTGGTCGTGACCGGCGACTCCGACCTGCTGCAGCTCGTGGACGAGCGCACGACGGTCCACTTCCTGGGCCAGCGCGGCCGCAAGACCGTCGACATCGATCTCGACGTGTTCCGGGACCGCTACGGGTTCGCGCCGCACCTGCTCCCCACGTACAAGGCGATGGTCGGCGATCCCTCGGACGGCCTGCCAGGCGTCCAGAACCTCGGGCGGGCCTCCGCGAAGGCGCTGGTCGCGGCTCACGGCGACGCGGAGGGTATCCTGCGCGCCCACGCGGAGGGACGCATCGGCAACCGACGGCTGGTGCCCGTCCTGGGCCGCGTGGGCGACGAGCTGCGCCGCTACGAGGGACTGGGCCGGATCCGGCGCGACCTCGAGCTGACCGAGCCGCTCACCGCACCCATCGACCGCGACGGGCTGCGCGCCTGGTTCGTGGAGCTCGAGTTCCACAGCCTGGCGGAGCGGCTCGACCGGTCAGAGCCAGCGTAGGACCTCGTCCGCGACAGCGCGCACCGCACCCTCCCCTCGCAGCGAGGCGAGCAGCGCGCGGGGCACCTGGTCCCCCGTCCCCACCAGGCGCTCGAGGTCCGCGGCGATCCGTGCCGGGTCGAGGTCCTGGAGGTGCTCCGGGACCAGCGCGCGCCCGGCCAGGACGTTGGGCAGCGCCACCCGCGGCACGCGGAGCCAGCGCCGGGCGGCGATCGCGGTGAGCGGGTGCACCTGGTAGGCGACCACCATCGGGACATCGAGGGCGGCGAGCTCGAGGGTGGCCGTACCCGACGCGACGAGGGCCGCGTCGGCGTGCGCGCAGGCGGCCACGCGGTCCACCAGCCGGGCGTCGAGCCCTCCGAGCAGCGCCGGAGAGAGCGTCGGCGCTCGGGGCACGACGAACGCAGACTCCGGCCAGCGTCGGCGAAGGGCCCGCGCGACCTCGCGGAACACGGGCCACAGCCTGCGGACCTCCGCCGGGCGCGACCCGGGGCACAGCGCGAACGTCGGGCGGCCGTCGATCGGCGTGGCGATCGGCGCGGTGGCAGCAGCGGGGTGACCGACGAAGATCGCCCGCACCCTCCCCTCGAACAGCGGCGGCTCGAAGGGCAGCAGGCACATCAGCGTGTCGACGGTGTCCGCGACCCGGTCCGCGCGACCCGGCCGCCAGGCCCAGACCTGCGGGGCCACCAGGTGCAGCGCGGGCACGCCCGCCCGCCGCGCGCGACGAGCGAGTCGCAGCAACAGCGATGGCGCGTCCACGGTCAGGCAGGCCGCGGAGCCGTGGAGCTCCGCCTCGAGGGCGGTGAGCGCGCGGCGCGCCGCGGGGACGACGCCGATGGCCTCCACCAGGCCGACCGCCGACAGGTCCTCGGCGCGGGCCACCGCACGGACCCCGGCCGCCCGGAGGTGGGGGCCCGCTGCTCCCGAGAACCGGAGGTCGGGCCGCCGGTCGCGCAGCTCGCGCACGACGGCGGCCGCCAGGGCGTCGCCGCTCGCCTCGGCCGCGGCGACCACGATCCGCGCCACGCCTACTCCAGGATCTGGGAGCCGACGTAGTGCTCGACCACGTCGCAGGCATCGCCCGTGGAGAGCGAGGCGGCGAAGGCGTCACAGTCCTCGGTCGTGCTGTCGTGCAGCTCGCCGGTGGTCGTCGAGACCGTGAGGTCGACCTCGCCGTCGGCGGTCCGGTGGGCCTCGAGGCCCGTCCACTGCACGGTGCACAGGCGACCCACGTACGTGCTCAGGACGACGCTGCCCTCGAGGTCCTCCTCGGTCCACCGCGTGATCCAGACGTTGGCCCACGGGGTGACGGGGCAGGCCTCGGGCGCGGTGCACCAGTAGAGCGAGGAGACCGCGGGCGTCCCCTCCTGGGTCGCGACGAACAACCACTCCGTCTCGGGCTGCAGCGCGCTGAGCTCGGGCGCACAGCTGCCGTCCTCGGCCGCGCCCTCCTCGGCCACCTCGACGTGCAGCGGGTGGTGCCAGGCCGCCACCAGCGGGTCCTCGGCCGCACAGCCGGCCAGGAGCGCCAGGGACGGGATCATCGCTCGCATCGCGCCTCCTGCAGGGTCACCGCGCGGATCCGCTCCGCGACCTCGACCGCCCGGATGCCCGCGTCGCCGCCGGCCTCGGGTCGACGATCCCTCCTCACCGCATCCGTGAACGCCTGCCACTGGCAGGTCAGCGCGTCGCGGGGATCGGCGGCGTGGAGCTCCTGACCACCGCGGCGCGCCCGCCCGGAGAGCAGGTCCAGGACCGTGGAGCGGCCGCCTTCGTAGCAGGCGATGTGCCGCTGCCGCTCGGAGGCGACCCGGGAGGCGAGCAGCGTCGCCGTCAGGCCGGTGGTCGTCCGCAGGCGCACGCTCGCCGTGTCCACCAGATCCCCGGCGACGGCGACCGCGGCGGCGTCGATCCACGCGACCTCCGCCCCCGGTCCCGCCCAGTCCAGCACGAGGTCGATGTCGTGGATCATGAGGTCGAGGATCACGTCGACGTCGGTGCCGCGCCCGGTCGGGGGCGCGATCCGGCGGGCCTCCACCACGCGCGGCGCGAGCGAGCCTGCGGCGCGGAGCGCGGGGTTGTGACGCTCGACGTGCCCCACGGCGCAGCGTGGGTGCCGCAGGCTGCGGGCGGCCTCGGCGCTGTGCGCCAGCGGCTTCTCCACCAGGCACCACACCCCGTCGGCGAGCAACGGCCCGGCGATCCGGGCGTGGGTCGTGGTGGGTGTGGCGACGACGACCGCGTCCACCTCGCGCGGGACCGTGCGCTCCACGCGTGTCCCGTGACGTTCCGCGAGGATCGTGGCGCGCTCGGGGTCGGTGTCGACGACCGCCGCCAGCTCGCAGTCCGGATCGGCGGCGACGACGCGGGCGTGGCGGCTGCCCATCGCGCCGCAGCCCACCAACGCGACCCGCAGCCGGTCGCCGCTCAGGTGTCGAAGCCGGCGCGGCACACACCGCGGGTCGAGGTCCGGAGGAAGGCCAGCAGCTCCTGCACGGCGGCGTTCTCCCCCTGGGTCTCCTCCACCCGGGCGAGCGCGGTCTTCCAGGGCAGCTCGCTCGTGAACAGCACCCTCCAGGCGTCCTTGACTGCGGCGATGCTCGCGTCGTCCATCCCGTGGCGTCGGAGCCCGATGATGTTCACGCCGTACAGGCGGGCGCGATCGCCCTGGGCCAGCGCGAAGGGCGGCACGTCCTGGGCACACATGGCACCACCGCCCACCATCGCCAGGCGACCGACGCGGCAGTGCTGGTGCACCGCGCACAGCCCGCCGAGGATGGCGCCGTCGCCCACGCGGACGTGACCCGCCACCGCCGCGCTGTTCGCGAACATCGTGTCGTCCCCGATCACGCAGTCGTGGGCGACGTGGCTGTTGGCCATGAAGTAGTTGCGGTGGCCGATGATCGTCTCGCGGCTGTGCTGGGAGCTGCCGCGGTGCGCCGTCGAGAACTCGCGGAACACGTTGTCCGTGCCGATGCGCAGCACACAGTGGGCGGTGCGGTCGTGCCCCCGGTCCTGGGCGTCGCCGCCGATCGCCGCGTGGTTGCCGACGTGCGTGCGCGCGCCCACGTCCGTGTCGCGCTCGATGCTGGCGTGGGCGCCGACCACGACGCCGTCGGCCAGGCGGACGCGGGGGCCGATCACCGCGTAGGGACCGATCTCCACGTCCCCGAGCTCCGCGCTGGGGTCGATCACCGCGGTCGCGTGGATGCTCATCGCTCCTCCTGTAGCGTCGCCATGATGCCGCCGTCCGCGACCTTGTCGCCGCCCACGGTGGCGAGCACGTCGAAGAACACGATCTTCCGCTTCTCCGCCGTGACGGTCACCTCGAGCCGCAGCTCGTCGCCGGGGCGCACGACCTTGCGGAAGCGCATCTTGTCCACGCCCAGCAGGAACACGCCCATCCCAGCCATCTCGGGGTCGGCGAGGTAGCAGAGCGCGGCGGTCTGCGCGAGCGCCTCGATGAGGAGCACGCCGGGGAACACCGGGTTGCCCGGGAAGTGCCCGCGGGCCCAGTCCTCGTCCGCGCGCACGCGCTTGATCGCCACCGCGCGCTTGCGCAGCTCGACCTCGACGAGCTCGTCCACCATCACGAACGGGTCGCGGTGTGGCAGCGCGGCCTCGATCCCCTCACGATCCATCACGGCCATCCTCGAGGGCCTCCAGGCGCCTCTCCATGCGTTCGAGCTGCTTGAGGGCCGCCGGCAGCGCGCGCAGCCCGGCGACCTCCTTGAGCCAGCGGGCGTAGCTGCGTGCGGGCGAGCCGCCGATCTTCGCCCCCGGCGGTACATCGCGCGACGCCGACGCCAGGCCCGCGAAGATCGCGCCGTCGCCGACCTCGATCCCGTCGACCACCGCGGTCCGTCCGCCCATGACCACCCGGTCGCCCAGCCGCGCGCCGCCCGCGACGCCCGCGAAGGCCGCGAGCAGGCACTCCGCACCGATGCGGACGCCGTGCGCGACCTGCACGAGGTTGTCCAGGCGCGTGCCCCGACCGATGCGCGTCTCGTTGAGGGCGGCGCGGTCCACGCAGGCGTTGGCGCCCACCTCCACGTCGTCCTCGAGCACCACGCTGCCGAGCTGCGGCACCTTGATCGGACCCTCGGGGCCGATGACGTGCCCGAAGCCGTCGTCGCCCACCACCGCGCCGGGATGGAGCCACACGCGGTCACCGAGCACCGCGCCGTCCATCACGACCGCGCCGGGCATCAGCCGGCAATCGCGGCCGATCCGTGCGTTGCGCCCGACGTAGGCGTGAGCCTGCAGCCACGTCCCCTCACCCACCTGCGCGCCCGGGCGGATCACGACGAAGGGCTCGATCGTGCAGCTGTCCGCCACCCGAGCGTCGGGCGCCACCTCTGCGCGAACGTGTCGCTCGGGCTTCGGCCAGTGCAGGGGGACCAGCAGGGAGGCCGCGATCGCGTAGGCGTACCGCGGATCGCGCACGCGGAGCGCGACCACCCCGTCGGGCACCTCGAGGTCCGGAGCGACCAGCACCGCACCCGCCCGCGTCCCCGCGAGCGCCCTGGTCCAGCGGCCACCGCGGCAGAACGACAGCTGCTCCGAGCCCGCGGTGTCGAGCGGTGCGACCCCGCTGATCACCCGATCGTCGGGCCCCTCGCAGACCGCGCCCAGTGCGCTGGCGAGCTCGCCGGTGGTCCGGCTGCGGCCCGCCACCCGGGTCACGGCTTGGCGGGATGCTGCGCGTTGTACCGCTGGACGAGCACGTCGGTGACGTCGCCGACCTCGTTGCTGGCGTACACGATCACCGCGCTGTCGAGGACGACCGAGCAGCCCTGGCTCGCTCCCACGTCCTTCGCGATGGTGCGCATCTTCTCGTCGAGATCGCCGAGCAGCGCGCCGTACGTCTGCTGCATCTCCTGCTGGTACTGCATGTACGTCCGCTCGAAGGTCTGCTGCTGCAGCCCGAGCTTCTGCTCCTCCTGCGCCTTGGCGTCGGCGGACAGGATCATCGCGCGGCCCTGGTAGTCCTTGATGGCCTTCTCGAGGTCCGCCTGCATGCGCTCGAGCTCACCCTTCCGGGTCGCGTACATCGTGTCGATCCGGGTCTGCGCGGCCTTGCCCTCCTGGGTCTCGGTCACGGCCGTCTGGAAGTCGACGACGCAGATCTTGCCCGCGAAGGCGGGTGCGGACAGGGCGAGCAGCAGCGTGGACACAAGCGTTCTCATGGCGTCTCCGGGTCGCCCACGTACCCCATGGGCCCGACCGGATCCAACCCGCGGACCCGGCCGTGGTTTCCTGGCACCGCGTCAGAAGAACGAGCCGATGCCGAAGTCGAACACGCTGGGCTTCTCGCCCGGCTGCGGCGCCAGCGGGAACCCGAGCTCGAAGCGGAGCGGCCCGATCGGGCTGCGCCAGCGGATGCCCGCGCCGATGCTGGTGCGGAGGTCGAGCGGGTTGAGCGGGTACGTCCCGCCCGGGCCACGGAAGGCGTTGCCCGCGTCGAAGAAGACCACGCCCGAGATGCCGGCCTGGGGCACGATCGAGGACTCGATCTCGAAGTTGTTCGTCCAGGTCTCGGTACCGCCCACGATCAGCTTGTCGTCGGCGCGGGTCGGGTCGTCGCTGTTCGGGACGCGGATGGACGGGCCGAGGCTGTACCACTGGAAGCCGCGGAGGCTCTGGATGCCGCCAGCGCGGTATCGGTGGATGAACGCGATCTCTCGTCCGTCCGTGGACCGGATGTCACCAAACGTCAGGTTCATCCGGAAGACCACCCGATCGGTGCGCGGCACGATGGGCTGGTAGAGCCGGAAGTTGACCTTGGTCTCGATGAAGTTGAAGTCGCCGCCGAACATCGACAGCACCTGGTCCTCGTTGAGGCGGAAGCCGCCGGACAAGGCAGTGCTGATGTTCGTGAGGATGCCCCGCGTCGGGAAGATGCGGTCGTTGCGCTTGTCGATGGACAGCGTGGTGCCGACCGTGCTCGTCATGCCGTTGCGGTACAGGTCGCCGCCGTAGAGCCGGAGGCGGAACGCGTCGATGTTCTGCAGCCCCACGTCCTCGATCGTGTACTGCAGGCGGAGCTGCATGTCGTTGCGGGGGTCGAGGTACCGCCCGATCGAGAGCGTGCCGCCGCGGCGGTATTCGTCGTTCTGGACCTGGAACTGCTGCGAGATGTAGAACGCGTCGATCGACGCCGTCCAGCGACTGTCCAGGAAGTACGGGTCGAACAGCGAGAGGCTGCCCTGGCGCCGCAGCTTGGACCAGTTCACGGCGCCGGACATGAGGTACCCGAGGCCGAGGAAGTTGTTCTTCTGGACGCTGAAGTTGAACGTGAGGGACTCGAGGTTGCTGTACCCGAGGCCGAGCGAGAAGCTGCCGGTGGGGCGCTCCGTCACCTGGACGTTCATGTCGAGTACGTTGTCGCCGTCCCCGCGGGGCGTGCTGATGACGACGTCCTCGAAGTACCCGAGGCGCATCAGGCGCTGCTTGGACGCGCGGATCAGCGACCCACGGTAGATCTCGCCCTCGTCGATCTGGATCTCCCGGCGGACCACCTTGTCGAAGGTCGGGTCGTTGCCGGTGATGTTGATCCGCCCGATCCGGACCTTCTCGCCCTTGCCCACGGCGTACGTCACGTCGGCGGTGTGGGTCGCGGGGTCGGGGCGGATGTCGGGGACGACGTTGACGAACGCGTACCCCTGGTCCTGCCAGAGACTCTCGAGGTTCTGGCGGACGGTGTGCATCTCGCTGTACCGGAAGACCTCGCCGGTCTGCAGCCGCGGGCCCTTGAGCTCGAAGGCGAACAGACGCTTCTTCTTGCCCTCGGCCTTCCGCCACTGCTCTTCCTGGATGTCGGGCACCTGGCGACCCGCCACGACCTGGAGCGCCGCGACCTCGGTGAGCCCCTCGTCCTGGACGAAGTCGCCGGTCACGTCGATCTGACCGAGCGTGTACTGCTCGCCCTCGGTCACGTCGTAGTGGACGTAGATGTACCGCTTGTCGGGCGAGAGGTAGACCTTGGGCGCCTCGACCTTCACGTCGAGGTAGCCCTCCTCGAGGAAGACGGCGTTGACCGTCTGCTGGTCGGCCTCGAGCGCGTCGCGCTTGAACGTGCCGGACTGCGTCAGGAACGGCAGGAAGCCCGCTTCCTTGATCTGCAGGAACCGCTTGATCTTGCCGGCGGCGACGTGGTCGTTGCCGGTGAACTCGACGCGCTGGACGACGACCTTGCGGTTCTCGGTGATGTTGAACACCACGTCGACCTGGTCGTTGCCCGCCGGCTCGTACGTCGGCTCGATCTCGACGAGGTAGTACCCCTTGTCGACGTAGACGTCGCGGAGCTTCTGGACGTTGTCCGCGACCTTCGCCTCGTTGAGCACCGTGAAGGCGCGCACGTCGAGGACCTCGCGCAGGTCGTCCTCGTCCACCTTCTTGTGGCCGACCAGGCGCACGTCGCGCACGGCGGGCTTCTCGACGACCACGAAGTGGACCTGGACCTGCCCGTCGCCATCGGGCAGCAGCTCGACGACCACGTCGTCGAAGTACCCGGTGCCCCAGACCGCTCGGATGTCCCGCTTGATCTTCTCCGGATCGACGCGCTCCCCGCGGCGGATGCCGACGGCGGCGAGCACGACGGCCTCCTCGATGCGCCGGTTCCCGTCGACGACGACCTTCGTGACCGTTCCCTCGGCGGGGGCAGGAGGCGCGGCAGAAGCAGTGCCGGCGCCGATCACCACCCACAGCAACGCCAGCAGAAAGCCTCTCGACACCACACGCAGCAAGGCGCTCGCACTCCGACCGGCCGCACGTATCGCCCATGGGGCCACGGCGCACGACACGGGGCCGAACGGGCGCGATCGCTCGGAGCCGAGGCGGGCTCCAGGCTCCAGGCTCCGGGCTCCAGGAACGAGTGTCGAAGCCCTGTTTGCGACGCCACGCCCCCGGCGCCCCGGGCGGTTGCCGCGCTGCAGTGGGCGTTTTCGGGCGGAACGATGACCAAAGCTGACACGCTGGGCCCGCGGCCGGAGCGCCGGTCGGGCTTCGGGCTACAGGCTACAGGCTACAGGCTACAGGCTAGAGGCGCGGCTCGCGCCCGCTGACTCCGCCCCGCTCGTTTCAGCTGCCGTCCCCCCGCTCCGGGGGATCCGGCAACGGGGGTCCCCGTGGCGGCCGGTGAGGGCCGCGAGGATCACTCAGAGCCCGCAGCGGCGGCCGACTCCGAGATGGCCCGCACGATCCCGAAGGCACGAAGCCCGAAGGAAGCCCGAAGCCCGAAGCCCGAAGCCCGAAGCCCGAAGCCCGAAGCCTGCAGCCCGCAGCCTGTAGCTCCCGGCCTACCACTCCCTGAACTGGCCGCCCTCCAGCGACAGGCGCCTCGGGAAGCGCTGCGCGAGCTCGTGGCTGTGCGTCACCACCACGAGCGTGCTGCCGAGCTGGGTGTTGAGGTCCAGGAGCAGCTCGAACACGCCGCCCGCCGTGTTCGGATCGAGGTTGCCGGTGGGCTCGTCGGCGAGGACGAGGCCCGGCGCCATGACCAGCGCGCGGGCGATGGCGACGCGCTGTTGCTCGCCGCCCGACATCTCCCCCGGCTTGTGGTCGAGGCGGTGCCCGAGGCCGACGGCCGCGAGCAGCGCGCGCGCACGCGCCTCCGCCACCGACGGGGAGCCGCCGCCCAGCCGGACGGGGATGGAGACGTTGCCGACCGCCGTGTGCTCGGGGAGCAGGTTGTGCGCCTGGAACACGAAGCCGATGCGATCGTTGCGCACCCGGGCGCGCTCGTTCGCGCTCATCCCGTGCGCCATCCGCCCATCGATCTCCACCGTGCCCTTGCTGGGCTCGTCGAGCAGGCCGAGGAGGTGCAGGAACGTGGACTTGCCGCTCCCTGAGGGCCCGACCACGGCGACGCGCTCACCAGCCGCGAGCTCGAGGTCCACGTCGTCGAGGATTCGGATGAGCTGCTGGCCCTTGCGGTGGGTCCTGGACAGCCCGCGGATGCGGACGGAGACGCCTGCCATCACTCGTACCGGAGGGCTTCGACCGGGTCGAGGCGGCTGGCCCGCCAGGCCGGGTAGATCGTGCAGAGGAAGCAGATGACGAAGGCCCCGACGGCGATGACCGCCACCGCCTTCGGATCGACGACCACGGGGAGGGTGTCGAGGTAGTAGACGTCGGTCTCCAGGGGGTACTCGTATCGGTCGAGGAAGGCGCAGCCCGCCAGCCCGCCGATGGTCCCGAGCACGGTGCCGACCAGGCCGATGGCGGAGCCCTCCATCACGAAGATGCGCATGATCGTGCCCGAGCTCGCCCCCATCGCCTTGAGGATCGCGATCTCGCGGCCCTTCGTGATGACCACCATGATGAGCGTGGTGACGATGAGCAGGCCGGCGTTCACGACGATCATGTTGAGCAGCAGGCCCATGACCCACTTCTCGAGCTCGAGCGCAGCGAACAGCTTGGCGTTGAGGTTCTTCCAGTGGCGGGCGTAGTTCGGATACCCGAGCGCGCCCTCGATGTCCCTCGCGATCCGCTCGACGTCGTCGATGTCGTCGACCTTGACCTCGATGCCGGTGGCCGTGTCGCCGACCTTCAGGAAGTCCTGCGCCAGCGCGTTGGTCACGTAGGTCCACTTCGTGTCGTACTCGAACATCCCGGAGTCGAAGACCCCCGCGATGCGGACGCTGCGGACCGACGGCGTGGGCATACCCATCGGACCGGTGCCCGAGCCGAGCGGGTTGACGATCTGCACCTTGTCGCCCGGCCGGACCTGCAGGTGGTCGCGCAGCTCGGTGCCGATGACGATGCCCGGGAGCGACGGCTCGTCCGGGGTGTCCGGCAACGGCGCGTTGTCGAGCCCCATCGGCGGGAACGGATCGCCGAGGTGGAGCAGGACCTCCCTGCGGGTCGCCAGATCACCGTCGGCGTACTGCACGAGGTGGGTGTGGCTCGGGTCGTACCCCTCGGACAGATCGGCCACGAGGTGCGTCACGGCGCCGGTGCGCTCGGGATCGACGCCCTTGAGGATGACGCCGGTGCCGCTCCAGGGGCTGCGCAGCATCATCTCGGTGTAGACGAAGGGAGCGGAGGCGACCACGCCGTCGACGGCGTCGATCTTCTCCATCGTGGGGTCGAGGTCGATGACGTTGCCGCCGAAGCGGAACACCACGACGTGGGCGTTGGCGCCGAGGATCTTGTCCCGCAGGTCGTCCTCGAAGCCGGTCATGACCGCGATGACCCAGTTGAGCATCGCGACGCCCGCCGTCACGCCCAGGATGGACAGCAGCGTCGTGGCCGACAGGAAGGTCTCCGACTTCTTCGAGCGCAGGTGGCTCATCGCGATCCACCACTCGGTGCCGAAGGTGGATCCGCCGCGGACGGCCGGCAGTGCTTCGAAGTCGACGTGGGCCGACGACGGCGGCGCGTCCTCGGCCTCCGCGGGCTTCACCCGTGCTCCGGACGCAGCGTCGGGAAGAGGATGACCTCCTTGATCGAGGTGCGATCCGTCAGCAGCATGGCGAGCCGGTCCACGCCGATCCCCTCCCCCGCCGTCGGGGGCATGCCGTAGGTGAGGGCGCGGATGTAGTCCGCGTCGAAGAGCATGCCCTCCTCGTCGCCCGACTCCCGCGCGCGGACCTGGGCCTCGAAGCGCTGCGCCTGGTCGACCGGGTCGTTGAGCTCCGAGAAGGCGTTGGCGATCTCGCGGCCGGCGACGATCAGCTCGAACCGATCGACGACCGTGGGATCGGCGTCGTTGCGGCGGGACAGCGGCGAGATCTCGGTCGGGAACCCCGTCACGAACGTGGGATTCACGAGCGTCTGCTCGACCAGCTCCTCGAACAGCAGCTCCCACCAACGACCCATGGTCGTCGGCAGCTCGTCGCTGTCGGCCCGGCCGCTCGCGAGCCACCAGGCGCGGATGGTGGCGGGATCCCGCAGGTCGCCGCGCGACAGGCCCGTCTTCTCCGCGATCAACTCGTCCATGTCGGCCCTGCGGAACGGCGCGGTGAAGTCGATCCGCAGATCGCCGAACGGCACGACCGACGAGCCGCAGACCTCGGGAACCAGCGCGGACAGCAGCTCCTCGGTCAGCGCGATCAGGTCCTCGTACGTCGCCCAGGCCTGGTAGAACTCGAGCATCGTGAACTCGGGGTTGTGCCGCGTGGACACCCCCTCGTTCCGGAAGTTCCGGTTGATCTCGAACACCCGCTCGAAGCCGCCGACCACCAGGCGCTTGAGGTACAGCTCGGGCGCGATCCGCAGGTACAGGTCGATGTCGAGCGCGTTGTGGTGCGTGACGAACGGGCGCGCGTTGGCCCCGCCGGGGATGACCTGCATCATCGGCGTCTCCACCTCGAGGTAGTCCCGAGCGTGGAAGAAGTCACGGATGAACGAGACGATCCGCGAACGACGGCGGAACACCTCGCGCGA
This sequence comes from Alphaproteobacteria bacterium, assembly GCA_020632925.1. Lineage (GTDB taxonomy): Bacteria > Myxococcota_A > UBA796 > UBA796 > JACKER01. Next base: position 138,500 of record JACKER010000016.1, on the reverse strand, counting down.
CTCCTCGTTCATGAACAGGTCGACGTACCGCTGGCGGCTGCGCAGCTCGGTGTCCTGGAACCCGTGCCACTTGTCGGGGAACGGGGTCATCGCCTTGGCGGCGAGTCGGGCCTCTCGGACCTGCACGGACAGCTCGCCCGTGCGCGTGGTCATCACGAAGCCGCGGGCCCACACGAAGTCGCCGATGTCGAGCCCCTTGAGCTGCTCGAACACCTCGTCGCCCACGACCTCCTTTCGGACGTAGATCTGGAGCTTGCCCGCGCGGTCCTGGATGCGCAGGAAGAGCGCGCGGCCCAGCCGGTTCCGGAACATGACCCGACCGCCGAGGGACACGTCGGTGTCCTCGAGGTTGGTGTCGGGCGCCAGATCGGGCCACCCGGTCCGCACGTCCTCGGTGGTGTGGGTCACCACCAGGCCGTTGGGCCAGGGCTCGATGCCCGCTTCGCGCAGGGCGGTGGCCTTGGCCAGAAGCTTCTCGTCGAACTCGAACACCGCTACTCCCGTCCTCGGCCCTACCAGCGATCGAGGATCTCAGCGAGATCGTCGTCGCCGATGTACAGATCCGCGACGCCGTCCTGGGCGAGCAGCCACTCCGACAGCCGGTGGGCCTTGCGCTCCGCGGACCAGGGCAGAGCGAGGATCTCCACCACCCCTTCCGCGAGCGCGTCGAGATCGCCGTCGTCCTCGAGCTCGAGGTGATCGCCGTCGATCAGCAGCTTGAGCAGCGAGCGCGCCTCACCGACCGCGCCCATGGACTGATCGTCGCCCTCGAGCTCCTCCGACGGCTCCTCGACGGGCTCGGGGATGGGGCGCGGGAGCTCCTCGGAGGGCTCCTCCGTGATCTCGCTGGGCTCGTCCTCGTCGTCGAGGCTGGACAGCGCCTTGAGCAGGGCCTGCAGCCCCGTCTGCGCTCCCTCCTCCTTCGAGCGCGGACGCGCGGTGCGCTCGGGATCGACCGGGGTCTCCGGTCCGGACACCACGAGGCGCTCGAGGGTGGTCTCGTCTTCCCAGTCGAGATCGTCCTCGTTGGTGGGCATCGGCTTGGGGCCGCCCTTCTCCGGCACGCCGGGAGGCAGCTGCACCTCCACCCTGGCGATCCACGGGACCGTCTCGCCGGTCTCCATGTCCTCGCAGCGCGCGTCGATCTCCAGGAACATCCCGTCCGGGTCGCGGAGCAGCTTCAGGCGCGCGTCCTGCAGCTGAGCCGACTCCCCCTGGATCTCGACGAAGGCCTTGAACAGGATGTCCAGGCGATCGAGATCCACCCCCTGCTCGAGCTCCAGCGTGCCGTCAGCGGGCACGGGAACAGCGAGCAGCCGCAGGGCCACCTCGTCGTCGGACACCTCGACGTCGACCTCGAATCCGCGGTCGGACGTCCACCTGAGCTGTGCGCTCCCCATGGGGTGCGCGGGTAACAGCGCGGACAGCCGGCGTCACCATCCAGGTGGGCGTCAGGCGTCGATGGCGCCCTCGGCGCGCGCGGCCAACCACGCTTCCATGAAGGTGTTCAGGTCACCGTCGAGCACGCGCTGGATGTCGGTCTGCGCGACCTCGGTGCGGAGATCCTTCACCTGCTGGTACGGCTGCATGACGTACGACCGGATCTGACTGCCGAAGTCGATCTTCTTCTTCTTCGCGTCGACCTCGGCCTGCGCCGCCTGCCGCTTCTCCAGCTCCTGCTGGTACAGCTTGGCGCGCAGCATCTTCATCGCCTTGTCGCGGTTCTTGTGCTGCGAGCGCTCGGCGCGACAGACGACCACGATGCCCGACGGGACGTGGCGCAGCCGGACGGCGGAGTCCGTGGTGTTGACGTGCTGCCCGCCGGCGCCGGAGGACCGCATGGCCTCCATCTCGATGTCGGCCGGGTTGAGGTCGATCTCGATGCTGTCGTCGATGTCCGGATACGCCGTGACGGCGGCGAACGCGGTCTGACGGCGAGCGTCCTTGTCGAACGGCGAGATGCGCACCAGGCGATGCACCCCGGACTCGGACTGGAGGTATCCGAAGGCGTACGGCCCGCGGATCGCGAGCACGGCGCTGCGGATCCCCGCCGGATCGGCCGGCGACAGATCGAGCAGCTCGCTCTGGAAGCCCTGGCGCTCCGCCCACCGGCCGTACATCCGGAGCAGCATGTCGGCCCAGTCGGCGGCGTCGGTGCCGCCCGCGCCGGCGTTGATCTCGACGATCGCGTCCATGCGATCCTCTTCCGCCGACAGCATGCGCCGCGTCTCGAGCGAGCGGAGGCGCTCCTCCAGCTGCTCGAGGGTGGTGGCCACCTCGTCGGCCATCGACGGGTCCTCGGCCTCCTCGCCGAGCTCGATCAGCGTGGCGGCGTCGTCGCGGAGCCGGGCGAGCTCCTGCCAGTCGGACACCATCCGCTCGATCTGGCCCTTCTCCTTGAGCACGGCCTGGGCGCGATCGTTGTCGTCCCAGAAGCCGGGCATCACCGCCTGGCGGTCGAGATCCTCGATTCGGGCCTGCTTGGTCCCGATGTCAAAGATGCCTCCAGAGCTGCTCGATGCGCTCCGAGGTGGGCTTGATGCGGGTCTTGAGTTCGTCGTACATGGGCGCCCGCCTAACTCGCGCGATGGATCAGGGCAGCCTCGGCGTCGATGCCCAGCGCGTCGAGCAGCCGGCGCTCCTCCTCCCGCATGCCGGCCGCGAGCACCTCGTCGTCCTCGTGATCGTGGCCCACGAGGTGGAGCAGCCCGTGCGCGAGCAGCACCCGGACCTCGGTCTCGAGGTCGTGGCCGTGCTCGTCGGCCTGGCGGGCAGCGGTCTCGGTCGAGATCACGATGTCGCCGAGCACCATCGGCGGCGTCGCGAAGACGCCGGGGCGCTCGGCCTCCTCCTGGGGGAAGCTCAGGACGTCGGTCGGGGCGTCCCTGCCCCGCCAGGCCTCGTTCAGCGGCGCGATGGTGGCGTCGTCGCAGAGCATCACCGAGAGCTCGGTGCGTGGCAGCCCGACGAGACCGAGGAGCGTCCGCGCATCCATCGCGAGCCGGCGGCGATCGACCTTCGGGCCACGTCCCTGGACCGTCGTGCTCACCGGCATCAGCGGCCGCGCTCCCGGGGCGGGGCACCGGCGTGCGAGCCCGGACGGGCCACGTCGAGCGGCAGGTGCTCGACCGCCTCGTAGTCCACGGGATCGGGCTCGGCGGCCTCCGCGGCCTCCGACGGGGCCGTGCGCTCGGGGACGGGTGCGGGGGTGTGCTGGCTCGACTGAGGGCGCACCTGCTTCGTCGACATCTCGAGCGTGATCGTCGCCTCCCGCGGGACCTCCGCGGCGGCGGCGGCGTGGCTGACGGAGCGAGAGAGATCCGCGGTCTGCGGGTACTCGATGCGCTGGTGGTAGATGGCGACCAGGACGCGGACGAACGTGTCCGCGACCGTGTGGATCTCCTGCAGGGTGAGCGGGCACTCGGAGAACTGGCCGTCGGCCACGACCGAGCTGACGATGCGGCCGATCATGGCCTGGATGTGGGCCTCGTCCGGCGTCCGCAGGGTCCGCGTCGCGGCCTCGACCTTGTCCGCGAGCATGATCACGCCTGCCTCGCGGGTGTTCGGCTTGGGTCCCGGGTACCGGAACGGGGTCTCGTCGATCGCCCGGCCCTCGCGCTCGCTCGCCTCGGCGTAGAAGTACTGCAGCAGGCCCGTGCCGTGGTGCATGTAGATGTTGTCCACGATCGGCTGCGGCAGGCGGTGCTCGCGCGCCATCCGTCCACCCTCGACGACGTGGGCGATGATGACGGCCGCGGACTGCTCCGGGGTCAGCTCGGAGTGCTTGTTCACGCCGTGCTGGTTCTCCACGAAGTACTGCGGCTTGAGCGACTTCCCGATGTCGTGGAAGTAGGACGCGACCTTGGCCACCAGCGCGTTCGCACCGATGGCCTCGGCGCCCGCCTCGGCCAGCGTCCCCACGATGACGGAGTGGTGGTAGCTGCCGGGGGCGCGGAGCATGAGCTGGCGGAGCAGCGGGTGGTTCAGGTTCGCGAGCTCCATCAGGCGGTAGTCGGTGACGAAGCCCGCGCTCTCGAACAGCGGCACCAGCCCGAGCACGAGGAACGACGAGAGCAGGCCGCCCGTGAAGGCGAAGGTCATCGACCAGAACGGCCGCATCGTCGTCGCGAGCGAGAGCTCTCCCTCCGAGACGAAGAGCTGGACGAGGTGGATGAGGAGGACCGCGACCGCGTTGACGACGCCGACCGCGGCGCCAGCGCGCACGACCGCGATCCGCTCGCGGGTGTGCTCCACCGCGGAGGCCGCCGCGGCACCGCTGACCAGGAAGAACACCACCGGCAGCGCCTGCAGGTCCATCACGAGCCCGCAGGCGGCCGCGGCCGCGACCACGAAGGGCAACGTCCACGGGACGCCGAGCAGCAGGCGGACCAGCATCACGGTCCCGGCGGCGGGCACCAGGAACCACACGCTGCGAGCCTCGGCCTCGTACCCCACGATGGTCGCGACGGCCTCGCTGCTGGCGACCGTCACCCGGGCGAGCAGCGTGACGAGCAGGAGCAGCCCGGCCCCCGCGGCCACGTCGCGCACCCGCGTCGAGAAGCCGGCGAGCCAGCTGGACGCGAAGTGGTAGATCGCCGCGATCAGCATCCCGTAGAACAGGGCCAGCGCCAGCGCCTCGAGGATCGGGTCGTGCTCTCCGCTCTGCTGCTGCAGCGCGGTGTAGAGCTCGAGGTCGTCGGGCGTGACCACCTGCCCCGCGGCCAGCAGGATCTGCCCGCGCTTGACCGTGATCAGGCCGAGCGGGACCGCCGCAGCAGCAGCTTCCCGCCGTTCTTCGGTCTCGAGCGGGTCGTAGCTGACGTTGGCGGTGACGAGCGCGCGGGCCAGCCCGGCGGCGGCGTCGGTGGCCGGCCCCGTCGCCACCTTGGCGTTCATCAGCGACAGGCTCACGCGCTGACGGACGGTCTCGGGGACCACGAACGCGTCGAGGTCCGTCACGACCGACTCGGAGCGCTCCTCGCCCCCGAGCCGGATCAGCACGAGCGGACGGCGATCCGAGGGCAGCTGGTCCCGCGAGACCACGACCATCGCGTCCTGCATCGCCTGATCGAACAGCCGATGGGCGAGATCCTCGGTCGAACGCGAGAACCCGCCGTGGATCAGCGCCCGGACGTCGTCGTCCGCGAGCTGAACCCGCAACGGGTCGAGGAAGGACTGGACGACGAGGAGCTCGAGGTCCTCGGTCAGCGCTCCCCCGCCGAGCTCGGCCACGCGGCCACGCCCGGCGGCGAACGCCTGGCGGATCCGCTCGTGACGGTCCTCCACGAGGTCCGTGCGCAGGACGTAGACCGGAGGAGCAGCCTCCCGGGCGGCCTCTCGGGCGCGCTCGTACCCCGCGTGATCGGGGAAGCTGAACGTCAGCGGGGACTTCACCGTACGCTCGGCCACGTCGCCCACGCGCAGCTCCGCGTCGGGCGGGCGCGCCAGGTCCACCACGAGCAGCGCGACGCCGGCACAGAGCGCGACGAAGACCAGCAGGCGACGCAGATCGTCGCTCATCAACCACGCCGTGATCGGCGACGGCGCCGCGGAGGGCCCGGGCCCGGCCGCGTCCGGGGAGCGCTCCCCGCCCAGCCGAGCGGGCCGCTTCAAGACCCCTGCCCCGAACCCGTCGCGTCCTGCTGCGCCTCCTCGAACCGGGCGTAGGCGTCGACGACCGCAGCCACGATCGGGTGCCGCACGACGTCGGCCCCGGTCAGGCGAGCGGTGCCCACCATGCTCACGCCGTCCAGCACCTTCAGCGCGTGAATCAACCCGCTGTCGCGCTTGCGGGGCAGATCGATCTGCGTCGGATCGCCGGTGATGACCATGCGCGAGCCCTCACCCAGGCGGGTGAGGAACATCTTCATCTGCTCGCGGGTGGTGTTCTGGGCCTCGTCGAGGATGACGAACGCGTGCGACAGGGTTCGACCGCGCATGAACGCGAGCGGCGCCACCTCGATGAGCCGCTTCTCGGTCATCCGGGCGATGCGGTCCGGCGGGAGCATGTCGGCCACCGCGTCGTGGAGCGGACGCAGGTACGGATCGACCTTCTCGTTGAGATCGCCCGGGAGGAAGCCGAGCTTCTCGCCTGCCTCGACCGCGGGCCGGGTCAACACGAGCCGGCGCACCGATCCGCGCTTGAGGGCCGCCACCGCCGCCGCGACCGCGAGGTAGGTCTTGCCGGTGCCGGCGGGACCGAGGCCGAAGACCAGGTCGTGCGAGCGCAGGGCGCGGACGTACTCCCGCTGACCGGCCGAACGGGCGCAGATGGGGCGTCCCTCGAGGTTCACGACGATCGCGTCCTCGAAGTAGGCCACCAGGCTCGCGTCCGGATCGGACTTGAGGATGCGGATGCCGTGCTCCACGTCGCTCGCCTGCAGGCCGTGTCCGCGCCGCGCCAGCGCGCCGAGCTCGCCGAGCAGGCGGACCACGAGGTCGGCGCGGTCCTCGTCGTCACCGGAGACGCGGATCTCGCTGCCCCGCTGCTCGACGGAGACGTCGAACGCGCTCGACAACAGCTTCAGGTGGCTGCCGAACTCGCCGACCAGCTCACGGAGCAGGCCGTTGTCGTCGAACCGGACGGTACGCGTCTGGCGACCGCCACGCTGCTGCGCCCGCTCGTCAGTGTCGGTCGGGATCGTCCACCTCGATCGTGGCGCGAACGCCACCCTCCTGGAGCCTATCGGGTCGAGGGGCCCAGGTCACCAAGGCCCGCCTCTCAACGCGCCGCCTCACGCCGGAACGGCGAGGCATGGATCACCTCGGTGACGAGGTGCGGCGGGAGGGGCTCGTAGTGGCTCTCCTGCCCGCGGAAGGTGGCGCGACCGCCGGTGAGCGTCTGCAGGCGCGTCCCGAACGTCCGCAGCTCGCGGTACGGGCAGGCGGCGACGAGGCGCGTGTTGCCCTCGACCACCTCCATCCCGAGGATCCGCCCGCGGTGGGCGGAGATGTCGCTGATCACGTCGCCCAGCGCGTGCTGCGGCGTGTCGACCTGCACCTCCCACCACGGCTCGAGCAGCCGCGTCCCCACGCGCTCCAGAGCGGTGCGAGCGGCGCGGTGGCCAGCCATCCGGAAGTGATCGTCGGTCGACTGGAGCATGTCGTAGTCGCCGCCGGTGAGCGCGAGCTCCACCCCGATCACGCGATACCCCGCGGTGGGACCGTGCTTCAGCGCAGTGCGCGCGCCTTCGTCGATCGCGGGCCGGTACCTGCGGGGAAGGTCGTCCTCCACGTCACCGATCTGGTCCACGAAGCGGGCGCCCACGCCCGGATCGGTCGGGGACAGGCTCACCTCGCACCGGCCGAACTCCTCGACCAGCCCGTCACCGTCGGTCTTGCGGTGCACCCCCTCGACCCCACGGACCGCGGTGATCGGCGTCTCGACGTAGCCGACCGGCGGGAGCTCGAGCGTCGCCTGCGCTCCCAGGCGATCGAGGCGCTCGACCGCCAGGCGCAGGTGGGTCTCGTCGGCGCCCGCGAGGAGCAGCGCGCCGGTCCCCTCGTCGCTGTGCAGCTCGAGCCCCGGATCGGCGCGGACGACGGCCTGCAACAGGGGCTCGGCCTTCGCCAGCGCCGACGGGCTGCTCGACACCCACCGCAGCGCGCGCGCGACCATCGGCGGGCGGGTGGACACCGGCACGAGCTCGCGGCGCTCGCCCGCGGTCAGCGTGGCTCCCACCCGCACCGGGAGCGGATCCCACGTCCCCACGACGGCGCCCGCGCGAGGGTCCTGGAACGTGGATCGACGCGGGCCGCGCACCTGGTACAGCTTGCGGATGCGGTGGCGCTCCCCGGTCCGGGCGTCCACCCAGTCGCCCTTCGGCGGACGGCCGGCCAGGATGCGCAGCTCGTGCCAGCGATCCCCGCTGTCGTCCACGTGCGAGGCGATCACCCGCGCGACGAAGGACCCGTCGGGATCGATGGTGTCCCGGCTGCCGTCGTGGTCCACGACCTCGCGCGGAACCTCGTCGAGCGAGGGCAGCCACTCGGCGATCGCGGAGAGCAGCGGCACGCCACCCACCCCGCGCACCGAGCTGCAGAGCAGGATCGGCAGCAGCGCGCGGCTGCGCACGGCGCGCGCGAGCCCGTCGCGGAGGAGGTCGAGGGGCAGCTCGAGGTACTCGAGGTAGTGCTCCAGCAACGCGTCGTCGGTGACCGCGACCGCTTCGGCGACCCGCTCCAGCGCCAGGTCGCGCACCTGCTTCAGCGTGGGAGGGACGGGCTCGGGCGAGAACGCGCCGCTTCCGTCCTCGGCATACCGCAGGAGCCGGTCGCCCACGACGTCCAGCAGCCCGATCAGGTGTCCGTCCTCCTCCACCGGCTCGTGGACGTGGACCGCGCGGATGCCGGCGACCTTGCCGAGCTCCTCGGCCAGCCCCTCCTGCAGCCCACGATCGATGCCGGTCGCGACCGCGAGCACCGGGATCCGACAACGCGCCGCCGCAGCCAGCGCGTCCTCGGTGCCGAGCTGGACCCCGTGGACCGCGTCCACCGCGACCAGCGCCCCGTCGGCGGCGGACAGCGCCACGTCTCGCATCGCCGAGAGGAAGGCCGCGCCTGGGGTGTCGACGACCTGGATGCGGCACGCCGGGAGCGCGTCCCGCAACGCCACCTGGCTGCCGCGACCGCTGCCCAGCTCGAGCCAGGCACTGCTCACCTCGACCGATTGGCGGTGGTGCCGCGCCTCGGGGCTCGCGTCGAGCAGCGTCGTCCCCGCTTCGGTGGTCCCCTGCGCACGGATGGCGCCCGTGTCGGCCAGGAGCAGCTCGCACAGCTGCGTCTTGCCGACGCCTCGGTGTCCCACGATGGCAACGGTCCGTTGCTCGGAGCCGCACGTGCCGGTGCCGCCTCCTCCGGGCGAGGCATCCCCGCCGGAGAATACCGACGGTTCGATGGGAAGGGCCTGGGTTCTCCGCGACTTCATCCCGCGGGACTCCCTCCTCCTTCGAGGGTAGCGACGACGCCACTTGCAGTCAAGCGATTGGCTACACGACCCACCTTGCACTATGGTGGCGGCCGAGGTCACCGCCACGATGGCCCTGCCCCTCCAGGCGCGTTCCGCCACCAACGTCGGACTGCACCACCCCAAGAACGAAGACAGCCACGCCCTCCTCGATCTGGAGGACGGTGCGCGTGTGCTGCTCGTCTGCGACGGGATGGGGGGCATGGGTCGCGGTGACGAGGCGAGCGCGCTGGCGGTGCAGGTGATCACGGAGGAGCTCGCGCGCCAGAGCGGCTTCCCGACCGATCGCATGCGCCACGCGCTCCGGATGGCGGACGACGTGGTGCGCGACCGGCTCTGCCGCGTGGGCGAGGGCCAGCCGGGCTCCACGGCCGTCATGGTGTACGTGCAGGACGGCGCAGCACACGTCACCTGGGTGGGCGACTCCCGCGCGTACCTCGTGCGCCAGGGCCGCGTCGTCGAGCGTACGCGGGACCACAAGCTGGTCGAGGAGCTCGTGGACGCCGGCCAGATCACGGCGGCCCAGGCGAAGGCGAGCGCGCTCGCGCACGTCGTGACCCGCGCGCTCGGGGGCCGCTCCCCCGACGAGCAGACCGTGCGGCCCGGGGCCCTGGGGTACCCGTGGAAGCTGATGCACGGCGACCGGATCCTCGTGTGCTCGGACGGCCTCTCGGACCTCGTGGAGGACGAAGAGCTCGGCGGCATGGTCACCGAGGGCTCCACCGAGGACGTGGTCGAGCGGTTGGTCCAGGTGGCGCTCGATCGCGGCGGCCACGACAACATCACGGTGATCGTCGCGACCTGGGAGGGCCCGGACTGGGTGGAGGAGGACGTGGCCACGCCGGTCATGCCCGCCTCGCGCGAGGTCGGCGTGGAGGATCTCCGGCTCCCCGACGAGGACGCCACCCTCCCCCCGTTCGGGAAGGGTGACCTGTTCGACGGGGAGGACACCGAGCCCAACCCGCGAGCGCTCCAGCCCTTCGAGCCGGGTGATGCCAACGAGGACGGGCGCGTCACCGAGGAGATCGATCCCGCGGATCGCTCGCAGGACTCCGCACCTCGCTCGAGCACGCCGGCGGGGGCACCGCGCGCGACCCCGGCCCCCACCGATCGGAAGGCGACCCCCGCGGGCGCCCCTCGCGCCGCCACGCCACCGCCGGCGCCCGCGTCCAGCGGATCCCAGGTGGGTCAGCCGCCCGTCGAGGAACCCGACCGTCGTTGGATGGGTGCCGTGCTCGCAGCCGTCGTCGTGGTGATCGCGATCGGTCTGCTCTACTTCGCGCGCCGCTGACCCTCGTTCACGGGCGTCGGGTCAGGTCGACCAGGCCCAGAACACGAGCGCGATGACCAGCGCGATCGCGGCGAGCACCACGGCCACCACCGCGAACCCACCCATCGCGGCGATCCCCAACATCAGCGGCGTCTTGGAGCGTCCGCCGGCCGACGGGGCAGCTTCCGCCGCCGCGGTGATCTCCCCGAGGGGGATCTCGTCGTACGTCTGCTCGACCTGGACCTCCGACGGCTCCCAGGACGGGGGGGACCAGTCGGCGTCGTACTCGCCGGCGCGATCGCCCGCGACCACCACCGCGACGGTGACGTTGTCGTGGCCACCGCGCTCGCAGGCCAGGCGCACGAGCTCCTGAGCGGCATCGAGCGGCTCGCGCCCGGCGACCACCTGGCCGATCTCCCAGTCCTCGAGCAGGTCGTGCAGGCCGTCGCTGCACATGACCAGCGCGTCGGCACCCTCGATGTGGAGCGGCTCCGCGAGCACGTCCGGCACCAGCGGCCGTCCGTCCGCCATGCGCGAGTGACCGAGCGCCCGCGTGAGCATGCCCGCGTCCGGGTGGTGGCGGGCGTCGTCCTCGGGGATCTCGCCGTGATCCACCAACATCTGGACCCGCGTGTGGTCCAGGGTGCGCCAGATCAGGTGACCGCGACGGATGTGGTAGAGGCGCGAGTCCCCCACCAGGCCGATGTGGACCTCGGGCCCCTTGAGGATGGCGGCCACCGTGGTGGTCCCCATGCCGCGCGTCCCGCTGGCGCGGCCCTCCTGGAGGATCGCCTCGTTGGCCTCGAGCAGCCCGTGGTACAGCCGCTCGCGAGGGTCGGAGACGGCGTCGCGACTGACCACCTCCTCGAGGACCTGGACCGCGAGGCCCGAGGCGACCTCCCCGGCCTCGTGACCGCCCATCCCGTCGGCGACCACCACGAACAGCGAGCCATCGGGGAGCCAGGCGTGACCGTGGCTGTCCTCGTTGTTCGTCCGCACACGGCCCGTGTCCGAGTGCATGGCGAGCCGAAGCGGCATCCCGAAGCTGGAGCGCATCTCGTCGATCACGCGCAGCCTCCAGGGTCTGCCACACGACGACCCCTGATCGACGGATCGCGAGGAATCCGCGCAGGGGTCGTGGCAACGGCGTCGCGTCCCGGGCAGGGACCCGGGACCGCTCGAAGCGACCAGACGTGGCGGGGGCGGGTGCGCACGGCGACCGCGACTCTACCGCGTGGCTCGCGCCAGTGCGAGCGGTCCATGCCTCCCCCAGCCGCGCCCGAGCAGCCTCCTACTTGAAGCCGGGGAGCATGTTGAGGAAGTCGAGGCCGTTCTCGGTGTCGGAGATCGACTCCCCCGCCGCCAGCTTCTGGCCCAGGAGGTAGGCGTCGTAGGCCCACACCCACACCAGGATCAGGCCGATGCCACCGATCATCGACAGCAGCCAGGTGTACACCAGGGCGGCGATTCCCTTCTTCGTCTGCCCCATCATGAAGTAGCCGACCGGGATCCCGCAGATGGCCAGGTTGAGGACCGCCAGGAGGATGGGGTTGGCGTCCGGCTTCGTGATCATCTCGCCCATGGCTTGGATTCCCTCGCGTTCGTTGTGGCGTCGCTCCGTCGCGACGACGGGAGAGTAGGCCACGGCGCGTTTCGCGGCAAGGGATCCGACGACAGGGGATCAGAACCGGAATTCGACCCATAGGGGGAACCAGGGCGCCACCGACACCGGATCGTCGGGGATCCACATCGGGTAGGAGAGCTGATCCGACCAGCCGACGCCGGTGTAGTCGACCTGGATCCGATGCAGCCCCGGCACCAGATCGAACGTGGCGAAGCGACCCGCCGGCCCCGTGACGGTGCGACGAGATTCGTACCGTTCTCCGAAGGCGTCGAGGTAACAGCCGGCGCGATCGTCGCTCTCGCGCTCCGCGATCACCGTGATCGTCGCGGTGCCGACGGAGGGGTGCTCGCCGGTCACGTCGTCCACCAGGTCGAAGACGCGGACATCGCCGTAGGAGATCCCCTGCGCCGACTCGGTGCCGGCGCACCCGGCCCAGGTCGCCCGCGCCGCCTCGACCTGCTCGAGCGGGACGGCGTACAGCGTGTGGTCCTCGGCGCGCTGCTCACCGATGCCGAGCACCCCGGGGAAGCTGCTCGTCGCGTACCCGTCACGGCGGATCACCACGAAGACGCTGTCCCCACCGGCCACCGTGAGGGAGAACGCGCCGTCGGCGTCCGCCATCGTCGTCCCGAGCGGCTCACCGAGCTCGTCGAGGACAGTCACCTCGGCCTCGGGCAGCGAGGGCGCGGTGTCTCCGGGGCCGTTCCAGACCACCCCGGTGAGGATCACGTCCTGCGGGACCTCGCAGGCACTCAGGAGCAGCAACGGGAGCACACCGGGCATGCGCGCTCCCTATCCCAACGCCTCCAGCAGCGCCCGGGACTGGAGGGGCCGCCCCAGCTGCCAGGTGACGAAGCCACCGAGCAGCCACCGGGGCAGATCGAGGGGCGGGAGGCCCGCGCCTTCGGCCAACGGGGTGCGACGCGCCACCTCGAGCGCCCGCAGACCGCCCAGCCGCACGGGAGCACCTCCCCCGCACCGTGCATGCAGCGCGCCCCCGGCTTCCGGATCGAACACGACCGGCTCCTCCAGCGCCTCGCCGCACGCGGCGCACCGGGTGATCGCCGGCATCAACCCGGCGAAGGTCAGGGCCTTGGCCTCGAGCGCAGGGCGCGCCGTGGGCCCGATCGCAGCGGGCGCCTCCAACAGGTCGAGCCAGGCCAACAGCAGCCCATGGAGCTTTTCGGCTGCGGCCGCCTCCGGCGCGAGCGCGGCGCACAGCTCGCACCCGTAGCCGAGGAGGGCGATCCGCTCGAGATCCTCCCGGGCGCGCCGCGGCCCTCCCAGGCGTTCGGCGGAGCGCAGCACCCAGTGGCCGCCACGCCCCCGGGCCCGCTGGACGCGAACCGCGGCGCCGAGTTCGAACAACCCGGCCATGCGCGAGCTCCCCCGTACGCGCCGCGCGGAGAGCGCCACCCTCCCCTCCTCCGCCGACAGCAGTCGCAGGATGCGATCGGACTCCCCCACGTCCACCCAGCCGACGACGATCGCGTCGAGCTCGGCGCTCCCCGTCACCGCGGGACCAGGGCCCCGAGCGGCGTCGCGTCGTCGTCGTCCTGGAACACCAGCCGCCGCGGCGCGTCCTGTCGGCCCTGGGGCACGATCTCCTGGCCGTTCCACTCGAGCTTCACGTCCGAGATGGCGCGGACCTCCACCTCGATGCTGTCCCGGGCCTCGAACTCGAGCCGCTGACCGCCCGACACCTGTCCCTCGTGGCGGGGCTCGCCGTCCGTCACCACGCGAAGCGTCGTGGTGCGGAGGGGCTGGATGACGACGACCTGGTCGGGTGGCGCATCCACCGGGGTGCCGGGCGCGATGCGGTGCGCGAGGCGCTCCCAGGTGAAGGAGGCGAGGACGATGATCAGGCCGATGACGCTCGCGCCCGCGATGGCGCGGACGAGCCACAGCGGGGCACCGGACGGAGGGGCGGTCGCCGGCTCGGGCTCCGACTCGCTCGAGGCGTCCAGCTCGAGCTCGGACTGGAGCGCGCGGAGGTAGGCCGCGGCGTACGGTCCGGCGGGGAGGTCCTCGACCCGGTCCTCCTCGATCGCCTCGAGGTGGGCCACGGGGATCTTCGTCGAGGCGGACACCTGCTCGAGGCTACGCCCCAGCGCGAGCCGGCGAGCACGGATGGTCGCGCCTCGCCCCACGCTCAGCGCCCCGCGAGGATGGCGTGGAGGATCGGCCCCAGCCGCTGGTGGTCCTCGGGCTCGATCGCGTCGACCGGCGTGAGCAGCGCGGTGCGCATCGCGTCGTGCCCCGGCGCCGGGCCCGGGTGCGCCGCCACGAGCTCCACCGCGTGGCGGAGGACCTGGCGCGACTTCTCGACGTTCGCCATCAGCACCGCGATCACCTGGTCGACCGTCACCGCGTCGTGCCCCGTGTGCCAGCAGTCGTAGTCCGTGGCGAAGGCGAGGGTCGCGTACGACATCGACGCCTCGCGGGCGAGCTTGGCCTCGGGGATCGCCGTCATCCCGATGACCGAGCAACCCCAGGACCGGTACAGCTCGGACTCGGCACGCGTCGAGAACGCGGGTCCCTCCATGCAGACGTACGTGCCGCGGTCGTGCACGGTGACACCTGCGTCCTCGCAGGCCTGCCGGAGGTACACGCGGAGGGTGTCGCACACCGGATCGCCGAACGGGGCGTGCGCGACCACACCGTCCCCGAAGAAGGTCGAGGCGCGCGTCCCGCGGGTGCGATCGAGGTACTGGTCGACCAGCACGGCGTCGCCGGGGTGGATCTCCTCGCGCAGCGAGCCCACCGCCGACACCGAGATCAGCCAGTCGCAGCCGAGCGACTTGAGCGCCCACACGTTGGCCCGGTACGGGACCTCCGAGGGGAGCATCTTGTGCTTGCGCCCGTGCCGGGGGACGAACACGAGCTCGGCGTCGCCCAACCGGCCGCGCACCAGCACGTCGGAGGTCGGCCCATAGGGCGTCTCCACGACCTCCTCCCGGACGTCCTGCAGCCCGTCGAGCGCGTACAGCCCCGATCCCCCGACGATCCCGATCCTGGCCATCCCGGCTCCTCCCGCGGGGATGCTATCTCGCGAGCGCCAGCTGTTGGCGAGCCTTGCCGAGCTGCCCGCACGCCGCGCTGATGTCGATGCCGCGCGTGGTGCGGATGCTCGTCGACATCCCCTGGCTCACGAGGACGTGCTGGAACGCCTTGACCTCGGCGTCCGTGGGCCGCTGGAGCAAGGGACGATCGGGGTTCTCGTTGTACGGGATGAGGTTGACCTTCGACGGGATTCCGCGGAGGAGCTGGAGCAGGCGGGCCGCGTCGTCCAGGCTGTCGTTGAAGCCGCGGAACATCACGTACTCGAACGTGATCCGCTTGCCCGAGGGAAGCGGGAAGGCGCGGCAGGCGTCCAGCAGCTCGGCCATCGAGTGACGCCGCGTGATCGGCATCACCTGCCGCCGCTGCTCCTCCGTCGTGCTGTTCAGCGAGACCGCGAGGTTGACGGGCAACGCCGCCGCGAGCTCCGCCATCTTCGGGACCAGGCCCACCGTCGAGACCGTGATCCGCCGGTGGCTGAAGTTGAGCGCGTGGTCGTCCAGGCAGACGGACAGCGCCGGCACGAGGTTCTCGAGGTTGTGCAGCGGCTCCCCCATGCCCATCAGCACGAGGTTCGTGATCCGCGTCCCGGGCGGCAGCGTGGCCTGCACCTGCATGGGCTGCAGCGCGATCTCCGCTGCGGTGAGGTGCCGGATCAGCCCGAGGTCCCCGGTGAGGCAGAACGTGCAGCCCATCGCGCAGCCCACCTGGGTCGACATGCAGAGCGTGAGCCGGTCCTCGTCCGGGATGAGCACGCTCTCGATCGCGTGCCCGTCGTGCAGCCGCCAGAGGAACTTCCGGGTCCCGTCGGCGCTGTCGAGCACCGTCTCCGCCTGGAGCCGGCTCGCGCCCGCCACCCGCGCGAGGTGCTCCCGGACGTCGCGCCGGACGCGCAGGAAGCTGTGCGGATCGTCGCGCCCGTCCTGCCACAGGTGCTTGAAGACGCGCAGCGACAGGCCCTCGTCCACGCCGAGCTGCTCCGCGAGCCAGGCGTGGAGGCCCGCGCGGTCGAAGGTGCGCAGGTCGGTGCGGTCGGGTGCCCCGGGGAGGCGGTGATCCACGGTGGCCATCACGGCTCCGGCGTTGACGTGGGTGCGTCGCACTCCATATCGTGCCGTCCATGCTCCCTGCCCTCGACCGGACGCTGCGGTCCGTGCCCATGCTGTCCACCCTCGGGATCCGCGCCGAGGAGGCCCGCACCGGGCACCTCGTCCTTCGGCTCCCCCTGTCCGAGCAGGTCACGAACCACGCCGGCGCGATCCACTCCGCGGCGATCTTCGCCGTCGGCGAGCTGGCGGCCGCGGTCGTGCTCGGGACGCACCCCGATCTCGCCAACCTCGTGCACCTCCAGAAGAGCACGCGCATCAAGTACTACCTGCCCTCCACCAAGGACGTGACGGCGCACGCCACGGTGACCTCCGAGATGCTGGACCGGGTGAAGGAGGGGCTGCGCACCAACAACGCCCACATCGAGGTCCCGGTGAAGGTCCTCGACGGGCATGGTCGCGACGTGGCCGAGGTGCTGACGCACTTCGCGTTCCGGCAGCGGCGGTGACGAGCCTCCCGCTGCGGGACCGGGTGCGCAGGCGCGCGGGTGCCGTGGTGGTGGACAACTTCTTCCGGGGCGCGGGCCGCCTGTCCTCCGCCCTGCCGGCCGCGAGACCCCACCCGCACGCGGTGGAGCGGCTCCGCGACCTGCCCTACGTCGACAGCGGGGATCGGCTCCACCTGCTCGACGTGTGGCGTCCGCTCCGCACCTCCCCGCTCGCCGATCCGCGCACCGGCAGGCTGCCCGCCATCCTCTACGTCCACGGCGGCGGGTTCCGGATGCTGGACAAGGACACCCACTGGCTGCCGGGCCTGGTGTTCGCGCGCCGCGGGTACGTCGTCGTGGTCCCGAGCTACCGCCTGGCGCCCGCGGACCCGTTCCCGGCGCCGCTGCAGGACGTCGCAGCCGCCTGGCGGTGGACCCTCGAGAACGCCGATCGGTACGGGATCGACACCGGACGCCTCGCGATCGCGGGCGAGTCGGCTGGCGCGAACCTCGCGACGGCGCTGACGCTGTGCACGGTGGAGCGCCGACCCGAGCCCTGGGCGGCCGAGGTGTACGACGCGGGCGTGGTGCCGCGAGCGACGTTGCCCGCGATGGGGTTGCTCCAGGTCAGCGACCCCAAGCGCTTCCAGCGCCGCAAGGGCCTGTCGCCGTGGCTGTCGGACCGCGTGGAGGAGGTGGCGGAGGCCTACCTTCCCGACCCCGCCGGTCACGATCTCGCCGACCCGCTGCTCGTGCTCGAGAGCGACCGGGCCTTCGCGCGTCCCCTGCCCCCCTTCCACGCCTGCTGCGGTACCGCTGACCCGCTGCTCGACGACACGCGCCGGCTCGCGGCCGCGCTCGATCGTCGGGGCGTGGAGCACCGCGTCAGCTACTGGCCGGGCGGCATCCACGCGTTCCACATGTTCGTCTTCCAGCGGGACGCGCGCGCGCTGTGGCGGGAGATCCTGGCGTTCACGAACCAACACGTCGCGGGCGTCGACCATCCGGTCCGTCCGCTGCCCTGGGTGCCGCCGATCCCCTGAGAAGGGCTGCGGCGGGCTACGGGCTACGGGCTACCGCACCGGTCGTGTTGTCCGTCGTGGCCCTGGACGGCATCCCCCGCCAGTCAGGTGTGGGCGGGACCATCGGCGTCGTCGGCGCGTACCCAACGCGAGCCCCGACCTGAGCTGCTCTCACCTCCGACGTCCGGTTCGTGGGACCGATCGATCAAGGAGGCATCACCCGGACAGGCCCTCGAAGCCCGTAGCCCGTAGCCTGTAGCCTCTCCTATTGGCGCCAGGACAGCCCGAGGCCGAGCGAGAGCCCCTTGGAGGCGTTCAGCGCCCAGACCTCGGTCCCGACACGCGGCTCGACCGCGAGGTGATCCTTCACCACGTCGACCAGGCCGGACGCCCCCAGCGCGACGTACTGCCGGGTCACCTCCGTGGCACCGGGCGAGACGGTCCCGTCGAACCCGACCACGCCGATCACGCGGCCGAAGTCGTGCCCGACCTTCCCGTTGAACACGAGCCCGTCGGAGAACGCGAGGTCGGTGTCCCAGCCGACGAAGGCCTCGGTGCGGAAGCGCCAGCCGAGGCCGAGCTCGCCGAAGGTCCCGCTCCACGGTGCCGCTCCCGCGAACACCATCGGCGTCACGTCCACCTGCCCGTCGCCCGGCTTCGGGAAGATCTCGGCGAAGTTCGAGAACTCCTCGCCGACCGTCCCGTTGCGGTACATCGGGAGCTTCACCTCGACGTTGAGCGCGAGCGGGGCCTTGGGGTGTAGCGCGACCTGCGCCGCGGCCCGCAGATCGCCGAGGCGCGTCGTGGTCGCCCGCACGTCGGTCTCGCCGATCACGTCGCGCACGACGGTCGTGTGGCTGCCCACGACCATCGGCAGGCCGAGCGAGACGTGTGCCCGCCAGCCGTCGGGGATCACGCCGGTCTCGGCGTACACGCCGTACTGCTGCCCGAAGTACTTGCCGGACGCCTCCTCCTCGGACTGGCCCGGCGCCACGAAGGCGAACGCGTCGTACCAGTCGGCGCCCGCCTTCGCGTAGACCTGCCCCACGTCGCGGGTCCAGGCACCTGCCCAGGCGGACGTGGCGAACCACACGATCATGCGGACACCGAGATCTGCATGCTGCCGTCGTACCCGTGGAACTGGTCCGTCCCCGCCGGGTCCTCGGCCGAGCGGGCACCCGAGGCGGTCGTGCAGCGCACCTGGAGCGTGTGGTCGCCCTCGGTCGGCGTGAACGCGTACGACCACAGCACCCAGGTGTCGGGCGAGGAGGACACGTACTCCACGTCCACCTCCTCCCAGGCGCCCCCGTCGAGCCGCGCCTCCACCTTCACCACCGGGTCCCTGCCGGCGAAGGCGGTCCCCACGAAGCGCGTCGGGAGGTTGGCCTCGAGCTTCATGCCGTCCATCGGCGACACGATCAACGTGTTCGGCTGGTAGGTCGCCTCCTCGCTCCAGCCCTTGGGCGTCCAGTAGGAGACGTGGGGCGTGTCGACGAACGCGATCTCCTCGAGCCACTTGAGGTTCTTCACGCCGTACCGTCCGGGCACCAGCAGCCGAGCGGGCGCCCCGTGCTCGAACGGCAGCGCCTCACCGTTCATGCGCCACACGATCCACACCGGCCCGTCGAACAGGTCCTCGACGGGGATGCCGGCGTGGTACCCGTCCTTGCCGACGAGGCGCAGCCCCACCGCCGAGGTCGGGATCTCGATGCCGAGCGCGTCGAGCAGCTCGGTCAGCGGCACCCCCTCCCACAGCGCGTTGCCGATGTTCTGGATGGTGGGACGCGCGCCGATGCACTCGAGCGTGTGCTCCTTCTCGCGGCTCGCCAGACCCTCGAGCATCGCCAGGTCGAACGACCCGAGCACGGTGTCCTCGTGCTTGATCAGGGTCTCGTGGGTCGCCGGGTCGAGGTCCGGCTCCTGGCTGTACTTGTAGATGTAGAACACGTCGTTCGGCGTGAACGGATCGATCGTGGCCCCGTGGGCCTCGGGATCGAGCACGACGAGCTGATCGCAGCCCGGCAGCCAGCGAGCGAGGGCGGCCGCGCCGGCGAGAGAGAGCACCTGTCGACGCTGCACGCGACCTCCGGAGACGCTGGACTGTACCAACGTCCGCCGCGATCGCGCGGTTGTTACAGCGCGCGCGTCAGAGGAGGCCCAGCGAGGCGTGCGCCGCCGCGAGCCGCGCGACGGGGACGCGGTACGGCGAGCAGCTCACGTAGTCCAGGCCGACGCGGTGGAAGAAGCCGACGCCGACGGGATCGCCGCCGTGCTCGCCGCACACGCCCGTCTTCAGCCGGGGGTTCGTGGTGCGGCCCTTGTCGACGCCCATGTGCACGAGCTGGCCGACGCCCTCGATGTCGAAGACCGCGAGCGGCGACTCCCGGAGCACGCCCTCACGCTGGTAGTCGGCGAAGAACTTGCCCATGTCGTCGCGGCTGTACCCCCAGGTCATCTGGGTCAGGTCGTTCGTCCCGAAGCTGAAGAAGTCCGCGTGACGCGCGACCTTGTCGGCGATGAGCGCGGCGCGCGGCAGCTCGATCATCGTGCCGATCTTGTAGTCCGGGCCCGACCCGTACTGCTGGATGACGCGCTCGGCGGTCTCGATCACCAGCGCGCGCATGCGCTCGAGCTCGGCCTCGAGGCCCACCAGCGGGATCATGACCTCGGGGTAGACCTTCACGCCCTTGCGCTCGAGGTCGCAGGCGGCCTCGAAGATCGCTCGGACCTGGGTGGCGTAGACCTCGGGGGTCGTGATGCCGACGCGCACGCCGCGGTGCCCGAGCATCGGGTTCGCTTCGTGCAGCTGGGAGAGCCGAGCGCGCAGCGCGTCGGGGCGGACGCCGAGATCCTGGGCGACCTCGGTGATGTCCGACTCGCGCTGGGGCAGGAACTCGTGCAGCGGCGGGTCGAGCAGGCGGATCGTGACCGGCAGGCCCTCCATCGCCTTGAAGATCTCCGCGAACATCTGGCGCTGGATCGGCAGGATCTCGTTGAGCGCACGCTGGCGGGAACGCGTGTCGTCCGCGAGGATCATCTGGCGGATGGCCTTGAGGGCCTCGGGCTGGAAGAACATGTGCTCGGTGCGGCACAGCCCGATCCCGACCGCGCCGAGCTGCCGCGCCCGGGCCGCGTCCGCGCCGGTGTCCGCGTTCGCACGCACCCGCAGGCGGGCCTCGTCGTCGGCCCAGC
The DNA here is from genome assembly GCA_020632925.1 of Alphaproteobacteria bacterium. Classification (GTDB taxonomy): domain Bacteria; phylum Myxococcota_A; class UBA796; order UBA796; genus JACKER01. Next base: position 117,833 of record JACKER010000016.1, on the reverse strand, counting down.
CGAGCAGCGTCGCCATGGCGCCGGAGTCCGTCTGGGGCGCGATCATCTCGACCTGGCCGAGCATGACCTCGCCGGTCCCGCCGTCGATCGTGATCCAGTCGCCCTTCCGCACGACGTCGTCGCCCGCGTAGAAGAGCTCCCGCGCGTAGTCCACCTGGATGTCGGTGCACCCGACGACGCAGGGCTTGCCCATGCCGCGGGCCACGACCGCCGCGTGGCTCGTCTGGCCGCCGCGCGCCGTGAGCACGCCCTGCGCGACCGTCATGCCCTGGATGTCCTCGGGGCTCGTCTCGAGGCGCACGAGGATGGTGGGCTCGTTGTTGTCGTGGAAGTCCTGGCAGTCCTGGGGCTCGAAGACCACGCGGCCGCAGGCAGCGCCCGGGGACGCGTCCAGCCCGCGGGCGACGACCTTCTTCTTGGCGTCGGGCGAGATGACGGGCCGCAGGACGTACTCGAGCTGGCGCGGGTCGATGCGCGAGAGCGCCTCGGACCGGTCGATCACGCCCTCCTCGACGAGATCGACGACGATCTGGACAGCGGCCTGGGCCGTGCGCTTCCCCTTCCGGGTCTGCAGCAGGTACAGGTGGCCGCGCTCGATCGTGAACTCGATGTCCTGCATGTCGCCGTAGTGGGCCTCGAGCTTGGCCTGCATCTCGAGCAGGTCGGCGTACGGGCCGGACATCGCGTGCTGCAGCTGCAGCCCGTCGCGCTCGCTGTTGTCGTTGAGCGGCAGCGGCGTGCGCACGCCGGCGACGACGTCCTCGCCCTGCGCGTTGGGCAGCCACTCGCCGAACAGCCCGCGCGCGCCCGTCTTCGGGTTGCGCGTGAAGCAGACGCCGGTGCCCGAGTCGTCGCCCATGTTCCCGAAGACCATGAGCTGGACGTTGACGGCGGTGCCCGCGTCGTCGGGGATGTCGTGCGTCTTGCGGTAGTAGCGGGCGCGGTGCGAGTTGTACGACCGGAACACCGCGTCGATCGCGAACCGCAGCTGCTCGCGCGGGTCGTGCGGGAAGGACTGACCGTGCTCGAGCACGACCTCCTCGAGGCGGGTGCAGAGCTCCTGCATCTGGTCGGCGTCGACCTCGTCGATGTGCGTGCCCTGCAGGACCTGCTCCTCGATGCGCGAGAAGCGGGTGTAGTGGATGCCCAGCACGACGTCGCCGAACATCTGGATGAAGCGGCGGTAGCTGTCCCACGCGAAGCGCGGGTTGCCGGTCGCGCGGGCCAGCGCACCGGCCGTCTCCCGGTTCAGCCCGAGGTTGAGGACGGTGTCCATCATGCCGGGCATCGACACCGCCGCACCCGAGCGGACCGAGACGAGCAGCGGCTTGTCGTGGTCGCCGAACCGCTTCCCGGTGCGCTGCTCGAGCGCCTGGACCGCGGTCTCGACCTCCTCCGCCAGACCCTCGGGCCAGGCCTCCCCGCTGGTGAGGAAGTTGGTGCAGGCCTCCGTCGTGATCACGAAGCCGGTGGGCACGGGGAGCCCCAGGCGCGTCATCTCGCAGAGCCCGGCGCCCTTGCCGCCGAGCAACGCCTTGTTCTTCCCGTCTCCCTCGAGAAACGACTGGACCCAACGCATGGCTACCTCGTGCTGATCCTGGAGAAGTCCGCCACCTTCAGGAAGCTGTCCGCGACCTCGAGCAACAGGCCCAGGCGGACCGCGCGCTCACGCTCGTCGGGCGACTCGACGAGCACCGCGTCGAACAATGCCGCGACCGGGGCCTGCAGCGCGAGCGCCAGCTCGCAGGCGCGCCCGAAGTCGAGCCGTTCGACGGCCTCGTGGATCTCGTTCGCGGTGCCCCGCGTGGCGCGGGCGAGGGCTCGCTCGGCCTCGTGCGACAGCTCGGCCTCGAGCGGCGCCGGGAAGGACTTGCCCTTCGTGATGTTCAGGACGCGCTTGAAGGTGACGAGGATGGCGCCGAACTCGGGGCGACCCGCGAGCGCCGCCAGCGCCTCGACCTTGCGGGTCAGGAGCAGCGGATCGGGCGGCGAGACGGCGAGCACCGCGTCGACCACGTCGGCGGTGGTCTGCTGGGCGGCGGAGAAGCGGGCGAGCACGAAGGCGGTGAGCTCGGCCACCAGCGTCTCGGCGTCCCGGCACTCGGGGCCGTGTCCCCTCGCCTTCTCCCACGCCTCGAAGCCCTCGCCGCGCGCGGTCGGGTGGAAGTGCTCGATCGCGAGCCCGAACAGCTCGGGCAGGTCCGCGCGGATGCCGCGCTCGACGAGGATGCGCACCAGCGCGAGGGCGGCGCGGCGCAGGCCCTGGGGATCGCCGCCCGACTTCGGGGCGAGCCCCACGCCGAAGCAACCCACGAGGGCGTCGAGCCGGTCGGCGAGCGCCAGCGCGACCCCGGCGGGGCTACCGGGCACGGCGTCGTCGGCGAACGCGGGGAGCCAGGACTCCTCGATCGCGAGCGCCACCGCGGCGTCCTCGCCCTGGGCCGCGGCATAGAGCCGGCCGACGTGACCCTGGAGCTCGGGGAACTCGTAGACCATCTGCGTCACGAGGTCCGCCTTGCACAGCTGGCCCGCGCGATGGACGACGGCGCTGTCCGCGCCCACCCGCTCCGCGAGCGCGGTCGCGAGCAGCCCGATGCGCGCCTGGCGGTCGGCCATGGTCCCGAGACCCTTGATCCAGCGCATCTGGACGAGGCGCTCGCCGTGCTGCTCGAGCCGCTGCTTGCGGTCCTCCGCGAGGAAGAAGCGGGCGTCGTCGAAGCGCGCCAGGATGACCGCGGCGTTGCCGTCGGCCACGAGATCGTGGTCGCCGGTCGGGTTGTTGCTGACGATGACGAACTCGGAGTGCAGCTCACCGCCCTTGAAGGTCGGGAAGTAGCGCTGGTTCTGCTTCATCGTCTGGACGAGCAGCCGTGGGGGCAGCTCGAGCAGCGACTCGTCGAAGCGGCCGATCACCAGCGTCGGCGCCTCGACCAGGTTCGTCACCTCGTCCACCAGCTCCTCGTCCACGATCGGGTCGCAGCCGATGCGCTGGGTGGCCTCGCGGAGGAGCGCCAGGACGCGGTCGCGTCGCACGAGGTGGTCGGGCTCGACGTGGCGCGCGCGCAGCCCGGACAGCCAGCTCGCCTCGTCGCGGAAGCGGAAGCTCTCGCCGGCGAGCCGGTGCCCCACGGTCGCGGCGCCGATCGGCACGCCCGCGGCCAGGCCGCCGAGCGAGACGCCGCCGAGGATCGCGTTCACCCGGTGGATCGGGCGGGCCCAGCGCACGCCGCCGTGCGCCCACTCCATCGTCTTCGGGAAGGGAAGCCCGCGGACGACCTGGTCGAGGCCGGCGGACAGCAGGTCGGAGGTGCGCTCGCCACCCTCCGTGACCTCGACGGCCACGACCTTGCCCTTGGGCCCGTCGACGACGCGCAGCGCGCTCGGCTCGAGCCCCTTGCCCTTCGCGAACCCGATGCCCGCGGGCAGGGGTGTACCGTCGGCCGCCATCGCACGATCCGCTGGCGGGCCCGTGACCAGGCGCGTCACGGCGGGGCGGGCCTCGGCGACACCGTCCACGACGACCGCGAGGCGCCGGGGGGTCGCGTACGTCCGGACGGCGCCGTGTTCGATGCCGCTCAACAGGCCGAGGACGCCGGTGCGCAGGCCCTCGAGCGCGCCGCTCACCATGCGTGCGGGGAGCTCCTCGCACTGGACCTCCACGAGCAGCTCGCCGCTGCCGGTGGGATCGCCGCTCGGGCTCGACGGGACCGGGGCCGCGGGCGCCGGCGCCGGCGCGTGGTGACGGGCGACCTCCTCGTGCCACACCTCGCAGCAGCGCACGGCGAGGCCGCGGATCCGCTGGATGTAGTTCGCGCGCTCGGCGACGGAGATGGCGCCCCGCGCGTTGAGCAGGTTGAACGTGTGGCTCGTCATGATCGCCCGGTCGTACGCCGGGAGCGCGAGGCCGAGCTCGGCGAGCCGCTGCGACTCGACGAAGTTGCGCTGGAACTCCTCGAACAGCTGGGCGGTGTCGGAGTGCTCGAAGTTGTACCGGCTCTGCTCCACCTCGTTGCGGTGGAACACGTCGCCGTAGGTCACGCCCTTCACCCACTCGAGGTCGTACACGCTGCGCACGCCCTGGATCTGCATGGCGAGGCGCTCGAGCCCGTAGGTGATCTCAGCCGGAACGGGGTGCAGCGGCAGCCCGCCGACCTGCTGGAAGTAGGTGAACTGCGTCACCTCCATGCCGTTGAGCCAGACCTCCCAGCCGAGCCCCCACGCGCCGAGCGTCGGCGACTCCCAGTCGTCCTCGACGAAGCGGACGTCGTTGCGCGACAGGTCGACGCCGATCGCCTGCAGGGAGCCCAGGTACAGATCGAGGACCTCCCGCGGCGAGGGCTTGAGGATGACCTGGTACTGGTAGTAGTGGCCGAGCCGGTTGGGGTTGTCGCCGTAGCGCGCGTCCCCGGGGCGACGGGAGGGCTGGGCGTAGGCGCAGTTCCAGGCGCCCGGGCCGAGCGTGCGGAGCACGGTGGCGGGATGGAACGTGCCCGCGCCCATCATCAGGTCGTGGGGCTGCAGCAGGACGCAACCCCGCTCTCCCCAGTAGCGTTCGAGGGTGAGGATCACGTCCTGGAACGTCATGCGGGCCTCCATCCGGGCTCGGGCTACCCGATCGGGGGGACGGTGGCAACGGATGACGACGGCCGCAGGGTGCGGGCATGGGGAGGCGGGGGAACCCGCGTCCGGGTTACAGTCGGCGGGTTCCGGGAGGACCGATGAACAGGATCGCGTGGCTGTCCCTGGCTTGCCTGGCCGCCGCCTGCAACGGAGACAAGGACGACAGCGGCACGGACGCCGACACCGGCGACGACGGTCCCCCCTCGTTCGACTTCAACGCCTCGGTCAAGGCGCAGTCCTTCGTCGCGACGATCGCCCCGGAGACGGTCGCCGCCCACCAGGTCGCCTCCGCCCTGCTCGCCGGGACCGCCGTGGTGGTCTCCGACGACAAGGTGCAGGACCGCCTGCGCGTCGACGGCGGCGGCGAGGAGCCCCCTGCCCTGCGCGCGGCCTACGGTCGGTGTTGGCAGCGCCCCGACCACCCGATGTTCAGCTTCACGATCGACTACACGGGCTGCCAGCCGTACAACATGGGCGGCGGCGTCTTCGTCATCGATCACCCGAGCGGCCCGCTCCTGTTCGGCTTCTACGACTTCTTCATCGCCGACCGCACGATCGGTGGGACGCTGGCGTTCGACACGCGCGGCGCCTTCCCCTCCAGCTTCTTCTGGAAGGTCTACAACACCGACAACAGCAACCCGGGCGAGGCCAACCGCGTGCCCATCGGGGTGACGCTGGACCGGACGCCCTATGGGGTGACCTTCGACGGCGGGGCCGCGCTGAGCTTCCTGAACCGCACGTGGTCGATGTGGGGCGTGCTGCAGACGGGGCCGATCGAGGACCCGATAACCGTCGTCCTGGGCGGCGTGGAGCCCGAGGACGTGGCCCCGGACGTGCGTGCCGGCGAGAACGCCCTCAAGAGCTCCCTGAACTGGCTCGAGTGCCGCTGCCCGACCAGCGGGATCTCGACGTACGACATGCCGCTGCACTTCACCGAGGTGACGGTCGACATCGACGACCTCGAGGTCGAGCCCGATGACGTGGACGACCCGGTGATGGTGATCCCGCTGGACTACGACCTCGATGGGCGCGCGATCCTGACGCACGTGGGCTGCGGGGAGTACGACGTGGAGTACCAGGCGGACGACGCGAACATCCCGCTGTCGCTCGACCGCCTGGTGGGAGCAGTGTCCTTCCTCTGCGACACCAAGGCCATCCCGGACCTGAACCGCTGCAACGCGCTGGTGGACGCCGCCCGCGACGTGGGCGACGGGTTCACGATCGAGGTCAAGAAGGCCGACGCGACGCGGACCGCCAGCGACGCCGTCGAGAACGACTTCGACACCAACTTCTGCAAGATCTACTAGGGTATTCGGGCGCTGGCGCGCCCTCGTGGGGGGCGCTGCCCCCACACCCCCGCTGGGGCGCCGCCCCAGACCCGCCAGGGTCCCGGCCCTGGAACCGGTCATCGCGTACCGGCCCTCGCAGCTGCGCCGACCCAGCTCCGCCAGGGTCCCGGCCCTGGAACCGGTCATCGCGTACCGGCCCCCGCGGCTGCGCCGACCCAGCTCCGCCAGGGTCCCGGCCCTGGAACCGGCCCCGCCCACGGACGCGACGGGCGCGACGGTCCCCTCCTCCACGAGCACGTCGACCAGCGTCGGGACGAAGTCCGGATCGCCCCAGGCAGCGTAGGCCGCGGCGCACACCCGCGTCGACGGCGCCCACAGGCTCCCGAGCGGCGCCCGGACGCGACTCAGGGGGAAGCGAAGCTCGACCGCTCGCAGCGGCTCCCCGACGTTGACCCAGTCCACCACGCCGTGGGGTCCACCCTCCGCCTGGTCCTCGTGCAACCACATCGCCACCGGGGCCTCGTGGACCACGCCCTCCACCTGAAGACGGCCGCTCAGCAGGACATAGAGGAAGGCGCGATCGGTGTTCGTCGACAACGACCGGGCGAAGCACGAGGCGAACACGAGCCCCTCGCGCTCGATCAGGGCGGCGGTCACCTCGGGCCCGAGCGCCAGGGTGACGCGCAGCCAGCTGCGGGCGCCGAACTGCCGCTCGAGGGTGGTCGCGAACACACCTCACTCTACGGGAGCTTCCGCTCGGGTGGTGGTCGGGGCGATAATGGCCGCCATGATCTGGGTGGTGCTCGCACGGACGCCAGCGGCGCTGGCGCAGGACTCGCTCGTCGGTGGGACCCAGCCCAACGAGCTGGCGATCCCGCTCGACGACAGCGCGGCCTGCGACGACTGCCACGCGGGGTTCGAGAACGCGCCGGTCGACGTGATGCGCGGCACCATGATGGCGATGGCCATGCACGACCCGATGTTCCAGGCGTCGCTGGTCATCGCCGAGCAGGACATCCCCGGCATCGGCGAGTTCTGCCTGCGCTGCCACACGCCGCCCGGCTGGCTCGAAGGGCGCTGCATCCCCGGCGACGGCAGCGCCCTCCTCGCGTCCGACTACGAGGGCATCTCCTGCGACACCTGCCACCGCATGAAGCTCGCCGAGGACGGCCCGCTCATCGGCAACGCGCGGTACACGATCGACGACACACCGGCCAAGCGGGGCTCGGGCGACGGTGCGATCGCCACCCACCAGGTCATCGACGACCCCTACCTCCGCTCCTCCGAGCTGTGCGGGGTGTGCCACGAGGTGAGCAACCCGCTGTTCGGCGACTTCCCCATCGAGCGGACGTACTCGGAGTGGGCGGCGTCGGGCTGGTCCCGCGGGCCCGACGGAAAGGAGTGCCAGGACTGCCACCTCGAGGAGGTCGAGGGCGTCGCTGCGACCGATCCGAGCGCGCCCGTCCGCCCGATCCACCCGCACCGCATGGTGGGGGGCAACACCCTCGTGCCGCGGATCATCGCGAAAGAACGACCGGATCTCGGAGTGTCCGCCGAGCTCGAGGCCGTCGCGCGCCAGGCGCAGCGGCACCTCGAGGAGTCCGCGACCGTCGAGGTCGTCGCGCCGAGCCTCGTCACCATCGGCGTCCCCCAGACCTTTCACGTGAAGGTCACGAACGAGTCCGGCCACAAGCTGCCGACCGGGTACCCGGAGGGCCGCCGGCTCTGGCTCGAGGTGGTGGTCACCGATCGGGACGGCGTCGAGCTCCTTCGCAGCGGGACGTACGACGAGGCCGCCACCACGCTCCCCGACGACCCCCAGCTGCGCAAGTACGAGGCGCGGCTCGGGAGCAACGGCGAGTACAGCTACCACATGGTCCAGCAGGACGAGGTGATCTTCGATGGGCGCATCCCGCCGCGGGGGTTCCGCCCCACGTCGGACATCGCACCCGTCGGGCGCACCTTCGAGACGCTCGACGACGGGACGCTCGCGAACTGGGATCTGGCTCCGTACGAGATCACCGTCCCCGAGGGCGCGCACGGCCCGGTCACGGTGACGGCCAACCTCTGGCACCAGACCACGACCGCCGAGTTCGTCGCCTTCCTCCGTGACGAGAACCGGACCAACCTGTTGGGCGACGAGTGGTACCGGATGTGGGAGGAGGCAGGACGCGGCGAGCCCGACCTCGTCCGCACGGCGACCGGGAGCTTCGAGCTCACCCTCCCCGAGGCGCCGGACGAGGATCCGGAGGAGCCGGGCGGGTGCGGCTGCGACACGAGCGGTCCCGCGCCCTGGTGGCTGCTCGTCAGCGCGACAGTCGCCACACGACGTAGGGGCTCTTCGCGGCGAGGCGCTCGGCGCGGGGCGTGACGTCGGCGAACAACTTCTGCACGGGCACGGTCGCGTGCGTCACCAGCAGGACGACCCCGTCGCGACCGAGGCGCCCGCGCAGGCGGTCGGGCATCGAGCGGACCAGATCGAGGTCCACCGCGGCGCCGGTGTGCAGCGGCGGGTTGCTGACCACGAGGTCCCAGGGCCCGCCCTTCGCCGGGATCCCGTCGCCCACCTCGACGTGCGCGCCCTCGACGTTGAGGCGGGCCGCGTGGACCGCGAGCGCGTCGACGTCCACCAGATCCAGCGACGCGGGCCCCGAGGGCAGCAGCGCTCGCGACACCACGCCGTTCCCGCAGCCCAGATCGAGCACGCGCAGCCCGGCGGCCGAGGGGAGCACCGACAGCAGCAGCGCGGTCCCGGCGTCGAGGCGACCGTGGGCGAACAGGCCGGGCCAGCTCGAGAGCGTGACCTCCCCCGACGGGAGGCTCACGGTGACCTCCTCGCGCCAGTCCTCGAGGGCCCCCCGAAGGTCGGCTCGGGGACGACGAGCGCGCGCTGCCCGCGCGTGACCGCCGTAGATCTCGTCGTCCACGTCCTCGAACCACTGCCCGAGCCGTCGAGCGATGCCCTTCGCGCCCTCGTCCTGGGGGCCTGCCGCCCACAGCACGCCGTCCGGAGCGAGGCGTGCGGCGCACAGCTCGAGGACCATGGTGGCGTCTTCCTTCGCCTTGGGCAGACGCACGACGATGCCGTCCCACGGCCCGTCGGGAGGCGCGGGTGTCGCCATCCGCCCGCCGATGCCGGTGCGCCACCAGACGGTGGAGCGCGCGGAGGGCATGCCGGCCCGCAGATCGAGCCCGGCGTGCAGCCAGCGCCCGGTCCCGTCGACGAGCCGCGGCGCGAGCAGGCGCTGCAGGCCGCTCACTGCTCGACCGGCTTCCCGGCGGCGACCCAGGCGGACGTGCCACCCTTCACGTTCACCGCGGCGTATCCCCCGGCCGCCAGCTGGTCCGCGGCGCGCGAGGAGCGCCCGCCGGACTGGCAGATCACGTAGGTCGGGACGTTCGGATCGATGCCGGTCATCGCGGGGTCGGTGGCCTTGGCCTCGAAGGTCCCGAGCGGGACGTTCACCGCGCCGGGGACATGGCCGGAGGCGAACTCCTCGGGCGTGCGGACGTCGATCACCTTCGCGCCCTTCTCCATCGCCGCCGCGAGACCGTCGACGTCGGTGTCGGTCCGCTTGGGTGCCGGCGCCGGCGCGGTCACCACCTCGTGGGTGGTCGGTTCCGGGGGCGCGCCGCACGCCGCGGCGAACAGGACGAACCACATGCAGACCTCCGCCCCCCGGATAACGCGGTGTCGCTCCCCGTCGGCGGCGCGGTTATCCGGCCGCATGAGCACGCCTGGTTGGATCGAGGAGATCGCGCGCCGGTATCTCGCGGACGAGGCGTCCGTGTTCCTGGTGCACGGTGAGGTGGACGAGCCGAAGTGGGAGGTCGACGGGCAGCGGGTCGACGCCGCGAAGGCGCTCGTGCTGTTCCTCCGACGCTCCCGCGAGGTCGTCGCGGTGCTGCACCCGGGGCCGCCGCCGGCGCGCCTCGAGTTCGCCGAGTTCACCGATCGGCAGAAGTTCGAGAACCTCGTCCGCGCCGCCGACATGATCCATGGCAAGGCGCTCGCCGCGAACGAGGCCGACCCGTTCCAGGCGCTGGGCCGGATCTGGCGCGCGCTGACCACGGTGGGGACCGCCCAGGCGTACGTCGTGACCGACACGCAGCGGCTGCTGCCCTTCGCCAAGAAGTACGTCGACAGCGTGCTCGCCGCCCCGGACCTGTTCACCTGGCCGACGCAGCCGACGATCCGGCAGTCCAACAACCTGATCGTGTTCCTGGCCTCGAGCGCCGACGCCGTGCGGGCCGAGCTGGTCGAGGCGGCCTGCGTGATCCCGACGAGCATCGGAGCCGGGAGTACCCCCGCTCCCGCGCCCGTGGTCGAAGACGCCGCCCTCGCGGACGCGGCCGAGCAGGAGGTCGACGCTCTCGGCGAGGAACCCGCCCCCGACGCCCCACCCATCGCTCCGCCAGCGATGCCTGCGGCCGACGACGCAGCGCCGGGCGACCTCCGCGCGGAGATCGAGCGAGCCCTGGTGCACGCGCTGTGCGAGCTCCCCGAGGAGACGCGCCCGGCGCTGGTGCCCGTGATGCAGGCGGTCCACGCCGTCCTCGCCGTCCATCGGCCCGACAAGTTCGGGCTCGCCGTCTTCTCGGTGGACGAGGAGGGCCGCGCGGTCGTCGAGGGCGAGGGCGGGGACGCGTTCACCGACGCCTGGAAGGGCGACATCGCGCTGTCCGCCGCCGGCGGCATGGTGCTCAAGGAGCTGAAGGGCGGGTTCTCCGAGGCCAGGCCCCCGCAGCTGGACGGCACCGGCGTCGGCGCGCTCGTCCGCCGGGTGCGACGGATCATCGAGCGAGCGTAGTCGGCGGCGGCGGACCCGGGCTACGGGCTGCGGGCTACGGCTGCGGGCTCCCAGGGCTCGACCTGATGGCTGGTGACGGTCGGTATCTCAGCCTTCTCGATGTGCCGGCGTTCGACAGCGGCCCCACCGCCATGGGGCTGCCGAGTATTCGGGACGAGCCGACCAGAAGTCCGACGGATCCTGGCCACTCGCTGTGTCGTCGCCGATTCACTCGATCCAAGCAGCGCTCGGGAGAGATCGCCTAGCGACCGAGATCTCAGGGAGATCGATCTCTCTGGCGGAAAAACCGGAACGCCCGGAAGGGACAGGCTTCTGCTGCCGCCGGGCGAGGCGGGGCGCCATCCGTCCGCGAAGGCGCCTGCGGTGGGCGCGCAGGCGGGGACCGGCGTGCCGAGCCGTCCCCCCGACCACCGGACGCAGGGAGCCCCCGCCGGAGGCCTCCGTCCGCCATCACCCACGCGAACGCGGACCGCGTGACGGAGACGAGGCAGGGGCGCGCCCGGAGCCACCCGTAGCCACGCACAGGGCACCGACCACCGGTCGGTGCGCGAGCATGGCGAGGATGGCGAGGACGCGCCCTTGCCGAAGGCGGAGGCACGCCGGTACACCGGCCCGGTGATGGGTCGGACGGAGGCTGACGAGCACGACGCCGCGAGCCCGGTCCACTCGGGTGGGAGGAGGTCGATGTCGGGAGCCCGCGCATGTCGTCGACCCGCGCCAGGGGGACCGGAGGGCGGCCGCAGGCCGGTCCCGCCCGAAGGGCGGACGGAGGCCGAAGGGCCGACCCCGCAGGGGCCCCGGTGCCCCGAAGGGGCAGGCGCCCAGATCGGTCGCTCGTCGAGCCCACGTCCGGAGCCATCCTGGTCACCAGCCGCGAACACTCGACTTCTGCCGAGCGGTGCTGGGCAAAGACGGAGCCGACACGTCAGCGGTCGGCTGAAGCGCAGACGCTCTTCCACATCGCTCGAGTATCAGCCCGAACGTGTCGAAGTTGGCGAACAACCTGGCCGCGCGAAGCCCAGATCCGAACCTGTCGCCCGCAGCCTGTAGCCCGACGTCGATTCGGGAGCGGGAGCGGGAGCGGGAGCGGGAGCGGGCGCGGGAGCGGGAGCGGGAGCGGGAGCTAGCCGAGGGCGTACACCAGGTTCGCCGCGGTCCCCGCCTTGCGGTGCTTCGGGCGCCACAGCGTGTGCTTCCCGAAGCGACTCTTCGCCAGGCGCGCGCGGAAGCCCTCCTCCGACAGCCCGGTGGCCGCGAGGGCCTCGTCGAACTCGGCGCGGGCGCGCTCGCGGGCCTTGAACAGCACCATCTGGACGCGGCTGTGCGCGTTGACCTGCTGGTCGCCCGTGGTCTCGATGGGGACGAAGAGCGTCTGCGGCCACTTCGCCTGCACCAGCGTCTGCACGCCGTCGGACACGCCCGAGGACGGCATGCAGCCGAAGGGCTTCACGGAGACGGTCATGTGGTTGACCTCGTCCACGACGAAGTGGATGAGCTTGCCCACCTCCATGTGGCCCTCGCCGCCGCGCACGTCGTTGCTGTAGTGCTGGCGCGCGAGGTCCGCGATCTGCTGCATGTCGGGCAGGTGGTAGCCGTGCAGGCCGATGAGCGTCGCGTAGGTCGTGAACACGCCGCGCAGCGCCCAGTAGCCCGCCTCGAGGCTCCACAGCTTCTTCGTGGGGTCCTTGCCGGCGAGCCCCTTGCGGGCGCTGTCGTCCTCGCGCAGCTCCATGCGGCGGCGCGTGTCGTAGCCCGCCTCCCAGATCAGGAAGAGCAGCCAGTTCGTGACGCCCTGGATGTCGACCTCGGCCCCCTCCTGCTCGAGGAAGGCCTGCATGTGGTAGTTGCCGTCCCCTTCCGTCGTCATCGCCCAGAACTCGCCGATCAGCGAGACCACCGGCTTGGGGCGCGTGCGGTCGACCTCGATGGCGCGCAGGATCCGGCGGCAACGGAGCAGCGCCACCGACGGGCTGCTGTTCTTCCGGAAGGCGTCGGCCAGCAGCACCTTGCAGCGCTCGACCGCGGCGTTCGTGCTGCCCTCGACCACCTCGTAGGGGCGGATGCGGTACGCCATCAGGTTCAGCACGTCGCCCGCGATGAGCGAGCGCACGACCTGCCAGGCGAACCGCGCGTCGATCTTGAGGCCGAGCTCCTTGCCCGTGGCCTGCTGGATGCCGCCCGCCATCTGGAAGGTCATCACGCGGAAGCCGTCGAAGCCCGCGTCGCGCAGCGCCTTGCGGTACTCCGTGACGTACATCCCGAACCGGCAGGGGCCGCAGCCACCCGCGGTCAGGAAGAGGTAGTGGTCCACGATGTGCTGCGTGGACAGCCCCTCCACGTCGCGCAGGTGGATGAGGTGCTTCACGAGGTTGCCGACCGTGAAGTAGGTCGGGCTGCACTGGCCGCGGTTGCCGAACTCCTTGCCGAGCTGGAGCGAGGCCACGTCGGGCACGTCGAGCGTGAGCACGTTGTACCCGATGCCCGCGAGCGCGGCGGTCACGAGGTGGTCGTGCGCGAGCGACAGGCCGCTGACCAGGATGGTCGTGTGCGCCACCTCGTCGGACCAGAAGCCCTTCGCGGGAGGGAGCTCGTGCTGGACGCGCTCGCCGAGGCCCAGGCGGGCAGCCTCGGACACGGAGAAGGACCGCAGCTCGGCCTCGAGCTCGGCCTCCTCTTCGGGCGTCAGCTCGGGCTCGGGCTCGAAGTCGAAGCGCTCATCGGACATCGGCGGTCTCCTCTCGGCGAGCGAGGATGCGGTCGCGGAGGCGGGCGCGCTCGTCGGCGACGCGGCGGGCCAGCTCCACCTTCGCGCTCGCGCGGTCCGCGAGCTCCTCCTCGACCAGCTTCAGCTTGTGGACGAAGGTCTCGACCCGGATCAGGATCGAGCCCCCGGGCTTGTTGGCGTCCAGATCGTGCAGGGCGGCGTACGGCACCTTGGCCGCCCCCAGGATCCGGTCGATGATGCCGTAGGTCGGCGCGTCGTGGCCGCACTTGAAGGACGACAGGTCCAGCACCGCGAGGTGCGGGTGGCGGGCGGCGTAGCGCGCGGCCCACACCTTCTGCGAGCTGTTCGCCGAGTAGTTCTCGGGCCACACGTCGCGGATGTCCATCGGGTCGTCGTCGCCGAAGAAGCGCTTCGTGTACGCCGGGTCGCGCGGCAGCGAGCGGATGGTGAGGATCGGGTACCCGCGCACCTGGAGCTCGTCGGGGATCTGGTGGTGCAGGCCGGGGTCGTGGTGGTACGGGCGGCCGAGGAGCAGGACGGCGACGCGGTTCTCGGCCTCCACCTGGTCCAGGATGGCCCGCCCGCGCGCCTGGAGGCGGTCGTCGAACCCCTTCAGCGCGGCGAAGCCCTCGTCGACCGCGAAGTCCGACTCGTCCTCGGTCACGCCGAGCCGCGGCCCCCAGACCTCGAACAGCGCGCGCTTCAGCAGGTTGGGCTCGGTGAACGTGAGCGCGGGGTCGAGGTACTCGATGCCGGCGCGCGCGAAGAAGTCGACCTCCTTCGTGAAGGCCGCCCGGGTCACGTTCGGGGAGCCGGCGACGATCGGGCAGGACGCCGTGTCCATCGTCTCGCCGAGCCAGCTCGGGATGTGCGTCAGGCAGGGGTAGAACAGGTAGTCCAGCGGCCCGCGGCGCTTCATCGGGTCGGTGTGCGCCACGAAGAGCAGCTCGTGGACGTGCGCCTGGATGACCTTGCTCGGGAAGCAGGGGTCGATCGAGCCGTACCGCCCGCCCGCGTGCCACATGTCCTCGTCGGTCTCGGAGGAGAACACGACGTTCTGCCGCGGGATGCCGAGCGCCTCGAAGTAGGACCGGAAGAACGGGCCCACGGTCCACAGGTTCAGCACGCGCGGGATGCCGATGCGCACCTGCGACAGGTCGGCGTGCGACCGCTGGAAGCCACGGCGGAAGGCCCGGCGGGCGACGCGGCGCAGCGACAGGCGCGTGACCTGCACGTCGTCCTTGTTCGACCCGGCGAGCGGCAGCGGGCGCGGCTCGTGGAAGTGGGTGAACGCGAGCTTGCCCTCGTCCTCGACGAGGTTCGGGAACTGCTTGCGCGTGCGGTTGCGGTCCTTCTGCAGGGCGATCAGCGCGTCCTTGCTCTCGACCGTGCCCTTCTCGCAGGAGAAGCCGGAGATGTACCGGCTGGTGCGACCGTCGGGCGTGCGCGTGTCGATGAAGGTCCGCGTGCACTCGTTCGGGCAGAAGTGGCAGGTGGTGGACTCGTCGGTGGTCGTCGTGTACGCCAGGCCGATCGCCTGATCGAGCCCCACGAACCGGCTCTTCCCCTCGCGCTTCACGACGCGCAGGGCCTCCATCGCCGCCCCGATGGCGCCAGCCTCCCCGGTGTGCGGGTGGACCACGATGCGCGCGTCGGGGACCCGGGACGCGATGTAGTCCACCTGGGCCTTGACCGCGGCGAGGTTGCGCTGCGTGCCGCCCTGCAGGACGAAGACGCGGCCGAACTCCGCGAGCCGCGGGACCTGCACGACGTACTGCCAGACGTTCTTCGGGAGCACCTGGGCGAGACCGGCCAGCATCTCCGCCCGCTGGAAGCCCTCCTTCTGGAAGTTCACGCGGTCCGCGTCCAGGAACACGGCGCAGCCGTAGCTGAACTTCGGCGCGAGCTCGGCCTCGAAGGCGGCGTCCGCGTACTGCTGGAGCGGCACCCCGAACTGGTCCGCCATCGCCTGCAGGAGCGTGCCGTTGCCCGCGCTGCACTGGTTCGACAGGCGGAAGTCCTTCACGTCCCGCCCGTGCTTGCCCTCGCGCAGGAACAGGACCTTGATGTCCTGCCCGCCGATGTCGCAGACGACGTCGGCATCTGGCACGAAGCGCACCGCGGACATCATGTGCGCCACGGTCTCGACGATGGCCGCGTCCGCGCACAGGGACTCGTCGAGCACCTTCGCCGCGTACCCCGTGCAGCCGAAGCCCTCGACGACGAGCTCGGCCCCCTGCCCCGCCACGTGATCGCGCAGCTCGGCGAGGAGCTCCTTCGTGTCCTGGATCGGGTTGCCCTTGGACAGTGTGTACGCCTTCGCGAGGATCTCGCCCTCGTGGTCGACGAGCACCGCCTTCGAGGAGGTCGAGCCGCCGTCGAGCCCGATGACACCGCGCACGACGGAACCCCTGGCGATCGGCGGAGCCACGAACTCGGGCAGCGTGTACGTCTCGAGGAAGGCGTCGAGCTCCTCGCGGGAGGACACGAGCGGCGCGCCCGCGGAGGCCCCGAGCCGCTCCTTGCGGCCGTTCACGAGGTAGTCCTTGAGCGGCTGGACCCCGCGGTAGGCCACCGTCGCCACCCGGTCGCGCAGGCCGAACACGACCGCGCCGAGCGCCGCGTAGTACTGGGCGTTCTCGGGGACGCGGATCAGCTCTTCGACCGGGCGGTCCTTCGGGTACGCGTATCCCCTCGCCTCCCAGGTCTCCGGGATGCGCAGCCGCCAGCACTGCACGAGGAACGGCAGGTACGTGTTGGGGCCGCCGAGGAGCAGGACCTCGTGCCGCAGCGTGTTGCCGCGGGTCAGCACGGACAGGTTCTGGTGGACGATGGCGTCCGCGAGCGAGTTGAGGATCTCGTCCGCCGGGATGCCCGACTTCACCAGGTTCACGATGTCGGTCTCGGCGAACACCCCGCACTTCGCCGCGACGTGGTGCAGGCGCTCGGGGTCGAACGCGAGGTTCCCGAGCTGATCGGCGGGGAAGCCGGCCTTCACGAGGCACTTGTCGATGGTCGCGCCCGTCCCCGACGCGCACTTGTCGTTCATCGACGTGAACGCGGACTTCCCGCCGGACTCGTCGGTCTGCTCGCGGAACAGGATGATCTTCGCGTCCTGCCCGCCGAGCTCGATGACCGAGCCGACCTCGGGGTGGAGGTGCTCGACGGCGAGCGTGACCGCGTTGACCTCCTGCACGAAGCGGGCGCCGACGGGCTCGGCCAGCGGACCGCTCCCGGACCCGGTGACGAAGACCTCGAAGGTCGCGTCCGGGAAGGCCTGGCCGATGCGGACGAGGAACTCGAGCACCATCTCGGGCTGGCGCGTCTCGTGCCGCCGATAGTCCGACCAGAGGATGTCGAGCGAGTCGGGGTCGCACACGACGGCCTTGACCGTGGTGCTCCCCACGTCCAGACCGACGGCGATGCGGCGAGCTCCCACGGGACCCCCGAGTGACTGACACGTCATTCTACTGTGCCCACGAAGCCTTGACCGCCTTTTTTCGAACCGGGGAGCTACACTCGGGGTCAGCCACGGAGACCTCATGCGCCCCCTCTCGATCGCGCTGTGCGCGCTGCTACTCGCCTGCAGCGGCTCGGACAAGGACACGGGTCCGTCCGACGCCGACACCGACGTCGACACGGACGCCGACACCGACAGCGACACGGACGCCGACACCGACAGCGACACGGACGCCGACACCGACAGCGACACGGACGCCGACACCGACGCCGACACCGACACGCACACCGGCGACACGGGGACCCCACCGCTGCCCACCACCACCGTCTCCGCGACCTGCACGCAGACGCTCCATCCGCAGGTGTTCGACTGCACCGTCGAGCTGTCCGACGTGGGCGACGCGACGCTGACCTTCACGGCCGCCGGCGCGGCGACGCGGGAGTTCCACTCAGACGCGCCCGCCCAGGTCCACCACTTCTATGGCTGGGGGCTGCTGAGCAGCACGACGTACGACTGGGACGCGGGCGACGGCATCGTCGGGCAGGTCACGACCGGTCCGATCACGCCCGACCTGCGGTCGCCCAACCTCAACATCACGCACAGCGGCACGTTCTTCGGCGCCGACGCCGTCATGGTCTACACGAAGTGCGGGTACTTCGTCCTGATGGACGGCGACGCCAACATCCTGTGGTACCAGCCCACGTCGGTCTACGACGGGTTCGTGGACGCGATGCGCTGGTCGGCGGCCGATCACAGCATGATCGCGGTCAAGGACTCCGCCATGAGCCCCGGGCAGAGCGAGGTCCAGGAGGTCAGCATCGCGGGCGACGAGCTGCTCCACCTCACGACGGCCGACTTCCGCCTGAAGCTCACCCACGACGTCGACCGCTGGCACCAGTACACGTACCTGTTGGGCGAGAACCCCCAGAACCGGATGGGTGGGTTCGAGGTGTTCGACGGCACCACCAAGGTCGGCGAGTTCCTGCTGACCGACGCCTTCCCCAACATCGCCAACACGCACGTGAACGGGATCAGCGTCACCGAGAGCGGCGAGGTCATCCTCTCCGAGCTGAACTACAACGCGATCATCGGCATCGACGGCGATCCGGCCAGCCCCACGTTCCTGCAGATGCAGTGGCACGCGAACGGTGCTCCCGGCGGCGGCAGCGACCTCCCCAACCCGGACCTCGAGCCGGCCTCGGGCACGATCTACCGCGGTCAGCACAACGCGAGCCGCCACGGCGACGAGCTCTGGGTGTTCGACAACCGGAGCCGGGGCTCCGCGCGCGGCCTGCGGATGGCCATGGACTTCGCCAACGGCCGGCTCACCGAGATCGACTCCTGGTCGACGGGCGAGACCTGCTTCAACCAGGGCGGCGCCCAGCCGATGGACGGTGGCGCCCTCGTCACCTGCGCCAACAGCGACAACGTCTACGCCTTCCGCGACAACACCGCGACCGCGGACTGGGAGATGCAGGCCAGGTGCGGCGGGTTCCCGGGCTCCTCCTCGACCCGCGCCTACCCGGTCTGGATCCGGTGAGGGTCCTCTACGGGGTCGTCGGCGAAGGCATGGGTCACGCGGTCCGTAGCCGCGTGGTCATCGAGCACCTCCTCCGCGGCGGCCACAGCGTGCACGCCGTCGCGAGCGGCAAGGCGTACGCGTTCCTGCGGGACCAGTTCGCCGACGACCCGCGCTTCGCGGCCACCGAGATCGCGGGCCTCGTGCTCGTCCAGCACGACGGCGTGATCGACAAGAGCGCGTCACTCTGGAAGAACCTGGGGGCGGCACCCGAGGCCCTGAAGCACAACCTCGGCGTGATCCGCGACGTGGCGCGGGCGATCCGACCCGACGTCGTCGTCAGCGACTACGACTCCTGGGCGTACAGCTACGCGATCGCGTTCGATCTGCCGGTCATCAGCCTGGACAACATCCAGATCCTCGACCGCTGCGAGCACGACTCTGCGGTCGTCGGCGAGCCGAGCTTCTCGTCGTGGATCGCGCGGATGTCGACCAAGGTGAAGCTGCCCGGCGCGTGGCACTACCTGGTGACGACCTTTTTCTACCCGGAGGTCCGGAAGAAGCGGACGACGCTGGTCCCACCCATCCTGCGTCCGGAGATCCTCGCCGCCGCCCGCGAGCCGGGCGAGCACGTGCTCGTCTACCAGCACACGGACGCGGTCCTCGCCCTGCTCCCAGCGCTGCGCAAGCAGTCCGACGTGACCTTCCGCGTCTACGGGAGCGGCCGAACCGGGGTGGAGGGCAACCTCGACCTGCGCCCCTTCTCGCAGCAGGGCTTCGTGGACGACCTGCGCACGGCCCGGGCGGCGATCGCCGGCGGCGGCTTCACGTTGATGGGCGAGTGCGTCCACCTGGGCGTCCCGCTGCTCTCCGTCCCCCTCGCGCAGCAGGCCGAGCAGGCGCTCAACGGGGCCTACCTCGCGCACCTCGGGTACGGCGCCTCCGTCCCCGAGCTCGACGACGACGCGATCGCGAGCTTCCTCGGCAACGTCGACCGACACACCGACGCGCTCGCGACCTACGACCGACAGGACAACTCGAGGACGCTCCAGCTCGTCGACGTCCTGCTCGGCGGCATCGCCCGCGGAGAGCCGCGCCCCGACTACCTCGCGTAGACCTCGAACTGCTCCGGGTGCAGGTGGGCCAGCGCGCGGATCACGATCCGGCGCCCGGTCTGGGCCTCGATCTGCTCGAGATCCTGGAAGCGCTCGCCGTACAGCAGCTCGGCCACCGCGGGGGTGGTGTTCACGTAGATCGGCAGAGAGCCCTGGCTGCGGCCGGTCTCCCGCTTCACCTCGCGGAGGATCTCGTAGACCAGCGTGTGGTGGCTCCGGATCTGGCCGGTGCCGTCGCAGATCGGGCAGGACTCGCGCAGGTACCGGTCGAGGCCCTCCTGGACGCGCTTGCGGGTCATCTCGACGAGCCCGAGGTCGCTGATCCGCAGGACGTTGGTGCGAGCGCGGTCGTGCTTGAGGGCGTCCTCGAGCGCGCGGTACACCTTGTCGCGGTTCTGCTCGCGGTCCATGTCGATGAAGTCGATGATGATGAGGCCGCCGATGTTCCGCAGGCGCAGCTGCGCGACGATCTCGTCCACCGCCTCGAGGTTGATCTTGAGGGTGGTGTCCTCGAGGCTCGACGAACCCACGTACTTGCCGGAGTTCACGTCGATCGCCATCAGCGCCTCGGTCTGGTCGATCACGAGGTACCCCCCGGACTTCAACCAGACCTTGCGCCCCATGGAGCGCTGGACCTCGGGCTCGACGCCGTACACGTCGAAGATGGGCTCGGTCCCCCGGTACAGGTGGACCCGCTCCTTGGCGGACGGCATGAAGTCGTCCATGAAGGAGCGCACGTCCTCCCAGGTGCGCTTGTCGTCGATGACCATGCGCTCGACGTTGTTGTCGAAGCCGTCGCGCACGCCACGCAGGACGAGGCCGTACTCGCTGTGCAGCAGCGACGGCGCCTTCTTCCCCTTGCAGGTGTCCTGGATGCGCTGCCAGGTGCGCTCGAGGAACAGCATGTCCGCGCGCAGCGCCTCGGTCGGGGCGCCCTCGCAGACCGTGCGGACGATGTACCCCATGCCCTTCTTGCGGTGCTTCTCGACGAAGTCCCGCAGCCGGCGCCGCTCCTTGTCGCGGTCGATGCGGCGGGAGATGCCGACGTGCTCGACCGTCGGCATGAACACGAGGAAGCGACCGGGCAGCGCGATGTGCGTCGTCAGCCGGGCGCCCTTGGTCCCGATCGGGTCCTTCGCGACCTGGACCACGATCTCCTGGCCCTCCTTGAGGAGGTCCTGGATCTGCGGCTGACCGGCGCGGGCGTTCGCGCGGGGCTTGTCCTCGCTCGCGGGCGGCTTGCCCTCGGACGGCTCCTCCTCGTCGTCGACGGGGACCGGTCCCTCCTCGTGCATGTGGAGGAAGTCCTGGAAGATGTCGCCCACGTACAGGAAGGCGGCGCGCTCGAGCCCGATGTCGACGAAGGCGGCCTGCATGCCGGGCAGCACGCGGACCACACGCCCGAGGTACACGTTGCCCACGAACCCGCGCTCGTCGCCGCGATCGATGTGCAGCTCGGCGAGCCGACCGTTCTCGACCAGCGCGACCCGGACCTCGCGGCCCGTGGTCGACACGATCACCTCGCGCGGCGGACCCTTGGGCTTGCGCTCACGCCCCTTGTCCTGGCCGCGGGGTGCGCCGCCCGCGCTGCCGTTCGAGATCTCGTTCTGGGTCTCGGACCCACGGTCGTTGGTGTCGCTGGCCACGGGAAGCTCCGGTCGCCGAGCCACCTGCGGGGAACGCGCGCCCGGTGGGGCACGAGGCGTTCGACCCGGCGTTGGCCGGCAGGAAAGGGGAAAAGCGATGGATCGGGAGGAGCAACACCGGTCGCGGGTCACGGTCGATCCGTGGCGACGTGGCGAGTGCTGCGAAGGACCCAGGGGTCACGATGCTCCCTCTCTCGCAGGAGGTATCCCACGCCGCGGGTGCGGTGGTCAACGACGGCGGCGCAGGAGCGCGAACTTCAAGTAGGACCCTTCGGGATGGCGCAGGGCGACCGGGTGATCGGGCGGCTCGCCGCTGATCCAGTGCCAGGACCAGGGGCCGTGGCCCGACAGCCCATCCTCCACGATCTGCCGCCAGGCGGTCAGATCGAGCCGCGCAGTGCACGAGCTCGTGGCGAGCAGGCCCTCCTCCGCCACCTGCGCGCCGTGGTGGCGGTGGAGCTTGCGGTACGCCGCGCGGGCGGCGTCCTCGCTCTTGCGGTCCCGCGCCAGGCTCGGGGGGTCGACGATCAGCAGATCCTGGGGGCGATCCGCCTTCCACGCGAACGCGTCCGCCACCTCGAACCCGTGACGGTCGGGATCGATGTCGTTCCGTCGGAAGTTGTCACGCGCGTCGGCCACCGCCTCGGGCGCGAGATCGACCGTGATCACGCGCCTGGCACCTCCGAGGGCCGCAGCCACCGAGAAGCCACCGGTGTACCCGAACAGGTTGGCGACGTCGCGCCCCGCCGACCAGCGGCGCACCAGCGCCCGATGCTCGCGCTGATCGAGGAAGGTACCCGTCTTCTGCCCGACGTAGGGACGCACCAGCAGGCGCATCCCGTGCTCGCGGATCTCGACGACGTCCGCGGGCGCCGGACCGTGCAGGATCTCCGCGCCATCGCGACCATCCACGCGCTCGACCCCGTATCGGCGGAGCACCGAGCGGCACCAGGGGAGCCCAGCGACGGCGGCCACCACGTGCTCGAGCCAGGGCAGCCAGCACGCGGCGTACACCTTGAGGACGGCGAGGTCGCCGTAGCGATCGACCACCAGGCCGTCGAGCCCGTCCCCTGCCCCCGCGACCAGCCGCCAGCCGTCGGTGTCCTCGGCGATCAGCGCGCTCCTGAGGCGATTCGCCGCCGTGATCCGCTCGCGGACCAGCTGCGGCACGGGGAGCTTGTGACGGCCGAGGACCCGGAACGCGATCGGTCCATCGTCCGCCAGCGCCCACCCGATGGCGGCGTCGGTCTTGCCGTCCGCCAGCTCCACCAGGGTGCCGGGTGGGAATCGTTGCTTTTCTTCCTTGAAGATCCACGGGTGGCCGGATCGGGCGGCCTGGGTGGCAGAACGTGACAGGCGGACACGGGGAGCGCTCATGGCCCATCGAATAGCTCGCCCGGCGTCGCGTCAAGTGGCGTACGCAGAGAGGAGACCGCCATGAACCGCTTGATCGCCGGAGGCCTCGCCGCTTCCTTCCTGATGCAGGGGTGCGTCGTCTACAGCCGGGACGTCGACGTCGTCCAGGCGCCCCCCGACCAGACCGTCGTCATCGTGGACCCGCCCGTCATCGTCAACTACTCGCCCTACGTCGAGGGCGGAGACGCCTTCGTCTGGTTCGACCCCGCCTACCACGACGACGTCGTCAGCTTCACGGCGATCGTGGACGATCCCGACGGGGTGCAGGACGTGCTCGGCGTGTGGGCCGACATCTACGACGATTGGGCCGGTGGCCAGCTGGTGGCCTCGGTCGAGCTCGTGCCCACGAGCGACCCCTACGTCTGGATCGCCGACGTCTCCGCCCACGACCTCTGGGTCGACCCCTACTGGGCCGGGTACTCCGTCGATATCGTCGTCTACGACTGGTACGAGGACTTCGGTTGGATCACCGTGCCGCTCGAGACCTACGGCTGGTGACCACGCGCGTCGCCCGTCGACGGCGTTCGCCGGCGGGCACCCGCTCGACCAGTTCCACCGATCATCGGCATGAGAACACCATTCTCAAGCCGATCTTGGAGAAACTTCGAGGGCTCCGGTTGCACGCCGGGATCCCCGCGTGGTACCAAGGATGGCGGAACCGCCCGGTTCCAACGCGCTGACCCCACCTCAGCGCATCCCGGCTCGCCCGGGGTCCCTCCATCCATCCCACCCCCGACGTCCTCATGACCCCACCGCCTGACCCTTCGGTCGCCGCGGTCGTGGAGCACCCAGGTGCATCCGCTACCGACAGCAGTTCCGTGATGGTTCCCGCAGCGGTTGCCGCGTCGCCGGCCCCGACTGTCTCGGGTCCTTCGATCCATCTGTGGACGGATCGGTCCGTCCCCGTGATCCGCCTCCCGGAGGAGCTCCCGGATTTCGAGTCGCTGCGCGCCTGCATCCGTGAGCAGATGCCGATGCACGTCGCCGCCATCGGCGGACGCTCGATCCGACTCGATCTCGCCTCGCGCGACATCGTGCTCTTCGATCTGCGCCGGGTGCTGCACCTGCTGCGGCAGGAGTTCAACGTGGAGGTCACCGGGCTGTACGCGCGCCCCGCCTCCATCCACAAGTTCGCGGAGCGGGAGCTCAAGCTCAAGCTGTTCCCCGTCGAGCGCTCCGGTCCGATGGACGCGCTGTCCGACGACGAGGACGAGAGCGCCGAGGCCGCGACCGAGATGATCGACGAGATCTCGGCGCGAGACGAGGAGCTCGAGCCCGCCGACCTGATCCCCACGACGCCGCTCGACGACCTCACCCTGCCGACCGACCTGACGCCCGCCGACATCGACGACAGCGTGCCGTCGCCCGCTCCCGAGGTCCGCAACGTCCCCTCCGCCACGCCGGGGCCCGCTCCCGCCCGCGAGGAGGGCAAGCGCACCCAGGTCATCCACCGGACGCTGCGGTCCGGCAACGTGGTCCGCTTCGACGGTGACCTGTTCGTGTTCGGCGACGTGAACCCGGGCGCCCAGGTCGTCGCCACCGGCAACATCACGGTCCTCGGCGCGCTCAAGGGCATGGCCCACGCAGGCGCCGCCGGCGACGAGACCTCCTTCATCCTCGCCTTCGATCTCCGGCCGACGCAGCTGCGCATCGGCCGCAAGATCGCCATCCCTCCCGAACGCCGATCCGGCGCCGACCTCCACCCGGAGATCGCCGCCGTCGTCGACGAGCAGATCGTCCTCGAGGCCTACCAGGGCCGCCGGCGCTGACCCCTTCCCCGTCTTCCCGGCGTTCGCGTCGGGAACCCCGCGGTGCCTCGGCACCCGTTCCGTCCCCATCCGTTCCATGCCGTGGCGCCCGCGCCCCACGGTCCTCGTGAGGAGTCCATCATGGCTGAATGCATCGTCGTCACCTCCGGCAAGGGTGGTGTCGGCAAGACCACCACGTCGGCCAATCTCGCGGCGGGCCTCGCGCTCGCCGGGAAGAAGGTCGCGTGCGTCGACGCCGACATCGGTCTGCGCAACCTCGACGTGATCCTCGGTCTCGAGAACCGCATCGTCTACGACCTCGTGCAGGTGATCGAGGGCGAGTGCCGCCTGAAGCAGGCCCTGATCCGCGACAAGCGCGTCGAGGGGCTCTACCTCCTGCCGGCCGCCCAGACCCGCGACAAGGCGGCGGTCAAGCCCGAGGACATGAAGCGTCTGGTGAACGACCTCAAGGAAGACCACGACTTCGTCATCATCGACTGCCCCGCGGGCATCGAGCAGGGCTTCAAGAACAGCATCGCCGGCGCCGACCGCGCGGTCATCGTCACCACCCCCGAGGTCTCCGCCATCCGCGACGCGGACCGGATCATCGGCCTGGTGGAGGCGCACGACCTGCCGGAGCCGCACCTCATCATCAACCGCTACCGGCCCCACATGGTGTCGCGCGGCGACATGATGAACAAGGACGACATCCTCGAGATCCTCGCCATCCCGCTCATCGGCATGGTGCCGGACCACCCGGACATCATCGTGTCCGCCAACCGCGGCCAGCCGGTCGTGTTCGAGGAGCGCTCGGTCGTGGGCGCCGCCTACCGCCGCATCACGGACCGCGTGATGGGCATCGACGTCCCCTTCCCCTCCTTCGAGGCGGATCCGGGGCTGTGGGCCAACCTGAAGCGGTGGATGGGCCTGGCTCCGGCCCGGGAGGCGGTGTGATGCGCTCCCTGTTCCAGCGGCTCTCCGAAGCGATTGGCCCGAGCAAGTCGCAGTCCAAGGACGAGGCCAAGCAGCGCCTCAAGCTCCTCCTCATCCACGACCAGGTGGACCTGCCCCAGGCCCAGCTGGACCGGATGAAGGCCGAGATCCTCGAAGTCATCGCGAAGTACTGCGAGGTCGAGAAGGACGACGGCGTGGAGTTCAAGCTCAACCGGGAGGACGGGCACGTCGCGCTCGTCTCCACCATCCCGGTTCGGCGGGTGACGGCGCGGGCCTGATCGGTCCCGCCGGCGCCTGCCGGTCGTGAGGGGCGCGCCCCGGATGGGGGGCGTGACCCCTTTTCGCGCCGGGTGCCCACCGTCGGGCTACCTGGATCCATCCACATGGCTGCCGTTCCGACCCCTCGCCTCACCGACGCCGTCTCGATCCCGGGCATGACGGGACTGGCCGTGGTGCTCGTCTGCGCGGCGTCGGCCGACCTGTTGCACGTCGCCGGGCTGGCGCCTCTCGCGCTCGCCGCGGTGGTCGCTGCCTTCGTCGGGATCCCCGCCGCGGGCGCGGAGTGGCGTGGGCCCTCCGAAGAGCCGGTCGGTGTGGGCATCGTGCGCCGCTCGCTCGCGGAGCTGGCGGGGCTCGGGCTGCTCGCCTCCGCCACCGCTTCGCTCGCCCAGCCGCCACCCGACGCTCCCCCCGCGAGCTCCTGGGGTGCCGTGGCGCTGGCGCTCGGCGTGTGGCCCGCGGGCGCGGTCCTCGGTCGCCGCCCGTGGCTCGCCATCGGGATCCTCGCCGCCATGGTCGCTGGCGCCGGGATCTGGGCCGCCACGTCGGTCTCGCTCACGCCACCCTGGACGCTGCTCGAGCCGCACCCCGAGGTCTGGCGCAGGTTCGCGCCCCGAGCGGTCGTCCTGGGGGCGCTGGCGGCCGGCGCGGGGCTCGGCCCCCTCGCGACCCGCACCCGTCCTCCCGGCCAGTGGCGCGCACCGTGGGCGACCGCAGGCCTCACCATCGCCGTGGCGACCATCGTGGCCCTGGCGCAGGGAGCCGTCTGGGAGTCCTCCCTCGGCGCCGGGTCGCTCGCCCTCCCCGCCGCCCTGGTCTCCCTCGTGCTCGTGGCCGGCGCGATGGCGCTCGGCGCGGGGCGCGGACGCCTGATCGCGGGGTTGATGGCGACCCTGTGGCTCCTCGGTCCGGGCGAGGGGGCCGCCGGGTTCGTGCTGGACACCCTCGTCCCCATGGGCGCGGCAGCGTCGCTGGCGCTGGCCGCCTGGGGTTCGCGGGGTGCCGACCGGTGGTGGACGGCGCTCGGAGCCGGCGTGCTGACCGCAGCCGTCGCCGCCGGCGGCACGCCTCCCCCGCGGGCGGTCGGCGAGGGTGTGGCCATCGGGCTGCTCCTCGTGGGCGCCTTCTGGGTGGTCGCGACCCGGGCCGTGCTGGCGCGGAGGACCGCGTGATCGCCTGGATGTCGTACGCGTTCGCATCCGTGACCCTCGATGCGGCGCCCGTCCAGGGGACCGAGGTGGTGATCGAGGTGCGGGACGACCTCGGCGACCCCGACTCAGGCGAGACCGTACGCGTCGTCCACCGCCCGGGCCTCGCGGGCACCCGCGAGCTCGCGATCGGGATCACCGATGGGCGTGGACGCGTCCGCTGGACGCCCGCCGAGGGGGGTGTGGCGCGGGTCCGCGCGGGTGATCAGGTGCTCGACCTGCGCATCGAGCCCGAGCATCGCCCCGACCTCACCCTCTCCGTGCTGGTCGCGCTGAGCCTGCTCGGTCTCGGGCTGCTCGGCTTCGCCGTGGGGTACCGCGCGCGATGATCCGCCTGGCCCACGCGACCGACATCCACTGGTTCGCACCGCCGACGCTCGGCGACCTCACGGTCAAGCGCCTGTTCGGGTCGGCCAACCTGTACGTGCGTGGGCGCCGCCACGACTTCGACCCCGTGGTCCAGCGCCAGCTCGTCGCCCACCTCGCCGCCATCGACGCCGACGTCGTGCTCGTGACCGGCGACCTGACCGCCCAGGCCCTCGCGCCCGAGTTCGAGGAGGCCCGTCGCGAGCTCCAGCCGCTGCTCGACCGGCTCCCCACGCTGGTCCTCCCGGGGAACCACGACGCGTACGCGCCGGACGCCGTCCGCGAGGGTCGCTTCCGCAAGGCCTTCGGTCCCTGGGCCGGCGGCGAGGGCCCGCTGTCCCGCCTGGACCACGGCGAGCTCACGATCCTCGGGCTCGACCCGTGCCGGCCGACGCTGCTCACCGCAGCGGGTGAGGTGCCCGCCGAGCAGAAAGAGGCGCTGAGGGCGGCGCTCGCGGACCCCTCACTCGTCGGGCGCACCGTCGTGCTCGGGCTGCACTACCCCATCGTCGATCGCGAGGGTCGACCGTACATCCGGCCGTCGCACGGGCTGCTCGACGCGCCCGAGCTGATCGCGTTGCTGGACGAGGCGCCGGTACGCCCGGCCCTCATCTGCTGCGGGCACGTCCACCACGGATATCGCTCGGCCGTGGCGCTCTCCGACGGCACCCGCATTCCCCTGTCCGACTGTGGCAGCTCGGGTCAGGCCTGGCAGCCCGGACGCGGGCGTTACGCCACCTGCGCCGCCTACGATCTCGCGCACAACGAGGTCGTCGGCTGGCACGCGTACCACCACGACGGGAACGCCTTCGTGGAGCAGCGCGCTTCGGAATAGGCTGGTTCGCATGTGGTTCGTCCTGCTCGCCGCCTGCTCCTCCACCCCCTCCACCTCCGTCCCGTCCGGGTGCAACGTCGAGGGTGGCGTCGTCCACCTGCAGACCAGCGACGGGCTGACGCTGGAGGGGGACTACCAGCCGAACGCGACCTGTGGCGCCCCTGCCGTCCTGCTGCTGCACATGGTGCCGCCGAGCAACGACCGCACGAACTGGCCCCCCGCCTTCCGCCAGCAGCTGGTCGACGCGGGCTTCACCGTGCTCAACCTCGACCGGCGCGGCGCTGGCGGCTCCGAGGGCGATCCGGTGCAGGCCTACGACGGACCGGACGGCTGGCGCGACGCCGCCGCCGCCGCCGAGCGGCTGCACCAGGACGGTTGGGGCGACCTCGTCGTGCTCGGGGCCTCGAACGGCACCACGACGTTGCTGGACTACGCGGCGCACGCGTCCGACGAGGGGCTCCCTCCAGTGACGAAGGCCGGCTTCCTGACGGGCGGGACGTACACCGAGAACCAGCGGCCGATGTCCGAGCTGCCGTCGATGCCTGCGATCTTCACGTACAGCACCGCGGAGCGCGCCTGGTCCGAGGCTCAGCGCCCGCTCGATCCCGGCAGCTGGTCGTTCCGGGAGTACGCGAACGGCGACCACGGGACGCGCATGTTCGACGCCGCCCCGGAGGTCGCGGACGACCTCGTGGGCTTCCTGACCGGGCCGTGACCCCGCCCAATGCCTCACCCGCCGCGGACCGCAAGCTGCGGCGGCTCGGAGGACTCGCGGGGCTCGACACGTCGATCGTGCGCGTGCTCGCGTCGGGGACCTGGGACTACGACCCCGATCCCCGCGGCGCGCAGCGGGGCTGGCTGGAGGGGCCCGCGATCCTGGACGACGCCACCGACGAGGCGATCGCCCTGGTCGAATCCCTCCCTGAGGTGCTCACCCGGGACCGAGCGGTGGCCGAGGTCCTCGCGGCGCTCGAGGCGGCCGACGACGTGCTCCTGGAGCGCGAGCTGGCGCACGCGGGCGCCACCGGCAGCTATCGCCACCTCTCCCCGTTCGCGACGGTCCACTTCCTGCGTCACGCGACCGAGGAGCGCCTCGCCAGCCTGTGGCGCGACCGCCCGGTGGGTCGCGAAGACCTCGTGCGCGACCTGTTCCTCAAGGTGTTCCGCGGGGGCTCCGTGGACCGCGACGACCTCGCCTACTGCTGGGTGGACCTCGTGGTCGACCTGCCGGACGTCGCGCACGAGCAGCCCGTCCCCTGGTGGCCGGCGCTCCTGGACGCGATCGAGGGACCGCCGATGGCCCAGGGGCTCACGGAGCTCGTCGCGCGCGCCCGACCGCACACGCGCGGTGACCGGCACTTCCGCCAGACCCTGCTGGAGGCGCTCTCCTACGCCGGCTGGCTCGAGGTCGGTGGCTGGGCGCGCGACCGCCGGTTCTGGCCCGACCACCAGGGAGCGCTCGCGCGCCACTCGTCCGCGAACGAGTGGACCGTGCCGCTGCGGTTCTGGACCGAACGCGGGGGACGGGTGGTGAGAGAGCGGGCCGGAAACGAAAAACCCCGGTCGCTCGTTGGAGGGACCGGGGTTCCGTGAAGTGGTTGCGGGGACAGGATTTGAACCTGCGACCTTCGGGTTATGAGCCCGACGAGCTACCTGGCTGCTCCACCCCGCGCCAGTGGACATGCATGTATGTGGTCGGTCGGCGACCGTCAAGCGCCCTTGCGCGAGCGCTCCGGCTTCCGCTGACCCCCGTGACGGGGCTTCTTCGGCTTCGGCTTCGCGAATCCCTCGCCACGCTTCTTTCCCGCGCGCTGCGGCCGCACGCCGGAGGCGAGATCGCGCAGCCGCTGGATCTCCTCGCCGGTCAGCACGCGGACCTGGCCGCGCTCCATCCCGCGGATCGAGATGGTCGCGAACGACTCCCGCCGCAGCTTGCTCACGGGGTGTCCCAGCTTGCCGAGCATGCGGCGGACGAGCCGGTTGCGCCCCTCGGTCACCGTGACCTCGACCCAGGCGTTGCCCGGCTTGCCCTCGGTCGACGTCTGCTCGATGACGCGCGCCTTCGCCGGCGCCGTCTTCCCGTCCTCGAGGAAGATGCCCGTCTCCATGGCCTTGAGGTCACGGTCGTCGGGCACCCGGTAGACCTTCGCGAGGTACCGCTTGGGGATGCGGTTCTTCGGGTGGGTCAACGCGTTCGCGAGGTCACCGTCGTTGGTGAGCAGCAACGCGCCCTCGGTGTCGAAGTCCAGCCGCCCGACCGGCTCGACCTTCATGCCCACGTCGCCCAGCACGTCGAACACGCTGGGGCGACCCTGCGGGTCCTCGCGGCCCGTGATGCAGCCCTTCGGCTTGTACATCAGCAGGACGATCGTCTGCGGCCGCTGGGGCAGCGGGCGACCGTTGATGCGGATGTGGTCTTCCTCGGGATCGACGAGCACGACGCCGCTGGCGACATCGCCGTTGACCGTGACCTGGCCCTCCTCGATGATCCGCTCGGCCTCGCGACGGGACGCGACGCCCCGCTCCGACAACAGCTTGGCCAGACGCACCCGCTCCGGGCGTTCCTCGAACTCCATGATCGCTCCTCGACCCCCAGGCGCCTCACGGCGTGATGGGGGGAAATCGCCTGCATCGGCTCGGCGCAGATAACGCGCTACTCCTCGCTGCGCTCGGCCCCTTCGGGCGGGGACACCTCGGACGCCGGCGGCACCTCCTCCTCGTCCGTCGGTCCGAGCCCGCGGACCATCCCCTCGCGCTCGGCGAGTGTCGGGAGCGCCGCCAGGTCCGGCAGGCCGAACACCTCGAGGAACAGCGCGGTCGTCCGGTAGAGGAGCGGGCGGCCCGGGTCCTCGGTGCGACCCGCCGTCCGTACCAGCCCCCGATCCACCAGGTGCTTGAGGACCCCGCCGCTGTCCACGCCCCGCAGCCGCTCGATCTCGGGCCGGGTCACGGGCTGCCGCCAGGCGACGATGGCGAGGACCTCGCTCGCCGACCGGGACAGCTTCTGCGGGCGGGTGCCGAGGAGGTGGTGCACGGCGGCCGCGAACCGGGGTGCGGTCCGGAGCTGCCACCCACCGGCGACCCGATCGAGCACGACGCCGCTGTCCCGCCGACGCTGCTCGAGCACCTGGAGCGCGAGCCGCACCTCGTCCGCGGGCTCACCGAGCGCCTGCGCGATCACGGGCACCGCCAGCGGGCTGCCCGCCGCGAACAGGAGCGCCTCCACGCCCGCGACCAGCTCCGGGTCGACGCCTCCGGGGCGCTGGGGGAACTCGAGGATGCCCTCGCTCACGCGCTCCGCCCGCCCAACGGCAACGTCATCTGCTCGCCGGGCTCGCCCTCCTCGACCCACCCGGTCAACAGGTGCAGGTCCAGCGCCTCGTCCTCGACCACCTGGAGCACCGAGACGGGCGCGAGGTGACGCTCCTGCTCGATGTCGAGCCAGCCGAGCCGCACCATCTCCAGCACACCCACGAACGTCACGACACGCTCCGCGGGCGTCCGCAGCGACACGAGGATCGTCCCCAGATCCACGCGGCCACCCTTCCCTCCGAGCAGCGCCAGCACGCGGCGGCAGCACAGGCCGAAGTCCGGTCCGCTGTCGTCGGCCTGGAACGTGACCTCGGGCGGCCCGCCGCGCGCGAGGATCTCGTGGAACAGGTCCAGCAGCGCGAACACGTCGCCGGGTGCGAGCGGCGCGGGGCCGGTGGGCGCCTCCCGAGGGGGACGGACGTGGATCTCCCGACCGACGCGCGGGAAGGTCTCCAGCACGTCCGCCGCCGCCTTGACCCGCTCGTACTCCTGGAGCTGCTGGATCAGGGCGTCCCGCGGATCCTGCTCCTCCTCCTCCAGGATCGCCGGCGGCCGGGGCAGGAGCTCGAGCGACTTGAGGTGCACCAGCGTCGCCGCCATCAGCAGCCAGTCGGCCGCCAGTGACAGGTCGAGCGCCCGGGTCCGCTCGATCCACTCGAGGTACGCGTCCGCGATGCGACCGACCTCCACGCGGAGCAGCGGGATGCCGTCCCGCTTGACCAGGTAGAGCAGCAGGTCGAGGGGACCGTCGAAGATGTCCGTGTGAACGACGAAAGCCCCCGGCGCTTCCTCCGGGGGCCCCGCGGGCAGCGGGAGCTGCTCGGACGCCAGCTCAGACCCGCAGGCGCGACAGCCGGGCCACCGCCTCGATGCGCTCCTCGGCGAGCCGGTTGGACGCGGTGATCGTCGACACGCCCTCGGCCTGGGCCTTGTGCAGGACGCGCTTGACCGTGTTGAACACGTTCTCCGCGTCCGACATCGCCTTCTCGTGCGGGTGGCCGCGGAGCTCGGCGTGCACGCTCATCAGGCCGCCGGCGTTGATCACGTAGTCGGGGGCGTACGTGATCGAGGACTGACCGAGGCGCTGGCTGTCGGCCTCCTCGTCCTCGAGCACGTTGTTCGCGCCGCCCGCGATGATGGGGGCGCGGATCATCGGGATCGTGTTCTTGTTCACGATGCCGCCGATCGCGCACGGCGCCAGCACGTCGCAGTCGCTCTTGAAGAAGTCGTCGCCCTCGACGACCTCCCCACCGTAGAGCTCCATGGCCTTCTTGATGTTGCGGTGGTTGATGTCGCTGTACACCAGGCGGGCGCCCGACTCGTGCAGGAAGCGCGCGAGGTGGAAGCCCACGTTGCCCACGCCCTGGATGGCGACCTTCTTCCCGGCCACGTCGCTGCTGCCGTACACCACCTCGAGGCAGGCGCGGATCCCGTGGAACACGCCCCAGGCCGTCACGGGGCTCGGATCGCCGGACCCCTGGTAGTGCATGCCGGTGCCGGTCACGAACGCCGTCTCGCGACGGATGTAGTTCATGTCCTCGACGTTGGTGTTCATGTCCTCGGCCGTGATGTACCGCCCGCCGAGGGCCTGCACGTGCCGCCCGAAGGCGCGGAACAGCGCCTCGCTCTTGATGCTGGGGTCGCCGATGATCACGGCCTTGCCGCCGCCGAGGTCCAGGCCCGCGACCGCCGCCTTGTACGTCATGCCGCGGGAGAGCCGCAGCACGTCGCGCAGGGCATCGGCCTCGGACGCGTAGTCGTACAGCCGGCAACCGCCGAGAGAAGGCCCGAGCGTCGTGTCGTGCACCGCGATGATCGCGCGCAGCTTCACGTCGTCGTTCCGACACAGGACGACCTGCTCGTGCCCCAGGCGGGCCATCTCCTCGAACGGCTGCATGAAACCCTCCCCGATGGTCCTGCCGGCCGCGGCCCGGGCCGGCGAGGTCGTCCTGTTAACTCACTTCCCCCTCGCGCAGCGGGAGGAGCGCGCCGGCCAGCCCCAGGCGCCACCAGGCGTCGGCTACGCCGTCGCAGCGCGGATCGATCTCACAGAACCGACACGTGTCGGCCTTCGCGAAACGGACCACGTCGGGGACGAAGAGGAGCGCGCGATCCTGCTGGTGCTCCACGTCGACGTACCAGCGATTCGTGGTGCGACCCGTGCGCTCGGACAGATCGGGGATGCCACGCCTCAGCGGAGCCAGGACGCAGGGAGGAAGCCCCTTCACCGTGAACGGCAGGCCCGCGAGCAGCGTCCCGCAACCCTCGATCGCGCGGATCACCTCCTCCGCCGGGGGTGGCGGCGATCGTCCCTCGACCGGGAAGGGCCAGGCGAGGACCACCCGCTGCGGACGCAGGGCCCGCACGCCGGACAGCAGCGTGCCGAGCCGGGGCAGGACCTCCTCCTCCAGCGGGACGGTGACGCCCAGGCGCTCGACGCGCTCCAGCGCCTCCAGATCGGTGGGCGCCCGCACGAACACCGCCACGTGGTCGACGGCCGCCGCGCACGACGCCGCGCTGGCGGGATCGGTGTGGACCACGACGCGGTCGATCCCGAGCCGCCGCAGGGACGCGATCGTGGCGAGCACCGGGTGATCGGCCCCCACCGCGGACAGCACGAGCCGGGTGACCGGCCGAGCGCGGGGGCCCCCACGGGTGAAGTGGCGGACGTTGGCGTCGAGCTCGTCGAGCGTGAGCTCCCGATCCGGCTGGGCCACACCCACGGGGAGGCGGGCCGAGAAGGTCGTTCCTACACGGATCTGCAGCGTGTCGGGCAGCGTCACCGCGCCCCGGGCCGTGAAGCGGAGGGCGGGCAAGTCAGGCGCTCGCTTCCACGCGGGCGGTCGGCTGCACGAACAGGCTCGTGCACCCGTCGAGCTCCCACAGGACGTGGAAGTCCTCGAGCGGCCAGTGGCGCGTCTCGTCGATGTCGTTCCAGGGGTTCGGGTCGGCCGCCATGACCTGGTCGGTGACGCGCTCGACCACGAGCCAGATCGGCTCCACGCGACCCTCCTCGCGATGCCAGATCCTCGCGAGCCACGGCAGCTGCGACACGAACTGGTACTTGCGGATCCGGGCCGTCCGCAGCTCGCGATCGCCCTGAGCCACATCGGCGCCGACACCCTCGCCGTACAGCGAGCGGGCCCCGGCCGACACCACGTCCGGCTCGTCGCTCGGGAAGAGCTCGCGGATACGGTCCACCAGCGCGTTGGCGGCCCCCTCCCCCGCCGCTGCGTCCCCGGCCGCCAGGATCGCGTCGCAGGCAGTCGCCACCGCTTCGTCGGCGGCGCGAACGCCCGCCACGTGGAGCGTGAAGGCCCAGGTGGACAGCGTGTAGGGGAGCAGCTCGT
This sequence comes from Alphaproteobacteria bacterium, assembly GCA_020632925.1. Lineage (GTDB taxonomy): Bacteria > Myxococcota_A > UBA796 > UBA796 > JACKER01. Next base: position 83,180 of record JACKER010000016.1, on the reverse strand, counting down.
GACCCATCGCGACCTCCGTTCGAAGGGGGGGCGGATTATACGGTGGGGCGTCGTCATGTCACTGCTCCTGCCCCTCCTGCTGTCGTGCCAGTCGTCCTGTCAGGCACCCTCGCGGCCCTTCCGCGGCCCGACCCGCGAGCGGCCGGCCACCTTCGTCGACCCGGACCTGACGACGTCCGCGGCCTCCCCGTCGTACCAGCTCCATCGGCTCGCCGGGCGCTTCACGCTCGCGCCGTCGACGCTTCCCGAGGGCTTCGAGGTCCAGGAGAGCTTCGAGGTCCACCTCGAGCCCGCCGGGCGCCAGAAGAAGCTGTCGGTGTGGCGCGGCCCCTCCCCGTTCCCCGAGGAGCTCGAGAGCCAGGCGCGCATGGCTGCCCCGCCCGGCGTCCACCTCTACGTCGGCGATCAGGAGCTGCGCTACGACCCGAACCTCAGCGGGCGGAGCTGGAAGATCCACGGTGCCCGGTTGATGGTGTCCTGGCCGTCGTCGGAGAAGCCCGTGGCGCGCGTCACGAACGCGGGCGTGAGCGCCATCCTGCACCGCCGGGAGCTGTCGCTGTCGGACCTCGCCCCCGAGGACTTCGTCCGCGACGACGCCACGATCGACGACCGGACGCGACAGGGGCTGTTGTTGCCCGCGCCGAGCCGCGCGGAGTGGGACATCACACCCCCGCCCGGAGCCCGCTTCCGGACGTTCCTCGCGATGCAGTCCCTGCCGCTCGTGTCCATGCGGTCCGACGGCGCCGAGGTGGTGCTCTCGGTGATCGACGGCGGGACCACGACCGAGGTGGCGCGCCGGCCCGTCCCAGGGGTCTCCAAGGCCTTCGACCGGTGGGACGTGGACCTGTCGGCCTTCGCGGGTCGCCCCGTCACGCTCGTCCTGTCGACGGAGCCCGGAGCGACGAACCACTTCGACCACGTCTTCCTCGGCTCCCCGGAGGTGTGGGGAACGCCGAGCGGCGACGTGCGCCACGTCGTCGTGATCGGCATGGACACGACGCGGCCGGACCACTTCGGGTTCTACGGGTACGATCGCGACACGACGCCGGAGCTCGACGAGGTCGCGCGCACCTCGGTCGTCTTCGATCACACCTGGACACCCGCGCCTCGCACGCGGCCGAGCTTCCGGTCGGCGTTCACCGGTCGACGCCCGCTCGACGCCGTGGGCGCGAAGAACATCGCCGAGCTCTTCCGCGACCACGGGTTCGCGACCGGTGGCGTGGCCGCCAACGTGCACCTCCAGCCCCGATTCGACTTCCACCACGGGTTCGACGACTGGTGGTACGACGGGCACGCGAGCGCAGCGGACGAGGTGAACCGCGCGCTGGACTGGCTCGAGGACCACCAGGACCGCGACACCTTCCAGTTCGTCCACGTGATGGACCCCCACATGGCGTACTCGGCGCCGGGCCGGTTCGGGACGATGTTCGTCGACGATCCGGACCCCAAGATGCCCCCGGGGTTCAACCGCTGGGACGTCTACAAGTGGCTCAAGGCGGGCCGGGTGGACGATCGCCGCAAGGCGCACATCACCGGCCTGTACGACGGCGAGCTGCGGTACACGAGCCAGGAGCTCGGCCGCTTCTTCGACCAGCTCGACCGGATGCCGGGCCACAACCTGGTGGTGTTGCACTCCGACCACGGCGAGGAGCTGTTCGACCACGACCAGTTCGAGCACAACCACACGGTCTACGAGGAGACCACGCGCGGGTTGCTCTGGTTCCGGAGCGGCCCGGGGCAGACCGAGGGGAAGCGCATCTCCGCGCCCGCCACGCTCGCCGACATCGCGCCGACCCTGTTCGACTTCGCCGGCTTCGAGGACGCGCCGCCGACGGATGGCCGGAGCCTCGTGCCGCTGTTGATGGGGACCGAGGACCCCGAGGCGTCGCGCGGGCGGGAGATCCCGGTCGGCCTGCTGCGCTACGACTACGAGCGCTGGGCCGTGACCAGGGACCACAAGAAGTACACCCTGTACACCATGTCCGGGCAGGAGGAGCTGTACGACCTGGACGCGGACCCGCACGAGCGGAAGAACCTGGCGTCGCAGGTGCCCCTCGACCCGTACCGCGAGGCGCTGGCCCGCGCGCACGGCATGCAGGTGGGTCGTGGGTGGCGCATCGAGGTCGGCGCCGCGTCCGAGGGCGAGACCTTCGTGTTCCGCCTCCCCCAGCCCGCGTTGGCCGCCGAGATCATGGATCCGGACGCCACCATCCCCAACCCCGCCAACGAGGAGTGGGGCGAGAAGCCGTGGCGCAACCGGGACGACGTCGGGAAGCTCCAGCTCTCGGACGATCACACCACCCTCACGTGGACCGCCGGGCCGAAGCCAGCGCCGGGCTGGCTCGTCGTGCTGTTCGGCACGGAGGTCGACCCCGAGCCGCTGGTGATCGAGCGAGGCGACGCCCCCCTCGTGACGATGGTCTCGCGCGGGAAGGTGACCTGGCGCGCCGGCCAGCAGAAGATCGAGGTCGTTCCTGGTACGGTCGTCCTACCGCCGGTCGACGAGGCCACGCGGATGAAGCTGCTGCGCGGCGAGGACGCGGAGGTCGGGGGCGACGAGATGGAGAAGCTCTGCCAGCTCGGGTACGTCGAGTGCGACCCGCAGGCCAGCGACGAGGGCCATCGCGACTGACGAGGAGGGAGGATGGAGTATCGGAACCTGGGCCGATCCGGCCTGCAGGTCTCGCGCCTGTGCCTGGGCACGATGACCTTCGGCGAGGCCGACGCCGGCTCGTTCATGCACCAGGTGGGCTGCGACGAGCCCACCTCGTTCGCGATCATGGACCGCGCGCTCGACGCGGGCGTGCAGTTCTGGGACACGGCCGATGTCTATGGGCAGGACGGGCTGTCCGAGCGCGTCATCGGGCGCTGGTTCGAACGATCCGGTCGGCGTGACGAGGTCGTGCTGGCCACCAAGTTCCGGTTCCGCATGGGCCAGGGCCCCAACGGGACGGGCGCCAGCCGACGTCGGATCGTCGCCGCCTGCGAGGCCAGCCTCCGGCGCCTGAACACCGACCGGATCGACCTGTACCAGATCCACATGCAGGACCTGGACACCCCCGAGGAGGAGACGCTGGCGGCGCTCGACGACCTGGTGCGCGCCGGCAAGGTCCTCTACGTGGGAGCCAGCAACTACGCGGCCTACCGCCTGGCGGACGCGATGTGGATCAGCGAGACGCGGAACCTCGCGCGCTTCGTGTCGCTGCAGATGCAGTACAGCCTGGTCCACCGCGAGCTCGAGCGCGAGCACGTCCCCCTGTCGCTGCGCCACGGCCTCGGCATCGTGCCGTGGTCCCCGCTGGCGGGGGGCTTCCTCACCGGGAAGTTCCGCAAGGACCAGCCGCCGCCGGACGGCACCCGCCTCGCGAAGTGGAGCGAGCGGCTGAAGGGCTTCGACGACGACCGCCACTGGCGGATCCTGGGCGCGCTCGACACGGTGGCCGAGCAGGCCTCGGCGACGCCGGCCGCGGTCGCACTCGCGTGGCTGCTGCACAAGCCGGGCGTCACGTCCGTGCTGTTCGGCGCACGCACCGTCGAGCAGCTCGAGGACAACCTGAGGGCCGCCGAGCTCGCGCTGAGCGCCGAGCAGGTGGCGACGCTGGACGAAGCCAGCGCCTTCCCCCTCGGGTACCCCTACGACTTCATGAAGCGGATCCAGGGGCGGTGGTAGCCGCCGGGCGCAGGCCCGACCGCTCGAACATCGCCATGTCCGCGTCGTAGGACGGGTTGCCGGTGGTCAGCAGCTTGTCGCCGAAGAAGATGCTGTTGGCCCCCGCGAGGAAGCAGAGCAGCTGGGCCTCCTCGGACAGCCGCTCGCGCCCCGCGGACAGCCGGATCCGCGTGCGCGGCATCACGATCCGCGCGGTCGCGATCGCGCGCACCATGTCGATCGCGTCCACCCGCTCGCGCCCGCCGAGCGGCGTGCCGTCGACCGCCACCAGGGCGTTGATCGGCACCGACTCCGGCTGCGTCGGCTGGTTGGCGAGGACCCGGAGCAGCCCGCAGCGATCGTCGATCGACTCGCCCATCCCGAGGATGCCGCCCGAGCACACCTGGATCCCCGCGTTGCGGACGTGCTCCAGGGTCAGCAGCCGGTCGTCGTAGGTCCGGGTGGTGATGATCTTGTCGTAGTACTCGGGCGAGGTGTCGAGGTTGTGGTTGTACGCCGTGAGGCCGGCCTCCGCGAGCGCGACGGCCTGCTCCTCGTCGAGCATGCCCAGCGTGCAGCAGGCCTCCATCCCGAGCTCGCGAACGCCCCGCACCATCTCGAGCACCTGCTGGAACGCCTTGCCCTTGGGGCTCCGCCACGCGGCCCCCATGCAGAAGCGGGTGGCCCCGGCCTCCCGGGCCTGGCGCGCCTCCGCCAGCACCTCGTCCACGGGCATCAGCGGCTCGGCCTCGACGCCCGTGTGGTACCGCGCGGCCTGCGGGCAGTAGCCACAGTCCTCGGCGCAGCCGCCCGTCTTGACGGACAGCAGCTTGCACAGCTGGACCTCGTTGCCGTCGAACGCCTGGCGGTGTGTCGCGCGGGCACGGTCGAGCAGCTCCATCAGCGGCATGTCGTGGATCGCGCGGATCTCGTCCAGCGACCAGTCCTGACGGATCTCCATGGGTCCCTCCGGGCCGGGCCCATAACCCGCGCCGGACGAACCGCGATCACCCGGTTCGCACCGCGGGGGGCCATTCCCTCCCCGATCTCCCGGATCGCAGCCGGGCCCGCGTCAGGGGCGCGTCCGCGGCCCACCCCTGTTCTTTCTCGCGGTCCGCGTGGTACATCCCACCGGCCCATCGGTTGACACTCGGCCCCGGCCGCGTGACTCAAGCGGGGTCAACACCCCGTCAGCGAAACAACGGGACCGTCTGCGAGGTTCATCTTGGAAGTTCCTGCCGCCTACAAGAACGCCGGTCTGGCCAACCTGATCGGTGGTGCGTGGAACGCGTTCGTCGCGTTCGGCGTGGTCATGAGTCTGATCTGGTTCTGCGTCGGCATCCTCTGGCTTGTTCCTATGGGGGCCAGCGGGTACTCCGCATACGTCGGTTGGCAGATGTACAACGGCGAGGCCACCCCGGCCGCCAAGAACGCCTCCATCGCCGGCATCATCGGCGGGCTGCTCTGCTTCAACCCGCTGTCGGCGATCGCGTCGGGATTCGCGATGATGCAGCTCGGCAACGACGAGGTCAAGGGCTGGCTCGAGCAGCACGGCGCGGCCTGATCGCGTCGTCCGCTCCGCGGGGGGAGATCCCCTCGCCACACCGGGGGGTTCGCTCGACGCGGCTCCCCGGACGTGCGTCCGGGGATCACCGATTCCGTGACGACCTCTGACAAGCACCTCGCCCGGGATGCCCTAAGCTCTTCACAAGGGCGTGCGAGGTGGCGATGTCGACGGGGTTCCGGTCGGAGGAGGACCGCGACGGGGTCCGGGTGTCGAGCCGTTCCGAGGATCGTCGATCCTGGGACGAGCTGGAGCTCGAGCTTCGCGCCCTCCAGCGAGCGGAGGAGCCGATCGGCTCGATCCCGGTCTACGTGCCTCGCCACGTGCCCCAGCGCCTGCCTGCGGGCGTGATGCTCGGTGCCACGGCGACCTGGCTCGGGAGCGTGTTCGCGCTCTGCTACGTCGCGCTGCCGGCCGCGATGGCCATCACCGGCGTCAACGCCACGGTCCTGATGTCGGCGCCGCGTGCGCTGATCTCGTTCGGGATGGGAGCGTTCGTGGTCGCTGTCGCCGCCGCGATCGCGCGGCCGGCCATCCGTCTGGGCTTCGGTGGTCCGCGCGATCCGGTCGTCTCCGCGACGCTCGGCGGGCTCGGGGTGTGGGCGGTCATCCACAACACCTCCGCGCTGCTCGAGCCCTTCTGGGCGATGAGCCCGATGGAGCTGCTGACCTTCGTCGCGGCGAACATCGTCGAGATGACGCTGCTGGGCATGATGTTCGCGAGCTTCACGCGCAGCCGTGCCGTCGCGATGGCGCTCGGCGGGGGTTTCCAGCTCCTCACGATGGGGCTGTTCCTGACGCTGCTGACCCTGATCTAGCCTAGGGCCAGAGGCGGCGCGGCACGCTCGGCGTGGGGACGAGCATGCTGTACAGCCAGCCCGACCCCGTGACGAACACCATCTGGCGGCCCTCGACCGCAGGCGGCGTCGAGATGCTGGTGAGCAACCAGGGCTCGTGCCAGCGCCAGACCTCGGCGCCGGTCGTCTCGTCGACAATCCACACGCCGCCGTCGCTGCTGGCGATCACCAGACCGGCCTCGGTCCGAACCGGCGTGGTCAGCGCGCCCGAGCCTCCGCTGTCCCAGCGCCACAGCTCCGCACCCGTCAGGGGGGCGATCGCCCGCAGCACACCGTCGCTGCCCGGGTGGACGATGCGGTCGGTCGTGACCAGCGGGGCGTGGGCCGAGCCCGCCTCGACCCGCCAGCGCACGTTGTGGCTCGGGAGATCGATCGCCACGAAGGGGCCGAAGTAGCCCGACGCGAGCACATCGTTCCCCTCGCCCACCAGATCGCCGACCACGTCCGGGTACCGACCCTCGCCGACCGAGCGCTTCCAGACCTCCTCGCCGGACTCGAGGTCGACGGCGACCACGGCACCACTCGAGAAGCCGAGCACGACCAGGTCGCGCTCCTCGCTGCGGACCACGAAGGGCCGGGGTGCTGCGAACAGCGTCAGCTCGGCGTGCCGCGTCGGGTCGCGACGGGCGTGGTACTGCCACTCGAGCTCGCCGGTGTCCGCGTCCAGCGCCACGACGAGGTCGTCGACCGCGCTCACCAGCAGCAGCCCGTCCTCTTCGAGGATCGTGGGGGCGACCAGGATCGGCGCTGACCCGTCGTGACGCCACAACAGCTCGCCGTCCAGCGTGTACCGGTAGGTGTTGCCGCCGGTGTCGCAGAAGAACACGGCGTCGTCGGTGACGGTCGCCTCCGACTCCACGCTGTTGGTGGCCGGGAACCTCACGCGGGTGGCGCCCCCCGTCCGGTCCAGCGCCACCATCGCCTGGTCGGCCGCCGACCCGAGGTAGATCCGATCCCCGACGAGCACCGGCGTGCTCCACTCCGCGTGCGTGGCGGAGTTCGTGCGCCCGCCCGGCAGGCGCACCCGGTACTGGAAGGCCGGCGGAGCGTCGAAGGCCCCGCGGTACGGTGCCGATGCGTGCGACCTCGTCGGCGTGGGCGAGGTGAAGAGCGGCGCGGCGGAGGCCCCGAAGACCAGGAGCGAAGCGAGCCAGCTCACTGGGCGGCCACCCGCTGCTGGCGCACGCGCACACCTTCGATGCGCGGCGAGTTCGGGAAGCGCTCCATGAAGGAGGCGTACACCTTCGCGGCGTCGGCGCCCCGGCCGAGGTGCTCGTAGGCCAGGCCGAGGTCGATCGCTGCCTGCTCCGCGAGGAAGCCGCTCTGGCTGGTCGAGAGCTTCTCGAGGCGCGCGACCGCGCTGTCACCGAGGCCCTGCTCGAGGTCGAGGTTCGCGAGCTCGCTCTCCACCGCGTACGCCAGGACGCCGCTCGCGCCGCTCGCGTTCTCCAACGCGGCCCGCTGCTTGTCGGGCTTGCCGGCCAGGCGGAAGGCCTCCGCGGCGGTGATCCGCGCCTCGACGGAGGCCGTGCCGCTGCTGCCGTCCGCGAGGCCCACGAGCTCGTCGCCCACGGCTTCGATCTTCGCGGCGTCCACCTCCTCGCCGGACGCCACGCTCTCCGCGAGCGCGGGGAGCGGCTCGGGCAGCTTCGACATCGTCTCGGCGATCCGGGCGGTGGTCGACCGCTGCGAGCGCCGGTGCATGTCGCGGTACTGACCCCACCCCAGGATCAGGATCAGGGCGATGATCACCGCCGCCAGGGCGTGCTTCCAGTACCCGAGGAGGATCTGGGTCGCGAACATCTCGGCGCGGAACGCCGTCCCTGCGTCCGCCGTCTTGAGCTCCAGGTCGTCCTGCTGGTCCTCGGCCACGGATCCTCCGGCCGGGCTGGTAACACGCCCTCCTTGCCCGAGGGCGGATGCCTGCGGTACAACTGCGCCCGGGTTCGCCTTGCACATCGCTCCAGCCGCCACCTCCCAAGCGCCCCGGGCCCGTCGTTTCTCGGCGACGAACGGTCTGATGGTCGCGCTCCTCGCACTCGTCACCGGGTGCATCGATCCCGACGTCGGGCAGGTTCGCCTGCTGATCGACCGTCCGATCCCCGCCACGCCGTGCGCTGACGGACAGACCTGCGTGGTCGCGGTCGGTGACGAGCGGGTCGCCCTCGGGTCGGCAGGCCTCGTCGAGGTCGACGTGTCCGTGGAGCAGAACCTCTGCATCGTGCCGTTCCCCGACGACGTGGCGTGGGCAGGCGACGTGGGGTTCGTCGACACCGCCCAGCTCGCGCGCGTCATCTCGGCCCAGGCCTGCGAGGTCGCGGAAGACGGGACCTGCATCCCGCTCGCGACCCAGGATGATCCGAAGCTCTTCCTGATCGAGCTCGGCGCCGACGGCAAGGCCATCTGCGAGGCTCTGCGTCCCTCCGACTTCGTGGAAGCGCCATGATCGCCGTCGCCCTCGCGCTCCTCGGCACCGAGGCCCGCGCCGACGAAGTCGTGCTCCGCACCATCACGCTCGTCGACGGTCGGCGGTTCGACGCCGAGGTGCTGGAGACCGCCGCCACCGGCATGCAGCTCCGCGTCGCCCAGGGGACCATGCTCGTCCCGTTCGAGCTGCTGGTCGACATCTCCCCCATCCCGGGCTCGACCCCGTCGGGGGAGCCGTGGCGCGTGCTCGCCGAGTTCCCCGAGGACGTGGAGCCGGTGACGGATCAGGTCCTGTCCCTGATGCCGGCGCTGGCGCCCAGCCACATCGGCGGCACCGACGACCTGTCCCCCATCAAGGTGTCCGAGCTCGCGAGCTGCGGGACGGACATCCTTTGCATGGGAACCGTGCTGCAGGACTCGCCGTGGCGTTTCGTGGTCGTGGGGACCCACACCGCGACCGGCGGGCTGGCGATCGAGTCGCTCGTCAGCACCTCGGACGACATCCTGCCGCGCAAGGTGGAGGTCTCGTCCACCGAGCCGCGTGCCATCTGGTCCGCGATGCACACGGCGCTCGGCCTCGACACCCCGGGCGACGTGCCGCCGGAGCTGGTGACGACGAAGCGGCCCAGGCCCACGAAGCCGACGCCTGCACCCGTGCCCGCGCCCGATCAGCCGAGGCCGGTCGCCTCCGCGAGCGTCCCCTCGGCGAGCAAGGTGCGCGCCCTGTCCTTCGTCCCCGTGCCCGGCATCTCGTCGATGGCGTGCAAGGACGGCTCGGGCGCCGCGATGGCCCTGGCGGTGGCGCTCCCGTCGACCGCAGCCTGGGTCGGGCTCTCCGCTGCGGCCACCCGGGCGGACGGCGTCGACTTCGGCGTGCTCTCCGTCGCCGGCTTCTATGGCATTACGGTCATGGCGAACCAGTGGACCGGCGAGCGGTCACTCCGCCGGGTCACCACCGCTGCCCTCCCCGCCGAGCACGGCAAGGGAGCCGTCGCCGTCGTCCACGTCGGGTTCTGAGCCGAGCGACGCGACCGGACGACCCGCGTGTCCTCCTGATCGACGCTGGCTACCCAGCTACTGCGGCGGGCGGATTCGAATCTGGGCTCGGTCGCCCGGAGGCACGTCGAAGGACTGCCGGAAGCTCGTCCCGTCCTTCATGAACACCTCGACGACGTGCGAGCCCGCGGTGAGCTGAGGCGTACAGGGGATGGGGCAACCGAGGACAACCCCGTCCACCGTGGCGGAGGTGGGGTAGCCGGATCCCTCCCAGAACAGCATCACGTTCACGAGCTGCTCGGGTTCCAGCACGAAGCGCGCGCTGGCCGGCACGCCCGCCTCGACGTGCACCGACTGGCGGCTCACGACGTGGTTCTTCAGGCGCGCTTCGAGGACGTGATCGCCGGGGTCGAGCTGAATGGTGCCCGGCGTCGCGGGGAGCACCATGGCGCCACCAGAGAACACCGCAGCGCCGCTAGGCTCGGACTTCACGGCGACGTCGACCTTCGTGACCTCGACCATCGCCACCGGATCGGGCTCCACAGGCGCTGGCGTCGGCGTCGGCGTCGGCGGCGTGGGGCGCGTGGGCTGGGGCACCGGCGCGGTGGGGGTCGGCACGGGAGTCGGCGTCGGGGGGACCGGAGCGGGCACCACCGGGGTCGGCGGCACGGGGGCGACCGCGACGGGAGCCACGGGCTCCGGCTCCGGCTGCGGCGTCGGCGGCACCGGATCCGGGGTGACCGGATCGGGCACCGGCGTCGGCGCAGCCACCATCGGCTCCACCGGATGTGGAGGAGGAGGCGCTGGTGTCGGCGTCGGCGTCGGCAATGGCACCGGGTCGTTGCCGGCGACCTCGTCGGTCCCGAACATCCCGGAGGTCGTGCCGACGAGGACCACGCCAGCCGAGATCAGGAGGAAGACACCGAACAGTGCGGCCGCCACGCCGAACAGCAGGATCCGGGAGGACTCGGGCTCCTCGACCTCGCTCTCGAACGTCGTGGCACGGATCAGGGGCCCCGACGTGGGCGGCACACTGGTGGGCGAGCGACCCTGCGGACGCTGGAGCGGGGTCGTGTCGTCGCCCGCGATCGGCGCCACCGGCATGCGACCACCGTTCGGCAGGTCGATGGGCTGCGTCATCGCGAGCGAGGCGGCCGACGGGCCGAGCGCGTCGTCGTCCTCGTCGTCGATGGGGACGGGCGTGGCACCAGGGTCCGTCGCGCGGTTGTCCCCCAGCTGCGAACGCTCCCTCGGCACCGGCGTGGCGAGGAGCGACTCGGGCGACGGCTGCTGTCGACGGCGCGTGGGCGCGAGCTCCATGCCCGGCATCAGGCTCGGAGACACCGCGCCGGACTCCGCTTCGACCAGGACCTCTCCGTCGTTGAAGCAGAAGTCGACGTAGTCCTGATAGGTCTCACCGCAGGTCGAGCAGACCTTCATCCGGTCACCAGGTCTCCGATCGTCCCCGTCCGGGGCTCGGTCAGTATACGCGGATCCGATCCGCGAGGAGGAGTCCGACACCGCGCTCAAGGCTCCGTCCCGTAGGTGCGCTTCAGGTGGCGACCGATGACCAGCCGCTGGACCTGGTTGGTCCCCTCCACGATCTGCATCACCTTGGCGTCGCGCATGTAGCGCTCGACGGGGTGCTCGCGGGTGTACCCGTAGCCGCCGAGGACCTGCACGGCGTCCGTCGTGACCGCCATCGCGGCGTCGGTCGCGACGACCTTGGCCATCGCCGCCACGTGCGCGAAGGGTTGCCCCTGGTCGCGGAGCCAGGCGGCCTCGTGGACCAGCAGGCGCGCGCAACGCGTCTTGCAGGCCATGTCGGCGAGCATGAAGCTGACGCCCTGGAAGTCGATGATCGGCGTCCCGAACTGCTTCCGCTCGGTCGCGTACCGCGCGGACCACTCGAGCGCCGCCTCGCACAAGCCGACCGAGGTCGCACCGATCGTGATCCGACCGCTGTCCAACGCGGTCATCGCGACCGTGAACCCGAAGCCCTCGTCGCCGATGCGCGCGCTCACCGGGACCTCGACGTCCTCGAGCACCACCTCGACCGTGGGCGAGGCGCGCATGCCCATCTTCTTCTCCTTCTTCCCGAAGGAGAGCCCGGGGGCGTCGCCCGGCACGAGGAAGGCGGAGATCCCGCGGGGGCCGGCGCCACCCGTCCGCGCCATCACCACGTAGAGATCGGCGTACCCACCGTGGGTGATCCAGAACTTCGTGCCCGTCAGGCGGTAGACGTCGCCGTCACGGCGCGCGACCGTCTTGAGCGAGGCGGCGTCGGACCCGCTCTCGGGCTCGGACAACGCGAACGCGCCCAGGACCTCGCCGGACGCGAGTCCCGGGAGCCAGCGCTGCTTCTGCTCCTCGGTACCGAACTTCGACAGGATCACCTGCGGAAGCCCCGTCACCGCCACCGACACCGCGTACGAGGCGCTGACCCTGGCGATCTCCTCGAGCACGATCACGTAGTCGAGGTACCCGAGACCCATCCCCCCGTACGCCTCGGGGGTGGGCATGCCGCACAGGCCCTGGGCGCCGAGCGCGTCGAACAGATCGCGTCGGAACACCTCGGCCTCGTCGTCCGCCTCGAGCGTGGGGCCGAGCGTGGCGCGACAGAACTCGCGCGCGAGCTGGGCCAGCTGTTCCTGCTCTTCGGTGCGGACGAACACGGGCATCCTCCTGAACGGCTCTTCTACCGCATCTCGGGGGGCGAGGTCTCTGCCGACGGCGCGGCGGAGGCTCCGAGGCGCACGCCCGTCACGTCGACGGCGGCGCAGCGCTCGCCGAAGAGTGGGCGACCGAGGATCGACACCCCCACCGTCTCGACGTGGCCGCGGGGCGCGAGCACGTGCGTCGCGTCGGGCAGGCGCTGCATCGCGTCGTACAGCGCGCGCCGCTCCTCGGGCACCACCCGCGACCACGGCGGCCGGAGGGCGGCGCCGTCGACGCGCGCCCGCTGATCGGCGAACAGGTGGGGCCAGTCGACCGCGAGGATGTAGATCGCGCAGGACTCGGTCCTCACGCGACCCTCCACCACCCACGGACCCTCGGACCACGCGGCCTTCAGCTCGGGCACGTGGTGCACACGCGTCGCGCACGCTCCCAGCACGAGCAGGGGGAGCGCGCGCAGCGTCACGGGTGCGCCAGCTCGGCGACGGCCGGCAGGCGATCCGGCGCCATGGCGCACAAGGACTCGTACCGCCCGTCCCGCAGCGTGAGCGTGTCGGTGCGGACGACGATCGCGCGGCGGGGGTCGTCGCAGAGCCACGGCACGATCTCGCGAGCCTTGGCGGTCGCGGACTCGGTCACCACGATGCGGAAGTCGACGGCCGTGACCTCGGTCGGCGCGAGCTCGACGTGCACCAGCGAAGGCCGCAGGTCCACCGTCGTCGGCCCCTTCCCCCTCCCCTTCCTGGGCCGCGCCGCGCGCTCGACCGGCAGCGTGGACGCCGCGGCGAGCTCCGCCACCCGGCGCGCCGCCTCCTCACGGGCCACGCCGGGCAGGAACACCCGGTAGTCGTGGCCGTGGTTGAGGCTCATGAGCGACGCGCTGCCGAGCGGGACCTCGACCGCGCCGTGCACACCGAAGCCGCGCGGGAGCGTGCCCGCGAGCCTCGCGACGAGCTCCGCGGGATCGAGCCGCGCGACGAGCGTGAGATCCAGCACCTCGCCGATGCTCTGCTCGTTGTGCGGCATGGCGCTGCTGAACGCCATCTTCGGGTGCGGGTGGAAGCCCTGGCTGTACGCCAGCGGGACCTCGGCCCGCCGCAGCGCACGCAACCAGCCGTTCATGGACTCGAGGTGCGTCAGCAGGCGCTGGCTCCCCGTGCGGCTGATCCGCAGCCAGAGGCGCTGGACCGCGGGCGGCTCCACGTGCGCCGGGGTCGGCTTGCGGCTCCAGGCGGCCTCGGGCTTGCGTCCCTGGATGGACTTTCGGAGCATCGCCGCGCACAGCGGCCGCTCGTGGTCGATCACGCCACACTTGTGGCACTTGCTGTGCCGACAGTCCTGGGCGTGCTCGAGCACCTTCGCGCGCTCCCAGTCCTCGACGAACCACTGCTTGTCGATGAGCACGTCGATGTGGTCCCACGGCAGCCGCTCGTCGAGGGCACGCTCCCGCAGGCAGTCCGCCGTGTCCGTACCCGTCTCCTCGACCGCGGCCTTCCAGGCCTCGATGTTCAGGTGCTCGCGCCACGCGTCGAAGCGGGCACCGTGGCGCCAGGCGCTCTCCAGCAGGTCGGCGGTGCGCCGATCGCCGCGGCCGATGAGCCCCTCGAGGAAGGTCTCCTCGGGGTCGTGCCGACCGAACTTGATGCGCGAGTCGCGCCCGAGCGCCTGCATCAGCACGTCCTGCTTGCGGATGGTCTCCTCGAGCGGGATCTGGGCCGCCCACTGGAAGGGCGTGAAGGGCTTCGGGACGAACGTCGAGACGCCGAGGTTGGCCTTCGCGCGGGGCTGGACCTCCCTCCCCCGCTGGACGGCCCGCCGCGCGAGATCCGCGATCGCCAGGATGTCGTCGTCCCGCTCCGTCGGCAGGCCGATCATGAAGTACATCTTCACGTGGTCCCAGCCGCGGGCGTACGCCGCCCCGGTCATCTCGAGCAGCTCCTCGTCGGGGATCCACTTGTTGATGACGGCGCGCAGCCGCGGGCTGGCGGCCTCCGGCGCGACGGTGAGCCCGGTGCGTCGGGTCTCGGCCACCATGTCCGCGAGCTCGACGGAGAAGCTGTCGAGACGCAGCGAGGGCAACGACACGCTCACCCGCTGGCTCCTCGCCTTCTCCACGGTGTTCTCGACCAGCTGGCGGACGCGGCTGTGGTCGCAGGTGGAGAGGCTGACGAGCGAGACCTCCTCGTAGCCGGTGGTCTTCAGCGTCCGGTCGAGCAGCTCGTCCACCTTCTCGAGCGAGCGCTCACGCACCGGGCGCGTCGTCATCCCCGCCTGGCAGAAGCGGCAGCCCTGGGTGCACCCGCGCAGGACCTCCAGGCTCACGCGATCGTGCACCTGCTGGGTGAAGGGCACGATGTAGTCCACGGGGAAGGTCGCGCCGTCGAGATCGCGCGTGATCCGCTTGCGGATGCGGGGACCGTCCACCGGCGGGCGGATCGATCCGTCGGGCAGCGTCTCCATCGGGTACAGCGCGGGGACGTAGACGCCCTCGAGCTCCGCCAGCGCCGCCAGCCGCTCCGCGCGCGTCGCGCCCTTCATCCGACGCAGGAGGGCCGTGATCTCGAGGATCGCGTCCTCGCCGTCCCCGATGACGAAGAAGTCGAGGAACGGGGCGAGCGGCTCGGGGTTGAACACCGCGGGGCCGCCGGCGCAGGTCAGCGGATCGTCCTCGCGGCGATCGGCGGTCCGCAGCGACAGACCGGACAGGTCCAGCATGTTGAGGATGTTCGTGTACGTCAGCTCCGATTGGAGCGTGAACCCGAGCAGGTCGAGCTCGCGCACGGGGCCACGGCTCTCGAGCGTGAACAGCGGAAGCCCACGCTCCCGCAGCGCCGCATCGAGGTCCTGGGCGGGCGCGTAGAGCCGCTCGCACGCGGCCCACGGCACGGCATTGACCGCGGCGTACAGGATGTGCAGCCCGAGGTTGCCGAGCCCGAGATCGTACAGATCCGGGAACGCCAGGGCGATGCGGACCTCCACCGTGGCAGGGTCCTTGTGGACGGCGTTCACCTCGTTGCCGAGGTACCGCGACGGCTTGTCGACCAGCGGCAGGATTTCTTCTTCGAGGATACGAGCGAGCATTCCGGGCTGCTCCGACGGACGGGGAGCCGATGGCGTATCGTCCGCGGTCCGCTCCTTCCA
This sequence comes from Alphaproteobacteria bacterium, assembly GCA_020632925.1. Taxonomy (GTDB): domain Bacteria; phylum Myxococcota_A; class UBA796; order UBA796; genus JACKER01. The sequence goes on along the minus strand of JACKER010000016.1, from coordinate 67,870 downwards.
CCGGAGGCCGCAGACATGCTGTTCGTGGCGCTCGCTGCCTGCGCGCCGCGCGTCGCCGCACTCCCCCGGACCCGAGGCACGACCGCGTGGGAGGTGGGCGTGGCCGCGGCCATCGGGGACGGCGTCGTCGAGGAGCGGTACACCCTGCGCTCCGAGCCCGTGAAGCACGACGTCTGGGCGCTCAGCACCGTCCGCAGCGAGGTCCTCGTGGTGAGCCCCGACGGCACGGAGCAGCGGTGGTCGAGCGACGCGCGCACACCCGGAGATCCCTGGCCGCTGGTGCTCCAGCACGCGGTGGCCTCGGTCCCCGCGCTCGTGCGGATGTCGCGCGGACGCCCCGTCGAGATCCTCTCCACGGACGACTGGGCGGAGGAGGCACGGGCGGCGATGGCCGCGACCTCCCTGCCCGAGGGAGCGGTGGCCACCGGCGCGAACCTGGTGGATCCGGAGGGGCTCCTGCTCGATCTCGGGCGTGCGTTCCCCGGGATGCCCGACGACGGTCGGCTCGTGGCCGCGGACCGCATCGCCGGCGTCCCCGCCCTCCGCGAGGAGACCTGCGCGCCGCTGGACAGCCCAGGCGTCCTCCGCTTCCGCTGTACGGGCACGGCGACCGCCACCGACGGCTCGAACCGCCTGCACGACGTCGACACCTGGACCGAGCTGGTGGCCGATCGCGACGGCATGGTGTGGATGGAGTCGGCCTACGGGGGCACCCTGCGCGGGCGGGGCGGGACCAACCGGGGTGCCGTGGCCGTGGCGGGGCACCGTCGGGTGGAGCGTCGATGAGCATCCGTGGGATCGGGGACGGGTACGCCTTCCAGCGGCTGCTGTGGCTGTTGATCGGGCTGGTGGTCGCGCCGACCATCCTGCTGTCGCTGTTCGGCGTGGCGGCGATCCGGAACCAGCGCGCGGCGATCCTCCAGGAGCTCGACCGGGTGCACAACGAGCGGCTGGACATCGCCGTCCGCTCGCTCGCCGCGTCCGTTGCGCAGGTGGAGCGCGATCTCGCCGTCGCCCGCGAGTGCACCGACCTGCCGTGTGATCCCGTGGTGCGCGGGACCGACGCCTCCTGGGCGTGGCGGGCGGGCGAGGCCGTACCGGTGGAGCTCCAGGCGCTCGGCGTGTCGAGCGAGGTCGGCCGCCAGGGGACCACGGTCTGGGTCGCGCCGCTCGACGGCTCCCCTCCGGTCGCGGTGGTGGCGACAGGTCCGTTGCGCATGGCGTGGCGGCTCGACGTCGGCGAGCTGCAGAGCGTGCTGGACGCGTTGCCGGGCGACCGGCTCCCGAAGCAGGTGTCGGTACGCCTCACCCCGCCGGACACCACGGGCGCCGAGGCGCTCGTCCTCTCGCTCGAGCCCCAGAACGTCGGCATGCCCCTGCAAGGACCGCTGGCGGGCTGGCGGCTGCAGCTGGTCGATCCCGATGCCTCGACCCGGGACGCGCTGACGCGTGGCGCCTGGCTGTCGATCGCCCTGCTCGTGATCCTGGTGGGGTTGGTGCTGCTCGGCGCGGTCCTCACCCTCGGCTCGGCGACGCGGGAGATCCGCCTCTCCCGACTGCAGACCGACTTCGTCTCGTCGGTCTCGCACGAGCTGCGGACGCCGCTGACGAGCATCGCCCTCTTCGTCGACACGCTCCGGAGCGGGCGGCTGCAGGACCCCGAGCGCACGCGTGAGTGCCTCGACCTGCTGGCGCAGGAGACCGACCGCCTGTCACGCCGGATCGAGCGGGTGATCGACTGGGCGCGGATGGAGGCCGGCCGGCGGGTCTACCGGTTCGAGACCGTACCGGTGGGAGAGGTGTGGGACGAGGCCCTCCGCGCGCTGCGCAGCCAGCGGCTCCTGTCGGACGAGCCGGACGGCGTGGAGGTGGAGGCCACGGGGCGCGAGCTGTGGGTCCGCGCCGATCGCGACGCGGTGGTCGAGGCGCTCCTGAACCTGCTCCAGAACGCCACGAAGTACACCCCACCCCCACGGCACATCGTGGTCCGGTCCGAGGTCAGCGGACGCTGGGTGGGTCTGTCGGTGGAGGACGACGGGCCCGGCATCGAGCCTCGGCACCGTCGGCGCATCTTCGAAAAGTTCTACCAGGCGGATCCGACGCTCTCGTCACCCGCGCAGGGGCGCGTGGACCGGGGCAGCGGCCTCGGGCTGTCCATCGTCCGCGCCGTCGCGCGAGCCCACGGTGGGCGGGTGGAGCTCCGGAGCGAGGTCGGCCGCGGATCTCGATTCACCGTCTGGCTTCCGTCCGGCGAGGCGACCGGTTAAGCGCCGGTGGAGCCGGGGAGACCCGGGAGGAGGATACGTGAGGGGCACCTTCGTTGCCATGCTGCTGGTTCTGGGGCTGACGGCGTGCAGTACCGACACGGCCCAGCTGGATTCGGATGTCCAGGCGCTCAACCAGCGCGTGCAGACGCTGGAGACCCGGGTGCGCAAGATCGAGGGCGGTCTGGCCAAGCTCGGCAAGCGCGGCAAGGGCAAGGGCAAGGCGGCCAAGAGCAAGGGCGGCAAGGCCGCGAAGCTCGCGAAGCTGAAGGCCGGCAAGGCCAAGGCTGGCGCCGGCGGCGAGTGACGAGCCCGCGGAGGAGCGGGGTCACCGACGCTCGCTCCACCCGCCGTCCGCGCTCCATCGGATCTCCGCGCTGCGTCCGCCACTGATCGAGCGATGTGCGAGCAGCAGTTCGGCGCCTTCGATGTCGAGTGTCCACCAGCCCCTCGCCGCGTCCCCCTGTGGGGCCCACGCGCTGATGCTGGCGTCGAGCTGCTCCACGTCACGCTCCCCGACCGCGGCGGCCGCGGAGAGCAGGGCGAGGTCCAGCGTCCGCTCGAGGGCGTGGCCGTCCCGCTCCCGCAGCAGCACGTCGGGCTCTCCGAGCCAGGCCGAGAGCCACCCCTCGCCCCAGGAGCCACGCGGGAGCACGAGCTCCGTCACGCGCGGCGCCGCCGACGCGATCAGCACGAGCCGGGTGGAGTCGACGTGTCGTCGAACGACCGAGACCAGCTCCTCCATCGATCCGGCCGCGCGATGGTTCGCCGCGTTCGAGCCCGCGGCCTCGTTGGCGAGCACGATCACGGGCTCCTCGCCGCCCAGCACCTTGGGCAGCCAGGAGAGCTCGTCGACGAAGCGCTGACCCAGGGCCGCCTCGTCCGCGTCGAGGATCACCAGGCGCCACCGGTGGCCCCCGCTGATCACCAGGAAGCTCTGCCAGGAGGCCGGCGCGCCCCCGCCACGCACGCCGTACCCGTCGAACACGGCGTGGAATGTCCGCAGCTCGCGATCCGAGCGCCGCTCGGCCTCACCGGGCACCGGGAGCAGCCGCGCAGCACCGAGCGTGGGCAGGGTCGCGGCCCACGAGCGGCTCGTGCCCCGCGCGGTCTCGCCCAGCAGCACCAGCGAGCGGCTGTCCTCGAGCACGGCCGCGCGCTCCTCCGGGGTCGCCTCCAGCCACCCCCCGACCAGCGCGAGCTCGACGCGGTCACCCTCCACGCGCCCCGCGTCCCCCGCGAGCACCGGGACCGCCGGCGGCGCGTGGACGCAGGCCGCGAGGAGCGTCGCGATCGGGGCAGCCAGGGGGGGCATCCCGTCACGATAGCGCGTTACCCACTGCCGATGGCGCCGCGGATCCTGGTGGTCGAGGACGACCCGAGCATCCTCCGTGGGCTGGAGCTGAACCTCCAGCTCGAGGGCTTCGAGACCGTGGCCGCGATGGATGGTCGGACCGCGCTGGACCTCGCCGAGGGCGCCGATCTGGTCGTGCTCGACCTGATGATCCCGCAACTCCACGGGTACCAGGTGTGCCAGCGTCTCCGGAGCGCGGGCAACGACGTGCCCATCATCCTGCTCTCCGCACGCAGCGCCGAGGTCGACATCGTCATGGGCCTCGAGTACGGCGCCGACGACTACGTCACCAAGCCGTTCCGGGTGGCCGAGCTGATGGCGCGGGTCAAGGCGCACCTCCGCCGCCGCGTGCCGCCCGAGGACACCGTGCTCTTCTCCGACGTCGAGGTGGACCTCGATCGGCGCCTGGTGCGCCGGGCGGGCGAGCACGTGGAGCTCACGTCGCGCGAGTACGACCTGCTCGCGTTCCTCGTGAAGAACGAGGGTCGCGCGGTGACCAGGGACGCCATCCTCGAGGCGGTCTGGGGCGTGAACTACCTCGGGACCGATCGCACCGTGGACAACTTCGTGACCCGGCTGCGCCAGAAGCTCGAGCCCGACGGCGGCCCCCACCACTTCCTCACGGTGCGTGGCGTGGGGTACCGCTTCGTGAGCGAGCCGAGTTGAGGCGTCCGGAGCCGTGGGCGCGGCGAGGTGCGGGAGCCGTCCTGCTGTGCCCGCCCGCCGGCTGGAGCACCATCGGAGGCGGTCGGCGCTACGTCGTCGACGAGGACCGGGTGTGGGAGCTGTCCGCGAGGCGCGCGTGGCCCTGGCCGATCCGCGGAGCCAGGCGGGTGGTGCCGGACGCGGCGGGCCCGCGGGTGGAGGGACCGGTGTGGATCCATCGCCTCGGACCGGACGGCGCCGAGCGGTCGACCTGGGCGGAGGGGGTGGCCGCCGGTGGGCTGCGGATCAGCGTCCAGGAGGGGCTGGTGGTGGTGGTGGGCCGCGCGCGCCGGGTCGTCGACTGCATCGAGCCCGACGAGGTGCTCAGCGTCGGACCCGACGGAGCGCTGGCGATCGCCGGAGGGACCCTGCGGCTGGCGCCGCCCTCGCGCACCCCGGTGGAGGTCGAGACCGAGGTCGACGCGTCTTCGATCCACTGGTCACGATCCGGACGCCAGGTGCGGGTGACGACCCCCGACGGTGCCGCGCTCGTCGACGTCACGACCCGTGTCCGACGGTCCGTCCCAGCCGCCCGGACGCCCGCGCTCGGCTCCTGCGCCCTCGCGGGTCACGTGCTCGCGGGTCCCGGCGGTCGGCTCTGGGATCTGCGTGCAGGAGCTCCGATCCGCGGGCCACGGGTGCGGCTGGGGGCGACGGTCGCCGCAGGCGAGAGCTTCGCGAACGTGGACTGGGAGACGCACGAAGGTCGCTGGCTCACGGGCGGTGCGGAGGTGCGCTTCGCCCTGCCGCTCGATCCCGAGGACACGACGGTGGGCGCGGCCTGGGACGGCGAGCGAGCGCTGTTCGTGAGCGCCGAGGGCAGGTCGTTCGCGGTGCGGCCCGACGGTGCGGTCGAGGAGATCGACGAGCTCGACATCGACGAGCCCGAGCGCGTCTCGGTGGTCGGGCCGCTGGGCGACCTTCGGGCCGAGGGCACCGCGGTCGTCGACGGCCGCCGCTTCGTGTGGTCGGTCGAGGGCGGGCTCTACGGCTGGCCCGAGCCACCCTTCTCGAGCGAGATCTCCCAGGTCCGGTAGGTCTTGTAGATCCGACCGCCCATCTTCTCCATCGCCCCCCGCATCCGGTGGTTCGTCTCGAGGATGAGCGAGGCCTCGGCACCGCGGATCGGAAGCTTGTACCCCTCTTCCCAGGTCTTGACGTACAGCGGGGCGCCGAGCGGGAGGTTCTGGTACTTCTGCCGGATGCCCAGCACGAAGATGCGGAGCGCGTCGATCCGCCCCTTTCCGAACAGCAGGTGGTACCAACCGAACGGGAAGAGGTACCCGCCGGTCCGCTTCACGACCTGGTTGAAGTCGGGCAGCGTGACGGACGCGCCGGCCACCTCGCCGTCGACGTAGGCGAACCAGCACAGATCGGGGTTGATGACCTGCTTGAGCCCCCAGGCCACGAAGTCGAACTCCTCGCGAGAGAAGTGGATGTGGCCCCAGTTGTTCTCCCAGGCGTCGTTGTAGATCTCGTACATGAGGCTGGCTTCCTCCTCGAAGCGCTTCATGTCGATCTTGCGGAGCGTCACGTTCGGGTTCCGCTCGAGGAACCGATCCGAGATGGCCTGGATGCGGGCCGGCATGGGCCCCTTGTCGAGCCAGTACGCGTACCAGTCCATCGCCTTGGCGAGGCCGAGCGCCTCGTAGTGCCGGCCGTACCAGTCGCGGTTGTGGGGGTTCGCGATGCAGGGGTCGGTGTCGAAGCCGTCGATCACCAGCCCGAACTCGTGGTTGCTGTTGAAGTTGTACGGGCCCTGTGCGCGGTTCATGCCCTTCGAACGCAGGAAGTCGCTGGCCGCCTCGAACAGCGCGCGCGAGACCTCGGGGTCGTCGACGAACTCGAAGAACCCGAAGAGGCCCATCCCCGGGTCGTGCTCCTGCAGCTTGTGGTCGACGGTGGCTGCGATCGTGCCCACGGGGACCCCGTCTCGCTTCGCCAGGAAGGTCTGGATGGTGGCGAACTTGAAGTACGGGTTCTTGTCCGGGTTCAGGAACTGCTTGCGCTCCATCACCAGGGGCGGGACCCAGTGGGGGTCGTCGGCGTAGATCGGGAACGCGGCCTGCACGAAGCGCTTCGCGTCCCGCGGCAGCTCCAGGGGCTCCACTTCGATCTTGCTCACGCCGCCTCCCCGCACTGCGAGGTGGGCCTATTCCACCGTGACCGACTTCGCGAGGTTGCGAGGCTTGTCCACGTCACGGCCCAGCGCGAGTCCGGCGTGGTACGCGATCAACTGCAGCGGCAGCACCGTGACCAGCGGGCTCGCGAAGTCCGCGGTCTCCGGGACCGGGATCGCGAGGTCCGCGAGGCGGGCGACCTCGTCGTCGCCGCGGGTGTGGATGACGATCAGCCAGGCACCGCGCGCCTTGACCTCCATCATGTTGGAGATCGCCTTCTCGGTCTGTCCGTCCCGCGGGCACACGAAGACCACCGGCGTCCCGGGGTCGAGCATGGCGATCGGCCCGTGCTTCATCTCGCCCGCCGGGTACCCCTCGCTGGGGATGTACGCGATCTCCTTGAGCTTGAGCGCCCCCTCGAGGGCGACCGGGTAGCTGAACCCGCGGCCGAGGAACAGGACGTACCGGGCCTTCGCGATCCGCTCGACGGCCTCCTCGATCGGGCCGGGCTCGGAGAGGTAGTGCGCGACCGCGCCCGGCACCGCGTCCAGCGCCTTCGCGACCAGCTGCCCCTGCTCGAGGGACAGGTTCGTGCAGCGCGCCATCATCAGCGTATAGACGAGCATCGCCGCCACCTGCGAGGTGAAGGCCTTGGTGCTCGCGACGGCGATCTCCGGACCGGAGTGGACGTAGACGCCGCGGGCGCAGGTCCGGGCGATGGTCGAGCCGACGACGTTGACCACGCCCATGACCTCGCCGCCCTTGAGCTGGACCTCCTGGACCGCGCCCAGCGTGTCCGCGGTCTCCCCGGACTGCGAGATGGCGAAGTACAGCGTGTCTCGCGGGATGATCGGGTGGCGGTACCGGAACTCGCTCGCGATCTCGGCCCGCGCCGGGACGCGCGCCAGCGCCTCGATCGCCATCGCGGCGGCCATCCCCGCGTGGAAGCTCGTCCCGCACCCGAGCGAGATCACCGAGTTCACGGCGACGAGATCGCGCGGCGTCATGTTGAGCCCGCCGAGCTTGGCGTTCCCCTCCTCGAGCTGGAGCCGGCCCCGCAGCGCGCGGCGGATCGAGCGAGGCTGCTCGTGGATCTCCTTGAGCATGAAGTGCGGGAAGCCCTCCTTGCTCGCGAGCCCGTAGTCACCGTCGAGCGTCTCCACGGGGAGCTGGACCTCGCGCCCCTCGAGCGTCGAGACCTGCACGCCCTCCCGCGTGACCAGCGCGATCTCCTTGTCCTGGAGGTAGACGACCTGGCGCGTGTGGGCGACGACCGCCTGCGGATCGGAGGCGACCACGGTCTCCCCTCGCCCCAGGCCGACGACGAGCGGCGAGCCGTTGCGCGCCACCACCAGCACGTCGGGCGCGTCGGCGAAGACCACGGCGATCCCGTAGGTCCCGCGCACGTGCGCCAGCGCGTCACGGACCGCCTGGAGCGGATCGCCCTTGTACGCCTCGCGGATCAGGTGCGGCAGGACCTCGGTGTCGGTCTCCGACTTGAAGGTCACGCCGCGCTTGCCGAGGCGCGCCCGGATCTCACTGCTGTTCTCGATGATCCCGTTGTGCACCACCGCGATCCGGCCGGTGCCGTCCGTGTGGGGGTGGGCGTTGGGCTGCGTGACGCCGCCGTGCGTCGCCCAGCGTGTGTGGGCGATCCCCACCTGCGTCCCTGGACCACCCTGGAGGTGGCCCGCCAGCTCGCTCACGCGCCCGACGTCCTTGCGGACCCACAGCCCTTCACCGTCGAGGACCGCCACCCCCGCTGAGTCGTACCCTCGGTACTCCAGGCGACGGAGCCCCTCGATCAGCCGGGGGAGAGCAGCCTCTCCGCCGATGTACGCAACGATTCCACACATGTGATCTACCTTCCGTGTCCGTCAGTCCAGGTTCTCGATCTGGGCGCGGAGCTCGTCGGCGGACAGCCAGTGGTCGAAGAAGTAGCGGGTCGTCCCGTCCCGGTCGACCACCCACGTCGTGGGCAGCTTGCGGATCCCGAACGTCTGGCGGAGCTCCGGCGCCCACACCACCTCACCCCAGCTGCGACCCATGGTCTGCATCCGCTCGAAGTCCTCCGCCTCCTCGTCGAGCGACAACACGATCATCGCGGTGTCGGTCCCGTCCGCTCGCAACTTCCGGACCATGAGCGCGAGCGCGGGCGCCATGCGCATGCAGTCGGCACAGTCCAGCTCCATCGCGGTGATCAGCACCACCCGCCCACGCAGCGCCGCGACGGACAGCGTCCCCGCGTCCGACTTCACGACGAACGGCGGGAAGGAGTCGCCCAGCCGCGGCCCCGCGCTCCGGACCACGGTCGGGGCCGGGGCGGCACCGGGCCTGCCCACGCGTGGTGCCGGGGCGGGTGCCTCGGCCGCGATCCCCGCCGTCCACGCCTCCGTGTCCGCCTCCCAGGAGCCCACCCCGTGGTGGGTCGCGGCGAGGAGCTCGTCCAGTCCCTCGGCCCCGAGCGCCCGCGCCACGGACAGCGAGACGAAGGCGGCGTCGTCCTCGCCCAGCGCGTGTTGCTCCCGCCCGCGCAGCTCCCAGCGGCTGGCCCCGGTTCGGCCGGAGAGCAGGGTGGCGATCATCGCGCAGGTGCGGGCCTCCTCGTGCTCGCCGGCGGCCTGCAGCGCCTGGGCCTCGAGATCGTAGGCCTGGACCACCGGACCGCTCCACAGCGGCGCCTGGTCGGCCACGCTCCGCCCGTTCCCCATGCCCGAGAACGCCAGGAACCGCGCCTCGGCCAGGATCGCCCGGCGCTTGTCCACGTCGGTCTCCGCCGCTGCCGCCGCGAGCGCCGCGTCCGCCGCGATCCCGTTCTTCGGGGCCTTCCAGGTCATCCCGACCTCGATCGCCGCCGCGTGCCGATCGAGCTGCTCGCCGAGCGCCGTGTCGACGAGTGCGCTGCGCAACAGGATGGCCGTCCCGTAGTCGCTGCGCGCCGCAGCCATGTTCCCGGCCTTCGCGTGGATGTGGGCGCGGGCCATGAGCGCCGCTCCGATCTCGGCGCGCAGGCGCTCCTCGTCGGTCGCCGCCAGGTCCACGTCGCGGGGAGCGCCGGCCTGATCGTACGCGCTGTCCGCGTCGGCCGTGGCGCGCGGGAGGTCGTTGGCCTCGATCCAGGCCAGCGCCGCGCGCGTGGTGGGCGTGGAAGCGTCGGTCTTCTCCTGCAGTCCTTCCCAGGCGACCGCGAGATCGGCCCAACGCGCCGCCAGCCCCCACGACCGCTGGAGCTTGTCGCCGAGCTCGACCACCTCCGACGGGTACACGAAGGGGATGGCCGGGTGGGCCTCCTTCGACATCGCCAGCGCGAGATCCTCGATCCCCAGGCGGTCGAGGTGCGCCCGGTCCGGGGCGGGCGGCTCTCCGCGACGCACGAGCTCGTCGGTCAGCGCGTCCACGCGGCCCCAGTCCCCTGCTTCGACCGCGAGCCGCCGCATCCGGTACAGCACGTCGAGCGGCGTGCCGGCGTCGGGCGACGTGACCTGGCCGAGCAGCTTGCCCCGCAGCGAGACCACCTTGGGGTCCTGCGCCGTCCACAGCGGCCCGAGCGCCTCGGGGTGATCGCGGTGCTGCTTGGCGATCGTGGTGGCCGTCGTCTTGATGGCCTTCTGGTCGAGGACCGCGGCGCCGAGCAGCTCCTCGAGCTTGCGCCGCTCGTCGTCCCCCGCCGCCTCGGGCGGGGAACCGGAGGGTGTGAGCCGGCCGGCCGCGAGCGCTTCGTACCGCAGCCGCTCGGCCTCGCCCGAGTCCGGGACCGAGGACAGCACCTGCTCGGCGATCTGGAGGGCCTCGCGATGGTGCTCGAGCTCCATCGCGACGCGACCCCGCTCGAGCTCGACGCTCGCGTCGTCCGCGCGAGCGATGTGGGACCACAGGATCAGCACCCGACCTCCCGGCCAAGCAGGATAGCCGGGGCGTTCAGCGGCGTCCGCGCGTCCGCACCTCGTCGGCGATCGCGGGCGGGACGTAGCGCGCGAAGTCCCCTCCATAGGCCGCGATCTCACGGACCAGCGAGGAGCTGATGTGCGCGTGCTGCGGACTGCTCAGCAGGAAGAGGGTCTCGATGCCCGAGAGCTCGCGGTTCGCCTGGCCGTTGCGCAGCTCGAGCTCCACGTCGGTCGTTCCCCGGACCCCGCGCACCAGCACGTCGGCGCCGTGCTCGCGAGCGGCGTCCACGAGCAGTCCGGAGAACGACACGACGCGCACGGGGAGCCCGTCCAGCACGCGCGCGGCCTGGTCCATGCGCTCCTCGAGCGTGAACAGGTACCGCTTCGCGGGGTTGCTCCCCACCGCGACCACGAGCTCCTCGAACAGCGTTGCGGCGCGGCGCGCGACGTCCACGTGCCCCACCGTCATCGGGTCGAAGGACCCGGCCATCAACGCGACCCGCGCGGCCATCAGCGCTCCTCGAGGGGAGAGTCCTTCCCGTAGTAACGGATGAGGATGGACTTGAACCGGCCGTCCTCGCGGAGCTCCGCGAAGCTCGGATCGAGCCGGATGTCCTGGCGGAACTCGATGTGGTGCAGCGTGTCGAGCCGCGCCATGCCGGCGAGCGCGAGGTCGAGGTACCGCAGCGCCTGCTCGTCGTGCCCCATCTCGGCGTGGATCTTGGCGCGGTGGAGGTCGGCGTACGGGTCCTCGGGGTCGATGGTCTCGAGGTCCTTCATGATCGCGAGGGCCTCGTCGAACCGCCCCTGGTGCGACAGGTTCACCGCCAGGTTGTTCAACGCGGTCTCGTCCATGGGCTGCAGGGACAGCGCCTTGCGGTACAGCCCCTCCTCCTTCCGGTAGTCCTGCTGCCGCTTGTAGACGAGCGCCTTGTTGTTGTACCCGGCGGCGTCCTCCGGGTAGAGCTCGAGGATGTGGTCGTAGGTCTGGAGCGCCGACCGGTAGTCCTGCGCGAGGTACTGGTAGTAGGACAGGATGCCGAGCGCGTCGATGTCGTCGGGGTCGATGCGCAGCCGCCGCCGCGCGACCTTGAGCATCACGTCGATCTCGAGGTTCTCGAGCGCGATGTCCTTCTCGTCGTACCAGCCGGGCACGCCCCAGCCCTCGACGTCCTCCGAGGGGGTGTCGGTCGGGTCCTCGCCGTCGGCGGTGGCGTCGAGCTCGAGCCCCTGCTCCTTGCCCGCGGCCGAGGCCTCGCCCCCGTCGGGCCTGGTGGTCGGGACCGGCCCCGTCTCCGTGGGGGCGTCCTTCTCGCCGTGCTGCTTCTTCTGGACGACCGGATCGGCCTCGACCACCAGGGTCCGGACGGGACGCACGCTGGTCTCCGCCGCGCCGCCCATCTTCGTGATCGGTCCCTCCGCACCTGCGGGCAGGAACACGTGGTGTTCGTTGGTCTCCCGTTCGGCGTCGGGGCGCTCGATGCGGTCTTCGACCAGCCCCTGGTCCTCGCCGGCGTAGTCCTTCTTCAGGAGGCGCGCGAGGTACTCCGCCGTGAACCCGCCCGCACCGCCGTCCGTGGGTCGGTCGAAGCAGAACTGCATGCCTCCCGCGAGGAACTCCTCCCCCGTCACGGGCGTCGCCCCGGAGAGCTGCCACGCCGCGGGCACGACGATCCCGAGCAGCGGCGCGAGCAGGACCGGACGGACGCCGCGCCAGTCGTTCGCCACCACCAGCGCACCCACCGCGAGCGCGATGCCAGCGGCGGGCAGCGCGGCCCAGAGGAACGGCACGACCACGTCGGGCACGTGCGGCAGGTAGGCCACGGCCAGCTCGCACAGGTGGTCCTGGACCCACACGACCTGCACGGTGAACAGCGTGGCCATCACGACCATCGCCATCCAGGCGACGCTGCCCTGGATGGACGGGAGCTCGAACCGCTGGACGGGCATCCGGCGCGCGGCGGCCAGGCGGACGTGGACCAGACCCGTCGCGAGGTCGACCGGCCGCTCGCCGATCTGCTCGACGCGGCCATCGGGGTGCTGCAGCAGCCACCGCCCACCCTCGTCGGTCCGGTGCATCACGCGGGCGACCCAGGGAACGCCCGGCGGTGTGGGGACGTCCACGACCTGCGCACCGCGAGGCGCGTCGGCGGCGGTGCCGATCTGCAGGACGCCGCGGGCGGGCAGGAACCAGTCCTCGACCGTGCGGCCGTGGAACGTGGCGGTGACGTGCAGGACGGAGGGCTTCAGCGGTCGCTCCCTTCCTTCGATAACCTCGAAGCGGACACGCCGAGGTCGGAAGCGAGCCGCTCCAGGGCGGCCGCCAACGCGTCCGGATCCCGCGCCTCGAGGGTGATCACGACCCGTCGCTCGCGGCCTCCGTCGTCGTACCGCGGATAGGAGCCGATGCCGACGCTGGGGAACGCGCGGGCCACGTCCTCGATCGCGGCCGCCACCTCCACCTCGCGGCGCTCCACCTCGACGCGCTCGGTCCGCACGGGCTCACCGGCGAAGGCGGGCGCCAGGCTCTCGAAGCGGGCCCGCATCAGCACGGGCACGCCGGGGAAGACCCACACGTTGCCCACCCGGACCGTCGGGAAGCCGCCGCCGCCGCGCTCGAGCACCGCCCCGACGGGCACGCGGACCATGCGGAGGTTGGTCTCGGTGCGCGGCAGGCCGTACGCGTCGAGCAGGACCAGCAGCTCCGGATGCTCGGCGAGGGGCGCTCCGAGACCCAGCCCGATCCCCTCGAAGGTGCGGTCGTCGTGCGTCGGTCCGACACCGCCGGTGGTGAGGACGTGGTCGTGGGTCGCCGCGCAGCGCCGGACCTCGTCGGCGATGGCGTCCGGCTCGTCGCCCACGACCACCAGCCGACGCAGGTCGCAGCCGAGCGCGCGGAGCCGCGCGATCAGCCACGGGCCGTTCTCGTCGGCGAACTTGCCGGAGAGGATCTCCTCCCCGATCACGATGACCGCGGCGGTGGGCACCGACGCATCCTACCTCCGCCGGCCGCCCCTCCGGGTCCCCTCCCCGTCCGCGGTGGCGATGATGCGCCGAGCCAGCTCGGAGACGGCGATCGCGTCCAGATCCTCGACCCACGCGCGCTCCTCGTAGGCGCACCAGCTGTCCGGCAGGTCGTCGAGCCGCTCGGCGCGCACGACGTCGACGACCAGCCGACGGTGCGTGAGCACGTGGACCAGCTGCCCGGCGCGCTCGGTCCGGCCAACCCCCCACGCGTCGACGTCGCCGTCGGACACGACCCCGCACGGGGGCTCCCACAGCCCGCCGAACAGGCCCTCGGTCGGACGCCGGACCAGCAGCACGCCGCGCGGGCCCCGGACGACCACGGACACGAGTCGGACCTCCCTGGGCGGCGGCTTGCGCTCCTTGCGGGGGAGCGACTCGGCCTCGGCTCCCGCGAGGCAGCACTCCGTCCAGGGACACCGATCGCAGCTCGGTGAGCGCGGCGTGCACAGGGTCGCGCCGAGCTCCATCAGCCCCTGGTTCAAGGCGCTCGGATCGGCGGGCTCGCTCGCCTCGTGCAGCGCCGCCACCCGGGCCCAGACCCCCGCCCTGCCCTCCTTGCGCGGGTCCTCGGTGCGCCGGTCGACCCGGCAGATCACGCGCTCCACGTTGCCGTCCACCAGCGGGGCGGCGCGACCGAAGGCGATGGAGGCGATGGCGCCGGCGGTGTACGGGCCGATGCCCGGCAACGCGCGCAGCTCCTCGACGGTGTCGGGCAGCCCTCCGAGCGCCGAGGCGGCCCGCGCGGTCGCGAGCAGCCGACGCGCCCGGGAGTAGTACCCGAGCCCCGCCCACGCCGCGAGCACGTCCTCGTCGGGTGCGGCCGCCAGGTCCTCGAGGGTGGGCCAGCGCGCGAGGAAGCGCTCGAAGTAGGGCAGCACGGTGTCGACGCGGGTCTGCTGGAGCATCACCTCGGACAACAGCACCCGGTACGGCGTCGGGTCGCGCCTCCAGGGCAGGTCCCGGGCGTGCTCGCGGTACCAGGGGATCAGGCGCTCGGCGAGCCAGGAGGCGTCGGGGACGGTGGACATGCACCGCCCCGTACCGCCGTCAGGGGCTGGACGACCAGCGGCCGCTGCGGGACTCGTTGCCGGCCGCGTCCTCCGCGTAGACCCGGAAGTAGTAGGTCGAGCGCGGATCGATCTGGAAGCCCATCTCGTGGTCGGTGGTGAGGCCGCCGCTGCCGACGAAGCGCCCGAAGCCCTCGAACTCGACCTCGGTGGTGGTGGGCTCGTCGGTGACCCACTGGAGCACGAGCGTGTCGTAGTTGCGGTAGCCGCCGATGTCGTCGATCACCGGGGGCGTGGTGTCACGGTTGTTCCCGCCACCGGTGCTGCCACCGCCGTTGTTGCCGCCGCCCGAGCTGGCGCCGATCGCGCGCAGCGCCGCCATCGGGTCGATCAGGCCGTACCCGGCGCGGGTCGTCGGGCGGCCGCTGCCCTTGGCGGTCGACACGAGCAGGTCGCGGATCTCGCCGGGACGGGCGCCCGCCGACAGCAGGATGGCGGCGATGCCCGCGACGTGCGGCGAGGCCATCGACGTGCCCTCGAACCACTCGTAGCCGGTGATGGTCTCCTGCAGGATGCCGTCACGGTAGCCGTCGCGGTTCGTGTCCTTCCGCATGTCGCCGCCGGGCGCCACCACGTCGAGCGCGCTGCCGCCGTTGCTGTAGGGGGCCACCGTGCCGTCGCCGCCGACCGCGCCGACCGCGATCACGTCGGGGTAGGCGGCCGGGTAGGACACCGTGTTCCGGTACTCGTTGCCCGAGGCCGCCACGACGACGACGCCCTTGGACACGGCGTAGGCGATGGCGTCGCGCTCGGTGGAGGTCGAGGACGAGCTGCCGAGCGAGAGGTTGATCACGTCGGCGCCGGCGTCCGCGGCGTAGCGGATGCCCTGCGCGACCGAGTAGGACGAGCCCGAGCCGTTCGTGTCGAGCACCCGCACGCCGAGCAGGGTCGCGTCGAAGGCGACGCCGGCCATGCCGCGCCCGTTGTCCGTCGCCTGCGCCACGGTACCGGCCACGTGGGTCCCGTGCCCGTTGGTGTCGGTCGGGTCGTTGTCGTTCTGCACGAAGTCCTTGCCGCGGACGTAGTTGCGGGGGAGGTCCCCGCCGCGCGTCGAGACGCCCGAGTCGACGACGGCCACCATGACGCCGCGTCCGGTCGCCACGTCCCACACGTCGTTCATGCCGAGCTGATCGAGGTTCCACTGGAACCGACGGTTGGGGTCGTTCACCGTCCGGCTCGCGGTCCGGAGGCGGTTGTGCTCGACGAGCACGTCGCCGCGGAGGTTCTGCTTGAGGGCGGTGGACAGCGTCCACAGGTCGGCGCCCTCGTCGGAGCGGTACAGGCCGGCACCCATCTCGGCGTCGTAGTCGAGCTTGAGGAGCCCGAGGTCCGCGGCCAGCCCGTCCGGCACGTCGGCGTCGATGACGAACTCACCCTCGACCGCGTCCTCGCCCATGTCGTCGAGGGAGGCTGGCGCCAGCACCTCGTCCTGGAGCGCGGAGTTCGTGCACGCCACCATGGGGAGGAAGGCGAGCATGGCGAGGGAGCGGGACATGGGGACCTCCTGGGCGGGATGCCGAGCCCTTGTGCACGACCCATGCCACCATGATTCATCAGGAAGGAGCGTCCTCGGACACCCAGATGCGGCAAACGTTCCGCGGTCGCGGCGCCCCAGGTCCCCGACTACTCGCCGCCGCGGCGCAAGCGGAACAGGCGCTTCTCGAGGTCCTGTCGGTGCAGCAGATCGATCACCTCGAGCGTGCGATCGAGCGGGCGGAAGAGGAGGCGGTAGCTACGCCCCACCTTCACGCGCCAGGTGCCCTCGAACCCACGGAGCGGACGGACCTCGCGGAAGGCGACGTCGAAGCCCGCGCACAGCTCGCCGACCCGCATCAACGCCGCGCGGGCGGTGGCCTCGGGCACCTTCTCCAGGCGCTCGGAGAAGTCGTCCGGGAACACGGGGACACGCAGCTTCGCGGCGACGGAGACGTCGAGGCCCGAGACGTCGTCGTCCTCGTCGTCGTCACCCTCCTCGGCCTCCGCCTCGCGCGGCGTGTGCTCGAGCTCGGTCACCCGCTCCTTCGCCTCCTCGAGCTCCTTGCGCAGCGCGTTGCGCTCGCGGTGGCGGTCCTTGAGCTCGCGCTTGAGGTGCTCCATCCGCTCCCGCAGCTCGCGCAGCGCTGGATCCTCGCCCACCGCGCGGTTCGCGGGGACCTCCACCTCGACGACGGGCGCCGGCGCGGCCTCGCGGGCCTCCTCCTTCGACGCCAGCTCGGACCTCAGCTGCTCGAGGGCTTCCTGCGTCGCGCGCAGCGCCGCCTCCCCCCGCGTCATCCGGTCCCTCGCGCTCGCCAGCTCCCGATCGACCTCGGGCGCCACGCCGCGCTCCAGCTGGTACGTGATCTCGTCGATCGGATCCCAGGGAGGCGCGAGCAGCTGGTCTCTCGCCTCGACCAGGGAGGCGTACAGCTGGTCGGACTCGGCGTCGCGCGCGCGCAGCACCAGCTCCGACCGCGCGACGTGGATGCCGAGCGCCGGACAGCCCGTCGCCAGCAGGGCGAACCCGAGATCGAGCGCGCCCGCATCGAGCTCGTCGACCGCCGCGGCCTCCAGCAGCGCCAGGCGGTCCTGCGGCTCGGCGGCCACGACCCGCGCCTCGAGCAGGAGGTCCGCGTCGGTGCCGCGCAGCGCGATCGCCGCGAGCACGATGTCCCGCCGCCCGGCGCGCGAGGCGTGCTCCGCCACCAGCCGCACGCGGTCGTCCTCGACCTCGCGATCCTCGACCTCCGGGGGCGGCCACCAGGAGGTCACCGCCGCCAGTGCCGCGTCGTGCTCACCCCACTGGCCCAGCAGATCCACCCAGGCGCTGCGCAGGACCTCGGGCACCCGCGAGGCGTCCAGCCGCGCGAGCTCGTGCCCCTTGAGCGCCGCGAGCCGCTTGTCGTCGAGGTGCTTCTCGAGGTCCGCGTTCAGCTCGGCGAGGGTCAGCCCCTCGACGTCGGACGCGTCGGCGTTGCGCTCCCGGTCCGCCTGCTCGTGGCACGCCTTGTACTTGCGGCCCGACCCGCAGGGACAGGGATCGTTGCGTCCCACCTTCCCCACCGCCCGCCGCACGGGACCCGCGGTCCGACTCGCCTTGCGCTCGCGCTCCGGCAGCCCGCTCAGCACCGGCGACGTCATCCGCTCGACCAGCTTCGAGGCGAAGTGGCGCGCGGCGTCCTTCACCTCCGCGGTGGCGAGCCCCTCGATCAGCACGGTGAAGTCGGGGTCGTCGAACAACCCGTGCAACGCGACGACGGCGTCCTCCCCTTCCTGGGTCAGGTGACGGCGGCCCCGGATGCGCGCCTCCTCGAGCAGCCCGGGCGTCCGCTCGACCCCCGCCCGGCGCCACCAGAGCTCGGCGACCAGCAGCGTGGCGGGCTCCCGCTCCCAGCCGAGCCCGCGGTCGCGGACCGCGCCGACCAGGGCCGCGCCCACGTCGCCGGAGAGCCGCCCCGCCACCGCCGCGATCCACTCCGCGTCCGGCAGCAGCGCCGCCCCTCGCACCAGCACCGAGGCGTCCACCGTCAGGTCCGCGTGCAGCATCGCCACCAGCAGGTGCGCGAAGGCGCGGTCGTCGCGCGCCGCCAGCGCCTCGGCCAGCGCGGCCTCCGCACCCTCGAGGTCGCGCGACAGGGCGGCCAGATCCCGGCGGCAGGGGGCCGCGGCTCGTGCTCGTGCAAGGAGGTCGGTCACCCCCGCCAGCTATCACCCGCCCGCCCCGCCTGCTCCGGACCGACGCACCGCTCCGTTCTGGATCGATCCGGACCGCTCCATTCTGGACCACCCCGAGACCGCGCTACGGAGAAACGCTGGCTTTCAGCGTGGCACGCTCCTTGAACCGTGGCTGGGCAGGAGGTCGACATGCAGGTCAGGTTCTGGGGTGTTCGCGGCAGCATCGCGGTCAGTGGTGCCGAGTTCCTCGGCGCGGGCGGCAACACGACGTGCGTGGAGGTCGTCCACGACGGCCACCGCATCATCCTCGACGGCGGCACCGGGCTGCAGCCGCTGGGTGCCTCGCTCGGCTGCCCCGCCGACGCGACGCTGCTGTTCACCCACGTCCACTGGGACCACATCCAGGGCGTGCCGTTCTTCGCGCCCGCCTTCCACCCCGACAGCCACCTCACGCTCATCGGCGCGCCCGGGCTGCGCGACGCGCTGGCGTCCCAGATGCGGCCCCCGCTCTTCCCCATCACGCTCGACGCGTTCCGGGCCCAGCTGTCCTTCGTCGAGCCGCGCGCCGAGGAGGACTTCGAGGTCGGGCCCTTCCGCGTGAGCACCCTGCAGATGCCGCACCCCGACGGCGTCGTCTGCTACCGCATCGCCGCGGGTGGACGGAGCCTCGTGTTCGCGACCGACGTGGAGCACGGCGAGAAGCTCGACCGGCGGCTGCTGGACTTCGCCGAGGGCGCGGACCTCCTGATCCACGACGCGCAGTACACCCGCGCCGAGTACGCCGGCGAGCAGGGCCCGTGCCGCAAGGGTTGGGGTCACTCCACCTGGGAACAGGCGGTCGAGGCCGCCAACCGCGCCGAGGTCGGCAAGCTCGCGCTGTTCCACCACGACCCGACCCGCAACGACCGCGCCCTGGCCGTGGTCGAGAGCATCGCCCAGCACCGCCACCACGGGACGTTCGCGGCTCGGGAGGGCGCCGTGGTCGCCCTTTGACGAGCGCCCCCACCACCGCCTACGCTCGGACCGCGCTCTCCGAGTGGAGGACGATGACCGCGCGCTGGCTCGACGAGCTCCGCCCTCGGGTGGAGGGCCAGATCGACCTGGACCACGTGCTCGGCGAGCTGGTGGACGAGCTGGCGCGCCAGTTCGACGCGGATCGAGCCACGTTCTACCTGGTGGATCACGCCGCCCGAGAGCTCGTGAGCCGCGCGGCCCACCTCCCGGAGATCCGCGAGATCCGGCTCAAGCTCGGCGAGGGCGTGGCGGGCTGGGTCGGCCAGAAGGGCGAGGCCATCCGCATCGGCGAGCAGGAGCCCGACCACCGCTTCAGCCGGCGCATCGACGCGGTCACCGGGTACCGCACGCGCTCGATGATGGCGGTCCCGGTGCGCGACGCCGACCACGTCATCATCGGCGTGCTCCAGGTCCTCAACAAGCGGCACGGAGACTTCGTCTCGACCGATCTGCAGCGGCTCGAGACCGTCGCGGTCGAGGTCGCGAAGCTCCTGGACGGCACCAGCCTCCGCGGCCAGCTCCGCCCCGATCACGACAAGCCGCTGTCCTTCAGGTTCAACTTCATCGTCGGCGAATCGGCTGGGATGGAGCGGATCTACGACCGGGTGGAGCGCGCGGCCGCCACCGACGCGACCGTCCTGATCCGCGGCGAGACCGGGACCGGCAAGGAGCTCATCGCCCGCGCGGTCCACTTCAACAGTGAGCGACGGAAGGCCCCGCTGGTGAAGGTGGACTGCGCCGCCCTACCGGAGTCGCTCATCGAGAACGAGCTCTTCGGCCACGAGAAGGGCGCGTTCACGGGCGCGGACCGCGAGCAGGACGGCAAGGTCGCGGCGGCCCACGGCGGCACGCTCTTCCTCGACGAGATCGGCGAGCTCCCGCTCGCGGTCCAGGGCAAGCTGTTGCGCCTCGTGCAGGACCGGACCTACCTCCGCGTCGGCGGGACGCGCCCCCGCCCGGTCAACGTCCGCTTCGTGTGCGCCACGCACCGCGACCTGCAGCAGATGGTCGAAGAGGGCCGCTTCCGCGCGGACCTGTACTTCCGGCTGCGCGTCGTCGACATCGAGGTGCCGCCGCTCCGCCGACGTGGCCACGTCGACCTCGATCGCCTCGTGGACCACTTCGTCTTCGAGTACTCCCGCCGCTACCACCGGGAGGGGCTGTTGCTGGCGCCCGAGACCCGCGCGGCGCTCCACGCCTGGTCCTGGCCGGGCAACGTGCGCGAGCTCGAGCACTGCATCGAGTCCGCCGTCGTGCTCGCCCCCGGCAACGTCATCACGCCCGACCTGCTGCCCTTCCGCTCGACCCCGACCGCCCGCCAGGCGGACCCGCCGGTCGAGGACCCCGGGGAGGCGTTGTTCGTCACGCCGCCACGCACCCTCGAGGAGGTCGAGCGCGCCTACGTCCGGTACGTCCTCGCGCTGCAGGGCGGCAACCGCACGCGGACCGCGAAGGTGCTGGGCATCGGCCGCAACACACTCGCCCGCAAGCTCGGCGACGACGGATGAACCAGGACCCCCAGGTCACGGCCGTCTGGCTCTGGGTCTCGGCGCTGACCAACGCGGTGCCGATGGCGATGTCGGGCCTGTCCTCGATCTACCTGGCGATCATGTTCATCACCCAGCCGCACCTCGAGGAGGCCTGGCTCGCGATCGGGCTCGTCGCCTTCACGGGCGTGTTCGCGCTCGCGGACCTGATGAACGTCGCGGGCGCCGCCTGGGTCGGCTGGCGGGCCTGGAACCGCGATCTGCGCATCGTGAGGCCGGCCACCGTGGCCCTGCTCGCCCTGTCCTCCACCACGTCGCTGGCGTATCTCCTGGTCTTCACGTGCTGCGGGGTGCTGCTGCGTCCACCCGGGTTGGTGGCGCTCGTGGTGGCGCTCCTGACCTGCCCGCGCGACCTGGACCGACCGTTCGGAGCGAAGGACTGATGGAGCAGCTGCTCGGCGACCTGGCCACCTTCACGGAGCTCGCGCGCGTCCGGCTGCTCGCCGTGTTGGTGGAGCACGAGCTCGGCGTGGGCGAGCTGTGCCGGGTGCTGCAGCTTCCGCAGTCGACGGTCAGCCGCCACCTCAAGGCGCTCCAGGTCGCGGGCTTCGTCCGTCGGCGCAGCGAGGGCACGAGCGGCCTGTACCGTGCCGATCCCGACGAGCTCGACGACCAGCGCAAGGCCCTGTGGGCGCTCGTCCGCGACGCGTACCTCGCGACGCTGCAGGCCGACGAGGACCGCGTGCGCCTGCAGAGCGTCCTCGAGCAGCGCGAGGGGCAGAGCTTCTTCGAGCGCCGGCACGCCGAGTGGGACGCCATGCGCCGCGAGCTGTTCGGCGACCGTTTCCTCTCCGAGGCGCTGCTGGCGCTGCTCCCACCCGACCTGCGCATCGCCGATCTCGGCTGCGGGACGGGCCCCGCCCTGGTCGAGCTCGCTCCGGTCGTCCGTCGGGTGATCGGGGTGGACCGCGAGCCGCAGATGCTCCGGGCCGCCGAGGGGCGCATCGGGGATCTCGACAACGTCGACCTCCGCCTGGGCGGCATCGAGGACCCTCCCCTCGCCGAGGGCGAGGTGGACGCGGCCATCTGCGTGCTCGTGCTCCACCACGTCGCCGACCTCGACGCCGCCTTCGTGGGGGCCCGACGGGTCCTGGTGCCGCACGGGCGCCTGGTGGTCGTGGACATGATGGCGCACGATCGGCGCGACTGGCTGCACACCATGGGCCACGCCCACCTCGGCTTCGACCGTGAGACGCTCCAGCTCCCGGCACGTCGGGCCGGGCTCGTCGAGCGTGTGTGGCGGCCTCTCCCGCCGTCCCCCGAGGTCTCGGGCCCGCCCCTGTTCCTGGCGGTGTACGAGCGGGCCTGAGGCGGAGCACGACCGCTCGACGTCGGCCCGGCGGTACGATATCGGCATCGGCTGGGTCCACGGCCCGGTGGAGGAGATGGCATCGTGAGCGAGGTGTACGACAAGGTCCTCGACCTGCTCCGCCAGCTGGAGCCCGACGACCGCAAGCGCGCGTTCTCGACCATCAAGCGCGAGCGCGAGGCCGCCCAGGCGGAGGAGGTCAAGCAGCAGGAGCTGTTGCCCAACTCCCACTGGAGCAAGGCCCACCTGCTGCGCGCGATCCAGAACCCCTCCCCCGACGGGTACGAGCAGAAGATCTACCTGCCCGAGCTGACCTTCGTGGGCACCGCGAACCAGCCGGACTTCGGCGAGGTCCTGCTGACGTTCTACCCGGACGCGTACACCATCGAGCTGAAGTCGCTCAAGCAGTACAAGGACGCCTTCCGCGACAGCGTCGCCTCGTACGAGCGGCTCGCCAACGTGATGTTCGAGGACCTCATCGCGGTCTACAAGCCCAAGCGCCTGCGCCTGATGATGCGCCTGCGTCCGCGTGGCGGGATCTCGAGCTGCCTCACGATCGACAGCGACTGGCGGATCCGCGGCGGGCACGAGGAGTTCAACGACTGGCGGGACAACACGGACCGCTTCGGCTTCGAGATCCGCAACTCCACCGAGGTGTGGTGACCCATGGCGGGGAGCGCCCCTGCCATCACCCTCCGGTTCTGGGGTGTTCGGGGCTCCACGCCCTGTCCCGGCCCGCGGTACCTCCGGTACGGCGGCAACACCTCCTGCGTGGAGCTGCGCTGTGGCTCGTCGCTGCTCGTGCTGGACGCGGGCACGGGCATCCGTGAGCTCGGCCTGCGGCTCGGCTCGTCCCCGCTGGACTGCGACCTGCTGCTGACGCACACCCACCTCGATCACATCGGTGGGCTGCCCTTCTTCGGCCCGATGTACGTCCCCGCGAACCGGTTCGTGCTCTGGTCGGGCCACCTGGCTCCCCAGCGCACGCTCGTGAAGGTCCTCCAGGAGTTCATGGCGGACCCGGTGTTCCCGGTGCCCCCGTCGGTCTTCCCGTCGACCGTGGAGTACCGCGACATCCAGGCCGGAGCGTCGTTCGAGCCGCGCCCGGGGATCACGGTCCGGACGGCCCCGCTGAACCACCCGAACCGCGCCACCGGGTACCGCATCGAGCACCAGGGCCGCTCGGTCTGCTACATCACCGACACCGAGCACCCCGAGACCGGCCGCGACCCCGCGGTCGTCGACCTCGTGCGCGGCGCCGACATGATGATCTACGACGCGTCGTACACCGACGAGGAGTACCCGCGGTACCGCGGCTGGGGGCACTCCACCTGGCAGGAGGGCGTGCGGATCGCGGAGGAGGCCGGCGTCGGTCGCCTGGTGATCTTCCACCACGACCCGAACCACGACGACGACGCCATGGACGCGATCGCCGAGCAGGCCGACCGCGCCCGCCGCGGCACGATCGTGGCCCGCGAGGGCATGACCCTGGACCTCTGAAGGTCCGTCAGCGACGGCGACGGGCGAGGAGGCCGGCGAGCCCCGCCACCCCGAGCCACCCGGGAGCGCCCGTGCTGTCGCACCCGGCGCAGCCCTCCAGCACCTGGATCGGGATCTCGATCTCGGCCGTCACGGGGCCACCGGTCCGCTTCCAGTCGGGGTTGCCGCCGTCGGTCACCCCCACGACGACCACGTCCTCGCCCGCGAACCCGTCGTCCGGGACGTAGGTGAGCACGCCGTCCTCGTCGATCTCCGCCGTCCCGTGCTCGGGCTCGACCGCGACGTACCAGCTCGCCAGCGACGGATCCCCGTCGGGGTCCGCGACCTCGATCCGGGTGCTGCCGGACTTGTTGCGATGGGTCACGACCGGCTCGGCCGTCGGCACGGGGGGTGCGTTGCAGCTCGGGTAGACGATGGAACGGCTCCCGATGTTGTCCTCGATCCAGTCGATGACGGCGTCGGGGCGTGCCCAGATCCCACCGTCGCGGCATGGCGCGTTGCGCGGCACGCCGAGGAAGGCGCGCGAGGTCACGCCCACGAGGAAGTCGCCCTCGTCCGTCGTGAGGTAGAGCGGGCCGCCGCTGTCGCCGAAGCACGCGTCCGTGCCGTTGCCACCCGCCGCGATCTCGCCACCGGGCGACACCGACGCGTTGCACCCGGCGATGACCCCGTTGATGACGTTCTCGTTGCAGTTCTTGTCGAGGACCACCGACGAGGCCTCGTTGAGCTTGCTGTTGAAGCCCGTGCCGGACTCGGTGGTCAGGCCGTACCCCACGATCTGGACGGGAGCGCCGTCCTCGAGGTGGTCGCGCAGCACGCACTCGAGCGCGATGGGACGCGGCCGCACACCCTCGACCTCGTTCTTGAGCAGGACCAGCGCCACGTCCGAGGTCTGCAGGCCGTTCGGGAAGGGCACGACCTTGGCGACCTCGTAGAGCTTCCCTTGTTCCCTGGTCCAGTCCTTGGAGCCGACCAGGACGTCGGTGATCGGGTAGGCCGTGCAGTGCTGCGCCGTCAGAACGACCTTGGGGCCGATGAGTGTCCCGGTGCAGGCGACCTGACCGAACATCACGATGCCGACGGCGTCGTCCCAGTCGCCCTTCTTCACCGGGTCGCCGCCGACGACCGAGGCCGGACCAGGCTCGTCGTCGACCATCGGCCCGCCCGACCAGTCGTCGTCCTCGCCCCAGGCCTCCGTCCCCTCTGCGAGGTCGGTCTCGAGGGTGGGATCGGCGTGAGCGACGGCGAACAGGCAGGGGACGATCAAGGGGCCTCCACGAGCGCGTGTCGGGACATAGCCCGCACCGACCCTGGTCGATGTCAAACGTCCGTCCACGCCCGGCCGCTCCCTTGATACGGACGGCCGCGGAGGAGCCCGTGCAGCTCGACGACATCCGCGAGGCGCTCGAGGAGCGCCGTCCCCTCCCCGCCTCGGCCATCCCGGTGCTCTGGGAGGCACCGGACGAGGTCCTGTCCGAGCTCGCCACCGCGGAGCGCGACCGCCGCCATCCGCCCGGACGAGCGACGTACCTCGTGATGGCCATCGTGAACTACACGAACGTGTGCGTGGCCCGCTGCGACTACTGCGCGTTCTATCGCCTCCCGAACAAGCCGGGCTCGTACCTGCTGACGCTGGAAGAGGTCTGCGAGCGCATCGACCTGCTCCGGTCGTTCGGCGGCCGCATGGTGGGCTTCAACGGCGGCTTCCACCCGAAGCTGCGGATCCGCGACTACGCGGAGCTCTTCGCGGCCGTGCGCGCCCGCTACCCGGACATGGCCTTCTACGAGATGACCGTCGCGGAGTTCGTCTACTCCTGCAAGGTGAGCCAGGTCTCGTTCGCCCACGGGGCGCGCGTCCTCGCCGACCACGGCGTGCGCTGGGTCACCGGCGGCGGCGCCGAGATCCTGGTGCCCTCCTTCCGCGAGCGGCACAGCCCGCTCAAGACCACGGTGGACGAGTTCTACGAGGCCCAGCGCGCGATCCTCGAGGCCGGGCTCGGCAGCACGGCCACGATGGTGATCGGGTTCGACGAGACGCTCGAGGAGCGCATCGAGCACCTGGTGCGCCTGCGCGACTTCCAGGACCAGGTCGGCGGCCTGCTCCCCTCGTTCCTGTGCTGGACGTACAAGCCGTACAACACGGAGCTCGGCGGGGGCGAGATCGGCACGCGGGAGTACCTCCGCTGGCTCGCGGTCTGCCGGCTCTTCCTGCACAACATCGACCACGTGCGCGCCAGCGTCCTGACCCGCAACGAGGACGCCCTGCTCGGCCTCCGGTACGGCGCCGACGACTTCGACCTGCCGACCGAGGACGAGGTCACCCGCTCGGCCGGCGCGACCATCCACCACGACTTCGAGCGCATCCTGCAGGCGGCGCGGGCCGCGGGCTACGAGCCCACCCTGCGCGAGCCGTTCCCCGTGCGCACCCGACCCGCGGTCGGTTAGTCCGTCGGCGACATCGACGAAACGTCGCGGGGTGTCCGACGCAGGTCGGGCATGGGAAGCCGGTGAGATTCCGGCGCGGTCCCGCCACCGTGTTCGGCCTGCGCCCGGGCCACGAAGCCACCGCGTCAGCGGGAAGGCGGTCCGGGAGACGAGCCGTCAGCCGGGAGACCGACCTCGTGACCACCCATCGCTGTCCCCGGGTCAGGGACTGCAAGGGCAAGGGCGCGATCCTGCGCTCCCCCTCGTGCTCGATCCGGGACGATCCACGAGGAGGAAAGCATGAAGTTCGCAATCCCCGCGCTGGTCGTCCCGTGCCTGTTGCTCGCCGCGTGCGACGACGGGACCACGGACGCCTCCGCCACCACCGAGGACCTGCTCGCCATCGCGGGCAGCTACACCGACGCGTTCGGCACCGCGCACGACATCGACGAGCAGACCTGGCGGCAGCAGTACGCGGGCTACCCGGCGCTGACCTTCGCCGTGAGCGACTGGAGCAACGCCGAGGCCTGGGTGGTCGCCCAGAACGGCGCCGACAACGGCTACTTCCCCCTGCTGTGGTCCCGCTTCGACTGGCTGATGACCGACGACGATCGCCTGTTCGTCTGCCAGACGACCTACGACGCCGAGACCGCGGAGGACGCGCACGGCGTCGCTCGCCCGTCCGACGCCGATCCCGAGAACACCGGCTGCGGGGGCTTCTCGTGGACCGAGCTGTTGTAGCGCTGGCGCTGCTCGCGGGCTGCGTCGATCCCGGGGCGCCGGGACGCCTCGTCGACGTCGTGTCGGCGCCGGGCGCCACCGGCGAGGGGTACCGCGACGTCGCGCTCGCCACGAACGGCGTGCGCGGCGGCGGGCGCTGGGCCGGCGGCACCGACGTCTTCACGCTCGGTGACGACGAGCTCGTCCTCGGCGTGGGCGAGCCGCTGTTCGACGGGGAGGGCGACGATCTCGTCGTCTTCGAGAACCCGTTCGACGTGCGCGGCGGCGAGGCGCGGTTCATGGACCCGGCGGTGGTCGAGGTGAGCGCGGACTGCGAGCGCTTCGTAGCCTTCCCCCACGCCTACCTCGCGGCGGATCCGGCGATCTACGAGCCGGACCCCTCGCTGTGGGCAGGCTTCGCGGGGGTGGCGCCGGTGCTGCTGGACGAGGACACCGGGGAGCTGTCGCCGTTCGACGAGGATGCCGGCGGCGACCGCTTCGACCTCGCGGACGTCGACGACGACGCGATCCGGACCGAGGGCGTCCGTTGCGTGCGGATCACGGCGGCCACGAGCTGGGAGGATCCCTCGACGGGGCTCCCCTACCCGGTGGATCCGATCTCCGACGGTCCTGACGTCGACGGGATCTACGTCCGTCGTTAGGCATCTCGTGGAGGCACCTTTGCAGGTCCGGTCTTCGGCAACGAGCTGCCGCGCCTGACCCCGTCCTGACGGGCGGGCGCGCACACGCCCACGCGCAGCCCCCCGAAGGCCTCCCGTGTCTCCCGTCACGTCCTCGCTGGACGCGGTGCTCGATCGCGTCCGTCCCCGCCGCTACCTCCGCCCCCGGTCGGTCGGTCGCCGCGTCGTCACCCTGCTCCGGGTCCTCGACCTGTGGGCACCCGACACCCTCACCCCCGAGATCGTGCCGGCGCTGGCGCGGCTCGCGCGTCACCCGTGGCGCCGGCCCGTCGACCTCTGGCGCGGCGGAACGTTGTCCGATCTTGTCGCGCACCTGCTGATCACCGTCCGCTACCCCCTCCCGGGATTCCTGATGGCAGCGGCCCTGTCCCGGGAGCGCCGGTACCCAACCTGGGTCGACCGCGACGCCGAGCTCGCGATGGCGCTGCTCGCCGCCGTCGGGCGCGGTGACACTCCCAGGCAGGTGGTGGGTGCGCTGCTCCCCTACCCGTTCACCCGCCGCACCTGGCACCTGTGGTGGACGACGGAGGGAACGCCCACCGCGTGGGGAGCCATCCGGGCCGCCCAGGTCGCGGCGGCAGGTGGTCCATCCACGCTCGCCGGGGCGCTGGCGCCGACGCTCCTCGGTGGACCGACGCCGGACGAGGGCTGGTGGGGTCGCGCGCTGACCTGGATGGCCGGCCAGTCCGTCGAGCACGATCAGTTGCGCGCCGTCGTCGACTACCTCGAGGCTCGTCGGCGCGGCGGACACCCTCCGCCCACCAGCACCTGGTCCTCGGTGGTCCGAGCCTGCCGCGAGTGGCACGGACGGCCGCCGATCGACCGGATGGGCCCCGATCTGCCGCTGCCACGCTCGGGGATCGCGTCGGCGACCCTCACCGTGGACGACGCGCGCTGGTCGTTCCGGGAGCTCGCCAGCACCCGGGTGCTCGTGCTCGAGGGGTGGGCGCTCGCGCACTGCGTCGCGACCTATGTCCCGCGCGTCCGGTCCGGGCGTTGCGCGATCTTCGGCCTGCTCCGCGACGGCGAGCGAGCGTTGACCGTGGAGGTGCGCATGCCCGAGCGCGCGATCGTCCAGGCAAGGGGTCTGCGCAACCGCCGGCCCAGCGCGGTCGAGGAGGACGTGCTGCGGCGATGGGCGGCCACCGAGGGACTCGCGGTCCACAGTTGGTGACCGTTCGTGAGAGGTCGGGGGGTTGCCCCGCCTGGTCACGTGCATAGACGTGCGCGGTTTTCGGTCGGAGCCCTCCGCCCGAGACCTCCCTCCATCCGCCCGGCATCTGGCCGGACACCGAGTCGAAGAGATGATCCGCATCGACAAGGTCACACGGAAGTACGGGGACAACGTGGCGGTCCGCGACGTGTCCCTCACCATCCAACGAGGGGAGATCGTCGGTCTGCTCGGCCACAACGGCGCAGGCAAGACGACCCTCATGAAGATGCTGACGGGGTACCTCGAGCCCACCTCGGGCACGATCGCGGTGGGCGGCGCCGACGTGGTCGCCAACCGCATCGAGGTGCAGCGCCAGATCGGGTACCTGCCCGAGAACGCCCCGCTCTACCCCGAGATGCTCGTCCAGGAGTACCTCCTGATGATGGCCGAGCTCCGCGGGGTGCCCGCCGATCGCCGGCCGCGGGCCGTGGCGCTGGCGGCGGCGCGCACGGGCCTGCAGCAGCACCTGCTCCGCCCCATCGCGCAGCTGTCCAAGGGGTACCGCCAGCGCGTCGGCATCGCGCAGGCGATCGTCCACGAGCCGGCGCTGCTGGTCCTCGACGAGCCCACGAACGGCCTCGATCCCGTCCAGATCCAGTCCATCCGCGATCTCATCGAGCGCCTGGGCAAGACCTCGACCATCATCCTGTCGACGCACATCCTGCAGGAGGTCGAGGCGGTCTGCGATCGCGTCCTGATCATGATCGACGGGCAGCTCTCCGCCGACGCCCCGCTCCAGCAGCTGCTCCAGAGCCGGACCCTGCGGATCAGCGTGCGCGAGGGCACCGACCTCAAGGCCACGCTCGGCGGGATGGACGGGGTGGTCGCTGTCCGCCGCGAGGGCCCCGACGCCGACAACGACGGCTACGTCGCCTGGTCGGTCGATCTCGCCGAACAGTCGGCGCTGGGCCCGAACCTGCTGCACACGCTCCAGCAGAAGGGCCTCGACCTCGCCTCGTTCGCCCCCGAGCACCGGACGCTCGAGGGTGTGTTCAAGCAGCTCCAGCGGGAGCACGTCGCGCGCCAGGAGAGTGCCGCATGAACGCCCTGACCGTCGCACGCAAGGAGCTGCGCGCGCTGTTCCAGTCGCCGATCGCGATGATGTTCCTGTCGGTCTTCCTGGTCGGCGCGCTCTTCCTGTTCTTCACCGAGGCCAAGTTCTTCGCTCGGAACCTGGCGGACGCGCGGCCACTGTTCCAGTGGCTGCCGGTGCTGCTCATCTTCCTCGTGTCGGCCGTGACGATGCGGTCCTGGGCCGAGGAGCGGAAGGCGGGCACCCTCGAGGTCCTGCTCACCCTGCCCGTTCGCACCGCCGATCTCGTGCTCGGGAAGTTCCTCGCGGGCATCGCGCTCGTGGCCCTCGGGCTGCTCTTCACCTTCCCCATCCCGCTGATGGTGTCGATGGTCGGCCCGCTCGACTGGGGCCCGGTGATCGGCGGGTACTTCGCGGCGATCCTGCTGGGGTCGGCGTACATGGCGATCGGCCTGTGCGTCTCGTCCCGAACCGACAACCAGGTGGTGGCCCTGATGGTCACGCTGGTGCTCGGCGGGGTGATGTACCTGGTCGGGACCGAGCTCGTGACCGGCTTCTTCTCGCAGTCCACCGGCGAGTGGTTGCGCCTGCTCGGGTCGGGGAGCCGCTTCGAGAGCATCGAGCGCGGCGTGCTCGATCTGCGCGACATCGTCTACTACGGGTCGATCACCGCGGTCTTCCTCGTCCTCAACGTCGTGTTCCTGGAGCGCGAGCGCCTGGACCCGGGGTCGACGCACGGACGCACCCGGAGCACGGCGCTGCTGCTGACGGTGGCGCTCGTCGGCGCCAACGCACTCGCGGCGAACGTGTGGCTCACACCGGTCCACCGCGCGCGGGTCGATCTGACCGCGGGCGGCGACTACAGCATCTCCCCCATCACCCGCCAGACCCTGGCCCAGCTCGACGAGCCGCTGCACATCCGCGGCCTGTTCAGCGAGCGCACGCACCCCCTGCTCGCGCCGCTCGTCCCGCAGATCCGCGACATGCTCACCGAGCTCGAGATCGCGGGTGACGGCAAGGTCCAGGTGGAGTTCGCCGACCCGAGCCAGGACGAGGAGCTCGAGGCCGAGATCAACGAGCGGTACAGCATCAAGAGCGTGCCGTTCGGCGTCTCCGACACCCACAGCCAGTCGGTCGTCAACGCCTACTTCGACGTGCTCGTCACCTACGGCGATCAGTTCGAGGTGCTGTCCTTCGGCGATCTGGTCGAGGTCCACAGCGATCCCCGCGGCGTGCAGGTCAAGCTCAAGAACCTCGAGTACGACCTGACCCGCACCATCCGCCGGGTCAGCCAGGACTTCGTGGACGTGGGCTCGCTGGTCGCGAAGCTCCCGGCTCCGGCCAAGCTCACGCTGTTCGCCTCCAACACGCCCGATGACTACGGCTCGACGGTCTCGCTGCTGGACAAGGTCTCGAAGGACATCCAGGCGATCGATCCGAACAAGGTCACCTACGAGAAGATCGACCCCAGCGGGGACCAGGCGCTGCAGCAGCAGCTCGCCGACCAGTACGGGATCCGCCCCATCCCGGCGGACATCTTCGGCACCAGTCGGTACTACCTGCAGTACCTCATCGAGGTCGGTGACGAGGCGCAGCTCCTGATGCCGCGCGTCGACATGACGCAGCCGGACATCGAGAACGCCGTCGAGGCGGCCTTCCGCCGGGTGACGCCGGGCCAGCTCAAGAAGGTGGCGCTGCTCACCGAGGAGCCCAAGCAGAAGCCCAACCCGCAGCTGCCCCCGAACATGCAGATGCCGCCGCCGCCCGCGGACTACCGGTTCATCGAGCAGGTGTTCGGGCAGAACTACCAGGTCACCCGCACGGAGGCCGCCGAGGGCTTCCTGCCGGAGGACGTCGACGTCGTCGTGGTCGGCAAGATGGGCAAGATGAGCCCCAAGCAGCAGTTCGCGCTCGACCAGTTCCTGATGCGCGGCGGCTCGGTGGTCGCGCTGTCCGGTGCGTACCGCGTGGAGGCCGATCAGCAGGGCATCAAGGCCGTGGAGGAGGATCGGTCGCTCGCGACCCTGCTCGGGACCTGGGGCGTGACGGTGGAGCCGGCGCTCGTGCTCGACCCCCAGAACGCGCCCTTCCCCATCCCCGTCCAGCGGACCCTGCCGAACGGCATGCGGATCCGGGAGATCCAGTACGTCCCGTACCCGTTCTTCCCCGATCTGCGGGGCAGCGAGCTGAACGCCGACCACGCCACGATGGCCGGCATCACCGCCATGACGATGCCCTGGGCGAGCCCGGTGCGGGTCCCCGAGACCCTCGAGAACCGCGAGTGGAGCTGGCTCGTGAAGTCGTCGCCCGGCACCACGACGCGGACCGACGGCAAGATCGACCCCGATCGGGTCGAGCAGGACGGACCGGCCTGGGATCCGGGGCCCAACCCCGGCCAGGTCACGCTCGCGGTGGCGGTGTCCGGCCGCTTCCCCAGCTACTTCGCCGACAAGCCCAACCCCACGCTCGGCAACAGCGCCGAGGGGCCCGCGGACGATGGGCGCACGCTCAAGTCCTCGGTCGCCGATGGTCGCCTCGTCGTGATCGGGTCCTCCGAGCTGACCTCCGACCTGTTGGAGACGCTGGCGCAGCAGACGCAGAGCGAGGCCCACTCGGGCAACCTCCAGCTCCTCCAGAACGTCATCGACTGGACGCTCGAGGACACCGACCTCCTGTCGATCCGCACCGCCGGCGCCTACGCCCGTACCCTCGACCCGATGGAGCCCGGTGAGGCGCAGGCCATCCAGATCAAGACCTGGATGGCGGTGCTCCTGCCCGTGCTGATCGTCATCGTCATCCCGGTGTTCCGCCGCCGCAACGCCAAGGCCCTGCCGATGGTGAACGCGGATGGGGACGCCATGGCCGCAGGAGGTTCGAAGTGACCACCAACAACAAGGCGCTGGCCGGCCTGCTCGTCGTCCAGGTGCTCCTGGCCGGCCTCACCTGGTGGCCGAGCGGCGACGGCCAGGCCGAGGTCCGCGACCTGCTGGGCTTCCCGGTCGACACGATCGACACCATCACGATCGAGGGGCGGATGACGAAGGACGAGGTGCCCGAGGCGCCCGTCGTCCTCAAGAAGACCCCGTCCGGATGGGTGATCGCGTCGTCCGAGGACTACCCGGCGACCGAGGCCAACATGGAGCCCCTGCTCGAGTCCCTCGGCAAGCTCCAGGTCCGCAACCCCATCGCGATCAAGGAGGAGAGCCAGGCCAGCCTCGAGGTCGCCGACACCACCCACACCCGCAAGGTGGTGGTGGACGCCGGCGCCCAGCACCGCGTGCTGTACTTCGGGGCCGGGCAGGGCCAGAGCTCCCACGTGCGGGTGGAGGGCGAGGTCGAGACCTTCGACGTGAAGGGCATCTCGGCCTGGTCCATCAACACCAACGCCAACCGCTTCTTCGATCGGGACGCCTTCCTCAAGGTGCCGGTGGACACGGTGTCGTCGGTCTCTGTGGAGCGCCCTGGCCAGCCGCCCATCGCCATCACGAAGACCCCCGAGGGGTGGACGCTGACCGGTCAGCCCGACCAGCCGCTGGACCAGGCCGCGACGCGCACCTTCGTCCAGAACCTGCTGACGGTGCGGATGCTGGAGCCGGCGGGCCGCGAGCGGACGCCGGCGATGGGCTTCGACCGCGCCGTGGTCGTCCGCTGGACGGCGGACGAGGGCGGGGGTGCCGCCAGCCACGAGTACCTGGTGGGCGGTGAGATCGAGGGGGAGAACGGGCGCCGTTGGGTCGCCAGCGACAGCCACGAGTGGGTGGTGAAGGCGCTGAGCAGCAACCTCGCCAGTGCCCTCACGGAGCCCGTGGACAAGCTGCTGGACAAGCCGATCGACCTGAGCCCCTGACCGGGGCGACATTGTTGTCGCACGTCAACGGGCCAACGTCGATCATGACGGAGTCGGGGGTGGCACGGCGCTTGCTCCAAGGGTCGACGAACCCCAGGAAGGCCCGTGCTGCTCCTCCTCACCCTCCTCCACCCCGCCGACGCCGCGAACGAGGCCCAGAAGTCCGCTCGCGCCGCGGAGGTGATCCGCCTCCGCGAGGAGATGGAGCGCCTGGCCGCGCGGGGTGTGTGGGTCGGCGTCGAGCGCGCCTACGAGCAGATGGAGCAGAGCGAGGTCGAGCTCCGGTCCGCCGACCACGTGCTGGCGGCGCAGGCGGCGATGACGCTCGGCGACGTGGGCTCGGCGCGACACCGCCTCGAGGAAGCGCTCCAGGTGGTGGCGGACGACCACCTCGCGGGCTGGCGCGACGAGATCGATGCCCGCTTCGTCCACGTCCAGATCGAGGGCCAGCAGCTCGAGCTGGTGCGTGGCATGACCCGACCCGACGCGCTGGCGGCCTTCCGCTTCGCCCAGACCGAGCTCGCCCGGACGGGTGCGTTCGACGGGATGCTCTCCTACGGGGTGTACGCGGTGGGCGGCCGGACGCTGGTGTTGGCGGGCCCGGGCGAGTTGAACGGATCGGAGTGACCCCGCGGAGCCCGCGCGCTAGGTAGAGCGCCTTCGCGGAGACCCCGATGAACGAAGAGCTGCTCGCCGCCCTCGCCCGCCTCGACGCCCGCCTCGACAGCCTGGAGCACAAGGTGGACCGGCTGGATGCCTTCGGCAACCTGGCCGGGCGCATCCCGACCATCACCGACGCCGCTGGGACCATGGCGGCGCACGCGTGGCAGACGGCCGAGGCCGAGGGGATCGACCCCATCGCGGCCGGGCAGCGCGTCGCCAGGCTCGGCGTGTCGCTCGGGAAGGCCGAGAACCTCGATCTGGCGGAGAAGGCCCTCGCCTCCGGCCCCGTCCTGAGCAAGCTGATGGACCGGGTGGACGTCCTCGAGAAGCTGCTCGACCAGGTCCCCCTGCTGGAGCGCGTGCTCGACCGGCGGCCCCTCCTCGAGAAGCTGCTGGACGCGGCGGACGCGGCGAAGGAAGAGGACATCGTGGACGTGGCCACGCGGGGTGCGGCGCTCAGCGGCAAGCTCGCCGCCCTGCTCCGCGCGCCCGCGCTCGCGCGCCTGCTCGACGCCACCGCCGACGCGACCACCCTCGCCACCGCCGAGGCGGCCTCGACCGCCCTCGTGGAGGCCCGCAAGGCCCCCGCGGAGCAGGTCGGCCTGTTCGGGGTGATGGGGAAGATGGGCGATCCGGACGTGAAGCGCGCGGTGGGCTTCACCTTCGCGCTCGCGCGCCGGTTCGGCCAGCTCCTCGAGAAGCCCGTCGGCACCTGATCGTGGCGGGATGCCTGCCCGACCGGGCAGGTTCTCCTGGACCGGCGGGGCCGCGTGCGTATCGTTGACCGATGTTCCCCCCCCTGCCGGTGCTCCTCGTCGCCGACGATCCCCTGGTGCGGAGCGGCCTCGCGGCGTTGCTGCCCGACGAGCTCCCCGTGGTGCGCGCCGTGGGCACGGGGATCGACGTCGACGCTGCCGCCACCGACGCCGGCGCGGAGGTGGTGCTCTGGGACGCACCCGACCCGTCGCCGGAGGGCTCGACCGAGCTCCCCGTGGTGGTGCTGGTGCGCGACCAGGCCGCAGCGGCGCGCGCCCGCGAGCTCGGTGCGCACGGCGTCCTGCTGCGAGACGTGAGCCCGGACCGGCTGGCGGCGGCGGTGTTCGCCGTGCGTCACGGTCTGCGCGTCGTGGACGACCGGCTCGACGAGCCCTCGTCGTCACGCGCGCCCCAGCTCGAGCAGCCGAGCGAGGCGCTCACGGCCCGCGAGCTGGAGGTGTTGTCGCTGCTGGCGGAGGGGCGGTCCAACCGCGAGATCGGCATCGCGCTGGACATCAGCCCGCACACCGCCAAGTTCCACGTCGACCGGCTGTTGGCGAAGCTGTTCGCATCGAGCCGGACGGACGCGGTGGTCCGGGCGGTCCGGATGGGGCTGCTGGTGCTGTGACCTGCCCGGTCGGGTAGCGCCCTCCTCCCTCGACGGTGGGTGGGCGAGACCCGCCCCGCGGCGCATCCTGGAGTCGGGAGGTTCGAGATGAGCACGCTCCGCCAGCTGTCGGAGGGCATGAGCGCCGCGTTGGAGGCCATCGCGCCACACGTGGTGGAGGTGCGCGGACGCCGTCGCCCGGCGACCGGCATCGTGTGGGGACCGGAGCGTGTCGTGACCGCCGCCCACGTGCTGCGCCGCGACCACGATCTGGAGGTGGTCGACGCCTCGGGCACGGTCCACACCGCGGAGCTGGCGGGTCGCGATCCGTCGACCGACCTCGCGTTGCTGCGTGTGCCTGGTGCGGCGTTGGTCGCGCCGACCTGGGCGGATCCGGCGAACGTGAAGCTCGGGAACCTGGTCCTGCCCGTCGGACGCCGCGCGACCTCGCTGCGGACGGTCCTCGGGATGGTCGCGGAGCGCGGAGGGGCCTGGCAGACGCTGCACGGCGGCCGTGTGGACGAGTGGATCGACGTGGACGCCGAGCTCCCCCCGGGCTTCAGCGGGGGCCCGCTCGTCGACGTCGACGGGAAGGTCATCGGCCTGTCGACGCACGGGCTGACGCCGCGTGGCGCGGTGCTGGTGCACGCCACCATCGCGCGCGTGGTCGAGCGCCTCGAGCAGCGCGGCTCGCTGGCGCCGGGGTACCTCGGCGTCGGCTTCTACCCGGCGGAGGGTGGCAGCGACGCGCTGGTCGTGGTCTCGGTGGAGCCGGGCGGACCGGGTGCGGGAGCGGGCGTGCTGGTCGGGGACCTCCTCCAGACCTTCGACGGCGTGGAGGTGCACGGCGTGCGCCACCTGCTCGGGCTGCTCGCCGGCAGCGGCGCGGGCGCCGAGGTCGAGCTAGGCTTCCTGCGCGCGGGCCAGGCCACCACCGTGCGCATCACGCTCGCGGAACGCCCGCAACACAAGTCGTGGGGACGCTGCGGCTGAAGCCGCCGCGCAGACCGTCGTCGACCCGCGCCAGGGGGACCGGAGGGCGGCCGTCAGGCCGGTCCCGCCCGCAGGGCGGACGGAGGCCGAAGGGCCGACCCCGCAGGGGACCCGGTGCCCCGCAGGGGCAGGCGCCCGAAGAGGTCCGGGTCGTCCGCGTCCGGTGCTACTGGGCGACCGCGAAGAAGCGCTGCATGCCCATCGCGTCGATGAACGCGTCGAACTGCTCGTCGCCGACGATGTCCTTGACCATCGTGGCCTGCTCCTGACGGTACGTCACGAGCTCGTCGCGCGTGCCCTGCTTGTCGCCGGCCTCGCGCCCCGCCTTCATGGTCTCCTGGATGTGCGCGTGCGTCTCCTCGAGCACGCTGCGCACCTCCTCGGTCATGTTCGTGTCCCAGCCGGCGTCCTGCGCGAAGGCGTCCAGTCGGACGTTCACGTCGTCCATCTTGGCGCCGCCACCACCGCCTGCCCGACGACGACCGCGCGAGGCGCCGCCCGGCGCGCCCGCCGACCGCTGAGCACCCTTCGTGGTCCGCCGAGCCTGCATCTTCGCCTTGAGCTCGGCCCGCTGCTCGGGATCCATGCTCTGCAGCTTGGCCTTGCGGGCGCCACCGCCGCCACCACGGCCACGACTCGCGCCGGCACGTGCGGCCGGCGACATCTGATCGGCCCCGTCGAGGGCGGCCGTGCGCTGCTCCGTCTTGACGGGGAGGTCCTCGGACGCCGACATCCCCCACATGCTGCCCGCGATGGCCAGCACGATGAGAGAGACGACGCCCACACCGATGCCAATGACTTGGGTCTGGTTCATGGGCGGCACCATAACCGTCCTCTCGCGGACCCGCAGGGTTAGGATGCGGCGTGCCCGAATACCCGGATGTCGTGGTCTACGTGGAGCGCCTGGCGGCCCGGATGGTGGGCGGCAGGATCACGGCGATCCGTCTGGGCTCGCCCTTCGTGGTCCGCACGGCCGATCCTCCGCTGTCGGCCGCCGCGGGCCTGGCGGTGACCTCCGTGCGGCGGATCGGCAAGCGCCTGGTGCTGGGGCTCGAAGGCGACCTGTTCCTGGTGATCCACCTGATGATCGCCGGGCGCCTCCGCTGGAAGCGCGCCGGCTCGAACCATCGCGCCAAGGACGTGCTCGCGGTGTTCGACGTGGAGAAGGACGGCGCTGGGGGCTGCCTCGTGTTCACGGAGGCGAGCCCCAAGAAGCGGGCGTCGCTGCACCTCGTCCGCGGCGCCGATGCCCTCGCGGACTTCGACCGGGGCGGGCTGGACCCGTTCGCGGTGGATCTGCCGGCCTTCGCCGAGCGGCTGCGGCTCGAGCGGCACACCGTCAAGCGGTCGCTCACCGACCCCACGCTGTTCGACGGCATCGGCAACGCGTACAGCGACGAGATCCTGTTCGCGGCGCGTCTGTCGCCGATCAAGCTGACGACCTCGCTCACGGACGAGGAGATCGCGACGCTCTACGCGGCCACCCGGTCGGTCCTGACGGCGTGGACCGAGCGCTTCCGCGAGGAGGTCGGGGACGGCTTCCCGGACAAGGTGACGGCGTTCCGCCCGGAGATGGCCGTGCACGGGAAGTACCGCCAGCCCTGTCCGGTGTGCGGCCACCCGGTCCAGCGCATCGTCCACGCGGACAACGAGAGCAACTACTGCGCGTCGTGCCAGACCGGAGGCCGGCTGCTGGCGGATCGCGCGCTCTCGCGGCTGCTCAAGGACGACTGGCCGCGGACGCTCGAGGAGCTCGAGGAGCGGCGACGCGGCTGAGACCGTAGCCGACGAGGCCCCCGCAGAGGTCGAGCGCCACGTCCTGCCAGCGTCCGGATCGGCCGGGGAGCAGGAGCTGGAGGCCTTCCGTGGCGACCGCGAAGGCCAGGAGGCGCACGGCCACGGGCAGCGCCCCCGCACCCACCCTTCCGCCGAGCGCCCCGAGCAAGGCGAAGCCGAGCGCGTGTCCGCCGATCTTCTGCAGCACCACGGGGAGCGTCGGGTCCTCGAGGAGGTGGGCCTGGAGGTCCTCCGGCCGGACGCCGGGGAGCAGGAGCAGCCAGCGGTCGAGGAGCTCGCGCGGCGCCATGACGCCCGCCACGAACGCGGCCCCGAGCGCGAGGAACGCTGCCCGCGCCACCGTGTCGAACGACCGCCACGCCGCCACTGCGGCGACCAGGCCCCCGGCCACCGCGGCCGCCAGCGCGCCCCA
The DNA here is from genome assembly GCA_020632925.1 of Alphaproteobacteria bacterium. Lineage (GTDB taxonomy): Bacteria > Myxococcota_A > UBA796 > UBA796 > JACKER01. Next base: position 29,256 of record JACKER010000016.1, on the reverse strand, counting down.
CCACCACGCCTCGTGCCACCACGAGCGCCGCGCGGCGGTCACCAGCACGGGTCCGGCGGCGACGGCCTCCCCGTCCCCGCGCGCCATCAGGCCGACGCGCACCACGCCCGGCCCCGCGACCGCGTCCACCGCGCGGTGTTCCGGACGGTCGAGCACGAACGCGCCATGGCCCGCGTGCCAGCCGGTGGTCGGGTCGAGCAGGAACACGCGGTTGCGGTCGGTGGCCCTACGGCGCTCCAGGTCCACCTCGACCAACCAACGTCCCTCCGCGGGCAGCTCCACGTCGCGCGCGATGGTGACCCTGCACGGGGACGCCGGCGGACACGGTCCGGCGCGGAGCAGCGCGCGCCCGTCCTCGACCGTGAGCGTGCCCGGGCCCTCCACCACCCAGGAGCTGCCGGGGAGCTCCGCGAGCAGCGGCGCACCGTCCGGCAGCGAGGCCGGCGTGCGCGAGGCCGACCACGCGAGGAGCGCCGTCGCGAGTGCCAGGCCGACCCCCATCGCATCCGCCCTACGCACGCGGCAGATCCACTCGGAAGCAGGTGCGCCCGGGCTCGCTGCGGACGGTCACCTCCCCCCCGTGCCGCCTGGCGATCGTCCGCACCAGGGCGAGCCCCAACCCGGTGCCGCGACCGCCGCGATCGGTGGTGAAGAAGCGCTCGAACACCCGCGGCAGGTTCGCCTCGCTGATGCCCTTCCCGTCGTCCTCCACCTCGAAGCCCGTCCGCCCGGGAGCCGACCAGCAGCGGACGCGGACGGCGACGCCCTCACCACCGTGGTGCCGCGCGTTCTCGACCAGGTTCGAGAGCACCGACTCGAGCTGGGCCGGGTCCCCCCGCACCCCGTCCGCGCGCCCCTCCACCGTCACGCCGAGCCGCTCGCAGGTCCGCCGCACGACGGCGTCCAGGTCGACCGCGGTCGCGTCACGATCCTCGTCGGCGCGGGCCAGCGCGAGCAGGCCGCTGACCAGGCGCTCCATCCGGTCGACCTCCTTCGAGCCGTTGTCGAGGAAGCGGGCGAGCTGCTCGCGGGGCATGTCCTCGTCGTCCGCGATGAGCTCGAGGGTGCCCTTGAGCGTGGCGATCGGCGTCTTGAACTCGTGGCTGACGTGGCTCGCGAACTCACCGATGTAGGCGAGTCGGTCGCGGAGCCGCTCGGCCATCGTGGCGACGGCGTCGGCGGTCCGCGCCACCTCGGACAGGTGGGAGCGGCGCGGGTGCTGGAGGTCGTCGAGCCCGCCGAAGTCGGCCTCCGCGATCCGCTGGGCACCGTCCTCGAGCAGCCGCATCGATCGCGTCGCGACCCAGGCCGCCACGACCCCGAGGACGACCGCGGACAACGCCGCCGCCGCCGTCGCGGCGAGCACGCCGGGAGCCATGTGGTAGAGCGCCTGCAGCTCCTCGCGCGGCGTCCGCGAGAGCACGACCGCGCCCACCACCTCGCCGTCGAGGGCCACCGGCACCGCCACGAAGACGCGGACCCCGGCGCGGCGGCTCTCGCTCGACAGGGGCTGCCGCAGGCTGGGCGCCGGGCGGGGGCGCAGCTCGTGGGCCATGTGACCGGCGAGCGCCGCGTCGACCTCGGGGGTGCCGCGGAGCTCCTCGCCGAGCGTGTCGCCGCTGGTCGCGACCACGGTGCCGTCGGCGTCGGTGACCCGGATCCCCGACAGCGTCTGGCTCTTGGCCACCGCGAGGTCGGAGGACAGCTGCGTGCCCACGGCCGCCATGTCCGCCGCGGGGTCGTCCTGGCGAGCGGTCCTGAGCAGCGCGGCAGCGTGCACCGACATCAGCGCGCCCTGGTGCTCGAGGTCCCATCGGGTCTGGTTGCGCAGATCCTCGTTGAACGCCCCGGAGCCGAGGAGCACCAGCAGCGGCAGGACCAGGACGGAGGCGTGCGACAGGACCAGCCAGGCCCGCAGCGGCAACCGTGGCAGGGGCCCGCGGGCATCGGGCAGCTTGCGCTCCGTGGGGAGCTCGGCCACCGTCAGGTCCGCCGGTCCTCGAACCGGAAGCCGAGGCCGTGCACGGTCTCGATCGGGTCGAGCCCGCCTTCGCGCAGCTTCTGGCGGATGCGGCGGATGTGGGAGTCGAGGGTGCGGTCCGAGACGTGGTGCGGCCCCTCGTAGGCCCGCTCCACGAGCTCGTCGCGGGTGAAGACACGCCCGGGCCTGCGGAGCATGACCTCGAGCAGGCGGAACTCCGTGACCGTGAGCTGGATCTCGGTCTCCGCCGCCCAGGCGCGGAACGCCTCCACGTCCAGCCGCACGCCGACTGCCTCGACCGTGGTGGACCGAGCCTCAGGACGCGTCCGGCGGAGCACCGCCTTCACGCGGCTCACGAGCTCTCGCGGCGAGAACGGCTTCGTGAGGTAGTCGTCGCCGCCGAGCTCGAGGCCGAGGATGCGATCGACCTCCTCGCCACGCGACGAGAGGAACACCACGGGCACCTGGCTGGTCGCGCGCAGGGTCCGGCAGACCTCGAGCCCGTCGACCTCGGGCATCAGCACGTCGAGCACGACGAGATCGATGCTGTGCCTGGCGAACCGATCGAGCGCGCTTCGGCCGTCCCCCGCCTCGATCACCTCGAAGCCAGCGCGATCCAACGCGTACCGAGCGACCTCTCGCAGCGAGGGGTCGTCGTCCACCAGCAGGATGCGGCCGGCGCTCATGGGATCAGGGGGTCGTGGTCTCGGCGGTGTCGCCGGTCTGGCCGGTGTCGCCGGTGGTGAGCGTCGGGGTCGGCTTGTCCGTGACCCCGGTGCCGTAGCAGGCGGAGAGCACGATCGCGGTCAGCGCCACGCCCGCCATCGTCCGAGCGCGTTCGAGGGCCGTGGGCCCGGTCGAGGCCAGCGCGCCCGGGGCGCCGCAGAACGGACACACCGCGTCCGAGTCCCGCACGTGTCGACGACATCCACCGCAGCTGACCATGTCCACCTCCGGGCGCAGGATACTCCGGCCCGAGGGGGACGTGTGACCAAAGACGAGCTGCGAGACCGGATGAAGGCCCTGCGCCGGGCACTCGAACCCGAGCGCCTGACCTCGGCGGGAGACCGGGTGGCCGAGCGCCTCCTCGCCGACCCCGAGCTGGCGCGGCCGCGGCGGATCCTGGTCTACCTGTCGGTGCGCAACGAGCTGCCCACGTCCACGCTGGTCCGCGCGCTGCGCGAGCGAGGGCACCGCGTGGCCGTCCCCCAGGTCCTCGGTCAGGGGCGGATGGAGGCACGCGAGCTCGAGGAGCCGCTGGTGCGCGGGGTCCTCGGCATCCCGACGAGCGACGGGCCGGTCCTGGCGGGCGTGGAGCTCGCGATCGTGCCCGGGCTGGCCTTCGACGCGAGCGGTGGACGCCTCGGCTTCGGCGCGGGGCACTACGACCGCTGGCTGGCCGAGCACGCGCCCCTGGCGATCGGGGTGGGCGTCGACGACCAGCTGCTCCCCTGGGTGCCGGTCGAGGCCCACGACCGCCCGATGGACCGGGTGGTGACGCCGTCGGCCGATGTGCCGGTGCGCCCCCCGATCCGGGTCACCGCGGGTGCGTGGGTCCGGGATGGTCGCGTGTACGCGGTACGCCGCGGCGCGGGGAAGGCGCGGGCGGGCCTGTGGGAGCTGCCCGGCGGCAAGGTCGAGCCGGGCGAGGACGACCACACCTCGCTGGTCCGCGAGCTGTTCGAAGAGCTCGGCATCCGTGCCCGGGTGACCGGCCCGCTCGGGCGCGCCATCCACGCGTACGACGACGTCACCGTGCAGCTCGAGGGGCTGCTGGTCCACAGCGGCGACACCCCTCGCCTCACCGAGCACGACGACGCGCGCTGGCTCTCCGCCGCCGAGCTCGACGACGTGGGCTGGGCGCCCGCGGACATCCCACTGATCGCAGCCTTGAAGGGTCATCTCTCGCAGGCGGACAGATCCTGACCGCTCGCCCGGATACTCGACCAGCCGTGCTCACCGCGCTCCGCATCCGCAACCTGGCGATCGTCGAGTCGCTCGACGCCACCTTCGAGCCCGGCCTCACCGTGGTCACGGGGGAGACGGGCGCGGGCAAGTCGATCCTCGTGCACGCGCTGCAGCTCGTGTTGGGCGGGCGCGCGCACCCCGAGCTGGTCCGCGCGGGCGCCGACCGGGGCGAGGTGGAGGCCCTGTTGGACCTGCGGGACGACCCGGAGGCGCGGGCGATGCTGCGGGCGATGGACCTGCCAGCGGACGACGAGGTCGTGCTGCGGCGGACGCTGCAGGGTGGGCGCAGCCGGGCGACGGTGAACGGGTCCCTCGCGACCGCGGCGCAGCTCCAGCGCATCGGGCGGGCGGTGTGCGACATCACCTCCCAGCACGAGCACCACTCGCTGTCGGACCCGGCGACCCATCTGTCGACGTTGGACGGCTGGATCGCCCGGCCGGAGCTGGTGGCGGAGGTGAAGCGGACGTACGAGGAGGCCGCGTCGGCGCGGTCACGCCTCCTCGATCTCCGCGCCCGCGCCGCGGACCGTGCGGACCGGTGCGACCTGCTCCGGTTCCAGCTGGCGGAGCTGCGTCGCCTGGACCCGAGCCCGGGGGAGCTCGAGGAGCTCGAGGCGCTGGTGGCTCGCTCGCGGAACGCGGGGCGGCTGCTGGAGACGGGGCGACGCGCGGAGGCCGCGCTCGTCGGCCGCGACCGCTCGATCGCCGCGGAGCTGGCCAGGTTGGAGGCTGATCTACGGCAGGCCTCGCACCTCGATCCCGCGCTGGCTCCCCTCGCCTCACAGGTCGGGGGCGCGCGTCTCGAGCTGGAGGACGCGGGGCGGGAGATCGGCGGGTGGGTGGGCCGGCTCGACGTGGACCCGGAGCAGGCCTCCCGCGCCGAGGAGCGCCTGGCAGCGCTCCGCCGGGTGGCGCGGCGCCACGGCTCGTTGGACGAGGCGATGGCGTGGCGCAGGTCGGCGGAGGAGGAACTCGCCCAGCTGGAGGAGGCCGAGCTCCACCTCGACCGGCTGGAGCGCGAGCTGCGCGAGGCGCTGGAGGCGGCTGGCAGGGCCGCGCGCGAGCTGTCGGAGATGCGTCGGCAGCGCGCGGCGGCGCTGGGGAGCGCGATCGGCGAGGAGCTGGCGGAGCTCGGGATGGGCGGCGCCGAGGTCCGGGTCGAGGTCGAGGAGCTCGCCGCCGAGGACGGGGATCTGACGATCGGTGGGGCGCGCCTGACGGCGACGGGCCTGGACCGGGTGGAGCTGTTGGTCTCGCCCAACCCGGGGGAGCCCCCGCGTCCGTTGCACCGCATCGCCTCGGGTGGGGAGCTGTCGCGCTCGCTGCTGGCCACCAAGCGGGTGCTCGCGGGCCTCGGGCCCGTCGGGACGTACGTGTTCGACGAGGTGGACACGGGCGTGGGCGGCGCGGTCGCCGAGGCCATCGGCCGCAAGCTGCACGAGGTCTCCCGCCACCACCAGGTCATCTGCGTCACGCACCAGCCGCAGATCGCCGCCTTCGGCCACCACCACCTGCACGTGAGCAAGGCGGTCGTCGAGGGCCGCACCCACAGCCGTCTCACCCGGCTGGACGATCCCGCGCGGATCGAGGAGCTCGCGCGGATGTTGGGCGGCCGCAAGGTGTCCGACGCCGCCCGGGAGGCCGCCCGCGTCCTGCTGCGCGAGGGCTCCGGATCGGCGCCGTCGCCGGCCTGAAGCTCACGACAGGGAGCGAACGACGACCTGACGGATGGACCGGATCGCGCCGGGCTCGTGGGCCAGGGAGGCGGCGCGGGTGACGAGCGCCTCCAGCTCCTTCTGGCCCAGCGGACGGTCGAGGACCGACAGGTCGTAGGCGACGCCGTTCGGGAAGTCGCGGTGCATCGAGCCCAGGTTGTCGACCTCGGCCTCGTAGATCGCGTCGTCCACGGCCTTCTTCGTGCCGCGAGAGACCGAGTGGACCACGGAGAGCACCGCCTGGCCGGGCGCGAGCTCCTGCGGCGCGAGCAGCGCTCGGGGCTCGAACACGCAGTCCCGCAGGGCGCCCGTGTGGGCGAACCGCTCCACCGTGGTCGCCACGCGGCGCGCGATGCGCGGCTGGGCCTCGAGCGTGCTCGCGCCGATGTGCGGCGTGCAGGAGACGCGCGGCTCGTCCGCGTAGGGGTTCTGCCAGTCCTTCTGGCCGGGAGCGGGCTCGTCCGGGAACACGTCGACGGCGGCGTAGCGGATGGCTCCGCCGCGCACGGCCGCCAGCAGCGCCTCGGAGGAGTGCAGGTTGCCGCGGGCCAGGTTCAGGAAGATCCGCGGCCCGTCCGGGAGCTCCGCGCCGAGCTGCGACAGCACCGGGTCGAGCAGGCCGGCGTTGTCGCGGTCCCACGCGTCCTTCGCGGAGGTGTGGACCGTCACCATGTCCGACGTACGGAACAGGTCGACCAGGCTCCCCGCCTGGTGCCACCCCATCTCCGCGCCGACCTCCTGCGCCACGAGCCGGTTGTCGTAGAACCGGATCCGCATCCCCATGGCCTCGGCGGCCCGCGCCACCTGCCGGCCGATGTTCCCCAGTCCCACGATCCCCAGCGTCTTGCCGAGGATCTCGTACCGCCCGGCCTCCGACTTCTGCCAGGTGTTCGCGTGCATCTGGACGTCGGTCTCGTACAGCCGGCGGGACAGGGCGACGAGGTGCCCGATGGCGAGCTCGACGACGCTACGGCCGTTCGAGATCGGGTCGTTGAACACCAGCACGCCCTCGCGCGCGCACGCCGCGAGGTCGACGCTGTCGGTCCCGATGCAGCACAGCTGGACGGCGTGCAGCGACGGGCAGGCCCGGATGACGGCGTCGGTCACGGGCACGCGGCTGCGCTTGAACAGCACCTGGGCGCCGGTGGACCGGATGGCCTCGATCAGCGTCGCCTCGTCGGGCACCTTGTCGAGGCGCGTCACCTTCAGCCCGGCCGCCTCGAGGTATCCGTCCAGGGAGACGTGAGGGGACTCCACCACCAGGGCGGCGTTGAACGGGTCCATCGTGATGCGTGCCACTCGTGCCTCCGCGCAGCCGCTGGTCGTATCCGGGGGGCGTGGCGTGCGCTGCGTGGGGACACGCTTCGTTGCAGGGGTGTGGCGGATCGGCGACGCGTCTGGCAACCTGCGCCCATGTGGATGCTGACCATCACCTCTGCCTTCGCCGCCGAGATGCCCGAGCCCGAGCCGGCATCCCCCGAGCCGGAGGCCACGCCGGAGGCCGCGCCGGAGGCAACGCCCGAGCCCGAGGCGGCCCCCGCCGTGCCCCCGGACGGTGTGCCCGAGCCCGCACCGGACCTCGCGGTGCCCCAGGTCCCGCGGCTCGACGATCTGCCGATGCGGGGGATGGCGGACCACGAGAAGTGGGATCTCGCGGACCGTCGCAGCGTCAACCTCTCGCGGTACGCGCTCGGCGCCGGGCTCGTGTCCACCGCGCTCGGATCGGCGGGCGGTGTCGTGGTCGCCCTCGGCGTGGAGTACGACGAGGACGCGCTCATCGGCCTGGGCGCGCTGGGCATCACGCTGGGGAGCGTGGGCGCGATCTCCAGCGCCCCCCTGCTGTTCGCGTCCGTCCAGTACTCGAACCGTTCCCTGCGCGAGCGCGGGGTCTACGTCACCAGCACCGCCGGCGTGCTCGGGTGGTCGTTGTTGGGCGCGACCACCGCCGTGGTGCCGATCCTCGCGGTGTTCGCCGCCATCGAGCCGGCGACCGCCGTGACCATCCCCGTCTGGTACGGGGGTGTCCTGGCCTGCGGCATCGTCCAGATGCAGCTCAACGAGCGCGGCCGGACCGACGCAGGCCTCGAGCGCGGCGGGAGCCTGTTCCGCCAGGTGGCCGTGCTCCCGACGGCGCACGGCCTCCGGATCGCCGGGACCTTCTGACTACAGGCGCGCGTCGGGGCGGACCTGGACCCAGAGGCGCACGGTGTCGTTGGGCACCTCGGTGTGCAGCTCGGCCCGGTGGACGTACCCGGCGCCGAGGTCGGTCCGCGGCAGCAGGTTCCGCCACGTGGCGCCACCGTGCAGGATCATCACGTCACCCGAGGACTCGAGCGCGGTCGCGTCGTCGTACGAGGACAGGCGGACCGCCGGCTCGATGCCCGACGCCTTGCGCACGGGGATCCAGCCCGACAGCATGGCCGTCCAACCCAGCTGGTGGGTCTGCTCGACGACGCCGGGCTGCTGGATGTCCGTGTCCACCGGCGAGACGGTCGACGCGATCACCTCCCCCACCAGGGTGACGACCTTGTACCGAGCGAGCAGATCGCCCTCGACCGAGGAGACCGTCGTGCCCGGCTCGGACCGCATCAGCGCGGCGCCGCCGACCCCGAGCGCGCTCTTCAGGTCCTTGTTCCAGGTCGTGTACGTGTCGCCGATCGACAGCTCGAGGCGGCCGTCGAAGAGCATCTGCGGGCCGTCGGTGCCGAAGGGATCACCGGGCTGGAACCCGCCCACACGGGCGAGGATCGTGACCGGCTGCTCCCCTTCCCCGAACCGGAGCGACTGGCCGGCGACCACGCCGACGCCGCGCGACGGCGCCATCCAGTTGGACGCCACGCCCGACTCCTGGAACGGGATCGTCGCGCTCGAGATGTTGTTCTCGCGACCGAAGGGCACGCGCTGCATGCCGACCGAGAGGCTCGTCGTGCCCATGTCCGTCGGCAGGGCCCACCGCCCGAAGCCGTCGACCAGCTGCACGTCGGTGTCCTCTTCCGTCAGCACGTCGTACGGCGCCGCCAGCCCCAGCGCGATCGCGTAGTCCACCTGGTGCCGCCCGCCGAGCGCGTGCATGGGGACGAAGCCGTCCATGCCGAAGCGCGCGCGGTTCAGCGCGAAGCCGGCATCCGCCTCGGGGTCGCCGTAGGTCGCGGGATCGGCCTGGGCGTCCACGTCCTGATCCCACACGGTCCCCCACACCTGGATCTGCGCCCACAGGTGCGTCATCCCGTTGGTGCGCTCCTCGTCGGTCGCCAGCGGGACATCGCCCCAACCGGCGAGCGATCCGCCCACGGCGCGGTTCTCCTTCGGCTCGGCGTCGTCGGCGGCAAGGGCGGAGGTGGTGGCGAACAGCAGCGCGATCATGCGGTCTCCGATCGGTCGGGGCGCTAGGATAGCGGCATGCGAAACAACCTGCCCCTCCTCCTCGCCACCCTGTCGCTGCTGTCCTGCGGGACACCGGCCACGATGCACGCCGAGGCCCACCGCATCGACAGCCTCGACCAGGCGATCGGGGGGCCCAAGGCCATCGCGCAGCCGGGTGACTTCATCCTGTCCAACGGCCACGCGCGCGTCGCGATCCTCGCGAACCGCAACTCGCTCGGTCCCGGGCTCTACGGCGGCTCGATCGTGGACGCCGACATCGTCCGTAGCGATCCCACCTTCGCCGGTGGCCGCGGGCTGGACCAGTTCGCCGAGCTCTTCCCGACCACGAACATGAACGTGCTGCACCCCGATCCGGAGAACCCTGACGCGGTGTACATCGTGGAGGACGCGCCGCCGGGGACCGCCGCGATCCGCGTCGACGGCGAGGCCGTCCCGTTCCTGTCGCTGCTCGGAGCGCTGTGGGGACTGGTCGCGGCGCCCGACTTCCACATGTGGACGGAGTACGTCGCGCAGGACGACGTGCCCTGGTTCACGATCCGCACCGTGGCGTCGACCGCGGTGGGCGGCGTCGAGCCCGCGACCATCCTGCCCGTCCAGTACCAGGACGAGAACTTCCCGCTGATCGACTGGGCGATCGTCACCGGCATGGTGATGGGCGACTTCTACCTCTCGGGTGGCAGCGTCGACGTCTTCGCGCCCGGCATCGGGTTCGACGAGGACGGCGCCGTGTTCGAGTCGATGCAGCGCGGCGAGAACTCGTTCCTCGAACCCTTCGAGTTCCCGTTCCTCGCGGGCGTGGCGGACCGCGTCAGCTACGGGCTGGCGCCCAAGGAAGGGAGCCTGTGGGTCCCCCTGTTCACGGCCTCGCAGACGGCGGCCGTCGGGGGCGCCCAGGACGGCGACGGCAGCAACGGGCGGTTCCCGCAGACCGAGGGGTACGAGTACGAGCGGTACTTCTTCATCGGCGACGGCGACATCGGCTCGATCGTGGACCAGTACCTCGACGCCAAGGGCATTGCCTGGGGCACGGTCAGCGGCCACGTGTTCGAGCAGTCCACGGGCGACGCGCTCTCCGGCGTCGACGTCTTCGTGTACGAGGCCGGCGCCGAGAAGCCGTGGTCGCAGTGGGAGACCGACGTCCACCCCGACGACCACGACGCGGACGGCTCCTTCTCGGGCCACCTGCCGGTCGGCGACTGGGAGCTGTACGTCCACGATCGCGGCCGTCCGGGCGGCAAGCGCGTCCCCATCCACGTCGAGCAGGGCGGCCAGGTGACCGTGGCGCTCGAGGCCGCCCGCCACGGCGTCCTCACCTTCGAGGTCGTGGACGAGATGGGCCGAAACATCCCGTCCAAGGTCACGCTGTACCGCCAGGACGCGCGTCCCGTGCGCGACCCCGTGCTCGGCGACGGCTTCGTGGCCGGCGACCCCGAGAGCGTCGTGTTCTCGATGTACGGGCAGGGCGAGGTGGAGCTCGCGCCCGGCACCTACGTCGCGGTCGCCAGCCGCGGCCTCGAGTACGAGCTCGACTGGAGCCAGCCCTTCACCGTCGGCGACACCCAGGGCGCCCACGTCGACTTCACCGTCGTCCGCAGCGTCGAGAGCACCGACTGGATCTCGGCCGACCTGCACGTCCACGCCGTCCGCTCCCACGACTCGGGCGTGGTGCTCGCGGATCGCGTCCGCACCATGGTCGCCGAGGGCGTCGAGTTCTTCTCGTCCACGGACCACGACTTCGTCGTCGACTACGCCCCGACGGTGGAGGCCCTCGGGCTCGAGCAGTGGGTCCAGACCGCGGTCGGCAACGAGACCACCACGGTCGAGATCGGGCACTTCCTGGCCTTCCCGCTCGCCAACGACTTCCTCGTGGAGGCGGGCGGCGGCCGCGACCTGATCGACTGGACCGACAAGCGCCCGTACGACCTGGTCAACGGCCTGCGGGACGCCGGCAAGCAGGTCGGGCTCGACCCGTTCGTGTTCGTCGGGCACCCGCGCGACGGCATCCTCGGGTACTTCGACCAGTACGGCTTCGACCCGTTCGACGGGCAGCCGGGGGCGCCGGGCGAGCACGGCTTCGCCATCGTCCACCAGCCGACGCTGTCGCTGACCAACCCGCTGCTCGACGAGAGCAACATCTACTGGGACTTCGACGGGCTCGAGCTCCTCAACGGCAAGCGCTTCGACTTCCTGCGCACGCCCACCGTCACCGAGCAGGAGGCCTACGCGGCGGACCCGACCCAGCAGGTGTCGCTGCAGTGGACCACGCGCACGATGGAGGAGCAGCAGGGCCTCATCGACGGCACGTACGTCCTGTCGCGCGATCTACCCGGGCAGATCGACGACTGGTTCGCGCTCTTGAACCTCGGCTTCCGGTACACCGCGCTCGGCAACAGCGACACGCACGGCACGACCTCCACCGAGGCGGGCTGCCCCCGCAACTACGTCATGGTCGGCGCCGACGACCCCGCGTTCCTCGACGATCAGGCCGTGGCCGACGCGGTCCGCGATCACCACGTGGTCGCCAGCTACGGGCCGTTCGTGCGCATGACCATCGACGGCGAGCCGATCGGCGGCGAGGTCACGGGCGACGGACCGCACACGCTGCACCTCGACGTGCAGGCGCCGACCTGGATGACGGCGAACCGCATCGAGCTGTACGAGAACGGCGTGCTCATCCAGGAGATCGAGCTGCCCGACGACGGCGACGTGGTCCGGTACGACGGCGACCTCACGATCGAGCCCACGCGGGACGCCTGGTACGTCGCGATCGTGACCGGCGACGGTGATCTGGCGCCGGTGTTCACGCCGGTCGAGATCCCCTACGTCGAGCTCGAGCTGATCGTGACCGAGGCGCTCGGCGGCGTGCAGGAGATCGCGTCCCTGCTCGAGCCGGCCATCCCGGTGCCCCGGACGTACCCGGTCCGCCCGTACGCGCTGACCAACCCGATCTGGGTGGATCGCGACGGCAACGGCTTCGACTCCCCGGGTCTGCCCGCCTGGGCCAAGGACTGACGCCTCCGGGCACGGCCCAGCGCAGCGAGGTAAGGCGGGGCATGCAGCCACTGACGGATCCCGCCAATCCCTGGGCGGCCTTCGCCCCGTTCGGCGTCGACGCCGACCTCGTCCGCAAGGTGCTCGCCGAGGCGACCCAGAACGGCGCGGACGACGCCGACGTCTACTTCGAGCACTCGGTCTCCACCGGTGTGGGCCTGTCCGACGGCATCGTGAACCGCGCGCACACGAGCATCGATCTCGGCGCCGGGGTGCGCGTCGTCGTCGGGGACCAGGTCGGGTACGCCTACACCGAGGACCTCTCGCTCGAGGCGCTCGTGCACGCCGCGCGGACCGCGCGCACCATCGCGAGCGGCAGCCCGCACCGCACGCCACCGGTGTTCGTGGAGCGGGTGGCGCCGACCGCCGACCACTACCCGGTGCAGCGGCTGTGGTCCGACGTCGAGCTCGACGTGCGGGTCCCCATGATCCGGGACTGGGAGCAGCGGGCCTTCGCGCGCGACCCCCGCGTGCACAAGGTGCAGACCACCCTCGGTGACGGTGACGCCTGGGTGTTGGTGGCCCGGGCCGACGGCACCGTCGCCAGCGACTACCGGCCGATGACGCAGGGCGCGGTCTGGGTGACGGCGGCCGAGGGCAAGGTGCGCGAGACGGGGTCGTACAACGTCGCCGCGCGCGCGGATCTCGCCTGGTACGACCAGACCCGCCAGCGGCGGATGGTGGAGGAGGCCGTGGACCGGGCGCTGCGGGCGCTCGGCGCGGGGAGCCCGCCTGCCGGCGAGATGCCCGTCGTGCTCGCCGCCGGCTCGTCGGGCGTGCTGCTGCACGAGGCGATCGGCCACGGGATGGAGGCCGACTTCAACCGCAAGAACACGAGCATCTACAGCACCCGGCTCGGGCGCTCGATCGCTCCCGCCGAGGTCACCATCGTCGACGACGCCACGCTGCACGGCGCTCGCGGCGCGCTGAACGTCGACGACGAGGGCAGCGCCACGCAGTGCACCACGCTCGTGCGCGAGGGCATCCTCGAGAGCTACCTCCACGACCGCATCAGCGCTCGCCACTACGGCGTGCCCTCGACGGGCTCCGGTCGACGCGAGTCCTTCCGTCACCCCGTGCTCCCGCGGATGCGCGCGACCTACATGCTGCCCGGCAAGACCCCGCCCGCCGAGATCATCAAGTCCGTCAAGAACGGGCTGTACGCCGAGGTGTTCGGGAACGGTGCCGTGCAGATCGGCGCCGGCGACTTCTCGTTCTTCGTCCGTCACGGACGGCTGATCGAGGACGGCAAGCTGACGCGGCCGGTCAAGGACGTGAACCTGATCGGCAACGGCCCGGAGGTGCTCGCGGCGATCGAGATGGTCGGCGACGATCTCGTGGTCGACGAGGGCGGCTGGACCTGCGGCAAGGACGGGCAGAGCGTGCCCGTCAGCCAGGGCATGCCGACGGTGCTGGTGCGGAAGGTGTCCGTGGGCGGAGGGCGCGCATGAGCGGCGAGGAGCTGGACCTGATGGCGCTCGCGCAGCAGGTCGTGAAGCGCACCGAGGAGCTCGGGGCCCAGGAGGTCTCGGTCAGCATCAGCCGTGGGTCGCACGTCTCGATCCAGCGGCGCGAGGGCAAGGTCGAACAGGCCACCGAGGCGACCACGCGAGGGCTCGTGGTCTCGCTGCTCGCGAACGACCGGTACACGAGCAACGCCACCTCGGACCTGCGTCCCGAGGCGCTGGACCACTTCCTGAAGCGCTGCGTGGACGCCGCGCGCTGGCTCGAGCCCGATCCCAACCGACGCCTGGCCGATCGTGCGGCGACGGGGCGCGGCGTGAGCGAGGCGACGCTCGACCAGGACGACCCGACCTGGCGGACGCGGACGGCGAGCGAGCGGGGCGCCTGGTGCGAGTCGTTGGAGTCCGCGGTGCTGGCCCGCAGCGGGCCCGATCGCATCTCGAGCAGCGCCTGGGTGGGCGACGGGCGCTCGGAGGCCGTGCGGGTGCTCTCCAACGGGTTCGCGGACCGCACCGCCGGCGCGTGGTTCTCGATCGGCGCCGATCTGACGCTCGCCGAGGGCGACAAGCGGCCCGAGGGTGGCGCGCACTACGCCGCCAGGCACCTGACCGACCTGCCCTCGGTGGAGCGCATCTCGGAGGAGGTCGTGTCCCGCGCGCGCGAGCGCATCGGCAGCCGTCCGATCGCGTCCGGGAAGTACCCGATGCTGCTCGAGAACCGCACGGCGGGTCGGGTCCTCGGGCTCCTGGCGGGACCGCTGTCGGGCTCGGCGCTGCACGAGGGGCGGAGCTGCCTCGCGGACCGCCTGGGGACGCGCATCGCCAGCCCCCTGCTCGACATCGTGGACGACCCCACCCTCCCCCGCGGCATGGCGTCACGCCCCTGGGACGGCGACTGCCTGGTGGCACGTCCGCGCACGGTGATCGAGGACGGGGTCCTGCGCACCTACTACGTCGGGCTGTACCACTCGCGGAAGATGGGCGTGGAGCCGACGACCGCGGGTCGCTCGAACTGGGTGGTGCGCCCCGGCACGCGCCCCTACGACCAGATCGCCGCGGACCTCGACCGCTGCATCGTCGTGACCTCGTTCCTCGGCGGCAGCTCGAACGCGGCGACCGGCGACTTCAGCTTCGGCATCCGCGGCCTGCTCCTCGAGAAGGGCCAGGTCGTGCAGTCGCTCGCCGAGATGAACGTCACCGGGAACCTGCTGCAGCTCATGGAGCAGCTGGTCGAGGTGGGCAACGACCCGTGGACCTTCGCGAGCACGCGCTCCCCGTCCATGCTCTGGCAGGACGTGCAGTTCAGCGGGCTGTAGGCAGCGGGCGGGCGCCGGCTACCGGGTCGCGCGGGCGATGAGGAAGCTGATGTCGTCGTGGTACACGCCGCCCGTGTATCGCTCGAGCTCCTCGAGCAGGACGCGCCGGATCTCCGAGAGAGGGCTGGTCGCGTACTTCTCGAGGATCTCGATCATCCGCTCCTCGCCGAACATGCCGCGCTCGTAGTCGCCGTGGGCGGCGGCCTCGCGGATGCCGTCCGACGCGAGGAAGAGCAGGTCCCCCGGGTCGAGCGTGAAGCGGTCCTGCTCGTACGCGTCCAGGCCGAACTCGTCGAGCATGCCGAGCCCGTGCGGCATGTGCTCCACGTCGAGCACCTCGACCTTGCCGTCGCGCGTGCGGAACACGTAGAGGTTCTCGTGGTTGCCGCTGTAGTGGAAGGCGTTGTCCGCCCCGTTGCGGCTGATGGCCACCAGCGTCATCGTCCGGTGCTCGTTGAGCCGCTGGAGCTGGTTGTACAGGATGTGGTTCGCCGTGTACGACAGCTCGGCCGGGCTGATCTCGGGGCGGGTGTGCAGGATGGAGGCGATGACGCTCTGCGCCATCAGCATCACGAGGCCGCTCGACAGCCCGTGGCCGGTCACGTCGCCCAGCAGCACCCAGCTGTGGCCACCGAAGCTGTACACGTCGTAGTAGTCGCCGCCGACCTCCTCCGCCGGCTGCATGAACGCGCTGATCTCGAGTCCCTCGATGCGGGGCTCCTTCGGCAGGATCTCCATCTGGATGCGACGCGCGAGGAGCATCTCGGTGGCGGCCCGCGCCTGTCGCTCGGTGACGATCTCGAGGACGGTGGCGGGCGCGAAGATCGAGAGCGCGAGCACGATGAGGAGCGCGATCGTGAACCCCGCCGGCCCGAACTCGGGGACGTTGCGGAGGAACGCGAAGTCCCAGGTGTGCAGGACCTCGAGCGCGATCGTGAACAGGAGCCCCCGGCCCGCGAGCGTCAGCTGTCGCCAGCTGCCGGTCCACAGCGAGCGAAGCACCACCCACATCGCGGGGAAGGGCGCGCCGAAGCAGACGGGCAGCGCGACCAGGGTGAACGGCAGGCCGGCGGCCGCGGCCCCCAGCGAGGCGGCGATGGACACCACGACGATCCCGCCGAACACCCGCCACGGCAACGGCGTCGGCAGGATGCTGTCGAACAGGCGCGCCAGGGCACCGGCGATGAAGAACACCGACGAGAAGGCCAGGATGACGACGAGGTCGCCCTCCCGGAAGGCGCCCTGCACGGTGAACGCGAGGACGTGGGCGAGCCAGACCAGGAACAGGTCCCGGAACAGGGGTTGCCGGTTGTTCCACCACAGCGCCGCGGAGATGGATGCGTTGAGCGCAACCGCTCCGGCATAGGTGGCCAGGAGGTTCTCGAGCCCGTCCACGACAGGATCTCCAGGGGGGACGGCAATGTGACCCGTCCTCCTCCCCATCGTCAACGCCACGCGTCGCTTCAGCTCATTCCGCCGAACCGATGGAATCGGCTCCTGCGGTGAATCGGGAAGCGGTCACGACCCTGCCACCGTGATGGTATGTACTGAAGAGGCAATCTCGACGGACCTTGACGAACATGGGGAGGTCGCGGATGCGGATCCAGCTGGTGGACGTGGGGCATCCCTTGCCCGGGCGGTCGTGGACCAACTGGACCGACGGGGGACGCTTCGCCATGCCCTCCTCGGGACTGGTGTCGATCGCGTCGCTCTCCCGCCCGGGTGACGACGTGGCGATCCACGACGAGAAGGTGGACGGCCCGCTGGACCCCGACGCCGTCGAGGCGGACGTGGTGGGGCTGTCGTTCAAGACCATGTACGCTCCGCGGGCCTACGCGCTGGCGGACCGCCTGCGGGCGCGCGGGATCGCGGTCGTGGCCGGTGGGGTCCACGCCACCAACGTCCCCGACGAGGCCGCTCGCCACGCGGACGTCGTGTGCGTCGGCGAGGGCGAGACGCTGTGGCGCCCCATCCTCGACGATCTGGAGCGCGGCGTGGCGCGCGACCGGTACACCGCACCCCTCTCGCCGCGCGGCCCGCTCGACACCCTCCCCTGGCAGCGGTTCGAGCTGCTGCGGACCGACCGATACCTCATGCACTCCGTCCAGAGCGCGCGAGGGTGCAGCTTCGACTGCGAGTTCTGCCCGACGCGCCTGATGTTCGGCTCCACGTACCGCCAACGGGACATCGACGCCCTGTGCGCCGAGGTCCGCCACCTGCTGACGCTGGAGGACAAGCCCGTGTTCTTCAGCGAGAACGTGTTCGGTGCGGGTGACATGCCGTACGTCCGCGAGCTGTCCGGTCGGCTCCACGCGATGGGCGCCCGGTACGGCGTCATCGTCGACTGGGTCATGGTGCGACCCGAGCTGATGCAGCTGCTCGCGGCGAACGGCTGCCAGCTCGTCTGCATCAACCTCACGGGGCGGCGGACCCCCGAAGAGCTCGCTGCCGTGCGTGCCATCTCGGACGCCGGCATGGACATCTGGGGCTACATCATGTTCGGGTTCGAGGAGGACACGCCCGACGTCTTCCAGGGGGCCATCGACACGGTGCTCGAGTACGGCGTCGTGTGCACCTCGCTCACCGTCCTCGCCCCCTACCCGGGCACGCCCATGGGTCGGCGCCTCGCGAAGGAGGGTCGGGTGACCTCGGACGACCTGCTGCTCTACGACCAGTGCAACGTGGTCATCCAGCCTCGCCAGATGACGTCGGCCCAGCTCCAGCAAGGCTACGACCATGTCTGCGAGACCCTGGCCGAGCGATGCGACTTCATCCACGCCGCAAGGGCGATGGGTCTCAGGTGAAGCGGTCCTCGGCGATCACGGCACGCAGCGTGACCCGGAAGATCGCGGTGCTCGTCGCGGGGTCGTGCCCCTCGTCCACGTCCAGCGTCAGCTTCGCGTCGTAGTCCTTGACCAGGGCCACCAGCCCGAGCCCCGACGGGTGGGCGCGGTCGCGGGCGCTCTCCTCGAGGTGCGCGAGCCACACGGTCTCCGGGTTCCCCGTGGCGAGCCGCCCGAGCCAGCCGCGCAGCAGGCGGACCTGGGCCGCGCTCGACCACTGCGTCGTCTCGACCCGGATCCGCCCGTCCGACCAGGTGGCGTGCAGCGACACGACCTGATCCCGCGGCAGCGAGAACTTCACCGTGCACTCGAGGAGCTCGTTGATGATCGTCGAGAGCGCGATCTCCGCGTCGCTCGGATCCGCGAGGTGACGAGCCAGGAAGGCCGCCATGTAGTCGGCGGACAGCCCGCAGCGCCACCAGTCCGCCACGAGGTCCTTGCGTGGGCAGGAGACGTCGAGCGCGCAGGTGGCGGGCGATGGGTCAACGGACAACGAGCACCTCGTCGACGGTCCGCCGCAGGGAACGGGCGGTCGGGGGGTCGGCACGGCCCAGCCGGAAGAGCATCGGCTCGGCGTGCCCGTCGGGGACGGGGAACAGCTGCAGGTACCGCGCGCGAAGACCGCGCAGCTCGGACACCTCGGAGGCGGACAGCCCCTCGCCGCCCGCGTGGATCAAGCGGTGGAACAGGTAGGTGATGGAGGTCATCGGCTGCAGCGCGAGCCCCTCCTCCGCCGCCTGCAGCCAGAGCCGATGCAGGCCGCGGCCAGCGCGGACGAAGGCGTCGGGATCCGTGCCGGACACCACCAACAGGCCCGCCGCCGAGGCAGCGTCGATCGCCTTCCTCGTCGGTCGTTCCAAGCCAGCGCCACCCCCGACCATCCCCACCATCCGCATCACCGGCCACGACTGGATCACCCGCATCCCGGCGAGATCCGTCGGGGTCATCTCCAGCGTCGCCACGTCCAGACCGTCTCGGGTCCGCTCCACCTCCTCGAGCGACCAGCGAACCTCGCCCATCATCTCGCCGTGCATCGTCCGGGACAACATGCGGACGCGATCCGCTCGCCCGAGCAGGGCAGCGAGACCGTCCAGCGCGGTGGGCTCGTCGAGCCAGAGGACCCGGGTGTCGTGGACGCCCGCCGCCCCCGCGAGGCGAGCGAGGACCTCCGCCTCGATCCGCCCGCGAGGCCCGAGGCGGCGGTTGGTGACCCGATCGGCGACCCGTCGCAGCAGGGGGTCGACGCGTTGGCCCACCGACCGCGACAGGCGGACGTCGGCGATCCGACACGGATCGGTCGGCTCGGGGAACATCGCGATCTGCGAGGCGATCCCGAGCGCCGGCGCCGTCAGCGCCAGGTTCTCGAGGACCGACCCGAACGCGAGGTGGCTCGCGCGGTGGTGGACGTCGAGCATGCTGCGGGAGCGCTCGGGCTCGTGCACCACGTGCAGCACGGGGTCGCGCCACTCGAAGCGCCAGGGCTGACAGTTCCCACCCGAGAACGCGGTCACCGCCCATGCCACCAGCGTCCGGACCTCCTCGAGCGTCACCGGGCCACGGCTCGGGTGCAGCGGCGGCAGGTCGAAGTGGTGTGCCTCGTCGCTGATCCCCACCAGCGGTCGGCTGGGGACGGCCACCGGGCTGGCGAGGCGGTCGTCGATGATCTGGTGGGGATCGACGTAGAACCGGCCAGAGCACGTGAGCTGGCCGAGCGCGATGCGTCGCGCGGTGTCCACGTTGAGCCCGGCGCCCAGCGCCACCTCGGAGGCGAGCTGCGGCCAGCTCTTGAGGGAGGACTCGATGTCCACCATCGACGCCGCCATGCGGTCGCTCATCCCCTCGCGACCGACGATCTCGAGGATCACGGGGACCTTCTCGTAGTTCGACATGCCGCGCAGGGCCGCCGCCGAGAGCTCGCCCGCCAGGCCGTGGAAGATCGGTCGGTCGGGCTCGAGATCGAAGCGCTCGATGTCCATCAGCCCGCGGTCGCTGGTCTCCATGAGGACCGGGATGCGCAGGCGGCGCGCTCGCTCCCGCACCAGCACCTTGGTCCCCAGGTCGTCGCACTCCTCGTAGACCAGATCGAGCGGTCGGCCGCCGGCGGTGAGGAACGCGTCGACATTGCCCGCGTCGACCCCCTTGGTCCACAGCTCGACCCGGGCGTACGGGTTGATCTCGAACACCTCCCGCGCCGCGAGCACCGCCTTGTTCACGCCGAGCCCGTGGACCCCCACGCGGAGTCGGTTCATGTTCGACAGCTCGAGGAAGTCGAAGTCGGCGAGCACGAGCAGCCCGCCGACCTCCTCGAGGGTGAGCGTGACGGCCGCCGCCTGCCCGATCGAGAGCCCGACGATGCCGATGCGGAGCCCGCGCAGCCGCTGCTGCTCCTCCTCCGTGATCTTGTTGCGGTTCCGGCTCGTCCGCAGCTCGCGGTACTCCGCCTCGGGGAGCACGTGGACCAGGCGGCCGCTCCACGGGAAGTGGACCCACCGGCCGTAGGTGCACGGGTCGTCGCCGAGCCGTTCGTCCACCAGGGCCTGGAGCGCTCGACGGTCCAGCGTGCCCGCCGGGTCGCGGGTCTCGAACAGGCCCGCGAGCTGGGTCCGCAGCTCGTCGTGCACCCGGATGCCCGGGAGTCGGCTGATCTCGTCGAGCCGACGCGCCTGATCGGGGTCCGACGCGTCCAGGATCTCGGGGTGCGCCCGGTCGTCGCGGGTGGACTCGGCGGCGTCGCGGAGCCGCTCGGCGAGGCTCACGGGGCACCCGGGGCGAAGCGGCGCGCGTAGGGGCCGAGCTCACCCGGTGGTGTCGCCGACACGACGAGCCCTCCGAGGTGGTCGCTCGTCGCCAGGACCGCGCGCACCGCCGCCACCACCCGCCCGACGTCCAGCGGCTGGCCCACCGGGACGGCGAGCCGCACCCAGCGCACGTCGTCGCGCTGCTCGCCGAGGTGCGGGGCCGCGCGGACGCCCTCGAGGTAGAGCGCGTTGCAGAGCACCTGCTCGGGGTGGTCCAGCGCGGTCAGGTGGGGCAGCAGCGCGAGCGCGTCGAGGAACACGGCGTGGCCCCCGACCCGCGCGACCTCGATGCCCGCGCCACGCAGTCCCTCCGCCAGCGCGCCGACGGCGGCGACCCGCGCCCTCCCCTCGCCCACCACCTTCGCCACATCGGCGAGCAGCGACGCGATCCGAGCGTCCTCCCCGTGCCGCAACCCGTCGCCGGTCATCAGCGCGACCCGGTCACGCACCCACACGCGGTCCTCCGGCCGGGCGCACGCGATCAGCGCGCCCACGTCGGTCCGCAGGTCCTTCGACAGGCTCCCGACGCAGACGTCCGCGAGGCCGCACAGCGCCCGCACCCACGCCGCCGGCTCGTCCTCACCGCGCACCGCGTCGGTCCACACCCGGCACACGTCGAGCACCAGCCGCGCACCGGCGCGATCGCACCGCTCCCGCACCGCCCGGACCACGTCGAGATCGAGCCGCGGCCCACCCAGCTCGTTGTTGCAGGCCTCCAGCCAGACGGCGGACGCGCCGGCGTCGAGCAGCGCGCCGACCGCCGCGTCGTCCACCCCGCCGAGGCCGTCGCCGACCTCCACGAGGCGCGCACCCGCGGCCCGGAGGTGGAAGCGCGCCGTGGGGAACGGGGCCACCACCCCCACGACGCGCCCCGACCCGGCGATCAGCGGCGCCAGCAGGGCCTCCGCGTACCGCCCACGGCTCACGATCATCGCGCCCTCGACGCCGTAGGCCGCGTCCGCCCGCTCGCTCGCGCTGGCTCCGGACTCCGCGGTCGGAGCGTCGGGCAGCGGCCGCTCGCCCCAGCTGTCGCTCATCAGGTCCAGCTCGACGTGCGCCGCCGGGGCCAGCTGGGCGTTGTTCCCCGCGGTCGCCAACGCCGCCTCCCGAGTCGCCCGGTCCACGGCCGGCAGCGGCCGGAACAGCTCCTCGTACCGCTGGACCCGCCAGGTACGCCGCAGCGGCTCGATCAGCAGCACGTCCGGGAGCACCGGCGGCGGGGGGAGCGTGGCGTCCCGCTCGCGGAGCAGGATCCGCGCGAGCTCGGCGGCCACCGCCCCGCTCGCCAGCGTCACCGCGACGGAGCTCGTCGGGACTCGGTGCTTGTGGACCTCTCGCTCGATGGCGGCCACGTGCGGAGGCCAGAAGTGCTCGGGAAAGCGAGGCGGCAGCCGGGACTCCGTCGACGCGACCCGCACGAACTCGCGGATCAGCGCGTCCATCGGCATGCCGCCCGGCTCCGCGATCACCATCATCGTGCCGAAGCCGAAGATCGGCGAGGTCACCGCGTACATCCCGCGCGCCATCGCGGTCTGGTAGACGCGCGCCCTCAGATCGGCGGGGACCGAGATGTCGAGGCAGTCGAGGAGCACGTCCGCGCCCTCGAAGAACGCGTCGACGTTGTCCTCGGTGATGCCCTCCTCGAACACGCGCAGGCGCACACCGGGCTGGATGTCGTCGAGCAGCTCGGCGTGCACGGCGGCCTTGTTCCGCCCCATCGTGGAGCGCCGCGCGGCCCACTGGCGGTTGGCGTCCGGCGGGTCGTAGATCCCCGGATCCGCGAGGACGAAGCCGCCCACGCCGAGGCGGCACAGCGTGATCGCGGTGGCTCCTCCGACGCCCCCACACCCGGCCACGGCCACGGTGCGGGATCGCAGAAACGTCAGATCGTCCTCACCGAGGAGCAGCCGCGTGCGGTGCCGGAACTGCTCGAGGTAGTCCTCCTGCTCCGCACGTGGGGCAGACGGAGACGGAGTCCCTCCAACCATGGTCACCTCGCGGACGGGGGGCGGGTTCGCTTGGCCGACTTGGTACGATTGTACCCTGATGCCAACCCGGTCGTGTCTCGAGGTGTCCCCGATGGATCAGAACCAGGCCTTGGCGGAGAGCGCCGGCTGGACCTCGAGGGCCCCGACGCTGAACAGCGGGAAGGGCACGCCGAGCGTGGCACCCACCTCGAGCTGCTCGACGGGGCGGACGTGCGCGCCCACCATGCCGATCCCGAAGGGCACGAGCCCCACCTCGGCGCCGGCGGACACCGCGAGCCAGGGCTTCAGCTCGGTGACGACCGCCACCGACGTGGCCATCTCCACCGGGATGGCCTCACCGACCCCCACGCGCCCTTCGAGGTTCAGGTCGGTGCGCTTGCCGTCGAGGCGCCCGACGTAGCGCCCGACGAGCCGCGGCCCGGTCTCGTTGGGGTGGCGGAGGTACCAGGATCCGTCCGCCAGCGCCGTGTACGCGCCGAGCGAGACCGCGTGGTCCCAGCGCTTCCAGCGCATCGAGACCCATCCCTCGGCGCCGCCGCTCTGACCGTGGACGACCGTCCCGTCGAACGTCGGGAGCTGGGCACCCACGACCTGCGCGGTGACGCCGAGGACGACGGGCGTCTCGGGGACGCGGACGCCGCCGCCCACGTCGAGCTGGCCGAAGAACGGCGTGACCGGGCCGACCACCGCGGTGCCGGTCATCGTGGCGGAGCCGCCGGCCATCCCGGGTCGATGGACGAGGCCGTCGTTCCACATCTCCTGGGGAGGGTCGTCGACCAGCGAGGTCCAACCGGGCTCGTCGGCACGAGCGAGGGAGAGCGAGAGGAGCAGGGCGTGCATGGGGACCACCAGAAGTCGGAGGGGGAGATCAGAAAACGAAGAAGCAGGTGGGAGCGCCGGCGTAGCGGGCCAGCTGGCCGTCCTCGAAGCGCACCTCGCCGGAGGCGCCGTCGGAGGACAGCTCCGTGCCGCTTCGCGAGATCACGCCCGGCTCCAGTCGGACCGCCACGAGATCGACGGCCTCGTCGGGTCCCGCCGAGATCACCTCGACCAGGTGCTGATCGCCTTCGTGGAAGCCGACGACGGACAGCTCGCTCTCGATCGTCTGCCGGAACTCCGGCGTCGTCGACGAGGACTCCGCAGAGCCCCAGGCCCGACCGTCGAGCGTGTTCAGGTCCATCGGCTCGCTGAAGACCAGCACCAGCGTCACCTGGTCCGGGAGGCTGTACGCCCCGAGCAGCCGCGGCTCGCTGAACGTCCGGAAGGTTGTGATCGTGTAGTCGCGACCGAAGCTCGACGGCCCCCACCAGTGCGGCATCTCGCCGAGCCCGTACCAGTCGACCGCCCCGACCTCGTACTGCGCGTCCGCCGCGAGCGGCTCGTCCGGGATCAGGCGCAGCTCGCCAGCGTCGCCGTCGACCTCGAGGTGGAACGGAACGTTGCGGTGGCCCTGGCGGAGGGTCACGGTGTCGTGCAGGTCCGGCGCGTCGGAGGGGATCTCCGCGCCGGTGCGGATCACGATGACGGCGTCGGCGTCGACACCGGTCTGGCCGTCGAAGGGCGAGACCCCGTTGGGACAGAACGGGTCCTCGATCGGGCTGCATGCCCAGATGCCCCCGATCGTCACCGCCACTCCCGACAACCCCAGCCACCGTCGCATGCTCGACCTCCTGCCCAGTGCCGAAGCAGGATGCGTGCCAGCGAGATCATGCAGGTCGTAGGCTGATCGTCCGGTCAGCGCGGGATCGGGCGACACCCCAGCCGCGACCCTGGCGTCACGGCCGCACCCCGAGCGTGTCGCGAATTCTCGGACACCGCCTCAGGTGCAGGGCGGCACCTGCTCCGTCGCGTCCGGGGTGGCCGCGTTCTGCAGCAGGATCCGCTCCCGCTGCCAGTAGCAGAGCTCGGTGACCTTCCCGAGGTACCCGTACCGGTAGATGGTCGCATTGTCGTCCGAAGGCGCCACGATCCGATCCCCGCCGGTCCAGTGGAGCGCCTGGTGCCGCCGGTCCACCACCTCCTGCGCGAACCCGATCTGCGCCGTGGCGTTCACGAGGTCGTCGGACGGATCCTGCCCGCGCGCCAGCGCCACCGTCCCCTTCAGCACCGTGGCCGCGAACCTGGCCCGGAGCACGTCGATGGCGATGCCGTCCCGCGCCTCCTCGAACCACGGATCGGTTCCGCCCAGATCCGCCGCGCGATCGGCGAGCTCCTGGGTCCGGTCGGCGAGATCGGTGAGCCCGGCCACCACCGCGTCCAGCTCCGCCAGCTGCGACGCGTCCATCCGCAGGATCTCGTTGACCTGGGGCCGATCGGGCTGGCTCAGGATGCCGAGCGTGTTGTCGCCGAGGTCGATGATGGCGTCGCGCCCCGCGAGCCAGGCGGTGAGGCGGTCGCCGATCAGCTTCTCGTGCTGCAGGTCGGCGAGCGCCACCTGGATGGCGGCGAGCTCCGCGCCGTCGTCGCCCCAGGGCGCCCAGGTCCACGCGACGGACGTGGTCCAGTCGTCGGGCAACGTGTGGTTCCAGCGCAGGACCTGCTGGTCGGTCTGCCAGTACCCCCACTCCCAGCCGCTGCTGAACATCACGTGGTCCTGCAGGCCCTGGTCCATCAGCCGCTGCAGGTCGGTGAACCGGGTGCGCTGGTAGAGCGGGAAGTAGTTGGGGACGGAGTCGTCGAACGCCACCCAGTAGGCCGACTCGGGGTGGTACCCGACGGGCTGGCCCGCGGCGAGGCGCTCCTCGATGTAGTCGCGGTGCTCGTCGAACTCGTCGTGGAGGTAGGCCCCGCCGGCGTCCTCGTAGAGATCGTAGAACATGACCGTGTGGATCCACGGGGTCACGTCGTCGAGCTCGGCGCCGAGGAAGTAGTACAGGATCTCCTTGCCGTTCCACTCGATGCGCAGGTCGTCGTAGTTCCCGACATGGACCGTGGTCACGACCTCGCTGCCGTCGATCACCTCGTGCATCAGGCGGACGGCCTCGTTGCCGGTGTCGATGAAGTGCTGGGGGTCCTCCCCCGAGAACTCCCCGAAGGACAGCGAGATCACGTCGGGCTCGACGGGCGCCAGCAGCTCCAGGCGTCGCCGGACCTCGACGGGATCGAGCTCGTCGTCGTCGACCAGGTCGAAGGCGTACTGGAGGTTGCCCGACCCGAAGAGCTGGACGCCGAGCCCCACGTCGACGCCACGGGCGTGCGCGTAGCTCACGATCTCCGCCGTGTGCTCCTGCCAGTCCGGCGCCAGGCCCGGGAAGCGGAGGATGTCGTCGAGCATCGGCCACTGGACGTAGTTGCCGCGGTTCATCACGATCCAGTCCACGATCTGGTGGGCGCGCTCGTCGCCCCCCTCGATCCCCTCCCACAGGTCCATCTCCGCCTCGATCGGGTGGAGCGTGTGGAGGTGGAGCCCGCGACGGGCCATGCGGGGCTCGACGTGGCCGCCGCCCTTCACGTCGGAGAGCGGCCCGAGCGCCGTCGGCACGACCGGGTGCGTCGGGTGGAGGAAGCGGAAGCCGAGCTGCTCGAGCACGTCCGCCAGGCCGTACTCCAGGCCGAGGACGTCGCTGCCGTGGACGATCACCTGCCGTCCGCCCTCCTCGATGCGGTACGCCTCGGTGCCGGGCTCGTCCTGGACCAGCACGATGCGCGCCCCGCCGCGGCTGCGAGCCTCCACCGTCAGGCCCGGGTGGCCGGCGTGGCGCACGTAGCTCTCGAACAGCTCGAGGTGCTCCTCGGGCACCTGGACCACGAGCGAGCTGCGGTCCGCGATACATCCCGCCAGCAGCGCGGCGATCACCACGCGCACAGCACGGTGGAGACGCCCTGCACGGTCTGGAACCGCTGGCGACCCTCCGCGATCTGCTCCGACATGAACGTGGCGATGAAGTTCTCGTCCAGGCGGCCCGGCAGCTGCTGGACCTGCGCGCACACGACCTTGTTGCCCGTGGCGGCGGCGGCGTCGGGCGTGCCGCGGACCAGGACCACGGCGGCACCGAGGCCGAGCAGGAGGAGGGAGGCGAGGACAGCGCGGGGAAGGCGGATGGTCATGGCGTGCTCCGACCGTCGGTGTAACCCCAGCCGTCCAGCGCATACCAGCGCGAGGCGAGCTGCCCCCCACGCGGTCCCCCGCTGGTCCCCTCCCCGCTGTCGCAGGACAGGGTGGCACTCCACCGGATCGCGTCGCCCGACGGGGTGTACTGGCGCACGTTCGGTCCGCTGCAGCCGGCGAGCACCCCTCCCGCCGCCGACAGCGACGCCGTGCCCTGGGGTCCGCAGCGCGGTGCGCCCGCGTCGAAGCTCGCCACGGCGCTCGCGAGCCCCGAGCCCTCGTCCACCGCCAGCCGGAGCGCGCGACCGTGGGCGTTGTCGAGCAGCTGGACGCCACCGTCGGGGGTGCGCGAGGCGGCGTGGGGCATGGCGAACCCGTCCGCGCCCTCGATCGCCGACCAGTCCTCCAGGAGCGCGGTCGGAGCACCGCCCCCGATGGCCCAGTGGACCTCGCCTGCGGGCGAGACCGCCAGGATCGTGTCCCGCGCCTCCAGCGACAGCAGGACCGACTCGTCGGGGCCGACCCAGATCGAGGAGGCGTGCGACCAGTCCCCTCGGGCCCCCGCCGGGATGGGAAGCGCCTCGGCCTCCCGCCACCGGGCCACCTCGGTCCCCGCCGCGTCCCACACGACGAAGCCGTCCAGCACGAGGTCGGCGCGCACCGGGTCGGAGTACAGCAGCCAGGTCTTGCCGTTCCGCCGGAACAGGTCGTGGTGGTAGGGCAGGTCGTAGGGGCGTCGGAGGAGCGTGTGGCCGCCGAGGTCCATCTCGACGACGTGATCGCCCGTCAAGCCGAGCACCGTCCGGTCCTCGGTGAACTGCAGCATCTCGAAGCCGCCGAAGCTCCCGGACCGATCCATGATCTCGTACCAGACGAGCTCGCCGGTGGCGGTGTCGAACATGCCGGCCTCGGCGCTGGCGATGTCGCAGGGGAGGTTCGTCCCCACCAGCGGCGTGTCCGCCTCGCCGGTGACCTCGAGCCGCGCAGCCACCCTGCGCGGGGGCGTGCCGCTGGTGAACGTCGCGGCGACGCTCGTGGCGAACCCGTCCGCGGAGGCCTCGACGGTGTACGCCGTCTGGGGCGCGAGGAACCACAGGCGCGTGCGGTGCGCGAGCGAGGCTGCCTCGGACCGTCGCGACAGCTCGCCCCCCGAGCCATCCGCCCGCCGCCAGCGCAGCTCCACCGACCCGGGCACGTCCAGGCGGGTCTCGCAGTCGACGCGCAGGGCGTTGTCCGTCGGGGTGCACGACAGCTCGGTGACCAGGGGCGTGGGTGGCTCGGCCGTGTGCTCGGGTGTCGGGGCGCCGGTGTCGTCGGGCGCCCCCGTCTCCGCGCTCGGACGTGCCGGCACCTCCACCGCCGGTGGCGCGCCGCAGCCCCACGTGAACGCGAACACGACGACCAGACGCATGCGCGCCCCACCCCGAGGGCCAGTCGCCCGTTATCCCGGGTCGTGCAGCCCTACCAGCCGTCGAGCGGATACCAGCGCACGGATCCGGTGGGACCCGGGCCGCCGCCGCCGGGAGCGGTGCCGTTGTCGCACACGAGCGAGGAGCTGAAGACCGGGTCGGGGCCCGTGGCGTACTCCCGGAGGGCCGGCCCGCTGCAGCCCACCAGCGTGTTGCCCGCCGCGGTGTCGATCGTGGTCCCCTGGGGGCCGCAGGCGGACTGCCCGGCCGAGAACGAGGACTCCACGACCGCGGTGTGAGCGGTCTCGTCCAGCGACAGGATCAGGCCGCGCCCCCGGTCGTTGTCCAGCATCTGGAGCCGCCCGTCGGCGCGCAGGGTGGTGGCGTGCTGGCGCGTGAACAGGTCGGCGCCGTCGACCCGCGTCCAGTCGAAGGTGTAGTCGTTGCCGAGCGCACCGCCGCCCGCCGAGTCCATCACCCACATCACCTCCCCCGCGGGCGAGACGCGAAGGACCGTGTGTTGCGTGTAGAGCGACAGGATCACGGACTCGTCCTCGTCGACGAACACGGTGTTGGCGTGGCTCCAGTCCCCGCGCGCATCCACGGGCACGACGAGCGCGTCGGCCTCCCGCCAGCGGTACAGCTCCTCTCCCTGCGCGTCCCAGACCACGAAGCCATCCAGCTGGACGCCGCCGACGTTCTCGCGGAACAGGATCCACGTCTTGCCGTGCCGACGGAACAGGTCGTGGTGGAAGTCCTCGGTGTACGGCAGGTCCAGCAGCGGGTCTCCGGCGAGCGAGACCTCGGCGATGGTGTCGCCGGTCTGGCCGAGCACGGTGTGGTCCTCGGTGAACTGGATCATGTTGAAGCCGCCGAAGCTGCCGTTCGCGTCCATGACCTGGTACCAGACCTGTTCGCCCGTGGCGGTGTCGAAGACCGTCGCGACCGCCATGCCCGACGTGCACGGCAGGCTGGTGCCGACGTAGGGCGTCGAGGACGTCCCCGACACCGTGATCCGCGCCCCGACGGTCGACGGTGGCGCTCCCGTCGTCACCTGCGTGGTCACGCCGGACCCGGGGGCCCCGCCGGCCAGGCGCGCCTCGATGTCGTAGGTCGTCTCGGGCGCCATGAACCAGGTGCCCACGTCGTGTTCCAGGGCCACGCCCGCTCCGGGGTGGACCCGGACGCTCCCGGTGCCGTCGGCGCGCCCGAACGCGAGCTCGACCTCGGCGGGCGCGTCGAGCACCACGTGACAGGTGAACCGGAGCTCGTTGTCGGTCGGGGCGCAGGTC
>JACKER010000015.1 GCA_020632925.1 Alphaproteobacteria bacterium | reverse complement strand
GCCCGCAGGTCGCTGAGAAGCGCCTGACGGCACTTCTTCAGCAACCTGCTAGCACCGACCGACGTCCGTCGGTCCGACGTCCGTCACCAACGGGCGAACGCCGACGATCGGGCGGCACCGAGCATGCACTGTCCGGGGGCAGGAGGTCCCCATGCTCGCCATCGTCTCGCTGCTCTTCGGTTGCTCCGTCCCCGACGCCCCCGCGCACCCCGCTCCCGCGGCGCACGGCTTCCCCCGGGGTCCGCTGGCTCGGTACTGCCCGGGCCGGCCGCCACCGCACCAGGTGCTCCCCGAGGCCTGGTACGACCTCACCGTCCAGCGGCTCGATCAGCTCGACGAGGAGCAGCTCCGCAAGCGCGTCTGCACCACGGCGTCGCGCCAGGAGGTGGCCATCGGCGTCACGCTGCTCGCGTTGCGCGCCGGCGACGACGACCTGCTCCGGGAGATCGGCCAGACCTGGGGTGAGCCGCTCGCCCTCGCCGCGTGGTCCGAGCGTCGCTCCTCGGTGCACCACGACCCCTACGCGTACCGCGCCTCGCTCGCGGCAGCCCTCATCGCCGACGGCATGGAGCGGCGCTCGGGCGCGATGCCCGCCACGGTGCTGCGGCACATCCCGACCTCGTCCATCCCCGTGATGCTCGACGACGCGGACCGGAAGTGGGTCGTCGACCTGCGCGCCCGCTACATCGAGCTGTTCACCCAGGAGAGCCGCGGGGGCTACGTCGCCAGGAACTGAGCGACGTCGATCCAGGTCGCCTCGAACGCGCGCCGATCGTAGCCGGTGCCGGTGGTGAACCAGTCGTGGTGCGGCGGATCGGTCGCTCGGTCGCCGAAGTGGCCGATGACGTCGAGGTGGTCGGCGTCCACCGCCCGAATCAGCTCGCCCCACGGCTGGCTCAGCGTCGGCACCATCCCGTCGTTGTCCGCCGGGCCCAGGTTCGGGTACCGCTCGATCAGGGCCTGGCGCACGGCACCGTCGAGCTCGGGGTCCCCGAAACGGGACGCCAGCCCCCAGCACAGCGTGAACCACACGAAGCCCGCCTGCGCGACCGGGGAGAACCCCGCGGACGCCACCCCCACCATCCCGGGGCGCCGCGCCCGGGTGACGACCGAGCCGTAGCGCACGCCCGGACGGTCGGCGGTGGTCGCGTCGAACAGCCGCATGGCGTCCGGCATGAGCTGGGGCAGCAGCCCCTGGTCGGTGCCCATCGCCGCGAAGAACGCCGCCACCTGCTGCCTGCGCTCGGGCGAGAGCTCGCCCAGCAGGCCCGAGAACACCTCGTCGAGCATCTTCGGGTCGGACGCCAGGAGCTTCTCGGTGCTCACGAGCAGGTCCGAGACCTGGAGCAGCGCCTGGAGCGGCAGGCCACCGCGACGGAGCACCACGATCGTCATCAGCGACAGCGCCCGGAGGAGCGCCTTGCCCGCGACGGTGGTGAACACCTCGGCCGACGGGGTGCCGCGGTGGGGTGTGGCGACCGTGACCACGGTACGGACGCGCTCGGCGACCGCGGAAGGATCGAGCCCGTTGCCGAGCTTCGCCCCCGGTGCCACCAGCAGGCGCGCGTCCAGCCCGCCCGACGAGTGGCCGATCAGGTGGACGCGATCTCCGGGCTTCGAGGTCGCGGCGACCGCGTCGTGGAGCAGCCGGGCCCGGGTCGTCAGCGATGCGGTGGGGTGGGTCCTCACGACCTCCACCTCCCCCAGGTCGCGCAGGAGCGGCACCACGTGCCCGAAGTAGCGGAGATCGCCGAGGTTCGCGAAGCCGAAGAAGCCCGGTACGAGGTAGATGCGGTCCATGCCCCCGTCTATCAGGCGGGCTTGGGGCTGTGGACCGCGAGCACGGCACCCTGCGGATCGGTCAGGACCGAGATGAAGTCGCCCCCGGGGACCTCGCGCGGGCCCATGATCAGGGTCGCACCAGCGTCCACCAGCGTCGCGGTGCGGCTGTGGGTGTCGTCGGTCCGGAAGTAGTAGGTCCAGGCCGAGACCGGCATGCCGGGGACGCGCCGCATCATCCCACCCATGGAGCCTTCGACGCCGAACATCTGGTACGTCCCCATGTCGCCCATGTCCATCGCGTCCGTCTTCCGCCAGCCGAGCAGCCCCTCGTAGAAGGGCCAGACGGCGTCGGGGTCCTCCGCGGCGAGCTCGCACCAGGCGAGGACCTTCGCCTGCCCGTCGTCGCCGCCCGTGCTCCGGAACACGGCGAACACCGCACCCTCCGGATCGGCGAGGATCGCGAACCGCCCGACCCCCGGGATGTCCGTCCCCGGCCGCATCACCCGCCCGCCGAGCTCGCCCGCCCGGGCCACCGCGCCATCCACGTCGGCGACCCCCACGTACCCGAGCCAGTGCGGCGGAGCGCCCATCTTCGCGGCCTCCTCCGGCAGCTGCATCGCGCCGCCGAACGTCTCGTCGCCCTGCGTGAACATCGTGTACGCCATCGGCCCGTCCCACGCCTGGGTGCCCCACGCCATGTGCTGCGCGTACCAGTCGGACGCCGCAGCGGGATCGCCGGTCATCAGATCGAACCACGTGAAACGACCGCTCATCCTTCACCTCCCCGAGAGGCGGCCACCATGGATCGCAGGACCGCTCCACGCCAGGGGGATCGTGTCCAGCCGCTGTGGTACGACGTCGCCGTGGCCGACCCCTCGACCACATGGACGCCCCGCGAGCGCGAAGCGGTGGGCCGTTTCGATCCGTCGCGCACCGTCACCCGGGAGATCCTGGCGCCCATCGTGACGCTGGCCTGCCGTGGCCTGATCCAGGGCGTGAACCGACTCGTGCTCCATGACGGGCAGGTCCTCAAGGATGCGAGGAAGAAGGCCAAGGAGCGCAGTCGCGGCATCCTGACCGTCTCCAACCACGTCAGCCTGTTCGACGATCCGTGGTTGATGGCCTGCCTCGCGAAGCCGCGCTGGAAGGACCTCCGGTGGATCCCGGTGGACGCGCTGAACTTCTTCTCGACCGACACGAAGGCCTGGTTCTTCGGAGCTGGCAAGGGCGTCCCCATCATCCGCGGTGCCGGCATCGATCAGCCGGCGATGCGCTTTCTCGCTGAGCGACTGCAGGCGGGCGAGTGGGTCCACGTCTTCCCCGAGGGCACGCGCAGCCGCTCGCCGCTCGAGCTGCACCGGCCGCTGAAGTCCGGAACCGCCCACCTGATCCAGGCCGCGCGTCCCCTGGTCCTCCCCTTCCACCACCGCGGCATGGAGAAGGTGCTGCCCATCGGCGCGCGCTGGCCCCGGGCCGGACAGCTCGTGGAGGTGCGCTTCGGCGACGTGGTGGACAGCGCGAAGGGCCTCGCGGACCGGCCGCTCGACGAGATCACGCAGTGGATCGAGGACCGCCTGGTCGAGCTCCAGCAACGCGCCGAGCGCGAGGGCTGACCGTCAGGGGTGGAGCCACGGACGTTCCCACGGGAGGAGTAGCGCCCTCGCCTCCTTCCGCCAGGCCCCCGGCGCCTCGTCGCCGAGCACGATGCAGCCGACCAGCCGGGCCCGCGCCCGCGTGCCGACGTCGACGCCCCGCAGCTGCTCGTCGAGCCAGCCCGGCGTCGCGAGGCGCTCCCGGTCGAGGGCGGCCACCACCACCGAACCTCCCGGCAGGTGGCCCAGGAGCTCGAGGGCCGCCGGCGGCGGAGGCCTCCCCTCGCGAACCGCGAGCGACGCCACGGCGACGGCGTCCGCCCAGGTGTCCACGCCCTCCCCGGCCTCGATCGCCTGCACCACGATCGCGCCGATCACGCCGTCCGACGCGGCCACGAGGGGGAGGAACCGCCGCGACACGTCCGGTTGGGCGGCGTCGAGCGAGGCGGTGGTGGGGACGCCGCCCGCGAGCAGCATCACGAGCTCGAGCTCGGGGGAGGCGGCAGCCGCGGCACGCGCGGCGTCCGGATCGTCCTCGATCGCCAGCACCGGCCCGAGGGCGGCGTCGGTGGGCAGCGGGGGCCGCTCGGTGCCCACCAGCCGCGACAGTCGGAGCACGAGCCGCGGATCACGATCGACCGCGACACGCGCCGCCAGCGCGGCGGCTTCCTCCCATCGCTCCAGGTGCGTCAACGCCGCGAGGGCCTCCCACGCGACCCCGACATCCTCAGGGTGCGCCGTCCACAGCGCCAACACCCCCTCGTCGTCGCCGCAGCGGGCCGCGAGCAGCCGGCGAGCGAGGTCGTCCGGGTGGGCCGTCGCGTCCGCCACGTGCCGCTCGCACACCGTGGGGTCCGCCGCCGCCCGCGCCACGTCCTGGGCGAAGGCGCCCAGCGCCAGTCGCTGCTCCTCGGCGTCGGAGCGCTGCGCCAGGACGGGGAGGTCCGCGGGCTCGGCGAGACCGGACCACGTCGACAGCGTCGCCGCAGGATCCCACCGCAGGTGGGCCGCCACCAGCGCGTCGCGCTCGGGACGCGGGAGGCTCGTGAGCACGCGATACGATGGCTGGCCGTCAGACAGCAGCACCGTGCGCGTCCCGTAGGGCGCCCCCTTCGGCACCTCGATCTGCTCCGGGGGGTCACCGTACGGGACATCCACCGTCGCGCGCGACCACCGCGGCGCCCCGATGACCCGAGCGGGCCGCGCCGGCCCCGGGCCGTAGACCACGGTCCCCACCGAGAGCACCGCCGCCGAGGCCACGTCGTAGACCATGCCCGCGCTCGGCGCCCCGCCCAGGTCGACCTCGAGCTCCTCGATCGTCGCGCCCTCCTCGGTCGTGGTGCGGAGCACGAGGTCGTCGCCGTCCAGCGTGACGTGGTCCGCCGCTCCCGGGTCGACGTGGAGGGTCACCGCGCCGAGCTGCACCACCACCGGGATCGCGAGCCCGTTGGTCACGGTGACGTCGGTCCCCACCATCATCCAGCCGGTGGCCAGCGCGCTGGTCCCCAGGATGCCGCCCGCCACCGCCAGCCGCGCGCCCCCCGCGAGCCAGCCGTCCGCCGTCTGGAACCGGTCCCAGGCCGACAACCGATCCGTGCGCTCGCGCTCCTCTCCCGGCACGAGCGTGGCGTGGTGCGCCGGGACCACGCAGGCGGGCGGTGCCTCCGCGAGCGACACCCCGTCGCGGAGCGCGGCCGCCACCTCGTCCTCGGTCCGCAGCAGGCAGGTGAGCACGCGGGGCCCGATCGCCGAGAGCCGGGCGTCGACGGCGCCCGCCCAGGCCGCGAACGCCGGCAGCCACTGGGCGAGGTTCCCGACCGCCGGTGGCGGCAGCATCGGGTCGGCGGGCAACAGGGCGCTCAGGTCGTGGGGCTCGTCCGCGATGGGCGGTGCGACCTGGGCCCGCAGGCCGTAGAGCTGCCCGCACGCCACGTACGCGTCATGCGCCACGCTCGCGATCCGTCGTTGCTCCGAGGTGCTGACGCTGCCGTCCGCCATCGCCACCTTCACCGTGTGGCCCAGCACCGCGTGGGCGTCCTGCAGGTCGGCGCGCGCGTGCTCCACGAGGTGCAACAGCCCGAGCAGCCCCTCGAGGCACCGCTCCCAACCCGGATCGACGAGGCGCGCGGCGAGCCGATGCGCCGTCCGCACCTCGCGATCGTGCTCCGCGAGCGCCGCCGCCTCCGCCTTCACCTCGCCGCGCACGAGCTCGACCGTCTCAGCGAGCTCGCGCCGCGGCAGCTCCCGGCCGCGGAAGCGCACCACCCCGCCCGGCGCCTCCAGCAACCCGTCGCGGAGCCCCTCGAGCAGCGCCAGCTCCTCCACGTGCTCTCGGAGCGTGCGGAGCTCGGGGACGAGCGACTCCGGGTAGAGCGCGTCGAGCCGGGCGACCACGGCGTCCCGGTTGGGCTCGTCGGGCAGCTCTCCCACCAGGTCGGCGGCCCGCCGCGCCGCGCGCACGACGGAGCGCCCGAGGTACATCCCCCGGAAGCGGGGCTGGGCGGGGAGCGCGTCGAACATCACGTCGACCGCCGGCACGAGGTCCGCCGTCTCCCCCTGCGGCTCCAGCATGGCGAGCACGCGCGCGGTGGTCTGCCGGCAGAGGCGCTTCGGGTCCGAGAACAGCACCCAGGCCGGGCGCGGGTCGAGCGTGGACGCCAGGTAGGTCCGCTTCGCGTTCTCCTCGCGGTCGGGGTTGGTCGGGTGGGTGGACCACATCTGGGGCGCGGTCGCGGCCTGGCGGGAGAACACGCGGAAGGTCGCCGGCTCCGCCTCCGGACGGGCGGGTGTGGCGCCGAACGTGGGCTCGTCGCGAACCTGCCCCAAGCGCTCGACGATGCGGGTCTGCACGGCGTACAGATCGTCCGCGATCTCGTCGCGGGACGCGCGCTCGGCGGCGAGGTCCAGCGCGCGGTCCCAGGCCTCGTCGGCCGCGACCAGCCGGCTGAGGGCGTGTACGAGGCTGTCGCTGCCCGCCAGCCGCACCGACACCAGGTCGGCCTGGAACTCCATCTCGCGGGAGAGAGCGCGCTCAACGAACAAGAGCCCACGGAACACCGTGTCGAGTACGGCGCGCATCGACCAGACGATGAGACGCAGCACCCAGCCGATCCAGGCGATCCGCAGGTCCATCACGGACAGTCCGTGCAGGAAGCCGTCGATGCGGCCGCGGTGGCCGACGAGGTGCGCCACGATCTGCATCGAGGTGTAGGCGTAGCGGCTCACGCCCGTGGAGCGCTGGGCGAAGTGGCCGAACTCGTGCGCGAGCACGGCCTTGAGCTCGTCGAGGGTCGCGACGTTGACCAGCCCGAGCCCGAGCATCAGGTTCTTCCGCGTCGGGAGCAGCAGGTTCCAGGCGGCCAGATCGAAGAACACGGCGGCCTGGACGCCCGACACGAGGAACACCTTGTGCGGACGCGGGGCGCCGACCTCGTCGGCCACCCGGTGGACGAACGCGAGCAGGGCGGGCTCGTCCTCGGCCGTGACCTCGATCGCGTCGGGTCCGAGCGCGCCGCGCTTCACCGCGAGCAGCCCGGACAGCAGGAACAGCGACAGCAACAACGCCGGGCTCGCGAGCAGCAGCCCGCCACAGCCCAGACGCGACCAGGCGACCCAGACGGTGTCGAGGAGGTACCAGAGGAGTCCCAGGTAGATCGCCAGGAACACACCGAGCCCGAGCAGCACTGCGGCGAGCTGGCGTCGGTAGGCCGGCGTCACCGCACCGAGGTGGGCCGGCGGATCCACCGGGTTGGGGGGCCAGGGCAGGTCGGACACGCGGCTCCCGTCGCTCGCGGTTAGTCTAGCCGCGGAGCCGACATGACCCTGTTCGAGAAGATCGTCGCCCGGCAGATCCCCGCGGACATCGTCTACGAGGACGACCGCACGCTCGCGTTCCGCGACATCGCGCCCCAGGCCCCGGTCCACCTCCTGGTGATCCCGAAGCGGCCCATCCGATCGCTGGCGGCGGCGCAGGACGAGGACACCGAGCTGATGGGGCACCTGCTCGGCGTGTGCCGGAAGGTGGCGGCTGAGGAGGGGCTCGGCGCGGGGTACCGCGTGGTCACGAACATCGGCGAAGACGGCGGACAGTCCGTGGACCACCTGCACTTCCACGTCCTCGGCAAGCGCCGGATGACCTGGCCGCCGGGCTGATCCGTTGTCGGAGGACGTGTTCACGCTGACCGAGCGCTACGACCCGCTGACCGGGCGGGCGTGGCTCGAGGTGCGAGGGACGCCGCCGAGGACGGTCCCGATCGACGAGGGCTATGGCGCGGAGCGCGAGCAGCTGCGCGCGGCCTGGCCGGACCGCCCGTGGCACGCGGACTGGCACGGGGGCACGTTCTGGCCGAGCCCATGGGGTCGCCCGCCGCTGGTGGTCCTGCTCGCGGCGGTCACGCTCGCCTGCGCTGCCACGGTGGGTGCGGGCTGGCTCGTGGGACCGTGGGGTGCGGTGGCGGTGGCTCTCGCCGCGTCCTGGCCGCTGCTCCGCCTGCTCGACCATGCGTCGATCACGGCGCGCGGTATCCGCCTGGGCTCGTTCTGGTCGATGCGCACGCCGTGGCACGAGGTGGAGGCGGCGGGCGTCGCGAGCGAGGGCCGAGCGCGCACGCTGTGGGTCCGCGGGCGCCTGGGTGCCGCGAGCGCGAGCGTCCCGCCGGTGCTGGTGCCGGCGATCCGCGCGCGCATCCGCCGGCTGGGAGGGCTCGAGGTCACCGACGGCGACGGCGGCCTGGACGTCCGCTACGCGCGTTGGCGGCAGGCGGCCCTGGGTCTGCCCTGGGGTGCGCTGCTGGGGACGGCGGCGACCCTCCCCTTCGTGAGCGCGCCCTGGCGGGTGGCCACCGTCGGCCTGCTGGTGACCTGCGGGCTCGGCGCGCTCGGGGCCTCGATCGAGGCGCGCGCCACGGGCTGGGGCACGGGTGCGGTGGGCTGGCTGACCGTCACCTACGCGGTGGTGCTCGCGGCGTTGACCCTCGGACCCTGGATCTGAAGGTACATCCGTGTTTTCACAGGACGATCGGGCTGACGCACGGCAGCGCGTCAGGGTCGACCGGGATCAGCGGTGTGCGTCAAGCCGATCACTGTGGATCCGGCGGAAATCCGCGTGCCGAGGACGAGGTCGCGGGCGCCAGCTCCTCCACCACGCTGCGATCCAGCCCGTCGTGGAACGCGCGCGACAGCTCCGGGTCGCCGTCCACCGCGACCGTCCCGGGCGCCGTGAGCGCCACGACCTCCTCGAGCCAGGTGTCGTCGCCGAACCGCAGGCGGAAGCGACCGTTGGCCTCCGCCAGGAAGCTCGTCGGCACCCACAGGTCGAAGTCGTCCGCGATCAGCTCGCGCTCGTCGCCCTGCCCGTCGGCCACCACCACCCGCATCAGGTCCACGACGAGGAACACCCCGCAGTACTCGTCGGCCGGGATCGGCACGCTCTCGCGGGACTGAGCACCGTCGAAGGTGAACGTCCGGCTCCCGAGCGGCGCGTCCCCGATCTGGTCGCAGTCGCCGAGCAGCATCTCGAGCGCGATCAGCTCGCCGTCCGTCACGGCGATGTCCGAGGGCTCGGCCATCCGCGCGGCCATCGTCGGGTTGCCCACGAACGTCCCCTCCGCGGGGTCGCGGCAGGCGAGCAGCCCGAGCAGCGTCAGCGTCCTCACGTGATCTCCTCGCGTCCCGCCGTGAGCGGGAACAGCTGCAGGTTCATCTGCATGATCTTGTCGGTGTCCGCCGTGGCGCCGTCGCACAGGTTCATCATCCGCTCGAGGAACGCGTTGGCCTCGGCCTTCAGCGTCGGGATCAGCGACTCGGGCACGCCGACGGTGATCGCGATGAGGTGACGCTCGCTGCCGGGGAACCGCTCGATCGAACCCGCCGCCAGCTCCAGCATCCCCCGGTGGTAGTTCGCCACCGCCAGCCGCGTGATCTCGGGGGGCGTGGCCACGCTGGCCTCCGCCACCGCCAGCGTGCCGTCCTCCTCCACCAGCAGCCCGAGCTCCATCAGCACCTGGAGCGCACGCGCGGCCTCCGCCACACCCACGCGCGGCCGGAGCTGCTCCGCGATCCATTCCGGATCGGGTCGGAAGTCCCGCCGACGCGCCAGCTCGCGCACCGTCGGCACGACCCAGTTCGACAGGTACTCGAACGAGCTCCGCTCGATGCGGCGAGCCTCCCGGAAGCGGCGGGTGGCGCTGATCCGCTCCCACACGTCGTTGCGGGCCTCCGGCGTCTTCGCCTGGTCGAGCTCGACGAGCAGCCGGAAGAACTGGGCCTCGCCCGCGCGCAGCGACAGTGCCTTCACGAAGGACTCGAGCGTGCGCTCGGTCAGGTTCCGGCGACCCTCGATGACGTGGTGGAGCAGGGACGGGTTCTTCTGCTCGGCGCGGCGCGCGAAGACGCGGTGACTGAAGTTGGGGTTCGCCTCCTTCTTCGCCCGGAACCAGTCCGCGAGGTATCGCCGGTGGTCGAGGTAGTCGTACGGAGATGGCAGCGCTCGTTGCGTCACGAGACCATCGTAGTGAATACACCCGGTCCCCGGAAGTCCTGCGGTGCAGGTGTCGTATTCACGATGACTACACCCCGGATACGCACCCTTCGGTCGATGACGGATTCGCCGCTCCGTTTCGGGCCACCCCCAACCGCTCCAGGATGACGCACGCCTCCGGAAAGCGACGGATCGACCGTACGGCACGGGGCTTGCGTTGGAGGTCGGCCAGGAGGTACCGACATGGACATCCCTCGCTGGGGCATCGTCACCGCCGCCCCCCACCAGTTCCTGGTCCACCTGCGCAACGGCGAGGTCCTCCGCGGACAGCAGGGCGGCTCCTGCTTCAAGTGGCCCTCGGACACCGTCGCACTCGTCGACACCAGCGTCCAGCGGCTCATGTTCACCGCCGATCAGGTGACGCTCGAGAAGACGGGCGTCCAGGTCACGGGGCTCGCGGTCTACCGCGTGGTCGAGCCGCTGCTCGCCTGGCGGATGCTCAACCTGTCCGAGCCCGACGTGTGCGCGGACATCCTGCGGGAGATGTTGCTCGGCGCCACGCGGCGGCTGGTGGCGAACCTTCGGCTCGAGGAGTGCCTGACCCGCCGCAAGGACGCGCTCGCGGCCGAGCTGCTCGCCGAGATCGCGCCGGTCGTGGGCGGCTCGGGGCGCGACGACGACCGCTCGGACCGGGGCTGGGGCATCGCCGTGGACACGATCGAGATCCAGGACGTGCGGGTGCTGTCGGAGGAGGTGTTCTCCCGGCTCCAGGCGCCCTACCGCGAGGCGCTCGAGCTGCACGCCGTCCGCGCGAAGGACGAGGTCGCCCGAGAGCAGGCCTCGCTGCGCCACGCGGCGTTCCAGCTCGAGGAGGAGCGGCGCCAGGAGCGCATGTCCGTCGAGGAGCAGCGGCTCGAGGCCGAGCGTAAGCGCGCGGTCGCCACCGAGGAGCACGACCTGTCCATCGCTCGCCGCAAGTCGGAGGCGAGGCTCGACCAGGAGCGACGCACGGCCGAGCACCAGCGACGGCTGGCGGAGCAGAAGCTCGAGCAGGACCTGACGGAGCGGGTGCGCGAGTCCGAGACGACGCGCCAGGTCGCGACGGCGAACGCGGAGAACGACGTCGTCGTGGCGCGGCTCACGGCGGAGGCCGAGAAGCTGCTCGGCGAGGCCCGCGCCGATCTCGAGCGGATCTCCCGCGCGGCCACCGACGCCATCAGCGACGCCCGCCTGCGCGAGCTGCTGGTGACGAAGACGCTGCCCGACGTGGCCCGCGCCTACGCCGACAGCTTCGACCGGATCGTGGTCACGGGCGCGTCGGACCTGTCCGTGCTCGGGCAGGGCGTCGCGCAGGTGCTCGCGACCGCGCAGGCGCTGGGCCTCGAGCTCCCGAAGGGGTGACGCTCAGCGCAGCTCCGCCGCGAACAGCGCGAGGACCCGCTCCCAGTGGCGCTCGGCGGCCTCGCGCTGGTACACGGGGGCGTCGGGGACGGCGTACCCGTGGCGCGCGCCGGGGTTGAGCTCCAGCTGGTAGCGGACGCCCGCGTCGCGCAGCGCCGCCTCGAGGACCTCGCAGTCGGCGGGGGTGCAGCTGTTGTCCTCGTCCGCGACCCCGATGTACAGCGCGGCCTTCATGGCCGGCGCGCCGCGGTGGGGGCTGACGGCGGCGTCGCGCACGAGCCCACCCCCGTGGATGCTGGCGGCGGCGGCGATCAGGTCCGCCAGGTCGGCCGCGGCGAACATCGTCATCCGCCCGCCCATGCAGTAGCCGACGGCCCCGATCCGGGTCTTGCGGACACGCGGGTCGTCGATGGCGCCGATCAGCGCGCGGGCGTCGGCCATCACCTGGTCCTTGTGGATGGCGTTCATCAGCCCGAACAGCCGGCCGCGCTCGGCCTCGTCCGACCAGCACGTCGCCCAGTCGAAGGGAGCGACGGGCGCCGACCGCCAGTACAGGTCGGGCTCGAGCACGGCGTACCCGGCCTCCGCGAGCCGACGCCCCATCTCGGTCATCGCCGGACGCAACCCGAGCGCGTCCATGAAGAACAGCACCAGCGGGAACGGCCCGTCCCCGTCGGGCAGCAGCAGCAGCCCCTGCGCCTTGCCGTCCTCGACCACCGCCTCGACCGTCCGCTCCACGATCCCCACGCGACCTCCAGGAGGGAGCAGTCTACTCATCGGGCCAGACAGCGGTCCGCGTGTCCGGCGAACACACTCACCGCGTTCGCCAGGATCCGCCCGAAGACCGGCGCGTCGCCCGGACGGATCGCGGGGTCGTCGTCGCCGGCGGTGATGGTGCCCCCGACCACGACGTCGTCCTGGCGACAGAACACGTAGCAGATGGTGTGGTCCTCGCAGCCACCGCTGAACAGCCAGTCCTGGCGCGGATCGGTGCGGTCGAGGATGACGAGGTGACCGCGCTGCGGGATCACCCGGTCGTCGTCGAACAGCGCCCTGGCACCGTACCCGGTGGCGTTGACCACGAGCGCCTCGGGGACGGCGCCCACCTCGGCCGGCGACGCGAAGCGCCGCTGCACGAAGCGCACCCCCGCCGCCTCGAGCTCCGCCTTCAACGTAGGCAGCAGCAGGGTCGGGTTCATCAGCCACGTCGGGAAGACGCGACCGGGAGCGCGCAGGTGCTCGAAGGGCAGCGTCCCGTGGCGCCCCTCGGCGAGCACGTCGCGCGGGGTGTAGGTGTCGACGCTGCGCAGCTCGTGGTCCAGGGCGTAGTTGTCGCGCGCCACCACCCCGTAGCGGCCGTCGGGGACGTCGAGGCGCAGCAGGTGCCGCTTGGAGCGACGGAGCAGGTCCGCGAGCACGTCGGGCTGCTTCTGGTACTCCCGCCAGATCCCCGAGGGCTCGAACTGCCCGCCCGCGATCCAGGAGGTGGTGGTGCGCAGGTCGAGGTCGGCGGCGTAGACCGTCAGCGCCAGCTCGGGCCAGCGACGGCGGATCAGGCTGGCGGCGGTGAGCCCGACCACGCCGGTCCCCACGACCGCCACGGGTCCGGGCTCGCCGATGGCCGCGAACGCGCGCGCGACCTCGTCCACCACGAGCTCCGCGGTCCCCCAGGCCAGGGTGATGCCGGCGCCGCCGTGCCCGTAGGCGTGGACCACGCGCTTGCCGCCGGGGAGCGGCTGGTCGTCGAGCCCGATCCGCACGCCGCCGAGCCGGTGGGGGCGGATCCCGACGACATAGGGGTGGTCCGCGCGCAAGCGGGTGAAGTCGGGCGCGGGCAACCAGGGTCCGTCGCGGAGGGGCTCGGCGAGGGCCCGCGTCGCCAGGAGCGCACCCGCCCCCGCCAGGAACCGCCGGCGCCCGATCACGAGCGGAGCTCCGAGGGCAGGTCGTGGGGGCGCACGTCGACCGCGATCAGCGTGGGCTGGTCGCGACCGAGCGCCTCGCTCAGCGCGGCCCGCAGCGCGTCGGGGGCGTCCACCTCCACCCCGACGGCCCCCAGCGCACGTCCGAGCTCGGCGTACCGCCAGCGGTGGAGCGCGAGGTACGGCCGGGCGGGCGCGCCGCTGCGCGTGTAGCCGGCGGGGTCGAGCAG
This sequence comes from Alphaproteobacteria bacterium, assembly GCA_020632925.1. Classification (GTDB taxonomy): domain Bacteria; phylum Myxococcota_A; class UBA796; order UBA796; genus JACKER01. Next base: position 237,612 of record JACKER010000015.1, on the reverse strand, counting down.
CCATTGCTCGATGCCGTAGCGGCCGTTGTCGAGGACGAGTACGACCGCGGGCACCCGCTCACGGACCAACGTGGAGACGGCCTGCGCGGTGAGCTGGAAGCCACCGTCCCCCACGATCACCACCGGGCGTCGTCCCGAGCCCACGGCGGCGCCGGCCGCGGCCCCCAGCGACCACCCGATGCTCTGCCACACGGCGTCGCAGAGGAACCCGTCGCGCACGCGAACGTCGAGCTCGCCCGCCGGGTACATCGAGAGACTCGTGTCCGTCAGCACCACGCACCGCTCGTCGAGCGCGTCGCTGACGGCCTCCATCACGTCGTCGTAGGGGATGCCCGGCTCGGACGGCGAGGGGCGGGCAGCGACCACGGAGGCGCGACGCTGCCGGAAGCCACGGCCGGCGGGCGCCACGGACGCGAGCCAGGCGGGATCGGCGCGCACGGGACCCGCCAGGGCGGCCACGACCTCCCGCAGGCGCGCCGGACGCGGCGCAGACGAGCCGAGCCGCACGGCGTCGTCCCCCACGTGGAGCAGGGCGTCGCGGGTGGCCAGCGTCCGGAGCTGGCGGCCGAGCACCACGCCCAGCGCCAGCACCGCGTCGGCCTCCTCGACCGCACGCCGGACCGCGGGCACCGAGCGCGCGCCGCCGTAGACCCCCACGAAGCCCGGGGTCCCCTCGTCGACGACGGCCTTGCCGAGCAACGTGCTCGCCCACGGCAGGCCGAGCCGCCCGATCAGCGCGGTGACCTCGTCCTGCAGGCCGAGCCGGCGGACCTCGATCCCCACGAGCACCAGCGGTCGCGCCGCCTTCCCCAGCCGCGCGGCGAGCTCGGTCGCGACGGCCTCCTCGCCGCCCAGCGCCGGACGGTCCGCCACCAGCGGCGCGCCGGGCATCGGGCAGCTCGCGGACCACAGGTGCTTGCCGATCTCCACGTAGACCGGCCGCTGCTCGGTCAGCGCCACCCGGATCGCCTCGTCCACCGCGGCGGGCACGTCGGCGGCGCGCTCGGGTCGGGCGGCGTGGGCGGTGACCTGGCGGAGCACGGCCAGATCGGTGTCGTCGCGACCCATCGAGTGCGAGAACAACGACCCTCGGTCGCGCTGGAGCCGCAGGTCCTCGGGCGACGGACCACCGTTGATCACCACCATCGGGCTGCGCTCTGCGTACGCACCCGCGACGACCGGCGTGATCCCGAGCATCCCGGGCCCGTAGGTCACGGTGACCGCGCCGAGCCCCCGCGTCCGAGCGAAGCCGTCGGCGGCCATCGCGGCCTCCTGGTCGGTGCTCGGCACCACGATCCGGGTACCGGCGCCCTCCGCGGCGGCGAACATCGCGTCGCAGGTGGCGCCGGGCACGCCGAAGAGCACGTCGCACCCGTGCTGGCGCAGGCGCTCGACCACGTAGCCGGCGGCCGTCGTGGTGCCCGGGCTGGCCGCTGCGGCGCTCCCCGGGGCCAGGGCGACCAGGGAGGCAGCGACCGCCACCCCCTCCAGGAAACCCCGCCGCGACGGCTCGTCTTCGTGACCCACCGGCACCTCCGCGCCGATGGTACCCCCTCCTACGGCTGGAGCAGGCCGAGCGCCGCGCCCTGGCGGTCGGCCACGACCGCGAACCGACCGACGCCCTCCACCGACATCGGGTCGACGAGGAGCGCGCCCTCGGCCTCGCGAACGGCGGTCAGCGTGGCGTCGAGGTCCCCGACCGCCAGGTAGGGCAGCCACATCGGGGGCGCGTCGGGGTTGGGGGAGGTCATCGCGCCCCCGACCTGCACGCCGCCGGCCTTGAACACGTGGTACGGCCCCGCCGGCATCGTCATCTGGTCCACTTCGAGGTCCAGCAGCGACGTGTAGAACGGGAGCACCGCGTCCACGTCCTTCGACCACAGCTCCACCCAGGACATCGGGCGGGTCGCGGGCTCGGACTCGTTCAGGCCCTTGAACAGCGCCACCACCGCGCCCTGCGGGTCGGCGATCAGCGAGAAGCGGCCGACGGTGGGGATGTCGGTCGGCGGCACGATCACCTTCCCGCCGGCGTCCTCGACCTTCGCGGTGCGCGCGTCCACGTCGTCGACGGACCAGTACGAGAGCCAGTTCGGCGGCACACCGTCCATCTGGGGAGGCACGACGCCCGCGAACGCGGTCTCCCCCTGGTGGAGCATCGGGTACGCGAACGACCCCATGTCCATGTCCTTGCGCAACAGCCCCGCGACCTTCGTCCAGAACGCGATCCCGCCCTCGACGTCCTTCGTCACCAGCTCGAACCACACGAAACGACCAGCGCTCATCTCGACCTCCACCCCCCTGACGCGTCACCTCCCGACGGATCGACACGCCCCGCTGTTTTTTTTCGTCGACGGTCGATCGGACGTGCGCTCGTCCGTCATCCTGACGCACCACCCTGGAGGTCCCCGTGCAGTACCTGCTGTTGATCTACGAGGACGAGAGCGTCGCCAAGGACATGAGCGCCGAGCAGAACAAGGATCTGATGGACCGCTACTTCGCGTTCACGCGCGAGGTACGGGAAGCGGGCGCGCTGCTCGGGGGTGACGCGCTGCACCCCGTGGCGAGCGCCACGACGGTCCGGGTCCGCGGCGGACGCGCCACCACCACCGACGGGCCGTTCGCGGAGACGAAGGAGCAGCTCGGCGGCTACTACCTCATCGACGTCCCCGATCTCGACGCCGCCATGGCCTGGGCCGCGAAGATCCCGGCCGCGGAGACCGGCAGCATCGAGGTGCGACCGGTGATGATCTTCGAGACGTGAGCGCCGAACGCCCAGCCCCGGCACCCGGCGCCTGGCTCGAGGCGCGACGGGCGGTGGAGCGCGTGGTCCGCGACGACGGCGGACGCGTGCTCGCGGGGCTGGTGCGCTCGCTCGGCGGGTCGTTCGTGCTCGCCGAGGACGCGTTCCAGGACGCCGTCGCGCAGGCGCTGGAGCGTTGGCCGGTGGACGGGCTGCCCGCCAACCCCGCGGGGTGGTTGGTGGTCACGGCACGGCGCAAGGCGTTGGATCGCCTGCGGCGGCGGTCCACCCGCCAGGACAAGCAGGCGGAGCTCGAGCTGGCCGCGCGCCTCGATCAGGCCGAGGCCGACGAGGAGGCCCCCGAGATCCCGGACGAGCGGCTGGCGCTGCTGTTCACCTGCTGCCACCCCGCACTCCCCGAGGAAGCCCGGGTCGCGCTGACGCTGCGCGCGATGTGCGGGCTGTCGACGCCGGAGCTGGCGCGCTGCTTCCTCGTGCCCGAGGCGACGCTGCAGCAGCGGATCGTGCGCGCGAAGAAGAAGATCGAGACCAGCGGCATCCCCTACCGCGTGCCCGCGCTCCCGGAGCTACCCGAGCGGCTGTCCTCGGTGTTGTCCGTGATCTACCTCGTGTTCAACGAGGGATACGCTGCGACCGCCGGCGGGCTGCTGAGGACCGACCTGTGCGAGGAGGCCTTGCGTCTGGGCGCCATCCTCGAGGAGCTGTTGCCCGAGGAGCCGGAGGTTGCGGGGCTCCGCGCGCTCATGGAGCTCCATCACGCCCGCCGGGCGGCCCGGGTCGACGCCGAGGGCGTGCTGGTCACGTTGGAGGACCAGGATCGGTCGACGTGGGACCGCGCCACCATCGAGCGCGCGGACGCCAGGCTCAAGACCGCGCTCGCCCGGCGGCGGGTGGGCCCGTACCAGATCCAGGCCGCGATCGCCGCTGTCCACGCGGTGGCGCAACGGGCCGAGGACACCGACTGGTGGCAGATCGTGGGGCTGTACGACGCGCTGCGCCAGTTCGTGCCGCAGCCCGTGGTGGAGCTCAATGCCGCGGTGGCGGTGGCGATGGCCGCGGGGCCGGAGATCGGTCTGCGCCGCCTGGAGCAGCCCGCCATCGCCGAGCCCCTGCGCGACTACCACCTCCTGCACGCCGCCCGGGCCGACCTGTGCCGTCGGCTGGGACGCGTCGAGGAGGCTGCTCACCACTACCGAGAGGCGCTGGCCCGCACGACCAACGCCTCGGAGCGCACGTACCTCGAGCGGCGCCTGGCCTCGCTCTGACCGAGATCAGCGGGTCGTGCCGTCGACGAGGCCGTCGCCACCGACGGTGACGCGGAACTCCGCGCGGCGGTTCTGCGACCAGGCGACCTCACCGCCACCGGCAGCGAGGGGGCGCTCCTCGCCGTAGCTGACGAGGGTGATCCGCGACGGGCTGACGCCGGAGGACACGAGGTAGCTCTGGACGGCCGCCGCCCGGCGCTGGCCGAGCGCGAGGTTGTAGTCGGTGGTGCCCCGCTCGTCGCAGTGGCCCTGCACCTCGATCTTCACGTCGGTCCGGCGCTGGAGGATACCGGCGTTCTCGTCGAGCACCCGCTTGGTCTGCGCGTTGAGCGTGGAGGAGTCGAGGTCGAAGCTCACGCGGCGGAAGTTCTCCATCAGCCGCTGCACGTCGGCCACATGGGCCGGGACCGAAGCCTGCATGGGGCTCGTCGGGGCGGCGCTCAGCATGGCCGGCTCGGGCGCGCTCTTCTTGCAGGCGACGGCGGACAGGGCGAGGGCGAGCGTGGACACCTGGAGCATGCGGACCATGGGGAACCTCCCGACCGGGCCATCGTGGGGCCGGTCTCGCTCGGGGACAAAGCACGGACCGTGCCAACCGCGGTCGGGCTCGAATGTGGCGTCCTGCCACACCTCCACGGACGCCGTGGCACCCCGGTGTCGAATCCTCGTGCCTACAGGCTGATCTTCGCCACCTGTAGTGATACGCCACACCCACCGCCGCGAGTCATTCCGCCCCAGGCTCCTTGCCCAGCTTCCGGTACAGGGTCTTGCGGTCGAGGCCGAGGATTCGCGCCGCGAGCGCCTTGTTGCCCTTGACCGTGTCCATGACCTGCTGGATGTACCGACGCTCGACCTCGTCGAGCGGGAGCAGCGCGGCCGGATCGGAGGCGGCGACGACGACCCGCTCCGTCGGCTGGTGCTTGGCGACCCGCGGCGGGAGATCGTCGACGGTGAGCCGATCGAAGGTCGTGAGTGCCACCGCCCGCTCGATGCAGTTCTGGAGCTCGCGGACGTTGCCGGGCCAGTCGTAGTCGCGGATCCGTTGGGCGGCGGGCTGCGCGATGCCGGTCACTGCCTTGCCCTCACGCGCGGCGAACTGTTCCACGAACCGCTGGGCCAGCAGCAGCACGTCGTTGCCTCTGGCGCGGAGGGGGGGCACCTCCACCCGGATCACGTCCAGCCGGTACAGGAGGTCTGCGCGGAATCGCGCCTGGTCCACCATCTCGTCCACGTCGCGGTGGGTCGCGGACACCACGCGGACGTCGATGCCGACCTCCTCGTCGCTGCCGACAGGGCGCACCTTCCGCTCCTGGAGGACGCGTAGGAGCTTCACCTGGAGCGGCAACGGCAGGTCCCCGATCTCGTCGAGGAACAGCGTCCCGCGGTGGGCGCGCACGAAGAGCCCGGGCCGACCGCCCTTCGCGTCCGTGAAGGCCCCTCGCACGTGCCCGAACAGCTCGGACTCGAGCAGGTTCTCGGGGACTGCAGCGCAGTTGATCGCCACGAAGGGGCCGGTAGCGCGCCGGCTGTGGGCGTGGATCGCCTGCGCCACCAGCTCCTTGCCCGTACCGCTCTCGCCGTGGACGAGGACCGAGCTGTCGGTGGGTGCCACCCGGGCCACCAGATCGAACAAGGCCCGCATCGGCGCGCTGTCGCCGACGAGATCGTCCAACTTCGGGGCAGTCCGCGCCGCGGCCCGCAGGCGGCGCACCTCGTCGGTCAGGCGGCGATGCTGGACTGCGCGGTCCAGCGCGAGCGCGAGCGCGTCCAGGTCCACCGGTTTCGCGAGGAAGTCGTAGGCGCCCGCGCGGATCGCCGCGACCGCCGACTCCATGCTCCCGAACGCCGTGAGCACGACCACCGGCGTACCCGGCCGCCGCTCGACCACCCGCCGGCACACCTCGAGCCCGTCCATCCGACCCATGTTCAGGTCGGTGAGGACCACGTCGGGATCGAGCTCTCCGAGAAGCTCCAGACCCGCCGACGGGTCGGTCGTGGCGGTCGTCTCGAAGCCGCGCCGGGACGCCCCGCGGGTCAGCAGGTCGCACAGGTCCTGGTCGTCGTCGAGGATCAACAGCTTGCCGCGCCCGTTCATGCACGCTCTCCGCTCGCGGGGGGAAGGTACACCTCGAACGTGGTCCCTTGCCCGAGCTCGCTGCGGGCCTCGATCCACCCACCGTGATCGCGCACGATGCCGTGGCTGACGGAGAGTCCGAGCCCGGTCCCCTCCCCCACGTCCTTGGTGGTGAAGAAGGGCTCGAAGACATGAGGCAGGTTCTCCGGCGGGATGCCGGCGCCGGTGTCTCGGACGCAGAGACGCGCGAACCGCCCCTCCTCGCCTGCCGGGGGACAGGCGACGACCTCGTCCACCACCACATGGACCATCCCATCGGGAGGGGTCGCGTGCAGCGCGTTGGACAGGAGGTTGAGGAGCACCTGCTGGAGCTGGCCGCGGTCCACGCGGGCCCCCACGGGGCTCGTCGACACGACGTCCAGGGACACCCCGCGCTTGCGGGCGAGCGGTGCCACGAGTCCCACAGCGGCGCGGGCCACCGCCGCCAGATCCTCGTCTCCCGCCTCCAGCGCCCGGGGACGTGCGAAGTCGAGGAGTTGCCGGATGATGGCCGTCATCCGGTCGCATTGCTCGGCGATCGTGCGGGCGTTCCCCCGTGCGTCCTCCTCGTCGTCCACATCCCACGACGCGATCATCTTGGCGCGCGCCTGGGCCACGTTCAGCGGCGTCCCGAGCTCGTGGGCGACGCCGGCCGCGAGCTGCCCGACGGTCATGAGCCGATCTGCGTGACGCAGCTGGTCGACGGCGCGCGACTTGGCCTCCTGTTCGGTGACGAGGCGCTGATCGGCCGCCTGGAGCGCCGCCGCCATCTGGTCGAGCTCTCGTCCCAGCTCACCCAGCTCGTCGTGGCTACCGACATGTGCGCGCGAGGCGAAGTCACGACGACCCACCCGACGAGCATGAGCAATCAACGACTCGATCGGACCGCTGACCAGCCAGCGGATCAGCACGGCGACCACCGCCCAGCTGACGGCGATCATGAGCACCAACCACTCGGCGATACGCACCTGGGTCGCTCGGATGTAGGCCTGCTGCGAGGCCAACGACTCCCGCAGCTCGAGGGCCGTCTCGGGTTCCGGAGGGAGGGCGATCGGGACGTAGGTGTAGAGCCAGCCAGGATCTCCCGCCTGGTCGACATGCACCACCTCGGCGCCGAGCCCCACCGGATCGAGCAGGTAGCGGGGTGCGTCGGGGCGCAACGCGGGATCGGAGGCGTCGAGCTCGACATAGCGGATCCGCAGTCCGTCGTCGCGAGCATCCAACCGACGGACCAGATCGATGGCGGCGGCGGGTCCTGCGTCCTCCATCGCATCCTCGACCGCGTTGCGAAGGGCACGGCCCATGACGTGGTGGTCGCGGCGCACGTCGTTCTCGAACAGCGCGACCTCACGTCCGAGCCGCTGGTGCGCCTGGAACACGAGCACCGTCGAGATGGCCAGCATCAGGCCCAGGTTGATCTTCCACGACAGGCGCATTCCGCTCGGCCCCCGGCGGTGCTCCATACCTACGGAGAGAGCGCCGAGGCGACCAGGCGGTGGAGGTCGTCGAGGTCGAAGGGCTTGTCGAGGACGCGAGCACCCAGGTCCATGGCCTCGCGATGCAGGTCTCGATCTCCGAACGCGGTGATGAGCACCATCGGCGTGGCCCAGGCACGATCTCGCAGCGACCGGAGCGCGGATAGCCCACTTCCGCCAGGCATACGAACGTCGCTGACCACCAGATCCGGGAGGTCCGCACCGGCAGCGTGGTCGGCGAAGAGCCGAGACAGGAGGCTCGAACCACTGTCCGCCTCGCACACCACGTAGCCACGACGGCGCAACGAGCCGGCGAGCAGGGCCCGCATGTCGGGATCGTCCTCCGCCAGGAGGATGCGCGGAGCACGGAGCGGTGGTGCGAGGGACACGGAGACCTCCCACAAGGGATCTCAGCAAGCGCCGTGCCATCATGCGTGCCGCGTCGAGTACCCTCGGCGGGAGGGGTCGGGGTTGGTCAGCGTCTTCCTGCTCGTGGTCACCATCGCGTCCGCCTATGTCGTGGTCATCGCCGGCACGGTGGCCTACGAGTTGACGGGGCTCGATCACGAGACCGCGCACTTCCAGGCGTTGTCGGCCTTCACGGGCACCGGCTTCACCACACGGATCGCCGAGCGCGTGGTCAACCACCCCGTGCGCCGCCGGATCACGACCACCCTGATGCTCCTCGGCTACGGCGGCACCGCAACCGTCGTGGCCAGTCTCGCCACGTCGGTCGGACGGGAGTCCTTCGGTCTCGACCTGCGCAACCTCGCGCTGATGGCGGTCGCGGGGGTCATCACCTGGTTCCTGTTTCGCTCGATGGGAGCGCAGCGGCTGACCGACTGGCTCCGTCGAATGCTGGCACATCGCCTGCTCGAGCCCGTCCCGCACGAGGAGCTCATGCTGTACAAGCGCGGGTTCGGCATCTCCCGGATCGAGATCCCCCCAAACAGCCCGGTCGCCGGACGTCTGCTGCGGGAGGCAGGCCTGCGTGAGCTCCGACTCCAGGTGCTCGCGGTGGAGGCGGGGTCGGAGGTCGTCGCCATCCCAGAGCCCGATTGGTGCTTCGAGGTAGGCCAGCACGTCGTGCTCTACGGGGATCTGGCAGCCATGCGCGAAGCGTTCCGGCCAGAGGGAGTCGACGAGGGCCTGTCTCCACGCACCGAGGAAGGCAGCCCGCCCGCCGGTCTCTGAGCCCCTGGCCCTCGCCCCTAACTCTTGACTCGTCAACCGACCTCCGACCAGGGACACGGCCTTCCCCACACCCTGCCGGAGCGATCGGGCAGACGCACAGCGACCACCCCGTCCGTCGCCCGATCCTCGCTGTGCGTCACCCTGGTCACTCTGGAACACCGACTTTCAGGCAGACGCACAGCCAGGAGCGAGCCCGTGACGTTGGTTTCACTGTGCGTCTGGCCGATCACTCCGGCAGCGGCGGGCGGTGGGGTGCGCGATCGTCGATTTGGACGTCCTCCGGCCTCAGATTTCCCTCCCCGACCAGGACGGGCTCCGATAGGCGGAGCTCATGACGACCGACGACACCCTCCCGAAGACCGAGATGGAAGCTGCAGCGGCGTTGATCGCGCTGAGGTGGCCGGATGGCTGGAACTGTCCGGATTGCGGTAACTCCAAGTTCAGCCACCTCACGACCCGGCCTCGGGTGCTGGCGTGCACGCGCTGCAACCACCGGCAGTCCGTGACCGCCAACACCCCGCTCGAGCGCTGTCGTCTGCCGCTGGTCAAGGTCTTCAAGGCCGCGCGACTCCTCACGAGGAAGCAGAGCATCAGCGCCCGGAAGCTCGCCGAGGCGATCGGCGTGTGCACGGAGACCGCGTGGTCCCTCGGCCACCGACTCCGCGCTGGTCACGTCGCCGAGAGCCTGCAGCTGGGTCCACAGGTCCAGATGGGCACCGTGATCGGCAAGCGCAGGCCGCCGTTCGGCAAGAAGAAGGACATGCCGTTCCTCGCCATCACGATCCTGTGGGACCAACAGGAACGGATGGTGGCGCTCCCCGGACGACCCGACTCCCAGGGCGCTCGACGGTTCATCGATCGCCACAGCTCCGCCGAGATCCCCTTCTTCCCCGAACGAGTGCCCTTGTGGCTGATGATGCCGGTCAAGGACATCATCGACAGGGTCCACCGCTCCGTGTCCGACCGCTGGCTGCCCTTCTACGCCGGCGCCGCCGTGGCGTGGGTCCGGGCCGCGAGATCGGGGACACAGGCCATGGAGGCGATGCTCGGCGCCACGCTCGCCAGGACCACCCACCCCTTCCGCCGCCTCCGCCCGAGGCCGGTCGCGGAGTGGCCCAACTACAAGGACTGGCGCTACTCGCGAACCCAGATCGCGCCGTCCCAGTGATAGGTCAGGTCGTACCACTCGTCATCGGCGGACGCGACCTGTCGCGTGATGCGCTCGGCGTCGAACGTGATCTTCTCGTCCCAGCGATCGTCGCGATCCAGGTCCACCTTCGCCCGGTTGACCGCCGGCTTTCCGCTGTCCTGGTAGACGTTGATCTTGAACGGTTTGCCCTTCGTCACGTCCTTCAGCTTGTCCGTACCCAGGTTCTTGCCCAGGTAGGAGAAGAGCACGTCGTCCACCTCGCGCCTCGACGGGGGCGGCGGCGTGACGGGTCCGGGCGGTGGAGGAGGTGGTGCGGCGACCGGCGCTGCGACCACCGGTACGGGAACCGGAATCTCGGCCGGGGCCGGTCGGTGGACCCACCACCAGCCCAGCGCCCCGAATCCCGCGATCGCCGCCACCAACAGCCCCGTCCCGGCCACCCCGAGGAAGGTGGTCAGGCGCATCTGCCCGGCCAGCCGCATGCTCCCCCCGCGCACCGAACCTACACCATCGACGGACCATCGTGGGCGGAGATCAGCGCCAGCAGCGCTTCCACGGGCACTCCGGCCTCGACCGGGTGGCGTAGCCGCCGGCCCGCCACGATCCGATAGCGGTTTCGCCGCCCTTCCCGCGTGATCTCGACGTACCCCTCGGCGGCCAGTTCCCCGAGGATCCTCACCACGGCGCGTTCCGTCAGGCCGACCGCCATGGCCAGATCGCGGACCCGCTGCCCCGGGTCGCGCGAGAGGCAGACGAGCACGTGCGCGTGGTTGCTGAGGAACGTCCAGCTCAACTCAATCCCTGTAGGGAAGACCCCGACACGGGTCGCGCCCCGTTCGCACTCCTCACGTCCTTATACAGGACAAGGATTTCATGAATCAAGGGAGCAACCGTGGCGTTGGCGCTGGTACGACAGGACGACGAGCAGCTGTTGTTGCTCCTCAGGACGTTGTGCACCCGACTCTCGGTCGAGGTCCCCGAGGACCTCCTCCGCGACGCAGCGCGGGACGCCGAGCGGTCGACCGCCTGGGACGAGGCGCTCGCGCTCGCGCTCGGGCCACTGGGCCTCCGAGCCCGCTGGATCGAAGGGACGATGGACGAAGCCGCAGCCGTGGCCCGCTTCGACCTGCCCGTGCTGACATGGATCGACGCCGGTCTCGCCAGCCGGTGGGTGGTGGTCGACGGCCGTTGGCTGGGCTCACCGTCCGCCATCGATCCGTTCCACCCTCCACCGATCCCCATGCCTGACCGTCTGGTGTGGGCTCGTGTAGAGCCGGTGCTCCCCGCCTCGCCCCTGTCTCCGAACGTGGGGCCACGGACGCCCCTGCGTCGACTCTTCGGACTCCTCGAGGCCGAGCGGTCCGACCTCGGAGTGGTGCTGGTGTTCGCCGTCGCCACGGGGCTGCTCTCGCTGGCGACCCCACTGACGATCCAGGTGCTGATCAACTGGCTGGCGTTCGGCGCGTTGGTCCAGCCGATCGTGGCACTCTCTGGCGCGCTGCTGTTCTGCCTCCTGCTGGCGGCCGGCGTGCGCGTCGCCAAGCGGCAGGTCGTGGAGGTGCTCCAGCGGCGGATCTTCGTCAGGACGGTCGCCGATCTGTCCTCTCGCCTCGCCCGCGTGCGCCTCGAGGAGCTCGATGGCCGCTCGGCGCCCGAGCTGGTGAACCGCTTCTTCGACGTGCTGACGCTGCAGAAGGCCACCTCGACGCTGCTGCTCGACGGGGTGGGTGCGGCCCTGCAAGCCGCCGTGGGACTGGCACTCCTCGCCGTGTACCACCCCGCGCTGCTCGTGTTCGACCTGATCGTCGTCGGGTTGGCCGCCGTGGTCCTGCTGCCGCTCGCGCGGGGGGCGCTGCGCACCGCGCTCGACGAGTCGAAGGCCAAGTACCAGGTCGCCGGGTGGCTCGAGGAGGTGGCGCGCCAGGCGCTCGTGTTCAAGCTGGGCGGTGCGACCCTCGCCGAGGAGCGGGCCGATCGCCTCGTCCGCGGCTGGCTCACCGCGCGTGCCTCGCACTTCCGCGTGTTCCTCCGCCAGTACGCCGGGATGCAGCTCGTCCAGGTCGTCGTGGGTGTGGGCCTGCTCGCCACCTGCGGCTGGCTCGTGCTGGAGGGACAGCTCACGCTCGGACAGCTCGTCGCCGCCGAGTTCGTCGTCACCGCGGCGCTGGCCGGGCTCGCGAAGTTCACGGACAAGCTCGAGACGGTGTACGACCTGCTCGCCGGCCTCGACAAGCTGGGGTCGCTGGTGGACCTCGGGCGCGACGGGACCGTCGGGGCGGTTCCGCGGGTGGGCGGCCCTCCCACCATCGAGGCGGCCGACCTCCACGTCGCCGCTCCTGGATCGGTGGTGCTGGAGCGGGCGAGCCTGGCGGTCGCCGCCGGCTCGTCGCTGGCCATCGTGACGGACGACGCCACCGACCGGTCGCTGCTGGGTGAGGTCCTCGCAGGCGCCAGGCCTCCGACCGGAGGCGCTCTGCGCCGTGACGGTCTGCCCTACGCGGCCCACCGCCCCGACCTGCTCACGCGCGAAGCGCTACTGTGTCGCCCCGACGGGCTGATCGCCGGCACGATCTCCGAGAACGTCGCCCTCGGCCGACCGGGCATCGACTCGGACGGCGTGTGGGGAGCTCTGGCCGCCGTGGGCCTGGCGGACACGGTTGCCGGGCTGCCCAACGGCGTCCACACCGACCTCCTCCACAACGGGGCCCCGCTCCACCCGCCTCAGACCCATTCGCTCCTGCTCGCCCGGACGCTGGTCGGACCGTCCGGTCTCGTCGTGGTCGACGGGCTGCTCGACGGCGTGTCCGAGGCCGTCCTGGACCGCTTCCTGCTGGCGCGCGGTCGCCAGGGGTCCGCCCGCACCCTGATCGTGCTGACCGAGGACCCCGAGCTCGCCCGCCGCTTCGACCGCACCCTTTGGCTCCATGACGGAGGACTCCATGAGCGCCCGCCCCTTCGCTCGCTCTGACGCCCCGATGCACCGTCTCCATCCCGATGGGTGGCCGTCGGACCCGGCGATGGCGTTGGTGCGTGCGCCCCTCTCCCTCCGCCGCACCGCGACGGCGATGGGGGTCGGGTTCGTGCTGCTGGCGCTCCTGCTCTTCCGCCTGCCCTGGCAGCAGTCCGCGCTCGGCACGGGCCGGGTGATCGCCTACGCCCCCGAGGACCGCGCCCAGCAGGTGGAGGCACCGGTCTACGGCGTGGTCGAGCGGTGGCTCGTGTCCGAGGGCGATCACGTGGAGGCGGGCGACCCGATCGCCGCCCTCCGCGACAACGACGAAGCCCTGCTGAACCGGCTCGACGAGCAGCGCGGGACCACGGACCACGAGCAGGAAGCCCTGATGGCCCAGCTCGCCAGCTACGAGGAGAAGGTGCGTTCGTCGCGCGCCGCCCTGGAGCGCGTCGTCGCTGAGACCGCCGACAAGGTCGCCTCCCTCGAGCGCAAGCGGGTGGGTGAGGCGGCGGAGGTCCAGGTCGAGCAGCGCCAGCTGGAGCGCATGGAGGCCCTCGCGACCGACGGACTGGCGTCGCCCCGGAACCTGGACCTCGCAAGGCTCAAGCGCGACCAGGCCCAGGCGACGCTCGAGGCGCTGGACCGGGAGATCTCGGCCGCGACGGCGTCCGCCGGCAAGGCGCGCGCCGAGGCCGAAGCGAAGATCGCCGAGGCCGAGGCCGATCTCCAGGCCAATCGCGCCAAGCTCGCGGATCTCCGTCGCAAGCAGCTCGATCTGGACACCAAGCTCTCTCGGCAGAAGGCGCAGCTGCTGCTCGCACCCCGCGCGGGCCGGGTGCTGCGGCTCTACGGCGGTCCCGGGGCGGGCCAGGTCAAGCCGGGGGACGCCGTTGCGACGCTCGTGCCCGACACCGACCGCCGCGCGGTGGAGGTCTGGATCGACGGCAACGACGTGCCGCTGGTGCGTGACGGCGCCGAGGTCCGGGTGGTGTTCGAGGGATGGCCGGCGCTGCAGTTCGTGGGCCTGCCGGGGACGACCAACAACAACGGCACCTTCGGCGGGAAGGTCGCGTTCCTGGATGCCACCGACGACGGCAAGGGCAAGTTCCGCGTCGTCGTGATCCCGGACGACGAGGGCGGCCCGTGGCCCGATGCCTCCCTGCTGCGCCAGGGCGTTCGCGCCAAGGCGTGGGTGCTCCTCGGCACGGTGTCCGCCGGGTACGAGGTGTGGCGGCGCATCAACGGCTTCCCCCCCCTGCCGACCGTCGAGAAGGGCGACAGCGCGCCGCTCCCCTCGAACAAGAAGCCTCGCGCGCCGACGGAGCTCAAGTGATCGGGTGGTGGCTCACGGTCGCGCTGGCGACTCCCCTGACGCTGACCGAGGTCCTCGACGCGGTCGACGAGCGGGTGCCCGAGCTCGCCGCCGCCGACGCCAAGCGTCGCGAGGCCGAGGGCAAGGCGCTCGCTGCCCGGGGTGCGTTCGACCCCAAGGCATCCGGCTACGGCGTCGCGGTCACCGGGCCCTACGACCGGGACACCCTCTGGCTGGGTGTGGGTGGAGAGACGGCGCTCGGCCCGACCTGGAGCGCCGGGTGGGCGCTCGGCACCGGCGACTTCCCGACCTACGACGACGGCGAGACCTACGCTGGCGGCGAATGGCAGGTCGGGGTCGAGCTGCCGCTCCTCGACGGGCTCCTCTGGTCCGAGGCACGGACGGAGCGGGACGTGGCGCTGGCCCGGAGCACACGGGCCGAGGCCGACCTCGAGGCCAAGCGCGTGGCCGCCCGGTACGCCGCCGGAACCGCGTGGGCCAAGTGGGTCGCCGCCGGGCAGAAGCGCGACGTGGACGCCGACCTGTTGGATCTGGCGCTGCGCCGCGACGCGGGACTTCGACGTGAGGTCGAGGAGGGGACGCGTGCACCCGTCACCCTCATCGACAACCAGCGCATCGTGCTCGAGCGCTCCGATCAGCTCGCGGCGAGCGAGGCGGCGGTGATCGTCGCCGCCCGCAAGCTGGGTCTATACCTCCGAGATCCAGACGGGAACCCCGCTCCGCCGCCGTCGGACCGCTTGCCCGAGGTCTGGCCTGCGCCGCGCCCGATGCCCGATCCCGACCTGGACGTGGCGACGGTGGCGGCCCGACCCGACGTCCGCGCGTTGGACGCCGGCATCGAGGAGGCTCGCCGGCAGCGGAGCCGCGCCCGCAACGCCGTCCTCCCCGACCTCGATCTCGTGCTGGGGGCGGCGGTGCCGGTCGCGGGCGCCGAGTCCGAGCTGAAGGGCGGGGTCAAGCTCTCCTCCCCGGTGCTGCTGCGGAAGGAACGTGGCTCGCTGGCCGCCGCGGACGCCGCCCTCGACGGGTGGACCCAGGCCCGTCGCGGAACCGTGGACGCCGCCCACGCGGCCCTGGCCGCCGCCCGCGCCGAGCACGACGCCGCCGAGCAGCGCGTCGCGCTGGCGACCGAGGCGGCCGAGCGCGCCACGGAGCTGCTCACGCTCGAGCGGCGGCGCTTCGAGCTCGGTGACGCCGACCTGTTCGCCCTCTGGCAGCGGGAGGAGGTCGTGGGCAAGGCCCGCAAGGCCGCCATCGAGGCCGAGCTCGCCCTCCGGAACGCGGAGCTCGCGGTCGAGGCGGCGCTCGGGAGATCGGAGGTGCCGTCCGGCTGAGGTGAACGGGCGCCCCGGCGCGATCACCCCTGGAGCGAGGTCCGCTGTAAGGTGCGCAGGCGGCCTCTCGTTCTCAGGTCCGACCCATGACGCCTGCCCTCACCCTGCTGTGGACCCTGACCGCCGCGGCCTCCGACGGAGGGGTGGTGCTCTCGTCGGAGCGCTGGTGGGAGCTCGTGCCACCCGACCCGGCGCGGCCCGAGGCGCGTCCCGGGCTCGTGGGGGTGAGCCGGCGCGAGGTGGTGCTGGGGAGCACGGCGCGCAAGGAGCTCTCGATCCGCGCGACCTGGCGCATCGAGGTCTCGGGCGACGCGCCCGTCGCGCTGCGACTCACGCGGTCCCGGCTCCACGTACGCTCGGTCACCGTGGACGGTCGGCCCGCCGCGACCACCGCGACCCCCGAAGGCCTGGTGTGGGCGGGCACCCCCGACCGGTCGTTCACGCTGACCCTCGACGCGGTGCTGCCGGCGGCCGGCCACCCCGACCAGGCCGTCCTCGACCTGATGCCCGCCGCTGCCGGTGTCGTCGTCCTTCCCGAGAGCTGGGAGCTCCAGGGGGGCCAGCGCGTCGGGCCCGACCGCTTCGCCGGCGCCGGACCCACGGTCGCGCTGGCACCCGTGGTCGAGCGGCCCGACCGCGGGCAGCTGGTGTTCGGCGAGGTGGGTCTCGGCCTCACCTTCGGCGAGCCGGACCTGCGCACGGAGGCCCGCCTGCGGTGGCGCGTCGCCTCGGGTGGCGTCGAGCGGGTGGCGTTCACGTTCCCTGGCGCAGGACCCGACCTCCAGGTCTCCGGACCCCAGGTCGGGCGCTGGACCCGCGAGGGCGACCGCGTCACCGTCGAGCTCGTGTCCGAGGAGCGAGCGCTGGTCGACCTCGTCGTGACGACGAGCTCGCGGTTGCCCGAAGGCGCCGAGGCCACGGTCACCGTCCCCGCCATCGCGCTGGACGACGTGTTCCGCACCACCACCGCCGTCGAGCTTGCACGGGACGGGACGCTGGACCTGCTCCCACGCCTCGAGGGCCTCCAGCCCACCGCCATCGCCGCGTTGCCCGCCTGGGGCGCGGATCTGGTGCGTGGGACCCCGACCTCGGCCTTCGTCGGCAGCGGGCGCGGCGGCAAGGTCGACGTGCTGCGCTTCACGCCCGCCGAGTCGCCGGCCACGCTCATCGACGTGGCGTCCGTGCAGGCGGCGGTCTCCGACGACGGGCACGTCTTGATGCGCGCCCACTACGCGGTGCGCAACGACCGTGGCGCGGCGCTCCGCATCACGCCACCTCCGGGCTTGCGACCCGTCGCCGTGCGGGTCGCGGGCGAGGCCGTCGACGTCGCCGCCGACGGCACCAGCTGGCTCGTGCCCCTGCGCAAGTCCGTGGAGTCCGTCGAGGGCCTGCTGTCCTTCGGCGTCGAGATCGCGTTCCTCGGCACCGATGCGAGCTGGTCCGTCCGCGACCGCCGCGCCTTCCCGCTGCCCGTCGTGGACGCGGACATCGCCGTGAGCCGCGTCACCCTCCACCTCCCGCCGGGCTGGCGGAGCCGGTCCAGGGTCGGTCGGGACGAGGTGGTGGACGGATTCACCGAGGGTGGTGGCATCACCTACGGATTCGCCGTGGGCGACGTCCGCGTGGCCCAGGCGGACGCGCTCTACCGCCAGGCCGTGGACGCCTGGATGGACAACGAGTTCGACGAGGCCCAGGAGCGGCTCGACGAGCTGCGGGCGCTCGGTGCCGACAACCAGGACGTCACGGGCCTGCAGGCGAACCTCGACGTGGTCTCCGGCGACGAGGAGAAGAAGGAGGAAGACGTGGCCACGCGGCGGATCCTGGAGCAGGCGCGCGCCCGCTCCGAGTCCGAGCGCCGCGAGCAGGAGGAGACGGTTCGCGCCGCGCGCGAGGCCGAGCAGCGCGGCGAGTACGAGGCGGCCAACGCGGCGTACAAGAAGGCCCTCGACCTCTCCGACAAGCTCGGCAAGCTCGCGAACACCGAGGATCTGTCGCAAGAGCAGCTCCAGCAGGACGTGAAGCAGAAGGTGTCGGACAACGTGTTCCGACAGGAGCGGCAGAGCGTGTTCGGCGGTGCGACCGACACCGCATCCACCACGGCCCCGCCGAAGCTGGACGCCGCGAAGCCCGTGACCGAGGAGCCCGCCGAGCCCGAGCTCCCCCGCGAGACGGCCACCGTCGGCGCGATGCGGCTGGTCGTCGTCGACGAGGAGGACCTGCCCATCCCCGGCGCCGAGGTGTTCGTGGTCAGCCCGCTGCTCGTCGGCGGCAACCGGTCCCTCCGCAACGACGCCGACGGAGAGCTCGTGGTCGGCGATCTGCCAGCGGGCGCCTACAACGTCGTCGTCGCCCGACCCGGCTTCGCCTCGGTGAGCGTCGAGAACCTCGCCGTGCAGGCCGGGAGGACCACCGTCCAGCGGGTGGTCCTGAAGTTCGGCTACGTCGAAGAGATCGCGGTCGAGGCCAAGGCCACCGCCATCCCCAGGGCCGCCCGCGGGCCCCTCTCGCTCCCCGACATCGAGATCGGTGGCAAGCGCAGGGCGAAGGCCGCCGCCCCCGAGCCGCCGCTCGATCTCGGCGTCACCATGACCGGCGCCGACGCGCCGCTGCAGGTCACCGCCGCCCAGAGCTCCGTGGTCGTCCCCACCCAGGGGGAGGCCGTCCTTTACCAGCACCTGCTGCTGCCAGCCGGCGCGGACCTCTCGGTCCGGGTCGACGCTCGCCGCACGAGGAGGAACCCGTGAAGCGCCTGTCCCTGCTCCTGCTGTGGTCCCTCGCGACCGCCGCCCACGCCGAGCCGACCACCGACCAGGTGACGCTGCCGCTCGACGAGTTCCTCAGGCTCTACGAACAGGGCAAGGTGCGACCCGATCGACCCGCGGACGCTCCGCGGGAGTTCGCGCTGGCGTCGGCCGCCTACGACGGCGAGGTGGTGCTCGAGGACGGCGAGCCCGTGTCCGCCGTGCTGAGCGCCCGCTTCAAGGTCGAGAACCTGCGCAAGCCCGGGTTCTGGGTCCGCGTGCCGCTGCTGCCCGCCGAGGTCGCCGTCCAGAGCGCCACCATCGGCGGGAAGGACGCGCCGGTCGTGCTGGAGAACGGCTGGTACACCCTCGTCACCGACCAGCAGGGCGCCTTCGAGGTGACGGTCCGCTTCGCGGCGGCCGTGGCGACCAGCGAGGGCAGCACGGGCTTCTCGTTCCAGCTCGCGCCGTCGGGTGCCACCACGCTCCAGCTCGCCGTGCCAGCGACCGACGCGCTCGACTTCAGCGTCGCCAACGCGCGCCTGCAGTCCGACCGCACCGTCGGCGGGCGCCGCGTCGTCACCGCCACGCTCCCCGCCACCGGCGCGCTGTCGGTGCAGTGGCAGCGCGAGGTCGCGGAGACCGAGAAGCAGGCCTCCCGGGTCTACAGCGAGATCCACTCGCTGGTGGGCGTCGGCGACGGGCTCCTCACCGCCCACGTCACCGTCCAGGACACCATCCTGTTCGCCGGGATCGACACCCTGAAGCTCCAGGTGCCGAAGGACATGACCGTCCTCGGCGTCGCGGGGCCCGGTCTGCGCGACTGGAGCGCCGACGACGCAGGCCTGCTCACGGTCCTCCTCAACTACGCCGCCGAGGGCAGCTACACCCTCGTCCTCGACCTCGAGCGCGTGCTCCCGCCCGGCTCGGACGCCACCGACGTGCCGCTGGTCCGCCAGGTGGGCGTCGAGCGGAGCAAGGGCTTCGTGGGCGTCCAGTCGCTGGGCAACCTCGAGCTGCGGCCGGGAACCGTGCAGGGTGCCGCGCCGGTCGACGTGCGCACGCTGCCCGCCACCCTCGTGGGCATCACCGGCACCCCGATCCTGCTGGGCTTCAAGTACCTCGGGGACGGTGCCGCCATCCCGCTCACCGTCGACGAGCACGAGGACGTCGACGTGCTCGTCACGCTCCTCGACCAGGCCGAGGCGCAGACCGCGTTCACGCGAGACGGTCGCCGCCTCACGTCCGTGCGGTACCAGGTCCGGAACAACCGTCGCCAGTACCTCCGCCTCGCGCTGCCCGACGGGGCCGAGCTGTGGTCCGCGTCCGTCGCGGGTCGGGCCGTGACCCCGGCGCGCGCCGCCGAGGGAGAGCTGCTGGTCCCGTTGGTGCGCAGCCAGGGGGTCGGCGGCGAGCTCGCGGCCTTCGAGGTCCGTGTGGTCTACGTCGAAGGAGGTACACCCCCGGAGAACGGACGCGGACGCTTCGAGGCGAGCCTGCCCCTCGCCGACGCGCCCTCCACCTGGGTCGGTTGGACGGTCATGGTCCCGAGCGACGCCAAGGTGCCCAAGAAGACGCGGGACGGCACGCTCCGCCGGGTCTCCTGGCTGTCCCGACCCGCAGCCGCGGCCCAGGTGTACAGCTACGACGAGATGAACGCTCCGGTACAGCAGGCCGCAGCGAGCACGCTCGCCAGTGGAGCGCTCGGTGAGGGTGCCGCGCCCGTCGAGGTGACGCTGCCCCTGGACGGCCAGCCGCTGTACTTCGAGAAGCTGCTGGCCCTCGACGAGCGGCTGTGGGTCGGCTTCGACTACAAGGGCCTCAAGCGGTAGCTCGCTTGGCAGCGGGCTCCGATTCGGGTAGGACGGAGCCTCCGCGCGCACCGGGGTCACGATGCACCGACCGCTCGTCGCTTTCGCACTTCTCGCCGTCGCCTGCCAAGGCGACAAGAACGCTCCACCCGAAGAGCTGGTGGGCACGTGGCAGCTCCACCAGGTGGAGATCGCCACTGGCGAGGTCGATGCCACCGAAGCCCTCCTCCCGAGCTATCCGGGGTGCTTGTGGGGGCGGCAGATCTGGTCGTTCTCCGACACCGGCGGCGACGAGAAGGACGGGAAGCGCCTGGGCCACCTCGAGGCCACGACCGACATCCTCTGCCCGGTGAAGAAGCCCGGCGGCAAGGGCGACGAGTACTACGGGTGCACCGTCACCGCCCGGGTCCCGGCCACCTGGGACGTCGAGAAGGGCGCTTGGATCGTGACCGAGGGGACGCAGGCCCGCGCCCGCACCCTCCCGATGGACACGGCCGCCATCCAGGGACCGACGGCCTGCGAGGCCCGCGTGGACGCCGGGGAATACCCGGTGGCCCGCGTCCGCGGCGAGAAGTGGCGCTGGGAGATGCGCACCCCGGACGGCGCCGTCGTCCGCCTCCGCACCCCCGACACCGCGCGGCCTGACTACGTGACGGCGCTCCTCGAGCACAAGGCGGCGGAGCGCGCCGCGAGCAACATGGGTTCCGGGTCCGAGCCCGCGAACGAGAAGCCGGAGTGACCCCGATGTCCACCGCCTCGAGGAACCTGCGTCCGTTCGTGATCCTGCCGCTGGTAGCGGTCGCCCTGGCGCCGCTCGCCACGGTGAGCGCCCAGGAGCCGCACAACCCCAAGCACATCGAGGTCCAGCTCCCCGAGCCGGATCCGCCGGGGTTGAACCCCAACGCGCCGCTGCCCGAGAACCAGGTGGTCGTCCCGGCGCCCGGACCCTCGCACACCGCCGCGACCCGCGTCGTTCGACGGGAGAAGCGCGAGGCGGTGGGCACGCCGCCCACCTCGCTGTCCGGCCGCTGGGCCGTGGTCCAGGTCACGGACCTCGGCGAGACCGAGGACTTCGTCACGAAGATGGAGCGCTCCGCGATGGCGCTCGACGCCGACTGCAAGACCGTGGCGATGATCTTCGACTTCGGGCCCTCGCCCGCGACCCCCACGCTCCCGCGGACCGTCGAGATCTCCGAGCGCCGCGAGTGCTACAAGGGTGGCCTCGGCCGGTACATGAGCGAGATCACGCTGAAGTCCGGTGTGTCCTGGGGCATGGGCGACCAGAGCCAGGTGCTGATGCGGCTCCCCGAGATGCGTGCGGACAGCAACCTCGTCCGCCTCAAGTTCGGCCCCGACACCCAGACGCCGCCGCAGTGGCTCGGACCGGACACGCGCACCGAGCGCGAGCGATCCGAGTACGCGGTGCTGACCGAGTTCCCCAAGCGCGGCAACGAGGAGACCCCGATCGCGGTCCACCTCAGCTCCGCCAACGGCCAGACCCTGCACCTCGAGCCGTTCAGCGGGATGCAGCAGACCGAAGGGAACTAGCCCCTTTCTCGGAAGCTGCCTCCCCGCGTGGCGGGGCGTTCGACGTCCGTCGTCCAGCAGGTCCCGCTGGGGGAGATCGCAGGTCCGCCCGTCGGGCCGCTGTTCACAAGTGGTGAACAGTACCTGAATAATCAGCTTTTCAAGCCGAAAAGTAGTTGCACGGTATTCTGGCGTTTTTCTTGGGGATGCGCTAGGATCTCCTCGTGCAGGCAGGAATGGCCATCGGCGAATGGATCATCGAGGAGCAACTCCCCGGTGAGAAGCGGTACCGGTGCCACCGCCAGGATTCGCCGTTCAGGAAGGCCGTCCTCCGCGCCGTGAGAGGGCCCGACGAGGCCTCGATCCAGGAGGAGGCCTCGAACCTGGCTCGCCTCCAGCACCCCAACATCGAGGCCGTCTTCGGGTTGACCACGAGCGGCGACGAGCTCTACCTCGTGACCGAGGCGGTCCAGGGGACGAGCCTGAGGTCGTTCACGGCCGAGGGCGGCGCGATGCTGCACCTCCGGACGGCGCTCGAGCTCGGCGTCCAGCTGTGCGAGGCCCTCTCCGTCGCCCACGAGCGCGGCGTCGTGCACGGCGACTTTCGGCCCGAGAACGTCCTGCTGCGTCCCGATGGCCGCGCCCGCGTCGGTGGCTTCGAGCTCCAGAGCTCGACGGACGACCTCAGCCGCGCCGCGCGGTACCTCCCGCCCGAGCTGGGCCACGGCAGGCGCCCCACGAGCGCCGGCGACGCCTACGCGCTCGGGGTGGTGTTGTACGAGCTGGTCGCAGGCGTGCCGCCACAAGCCCTGCGCCACGAGGACCGGGCGGCGCTGTCGCTCGACCCGAGCTTCCCCCGCGGCCTGCACGACCTCGTCCTGACCCTGACGCACCCCGACCCCAACGTCCGCCCCTCCGTGAGGTACGCCCGGCAGGTCCTCCAGGACATCCTGCGCGACACGCTCGGCGACAACGAGCCCAGCGGCTCGATCGACCCGACCTGGATGCCGGACGCCGGACCGGCGGACCCCGCGCTCGTGGGTTCGCTCCCCCGTCGCGTCGGGCGGTACGAGATCCTCCGCGAGGTCGGCCGCGGCGGCGTGGGCGTGGTGTACGAGGCGAAGGACCCGGAGCTTCGCCGTCGCGTCGCGCTCAAGGTGCTCCTGTCCGGAACCTTCGCTCGGGCACGCGAGATCCAGCGCTTCAAGAAGGAGGCGCAGGCCGTCGCGCGCCTCGACCACCCCGGCATCGTGAAGGTCCTCGACATCGGCAGCCACCAGGACGGCGCCTGGTTCGCGATGGAGTTCGTCGAGGGACCGACGCTGCTCGAGCGGCTGCGCGCCGAGCCCACGAACCGCCTCGACTGGCAGGAGGCCGTCCGCATCGCCGCCGGCGTCGCCCACGCCCTGGCCCACGCGCACGAGGCGGGCGTGCTCCACCGCGACGTGAAGCCGAACAACGTGCTGCTCGAGGCAGGCGTCGAGCCGCGCCTGGCGGACTTCGGGCTCGCGCTCGATGCGGCCAGCGAGCACACCCGGCTCACCGGCACCGGCCAGGTCCTCGGCACCCCGATGTACATGGCGCCCGAGCAGGCCGCCGGCGACATCGAGGGCATGGGACCGCACACCGACGTCTACGGGCTCGGCGTCCTGCTCTACGAGGCGCTGACCGGGCAGGTCCCCTACGAAGGCGCCACACCGCTGCAGATCGTCGGCAAGATCCTGTCGGGCGACGCACGCAGCCCGCGCGAGCTGGTGCCCGAGCTGCCGCGGACCGTCGACACCATCTGCATGAAGGCGCTCCGGCTGTCGCCGCGCGACCGGTACCGCTCGGCGCAGGCCTTCGCGGAGGACCTCGAGCGCTGCCTGCGCGGGGAGCCCATCCTAGCGGCCGAACCCACCATCTCCGAGCGCGTGCGCTGGTTCGTCCGCAAGCGGGGCTCCTCGCTCGGCGTCGCGGGCCTGGTCGCCGCCGTCGCCGTGCTCGCGGTCGCGGGGGTCGGAGCCGTCGTCCGGTTCGGCGCCGCCCGCGCCATCGCCGAGCGGGAGCACGCCGCCCAGGAGGCCTGGGAGGGCGCCCGGGCGCGGATGGAGCGCGCGCGGGCCGAGGGGCGGGAGGACGAGGCGCGCACGGCGTTCCAGACCTTCGTCGAGCGTCCCGAACACACGGGTACCCACGCGCTCGTGGCCGCGTGGCGCGCGGCCGCCGAGGACGCGTCCGGTCCCGACCAGGGCGAGGAGCGGCTGTCCGCGCTGTCCACGGCGTACGGAGTGGCCTCGTACCCCGAGGATCAGGACGAGGCGTTGCTCGCGCTCGCGCGCGCCGCCCGCGACGAGCAACGGTACGACCTCGTGCTCAGCAGCGTCGACACCCTCCGCCGGCGGGGCGCCCCGTCGGCGTCCGGGCCCGAGGTGCGCACGCTCCAACGCGACGCGCTGGCCGCGCACCGCGACCTCGTCGGCGCCACCTCGCTCGGCCTGCCGTCCGACGGACCCGACCGCGTGGCGCGGGCCTTCACCGAGGCCACCCCCACCGCGCTCCACGGGTTCGACCTCCGCCCCTGGCCGGGTGGCGGCTTCCTCTGGCACCAGGAGGGCCGGTTCGCGCTGATCGGCGCAGAGCCTGGTCTCCCGGTGGTGCGTGACCTGCACCTGCCGGTCGCCGCCGCGGGGAACCAGGTGTTCCCGTTCACGACGCACGACGGCACCTGGCTGCTCACGGCGTTCCGCGACACCGCCGCCACCGTCCTGGCCGTCGGGCCGACGTCGGTGTCGGTCGACGCCACGCTGCCCGAGGGCGAGCTGACCGTGGCGACGGCGGCGGACCTCGATCGCGACGGCGAGGACGAGCTGTACTACGGGTCCTGGCGCCGGCTCTTCCGACTGCGCCGCGTCGACGGGCGCTGGGTCCAGAGCGTGCCCCACCCCGAGACCCAGGCCTCCAACTCGCAGATCCGCGACCTCGTCAGCACCGATCTCGACGACGACGGACGGCCCGAGCTGGCGGTGGCGGCGGGCGAGTGGGGCGCGTACGACGTGCGCCTCCTCCAGGGGAAGAGCGGGTCCGACGAGCTCCGCGTGCAAGCGCGGGAGAAGCTCGGGGTGGTCACCCACCTCGCCCCCATCCACCGGCCGGACGGGCACGAGTCGTTGCTCGCGTGCAAGGCCGACATCTTCCCGAACCTCCGCGTCATGCCGGAGGATGCGCCGTACGGTGCCCCGCGCGGGCTGTGGGAGCTCGTGCTGGTCGGAGGCCAGCTGCGCGCCGAGCGCATCCGGGACACGAACTGCAGCGGTCTGGTGGTCGGTGACTTCGATGGCGACGGGATGCAGGACGTCGCGGTCGACACCACGGGCGACACCTTCGTGCTGATCCGGCGCCCCGACGGGGGCTTCGACTCGCTGACGCTGGGGCACCTCGCGCCCCTGGCCGCCGCTCAGCTCGACGAGGACGGTGCGAGCGAGCTCGTGGTCCACGACCGGGACGACCAGCGGATCTGGGTGCTGGGTGTCGGCGAGGAGCACCTGCCCGTGCTCACCCCCACCCACCCGCCGCGCGCCGTGCCGCCCGACCGCCAGGATCCCACCTTCGCCGCCGCCTGGAACCGCGCCGAGGACCTCGTCTACGTCGGGCGGATCGCGGAGGCCGTCCACGCGCACCGCGAGCTCGCCACCCTGCGGTACGCGAAGCCCGAGGGCCTGGCGTCGCTCCTCCGGGCCGCGGACCTGCTGTTCGACGCCGGTGACGCGCGAGGCGCCGCCGAGCTGTACCGCGAGGCCGACGCCTCCGGCTCCCCCGACGCCCTGGTCGCCGCCGCGCGCTCCCTCGCCGCCGCGCGCGACGACCGCGGCGAGCGTGAGGTGCTGGTCGAGCTCGAGCGCCGCGGTCTGCTGGACGCGGAGCTGACCGAGCGCGCCGGGAGGCTCCGCGAGCTCGACCGCCGGCCCGAGATCGCGGTCCGCTTCGACACCCCGCTCGATCCGGCCTGGCAGATCGACGATCCGCTGTCCGTCCACCGCGACCGCGCCCGCCGCGAGCTGGTGCTCGAGGGGACGGGCGACCGCGAGCTCGCGCGTCTCCCGCTGGACTGGGACGGCGAGTGGCTCGACCTGAACGTCGACCTGCACATCGAGCCGATGGAGTGGGACACCTCGCTACGGATCGGCCTGGCTCCCCGCGGAGAGACCGCTCCGATGCTCGGGTTCGGGCTGCTCGGACGCGGCGGTGGCGAGGTCGTCGAGCGGTACGATCCGTGCTGGGGGAACGGCACCTGGCGCGACAGCAAGGGCCCCAACGTCGCCGCCGACGTCCGGTACGGCATCTTCCTCCAGCCCGACGGCACGGCCTGGTGCACGCAGGACGGGGTGGTCTCGCGCGCCGAGTCCCCTCGCCACGACTTCGAGTCGCTCGATGGCGAGTGGGACCTCGTGATCCTGTCGAGCGGCAGCCCCAGCGCCTTCGCGCAGGCCCAGCTGCGGTCGTTGACGATCCGCGGCGCCACCGTCGCCCGTGGCGCACCCGGCGCCGACCCGCTCGTGCTGGCCCTGGCGGACGGCGACACCACCGCGATCGGCCCCGAGGCGCCTGCCCACCTCCGGGCGGTCGCCGCCGCGATGCGCGTCGACGCGGCGGACCTGCAGCGCACGCTGCCCGAGCTCACCGACGACGAGCGTCGCTCGCTGCTGGAGCACCTCGCGCACGTCCGGCTGGTGTCGACGGGCCCCGCGCTTCGGCAGCTGCTGGGCGACGACTGGCCGTCCACCCTCGCCAACGCCTGGGCCTCGGGCCTGTACAGCCTCGGGCGGCGCCACGAGGGCCTGACGCTCGCGCTGCTCGGGCACCTCGACAAGATCGAGTCGTTCGAGCCGCGGACCCGCGAGGAGGCCGCCGAGCTCGTCCTGCTCCTGTCCCGTCGGGGCGCCGCGGCGTCGTACCGCAACGTCGACGATGTCGCGCGGGCCTCGCTGGAGCGGGCGCTGACGCTCTCGACCACCATCGACGATCCCGACGTCGCCGCACTCCTCCCGGAGATGCTCGCCGACCTCGCCGAGATCGAGGTCCGCGCCGGGGACCTCGCGCGGGCCACCGCGCTCGCGCGAGATGCGGTGGATCGGGCCACCGCCCCCCTGGTCGCGCACGACATCGTGGCAGCCAGGCCCGCGCTGGCTTCCCTCCTCGAGGACGACGCGTCCGCCTCGGCCGCCGCCCTCCCGTGAAGACGATGGGGGGTCGCGTCGTATACCTTGGACCTGGAGGGTCCATGTCGCGTCGCCTGCTCGTCCCCCTGTCCGCGCTGCTGCTCGTCGGCTGCGAGGATGCCGGCACCTTGACCGACATCAACCTGTTCACGGTGCAGGACGACATCGACCTCGGGCAGCAGCTCGCCGACGAGATCGCCGCCCACCCCGAGGAGTACGGCGTGATCCTCGACCGCTCGGAGTACCCGGACGCCTACGGCCACCTCGATCGCATCCGCGACGAGATCCTGGCGACCGGCGAGGTCGAGTACGCCAAGAAGTTCGAGTGGGAGACGCACCTCATCTACGACGACGCCACGCTCAACGCGTTCGCGGCGCCCGGCGGCTTCATCTACGTCTACACGGGGCTGCTGCGGTACCTCGAGGTGGAGGACCACTTCGCGGGCGTCATGGGGCACGAGATCGCGCACGCCGCGAACCGCCACTCGACCGAGCAGCTCACGAAGGCGTACGGGATCACCGAGCTCCTGAACCTCGTGACCGGCGGCGACAGCGGGCTCGCGGGCGACATCGCCGCCGGGCTCGTGGGCCTCGAGTTCTCGCGCGAGGACGAGGCCGAAGCCGACGAGTACAGCGTCCGCTACCTCTGCGAGACCGACTACGCCGCCGACGGCACCGCCGGCTTCTTCGAGAAGCTCACGTCCGAGAGCAACGGCGTCGAGATCCCCGAGTTCCTCTCGACGCACCCGAGCAGCGCGTCGCGGATCGAGGACATCGAGGCCAGCGCCCGCAAGAAGGGCTGCGATCTCTCGCTGAACGAGAACGCCCAGTGGCAGGCGTTCCTCGACTCGCTCCCGCCCGAGCAGAAGCAGTAGGCGCGGCCCGCGCGCTCAGGTCTTCGGCTCGAACCGGAGCGACGCGCTGTTGATGCAGTAGCGCAGGCCCGTCGGCGGCGGGCCGTCCTCGAACACGTGCCCCAGGTGACCGTCGCAGCGCGCGCACAGCACCTCCGTCCGCACCATGAAGTGGCTGCGGTCCACCCGCGTCGCGACCGCCGCCGACGCCAGCGGGTCGAAGAACGACGGCCAACCGCAGTGGCTGTCGAACTTGTGTACCGAGGAGAACAGCTCCGCGCCGCAGCCGGCGCAGACGTAGGTCCCGACGGTCTTCGTGTCGGTGTACTCACCCGTCCAGGCCCGCTCCGTGCCCGCCTCGCGCAACACGTGGAACTGCATGGGCGTCAGCTGCGCCCGCCACTCGGCATCGCTCTTCTTCACCTTGTCCATCGTCAGAAGCCTCCCATGGTGAAGCCGCGGCTCATGGCGATGCGGCTCATCATCATGGAGTGCAGCCGACGCTCCTGGTCGTCCTCGTCCTCGCGGCGGGAGACCGCCCGAGACTGCAGCCGCATCGTCGTGCGCGCGTGCAGCGCGGCCGTGGTGCCGAGCTCGTCGCCGTCGTGCCACAGCGCCATGCAGCGCCCGCACCGGTCGAGGTAGACCCGGTTGGTCCCGAGATAACCGAAGCGCTCCATGGCGCCCGAGCAGCGCGGGCAGAGCGCGACCGCGTCCTGACCCTCGTGGGGCGGGATCTCCGTGTCCAGGTTCACCTCGGCCGCCAGGTCCTTCGCGAGGGCGTCGAGGAAGTGGACGTTGTGCTTGATCTCGACGTAGACGCCGCCGCACTTGTCGCACCGCGACAGCGGGACCTTGTGGTACCGGCCCTGGACCAGGTCGTCGGTCCCACACCTCGGGCACCTCACACGACACCTCCCGACCACGAGGGTACACTGTCCGACATGTGGCGTGCCGCCGTCGCAGCGCTGGTCTTCGTCACCCTGCTCCTGCCGCGGGGTCCCGCGCTGATCGGCGCGATCCACTGCCGCGGCCACCACACACTGCACGCATCGCCCTGTTGTCCGGAGAAGCAGGCTCGAGCGTCCGACGACGGCGACGACGACTGCTGCACCGTGGTCGCCGACGACCAGCGCGACGACGAGGCCGCGGTACCCGTCCTGCCCGCGGTCCCCGCCCTGCCCGCAGCGGAAGCGGCCGTCGCACTCGACCCGTCGCCCGCGCCTCGCACCCTGGCCTTGACCATCCCCCGGAGGCTCCGGGCCCCGCCGGCCCTCGGCCCGCCACCGGACGACCCCGCCGGACCCGTCGCGGACGTCTGGCTCGAGCACCGCTCCCTGCTGCTGTGAGGGGCAGCGCCCCGCGCCGACGACGGTCGTCGGTGCGCGCCGCCCACCTCCCACCAGGATGCTCCCATGTCCCCTCCCCTCCGCGTCGCGGCGCTGTTGCCGTGGCTGCTCGGGGCCGCGCTGCCGGATCCGTGCGATCGCACAGCACTCGTGACCGCCGTGCTCGAGGCCAACCCCACCGTGGACGCCGCCGAGGAGGCCGCGCGCGCAGCGCTGAGCGACGCGTCCGCGCCCGCCGGTCCGGACCCCATGGTCATGCTCGGGACCGCGCCGCTCTCGCTCGGCTCCGAGCACATCGGGGTCTCGGCGAGCGTGACCCAGCGCATCGTGCTCTCCGGCCGGGTCCACCTCCAGCGCCTCGCGTCCCGCGCGGCCGCCGCCGCCAGCGAGGAGGGCGTCGAGGACACGCGGCGCGCGCTCGCGCTCGCGGCCGCGCAGACCTGGGACGACTGGTGGCGCCTGCGCCAGGAGCGAGCGCTGATCGACGACCACCGCGCCCTCGCCGAGCAGCTGCGGGTCTCCGCCACCGGGCGCTACACCGTCGGTCGCGCGCCGCAGTCGGCACCGCTCGGCGCCGAGGTGCTCCTGGCGTCGATCGATCTCGACGTCCTCGAAGCCGACGCCGCCATCGCGACGGTCGAGGCCCGGATGCGCGCGCTGCTGCACGTCGCCCGAGGAGAGCCGCTGCCCGCGCCGGCCGAGACGACGCCGCCGTCAGCGCTCGCCGAGCCCGAGGACGTCGACCGCCCCGACCTGCGCGCCCTGGGGCATACCGCGGAGGCCGACGAGGAGCGCGTCCGCGCCGCACGCCGCGCGGGCGTCCCCGATCTCACCGTGGGGACCTCGTACAGCACGATGTGGCCGATGCCCGAGCACCGCTGGATGGTGGAGCTGGGCGCGGAGGTCCCGCTGCACGTCGGCGCGCGCCGCGCGGAGGTCGACGCAGCCTCCGCCAGGCTCGCCGCCACGCGCGCGACCGCCACCGCCCTCGAGGACCGCGCGGACGCCGAGGTGGAGGCCGCGCGGCTCGGTGCCGTCGCCGCCGCCGACCGATGGGCGCTGCTCGACGAGCGCCTGCTCCCCCTGGCCCGTCAGCGACTCGAGGCGTCGCGCATCGCGTTCGAGACGGGCGCCGGTGGGTTCGACGACGTGGTCGACGCCGAGCGCGCCCTGCTCGACGCCGAGCGCGCCGCGCTGGACGCCACCGCCGCCTTCCACCAGCAACGGGCCGCGATGGAGGCCGCGAGCGGCCGGATCGCCGGAGGTGCCCCGTGATCGCGATGTTCCTGTGGGCCTGCGGCCAGCAGCCGCCCTCCTTCGACGGCGCCGCCATCGCCAGCGCCGGCGACGTGACCGTCCGCGCCGTGCTCGACCCCGATCCGCCCGGCACCGCCGGCAACCACGTGTGGCTCGACGTCCGCCGGGGGGACAGCCCCGTGACCGAGCCACCCGTCGTCGACGCGATCATGCCGCAGATGGGGGCGATGCCCGAGATGCACGCCCGCGCCGACGTGCAGCCCGCGGGCGACGGGTTGTGGCTCGCTTCCTTCGACCTGCCCATGGGCGGCGGCTGGACGCTGGACGTCGACACGCCGGGCGGTCGCGCTAGCTGGGCGTTCACCGTCGGCAGCCGCGGGCTCGTCGGCGAGCAGGACCGCCCGGCACCACCCACCCCGGTCGACCTGCCCGACACCGAGCTCCCCGACGCCGTGCTCGCCCCTCTCCGCGAGGCGGTGGCGGCCGCGGACCAGGCGCGCGCGCTGCTCGCGAAGGATCGGACCGACGGGCTGGCGGCGATCGGCGGCGAGATCGGGGATCGCATCGACCTGGCCTTGCCCTCCGCGCGCGAGGCCGACGCCCGCGTCGGCGAGTGGCTCGCGCTCGCCCGCACGGAGGCCCGGGCGATGGGCCGTGCCTCCGACCTCGCCGGAGCCCGGGCCCACTACGCCGAGCTGAACCGCGCGTTGATCGCGGTCGCGAGCGCCGAGCCGCGGCTGACCCGCGACCTGCACGTCTTCTCGTGCCCGATGACGTCGACCTTCCCGAAGTGGATCCAGGCCGACGCCGCCATGGACAACCCGTACATGGGTCGGGCCATGCCGGGCTGCGGCTCGGAGTCCGAGTGGACCAGCCTCGGCCCCACGCCGGGCGCGGGCGACGAGGGCGCCGTCACCATCGACGCCGGCCGACGCCAGCAGTTCGGCATCCGCACCGGCCCCGTGGAGCGGCGCTCGCTGACCGTCGACGTGCGCGCGCTCGGCGAGATCCGCTGGGACGAGACGCGCATCGAGGACATCGTCCCCACCGTCGGCGGCTTCATCCGCGACCTGCGCGTCGACGAGACCGGTCAGCAGGTGCGCAAGGGCCAGGTCCTGTTCGTCCTGTACTCGCCCGAGCTCTTCGCCGCCGAGCAGGAGTTCCTCCTCGCCCGCGCGCGCGGCGCCGACGACCCGCTCGCCCGCGCCGGCCGCCGCCGCCTCGAGCTGCTCGGCCTCACGTCGCGCCAGATCGACGAGCTGGCGGCCGCGGGCGAGCCCGACACGGAGACCCCGATCCTGTCCCCGGTCACCGGCTACGTCGTCGAGAAGGACGTGGTCGAGGGCTCCGCGTTCGCCGCGGGCCAGCGCGTGTTCCGCATCGCGCCGCTGTCCGAGGTCTGGGTCGAGGCGCAGGTGTACAGCCAGGACGTGCCCTACGTCTCGAAGGGGGCCGTCGCCGCCATCACGCTGCCCAACCTCCCCGGCGAGAGCTTCGAGGCCCGCGTCGACCTGCTCCAGCCCAACGTGGGCGCCGCCGAGCACACCCGCACCGCGCGCCTGCGCCTGAAGAACGTCGACGAGCGGCTACTGCCCGGGATGTACGCCGACGTTCGCTTCGAGGTCCCGCTGGGCGAGCGGCTGGTCGTCCCCGACTCCGCGGTGCTCTACGTCGGCGAGCGTCGGCTGGTGTTCGTCGAGGGGGACGGCGGGCGGCTGATCCCGCGCACGATCGAGGTCGGCGCGCGCGGCCAGGACGCGTTCGAGGTGCGCTCGGGCCTGCGCGAGGGCGAGACCGTCGTCACCAGCGGCACCTTCCTCGTCGCCGCCGAGAGCCGCATGCGCGCCGCGACCGAGCTCTGGGAGGCGGGCGATGGGTCCCGCTGATCACGACGAACACGGGGTCATCGCGCGGGTCATCGCGTGGTGCGGGCACAACCCGGCGTTCACCGTGCTGTTGGTCGCCGCGGCCGCCGTCCTCGGCTGGCTGTCGCTGCAGCGCACCCCGCTCGACGCCATCCCCGACCTGTCCGACGTCCAGGTCATCGTCTACACCGAGTGGCCGGGCCGCTCGCCGGATCTGGTGGAGGACCAGGTCACCTACCCGCTGTCCGCCGCGCTGCTCTCGGCACCCGGCGTCGACGTCGTGCGCGGGACCTCCACCTTCGGCGACAGCTACGTCTACGTCGTGTTCGAGGAGGGGACGGATCTCTACTGGGCGCGCAGCCGCGTCCTCGAGATCCTGGCGACGCTGCGCGACGCGCTCCCCGACGGCGTGGAGCCCAAGCTCGGGCCCGATGCCACCGGCGTGGGCTGGGTGTACGAGTACGCGCTCGTCGACGACAGCGGCCGGCTCGATCTCCAGCAGCTGCGCGCGCTCCAGGACTGGACGCTGCAGTACGCGCTCGAGGCCGTCCCCGGGGTCGCCGAGGTCGCGCCCGTCGGCGGCTTCGTCAAGCAGTACGAGGTCGCCGTCGACCCCGATCGGTTGCGGGCCTACGGCGTGGACTTCGACCAGGTCGTCCGCGCGGTCCGCGGCGCATCCGGCGAGGCGGGCGGCCACTCGATCGAGGTGGGCGGGCACGAGCTGATGATCCGCGGCCGCGGCTACGCCACCCGCACGACCGATCTCGCCGCGGCACCCCTGATGTCGGAGCGCGGGGTCCCCGTGCGCGTGGGCGACGTGGCCGAGGTGCAGGTGGTGCCCGAGCCCCGCCGTGGCATCGCCGATCTCGACGGCGACGGCGAGGTCGTGGGCGGCATCGTGATCATGCGGCACGGCACCAACGCGCTCACCGTCATCGACGCCGTGGAGGAGGAGCTCGCGCGCGTCCAGCTGCCCGACGGCGTGCGCGTGGTCCCCACCTACGACCGGTCCACCCTGATCGAGGCCGCCATCGACACGCTCCGCCACACGCTGGTCGAGGAGATGCTCGTGGTGGCCCTGGTGATCGGGCTCTTCCTGCTGCACGCCCGCTCCGCGCTGCTCCCCATCCTCACGCTGCCCGTCGCCGTGCTGCTGGCGTTCCTCCCGATGGCCTGGCTCGGCGTGACCGCGAACATCATGTCGCTGGGCGGCATCGCGGTCGCGATCGGGGCGATGGTGGACGCGAGCATCGTGCTCGTCGAGAACGTCCACAAGCGGCTCTCCGAGGCGGACGAGGCCGCCGACCGCCGCGCCGTCGTGATCGGCGCGATGCAGGAGGTCGGTCCCTCCATCTTCTTCAGCCTGCTCGTCATGACGGCGGGCTTCCTGCCGGTGTTCGCGCTCACGGGCACCGAGGGCCGCCTGTTCCACCCGCTCGCGTGGACCAAGACCTGGTCGATGGCCTTCGCGGCGCTGCTCGCGGTCACCCTCACCCCCGCGCTCGCGGTGCTCCTGATCCGCGGACGGGTCCCCACCGAGGAGCGCAACCCGCTCAACCGCTGGCTGGTCCGGCTGTACGAGCCCGTCGTCCGCCTCGTCCTGCGCGTGCCGGCGCTGGTGGTGCTGCTCGCAGCGGTCGCGGTCGTGGGCACGATCCCCGCGTGGCGGTCGCTCTCGTCGGAGTTCATGCCCCCGCTGAACGAGGGCTCCCTGCTGTACATGCCGACCGCACCCCCCGGCATCGGCCCGACCGAGGCGACCGCCGTGCTGCAGGCGATGGACCGGCAGATCGCGTCGATCCCCGAGGTGAAGCGCGTGTTCGGGAAGATGGGGCGCGCGGACTCCGCGACCGACCCGGCGCCGCTCGGGATGGCCGAGGTCGTCGTGGAGCTGCTCCCCGAGGACCAGTGGCGCCCGGGCCTGACCTGGGGCGATCTGGTGGGCGAGCTCGACCGCACCGTGCGCATCCCGGGCATGCCGAACATCTGGTGGATGCCCATCCAGACGCGCACCGAGATGCTGGCGACGGGCGTGCGCGCGCCGGTCGGCATCCGGGTCACGGGGCCCGATCTGGACACCATCGAGCACGCGGCCGTCCGCATCGCGGAGGCGGTCGAGCGGATCCCCGGGACCCGCAGCGCGTTCGCCGAGCGCGCGACGGGCGGCTTCTACCTCGACGTGGTGGTCGACCGCGAGCGGGCCGGCCGGTACGGCGTGAGCGTCGACGAGGTCAACGACGTCGTCAGCATGGCCATCGGCGGCATGACGGTCGAGCAGACGGTCGAGGGCCGCGAGCGGTACCCCATCGCCGTCCGCTACGCGCGCGCCTTCCGCGAGGACCCCGAGCAGCTCGGCCGCGTGCTGGTCCGCACGGCCCACGGCACGCAGGTCCCCCTGTCCTACGTCGCCGACCTGCGGCACACGACGGGCCCGGACATGGTGCGCAGCGAGGACGGGCGTCTGGTCGGCTTCGTGTTCGTGGATCCCGGCGATGTGCCGCTCGCCGACTGGGTCGCCGACGCGAAGGGTGTCGTGGCCGGGCTCGACCTGCCGCCGGGCGTGGCCATCGCGTGGGCGGGGCAGTTCGAGTACTACCAGCGGGCCAGCGAGCGGCTCCTGGTCGTCGTCCCCTTCACGCTCCTGCTGGTCGGCGTCCTCCTCTACCTCAACCGCGGCTCCGCGCCCGAGACGTTCATCGTGCTGCTCGCGGTGCCGTTCTCGCTGGTCGGCGCCGTGTGGCTGCTCTGGTGGCTCGGCTACCACCTGTCGGTCGCCGTCTGGGTCGGGCTCATCGCGCTCGCGGGGCTCGACGCCGAGACCGGGATGGTGATGCTGCTCTACCTGGACCTCGCGCACGCCGACGCGCAGCGCGAGGGACGCCTGACCGATCGGGCCGCCCTGCGCGAGGTGGTGGTGGAGGGCGCGGCGCGCCGCATCCGGCCGAAGGCGATGACGGTGCTCACGACGATGATCGGCCTGCTCCCGGTCCTGTGGAGCACGGGGACGGGCGCGGACGTGATGAAGCGCATCGCGGCGCCGATGGTCGGCGGGCTCACGACGAGCTTCCTGCTCGAGCTCACGGTCTACCCGGCGATCTACCTGCTGTGGAAGGGGTGGTCGCTGCCTCGGGTGGAGGGCGCGATCCCTCCCCTTCTCCCCCACAGGGGGAAACGGCTGGGGTGAGGGGGCCGGGAGCGCAGCGACCGACCTGCTGTGCCAGCGAGCGAAGCGAGCGTGCCAGCGAGCGAAGCGAGCGTGCCAGCGAGCGAAGCGAGCGTGCCAGCGAGCGAAGCGAGCGTGCCCCGAGCGAGCGTAGCGAGCGAGGCATCAAGAAGTTCAACGAATCGCGAAGGATCCACGGACCCAGGGGTAGGACCAGGAGCAACCCGGAGGTCACGTGAAGTCCCTGCTCCCCGCCCTGTTCCTCGCCATCGGCTGCTCCCAGCCCGCTCCGCCCGAACACGTCCCCGCGGTCCTGCGCACCTGGGACCTGCCGCCCGGCGCCGCTCCCCGCCTGGTGGCCTCGCTCGACCGCGTGCTCCGCGACCAGGGCGACGCCACCGAGGGGCCCGGCGGCTCGCTCGTGGTGGTCGGGCCGGCCACCGTGGTCGCGGGCGTCGACGCCGTGGTGAAGCGGGTCGTCGACGGTCCTCCTCCGCCGCCGCCCAGCAACGTCGACCTGCGCTGGTGGTTCGTGCGCGGGGAGCCCGCCGCCGAGACCACGCGCGGACCCGGCCTGGAGGCGCTGAGCGCCACCCTCGACACCCTCGTCGCGACCGACGGGCCGATGGCGCTCTCGCTCGTCGCCACGCGGGACCTGCGCACGCTCGACGGGCAGCAGGGGCAGATCGAGGACCAGGACCTCAAGCTGACCCAGATCGCGTCCATCGAGCCCACGTCGCGAACGGTGATCGCCGACGTCGAGGTCGGTGTGGGGCCCGCGGCCGAGGTGCGCACGCGCCTGGCGCTGAAGGACGGCACCGTCGCCGTGCTCTCGCAGACCGGCGGCGCGGGCTCGCTCTACATCCTCGTCCGCCCCGAGATCATCGGCGTCCGGTGACCACCGAGGCGCGCCCGTTCGATCGGGCCGCCCTCGAGGCGCTCTACGTCCGGCTGGAGCGGCCGCTGTACAACGCGGCGTTCCGGTGGACGTGGGAGCCCGAGGAGGCCCGCGAGCTCGTCCAGGAGGCGTTCGTACGTCTGTGGGCGAAGCGGGACGAGGTGCGTCCGGAGACCGTCGAGCCCCTGGTCTGGCGGATCACGCTGAACCTGTGCCGCAAGCGCCGACGCTGGCACCGCCTGCGCACGTTCTTCGGCATCGACCGCGACCGCCCCGACGAGCGCCCAGGCGCGGACGCGCTGCTGCTCGGCGTGGAGCGCGCCCGCGAGGTGCGTGCCGCCGTCGAGGCGCTCCCCGACGCCGAGCGCGAGGCCCTGCTGCTCACCCACTTCTCCGGTCTGTCCTACCGCGACGCGGCCGCCATCCTCGGCGTCGCCGAGGGCACGGTCGGATCGCGACGCAACGCCGCCGTGCGCCGCCTGCGCGGGGTCCTGGAGGTCCACGATGCCTGAGCTCGACGACATCCTGCCGTCGCTGACGCCTCCACCCGGCGGGCTGCACGCGCTCCGCGAGCGCCTCGACCACCGGCGACGGCGCGCGGTCTGGTGGGTCGGCCTGGTCCCGCTCGGGGCGGCCGCGCTGGCGCTCGCGTTGCTGTGGCCGCGCGCCGAGGTGCTGTCGCTGCCGGAGGACCCGGTGCTGCTCACGGCGGTCCCGAGCGAGCCGGTGACCGTGCCCGCCGAGGTGGCCGCGAGCGTCGCGGTCGCGCGGGTCCCTGTAGAGGGGCTGGTCTGGTATCGCGTGGGTTCCACCCTCCCTCCCGCAGAGCCGTCCCGCTAAGAGCCTGTGGGGCGTAGCCCTGCTCCTCCCGTGCCCGTGCCCGTGCCCGTGCCCGTGCCCATCAGCGGCGCTGGAACCGGCACCATCGGTCGCCGTAGCTCCGGAGCTCGCACCGGCGGGGCCATGGGGTGTCCGAACACCTCCAGCCGCTCGCAGTCGAACGCTCCCGGGGTGGACTCCCAGGATCTGACCGGGTCATCGGTCGCCCTGGGGCACGGGCACGGGCACGGGCACGGGAGGAGGCTGTGGGCGAGGCTCCGCGGCCTACGCCCCACAGCCTCCTACAGAGGATCCACCACGTAGACACGGCCTCGCAGCTCCTCGCCCATCGCCGTGCCCGGCGCTCCGACCACCAGCTCGTCGTCGCCGTCGCCGTCCAGGTCGCACGCAGCCATCGACCAGCCCAGCTGCTCGCCGCCCTCGCTGCCGCGCCAGATCACGGCGGCGTCCTCGGCACGCAGCTCCCCGGGAGAGAGCGGTCCACGGAACAGGTACACGAGGCCCGGCCGGTGGTAGGAGAAGTACCAGTCGCTGGGGGCGGCCACGACCAGATCGGTGGCGCCGTCCCCGTCGAAGTCACCCGTCACCACACCCGCACCCATCCAGGCGAGGTCGGTCTCCCCGTGGATCCGGATCGCGGCCTGCGAGCTGTCGATCGGCCCCGTGATGGGCCCGAGGAAGACGTAGGCGGACCCCCGGCGTTCACCACCCCCGCCGCCGACGTGGGCACTCACGACCACGTCATCGACGCCGTCCCCGTCGAGATCGGCGACCGAGAGAAAGGTCCCGAAGCTGTCGTCGTCACCCGATCCGCTGAGGAGGAGGCCGTCCTCGGCGTCCCAGGCGATGGCGGGGCCGGGGACGACGGTGATCTGACCATGAGGCTCGGCGTTGTACTCGCCGAGCAACAGATCGGGCTCCCCATCGTCGTTCGGATCGCCGATTCCGAGGGACCATCCGGTGTTGGAGTGCGGCTCGATGGGGTCGACCGTCAGCCAGGCCTCGTCGGTGGTGGTGTGACGACCAAGGTCCGGGCCTCGATACACGAAGATCCGCCCGGGAGCCTCCCAGTCCATGTTCGCCTCACCGACCAGCAGCTCGGCGGTGCCGTCGTGGTCCAGGTCTCCCACCGGCAGGGTG
Source organism: Alphaproteobacteria bacterium (assembly GCA_020632925.1). Lineage (GTDB taxonomy): Bacteria > Myxococcota_A > UBA796 > UBA796 > JACKER01. The sequence continues at coordinate 199,391 of JACKER010000015.1, read as the reverse complement.
CCGTTGGCGTTCTGGAGCCAGGTGCCTTCGACCCAGACCGAGGCCTGCTCGGGCACGACGCGTTCGCCCGCCACCGGGTCGAACACGAACACCGCGCCCGTGTGGGGGTCGGGACGATAGGCGGTCGCGGCGGTGACGACCAGCTCACCGTCGGCGTCACCGTCGAGGTGCTGGTGCCGCCCTCGTCCCCGCCGATCGCGACGGCGGACCGGAGCTCGCCCACTCGGGAGGGGGAGCAGGCGACGGAGGTCCCGAAGCTGTCGTACTCCCCGTCCCCGACCATCCGCCATCGCGCGACCTCCGCCAGCGAGGTGGTGCGCTGGTCGCTGCCGTCGCAGTCCTGGTCGATGCCGTCCCCCACCACCTCCTCCGCGCCCGGATGGCGTGACGGGTCCGCGTCGTCGCAGTCGTTCTCCAGCGGGCCGAAGCCGTCTCCGTCCTCGTCCGTCGACGTGGACACTGCGGTGGGCGGCGGACGGACACACCCAGCCAGGAGGAGCCCGATCACCGGTCGACGCCTGCGAGCTCGAGTCGGTGGTAGGGTGTGCAGGCATGGCGCGGCAGGAATCGTCCGACCGATGCGTTCATCTCCCAGTTCTACCACGATTTTCGGTGATGGACCGAACCTGCCCGAGCGTGGCGCCCCCTCATTCGCGGGACGGGAACATTGGCGCCGGTCGTAACGTCTGTTCCCATGGAGATGCAGCACTTCGGCATCGCGGAATGCGTGGTGCGAGGTGCGCCGACCCTCTTCCTCCCCTACCGGGAGCCGGCGACATCGACCACCGTGTGGCAGGATCCGGCGACCCTCCCCGTCATCGCGACGTTCGACGGCGAACCCAGCGGACCGGACTGCGTCCACAGTGTGTGGTTGCGAATCGACGTCGTCGCACCCGACGGTCTGTGTTTGTCAGCGGTCCTGACCGTGACCGATGGGGTGACCTTCGAGACCGACACACGGGGCTGGCGGGACGGCGACGGCGGCCCCATCTGCGTCGAGGGCTTCCTGGACCTGTCGTTCTCGGCACCGGGAGAGCGAGGCCTGCGCGGTGTCGTCGTGCTGAGCCCAGCATCCGCAGCAGGCCCCCAGCGATGTGAGAGCCAGTGGGACGAGCCGCTGGACGAGCCCCTCGTGGCGATACGGGTTCGGGACATGGGGATGCGACTGTGCGGTCGTGATCCGGGTTGCGCCGACCTGGGTGACCAGTCCTGGGAACATGGCCGTTGCGTAGACGTTGGCCGACCGATCCCCAGTCTGGTCCGGCGCCGCGATGCGTCGGGGGAGGTCGCCGCACTGAGGACGGTGTGGCTCGACGAGTGCTGTCAGGGCTTTCGTCTGGGACCGGAGACCAGGCACGAGGTGTTGTCGCCCATCCGAGGACACACCCGACCAGCGCAGCGTTGGACGGGCGAAGACTGTGACCAGCTCACCGGGAACCGATGGGCGATCCTGCCGGGATCCGAGACGAACCGGGCCTGGGGGGAGGACGGACGGTGACGTTGCTCCTGCTCGCGTGTGGCGCGCCGACAGGAATGGAGCGTCACGCCATTCCGCTCGTACCAACCCCTGATCCGGCACTCCAAGCAGTCCGTCTCGAGGAGAGCCTCACGTTCGCAGGCGAATACCTCCATCTCGAGGACGAGGACGTCGTGTTCGTCGGTGTCCGCGTGCTGGACTTCCCCGCGGGGAGAGCTGTGTGGCAGGCAGCGGATGGCGAGGGCTTCGGGCCCTGTGACATCGTGACGGGCCCAGCCAAGGACAGGTGTGCCACCGAGTTTCCCATGGGTCGAGTGCGATCGTCCTGGAACTGGGTGCGCGCCTCCCCAGGACGATGGAACCACAAGGAGGACTTCGAGCCATACTGGGTGAGGAGGGACGGAACGGCGGGTGCGGCCTGGCGCCGTGACGAGCTGCTGGAGCTGCTGGGCCCGATCGACACCGCGGCCGAGGCGCTGCTGGCTGCCCGATGGACCGACGAGGGCGAGCTCGACCTGACCTTCACCTGGGATCCCTCGATCCCGGCCGTGATCGACGACGATGGTGTCCATCAGGTGGTGTTCACCTGGCAGCGGGGCTGGACACCCTCGGTGCTCACGGTCTCCCGCAGCGGCGCCGTGACCCGAGGTCCGCTGGACGACCGGTTCCCAGCGATCGCTCCCCGCTGATCGGCCATCCTCCCCCTTCACCCACCGGGCCGTCCCGCTGAGGGTACGTTGGCGGGATGTGGTGGTTCGCGCTGGCGGTGGGCTGTAGGCAGGATCCGGAGACGTCGACGACGCCCCCGACGACGTCGACGGAGGCGACCTGCGACGACGGCCTGCCCGTCGCGAGCTTCCAGCAGGGGCCGTACGGCACGGGGCTCCATGCCCTCGCCGACGACGTGGCCCTCGACCTGCGCGACGGCACCCGGTACGTCCGCAGCGAGCGCTGGGACGGGTGCGAGTCGCTGCTCTTCGTCCCCTCGCGCCCCACGCAGGAGGGCGGCAACCCGTTCGCGCTGTGGTCCCGCGACCTCGAGGAGCTGCTCCGCGCCCTGCCGCGCCACACGCGCCTGTTCTTCGTGTCGAACGCGCCGAGCGACGGGGAGGCGGAGGCCGAGCTCGCGCAGCTGGACACGGACCTCGCGGCGGCCTTCGACGCGCTCGGCGCCAACAAGCGCGAGCAGCTGGACGGTCGGGTGCATATCGTCGCGGGGCGCGCAGGCTCCCTGGGGAGCTGGGTGGACGCGCCGCTGACGGACCCGGGCTTCGGCTTCGGCATCGACCGCACACAGCACATCCGCTGGATCGGCAGCTTCGCGGACGGCGCGCGGTACGACGGCTCGATGGGCTGGTTCCAGTCCAACGTGTCGTTCGCCGCGAACGAGGCGGTCGCCTGGGACGCGGAGGCGCAGCGCGACCACCTGGTGGCGGGCTGGGCCGCGACGCGGGTGCGGGCCTTCGACGGCCTGCTGATCGAGGACCCGGGGTGGACGGGCGCCCACACCACCGCGGTGATCGACGTGCCCTCGGACCTCGAGCGCTACGATGCGCTGGACCTCGAGCTGACGCTGGACTGCGTGGGCGAGGGCGAGGTCGGCGAGTGCCCGGCCTGGGACTACCTCGTCTACGCCCGGCTCTGCGAGGGTGAGGACGACGCGAGCTGCCCGACGGAGCTCGGCCGGTGGATCACGACCTACCACCGCGAGGGGCGCTGGCTGGTGGACGCGAGCCACCTGCTGCCGTTGCTGCACGCGGGCGAGCGGCGCGCGATCACGTTCGAGTCCATCCAGCCGTACGAGGTGACGCTGGACCTGCTGTTCCACGACGACGAGGACGAGGCGCTGCGCCCGCTGGCGGTGACGCCGCTGTTCACGGGCGGCGGCCTGAACCCGACGTACAACGACGCCCACCCACCGGTGACGGTGGAGGTCCCCGCGGGCGCAGAGCGCGTGGAGCTCGTGGTCCTGGTGACGGGGCACGGCGGCGAGGCTCCGTGGAACTGCGCGGAGTTCTGCGTCACCGACCACCACTTCGGCGTCGGCGGCGCGGACCACGCGATCTCGCTGTCCGACGCGGGCAGCGCCACCGGTTGTCAGGAGCAGATCGCGGACGGCACGGTGCCGAACCAGTACGGGACGTGGTTCTACGGCCGGTCGAACTGGTGCCCGGGGAAGCAGGTGGACCCGATCCGGGTGGACGTGACCAGCGACGTGACGCCGGGGTCGTCGGTGGAGGTCACGTACGAAGCGTTGTTCCGCGGCGACGACTACCAGGGTTCGGCCGCGAACATCGTGCTGTCGAGCTGGTTGGTGTCCTGGGGATCGTAGTGGTCAGTGGTCAGCGGTCAGTGGTCAGTGGTCAGTGGGCGCGATGCTCGGAAGCCGCGCCGGCATACCTCGGACGGCCCCCAGGGAACGACCAACCCGCGATCCCTTGAAGCCAGCCCGATCTGCTCCGCAGGTGCCTCCGCTCCCGCTCCCGCTCCCGAACACGCCGGCACAGCGCGTTGGCGTGGCTTGGCCGCCAGATGGCGGGGGGATGCGGTCGTATCTCGCGACACGTCCCATCCTTCGGGTGGTCGGAGGTTCGACCCGGCGCCGACGCCTCCTACATCGCCTCGGGAGCGGGAGCGGGAGCGGCCCGTGGTCAGTGGTCAGCGGTAGGTGTGGTGGGCTCCCTGATCACGTGCCATGCCTGCCTACGCGTCCGCCGGTCGTCTCAGCGGCAGCCGCCCGGCAGTCGCTCCCGTGGGCGCACCCAGATCACGTGCCCCGCGACCTCGCGCACCATCGTGAACCCGATCGCGCCGAGCCCCTCGCGGTCGTTCTCGGACCGGCGCTTCGCCGCGACCACGAGCACCCGGACGCAGAGTGTGTCCAGGACGTCCGCCGGCAGCCCCATCGGCTTCGTCCCGCGCGTGTACTCCAGGACCGCGAGCCGCCGATCGGTCTCCTCCTGGCCCCAGAACCGCGTGAGGTTGTTCAGGTAGCGCACCCAGACGCCCACCAGCTTCGGCTTGTCCGCGCGCATCGCCAGCGCCTGGCTCGCGTCCGGCGGCGCGGCCACCACGTCGTCGGGGCCCGCCAGCGCGAGGACGGCGTCCGCCAGCTCCTCGAACCCGGGCTTCACCTTGGGCTGCGCGAAGTGGACCTCGATCCCGTTCTTCTCGACCGACCAGTCACCGGCGCGCACGAACATCGTCGCCAACAGCGCCAACCACCCCACCCGCGCCACGTCCATCGGCCGCCAGGTGACGACCGCGCGCCAGCCCGACTCCAGCCCGCACGCGGCTCCAACGCCCATCAGCACGGCGAACGGGATGGCCCAGAACGTCCGCCAGTTCAGCAGGTCCGCGACCACCTCCCCGAGCAGCAGGGGGCCGAGGCCGCTCGCCACGATCAGCACGGACACGACGACGTAGCGGGCCACCAGCAGGCGCTGGGGGCGGTCGCCCATCCACCAGGGCACGGACGCCAGCCACGCCAACGCCAGCGCCGACCGCATGTTGCCGAGCGAGGTCGTGTCCGCCTGCTGGTACCCGTCGGAGGCCAGCCCGCCCGCCGCGCGGAGCTCGAGGAACGACAGCACCAGGGTGATCAGCAGCGGGGTCGTCGTCAGCAGTCCGGTCCCGAAGGTGCGGAGTCCGGCACGGTCCGGGCGCAGGCCCGCGAGCAGCGCCAGTCCCACCGCGATCGGCGCCACCACCAGCGCCGTCGACGTGAACAGGCTGGCCGCGAGACCCGCCGCCGCCAGCCGCAGCGCCGACCGCCAGGTCCCCTCCGAGGCGTGCCGCAGCGACGCGTGCACCACGACCGCCACCATCGCGAACACGAACACCGACTTGCCCTGGAACAACCTCGGCAGACCGAAGCGCGCGATCGTCTGCGGCCCATCGCCCCAGGTGCACAGCACCCCCAGCGTGAGCGGGACCGCGAGCCAGGCGAGCCTCGGCACCAGCTGCCGCGCGACGCTCCACCACGCCAGCGGGGACAGCGCCGCCACCACCGCCGGCATCCACAGCCAGTAGACGGTCCGCGGCTCCCCGCCGGTCAGACGACAGACGAAGGCCACCAGCGCCTCGTAGGTCTGGGGGCGGTGGATGACCTGCTGCAGCGGAGCGCCCGGCACACCGTGGATGCCGTCGAAGGAGAGCACCGCGAGGTCGGGGTGGAGCAGCGTCTGCAGGACCTCGTTCAGGTAGTAGCCGTCGTCCACGTCGGGGCGACACAGCGCCGTGGTGATCAGCGTCGCCGCCACCCCCGTGACCGCGAGCGAGACGACGTCGAGCGCATCGGCGCGCAGCTCGGTGGACGGCGCGACCCGGGCGCGCGGCGCGACGTGGACGGCCGCGAGGGGCAGCGTGATCAGGGCCATCACGCCCACCGCCATCGCGCGGCTCTCCAGCCCCTGCTGTGCGAGCGGCATCACCAGCAGCGCCGGGACCACCCACCACCACCGCACGGCGGACACGGGCTCGTCCTCACGCTCCGGGACCTCCCAGGGGCGCGTCAGCGCGGGGAGCAGCGCCCCCCCGAAGGCCAGCACGCCGAGCGCGGTCAGCACGTCGAAGGAGAGCCCCACGTAGACCGCCGCCAGCGCGACGAGCTGCCACGCCGCGAGCCAGCCCACGAGCGCGTCGAGGACCAGCCAGGGTGCGTCTGCGAGCCGGGGCCGGGAGGGCATGCCGCCCCCCCTTATTCGCCATAGGAGGCGGCCGTGTCGGAACGCCTGCGACTGGTCGTGGTCCTCGCCGTCACCGCGGTCTGCCTGGTCCTGGCGGCGCGGGGGGTCGACCTGCGCGGGGTGGGGCGGGCGCTCGCGGGGCTCGCTCCGAGCGCTGTGCTGCTCGCGGCCGTCGGCATCGGCTGCGCGTTCACCCTCCGCGTCCTGCGGTTCGGGCTGCTCCTCGGCGACCACCGGCCCGCGATGCGCGAGGTCGGCGTGGTCTGCGGCATCGGCTTCCTCGCCATCCAGGTGGTGCCGCTGCGGCTCGGGGAGCTGGTGCGGCCCTACCTCCTGGCGCAGCGGGGCGTGGGCTGGGGGCGCTCGCTCGGGGCGCTCGCGGTGGAGCGGCTGCTCGATCTGCTCGTGCTGATCGGGATGCTCGCGCTCGTCGGGCTGGTGGACCTGCCACGGCGGCTGGAGGTCGGCGGGGTCGACGTCCTGCCCGAGGCCCAGGTGGCGGCCTCGTCCGCGGCGGCGGTGCTCGCGGCCCTGCTCGTCGTGCTCGTGATCGTCGGGCCTCGGCTGGGCGAGCTGCCGGGCCCGCTCGCGAAGGTGGGCGCGCTGGCGGCCTCGGGTGCGGCGGCGGTGCGCGAGCTCGGTGTGGGGCGAGCGTTGCTGGGGCTGGTGCTCTCGGCCGCGGTCTGGGGGTGCAACGTCTCCACGGTCGTGGCGCTGCTCTCCGGGCTCGAGGGCCTGCCGGCGCGGCCCGAGGTGGGCCTGGTCGTGTGCACGGCCACGATCAGCGGGGTGCTGGCGGTGCCGACCCCTGGGATGGTGGGGTCCTTCGAGCTCTTCGCGAGCCGCGCGCTCGCGCTGTGGCCGGTCTCCCTGGACGACGCCACCGCCTTCGCCCTCGCCTGGCACGGGCTGGTGCTCGCGTTCCACGGGGCCGTCGGGGCGGCGCTCCTCGTCACGCAGGGCGTGTCGCTCGGCGGGCTCGTGCGCGCGTCGCGGGCGGGGAGGACCTGATGGACACCGTGATGGTGCTCTCCGCGGGGCGCACGGGCACGGTGTTCCTCACCCGGACGCTCCCCGACCACGTCCCCGGGCTGCACGTCGTCCACGAGCCGCCGGGCTCCCGCACGACGCTGGTGCTGGGCAACGTGCGGGCCTGGTCCGGCCTCGGCGACGGCCTCCTGCGCTCGCGCATCGCGTCGGGCATCGAGCGGCGGCGGGCCGGGCTGCCCGAAGGCACCACCTACGTCGAGATCAACCCGATGCTCTGCCCGGCCGCGGACCTGCTGCCCGACGCGGTCTCCCCGCTCCGGTTGGTGCACCTCGTGCGCCACCCCGTCGGCTGGGTACGCTCGATCCGCGCGTTCAAGGCCAGCGGCTGGCGGCGGCACGTCGTCGACCACGCGCCCTTCGTGACGCCGTGCCCCTGGCCGCGGCCCGAGGGGTGGGGCGCGCTCGACGACGTGGGGCGCGCGCTGTGGCGCTGGCGCGTGTGCAACGAGAACATCGAGGCCCTCGCGCCGCGCGCCGACCGCTACGTCCGCCTGACCTACGAGGACCTGTTCCGCGGCGACCGCGCGATCCGGCTGCGCGCGCTCGAGGTCCTGCTGGACGCGCTCGGGCGGCCGATGCCGGACGACGTGGCGCCGCTGCTCGGTGCCGAGGCTGCGAACCCCGCCCCTCCCGGACCGCGGGTGGACGTGGACCCCGCCCTCGTCGAGGCCATCTGCGGCCCGTTCCTCACCCGCTACGGCTACGGAGCGACATGATCGGATTCTTCTACTTCGCGTGTACGCGAGCCGAGCCCCCGACCGATGTCGACACCGAGGGGTACGGCCCTGTGCCCACGAGCCACAGCGGTTCGTTGGCGCTCCACAGCACCTCCGTCGACGATCCGCTCCCCGTCGCGGCCGTTTCGTGCGAGTGGCGAACCGGGACGACGGACGTGGACTACCGGGTGGGGCTGCACCCGACCTTCGACTCGTTCACCGCCGACGGTGAGCTGGCGCTCGAGTGTGTCGACTGCGGTCTGCCACTCGAGGTCCATCCCCTCGTGCGGGAGGAGGCGGACCGCGCGCTCACGGTGGCCCTCACCGTCGACGAAAGCGCGGCCGTGCCCTACGTCCCCGGCACCACCACGCACTTCGCCGAGTGCCGTCCGATGAGCCCCACCGAAGGCATCCACAGCGTTCGGTTGGAGGCCGACGGCACGGCGTGGTGCGTCAGCATCGGGCAGAAGCGGCGGACGCCCTGGGACTGCGCGACCTGGCCCCATCGTCCCGAGGGCGTGCCCTGAGTGGCATGGGTCCTGCAGTTCCCTGGCGGCGGAGAGCCGTGATCACGGTCTCCCACCGCACGCCGACCGGACCCGACGTGAGCTGGACCGTCCCCGGGCTCACCCAGGCCGAGCTCGAGGGCTACGACGCCTGGGCGGGGGTCGCCTCGCCCGCCATGCTCCCGTCCTACCTCTGGGTCGAGGGGATCGACGGCTACGTCGTCGCCACCGACCGCGAGCGCGACGGCTGGGATCCGCAGCTCCACCTCGCCGCGCCGATCGACGGCTTCCTCGACGACTGCTTCGTCGAACCCCTGACCCGCGCGACCCTCGACGTACGCACGGCGACATCGGGGACACGACGACGATGGACTTCGAGGAGGGCCGCTACCGCACCACGGGCCTGGGGATGAACGTGGACGAGTCGGCCCTCGTCGATCCGCACGCCGCCTGCCTCCAGGAGATCGACCTCGAGGTGGAGTGGGAGACGGACTCGAGGTCGAGGTCGAGAGTCGAGGTCGAGATTCGACAGTCGAGAGTCGAGAGTCGAGAGTCGAGGTCGAGATTCGACAGTCGAGGTCGAGATTCGACAGTCGAGAGTCGAGGTCGAGATTCGACAGTCGAGGTCGACAGGGACAGGAAGAATGCGAGGGGCTGGGCACGCCGAGCAACCAGGCAACGGCCAAACCTGGGCGAACGCACCGACCGGTCAGCCAGCAGGGCGGGTAGGAACATCGATGGGCGATCTCGAGTTCGAACCTCGATCTCGACCTCGACCTCGACCTCGACGCTCGACCTCGACTCTCGAGCTCGACCTCGACCTCGACTCTCGACCTCGACTCCCGACCTCGACCCTCCACCTGCAAGCTCGGTGAGCGACGCCCCCGTCTGCTTCAGCGGCCCCGCCACACACTGATGCGGAACAGCGGCACGCCGATCGGCACGGTGTGGACGGCCACCCGCTCGTAGGTCGAGGCCGCACGCTCCTCGATCGCGTGGATGTTCGTCTCGTGGTAGTGGCTGTCGAAGCCCGCGATCCGACGCCCGAGCCGATAGAGCGCGTTCTCCGTCGGGCCCGAGAGCACGAGGATGCCGCTCGGCGCGAGCTTGGGCCGCAGCGCGTCGAGCAGCTCCCCGTAGTTCGGGTTGTGTTCCAGCGAGTCCAGCGCGAAGACCGCCGCGAACCGACCCTCCGGGGCCTCCTCCAGCGTCGTGCGCACCGCGTCGGGCACCATCGAGGCGAGGACCTTCGCGGCGGGCTCCTCCTGCTCGATGAACCAGTAGGGACGGGCCTCCGCGGGCAGCACGTGCGCGAGCTCGCCGACCGAGGCGCCGAAGTCGAGCACGGGGCCCCAGCGCGTGTGCGCCTTCGCCGCGCTCACCGCCGCGAACAGGCGCCACCAGCTGACCGCCGCGGCCGCGGGGTTCGGGTGGACGTAGCTCGGGACGCAGGTCTCCTCCCAGGTCTCGAACTGGCCGAAGGCGTCGATCGAGGCGGTCAGCGCGCGGCGACGCTCGCGGACGTGATCGAGGCGCTCACGCAGGGTCACGCGGACTCCCGGGACATCACGCGGATCCGGGACAGCCGCGGGTGGAGCGGCTCGCGCGGGGTCGAGGCGATGTCGTGGTTGAGGAAGGCGATGAGGAACTGGATGCCGAGGAGCACGGGCAGGCCGGCGAGCATGACGGTGCCCGCGGTCGCGGGGTCGCCGGCGAGGGCTCCGCGGATCCACTCGACCGCGCCGAAGACGACCCCGAAGCCCGACAGCAGCACGCCCGCCACCAGGTAGAGGCTGCCGGCGGTGAAGTTCCGGAGGAAGTAGTTGTACCCCACGCGGCGCACGAGGTTCCGCAGGTGCAACCAGGGGAACGTGAGCAGCGCGTGCATCTCCGAGAGGTGGCTCTGCTCGTCGCGGTAGACCGCGGTGGCCGGGAGCTCGACCACGCGGGCGCGCAACACACCGAGCCGACAGAGCAGGTCCGACTCGAAGAAGTAGCGGGGATGCAGGTCGTCGAGGGGGAGCTCGGCCGCGACCCGGGCGTGCAGCGCCGTGAAGCCGTTGGTGGGGTCGAACAGGTCCCAGTAGCCGGACGAGAGCTTCGTCAGGAACGACAGGCCGGCGTTCCCGAACAGGCGCAGCGGCGGCATGCCCGCGACGGTCCGCGGCGAGAAGAAGCGGTTGCCCTTGGTGTAGTCCGCCTCGCCCTCGACGATGGGTCCGACGAGCGCGGGGACGAGCGCGGGGTCCATCTGGCCGTCGCCGTCGACCTTCACGAGGATGTCCGCGCCGTGGGCCAGCGCCGCCCGGTAGCCGCTGACGACGGCCGCTCCCACGCCCCCGTTGGCCGGACGCCGCACGACGCGCACGCGCTCGTCGGGGTGGTCCTGGAGCCAGCGCTCGACGGCGTCGCCGCTGCTCGCGGGGCACCCGTCGTCCACGCACCACACGCTGTCCGCCCAGGGCCCGATGGCGGTCAGCACCTCGCCGATGGTGGCCGTGACCTTGTAGCAGGGCACCACCACCGCCACGCGCGGGGCGGAGGGTGCGGGTGCAGGCTCCAGGCGTCCGAGGGGTGTGATGGGCATCGGCAGCCCACATAGCCCCGTTCGACTCAGGGCGTGATGTCGACCGCCACGCTGTCGAACACCACCTGCCCCGTCGGATCCGTCGACCGCAGGCGCACGGTCAGCGTCTGGCCGTCCTGCCCGGCGTCGACCACGAAGCTCGTCTCGAGCAGGTTCCACCGGCCGTGGGACGCCCGCAGGGTCGTGTTGGGGAGCTCGGCGAGCGCCGCGACGACGCCGTTCAGCACGAGCTCGATCCGGCTGGTCCCGGACTGCCCCAACCCGGCGTCGAGGCGCTCGGCCACCACGACGGTCGCGTGCACGGTCCAGCCCTCGCGCACCACCTGGAGCGACCCGGTCTCGCTCTGGGCGCCGTTCAACAGGAAGAGCGCCTGGTTTCCGGTCGCGGGCCCCGCGAGCGGGCTCGTCTGGAACATGCTCCCCGGGCCGAGCCACACGACCCCGCCGCCGCTCCACCCGCTCACGCCGTTGGTCCAGTCGCTGGCCGCGGACATCTGCGGGGCCTCGAACGAGTCGTTCTGGACGGTGACGAAGAACGGCTGCGTCGGGCCGGTGTCCGTCGGGCCGCCCGTGTCGCCCGTGGCGACGTCGGTGTCCGCGTCCGTGTCCGCATCGCTGTCCGCGTCCGTGTCCGCGTCGCTGTCGGCGTCCGCGTCGCTGTCCGCGTCCGTGTCCGCGTCGCTGTCGGCGTCGGCCTCCACGTCGTCGGCCTCGTCCTTGGCCTCGTCGCTCCCCGAGCACGCGACCACCGCCATCCACGTCCAGGTCCACCAGCGCATCGGCCCTCCTGCACGATGGCGTAGCGACGGCCGCGGGTTCGGGCGTCTCACGCGGTTCCCACACGGTCCCTCGATGCAAGTCCTTGTCGGCCGACACCGTTGACTCGACGTCAACACGAGTTGGGGGTGGGACGGCCCACCGATGGGTACGGAGGGTCCGACCAGGAGGACGAAGATGTCGAAGGATCGAGCCGATGCTGCGTACGAGGTCCGCGTCGCCGCGGCGTCGCTGGCCAGGGAGCGCAACCGCGTCCACCACCGCGCCAATGGTGACGAGCAGGCCTACGCGTCCGCCAACTACGCGATGAGCTTCACCAAGGGGCTGAAGCACGGAAGCAAGACCGGCCTGATCGAGGATGCGGCAGACTTCCGCGCGTTCCGCGAGGCGATCGACGGCGGCTTCGTCGACCCGTTCACCGCTCGTGTCCCTGGCGTGATGGCGCCGGAGCGTCCGTGGGAGGCGCCGACCGCGGGCCTGGTGTTCGACCTCGAGGGTCCGGACGCGCAGGCCGTGACCATGCCGCCAGCGCCCAGGCTCGGCTCGGACGAGCTGGCGTTCGAGCTCGCCGAGGTCTACGAGCTCGCGCTGCTCCGCGACGTCCCGCTCACCGACCTCCAAGCCGGCTCCACGAACAGCTCGGTCGCCGAGACGCTCGCGCGCCTCAACGGGACGGCGTACGCGACGGCGGGCTTCCCCGGTCGGCCCCGCAAGACCGACGCCGCCGGGAAGCTCGACGCCCAGACCGTGTTCCGCGGGTCGAGCCCCGGCGTGGAGCGCGGCCCGTTCGTGTCCCAGTTCCTGCTGGTGGGGACGCCCGACCAGACCTGGAGCACGGGCCTGAAGGACGGGAAGATCCGGTACGGGGCGCTGCAGATCGACCAGCGCGTGCCCATCGCCAAGCAGCAGGACTACATGACCGACTGGAAGTCCTGGCTCGACGTCCAGAATGGCGCGGCGACCCAGTGCGACCCGGACCTGTTCGACGATGGCCGACGGTTCGTCACCACGCCCCGCGATCTCGCGACCTATGTCCACTACGACGCGCTGTACGAGGCCTACCTCAACGCCTGTCTGATCCTGCTGGCGATGGGGACGCCCTTCGATCCCTCGTTCCAGGCCCTCTCCGGCCAGGGGAGGTACACGACGGTCGACGACAAGGGAGACCACCACGCCATCGCCCGCCAGGCCGGGGGCTTCGCGCTGTGGGGCGGCCCGCACATCCTGACGCTGGTGACCGAGGTCGCGACGCGCGCGCTCAAGGCGGTCCGCTACCAGAAGTTCAACACGCACCTCCGGCTGCGGCCCGAGGCGCTGGCGGCCCGCATCGAGAAGGCCAAGACGATCGAGACCGACCACCCGACCGTCTGCGGGCGGTTCTCGGAGCTGGAGGCCGCGATCGACCCCACCGTGAAGGCCGTGCGCGCCCGGACCAAGCACGCGCTGTTGCCGATGGCGTTCCAGGAGGGCTCGCCGATGCACCCCTCCTACGGCGCGGGCCACGCTGCGGTCGCCGGCGCCTGCGTCACCATCCTCAAGGCGTTCTTCGACACCGACACGGTGCTCGTCCGCCGATGCAGGCCAGAGGTCAAGACCAAGCCCAAGGACTGCAAGCCCGACGAGGTCGAGGGGTTCCTTCGGTACGAGGCAGGCGACGAGGCGATTCAGTACGTGGTGGACGGTGGGGGGCAGCACCTCCGTCGCGACGCTGCGACCTGCGCGTTGACGCTCGAGGGGGAGCTGAACAAGCTCGCCGCCAACATCGCGATCGCCAGGAACATGGCGGGCGTCCACTACTTCTCCGACTACTACGACAGTCTCCGGCTCGGCGAGGCGGTGGCCATCGGCGTCCTGCAGGAGCAGGCGCTCTGCTACCCGACCGATCGCTTCGTCGTGAGCGTGCCGACCTTCGACGGGCCGGTGGTGCGGATCGGCGCGCGCTGATCACCCGGTGACGGACGTCCGTCGCCGCGACGATCCCCATCGCGTCGACGTCGATGCCCCGACGACCGTCGGTGGGTGACGGGCACCCGCCGATACTCCAGGTTCTCCCGTTGGCCCGGGTCCTGCGTAGGGCCAGGCCGTGACCGCGCCGACGCGCGGACGGGAGGGAACATGGACCACGTCGTCACCGAGCACGCCGCCATCGAGGACACCCTGCGCGACATCGACCTGACGCTGATCGCCGCCGCCACGCCGCCGTCGTCCTGGTCGGGGGACGCCGAGCGCTTCCTCCGCGGGGTCGCGAGCCGGGCGCGGGGGCTGCAGGACCGCATCCGCGAGCGGTCGGCGGAGGTCGAGGCCCTGCGCGAGCGCCAGCGCGCCGAGGAGCGTCGCTGCGACACCGCCCTCGCCCGCCACCAGGATCTCGTCGACGAGGCCTTCTCGGGGCCGGCGACCAAGCCGCTGGTCATGGACCTCGTGGCCCGCGAGCTCGATCCGGACGACCCGATCGCCGCGCACCGCCTCCGGTGGATGGCCGCGGACCTCGCCGGGATCAACGCCGCCCTCCTGACCGCGCGCGCCGAGCTCTCCGTGCTCCGGGCGCAGCGCCGCGCGACCGCCCGGCACGGCCGCCTCCAGCTCACGCGGCTCGAGCGTTGGTGGCGGGCCTCGGGCCTGTCGGAGAGCGCCGTTCGAGCGTTGATCCCCGAGGGTCGTCCGGCGATGGCGATCGCCGTGTAAGCTCGGGGTCCAGCGCGGCGTTCGTCGGCGACGGAGGCTCCATGCATCGCGACCAGGTCCGGATCGACGAACCCTGCCACGCGCGCTGGGCGGAGATGTCGGGCGACGAGCGGCGCCGCTTCTGCGCGTCCTGCCAGCTCCACGTCCACGACCTGTCGGCCATGACGGAGCCCCAGGCGCGCGAGCTGCTGCGCACCGAGCCCGATGTCTGCGTGCGGTACACCACGGACGGCCGGGGTCGCATCCTCCACCGCGCGGTCGCCGCCGCCGGAGCGCTCCTCGCCGCCGCCCCCGCGCTGGCGTCCAACGCCCCCACCGAGGAGGCGCAGTCCGGGCTGTTCGAGCGGGTCTACGAGGCGATGAGCGACTGGTGGTACGGGGAGGAGCCCCCTGCCGCGGAGGAGGAGCGCGGTTGTCAGAGCCTGCACCCCACGCCGGTGGACACGGGGCTCGCACCGCCGCCCCCGCCTCCCGATCCCGAGCACGAGGTGCGGCACGTGACCATGGGCCGTCCCGCCGTGACGCACGGGCCGGTGGTCGCAGGGCCGTCCGAGGTCGAGAGCGTCGCTCGGATCGAGGTCGACGGCGTGATCGTCACCAACTTCGAGGTGCGCTGCAGCGAGGGCATGCGCGAGCGCTTCTCGACCGTCGCCGACGGCTCGACCGTGCTGAAGCTCGGCGCCGGCACGTGCAACGTCCTGGCCAAGGGCGGCCCGCCCTTCCCGGCCGTCCCCATCGCCGCGGGCGACGATCTGGTGTGCACCGTCGAGGACGCCCGCCTGGCCTGCGTCCCGCGCCGTTGATTCTAGTTACTCCGGCCGATTCTCGGCCTCCGCAGCCCGCATTCGCGGGCCTTGACAACCGTGAGTCGATTCAGCTGTCGTAGCCGAAGGTGCCGTCCAGCAGCACCACGTCTCCGGTGAGCGGCCACCAGACGACGACCTGGCTGCTGAAGTCCGTGCAGTTGTGGCACGGGACCTCCTGCGTCAGCTCCCAGATCAGCGGGGTGCCGCGCGACCACGAGCGGAGCGCCGCCTCCACCCCCGGGCCGCCCGAGGAGTAGCTGGTGCCGAAGAACGGGTGGCCCGCGAGGTCGGCCGGGGTCACGAGCGAGCCCCAGGCGGGATCGATGCGCAGCGGCGCGAGGACCATGTCGAGCACGTCGCTCATCGCGACATCCAGGTCCGTGCAGGGGGCCATGCGGCTCGCCTGCGGTGCCTGCATGGAACACCAGGTGCCGACCTGCCCACAGCCCGCGGAGTACGCGTCGGCGGCCAGCGCCAGATCGGGGCTCGCGACGGGATTCAGCGCGAGCGGGGCCGTGCTGGCGCAGGTCGCGTCGCAGGCGCGAGCGCTCACCCGGGTGCAGCAGGCCTCGTAGACCGGCCAGACCGGATCGGGGCTCGTGGGCGCGCAGGTGGCGAGCGTGTCGCCGCCCGAGAGGCAGGCGTCCAGGTCGCGGGCCAGCGTCCCGCAGGTGGCGTGGGCCGAAGCGATCGTGGCGAGGAGCAGCACGGGGACCTCCAGGTCCGCCTCCGTTCACCCGCGGGCCTCGCGGTGTCCAGGCGGATCACGGGGTCGTTCCTCAACTGTCACGCGCGCTGGGGCGTCCGCAGCACGCTCGGAGCGGCCAGCAGCAGCGAGGTGCCCATCACGAGAGCGCCCGCGGCGAACGCTCCGCCGAAGAACCAGTGGGCGTACAGGAAGCCGCCGGCGGTCGGGGCGACGGCACGGGCCAGCGCGGCCAGCGACTGGTTCACGCCGAGCACCCTGCCCTGCTCCTCGGCGTCCGTGGACCGGCTGACGAGCGAGGTCATCGACGGGTTCGACAGCGACGTGCCGATGGCGAGCAGGATGCAGCCGATCACGATCGGGCCCCAGCCGTTGGCGAACCAGGCGCCGCCCTCGTGCGTGAACGAGAGCAGCACCATGCCCGACGCGGTGCAGGCGTACCCGGTGGCGAGGAGCGGCCGCTCGCCGAAGCGCTTCACCAGCCGCCCGATGAGCCCGCCCTGGATCACGATGCCGATGATGCCGATGAGCCCGAACAGGAGCCCGACGGTCCGCGCGTCCATCGACCAGGTGTGCTCCGCGACCAGCGCGAAGGTGGACTCGAGCATCGCGAAGGCGAAGGTCGCACTGAACGCGAGGAAGATGACGCCGCCCACGATCGGGTGGCGCAGGACCTCGAGGATGACGAGCGGATCGAGCACGCGGCCGTGGTGCCCGCTGGCCTCGCCCGGCTTGCGGCTCTCGGGGAGGCGAACCAACGCCCACACCAGGTTCACCGCCGACAGACCCGCCGCGAGCCAGATCGGCGCGGTCAGGCTGTACGGGGAGAGGATGCCGCCGACCATCGGCCCGAGCGTGAACCCGACGCCGAAGGAGGCGCCGATCAGGCCCATGCCGCGGGCGCGGGTCTCGGGCGTGGTCACGTCGGCGACGTAGGCCTGGGCGGCTCCGATGTTCGCCGCGCAGGCGCCGTGCAGCGTGCGGAACAGGAAGAGCTGCCACAGGCTGGTCGCGCTCGCGAACGCGGACAGGAAGATCACGGTGCCCGTGATCGACGCCAGCATGACGGGGCGCCGGCCCACGCGGTCCGACAGCGAGCCCCACATGGGCGCGAACACGAACTGCGCGATCGAGTACGACGCCATCAGGCCCGTCACCTGGACCGGCGAGGCGTCGAAGCTCTCCGCGTAGAACGAGAGCAGCGGGATGACCAGGCCGAAGCCCAGCAGGTCGAGGAGCACGGTGAGCAGGACGGGGCCGAGCCCGGGTCGCTTCTCTTCGGTCATGGTCGCCTCGGTGCGCACGTAACCCTGCCCGCGCCGGACGCAGGACTTCGCGTGGCCACTCGCGCACGCATCCGCTACTACCCATGGGTCCCTCGTCGCGAAGGCCCATGCGCTCACCGCTCTCGCGCCTGGCCCCGCTGTTCCGGAAGCACGCTCGCCTGCTGGGCCTCGGCCTCGCGGGGATGGCGGCCGCGTCCGGGCTGCAGGTGCTCGGTCCCCTCGTCGCCGCCCACGCCATCGACGTCGCCCTCCCGGCGGCGGACCGCGCGGGTCTGCTCCGGGACGCCGGGCTGGTCGCGGTCGTGCTCTTCCTCGACTTCCTGGTGTCCTTCGGCGCGCGGATCGCGCTGCAGATCGCGGCCCAGCGGGCGATGGCCGACCTGCAGGAGCGGCTCTTCGACCACCTGCTGGGCCTGGACGTGTCCTTCCACGACGAGGTGGCGTCGGGTTCGCTCGTCGGTCGGGTGCAGTCCGACACCGAGGCACTCAACGTGCTGTTCGTGGAGGTGGTGTTCGCGCTGCCCGCGGACCTGCTGACCGTCGGCGCGATGATGGTCGTCCTGGGCCTGCGTTCCCCGCAGATCGCGCTGCCCGTCTTCGCGGTGCTCCCGGTCTACGTCCTGTGGTTCCTGCTGTTCCGGCGGATCGCGCCGCCCTACTTCGTGGCGCAGCGCAAGGTCGTGGCGCGGCTGGCCGGCACGATGGCGGAGACCGTGCGCGTGGCGTCGGCGCTGCGGGCCCTCGGTCGTCAGCGCTGGGCGCGGGAGCGCGTCGCGACGCGGATCGTCGAGGCGCGGCGGGCGGACGTGCTGAGCCACCTGCAGCCCATCTGGTACTTCAACGGCGCCACCGCGTTCCGTGCGCTCGCGACCGTCGCGGTGCTGATGATCGGCGCCTGGCGCATCGACGAGGGCACGGCCTCCGTCGGCCTGCTGGTCATCGCGCTCTCCTACCTCCGCCAGATCTTCGCGCCGCTGATGCGCATGTCGAACCAGCTCACGACGCTCGAGCGCGCGCGTGCGGCGGCCGTGCGGGTGACGGAGCTGCTCGACCGGGGACCGCGCATCGCCGAGCCGGAGGCACCGGTGCCGTGGCCGGGCCTGCGGGACGCGATCACCTTCGAGGACGTGTCCTTCCACTACCTCGAGGGGACGCCGGTCCTCGACCGCGTCGACCTCCGGATCCCCGCAGGCTCGCGGCTGGGGATCGTCGGCCCGACGGGCTCGGGGAAGTCGACGCTGTTGGATCTGCTGCTGCGGTTCCGCGACCCGGTGGGCGGCAGGGTCGCCATCGATGGCGTGGCGCTGGACGAGCTGTCGCTGGCCGAGCTGCGGCGACGGACCGGGCTCGTGCTGCAGGACGTGCGGCTGCTGCCGGGGACCGTGCTCGACAACCTCGGTGGGGACGCTGTCGCGGCGCGATCCGCCCTCGACGAGCTCGGCATCGACTGGCCGCTCGAGCGCGTGGTCGACGACGCGACGCTCTCCCGCGGCGAGCGGCAGCTCCTGACCTTCGCGCGCGCGCTGGCCCGCGACCCCGAGGTGCTCGTGCTGGACGAGGCGACCTCGGCGATCGATCCCGCGACGGAGCACCGGGTCACCGAGGCGCTCGAGCGCCTGTTGCGCGGACGGACCGTCATCGTCGTGGCGCACCGGCTGCACACGGTGCGCGGGTGCGATCAGATCTGCGTGCTGCGGGGTGGGCGCATCGAGGAGTGTGGCCCGCACGAGGCCCTGGTGGCGAGCGGCGGGCTCTACGCCGAGATGGTGCGGCTGCAGGAGGCCGCGTGATCGACGACCTCCGCGTGGTGACGCGTTGGATGGTGGCGCTGTGGCGTCCGTCGCCGGGCTGGCTCGCGTGGATCCTGCTGTCGTCGGTGGGGACGGCCGCGTTGCAGGTCGCGTTCCCCTGGCTGTGGCAGTACACCATCGACTCGCTGGAGGGCGGCGAGGTCCCGATCGAGCGCCTGGCGCTGTGGATGGCGGCGGTGGGCGTGGGGAGTGCCGTGCTCTACGTCTTCGTGCAGGGCGCGCGCGCGATCATGAACCAGGTCATCGTGGCGCGGGTGCGCCAGCAGGTGGTGGGGGCGGTCGTGGACGCCGACCCCGACGCGCTCCGCGCCTGGCGGGTGGGCGACCTGGTGGCGCGGCTCAACGACGACGCGGGCGAGCGCACGGCGTGGTTCCTGTGCTCGGGCATCTTCCGCGCCTGGGAGGCGTCGCTGATCGCGGTGGGCGCCTGGCTCGCGATGTTCCTCTCGGAGCCCTCGCTGGCGCCGTGGGTGGTGCTGCCCCTCCCCTTGCTGCTGCTCGCGCAGGCCGCCATGCAGCGCACGGCGGTCGCCCGTCAGCGGGCCTCGCGCGAGGCGAGCAGCCGCGTGGCGGACGAGCTGACGACGACGTTCTCGCGGATCCGCGTGGTGCAGGCCTCGGGGCTCGGACCGGGTGTGACGGCGGCCTTCCGGGGCGCCACGGCGGACCAGCGGGAGGCGGCGATCCGCGCGCAGGTGCTGGAGCAGTCGATGGGGATGCTGTTCCAGTACGGCTGGAAGCTGTCGGGCGTGGGGCTGCTGGTGTTCGGCGGGCTGGCGGCGCTCGAGGGCCGGCTCACGCTCGGGCGCTACCTGGCGTTCGAGGGGCTGCTGGCGACGCTGGTGTGGCCGATGTTCGACCTGGGCGGGCTGGTGTCGCGGCTGCCGCAGGCGGCGGTCTCGCTGCGGCGGGTGGACGAGGTGGTGGCGCTGCCACCGGACCGCGTGGACACGGGCGAGCGCGTGGAGGCGGGGGAGCTGGCGCTCGAGGGGCTGGGCGTGGAGGCCGAGGGTCAGCGCCTGCTGGACGACGTGGACCTGCGCGTGCGACCGGGCCGGAAGGTCGCCGTCGTGGGCGAGGTGGGCGCGGGGAAGTCGGTCCTGGTGGACGTGGTGACCGGGCTGCGCCGGGCGACGGACGGCGACGTGCGGCTGGGAGAGCACGCGCTGGCGCGGCTGCCGGCGGGGCTCGGGGGCGTGGTGGCGCCGGTGCCGCAGGACCCGGTGATCCTCGCCGACACGGTGCGGACCAACGTCCTGCTGGGGCGGGACATCGACGAGGAGGCCCTGGCGCGAGCGGTGCGGGTGTCCCAGCTCGAGCGCGACCTGCCGCGGCTGGCGGACGGGCTCGAGACGCGCGTGGGCGAGCGCGGAGCGACGCTCTCGGGCGGGCAGCGGCAGCGGGTGGCGATCGCGCGGGCGCTGGCGGGCGAGCCGTCGGTCCTGGTGCTGGACGACGCGACGAGCGCGCTCGACGCCGAGGTGGAGGCCGCCTTCTGGGAGGCCCTGCACGCGGAGCTGCCACACGTGGGCGTGCTGCTGGTCACGCACCGCCCGGCGACGCTGGCCCGGGTGGACGAGGTGGTGCTGCTGGAGCGCGGACGGGTCGCGGCGCGGGGGCGGCACGAGGAGCTGCTGGGGACATGTCCGGCGTATGCCCGTCTCTATGGACGACTTCAGCTCGAGTGACGGCTCGGGTGCCCGCCCGCTCGCTGGGGCAGGAGGAGCAGCCCGACGACCATCGCGAGCCCGAGCGCGCCCGAGATCACGAAGCGGTCCACCTCGTACCCGCCGCTCTCCAGCGGCTTGTCGATGAGATCCCCGAGCGTGGCGCCCAGCGGGCGGGTCAGCACGAACGCGGACCAGAACAGCACGGTGCGGGAGATCGAGCTGAAGCGGGCGGCGAGCGCGATGGCCGCGAGCGCGCTCCCGAACAGGACGGCGCCGCCGACGAAGCCGACGTCCGGCGTGTCCGCGACCCAGTCGCCGAGCGCGGTGCCGAGCGTCTGCGAGAACAGGATGGTGCCCCAATAGAAGGCCTCCACCCGCGGGGTCTCGATGTCGTCCACGGCCACGGCGCCCTCGACGGACCGCCACACCGCCAGCGACGCGATCAAGCCGACGACCAGCAGCGCCGTGCCGCCGGCGTACCCGATGCCGAGCGAGCGCGTGGCGAAGTCGGCCATCGTGGTGCCGAGCGTCGTCGTGGCCACCACCACCGCCCAGTACAGGAAGGGCCGGAAGGACCTGGCGCGCACCTGCGCGAGCACGGCGACCACGAAGATGGCCGCGAAGATTGCGCTGCCGACGAGGTAGCCGAGATCGAGCGTCATGGAGACCGCGTCACCGCCGGTCTCACCGAGCGTCGTGGCCAGGATCTTCAGCACCCAGAACCCGAGCGTCACCTCGGGCACCTTGCTCCCGGAACCGATCGTGGGCCCCACGCGACCTCCAGCGATGGGTATCGCTGGTCGGCCCACGCGGAGGGTCTCGTTTCGTCAGCGCGGACGGCGCCCCACGACGCGCTGGGCGGCCTCGAGCTGCGCGTCCAGGCGCTGCACCGCAGGCCCGCCGAGCTCACGCAGCCCTTCGAGCGCGGCGCGGTTGTACGCCAGGCCGAGGGCGGATCCCGCGCGACGGTTGAGCTCGATGGAGTCGGAGAGGAGCTTCAGCGCGGTGCCGGGCTCGCCGCGGGCGGCGTGGAGCTCCGCGAGCGCACCCGCCGTGCCGGCGAGACCCAGCGCGTCCCCCATCCCCTGCTGCAGGCGGGCGGCCTCCGCGAGCGTGGCGACGGCCTCCTCGGGGGAATCGAGCAGCGCGAGGAGCCGTCCCTCGGTCTGCAGGGCGCGACCGAGCTCCTGGGGGAGCTGGAGCGCCTGGAACGCGTCGCGGGCGGAGCGCGCGGAGGTCAGCGCCGCCTGGAGCGACTCCTGCTCGAGGCCCTTGCGCGGACGAGCGTGGAGCGGGAGCCGCGCGAGGGTGAGCTCGGTGCGCGCGAGCTGACGGCGGGCCTCGGGCTCGCTCGCGGCGCGCTGGGCGAACAGGTCGCGCGACGTGCGCAGCAGGTGGGCGGCGCGCACGGGGTCGCCGAGCCGGACCCACACGGCCGCCTGGTCGTCGAGCAGGGCGGCGGCACCGAGCGGATCGCCCGCGTCCTGGAGGCGCCGGATCGCGTCGGTCAGCAGGTCGACGGCGCGGGACAGGCCCTCGGGCTTCCCCTGGTCCGCGAGCACACCGGCGAGCACGGACAGGACGGAGGCGACGAGGGAGGCGTCGTCCTCGGTGGTCAGGAGGGCCGCAGCCTGCTCCGCGAGGGAGCGGGCGTCGTCGAGGGTCGCGTGGTCACCGCTGCCGTGCCAGGCAGAGGTCGCGAGCTCGAGCAGGGTGGCGACGCGGAGCGTGCGGTGCTCGGGGTCGTCGGGGAGCTGGGCCCAGGCGCGGGCGGCGAGCTGGCGGGCGGCGCGGTGGTCGCCGTGGTCGAGGGCCTGGCGGGCGGCGGAGAGGAGCTGCTCGACAGCGGGCGGCGCGGTTGGGGGTGTCTCCGGAGGCGTGGGAGTGGGACCGCCAGGGGCGTCATCGGGCCGAAGGCCCGGGGGCGGCCCGCCAGCGTCGGCGGGAGCGGGAGCGGGAGCGGGAGCGGGAGCGGAAGCGGGAGCGGGAGCGGGAGCGGGAGCGGGAGACGTAGGCGTGGGTGTGGGGCGGGACCAGGCGGCGGCGAGCGACGGGAGGAGGCCCGTGGACCAGCGCTGGTGGTCCTCGTCGGACATCGAGAAGCGCCCGTCCGCGTGATCGCGCAGCGGCACCCCGCACTCGAGAGCGATCTGCAGCCGCTCGAGGACGGTGAGCACGTCGACGCGCAGGCGGGCGGCGAGGTCTCGAGCGTCGAAGGTGGGACCCTCCAGCGCGGCGGCTCGCAGGGTGAGGCGGACCTCGGGCGGAAGCGGGGGCGATTCCGGCGATGTGACGGGCTCGGGCTCGGGCTCGGGCTCGGAAGTGGGAGCGGCCGGCGAGAGATCGAGGCGGCCGGCGAGTGCGGCGAGCGCGGCGTCCTGGGGCCAGGCGTGGAACACGAGGAGGAGCGCGGTCGGAAACCACCCGGGCTCCGACGCGGCGCGCTGGAGCACCATCGCGGTCGCGGGATCGGCGAGCTCGGCGCCCTCGAGCACGATCAGCGGGCGCGATCCGGCGGTCGCGGCGGCCTCGCGGATCTGCGCCACCAGGCGCTCAGCGGCGTCGACGCCGGACTCGCCCACCAGCCGGCGTCGCAGGCCTCCCCGCAGCCGGCGCGAGGTCTCCCACAGCCCCGGCGATCCGAGGTCCTCGAGCTGACGACGGGCCTCGACCAGCGGCTGCAGCGGCGCGGTGCCACCGCAGCGCACCTCGATCCACAGCGGCCAGCCGGCGACGAACGGCGCCCGGTCGGCCAACACCCCAGCAACCCCGCGCTCGGCGAGCGCACGTACGTGATCGGTCATGCGACACAGCGTAGGTCAGGGACGGGTCACGCGCACCAGCCACGAGTCGTGGGAGGTGTCGGTGGCGAGCAGGTAGACCGCGTCACCGTCGTCGGAGATGGCGAGCTCGTACGCCTCGCGGCTTGCGACCCCCGCCGGCCGATCGGTCCAGGTGGCGCCAGCGTCCTCGCTCGTGAGCAGGTGGACGGCATACCCACCTCCCGGGCCCTCGCCCCACGCGATGGCGACCGTCGCGCCGTCCGCGCCGAAGGGATCGAAGGCCTGGCGCGGGTTGAGCGGGCGGCCCCGTCCGGGCGGCGCTGCCGATCACCGACGCGGGAGACGGCCAGCCGCAGGTACGAGAAGGCGAACGTGGGCTGGACGACGGTGACCGGAGCGCCGAACGTCTGCCCGCCGTCCACGCTGGTCCGCACGCGGATCTCGGACCCGCCCCCTCCGTACCACCCCGTGGCCCACAGGACCGTGCCCGCGTCCCGAGCGAGAGCGACGTCCCCGCCGCTTCCGTCCACCGTGTGCGACATCCAGGTGGCGCCTGCGTCCTGGGACACGGCGAGCACGCGGACCGAGGTCCCCAGAGCGCCGGGCGCCTCGAACGTCGCGAGGACCTCGTCGCCCGTCGCGTCCGTGGCGACCCGAGCGTCGAACTCGTTGCCGGTCGGGTCGGCGAGGACGGTCGTCGACAGATCGATCGGCGCTCCGACCGCGACGCCGCGCACCGTCCTGGCCAGGAGCACCTGGTTCCCGAGGCCGGGGTTCCGCTGCTGGTACTGGTCCCAGCCGTGGTAGGTCGTCCACGACACGTCGCCGTCGTCCGAGGCCGCGAGATCGCTCACGTCGTTCAGGTGCATGCACCGGCGACCCGGAGCGCTGCAGAGGTCGGTCATCGCGTCCACGACGTGAGCGCGCACCCAGCCCGCGCCGTCCTCCCGCCACACGCCCAACGCTCCCCACTCGACCGGCGTGTACGGGTTGTGGTCGGGGACCCGACTGTCGCGCAGGATGGCGCTCACGGCGACCAGGCGCTGGGCCGCGTCGGCCGAGAGCGCGACGGGGTACCCCTCCACGTCCCACAGCGTGCGCCACGGGTCCAGCGTCCGCTCGAGGTCGCTCACCACGACGTCGGAGCTGAAGGTGACGCCTCGGTCCCCGCTGGTCTGTACGACCAGGTCCGAGGTGTACCCGCGCGCCTCCCGGCCAGAGAGCACGACCGTGTCCCCGGCGGCGGCGAGGCCGGCGACGTCCTCACCGACCAGAACGGGCGGATCCAGCGTGAAGGCGTGAGCGGTCGCCATCCAGAACATCGTTGCCTCCATCGGCGGTCAGCGGTTGGCGCGCACCAGCCACGCGTCGCCGTCGTACGCGAACACGTAGATCGTGTCGCCGTCGTCGGACATGGCGAGCTCGAACTGGCGGTAGGAATACACATCGATCCAAAGCGCCGCCCAGGTGGCACCACCGTCCTCGCTCACCTGGAGCTCGACGCCTCGGGCCGCCATGTACGCCATCGCCAGCGTCCGGCCGTCGCGTGACGCGGCGAAGCGGAGGTACTCACCGTCGGAGAGAGGGGCACGGACGCGGGTGGGCGCGCCGAACGTCTGCCCACCGTCCACGCTGCTCCGCACGTGCACCTCGGCCCCCTGGCCGCCGAAGGACCACAGCGCCCAGAACACCTCGCCCGAGTCCCGCGCGACCGCGACGTCGCCACCAATGCCCAGCGCGGTGTGCGTGATCCAGGTGGCGCCACCGTCCGTCGACGCCGCGAGCTGCCCCCGGTACGCCACGTCGAACGAGACGAAGACCTGATCGCCGGTCTCGTCCGTGGCCACACGCGAGCGCCAGCCTCCCTGCTCGGGGATCGAGAAGGTCGTCGACAGGTCGATGGGCAACGCCGCCGGGACGCCGCGCACCGATCGCCCCAGCCACAAGCGGTTCGCCCCCACCCATCGGGGAAGGCCCTCCGTGGCGGCGTAGGTCGTCCAGGCCACGTCGCCGTCGTCGGAGACCGCCAGATCCTCCGCCGAGTCCAGGTGCATGCACCGACGACCCCGACCGTCGCAGAGGTCCGTCATCGCGTCCAACGCGTGAGCCGCCGACCATCCGGCACCGTCGTCGCGCCAGAGCCCGAGCGCGCCCCATTGGACCCGCGTGTACGTGCCGATCTCGGGCACCCGCCAGTCCTCGAGCTGGAACACCTGCGCGACCACCCGGTGCATGCCGTCGGCGGACAGTGCGACGGGGTTGCCGTTCCCGGGCTGGACAAAGCACCACAGGTCGGGTGTGCGAAACAGGTCGCTCACGACCACATCGGTCGTGAAGGTGAGACCTCGGTCGGCGCTGGTCAGGACCACGAGGTCCTGGTTGAAGCCACGGTCCTGTGGGCCGGTCAGCACGACCATGTCCCCCGCCGCCGCCAGCCCCATCATCCTGTCGCCGACCTGGACCGGCGGGTCCAGGGTGAATGCGTGAGCCGTCGCGATCCAGAACATCTTCCCTCCATCGACCGTCAGCGGGTCGCTCGCACCAGCCACGCGTCGCCGTCGTACGCGAACACGTAGATCGTGTCGCCGTCGTCGGACATGGCGAGATCGAACTGCCAGAAGGAAATCAAATCGATCCAATGCGCCGCCCAGGTGGCACCACCGTCCTCGCTCACCTGGAGCTCGACGCCGTTGTCCCCGCCTGGGAACGCCATGTACGCCATCGCCAGCGTCCGGCCGTCGCGTGACGCGGCGAAGCGGAGGTACTCTGGTGCAGAGGCTGGGGCACGGACGCGGGTGGGCGCGCCGAACGTCTGCCCGCCGTCCACGCTGCTCCGCACCTGCACCTCCACCTGGCCGCCGAAGGACCACAGCGCCCAGAACACCTCGCCCGAGTCCCGCGCGACCGCGACGTCGCCACCAACGCCCGGCGCGGTGTGCGTGATCCAGGTGGCGCCACCGTCCGTCGACGCCGCGAGCTGCCCCCGGTACGCCATGTCGAACGAGACGAAGACCTGATCGCCGGTCTCGTCCGTGGCCACACGCGACCGCCAGCCTCCCCTCTCGGGGATCGAGAGGGTCGTCGACAGGTCGATGGGCAACGCCGCCGGGACGCCGCGCACCGATCGCGCCAGCCACAAGCGGTTGGCCGACAGCCATTGGGGAGGGTCGTCCGTGGCGACGTAGGTCGTCCAGGCCACGTCGCCGTCGTCGGAGACCGCCAGATCCTCCGCCGAGTCCAGGTGCATGCACCGACGACCCCGACCGTCGCAGAGGTCCGTCATCGCGTCCAACGCGTGAGCCGCCGACCATCCGGCACCGTCGTCGCGCCAGAGCCCGAGCGCGCCCCACTGGACCGGCGTGTACGTGCCGATCTCGGGCACCCGCGAGTCCTCGAGCTGGAACACCTGCGCGACCACCCGGTGCATGCCGTCAGCGGACAGTGCGACGGGGTTGCCGGTCCAGGGCCGGACACGGCGCCACGGGTCGAGTGTGCGAAACAGGTCGCTCACGACCACATCGGTCGTGAAGGTGAGCCCTCGGTCGGCGCTGGTCAGGACCACGAGGTCCTGGTTGGCGCCACGGTCCTGTGGGCCGGTCAGCACGACCGTGTCCCCCGCCGCCGCCAGCCCCATCATCTCGTCGCCGACCCGGACCGGAGGGTCCAGGGTGAATGCGTGAGCCGTCGCGATCCAGAACATCTTCCCTCCATCGACCGTCAGCGGGTCGCTCGCACCAACCAGGCGTCGCCGTTGTTGGCCCCGAGGACGTACACCGTGTCCCCGTCGTCCGAGATGGCGAGCTCGAACTCGTCGTAGCAGCGGAGGCCGAGCGACAGGTCGGTCCACGTCGCGCCAGCGTCCTCGCTCACCAGCACATGGGCGATGCCCGCGTTCGCCTGACCCGCGAACAGGTCGCCCGAGTACGCGATGGCCACGGTGCCCCCGTCCCGCGACACGGCCAACCGGAGGTGGTCGGTGTAGACCTGGGGCACGGCCAGGATGTCAGGGGCGCCGAAGGTCTGTCCGCCGTCCGTGCTGGTCCGCAGCTGGAGCTCCGACACGCCGCCGACCAGGTTCGCGACCGCCCAGAGCACCTCGCCGGTGTCGCGCGCGACAGCGACGTCGCCGCCTCCCCCGTCGACCGTGTTCGTCGTCCAGGTGGCGCCCCCGTCGACCGACGCCGCCAGCGTCACCCCGGCGACGTAGCCGGCCCCCATCGGTGATCCGAGCGAGCCGAACGCGACGAACACCTGGTCGCCCGTGATGTCCGTCGCCACCTGGGGATCTCGTTCGTTGCTCAGGTCGTTCGGGAGGACCGCAGCCGACAGGTCCAGCGGCGCGCCGACGACGACGCCATGCTCCGTCCGACCCAGCAAGACCTGTCGGCCATGGCCCGGATCGACCTGGCCGTGGTGGTCGTCGCCCAGGTACGTCGTCCAGGCCACGCTGCCATCGTCCGAGGCCGCCAGCTCCGTCACCTCCACCAGCAGCATGCAGCCACGACCGAGGGTGGCGCAGCGGTCGGTCATCGCGTCGACGACGTGGGCGGGCCCCCACCCCGCGCCGTCGTCCCGCCACACCCCCAACGCCCCCCACTTCACGGGGTCGTACGCGCCGATCCAAGGCACTCGGTAGTCGGACATCCAAAGGTTCCCAGCCACCAGCCGCACCGAGGCGTCGGAAGAGAGCGCAGCCGGGAACCGGACGCCGGGCGATGTGGAGCGGAAGCCTCGGAACCTGTACAGATCCGCGACGACGACCTCCGACGTGAAGGTCAGCCCTCGGTCCACGCTCGTCTTCGCGACGAGATCCTGGTTGAACCCGTTGTACTTCCCACCCGAGACCACCACGGTGTCCCCGGCGGCGGCGGCAAGGCCCGTGATCTCGTCGCTCCCCACGCGGACGCGTGGCTGGACGGTGAATGCGTGGGCGGCGGCGATCCAGAGCATGCAGGCCTCCAGACCGTCATGCTGCCTTCACCCTCGTCCGGAGGCCAGTCCGAGACGACATTGGGACATTTCCGTCAGGGACGGGTTGCACGGTACAGGTTGGAGCCTCCCGAGGCGTCCCGCGCCGCCACCCAGATCGTGTCCCCATCGTCGGACACGGCCACGCGGTAGGTCGCCGCGTACGTCGTCGTGAGCACGCCGAGCCGCGTCCAGGTCGCGCCGCCGTCCTCGCTGACCCGGAGCACCACGTCCGGGGCGCCGCCGCAGCTCGGGGAGCACCGATCCTCTTCGTGGACCACGGCCATCACCTGCCCATCTCGCGAGATCGCCAGGCGGAGCTCGTCGATCATCAGGCTGGGGGGCGAGCCGTGAACGCTGGCGTGGACGGTGACCGGCGCTCCGAAGGTGCGTCCGCCGTCGGTGCTGGTGCGTACGTCGATCGCGTACTCGACGGGTGAGGTCCGGATCACACCCCAGGCGACGATGTCCGCGTCCCGAGCGTAGTCCACGTCGCTCGCCGCTCCCTCGACCATCGTGTCCTGCCAGGTCGCGCCCGCGTCGAAGGACACGCCCAGGTGCTGCTCGACGGGGCTCGACCCACGGTAGAGCGCGGCGACGACGTGGTCTCCGGAGGCGTCGGTCGCTATCCGTGCCCCGAGCTCCATCGTGCGATCGTCGGCGAGCAGCCGCGCCGACAGGTCGATCGGAGCACCCACCGCGCTTCCTCGAACCGCCCGCGTGATCAGGGCCTGACCTCGCCTGCCGGGGTTCGCCTGCAGGTAGTGGTCCCAGCCGGTGTACGAGCTCCAGACGACGTCGCCGTCGTCGGACACGGCCACGTCGTCGACCTGCGCGAGGAGCATGCAGCTCCGACCGCCCGCGTCGCACCGGTCGGTCATCGCGTCGAGGAAGTGCGCGGGGACCCAGCCCGCGCCGTCGTCCCGCCACACCCCGGCGGCGCCGTACTCCACGTCGACCGTGACCGGCGGGTACGAGAAGAGCGGGGGCAGCCGGCTGTCGGTCATGAGGATGCCGCCCGCCACGGAGCGCTCGAGGCCGTCGGCGGACAGGCCCACCGCCGTCGTCGACAGCGGCGTCAGCCGATGCCAGGCATCGGGCGCCCGCGTCACGCTGTGGACCAGCTCGCGGGGGCCGAACGTGAGGCCGCCGTCGAGGCTCGTGCGGGCAAGGATGTCGTTGGGCACGCCGTCGTCGACGAGGGTGACCACGACGGTGTCACCCGCGACGGCGAGGCCGGTGACCGTGCGCGTGTCCAGGGGCACGGTGGGCTGAAGGGTGAAGCCCAGAGCTACGTTCGTCCACCACCACACGGCGACCTCCGGTCCGCATCGTACCGCAGGGAACAACCCGACGACGGGCGATCAACGCCCCGGACGGTACCGCGTCCAGTCGATCCCGAGGCGACGCAGCCGGGAGCGCAGCGTGGCGGGGTTCACGCCGAGCGCGGCCGCGGCGCCGAACGGCCCCTCGATCCTGCCGTGGCTGCGGCGCAACACCTGCTCGAGCTCCGTGGACTCCTCCGTGGCGCGACGGGGAGGCGCGGGCAGGGGCGTGCGTCCCGACGGAGAGGGCGTCCCGAGCGCGCGAGCCACGTCCAGACGCTCACCGTCCCCGAGGATCGCCGCGCGTTCGACCACGGCCGCGAGCTCGCGCACGTTGCCCGGCCAGGCGTAGGCACACAGCACGTCCAGGTCGTGCTCGGTGGGATGGAGCGGGAGCCCGAAGAGGCGCATCCCCGCGCGCTCGGCGAAGTGCGTCACCAGCGCCGGCACGTCCGCGCGACGGTCGCGCAGCGGCGGAATCTCGATGGGGAACACGCTGATCCGGTACCAGAGGTCCCGCCGGAAGCTCCCCTCCTCCTGGAGCGCGTGCAGGTCGCGGTGCGTGGCGGTCACGATCCGCACGTCCACCGTCACGGGCGCCTCGCCGCCGACGCGCTGCACCGCGCCGTCCTGGAGCACGCGCAGCAGCCGGACCTGCGCCGCTGCCGGCAGCTCCCCGACCTCGTCGAGGAACAGCGTCCCCCCGTCCGCGCGCTCGAACCAGCCCTGTCGGCGGGAGACCGCGCCGGTGAACGCGCCGCGCTCATGACCGAACAGCTCGCTGTCCACGAGCTCCGGGGGGATCGCGCCACAGTTCACGCGGAGGAAGGGCCCACGGCTGCGCGGGGAGCGGTGGTGGATCTCGCGGGCGACGAGCTCCTTGCCCGACCCGGTCTCGCCGAGCACGAGCACCGGCGCGTCCGTGCGCGCGACCTGCTCCACGCGGGCCATGACCTCCCGCAGACCGCCCTGGGCGCCGACGACCACGTCGGTCACACCCTCGCGACCCAGCCGCTGCAGCAGCGCCTGCCGATCGGCCTCGGCGGCTTCCTTCAGCCTGGCGAGCTCGTGCAGGCGCAGGTCGTTGCCGAAGGCCACGGTGAACGGCTCGCGGAGCAGCTCGGCGTCTGCCCGGTCGAGCGCACCCCCGGCGAGGAGCACGCCCCGCAGCGCGCCGTCGACGGGCAGCGGGATGGCGGAGCACGGCCCCACCAGGGCCTCGGGGATCAACGCGCGACCCAACGCCGTCTCGCCGCGCGACAGCCAGCGGGTGACCCGGCCGCTCAGGCCCCAGGCGCGCAGCTCCGTCGCCCGTGGAGTGGGGAGGGTGTGCCGGTGCACGAGCCCTGCGGGGAGCTCGCCCGCCTCGGCCAGCACCGCGAGCTCGCCGCGCGCATCGGTCCAGCCGAGCACCAGCAGCCAGTCGAGCGGCAGCTGATCGGCCAACAAGGGGAACAGTCCC
This sequence comes from Alphaproteobacteria bacterium, assembly GCA_020632925.1. GTDB lineage: Bacteria > Myxococcota_A > UBA796 > UBA796 > JACKER01. The sequence goes on along the minus strand of JACKER010000015.1, from coordinate 168,088 downwards.
CGGACGGACTCCGACAGGTCGAGATGTCGGGACACCTCCCTCCAGAGTGCCAGCTGGGCCGAGGTGTCGAGCGGCAATCAGCCCTCGTCGCCCGGAGCGGGACGCGGTGGCAGCCACTGCGGACCGACGATGTTCCCCACCATGGCCCAACGGACCTGCATCTCGGCGAGGTCCTTGGAGAGCGTCACGATCTGCCGCGGCTCGGCGGCGGTGCCCAGGGAGGCCTCGAGCGCGCGGATGCGCTCAGCCGTCGGCGTCACGCGGATCAGCACCGGGACGCTGCTTGGCCGGCGCATGATGTTGTTCGTCGTCCACAGCGGGGTGGCGACGAGGTCCGCGACCTCGGTGCGCACGACCTGGCGCGCCCCCCTGCCATAGGCCTTGCGGACCGCCCGGAACGTCACGATCAAGCCGTCGCGTGGGTTGCCGTCGACCGAGCCGTGGAGCCCCGGCTGGTACCAGTAGCTCTGGTTGCTGATGAAGTTGCCCATCGAGTAGACGATCACGCCGGTCCGCCCGTCGCTCGCCTCGACCACCTCGATGGGCTGCAGGACGTGGGGGTGGTGACCGAGGATCACGTCGACGCCGGCCTCGATCGCGGCGTGCGCCTTCTCGACGTGCACCTTCTCGGGCTCCGTCCGGTACTCCACGCCCCAGTGGACCGACAACAGCACGAGGTCCGCACCCTGTTCGCGCGCGAGGTCCACCGAGGCCTTCACCTGGTCGATGTCCAGCGTGAAGACGCAGGTCTCGTCCGGGCCCTTGTTGAGGTCGGCGTTGTAGATGTCCGTCGAGCCGATGAACGCGAGGGTCAGCTCGCCGCGCTTCACCAGCCTGGGGGCCGCTGCCTCCGCGCAGGTGGAACCGGCGCCGATCGGCACGAGCGGCCGCTCCCCGACATGCTCCAGCGTCTCCGCGAGGCCCGCGCGGCCCTGGTCGTACGCGTGGTTGTTGGCGACGCTGACGACGTCGAAGCCCGCGTCGACGAGCGCGTCCAGCAGGTCGACGGGCGCGTCGAACACCTTCTCCTCCGTCCCCTTGTGGTTCTTGGGGGCGATCGGCGTCTCGAGGTTGGTGAACGCGATGTCGGCGGCCGAGAGCTGCGCGCGCACGTCGTCGAACAGCGCGTCGTACCCACCGTGGTTGGTGCTCTTCCCGTCGACGACGACGTTCGCGTCCGCCGCCGAGCGCTTGACCATGCCGTGCATCATCGTGTCGCCGACGGCGGCCACGGTGACGCTCGCGAGCTCGCGGGCGACGGGCTCGATGGCGGCTGCCGCAGGCGGCGGACCCGTCGGATCGAGGGGACCGGGGGCGACCGGGTGGGTCGTACAGGCGATCGCGAGCAGGAGCGGCACGGTCCTCCCCTAACCCCACATCAGAAGGCGTCGTCCAGCCACTCCGCGGTCCAGGCACCCGGACCGCAGGTGACCACGACCACCAGGAACGCGACCTCGCGCTCCGGCAGGCCACGCTCGGTGAGCCAGGTCTCGCCCGCGCGCCTGAGGTGGCGCCGCTTGGATTCCCCGATCGCCTCGAGCCCACCCTCGTCGCCCGGGGCGCGCGCCTTGACCTCGACGAAGCGGAGCACACCGTCCCGCTCGACCACGAGATCGAGCTCCCCGGCGTCGCAACGCCAGTTCCGCGCGAGCTCGGACCACCCCTGCTCGCGCAGGCGCTCCGCGACCCAGGCCTCCGCCCGTTGGCCGCGAGCGACCGCCTCCAGCTTCTGCTGACGGTCCACCGGACCGGATCAGCGGCGGATCTGACCGACCGGCTTGAGGCGCGCGGCCTTGCCCGTGAGCGACCGCAGGAAGTGGAGCTTGGCGCGACGCACCTTGTGACGCGTCACCACCTCGATCTTCGAGACGTTCGGGCTGGAGGCGGGGAAGATCCGCTCGACGCCGACACCGGCGGACACCTTGCGCACGGTGAGGGTGGTGCGGAAGCCGCCCTTCTTGATGCGGATGACCGTCCCCTCGAAGATCTGGATGCGCTCCTTGTCGCCTTCCTTGATGCGGACGTGGACCTTGACCACGTCGCCGGGGCGGACATCCGTGGTCTTCCGCTCGCGGGCGGCGACCATCTCGGCCTCGATCTGCTGGAGGAGGTTCATCGTGCACCTCTGGGGGCCGCGCTCGGGGCCCGCTGGATCCGCTCGTTCCCGGGGACCGGTCACGCTCGGAGAGTGGTTCGCGACGCGCAACCTCCCGTCTCTTCCGGGACGGACCCCGGACCGACGCAGCGGCTACGCAGACGGTCCCAGTTAATCGTCGCCCGGCACCACGTCAACGGGGTCCGCGGGAGCGTGCAGCCGTGCCCACAGATCGGGCCGGCGGGTGCGGGTGCGCTCCTCCGCCTGCTCCCGGCGCCACCGCTCGATCCTCGCGTGGTGCCCCGACAGCAGGATCTCGGGGACCTCGGCGCCGTTCCACTCACGGGGGCGGGTGTACTGCGGGTACTCCAGCAGGCCGTGGGAGAAGCTCTCGTCCTCGGCGGAGTGCTCGTTCCCGAGCACGCCCGGGACCAGCCGGCACACGGCGTCGGCGACCGCACAGGCCGCGATCTCCCCTCCGGTCAGCACGAAGTCGCCCAGCGAGATCTCCTCGTCGATCAACGACTCGATCCGCGCGTCGATCCCCTCGTAGTGCCCGCAGATCAGCACGAGGTGCGACAGCGTGGAGAGCCTGCGGGCCTCGGCCTGCACGAAGGGGCGACCGGCGGGACCGAGCAGCACGACGTGCGACTCGGGGCGGCGCACCGTCGCGAGCGAGGCGGCGACGACGTCGACGCGCATCACCATCCCCGCGCCGCCCCCGAAGGGCGCGTCGTCGACGGACCGATGGCGGCCGAGCCCGTGATCGCGGATGTCGTGGATGCCGATCCGCAGCAGGCCAGCGTCCACCGCGCGGCCGAGGACCGAGCCCAGCAGCGGGGCGCGGACCATCTCGGGGTGGAGCGTGAGCACGTCCACCTCGTAGGCGAGGCTCACCCCTCCACCAGGGCGCCGGGGCGCAGCGTGATCCTCCGCTCGTCGGGCAGCAGCTCGTCGACGAACTCGTCCAGCAGCGGGACGAACGCGACCTGGGAGCCGATGGTGACCTCGAGGATCGGGGTCGGCCCGTCGTCGTGGATCTCCCTGAGCGTCCCGATCACCTGTCCGTCCAGCACGACGTCGGCGCCGAGGAGCCGATGGACGTAGATCTCACCGTCCCCTTCGGGGGGCAACGCGTCCGCCGACACGCCGAACCGGTACCCCATCAGGGCTGCGGCGCCGTCACGGTCGGTGACGCCGTCGAGCCGTCCGAGGATCCGCTTGCCGGCGCCGGACCGCACGGACAGCCGCACGCTCCGGCTCGAGCCGTCGGGCGCGATCAGCGTCACGAGCGTCGGCTCACGCAGGAGGTGCGAGGACGGGTTGTGCAGGTGCACCCGGACCTCGCCCGCGACCCCGAACACACCGACGATCGAACCGAGCTCGATCAACGCGTGGGGATCGGCCAAGCGCGGTCCTCCGGTCGCTCGAGGGAGCCTACTCTTCGTCGCCCGCGCCGAACTCGTCGACCAGGTCCAGCGTGGCCTTGCGGCTGCCGGCGGCGGCGGAGATCACGCTGCGGATCGCGCGGAGGGTGCGGCCCTTGTCGCCATCCACCACGGCCTTGTCGTCCGGGTGGACCATGAGCTCCATCATCACGACCGACTCGCCTTCCACGGTCTGGAGGCTGACGGCGTCCTTGTGGGCGACGATGGGCTCGACGAGGTGACGGACGAGCGCCTCCATCAGGCGCTGGCCTCGGCCTCGGCACGGGCCTTGGCGATGAGGCGCTGGACGGTGTCCGACGGGCGGGCGCCCACGGAGATCCAGTAGTCCACGCGGCCGAGGTCGAGCTTGACCTGGCTCGGCTCCTTGAGGGGATCGTACCAGCCCAGCTGCTCGATGCAGCGGCCATCGCGCGGGGAGCGCGAGTCGGACGCGACGACGCGGTAGAACGGCTTCTTCTTGGCACCCAGACGGGTGAGACGGATCCGGACCATGGAGAACTCCAGCCCCCGACCATGGGCGGGGCGACGGGCTCACGTAGCGGGACCGGCGGTGGTCGTCAACCGTGGTGTGCTCCTCGGAGACGGGGTGGGCCGCAGGCTACGGGCTGCAGGCTACGGGAACCGCCGTAGAAGGCTCGATCGCAAGCTACAGGCCACAGGCCACAGGCTACGGGTTTCGGAGATCGTGTCCAGGTCGATCCATGGGGGCTCGTACCGGGAACGGCCGCGAACGCCGCCCTACGCTGCGGCCGCTCGACGCCCGGTCCGCCGATGAACGTCGCACCGGCCCATCGACCCGGGTAGCCCGTAGCCCCGTAGCCCGTAGCCCGCCTCAGAGCGGGATGTTGCCGTGCTTCTTCGGCGGGTTCTCGGCCCGCTTGTTCTCGAGGGAGGCGAAGGCGTCGATCAGCACCTTGCGCGTGTCCTCGGGGCGGATCACGGCGTCGACGAAGCCGAGCTCGGCGGCCCGGTACGGGTTGGCGAACGTGCGGCGGTACTCCTCGACCAGCTCGGCCTTGGTGGCGACCGGATCCTCGGCCTCCGCCATCTTGCCCCGGTAGATGATGTTGACCGCCCCGTCGGGCCCCATCACGGCGATCTCGGCCGTGGGCCACGCGAAGTTGAAGTCCGCGCGGATGTGCTTGCTGTTCATGACGTCGTAGGCGCCGCCGTACGCCTTGCGGGTGATCACGGTCACCTTGGGCACCGTGGCCTCCGCGAACGCGTAGAGCAGCTTCGCGCCGTTGCGGATGATCCCCCCGTACTCCTGGGCGGTGCCCGGCAGGAAGCCCGGGACGTCGACCAGCGTGAGCAGCGGGATGTTGAACGCGTCGCAGAAGCGCACGAACCGCGCGGCCTTGATCGAGCTGTCGACGTCGAGGCAGCCGGCGAGCACCATCGGCTGGTTCGCGACCACGCCCACGCTGTACCCGTTCAGGCGCACGAAGCCGATCACGATGTTCGCGGCGAAGTCCGGCTGGACCTCGAGGAACGCGCCCTCGTCCGCGACGCTGCGGATCACGTCCTTGATGTCGTACGGCTTGTTCGGGTTCGTCGGGACGAGCTCCTTCAGCTCGGTGCAGCTCCGATCGACCGGATCGTTGCCGAGCCGCCGCGGCGCCTCCTCGAGGTTGTTCTGCGGGAGGTACGACAACAGCCGGCGGAGCAGGCCGACCATGGCCGCCTCGTCCGCCACCTTGAAGTGCGCCACGCCCGACTTGCGGTTGTGCGTGTCGGCGCCGCCGAGATCCTCCTTCGTGACCTCCTCGTGCGTCACCGTCTTCACCACGTCCGGGCCGGTCACGAACATGTAGGCGGTCTGGTCCACCATCGCGACGAAGTCGGTGATGGCCGGGCTGTACACCGCGCCGCCCGCGCAGGGGCCGAGGATCGCGCTGATCTGCGGCACCACACCCGATGCGAGGGTGTTGCGCAGGAAGATGTCGGCGTACCCGCCGAGCGAGGCCACGCCCTCCTGGATGCGCGCGCCGCCGCTGTCGTTCAGGCCGATCACGGGCGCGCCGTTGCGCATCGCGTGGTCCATGACCTTGCAGATCTTCTGGGCGTGCGCGGCGGACAGCGAGCCGCCGAACACCGTGAAGTCCTGGGCGAACACGTAGACCAGGCGGCCGTCGATGCGCCCGTACCCGGTGATCACGCCGTCGCCCGGGTACCGCTGCTTCTCGAGGCCGAAGTCCCGGCACTGGTGCAGGACGAAGGCGTCGAGCTCCATGAACGTGCCCGCGTCGAGCAGGCCCTCGATCCGCTCGCGCGCCGTCCACTTGCCCGCCTCGTGCTGCTTGCGGACGCGGGCCTCGCCGCCTCCGGCGAGCGCCGCCTCCTCCATCTCCGCCAGCCGCGCCAGGAGCTCGTCCCGTTCCATGTGGCCCTCCGCCCGCGACCGTTAGCCTCCCGCGGGCGGACCGTCGAACCGCACCGTCCCGTCGCGGGCCACCACCTTCACCCCGCTCGTCCCGCCGCCCCCGGTCCACACCGACACGCGGGACGGTGGACGGTCGACGAAGCGTCGCTCGTAGGTCACCGGCGGACTTGCGGGCGTCGGCGTCACCGTGATCCGGTCCGTCGGATCGGCGCTGACGACGAGCTGTCCGTCGACCAGGGCGGCACCCGGATCGGGGACGCGCGCCAACCACTCGTCGGGCAAGCGCAGCCGAACGGAGGTCCGCGGCGCCTCCTCGCGGCCCGGTGGCGCAGCCGCCTCGAAGGTCACGAGGTCCCCGATCGCGCGGAACGTCCCCGCGGCGTACGTCGTGGGCCCCACGACCACCTTGCCCGCGCCCGTCACGCGCAGGAGGAAGCGCACGGCGAGACCCGGCCCCTGGCTCGTGGACAGGTCCTCCTCGAGGACGGAGACGAGCTCGACCGGGCCCTCGACCGGAGCGTCGACCACCGAGAACGGCGGTCGCACCAGGCCCAGCAACCGCATCCCCACGGAGACCTCCGAGCCCCAGAACGCGGTCTCCGGCACGCGCTCGACGGCCACGGTCACCGCCTGACGAGGCACGAAGTCGTAGGCCGGCTGGTCGAGATGGGGCGCGAGCTCGGGGTCCTCGAGGAGCTCGAGCGTCCGCGCGGCGCCGTCGTCGATGGCGCGCTGGAGCTCGATCGCGGCGCGCGCGTGATCCCCCAGCCGAGCGAGGACGATGCCGTGGCGGTAGCGCGCGCTGGCGAGATCCGGTGCCGCCTCCAGCGCCTCGGCGTACAGCGCGTCCGCGGCGGCCAGATCGCCGTCCTCCGCCGCTGCCGCCGCCATCCAGGCGACCAGCAGCGGATCCTCGCGCGCGGCCCGCGCCTCGGCGAAGGCGACCCGGGCGCCCGCGGCGTCGTGCTCCTCGAGCAGCGCCACCCCCCTCTCCCACGCGTCCAGGGACGTGCGCGCGGCCTGGAGCTCGGGGTCGACGTTGCCCGTGCACCCGATCAGCCAGGCGATCACGCGATCCTCGCGATGACTCCGGCGCTCCGACCGGTGGTCGGGCCGTCGCGGCGGTGGGAATACATCCGCGGATCGCTCGCGGTGCAGCGATCGACCACGTCGACGACCTCCACCCCCGCCGCACGCAGGTGGTGGGCGACGCAGGCGACGAGATCCACCTGCGGGCGCCCCCGGGGACCGAGGTGGTGGACGACGACGTCGCGCGGGATGCCGGCCTCGAGCAGGCCCTCGACGACCTCGGTCCCCACCTCGAACGCGTCGGGGTGGATGCACGGCCCGATCGCCGCGGAGAGCGGACCGGCGCCCGTGGACCGCATGGCCTCGATCAACGCGGGCACCACGCCGGCCGCCACGCCGCGCCAGCCCGCGTGCGCCGCACCGACCACCCCGTCTCCGGCCACGAGCACCGGCACGCAGTCGGCGACCCGCACCGCGAGCACGATGTCGGGCTCGGTCGTGTACGAGGCGTCCGCCGACGCGACCGGGGCGTCGTGGCCCGGAGGCTCGGTGACGCGCACGACGTCCGCGCCGTGGACCTGGTGGAGCACGGCGACCCGGCTCGGATCGAGGTGCGGCGCCAGCGCCGTCGCCACACGCCGCCAGTTCTCCTCCAGGTGCGCCGGATCCTCGCCCTCCCGGTGGGCGAGGTGCAGCGAGGACAGCGGTCCGGTGGAGACCCCACCCTCCCGCGTCGTGAAGCCGTGGACCACCCCCGGACGCCGGAGCCCGGCGACCCCGAGCAGCAGCCCGTCGGCGCGGTTGACAGGTCCCCGAGCCACCCTCTACGCTCCTTCCGGGCGACGAGCCCGCCCGGACCCCTATCATGACCTCGGACGCCTTCACGCGCCGCGTGCGCACCCTCCTCCTCGCCCTCCCGCTCGCCGGATGCTCCGGTTCCGAGTCGATCGATCCGTACGTGCTGGACCTCACGGTGAGGTACCAGGACGGCCAGGAGGACCTGTTCGACGGGCGCGAGGTCAAGCTCCTCGTCGGCCCGCCGGGCGGCGTTCCACCCACGCTGTTCGCGGTGCCGAGCGGCGCGGGGCACGGCGTCCAGCTGGATGTGGCGGAGATCCCGCCCATGACCCCGGGCACGCGCGTGGGCCTCCTCGCCGAGGACCCGGGCGGCGTGGCGGACCAGTGGACCCCGGAGCTGACCGCCGGCTACGGCGACGTCCTCATCGAGGAGTCGACCGACCCGGGCACCTCGGTGTCCATCCAGATCCTCGTGCCCGCGCTGGGCGAGATCGGCACGATCGACAACATCCCGAACGCCAAGCACCGGATGCTGCCGGCCACCGCGGTGGCACCGGACGGCTCGGTCTACATCTTCGGTGGCATCCCCGGGCTGGACGAGGCCGTCGAAGCGTCCGACCAGATCCTGACGCTGTCGCACGTCGACGAGGGCGACACGACCTTCGACGCGGCGGCGACCCGGCTGCCGACCACGAAGGGCCCCGCGATCAGCGGCGGCGACAGGGAGTACGCCGGGCGTTGTGCCCTTCAGGCCACGCTGATGGAGGACGGCCTGATCCTCGTGACCGGTGGCCGCCCCAAGTACCTCGAGCCCTGGGCGCCGACGGACCAGTGGCTGCTGTTCGATCCGGTGACCGACCAGATCGTCAACAAGGGCAAGCTGCCCCAGCCCCGGATGGACCACCTCGCGGTGCGGTTCCAGGGCGGAAAGGTGCTCGTCTATGGCGGGTCCATCAGCAACAACGTCGAGCGGACGCCGTCCTTCTCCATTTTCGATCCGGAGCGGGCCAGGGCCGACAGCGGCCCCGTGCTGGCGGATGACGCCACCGGGGTCAACCGCGTGTTCGGGGCGCCCCTCGGGACCGACGTGGTGGTCTGCGGCGGCGACACGACGAAGGCGGGCACCGGCGTGCAGGACTGGGAGCCCCACGCGGGCTGCCAGCGGATCCAGCCGACGGGCGACGTCGCGGACTTCGACCCGCTCCCCGTGCCGCTCTCGGGCGCGACGATGACCTCGCTGCCCGACGGCGGGCTGCTCGTGGTCGGCGGCTTCTCCGAGATCATCCACGACACCATCGACGGCAACTACGTGGACGAGGTGGGCGACGCCCCCGGCCGCACCGAGGTGTACCGCTGGGCCGACGGCGCCGGGTGGGCCCTGGTCGCGAACCTGACGTATGCCCGCGCCCACCACGCCGCGAGCATCCTCGCGGACGGCCGCGTCCTGATCGTCGGCGGCGACGAGCGGGGCGGCGCGCTCTTCGCCCGGTACCTCGCGCCCGTCCGCTGCCCCGAGCTGTTCGACCCGGCCACCAACACGGTGACCGCCTACGAGTGCACCGACACCGGCAGCGGGGCCTACGCCACGGCGGTCAACGCCGACGGGACCGACATCTTCGTGATGTCCGGCTACCAGTACAACGGCAGCGCGGTCAGCGGTCTGGACCGCTTCGGGTACACCGCCTACGGCCCGCCGCTCCCGCTGCCGTAGAGGCGCAGGATCGGGGCGACGAGCGCGTGTGGGACGAGGTGATCGACCGGTAGCCCCTCGGCGCAGCGCGACCGGATCTCGGTCGACGAGACGCCGGGGAAGTCGATGGCACCGGGGGGCGTCGGGTACCCCTGGCGACCGACGCACACGGGGTCGTAGCTGGCCTCGATCCCGGCCCAGTCCTTCCACCGGTGCACCTCGCCGAGGACGTCCGCGCCGACCACCAGCCGGAACCGGTGCTCCGGGTGGCGCCGCGACAGCTCGCCGAGGGTGTCGACCGTGTAGCTCGGGACGGGCAGCTCCCGCTCGATGGTGCACACACGCACGCGCGGCAGCCCGTCCGCCAGCCGCTCGCAGAGGTCCACCCGGTCGTCGAACGGACGCAGGTCCTTGGCGAAGGGGTGGCCGTGGACCGGCAGCAGCCAGACCTCGTCGCAGCGCTCCGTCCACACGAGCCAGGCCGCGACCATGGCGTGTCCGACGTGCGGCGGGTTGAAGCTCCCTCCGTAGACCGCGATCCGCAAAGCCCATGCCCTCCGAGGGTGAGGATAGAATGATCTCGTGAAGCGACGCTCCTCCCAACAAGCGTTCGTCATGGCGTCCGGGGTCTTCCTGGCCGGGATCGTGTGCGGCGCGTTGGCGGGGCGGGCAGCGGTGGCTCGCGCCCAGGACCCGTACGCGCGCATCGAGCTGTTCGCGCGCGTGCTCGCGACCATCCAGCGGGACTACGTCGAGCCCGTCGACACCGATCGCCTGGTGGACGCCGCCATCCGCGGGATGATGCGCGAGCTCGACCACCAGAGCCGCTGGCTGGACCCCGATCAGCTCCAGGCCCTGCGGGACGACACGGAGGGCACCACGACGGGCTTCGGCATCGAGGTGGCCCGAACGGACGAGGGCGTCGCCGTGGTCGCGGTGCTGCCCGACTCCCCCGCCGCGCGGAGCGGCCTGTCCGAGGGCGACCAGATCCTGTCCATCGACGGGCAGCCGCTCGCGGGGCTCGACCTCGACCAGATCGGCGAGCGCTTCGACGGCGAGCGCGGCGAGCGCGCGGTGTTCCAGGTCCTGCGCGACGGCTGGGACCAGCCGCACGAGCTGCAGAGCGAGCGCGACAAGGTGCGCCGGGACACCGTCCATGGCGAGCTGCTGCCCCAGGAGGTGGCCTACGTCCGGCTCTCCCAGTTCCAGGACGGGGTCGCGGAGGACATCGAGGCCGAGGTCCACCACCTCGCCGAGAAGGCCGGCGGCCTGTCGAAGCTCTCCGGCCTGATCCTCGACCTGCGGGACGATCCGGGCGGGCTGCTCACCGAGGCGATCGCAGTGTGCGACCTGTTCCTCGACGAGGGCGTCATCGTCAGCACGAAGATGCGCACGCCCGGCGACGAGGTCCACCTGGCCACGCCCGGTGGCCTGCCCCAGTCGCTCGACGTGGTGGTGCTGGTGAACGGGATGAGCGCCTCGGCCTCGGAGATCGTGGCGGGCGCGCTGCAGGACACGGGGCGCGGCATCCTCGTGGGCGAGCGGACCTACGGCAAGGGGACCGTCCAGGAGGTGTACCAGCACACGCCGGACACCGCCCTCAAGCTCACGGTCGGCCGCTACTACACGCCCTCCGGCCAGCCGGTCGCGGCCGAGACCGGGCGCCTGCCGGACCACGTGGTGGCCTACCCGCGCGAGGCGACCACGAAGACCGCGCTGAAGGAGGCCCTCGCCGAGGTCACGCTCTCGGACGGGGAGCGCCTGCGCCTCGCGGCCCTGGTCGACGAGCTGCCGGACGAGGACCCGCCGCGCCCGGACATCCCGTGGGACCGCCCCGCGCGCGAGCGGCTGACGGAGGATCCGCAGCTGGCCGCTGCCTGGGAGCTGCTCGAGCCCTGAGCGGGGCTCCTACTCGACGAGGACGACCGGCAAGCGCGCGCCCGCCGCGCCCGCCGGCAACGTCCACGACCGAGCGGCCTTCTCGATACACCGAGCGAGCGCCTCGCTCCCCGTCGCGTTGCTGACGACCCGCACGCCGTCGCTCGTCACCGCCAGCTCCACGCGGCCGCCGAGCCCCGGGTGCGCCTTGAGCTCACGCTCGTAACAGAGCTTCACGTCGCCCTGCTGCGCCCGATCGAGCCCGCGCCACCCCATCTGCGGCGGAGCGTCGTCGACGCGCTCCTCGCGTCGCTGGCTGCGCGCGGTGGCGGACAGGCTGGTCACGTCCGCGGACCCGCCACCGATGCCCTCGATCTCCGGCGCGTCCGCGAGGCCCGGGGCGCCGGCGCGCTGGCGCGGTCCGCCTTCCCGCGAGAGCTCGACGCCAGCGGCGGCGGCCCGCAGCAACTCGGCGCTGCCACCCTCGTCGCCGTGCGTCGTGAAGCGGTCGGCGATGCCCAGCGTCCCGAGGAGCTGGAGCCTGGCCACGGCACCGTCTCCCTTGGAGGAGCGGCGCGCCGCCTTGCCCTGCGCCTTCACGGGCGTGGACGCGGGGGCCGGTACCTCCTCCGCCGCGACCGTCGGGCGCTCCACCGGCGTCGGCTCGACGAGCCGCACGGGAACCCGCTCACGAGCGATCCGCGCGTACCCCTCGACCACCGGTGCCTCCACGACCCACGGCACCGGCTCGGTGCGCGCGATCGCCACGCTGGTCATCATGCCGACACACGTCCACCACCCGAGCACCGCCAGGAAGCGGCGCTCGTCCTCCGTCCACACACCCATCCGTCACCCCCGGACCTGGATGGGCGTACGGACCACAGATCGCCGGAACGGTTCCGGGACGGTTCCGGAAAGCTCAGGACTGCGGTTCGACCGGCTCGGCGACGAGGTCGTAGTCGGCGGCCTTGGTGATCCGGACGTCGAGGAAGCTTCCGGGCCGCAAGCCCTCGGGCGCGTTCGCGACATAGACCTGGCCGTCCACGTCCGGGGCCTGCGTCGACGTGCGTCCGCGCAGAAGCAGCTCGGACTCTTCGGACACACCCTCGATCAACACCCGCGCCGTGGTGCCGACCAGCGACCGCATGCGCTTGCGGCTGATGGACCGCTGGATCTTCATGAGCTCGTCGCGGCGCGCGACCTTCACGTCCTCGGGCACCTGGCCGGGCAGGTCGGCGGCGGGGGTCCCGTCCTCCTGGTGGTACGGGAAGACGCCGACGTGATCGAAGCGCTGCTGCTTCACGAAGTCGCACAGGACCTCGAAGTCCCCGTCCGTCTCGCCCGGGAAGCCCACGATGAACGTCGTGCGCACGCTGATCTCGGGGACGTGCCGCCGGATGCGTTCGAGGATGCGCTCCTGCCCCTCACGCGTCACGCCGCGCCGCATCGCCTTGAGGACGGGGCCCGAGGCGTGCTGCAGGGGGATGTCGAGGTACCGACAGACCTTCGGGTTGCCGGCGAGCTGCTCGAGGAGCCCGGCGGGGAGGCCGTGCGGGTACGCGTAGTGCAGCCGCAGCCACTCGATGCCGTCCACCTCGGAGAGGGCCTGGAGGAGGGCACCGATGTTGCCGCCGCCGGCCAGGTCCTTGCCGTAGGCCGTGCTGTCCTGCGACACGAGGTTGAGCTCGACCACGCCCTGCTCGGCGAGCTGGCGCGCCTCCGCCACCAGCGACGGGATCGTGCGCGACCGCAACCGGCCACGCAGCGTCGGGATGATGCAGAACGCGCAGCGGTGGTCGCAGCCCTCGCTGATCTTGAGGTACGCCGAGCAGCTCGACCAGGAGTTCACGCGCGGCGCGAGCTCGTCCGGGAGGTAGAGCGGGACGTCGACGTGGCTCTTGGGGCCCGAGCCGTCGCGACCGCGCAGCACCTCGAGCAGGCGGTGCTCCTCGCCCGTGCCGAGGAAGTGGTCGACCTCGGGGAGCTCCCCCTCGAGCGAGCGGCCGTACCGCTGGACCATGCAGCCCGTGACCACCAGCTTCTCGCAGCGGCCGGTGTGCTTGTACCCCGCCATCTCGAGGACGGTGTCGATGGACTCCTCGGTCGCGGGCTGGATGAAGGAGCACGTGTTGACGACGATGATCTCGGCCTGCGCCGGATCGTCGACGAGCACGTGGTCGTCGGACAGCAGCTGCCCGACCATGAGCTCCGAGTCGACGCGGTTCTTGGGGCAGCCCAGGCTGATCACGTGCACACGACGGCCCTCGCCGGTGGTGGCGGGGAGCGCGGGACGCGAGGAGGTCGTGGTGTCCATCAGCCGCCCATGTCGACGACGGTGGCGCCCTCGGGCACGACCATCTGGAACAGCTCGGGCGCGAGCGCCGCCCCGAGCTTCACGTCCGTGAACGCGAGATCGGTCACCGTCCCCGTCATGTCCGTGAGGACCAGCCGCTTCAGCGCGAGCTCGCCGTCGAGGACGACCTCGATCTTCGAGAACGCAGCGTCCTTCTCGCGCGGCGCCAGCGCGAGGTGGGTCACGCCGGGCTCGGGCACGAGCGAGGCCTCGAAGCGCTCGGACAGGTGCGCCAGCGAGGTGAGCAGCACGTCCGCGCCACCCGCTCCCTCGACCTGCACCGACTTGAGCACCTGGTGGTCGGCGGGCGTCGCGATCCACAGGTGCGTCCCGTCGGCGAGGAACAGCTTGTGGTCGGTCTCGAACTCCCACCGCATGTGGTTGGGGCGCTCGAGGAAGAGCATCCCGGCCTGCCGATCGTCGCCGTACAGCGAGGAGTGGCTGGTCTGGACGAAGGCGGCCTGGAGCGTCGTGACCTCCGCGTACCGCTTCTCGACCGCCTGGACGACGGCGGCGAGCTCGGGGGCGGGAGGGGTGTCGGCGACGGCGGCCGTGGCGAGCAGGGACAGGAGCATCGGGGACCTCTACCCTGCCCGACGCGCGTCAGCGACCGCGCCTTCCTCCAGCCGCTCAGATCGGGAGGACCTCGCGGGGGCGAGCGCCGTCCGCCGGACCGACGACGCCGCGGGCCTCCATCTGCTCGATGATGCGGGCGGCCCGGTTGTAGCCGATCTTGAGGTGGCGCTGGACGAGCGAGGTCGAGGCCTTGCCGATCTCGCGGACCACGTCGACCGCCTGCTCGTACATCGGGTCGAGCTCGTCGTCGCCGTCGAGCCCGCCGCCGCCGTCCTCGCTGGACTCGGCCGTGATGCTGGAGATGTACTTGGGACGGCCCTGCGCCCGGAGGTGGTCCATGACGCGGTTCACCTCGTCGTCGCTGACGAACGGGCCGTGCACGCGCGCCGTCTCGCCGGCGTTCGGGAGGTAGAGGCTGTCGCCGCGACCGAGGAGCGACTCGGCGCCCACCTCGTCGAGGATGGTGCGGGAGTCGGTGCCCGACCGCAGCTTGAAGGAGATCCGGGTGGGCAGGTTCGACTTGATGAGGCCGGTGACCACGTCCACGGAGGGGCGCTGGGTCGCGACGATGAGGTGGATGCCGCAGGCGCGGGCCATCTGCGTCAGGCGCGCGATCGAGCCCTCGACCTCCTTCTTCGCCACGAGCATCAGGTCGGCGAGCTCGTCGATGACGATGACGATGTACGGCAGCTTCTCGGGGAGCGGAGGCGGCTCGTAGGCGGGCCAGCTCGGCGGCGCGTACTTCCGGGCCTTCTCCTCGGTCCAGTCCTGCAGCTCGTGGTCGACCTTCTTGTTGTACCCCTCGATGTTCCGGGTGTCCCAGCGGGCGAGCAGCTCGTACCGCTCGTCCATCTCGCGGCAGGCCCACGCCAGCGCGGCGGCGGCCTTCTTCGGCTCGGTGACCACGGGGTGGAGCAGGTGCGGGATGTCCTCGTAGGGCTTGAACTCGAGCTTCTTGGGGTCGACGAGCAACAGCCGCAGCTCCTCGGGGGTCTTGCGGAACAGCATGCTCATCAGCATGCCGTTGACGCCGACGGACTTTCCGGAGCCGGTCGTGCCGCCGACGAGCAGGTGCGGCGTCTTCGCGAGATCGGTCACGATCGGCGCCCCTTCCACGTCCTTGCCGAGCACGATGGGCAGCGCCATGTTCTTCGCGTTGCGGAACGCGTCGGCCGCCAGCATCTCCCGCAGGTAGATCGTGAGCCGGTTCTCGCTCGGGATCTCGATGCCGACGACGCCCTTGCCGGGGATCGGCGCGACGATGCGCACCGACGTGGCGCACAGGCCCATCGCGAGGTCGTCCGAGAGGTTCGCGACCCGACGGACGGAGATGCCCTTCTCGGGCAGGAACTCGAGGGTGGTGACCACGGGACCGACGCGGACATCGGTCACCTCGCCAGCCACCTTGAACGAGGCCAGCGTCTCCTCGACCTGCACCGCCATCTCGCGCAGCTTCTCTGGGTCGAACGTCGCCTGCTGCGGGGGAACGGGATCGAGGAGCGACAGCTTGGGCAGCTCGTAGGGACCCGTACGGCCGCCGATCGCGCCCCCGTCGTCCCGGACCTTGGCGTCGAGGAACGCGGCGCGATGGACGGCGGCTCCGACGACGGGGCGCTGCGGCTCCCGCGTCACGGCGCGCGGCGGCGCAGGCCTCGGCGTCTCCTCCAGCATCACCTCGGCCCGCGGCGCGTCGACCCGGCGGGGCGCTGCGGCGGGCGTGCGGTTGCCGTCGATGTCGTCGTCGTCGTCGTCCAGCAGCTCGCTGTCGCGCGTGGGATCAGACGGGCGCGTCGGCTCGTCGTTGTCCGGAGCGCCGCCGCGCGTGCCCGGCCCGGTCGAGGTGGGACGGGGCGTGAGCGCGGGGAAGAGACCCAGCAGCTCCGAGGAGGGCTCCGCCTGCTCCGTCGGCACCCACTGGACCTCCGCGACGCCGGCCGGCCCGGAGACCGCCGTGGCGTCCACCTGCGAGGGCGGTACGTAGTCGTCGTCCTCCTCGTCTCCGGGAGGCAGCTCCTCGAGCTGGGAGGTCGCGGTCCAGTCGCCCTCGTCCTCGAAGCCGTCGTCGTCGTCGTCGCGCCGACGGAACGAGCGCCCCATCCGCCGGAAGGTGCCCGCGGCGGCGCCAGCGCCGGAGCGGCCGATCTGGGACGCCCCGCGCCCCATCACCTTGAGCACCGACACCCCGGCGCCCGCGCCCAGGCCGAGCCCGGTGCGCGCGTGGCCGCCGAGCCAGGGCAGGACCCGCTCCATCCAGCCGACGAAGCGCCGAGCGACGGAGCCCCACCGCACGTCGAAGAGGACGGTCGCGCACGCACCGACCGAACCGAGGAGCGCGAGCCAGGCGCCGACCGCGCCCACCACGGCGATCAGCCCGGCGGCGAGCGTACGGCCCACCCAACCGCCCGGGGGGAAGGCGTCGCCGGGACCCAACACGAGCTCCGTGATGCCGAGCACCGCGAGGTAGAGCCCGCCGAAGGTGAGCAGTCGACCGAAGCGAACGCCGGGGCGGCCGGCGAGCGCCAGCACCGAGAGCACCATCGCCCCGAAGATGACCCACGCGCCGTACCCCAGGAGCTGGAACAGCCCGTCGGCAATGAGCGCGCCCAGCGGCCCACACGGGTTCTCGAGGGGCGCGTCGCCCGGGTGCAACCACGTGGGATCCCCCGGCTCGTACCCCAGGAGCGCCACCATCGCGAAGGTCGCGGACAACAGCGCCACGAGGAGCGCGATCTCGCGTCGATGCTCACCGACGGCGCTGGACACGCTCTCGAGCACGGTCTGGGACTTGCGGCTGGTCGTGGTCTTCCCCACGGGTTCCTCCACCCCGCGAGCGTATCACGACCATTGACGCGTCACGAAGAGCCTTCGTGCATTACTTCAGGTATTGCCCGAACCCGGGTCGAACGGGGACACCCGCACGGCTGCGACCGTACGCACGGTCCACGCGCCTCAGCACGAGGACGTCGACCACGACGGGCCGAAGCACGCGCGGTCGACGCGAGGACGTCCTGCCGCATCCGGGTCCCGGCCCGGGGCGAGCGGTCGTCAGTACTTGAACTTGGCGACGATGCCCAGCCCGACGGCGTCGTACTCGACGTTGTCGAGCGACGAGGCGCGCTGCTGCCAGCTGAGGTTGCCCGACACCGACGCGTAGTCCGCGGCGTTCCACGCGACCCCGCCGACGAGGCGGTTCACGATGTCGTTGCGGGAGACCTCGCCCTCGTAGTCCTCGAACCGCAGCTCGTACCGCAGGCTCGGCTCGAACTGGTCGAACTGTCCCTTGAACTGCGCGAAGACCTGGTTCATCGCGACGTAGTTCGTGAAGAACGACGAGCGGAAGTCCTTCACGTACCCCACGGACACCGCCGAGCCCTGCGTGGCCTCGGTCTTCGGCGTCAGCTGGTACTTCACCTGGGCCTTGACGAGCAGGCCGTCCAGCCCGCCGATGTTCACCGAGATGGTGTCGAGGTCCTCGGGGGAATCCACGCTGCCCGGCGAGAAGATGCCGACGCCGTACCCCAGCATGGCCTGCAGGAACAGCTTCTCCGTGAACCGCCCGTCGATGCCGGCGAGCCCGCGCACGAAGTCCGAGTTCGGGATGTCGAGCTGGGAGCCGACCTCACCGCCCGCCACCGACTGGATCGTGTTGTTGTTCCAGTCGTTGTGCTCGTACGTCAGGTGGGCGACGAGCGCGGTGCGAGGCAGGAACGCCCACTTCGCGTCCAGCTTGGGACCGAACGTGTTGCGGCCGTTGAGCCGGCGCGTGTCGTCGACGGTCTCCGTCGAGAAGTCGGGCTTGCGGTACAGGTCGTACGTCCAGCCGAAGCCCGGCACCAGCTCGAGGGCCGGGCCGGGGTTGGCGCGCAGACCCATCGAGAACGCGTTCCGGAGCTGGGACGTGTACGGCACGTTGGCCGACGGGGAGTCGATCACCCAGTTGCGCTGGGTCAGGTCGTCCGAGAGACGGAGTCCCACCTTGTTCAGCTTGAACAGGTCGGCGCCGGCCCCGACGTGGAACTGGTCGATCCGGTCCAGGTTGGACAGGCGCTGACCCGACGTCAGGGTGGTGTTGAGCCCGTTGTCCCCGACGAAGAAGTACTTCTGAAGCGTCCACTCGCCGTTGGCGGAGAACTCGTGATCGTCGCCCGCCGCCGTGGCCGAGACACCCGGCGTGACGTTCAGGTCCGCAGCCGGGGTGCTCACGACCTCCGACCGGTAGATGTTGGTGTGGTACTGCAGTCCGAGTGCAATCGAGGGGATGACGGTCACGTCACCCGCTCGAATGTGGTCGCCGGGAGCCGCTTCCGCGGGGGTGAAGAGACTCATCCCCACGAACGCCAGTACCACCTTTGCGATGGTTCTGATTCGGCTATCCTGGTGGGCTGCCGCGACGGTCGGCACTGCGCCGACTTGGGAGGTAGACCAGGTCATGTCCGGGATGCGTCTCCAATGCCGCCCACCTATAGCACGAGGTGGAACGAGCAACGACCGGGGGGATCGTGGGTACTACATGAAGGGGGTGACGGAGGGGGGCTGAGGATCGAGATCGAGGTCGTCGATCTCGGGCTCAGGGAAGTCGTCGTCGTCCTGGAGGACGGTGTCCCAATCGATCGTCGTACGGCCGGATTCGAGCTTGGTATCGGAGGCGCACCGCTGCGCCTCGGCGAGGAGCACGCGCGTCTTGGTCCGAGCAACCGCGATCTTGCGGAACTCATGGTTGGCGCGCTCCTCTTCACCGGAGTTGAGCGCCTCCTTGAGCGAGGTCTCGGCGCCCTCGGCCACCTGGAGGAGGGCCCGGACGGAGGTGAGGCGGTTCACGAGACACTGGACCGCGTCGGCGTCGCTGTCCTTCTTCGCCTGCGTCTGTTCGAGCAGCTTCTCGATGATCTTGACCGCGTCCTTGATCTCCTGGACCGAGGAGGCGGCGTAGGCCAGCTTCTCCTCCGGCGAGGTGGAGGCGGTCTGCTCGAGGGAGCTCGATACGCCGGTCGGATCCTGCGCCACCGAGTCGCCCATCACCACCAGGAGTGGCGCGAGCGCGGCAAACGCGAGAGCGATCCTGCCAGAAAACGCGTTCATTTCGAAAACCTCCGTGGATCGCCATGCGAACCACGCCACCCACATCGTTACTGGCGGCGGACCCGATGTCAATGGGCCCGTGGAGCGCTCACTTCTTCTGCTGGAAGAGGAACGGCCAGGACATGTCGCCCTCGACGTCGGCAGGGAAGGTCCAGCGGCGGATCTTCTTCGTCACGCAGTCGGCGAGCTCGGCGTCGCCGGTGGTGTTGGAGATGATGTACGGCGATCCCGTCACGGCCCCGTTGGCGACCGACCAGCCGACCTCGATCCGTCCCTCGAGCGAGGGAACCGCCTTGAGCTGCTTCTCGTAGCAGTACTGGAGCTGCCCCGAGAACTTGGCCACGGTCGACTTGATCTGGTTCTCGTCACCGGTGGCGGCCACGGAGCCCGTCCCGCTCGACACCTTGGGCTTCACCGTAACCGCGACGGCCACGTTCCCTGCCTGTCCGCCGCCGATGCCGCCGATCTCTCCGATGTTGGCGGCGCCCGTCCCACCCGCGTTGCCCACGCGGGTCGCCGCGCCCGCGTCGGTGGTCGCGCCCGCGCTCCCCTGCAGCGCCTGATCGATGCCGGTCAGCCCCTGCTCCTCGTCGGACCAGAGGTTGGCGACCATGCCGTTGTTGGACTCGCCCTGCGTACCGATCAGCTTCAGCAGCAGCTTGCTGTTGTTGATCAGCTCGTCCTTGCGCGCGCTCTCGGCCTTGGCGCGATCCGAGGCGTTGGACGCGTTCTTCATCTGCGTCTGCGCCTCGGTCGCCTGCGTCGGCGCCGCGTCCGGATCCGGCTCGGGCGGGAGATCGACCGGCGGCGGCTCCTCGACCTTCGGCGCCTCCACCAGCTTCACGAAGCGCTCCTGCACGTCATCGAGCGTGAGCTCCACGGGCTCGGTGCGCCAGACCCAGAACGCCAGCACGAGACCCAGCGCCGACCACACCCCGAGGAACCCGATGAAGACGGGGTCGTCCTCCTGGAGCAGGCGCGGCCGGAAGTCCATCTGCTGGATCGGCTTGACCGCCTTCACCGGCGGGGGCGGCACGAACTGGAACAGGACCGTGACGGAGTCGATCTGGATCTTGCCGCGATCCTGCTCCGTGAGCGGCAGCTGCGCGATCCCGTCCTTCCTGGTGACCTGGGGATCCTCACTCGCCTTCTGCAGCGCGATCACCGCGCCGCCCGACGAGATCTTGCCTCGCATCTTGGTGTCGAACTGGAGGACGTACCCCTTCCCCGACGGCTTGAAGAGCGTGAAGCTCGCGGACGGGAGCGCCGCCTTCGGGATGACGAAGGTGCTCTTCGGGGAGTCCCCGATCGTGACGGGCTCACCCGCCTTGATCAGGCGTTCCTGGACGATCTTTCCGTCCTGGATGATCCCGATCCGAAGAACCTTGGTCTGTCGCTGCTGGGACATCGTTACTCCGGGAACCGTCGGCGGGTACGGACGCTGGTCCTTCGGTCGGGTTCCACGAAACTTCCGGGTCGTCGACCCGTCGGCCTCTCGATCTCGAACGGGGCAGAGAGCCCCACACCTTGAAGATAGAACGCGCTCGGGTCGACCACAAGCCGACCCGGTTTCAGAACGGTGGCTGCTTCACCGACTCGATGATCCGGTCGAGGAAGTTCTCGTCCAGCTTCAGATCGAACGGCTTGTTCAGGTTCTCGCGCGAGATCACGACGGTGATCTCGGGCTTGAGGACCTCGCCCGTGACCACGAAGTCCTCGGAGGCGGTGGTCGGCGCGGCTACCCCCACGCTGGAGGACCCGACGGCGATCAGGGCGACGAGCAGGGCGAGACGACGGTTCATGGCTGCTCCGGGGCGGGGGCCGGCGCGGGCTCCTCGGTCGGTTCGGGAGCGGGCTCTTCAGGGGCCGGCGCGGGCTCCTCGGGGGCCGGCGCGGGCTCCTCGGGGGTCGGCTCCTCGGGGGCAGGAGCAGGTGCGGGAGCCGGCTTGGGCTCGGCCTGCTTGACCAGCTCCTCCTTCTTCTTGCGCTCCTCCTCGCGACGCTTCGCCTCGGCGGCGGCCGCGGCGCGCTTCTCGGAGAGCTCCTTCTCCCGCTGGATGTCCTTGATGTACTGCTCGGCCAGCGCCCGCTCGGGGCCACCGCCGGCGATGTACTGGGAGAACTCGTTGACGGCGCCGTCGTAGTCCTTGCGGTAGTCACCGATCAGGACGCCGAGGTTGAAGTGCGGCGCCGGGTCCGCCGGATCGAGCGAGAGTGCCTTGCGGTACGCCTTCTCGGCGTCGTCGAGCCGGTTCACACCACGGTACGCGACGCCGAGCGTCAGCTGGATCTCCGCGTTGTTCGGATCGAGCCGCTCCGCGTTCTCCAGCAGGGGGACCGTGTCGCCGTAGTTGTGGTCCTCCATGTAGATCTTGGAGAGATAGACCGCGGCGGGAAGCAGGTTCGGATCGAGCTCGAGCGCCTTCTTCAGGTGGAAGGTCGCCTGGGGCACGTTCTCGTCGAGGTAGTACGTCCAGCCGAGGTTGGTCTGGAGGAACGCGTTGTCCTCCGCGCCCTCGATCTCCTGGATCGCCTTCTGGAAGATGAACCGCGCCAGCGTCAGATCGCCCTGCTCGAGGTAGCAGAGGCCGAAGGCGTTGTAGACGCCGAGCGACTTGGCGTTGATCTTCAGCGCGGCCTTGGCCTCCTCGAGGGCGTCGTTCGTCCGCCCCTGCTCGCGCAGGAGGTTGATCTTGGCCACCCGCAGGTCGACGTTCTCGGGGTCGTTGCGGATCCCCTGGTCGATGTTGGAGCGCGCCTGCTCCTTCTGGCCCTGGAGCTGCTGCACGCTCGCGAGGTAGAGCCAGGCGTCGCCGTTGTCCGGGTGGGTCGCGATGACCGCCTGGTACTGGTTGGCGGCGCGCGACAGGTCGCCCCGCTTCTGGTACGCCACGCCGAGGTTCAGCCGCGCGACGCCGCTCATGTCCTCGTTGGCGGCGGTCTCGAGGATCTGGATCGCCTTCTCGAGGTCGGCGGGGGACCCCGACTCGATCAGCTCGGAGGCCTTGGCGACGCGATCCTCCACCTTCATGGACGAAGGCTCGGGAGCCGCTGTCGGGACAGGGGTGACCGAGGTGGGATCCGGTGTGGTCGGGTCGGTCACCGTCGCCGTCGGCTCGGGCACCGGGTTCTCGACGGGGCCCTTCGGCGTGCAGGCCCAGAGCAGCAGGACGAGCGGGGTCACGCGGGTGATCACGGCGTCTCCTGGGGTGCGGGCGCGGGCGCCGGAGCGGGCTCGGGGGCCGGCTCGGGCTCCTTCGTCTTCATGCGCTGCGGGTGCAGGTCGACGGGCATCGACGCGTCCGTGCCACCGGTGAGCTCGTCCTTGACCGCCGGGTACTTGCCCGGGTCGCGACGGTTGAGCTCCGCCATCGCCTCGTCGACGAAGCGAGAGTGCTTCTTCGCGTCCTTCGCGGCCTGCGTGAGCTCCCCGAGCCGACGGACGCCGACCTCCTCGATCGCGTAGAACTGCGGGAAGATCTTCTCCTGCAGGATGTCTTCGTACAGCCAGCAGTCCTCTTCGGACAGCTGACGCGGGCACTTGATCGAGAGCCCGAGGTCCGCGAGGTAGAGCGCCGCGCGAGCCTGGAGCAGCAGCGCGCCGGAGTTGTACTCGAAGTTCTGGTACTTCGAGACGAACGCCTTGACCTGGTCCTCGAACTGCTTCAGCTCGGCCGGCTTGCGCTCGGTGAGCAGCTGCATGTCCTTCTCGTCCTTCCCGGACAGCTTGTCCTTCGAGTACGTGTCGAAGGCCTTCTCCAGCACCGGGTACTCCGCCGCGGCGGCGTACTCGTGACCGATGGCGCCGATCGGCTTGCCGGCCCGCGCGAAGCGCTCGAAGTCGGAGACGATCGCCTCCCGCTGCTTCGTGATCTTCCAGCTCTCGGCGCCCTGCTTCTCGTAGAGCTTGAGGAGCCGGTAGTCCGCCTGGATCGTCCGGTCGGCCGAGGCGTCCGGGTACTTCCGCTTGTACCGCTGGTAGAAGTCGACCGCGTCGTTGGTCGAGACCTCCTCCCACTGCTCGCCGGCGCGGAAGTAGATCTCCTCCTTGTCCGCCTGATCCGGGTAGCTGCGCTCGTACGCCTCGTACCCCTCGGCGGCCTCGCGATGGCGCTTCAGGCCGATCTGGAGGAAGGACTTGTTGTACTGCGCGTCCGCCTTCTCGGAGGAGGAGGCGTTCGGGTGCCGGAGGATGCGATCGTAGTAGTCGATCGCGTCGTCGAGCTCGAACGCGGCCTCGTAGTTGGCGGCGATCCGGAAGTACAGACCGAGCGAGCGCTTGTCGTTCGGGTTCTCGCGCACGAACTGCTCGTACAGCTCGTTCGACTTCGCGACCTTCCCGGCCTGCTGGTAGTAGTAGGCGGCGTTGTACAGCGCGTCGGGCCCGAACTGCGACTTCGGGAACTCCTTGCGGAAGTCGATGAACGACTCGGCGACCTCCGTGGGGTCACCCGTCTCCGCCTGCTCCAGGTACAGCTTGAAGGTCGTGCCCTCGAGCGTGCCGGAGAAGCGCTCCGGATCGATGTCCTGCGCCGGGCCGGGCGGGTTCATCGTGAACCGCTTGCTGTACGAGCGGACCTCCGCCAGGTTGCCCTCGGCGAGGTACGAGTCGACGATGAGGCCGGCGGCGTAGTTCGCCTCGACGGTCCGCGGGAACTTGTCGATGAGCTCGAGGAACCGCTTGCGCGCGTCGTCGTAGCGGTTGTGGTAGTACATGACCTGGCCGGTCAGGTACAGGACCGAGGGACGAAGCCGATCGACCTCGGCCTGGTAGTCCGGGAGCTCCTCGTCCTCGGTCTTGACGAACTTGTGCGCCATGACCGAGTCGGCCGCGTCGATGAAGTCCTTGCGGTCCGAGGTCAGCCCGAAGACCTGGATCTCCTTGTCGCCCGCGGTGTACGTGCGCTCCACGGGCGCATCGGTCGGCGGCTCGTCCGGGACGTGGTTCGCCGCCTTCATCAGCTGCAGGCGGACGTCGAAGATGGAGTACAGCGCGGCATCGCCGTACGGGTGGTACTTCTTCGTCTTGAGCAGCGACTGGAACTCCGAGAGCGCCACGTCGTACTCGCCCGCCAGCTTCATCGAGTCGGCGTAGTAGTACTGCTGCTTGTAGTAGTCGTCCGAGATCGGGAACTTGTCGAGGTACTCCTGGTACTTCTTGGCCGCCAGGAGGTAGTCGGCGGGGTTGCCCGACTCCTGCGCGCGGACGCGGTACTCGATCGCGACCTCGAGCAGGGAGGACTCGATGAACTGCCGCGCGACCTGGAGCGCCTCGGGGTCGTTGCGGTTGGCATCCCACCAGGGGGTGCCCTCGGCGTACGTGTCGATGAACTCGAGCCGCTCGGAACCCGCCGCCTCGAGGTCGCGAACGACCGAGTTGATGTACAGGTCGATGACCGCGATCTGGTGCTCGGGGTTGTCCGACTCGAGCTTCCACCGCGGATCGGTCTGCAGCTTCTCGTACGTCGCGAGGGCCTCGGGGATGCGGACGTAGCGCTCGAGCACGTCCGTCAGCTCGATGTACACGTCGCGCTCGTAGGGACGACCGCCGATGCCCGCGAAGTAGCTCGCGGCGATCTCGTGCGCGTTCGCGTCCTTGTCGTACGCGATGTCGGCGAACGAGAAGGCCATGAAGCGACGGGCGTCCGGGGCGAACGCGCTCTCGCGACCCGCGTCGAGCTTCTTCTGCTCGGACAGGTCGAGCAGCTCGGTGAAGAGACGCAGGCTCTCGTCGAAGTGGTTGAGCTTGTACTCGGCCCAGGCGAGCTGGTAGAGCGCCTCCTCGAAGTACTTCCCCTCGCCACCCTTGTCGTAGACGAGGCGATACTCGGCGAGCGCCGGGTCGAACTCGTTGTCGGCGAACAGGAAGTTGCCGAGGAAGAGGTGCGACCGGTCGGCCAGCTCGGAGTCGGGCACCGCGCGGATCAGCTCGGCGAACGTCTCCTTCGCCTTCTGCGGATCGTACTGGACGGCGTTGGGGTCGTTGTAGACGAACCCGAGCATGAGGTACGTCCCGTCGAGCCGCTCGTACTGCTCGGCCTTCGAGAGTCCGCGGTTGCTCTCGATGATCTGGCCGTACAGCGCGATCGCCTTCGACAGATCCCGCCGAGGAGCCTCCCCGAGCGCCTCCATCTCCTCGATGGGGAGGTTCGGGTCCTCGAGCTTCTCGAAGTACCGGGCGGAGGCCGCCTGCCAGTCCTCGGTCGCGACCTCGTAGTAGAGCTCGGCGAGCCGGAACCGGACGTGGTTCGTGTACGCCTGTTCCGGGTAGTTCGCGAGGAAGGTCTCGAAACGGCCGATGGTCAGCGTGCGCTGTTCGCGCTGCTTGTTCTCCAGATCCTCGAGGGGTCCGCGGAACCGCGCGTCGACCATCGCGCGCTCCTCACCCTCGCGGAAGTCGACGAACGCCTTCGTGTCGTCCGCGATCTCGGTCATGCGGCCGGCGAAGCGCTCGGACGTCGCACGGAACGCCTCGACCTCGGAGGCATCGGCAGCGACGCGGTCCGCGGATCGGGGCCCGGCGACGGCGGCTCCGGGGAGCAGCGCGAGGGCCAGCAGGAGTCGACGGACGCTCACGGGCCCTCCCCCATCTTCTCGCGGATGAGTCGGAACCGACGCTCGAGCTCGGCCACCGTCTGGTCCTTCTCTTCCTTGAGCTGGACCAGCTCCTCGTCGATGTCGAGCTTCTGTGACCAGTACACGTCCACGATCCCCATGTCGGCGCGGAGGATCGAGTCGGCGAAGAAGTCCTCCAGCCTCCCGAACCCGGCCCGGGTCAGGTCCTTGGACACCGCGTGGGCGTCGGCGGAGGTGGACGCGTAGTCCGACCGCTCGGCGGCCACGGCCGCGACCTCGGTGTCGAACCGCTCACGCACCGCGCCCAGCTCGTTCTGGCTCGCACCCTCGATCGACTCGAGCACGAGCCCGAGGCGGGTGTACGTGTCGGAGAGCGAGCGGTGATCGGCGTCGGCCCGATCCGGGAGCACCTCACCTGCCTTGAGCACGCGGGCGCTGGCGAAGGAGACGGTCAGCTCGCTCACGTCGTCGAACAGCGACCGGATCTCGCCGGCCGGGATGTCCCCGGTCACGTCGGGCACCACCATCTGCGAGATCTTGCGGTTCGCGTCGGCGATGCGGGCCTCGGCGTCCTTCATCTCGGTCGAGAGCTGGTCGATCGTCGCCTGGCGCTCCGCCCGGGCGGCGCCATCGAGGGTCGCCATCCCGGTCTCGAGCTCCTCGATCCTGCGCTCCCGCTCGGTGACGTCGCGGCGGGCGTTGTCCACGTCCGCGCGGTACCCCGCGAGCTCGCGCTCGAACTCGTTGAGCTTGGCCGTGGGGCCCGCCATCGTCGCCTGGGTCGCCTCGAACCGCTGGACCAGCGCCTCGCGCCGACGCTTCAGGTCGGGCAGCGCGGCCTTCGCGCCGGCGTCGGCCACGTCCTCGAGCCAACGCTCCTCGATGTCCAGCAGCGTCAGCCGGTGCCCGACCGCGCGCAGGCGCCAGGCGTGGGCGTCCGCGGTGGCCTGCTCGTACGAGCTCGCCGCGCCCGAACCCATCAGGAAGGCCTGGAGCTCGGCGATGAGCTGCTCGCTGGCCTCGATGTCCTCCCGCTGCGACTCGAGGTCACCGAAGACGGCCAGCGCCCGGCCGAGGTCGGGGTCCGCCTTCATCATCGCGACCGCGTACGGCGGCAGGTCGGGGTTGGTGCTCACGAGGAAGCGCGCGATCTGCTCGTCCGCCTCCGGCCCCGTCTGGGACAGGCGGTCGAATCGCTCGCGGACGCTGGTGTAGTCCTGGATCACCTGCTCGTACGACACCAGGGCGTCGTTCCAGTTCCGCTCCTGGTAGTTCAGGTGGCCCTCGAGCAGGCGCAGCTGCGCGGCCTTCTCGTGCTCCGGGTACGCCAGGAGGAAGATCTCGACGTTGTTGAGCGCGTCGTGCCACTCCTCGCGGCGGATGCTGGTCCAGACGAGCTCGTACAGTCGCTCGTCCTGGAACTTCGAGTCGCCCGAGATGGCGTTGTACGCGACGGAGGCGGCGTCGAAGTCGTGCAGGTGGTACGCGATGCGGCCCAGCGCGAGCAGGGCGAGGTCGTGCACGTCACGGTCCTCGGCGGTCTGCACCGACAGCTTCGACACCTCGTCGAAGTACGTCCGGGCGGCGTCGAGGTTGCCGTCCACGACCTCGATGGTGCCCAGGAAGTACCGGGACCGGCCGTACCACGCGTTCTCCGGCGCCACCTGCTGGAAGTACTGCCGGGCGGACGCGCGGTCGCCCTGCTTGTACATGCTCTTCGCCAGCGAGTACGTGATCAGCCCGGTCGGCTTGACGCGGCCCGGCACGATCTCCTGGTCGTAGAGCTTGCGGAAGGCCTGATCGTTGCCCATCTCGGCGTACAGCTCGAGCAGGCGACGGACGGCGTCCTCGCGGAACGGGTGCTGCGGCTCGTCCACGATCAGCTGGAACCGGGCGGCGGCGGTCTGGTAGTTCCCGAGGCCGACCAGCGTCTCGGCGAGGTACCACTCGGCGTCGCGGTGCATGCCCGCGTCCGCGAGCGCCCCGGTCGTGACGAGTGCGAAGAAGCCCTCGGCGGCGGGGCCGTTCTGCCCGATCAGGTGCAGGAACAGGCAGTCCTGGAAACGAACGATCGCCTCGTCGGCGTCGAGGTAGTTCCCGGGACGGGTGTCCGCCTCGAGCAGCGCGGTCTTCTGGGCGAGATCGTCCGCAGCCGCGTCGATCGTGTCGATCTCGGATTCCACGTTGGCGGCCCAGGCCGCACCGTGCGTGGCGAGGAGGATGGTCAGCAGCGTGGACATCACTCCTCTCTGAACGTCTCGGCGCGCTCGTCGTACTGGATGGTGGGGCGCTCCACGAAGTTCCGCAGGCCCCCGCGGCTGTCCGCGAGCACGCGCAGCGTCGTCACCTTCCCCTCCTCGAGGTTGAACACGTAGGAGGAGGTGACCTTGAACTGGTACGTCCGGAGGTAGCTGAAGACCTTGTACCCCTTGCCGCGGAGGACGAGGTTCACCTGGAGGCTGTGCGATCCCGCGGGGACGGAGGAGTCGGAGACCTTGATCTCGCGCACGGTGTCGAGCGTGCCGCCCGGGTCCACCTTGCTGAACACGGTCTTTCCATCGAGGAAGTACTGCGCGGACTCCATGGAGTAGCCGCCGCCGAGCTTGTTCACGTGCCACAGCACGAGGCGCGAGCCCGTCAGCGCGCTGTCGATCACCAGCTCCTTGAGGAGCTTGAGCGTCGCCTTGCTGCGGAAGACGCGCTCCTTGAGATCGCTCACGTCCTCCTCGACCGTGCGCAGCTCGCGGCGGAAGTCCGCAGCGGCCTGCTCGGCGGCCTCGTCGTCCGCCTGCGCACCGGTGTCCTGACCGAAGGCAGAGCCGCCCGACGCCGTCGCCGCCATCAAGAGCAGCGCACCGACGATCCCGGCGAACCGGGCTCCCGGACGCCGACCCGAGGTCGGAGAGGACAGCGTTCGACCCACCTGCGGAAAGCTTTCCTCTCCGCGGGAGGGGCCCATCAACGAACCACGACCAGCCATGACCCTTCCAGACCGGAGGACTAACACGCGCCCGGAATGGAGCCCGGAGCACGGGGCGTTGCGGTTATATCGCCGGGTCGTTTTCGATGTCAACGACGCCTCACTTCACAGGATCCAAGCTCGGGATCACAGTACGCAGGGTCCGGAGTGGCCTTCGTCACGGCGATGCAGCCCCGCCGCCGTCGATCGCGAACACGCGGCGCGCGAACTGGTCGTGAACGTCCCGCGTGGCCTGCTGGCGGCCGCCCGTGTCGTTCACCAACCAGGCGAAGGCGTAGCGCCGACCGTTGTCGGCGTCGAGGTACCCCGTCAGACAGATGACGTTGTCGAGGGTGCCCGTCTTGCCGCGCATGCGGCCGGGCTGATCGCGGAGGCGCGCCCACAGGGTGCCGTCCGTGCCCGCGATGGCGAGTGACGCCTGAAACTCCGGTGACACCTTGGGGTCCTTGGCCATGTCCACGAGGACCGCGGTGAGAACGGAGGGTGCAACCCGAGCATCGCGCGACAGACCGCTTCCGTTGACGAGCACCGCCTCGTCCGCGCCGATCCCCAGCGTCTCGAGGTACTGGTGCACCGCCTCGATCCCCCCCTGCGTCGTCCCCTGCCCCGTCACCTCGGCGCCGACGGTGCGCAGGACCTGCTCCGCGAACAGGTTCAACGACGACTTGTTCATGTCCGCGAGCACCGACGACAAGGGCGCGCTCTCCACGCTCAGCACCGCCTCCGCCGAGGACGGCGCCTTGCCGCGCTCCCATCGACCGGTGACGGCGATCCCTTGAGACTCGGCCATGGCGCGGAACGCGGCGAGGAAGTGCGCGGTCGGGTCGGCGACGGTGCGGCGCACGGTCATGCGGTCGGTCTCGTCGATCGGCCAGGTGCCGGTGACCTCGAAGGAGGTGCTGTCCGCCGTGACCTTGCGCTCGACGCGGATGTCCTTGCGGCCGCTCGCGCTCACCGTGGACACCTCCGAGTCGACCTCGACGTACCCGTGGGTCGGGGTCTCGAGCTGGACCGACGCCTTGCTGCCGACCTCGGCACCCGGCCCGATCACCAGCACCGTGGTGTTGGAGTTCAGCGTCAGCGCGCCGAGCGTGCTGAAGTAGGGCGTGCCGCGATCGTCGTCTTCCGGCTTGTTCCAGCCCGGGAGCACGGGGCTGTCCGGGTGGTAGGTGTCGTCGAAGTAGACCGACCCCTCGATCCGAGTGATCCCCGCGAGGCGCAGGTCGACCACCATCTTCCACATCTTCTCGACGACGAACGTGGGATCGCCGTGACCGATCACGTAGAGATCGCCGTGCAGCGTCCCCGCCGCGTCCACCTTCCCCGTCTTCCGCACGTCGGTGGTGAACCGGAAGCTCGGCCCGAGGAAGTGCAGCGCGGTCGCCGCCGTCAGCACCTTCATCGTGGACGCCGGGACGAGGAGCGCGTCCGCACCGACGCCATAGACCTCCTCGCCAGACTGGAGGTCCACGACGTGCAGACCCGACGTCGCCTTCTTGAACACCCAGCTCGACTCGAAGGAGCGCAGCTCGTCGACGAGCGACGGCGCGGGAGGCGCTGGCACCGCGACCACGTCGTGCGCCTGCGTGGGCTCCGGTGGCGTCGGACGGTCGCCGGCGAAGGAGGTCGGGAGGAGGAGGAGGGCGAGGGCGAGCAGGTGCATGGGGATCTCCGGCTGGGACACCGGACACGCGGCGGAGGTTCCGCACGCGCGGTCGGGGAGAGGGCGCGGGGAGGAGGAGGGAGGTGGGCCTGCGTACGATAGCGCAAACGGAGTCTCCGCGCGCGCGGTTAGTATGCCGCGATGACCTCGTTGCCCTTCCTGGCCGCGCTCGCCCACGGCCAGCCCTTCCCGACCCACCACCCCCCGGTCCCCTCGGCAGGCATCGCGAGCGAGAACGGCCCCGGGACCTTGTGGGTGAACCCCGCGAACCTGGCCTACGACCCGGACTTCCGGTACGGCCTGTTCATGACCCAGCTCCCGGCGAACGAGGCCATCGCGGGCTCGCTCGGCCCCACCTCGGTGGGCGCGACGGTCGGTCTGGGCGGCGCGTCCCTCGGGCTGTCGAACCTGCTCCGACCCGATGGGGCGGGCGGCGCGGCCTCCGACTGGACCTTCGGGTACGCGACCAGCATCGCGCTGCCGGAGCGCATCGCCGTCGGCCTAGCCCTGAACTGGACCTTCGCCGACGGCGACGACCCCAACTACCTCGCGTACGACGCTGGCCTCTCCTGGCGGCCGCTCCCCTGGTTCGGCATCTCGGGCGTCGCGCAGAACGTGGGCAGCCCCGATCCGCTCGGGCTCGCGGTGCCGAAGTCGGGCGCGGGAGTGGCGCTGCGCCCGTTCGGACGGGCGGCCGTGCTGGGCGTCGACTACGCGCACTACTTCTACGCGCAGCCCGGGGTCTCGGGCGCGGACGAGGACCACCTGTCGGCCGTGCTCCGGCTGCGTCCGTTCGAGGGGCTCTACCTGCGCGCGGACACCGAGGCGCTGGTCGACCTCGACGGGATCACGCCGCTCGGGGTCGGGGTGGGCCTCGAGGTGTACCTCGACGGGATCGGCGTGATGGTCCACGGTGGCCACGATCTCGTCGACGTCATCAGCGAGACCGTGATGATCGGCTCGGACGAGCCCGGCGAGTCGCTCATCCGCGACGGCCACCGCGTCCCGACGCTGGAGCTGGACCAGGCCCCCCCCTACCAGCGGCGGACCGGTCTGTTCGCCGAGAGCGGTCCCACGTGGCTCGACGTCCTCGAGCGGCTGCGGCGGAGCGAGGACGACGACGAGGTGCGTGGCATCGCGATCGAGCTCGACGGGGTCGGGCTGTCCTCGGCACGTGCCCGCGAGCTGCGGGAGCGGATCCTCGCGTTCGAGCAGGCCGGGAAGCCGGTGCTCGTCTACCTGACGGGCGCGCCCGGCAACCTGGACGTCTACGTGGCCTCCGCGGCCTCCAAGGTCGTGCTCCACCCCGCGGCGGACGTGGATCTCACCGGCATCTCGTTGGAGCTGCAGCACCTGCGTGGCCTCCTCGACAAGGTCGGTGTGCAGCCGCAGTACGTGAAGCGCGCCGAGTACAAGTCCGCTCCCGAGTCGTTCACGGAGACGGAGCCCACGCCGGCGAACCTCGAGATGACGAATGCCCTGGTGGACGACCTGTTCGCCGAGCTCGTCCGAGGCATCGCACAGGGGCGGAACGTCGACGAGACCGAGGTGCGCGGGTGGATCGACGCGGGTCCGCACGACGCGGACCACGCGCTCGAGATCGGGTTGGTCGACGAGCTGGCGTACCCGGACGAGGTCGAGCGGCAGCTCGCCGAGCTCCATGGCGAGCAGGTCCATCCGGAGGACCTCCTCGAACAGCCCCAGCCCCACTCGCCGTGGGAGGACCCGCAGCAGATCGCCATCGTCTACGTGGAGGGCGGTATCGTCTCGGGTCGGTCGAGCCCCGGCGGCCTGTTCTCGGGACGGACCACCGGGTCGGACTCCGTAGTCAAGGCCCTGGCCCGCGCGCGCCAGGACCACCAGATCCGCGCCGTCGTCTTGCGCGTCGACAGCCCCGGCGGCTCCTCGTTCGCGTCCGACGAGATCTGGCGAGCCGTGGAGCGGGTCCAGGAGAAGGGCAAGCCCGTCGTCGTGTCGATGGGCGGCGTCGCAGCCTCCGGCGGGTACTACGTGTCCGCGGGCGCCGACGCGATCTGGGCCGAGCCGAACACGATCACCGGTTCGATCGGCGTCTTCTCCGGGAAGTTCGCGACGCGGGAGCTACAGGAGCGGCTCGGCGTGAACACGGTGTCCGTGACCCGCGGCCGCAACGCCGATCTGTTCAGCGGGACGCGCCCGTGGGACGACGTGCAGCGCGCGAAGATGCAGTCGCTGGTGGACCACACCTACGAGCAGTTCAAGTCGCGGGTGGCGGACGGGCGCCACCTCACGCCGGAGGAGGTCGAGCGCGTGGCGCGCGGCCGGGTCTGGTCGGGCGAGGACGCCAAGGAGGTCAAGCTCGTCGATGAGCTCGGCGGTATGCAGGACGCGATCGCCGACGCCCGGAAGCGCGCGGGGATCCCGGCGCGACGCAAGGTGGGCCTGGTGGAGGTCACGGGCTCCGGCGACCTGCTCGCGTCGCTCGCTCCTGCGCTGCAGACCAGCGTCGACGACGGGCCACGTCCGTTCCGCGATCTCGTGCGCAGCGTCGCGCGCGGGGTGGTGGCGTCGCCCGACGCCTCGCAGGAGGACCTCCGAGCCCTCGCGTCCCTCCTCGGACCGACCGACGTGCTGTGGCTGCCCATGACCCACCCCGAGGTCGACGTCTGGGCGCTGGACCCCGTGCTGATGCAGGTCGAGGACGGGGAGTGAGCCGCCCCGTCCGGGTGCTCGTCGTCGACGACGACCGCGCGGTCCGCAAGGCGCTGCAGGTCAACCTCGGGAAGTCGGGGATGTTGGTGACGCTCGCCGAGGGGCCGGAGGAGGCCCTGGCGGCGCTCGCGGAGAGCACCCAGGACATCGTCCTGACCGACGTGAAGATGCCGGGTGGGAGCGGGCTCGACCTGCTGGGTCAGGTGCGCCGCGGCTGGCCGGATCTGCCGGTGGTCGTGATGACGGGCTACGGCTCGGTCGCGGACGCGGTCAGCGCCATGAAGGAGGGCGCGGCCGACTACCTGATCAAGCCGATCGGCAAGGACGAGCTGCTGGTCGTGCTCGATCGCGCGCTCGAGCGCCGCTCGCTGCAGGCCGAGATCGTGATGCTCCGCCAGGAGGTGGACACCCGGTACGGCTTCGAGCGACTGATCGGCGCGACCCCGGCGATGGTGGCGCTGTACGAGGAGATCGCGGCCGTGGCGGACACGCGGGCCACGGTGCTGCTCCAGGGCCCGACGGGTACGGGCAAGGAGCTCCTGGCGCACGCCATCCACCAGCGGAGCTCCCGCCGGAACGCGCCGTTCGTCCGTGTGAACTGCGCAGCCATCCCGGAGACGCTGCTCGAGAGCGAGCTGTTCGGACACGAGAAGGGCGCCTTCACGGGTGCCATCCGCCAGCACGTGGGGAAGTTCGAGCAGGCGGACGGCGGGACGCTGCTGCTCGACGAGATCGGCGAGATCAACCCCTACGTCCAGGTGAAGCTGCTGCGCGTCCTGGAGAATGGCGAGATCCAGCGGGTCGGTGGAACGGGCACGGTGATGGTGGACGTGCGCGTCGTGGCGGCCACGAACCGCGATCTGGCGCAGGAGGTCCGCGAGCGCCGCTTCCGCGAGGACCTGTACTGGCGGCTGAACGTGGTGCGCCTCGACGTCCCGGCGCTCAGGGACCGTCGCGAGGACATCCCGCTGCTGGTCGACCACTTCCTCGCCGAGTACGCCGCTCGCAACGACCGGCCGGTCCCCAGGGTGACGCGTCGGCTGATGGAGAAGCTCTGCGCCTATGACTGGCCGGGGAACGTGCGGCAGCTCGAGCACCTCGTGGAGCGGGCGGTCATCCTCGAGCGGAACGCGGAGATCGACGACCTGCGGCTACCGGAGGAGGTTACGCCCGGCGGGACGGTCAGCAGCACGCCGAACACCGAGCAGCTGCTGCCACCGGTCGGCGTCACCCTGCAGGACTGGCTGCTGCGCTTCGAGCGCGAGGTGATCGTCGCGGCGCTGAAGGAGGCCGGTGGCGTGCAGGCGAAGGCGGCGCGCAGGCTCGGCATCTCGCGTTCGAACCTGAACTACCGCATCGGTCGGCTCGACCTGCAGGTGCGCGGCGTCGACTACGACTGACTCCCGAGAGCGGGAGCTACTCGGTGGGGCCGTACAGCGCGAGGACCTCCTCGCAGGTGAGCGTGTCGAGCTCCCGCTGCGTGTCCTTGCAGGCCTGGAGCGCCAGGCGCAGATCGGACGCCGACAGGTCGATGCGCTCGCGCCCCCACTGCTGCTGGCACTGGTTCACGAAGTCGGCGCGGCTCCGCGCACCCAGGTCGTTCCAGGTCAGCGAGGCGGGCTTGCACGTGCCGAGCTCCGTGCCGACGCTGGTGCACAGGTTCTCGCAGCGGTCTCCGCAGCCCGCCACCACCGCCGTCACCATCAGGGCGAAGGCGGCGCGTGGCATGCTCCCTCCAGGAGAGGGCGGGCGGGAGGTGGTGGCCGGAGAGGGAGTCGAACCCCCGACACGGGGATTTTCAATCCCCTGCTCTACCAACTGAGCTATCCGGCCGGACGAGCACTCCTAATGAGGGGCCCGGCGGTCGTCAACGCGACCTCACACACCCGGATCGAGGCGGACCCGGACCTCACGGTCACCGTCGAGGAAGGTCGCCTGACATCCCAGGCGCTGATCGGCCGCGTCGAGGAAGGCCTCCTCCTCCGGGTGCACGGCGTCGAGTCCGGCCGCGCCCGCGAGGACGGTCACGCGACACGAGTTGCAGGCCGCGAAGCCGCCACACGCCGTGTCCATGGGGATCCGCGCCTCTTCGCACACCTCGAGCATGGTCCGCCCGGCGGCGGCCTCCACGCTCCCGTACCCCTCGACCTCCAGGCGGATCAAACGTCGAAGCTCTCGCCGCAGCCGCAGGTGCGCTTCACGTTCGGGTTGCTGACCTCGAAGCCCTCGCGCAGGTCGCCGCGCGTCCAGTCCACCTCGGAGCCGGCGAGGTACGGCAGGTGCATCGGGGACACGAACACCTTCGCGCCGGCCTCCTCGAACACGATGTCGTCCTCGTCGGGCTCGGGCTCGAACTCGAGGAGGTAGGTGTACCCGCTGCAGCCACCGTCCTGCAGCCCGACGCGGAGTCCGGCGAACTTCCCAGGGTGCTCGCCGACCGTCTTCGAGATCTGCTCCGCGGCCCGCTCGGTGACCTTCAGCATCCACCCTCCACCTCCGGAGTCGTAACGTCGCCCGGCGGGTTACGTCGACGCCCCCCGGAGGTCGGCCGTTGCGGCTGCTGCTCGTCGACGCGTGGGACTCCTTCACCCACAACCTGGTGCACGCGCTGATCGAGGCCGGAGCCGCGGTCGACGTGGTGCGCTGCGACGAGATCGACGAGCACGGCGTCGTGGGGAGCGGCGCGGACGGTGTGGTGCTCGGGCCCGGACCGGGTGGGCCGCTCGATGCGGGGTGCTTCGTGCCCGCGGTGCCGCTCCTGGTGGCCGCGGGCGTCCCGACGCTCGGCGTCTGCCTCGGGCAGCAGGCGATCGGGCTGGCGCTCGGCGGACGGGTCGTGCGGCACCACCCCGTGCACGGATCGGCGACGGCGGTGCACCACGACGGTCGGGGGCTGTTCGCCGACGTCCCCGCTGCGGCCCCCATGACCCGCTACCACTCGCTGGTGGTCGACGCGGACACGCTGCCCGCGTGCCTGCGTCCCACCGCATGGTCCGAGGACGGCGCGCTGATGGGCCTCGCGCACGTCTCCGCCCCCGTGCACGCGGTGCAGTTCCACCCCGAGAGCGTGTTGTCCGGCGCCGCGGGTCAGCGGCTGCTGCGCAACTTCACGCGGCTGGTCGACGCCCGGAGCCGGCGGGCCGCCTGACGCGGTCCTCCCCCCGCCACAGCAGCCAGGCCCGGAAGGGCACCTGGCCGGCGACGAACGCGAACACGAAGGGGCCGAACGGGTTCATGCGGAACGCGTCGATCGGGTGGCCGTGCGCGAGGTAGACGAAGCTGCGCGTCAGGCCACAGCCGGGGCACGGGATGCCGGTGAGCCGGCGGAACCCGCACAGCACGGGCACCTCGTAGCCGAACACCGAGACGACCGTGTCCGTCGGCGTCATCACCGCGGCGAGCACCACCACGGTGGCGCAGATCACGAGCAGGCTGACGTGCCCGAACCGGGCGCCGCGGGTGAGCTCGTCGAGTCGGCGAAGCAGCATCATGGAGCAGGAGTAACAGGCTGCGGGCTGCGGGCTGCGGGCTGCGGGCTGCGGGCTGCGGGCTGCGGGCTGCGGGCTTCGTTCGGGCTTCGGGCTGCGGGCTGCGGGCTGCGGGCTTCGGGCTCCGGGCTTCGGGAATGGCGCGGGCTACGTCGGGCTACAGGCTTCCGGCTTCGAAGGCGGCCGTCTGGAACTGAGCCACGCGGCGATCGGAAACGGAGCCACCTCCAGCAACCCAGATCCCGGCCATCGGCGGTTCGCCAATTTTCCTTGGCGTCCGCGTCCTCCGCTCCGGCGGACAACCGTTCGCGTTCCGACCCTACTTCCTGCTCCTTGGCCGATGCGCGCTGGGGAGCGCCCCCCGAACGCCGTCCCTCCGCTGCGGTCGACTCGGCGTCTGGTCCGCCGATGAACGTCGTACCGGCCCCCTCGAATTCGACTTGGCGTATTCCGCTCCGGCGGACAACCGTTCGCGTTCCGCCCTTACTTCCTGCCCTTGGCCACTGTACGCTGGGGCCGCCCCCGAACGCCGTCCCTCCGCTGCGGTCGACTCGGCGCCTGGTCCGCCGATGAAAAGCCTGCCGGCCCCTCGAACCGCCGGGCAACCAGTAGCCAGTAGCCAGTAGCCAGTGTCCCGTGCGCAGCCCGCAGCCCGCAGCCCGCAGCCCGCAGCCTGTAGCCTGTAGCCTGTAGCCCGCAGCCCGCAGCCTGTAGCTCCTGGCCGGGCCCTCAGCCCTTCCCGGGGATCCGCCCGACCTGGCGCGCCAGCCGGTCCACGATGCCGTTGACGAAGGCCCGACTGTCCTGGGCGCCGAAGCGCTTCGCGAGCTCGATCGCCTCGTTGATCGAGACGTTCGGTGGGATGTCCTCGCAAGCGAGGAGCTCGAAGCCCGCGAGCCGCAGGATGTTCCGGTCCACCACCGGCATCCGGGGCAGCCGCCAGTTGGTGGAGCAGCGCTCGATGAGCACGTCGATCTCGTCCTGGCGCTCCTTCACGCCGCGGCACAGACGCTCCGCGAACTGGATCTCGTCCGGTTCGGGCGCCTTCCCACCCTCGATGCCTTCGCCGTCCATCGCAGCCGCCCACAGGTCGCGCAGCGCGCCCTCGACGTCGGCACCACGCAGATCGGCCTCGAACAGGGCCTGCAGCGCGAACTCGCGCGCTTGACGCCGGGAGGCCATCAGCGCTCCAACGCCTGGAACAGCGAGGCCATCTCGAGCGCCGTCATCGCGGCCTTGAAGCCGTTGTTCCCGTGCTTGGTCCCCGCCCGCTCGACGGCCTGCTCGATCGTGTCCGTGGTCAGCACGCCGAACACCACGGGGACGCCCGTCTGGGCGCTCGCCGCAGCCACCCCCGAGGTCACGGCGCCCGTGACGTGGTCGTAGTGGGAGGTGGAGCCGCGGATGACGGCGCCGAGCGCGATCACCGCACCGTACTTGCCGCTCGCAACCAGCTTGTGGCAGGTCGCGCCGATCTCGAAGGCGCCGGGCACCCACACCAGATCGATGCGATCGTCGTGCACGCCGTGTCGGCGCAGGCCGTCGGCGCAGCCCTCCACGAGCTCCTTCACGATGGCGTCGTTGAAGCGCGCCGCGACCACCGCGTAGCGGCAGCCGGTGTCCAGGTACGTCCCCTCGATTCGATTCACGGCGACACCCGCTCCACGATGTGCAGCCCGTAGGCCTCGATGCCCACCAACGGGCGGTCCGACGACGAGATCAGGCGCAGGCCCGACAACCCGAGGTCACGCAGGATCTGGCAGCCCGTGCCGAGATCGCGGAGCACCTCGGCCCGCGGCGGCGCGGCGACCTCCTCCCTGGTGCCGTGCACGTCGCGGAGGAAGCCCCGGCGCAGGCCGTCGGGAGGCGCTCCGAGGTGCATCAGCACGAGCACGCCCTGCCCGGCGTCGCGGATCATGCGCAGCGCCGCGAGCGCGGACCCGGCGGGCGCGCTGCCCTCCGGCGACAGGAAGGCCCAGGGGGGCGGCGCGGGCTGGACGCGCACCAGCGTGGGGTCGGCGCCGAGCTCTCCGAGCCAGACCGCCTGGTGCATCCCGCCCGTCACCGCGCGGTAGATCGCCGTCTGGAAGGTCCCGAGGCCGGGGACGTCGACCGTGCCCTCGCCCTCCCGGACGACCACCCGCTCGCGGCGCATGCGGTACTTGATGATGTCGGCCACGGCGCAGATGTGGAGCCGGTGCTCGCGCGCGAAGGCCAACAGGTCCGGCAGCCGCGCCATCGTGCCGTCGGCGTTCATGACCTCGCAGATCACGCCGCTCGGGTCGAGCCCCGCGAGGCGAGCCAGGTCGACCGAGCCCTCCGTCTGGCCCACCCGCTCGAGGACGCCGCCGTCCCGCGCCCTGAGCGGGAAGATGTGCCCGGGGGTGACGATCTGGCGGGGGGTGCAGTCGGGGCGGATCGCCGTGCGGATCGTGTGCGCCCGGTCCGCAGCGCTGATGCCCGTGGTCACGCCCTCGCGCGCCTCGATCGAGACGGTGAAGGCGGTGTGGTACGGCGACTGGTTGTTCGACGCCATCATCGGCAGGGCGAGCCGCTCCACCTGCTTGCTCGTCATCGACAGGCAGATCAGGCCGCGCGCGTGCGTCGCCATGAAGTTGATGGCCTCGGGCGTCACGCGCTCGGCGGCCAGCACCAGATCCCCCTCGTTCTCGCGATCCTCGTCGTCGACGAGGACCACCATCCGGCCGGCGCGCAGCTCGTCGAGCGCCAGCTCCACGCGATGGATGGGATCGGGGTGCATGGGCTCGAAGCCCTCGAGCGGGGTGCTGGCGTGGGCGGTCACGGGGCCTCCGGCGGGGCCTCTAACCCGCGCGCCCGCCGGTGCCCCGGGCGGGAGGATATCGATGCGGGGGAGGCGAGATGTCCGTCGAGATCTGGTGGGGGAGCGGCAGCGGGCCGGCGTGGCGGGTGCTGCTGGGCGCGGCGATCAAGGGTGTGCCGCTGGAGTCGCACCTGATGTCCTTCTCGGCGGGCGACACGCGGTCCGACTGGTTCCGCGCCATCAACCCTCGCGGGAAGGTGCCGACGGTGCGGGACGGCGACTTCGTGCTGAACGAGTCGCTCGCCATCCTCGCCTGGCTCGACCGCAAGCACCCCGACCCGCCGCTGTTCGGGCGGACGGCCGAGGAGACCGGGCTGGTCTGGCGGTGGGCGCTGGAGCACGAGAACCACGCGAACGCGGCCCTGGGCGCCGTTGCGCGTCCCATCGCCTTCGGGCGCGCCCCGTACGAGTCGGACGCCGTTCGGGCGGCGATCCCGGCGATGCACGAGGAGCTGCGTCGCCTCGAGCACGCCGTCGAAGGTGGACGTCCGCTCGTCGGCGACACGCTCTCGGCCGCGGACCTCGTGTGGTTCTGCGGCCTTCAGTTCCTGGTCCGCGCGGCCACCCGGCCGGCCGCCGAGGCCTTCGACCTCGGGTTGCTCCCGCTCGCCGACCACTACCCCTCGATCCTCGCCTGGGTCCGTCGGATCGAAGCCATCGAGGGATACGAGCAGACCCAGCCTCCCCACTGGTTCGAGAGCGATCCGCCCTCCCCTCGCCGCCTCAGCTGACGGAGCGCTCCATCCGCCGCGCGACGCGGAGCGCGACCTTCGCCCGCTCGGGGTCGCTCCCCCAGGCCAGGGCCGACTGGCGCGCCCAGACCGCCGCGTCCGCGTCCACCACCGCCGACTGCTCCAGCAACCCGGCGACCCGCGCGGCGAGCGCGTCGAAACCCGGGCCGTCGCCCAGGAGCGCGCAGCAGGTCATGCGCCCGACCTCCACGATCGCCAGCAGCGGCACCCGCCCCTGGCGCTCGAGCTCGGCCGCACCCTCGGCCAGGATCGCGGCGGCCTCCGCTGGGCGCCCGGACTCCAGCTCCAGGACGCCGAGGTTGGTGCGCGGGAGCACCGCGTGCCCCGAGCCGACGGCCTCGTAGAGCTGCAGCGCCCGCCGATAGGCTTCGGCCGCTCCCTCACGGTCGCCCCGCGTCCGCCGGAGCTCGCCGAGGTTGTTCCAGGTGTTCGCGACACCGGCCCGGCTGCCGGAGCGGACGTAGGCGTCGCGCGCGGCGACGAGGTGCTGCTCGACGCGCGCGGGGTGCTCGCTGAGCGACTCCACCATCGACAGCGCGACGTGGACGTGCGCGGCCATCGCGGGCAACCCGAGGTGCCCGAACACCGCGAGCGCCTGGTGGCCCGAGTGCCGCGCCTCGTCGAGGCGGCGCCGGTCGTAGCACAGCAACGCGTGGCGCATGTACCAGGTGCCGCGGAGCCAGACGTCGTCGACCGTGGCGGCCCGCGCGTCGTCCAGCACCGAGAGCGCCTCCTCCACCCGACCTCGCGCGCGCAGGACCGTCGCGAGCTCGATCCGCGCCCTCCCGGCCACCTTCCACCCGTACCCGTCCGCGTCCGCGACCAGCGAGCGACAGGCGTCCTCCGCGCTCAGCCAGTCCCCCTGCAGGCGATACACGCGAGCGCGGTGCAGGCGTCCGTCGCCCCAGCGAGGGTCGGAGGCCGGCACGCCGAGCCGGGCGAGCGCTTCGTCGCGCACGGTCAGGGGCCGGTGCGCCCGGCGGTAGTCCTCTTCGCCCGCGGCGCGCTGGAGGCTGTCCAGGAGCGGCTCGAGCGCCGCCTCGTCCTCCCCCGCGGCCACCAGGTGCAGCCCCCGGCGCGTGGGATCGACGACGGCGGCGGCGCAGGCCCGGTGGGCGTCCCGCGCTCGTCCCTGGGCCTCGCACCGCGCGATCAGGGCGTCCCGCACGAGCCCGTGGGCGAAGGCCAGCCCGTCCGGGTCGCGCGTGCGGCGCGCGAGGCGAGCGTCGATCAGCGCGTCCACGGCCTCCTCCGACGGCACCACCCCCAACCGTTGGCAGGCCGCGCGCCACTCCGAGGTCGCCACGTCCATCCCGAGGAGCGCCGCCACCTGGAGCGCGGGTTCGTGCGCGCCGGAGACGACGCGGGCGACCGCCTCCGCGCCGACCTCCCGCAGCGTGCCCGGGACGTGGGCCTCCGCGCCCTCCGCGAGGCGGAACCCCCGCCGGTCGGCCACCAGGATCTGGCGCGCGACCCAGTCGCCCACGAGCTGGACGGCGAAGAGCGGGTTGCCGGCGGTGCGCTCCTCCACCTCCAGCGCGAGGTCGCCCCGCAACCCCAACAGCTCACGGACCAACGCCTGCCGTCCCTCGGGTTCGAGCGGCCCCACCTCCAGCCGGTCGAGCGACGCCGGCAGGCGGGCCTCCTCCGTCGTCGTGAGGACCGTCAGGATCCGACCGTGCCCGGCGCGCAGCACGCCCTCCACGAGCGCGCCGGCGTCGGGGTCGACGTGGGCGTCGTCGAGGTGGACGACGAGCGGACGCTCCCGCGCGAGCGCCACCAGCGTGGCCCGGATCACGCCGAGCCGCTCACCGAGCGCCATCGTCCGCCCGCAGAGCAGGTCCACCAGCGG
Source organism: Alphaproteobacteria bacterium (assembly GCA_020632925.1). Lineage (GTDB taxonomy): Bacteria > Myxococcota_A > UBA796 > UBA796 > JACKER01. The sequence goes on along the minus strand of JACKER010000015.1, from coordinate 125,915 downwards.
TCCGGCCAGCTCCGCGTCGCGGTCGCGAACGGCCGCCCAGCCGTTCACCGTGCGTTCCACGTCTTCCGGGCCGACGCCGAAGCAGCCGAGCAGCCGCGCCAGCGCCGCCACCACCCCCGAGCCCTCACCCAGCCCCGGGTCGTGTCGCGCGACCAGGACCTCGGCAGCCCCGACCTCGTGCGCGCGACGACCGAGCCACTCCGCCAAGCGAGTCTTGCCGACCCCGGGCTCCCCGTGGAGCACGATCGCCCGCGGGCGCTCGTCGTCCGCCACCTCGCGCAGCAGCCGCCACAGCCGCTCCTGCTGGGCTTCACGCCCCACGATCGGCACGGCGCGCATGCCGTAGAGCCCCAGGCCCGCGCCGGGCAGCATTCGCAGGCGGCGACCGCGGCGGCGGAAGTCCGGTGGGATCGGAGGCCGCTGCACGTCGGGCAGGTGCCGGAGCTGCCAGGCGGCGTCGGCTGCCCGCTGCGTGCGGCGGCGCGGATCGCGCTCCAGGAGGCGGCGCACCCAGGCCTCGAAGCCGTCGGGGACGTCGAAGCGGGGCTCGTACGGGGGGAGATCCTCGTGCAGGTGGGCGTGGAGTGCCTCCACGAGGTTGCGTACCCGAAACGGTCCCCACCCGACGGACATCCGCCACGCCACGCACCCGACCGAGTACAGGTCGGTCCATGGACCCTGGAGCCCGAGCTCCCCCGCGATCTGCTCGGGGGCCGTGTAGCTCGGGGTGCCGCCGGACTGGCCTGCGAACGTGCTGCCCTCCGCCTGGAGGCGGGCGAGCCCGAAGTCGACGAGCTTCACCGCGCCCCCGCGGTCGATCAGCACGTTGCCCGGCTTCACGTCGCGATGCACGACGCCACGGGCGTGGGCGTGCGCCAGCGCGTCGAGCACGGCCAGCAGGACGGCCCGCAGCTGGCGCCAGCCGGACACCCCGCCTCGCGAGAGCGAGGGCCCGTCGACGCGCTCCATCACCAGCCACGGACGACCGTCGTCGGTCAGGCCGTGATCGAGGATCGCCACCACGTTCGGGTGATCGAGCGCGGCGACGGCGCGCACCTCGTGGCGCACGAAGTCGACGACCTGCGGATCGTCGCCGGAGGCACCGACGAGGACCTTGATGGCGACGTGCTGGCCGGTGCCGAGATGGACGGCATCCCAGACCTCGCCGCTGCCGCCGCGGCCGATGGGCTGTTCGAGGCGGTACCCCGCGATCTCCACCCCACCAGTCTACGCGCTGTCAGCGCATGGCCTCCACCGTGCGCTCCAGCTCCTCGTTCACGCGCTGCAGCGGCTGCAGCAGACGCTCGAACTGGAGGAACCACTTCAGCCAGATCTCGTCGGACTGATCGGGGCCCGGGACCTCGGCGTGGACCCGCCGCACGAACTCGGTGAACTGCGCCACCCGATCCGTCGTGGGCGGCAGCGGGTTGTAGAAGTCGTGCGCGTACCCCGCGAGGGTGCCGGCCGCGCGGTAGAGCACGCGGTCGCTCGTGCCCTCCTCGAGGAGCACGAACTCCGAGCTCGTGAGCGCGCCGACGAAGAGCACCAGGCCGATGCTCTGCTCCTTGAGGGTGTCCGTCCGGAACAGGTTCGTGATGATCTTCCGGTTCACCCGGACGAACTCCTGGACGCGCGGCTTGAGGTAGGACTCGGCGGCGCGGATCTGGCGACCGGCGCGGGGCACCGGGAGCTGCATCTGCACCATGCGACCGAGGCGGACGTTGATCCGCGTCAGCGCGACCGCGTTCGGGTGCTCGTCGTCCGCCGGCAGCAGGCGAGGCGCCACGTCCTCGATGGTCCGCGACTCGCGCAGGTCGGCGGTGTCGAACACCGGACGCTGGGTGTCGGGGTCGCCCTTCTCGACGTGGAAGAGCCACAGGAGGTACTCGCCGTCCTGCTTGGGCACCTCCAGGGGCACCATCACGTCTCCGCGGAGGTGACAGCCCTGGCCCTGGCGGGTGATGCCGTAGCCGCTCTTGATGACGGCGTTGTACTTCTTCTTCCGCTGCTCGAGCTCCACCTGGAGTCCCTGGACCACGCCGAACCCGTGCAGGTACAGGGCGTGCCGGTACTGGGTCTGGCGGTGGTAGAGCTGCTCGTCCATGAGGTCCTGCGCCGTGAGGCACAGCCCCTCGAAGGCGTTCAGGCGGCGCAGGCTGTGTTCGAAGGACATCTCGATGGCTCCTACTGGCGGCGTTCGTCGAAGCGGATCGTGAATTGGACGTGCGACGGCTTCTCGGCCGAGACCACGTTCACGATGCGACGGAGGACCTGAGCGGCCCGTTCGCCGAAGCGGTTCTGGAAGCGATCCCGCGGCTCGAGCCGCAGGGTGAAGAACGACGTGGGCTTGCGCGCCGGGCTCGCGGCGGTCGCGGCCTGCGGCGGGGTGAAGAGGTACGCCCCAGCGGGCTCACCGCGCTGGTATCGCTGGACGACGGTGGCGCCGCCGATCAGGTGCGCCTGGCCGAGCACCGCACCCTTCGGCACCGTGCGCTCCTCGACCCGGACGGGCGCGGAGGTGAGCACGCGGACCATCTCCTCGATGCCGAGTCGCGTGCCACGGGTGCGCATGAGTCGAATTGCGCGGCGGACGAGCTCGCGCTGCTGGTGGACCGGCAGGCCCTCGTCGAGCTCGAAGCCCACCCAGGACGCGAGCCAGGGCAGGAACTTCGCGTCGCACAGCAGCGGATCCGTCAGGTCGACGAGGTGGTCGATCTGGTCGGTGACCGTCGTCATCTCGTGCTGGAAGACGAACAGCGTGCGGCGGAGCGGGTCCTCGTCGAGGTCGTACTCGATCGAGCGCACCTCGGGGAGCTCTCCGCTGCGGTAGCGGGCGAGCGCCGTGTCGCGCGCGCGCTCGACCTCGCGGGCCTGGACGGGACCCTCGCCCTGGTAGATCCCCGGGAGGAAGCGCAGATACCCACGGACGGGGACGTGGAGCACGATCTCGTCGTCCACGCCGAGGTTGCGGGCCTTGGCCCCCGCGCCGTCCACCCGTGCCTGCACGGTCACGAGGTGGTCGGGGACGAAGAAGCTCGCGGGCTCGCCGTTGGCCAGCACGCGTTCGCCGCGGACCCATGTCCGCTCGCCGCTGTTGGCGTGGCGGATCTCGACCTCGCGAACAGAGCCCACCTGCTCGCCGCGACGCGCCTCGACGAGCTTGTAGGTCACGACGTTCGCCATGTTCCGCTGCAGGTACGTGCGAGCGGCGGCGACCGGGTACTGGATGGAGACGACCTGCTCCACGTACTTGAGGTCGGAGATGGGCTCGTGGCGGCTCAGCTCCGCGGCCGTCCGGAGGACGGGCAGGTTGGCGGCGCCGGCTCCCCGGCGGACCGGTACGCGACGGCGTCTCACGCCTCACCCTCGTCGCTGATCACGCGCACGTGGCGGAGGATGAACAGGTCCTTCGTGTCGAGCAGGAGGGTGTGCACCCCCTGGCCCTTCTCCCAGCCGGGCACGTTGTCGCGCGGATCCCAGGGGACCACGGTCGCGACCGTGTGCGGGTCGATCGTGGGGGTGGTGGCCTCGACCGGGAAGACCTGGACCTCGACGATGTGCCGGACCTCGGGGATGTCGGTCACCATCCGCCCGAAGTCCTGGGCGAAGAGCGTGCCCGCGAAGGGCCAGCCGTCGGCGTCGAGCCCGCCGGTGTACGGGTCGAGGAACCGCCGGATCCAGGCCTTCGCGTACTCCCGCACCTGCACGAAGTTGGCGTTCGGGCGGAGCCGGATGGTGACGGACACGTCCACGGGCTGGAAGGTCGCGAGCCGCACGATGGGCTGCACGTTGACGAGGCACCGCTTCGCGAGGTGCCGCTGCACGTGCTCCTTGAGGCCGGTCGACAGGAAGGGGTCCGGGATGACCTCGCTCTCGCGGCGCTTCGGGAGCACGACGATCTCGATCTCGCCGTCCCCGGTCATCCGACCGTCGCAGGCGGCGCGCGCGACCTCGGTGCTGGCCTCGCCCGCGATGATCTCGAAGTCCTTGCGGGTCACGGCGCGGTCACGGCTCGTGAGCACGGACGGTGCGCGGCGGAGGATCTCGTCGATGCTCTCGGCGTTGCGGCCGCCGGTCGCGGGGAGGAAGTTGTCGACGCTGACCATGTCGCCGAAGCTCTCGCAGACGACGACGCGGCGGGCGCCGACGTTGCCCGCGTCGCCCGGGACGACGTGGTAGACCTCGACCATCACGTTGTACGTGCCGACGGGCAGCATGCGCCCGCGGATGCCGTTGCCGAACGTGAGCTGCCCCTCGACCGCGTCGACGACGAACACCCGGTCGTCCTTGGAGGCGGTGAGCAGCGCGTTGCCCGGCGCCCGACGCCACTCCCGGCGCTCGCCGTCGTCCTCGGTGACGAACACGCGGATGTCGGGGAACTGGTCGGGGTTGGCGAGCCCGTGGTCGCCCTCCTCCTCGTTGTGCAGGAACATCGGCGCGCGGCGGAGCTTGATCACCTGGTGCGGGATGCCCTGGCCGCTGAACTTCTCCATGCGGAACTCGTGGAGGTTCACGCCGTCCACGGTGTTGAGCATGAGGTGCGACAGCGGCGGGAGCGCCGGCAGATCCGTCCCCTGCGGTGACCGGAACAGCGCGCGGATCCATGTCCCCTCGGGGGGCGTCCTCACGGGGTCCGGGTACTCGAAGGCGAGCACGCCGGACCGGTCGAGGCGGTAGACCCGCTCGTCCTCGTCGTCGCTCGTGAGGCGCTTCCACGAGAGGCGCCCGGGGCCCAGCTGCTCGAGCTGCTCCCACTGCGCGGTGACGGCCGAGGGCAGCCAGGTCTCGCCGCGGCACTTGAACGTGAACGCGTGGCGCTGGGCCATCGGCAGGGGCTTCGAGAGCTGGATGTAGAGCGCGTTGTGGTGGTGCTCCTCACCCTCGGCCGCCGGCGCATCGCCCTCGAGGTCGTCCCGGATGTCGATGAACGTGTCGAAGGGATGGTGCTCGGAGAGGCGGCCCGCGGACCGGACCAGCGCGCGAGAGAGCCGCCGGTTGAGCGGCCGGTGCTCCACCGTGGCCGTCTTGAGACCCGGCATCGGCTGCTCGTAGACGTTCTTGCCGATGACGCCGTCCACGCCGAGCCGCATGCCGTAGATCTTCAGGTGGATGGGCGTCGGCGGCGCCTTGGGCTCCAGGACCTTCGTGAGCTGGCTGCGGGTCAGCTCGAAGCGCAGCCAGCAGGTCTCCTGGCCGGAGATGGTCGACCGATACAGCCCCTTGAGCTGCTCCTTCGGGTCGATGAAGATGCGGATCTTCCGCCGGCCAGGCTCGAGAGCGCCCTCGGCGTCCAGATCGGCGAAGGTGAACTTCGCGAACTTGCCGTCCTCGGTGTGGACCACGCGCCAGGTGTCGGCCGCGCGGTACGTCAGCTGGAGGTGGTAGGCGTCCTTGGGCTCGACGACAGGCTCACCGTCGATCTCGAACGCGACCTCGATCTCGAGCATCACGGGCCGCTGCGCGCGGTTCTCGAACACGTCGCTGCCGAAGAAGAACTTCATGCCGACGAGCGGCGGCAGCGTGGTCGCCGGCTGGAACGGCTGGCGGGGCAACGAGTGCAGCTCGATCGGCTCGGCGGCGTTGCTCTCCGGGCCGGTCGCGAGCCAGAGCACCACCGGACGGATCCAGGTGGCCTCGATCTCGAGGTCCGGGACCAGCGAGCGCAGGGACACGGCCTCCAGGCGCTCCGCACGGAGGTTGTACCCGTCGGTCGCCATGTCGGTGAACGGGCCCGTGAGGATGATGCTCGTCCCCTGGTACCGCACGCGCTCTGGGCCCACCGTCTCCCAACCGTCGCCCTTGCGGAAGCTCCAGCGGTACCGGGGGAAGTAGGCGTTGCGACCCGTCGGCATCGAGCGGTCGACCATCGTGAGCCGCACCGTCCACCCCGGGCGGATCGGCGGCATGTCCTGGACGAAGAACTCGAGGTACCGCCCCGTGTTCTTCACGTCCCAGTTCGTGATGACGCGCTCCTCGCCCCCGCGATCGTCGCGCCAGGTGATCTCGAGGTCGGCCTGCATCCGCTCGGCGAGCCAGCGCTCGTAGTCCACGACCCCGCGGATCCAGCGGTTCTCGCCCGCCAGCACCTCGGGGATGGGGAACGGGTCGTCGTCGTGCCCGAACCAGTCCACGGGCTGGCTGCGGTGCATGTGCGCCTGGAGAGAGACCTCCGGGACACCGAGGACCTCCTCCTCCTCCTCGCCCGTGGGGATGGAGACCCACCCCTGCTGGACGCGGCGCTCCCACCGGAAGAGCCCGGCGATGGGGAGGTTCTCCTCCGTCGCCGTCCGCAGGCGGATCCGGCCCGGGAGGTTGAGCTCGTCGATGATCTCGTAGTCCATGAACCGGAAGTCGTCGTGCGCGACGTACAGGTACTGGAACGGGGTGTACGCCTCGGTGCCGTGCTCGATGCGGTCGATGCGGAACGGCTGAACGCCGCGCCCACCACCGAGGATCACGACCTGATCGAGCTCCTCCGCGTACTCGAACGGGATCTCGCGGACGGCGGGCTCATCGCCGGCGTGCACCGCCACGATCCGCTTCACGATGGAGCCATGGACGGTGAGCGGATCGGTCGTGAGGTAGTGGATGGCGTCCTCGCCCCCGAGCTGCTTGGTGGAGCAGCGCGCGTAGGGCGGGATCTCGACGGCGTCGTGCGCCTCGTTGTTGTGGAAGAAGGTCAGCGGCACCACGGCCGGCCGCGCGTCGCGGCGCTCCTCACCGATGAAGTTGAGGAAGTGGACGTACGTCTTGTCCGGCACGCGATTGAGCCGGTAGATCGTCATCTCCGTCATCCACGCGAACAACTGGACCAGCGTCATGCCGGGGTCGGCATCCGACAGGTTGGTCCACTCGGGGCAGTACTGCGGGATGAGCGCGCGGGCTTCGCGGACGATGTCGTCGTAGCGTCGATCGTCGAGGTTCGGAGGCTTGATGGGCATGGGGTCCTGCGGGTTCTTCCGGATGCGGAGCGAGGGGCGGAAGGGGGCGACGTGGGCGGCGGCTCAGCCTGCCAGCATCAACGTCAGCTCCTGGAGCTCCTCGGTGGACTTGATGCGGTAGTGGACGAGGACGCGGATGCCGCCGGTGCGGTCGGGGAACGCGTCGACCTTGGTGACCTCGACCCGAGGCTCCCACCGGATCAGCGCCTCCTCGACGTAGTGGGCGATGAGCGAGCTGGTCGCGCGCGTGTCCGGGCTGAACATCAGCTCGTGGATGCGGCAGCCGAAGTCCGGCATCATCTGCCGCTCTCCGGGGCGCGTCCCGAGGATGATCGTGACGCACTCGCGGATGTTGGCCTCGTACTCGCTCATGGCGACGGCCCCGTTGGAGGCCTGGAAGCCGAACGGAAAGCGCCAACCACGACCGAGGAACTCCTTCTCCACCGCCTCCTCCGACCTTCGGGTGGGCGATTGCACCACACCCGCCCCAGAACCGGAAGCCCCGGCGAGCCTTGGCCTTCAACCCTGCACTTCCGACGCCCGTTACGCCGATCGCGGATCGCGCCGCGCGGTGTGCGATCTTCGCGCGCCGAACGAGAAAGCCCCCGGGACCTGTCGTGGTCTCCGGGGGCCTCCGTGCGGCTCGATCGAGCGGCTTACTGCGGCTTGGTGTTCGACACGAACTGGATCTCGGTCGTGTGGCCCGAGCCCTGGAACACCCGGTGCCGGGAGGAGTTCACCATGACGGAGGCGTTGAACCCGGGCCGGTGGTCCTGGAAGTCGACGCCGGCGCCGACGTGAAGCCTGCCGTTGCCCTGGACGACCGCGCGACCCTTGAGGAAGTTGCGCGACATCCGGTTCAGCTCGGCCGTCGCCATGTTCTTCGCCATGGACTGCGACCCGGTGTACACGTCGGAGATGTAGTTGTCGCCGATCCAGGTGGGGGCGTCGGACACGGCGTTGGCGCCGCCGCCGATGGTGCTGATGTCACCAGCGCTCGCCTTCCCCTCCACCTTCTCCTTCTTGTTGTAGTCCCAGCCGACCACCGTGGTGTTCTTCGGCAGCGCCTTGGGCGACATCTCGTAGTCCAGCGAGATGAGCTGGGTCTTGGGGATGGAGTTGCTGCCCATCGCCTGGGGCTTGACCATGTCGATCTTGCCCTCCATCGCGCGAACCACCATGCCGTTGCGGGCGGCCAGCCGGCGGACGAACTCGAGCATCGACTCGTTCCGCTGGAAGGTGTACGGGTGTTCCTCCTCCGTCGCCTCGACGTTGCCGAGCTGCAGCCCGGCTTCGCTGATGATCTGGGAGAACATGTCCGAGTCCTTCATCTTGTCGAAGGTCTTGGTCTTCCGCGACGCCTGGAGCTTGCACAGCGGATCCATGGCCCGGATCGTCAGCGTGTCACGACCGTTCTGGTACGCGTGCTTCATGCCGACCACGAGCCCGGAGAACACCTTGAAGGTGTCGCCGCCGAAGTTCATGTCCAGGGGGGAGTCCATCTTGATGGACGACCACGACATCCCGAGGCCACCCGCGAAGGTGAGCTCGGCCATGCCGATCATGTCCTGGTGGTCTTCGACGGAGATCGCCTCCAGCCCGAGGGGTTCGGCCTGGCTGACCTCCTTGCCCGCCATGTTCAGCGTGTAGCGGGCCGTCTCGTTCACATTCGTCGTCGAGGGCATCTCCTCGCCTCCTCAGATTCCTTGAACGAAAGGAGCGGCCGGGAGAGGCCGCCCCAGGATTGTCACTCGCCCTGCTTCTTCGCGTCTGCGACCTTCTTGGCCGCCTCGAAGGCCTTCTTGAAGTCCGCGCCGCCCTTTCCGGCGAGCGCGTCCTTGGCAGCCGCGCGCCGACCGCCGCCCACGGCGTCTCCGGCATCACCGATGCCCGCCGGGCCACCGCCGCCGGCACCCTCGGCCTGCCCATCGACGCGACCATGCGCCGCGAGCAGGTCCTTCAGGCTGCCGTCACCGCTGCTGCCCTGCGCTCCACCGCCACCCTCGCTCGCGAGGCCGCCGGTGTGGGAGCCGTAGTCGACGCCCTCCGCGCCGCCGCCACCGCCGCCGAACGAGCCGCCGGCACCGCCCGCGGCCTGATCGTCGACCCGGCCGTGCGCAGCGAGCATGTCGCGCAGGCTGCCGTTGCCGCCGCCGCTGCCGGCGCCACGACCGGCCGAGCCCATCGCGTTCTCGGATCCGCCGGCACCGTAGCCGCCGACGCCGCCGGCACCACCAGCGCCGCCCGCACCGCCGCCGATGCCACCGGCACCCGCGCCGCCACCGAGGCCGCTGCCCTCCATCGCGCCCTGCCGGATCGCTCCAGCGCCGCTCAGGTGGGCTCCAGCGCCGCCGCCACCGCCAGCGCCGCCCTGGCCGCCGGCGTGCACGCCGAAGCCAGCACCGCCGCCGCCACCGGGGCCAGCGCCGTCACCGGAGGTCCCGAAGGTCCCGTCCGACGAGCCGTAGCCGCCGTAGCCCTGCGCGTCCGGACCCGCGCCCTGCGCGTCCGGCGTGGCGTTGTTGCGGAAGGCGCCCGCGAGGCCGCCACCACCTTCGCCACCCAGGCCGTGCGCCTTGCCGGCATCGCCGAAGGTCCCTTCGGAGCCGCCGCGTACGTCGTACCCCATCGCGGTCGGGCCAGCGCCCTCGGCGTCCGGGGTGGCGTCGTTGCGGAAGGCCCCGGCGAGCCCGCCGCCGCCTTCGCCACCGAGGCTGTGGGCCTTGCCGGCGTCGCCGAACGTGCCCTCGGACCCACCACGGACGTCGTACCCCATGGCGGTCGGACCGGAGCCCTGCTCGTCGGGGGTGGCGTCGTTGCGGAAGGCCTCGGCCAGACCGCTGTCACCGAAGTCGCCCCCGGCGAAGTGCTTGCCGGCGTCGCCGAAGGTGCCCTCGCTGTCCTTGTCGACGCCGAGGCCGATGCCCTTGCCCGCGGTGCCGAACGCGCCCTCGCTGTCGCCGCGAACGTCGTACCCGAGGGCGGCCTTCGCCGCGGCCTGCTCGTCCGGCGTCGCCTCGTTCCGGAAGAACTCGGCCAGCGCGCTCTTCTTGTCGGTCCCGAGGCCGATGCCCTTGCCGGCCGTGCCCATCGAGCCCTCGCTGTCGCCGCGAACGTCGTACCCGAGGGCCGACTTCGCGCCGCCCTGCTCGTCGGGCGTGGCGTCGTTGCGGAAGAACTCGGCCAGCGCGCTCTTCTTGTCGGTCCCGAGGCCGATGCCCTTGCCGGCCGTGCCCATCGAGCCTTCGCTGTCACCGCGAACGTCGTAGTCCATCTTGGAGAAGGACATGTACTGGGCCGCGATCCCGCCCGGATCGACGTCGTAGTCCAGCCCCACCACCTCGTCGAAGGTGGAGGGCGCACCACCGAGGTACCCGCCGCGGGCGCGCGGACCGGGACCGGAGGGCGGACCCTGCCAGTTCCCGTCCTGCTTGCGCTTGCCCTGCTGGGCCAGGATGTCGGCCAGCTTCGAGTCGGCCGGGATCACCAGCTTCTTGCCGGGCGGGAGGTTGATCGGGTCGGCGATGTTGTTCGCCCGCGCGATGTCCCGCGCCTTGGCCTTGGTCTTGGCCGCGACGCTCGACAGCGTGTCACCGTGCTGGATGGTGTAGGTGTTCGCCTTGCCGGCGGCACCGCTGAACATCGAGCCCACCGCGGACAGGGTGACCGAGTCGGTCCCACCGCCGTTGACGTTGCGGACGCGCTCCTTCAGGCCGACCTGGACCTTGGCGCGCAGCGCCGTCCCGTCCGGCTTGAACATCAGGCAGGTCGCGCTGATCTTCTCCACCACGCAGTGGAAGGTGAAGCTCGCCCACGTGAACTGGCAGAACGGAGGGCGCTTCATCTTGTCGCCCTCGTTGTCCGACACGTTCACGTCCGCGGTCAGGAAGTCGCGGAGCGGCTCGACGTACTTCTTGTAGACGTCGGTGCCGTCGTCGGTGGAGTCGAAGACGAGGTCCATCGTCACGACCGTCGGCTCCCCCTTCTCGTACGTCAGGAGGGGCACGTCGTTCTCGTGCTCGTCGGACGCCTTCCAGTTCGCCTTCTCGTCCAGCTTGAACTCTTTCGGGTTGAACTGGACGAAGAAGACGGACCCCGTGTCCACGTTCGTGAAGAACGCCTTGCTGCCACTAGATGCTGGGGCCATCGGGGTTCCCCTCCCGGTGCTGCTGATTGTTGAAGTGATCGAGGAGCGAATCGAGCAGGTGCTGCTTGAGCATCTGCATGTTCATGGTCTTGTCGTCGACGCTCTCACCGCCGGTGGGAGCGCTGGTGCTGGGGGTGGTCCCCGCCTCCGCCATCCGGACCTGACGCTGCGCATCCGCCAGGCGCCGTTCGTTCTGCGCCAGGTGGATGAGCTTCATCAGCTTGCCAGCCAGCTGCATCATGCCGCTGGCGCCCACACCCTGGACGACCGTTGCGCCGGCGCCGGAGTGACCGGAAGCGCCGCGGTGGGCCACGGAGGTCGGCGTCGGGCTCCGCTTGGTGGAGGTCTTGTACTGCGGGAGGTTCGCGACCCGCTGGGCGGCGGCCTCCTGGGCGACGGCGCTGCGGGCGATGCGCTCGACGAGCGTGCGCGCCTCCCGAGGGAGCTCGCTGGCGGCGGCCGCGAGCCCGGCGTTGCGCTCGAGGATCACGCGGACCACGTCCTCCGGGTCACCGGCGCGAGCGAGGGCGGTCATCAGACCACCCGCGACCCGCACCCGCGGCTCGGCGGGCTGCACCGCCTCACCGGCGGTCACGACCGTCGGGTCCACCGCGCGGCGCGCCCAGGAAGGCGAGCGGCGGGCGCCCCCGACCGCCGGGGTCTCGGCAGCGGCGCCCTCCGGCGCCCCCTCGAGGAACGACGGCTCGACACCCGGGGCCGGCGTCACCGCGCCTGCCGCACCGAGCGCGCGACCCGCGAGCGTGCGACCGGCGCCGCGGCGACGACCACGCGCCCGCTGGACAGGGCTGCGCTCGGTGGCGACCTCGGCGAGCGTGGAGCCGAGCCGACGGCGATCGGACCGACCAGCCGCACGAGCACCCGGCGCGGAAGCGGCCGTGGTGTCGTCGTCGACGGGCGCGGCGGCGAGCGTCATCGGCCCGAGCGCCACCGGCGCATCACCACCCGTCCGGCGAACGCCGGGGAGAACGTCCACCGACCCCGCACGACGCTGGGCAGCGGCAGCGGGGCCCGCGACCCGACCCGCGATGCGCGCGGCGGGCGAGGATCCCTCGGTCGTCGGCACGCCGCCGCGACCCTCGACCCAGGCCGTCGCGCTGGAGCGCGGCGCCGCGTCGAGCCCGAGGGCCGTCGGAGCGAGGTGGATCAGCGCGCCATCGGCCGTCCGCGCGACCACGCGCTGGATGCGACCGTCGGCGCCCTGGATGACCCGGGCCTCGATGGAGGCTCCGCGCCCGCCCGAGACCACCTCGGTCGAGCCGTGCGCGACGCGGCGGGAGGTCTCGGAGACCAACCGGGAGCGCTCACCCCGCAGGGCAGCGTGCACCGCGGAGGTGGCCGCGGCCCGGCGCCCACGAGGAGCGACGGCAGCGGGGGCCTGTCCACGGACACGGCCAGCCTGCTGCTGGACGGTCGGCGCGCGACCACCAGCGAGCCGTGCGCGCGGGGCGTCCGTGGCGGGGAGCCCCGTCACCTCGTCCAGCGGCACCTGCTGCATGGCGTACGTCGGCGCGGCGCTCAACACCCGCCTGGAGGCCACGGTGGCCGGCGCGGCGGCGCGACGGGCAGACCGCTGCTGGGCCTCGGGAACGTCCAGGCCCCGGAGCAGACCCGCGAGATCGAGCGGGCGAAGCGCCTGCGGCAGGACCGTACCGGGCAGGGACTCGCGACGGAGCGAGGCGGCGTGGGCGCGGACCCGTGCGCTGGGCGCCGGACGGGAGGACCCGACCGGGCCGACCCGCGCTCCACGGGAGGACCGCGGCGCGACCGCAGCGGCTTCCGGCTCGCCGGCCGCAGGCTCGAGCCAGCGGAGCTCGCCGAGCGTCGCGGCCAGCACGCCGACGGGCGCGGTGCCGGACGACACCTGGCCCCGACTGTCGAGGCGGGCCACCGCACGATCGCGGGTCGCGGCGCGCTCCGACGGGAGCAGGGGCAGCTCGCGTGCGGGCGTCGGGACCGACGCCTCGGCCATCGTCCGGGCCGCGGAGGGCTCGGCCGGCACACCGTCGCGGCGCGTCCGAGCGCGCGCCCGGGGCGACGCTGCCTCGGCGGCCGTCGACCGCGCCGTCCTCACGGAGGGCTCGGCAGCGGGGACCTCTGCAGCACGCGCGCGACGAGCGGCCGCGACGATCGCAGCGGCCTCCCGACGGCGACCCGAGGCGCTGCTCGGGGCCACGCCGTCCGCCTCGAGCGGCGCGGTGTCGGCGGCGAGATACGAGGTCGGTGGGGCGGCGAGGGCCACCCGCTCCTGCACGCCGCGCTCGGCGCGAGCAGCCGCGCGGAGCATCGGGCCGGCCTCGACCTCGGCCTCCTGGGCGCGAGCGACGCGAACACGGCGCTCGGCGATGGACGGAGGCGTGGCGACGCGCTCGGTCGATCCGCGACCGGCGGATGCCGTCGGTGCGGGACGCCCCTCGGCTGCGCGGCGCTCGGCCGGGGCCTCGGTCGCCGGTGCGCGTCCGGGAGCGGCGCGGCGCTGGCCGACCGCCTGGTCGCCTGCACGCGCGCGATGCTCGGCACGCTCGGACACCGAGGCCTGTGCAGCCCGGGGCTCGGTCGCGGACGACGGGGTCGGCGCGGCCTCGCGACCGGCAGCGGGCGCGGCGGCGACGGCGGAAGACCGCGAGGACCGACCCTCGCGACGCTCCCGGCGCAGCTCGGCGGCGGTGGCCGTCCGGGCGCGACGCTGCGAGGCGCCACGCACCTCGGCCTGCTCGACCTCGGCCGTCACCTGCTCGGGCGTTGCCAGCGTGGTGGCCACCGGGGCGGCGAGCACCCGCGGCGCAGCCGGGTCGCCCGCGACCCGAGCGGTCGGCGTGGCGCGCATGGCGGCATGGGCCACGGAGCCCACGGGCGCCTGGGTGCGCTCACGACCCGCGACCGTCGCCTCGATCCGCCGAGCCGCCGGGCGGCGCTCGCCGACGGCGGGCTCCACCTGCGGGGTCGGGCGGTCGGCGCTCGGGGCGGCGCGGCGCTCGGACCGACGACCGACGACCGACGCCGACGGTTCGCGCTCCACGGCACGGCGACCGACGGTCGGCGCGGGGCCAGCGTCGTGCGTGGTCCCGACCAGGGCTTCGGCGGGCGCGACCGGGGCGACCGTCGCGAGCTGGTGGACGTGCGCCGTCGGCGACGCACGCAGCATCAGCGAGCCGCGGGCATCCGTGCGAGGCGTGACCGTGGCCCGGTCCAGCGCCCGTCGAGCCGGACGCGTGGCGACCGGTGCGGGCGCGGACACCCGTGCGTCGCGACGGGTCACCGATGCGGACGGCGCCGGAGCCGGCGCGGCCGACCGGCCCTGCACGGTCCTGGCGGCAGCGCGGCCAGCCTTCGTGCGGCTCGTAGCCGACGCCGGGGCCTTCGCCGCCTTGCGGGCGCGCGGGGCGGACGCCGCGCCTTCCTCGGTCGCGGCGGGCGCCTCGGGCTCGAGCCACACCGGGGACATCCCCGTGGGACGGAGCTCGCGACGGGCGCCGACCTGCGCGGATCGACGCTCCTCCACCGCAGCCAGCGGATCGCTCGAGGGGACCAGGTCCACCGGGAAGGCGACCGGCCGCAGCGAGCGAACGCTACCGGCATCGACCTGCGCCGCGCTCGGCCCGCGAGGGGTCGAGAGGGGGCGGGCGAAGCGAGCGGCGCGACGACGCTGCGGAGCACCCACCTCGGGAGCCGGGCTCGGCAGGGAGGCGCTCGTGGTCGAGGCCGCCGGCGTGGACCTGCGGGCTCGCGAGGGACGGGTGGCCCCAGCGGACGCAGGGGCCCCACGGGTCCTCGCGACGCCGGGCGAGGCGACGGGTCCGACCTCGGTCGGCAACACGTCGCCCTGCTCCTCGACCATCACGTACGGGATGGCGGAGGCCGCGATCACGTCGGTGCGGGGAGCGGCCGTCCGTGCGACGGCACGAGCGGTGGCACGCTCACCGACGACCGGGGGTGCCTCCACCGCCTCCGTCCAGCGGTCCTCGACGAGCGAGGCGGTGGGACGGAAGGAGCGCGTCGAGGCGGATGCGATCGGGGCGGCGGCGGTCGGCACGGTGCGTCCGACCTGGGCACGCTCCGTCACCCGCGCCAGGGGCGACGATCGACGCTGCGCGGGCGCTGCGCCGAGCTCGGTGGCGGACGCGTGCGGCACGGCGGCCGAGGCGATCAGCGCCGGATGGACGGATCGGGGAGCCGACCGGAGCGCGGGGTGGATCGCCGACGAGCCCGTGACCGCCCGTCGGGCGGCGTGGGCCGTGATCGGAGCGCGGGAGACGGGGCGCACGGCGCGCGGCTCGGCCACCGGCGCCGGCGCGACCGTGCGGCGACCGGCGGTCGGGACGGGCGCGGAGACCCGGCGGCGCTCCTGCGCGGCCGGGCGAGACGCCGCCGCCCGAGCGGGGCGAGCACGCCTGGCCGCGGGAGCCGCCGCTCGCGGGGTTCGGCGCCCCTCGCTGGCCACCGGGAGGTCCGGCTGCGCGAGCAGGTCCTCCGGCCGCTCCATGGCGATCATCGTGGGCGAGGACTCGAGCACGCGACGCAGCCCGGCGGGCGCGACGGATCGTGGCTCGGCGGCTCGCATCGTGGCGCGCGCGGCGGGTCGCAGCGAGGAGACGGTGCGTCGGATCTCACCGAGGGCGCGTCGGGTCTCGGGGGCGTCCTCGACCAGCGACGGCGCGGTGGCGATCACCTTCTCGAGCACCGAAGCGACGGCGCGTCGATCCTTCCCTCGCAGCTCCTTCACCATCCTCGCCAGGGAACGGGCGGTCCGCTGGGCGGGCTGCACGCGCTGGAAGGCACGGGCGACGGGGCGCTGCCGGGGCTCGGCGGCCACCGGAGGCACCTTCTCCGCACGACGGGGCGCGGCCGCCACCGGCAGCTCGGTCGGCGCGGGGATGGGGCGCTGGCGACGACGACCTGCCGCGGCGGCCTGAGCCGGCTTCGCGCGGCGGGTCGGAGCGGCGGCGACCTCGTCCTGCTGCTCGACCTCGGGGGTGTCCTCGAGGGTGGTCATGACCGTCGGGGTCAGCGGCACCAGCGTGCGGATCGGCGCGACGTTGGCCGCGATCGGCCCCACGCGCTCGAGCCGCTCACCGACGCGAGACCGGCTGCGCTCGGCCGTCCGCGCCAGCATGCGATACCGCGCGGCGGCGACCTCCTCGTGGTACGCGGCGGACGAGAGCCAGACGAACGGGCTCGTCTGGTCCGCCACATGACGGTCCGGTCGCTGCTGTGGCGCGGCGACCGCGAAGGGATCCTGGAGTCCGAACCGGTGGAAGAACCCGGCCCGCGGCCCCACGCGACGCGTGTGGAAGCGGCCGGAGATCCTGCCGGTGATGGACTGACCAGGGGTCTGTCGAACCTTGCTCATGGGGCCATTCCCGGAAGCTGGGGCTCAGTCCGTGTCTCGAGACGAATCCCCGAGACGATCACCATCGTACACGACACGACGCGTCACGGGGAGGTCCGACAACAAAGGTTGTGACGATCTCGCACGGATCCCGTCAGCATCGGGGTTCGCGCGAATCGTGAGCGCCGCCGGAAGACGATTCGGGTCCGTCGATCTCGTGGCGCGTCCGGGTCACTCGCCGAGACGGAGCTCCACCACGATGAACTCCGTGGTGGAGATCGGACGCATGAGCACGCGGACGTTCACCTGGCCGGCGTCGCGGACCTCGGGCGGATTCAGCTCGGCGTCGCACTGGACGTCGTACTCGGTGCCGGCCTGTTCCCCGGTGAGCAGCCCGGTGGACCACATCTGGTCCAGGCGCGTGCGCACCGTGCGAGCGACGATCTCCCACAGCTCGGGGCGCTGCGTCTCGAACACGACCCACTCGGAGTCCCGACGGAGCTGTTCCGCGACGACGGAGGCGATCCGACGCGAGTTGATGTGCGTCCACCGCGGGTCGCGCGAGAGCGTCCGCGCACCCCAGACCACCACGCCGCGCGACGGCTGGGTCAGGATCGGATTGATGTGCGCCTCGAGGAACCGATCGGCCTCGCGCCAACGGATCTCCACCGCCGGGTGCGTCATGCCGCGGATCAGCTGGTTCGCCGGGGGCCACTTCATGCCGAAGGGCTGGTGCTCGATCTCGACCCGCGCGTAGATCCCGCACACGGCGCCCGACGGCGGGCTGGTCTCGTCGCCGTTCATCAGCCACGGGTAGTAGATGGCGGCGAAGCTGGCCGACTCACCGAGGCGTGTACGGAGCTCCTGCGTCCATGCCATCAGCGCCACGTCGTGCAGATCCTGGGGAGGATCGACCACGAGGAAGCGGTTGTTCATCTCCCGACAGTGGTCCGCGAAGAGCTGGATCACCTCGGCGGCGGGAACGTCCACGCCAGATCGGTCCACGGTGATCGGGAGGTACGCGAGGAGTGGGAACGCCAGCAGCCCGAGGTTCTCCTCTCCCCGCAGGTGGTCGAACACGCTGCGGTAGGTGCGATCGAAGGCGCTGACCTCGGTGATCTCGCGCTCCGACTCGACGCACAGCGCGATGATGTGGCAGCGGGCGCCACCGTTCTCGAAGAACTGCTGGACGGCGTTCACCGTCACGGGGTCCACCAGCTGCGCCACCTCGGTGTGCCCGAGCTCACCGAAGGAGGCGAGCGGCTGGTCGATGAAGTCGCCGACACCGGCGCCGCGCGGCCAACGGCGCTTGGGGATGACCCCGATGAACCCCGTCACGTCACTCCGGACGAGGTCGGTGTCGCCCCGCTGCTCGTGGGCGTGCTGGATCAGGATGCCAGGCCGCATCAGGTCACCGCGACTTGTTGATCTTGTCGTTGATCTCGGACACTTCCTTCACCCACTGATGACGCTCCTTGTGCGTCATCTCCAGAAGCGTCTCGCGGGACCAATGGAAATGGTACGCGAGGAACGCTACCTCCTTGAAGATGTTTTCAAGGGGGTAGCTCACTATTCCCCCAGGCGGCCGAACTCCTTCTCGAACCGGGCGCCACACTCGGGGCAGGTCACCTGGACCATCGCCTCGTCCTCGTTGATGCGGTTGTACATCTCTTCGAGGAAGCGCAGATCACCTGCGAACAGGTTCTCGATGTGGTTCGCCGTGACCTCGTGGAGGTCGCCGAGCCGGGTGATGACCCGGGACAGCAGGACGATGATCAGGTAGGCACGGTTCCGCTGCACCCGAAGGTCGTTGAGCGGGACGATCTCGTCCTTGGCGTTGGCGAGGCGCATCGCGCCCTCGCGGTGGACGTTGCCATCGGCGTCGACATAGCCGCGGGGCAACACGAACTCGTACTCGGTCTTGAACTCCATGGACGACCCTCTCCCTGAGCGGGGCCGGACCATACCACAGGACACACCGGATCACGCGGCAGCTCGTACGATCGCCGAACGATGCGTTTCCCGGCCCAAAAACAAGAGCCCCCGAGAGGGATCCTCTCGGGGGCTCATGTTCGTGGGGATCGACTCCCCACCGGAGTTCCCGGGCCTTGACCCGGGAACGACCGAGATCAGCGCAGGACGCGCTCGACCTTCTCGACCGCGATCTCGACCTTCTCGATCGCCATCTCCGAGGCCTCGGAGTTCTGCTCCGGGACGTACCACTTGCAGGGCCACGCCTCGTAGAAGTTGTACTGGGCGACGATGGTGTTGAGGTCCTGATCCAGGCAGGTCAGGGTGCCGGAGCGACGGTCGATGATGCCGTCCTCGATGTTCTTCCGCCACTTCCAGAGGTCGTCGGTCGCGGTGTAGCCGCGCTCGAGGACGATGTTGGCGTAGGTCGTACGACCCGGCTTCTTCCGGATGACGAGGTCGTTACCCTGCTTGAACTCGATGACCTCGGTCTCCGAGTCCATGCCGGACACGCTCTTGAAACCGCCGATGATGGTCTTGCTGTCCGGGGTGACGCCGGAAATCTCGAGCAGGAAGTTGTAGGCTCCGAAGAGCTCCTCGGTCGGCATGGGTTGGCCTCACTGTCGTTTGCGGTTTGACCTTCGGTGGTGGCTGCCGGAGGGGTTCGCGGGGACGGGCCCTGTTTTTTGGGTGCCACCAGGGCCCGGCACCAACGAGAGAATACCGGGAGTCGTCGCTCGTTGTGCAGGGGGTCCGAAGAAAAAAGTACGGATACGTGATTACAGGCCTCATTCCGGATCTTTTTTCGATACATCCCAGGATCTCCGCGCGATCTCCACGTCCGGAGCCGCGGCGCGGCCCCTCCCGAAACGACGACGCCCCCGGGAGGAAGCTCCCGAGGGCGTGACGCACCGGATCCGGCGGACCGGACCCGGCGAGGAGGGTCTGGCCTAGTCCTCGATGAGGGCGCCGCCGTCCCACTGACCGATGGAGAAGATGACGAACTCCGCCGGCTTCACGGGGCAGATGCCGACCTGGACGTTCACCTGGCCCGCGTCGATGAGGTACCGCGGGTTCGTCTCCGAGTCGCACTTGACGTAGAACGCCTCTTCCGGCGTGTTGCCGAAGAGCGCGCCCGAGCGCCAGACGCGCATCAGGTACGCGCGCACGTCACGGGTCAGCTTGGACCACAGGAACTTGTCGTTCGGCTCGAACACGGCCCACTGCATGCCCTGCAGGATCGACTGCTCGATCATGATGAACAGGCGGCGGACGTTGACGTACTTCCACTGCGGGTCGGACTTGGTGGCGAGCGTACGCGCGCCCCAGATCCGGATGCCGCGATCCTTGAAGATCCGGATCACGTTCACGCCGCGGTCGTTGTACTGGCCCTGCTCGATGCGGTTGATGTTCTGGGTCAGGCCGGTGATCCCCATGAGGATCTCGTTGGCCGGCGCCTTGTGCACGCCGCGCTCGGTGTCGACGCGGGCGAACACGCCGGTCACGTGGCCCGACGGCGGCACCATGACCTCGTTCTTCTCGCACTTGATGAGCTTGCGACGGAGCATGCCGCGGATGATCGGCTCCTCCTGCTCACCCACGAACCACGACGGCTTCGTGATCTTGACCCACGGCACGTACATCGCGCCGAAGCCCTTGTTGGAGGCCGGGATCTCGAGGTCGCCCAGGGAGACCTTCGGGCCGTCGATCACCGCGAAGCGGTCCTTGCGGGTCTCGCAGTGCTCGAGCATCTCCTTCTGCTGGAAGAAGTTGAGGCCCGGGGCCACGTGGATGGCCATGTCGTCGCAGTCGTCGAACGCGTACAGACCGAGCTTGTCGGCCTGGTTCTCGCGGATGGACACGTCGAGGTCCTGCACGCCCATCAGGTAGACGTAGGACTTGCCGCCGCCGTTGTCGTAGAAGCCGTTCACGGCCGCGACGAAGTTGAAGATCGAGGGCTGCGAGAGCCAGTGACGGAACTCGAGCTTGAGCGCCTCGTCGGTGGTGAGCGCGTCGAACACGGCGTCAGCGGCCTCGTCCGGGTCGTCGACCTTGTACCCGACGAGCTCCTCGACCGAGCGGGTCTCGACCATGTACTGGGCGAAGTAGGACTGGAGCCAGCGGAAGAACTCGGACTTGTTGGTGACCGGGAACGGCGGCACCGAGTACTCGTTCATCAGCGCGGTGCCCTTCGCGCCGTGGAAGTCGTAGCCGTAGACGGACAGCAGGTCCTTGGCGGTCTTCGGCTTCGGCTTGTCGAGCGGGAACGCGGCGTGGACCGTGTTCAGCATCTCCTCGATCATCACGTCGGTCTCGGAGATGACCTTGCCTTCCACGTCGACGACGCGCGCGTTGACCTCCACGGACTCCTTGCCGACCGTGATCTTGGTGCGGCCGCTCGGGGCCTTGCCGATCGACGGCTTGTGGCCGTTGAGCTCGAGCAGGGCCTTGAGGTCCTTGATCGCGGTGCGCTTGATCTTGAAGGCCTCCTGCAGCGCGACGACGGCGTCCTCGGTGTTCTCCGAGGGGATGGCGCCCTTGGTGTCCACGAGCTGCGGCGTCACCTTCCCGAACATCTGACGCTGGCCGTCCTTCGTCGCGGAGATGGACACCGCGTCGATCTTGGCCTTGTGCGTGAACAGACCGATGAATCCGGGGACGGACGTCGCGACGGACGCGATCGGACGGGCTCCGGAGTCGACCTCACGGATGTAGACGCCTGGGGTGTGGTATTCCATTTCGGCTAGTCCTCGCTGTCTGGATGTTCGCCGGTGGCGAAGTTGTCGGGATCGTTGGGGTCTTCGGGAGCAGGCTCGTCTTCGTCGGGGATGGGCCGGTACCCGAACCCGGGTGGCCCGATGTGCATCTTGGGGCGTGCCGGCAGATCCAGGCGGCCGGACTTCATGCGGCCGCTCGGGTGCTCGGGTGGCTCTTCGGGGGGCATGAGCCTGGCGCGCTGGTGCCGCACGATGGTCGGCGGACCCGAGAGCAGGGCGCCTTCCATCGCGCACTGGGCGCGGAACGTCACGAACGGCCGGAACGGTGCCTCGTGGATCGTACAGAAGTGGATGGCGTCGCCCATGGTCAGATCGTCGACCAGGGTGACACCCACCTTCTCCATGATCACGTCGTCCCCGTCGGCGTCCATCGACCATTCGGCCCCGGTCGAATCCACCACCCGACCGTCGGGGAGGTAGTACTTCCGCGGACGGTACACGAGGTGCGTCGCGTCGTACAGCCGCATCAGCAACCAGCCCATCAGGCGCTCGGCGTCCGACCGGAACTTGCTGTGCACCGCGAGCAGGTAGAAGACGTTCAGGTACAGCGGGGGCCGCTCGTAGTAGATGTCGGTCGCGCTGGTCCGCTGGCCCGCACCCTTGAGGCGCAGGTTGATCTTCGCCGGGCGCCAGTGCTTGCTGTTCATCAGCGCCGTGTTCTGGGCCACCCGGTACATGTAGACGTAGATGACCTCCTCGCGATCCTTCGGCTCGAAGGAGAGGTCTTCCTCGATGCGGGGAGGCTGGGTGTCGGAGGTCCAACCGTCGAGCAGGAAGCGGTGCATCGCCTCCGTGATCTCGCCGATGATGTTCTGCCCCTGGACCGGACCGGACGAGAAGTTCGGCGGGAGCGTGCGCTGACGCGAGTCGGTCACGGACCCTCCTCGGGGAAGGGATCGTGGTCGCCGCGCGGCTGGTTCGGGAGCATCCGCGGACGCGGACGCGGCTCCGGGCGGTGCGGCGACGACCGCATCGGGCTCTTCAGGGTCAGGTCGGCGAGCAGCTCGCGGTACGCGGCGGTCGGCCGCTCGTGGGGCTGACGCGGCTCGGCCGTGGGGGACTCCTCGCGGATCGTGACGCGCACGACCTGCGTGGGGCTCATGGCGTACGGCGAGCGCACGACCCGCTTGAGGAGCGGCGCGTTCGGCTCGGGTCGGACCGGCTCCTTCGGCTCGAGCTTGCGCACCGCGTCGGGGTGGAACCCGAGGCGATCGCCGGGAGCCGGACGGGGCGCGGGCTCCTCCACCCAGCGCTCCCCCAGCCGATGGACGGGCTCGCGGCGTTCCCAGTGGGTGAACTGGGGAGGGCCGAAGCGGGCACGCTCTTCCGCACGACGACGCGGCCCGGAGGCCGTGGCTGCACCCGGCGGGAGCGCCGGTTCGGTCGGTGGGAGGGTGTGGTCGCCGGTCATGCCGATCCTTGGGGGGACGGCGATCCTCGACGGGCCGACCCGTGAGATCAAGGGGGCATTTCGATCGACTTGCTCCGCGACCGCGGAGCGCTCGGTTTTATTGACGTTCGAAGCCAGCGATTGTCGCCACCCGAATCCTGCCGCGAGATCGCCGCTTCGGACGACGATCGCCAGGGCGGACGTGATCGGGTGGTACGCTCGCGGCGTGCGGGACGGTGGCGCCAAGGCTCGGCAGCAGAAGGGAGGTGGCGCGGCCACGGTCTCCACCGACACCGCGCGCACGGCGCAGAGCAAGATCCAGGAGCTCGCGAAGCGTCTCGGAAACGACGAGATCACGAAGCGCATCGAGGCCGGCAACGCCACGCGCGACGAGATGCTCGCGTTCGTCCTGCAGCAGCTCCACACCATCAACGGCGCGCAGCAACAGGAGGTCGACCTCTCGAAGAAGCAGGCGAGCTTCGAGTTCTGGCGCGCGGGACCGGGGGTGACCCCTCCCGACCCCACCCGCTGGCACGACGCGGCGCGGATCTACGAGCAGGCGGTGGACGCGATCTGCCGGGGCGACCTGCGCAAGGGACAGAAGCTGGTCGAGGACGCCGTGGACCAGCAGCAGAAGACCATCGACCAGATGACGAACCTGGTGGACCGCTCCCAGATGGAGGAGCGCCCCGACACCTCCGAGCTCGCGCGCATCGTGGCCATGGCCCCCACGGCCGGTTCCTGCGCCGAACCCCAGCCCATCACGCAGCTGCTGGCCGCGATCCAGCACGAGGAGACGAAGCCGCCGGGCACGCCCGACGCCCAGCGGATCCTGTGGTGGGAGGAAGAGGAGGAGGAAGAAGAAGAGGAGGACGACGCCGATGGTGCCGGTGGTGGAGGAGCTTCGTAGGCTGGTCGCGTTCCCGACCGTGTCGAACCGACCGCTGACGGAGCTGGCCGCGCACCTCGCGACCCGCGCCGAGGAGGCCGGCTTCCGCGTGGAGCGCTTCGAGCCCGGTGAGGCGGGCAAGTGCACGGTGATCGCGTCGATCGGGCCATCCGAGGGCGACGGCGCGGGGTTGGTCGTCAGCGGCCACATGGACGTCGTGCCGACGGAAGGGCAGCCCTGGAGCAGCGATCCGTTCGTGGTCACCGAACGCGACGGGAAGCTCTTCGGCCGCGGAACGGCCGACATGAAGGGCTTCCTGGCGGCGGTCTGCCTGGCGGTGGCGCGGATCCCGCGGGACGCGTTCCGGCGCGAGCTCGTCCTGGTGTGGACGCACGACGAGGAGGTCGGGTGCCTCGGCTCGGCGCAGCTCGCCGCGCGCTGGCAGGGACGTCCCCTCCCCCGCGCCTGCTGGATCGGCGAGCCGACGGGACTGCGCGTGCTGCGAATGCACCCGGGGCACGTGGGCGCCGAGCTGGAGGTGGTGGGCCAGGCGGCGCACTCGAGCCGTCCGGACCTCGGTCGCAACGCGATCGTCGCCGCCTCCAGGGTGGTCGCGCAGGCCGCGGCCCTGGGCGCCGAGCTCGCGGCCTCCCCGGTGGACGACCTGCCGGAGATGGATCACCCGGTGGTCGCGTTCAACGTCGCGGAGATCCAGGGCGGGGTGGCGCTGAACGTGGTCCCCGATCACTGCCGGATCAAGCTCGGCTACCGCCCCCTCCCCGGCCGGGACCCGCACGTTCCGTGGGAGGAGCTGCGACGGCGCGTCGGTGGCGAGGTCGACGGGTGCCCGGTGCACGGGCGGATCCTGCGGGTGACGCCGTCGATGCTCACGCCTGCGGGCACCGCGCTCGAGGGGCTGCTCCGCACCCACGCCGACGATCCGCGGCTCGGCGCAGCGACGTTCGCGACCGACGGCGGGAATCTGGCGAAGATGGGGATGCAGCCGCTGATCTTCGGACCCGGGGCGATCGAGGTGGCCCACAAGGCGGACGAGTTCGTGCCCGCGGCGGACCTGGTGCGCGCGGTCGACATCGCAGAGGACGTGATCCGCCGGGCCTGCTGCTGACCGACGGTCAGTGACCCTGGTGGTGCCGGATGCCGCGGAGGAAGGCCAGCAGCACGTCGTCGTCGTCGCTGCTGCCGATCACGTGGACGTGGCCGCTGTCGTCGAGCACGAAGCCCTCGAAGACCCGCTCGCCCTCCTCCAGCGTGAACCAGCCGACGCGCAGGAGCTCACCGTCGCGCTCCGTCACCGGGTCCAGCCGGCTGCTGCCCGCCTCCTCCGCGAACCAACGCGCGCGCTCGTCGGTCGTGGCGCCCTGGTCGTTGCCCCAGATCCCCACGCGGATCTCGGTCTCGGTGCGCGTCAGCACGAGGTCCTCGTCCTCGAACGACTTCCGGAACATGCCCGGGAGCACGACCTCCCAGTGTTCGGTCATCACGTAGGTCCCGCTGACGATCCCCAGGTCCACCCGGCCTCCGGGGCGCCCTCTATCCGAGGAACGGGGCCGCGGCGCGCCGCACCTGCTCCCGGGCCAGGTGCCGTCCCCCGGCCACCAGGCAGCGTCCACCCACCCAGACCTCGTCCACCCAGCCCGGGCCACCGTCGAACACCGCGGCCTCGAGCGGTGGGACGCCGTCCGCCGCGGGACGGTCCAGATCGAGCACCACGAGGTCGGCGGGCTCGCCCGCAGCGATGCCCTTCCCCATACCCCCCAGCGCGAGGTCGCCCTCCAGCGTGCACGCGCGCAGGAGCCGAGCCGCCAGGCCATGCCGCTCCCCCGGAGGCGCGAGCACGTTGCGTCGCCCGGCCAGCGCGCGACCGTGCAGCTCGAGCGTGCGCACCTCCCCGAGCGGGTCGATGGCGGCGTGGCTGTCGCTGCCCACGCACAACCGTGCGCGCGTGCGCGCGTCCACGGGAAGGAACCCGTCGCCCAGATCGAGCTCGGTCGACGGGCAGACCGCGATCGCACCACCCGCCTCGGCCAGCAGGTCCACGTCACCGGCGAGCGGGTGCGTCAGGTGGACCGCCGTGAAGCGATCCGACACGAGGCCCGCGCGCGCCAGCACCCGCAGCGGACCCTCGCCGTGCTCGCGCAGGCACGCCTCGTTCTCCGCGGGCTGCTCGGAGACGTGCGCGTGCACGACGCCCCGCCAGGCGGACAGCTCGCGCAACCAGTCGCCGTCCAGCGCACGGACCGAGTGCGCCGCGAGCCCGACCCGCGCGTCCTTCCCGAGCCGCGTGAGCGCATCGAGCACGTCGTCGGGGCGCCGGTCGTAGAAGCGGCGCTGGTCGTCGCGCGGAGCCAGGCCCGCGCCGGCTCGGGCGTACGCCACCCGCAGCAGGACGATCCGGATCCCGACCTGCGCCGCCGCCGCGAGCACCCGCAGCGCGAGCTCGTCGGGGTCGTCGTAGCGCGTGCCGTCGGGCGCGTGGTGGAGGTAGTGGAACTCGCCGACGGTGGTCACCCCGGCCTCCGCCATCTCCAGGAACGTCAGCGCGCTGACCGCCTGCACCCCCTCGGGGGCGAGGCCGTTCGCGGTCGCGTACATCCGGTCGCGCCAGCTCCAGAAGTCGTCGCGGTCCGCGGGGCGCCACTGTACGTGCCCGCGGAACGCGCGCTGGAACGCGTGGGAGTGGGCGTCGACGAAGCCCGGCAAGACCAGGCGACCCGGGGCCTCGGGCACGCCCGGATGGGCCTCCGCAGCCACGATCGCGCCGACCACCCCGTCGCGGAGCTCCAGGCAACGACCCGTCAGCAGCTCGGTCCCGGTCCAGATCCAGCGCGGCTTGAGCACGATCGGCGCAACCAACGGAGCACCTCCGGCGCGATGGTACTGGCGTCGCGCGACGACGGCACCTACAATGAGAGACGATCCGTACGTGGAGGTCCGATGGCCCGCTCTTCTCCGGGACAGTCGATCACCGACCGCCTCATGTCGCGCGCCGACACCGGCGGCCTCTCCCGTCGCCGGATGGCCGACGGTGGCGAGGTCTTCACCGGCTCGGTCGCCCGCAAGGCGCTGCGCACCCTCGGTGCTCGAGCGTTCACGGTCGACAAGCAGATCGTCGTCGATCCGACGTTCGATGCGAGCAAGGCTGGTGACGCCGCGCTCTATGCGCACGAGCGCCACCACCAGATGAACTCCGGTGGCGAGGGCGGCGGCGCCGCGGGGCACAACGACCACGAGGAGTCCTCGGCGCGCCAGATCGAGAGCATGGTGCTGCACCGGATGAACGCCGGTGAGGACATGGCCTCCATCCTCCACGACGTGACGACCGGCACCGCGGCGACCAATGCCAAGTCCGATCTGTTCAACAAGGAGGCCGGCAACACGATGGTCGGCCGCGCGATCCAGAACGACGACAAGGACACCTCCCCGATGGAGGCGTACTGGCACGCACGCAGCCAGGGTCAGACGCACATGTCCATCATGGCGGACCTCACCGACTTCACTGCGTACAAGTGCAAGCAGATGAACGAGGACTACAGCTACCGCAGCGGCGGTGAGCGCGAATTCTTGGGCCTGCCGATGATCCGGGGTTCGGGCAACATCAGCTGAGCCGACCGCCGCGTCGGCAGCACCCTCCCTCCCCGGGCGATAAGGACCGCGCCGGGAGGTCGAGGGATGCACCACGCCGCGGTCGAGGTGCTGCTGCTGCTGCTGGTCGGCTGCGTGGTCGGGCTGACCGCGCGCCGGTTCAAGCTGCCGTACACGCTGGCGCTCGTGGTCGCGGGGATCGCGCTCGGGTTCGTCGACCCGCACCAGATCCAGGCGTTCGAGCTCAACGCGGCGCTGTTGTTCACCTTCCTGCTGCCCGCCCTGCTGTTCGAGGCGGCGCTCCACCTCGACATCCGCGACTTCATGCGGAACGCCTGGCCGATCACGATGCTCGCGGTCCCGGGCGTCATGGTGTCGATGGTGGCGACCAGCGCCGTGCTCTATGGCCTGATCGGCGCCACCGGGCTCAACCCTGCGTTCGGCTGGACCGAGGCACTCCTGTTCGGCAGCGTGATCTCGGCGACCGATCCGATCTCGGTGCTGGCGCTGTTCAAGGAGCTGGGCGTCCAGCGCCGGCTCTACCTGCTGGTGGAGGGCGAGAGCCTGCTCAACGACGGTGTCGCCGTCGTCCTCTTCCTCATCGTCGCCGCCGTGGCCGGTGTGGAGGTCGGCGAGCACGCCCACCCCCACCTCGAGGGCTGGGGAGACATCGCCGTCTTCGGCATCCGCACGTTCATCTGGATGGGCGGCGGCGGCCTGCTGATCGGCGCGATGGTGGGCGGTCTCGCGAGCGTGGCGCTGCGGTACTTCGAGGACCACCTCATCGAGACGACGATCACCACGATCGTGGCCTACGGTTCCTTCATGGCGGCGGAAGCCATCGGATGCTCCGGCGTCCTGTCCACCGTCACCGCCGGGGTCATCACCGGCTCCTACGGCACGCTGCACGGCATGAGCACGCGGACGCGGCTGGCGGTGAACGACTTCTGGGAGTACGCCGCCTTCCTCGCGAACACGCTCGTCTTCCTGCTCGTCGGGATCGAGCTGCAGGTGGGGCCGCTGCTCGCGGACATCGTGCCCGTCCTCCTCGGCGTGATCGCGACGCTGATGGGTCGCGGGCTCGCGGTCTACCTCGGCGGGCCGATGTGCGGCATCCCGCGGAGCTGGTCGCACGTGCTGTGGTGGGGCGGGCTGCGGGGCAGCCTCTCGATGGTGCTGATCCTCGGGCTGCCGCACGACTTCCAGGGCCGGGACGTGCTGATCCACATGGTGTTCGGCGCGGTCAGCGCGAGCCTGTTCCTCCAGGGCCTGACGATGGCCCCGCTGCTTCGTCGGCTCGGCCTGTCGCAGGAGCGCAGCGAGCGGGCGCTGAGCCGTGAGGTCCACCGCGCCGAGCTGATGGCCATCGTCCGCGCCCAGCAGGAGCTCGAGCACCTCGAGCACGAGGGGCTGGTGTCCGCCCCGGTCGCCGAGCGGCTCCGCGGCTGGTACGACCACCGGCGCGACGAGGCCCGCACCGCGCTGAAGCAGGTGGTGGTCGGCGCCGACGAGCTCGCGGCCCAGGAGCTCCTCGAGGCCGTGCTGCGGCTGACGGACGTGGAGCGCGAGGCGATCCGGCACGCGACCCACGCCGACGCCGTGGGGGTGGACGCCGCCGAGCGCGCGCTGATGCCCATCGACGAGCGGACCGCCTCCCTGCGGGACGCGCTGCACCACGGTGAGGTGCGATCGGTCGTGGAGCACGTCCTCGGGGGTTCAGTGGATCCAGGCGAGGCCCACGTCGGCGGAGGCGAGCACGGGTAGGTCGGCGCCGAGTCCCGGGAGGCCGACATCGGCCCCCGCGCCGGCCCAGGCCCGCCACGCGAGCCGCTGCCCGCGCACGACGCGCGCTCCCACCAGCGTCCGAGCGGTCCCGTCGGCGGCGAGCTGACGCTCGTGACGCACCGTACCGGACAGGGTCCAGCTGGTCCCGAGGTACCGGCCCACTCCGGCCGAGAGACCCATCCGGACAGGCAGGTGGGGATCGGCCGCCAGGTCCGTCCCGACCCACCAGGGCGTCGTGCCCATCGTGCGCTCGAGCTGCACGGCCCCACGCCCGCCGAACCCCTGCACCCCCGTGGTGTCCGCGAGCAACGGACCGTCCGAGTCGGACCAGTCCCGCCCGGTGGGCGCCCGCAGCGACAACGTCACCACCGGGATCGGCGGTCCACCCCCCTTCGGACCGAGGCGCTCCTCCAGGGGATCGACGATGACGCTCGCGGCGAGATCGCCCACGCCACCACCGTCGTCCACCAGATCACCCGCCACCCGGTGCTGGAAGCGCGTCGGGAGCTGGACGTTGGCCTGCCCCCAGCGCGACCAGCGGGCTCCCACCAACACCGTGGCCGCGCCGTTCGTCTCCTGGGGCGAAGCACCGGCCACGCGGCCGTCCGGATCCCACCGCGCGAGCGATCGCTCGCCCGCCAACCCGACGCCCGCCAGGACGTGCTCGCACTCCCCGAGACGCGCGGGAACCGCCGAGGTGCTGCCGACGCAGCAGGCCCCGGCCCACGCCGCGCCGAGCTCAGCGAACCACCACATCGATCGCTCCCTCGTGGCCGTCGGCGTCCAGCCGCACCTCCCAGGCCCCCGCCATCGACCAGGTCCAGGTCGCTTCCCAGGTGCCGTCGCCCAGCGCGTCGATCACCGGCGGCTCGGAGACGCCGTGACCGTGGTCGGGCATCCAGGGCTCGATCCCGGGCACGACCTCGAGCGGCACGTCGTCCACCGTCTGCGTCAACAGGACCTCGGCGGGTCCGACGACGGGCTCGGTCCCGAAGTCCAGCACCCACGACACCTCGCCGTCGTCGCTGGTCCCCTCGAACACCGTCGGCAGGGTCTCCGTCTGCGACTCCGCGCAGGCCCACAACGCGAACAGCACGACGCCTCCTCTGTCCGAGGGGTATGGCCAGGGGCGCGCGCGCGCGATGTGACACGTTGCCGCACGCGGCCCCGCGGTCCGTGGGCTACGTCGCGAGGATGACGGGCGAGGTCGATCTCCGGTGGCTCGTGCGGTCCCGGTGGGTGCTCATCGGCGTGGCTGCCGCGCTGGTGATCGGCCTGCACCTGGCGCTCGGCGGGCTCCCCTGGGCTCCGATGCTCGGCCTGTTGGGCGTCGCCTGCCTGTCCAACGCCGTCCTCCCGCGCATCCCCGGCTCGCCGACCCGGGTGGCGACGGCCGCGCTCGCCTTCGATGTCGTCGGGCTGACCGTGTTCCTCGCGCTCTCGGGAGGTGCGAACAACCCGTTCGCCTTCCTGTACCTGCTGGAGGCGACGATCGCGGCCCTCGTGCTCCCCCGAGGCGCGACCTGGGCGTTCGTGGTGGCGGTCGGGGCGGCCTACGCATCCCTGTTCGCCCTCCCCTCCCCTCCGCACGACCACGCCGCGATGCAGCGCCACCTGGCGGGCATGTGGCTCGCGTACGCCGTCTGCGGGCCGTTCGTGGCGATCGCCGTCCACGGCTTGCGACGCATCGCGGCTCAGGCCGACGCGGCTCGCCTGGCCGCCGAGCAGGCCCGCCACCGCTCCGAGCGCCTCGCGAGCCTCGCGACCCTGGCGGCCGGCGCCGCGCACGAGATCGCGACCCCGCTCGGGACGATCGCCGTGGTGGCGGGAGAGCTGGCACGCTCCTCGGACGCGAGCACGCGCGACGACGCCGCGCTGCTGCTCCGCGAGGTGGAGCGATGCCGCTCCGTGCTCCAGCAGCTCGCCGCCGACGCCGGGGCAGCCGGCGCCGACGCGACGCGCACGCTGACCCTGGGGGACCTCGTCCGCGACGCCCTCGGCGAGGCCCCTGCCCTCACGATCGAGCAGGGACCGGCGGACCGCGAGCGCGTCACCTGTCCCGAACGGCTCGTCGCCCAGGCGCTGCGCCGGCTGACGACGAACGCCGTACAGGCCGCGGGTTCCGCCGTCGTGCGCACCCGGATCGACGGCGACCGCGCGTGCATCGAGGTCGTCGACCGGGGCCCGGGCATGGACGCCGCGACCCTCGCGCGCGCCGGGGAACCCTTCTTCTCCACCCGGACGGAGGGCGAAGGCATGGGGCTGGGCCTCTACTTCGCCCGCGCCGTCGCCGAGCACGCCGGCGGCTCCCTGGTCCTCGAGAGCGTCCCCGGCGTCGGCACCACGGCCATCCTCTGCCTCCCGAGGTCCACGTGAGCACCCTGCCCCCCGAAGGCACGACGATCCTGCTGGCCGACGACGACGACCTGTTGCGGGAGCGGCTCGCGCGGGCGTTCCGAGACCGCGGATACCCGACCACCACCGCGGCCAGCCACGACGAGGCCCTGGCGCGCTTCGACGAGGACCCGACGGACCTCGCCGTGCTCGACCTGCGGCTGGGGCAGGACAACGGTCTGCAGCTGCTGGCGGCCCTCAAGGAGCGGGCCCCGGACCTGTCCGTGGTCATGTTGTCCGGCTACGGGAGCCTGCCGACCGCCGTCGACGCCGTGCGCCTCGGCGCCAGCGACTTCGTCGCCAAGCCGGCCACCGCGGACGCCGTGCTCGCCGCATTCGCCAGGGAGATCGGCGAGGCGGGCGCGACCTACGAGGCGCCGTCCCTCGAGTGGACGGAGTGGGAGCACCTGCAGCGGGTGCTCTCGGAGTGCGGCGGCAACATCAGCCAGGCAGCCCGCAGATTGCGGATGCACCGGCGCACGCTCCAGCGGAAGCTGCAGAAGTACCCCCCACGTCGGTAGACTGGGAGGATGTCGGACCATCCCCACGTGCTCGGCGGCCGCTGGCGGCTCGAGGTGCGCATCGGACGGGGCGCCATGGGGGACGTGTGGCGTGCCCGGTCCGAGGAGGACGGGTCCCGCGTGGCGGTGAAGCTGCTCCGTGGGCGGCTCTCCTCCGATCCCGAGCTGGTCGCGCGGTTCCAGCGGGAGGTCGACAACGGCCGCCGGCTCGACCACCCGAACGCGGTGCGGGTCCTGGGAGGTGGACGGCTGGAGGAGGGCAAGCCGTACCTGGTGATGGAGCTGCTCCAGGGCCGCAAGCTGTCCGGATGGCTCGCGGAGCGCGGTCCCCTGCCGCCCGAGGTCGTCGCCGATCTGGGCTGCCAGATCGCCGCGGGACTGGCCGCCGCGCATCGGGTGGGGGTGATCCACCGCGACCTGAAGCCCGACAACGTCATGGTGTCGGCGGACGAGGAGGGGCGCCTGCACGCCGTCGTGTTCGACTTCGGCCTGTCCTACGGCACGGTCGACGACGCGTCGCGCCTCACGTCGGCCGAGGTCCGGATCGGCAGCCCCTCGCACATGTCCCCCGAGTACATCGAGGAGGGCACGATCGATGCGGCGTCGGACTTCTACGCGCTCGGCGTCGTCCTGTACGAGCTCGCGTGCGGCCACCTGCCCTTCGACGGGCCGGGGCACCGGGTGATGACCCAGAAGGTCCGCGGCGAGCCCCCGCCCCTCGAGAGCCGGTGCGACGCCCCGAGCTGGCTGTGCGATGCCGTCCACGCGTTGCTGGCCCGCGATCCGGCCCGGCGCCCGACCAGCGAGGAGGCGGTCCGCGCCCTGCTCACACCGCCGAGCTGACCGGTTTCCGAGTATCCTGTGGGGCCATGTCCACCAGCCTGTTCAGCGACCTCGCTCGCCGCCTCCGCCGCACCGACCTGCTCCTCCTGCGCGCCGTCCGGCGCCAGCGCGCGCGACCGGCCATGCGCGCCAAGGGCCAGTTCTGGGGCTCGGTCATCACCGACGACGAGGTCGACGCGCTCCTGCGCGCCCACGGCGAGATCGACTACCCGGCGGGCGCGGATGGGCTGGACGACGCGATCGCCGCCTCCACCGCGTACCGCGACGCCGAAGGGGGCCGGCTGGCGCGCCTGCAGCAGTCCTTCACGCTCGACGGCGACGACATGGACCTGGTGCTGCTGGCGCTCGCGCCGGAGATCAGCGCCGGGTACGGCAAGATCTTCGCGTACCTGAACGACAACCTGAACCAGGCCTACCTCACCGTCGACCTGGCCACGCGGATCCTCCGCCAGGAACGCCGGCAGCGACTGTCGCTCCAGAGCCGCCTGCTGCCCGGCGCACCCCTGATCCGCAACCGCCTCCTCCTGCTCAACCCGCCCGATGGGATGGACACCCACACCTCGCGGCGCGTGCACCCCGCGCCACGCCTGCTCCAGTGGATGCTGCGCGACGCCGCCGTGTCGATGTCCGAGGGCGCTACCCAGATGGACACGACGCGGATCCCGTTCGTGCCGGTCATGACCCGCGATCGCCTGGAGCAGCTCAAGAGCTCCCTCCAGACCCCGATCACGGTGGCGATCGTCGGCGGGACCACGGGCATGCGCGAGGGCGTGGCGATGGCCGTGGCGCGGGCCGCCGAGCGTCCGTTGGTCCGCGTCGACATCGATCGCTGCAAGGCGTACCTGCAGCAGCCCAACGACCTCGTCCGCGACCTCATGCTCGACGGCGCCGTGCCCTATCTCGTGAACGTGCCCGACACGTCCGAGGAGCCCGCCCTGCGCATGCAGATGATGAACCTCGGCACCGCGCTGTCCGAGCTGCCGTACACGGTGACCGTCGGCGGCAACGACCGGCGTGCGGTGCAGGCGATGCTCGGCAGCGACCGGCCCAACGTCACGGTCCCGGTCGGACGTTCGACCAACGCCGAGCGGATCGGCGCCTGGGCCGAGGCGATCGAGCGACGGGGCTGGGACCCGGGCAAGGCCCCCGAGCTCGCCGAGCGCTTCTACAGCATCGGCGGCACCACCATCGAGCGCGTCCTCGAGCGCGCGCAGGCGGAGGCCGGCAACTCCGAGCCCGACAACGAGACGCTGTGGGGTGCCGCCCGGGAGGCCGCCCGCCCCGAGTTCAGCGGCCTCGCCCAGCGCGTCGTCCCCCGGTACACCTGGGGCGACCTGATCCTGCCCGACAAGATCATCGGCCAGCTCAAGCACCTCGAGCAGTACCTGGCCCAGCAGGAGAAGGTCATGCAGAACTGGGGCGGGCAGAAGATCCGCCCCCGCGGGTACGGCATCAAGGCGCTGTTCTCCGGCGCCCCGGGCACCGGCAAGACGATGTGCGCCGAGGTCATCGCCGGCGGGCTCGGGCTCGATCTCTTCAAGGTCGACCTGTCGTCGGTCATCAGCCGGTGGGTCGGTGAGACGGAGAAGAACCTCAAGGAGATCTTCGACGCCGCCGAGGGTGGCTCCTCGGTCATCCTGTTCGACGAGGCCGACTCGCTGTTCGGCTCCCGTGGCGACGTGAAGCAGGCCCAGGACCGGTTCGCGAACCAGGAGGTCAGCTTCCTGCTGCAGCGCCTCGAGGTGTTCGAAGGGTGCGCGGTCCTCACCACGAACCTCCAGGAGAACATCGACGAGGCCTTCCTCCGTCGGTTCGGCGCGGTCATCGAGTTCCCGATGCCCTCCCCGAGCGAGCGGAGGCGGCTGTGGGAGCGCGCGATCCCCGACGGTGCCCCGCGCCAGCCCTCGCTCGACCTGGACTACATCGCGAACCAGTTCGTCCTCGCCGGCGGCTCGATCATCAACGCCTCGATCAACGCCTGCGTCGTCGCGGCCGCCGAGGGCCAGGACGTCGGCATGAGGCACTGCATCAACGCGATCGCCCGCGAGCTGTACAAGATGGGCAAGCAGATCAACCGCGTGCACTTCGGCGAGTACTACGACGAGGTCAAGGACCTGTTCTGACGGACCCGCGCGGAGCAGGGCCTCGGCCGGAGCATCCTGAAACGACGAAGCCCGGGGACGCGCCCCGGGCCTCGCTCATCGCTTCGGATACGGACCTACCGGCAGGACAGGTCCATGTCGTGACGATCGCAGTGGATGTCGGCGTTCCCCCGAATCTCGAACCGGCCGCGCAGCGGCATCGCGGCGGACAGCGGCGCCTCGAGCTCGCAGTGGCTGCTGTCGGGCGAGAAGGAGATCTGCTCACCGTCGGCGAACCGGGTCTCCCCACCACAGTACACGGAGACGTTCTGCGCACCGGGGACCGTGACGGTCACCCAGGTCGGCCGGGCATCACCGAAGGCCACCGTTCCGGCGATGGCACCACCGACCAGCACCACGGCGGTCGCTCCGACGAGAGCCTTCAACCGAGTCGACATCGAGCGCATGGATCCTCGAGGGCGAGAGGAGATGGGGGCTGCCGATCGCATCGGCACCACATGAGTAGCACTCCGTCGCGGGATGCGCGAGTGCCGAATGTCACATCAGAAGGTCAATCCTGCGCCGACCGTGAAACCCATGGTCGGAATCGGCGGACCGATGGCCATGAACGTGCCGCGACGCGTGGCGTCGACGTAGAGCGAGTCCATGAACGGCAGCAGCATGCCGCCGAAGAAGTCCGCGTCCAGGATCATCCGGACGCGATCCATCCGCGCCTCCTCCTTGCGCTGATCCTCCTTCGACTTGCCGCCCACG
This sequence comes from Alphaproteobacteria bacterium, assembly GCA_020632925.1. GTDB lineage: Bacteria > Myxococcota_A > UBA796 > UBA796 > JACKER01. The sequence goes on along the minus strand of JACKER010000015.1, from coordinate 90,452 downwards.
TGCCCCGTGTACCCGAGGTGGATCGTGGTGTCTGCTGCGTGGGGGGCGTTGTACCAGCCGAAGCGGAGGTACCCACGAGGACCCCAGCCCGACGCGGAGTCGCGGCCCAGCATCATCCCCATGGACGCGAAGACCAGGCGCTGCCAGGCGCGCTCGCGCAGGGCGAGGATGGGGGCCGAGTAGTCTCCACCGGGGTTCCCGAGGCAGGTCGGGTTGTCCGCGATCTGGCCGTTCTCGTTGGTGCACGGGACCGTCGCGTAGGTGATCGCGTCGGCATGACCCTCGGGGTTGAGGAACCCGTTCGTGGTCTGGAACATGTCCACGAAGGGCTTGTCGTCCGTCGCGGCGCCGGCGCCGAAGCCGAACTTGTACTCGATGCCCAGGCCCATCATGAAGTGGTTGTAGTGGCCGCGCAGGTGGTAGTACACCGGCAGCCCCTCGACCCGCGGGGTGATGTCGAGGTAGTCGCCGGGGCTCCCGAAGTCCGGCGTGGCGCCCGGCTGCTGGCTCTGGGCCAGCTCCGCGAGCTTCTCGTCGCTCGGCGTCTGCGCGTCCGCACCGAAGAACGTCAGGCCGGCACCGAGCAGCGCGGCGAACCGGACGGGGAAGCCGCCGGTGTTGTCCTGCACTCGGACCAGCACGCCCTTCGCGCGGTCCCAGCGCCAGAGGTACAGGCGGCCAGGGGCCGTGGAGCCCGCCTTGGGCACGGCGATGTAGATCTCGGCCTGCGGGTGGAGCTTCGCGTAGATCGAGAGGTAGTTGAGGATGTCACCCGCGATGTCGGGCGTACACTCGAAGGGGTGGGCCATGAGCTGGTCGATGAAGTCCAGGCCCATCCGCTTCCGGGCGTTCTGCCTCACGAAGTAGAACTTCTCCTGCATCGTGAAGATGTCGACGCGGTCCGACAGCGAGTGGCCGTCGTTGCGCTTCATGTAGACGTCGACCTTGCCCGGAGGGACATCGAGCAGCCCGTTCGGGTTCTTGATCGTCTGCTCGAGGCCGTTGATCCAGACCGTGTAGTCGTTCGTGAACGACTTCGGATCGAACTTGCCGTTGTCGAGAGAGAAGTCGAGGGTCATCGGCGGGAAGCCGCCGGCGTCCAGCGAGTCCTTGTAGAACATGATCGACGCGTTGAGGTTCTGCTCGTCGATCTTCGCCATCAGCTCGGGCGACTGGTAGGCCATCGAGCCCGCCAGGTACCAGAAGTAGTTGACGGTCTGACCGCCGATCTGCTGGTAGAAGGGCGGGGACCCCTGGTTCGCGGACTCGGCGGCGCGACCGATCTGTGCGTAGAGCAGGAAGCGGGCCTCCCGCAGCTCGGGACGGTCGACGAACCAGATCTCGTCCTGCAGATCGTAGAGCTCCTGGGCCTTGATGCCCCAGTCCTGCTCCGACATCGCGTTCCACGGGATGGGCGCGACCTCCTCGACCGCGGACAGGACCGTGGCGACCGCCTGGTCGGAGACGACCGCGCGCTGGTCGACCGCCCGGATCGAGTTGTCCGGCTCCTTCCGGCCGGCCTGGTAGAGGTCGATCTCCGGGTAGAACTTGGCGTCCGGACGCGCGATCCGCGCCTTGATGTTCCGCTGGAGCGGCTCGGAGCTGTAGTCGGTGTCGGTGTCGCGCCACTGGAGCACGATGACGCGGGCGACCTTCGCTCGCTGGGCGTCCTCGATCTCCTGCAGACGCTGCTCGAGGGCGAGCTCCTCCGCCGTCTTCTTCTCCTTCATGTCCTCCTGGATCGTCTCGGCGGGGTTCTTCCCCCCGCTGAACGGCCCGGCGAACCCGTCGGGGATGTCGTTCGCTCGGGCCGTGAACAACCCGAACAGCAGTGCCACCAGCTGCATCACCGAACCTCTCGAGCCGCCGTCTCCCGGCGGTGGTGCATCATGTCATGGGACGGACGCTCCGCGGAAGCGACCGACCGGGTGAAGGGCGTCCGGCCGGAGCCGTCAGTTGCAGATGGCCGTCACGCCCTGGAAGGAGCAGGTCTTGCTCTGACCGCCGCTGATCTTGGACTTCACCGGGGGCCCGCCCTTGAAGTGGACGTCGCAGTCCACCCGGGGCACGCCGGCGACCGAGGCGACGGGGCCCTCGAAGCCCCCGCGCTGGCGGAAGCCGGTGGCGGGACACACCACCTCGATCGCGGTGAAGGGCGGCGAGCCGGGCGCGAGGGTGATCGTCACCTGCGCGGGGTCGTTGTTGACCACCGGCTCGGGCGGAGGCTTCGGCGTCGTCGGCCTCGGCGTCGGGGTCCCCGCCGTCGGCGTGGGCCGGGTCGGCCTCACGGGCTTCGGGGGGAGCGGCGGAGGCTCGCGGACACCACCGGTGTCGACCGGCGGAGGAGCCACGGGCGGCGGGGCGGCGATCACGGGCATGTTCCCCGTCGCCGTCTCCTCCTTGTTGCTGTACAGCACCGCGCCGACCGTCAGCAGGACGGTGACGATGACCACCGACAGCACCATGAACATCAGGCCCGTGACCAGCGCGAACACGCGGTAGCTCTGGGCGCGCTGGACGTCCTGCTGCAGATCGGGGGGCAGCTGCGCGGAGTGGGCGGGCGCCGCGCCGTACATGCCGTTCGCCACCGGCCCCTGGATCCCGAGCGGGACCATCGGTGCGGCCTGCGGCATCGCCTGCATCGGCGTCATCGGCATCCCGCCCATCGGCATCATGCCGGGGTACGCGCCGGGCGGCGGACCCGCGGGCGCAGGTGCCTGGGGAGCGGACGCGGCGGCGACCGGGTCGTGCCGACGGAGGCTCTGGATCGGCTCGTCGGGATCGCCCCCCACGGGGCGCTTGGGTGCCGGGAGCGAGAAGAAGCTGGTGCTCGACCCCGATCCGTTCGGCTCCATGCCGTGATCGTCGTCGGTGAGCGGGACCATCCTCAGGTTCTCGGCGGCTGGGCGCGCGGCGTCCGTCGCGGTGACCGACGCCTCCTTCGGTGGAGGGGACCACATCTTCCCCCCGACCGCTGGCTTGGGCGGCGGCCGCGCCGCCGGGGGCGGTCGCGGACGACTGGAAGCGCCTGGGGGAGGAGGCCCCACGGGTCGCACCGGGTCGGGGTTCTTGGCCATGGTGATGTCCGAGCCCTCCTTGGACCCGTCGATCATACCCGGGACTCGCCGTCCGGTGAAATCCCCTTGCTCGGACCGGGGCGCCGCGAACACCTCGCCGGCGAACGAGGACAGCGCTCCACGGCGCTCCACGACCCTCAGCAGGTCGAGCATCAGGGCGTGCCCGTCCGCCGGGCGATCGGCGGGGCGTCGGCGGAGGCAACGCTCCAGGACCGGCACGCAGCGCGGAGCGATCCGATCCACCCGCATCAGGTCGTCCTGGACCTCGGCGCGATCGATCCTCTCGAGGAGCGCGGCGATGACCGACTCCCGGTCGCGGCTGGGCACCGGATAGACGGCGCGGCCCGTCATCAGCTCCAGCACCACCAGCCCGACGGCGAACAGGTCCGTGCGGTGGTCGAGCTCGCCGCCCAGCGCCTGCTCGGGCGCCATGTACAGGGGGGTGCCCATCACGCCCGCGTCGCGCCGTGCATCCCCGCGCTGGGCGAGGCCGAAGTCGAGCACCTTGACCTCGCCCGATGGCGTCAGCATCAGGTTCTCGGGCTTCAGGTCCCGGTGGACCAGGCCCAGCGGCTGACCGGTGGGCCCGGGGGTGGCGTGCGCCTGGTAGAGGCAATCGGCGATCTCCGCGCCGATCTCGAGCGCGGCGTCGACGGGGACGGCGCGGCCCTCGGCGGCGAGCCGCTCCAGCACCACCCGGAGGGTGACCCCCTCCACGTAGTCCATGACGACGGCGTTCTCGCGGTCCAGGAACTCGTGGACCCGACACAGCGAGCGGTGCTTGACGCGCTCGAGCAGCTCGAACTCCAGCACCAGCGTCTCGAACCGCTCGAGCGTCCACTCGCCCGAGAGCTGCTTGATCGCGACCTGTTGACGACGGGACGAGCGCCCCCCGCGGCGGGGGACCTGGCCCTCGCAGAGCCAGACCGTGCCGAACGACCCCGCGCCCAGCTCGCGCAGCACCGAATACCGCCCGATGTGGGCGGGGCTCACCGGCGTCGGGGGCGCGCGCGCCTGAACACCGCCCGGCGGGCGTTGAACATCGCGGGGCCGAGGTAGTTCAGGAGGACGATGACCCCGAGCGCCGGCATGAGGATCGCCAGGCTCGCGCGAAAGGGGGTCGGGGTGTGCCAGGTCGCGCCCGTCGCGTGGGTCGCGGTGGGGGCGTCCAGCCAGGTGCCGGGGTGGACCGCCACGGTGGTGAGCGCCCGGTCGTAGCTCAGGAGCTGGAACTCCACGTTGAAGCTACGTCGGTGGTAGAAGTTGTCGGGGACCTTGTACCAGACCTCGTACCAGCGGTACCGGGTGGCGGCGGCCGAGGCGAACACGGTCGCGAGGTCCTTCGCCTTCTCCCGGACGTAGGACTTGCCGCCGCCGGCCTCGGCGATCCACTGCAGCGAGACGTGGTCGATGCCCTGGTCCTCGAGGTCGGGGTCGATGCGGTAGTCCATGAACTGGCCGCAGAGCGCCTGTGGGGTCACGGCGTCGTTGAGCCCCTTGGGCTTGTTCCCCTTGCGGTACGGGGTCCCCAGCCCGACGGTGTACACCGTGGGGCGCACGGAGCTCGCCTGGTTCGTGCGGATCTCCCGCAACATGTCGACCGCGGCCTGAAGCTTGGGGGCGTTGGTCGCACAGGTGTCGCTCGCGGCCTCGTTGTTGAAGCCGTCGGTCAGCAGGATGACGGTGGGCTCGGCGCCCTTGATCTTCACGAAGTCGCTGACGGGCTGGTAGTCGAGCAACTCGGTGAGCGAGATGCGCAGCGCGTCGTAGAGGTGGGTGTACCCGCCGGTCCTGGTGAGCAGCTGGTCGCGGATGAGCTTCTCGTAGTCCTCGCGGTTGGTCACGACCTGGGGCGGTCCGCCGTCGAGGCCCGTGATCTTGTCGGAGAAGCGCACCGCCACCACACCCGTCTTCGAGTTGTGCGACGGGTAGAACGCGTCGATGACCTTGGGGGCGAGGAGCGCGGCGTACACCTTGCGGATCCGGGCGCCGTCGTTCTCCCACATCGACCCCGAGCCGTCGATGACGAGCACGAACAGCTGGCCCGTGCCGATGGGCTCGTGCGGGATGAGCTCGACCTGGTTCTGGATGTTCCGGTCCTGGATGACCTTGAGCTGGTCCTGGCTGATGGCGCGGAAGATATCGGTCGGCGCCTGTGGATCGCGCAGGCGGAAGGACAGGTGCAGCTCGCCCGAGGCCCGGTCGGCGCGCGGCAGGCACGCATCGAGGTCGACGACCTTGGCCTCCATGCACTCGCGCCGGTTGGTCATGATGTCGACGCGCACCTCGCTGTCCTTCGCGGGCACGTCGTCCTCGATCCGATAGGTCGTCCCTTCGATCGGCGCGGGGAACTCCGTCGTCTGGAAGAGGCACCCCACGAGCAGCAGGAGCAGCGGCACGCTCAGCGCTCCTCCTTCGGCAGCATGAGGAACTCGACCACGGTGTCCCCGTCGGCGCCGAGCAGGATGCGGTCCTCCATGCGGAGCTGCGTCTCGAGCGGTGCGGGGCGCCGCGGGTCGTAGCGGAGGTCGATGCGCTCGAGCGGACGCTTCACGACCGTCGGCTCGATGGACAGGCCTCGGACCGTGTAGTTCCGCTCGCCGTCCATGGTGAACGAGGTGTGCAGCTCCATCACCTTGGTCTCGGCCGGGAGGTAGAGGTCGAGCCCGCGGGGGAAATGCCCGAGGAAGCGCTCGGCGGCCGTGTCGTCGTTGTGCGGGATCGGGATCCGCAACCCGTACCGCTCGTAGGACAGGACGCGGATCCAGCCCGCGTACATGTCTTCGGGGATGGGCCACACCAGCAGCCCGTGGACCGTGCCGAAGACCCAGGCCGCGAGCGCTGGGGACAGGTACAGGTCGCCCGCGAGGTCGTCGTAGTAGCCGGGCATGTGCCAGGCCGCGGCCGCCACGACACCCGCCGCCATCCCGCCGCCGAGGTGGGCGAACACGATGCCGGCCCACTCGAGCCACCCGGGCGCCGGTGGGGCCGTGGGACCGTCGCGACCACCCCAGGTCCAGTTGCGCGTGATGACGGCGTGGAGCCGACGCGCGAAGAACGGCCCGAGCCCGCCCCAGAAGCCCGCGAGGATGAACCCGCTCATGCGGTACCGCAGGGTGAGGAAGGACGGGTCGCGCAGGAGCTCGTCGACCTGGTCGTTCGTGAACAGGGGCATCATCAGCCGGACGAGGGGCAGCCCCAGGGAGACCCCGAGCCAGGCGACGCCCGCGCCGAACAGCGCCCAGAAGATCCGCCAGCGCATGGGGCGCCGTCGCAGCGACCCCTCGTAGAACACCGACATGAACCCGACGGAGGTGGAGAGCGTCACGAGGTACAGCCAGCCCTCGGTCCGCGGCCACCACAGCCACCCCAGGCTCTCGTACATCCAGGGGCCCACCTCGAGCACCAGGAACAACGACCACCACCACGCGATCAGGCCGACCGCGCCCAGCATCATGCCCATCACCAGGTGGCGACGGAACGTGTAGGGGATGAGGTAGATGTTCACGGGCGCTCCGTCGGCGTCGACCTAGCGTACCCCAGGCTCCGTGCCCTCGGACTCCAGCGGCACCAGCGGCACGTCGACGGGACGCAGGCCCCAGATCTCCTCCGCGTACCCGCGGATGGTGCGGTCCGAGGAGAACCAGCCGGAGCACGCGATGTTCCGGACGACCTTCGACCACCAGCCCGCCTCGTCGGCCCGCGCCGTGTCGACGGCGTCCTGGATGTCGACGTAGGCGTCGAAGTCCGCGGTCACGAGGAACGGATCCTCCTCGCGCAGGTACCGGGCGACCTCGGCGTGGACCACGCGGTGCTCCGGATCGAAGTACCCCTGCTCGAGCAGCTCCAGCACGACCTGCAGCCGCGGCGAGGAGGCGATGGTGCGCGCGGGGTCGTAGCCACGGGCGCGGGTCAGCGCGACGTCCGAGGCGTCGAGCCCGAACAGGAAGAAGGCCTCCTCCCCCACCGCGTGTCGGATCTCGACGTTGGCGCCGTCCAGCGTCCCGACGGTGATCGCGCCGTTCATCATGAACTTCATGTTGCCGGTGCCCGAGGCCTCCATCCCCGCCATCGAGATCTGCTCGGAGAGATCGGCCGCAGGGATGATGCGCTGGGCGCGGGTCACGTTGTAGTCCGGGACGAACACCACATCGAGCTGCCCGCGGGCCACCCGGTCCGCGCTCACGGTGCGCGCCACGTCGCAGAACAGCTGCACGTGGTGCTTGGCCCGCAGGTAGCTCGGCGCTGCCTTGCCCCCGAGGAGCACGGTGCGCGGCAGCAGCGTCGCCCCCTCCCGCAGCTGGTGGTACCGCCAGATCACGTGCAGCGTGCACAGCAGCTGCCGCTTGTACTCGTGGATCCGCTTGACCTGGACGTCGAGCAACACGTCCGGGTCGATGCCGGGTCCGCCCCAGGCGCGAAGCCGCTCGTCCAGCCGTACCTTGTTGGCCCGACGCACCGCCGCGAGCTCGGCGTGCAGCTCGGGGTCGTGCTCGAACTGCAGCAGGCCGACGAGGCGGTCCATGTCCTGGACCCAGCCCTTCCCGACCCGGCGGTCCAGGATCTCGGCCAGCCCGGGGTTGCACTGGAGCAGGAAGCGGCGCGGCGTCACCCCGTTGGTCTGGTGCGTGAACCGGCCGGGGAAGAGCGCGTCCAGGTCGGGCATGAGCTGCTCGCGCAGCAGCTGCCCATGGAGCTCGGCGACCCCGTTGACCCGGTGGGAGCCGACGACCGCGAGGTGGGCCATCCGCAGCTGGCGGTGGTCCTCGTCGACGATCGCCACCCGCTGGGCCAGCTCGGCGTCGCCCTTGCTGTGGACGTGGACGTGGCGCAGGAACCGCCGGTCGATCTCCTGCACGATCTGCAGGTGACGCGGCAGCACCTCGCCGAACAGGTCCATCGACCAGCGCTCGAGCGCCTCGGGGAGCAGCGTGTGGTTGGTGTACCCGCAGGTCGCCGTGGTGATCTGCCAGGCCTCGTCCCACTCGAGCTCGTGCTGGTCGACGAGCACCCGCATCAGCTCGGCGACGGTCAGCGAAGGGTGGGTGTCGTTGAGCTGGAGCGCGACCTTGTCCGGCAGGTCGGTCACGGTCTCGTGGTCGCGCAGGTGGCGCCGGAGCACGTCCGCGACCGAGCAGCAGACGAAGAACCACTGCTGCATCAGGCGCAGGCGCTTCCCCTCGGGGTTGCTGTCGCTCGGGTAGAGCACCTTGGTCAGCGCCTCGTCGACCGCCTTCTGCTCGACCGCGCGCCGGTAGTCGCCGTCGTTGAACAGCCGCAGGTCGAACTGCTCGGTCGCGTGCGCCGACCACAGCCGCAGCGTGTGGACCGTGTTGGTGCCGTAGCCGGGGACGGGCATGTCGTACGGGATGCCGTGGATGCGGTGGGCGTCCTTCCAGCGCACCCGGAACCGCCCGTCGGGGTCGATCCCCTGTGTCACGTACCCGCCGAACGGGACGGTCATGGTGTACTCCGGGCGCTGGATCTCCCACGGGTTGCCGCGGCGGAGCCACTCGTCCGGCTGCTCGACCTGCCAGCCGTCGCGGATCTCCTGCCGGAAGATGCCGAACTCGTACCGAAGGCCGTAGCCCACGGCGGGCAGGTCCAGGGTCGCGAGCGACTCCATGAAGCAGGCCGCGAGCCGCCCGAGACCCCCGTTGCCGAGCCCGGGGTCGGGCTCCTGCTGGAGCAGCGACTCGAGCTCGAGGCCGAACTCGCGCGCCCCGAGCTCGGCCATCCGCCGAACGCCGAGGGTCAGCAGGTGGGACTCCAGCTGCCGGCCCAGCAGGTACTCCATGGACAGGTAGCAGACGCGCTTGGCGTCGACCTCGCGGTATCGCCGCTGGGTGCTGGTCCACCGATGCACCAGCCGGTCCCACACGGCGCGCGCCACCGCCACGTAGGCGTCGCGTGGGGTCGCCGTCGACAGGTCCTTCGCCTGCGTGAAGTGCAGGTGGTCGAGCACCGCGCGACGCAGGGTCGCGGGGTCCATGCCGGTGCGGTCGTCCTCGGTGCGATCCAAACGGGCCTCCCTGGGGTCGACCAGCTTACGCTCGTCCGAGCGGAGGGGGGACGGTGGGAGCAGCGGCCGAAGGGAGCAGGACGTGAGCGCGGTGGTGAGGGCCGTCCGGACGAGCCCGTTGGAGGCGCCGCTGCACGATCCGTTCGTGATCGCCAACGCGCGCCTGGACCACCTCCGCAACGTGGCCGTGGAGGTGGAGCTCGACGACGGCACCGTCGGCGTCGGCGAGATCGCCGCGCTCCCCCCCATCACCCGCGAGACCCAGCGCGAGGCCGAGCAGGCGGTGGAGCGCGTCGGGCCCACGCTCGCCGGGCTGGACCCGAGCGACGCAGAGGCCGTGGAGGAGCGCCTGCGCCTGGCGCTGCCCGAGCTCGCCGCCACCCGCGCGGGCATCGAGCAGGCGTGCTGGGACGCCGCCGCGAGAGCCGCCGGTCAGCCGCTCTGGCGGCGCTTCGGGGCCACGGCCCACGACGTGATCACGGACGTGACGCTGCCGATGGTGGACCCGGACCGCGCCGCCACCCTCGCGACCCAGTGGCGCGAGCGCGGCTTCCGCACCCTCAAGATCAAGGTCGGCCGGAACCTCCACGACGACCTGGCGCGCATCGGGAGGGTGGTCGAGGCGCACCCGTCGGCGGGCCTGGTGCTCGACGCCAACGAGGGCTGGTCGGTGCAGGACGCGCTCACCGCGGTCCGAGCCACCCGCCGCCTGGGCGGGCGGATCGCGCTCCTCGAGCAGCCGGTGCCCCGCGACGACCTGGACGCCCTCGCCCGCCTCAACCGGGACGCGGGCGTGATGGTGGCCGCCGACGAGGCCGTCCACACCGAGGAGGACGTGGCGCGGATCGCGAGCCAGCGCATCGCGTCCTGCATCAACGTGAAGCTCGCGAAGTCCGGGGTCGCGGGGGCCCTGCGCCTGATCGCGGCGGCGCGTCGGGAGGGGCTCGCGACCATGATCGGCGCGATGGTGGAGAGCCGGATCGGCACCGGCTTCGCCGCGCACCTGGCCGCTGGCCTCGGCGGGTTCACCGTGGTGGACCTGGACACCTCCCTGCTGCTCGCGGAGGACCCGGTCCTGGGCGGCACGGTGCTCGACGGCCCGCGGTGGGAGGTCACGGGGGTCGACCGCGGCCACGGCGGCGGCGTCCGACGTTAAGGGCCCTGCCGGAGGGAGCATGCGACCGACCGAAGAGGAGGCGCGGGCCGCGGTCCGCACCCTGATCGCCTGGGCCGGCGACGACCCCGACCGCGAGGGCCTGCGGGGCACGCCGGACCGCGTGGTCCGCTCCTACGGCGAGTTCTTCGCGGGGTACGGGCAGGACCCGAAGGAGTACCTCTCGCGCACCTTCGAGGAGGTCGCGAGCTACGACGAGATGGTCGTGCTGCGCGACATCCCGATGGAGAGCCACTGCGAGCACCACATGGTGCCGTTCGTGGGGCGGGCGCACATCGGGTACCTCCCCGACCGCCGCGTCGTCGGGATCAGCAAGCTCGCGCGCGTCCTGGACGTCTACGCCAAGCGCCTGCAGATCCAGGAGAAGCTGACCAGCGAGGTGGCCGAGGCCATCCAGGACGTGCTCCAGCCCCGCGGCGTCGGCGTGGTGATCGAGGCGGCCCACGAGTGCATGACCACGCGCGGGGTCCACAAGACCGGCGTGAACATGGTGACCTCCTGCCTGCTCGGCGCCTTCCGCGACGACCCGAGCACCCGCAAGGAGTTCCTGACGATGATCCACCGGTGAGCTCCCTGCCGCGTCGGCTGCTCCTGGCCACCGGCAACCCGGCGAAGGTCGCCGAGTGGCGGCGCCTCCTGCCGGACCTCGAGCTCGTCGTCCGCGAGGACCTCCCCTCCCCCGTCGAGGACGGCGCGACCTGCGCCGACAACGCGCTCCTCAAGGCCCGCGCTGCGTTCGCCGCCACCGGGCTGCCGAGCCTGGCCGACGACGTGGGGCTGTGGGTCGACGCCCTCGGTGGACGGCCGGGCCTGGAGCTGCGCCGGTGGGCCGACGAGCTCGGAGGCTGGCCCGCCGCCCGCGCCGCGCTGGCCGAGGTGACCGGATCCCCCGCCAGCTACGGGTGCGGCATCGCCTGGGTCCACGGGGGCGGCGAGCGCACCGCGGAGGTTCGTGTCCCGGGCACGATCGTCGCCGCGCGTGGCGAGGGGCCGGGGGTCGAGGCGTGCTTCGTCGCCGAGGGCACGGTGGGCACGCTGCCCGAGCTGTCTCCCGAGGAGCGCTCGCGCGTGCACCACCGGCACGTCGCGCTGCGCACTCTCACGGAAGCGGGATGACGACCCGGTCCAGCCCGGCGTCCCCATCGACCGCGATCGCGACCCGGCCCGAGGGTGCCGGGGCCGGCGCCCAGCCTCGGGGTGCCACGCAAGCGTAGCGCCCGTCGAGGTGATCGCACCGGACCTCGCCGACCGAGTCGCACTCGCCCGGGTCGACGAGCAGCCCCTCGCCGTCCACCACCACCGCCAGGACCGCGTCCTGGACGGGAGCGTGATCCGGGGTCGTGACCACGACCACCAGGTCGGGCACCCGGCCCTCCACCCGTACGAGGTAGTGCCCACCCTCCGTGGGGACGCCCACCGGCGCCGGGCTCGGGGCCTCCACCACGGGCGGCGCGAGCACGGGCTCGGGCGTGGTGCGGGCGCACGCCGCGAGGACGAGCGCGACGATCACCGGATGGCGCGGGTCCGCTGCCAGATCCACAGGCCGCCGCCCGCGAACGCGATGAGCGGCGTCAGCGACATGAACACCGTCATGTCGAGGTAGATCGCGCTGCGGCGCGGATCGGGATCCTGGCAGGTGGCGCACGCCAGCGCGTCGGCGGCGATCAGCAGCCAGACGATCACAGGTACACCTTCCAGTAGAGCGCGGGCCACACGAGCACCACGAAGTACCAGAACAGACGCCCGGCCCAGAACCCGTCGCTCGTGAGCTTCTCGCGCCACAGCGAGGTTCCCTGCCAGATCAGCGCCGTGGCTCCGGCCATCACGTGCAGCCCGTGGAACCCGATGATCAAGAAGAAGAACGCGCCGTAGGTCGAGCCCACCATCGTGAGCCCCTCGCCGAGCAGCCGCGCCCACTCGACACCCTGGAAGGTGACGAACCCGAGCCCGAGCGCCACGGCGGTCGCGAGCGGGACCCGCGCAGCGGCAGGTCCCACCTTGTCGAAGCGCCGGCCAGCGTACCAGAGCATCGCGCCGGACGCGAGCAGGATGGCCGTGTTGATCGCAGTCGCCTCGACCGGGAGCCGGGGCTGACCGGGAGGGGGCCAGGCGGGCGCCTGCGCCTTCGAGATCGTGAAGGCGCTGATGAACCCCGAGAACAGCATGAGCTCGGTGAGGATGAACATCATCATCCCGAGCACTTCGTTGGGGACCGCCTTGCGTCGGGCCTGAGGCGGAGGGTGTACGACCCGGAGGTCCGGCGATTCCCTTCTGGAGCCGCTACCGCTCATCGTCGCTCCCACGGCGCCTCCTGTCGGTATCGTCGCCCCAGCGCGAGGGCTACCCTGCGGGGTGTGCCCCCGGGTGGGGTCGGATCAGTGCTCGCCGCCCTCGTGGGCCGGCGCTTCTCCAGCCTCGTGGGCCGGCGCTTCGCCACCCTCGTGGCCACCGCCGTGCCCACCGTGACCGTCTCCGGCCGCGAGGCCCGCTTCGACCGCGTGCTGGGCAGCGACGTTCTTCCAGTTGCGTCCCTCGTGGTTCATCACGTCGGGCGCGACGGCGAAGAAGAACAGGAACATGAACGCCAGCGAGATCGCCAGGAAGTAGTGAACGATGCGCTTCTCGACGTCGAGATGCATGAAGTACTTGACCACCATGCTGGCCTTCACGATGGCGATGCCGAAGGCGGTGATCAGCGTGACGATCTTGATGCCGATCATCGGCCCGAGGACCGAGATGAAGAACAGCACCATGAGGGCGCCCCACACCTTCACGTAGTGGGACTGCGGGTGGACGTGGTGCTCGCCGTGACCGTGGTCGTCGTGAGCAGCGTGGTGGGCGTCGGCCATGGGTTCAGCTCCGCGCTACTTCGCGATGTACAGGAGGGGGAAGAGGAAGATCCACACCAGGTCGACGAAGTGCCAGTAGATACCGACCAGTTCGACGCGGTGCAGCTCCTCGTTCTTGCGGGCGGACATCGAGACCCAGATCATCAGGATCATGCCGGCGATGACGTGCAGACCGTGGATGCCGGCCGCCGTGTAGTAGAACGACCAGAAGCCGTTCGCCGTGATCGTGAAGCCGTGGTTGATCTCACCGGTCCACTCGATGGACTTCACGCAGAGGAAGGCCGCGCCACCACCGACGGTGGCGAGCAGGAGGTTGGCCGCCTGCTTGCCGTCCTTGAGCTCGGCCGCCCGGTGCGCGAGCACCGCCGACAGCGACGAGGTCAGCAGGATCATGGTGTTGATGGCGCCGAACATCGTGTTCGTGTGCGACGCGTAGTTCGCCCACTCCGGATGTCCGATGCGATGCATGATGTAGCTCGCCAGGACGCCGCCGAAGATGACGACCTCGGAGGCGAGCAGCCACCAGACCGCGAGCTTCGCGGTCAGGATGCCGGTGGCGGAGCGAGTCGTAGCGATGGGCTTGAAGGCCATGGTGTGGTTCTCGTCGCCGATCAGTTGGGCTGGTTCTGGGGCCAGTAGTCGTCCTCGCGGCCGGGGACGCTGTACTCGTAGGGGCCGCGGTAGACGACCGGCATGTTGTCCGGCGGGAAGTTCCCGTGCGGGGGCGGCGAGGGCGCCTGCCACTCGAGCGTGTTCGCCTTCCAGGGGTTCGCGGGGGCCTTGGGGCCGCGCCACATCGACCAGAAGAAGTTGAACAGGAAGACCGTCTGGAAGCAGAGCAGGATCACCAGCGACACGGTCGCCACGATGTTCAGCGTCTGCAGGTCCGGGGTCGAGACATCCGGGAAGTGGTTGTAGTTGTAGATCCGGCGGTGCTGGCCGGCGGCGCCCGTGATGAAGAGCGGGATGAAGATGAAGTTGACCGGGATGATGGTGCCCCAGAAGTGGATGCGGCCCAGCGTCTCGTTCATCATCCGCCCGAACATCTTCGGGAACCAGTAGGTCGCGGCGGCGAACGTCCCGATGAAGGCGATCGGGAAGAACGTGTAGTGGAAGTGCGCGACGACGAAGTAGGTGTCGTGGAAGTAGATGTCCGCGCCCGAGGCACCGAGGAAGATCCCGGTGACGCCGCCGATCAGGAACTCGAAGATGAACCCGAGCGCCCAGAGCATCGGCGTCTGGAACCGGATCGATCCGCCGTAGAGGGTGGCGATGTACAGGAACATCATCTCCGCGATCGGGATCGAGATGAGCACCGTCGTGATGGTGAAGATGTTCGCCATCCGCGGGTCGATGCCGGCCACGAACTGGTGGTGCGCCCACACGAAGAAGGAGAGCGCGCCGGTGCCGATCGCGGTGTACAGGATGGTCTGGTACCCGAAGAGCTTCTTGCGGGCGAACACCGTGATGATCTCGGCCACGAAGCCCGTCGCCGGCAGGAGCACGACGTAGACCTCGGGGTGGCCGAAGAACCAGAACAGGTGCTGCCACAGGACCGGGTCGCTGCCGCGCTTCCAGTCGAAGAAGCCCGTGCCGAGCTGCTGATCGAAGAGCAGCATGATGGCGCCGGCGATCAGCGGACCGACCGAGGCCATGAACATGATGCTGGCGATGCAGATCATCCACACGGTCATCGGCACGTCCTTGGCCTTCATGCCCGGGGCGCGCGAGTTCATCGCCGTGGTGATGAAGTTGATGCCGCCGATGAGGAAGGCCGCGAACTCGAGCGCGACGGCGGTGAGCCACAGCGAGGACCCGAGGGGGGTCATGCTGTAGTCGCCGTTCGCGGACAGCGGCGGGTACGAGGTCCACGCGCCGCCGAAGCCACCACCCGGGACGATCCAGGAGATGCCGAGCACGATGCAGGAGAGCAGGAACACCTGGTAGGACAGGCGGTTCAGCTTGGGGAACACCATGTCGTCCGCGCCGATCATCAGCGGGATGAGGAAGTTCCCGAAGGCCGCGATGAGCACGGGCATCGCGACCCAGAAGATCATGACCGAGCCGTGGTTCGTGACCAGGGCGTTGTACTCCGTGGGGGACACGATCCCGAACCCGGGCACGGAGATGCCGGGGAACGCGAGCTGCATCCGGAAGGAGTAGGCGAAGAAGCCGCCGAACAGCGCCATGACCATGCCCGTGAGCATGTACTGCATGCCGATGTACTTGTGGTCCAACGGGAAGATGTACTTCTCGAGGAACGTCGGCTCGTGGTGGCCGTGGGCGTCGTGGCCATGATGCCCGTCGATCTGATGTGCCTCGGACATGGGCTCCCTCTACTTCGCGCCAGCCAGCCAGGCGGCGTGCTGCTCGGGGGTCTCGACGATGATGCGGGCGGCCATGATGCCGTGGCCGATCCCACACATCTCGGCGCACTGGATGTCGAACGCGCCGGCCACCGTGGGGTGGAACCAGCCCTGGATCTCGCGGCCCGGGATCACGTCCTGCTTGAGGCGGAAGATGGGCACCGAGAAGCTGTGGAGCACGTCGCGGCTCTCGAGCGTGAACTGGTAGGTCTTGTCGACCTCCACGTGCAGCACGTCGGCCGTCTTGATGTCGTCGTCCGTCCCCATCTTCCCGTCGGGGCCGGTGTGCTGGAAGGTCCAGGCCCACTGCTGGCCGACGACGCGGATTTCGTCGTCCACCGGCGGGATGTCCTGCTTGACCTTGTACCAGGTCTGCACCGCGAACCCGATGATGGCGAGATCGCACAGGATGATGAGGTAGTGCGGGATGTTGATCCAGCGCTTGAGCTCGGGCTCGTTGCCGGTCACGTAGAGCGCCTTGACGCCCTCCCGGTACCGGTAGCGCCAGAGCAGCCAGAAGAACATCGCAACCGTCAGCCCGCCCCAGAAGAAGACGAGGCCGCCGACGAGGTTGATGACGAAGTCGATGTCCGGGGCGAAGGTCGACCCCGGCTGGACGAGGCTCTCGATCATAGGCTGCCCATCGTGACGAACGCGAAGCTGACGCCGATGAACAGGATCGCCCCGATCAGGGTGACCCAGAACGTCTTGCTCGCGATTTGATCCGGACTCTCTTCCTTGGCCATGGGCCGTCTCCTGACGAATGCTCGTAGGGAGTTGAGGTCTACCGCAGGGTCATCACGTGGCCGACCACGTCCTTCATCGCCTGCTCGTCCGCGAGACCCTGGGCCATCGGCCGCATGGTCGCGCCCTTCACGTCGCGGGGGTCCGCCCCGCGCACGCCGTTCTTGAACTTCCCGAGCTGCCGCACGAGGTACCAGTCGGGCTGCACCGTCAGTGGCGGCGCCCCCATGGCCTCGTTGCCCTTGCCATCGGTGCCGTGGCAGGCCTGGCAGGTCGTGAACAGCTGCGAGCCGTGCCCGGCGTCGCCACCCTGGACCGACGGCGCGGGCGCCACCGGACGCATCGTCCCGACATAGAGCGAGACGGCGTCCACGTCTTCCTGCGCGGGCAGGGACAACGACATCGGCCGCATGCGCAGGCCCTCGATGTCGTCGAAGTGGGCGCCGCGGATGCCCTGGCGGAAGTTCATCAGCTGGGTCTTCACGTACCACTGCGGGAGGCCGGCGATCGACGGCGCACCGACGCTCTCCTGGCCGTGCCCGTCGGCCTTGTGGCACTGGGCGCAGTAGTTCGAGTACAGGACCTCGCCGCGCTCGGGCGTCACGGCGTCCGCCGAGCGCGCCGACGCAGGGATGGTCGTCCCGCGGCAGGCGCCCACGATCCCGAAGATCGCGAGTCCGAGGATCGGGGCGGCCCAGCCGACGGACCACCGGGAAGCGACGTTGCTCATGCTCCATCCGCAGCGGCGGGAGGGGTCGAGGACCCCCACCCATAGAGGGGAGACGTTGTATCGGAGGGCACCTGCACCGACCCTGCCCCAAATCGATGCACCTGGCGCCGCAGGTCAGCCTCCGTGCGCCATCCACGTGACCAGGACGCCCGTGACCGAGACGTAGATCCAGGCCGCGAACGTCGGACGCGCGAGGCGACGGTGCTCGGGCACCGCCCCCGTGAAGCCCCTCGCCCAGGTGTTCATGGCGGCCGGCAGCACGACGGCGGCCAGCACCACGTGGGTGAGCAGGATCACGAGGTAGAGCGCCCGCCATTCACCCGCGTAGTGGGCGGGACCCGGCGAGAACAGGTGGTAGGTGACGTAGGTGACGAGGAACAGGGCGGACAGCCCCATGGCCACCGTCATCAGCGCGCGGTGCAGCGCGATCCGGCCCGTCTTCACGGCCGTGAAGCCAGCGACGAGCACGACGCCGCACAGGGCGTTGATGCCCGCGTTCACCCACGGCAGGGCGCTCACGTCGATCCACCCCGCCATCCCCTCGGGACGCGGTGCGAAGAGCAGCGCGGCGACGACCACGAAGATGACGCCGGACAGCGCCAGCACCCGGCGCCGGAAGGTGGTGCCGAGCACGTCGGCCGACGCCGACATCGGGGCGCTCACCGGACTGCGGCGACGTCCTCGGGCAGCACGATACCGTCGGCGTTGCCCCAGGAGTTGCGCTCGTAGGTGGCGACCGACGCGATCTCGTAGTCCGAGAGGTGGCCCTGGGGCGGCATCGCCCCGTTGAACTCCACACCCTGCACCGTGATCGCGCCGTTGAGGCCCTTCACGATGATGGACGCGTGGTTCTTGGCGTCACCGTAGTACCCGCCGGAGCCGGCGAGCGGAGGGAAGGCGCCCGGGGTGCCCTTGCCGTCCGGCCCGTGGCACGCCTGGCAGACCTGCGTGTACACCTTCTCGCCGTTGGCCACGAGCGAGGCCTGGTCGGTCGGGCCGTCCTTCGCGGGCGCCCCACCGCCGCCACCGGCCGCCGCGGCGGGCTTGGGCAGGTCGGCCACCACCGTGAACGCCGGCGACGAGCAGTACAGGTAGTGGGTCTTGGGGCTGCGCAGCCAGGCAGAGCATTGCTCGGGGTACTTGAACTGGTACCGCGACGCGATCTCGATGGGATCGTGATCGTAGGGCCGCAGCATGCAGCCCGAGAGCAGGAGCGTCGCGACCAGGTGGTGTCCCTTCATCTGAGCCTCGTCCTCACGTCGGCCCCCTCCGTGCCCCGAGGTCCCTGCGACCGCAAGCGCGCCCGGGAATCGCCCGCCCGTTGTGACGGACGATCCTCTGCTTGCGGCGCTGCATCCCGTTGTTGCGTCGGACGCGGCCGTCGGGGCCTCAGGCGAGGATCAGATCGCCCAGCATCGCGGTGAACAGGAGGCCCAGGTACACGACCGAGCCCTTGAACACGCGCCAGTCGACGACCGGTCGCTGTGCACGCACGCTCTGCAGCACCAGCGCCAGGAACCCGACGCCCAGGACCGCCGCCGTCACCGCGTACGCCGCGGAGAGGTAGCCGAGCGCGGTCGGGATCAAGGTCACCACGATCAGCGCCACGGTGTACGCCACGGAGCGCAGGCGCGTGCCGTGGTCACCGACGACCGAGGGCATCATGGGGAAGCCGGCCTGCTCGTACTCCTTGCGGCGGAAGATGGCGATCGCCCAGAAGTGCGGCGGCGTCCACAGGAACACGATGAGGAAGAGCAGCCAGGCGCCGAGCGAGAGCTCGTGGTCCGCGGCGGCCGACACGATCAGCGGCGCGGTGCCACCGGCGGCCCCACCGATCACGATGTTCTGCGGGGTCCGGGGCTTGAGCCACACCGTGTACCCCAGGACGTAGAACGCGATCGTGGCGAGGGAGACGGCCGCGGCCATCGCCCCGCCCACGGCCCACAGGATGACCGTCGAGACGACGGTGAGCACGAGGCCGTAGCCCAGCACCACGTTGGGCAGCATGACGGCAGCGGGCAGCGGTCGCTTGCGGGTGCGCGCCATGTGCGCGTCGCTCTCCCGCTCGACCCAGGCGTTGAGCGCGCTCGAGGCGGCGCCCGCGAGGCCCGTCCCCAGCAGCACCGGGAGCGCCACCGACATCGGCACCCAGCCGTCCCGACCCAGCGCGAGCGCGGGCAGTCCGGTGAACACGACGAGCCCGATCACCCGCGGGCGGGCGATCTCCACCATCAGGCGGAGCCAGTCGACCCAACCCGGGCGGCCGGGCTCCTCGATGACCTCGGGGAGCTGGGTCACGGGGACCCCGCCACCGACGCCGCACCCTCGGGCGCCGACGCCGCGACCGGGGCCCGCCACAGGTCCCAGTGCGTCCACACGGTGGTCCAGGCGACCAGGGCGGCGCCCGCGGTGTGCAGCAGGGTCACCTCGACGGGGAGCCGGAGCAGCACGTTGGCGACGCCGATCGACGCCTGGAGCAGCACCGCGCCGAAGACCGCCAGCGCCGGGCGACGGCCGCGCGCCACGATCGCGGTCAGCGCCGCCGTTCCGAGCAGCACCCAGGCCACGAGACGGTGGGTCACCTGCAGGCCGAGGAGCCCCGAGAAGGTCGGGAACCAGGCGCCGTCCGCCGTCCCGCACCCCGGGAAGGCCGGACAGACCAGGCCGGCGTGCGAGCCGGCGACGAACCCGCCGAGCAGCAGCTGGAGCGGCACCAGCACGACCAGCGGCGCCGCGACCGCGCGCATCGCGAGGGTCACCGGGGCGCGATCGTCGGCGAACCTCTCCGAGCGGAGGAGCAGCGCGAGCACCAGCAGCAGCGAGCAGAAGGTGTTGCCCGTCAGCAGGTGGCTCGCGACCGTCCACTCCGCGAGCAGGTGGAGCACGGTGAGCCCGCCCAGGACGATCTGCGCGACCAGCGCGGCGGCGGCGACGCCCCAGACGGCCCGCGCGGCGCGAGAGCCCCGGAGCAGCAGCAGCCCGCCCAGACCGAGGAAGCCGAGGGAGATCACCCCGGCCAGCACGCGGTGACCGAACTCGAACCCCACCTGCACGTCGATGGGGGGCACGACCTGCCCGAAGCACAGCGGCCAGTCCGGACAAGCCAGCCCGGCGCCGTTCACCCGGACCGATGCACCGACCACGAGCAACCCGAACGTCGCGACCGCCAACCCGGCGGCGACCAGATCCTCTCGGACGTTGGCAGTGGCGTTCACGAGGCGGGACATGGGCCCGACTCCATAGCGTCCGGGCGGGCTCGCGTCACCCCTCGGGCGCCACGTCAACCCGCCGGGGTGGTCCCGGCTCCCACCGCCGACTCCTGGTAGTCCAGGCCGGACGGGGCGGGTCGCTGGCAGAGCGGGAAGGCCTGGCGACCGGTGGCGGGGATGCCCATGCACCAGTTGTCACCGTCCCAGACCATGGCCAGCCGCAGGTCGGGGAGGACGGCCTCCACGTTCGAGCGGGCGACCGGGTCGTTGAAGTTGACCCCGGGCCAGAAGTCTGCCGGCACCAGCGTGCCCTGGCACAGCGGATACGCGTTCGCGGCGCCGCCCGAGCCCAGCACCCAGCTCCCGTCGACCAACGGGTCCGCGCCCGAGGCCTCCCAGCGCACGTCGATCCACGCGGCGAAGTCGTCCGTCTGCGCGCGCAGACCGTCGAGGAAGGTCTCGAGCGTCCCCGACGGGCTGTCGATCAGCGCGAGCCCGTCGCTGCCGTCCTCGGGCCAGGCGGCCCAGTGCAGGCAGGTGGTGGCCGCCTGCGTGAAGCCCATCCGGACGTCGCCGCAGGTGGCGACGTACTCCACGCCCTCGATGACGACGCCACCGTTGCAGGAGGACGGCGCATCCAGGTACTCGTAGATCGGGTCGCCCGTCGCCGTGGTCCCCGTCTGGTACTCACCGGCGCCGAGCTCGACCGGGCAGATCGTGCCGATGCGGCCGGTGATCGCGGCGTCCAGATCGTCGCAGTCGAGCGCGTTGGGGGCGCGACCGGACAGCGGATCGCAGCTCACCTCGGGCAGCGACAGCGGATCGCCGAAGTTGTCGCCGTCGGTGTCGACGTACCAGTTCAGCTCGCCCGCACACCCGTACGCCAGCTCTTCGCCCTTGGGCAGATCCCAGTACGAGCCACAGCCCGCGGCACCCAGCACCATCAGGATGGACCACGAACGCACGTGCCCTCCACAGGCCTGCACTATACACGAGGCACCTCGCTGCGGGAAACCGCGCGGACGGGGCCAGGGGGGTCCCTCGGAGGATCGGATGGGCATCGAGTCGCAGTGGATCTGGATGGACGGCGAGCTCGTCCCCTTCGCGGACGCGCGGGTCCACGTGCTGGCGCACACGCTGCACTACGGCCTGGGCGCGTTCGAGGGCATCCGAGCGTACGAGCAGCCCGACGGTCGCGCCGGCATCTGGCGGCTCGACGAGCACATCGAGCGCCTCTTCGACTCGTTGAAGATGGCCCGCATGACCCCCTCCTGCAGCCGGGAGGACATCAAGCGGGCGTGCCTGGACGTCCTCACCAGGAACGGCTTCACCGAGGCCTACATCCGTCCCCTCGCCTTCATGGGCATGGGCGCGATGGGCCTCGGAGCGCGGAACAACCCGGTCCACATGGTGGTCGCGGCCTGGAAGTGGGGCGCGTACCTCGGTGACGAGGGCATGAAGAACGGCGTCCGTCTGCGCACCAGCTCGTTCAGCCGCAACCATCCGAACGCGGCCCTGTCTCGCGCGAAGATCGTCGGGCACTACGTGAACAGCATCATGGCGCGCTACGAGGCCAACGACGACGGGTTCGAGGAGGCGCTGATGCTCGACCACCTCGGCTTCGTCGCCGAGGGCACGGGCGAGAACGTGTTCGTCATCAAGGGCGGGCTCGTGAAGACGCCGCCGGTCGCGAACATCCTCCCCGGCATCACGCGCAAGACGGTGATGGACATCCTCGACCACGAGGGCATCCCCCTGAAGGAGCAGCTCTTCGGCCGCGACGCGTTCTATGTCGCCGAGGAGGCGTTCATGTGCGGCACCGCGGCCGAGGTCACCCCCATCGCGTCCCTGGACCGACGCGCCGTGGGCGAGGGTCGCCCGGGCCCGATGACCCAGCGCATCCAGCAGATCTACGCGGACGGCGTCCGCGGGCGGATCGACTGGCTCAGCGAGCAGATCACCGTCGCAGGCTGAGGTCGACGATCGGTGACGCGGTTTGACGTCCGCTCGGGCCTGGCCCAGATACCCGACCGAGCGGAGGTTCCACGTCGATGAGCGAAGCGCTGCTGCTGTTGGCCACCGCCTCCTCCCTGGCCGGGCCGGTCGCGGTCCCCACCTACGAGCCCTCGAGGTCGCTCGCTCCCCTCGTGAAGGCCGTGGCACCCGCCGTGGTCACGCTCGAGGTGGAGTCGCGCGTCGAGCTCCCCGCGCTACCCCCGGAGCTCCTGCGCTCCCTGCCGTTCGATCCGCACCAGATCCCGCAGGTGCGCAACGGCGAGGGGTCCGGGTTCTTCGTCTCCGAGGACGGCGAGCTCGTCACCAACTGGCACGTCGTGGAGGGTGCGACGGCGGTGACCGTCGTGTTCGACGACGGGCGCGAGGTGCCCGCGAAGGTCGTGGGCGGTGACCGCGCGCTCGATCTGGCGCTGCTGCGCATCGAGTCCGAGACCCCCGTGCCCTGGCTGCAGCTCGGGGGCGACGAGCAGCTCGAGGTCGGCGACTGGGTGCTGGCCATGGGTGACGGGCTGGGCCTCGGCACCACCGCGACCCTGGGCATCCTGTCGGGCAAGGGGCGAGCCGTCGGCTCCATCCTCTCGGGCGAGTTCCTCCAGACCGACGCCGCCATCAACGAGGGCAACTCCGGCGGACCGCTCTTCGCGTTGGACGGCCGCGTCGTCGGGATGTCGACCGCCATCGTCGAGGGCGCGAACACCGTCGCCTTCGCGATCCCCGCGAGCCGCATCGCCGCGGTGCTCGACGATCTGCGGCGCGGACACGTCGCGCGCGGCTACCTCGGGGTCAGCCCGCAGACCCTGTCCGAGGACCTGCGCGAGGGCCTAGGGGTCCGCGCGCAGAAGGGCGCCGTCGTGACGGGCGTGGTCGACGGGACCCCGGCGGAGAAGGCCGGGCTGCAGGCGGGCGACGTGATCGTGGCCGTGGACGGCGACCCGATCGACGACCAGAACGACCTCGTGCGGACGATCGCGGCCCACCCGCCCGGCGAGCGGGTCCGCCTGGACATCGAGCGCGGCACGAAGGCTCGGCACCTGGACGTGGTGTTGGCGGAGCGCCCCGACGGGACCCGGGTCGGTACGCCGGAGCCCGAGGAGGAGCCAGCGCCGACCGAGGTGACCGGCATCGGGCTCGCGCTGGCGCCCCTGACCCCCGCGATCGCGGCAGGCACCGGCGCGTCCAAGGGCGTGCTCGTGGAGCGGGTGGCGCGCGGTGGCACCGCGGAAGGGCGGCTGCGGCCCGGCGACGTGATCCTCGAGGTCGACCGGCGCGAGGTGAGCTCCCCCGAGGAGGTGGAGCGCGCGTTCGCCCGGAGCGCCGGCAACGTGTTCCTGCTGGTGCTCCGCAACGGGAACGTGCAGTTCGTCATGGTGCCGCGGCCCGACTGAAGAAGCGTCAGAACAGCCCGGGGAACAGCCGTGGCCGCCCCGCGAACGCGTCGCGCCACGCCGGGATGCGCGAGAGGACGGCCTCCTCGTTCCGGATGCGGACCACGAGCACGGCGGCGTTCCACAGCGTCAGCGCCATCGCCGAGAGCACGGCGGTGTGGAAAAGCGGGAGCGCCGCGATCTCCAGCACGACGCAGAGGTAGTTCGGGTGACGGATCCAGGCGTATGGCCCGGTGGTCACGACCTGCTGCTCCTCGGGCCGCACGACGCGCACGTTCCAGGCACGTCCCAACGTCGACAGCGTCCAGATCCGCAGCGCCGTCGCCAGCACCAGGACCCCGACCGACACGGCCGCCAGCCAGGGCACGAACGGCCGACCGAGCGCCACCACCTCCACCAGCGGCAGCGCGATCAGCGCGCCGTGCAGCAGGGCCATGGCCGGGAAGAGCGGGCCCTCGGCGACCACGGCCTCGGAGCGCGCGGCCTGCCGGCGCCAGGAGACGACCACCTCGCCCACGCGGAGCAGGCCCGTCGCCACCAGCAGCGCCACGAACACCAGGAAGGCCATGGCCCCGATTAGCTCGATCGGAGCGAACGGGTGAAAGGGGGCGCGCGGGGGTCTCCATGTTGCTCTGGTTGTCGGCGTTGCAGGCATGCACGCCCGAGTCGAACCTCGTTCCGGGGCGGCGCCCTCACGCGGCGGACCTCACGGACACCTCCCACCCGGAGCATCCCCCTCCCCGCTCCGATCCCACGACCACGTCCACCACCACGTCCACGTCCACGTCCACCACCACGACGCCCCCCGACCCGGGCGCTCGGCGCTGGGACTGCTCGGGCATGGACCCCGCCGATCCCGCTCCCCTCCACGGCCGCGTAGCGCTGACGTTCGACGACGGACCCGACCCCGTCGACACCGCGACCATCCTTCAGCTCCTGCACGACGAGGGGATCCCGGCGACCTTCTTCACCCTCGGCGAGCAGGTCTCCGATCCCGCGGCCTGGGGGCTCGTCGAGCAGATGGTCGACGACCCGCTGTTCGAGGTCGCCAACCACTCCTGGGACCACGCGGACCTCGCCACCCTCTCGCTCTCTGCGGTCGAGGACGAGATGGACGACCCGGACGCGCTGCTGCGCACCTTCGGGATCACGCCGCGCTTCTTCCGCTTCCCCTACGGCGACGCCACCTGCGCGACCCACGACCTCGCCACCGATCGCGGCTGGCGCGTCACGGGCTGGCACATCGACACCGCCGACTGGTGCTACGCGTCCGGCGGTGGGGTCTGCACCAACGACGACTACTGGCGCGTCCCCACCGAGTACGAGGACGACTTCCTCGGGCTGACGATGGAGCAGATCCATCGGTTCGACGGCGGCATCCTGCTACTGCACGACATCCACCGCTTCACGGCGGACATGCTCCCCGAGCTCATCGGGATCCTGCGCGACGAGGGGTACGTGTTCACCTCGCTCGACGACGTGTCCACCTTCCCGAACCTCGTGGCGGGCACGCCCGAGGACCTGCCGTACCTCGGCGAGCGGTGCGACGTGCTCGACGACCGCTGCTGGATGGTGGAGCACGAGGCCTGGTGCGAACCGACCACGGCCACCGGCACGAACGGCATCTGCACCCTGCCCTGCGAGAACAGCTGCCTCGACCGCGACGGTGCCGCGACGACGTTCTGTGCGGATCTCGGAGGCGCGGGCCAGTGCGTCGGTCGGGTCGACGACGAGAACGACGCGTGCGCGGCGTTGCCGGGAACCGTCGCGACCGACATGGATCGCTTCGGCTGGCCCGCGGGCACCGTGCGGGTGTGCGCTCCGCAGACCTGGTGACCGCCTACTTGTAGAGCTCTTCCGCGAGGCGCGAGCGCCACGTGTCCGCCAGCTCGCTGCGGGCTCCGATCACGTCGAAGATGCCGAGCATCGCCTTGCGTGCGCCGTCATCGCGGTACTTCCGGTCGCGCCGGACGATCTCGAGCAGGTGGCCCAGGGCCTCGTCGTGTCGCTCGTGCGTCGCGAGCGCGTGCGCCAGCTCCCAGCGCGCGTCGAGGTCGTCGGGACGTTCGGCGAGGGTCGCCGCCAGCTGGGCCTCGTCCACCCCACCCGCGTCCAGCGTCAGCAGCAGGCGGCTGCGGCGGGCGGCGTGCTCGGGGGTCAGGCGCGGGTGCAGGCGCCGCACGAGCTCACGCGCCCGGTCGGCGTCGTCCGTGATCTCGGCGAGCGAGAGCAGCGCCTCCGCGTGGTCCCCCTGCAGCGCGATCGCCCGCTCGAAGGCGGCGACGGCGGTCCCTCGGTCGCCGGCCGCGAGGGCCTCCTGCCCCTCCTTCGCGGCCAGGTCGGCGGCGCTGGGCAACAGGCCGTCGAGCCACTCGCGGACCGCGGGCGGCGGCTGGGCGCCGACGAACTCGGCGACGACCTCGCCGTTGCGGAAGGCCTTGACCGCGGGGATGCCCTGGATCTGGAAGAACTCGGCCAGCTCCGGCGCGGCCTCGGTGTCGACCTTGGCCAGGACCCACTTGCCCTCGTCCTCGGCGGCGAACCGTTCGAGCACGGGACCGAGCATCCGGCAGGGTCCGCACCACTCCGCCCAGAAGTCGACCACCACCGGCACCTCGGCCGAGCGGCGGACGACCTCCTGCTCGAAGTTGTCCGGGGTGACGTCGACGACCATGGGAGCCTCCAGGCCGCAACGGTGCGCACCCGGAGTCGGTCGTCAACCGTCTGGCGGCGCCCCTCGGAGGCCGAAGGACGCGGGCCCGAGGGACTACAGCTTCTGCGAGTAGAACTCGATGATGGCGTTCTCGTTGAGCTCGAACGGGAGGTCCGAACGCTCGGGCGCCATCAGGAGCTTGCCGGTCGCCTTCGCGGGATCGAACTCGATCCAGGAGGGCTTCGGCATCATCGCCGTCTGCTCGAGGATCCCGGCCACGAAGGGCTTGCTGCGGGACTTCTCGCGGATGGCGATCTCGGTGCCGGCCTTCACGTAGAAGCTGGGCCGGTCGACGCGCTTGCCGTTGACCACGATGTGGCCGTGCACGACGAGCTGGCGGGCCTGCACGATCGTGCGGGCGAAGCCCATGCGCCAGACGATGTTGTCCAGGCGGGACTCGAGCAGGTGAACGAGGTTCAGACCCGACGGACCCTTCATCCGCGAGGCCTCGCGGACGTAGATCTGGAACTGCTTCTCGAGCACGCCGTAATGCCAGCGGGCCTTCTGCTTCTCGATGAGCCGGACCTTGTAGTCCGAGGGCTTCGACTTGCGCTTGGTGCCGTGCTCACCGGGCGGGAACGGACGGTCGAGCGTACCCACCGTCGTCAGTCCGGGAAGCACCGTACCCACCGTCCGGCACTTCTTGAGCCGGGGTCCACGATAACGAGCCATAGGCTTCGCTCCAGGTGCGTTGAAGAGGCGGACCGGGGGCTAGAACGGAGAATCCGTGGGCCGGTGCCGCCCGCCCCGGCGAACCGGGGCAGTTGATGAGAGAGCCGGGACCTACTTGATCTCGCGGTGCACGGTGTACCGCTTCAGGTAGGGGTTGTACTTCTTGAGCTCGAGCCGGCTCGGGGTGTTCTTCTTGTTCTTCGTGGTCGTGTACCGGCTCATGCCGGGAACGCCCGACTCGCGCTGCTCGGTGCACTCGAGCGTGATCACGTTGCGCGCGATGTTCTTCTTCTTGGCCACGGGACACCTCTGGGCGCATGCGCCCGTCACCCACTCGGGCGACCCCGACGACTAGCCCGGCACGGGACACGTCGCAAGCGATGTCGACCGTAACCCTGGTTCGAGTTACGGCAGCGCTCCCCGGAGGCACGATGATCGCCGCCCTGCTCCTGGCCTGCACCGCCGCGAACGACGGCACGCCCACCCTACCGTCGACCCAGACCACGACCACCACCACGACGACCACCACGACCACCGGGTCCGAGACGGACGTCGACGTGGTCAAGGGCATGATCGCGGGCAGGATCGCGTTCGAGGAGGCGGCCCAGACCGTGGCCTGGCGCGGCGGATGGCCCGTGCTGGACGGCGACACGGCGTGGTTCGTGGTCGCCGAGGATGGTCGTGACTGGGCCGTCGCCGGCGACTTCGACGGCTGGGCGCCCGAGCCCATGGATCGCGGCCCCGGCTTCCGCTACCTGCAGGCGCAGGTGGGGAGCGATCCCGCCGGCCTGCGGTACAAGCTGACGGCAGGCGCGGACTGGGGCCCCGATCCCCTGGCCCGCAGCTACGAGTACGACGGGTACGGCGAGATCTCGTTCGTGGAGGCGCCGACGGACCACCCGCGCCTCGATCGTTGGCCGCGGGCGGAGGGCACGGGCGTGGGTCCGCGCGAGCTGCGGGTGTGGGTGCCGGCCGGCGCGGGGCCCTGGCCCACGCTCTACATGCACGACGGGCAGAACCTGTTCGACCCGGACGCCTTCTGGGGCGGCTGGCGGATGCAGGACGCGCTGGGGTCGCGCGATCCGGTGCTCGTGGTGGGCATCGACAACACGATCGATCGTTTCGAGGACTACACCCACGTCCCGGACGACGTGGGGTACGGCGGGCCGATGGGCGGCGAGGGTGACGAGTACGCGGCCTTCGTGCAGGACGTGGTCCGCCCGCACGTGGAGGCCACCTACGGCGCGCCCGACGCGGTCGGCGTGATGGGCAGCTCGCTCGGCGGCCTGATCAGCCTCGTGATCGCCCAGGACTACCCCGGGGAGTACGACTTCGCGGGCAGCCTGTCGGGGACGCTCGGCTGGGGCCGGTTCACGCTGGACGAGGAGACGATCGAGCAGCGCTTCCTGGCCGCGCCCCCGACGGGCCTCGTGGTGTACGCCGACTCCGGTGGGGGTCCGGGCAACGACGGGCAGTGCCGGGACCTCGACGGCGACGGGTTCTCGGAGGACGATCCGGACAGCTCCGACAACTACTGCGAGACCCGCCAGTTCGTGGACACGCTCTCCGCGAACGGCTGGACCTGGGACGACGACCTGTTCCACTGGTGGGAGCCGGGCGCCGAGCACAACGAGGCCGAGTGGGCGGCGCGCGTCGGCATGCCGCTGGACCTGTTCCTCGCGCTCTGAGCGGGCTGCGATCCGCGGGCCAAGGCATCGGGGGCTACAGGCTTCGGGCTGCAGGCTGCAGGCTTCGGGTTGCGCGAGGGCCACCTTGCCCAGCCATCCCCACCGGGATGCACACCCCCGTGTTGCACCAGGGCCACCTTGCCCGGCCATCCCCACCGGGATGCGCGCCCCGTGTTGCACCAGGGCCACCTTGCCCGGCCATCCCCACCGGGATGCGCGCCCCGTGTTGCACCAGGGCCACCTTGCCCGGCCATCCCCCCAGCGATGCACAGCCCGTGTTGCAGAGCGGCCACCTTGCCCGGCCATCCCCCAGCGATGCACAGCCCGTGTTGCAGAGCGGCCACCTTGCCCGGCCATCCCCACCAGGATGCGCGCCCCGTGTTGCACCACGGCCACTTTGCCCGGCCATCCCCCCAGCCATGCAACGGGCGCGGAGGCAAGGGCCCCCGAATGCAACCGGAACGACGGCATTCGCGCGATCCACGCAGCGGGTGCGCGTCAGAGCTGGCGTTGGTCCGTTGGCTCCACGGTCGCGTGTTGCACAAGGGCCACCTTGCCTCCCAGCGTGTTGCAGAGCGGCCACCTTGCCCGGCCATCCCCCCAGCGATGCACACCCCGTGTTGCAGAGCGGCCACCTTGCCCGGCCATCCCCACCGGGATGCACACCCCGTGTTGCAGTCGGGCCACCTGCCCGGCCATCCGGGCCATCCCGGCCGATGCGCCGGTCAGCGCGCCGGTTCGCGCTTCACATCCCGCCCGTGGATCAGGAGGAGCTCGCCGCTGCCCCGCTCCTCCACGATCTCCTTCCACTGCCGGATCGTGATCCGCTCCTCGGTGTCCTCGCCGAGCAGCGAGGACGCGCGTGCGCCGTGGGTCTCCGCGTGCGTCACGTCGATGTCGCCGCGCAGCGTCAGCGTCACCTTCCCCTGCGCGATCGCGTGGCTGACGCGCTCCGCCTGGTCCGGCGTCACCGCCACCGTGATCGTCGGGGCCCGCTTGCCGCCGCGCGCCTCGACCTCCTCGCCCCCCATGTCGGTCGAGACCGCGAGCACCGTCGTCGCCTGGAGCAGCGTCACCGTCTCCGAGGCCTCCTTCTCGTCGGGCAGCGTCACCAACACGTCGACGTAGTTGCCAGGCGCCAGGAAGCCGGAGACCGAGGCGCCGTCCGTGAGGTCCAGCGAGACCGCCCGCATGCCGCGCGGGATGATCGCGTTGAGGCCGTAGCCGCCGGTCGGATCGGCCAGCCGCTCCTCGCGGATGAACTCGCTCCCCAGCACCCGCTCACGCACCACGCGGCCCACCGCCTGGTCCGAGGTCCGCATCACGCCGTCCGGCACGTAGCGAGGTGGCATCTCGACCAGCGAGAGGTCGTCCGGCGTGATCGCCCGGCCCTGACCGAGGTCGTGGCTCGCGACCAACACCTGCACGGTCGGATCGGGCTCGATGCCGTCCAGCGTGCCCTGCAGGTCCGCCAGCACGACATAGACCGTGCCGACCGCCGCGGTCGCGGCGACCGTGGACAACGCGAGGAAGAAGCCGGCGCGCAGCCGACCTCCGGTGCTACGGGCCATGGGCACCTCCTCGACCCGGGTACGGGGGATCGGGCCGTACCTCCGATCCTACCCGACGGTCGCCCGCAGCGCGTCCTCCACGAAGTCCAGACGGTCGTTGCCGAAGAAGAGCTGGTCGCCCACGAAGATCGCTGGCGCCCCGAAGACGTCGCGGGCGATGGCCTCGTCGGTCGACGCCTTGAGCGCCGCCTTGATCTCGGGATCCGCGACCTCCGCCTCCGCCCCGTCCGGCAGGCCCGCGGCGCGCGCGATCCCCGCGAGCTGGTCCGGGGTGTTGATGTCCACGTCCTCGACCCACATGCGCCGGAACGCCTCGAGCGCCACCTCCTGCGACCGACCGTGCCGCTCGCCCACGAGCACCAGCCGCATCGCCGGGATCGTGTTCAGCGGGAAGCGGCTGTTCAGACGGAACGGCACGCCGTACCGGTCGGACCAGCGCTTCAGGTCGCGGAGCATCCAGCGCGCCTTGGTCGGGCTGGACGCTGGCATCCGGTTGCCCGCCGCGTCGAAGACCGCCATCAGCACCATCGGCTTCCAACGGATCGTGGCGCCGTGGCGCTGCGCGATCGCGGGCAGCTGCGTGGCGGCCATGTAGGAGTAGGGGGAGGACAGGTCGAAGTACAGGTCGATGCTGCTCATCGGATCATCCGTAGACGCGGTGGGTGTGGACCGGGTGGTGCCAGTCGTGCCGGACCACCCGGTGGTGGATCGTGGCGCGGTGGTAGGTCGCCACGGCCTGCGTGAACCGAGGCGGGAAGCTCGAGAGCGGCAGCGCGACCGAGGACGCGGCGGCGTCGAGGCCGAGCGGTACGGTCGAGCCGCCGAGCGGGACCGCGACGCGCCCGAGCCCCACCTCCACGAGCAGCTTCACGCCGAGGCCGAGGTTCTCGAGCGCGGAGAGCGAGAGCTTGTGCAGACGAACGGCGTTCGACGCGAGCCGCAGGTCGTCCAGCAGCTCCGGGGCCTCCGCGTCCAACAGCGCCAGCATGGCCGCGGGCGCCGACAGGCCGTCCGTGCCGAAGCGCGACAGCCACGCCCGCACCTGCTGGAAGCGAGCGAGCGCGACCGATGGCTCCGCGGGGGAGAGCGCGAGCAGGACGGCGGACCAGCGGGCGGCCGACGCGTCGGGCTCCACGGGCGCCAGCTCGCCCACCAGGCCCTGGATGCGGGAGGCTCGACCCTCCCCTTCTGCCCCGACCAGCAACACCCCCGGCGCGAGCTCACCCGCACCCCAGCCCTTCGCGAGCTCCACGCCGGCGCGCAGGACCCGCTCTCGATCAGGACCCTCGCCCCACGCGATGGCGGCGGCGGACACGGCGTCCCCGCGATCCGGGATCAACGTGGAGGCCACGCGGGAGAGCTCGATCAGCTCGACGACCTTGCCCGTGGGACGCGAGGCCCAGGCCTCGGCCAGCTGGACCCGCCCCTCGTCGTCGAGCGCCGCCGGCCGCGCGAAGGAGAGCGCGGTGCCGAAGTCGCGTGCCACGACCTCCACGGGATCCATGGGACGCGCGGTGGCCAGCGAGAGCGCGGCCGCGCGCAGGTGGATCTCGTCGACCGCCGGGTTCTCGGGGGAGAGCTTCGCGAGGAGCGCCGCGGCGCGGGCGGCGGTGTCCGACAGTCGCCGTCGAAAGTCCTCGAACGCCGCCAGGAACACGGTCAAGGGCTCGCCGCCGACCCGACCCACGCGCGTCCGCAGCTCACCCTGCAGGTCGCGTCCGCGGAAGGTCAGCTGCGGGACGCTACCAGCAGCGGCCGGGAGATCCGCCAGCTCGAGGATCGCCGAGCGCAGCTCCCGCTCCTCGCGATCGAGCTCCGCGACCTGCTCGCGCGCGCCATCGACACCCTCCGCCACGCGCTGGACGGCCTCCCGACGCCGCGCCTGGACCGAGCGCAGGTCGTCGCGCAGCGTCGCGATGCCCGATGCCCCCGCGGCCACGGGCGCTCTCGCGACCAGCTCAGACCTCGTCAGCGCCTCGACCATCGGCGCCGTGGGCAGGCCGCCGCTGGCCAGCAGGTCGAGCGCAGCCAGGACCTCGTCGCACCGCATCACGCCTCCCCGGTGTCGTCGAACAGCCGGAACACCACGGGCTCGTCGGGGCGCAGCGGCGTCCGCGCGACGAGATCCAGCCCCCCGCCCGAGCGCTCCGTCGTCAGGAACGGGTCGTCGTCGAGCGCGAGCTCCACGCGCAGCGCCATCTTCCGCCGCCGCTCCGCGATGCTCAGCGCGCGCCCCGTCAGCCGCTCCTGATAGCGCTGGACCACGTCCATCCCGAACAGCACCTCGTACAGGTTGTGCTCGAGCTGCTCGCGCGCGACCTCGTCCACGGTCCAGTCGGCCCCGGCGAGCCGCCAGTCCAGCCCCTCGAGGTCCGCGAAGTACAGGCTGCCGTCGGGCGCGACGACACTGTCCTTGTCGAGCCACACGTTGCCGTAGCCGAGCCCGTGCAGCCCCCACGGGACCTCGCGCGCCGTCCGCAGGAACAGCGTCAGCGCGGCGAAGCCGGTGCGGATGGTCCGCTCCAGGAACGCGTCCACCGCCGACGCATCGGTCACGCCGAACGCGCCCAACACCCGATCCGGATCCTGACCGAGCGTGTGCTCGGCGGCGTGGAACAACCGCACGTCGCTCGGCACGAGGCGGTGCTCCTGCAGGACCGGACCCTGGTGGCGGCGGTACCAGAACCGGTCGCCGCGGACGAAGGCCGGCGGGACCTCCACCACCTGGACCACGGGGCACAGGTGGAAGCCGTTCCACACCGCGCCCCTCGCCGCCGACGTGATCTCCAGCGCGATCTCGGCGTTGGTCGCCCCCTGTCCACCGTAGGGCGCCTCGCCGAACCAGCGCTCCCCCAGGAACTCCCTGGCGCCGTCCTCGAGCGCGTCGTCCAGCGGATCCCCGTACATCGGGCTCACCGCGCCCGCGCCCTTCACCGAGAGCGCGAACCGCTGCCCACCGAGCTCGATGGTGCGCTCGGGGAGCACCAGCGTCCGGTTGCCGTCGGGGACCGCCGGCTCCCCGACCTCCGACGGGACCAGCACCCGGCCGGCGATCCCGAGGGCCTCCGCCACACCCTCGAGCCCGGTGGGCACCCGGGCCAGGTCGGTCCCGACCCATCGGGCACGCGCGGTGGGCGGCTGCAGCAGGATCATCGGCGGATCACGTTGCGACGCGCGCGGGTGCGGGACGTGCTCTGGACCAGCAGCTCGCCCACGTCGGTGAAGCCGTGCTCGCGCAGGACGTGCAGCGACGCCACGTTCCACGTCGCGACCTCGGCGATCACGTGCTCCACGCCGAGGCGGAAGAGGGCGGTGAGCCGCGCGCGCACGAGCTCGCCGCCGAGCCCGCGGTCACGGTGCTCGCGGTCCACCAGCGAGAGCTGGAACCGCGCGCGGGTCCCGACGACCGCCGCCAGCGCGAAGCCCACGACGGCACCGTCCACCACGGCGACGAACGCAGGGTCGCCGCGGGCGATCTGCACGTCGAGCCAGGAGGCGAAGGACGCATCCCCCCACTCCTTGCGCAGCAGCGCGACCACCGCGTCGCGATCCTCCGCGCGGTACCGCCGGATCGTGTTCGTGTCGTACGCCGGCTCGCCGTCGAGGTCGCGCCCGAGGACCGTCCAGGTCTCGTGGACGTTGAACTGCGGACCGAGCGGGCCCTGGTGGCGCTGCTCCGAGAAGAACTCGACGCCCGCCCCCTTCTGCCCGAAGCGCTTCACGAGGTTCAACGCCACCTTGGCGTCGGGGCAGAGCACCGTGCCGATGCGGGCCGTCTCGTCCCAGAACGCGAGGCCGACGAGCTTGCGGTCCGCCGAGGTCGCGATCCACACCGGGTCGCGCGCCTCGATCGACCTTTGCACGAAGTCCTCGAGGAAGGGCTGGAAGTGCTGGCTGCACGCGGTCGTGTCGAGCCCGGCGAGCGCGAGCCCGTCCGCGACGGCGGTGACGCTCACCTCGCCGAAGGTCGTGCCCGTGAGCTGGTCGGGGAGCGCCGTCGAGCGTCGCGCCAGCCACGCGAGCCCGCCGAAGCCGACCACCAGGCCCATCGACACCAACATCCCGAAGCCCAGGGTCCCCGCCGTGCAGCCGAGGCACGCGGCCCCGACGTCCGGCGGCGGCGGCACGTCGACGTACGAGGCTCGGGTCAGCGTGACCGTGGCGCTGACGTCGAAGCGCCCTGCCCTGCCCTCGAGCGAGCCGTCGTCGCGCTCCTCGTACTCCTCCGCCAGGAAGAGGCCGGTGGTTGGCTCGAACCAGTAGCGGTCGACGTAGTGGAAGCGGAAGTCACCGTAGTCGTCGTGGCGCTCGTCGTCGCCTTCGCACACCACCAGCAGCGCGGGGACGTGCACCGAGCCCACGGCCGGGCTCGCGGACCGCTCCCGCAGGACACAGGACATGTCCAGGATGGGCACGGCGGCGCCCACCTCGGTCCCGGGCGGGATCCACAGCCAGGTCGACAGCTCCCCGGGCGGGACGCGAGCGAGCGCCTCGTCGTCCAGATCGATCGCAGCACCGGTGTACCGGCGGGTGGCCCGGTCGACCGTGGTGGGGCGGTCCTCGTCGCCGGACTCGCGCTTGCCCTCGCTGCTCCAGTACCGCCAGTGGTAGCGCGCCGTCACCGCCACCGTGTCGGCGGTCCGCGACAGGTGGTACGTCCCGGTCGCGTCGGTGCGGTCGGCGTACCCCTCGTACTCCCCCGAGCGACCCGTCACCGACTCCGAGTACCGGTACTCGAACTCCGCGGTCACCGGCATCTCTGCCCGCGCCGCCAACCACGCCCATCCGATCATCGGCGAACCGTACCGCGTTCGGCGGTACACTGAAAGGTGCAGGAAAACGGGGCGACCGACGTATGCCCCGGACCGCGAGGAGGTTCGTGTGTCGTTCCAGCTGGACACGGGGTCGGATCCCGAGGAGGAGCCCAACCTCGAGCTCGCGAGCGACGAGCTCAAGGCAGCGGCCGCAGCGATCCGCCACTGGGAGGGCGAGCTCGCCGAGCGCGTGGCGGACGCCCAGTCCCTGGACAAGTGGTGGATGGTCGTGTGGACCCAACTCACCGGCACCCGCGACGACAAGCTCGAGGCAGCCGTGCGCGCGGTCGCCGAGACCCAGCACAAGCTCGAACAGGCCCGCGCCGTGCTGGAGCGGGCGCGCGACGGGAAGCAGGCGGCGGTCGAGCACCGCGACGCGAAGATGACGCAGGAGTTCGAGCGCATCGCGGCCCTGGAGGAGCTCGCCTCCCGGATCCGCTCGGACGGCGGCCCGCTGGCGGACAAGCTGCTGGAGATCGAGCTCGAGTCCGACGTGCTCACGGCCCGGC
Source organism: Alphaproteobacteria bacterium (assembly GCA_020632925.1). GTDB lineage: Bacteria > Myxococcota_A > UBA796 > UBA796 > JACKER01. The sequence continues at coordinate 54,913 of JACKER010000015.1, read as the reverse complement.
ACCGCGCGATGATCGACGCGTGCTCGGCGGCGTCGGGGGTGATCGCGGCCGCGAACCTGATCTCGCGTCGGGCGGGTTCCGCGAAGGAGCACGCGCGGGGCGACGCGATGGGCGTGCCGTTCGCCGGGATGCTCGAGTTCTCCGACATCCACAAGCTCAAGCAGCAGCACGGCGACTACCTCGAGCGCGTCGAGCGGCTGGAGCGGGCGCTGCAGGAGGTCGGCGTCACCTTCCAGGCGGGCGGGACCGAGCGTCCGCCGAGCTGGCTCGCGGAGATCGCGTGGGACGCGGGCGGTGGTGGGATGGACTGGCTGCGCGCGAACCGCCACCACGCGAAGCAGCTCGCGTTCGACAACATCGCCGACGAGGCGCGCATGCTGGCGGGGCACCTGCGGCAGGAGGCCGCCACCCTCAAGGAGCGCGTCGACCAGCTCGCGGACGAGCGGGAGCGGATCCTCGCGGAGGCCGGGGAATCACCCCCACCGGCTACCGCGTGAGGACGAGGGGGACGCCCTGGGTAGCCGGATCGAAGGCCGGATCCAGGGTCGGCAGGCCGAGCGCCGCGATCTCGTTGGGCACGGTCCACGTCTGACCCGTGAACGAGACCAGCGTGACGGCCCAGGCCCCGTCCGGCACGAGCGCGGCGGCCGAGGGATCGTGCACGTCGACCAGATCGAAGGGCCCGTTCTCGTCCACGCCGGCCTGGCCGCCCGCGTGGTAGTGCACGAAGGTCGAGCTCAGCGTGACCGACAGGCTGTGCGCCGGGAACGGAACGCCGATCGGGCCGAGCATCGACGGATCGCCGCCGAGCGCGAGCGTGCCCAGGATCTCGAAGGCCATCGGGTACGCCTCCGACACCCAGCGCTCGGGCAGCTCGCGGCCCTCGAACTCGAAGGTCTCGAGGTCCCCGCCGTACTCGAGGTACGTCCGGGGCCAGACATCGAACAGGCCAGCGGAGGCCTGGGGCTCCTCGGGGTACGGATCGAGCACCCCGTCCCGGTTCGCGTCGTTCATCAGCACCCACAGCGCCGTCGCGCACGGGGGCGTGTCCACGGCGCAGGGGCAGGCCGGGACGGCGAGGTCGCAGTCCGGGATGGCGTCGGGCGCGCACTCCGGGCCGAGGTGCAGCTGCAGGTCGTCGGAGAACGCCGTGTCCACCTGGATCGCGGACAGCCGCATCGTCGCCGGGTACGGCGCGGCCAGCGCCTCGATCGCGACCGGAGGCGTCAGGACCTCGAACGCGGGGCGCTCCGTCGTGAGCGGGGCGCCCACGAGGATGGTCACGTCGTCCACCCGGCGACCGCCGGTGACCGTGATGGGACCGAAGTCGGTGCTCGCGAGCGACGCGAGGTGGGCGCCGCTCCAGTCGCCGCAGGTCGCCCCCGCGAGCACGCTGGCGAGCGGGTGGAAGTCGCCATCGAGGTCCGTGAGCGCGCCGAGGACGTACTCGCCGTCCTCGAGGCCCGTGAGGTGGAACGGCGCCGAGCGCAGCGTCGCGCCGCCGCCGGTGAAGCTGTCCGCCGCGATCGCGGTGAACGTCACCGGCGAGCCCAGGCCGGCCGGCGGGGGAGGCGCCGCGGCATCGAACAGGGTGACGTAGGTGGTGCCCACGTCCGGTCCGCCGCCGAACACCACCTCGCCGTGGATGGCGTTGAGCGGGCGGGTCGCCCCGTCGTCGAGCGGGGGCTCGTAGCTGCAGGCCAGGAGGGTCAGGAGGGGGACGTAGCGCATCAGAACCTCCACGCGACCTGGCCGATCCAGCGGCTGGACAGGGTCTGGCCCTCGGGGTGCTCTCGGAACGGGAAGCTGCCGGCCAACGGGTTCCAGGCCACGAACGCGAACTCCAGGTCTTCGTCGGGGATGGGGCGAACGGCGACGCGACCCGACATCAGGAAGCGGGCGTCGAGGTGTGCAGGGATGTCCACGATCTGCAGCGTCTCCGGATCGAACGTGCGCAGCCGCCAGTCCTGCGCGGTGAGGTAGTGGCCCTCGAGCGTGAGATCGGTCCGCCAGGGTGTCCGCACCGAGCCGCCGGCGTTGAGCATCAGCTCGCTGGAGCTGCGGTCGACGATCGCCACGTCCTGGTCGGTCTCCCTGGTCTGCCGCACCGCCACGTTGCCGAAGAGGTCGACACCGTCGGCCGGGAACACCTCGATCTCGCCCTCGGCGCCGTAAGCCGTGGCTACCGCGGTCTCGTTGATCCACCCCGTCTCGCCGATGACGATGCCCTCCTCGGTGGGGTCGAACGGGTAGAAGCCGGTCGTCACGTCCGCGAGGCCGATGAGGTCGGTGACCCGGGCGACGTACACCACGGCGTCCGCCACGTGGTAGGCGGTCGACTCGTCGTGGATGCCGAGCTCGAGGGTGCCGATGCGCTCGGGGCTCAGGTCCCGGTTCCCCTTGTCCTCGATGTAGATGCCGTCGACGGTCGTGGGGAGCGCGAACCCCATGTACGACTCGATCGCGGTCGGTGCGCGGTAGGCGGAGCCCGCGGTCGCGCGGATGCTGGTCGCCCTGGCGGGACGAACGAGCAACGCGAGGCGCGGCGAGATGGTCTGCGTCAGCGGGATCAGGGGGTGGGCGTCGACCCGCAGGGAGACGACGCCGCCGACACGACCCCACATCGCCTGCTCGTTGACGAAGGCCTGGTAGTGGTTCTCGACGTACGGCGTGTCGGCCCCGCCCTCGAGGAAGCCGAACCGGATGTACTTGTACCGCCAGCCGCCGCCGGCGTTGAGCGTGTGGTGGACGGGGCCCGTGTCGAACTGGGTGGGCGCCTCGAACTCCGCGTCCACGACCTCGTTGTCGAAGGTCGAGTCGAGCGAGCGTTCCCCCTCGAACGCGAGCCAGGGGCCCGTGCGTCCGGTGTAGCTGTTCCAGAAGCCCCAGACGTGGAGGTTGCCGGCGAGCGCGTCGGCCCGGACGTAGTGGTGGCGCATGTCGAGACCGAACTCGGGCAGGGCGCCGATGTTGTAGAACTCGGAGGTCCCCTGCATGAGCCCCGCGGAGACGCTGACTGCGGCGTCGTCGCCGATGGTCCGGTCCACGCGGGCGTTCGCGCGGAGCACGTCCAGCCCGAGGGGGTTGTCGGTGTCGAGGAACGGCTCGACCGACGGATCGTCGGCGGGAACGTTCGTCTGCAGCGCCCAGCTCCCGTGCTTCTGCAGGCCCGCGGACAGCCGCCAGGCGGTCGGACCCGAGCGGCCCGTCGCCACCCCCGAAGCCCGGGCGTACCCCGGGGTGCCAGCGTCGAACGCGACGGACTGCTGACCCTCCCCCGGCGTCCGCGTGATCACGTTGATGACGCCGGTGACCGCGTTGGCGCCATAGACGGCGGACCCTGGACCGCGGATGACCTCGATGCGCTCGATCTCCTCGAGCTCCACCGGGAATGCTGCCCAGAACGTCGCTCCCAGGAAGTCCAGGTACGTCGAGCGCCCGTCGATGAGGACGAGGACCTTGTTGTTGATCTTGCGCTGGAAGCCGCGGATCGCCACGTCGCTGTGCCCGGACGCGGCGGACATCACGTCCACACCGACCACGCGCCGCAGCAGGTCGGGCACGTCGGTCGCGCCGGACAGCCGGATGTCGTCCGCGGTCAGGACGGTGACGGTGCTCGGGGAGTCCAGCGGGTCCTGGCCGACGCGGCTGGCGGTGACGACGACCCGCTCGTACGCGTCCTCCTGGAAGGCGGTGTCGACGACCTCGGGCTCGACGGGCGCCGCGCCGACCGGGGCGGGCGCTGGCGCCGGCACGATCTCGGCGCCGCTGGCGGCCGCGAGCTCCCGGCTGATGGCGTCGAGCTGGGCAGCGAGCTCCTGCAGGCGCGTGACGTCGCCCGACCCCTCGACGGGGACCGGACGGACCACGACGGGCGCCGGAGCCGCCGTGGGAGCCGGCGCGGGTACGGGCGCCTGCGACTCCGCGAGCCGCGCGCGCAAGGACACCAGGATCGGCTCGACGGAGGCGGCCTGATCGGGCGACGCCTCCTGGAAGGCCTCGTAGGTGTCGATCGCGTCCTGGGTGCGGCCGAGGTCGGCGTAGGCCTTGGCGATGTTGTACAGCGACGCGGGGTGCGGGAAGGCCGCCTGGGCCGCGAGGAAGTGCGTGAGCGCCTCCTCGTAGTCCCCCTCCTGGGCCGCCTTGAGACCGGCGGCGAAATGCCTGCGCGCGTCGTCCTTGGGCTCGGCCCAGGCGACGGTCGGCAACGACAGCAACAGCAGCAGTCCGACCCAGAAGCGTGACACCGGCGAGCCCCTCCGGCCCGAGCATACTGCTCTATTCCTTCAAGTCATCCGGCAAGCCGAGATATCCCTCGGGTGGAGGTGGCGCGGGCTCCGCTGGGGCGGGCGTGGGCGCAGGTATGGGCTTGGGCTTCGGCGTGGGCTTGGGCTTCGGTGTCGGACGCGCAACGGGCGCGGGTGGTGCCGGAACGGCCACCGGCTCGGGCTCGACCACGGGCTCGGGCACCGGCTCCGGCTCCACGACCGGCTCCGGCTCTGGAGCCACGACCACCGGCGCCGGGGCGACCACGGGGGCGGGCGCGGCGACGGGAACGGGCACCGGCTGCGGCGTCGACGGGCTCCGCAGGGCCACGGCCAGCCCAGCGATGGCGACGAGCAACACGAGGCCGAGCCCCGCGCCCGCGACCAGCCAGGGAAGGAACCGCACCAGCGGACTGGCGGGCGACGACTCCCCGGCGGGCAGCTCTCCCCGCCGCGCCATCGACGGGATGGACACCTGGCTCTGGGTGATGCTCGCGAGGTTGCGCAGCGCCTCGGGCGACATCTGCATCATGGCGCCGAGCGCCTCGATGACCTCCTTGAGGTCCTGGTACCGGGCGTCCGGGTCCTTCTCGAGGCAGCGCTGCACGAGCTCGTCGAGGCCCGGGGGCAGGTCCACGTCCGGCGCGACCGACGCGATCGAGGGCGCCGGCTCGTTCATGTGCGCCATCATCGTGGCCGCGCTGTTCGCGCCGTGGAACGGGTACCGCCCGGACACCATGCGGAAGATCAGGACGCCCAGGGAGTAGATGTCGGCGCGATGGTCGACCTCGCGCCCCTGGACCTGCTCCGGCGACATGCAGTGGGGCGATCCCAGGATCAGGCCCGCGCGCGTGATGCTCTGGTCGGCCTCGGTGAGCTTCACGAGCCCGAAGTCGACGATCTTGACGACCTCGCCGCCCTCCTCGGTGTACTTCAGGAGGAGGTTGCTCGGCTTCAGATCGCGGTGGACCACCCCGCGCCGGTGCGCGTACCGCAGGCCCGAAGCGACCTGCAGCGCGATCTCGATGGCGCGTCGGGCGGCGAGCGGACCGTCGCGGAGCACGTCCGTGAGGCGTGGCCCGTCGACGTACTCCATGGCCAGGAAGCACTGCCCCTCCGGCGTCTCGCCGAAGTCGTAGAGCACCACGATGTTGGTGTGATCGAGGGACGCGAGCGTCGACGCCTCGAGCCGGAAGCGCTGCTCGAAGAGGCCCACCTCATCGCCATCCGGAGGCGGAGAGAGCACCTTCAACGCCACCTTACGCTCGAGCCCCATCTGGTGCGCGAGGTACACGGTGGCCATGCCACCCCGCGCGATGAGGTTGTCGACGCGGTACCGACCGGCGATGATCGTGCCGCCGGTGGGCTCGGCGCTAGCTGTGAGTTCCTTCAGCACGGCTCCCGTACAATGCAGCATACCACGCGAACGTGACACGCCATTCCCGCAAGACTCCTCCGTTGACCGCCTTCGCCGTGGTCGCTCCCGGTCTCGAGACCGCGCTGACCGACGAGCTGTCGGCCCTGGGGGCGCGTCCGCGAGCCCAGACCGGGGGCGCTGTCTTCGAAGCTGACACGGACCTGTTGTACCGGATCCACCTCCACTCCCGGATCGCCGCGCGCGTCCGGGTCCGGGTCGGCGAGTTCGCCGCGACGACGCTCGAGGCCCTCGGAGCCGCTGTGCGACGACTTCCGTGGGACCGCTTCGTGCACCCTCGTCAACCGGTGAAGGTGGAGGTCGCGAGCCACCGGAGCCGCCTTCGCCACCGCGAGGCGGTCGCTCGCAAGGCGGAGCACGCCATCCGCGACGCCGCTCGGGTGCCGAGACGAACGGACGCGGGCCGTCCACCGACCGACGCCGTCGGGGTCCTGATCCGCATCGAGGACGATCGCGCCGAGGTGTCCGTCGATGCGTCCGGCGACCTGCTGCACCGCCGCGGCTGGCGGCGCGAGCACGTGGGCGCCCCCCTGCGCGAGAACCTCGCTGCCGCCTGCCTCTGGCTCGCGGAGTGGAGCCCCGGCGAGGCCTTGCTCGACCCGGTGTGCGGATCGGGCACCTTCGCGATCGAGGCCGCCACCATCGCGCTCGCCCGCCCACCCGGCGCGGGGCGGACCTTCGCCTTCCACGGCTGGCCGAGCTTCGACGCGGACGCCTGGACACGCGTCCTGGCGGAGCCGCCCGAGGAGGCCGTGACGCCGCGACTGTTCGCGAGCGACCGCGATCCCAAGGCGATCACGGTGGCCCGGGCGAACGCGCGCCGCGCTGGCGTGGAGCAGGCGGTGCGCTTCGAGGTGCGCGACCTCGCCGCCGCCGTCGCACCGGCGCCCACGGGCCTGGTGATCGCGAATCCACCGTGGGGCGGCCGGATCAAGGGCGAGCTCGAGGCGATGGAGCTGCTCTCTCGCGCCTTGCGTGGGCCCCTGGCCGGGTGGCGCTGGGCCCTGCTCGCGCCACGGCACATCGTCCCGCACCGCCTCGGGCTGACCTGCGAGCCGATCGCTCGCTTCAACGACGGCGGAGTGGACGTGGTTCTCCATGGCGGGGGACCGAGCGGTGCAACGCCCCCCTGACCCAACGCGCGGGAGGGCGCTCCGACCGCCGACTTACGACACATCCTCTCCGCGATGACCCATCTTCGTACCAACCGGTGGCACAATCGCCCCGATGGGTGACATGAAGCCGAGCGCATGGCTGTCGTACCGCCTCCGGAAGGCGACGCAGGAGTCCGACTCGATCGTGGGAGCCTACGGCGGGCATCCACGCGGGATCCGATCGCACCAGTGGCCGCGCTGCCGGGTGTGCGGCTCTCCCATGTGCCACATGGCGCAGATCGACGCCGGGCCCTGGATCGACCTGCACGGGTTCGCGCGGATGAGCGTGTTCATCTGCCACGCGACCGGCGGACGCTGCGAGGACTGGGACCCGTGGAAGGGCGCCAACAAGGTGTTGCTGCAGCGGGTGCGCGACGACAACCTGTACGACGGACCGCCGACCGTGCGGGTCTACCGGCGGGTGAAGCTGACCGTCGATCCCGCGATCGACGAGGCGGCGGTCATGCGCGACGTCCGCGAGCGGGGCGTGCCGCTCAAGTCCGCGCTGCAGGGCCTCAAGCACGACAAGCTCGGCGGTGGCGCGGTCTGGCTGCACAACGACGACACGCCGCAGTCGCCGTCCGGGCAGGGGCCGATGCGGATGCTGCTCCAGATGACCACCGACGTGGTCACGTTCGACATCACGCGCGGCGGCATGGCCTGGGTGTTCATCGATCCCTGGGATCCGAGCGAGGACGCCGGCCGGCTGCTCTGGCAGGGCGGCTGACCCGGGAGATCAGGCCGTCGCCTGCTTCCCCTCGGCTTTGGCCTCGGCCTCGGCCTTCGCGAGCGCCTTCTTCCACTCGTCGTGCGCCATCCAGCGCGCGAGCGAGGGGAACCAGTGGTAGACCCACCAGATGAACCAGACGTCGAGGCCCGGGAAGTTCTCGAAGCGCCCGCCCTCGATGCCCGCGAGCAGCTTGTTCGCGACGGACTCGGGGGCGTGCGTCTTGCTGAAGGCCGAGTCGGACTCCATGAGCCACACGGCGCGCGGCTTGGAGGCGTTCTCGTTCACGAGGCCCGGCGTGTCGGTCGTCCCCGGGTAGAAGACGGACACCCGGATGTCGTGGGGGCGGAGCTCGACGTGCAGCGCCTCGGCGAAGCCCGCGACCGCGAACTTACTGGCCGAGTACGCCGAGTAGCCCGGCATGGACATGAACCCGAGGGCCGAGGAGACGAAGCAGACGTCGCCCTTCTTGCGCGCCATCATGCCCGGCAGGAAGGCCCGCACCACGTTCGCGTGACCGGCGTAGTTCACGGCGATCATGGCGTCGAAGTCGGCGTCGTCCAGCTCGTGCACGTACCCGGGGCGGGCCGAGCCGGCGTTGACCACGATCACGTCCACGCCGCCACCGAGCTGCTCCTCGACGACGGGCACGGCGGCTCGCACCGACGCGCGGTCCACGATGTCCATCGCGACCGCGCCCACGCGCCCCTTCGCCAACGGCTTCATCAGGGCGAGCGCTTCGTCGAGCGGACCCTGGCGACGCGCCGCGATCACCACGTGGGCGCCTCGCCGACACAGCTCCAGGGCGGTCTGCCGGCCGATGCCCTCGCTGCCGCCGACCAGCAGCACGCGGCGCCCCTCGAAGTAGCCCACGATGCCTCCCGCGACCCCTTATCCAGGCTGCCGGGGGCCGGGGTTCAGCGGTCGGCGCTGGGGCGGACGACCAGCACGGGGACGGGGCTGTGGCGAGCGACGTGTTCGGCGACCGAGCCCATGCGCAGGTGGGCGATGCCGGTGCGGCCGTGCGTGCCGACGACCACGAGCCCGTAGCCCGTGGCGGCGATCTCGGTGACGACCTGGACGGGGTCGCCGAGCTCCACACGCCCCACACCCCGTAGCTTCTCTGGGAAGGAGGCCAGCTTCTCGGTCAGCGCGGCGCTCCACGCCTCCACCGCCTCGCGTTCGTCCTCGCGCCAGCCCTGCCGCCAGCTGACGTGCTCCGTGTTCGGGTGGCCCTCGGTCGTCTGGTGCCGCACCCAGACGGCGTCCCCGCTCATCTCGAGGCGCTGGGCCCAGAGCGCCGCGGCGTCCACGACCCCGATGGGATCGAACAGGTCCACCGCGACCAGCATGCGGTCGCTCTCGCCGCCACCCTCGTGGAGCACCAGCACCGGCACCGGCGAGGTCCGCACCACGCGCTCGGCCACCGACCCGAGCCACACGCGCGCGAGCCCGGAGCGACCGTGCGTGCCGACGACGACGAGCTCGTACCCGTCCGCCAGGTCGACGATCGCCTTCGCCGGGTTGGCGTCGCGACGCACCAGGCACTGGCCCCGACGGTCCGCGGGCGCGAGCTGGGCGAGCCAGCGCTCGAGCTCGAGTCGGATCTCGCGGTCCTCGTCCATCACGGCGGCCTCGAGCCGTTTGGCCAGCTCCCCACCGACGTTCCCTGGCACCGGCGACGGGACGTGGAGGAGGTCCACCGTGGCCCCGAAGCGATCGAGGATCACCTTCGCGCGGGCGACGAGGCGCTCGGGTTCCTGGGTGGGATCGACGGCGAACAGCACGCGCATGGGCACCTCCGAGCGAGGGGTATCCCAGCCAGCCTACCGCTTCAGGTCGAGACTCACCGGGGCGTGATCCGACGGGTTGTCCCAGCCACGCACGTCGCGGTGGATGGTGACGGCGCCGACGGAGGGCAGCAGGTGGCGCGCGACGAAGGTGTGGTCGATGCGCAACCCGTGGTTCCGCTGGAAGCCCATCTTCTGGTAGTCCCACCAGGAGAACTCGTTCGCGTACGGGTTCTTCTCGCGGAACGGGTCGAGCAGACCCCAGTCCAGCACCCGCTGGAGCGCGCCGCGCTCGTCGGGGTGGCACAGGATCTGGCCGTCGAGCTTGAACGGGTCCCACAGGTCGAGGTCGTCGGGGGCTACGTTCATGTCGCCGACCACGACCACGTCCGTCCCCGTCTCGAACCGGTCGAGGTCCTCCCGCAGGTGGCCCAGCCACTCGAGCTTGTACAGGAACTTCGGGGTTCCCACCGCCTGGCCGTTCGGGGTGTACAGGCACCACAGGCGGACGCCGCCCACCAGGCAGGACAGCACGCGGGCCTCGTCGTCCTTCCATCCGGCGAACCCGCGGCGCACGTCCTCGAGCGGGAGCTTGGAGAGGATGGCGACCCCGTTGTACGTCGGCTGGCCCCACCACTCGAGGTGCGGGAAGACGGCGCGCAGCTCCTCCTCGGGGAACGCGTCCTGCGAGAGCTTGAGCTCCTGCAGGCAGAGCACGTCCGGGGCCTGCTCCTCCGCGAAGCGCAGCACGTGCGGCAGGCGCACCCGGAGGCTGTTGACGTTCCAGGTCGTGATCCGCACCGATCAGGCCAGCGTGCGCGGGTCGGTCAGCTTCCCCGTCACGGCGCTCGCCGCCGCCACCGCGGGCGACACCAGCCACACCGGGCCGGGCGCGCCCATCCGGCGGGCGAAGTTGCGGTTCGTCGTGCTCGCCGTGGTCTCGCCCTCGAGCGGGATGCCGGGGCCGTTGCCGATGCAGGAGCCGCAGCCCGGCGGCGTCACGACGGCGCCCGCCTGCCGGAACAGCTCGAGGATGCCCTCCTTCTCGGCGTCGCGCTCGACCTGCGCCGAGCTCGGCGTGACCACGAGCCTCACGCCCGGAGCCAGCGCGCGGTTCTGCAAGACGTTGGCGGCGGCGCGCAGATCCGCGAGCGAGCCGCCGGTGCAGGAGGCGATGACCACGTTCTGGATGCCGACCTCGCCGTGCTCGGCCAGGGGCGCGCGGTTGCGGCTGTCACCCGGCGAGGCCACGGTCAGCGGGACCTCGTCGAGGTCGACCACGATCTTGCGTGCGTAGTCGCACCACGGATCCGCGGAGACCAGCAGCTCCCTCGCGTCGACGCCGCGGCGCTCGCGGAGGAAGTCCACGATCGGGCTACAGGGCTCGACCACTCCGGTCATCAGCCCGCCCTCGACGGTCATGTTCGTGAGCACGGAGAGCTCGTCCACCGACCACTGCTCGAGCGCGGGGCCGCCGAACTCGATGATGCAGGTGTCCGTCGGCGAGGTGCGCCAGTGCTCCTCGCGGAAGTAGGGGTCGCCGATCAGGTGCAGGATGAGGTCCTTGGGCGAGAGCACGCCGCGGGCGGAGCCCTTGACCTCGACGCGCACGACCTTCGGCACCGTGACCGGCACGAGCCCGGTCCGCAGCGCGAACGCCATGGCGCTGCTGCCGACGCCGAAAGCGAAGGTGTTCAGCACGCCCGCGGTGGGCGTGTGCGAGTCGGTGAGCACCACGATGTCGCCGGGCAGGGCGTAGTCCTCGACCACGATCCGGTGGCAGACGCCGGGGGGGTACGGGCGGCCGGGCCCGTGCAGGCGGATGCCGTCTCGCTCGCAGGCCTCCACCATCTCCGCCGTGAGCTGCATCGCGGGCGCGAGCCGCGCCTTCTTCGCGAAGCCGGGCACCGCGTCGTGGCTGATGAGGACGAAGTGGTCCTCGAAGGCCGCCACCTGCTCGGGCCGGTCGATGGGCGCCGCGCCGAAGGCCTCGCGGTACAAGGCCATCACCATGCCGGTGGTGTACTCGTGCATGCCGCGGAAGCCCGCCTGGCAGAGCACCTGATCGCCCGCCTGGACGCTCTTGATGCCGAGCGGCTGGCCGTCTCCGGCCCAGGCCCGCGCCGCGATCAGCTTCTCGGCGATGTTCATCGGGCGCGGCAGGCGCTGCGTCTCGTACGTCGGCGTGACCTTGCCTTCGAGCAACGCGGTGCCGTAGGGCAGCAGCCCGCCGGCCTCGGTGACGGCCTTGAAGAAGGGCGGCAGCTCCGCGGTCAGCTCGCCGAGATCGACGTCCTCGCCGGCCTGCAGGCGTTCGAGCACGCCGCGGTCCGTCGTGAACGGCATCCCGGAATAGACCATGTTCTCCTGGAAGATCCGCTGGAAGCTGTCCGCCACCACGAGCTGGATGCCGGCGCCCTGGTGCGCGACGACCGCGACCTCGCGCGAGCTGCCCGATCCGTAGGCATGACCGCCGACCACCACCTGGAAGCCGCCGTTCTTCACGCCGTCCTGCGGGACGACCTCGAGGAAGTTCTCCAGGAACCAGGGGCCGAGGATGTCCCCCGTGTACCCCAGGGTGCACGCCCGGCCCGAGATCATCAGGTCGGTGTTCACGCCGTAGGTGTACGCCTTGCCGTGGTCGAGGGGGAGATCGGTTCCCTCGAGCTGCGCGCGCACGGCGTCGGGGTCTTCGACCAGGTGGAGGATGCGGCCTTGCAGCTTCACGTGGACCTCGTTGCAGGGCGGCCCCCGTAACCGGTCGTCGTCAGCGGATCTCGGTCGCGGCGGCCGCGACGGCCGGATCGGAGTGGCGGCGGAGGTGGGCGACCTTGTCGCGCACGTTCTGGTTCGGTCGCTGGCGGAGCAGCCGGAGCACGGTCACGAGCTGATCGTTCGTCAGCTCCTTGCCGCCCCAGAACTGCCACCACGCCCGCGGACCGGTCGGCAGGACCTCGAGGAAGGGCTGCTCGGACCAGTGCGGGTTGCAGGTCAGCAGCAGGTCGAGGTCGTCGAGGTGCTGCAGCCAGTCCTCGGTCCGCAGGAGCCGACGGATCTCGTTGTCCACGTCCGGCGGCGCTGGGCTCTTCACCTTCTTGCCGGCACGCTCCACGAACGCGAGATCGCGGTACGCCGGGTGGTCGATCGGCCTGGTTCGCGCACGGCTCTTGAACAGCGGCAGCAACGTCCGACGCGACCAGCTCTTCAGGTCGGGCTTCAGGTTCCCGACCTCGGAGATCCGGGCGAGGCGCGTGGCGACCTGCTCGTGGTCCGGGCGTCGGACCTCGTCGTACCGACACATGTCCGCGACGAGCGCACGGATCTCCTCCAGCGCCTCCTCGGGCAGGTCGGGCCAGTGGAGGCTCTGGAGGTGCTTGTCGAGCGCCTCGGCGTGGTAGTCCTTGTGCACCGAGAGCACGACGTGCCGCCCGGTGAGCAGCTCGTACGCCATGATGCCGAGGCTGTAGATGTCGCAGGAGGGCTTGTCGTCGTGCCCGTCGAGCCGCTCGGGCGCGAGATAGCCGCGGGCGCCGAGCACCATCGACAGCGTCTTGGCCTCCTTGCCCTCGAACTCGCCGCGCGCGATGCCGAAGTCGACCACCTTGAGCTCGCCGTCGACCGACAGGAGCATGTTCGACGGCTTCACGTCGCGGTGGATGATGCGCATCGGCGCGTTGCCGCCGGGCGGGATGGCCTCGTAGGCCGCGCCGAGCGCGAGCGTCGCCTGACGCACGACCTCGAGCGCCTCCGCGAGCGGCAGGCCGTCCTGCTGGTGCTTGAGGACGGTCTCGAGCGACAGCCCCCTCACCCACTCCATGATGACCACGGGGCGGTCCTCGATCTCGACGAGCCCCTCCACCGCCACGATGTTGGGGTGGTGGATCTGCGACAGGATGGCGGCCTCGTCACGGGTCCGGGCGATGACGCGCGGCCGGTTGAGGTGGGCCTCCTTGAGGACCTTGAGGGCGACGAGCCTGCCGCGGTGGAGGTCGCGGACGACGACGACGGTGCCGAACGTGCCGGCGGCGCAGATCTCCATCAGCTGGTAGGCGTGCGCGTCGGTCGTCATGCAGGCGGCTCCGCCCGCATGGATACCACGTCTACTTGATGCGGTAGCCGCCCATCTCGTTGTTGAAGATCCAGGCCACCACCTCCCCGATCTCGAACGTCGACGGAAGGTAGCTGTGGAGGCTGGCAGCCGCGGAGCCGGCGTCACGCAGCTGCGCGCGGGCGGCGATCATCTTCCGGATGCGACCCGTCCACGCCTCCATGTTGGCGGGGCGCAGATCGACCCACCCCTTGCGTGCCCAGGCGTCGCGCCGCTCCGCATCGTCGAGCGACACGACCTTCCGGTGGCCCTGGACCTCGGGCACGTTCACCCGTGGACCGCGCAGGAGCGTGCGACCGTCCGCCGCGAGGATGGGGATGCCGATGGAGGGCGCGAGCGTCCGCACCTCGCTGGTCCGCAGTCGCTCCGCCAGCCTGGCCGAGATCTCCGCCGCGGAGCGGGGCTCCGTGTCCTCGCCGAGCACGCCGGGCAGGGTCCCGAAGGTCTCCTTGAGGAGCTGCGCCTCGAAGAGCAGCTTCGAGAGCTCGGGGGGCCCGAGGCGACCGAGCGCGATCGACGGCATGCCCGAGTCCGACTCCGCCTGGTGCAGGTCGTGCATGGCGGCCTGGCGCACGAGGCCGGCCTTGTACGACGGGTCCATCACGGTGCCGTCGATGGCGCTGATCACGTCCTGGCCCGTGTTCTGGCCCCGGATCTCGTGCACGACGCTGCGCGCGATCTCCTCGGGCGTGACGTACTCCATCTGCCCGAGCGCCGTGATGGCAGCGAACTCCCCACGCGTGAAGACGCCGTTCTCGCCGGTGTCGACGACCGAGAGCTGGAGCCGGCCGGTCGAGGTGTACGCGGAGGGCTCCTCCCGCAGGTCGAGCTCACCGCCCACCGCGCGCTCGACGGGCTCGAACAGCTCGGAGCTGCCGTGCTTGTCGGTCACGGACATCGTTCGGACGCCCTTGTACCCGATCATCGCGGCCGGCTTGACCTCCTTGACGATGGGCGCGTCGGGCGTGCGGGCGAGCAGGAAGAGCAGCCCCGTGTGCCCGAAGGCGGCCTCGGTCTTCGCGAGCAGCACCTGCGACGGCTTGTCCTCGGAGTGGGTGTACGGAATGTTCATGCCCATGCCGCCCGTCCCCGTGGTGCCGACCTTCACGTAGACGCGGGTGCGGCACTCGGTGGTCGCGCGCTGCAGCACGCGCACGTGGCGCACGATCTGCGGCACGGACTGCGACAACAGGAAGGTCTCGAGGTCCTCCGTCCCCTTGGGGTCGAAGCCGCCGTCGTCGCCGAGCCACTCGCGCACCTTGGCGGCACCCTGGAACACGTCCTGGTACGACAGGCCGGTGGCCGTGTTGACGCAGTCCACCACGACCTCGGGACGGTGGCGGCGGATCATCTGGGCGAGGTGGTTGGTGGCGAAGGCCGCGTCGAAGTCGCCGTAGAGCGAGTCGAGCAGCCGCTTGCGCTGGGCACGGTCCGCGAGGATCCGGCCGCGCGGCTCGTTCGCGAGGTCCTCCGGCACGAACAGGTTGCCCCACTCGGGGTTGAACTGGACGTCGGGGAACTCGGCCCGCAGGCGCTCGACGGCCTCCCGCGCCTCCCGCTCGAGCAGCGAGGCCACCACCACCCGCGTCGGCTTCAGCTCGATCGACACCCGTCGACAGACCTGCATCCCGACCAGTCCGGCCCCACCCAGCACGAGCACGTCGCGGTACATCCAACCTCCCGGCGGCCCGACCTAACTCAGATCATGTAGTAGAGGTCGTTCCGCGCCTCTGGATCACGGCGCGGGCAGTGCTCGCAGAAGTCGTCCCCGACGAGCTCGTAGGCTCGCTTGACCGCCATCAGGGTGCTGGTGTTCCGCACGGTCTGCTCGCTGAAGATCCGGTCCGCGGGGATGTCCAGCTCCACCCGGCGCAGCGCGTCCTCCAGGTCCTCGCGCACCCCGCACAGGATGACCTTCGCGTCGCGGGCCGCCACCTCGTGCAGGAAGGTCTCGAGCAGGTGGATGCACACCGCGTCCGGGTTGCGGACCCGCTTGAGGCGCAGGACGACCACTCGGACCCCGGGCTCGATGCGGTCGAGGATGGCCTCGAAGTGCGCCTCCAGGTTCGCGGCAGCTCCGAAGAACATCTCGCCTTCGAGGCCGAAGATGAGGATACGAGAGCACACGCCCTCGTCGGGCATGCGCTCGTGGATGACCCGCTCCTGGGTGACCACGAACTCCGTGAGCAGCATGCGGCCGGCGCGCGGCACGGCGAGCATGAAGGACAGGAAGACGCCGATGAGGACGCAGAACTCGACCGAGATCAGCACGGCGGAGAGCGCCGTGACGACGACGATGCCGGCGTCGAAGCTGCTGGCGCGCAGGTGGTACCGCAGCGAGGGGAAGTCCACCATGCGGAAGGCGGTGACGACGAGCGAGCCGGCGAGGCAGGCCTTCGGGATGTACCGGGCGTAGGAGCCGAACAGCAGGACGATGAGGGCGACGGCCACCGCGGAGACGATCGCGGACCACTGGGACGCGCTGCCCGCCTGGTGGTTGATGGCCGAGCGGGTCAGCGACCCCGCGCCAGGGAAGCACTGGAAGACGCTGCCGACCGTGTTCGCCATGCCCTCCGAGAGGACCTGCTGGTTCAGGTCGAGGCGGATGTGCGTCTGACGCGACAACACCTTCGCCATGGACAGCGCCTCGAGCAGCCCCAGGGTGGCGAGGGCGAGGGCGCTGGGGGCCAGGTCACGGACGAGCTCGGCGTCCGCGTGCGGCAGGGCGAGCGAGGGCAACCGGCTCGGGATCTCCCCGATGAGCGCGAGCCCGTCGACGTGCAGCCAGGCCGCTCCCCAGGAGACCGCCATCACCGTGATCAGCAGCTCGGGGAACAGGTTCCACCCGATTCGGCGCTTGGCCTGGCGCAACACCACCAGCAGCACCATCGTGACCACGCCGACGGCCAGCGACGGGAGGTGTACCTCTCCGCCCTCGGACAGCGTCTTCCAGAAGCGGACGACGAAGTGATCGTGCGCGTCCCCCATCCCGTGCAGACCCAGCAGGTTCTTGACCTGGTTGAGCACGAGCAGCGCGCCGGCCCCGGCGGTGAACCCCACGATGACCGAGTGCGAGACGTAGCGCGTCAGGTCGCCCAACCGGAGCGCGAAGATGCCGACCTGCATCGCGCCCATCATCAGCGCGAGCACGGCGGCCGCGTTGAGCCGTTCCTCCGCGGGCAGGAACGCGAGCGCCGAGAGCACGGCGATCGAGATGGCGTTGGTGGGGCCGTTCACGAGGTGTCGGGAGCTGTCGAAGAACGCTCCGACCGCCGTGAGCACGATCGCGGTGTACAGCCCGTGCTCGGGTGGCATCCCCGCGACGAGGGCGTAGGCCATGGCCTGCGGGACGGCCATGGTGGCGACGGAGAGGCCGGCGAGGAGGTCCGCTCGTGCATCCGAGAACGAGTAGGCCCGCAGGCTCCCGAGCGCGGGGAAGAGGCGCCAGGCACCGGCCTCGACTCGGCGGTGGCGCGCGTTCTGGCTCAGGGAATCGGGCACGCTGCGCGAAAAGCAAGGATCGGGCCACGGCCGAACCCAGGGTTGGCGCGCGTCCCGTGACGGCCGGCACGGAAGATCCGTCACGGCACCACGGATTTTCCGCGAACCCCGTCACGGGTGAACCCCGTCACGGGTGTCAGGACTTGATGATTGCTGATTTCCCGTGCGCCCCGCAACCGTCGAACGCCGATGATCAGCGGGAAAAGATCAATGATCACGTCCTGACACCTGATCGGGTTCGGTAGCGGGTTTCGAGGATCGCGGTGTCGGTACGGGCAGCCCTGGAGGAACCCGTGCTCGCCATCGCCCTGTCCGCATCCCTCGCCCATGCCTGTGACCACGTCTCGATCGACGCACCCGGCCTCGATCTGGACGTCGTGGACTGCGAGGAGGGAGAGGCGCCCCCGGTCGCGTCCGTCGTGGTGGTCGGCGATGTCGTGGTGGCCGACGACGACGACGAGGACGACGTCGACCTCGACGTCGACCACGGCGACCACCTGGTCTTCCAGTACGGCCTCCAGTTCCTCCCGGAGGTCCCGGGCCACCAGCTCAGCGCGCGGCTCGTCGGCGAGCGCGACGCCTACCTCGGCGGCGAGATCCGCTACACGCCCGGCTCGGACTTCGCCGGTGTCGGCCGCCTGTCCGCCGGGTTCGACGTCCTGGGGCGCGGCAACTGGGACCTCACGCTCGGGCTCTTCCTCGGCAGCGCGGGCGAGTGGGAGCGCAGCAACGCCGACGCCGTCCTGATCGCAGCCCCCGTGGCCGGCACCGAGATCGGCTTCGGCATCGAGACCGGACGTCTGTTCGGCAAGTACCGCTGGCTCGCGGGCATCGGCGGCGGCCCGGTCGACGATCTGCTCACCGAGAACGAGCTGACCCTCGGCTTCAAGGTCACCGAGGACCTGCACGTCTTCGGGCAGTACCTGATCCTGTCGCCGGGCGAGCTCGACAACCAGTCGGGTCTCGGCATCGGTGCGCGCCTCCGGCTCTGAACGATCCCCCGCCGACGATCCCCGACAGACCGCCGACACCGCCCCCCGGGCTGCCCGGTGCTATGGTCCGCCACCCATCCTGACAGGAGGAAGCGTGTCGGACATCCAGCAGCAGCTCGCCGCGCTGGCGGACGCCAAGGTCACCCCCATGGTCCTCGGGGCCCTGGACTACGTGGTCCCGGGCGAGTGGACCAACGTCACCTCGCTCGAGCAGGCCATCGAGGTCTACCTGGGCGTCACCGATCCCGCCGAGGTCGCGCGGATCAAGGAGCGCTCGCTCGCGCTGTTCCACAAGGAGCCGCACTACGGTCGCGCCATCAAGGTCTTCGCCGCGGTCGACACCGCCGACAAGGTGGCAGCCGCCGCGGTCGCCGCGAACCAGGTCGGGGGGGCGCTCTCGTTCCTGTCGATCTTCTCCAAGGTCACGCCGAAGCCCGACACCACGCAGGCCATCGACGCCGCGCTCAAGCTCGCGGCCGAGGTCGCCGCGTTCGCGCTCCTGCGCGGGCTGCCGGTCCACTCCCTCGCCGAGGCCCAGGCCTTCCCGGCCGCGCTCGCGACGTACGCGAAGGCCGACATGATGCGCCTCGCGGCCTGGATCACGATCGACGGCATCCTCCCGCTCGGGCCGGCCTTCATCCAGAAGATCGGCGACATCGTCCGCGGTGTCGACACCAGCATCCTGACCAGCAACCCGCTGTTCGGCTCGATCAAGGACCTGCTGCCCGGCGGCAACCCCGAGGAGCAGAAGGGCTTCATCCTGTCCACGCTGGACAGCGGCGCGGCCTACGTCTCCGAGTTCGTCGCCGCCCGCGGCCTGACGCAGCAGTCGCTCGCCAGCCAGCTCGGCTCGCTGGTCAACGTCGCGGACAAGGGCATGGACGTGCTCGCCGCCACGCTCGACGCGACCACCGACTACTACACCCACACCGGGCTGCAGTCGGTCGCGCGCGTCCTCGTGCACGACGCCCAGGAGAGCCTCGCCGCCGGCGAGGAGGTCGAGGCCGCTCCGGAGGCCGCCCCCGAGGAGGCCCAGGGGAGCTCCTGGTTCAAGACCGCCGCGATGGTCGGCGGCGTGGGCGCGGGCGTGGCCGCGGTCGGTGCGGTCGGTGTGGCCGCCGCGGGCGTCGCGGGTGCCGCCGCCCTGTGGAACGCCTGGTCCAGCGACGACGACGACGAGGACGAGAAGGCCGAGCACGACGACATGGCGGTCGACCCGTCGCTCGCCGCGCTCGACGACAACGCGCTGGCCGCGCGCGAGGCCGCGCTCGAGCTCCAGGCCCGCCAGATCCTCGCGAGCCAGGGGAGCGACGACGTGAAGATGGCCCAGCTCCAGCAGCTCCGCGGTCAGCGTCGCCGGCTGCGTCGCGCCCGCCGTCTCCAGATGCGGAAGATGATGCGCCAGCGCGGCGCCCGCGGCATGGGCCGTCCGGGCATGGGCATGGGCGGAGGCCGTCGGATGGGCGGCATGGGCATGGGTCGCGGCGGTGGACGCGGCGGCGGCGGTCGCCGGTTCTGACGTGAACCCGAGGAGGTGGGCGGCTACTTCTTCTTGCCGATGACGGTCTTGCCGCCGATCGACAGGCCCTTGTCGCCCACCTCCACGCCCTTCTCGCCCCCGACGCGGACCCCCTTGGTCTCGTCGTCCTTGCCGACCATCACGCCCTTCTCGCCGCCCACGCGGACGCCGTTCACGTCCTCCTGATCGCCGATGAGGACGCCGTGCTCCCCGCCGACGGCGACCCCGCGGTCGTCGCCCTCGCGGCCCACGTGCACCCCGTTGTCGTTCCCGACGTGGATGCCCTTCTCCACCTCGGGCGCTGGTGCCGCGGCCTCGGTGTTCCCCGTGTCCCCGGGCTCGCCGTCCACGGGCAGCGCCTCACCCACCAGCGCGACCGGCTGGTCTGCCCCGAGCTCGTCCGAAGGCGCGGTGAACGCGTGCGCCGCAGCGCGGACCCTCTCGCAGCCACTCAGCGCCACCAACGCCACGAGCATCCAGGAGCGCACGGTCCCTCCCCCTCCAGGCATACCGCGATACCAAGGGCCATGCCTTCCCTGCTCGCCCTCCTCTCCCTCGCCGCCGCCGCCACCCCCGAAGAGCTCCTCGCCCAGGGCGTCGCCGCCGTCGGCGAGAAGGACCTCCCGGCTGCCACCGCCGCCTTCCGCACGTGCGTCGAGCAGGCGCCCGACAACGCCGACTGCCGCTGGGAGCTCGGCTGGATGCTCTGGAACGACGACGACTGGGCCGGTGTCGTCGAGCAGTGGAGCCGCGTGGAGGCGTTGCAGCCGGACCGACCGGACCTCCGCGTGTTCCTCGACCAGGCCCGGGCCCACGTCGCCCTCCTCGAGCGCGCCCGGACCTCGCCGCCCACCCCTCGGGCCCCGCTGCCGCCCGGGACCACCCTCCGCCTGCGCGCGGTCGGCGATCTCATGATCGGCAGCGACTTCCCGTCGCCGAACTTCCCGCCCCAGGGCCCCGAGCACGAGCTGGACGAGGTCCGCGAGCTGCTCGCCGACGCCGACCTGACCTTCGGCAACCTCGAAGGTCCCCTGTGCGACGGCGGGAGGACGGAGAAGTGCAAGCCCGGCGAGAACTGCTACGCGTTCCGCACGCCCACGCGGTACGCGGCGACCTACGCCGAGGCCGGCTTCGACCTGCTGTCCAACGCGAACAACCACGCCGAGGACTTCGGTCCCGAGTGCCGGCTGCAGACGGAGAAGGCGCTGGCGGACGCGGGCATGGTGGTCTCGGGCCGACCGGGCACCATCGCGGTGAAGGAGGTCGACGGGCACCGGGTCGCGCTGGTCGCGTTCCACTCGAACCCGAACAGCAACTACATCAACGACGAGCGCGAGGTGAAGGCGCTGGTCGGCATGGCGCGCTCGCAGGCGGACTGGGTCATCGTGAGCTTCCACGGCGGCGCCGAGGGCTCGAAGGCGACCCACGTGCCCGACAAGATGGAGATCTTCTACGACGAGAAGCGCGGCCACCTCCGTCGCTTCGCGCGCACGGCCATCGGTGCGGGCGCGGACCTGGTCCTCGGCCACGGGCCGCACGTCTGGCGCGGCATGGAGCTCGTGGACGGCCACCTCGTGGTCTACTCGATGGGCAACTTCGCGACCTTCGGCAGCTTCCGGCTCACCGGCCCGCTCGGCTTCAGCGGGGTCCTCGAGGTCACGCTCGGCGCCGACGGCAAGCTGGTGAGCGGCAAGCTCCTCCCGACGTTGCAGCACGACGGGGGCATCCCGGCGCCGGACCCCGCCAACCAGGTGATCGCCGCGGTCAAGGCGCTGTCGGAGGCCGACTTCCCGCAGACGGCCCCAGCGTTCCAGGCCGACGGCACCTTCCTCCCCCGCTGAGGCCATGGTCCCCGACGCGAGCTTCGAGACCCACCGGGCGGCCCTCACCGGCTACTGCTACCGCATGCTCGGCTCCTCCGCCGACGCCGACGACGCCGTGCAGGACACGCTCCTCCGCGCGTGGAAGGCGGCGGACGCCCTCCAGGATCCGGGGGCCGCTCGTGGCTGGCTGTACCGCATCGCCACCCGGGTCTGCCTGGACCACCTCGCGACCCGGCGACGCCGCGAGCTCCCGCTCGACCTCGAGGGTCCCGGTAGCGCGTCGGGTCCGGTCCCCGAGCGCTTCGATGCGAGCCGCTGGATCGAGCCGATCCCGGACGAGCGCTACCTCCCCGTCGACGCCGATCCCGCCGAGCGCCTCGCCCTGCGCGAGCGCACCCGGATCGCCTGGGTCGCGGCGCTGCAGCGACTCCCGCCCCGCCAGCGCGCCGTGCTGTTGCTGCGTGAGGTCGTCGGCTGGTCGGCGGCCGAGGTCGCGGCCTCCCTCGAGACCTCCGTCGCGTCCGTGAACAGCGCCCTGCAGCGCGCCCGGAGCACGCTCGACCAGCGCCCGACGGGCGACTCGGACCTGCTCGAGCCGACCGACGAGGCCCAGCGCGCCCTCCTGGCCCGCTACGTGACGGCGTTCGAGGCCTACGACGTGGACGCGCTCTGCGCCGTGCTGCACGAGGACGCGACCCTTTCCATGCCGCCGTACGCGCTGTGGCTGCGTGGGCGCGAGGAGATCGCGCGCTGGCTGCTCGGACCCGGCCACGGCTGCCGCGGCTCGCGGCTCGTCCCGCTGCGCGCCAACGGGTCGCCCGCCTTCGGCCAGTACCGGCCCGACGGTCCCTGGGCGGTCATCGTGCTGGACCTGGCGGGTGGCCGGATCCGTGGGATGTGCTCCTACCTCGACACCGGGACGCTGTTCCCGATGTTCGGCCTGCCTCCGTCTCTGTCGGGAAAGTTCGACGGCGACCGATGAGTCCGGAGGGCGACGACGGTCCTCGTGGCACAACCCTGGAGGACCTCGTGACCCACACCGCACCCACCCCCGGTACCCCCTGCTGGATCGACCTCGGCAGCTCGGACCGGGACACCTCGATCACCTTCTACACCCGCCTGTTCGGCTGGGACATCACCACGCCGAACGAGGCCTTCGGCGGCTACGCGAACTTCCTGCTCGACGGCCGACCCGTCGCGGGCCTCATGACGCGCCAGCCCGAGCAGACCGGGGACGACGCCTGGTCCACCTACTTCGCCTCCGACGACGCCGAGGCCACCCTGGCGTCCGCCTCCGCCGCGGGCGGACAGGTGGCCCTGCCGGTGCATCCGGTCGGCGATCTGGGAGCCATGGCCTTCCTCGTCGACCCGTGCGGGGCGATGGTCGGGGTGTGGCAGCCCGGTACGCACGTGGGCTTCGACCAGGAGCGTCCGGTCAACGGTCCGCTCTGGTTCGAGCTGGAGGCGCCGGACCACGAGGCGGCCGTGGCCTTCCATGCCGCGGTCTTCGAGCTCCGGACCGAGCGCGTGCCCGGAGATCGGGCGTACACGGCCCTGGCGCCACGCGCCTCCGACGTCACGCGGGCCGCGGTGATGACGCTGCCGGACAGTGCGCGGGTCGGCTGGGTCCCCTACTTCCGGGTCGACGACGTCGACGACGCCTGCGAGCGGGCGGTCGCGCTGGGCGGGCAGCGGGTCGCGGGCCCCGTGGACACCCCCTACGGCCGGATGGCGTCGCTGGTCGACGCGACCGGGGCGCGGTTCAAGGTGATGGACCCCACCACCCGCTGCTCTGGCAGCTAGAGATCGACCAGGAAGACGCTCTGGAAGAGTTGATCGACGCCAGCCTGTGCCCAGCGCGGGTCGATGGGGATGGGGCGGAAGTCGAGGACCTCCACCTTCGCGTCGGGATACCGCGCGCGGACCTCGCCCTCGTCCACCGAGAACGGGGGTCCCGACATCAGCGCCTGGTCGTAGATCAGCGTGTCCAGCAGGATCCGCCCTCGCGGACCCGCCAGGCGCCGGATCTGCTCGACGTACGCACCCCTCCGATCCGGCGGCAACGCGATCATCGACGCCCGATCCCAGACGCGGACCGGGCAGGTCCCTCCGCACCAGGTCGCGCGGACCTGCTCGGGCGCGAGCGCGAACAGGTCGCCCTGGAACACCGAGAGCCGCTCGCTGCGGTACAGCGTGGGTTCGCCGGGGACGATCTCCGGGTCCCGCCCGGCCTCGCGGTACAGCGCGTCCACCGCGAGCTCGGACAGCTCCACGCCGATCACGTCGTGTCCCTGGTCGACGAGCCAGGGGAGGTCCACGCTCTTGCCGCAGAGGGGCACCAGGACACGGTGCGGACCGTCCTCGAGGAGGTGGTGCCCGTGGTCGAGCAGCGTCTGGTTGACGCCCGCCTGGTGGAAGGCGGTCCGCCCCTCGCGCCAGGCGGTGATCCAACGCTCGTTCACGGCAGATCCGCCACCGCGGCGCGCACCGCCTCCACCACGTCGGCGCCCTCGAGGTTCTCGTTCCCGCTCGGGCTGCCGTGGCTCGACGTCCACACGATCTCCATCGTCGACCGAGGCACGATCATGTCGAACCCGCGGTACACGCTGAACGGAGAGTCGTCGAAGGTGCCCGGGACCGGTTGGGTCTCGCCGTCACCCACGCACCAGCCCTGGTCCAGGCTACCGAGCGCGTCCATCACCGACAGGCACAGGTCCACCGTGCCGTCGTTCAAGCTCTGGTCCTGCTCGAGCACCCAGATGATCTCGGCGCCCTCTGCCACGATCTCGTCCTCGACTTCGGCCACCGACCTGGCGTGCCGCGCACAGGAGGGTCACCAGGCGGGGATCGAGACGAACAGCAGCACGTCGAAGGGGCTCCAGTCGATCACCGGGTCGCCCGCGCACGGGACATGGGCCAGGTCGAGCGCGGTCCGCACCCCGGTCCCACGGTGCTCGGCGGCCGGCCAGCTGTACGGGCTGAGCACCTCGCCCATCGTCATCGGCTCGACGGCCCCAGCCGGGTAGCTGCCGTCGCCGCACGACGGGGTGGCGTCGAGGGTGGGGTCGCTGGAACCACCGCCGGCGCAACCGACGAGGACCGTGAGCCAGGTGGGTCGGAGCCATCGCATGTCCGCGATGCTAGCAGAGCACGGGCACCCGGAGGAGGCGATGGCAGACGAGGACCTGTTCACCGGCGTACTCCCGTTCGTACGCACCGCGGAGGCGTCGAGCTTCCGGCGGGCGGCGGAGCGCCTGGGCGTGACCACGGCGGCCGTCAGCAAGTCCGTCGCGCGCCTCGAGGATCGGCTCGGCGTGAAGCTGCTGGTCCGGACCTCGCGCAGCGTCCGCCTGACGCCGGAGGGCCGGGTCTACCTCGACCGGTGCCAGCAGGCGGTCGCGAGCCTCCAGACCGCGCGCGAGCTCGTGTCGCAGTCGCTGCAGGAGCCGCGGGGCGAGGTCCGCGTGACGCTCTCGCCCGTGCTCGCCCGCATCGTGATCGGCGGCCTGCCGCACCTCCTGGCCCGCCACCCACACCTGACGGTCCGCGTCCACACCACCGACCGCGTCTCCCACCTCGCGGAGGAGTCGATCGACGTCGCCATCCGCCTCGGCGGTCGGGAGGACTCGGCGCTGGTCGCACGCACGCTGTTGCGCCCCCGGTGGCGGACCGTCGCCGCACCCGCCCTGCTCGCGCGCCACGGCACCCCGACCTCCCCGTCCGACCTGGAGCGCTTGCCCGCGGTGCGCTTCGTCGGTCCGACGGGTCGCACGGCCCCCTGGGCGTACGCCGACGGCTCCCGACCCCAGGTCACGGGCGCCCTGGTCACCGACAGCGGCGAGCAGGTGGTGCGCGCAGCGGTGGCCGGGGTCGGCGTGGCGCATGCGCTCGACTTCATGGTGGAGGACGAGCTCCGCGAGGGGCGCCTGGTCAGCGTCCTCGA
The DNA here is from genome assembly GCA_020632925.1 of Alphaproteobacteria bacterium. Classification (GTDB taxonomy): domain Bacteria; phylum Myxococcota_A; class UBA796; order UBA796; genus JACKER01. Next base: position 29,656 of record JACKER010000015.1, on the reverse strand, counting down.
CGCACTCGCCACCGACGGACCCCTGGTCTCCGCGGTGAGCACCCCCGAGCGCGCCAAGACCCCCAACGTGCGGGCGGTCGTCGGCTGGCTCGCCGAGACCTTCGCCCGCATCGGATCGTCAACGAGGAGTTGATGAAAGGGCGAAAAACCGTCGATGGTCGCCTACCGGGAAGCGGGTGACCGAGAATCCAGGAGGTCACCATGCGGATCGGGCTCTTGGGTGCATCGAGGGGGTTGGGGGAGCAGGTGATGATCCAGGCGCTGGAGCGCGGTCACGAGGTGATCGCGTTGGCGCGCCGACCCGAGGCGTTCACGCTGACGCACGTGGGCCTCGAGGTCCGCAGGGGCGACGCGACCGACACCGCCAGCGTCGTCGAGGGCCTGCGCGGCGCGGAGCTCGTGATCAGCTCGCTCGGCCTGGCGCGCAGCCAGCTGTTCGAGCGGACCACGTTCTACAGCGACTCCGGTCGCATCGTGATCGACGCGATGCAGCGCCTGGGGATCGAGCGCCTCCTGACGGTGACCTCGGGCGGCGTGGAGCACGACGACCCGTCCTTCGCCTTCTTCTACCGCTGGTTCCTCAAGCCCATCCTGTTGTCGCGGGCCTACGCCGACATGGAGCGCCTCGAGGCGATCGTTCGGGAGAGTGACCGCGCCTGGACGCTCGTGCGCCCGACGGCGCTCACCGACGCGCCCGCGACCGGCAGGTACCGCGTGTCACCCCGGTTCTCACCCGACGGCGGGACCGAGATCTCGCGCGCCGATCTCGCGGCGTTCATCCTCGATGTCGCCGAACAGGGCACCTGGGTCGGAGGGACCCCGACCGTCGCCTACTGATCGACCCGACGCACCGCTCCGTCGCCACCGAGCGCGACCGAGAGCGCGCCCGCGTCCTCCTCGATCGCCGTCCACGGCCCGGTCCGCAACGCCCAGACCCCGCGGAACAGCAGGTTGTCGATGGCGCCGTGCTCGGTGAGCGCGATCGCGGTGCCGTCGCGGTCGGGCGTCAGCGTCCACGTCCAGCTCCCCCTCATGCCGATGTCCTCGGGGTGCGCCGTCGACACCTCGAACCTGGGGAACGTGTCGCCCATGACCATGAAGTCGAAGCGATCCTCGCTGTGATCGAGCTCGCGCCACGTCGCGTGACCGGCCACGTCCTCGACGCGCCCGATCCGCTCGACCCTCGGCGCCCACTCCGGACGGCGCGCCGGATCGGACAGCAGCTCCCAGGCCTTCTCCGGCGGTACCGGGGCCCAGGCGATCACCGTCACCTCGTGCTCCACCGGGAGGCTTCGACCGTACGCGTACACCGCCACGATCGACAGCCCGGTTCCCATCGCGATCACGCCCGTCAGGGGGGCCAGCCAGCGCTCGTGGTCCACGGGTCGGCCGTATCCCCGACAGCGGCCATGCGGTAGGCTACGCGGCCCCACGGAGTGGACCATGTTGAAGGGCATCGACGACGTCGACTGGAACGCGCTCACCCACGCCTATGGGCCGGCCGGCGACGTCCCGCGGCACCTCCAGGGCCTGGCGTCGCCCGACATGGGTGAGCGGGAGGCGGCCCTCGAAGCGCTCTATGGCAGCCTCTGGCACCAGGGCACGCTCTATGCGGCGACCGCCGCCGCGATCCCCTTCCTGCTCGCCCTCGTGGACGACGACGCCACGCGCGATCGGCCGCTGCTGCTGCTGTACCTCGCGGACGTGGGGCGCTCGGCGACCTTCGGCGACGAGGAGTGGTACGCGGACACCCAGGCCGCGCTGGCCGCGGGGGTGGACGTCCTGCGCCGCCGCCTCACCTCGGCCGACGAGGTCGAGCGGATCGCGGCGCTCGTGGCGCTCGCCTGGGCCGACGACGGCACCGTCCTGAAGGCTCGCCTGTCCGAGGGCGACGAGGCCGAGCGCCTGGTCACGCTGTACGCCTACGTCGCCGGCCGCGCCGTTCCGGACGCCGAGGTGTTGCGCGCCTTCGCGGACAGCGACGACCCCGGCGTGCGCCTCGCCGCTCGGATCGGGCTCGGCCGCGCGGGAGACGCCGCCGCCCTCGGGGACGTGGACCCCGAGGCGTACGCGCTGCTCGCCGAGGTGACCGCCACGGTCGCCCCCCAGGCCCTGCCCCAGCCCATCGAGGTCATGGACCCGCCGACGCTGAGCCAGCGGAGCGTCCAGGGCCTGGCTGCCGTGCTCGAGTTCGCCACCAGCCACCGCACGGCGCTCCCGCTCGTGGTCGGTCTGCTCGAGGCCGCCCTCCCGGACGGCTGGGAGGAGCCCGCCACGCCGCTGCAGCTCCGCGTGCTCACCGCCATCGCCAACAGCAGCGGCGCCTGGGTGTTCGACGGCAACACCCTCGCGGCGCTCGCGGAGGCCGGCATCGACGCCGTCGACCGCATCGACCTGTGCGCCCGGCTGAACCTCGACACGCCGGAGGATCCGGAGAGCGAGGACACCCAGAGCCTGCTGCTCGGCAGTGAGAACACGGGGATCCGCTGGGAGGAGCTGTCCAACGACCAGCGCCGCGAGCTCGAGCGGTTCGTGGACTTCCTCGATCAGCGCGGCTGGAACGAGTCCCGCAACTGGCACACCCTCGTGCAGGCCGGCAGCCTCCCGATGAGCCCCATCGGCGTCGGCCGGCACTTCAACGAACACGCGGTGCTCGAGGCCACGCTCTGGTTCTTCGACGAGCACGTCGCGGACGACACGGGCGAGCGCGTCGGCGACCCCTACGTCCGGCTGCTCATCGCGGACAAGGCCGAGGAGCGCGAGCCGATCGGGTTCCGCGCGTACCACGGCGACCGCCTGCTCGATGTCCTCGAGGCGATCGACCGCCACCGCCCCACGCTGGACCGCGACAACTTCGCCGAGGGCTTCCCGAAGGCCTTGTTCGAGGTATGTGGGAAGGTCGAGGTCGAGCTCCCCGACGGCCGCGTGGTGGAGATCCGCCCGAAGTCGTCCTGAGGGCTCGACCGGGAGCTTCCCCGTGAGCGTGTTCGCCCTGCTCGTCGCCTGCGACGGCGACCCCAGCACCACCGACGGTCCGGCGGATACCGACGTCGACGCGGACACGGACGCGGACAGCGACGCCGACGCCGACGCCGACGCGGACAGCGACGCCGACACGGACACCGAGCACTCGGGGACCTGGGAGGACACCGGCACCCCCGACCTCCCCGACGACGGGTACCTCACGGTCGTGTGGGTGAAGACGAACGACGACGCGCCCGAGGCGTACCTGACGGGCGAGCTGTACACCGAGCACGCGCCGGGCGTGTCGGGCGTGAGCTTCCGGCGACCACACGGCCCGGACGACTGCCGCCTCACGGCGTACACGATCGAGCAGCTCGCGCAGGGCACGCTGCCCGACCGGACGCTCGAGTCCGCCGGCACGCTCGCGTTGACGAGCCCCACGAGCGCTGCGCGCAACATCGCGAACGGCCGCGACACCCGCTACTACGCGACCCTCGACGCCGGGACCGTGCCGTTCGGCCAGGCCTGGTCGGTGTCCGCGCCAGGGGCCACCTTCCCCGCGTTCGATGCACCCGACGGCATCGGGATGCCCGCGGCCCGCACCCTGACCTCGCCGTCCCCGGGCTTCTCGGTGTCGGGCGATCTCGAGCTCGCGTGGACCGGCGGCGACGGCACGGAGCTCAAGCTCACGATCGAGGCCACCGGGGCGACCAGCGACCGCGCGCTGATCCAATGCCGGGTGGTCGACGACGGCGCGTTCACGGTGCCCGGCTCGCTCATGACGCGGCTGCCCGCCGGTCGCGTCTCGGTCCGCTTCGACCAGTCGCGCACGGACCGTCTCGACGTACAGGGTCGCTGGCTGACGCTCACGGGCTCGGTGGTGGACGTCGTGGTGGGGAGCGCTCCCTGACGATGGTGTTCGCGCTGCACGGACTGGGGCTGCGGCTCGACGGAGCACCCGCCAGTGTCGCGCGTGCCACCGAGATCCTGGCGCACTTCGGCGCGACGCCCGCGCCCGACGCCCGTCCCGACCTGCACGTCACGTTCGACGCCGACGCGGCACCGACACCCGCCGGCGAGGTCACGGCGCACCACCTCGACCTCACGGTGACGCGGGACGACCACGGCCTGTGGCTCGCGTCGGCTGCCGCCGTGGCCTGGATCGACGTGGACGGCGTGCGCAGCCGCACCTGGGTCGTCCGTGGCGACATGGTCCCCATCCCCGTGTTCACCGCCGTCCTGTTCCACCAGCTCCGCCTCCGCGGGGGGTACGCGCTGCACGCGGCGTGCGTGGCCGAGGGCGAAGCCGGCGCGCTGATCGTTGGGCCGTCGGGGACCGGGAAGTCGACGCTGACGCTCGCGCTCGCGCGGCAGGGGCTGGAGCTCGTGTCCGACGACTCGGTGCTCCTCGCGACCGACACGGGCCACGTGCACGCCCTCGCCCTGCGGCGCGGCATCCACCTCGATCCGGCCGACCACCCCGACGTGGACGGCACCTTCGTGCCCTGCCCGCTGCTCGAGGGCACCAAGCAGGAGCTGGTCGTGGCGGGCGTGCGACGGCGCGCCTCCTGCGACCCGGTGCTCCTGCTGATCCCCGAGCTGTCCCACGAGCCGCGGACCACCTTCGAGCCGCTGTCGCCCGTGGACGCCTGCTGGGCGCTGTGCGCCGAGAGCCGCCTGCCCGAGCTCGATCGGCGCGACGCCGGCACGCACCTGGCCGTGCTGGGCGTGCTGGTGGGACAGGTGCGGGCCTACCGGGCGAGGCTCGGGACGGACGTGCGGACCGATCCGGCGCGCGTGGCGGACGAGCTGCGCGCCCTGCTGGCTGCTTCGCGACCGACCCGTGCCAGCCCGGAGCGCCCCGAGGGCCTCGGACCTCGCGCGGCACCGAGCCCAGCGGGAGCTCCGTACACCCGCCTCCCGGACGGATCCGGCGTCGTGCTGCACCCGGACGATCTGGCGCCCATCGCGCTCGATCCGCAGGGTGCGCGGGTGTGGGAGGCGCTCGGCGAGGGCCTGGAGGCTGCGGTGGACGCGCTGACCGCGGAGAGCGGCGCCCCCCGTGACGAGGTCGCGGCGGCGGTGACCACGTTCGCCGAAGAGCTGCGCGAGGCGGGCATCGAGCGGGGTGCGCCGTGAGCGCGACCTGGCGCCGCCACCCGCGGGTCGTGCTCCGCGGTGAGGGGGACGGCGCGATCGCGCTGCACCTCGACACCCAGCAGTACTTCGAGCTCAACGGCTCCGCGCGCACCGTCTGGGATGCGCTGGAGGACGGCGTGGAAGCCGACCACCTGGCCAGCCGGCTGATCGATGTCTACGGCATCGAGCGCGGCGAAGCGGAGGAGGTCGTCGACGAGCTCCTCACGGCGTTGCTCCGCGAGGGGCTGGTCGTGCTCGACGGGGAGCGACGGCGCGATCGCTGGCGCCGCCGGCTCCTCGGTCGCTGATCAGGGGCAGGTGTTCGCGATGCCCAGGTTCGACACGTCGTTCTGGGTCTGAGCGACCCACTCGTCCGCGGGGTCGAACGCATCCGCACCGTTGGTGTCGCCGACCGTGATCGCGCAGTCCCGCTTGATGCTGGAATCCGCGGTCGCCAACGGCAGCGCGCCCCAACCAGGGGGGTTCGGCGACGGACGGTTGCCGATCTGACCGATGATGTCGTACGTGGTGGCGCCGCAGACCAGGTCCAGCGCGTCGTCGCCGTTGAAGGACAGCGAGCCCGAGCTCTGGTCACAAGCGCCGCCGGGGACGAACGAAGCGCCGCTGTGGCAGAGCAGGTACACGTCACCCACGGCCAGCGTGGTCGAGTTGAGCGTGAAGGTCGCGCTCGGGGCGGCGGCGCCGTTGCTGTACAGCCGGATCTGGCAGCCCGTCAGGTCGAAGCCGACGTTGCCGGTGTTCTGGACCTCCACGAACTTGTTGTTCCCGGAGGAGCCCTCGACGTACTCGGAGAACAGGATGGTCTCGACCGGAACGTCGGGACCGACGACGTTGAAGTAGTACGAGAACGTCGAGCAGGACGGCAGCGTCCCGACCGTCGACACCGTCATGTCGGCGCCGACGTTCGGCGAGGCGTCCGGCGAGAAGCCAGAGGTCGGGCTCACGAAGTTCTGCGCGCTCGCGGTCGAGACCGTGAAGGTCTCACCGTTGCTGCCGCTCGCGTGGTTCAGCGTGATCTCGAGGGTCCGGTCGTTCGTCACCGCGCAGGTGGGATCCCCGCAGTCGGGGCAGGTCGCGCCGACGGACACGGTGAACTCGCCGTTCGCGTCGCGAGCCAGCGGGGAGCTCGACGACACCAGGGTCGCGACCTCACCGGTGCGCGGGTCGGCGACGATCCCGAAGCCACCCGGGGGCACCATCGCCAGCGCCTCGTCGAGGTCGACGTCGGCCGGCATGTCACCGTCGAGCAGGTAGGCCCCGTCGCCCACCAGGCGCGGGTCGTTCGAGTCGGCGCCCTCTTCGACGCCACAGGCCACCAGCGCGGCAGCGGCCACCAGGACGGAAAGCATCGTACGCATGTGGTGACCCCCGATCACGGATTGAAGCTGCCGCCGAAGGCGGTCGTGACGGCCGGGAGGGCCCCGAGGCGCCGCAGACGCGGACGCTCGAAGCGCCGACGCTCGGTCGGACGCACCGACTCGTTGGAGACCTCCGCCTGGACCGGCGGCTTGGACAACGCCTCTCGCTGCATGAAACCCACCCCTGCAAGTGAATCAGGACGGGAATCCTACCGGGTCGCCGCGTCTTCGACAAGGGACGCTTCGGTGACGAATGCGGGGATCGTCACTTCGACAAGTCGAGCGGCCTGCGGGCGATCGCGTGGGCGTACGGTCGCGGGATCCATCGCTCGAGCCGTAGTCCCGCTGAGGCCAGCTCCGCATCGAGCTCCTCGCGAGCGACGTAGTGTTGCCAGGTGGGGTCGAGGACGTCGCCCACCTCGACCCGCTCGCGACCGAGCAGGCCGCCGACCGCGTTGCCGACGGCGGCGAGCCAGCGGAAGCGCCGGGGATCGCCCTCGCGCGCGAAGAACGAGAGCAACACGGGCGCGCCCGGCGTCAGCAACGCCCCGAGCTCCGCCAGGAAGGCGCGCCTGCGGGCGGTTCCACGCAGGAACGTGTACGCCCCCCAGCCGACGATGGCGGCATCGAACGGTCCCTCCACGCTCCCCACCCGGTCGCGCTCGGCGGGCATCACCCCAACGTCCGTGGCTAGCCGCAACAGCAACTCACGAGCGCGTTCGCGCAACACCGGGTGGCACTCGGTACCGACCACGTCGTACCCCATGCGGCGCAACGCGATCACCTCCCGACCGCCGCCCGCGCTGGTGACGAGCACGCGCCCCGCAGTGGGGAAGGAAGCCGCGATCGCCTCCGCCTCCCACGCGAACAGGCCCCGGAGGTTGTGCTCGTCGGAGTCGTGGTACGCGTAGCGGCGCGCGTAGGCCTCCTCGTCGACCTCGACGCGCCACCGGTCGGTGCCCGCCCCCATCCACGCGCCCGCCACCACCGAGCGAGCGGCGACGCGCAGGCGCGTGGGGCGGATCCGGCGCAGGACGGCGTCGGAGGCGTACCAGAGCCGGACGTCGGGCGCGCTCATGCGGGCCAGGACCAGGTGACGTCGTAGATCGGGCGCGGATCGGTCGGCTCGGCGAACGGTTGGTCGTCGCGCTCGATCCACGCGTGGCCGTCCGCGGGGCGCACCCCCGGACGCAGCCCGAAGCGCAGCACGGTGCGGTCGCGCGGCAGGTAGCGGTAGAGCACCAGGGAGCGCAGGACGCAGTTGGGGCGCAGCGGTCCCAGGTCGAGCGACAGGACGCGGTCGGTGATGCGGGCCATCCGCACCGGATCGGGGAGCTCGGCGGGCCAACCGCTGCGGCGACCCATCACACGGACCACGGAAGGCAGCCCCGCGACGCGGAGGAGCGCCGCGGCTGCGGTCGTGGCCAGCCCGACCCGGGCGGCGAACATCCAGTCGGCGCGCGCCATCGGGGCCCACCTATCCCGACGACCCCACCCACGGCGCCAGGGTGTCCCGGTCCCGCGCGACCGCGTCCCGCAGCCGTCGGCGCACGCCCGGCGAGGCGAGCCGGGCCAGGCCTGCGTGGCGCCAGGCGACCCGTCCCCAGTGCAGCGGGTACCCGAGCGGGGCGAGCGCGGTGCGTCCCAGCCGCGGGAACTCGGTGCGCAGGTCGTCGAGGAGCGGCAGCGTGGCGTGCTCCACGAACATCAGCGCGCCGCGGACCGGGTGGGGACCGGACAGCCCGCTCACGGGGAGCCCGGGGACGAGCGTGGCGCTCGCCGGCAGCTGCAGGGGCCGCGTCGTGGCCGACCAGCCGCCGCGGAGCAGGGTCGCGGTCGCCGCGGCCTCGGCCTCCCGCAGACCGAGCTCCCCCGCGCTCGGGAGCAGCTCCACGGGGACTCCGACCCCGAGCAGGTCCCGCGCCAGCGCGAGCGACAGCGTGGTCGCGCGAGCGATCCCCCACGCCTGCGCGCGGGCCAGCAGGGTCGCGGGATCCACCCCGTCGAGGAGCACGCCGATGTCCGCCAGCCCGGCGATGCCGTTGGTGGTCTCGAAGCGGTGGTGCGCGGCCAGGTGCTTGATCGTGTAGAGCAGCGCGTCGGTGCGCTCCATCACCCACAGGCCCGGCGCCTGCGTCAGCGGGACCAGGCGCTCCGCCACGCCGTCCGCGAAGGCGGTCGGCTCCCCTCGGCGCGCCAGCGTGTGGTGCAGCTCGATCGGCAGCCCGTCGGCGAGCACGAAGGGCGGGAGGTGGCGGTGATCGTCGTGGGCCTCGAACGACGTCGCCTCGTAGCCCAGGTCGCGGAGCACCCGGCTCGCCGCCTCCACGCGGTCGGGAGCGACCAACAGGTCCACGTCCGCGGTCCCGCGCGCCCCGCGCTCGGCGTACAGCCAGCCCGTGTGCGCGCCCTTGAGGACGACCGCGCGCACGCCGGCGGCCTCCATCCCCTCCCCCAGCGCGCGACACTGCTCCGCCAGTCGCTCCCAGCGGACGGCGCTCCACGTCCGCGACCGCGCGAGGCGCACCGCGACCTCCTCGGGTGCGCGATCGAGGAGCCCGGAGCGCCCCAGGACCGCGTGGAGCAGCGGGGCCGAGAAGGTCCGCAGCGCCATCTCGCAGGCGCCGCGCCAACGTTCCCGGTCCCATCCGGCGACCTCCGGATCCCCGCGCAGCGCCGCGAACAGCAGCCGCGCGCGCGGGTGCTCGGGCGGCACGAGCCCGTCGGCCGCGCTCACCGCCGCACCGACAGCAGCCAGGTCTCGCCCTCGGCGTCGAGCTCGACCCGCAGGCCGCGCGCGCGAGCGGCCTCCGCGAAGTCCTGGAGCCACGGGCGCCCCGGGTCCGCGAGCAACCCCTCCCCGTCCGGCGCGAGGAACCGGTCGAAGCTGGCGGCGACCAGCTCGGGCATGGTGGCCGCATACAGCACGTCCGACGCCATCACCAGATCGAAGCCACGCTCGTCGACGCCATCGGGCAGCGGACCGGCCCAGTCGAACGAGCGGTAGTCCAGCGACAGCCGGTTGCGCTGCAGGTTCTGCTCGAGGAAGGTCCACGTGTCGGGGTGCTGGTCGGTCGCCACCACCCGGGCGCCCGCGCGCGCCGCGACGAGGCTCGGCAGCGCCAGCCCGCAGCCGAGCTCGAGCACCCGGCGGCCCCGGAGCGGGAGCGTGGTCGCGCGCTCCGCCAGCGCCCGTGCCGACGGCCAGATCACCCCGAACATCGGGCAGAGCTCCTCGAACCAGCGCGCGTCGGCGCCGCGGCCGATCGCCTCGGCGAGCTCGCTGACCGCCGCCTCGAAGTCCTCGATGGCCGTCAGATCGAAGCGCCAGCCGCCCACGACCTCGGTGCGCAGCGCCAGTCGGTACCGGATCGGCTCGGGCACCCTCGACCTCCCACGACCCACGCGCTACCAACGGAGCGCGGAGGGGCCGTGTTGCTCACCTACGACGCGTTCCGGGAGGCCGTCGAGGACGACGACCGACGGCGATCCCTGCTGTTCGAGGATGATCACCCTCGATACGTACTCTTCGCGCAGCAGTTCAGCCGCGTGGACCTGGTCCGGCTGTCCGCGTCCGCGACCGCGATCCGCCGGATGGATCGCCACCGGGACGGGGTCGGGTTCCTGCGCTCCATCCTCTCCGGCAAGCGGGTCCTCAACCTGTTCGCCCAGCCGTCGACGCGGACGAACGAGAGTTTCGTGGCCGCCGCCGAGAAGGTCGGCGCCACCGTCCGGGTCGTCAGCGACCTGCGGACCAGCTCGTTCGCGAAGGGCGAGACCGTGGAGGACTCGGTCCGCACGCTGTCCTCCTTCTACGACCTGCTCGTCAGCCGGCACCCCGACGACGACTTCGCGACCCGCGCGGCCTGGGCGCTGCGGCGCTCCCGGCGGCCGATCCCCGTGGTCTCGGCGGGCAGCGGCAAGTCCGAGCACCCGACGCAGGCGCTGCTCGACGTCTACACCCTGCAGTACAGCTTCGCGGAGCGCGGCGGGCTGGACGGCAAGCGGGTGCTGCTCGTCGGGGACATCGGTCGCAACCGCGCCGCCCGCTCGCTGGCCCTATTGCTCACGCGGTTCGAGGTCCGGCGGCTCGACGTGGCCTGCTTCCCCGGGCACGGCCCCGATCCGGCGCTGGTCCAGGCGCTCGAGCGGGCGCGGATCGAGCTCGTGACGCACGACTCGCTCCCGAAGGCGGTGCAGACGCTTGGCAAGGAGCTCGACGCCGTCTACGTCACGCGCCTGCAGCAGGAGTGGGACACGGGTGCGGGCAAGCTCGGGACCAGCGAGGACTTCGTGCTCGCCTGGGACCTGCGGCACCACCTGCGCGAGGACTGCGTGATCATGCACCCCCTGCCGCGCGTCAACGAGCTGCCCGACGAGTGGGAGGCCCACCCGGGCTTCGTCGTCTGGCGCCAGGTCCGCAACGGCATGTGGATGCGCGCCGCGCTGCTGGCCGACATCCATGGCGCGACCGACGAGATCATGGCGCGCGCGCGACGGCTGGGCGTGGCCTGAGCGGCACCGGCGTCAGAAGATCACGCCGACCAGCAGCTCGATGGCGGGCTCGATCGGGCGCTCGGTCGCCAGGTTGATGCCCGCCCGGAGCTCGGCGGTGAGCGGACCGGCGAGGTCGTAGCCCGCGAGGACGCGCTCCGACAGCCGTCCGGGCCACGCGATGCCCGACGCGGCGCCGACCCGCAGATCGCCGGTCGCGAAGCCGCCCGCGACGCCCACGTCCACGCGCACCGGCGTCGTGTGCAGGCTGCCGTCGGCCTTCGCCGACAGCCACGGGCCACCCACGAGCCAGCCGCCGCCAGCCGCCAGTCGCACCCAGCCGGGCCCCGCGCGGACGCCCGCCGACAGCTCGAGCGGCACGACCAGCTTCACGCCGGGCTCCGTCAGCGCCTGCCCGCCATCGGTCGCCTCCAGGGCCTCCCCGAAGCTCGTCGAGGCGCCGGTGAGCGCGGCGAACATCGGCCGAGGACCGCCCTCCTTCGGTGGCCGAGGCGCGGGGACCGGAGCGGGTGCCGGCGTCGGCGTGGGTGTGGACGGCGCGAAGCGGTCCTGCGGCAGGTTCGTGGTCACGGTGGTGACCGTCCCCGAACCGACGTAGACGATGGCGCCATACAGCGTGGTCCCGCGCGCGTCCGCCACCTGGACCGCGTGCAGACCGGGGACGACCGGCTCCGCCAGATCGATCGCGCGGCCGTCGACCGCCACCACGCCGTTCGTCACCGCGACGTCGAGCTCGATCCGTCCGTCGCCGGACTCGTCGGTCGCGGAGGACCAGCGCTGACGCGCCGCGTCCCCGAGGTTCGGCAGCCAGAGGTCGTCCGCCACCCGTCGCGCGGCGGCGAAGGACGGATCGGCGTCGTCCTCGCCCGTCGCCAGCAGCAGCGCGCCCTCCACCAGCCAGAACCGGGCCAGGCTCTGCGGGTCGACGAGGCCGGACGTACACGCCAGGTGGTCCTCGGCGCGGCCGAGCAGGTCGGACGCCTGTGACGTGTCGCCGCCGAGCAACGCACCGTACGCCGAGACGACCTCGGTGTTCACGTCGCATTCCGCCGCGGTCGCCACCGCGCCCACCAACCACCACATGGCGCCCACCATACGCGATCAGCGTGCTGACAGCGAGCTTCCGCCGCTCCAGTCGAAGCTCGTCGAGCCGCGGCGCCCGCCGACCAGCACCCGCGCCTCGACCGCGTTCCCATCGGGGGCGACGAGCCGGAGCTGGTGCCCGCCCGCGGTCACCGGCTGGCCGCGGAGCGGCGTGACCCCGACCCGCACCCCGTCGATGTAGACCTGGGAGGCAGCGCTGGCGGTGACGTCGATGGACACGAGCTCCGCGCGTGGGGACGGCGGGGGCGGCGGTGCGGGCGCTGGCCGCACGGGCGCTGGGACCGGCGCCACCGGCACGGGCACGGGGGCAGGTGCCGGCTCGGGCTCGGGCTCGGGTTCGGGCTCGGGTTCGGGTTCGGCCGCAGGTTCCGGCGCCGCCGGCTCGGGCTCGACGGGCGCCGGCTGTACGACGGCGGGCTGCGGTTCGGGCGCCGGCTCCGATGGAGGGCCCGCCAGGACCCCGGACGCGACCAGGCCCCCGATCACCGCGACACCCAACACCGACGCGACCACCGCAGCGCCGACGGCCATCACGCCGAAGCCGACCGCCACCCCCACGCGCGTGGTGCTCTGCGTCTGGTTCCCCTTGGTGAAGCCCGACAGCCGCTCGATGTCCACCGACTCGGTCAACACCGAGCCGACGAGCTCGTCCTCCTGCGCGCGCAGCAGCGCGGGGACCGCGTCGTCGGCCCACTCTCGCAGGCTCGGCCCTCCGATCCGCACGCGGAGCTCGCGGGCCTGGCGCTCCACCTCGCGCGCCGTGGGGCGGTCCTCGGGCTCCTCCGCTCGCATCCGCTCGGCGAGCTCGATGGCGGCCATGACGTCCGCGGGCAACGGATCGAGCGTGTCGGGCTTGAGCGCGGTCGGCTTCTCGCCCGTCAACAGGATCCGCAGCGTGACGCCGAGCGCGTAGACGTCGCAGGGCGGCCCGTCCTCGCCGTTGAGTCGCTCCGGCGCGATGAAGCCGTAGGTCCCGCCGATGTCCGTGCTCGTCTTCGCCTCGCGGTGGTCGAAGTCGGCGCGGGCGATGCCGAAGTCCAGCAGCTTCACGTCACCATCGCGCGTGATCTGGATGTTGCCCGGCTTGATGTCGCGGTGGATCAGGCACAGGGGACGTCCGTCCGGCCCCTCCGCCGCATAGACCTTGTCGAGGACGCGCGCGACCTCCTGGGCGATCTCGAGCGCCACCGAGGGCGGCAGCACGCCGGCGCGCAGCAGCCGGAGCGTGGAGACCCCCTCGACGTACTCCATGATGATCGCCCAGCGACCTCCGAGCTTGGCGGGGGGATCGACCGACACGATCGCGCGGTCACGCACCAGCCCGAGGATGCGCGCCTCGTCGCGGAACCGCTGGAGCAGGTCGGGGTTGGTCTGGTCCTCCCGAAGGAGCTTGATGGCGACGTCCTTGCGGAACCCGCCCGTCCCCTCCATGCGCGCGTGGTAGACGCGCCCGTGCCCGCCCTGCCCGATCAGCGACAGGACGGTGTAGTGACGGGACTCGCGCTGGACCGGGGTCTGACTCATCGACACCGCGATTGTGCCACCCTCAGCGGCAGGTCACGTTCTTCATCGCGTGGCCACGCAGCTCGAAGCACCACTCGGCCGGGTCGCTCCAGGCCGACAGCGTGAACACGTTGACCACGCCGGGCTCGGGGTACAGGCGGATCGTGTGCGTCCCCGGGGCGACCTCCGCGATGAGCGGCGCGTTGCCGACCTTCTTGCCGTCGATCTCCACCGGGACGTTGCTCACGTCGGTGGTCACGTTGAGCAGGAGGGTGCGGATGGCGTCGAGGTTGGTGCCGTCGTCCGCCAGGCTCTCGTCCGAGCCCGTGCGGAACAGGTCCGCGTCGGACACGGTGGTGGACGCGAGCATCGGGAACGGGGTGTCGTCGCCGGAGAGCAGGTCCACGTCGTCGTCATCGCCGTCACGCCAGCCGCGCAGCGTGTCGTCGCCGCAGAACTCGCCGCTGCAGGTCCGCTGGGCGGCCGCCGGGGCGGTCGGAGCGGCCGAGGGCCCGAAGAACGAGCTCGCGGCGGTCTGGACGAAGCTGGACGCGCTGCCCATCCAGCCGCCGTCGGCACCCGGCGCGGGCTGGTCGTACCCGCCGACGGGCTGGACGGCCGCGACCTGAGCGGGGGCCTGGCCGTACCCGGCGGGCGCCTGGCCGAACGCCGTGGGCTCCTGGGCGGCGGGGGCGTACCCGGCGGGGGCCTGGCCGAACGACGTGGCGTCCTGCGCGTACCCGGCGGGGGCCTGGCCAGCGGCGGTCGGCGCGTACCCGGCCTGCGGGGCGCTCGGGGACGCGGGCTCCCAGGCGGCGACGCCGTCGTCGGCGAGCAGATCCGCCGTCGTCGGGGCGCCCGAGGGGCTCACGGCGGGGGCCGTCGAAGCAGCGACCGGGGTCGGTGCGGGCGCGCCGGCGCGCATCGTCGGCTGACCCACGCCCATCGGCATCGGGTCGTCGAGCTCGGCGAGCAGCGCGTCCGTCGCGAGGTCGGCGGCGCTGCGCTGGGCCGGAGCGGTCGGACGGGCGGCGACCGGACGCCCCATGCCGTCGTCCTCGCCGAGCAGGTCGACCGAGGAGCCGGAAGGCGTCGGCGCGGGCGCGAGGCCGGGCGTGCCGGGCGCGAAGGTCGCGGGCGCCGTCGAGCCGCCGGTCACCATCGACACCATCGTGTTGCCGACGTTCGAGACGGTGTCGTACCAGGACGACGCGGCGGGGGCCGGAGCAGCGGGCGCGGGCGCGGCCTGCTGCCCGAATGCGCTGGGAGCCGGCGCGGGAGCGTACGCCGCCGCGTAGGGATCGGAGCCCTGGGCCATCGGCGCCGAAGCCGTCGCGGGCGCGGCCGCGAACGGAGCGGACGCCACCATGGGGGCGGCGGCCTCGAACGGCGCGGGCTGGGACGCGACCACCTGGGGGGCGGCGGCCTCGGGGGCAGCGGCGGGCGCGGCAGCCCGGGGCGCGGCCTGGCGCATCGTCGGCTGGCCCACGCCGGTGGGCATCGGGTCGTCGAGCTCGGCGAGCAGCGCGTCCGTCGCGAGATCCGCGGCGCTCCGGCCGGTCTGCGTGGGGCGGCTGCCGAGTTGGCTCGCCAGGGTGCCCAGCCCGTCGTCCTCGATGCCAGGGTCCCGCGTGCGCGCGACCGGCGTGCCCGGCGCCATCGCCTCGGGTGCCGAGCCCCCGGTCACGTAGCGCGCGACCTGCGAAGCCATCGCTCCGAACCCGTCGTCCTCGGGCGCGCGGCGCTCGGAGCCCAGCCCGGCGATCAGGTCGTCCATGCCGTCGTCGGCGGTGACCACACCGGGCGTGCCCTGCGCCATCGTCCCGGGCGCGACCGCCGTCGTCGGCGCGAGCGCGGTCGCCGGTGCCACGGCGGTCCCCGGCGCGACCGCCGAGCCCTGGGGGTTGCCGCGGATCATGTTCGCGACGTTGGCCCCGACCTCGGCGGCGGTGTCGAACCAGCTCCGGTCGGCGTGATCGGCCGCGAGATCCGACACGAGCCCGTCCATCGAGCCACCCGACACGGCGTCCGCGGGGGGAGCCACGGCCGGCGCGGGAGCACCCATCGACGGCGCGGAGGCGACCGGCGCCTGGACCGGGGTGGGCGACACCGGGGTCGTGGACCGAGCGCTCGAGGCGGTACGGGCGGCCGGCGCCGAGGTCCGCGGGGCCGAGCGCAGCTGGGCGGTGGACGCGGAGGTCGTCGGAGCGACCTGCGTGGGCGAGGCAGCGGCGCCGCGAGGGCCGGCCGCGACCGGGGTGCCGGCGACGACCTGCTGCTGCTGCGCGGCGGGCGCCTGCGCGACGACCGGGGCCTGCGCGACGACCGGGGTCGTGGAGGGGGCGACCGTGCCCCGCGCGGGCATCAGCAGCGCCGCGGCGACGACCACGCCCGCGACCACCATGGTGCCTGCGACCGCGGCGGCGGTGGCGCCGAGCGTCGCCCCGATGACCATCAGGGTGCTGCCCGACACGCCCTCGCGCGGGGGCGGCTGGTGCCACCGCGGGTCGGCCCACCGGGGGTCGTACGGAGGAGGAGCCATCGACGGATCGTACGCCTCTCCCGACCAGGGGGGAAGGGAGGGTTCGACCGAGCGCGCCCTGCGCGACGACACCGGGGCCACGTGACCCATCCAGTTCGTCTGCTCCACGGACTCGTTCCAGCCTTCTCGGGGATCGGACATGTCGTCGTACCCCACGAAATCGTGATCCATCGTTTGGTCCCCGCACACCCGCCGACGTTGGTTCGTCGACGCCCGCGCGTGTACCTGCAAGATCCGATCCGCTGAACCATCGCGGTTCACAGCCGAGAATCCCAGGATGCGCGGCAAACGGATCGCACCCGGTCGCCCCAGGTGGGACACCCGTGACCCAATGGAGATACGAGCCGCCGGGAGGTGCCCTTGCGGCCTGTGCTCGCCGAGCTGTTGGACCTGCTCCGCCTGGAGCCCATCGAGCAGAACCTGTTCCGCGGACAGAGCCAGGATCTCGGCTGGGGAGCGGTGTTCGGCGGTCAGGTGCTGGGCCAGTCGCTCTCCGCCGCCGCGCAGACCGTGCCCGAGGACCGGCACGTCCACTCGATGCACGGGTACTTCCTCCGTCAGGGCGACGCGCGCAGGCCCATCGTCTACGAGGTGGACCGCATCCGCGACGGCAGGAGCTTCACCACGCGGCGCGTCGTCGCGATCCAGGGCGGCCGGCCCATCTTCAGCATGTCGGCGTCCTTCCAGGTGGACGAGCCCGGATACGACCACCAGGACGCGATGCCCGAGGTCGAAGGGCCCGACGGCCTGCGGTCGGAGGCGGAGCTCGCGCGCCAGTGGGCGGAGCGCGTCCCCGAGCCCTTGCGGGCGCGCTTCACCGCCGAGCGTCCGATCGAGATCCGCCCGGTCCGGCCGAACGACCCGATCCGCCCCGAGCCGCAGGATCCCGTGCGCCACGTGTGGTTCCGCGCGGCAGACCCGATCCCCGACGATCCCGCCATCCATCGCTACGTCCTGGCGTACGCGAGCGACTTCCACTTCCTGACGACCGCGATGCAGCCCCACGGGCGCAGCTGGCTGTCGCCCGGGATGCAGGTCGCGAGCCTCGACCACGCGATGTGGTTCCACCGGCCGGTGCGCATCGACGAGTGGCTGCTGCACGTGGTCGAGAGCCCGTCTGCCAGCGGCGCCCGCGGTCTCGTCCGAGGCCGGTTCTTCGACCGTCAGGGCAGGCTCGTCGCGTCCACGGCGCAGGAGGGCCTGATGCGCCAGCGCTGATCGCGCCCGGCGGGCCCGTTTCCGTGCCACAATGTCGCGATGCGTGAGCAGACCTTCCTGCAGCTCGCCCCCGAGTTCGGAGGGACCAAGTTCGGTCCGTTCGACCACGTCGAGGTCCGGCTCGGGTCCGACCCGTCCAACAGCGACATCACGCTACCCCCGACGCTCGGGGTGGCAGACCAGCACGTCAAGCTGATCAAGCAGCAGGACGGCAGCTTCATCATCGCCCCGGTCGATCGCACGGCGGCGGTGTTCCACTTCCGCGCGGGGTCCGGTCGCCCCAAGCAGGTGCTCGCGCCCACCGCCGTATCGAACGGCGACTCCTTCGCGCTGGTCACGCCGGAGGGCCCGCGCTTCTTCATCCTCCTGGAGAAGGATCCGCGGGCCGCCGCCCGCTCCGCCGAAGAGGCCGAAGGTCCCGGCTGGAAGCCCAAGATGCCCGGGAACATGGGCAGCAACCGGTTCGCCAGGGGTATCTGGCGCGAGATCAAGCGCCGCGGGTTCGCGGCCGTGTTTACCACCCGCCTCGGCAACCTGGCGATGCGGATGAACATGATGATCCGCTCGGGCGCCATCTTCTCGCCGATCTACATGGTCGGCGGGATCCTGATGGTCTCCGGGTGGCTGTTCGCCGGGGGCACCTCCTGCAGCGCGTTCCGCATGAGCCGAGCGCGCAGCCAGGCGACCACGAGCCTGACGAACTGCCGGGATCAGCTGGGGGTCGCGCAGGGAGCCGACGGCCAGGACACGGACCCGACGGTCCCAGAGCTCACGCGCGTCGTCCTCGAAGACCCCGAGTGGAAGAACACCGTCCTCAACGACAAGGACCTGTACACGGCCTACGCCGCCGCGCTGCGCACCGTCTTCTCGGACGCCACGCGCTACCGCTGGGTGTACACGAAGCAGAAGTCGCAGTACGACCAGTTCCGCCAGCTGCTCGAGGGCACGGGGATGCCGCCGGCGCTGGTGCGCTCGCTGGCCTTCGCGACGGCGACGCCGACGCACGAGCGCGACTGGGTGCGGGTCACGGACTCCGAGGGCAGCGAGGTCTGCGGTCGCGGCCCGCTCGGTCTGACCTACCGCCAGGCGGTCCAGCTCGGGCTCGAGACGGTCCAGCCGGACGCCCTGGTGGAGCGCGCGGTCGCCGAGTCCAACGACATCCGCAAGCAGCGCGACGAGCTCGACAAGACGACGGGCCTGACCTCGGACATCGAGGTGACGTACCGCGACGACATGGTGCAGGTCGCGGGCGTCGAGCAGCAGGGCGGGCTGTACTGCCTGTACGTCGACGGGATCGACGACCGGAAGGACCTGCGCAAGATCGCGACGGCGATGCAGAAGAACCTGGGCGCGTCGAAGACCAAGCGCCTGCCGTCCGAGGGCGAGGCCTACTGGGTGGCGGCCCGACTCGCGATGCTCCACGTCTTCGACTACCGCGCCTACGAGCTCGAGAACGTGGCCTTCGACGCCCGGCTGGCGCCATCGATCCTGCTCGAGACGCGCGGCGTGAAGCCCGAGCGCAAGACCTTCGCCGTGAAGGGCGCGGCGACCCTGATGGCCCGCGCCGCGGCGATCCCGTGCCTCGCGCAGTTCGATCGCGAGCAGCGCGAGGTGCCGAGCTGGTTCATGAACCCGCCCCCGAAGCTCGGGAGCTGCGCGATCCTCAAGGCCTACGTCGAGTACGACCGACTGTAGGCTTCAGCGGCGACGGCGGAACGCGAGCAGGAGCGGCAGGACGAGCCAGGCAGCGGCACCGCGTCCGCCCGTCGAGCAGCCGTCGTCGCAGGGGCTGCCCCCGGGATCGCCCGCGAGCGCCGCGGCCCCCACGCACTCGTCGCAGAACGGGGTGCTATGGGTCGCGGTCGTGGTCCCCCACGTCGTCGTCGTCCCGCCCGTCTCCTCGGTCGAGCCGGTGTCGCCGGTGTGCGCCGCGGCGCTGTGGGTCGGTGACGCGGCCAGCGACGGCCCCGTGATCAGCATGACGGACACCAAGGCGCTCAACCCGACCTCCATCCCGCATGTAGCGCGACCCCGGTTGAAGGGCGACGCCGGTCGGATTACCTGACGGGGCCCTTTCCGTCACGGAGCCCTCATGTCCAAGCAGGCGACCATCGCCAGCCTCGTCCGCACCGCCGCCAAGACCGAGGCGGAGTTCATGTCCACGGTCGAGGGGATCTTCGAGGAGGACGATGTCGAGCGCATCTGGGAGTTCTTCGATCGCCTGAACATCCCCCGCTCGCAGGGCGCCGAGGACGACCTGATGTGCGCGGTGCCCGAGGTCGGCGGCCCCGCCCTCGCCAAGCGGTACGACTACGGCGACGAGTCCCGCGTCAGCAGCGGCATCCAGCGCTTCCTCGAC
This sequence comes from Alphaproteobacteria bacterium, assembly GCA_020632925.1. Taxonomy (GTDB): domain Bacteria; phylum Myxococcota_A; class UBA796; order UBA796; genus JACKER01. Next base: position 9,933 of record JACKER010000015.1, on the reverse strand, counting down.
CGTCACGAGCGCAAGATCAAGTGGCACGCCACCCACCCGTCGCTCGACGGCGTGGACAACGTCCTGCTGCTGTTCCGGTCGGCCATGGCGATCACGAACCTGCGCCTCGCCCGCCTCAAGCTGCTCCTGCAGTCCAAGGACGAGCTGAGCCCCGAGGAGTGGTCGAGCGCCCGCAAGCTGATGAACAACAGCTTCCTGTCGTTCCGCAACTTCCTCAACCTCGTCGCCGGCGAGTGGGTGGACGCGATGTCCTCCACCGTCCCGCGGGACGAGCTGGCCGCGAAGCTCGGTCGGTTCTACGAGCTGGTGGACCAGCAGATCCAGCGCCTCGAGAAGCAGAAGGAGGAGCTCGAGGGTCGCCGTCGCGAGATGGCCGTCCTCCCCGACGGGTACCCGCCGGTCAAGCCCCCGGTCTACTTCCACGGCGACCTGCTGGGCAAGGGCCCCTGGAAGCTGTTCTGGCAGTCCCTGAACGACCGCGCGCACCACTTCCGCGAGGCCGTGGGCTGATCCTCCCTCCGAGCCCCGTCGACTACGGGTGCACGCCCGGGTCGTCCAGGTGGCCGGACTTGAGCCAGACGAGCGCGTCGCCGACGCAGCGCGCCGTCTGCCCCGCAGGGATCCGACACCAGGCAGGCGCCGTCAGCCGGTGGCCGTCCAGCTCGAGCGCGCCCTCCAGCAGGAGGAGCTCGTGCCCCCGCTCGTCCAGGGTCCGTTCGGTGATCCTCGCGCGGACCACGGTGACACCGCGTTCGTCTGCGTGCAGTGCCTCGACCTCGGGCCCCCGCACCACGCGCTCTCCCGGCGGCATCTGCCGCAGCTTCACGAAGATGGTGCAACCCTCGTCCGTGAAGGGCGCGTGCGAGGTCCCGGGCGGATTCCGCACGTAGGTGCCAGCCGGGTAGCTGCCGTGCTCGTCGGCGAAGATCCCTTCGAGGACCAGGAACTCCTCCCCCAGGTCGTGGCGGTGTGTCGGGAAGCGGCTGCCGGGTGCGTAGCGCACCACGCTGGTCGCTCGGGCCACCTCTCCACCCTCCCGCTCCAGCATGCGGCGCTCGACGCCCGGGCTCGGCGAAGGAAGCCAGGGGAGGGTGTCGAGGGCCACGAAGGCCGGCGAGCGACGATCGGATCGGATCTGCATGTCTCCCTCACCCCGTTCGCTCGCGTAGCGCGACGAGGCAGCGCGCGACCACCCCTGGACCGTGGAGCCGACCGACGAGCGACAGGACGGCGAGCAGATCGTAGCCACGTTCGGGATCGAACAGGAGCTCACGCCGCGTCGGCGACTCCGCGAGCGCGGTGAGGCATCGACGCTGGATGACGGGGGCCAGGGCCGCCCACGCAGGGTCGTGACCGACCCGCTCCGCGAGCCCGAGCACCGACGACTCACCATCGGGCTGGTACGGCCAGACACGGCCGAACGCGTCGTCGACGAGCGCGACCGCGTCGGTCGTCGGGAGCCGGGAGGCGAGGTCCATGGTGCGCGCGAAACCCCAGCGCTCGGCGGGGGCGCGCAGCCTGGCGCCCAGCCGCCGTGCGCGCGGCACGGGGAGATCGCGGAGGATCGCGAGCAGCACGTGCCAGGACCCCTCCGTCACCACGTCGGGAAGCCAGGCCTCGAACGCGCCCTCGCTCGCGCGGTGGGCCAGCGCCGCCTGTTCGGGCAGCGTCAGCGACTCGCCGAGGAGCGAGCCGTCGACCGCGGGCAGGTCGGCGACCTCGGCGTACCGCCTCCACAGCGACGAGTTCCGGGGTGCGGGATCCCCGGCGGCGCGGCGTTCGGCCCAGGCGAGGACGGTCCGCGGCGACAGTCGACCCGCCATCCGATCGATGGCCGCCTCGTCCCACGGATCCTCGAACGAGCTGTCGGCCTCGTCCTCCGCGAGCCACACCCGCATCAGCGACGCCGCAGGTCCATGCCAACCCCGCACGCCTGCACGAAGGGCAGCGATGGCCTCCGGCGACGTGCCCGCTTCGTCCCAGGCCGGGTAGACGGCCGCACCGGCGCCGGGATGCCGAGCACGTTCCTCCGTGAGGGAGAGCGCGAGCGCGAGGGCGGCCTCGCTCCTGGGTCGGTCGCCGTGTCGTCGCCAGGCGCCGGAGAGCGCGAGCGCGTCGCTGATGGAGGCCGACGCGGCGATCACGTCCTGCACGGCGCCGATCTCGCCGCCCGCCGACAGGTAGGCCATCGCCGCGTCGTGGGCGTCCGGGCCGAGCGCGCGCACCTGCTCTGCCGTCCAGCCGAGGAAGACCGCGCGCGCTCCCGGTGGCAACAACGTGCTGGCCCGGCTCCAGAACCCGGCGAGCAGTACCTCGTCGCCCAGCGCGATCGACGGGAGGTCGCCGTCGAACCAGGCCTCGCACCGGTCCACCCGACCGCCCCGCGCGGCGCGATCGACCCTGTGGACCAGGCTCACCTCCTCGAGGACCGACGCCAGGGCCTCGACCGGGTCCACGCTCCCCTCTCGGCGCCGCCTCAGCAGGTCCACGCGACCGAACGGTGTGTCGGGATCCGGTCGAGGGGTGGGCTCGCGTGGCGTGACGGCATCCAGTCGCGCCACCAGGGTCGGCGACCCGTGGCGAGCGAGCGCGTCCCGAGCGCCGGGCGTGGTGAGGGCCACCGCGAGGTCCTCGTCGGAGGCCACCCACGTGATCCCCGCCTCGAAGGCGCCCGGGAGCAGCGGCTCTCCCTCGGCCCACCAACGTTCGCCGCCCGGTCTCCACAGCGCCTCGGCGTGTCCGCTCACGACCACGCCGGTCCCCAGTCGACGAACCGTCTGCGCAATCGCGACGCGGAGGTGCGTGCGGTTCCGTGGCCACGCAGCGAGGGCGGGCAGCCGGTTGGGCTCGATCGTCGCGGCGAGCGCCCGGAGCAGGCTCCACCAGGGGTCGTCCGCCCCGTCCGGCTCGACGGACACCCCGCCGCCCGATCGCGTCGGGACGGCCTCCTCGTCACGGCACCAGGCCAGCACGCGGCGCGCTCCCACCGCGTCACCCGCCCGAACCCGGATCGCTCGTCGACGACTCACGGTGCAGGAGCGTGGACCAGGGCACGGCGCAGGACCCCGAGCGCACCTGTTGCTCCGCCTCCAGGAAGGCCGGGCACGCACCGTCCACCCCGAGCTCGCCGCAGCGCTGCTCCAGCGCCTTCAGCCCGACCCTGCAGGCCGACTCGGACAGGTCGGCGTCCGCCGGGGGCACCCGGGTCGTCCGCACGCCTCCATCGGCGAGCCAGCGCGACATCGTCCCCACCGGATCGGGGAAGCCCGTGTACAGCAGGTCGGTCAGGGGCCCCACGGAGAGCGGGTCCCCGGTCTGCTGCTGCACCTCGAACAGCAGGTCGGTCGTGGCCCAGCGCTCGTGGTCGGCCCAGACCTCGTGCAGCACCTGGTCCAGGGAGCTGTCGTGCGCGCGGAGCAGGCCATCGAGGTGCCACAGCGCGACGTGGCCGCACGCGTACCAGGTCCCGTACGGGTGGTCGTCCCGCAGCAGGGGCTCGTCGCCCGTCCCCACGACGCAGCGGTTGGCGTCCTCCACGCGCCGGCGGGCCGCCTCGTCCTCGTCGACCATCCCGAACGCGAGCAGGGATTCGAGGGCGTACAGGTCGGACAGCCCCTCGCTCGCCCACTCCTCCCACCGGCCCGGCTGCTTGCGGAACTCCTGGCCGTTCCACAGGTGGAAGGTCTCGTGCCCCAGGAACCAGAACCAGCGTTCCTCGACGTCGCTCGACGTCTCGCTCCAGCCCGTACCGCCGGCGTGGAGCTGGACGAGCCCGGGCAACGTGCCGCCCTTCAGGTCGGTTCCACTGCCCGTCGGATCGAAGGAAGCCAGCACCAGCGGCCGGAAGGACAGCGGGTGGCCCGTGCGCTCGGTGTAGAGCGCGATGAGCTCCGGCAGGCGGGTCAGCGTCTCCTCCCGCATCCACGTCGGCATGCCCGGGTCGACGATGGCGGTGAGATCGTCGGTCCGCAGCGGCTCGATCGTGCCGATGTACACGTAGGTCCCACCTTCGTCGTCGAGCTGCGGGTCGCTCCAGGTCAGCGTGTCCGTGCCTGCGTGATCGAGCACCTGGACGCGACCCTCCGCCTTCACCGTCCAGCGGTGCTCGACGCCGTCCGCGGCTCGCTCCACACCCTCCGGCACCGCTCGCATCGGGTGGACCAGGAGGTGCCCGGTGAACAACAGCCGACTGTCCTCGGAGAAGGCCAGGTTGAGCTTGTAGTCCTTGGTGCGGTTGCGCGTGTCCGTCGGGAAGCGGACCGACACGGAGCGCGACGGCTCCTCGGCCACGAGCACCTCACCATAGGGCGCCGACACCCAGCTCCACCCCTCGGTCCGGAGCGCCCACGACTCCTGCCGGAAGGCGTGGCGGCTGCGGGGGAACCACACACCGGCCACGGGTTCGGCGAAGGTCCAGGTCACCGTCCACTCGTCGGCGGCGTAGTCCACCTCGACCTCGACGCCCGGTGTGGGGGCAACGCTCACGGTGGGGAGGGGTGACGCCGGCGGGGCATGCGTCGTGCAGCCCCCGAGCAGCAGGGAGAGCATCACCATCGCCGAGACCTCCGATCCGGACGGACACCCTGCCCGGCTCGGCGACCTCGGTCAACGACAGGGGTGGAAGCCCGGCGGATCGGATAGTCCCTTCACCCCAAACGTGAGAGATCCATGGCTGCCCACAATCGTCCCTCCGTCCTCAAGCGCGCCCGAGACGCCCAACGACTCGACAAGCGGCAGGAGAAGCAAGCTCGTCGCGCCGCCCAGATCGCGGCCAGGTCCGACCGGCCAGACGTGGCCCCCGGAGAAGATCCCGACCTCGTCGGCATCGTCCCCGGTCCGCAGCCCATCAGGCACGACGAGTACTAGGCCAGTCCAGCTGCCGGCTCACATCCGGCCAGCGGCGTACAGGCCCGCGAACATCAGCCCGACCGGCACCACCACCCAGGCGACGCTCGCGAGGACGACGGGGAGGCCAGAGCGACCTCGGATCCGAACCGCCACGTAGGCCATCCAGGGCGGTCCGACCGCGACGGCACCGAAGCCGACGCTCAGCAGCCACACCTCCAGGGGCATGGTCGAGACCTTGTAGGCACCGACGACGGGGGCCAGCGAGGCCAGGGCCAGCAGCGGCGCGGTGAGTCCGGCGACCGCCGGAACCGCCGCCAGCGCCAGGCCTCGGCTCCGGACGACCAGCCACCACCCGACCGACCAGGCGGCCGCTCCCAGCACCGACGCCCCCACCAGCGTGGCGGAGACGATGGCCAGCAGGCGATCCCACTGGGGGCTGCCGGTGAGCAGCACCAGGATCACGCCGATGGACAGGCCCCAGCCGACGATCGCGGTGACCGCACCCGCGACCGCGCCGTCCCGCGCCCAGGTGCCGAGCGTGCCGTGCTCCATGTCGACGAGCGTAGCCGAGCCGGTCAGTCCCGTCCGGTCATCCAGGTCGCCCAGGCGGCGTCGACCACGTCGGCATCGAGGCGCTGGCGAAGGGTGCCGCGCAAGGCCTCCCCGGTGCCCATCCGCCAGCGCTCGTGCCGCAGCCAGGTCGCCAGCGCGTCGTCCAGCCCCTCGGCGTCCGCCTCGCGCAGCGCGTCCCAGAACGCCGCGCCCCGAGCGTAGACCACGGTCCAGGCGGCGCCCTCGAGCCCCGACGCGGGCGCCGAGGCCGCGGCCCCCTGGCGCTCCATCAGCCGCAACAGCACGTCCTGCCGCTCGTCGACACCGGGGACACCGGCGCGCCGACAGGCGTCCAGGCTCGACCAGGCCGCCAGCGACTCGTCCACCCAGGGCTCGCGCAGCGGGTCGCTCCCCACCTCCCCGTACCACCACTGGTGGGCGACCTCGTGGGCGACGACCCAGCAGCGATCGGGCTCGAGCCGCGCCTCCTCGTCGACCGTCGGCTGGGGCGCGAGCAGGATCACGCCCGGCAGCTCCACGCCCTGGCCCACGCCGGGCAGCGACGCCACGAGGTCGAGGGTGTGGTGAGGGAGGGGGCCGTACCGCCGGGTGAGGTCGTCCACGGTGGCCCGCGCGCGATCGGCGACGCCACGGACCGCGTCCGCGTCCCGCGCCCACGTCCGCACCACGGGGTCCCCGGGCCGCACCTCCGCCGACCAGCGCTCGTCCAGCGCGATCAGCGGGAGCTCGCGCACGCCGACCGCCGCGATGCCGACGGCGCCGTCGTCCATCCGCCACCCCACTCCCGGGTGCAGCAGCGTGGCGGCGTCGGTGTGGACGCGGGCCAGGAACACCATCGCCTCGGCGCTGCCGGGGTCCGACGCGCCCGTCCAGTGCGTCCGATCGCACCCCTCGGGCCCGCACGGCGTGGGCAACGGCAGCCAGGACACGAGCGTGGTCGCGCCGTCGGCGGAGGACAGCCGCTCGGGCGCGTCGGCGGAGCGGGCCGGCACCCGAAGCGCGCCCGACATCCACACCGCCAGCGTGCGTCCGGGCACGACGTCCACGTCCACCGTCACGAGATCGCCGTCCACGGTCAGCGGCACGGAGGCGTCGAGCGCATCCACGTCGGCGCCGAGGGCCTCGGCCGGGAAGCGCAGCACCAACCCGTCGGCACCGGGCGGCGGCGTCCACGCGAGCACCCCCGTCCACGCGACCGTCCCGTCGGCGGCGTCCAGCCGCACGTCCACCACCCACACCGGCGCGCCCCGAAGCGGCCCACGGACCTCGGGGAACGCGAAGCGCAGCGGTCCGGAGGGACGCTCGAGCTCCGCCGCCCGACGCGGATGCGTGATCAGCCGCTGCTGCCAGGCGACGACGTCGGGCTCCACCCCGTCCATGGGACCACCGAGCCCGACTCTACACGAGCCCCGCTTGTCGCGTTGCAGCATCCGACGCCGCACCATATGCTGCCACGCAGCAAGGGGCAGCGCGCATGAACGTCGGCATCCTCTCCACCGGGACCTGGGTCCCCTCGACCTTCCAGACCAGCGACGAGATCGCGGCCGCCACCGGCATCCCCGAGGCCATCGTCCGCGAGCGCTTCGGCATCGTGCGCAAGCCCGTCCCCGGGCCCGACGATCACCCCTGCGCGATGGGTGCCCGGGCGGCGCGCGCCGCGCTCGACAGCGCCGGCGTCGACCCGCTGGAGATCGACGTCGTGCTCTCGATCAGCGAGGAGTACAAAGAGCACCCGCTGATGGTGTCGGGCATCAAGATCCAGCAGCTCGTGGGCGCGCGCAACGCGTGGGCGGTGGACGTCGCCCAGCGCTGCTGCACCACCATCGCGGCGCTGCAGATCGCGCGCGGGCTGATGGCGACCGACGACCGCGTGCGGACCGTGCTGCTCGCCGGTGGGTACCGCAACGGCGATCTGATCGACTACGCGAACCCCCGGGTGAGCTTCATGTACTCGCTGGCGGCGGCCGGCGGGGCCCTGCTGCTGCGCCGCGACCACGACCGGAACCTGGTGCTCGCCACCTCGCTCATCTCCGACGGCGACTTCGCCGACGACGTGCACGTCCACGCGGGCGGCACGGTCTGCCCCGTCGGCCCCGAGCACCTGGGCACGGGCGCGATGATGCTCGACGTGACCGACGTGGACGCGATGAAGGCGCGCCTGGGCGAGCGGAGCCACGCGAACTTCATGAAGGTCATCCGCGACGCCGCCGCGCGCTCGGACTTCGACGGCGTCGACTACCTCGGGCTGCTGCACATGAAGCGCTCCGCCCACCACGCCGTCCTCGCGGAGCTCGGCCTCGACGAGGACGCCGCGACCTACCTCGAGACCCATGGCCACATGGGCCAGCTCGACCCCATCTTCTGCCTCGAGCTCGGGGCGGCGAACGGTCGGCTGCGACCCGGTCACCGCGTGGTCCTCGCGAGCGCGGGCGTCAGCTACGCCTGGGGCGCCGCGGCCGTGCGATGGGGTTGAACCCCGCCCACCCCGACATCACTCACCACAGGAGCACGCCATGGGATCCATCCCGAACCTGCCCGGCATCACCTCCAGCGTCGTCGCCACCGAGCGACTGTCCACGCACGTCCTCTCGTCCGGCAGTGGTGAGGAGGTCGTGTTGTTCGTGCACGGCAACGCCTCGTCCTCCACGTTCTGGGAGGAGACGATGCTGGCGCTGCCCGCCCGTTTCCGCGCCATCGCGCCCGACCTGCGGGGCTACGGCGACACGGAGGACCTGGTGATCGACGCCAGGCGCGGGGTCGGGGACTGGGTCGACGACCTGCTCGCGCTGGTGGACGCGCTCGGCGTCGCGCGCTTCCACGTCGTCGGGCACAGCCTCGGTGGCACGGTCGTGTTCGGCCTCGTGGCCGCACGTCCCGAGGCGATCCTGTCCGCGACCCTCGTGGCCCCCGGCTCGCCCTACGGCTTCGGCGGCAGCAAGCCCGACGGCACGCCCTGCTTCGCGGACGGCGCCGGCAGTGGCGCGGGCTCGGTGAACCCGGAGTTCGCGCGCCGCATGGGCGAGGGCGACCGCGGCACCGACGACCCGCAGGCCTCCCCGCGCAACGTGATGAACGGGTTCTACTGGAAGCCGCCGTTCGTCCCCGCGCGCGAGGAGGAGCTGCTCTCCGGGCTGCTGTCCGAGAAGGTCGGCGCCGACCGCTACCCCGGCGACGCGGTCCCGTCCGCGAACTGGCCCGGCGCGGCCCCCGGGAGGTACGGTCCGGTCAACGCGATCAGCGCGCTGCACAGCCGCGGCCTCGCCGAGCGCTTCCTGGCCGCCGAGCCCCGTCCCCCTGTGCTCTGGGTGCGTGGCGCCGACGACGCCATCGTCGGGGACGCGAGCCTGTTCGACCTCGGCCACCTCGGGAGCCTCGGGTACGTCCCCGGGTGGCCCGGCGCGGACGTGTTCCCGCCCCAGCCGATGGTCAGCCAGGTGCGAGACGTGCTGGACGCGTGGGCCGCCGCCGGCGGGCGCTACCGCGAGGTGGTGATCGAGGACGCGGGCCACACGCCGTTCCTCGAGAAGCCCGAGGCCTTCGCCGCCGCCTTCCACGCGCACCTCGGTACGTAGTTCAGCAGGCGATGGACGAGCGCTCGATCAGGCGCGAGTCGATGCGCCGAGCTTCGCGATCCGGCCGGCGTTCGGGTTTGTGCCGCTCCATCTCAGAAGGCCATAGGGGCGGGTTCCGCACGGTCCGGCACGACGAAGGCGGGCTCGGCAAGTCCATCGAAGGCACGCCACAGGTTGGCCCTCCACTCGGGCTCCGCGCAACCGAAGAGTGTCAGCGCATTGGCGATGTCGTCCGGTCCGAGTGACCAGGCAGTCATCACCTCGGCGGTCACCCCTTCACAAGCGTCCGGATCGTAGGGAAGCACAACCCTGGCGAATCGGCTGACCCCATCAGAACCGTTCACAGCGGCCTCGATTCTCTTCACATGATACTCCCGCAACGTCCGATCCCGCACCGCGGCCGCAGCAGCCAAACCTTCGATGGGCTCGGTCACCGTCGCCGCCTGACGGAACAACTCTCCGCGGCGCGGTGGCTTGGCTCCAGCGTCGACTTCTACGAGGACCACGCCCCGTTGACGTAGGACCTCCAGGACAGGCGACGTCGTCCACGAGAGCCCTTGAAACACAGCCGCCAGGGTGTCGAGGCCGGTGTTGTCCACCAGTCCGCCGTCGATCAGGAGACGATCGTCGATCCGGTCGTTCGTCGGCGCAACCAGCACTGAGTCCAAGCCCCAGGGAAACGCGGAAGAGATCCGAGCCGCATCTCGTGCCGCGAGTTGCCCGCTCACATCCAACCCCACGATGCTCTCGTTGTTGTCCGGCGTGAGCGGATCACCACTGATGAGCAGATATGGGCTGATGGCTGGAAGGCCCGTCACGACGCGAACGCCGGTGCGAACGTCCGTGGCGTTGATCAGCAACAGGGGTCCACGTTGCCTGGTATCCGCCCAATCGAGGGCTTCGGGCCAGAACCGCGCGATGGACTCTCCCCTCGACATAC
>JACKER010000014.1 GCA_020632925.1 Alphaproteobacteria bacterium | reverse complement strand
TACGGCGACTTCGACGTCGAGGTGCCCGCGCACGCGGTCTTCTCCCCCGACGAGGATGTGTTCCTGTTCCTCGACCAGAGCCGCGAGGGCCACCTGCGCCCCGCCGGCATGTTCATGGGGAAGTACACGATCCGGCGCGCTCCGGGTGAGACCGAGAAGTACGCCCGGACCTGGAACTCGAGCCACAACGAGGCCTTCGACGCGCGCTTCCTCCCCCACCCCGAGCTCACCGACCGGGTGTACCTGTCCGACCTCGAGGATCGCGTGGAGCAGCGTCTCCGCGTGGGATGGGACGGGCAGCCGATCCCCGGCGCCTCCATCGAGCAGCTCCGCACCGTGAACGCGCCCGAGCGCCGCTTCCCCCACCTCGACACCGTCCCCACCCGGAGCACGCCATGATCGCCCGCCCCTCCACCCTGCTGATCGGGGCCGCGCTCGGCTTCGGCATGCTCGGCTCCTCCACGGCGCTCGCCTGGACGCACACCGAGCAGGTGTGGCTGGCCGAGGACATGCCGATCCGCTGGTACAGCTCGGACGACGGCGGCCAGAACACGATCGCGAACTGCGACGCGTCCGGTGGCACCCAGGGCTGCTGCGAGGAGTCCGTCCCCGCGGGCTACTGCCTCGAGTCCGCCCAGGCCGGCTTCGACAACTGGCACGACGCGAAGTGCGCGGACTTCGACCACGAGTACGCCGGGTTCTGCGACAACTCGGGGTACCTCCTCGACTTCCAGAACCACTTCACGTTCAACGACCCCGACGACGAGCTCGATCTGGGCGTGATCGGCGAGACGCTGACCCGCACGAACGAGAACGCGTTCATCCTGGACGGCGTGCAGTACAAGCACTCGTACGACTCCGACATCCAGATGAACGACAACGTCGTGTTCGACACCGCCGACCGCATCCGCAACGGGAACTGCAACGGCGGCTTCAACATGGAGGAGATCTACACGCACGAGATCGGCCACCTCATGGGCATGGGCCACTCCTGCGAGGATCCCAAGAAGGGCGGCGGCCCCTGCACCGACCCGGTCCTGATCGAGGCCACGATGATGTGGAACGGCGGGCCCTGCTCCAACGAGGCGGAGACGCCGAACGAGGACGACATCCAGGGCTTCACCGCCCTGTACGGTCCGTACGCCAGCTTCTCCTGCTCGCACCAGGTCTCCGACGACCTCGCCATCGGCGTGGTGCCCTTCGACCTGAACTGCGTCATCGTGTCGGACTACCTGTCCGAGGTGACCGGCGCCGACTGGAACTTCGGCGACGGCGGCACGGCGAGCGCGCTCACCGCGACCCACACGTACACCGAGCCCGGCAACTACACGATCCAGATGAGCGTTCACGGTGAGCGCGAGGCCTGCGGGCCCGATGGCTGGAACAACGACTTCCGCAAGGTCGGGTACGTCCGGGCCTGCGGCGCCCCCGTGCCCTCCTTCGAGGTCGCCCACGTCGACGGCCTCAAGTACCAGATGCTCAACGACTCCGACGTGTCGGTGTACGGCTGCATCTCCGCGATCCAGTGGGAGGTCTTCGAGGGCGACGGCACCTCGGGCAAGTCCATCATCCCGGCGAACCGTGCGTGGGAGCCGGTGATCGAGTTCCCCGACAACGGGACGTACACCGTGGTCATGAACCTCGGTGGCATCGGTGGCACCACGGCCGCGAAGGTCACCTTCGACGCGAAGAACCACCGCGGTGAAGGGTACGGCTGCGACAACACCTCGGGCGTGGGTGGCTTCGGCGTCCTCTCGATCGCCGGCCTCCTGGCGCTCGCGACCCGCCGGCGCCGCACCTGACGGCATCTTCGGTTACCTGACTCCGGGGCGCACGACCGCCTCCCGGAGTCGGGTAGACCATGGTGCATCAGGGTTCGAACAACCACACCGGTCGACGTTGGGCCGCCTGCGCAGGAGTCGCGGCGGCTCTGTTCGTGTCGGCGCTCACCTCGTGTACGTCCGAAGAACGCGTACCCGAAGCCGTCCCCGCGGCGCAGGCGGGTGTGGTGGTCCTCTCCGAGGTCGCGTTCGCGGAGCTGCAGCTTCCGGAGGCCAACCGGGAGACGCTCCCGCCCGATGCCATCCCGATCACCACCGAGTGGCGGTACACCGGCGAGACGCGGCAAGGGATGCACAAGTGGGCGACCGCCCTCCCCTTCCAGCCCCGCGGTCTGTTCTTCAACAAGCCCGAGCCGGGGCTCGAGCTGACGCGCGACGACGAGGTCGTCCGCTACGACCGGTTCGGGAAGTCCAAGCGCCCGATGTGGGTGCACGATCGCAGTGAGCTCGTGGTGTACCTGCCGGACAAGGATCCCGGGCCGACGCCCGGCGAGTACGTCCTGAAGTACCCGCGGGCCACCGAGCGCGAGCGCGAGCTGAACCTGAAGTGGAGCTCCGCGACGGGCGAGGAGGGTGTGACGGACGAGGTGAAGGCCCGGTTCGCGTGGAGCACCGCCTCGGACGGCTGGGACACGCGCCGGGGGCTGCTGCTGCCGGCGCCAGGGGTCGCGGCCTGGGACATCACCGTCCCGGCGGCCGGCGAGCTGCGCTTCGTCAGCGGCCTGCAGCGCCCCGAGATCGCCGATGGACCGCCGAGTGACGGTGCCGACCTGATCGTCGAGGTCGAGGTCGCCGGGCAGACCACCGAGGTCGCCCGCCTGCCGCTCACCACGACCTTCGACCAGCACCACGTCGATCTGTCCAGCTTCGCGGGCCAGCAGGTCCGCCTCCGCATGAAGACCGATCCGGGCGAGACCACCGCCTTCGACTACGCGTTCGTGGCGGAGCCCGTCGTGGCGAGCCGGATCGACGACCCGGTCCGCGTGGTGATGGTGTTCATCGACACGCTCCGACCCGATCACATGTCCCTGTACGGGTACGAGCGCGACACGACCGCCGCCATCGACCACCTCGCCCAGGACGCCGTGGTCTTCACCCAGGCCCGCTCGGTCGCCCCCTGGACGCTGCCGTCCGCCATGACGATCGTGACGGGTCGCGATCCCGAGGACTATCAGAAGGCGGAGACGGAGACACTGCCGGAGCTCCTGCACCGAGAGGGCTTCGCGACCGCGTTCTTCGCCGGCAACGTCTACCTCGCGCACAACTTCGGCATGACGCGCGACTGGGACTTCCACCGCGTCGGGCTGTGGCCCCAGGCCAGCGAGACCACCGACGACGCGCTCGCCTGGATGGAGCAGCAGTCGGGCCGCAACCAGCTCATCCAGGTCCACTACATGTCGGCGCACGTGCCGTACGTGGAGCCGGACCCGTACCGTCACATGTACGCGAAGGACGGCGAGGACGCCCTGCGCGACGGGTTCATGGCCTCGGACGTCCGCAAGGCCAACGCCGGGATGGACCAGGCCGTGCAGCAGTACGTCCAGGACCGGTACGACAACAACGTCCGGTACGCGACGGACCAGGTGCAGCGGATCATCGAGAAGCTCGACGACAACGACATCCTCCTCCTGTACGCGGATCACGGTGAGGAGTTCTGGGACCACCAGGGCTTCGAGCACGGCCACACGCTGTACGACGAGCTGTTGCGCGTGCCGCTGGCCATCCGTGCCCCCAACGCGAAGCTCGGTCGGAAGGTCGACGCGCCGGTGTCGCTGCTCGACCTCGCCCCGACGGTGCTCGACCTGCTCGGAGAGCCCATCCCCAAGGAGATGCGCGGCAAGAGCCTGTTGCCGCTGCTCGCGGACACCCCGGACGCCGCCGCGTCCTTCGAGACCCGCGATCTCGCGTTCGGTCGTCCGCTGTACGGGGTCGAACGCTGGGGCGTGCTCCACCGCCACGAGAAGTGGACCACCTCGGGTGGTCGCGAGATGCTCTTCGACGTCGGCGTGGACCCGCTCGAGAAGAAGAACCTCATGCGCAACACCGACGGCGACGCCGGCGCGCCCTACCGCCAGTACCTCCAGGACGCCCTGAGCCCCCGCAAGGTGATCAGCGGCTACCGCCTCGTCCCGTCCAGCTTCCGCGGCAACAGCAAGAAGGGCATCCCGGGCCTGTGGGCGATGTGCACCGTCCCTGGTGGATTCTCGGCGGCATGGAAAGGTGAGGACCCCGACCACACCTCGGAGGCCTTCGTCACACAGGTGAAGGACCCCGAGCAGATCCGCGCGCGCCTCGACGAGTTCGGCTTCCCGGATCACGTCGTCGAGGAAGGCGAGGAGGCCGTCGAGGTCTGCTGGCCTCCGGGCTGGGCGGGCTCGCGCGAGGTGTACCTCGGACCGGCGACCCGGCCGATCAACACGGTCGCCCACCAGATGCGCTGCTCGGCCTACCTGGGCGACGAAGACGGTGGCACCCGCGGCGCGCTCGTCATCCCGGCAGAGCGGGACGCGGGCCTGGGCGAGGATCGGACGCCGCTGGCGAAAGCCGTCCTGAACCAGCGGACGCTCACGCTGGAGTTCGGGATCGGCGTGAAGCCCGAGGAGGGTGCCGGCGCGGTCGTCGGCGCCAACGCCGAGATGGCCGACATGCTGCAGGCCATGGGCTACGCCGTCGGTGACGAGGAAGGCGAGACCACGGCGAGCTGCCTGGCCGAGCGCCGATGAACGACGCCATGCTGCTCCCCCTGATCGTCGCCTGCTCCTCCACCGAGCACCGCCCTTCGCCCGTCGTCGGACCGGGTGCGGTGCTCCGCCTCGACCAGCTCGCGCCCGTAGCGCTCTCGGTGCCCGACGACACCCGTCCGGGCCACGCCGCTCCCCAGGCCCGCATCACCCTCGACCGAGGCTGGAACTACGCGGGCAAGTCCCGCAGCGGCATGGCGCAGTACACGACGGCGGTGCCCTTCCGCCCCCGCGGGCTGTTCTTCTATCGCCCCGTGCCCGGCATGCGGCTGATCGACGTGGCGAGCGGCAACGAGGTCCCCTACCACTACGGCGGTGGCAAGGGGTCGCACACCGTCTGGGAGCTCGACCGTGACCAGATCACGGTCTACGTCCCACCCGACGCGCCGGCGCCCGGTCCAGAAGCCTTCGTCATCGACTACCCGGAAGCTGCCGCGCGCGAGTCCAGGCTCCACCGCTCGCTGTCAGGGCTCTCCCCGGAGGACTTCGTCCACGCGCGCGTCGTCGACGGGATCGCCTCCCGTGGCGGCCTGCTCCTCCCCGCCCCCACCACCGCGGCCTGGGACCTCCACGTGCCCGAGGCGGCGGAGCTCACCTTCACGTCCGGGATCGTACGGCCCGAGATCGGCCACCCGGTGAGCGACGGCGCCACGGTGACGGTCACCGTGACCGAGGGCGGGAAGGAGGCTGCGGTGTACGAGGGGAGCGAGAGCTCGGGCACCTTCGCGCTGCACCGCGTCGACCTGTCCGCCTGGTCGGGCAAGGACGTGCGCCTCACCGTGACCACCGCCCCCGGCGCGAACGCGGACGAGGACCTGGTGTTCCTCGAGGCGCCGGCCATCGCCACGCGAAAGGCGGACCCGGTCACCGTCCTGATGGTGTTCGTCGACACGCTGCGGCCGGACCACCTCTCGCTGTACGGGTACCACCGCGACACGACGGCCAGCATCGACCACCTGAAGTCCGAGGCGGCCGTCTTCGCCAACACGAGGTCCGTCGCGCCCTGGACCCTGCCGAGCACGCGCGCGCTCCTCACCGGCCGGTACCCGGAGCGCTGGGGCGCGACGGAGACGCTGCAACACCAGCTCTCTGGCCGCGGGTTCGCGACGGCGTTCATCGCGGGCAACGTGTACCTGTCGAGCAACTT
Organism: Alphaproteobacteria bacterium; assembly: GCA_020632925.1. Taxonomy (GTDB): domain Bacteria; phylum Myxococcota_A; class UBA796; order UBA796; genus JACKER01. The sequence continues at coordinate 256,441 of JACKER010000014.1, read as the reverse complement.
CGACATGGACCGGGACTGGGACTACCACCAGGTGGACGGGCTGTGGCCCTCCGCCACCGCGACCACGGACGACGCGCTGCGCTGGCTCGATCAGCACGACGGGCGCGACGTCCTGCTCCAGGTCCACTACATGTCGGCCCACCTGCCGTACCTCGAGCCCGCGTCGTATCGAAACAAGTACGCGGGCGACGCGCGGGGTGGTCTACGCGAGGACTTCGAGCGCAACGAGGTCCAGAAGGCCGGCGCCGCCCGCGATCCCCAGATCCAGCAGTACGTCCGTGACCGGTACGACAACAACATCCGATACGCGACCGACCAGATCCAGCGGTTGATCGAGCGTCTCGACGACAACGACGTCCTGGTCCTGTTCTCGGACCACGGCGAGGAGTTCTGGGAGCACGGCGGCCACGAGCACGGACACTCCGTGTTCGACGAGCTGTTGAAGGTCCCCCTGGTGATCCGCGCCAAGGGGATCGGCGCGAGCTCCCCCGATGCGCCCACGTCCTTGCTCGACGTGACGCCGACGGTCCTCGATCTCGTGGGCGCGCCGATCCCCGAGGGCCTCGAGGGGCGCTCGCTGGTACCGTTGGCCCAGGGCGAGCCGGGCGCCGACCAGGCCTTCCGAGACCGTGACCTGGCGTTCGGTCACCCGCTCTACGGGATGGAGCACTGGGGCGTGCTGCACGGCGACCAGAAGTGGGCGACCCAGGAGGGCCGCGAGTCCCTGTACGACCTGTCCTCCGACCCCGAGGAGAAGGTCAACCTGCGCAAGGACCAGGGCCCGCTCGAGGAGTCCGCGGTGTACCGCGAGGCGCTCCAGGAGGCCGTCGGACGCGACGTGCTGGCGGGGTACCGCCTCACGCCGACGCCGTGGAAGGGTGGCATCCCGATCCCGGGGCTGTGGGGGCTCTGCACGGTGCCCGGCGGATTCAAGGACGTCTGGCCGGGCGAGGAGCCGCTCGAGACCAGCAAGGCCACCGTGCGCACCACCACCGCGGAGGAGGCGCGCCAGCTCCTCGCGACGTACCAGGTGACCGACCACGAGGTCGCCGACGACGCAGGCGCCGTCGAGATCTGCTGGCACCCCGGCTGGTTCGGCTCCCGCGAGATCTACCTCGTGCCCAACCGCCCCCTCGCGGAGGTCGGCGGCCAGATGAAGTGCTCGGGCTACCTCGGAGACGAGACCGGGGGCCAACGCGGGACGATGTCGATCCCCGCGTCCCGCGAGGTCGACTTCGGAGCGTCGCGCCTGCCGCTGAACCGCCTGCTCTGGAAGCAGCGGACGCTGGTGTGGCAGTTCGGCATCGGGCTCGCGCCCGACGACGAGACGTTGCCCGTGGACGGGTCCGACCCCGAGATGGCGAGCATGCTGGCGGCCCTCGGGTACGTCGCGACCGAGCCGCCGCCGAGCGTGGTGCCCGAGGCCTCGGTCGGTCGCTGCCCCGCGCCGACGGTCCAGCTGCCCGAGATGGTCCCGTCGACCACCCGGTTCGCTCCCCTGCCCCCGAACCCCTGACCAGCCCCCGTCGTCAGGACGGGATGGTCACGATCATCAGGGTCACGTTGTCCTTGCCGCCGCCGAAGTGAGCGGCGCGGATCAGTTCGCGCGTCGCGATGCGGGGGTCCTGGTAGGTGTTGAGGACCGACTCGATGTCCCGGTCCTCCACCTCGTTCCACAGGCCGTCCGAGCACATCAGGACCTTGTCACCCGGCTCGAGATCGACGCGGAACAGGTCGATGTCGATGTCGCGCTCGGTGCCGACGGTGCGCAGGAGGATGTTGCTGTGGTGGTGGCCACGCACGTCCTCCGGCTTGATCCGACCCTTCTCGAGCAGCTTCTGGACGAGGCTGTGGTCCTTGGTGATCTGGTGCAGCGTCCCGCCACGCAGGAGATACCCGCGGGAGTCGCCCACGTTCGCCAGGAAGCCCACGCGGTTGTCGAGCATGAGCATGCACACGAGCGTGGTGCCCATGTCCGTGCCCTTCGCGTCCGCGGTGTCCTTCACCATGTTGTTCGCGGCCTGGAACGACTCCTCGAGCAGGGACTCGAGCACGTCCTCCACGAGGTCCGCGCCTTCGTGGCGCTCTCGCGCGGTGTCGCACAGCGTCTTGACCGCCAGCGCCGACGCGATCTCGCCACCGTCGTGGCCACCCATGCCGTCGGCCACCACGAACAGCTTCGTGCGGTCCGAGAGGCGCCTCCAGCCCCAGTTGTCCTCGTTGAGCTGGCGGGTCAGCCCCACGTCGCTCATCCCACCGACGAGCGGCGGGTAGGTGCGCTGGGCATCCACCGGGAAGCGGGACTCCACCTGCCGGCCGAGCTGGGCGACGGTGACCTCGATCCCCTCCTCGATCTCCGTGAGGAACCGGGCCAGGTCGTCGGCCTCGACGTCGCAGTACCGGCGGAGCATCTCCCCGACGCTCTTCAGGACCTCGCCCTGATCCTCGTCGGGGATCGCGCTGCCGTTGTCGAGCGTGTGGTCCACCTCGAGGTCGTAGAGGCGGATGATGCTGTCGGTGCCGACGAGCAGGTTCGCGCGGTTCAGCCAGGCGAGGCGGATCCCGTTGCGATGGAGGAACGCGAGGGTGCCGACGATCCGCTGCGCGAGATCCAGGAGGCGGCCGTTCGACATCGGCGCGGCCTCGTCCACCATCAGCCCTTCGCCTCCGTACGGGACGACCGAGAACAGCACGTCGTCCATCAGGAACACGTCCACTGGCGACGCGAGCCCGGGATGGACGATGTGCTTGTCGTAGTACCGGAGGTACGCGTCGTGGCGCGACGCATACCACCGCGCCGACACCAGGAACCGCCGGTCCTTCATCGGGGCCTGGCAGGAGGCGCAGGTCTGCGCGGAGCGCGGGTTCTCCGCGTGCCCACAGGCCCAGCAACGACGCGTCGGCAGGTCCGGACGCACGTCGTTCGCGAGGTAGAACATCCGCCCCTCGGACAGGCGGACCAACCCCTCCACGGTGTAGTGGTCCCCGAACGGCGTCCCTGGCGGGAGATGTGTGGGTCGGTCACCCATGCGAGCGACCCGAGCCTACAGGAAACGGGCCCGACTCTGTCAAGGCCTCGCCCTCCCCGGCCTTCGTTCCGTCCTTTGCGCGACCCCTCGTCACCGGATCGTCGCGCGCGAGGTCGCGTGCGGCGGGATACAGTGGCCGGCCCCTGGAGGCCAGATGCGCTCGACTCCCTTCCACCTGATGCTCCTGCTGCTCGCGGCCTGCGGTCCGCGCGGCCCCCAGAGCACCATCGACACCACCCCCAACGACGATGGGGACGCGGACACGGACTCCGACACGGACTCCGACACCGACTCGGACACGGACGCGGACAGCGACGCCGACACGGACGTGGGCGCCTGCGCCGACGGCCCCTCGCAGACCGGTCCCTGGAGCGGGCACCCGATCGGCGACAACGCGAGCCTGACCCACACGCAGTACACGAACGACGCGGGCGTGCTCGCGGTGCGCAACGCCGCCATGGCAGCCACCACCAACACCGCGGTGACCCTGTCCGTCACCAACGCGACGGTCACCGCCCGCGGGTACGTCCCGGCCACGCCGACGAACAACACCGTCAGCTTCTGGTTCGCGGACAAGGACGGCGGGATGTACGTCTACCGCGGTGACGTGGGCTTCGACCCGAACGGGCTGAACCCCGGCGACGTCGTCAGCTTCGACGTGACCGAGGTCACGAACTACAACGGCACCCCCGAGGTCACGGTCATCAGCAACTTCACCGTGAACCAGACGGGCCAGCCGGTCTACGTGATCGACGGCATGGACGGCCACGAGCTCAGCTGGGCCACCGAGGGCCTGTCCGTCGTCGAGCTGTGGGGCGAGCTGGTCACCGACCCCGAGGCCTGCGGCGGCAGCTCCGTGTGCTTCGACTACATGTACGGCACGCACACCATCGACTTCCGCACCGCGTCGACGTTCGACATCAAGGGCGACTGCATCCACTGGATCGGGCCCATCGGCCAGTTCGGTGGTGCGGCGCAGCTCAACGCCGACGACTTCGACTGGTACGAGACCTACTGATGCACCGCGTCGGGGCGATCGCGGTCCTGCTGGCCGGCTGCGGCGCGGGCGTCCAGCGGGAGGATCCCTGGGCCTGGTACGCCGAGCCCGGCGACTACGACGTCATGGAGCCGGTCGCGTTCACCGACCAGAACTACGACTTCACCGGCGCCACCGCGATCGCAGACCTGCCGACGCCGGGCGACTTCGAGACCATGTTCGCGCAGTCCGACGCTCCGGCCACGCGCGACTGCGACGGCTGGACGACGACGGGCGAGCTGCCGGCGGAGATCTCCGGCATCGTCACGCTCCTGCCCCGCTTCTACTTCAAGACCAGCGGCTGCGTGCCCGACCCGTCGATCGACAGCGACGAGAAGTACTACGGGTCGTACTTCGTGCAGGACCGCACCGCCGGGTACTTCGTGCTCGGCGACAGCAAGGTCGCCCACTTCGACATGGGCGATCGGGTCACGCTGCGCGTCCGCGCGATCAAGGAAGCCTTCGACCAGACCATGATCATGGTCCACGACGTCCTCGAGGTGGAGCGCGGCCCCGAGCCCATCTACTACGAGGCCGTCGGCGACGAGCTCGACGCGACCCACGTCTCGCGCGTGGTGCGGGTCGAGGGCGTCGTGGCGAACGAGCCCAGCACGTTCGGCGAGATCTACCTCGACGGCGACCAGGGCCAGCGCTGGAAGATGGGCCTGGATGCCGAGCTGAACCGCCGCGGTGTCACCTGGCCGGTCGGCACCCGCCTGCAGGTCACGGGCCCCGTGCTGTACTCCTTCAGCGAGTACACGATCGAGGTCATGCGCGTCGGCCAGGTCGAGGAGAAGTAGCTCAGGCGAGGATCAGCGGGAGCCCGCACACCGCGAGCACGATCCACAGCGCCCGGCGGAACGAGCGCTCGTCCACGCGGTGGTGCAGCCACATCCCGAGCGGGACGCCGACCAGGGCCGCCGGCACGAGCGCCGTGCTCTGGAGGAGCGTCTCGGCGTTCAGTCGGTCCGCCCGCACGAGCGCGGCACCGAGCACCAGGTTGACCACGAGCCACAGGGCGTTCAGCGTCGAGCGCAGGCGCGCCGGCGGGATGGGATCGCGACCGATGGCCCACACCACCAGCGGCCCACCCGTCGCCAGGAGCGCCTGAACCACACCCGCCCCCACGAGGACGAGCGAGGAGCCCCACCAGGGCAGCGGACGCGCCTCGCCGCGGCGGAACAGCTCCTTGGCGGCGAGCGCGAGCACCAGCACGCCGAGCACCGGCCGCATCCCGGGCGCCGCCACGCCGGGACCGAGCGCCGCCACCGCCATGCCCACGCCCATCGCGGGGAGCACGCGCAGGCCGAGCAGCCGCACGTCGACGTCGCGCCAGGTGCGTCCGACCACCACCGCGGTCTGCAGCAGCCCGATGGGCAGCAGCAGCGGCACCAGCTGGTCAGGCGGCAGGAGCTGGGCGCCCGCGACCGTGCCCACCAGCATCGAGCCGAAGCCCACCGTCGACTGGACGGTGGACCCGAGCAGCACGACGACCATCATCGCGACCAGGGTGGCGTCCACCGCGCGCTCCTATCCACGGGTTGCGGCGTTGTCGGTGACGGGTGATGGCACGACATGTCGCTGCTGCTCGACGCCGATCCGCGGTACGGCAGGTTCGGGCTCCGCACGGAGTGTCCCCGGTGCGGGGCACACCTTCCCGTGAACGGGCCGCTGGACGAGGTGGAATGCGCGGAGTGCGGCCACGAGCTCGATGTGCCGCGGGACGTCCTCACCGGGATGCTCGAGCGGTTCGAGGAGTCGTGGCCCGAGGCCGAGGACAAGCGGTCGGTCACCCAGGGGGATCTGACCTGGCGGATCACCGCCGAGCCCCTCCCCTCCCCGCTGTGCCCGGCCTGCGGCCAGACCATGGAGGATCGGGGCGGGGACGAGCCGCTGACCTGCGCCTGCGGTGCCGTGCTGCCCGTGGACACGCCCCCGAAGTGGCTGACCGGCCCGCTCGAGCAGGAGGGCATGCGGCTGCTCGGAGGCGAGCGCGACCAGCGCCGCGACGGCGTGGCCGACCAGCCCGTGGTCCTGAACTGTCCCGCGTGCGGCGCGGCGTTGGAGGTGAACCGACGCCACCAACGGGTCACGCCCTGCATCCACTGCGACACCCAGGTCCACCTTCCCGACGCCGTGTGGCGCGTGCTGCACCCCCCGCGGACCGTCGAGCCGTGGATCGTGCGTTTCGTCGGCGAGAGCCGGCCCGCCGCCGCGCGCCGCCGTCGGGCGGAGGACGCGGCGCGCAAGTCGGAGAAGAACAAGGAGAAGGCGGCCCAGCGGGCCGAGCGCGAGAAGCGGGAGCGGGCGGAGCGCGAGCGACTGGCCGCCGAGAAGGCCGAGCGGGATCGCGCGGAGGCCCAGGCACGCGCGCGCCGCGACCGCCTGTGGCTCGTCCCCACCGCGCTGTGCGGGGTGCTCGCGCTGGGCTGCGTCGCCGGGATGGGTCTGTCCGCTGGCGCGTGGCTGCTCGCCCACACCGGGCTCGAGCGCATGATGCACGTCACCCCGCGCCTGGTGCGCTTCGCCGGTCAGGCCTCGGTCGAGGTGGTGGCGGCGGCCACGCTCGGCACCTGGCTGTTGTCGGTGGTCGTGGCAGCCTTCCGCGGACGGAACTCCGTGGTCGGGATGCTGTTCTGGTCGGGCTTCCTGGCGTTGTTCTCGATGATCCCGCTCGTGAACCTGGGCATCGCCTGGGCCCACTTCCGCGACCGCGAGCCGACGCCGTCGAACACCCCCAACCCGCGGTTCACGGGCTGGCCGCTGGCTCTCCTCTACGTGTTCGCGCCGCCCTTCTTCCTCCTGGCCTTCCTCGCCTTCCAGGAGCTGGCGGTCACCGACCTCCGCCGCTTGTTCTAGGCCGTAGGGGGGCTCTGCCCCCCTCGCCACCCCCGCCCTCGGCGCTCGGTCTGCCTCGCCCGACACCTACGCGGCGCGTCCCTCCGGTTGGCTCTCGTTCGGGGAGCCCCCTCCTGGGCGCGCGACGAGTGGGTGACGACAGGAGCCCCCGCGTCCCGGCGGCGTTACATGCCGCGGCCCGAGGGAGAACCGCATGCTCGTCTGGTGCCTGTCCGTCGCCTCCGCCCAGAACCGCCCCGACCAGGAGTACCGCGACTCCGAGGTGGAGGGCCAGGACAAGCTCGTCGTCGAAGGGCTGTTCGAGACCGACTACTACGAGTACGACAACCTCGACTTCCGGCCGCTCGACGAGTCCAGCGACCAGGCCATCCTCGACAGCGACGACCGGGGCGCCTTCGCGTACACCGGCGCGAGCCTGTCGCTGGCGTACGAGATCGACCCCCAGGTCCGCTTCGTCTTCAACGCCGGCCACCGCGGCCTGTGGGGCGACGACCAGATCGGCTCGGTCAACACGTTCGGCACCTTCCTGTACATCCCCGGCCTGTACGTCGACCTGCTCACGGCGCCCGACAACGGCGTCCGGTTCCGGATCGGCCGCCAGTTCTACTCGATCGGCGGCCTCGGGGGCGCCAAGGACTACGTCCTGGCCGACGTGCTCGACATGGTCCGCGTCGACGTTCCGCTGGGCACCGTCGGCACCCTGACCGTCATCCCCATGAACGTGTTCTCGGTCGCCTCGGACTACAACGAGGTCAACTTCGCCGGCCTCCTCGGCCAGCAGAACGCCGAGACCTTCGAGTTCCGCGGCGACACCCTCACCCGCCGGTACGGCCTGGTGGCGTCCTTCGACGAGATCCCCGGCCCGGCCGACTTCACGGCCTACGCGTTCTACTCGGACGTGGGCGCCCGCGGGACCGGCTCGGACATCAGCTACGGCGGCGAGCTGGGCAACTTCTCCGACAACGACTGGATCGCCAACTTCGGGCTGCGCGCCACCGCCACCTTCGGCCCCCTCAAGCCGTACGCCCACTTCGACATGAGCCAGGGCATCGACCGCAAGGAGCTCGTCGCCCAGCCCGTCGACACCAACGGCTTCGCCTACGGCGCCGGCGTGCGCGTCGACACCCGCGAGCAGGACGCGATCGGCGGCTTCGTGGGCGAGCTGTCCTACTTCGACGCGTACGGGGCGGCCTACGGCCAGGACGGCATGCAGTACAGCCACGGCTACGTGGGCATGAAGGGCCAGCAGGTCGGCGGCACGCTGTTCAACCGCTTCATGGGCTGGCATCCCACCGCCTACCTCGGTCGCAACGGCGTCTCCGACAGCCCGCAGGACATGACCCGCATCGCAGGCACCCGCTCGGTGCACGCCTCCGCCGGGTACACGCTCGAGCAGGGCGTCGGCTTCTGGGCCGGTTGGTGGTTCCTGCAGGACAGTGGCGTGACCTTCCTCAACTTCTCGCAGCTGCAGGACATCACGCCCCCGTTCGGGTACAGCCGGTCCGAGTTCGACGCCGAGCGACGCCTGGGCGGCGTCCTGGGCCAGGAGCTGGACGGCGAGTTCCGCTGGTACTTCGGCGACCACGTCCAGCTCTACGCGAACGGCGCGGTCGTCATCCCCGGCGCCTTCTACGCCACCGAGATCGACCGCCAGGCCGGCTCCGCGCTCGGCTCGCCCGACCCGGCGATGCCCTGGGCGCTGTACGCTGGGACCCGGGTGGACTTCTGACGAGGGAGGGCACGATGTTCCGCACGCTGACGTACCTGTCGCTGCCACCCGCCGTCCTCTTCGCGCTGACGGCGTGCAACCCCGAGCCCCCGCCACCGACCCAGGGCGTGGGGTACCGCACGGGCCTCGAGGATGGAGAGCCGAACTCCTCCGAGCGAGGCACGGTCAAGATCTCCGAGGTCATGTGGTCGGGCTCGGTCGACGAGAACGGCAACTGGGACCCCTCCGACGTGTTCGTCGAGCTCCGCAACGAGTCCGCCCGGCCCCTCAACCTGACCGGCTGGCAGCTGCTCGTGACCGGCGCCAAGGTGCAGACCTGGGTGCTGCCGCAGATGGAGGGCAAGCTCCCCGTCGGGGACCACCTGTTCATCGCGGCCAAGAGCTCGGGCTGCTTCCCGGAGCCGGACCTGATCATCGAGGAGATGGCCTTCGCGTACGGCGACGCGCTCCAGATCACGCTCCGCGACGCTGACGACCGCCTCGTCGAGCCCATCGGCAGCGAGGACAGCCCCCCGTTCGCGGGCGGGTACGACGGCGTGATGAGCCGCTCGATGGAGCGCCTCGAGCTGATGTTCGGCGGTGAGGGCGGCTTCCCGCACTCCTGGCACTACTACACGGACGCCGAGGTCGACGTGCCGAACAACGACCGCGTGGCAGAGCGGTGCCGCGCCAACACCTTCGCCTCGCCCGGGCGCCCCAACTCGCCCGACTACAGCGGCGCCTTCGCCACCGGGAGCTTCGAATGAGGACCCCGTTCTCGCTGCTGCTCGCCGCCGGCCTCGTGGGCTGCGCCGAGCCCGATCCGTCCGAGCTGTTCTACGGCGCGACCGTCACCTCGGTCCGCGACGAGGCGTCCGCCGCCGACGCGTTCGTCCAGCGCATCGCGACCGCCGAGGACACGCTGCACGTCGCCCTCCCCACCGGAGAGGACCCGACCATCGCGGACGCGCTGATCGAGGCCTGGGACCGCGGGATCCAGGTCGAGGTCGTGACCGACGCGGACGTGGCCGACACCGAGGGCATCCGTCGCCTGCTCGACGCGGAGGTCCCGGTGCGCCTCGCCGACGCGGGCCTGACCTACTTCGAGTTCACGCTGAACGCCGACGTGGTCTTCACCTCCGAGATGACGAAGATGAGCGACGTGTGGGTCGTGGCGGACAGCCAGACCGTGCTCGCCGCGAGCCACGTCGGCTCCCTCGCGGACGGGACGCGCATCCTGTTCGACATGAAGGGCGAGGAGCTCATCGAGGACCTGCTGCGCGAGCACAACCAGCTCTTCGGCGGCACCGACGCCACGGCCGTCGACGCCTACGACGCGCCCAACAAGAGCATCACCGACTTCCGCTGGCGCTACGGCACGGACAGCGACGTCGACCTCCAGATGTGGTTCGGCCCGCAGGAGCGGCTCACCAAGCGCATCGTGGACGGGATCTACGGCGCCCGCTCCTCCATCTGGGTGCTCACGAACGACCTCGCGAACGAGGGGCTGTCGAAGGCCCTGCAGGACAAGGCGGAGCGCGGGTTCGACGTGCGCGTCGTCGTCGGCCCGGACTTCGGCGACTCCTCGAGCGCCGTCAGCCGCGTCTTCGAGAACGAGACGCCGGACGTGGACAAGCGCCGCGTGACCGACCCCGTCGTCCCCACGCTCGTCATCCTCGACTGGGAGGACCAGCCCTCGGGACGACGCGGCCAGGCGCGCGGCATGGTCATCACCCACGACCTGTTCAACGCCGCCCGGCTCTACCGCGGCAGCCCCGTCGAGACCGACCAGCTCATCGACGGTGTGATGTGGGAGCTGGCCACCGCGTCCACACCGACCGGTGACCTCCAGGCGCTCATGGACGTGTGGCAGGACCACCTCGATCGGTCGGAGGCCTTCTGATGCGCGCGCAGCTCGTTCCGATGGTCACGGTCGCGGCGTTCGCGCTGTCGGCCTGCAACCCGCCTCCGTCCCAGGCCGACCTCGACAGCACGCGCGGCAGCCGGGTCGACGTGTTCTTCAACGACCCGGGCTCCCGCCTCGACACCGTGTGGCACGCCGACGCCATCCGCGTGATGGTCGACCTCATCGACGGCGCCCGGTCCTCCATCCACTTCGCCGTCATGGGCTTCAGCAACCAGGACGTGGTCGACGCGTTCGAGCGGGCCTGGGACCGCGGCGTCGACGTGACCATGGTCGGCGACGCCGGGCACCTCAACAACAGCGGCTACGAGATGTTCCTCGACCGCCACATCCCGATGACCGTCGGCAACCTCGCCCACATCATGCACGACAAGTTCATGGTGGTGGACGACCGGTTCGTGTTCGCGAGCACCGCCAACTGGTCCAACTCGGACCTGCGGCAGAACTCGAACAACTTCGCGATGATGGACGACCCGTACCTCGCGGCGGACTTCACGGCCGAGCAGCTCCAGATGTTCGAGGGCAACTTCGGCCAGTCCAAGGTCGCCATCGACAACGGCCGGACCTACCAGATCGGCGACACGGAGGTCGAGGTCTGGTTCGCGCCCAAGGAAGACGCCATGGGGCGCATCCTCGAGCTGGTCGACGCCGCCGAGGAGTCCGTGGAGTTCACGATCTTCGCGATGACCAAGGACCAGCTCGGCTCCGCGCTGATCCGCAAGCAGCAGGACCTGATCCGGCGCGGGATCGCGACTCCGGGCGACCCGACCTACGGCGTCGCAGGCGTCATCGACCAGTCCCAGCTGCACAGCAACGGCCAGTACCACGAGGCCTACCGCATGCTCGGGGCCGGTGTTCCGCTCCGCATGGACGGCGACGACGCGAGCTCGCTGCCCGGCGACTACCAGGCCGGCGGCGGCCGTCTGCACAGCAAGACGATGGTGATCGACGCGTACGGCGCCAACCCGATCGTCATCTCCGGCTCCTTCAACTGGTCCGCGTCGGCGACGCAGTCCAACGACGAATACCTGCTGGTCTTCCACGGCGGCCGGTTGGCCGAGCAGTTCGACGACTACTTCAAGTACCTGTGGCGCAACGGGCGCCGCTTCGGGCGGGAGTGGGTCGGCGAGAACGGCCTGCAGCCCGGGGACATCGTGATCGACGAGGTCCATTGGTACGGGGCGCACGAGAAGGACATCAACGGCTTCGACGAGTTCATCGAGCTGCGCAACCTGACCGACCGTGATCTGCAGCTGGACATGTGGCAGATCGCGGGGGTCGACGACTTCGTGGTCGGCATCCCGCCCGGATCGGTGATCCCGGCCAACGGCCGCTTCTCGATCGTCGACCACGTCCTCGAGGCCTACGTCGACGGCGCTCCCCAGGACGAGCACACCGCCTTCCTCGGTGGCGACCTCGTCATCAACGCCTTCAACGACGATCGGCAGTCCCGGCTGTACCTCAAGGACGAGGCGCTCGAGCTGTTCCTGCTCGATCCGGACGCGAACCTGATGGACAAGGCGGGCGACGGCGGCCCCGCGTTCGCCGGTGGCCCCGACGGCGCGGTGATCCGCTCGATGCAGCGCAAGGACCCCGTCGGCGACGGCGCCCTCCCCGACAGTTGGATGGCGAGCACGGTCACCGAGGGCGGCAGCATGGTCAACCCGGCGCCCATCAGCCCGAACGACCCGGACCGGACCTACCGCAGCGTCATCCTGGCCACCCCGGGCGAGTGACGAGCCGGCGGATCGCCGCTCGCACGCGATCCGCCACCTCTGGACGCCTCTGCTCCACCGTCTCGAGCAGCGGCACGGTGAGGAAGTCCGCTGGCGTCAGGTGGCCGATCTGGGGCTCCAGCTCCGCCCACGCCGCCGCGGGGTCGGCCACGGGTTCCGCCGCGAACTGGACGAGCCGCGCGGTCAGGGCGTTGTTGCCGGCCCGCGCGCCGCGCAACAGGTAGCGCCGCGCCCCCTCCCCCGCCTGGGTCCACTCCTCCGCCAGCGCGTGGTAGATGGCGGCCGTCAGGCGGGCGACCTCCGGATACCCACCCACCCGCTCGTACAGGTCGGCCGCGAGCACCGTGTGCCGCATGGCCTCCCCGGGATCGCCCGTCAGGTAGTGCCACCAGGAACGCACCTGGAGGACCCGGGCGAGCATCAGGGCGGTGCCGCTGCGACGGGCGGAGGCCTCCGCGATCTCCAGGTGGAGCCTCGCCTCGTCGAGCTTCCCCAGGACGATGAGGTGGTAGGCCAGCTCTCGGTGGACCGTCCCGAACAGGGCGTCGTCCTGCTCGGCGTCGGGCTCCTCCGCGCTGCGGCTCAGCTCGCGGATGGCCTCCTCGTGTCGACCCATCGAGGTGTGCAGCAGCGCCAGGTTGGCGCGAACCGCCATCCGCTCACGCACGGCCGTGTCGGGATCCGCGAGGACCTCGGCCACCAGCCGGGTGGCGGTCACCTCGTCCCGATCGTCGACGTGGAAGCCCGCGGCGTTGGTCATCGCCCGCAATCGGTCGCGCGTGCGCCCCAGCGCCGTCCAGCGGCGGACCGCGTCCATGGCCCAGTCCTTCGCGACCTGGCGCTCCATCTTCTGCCGCGCGATCAGCGCACGCGACTCGGACGCGCCAGCGAGCACGGCCTCCCAGCCACGCTCGGTTGCGATCGGGACCACGCGGTCGACCTCCTGCTCGAGCTCGCGCACGGCCCCGGAGCTCCGCAGGACCCCGATCCGCTGCTCCCACCAGGCGGCCCACCGGGGATCGTCCTCCTGCAGCGCCTCGAGCGCCTGGGCGGCGAGATCCACCATTCGCGCCGAAGAGCGGATGTCCCCGCGCACGCGCGCCGCCTCCGCACCCTCGAGCAGGGGGTCCACGGCCTCGTCCGGCCGCCCTCCCTGGACGAGGTGATACCCGCGCCGCTCGGGTCCGAGGCCCGGCTGGGACGCGACGCGCAGGTGCTCGGCGGCGAGCCTGCCCTCGGCGCGCATGGTCGCGACCACGACATCGGCCACGACGGGCGGGACCTCCCAGCCGCTCCCGCGGACCGGCGCGACGAGCTCCGCCAGCAGCAGGACCTCGGGCGGACGGGTCGTCGACAACCCGGCCACCGCGACCCGCTCGAGAGCGGCGCGCGCCGCGGAAGGGAGCGCCGCCAGGCGACGCGACACCGACTCGGTGACGTCCGCGGGGAGATCGGGCTCCGGACCGTCGCTGACCGCCAGCCCCTCGGGCGTCGCGACCAGCCGACCGTCCTCCACCAACGTCCGCACCAGCCCCAACGCGAGCCCCGGATGTCCACGGGCGCGCCCCGCGATCCGACCGGCGAGCGCCGCGTCACAGCCGACCCAGCCCCTCAGGAGCCGCTCGGTGGCCTCCTCGGTCAACGGGCCGAGGTCGATCGCCAGCGGACCCAGCGGATCGAGCAACGAGCGGACCTCCTCGGAGGTCTCGATCGCGTCCCCGGTCCGGCTGAGCAACACGACGCACACGCGCGCCGCTTCCGTGACCTCCGTGAGCGCCCGCACGACACGCAGGGTCTCGGTCGCGAAGCGCGCGTCGTCCACCACCAGCAACACGGGCCGCTGGCGAGCGAGCGCCGCCAGGCCGTGCGCGATCTCGGGCACCGTCGGCGTCCGGACACCCTCGACCCAGGAGGCGAGCGCCCGGGGCTGCCAGGCCTCCACGAGCCCCATGCCCCGCAGCGCCTCCTCGATCCGAGCCTCGAGCAGGGCGCCCGTCAGTCCCGTCAGGTTCGCCGACCGCGCGAAGGCGACCGCCAGACCGTCGGAGGGATCGGGGGCGGCGTGGTGGCGCACGCGCAGGATCAGCCCGCCAGCGAGCTCGTGGACCCGCTCGGCGAACGCCGTCACCAGCCGCGTCTTGCCGATGCCCGCCGGGCCACGGACCGCCAGGACCTGTGGACGCCCGGTGAGGTCGGCGTCGAGCAGCGCACCCCACAGCGTGTCCATCTCGAGCTCTCGCCCGACGAGGCGAGGGATGGCGAACGGCAGCAGCCCCACCCCGGCGTCCGCGAGCACCGGCGCGAGGATCCCGGTGTCGAAGCGCCGCCAGTCGTTGGGCAGCGGCGGACGCTCGTACGTCGGGGGGAGCGGCGCCTCCTGCGGCGCGGGGAGCGGGACCTCGTCGGTCCACCCGTCCAGGTCCAGGGTCGACGCGTCGCGTTCGGGCGGCGGCGGGATCGAGGCGCGTCCCCTCCCCGTCGACCGGCGCGGGAGATCCATGGGCGAGAACGCGAGCCTGGCGTCGAGGGCGCGCTGCGGCCGCGCCGCGGGATCCATCGCCGTGCACCACCGGATCCAGTCCAGCAGATCCCCGGGGACCTCGAAGTTGGGCTCGAAGGCGGGCAACACTCCCCGCAGATGGGCCTGCAGGATCTCCCTCGAGCTGCCGCGGTAGGCCCGCTGCCCCGTCGCGAGCTCCCACACGAGGTGGCCCAGCCCATACAGATCGGTCCACGGCCCGAAGCGGCGCCCCTCACCCCGCACCTGCTCGGGCGACATCGTGGCCGGGGTGCCGACGACGCGCGCGTCTCCGGTGTGGAGCAGCGAGCGCGCGACGCCGAAGTCGGACAGACGCAGGCCGGAGAGCAGCCCCGACTCGAGCCCACCGCCCCGTCGGCACCCGAGGAGCACGTTGCGCGCCTTCAGATCGAGGTGGAGCACGCCGCGCGCGTGGGCGTGCGCCAGCGCGTCGAGCAGGTCGAGGACGACCAGACGCAAGCCCTCCCAGTCGTCCACCCGTCCCCGCAGGGTCGCGGTCCCGAGCTCCATGGCGAACCACGGGGTCCCCGGCTCGAGCCCCACGGGCACGTCGTCGTCGTCACGACCGATGCCCAGGATCCGCACGATCCGCGGGTGGTCGAGGCCCGCGACCGTGCGCAGCTCGTGGCGGAAGGCGGCCAGGCGCTCCTCGTCGAAGCTCCCCGTCATCACCTTCACGGCCACCGGCTGGCTCGTGGCCACGTGGCGGGCCCGGTAGACGTCTGCCTGTCCACCACGCCCCACCAGCTGCTCGAGGACGAACGCCCCCAAACTCCCCCCGGATCAGGCTACCTCGCCCGCGGCTGCGGGGCGCTCCTCGAATCGAGCGACGAGCGCCGCGCCGACCATGTCGGACCACACGTTGACGGTCGTCCGCCCCATGTCGAGCACGCGATCGACCGCGAGGATCACGAGCACGGCGTCGGTCGGCAACCCCACCGCCTGCATCACGACCACCATCATCACGAGGCCCGCGTGTGGGATCCCGGCGGCGCCCACGCTCGCCAGCAGCGCGGTGAACGCGACGACCACCTGCTGGCCGAGCGACAGATCGCCCAGCATCTGGCTGATGAACAACACCGCCACGACCTCGTACAGGGCCGTCCCGTCCATGTTCACGGTGGCGCCCAGCGGCAGCGCGAAGGTCGCCACGTGCTCGGGCACCCCCGCGCGCTGGACGGACCGCAGGGTCAGCGGCAGGGTCCCAGCGCTCGACGCCGTCGAGAACGCCGTCAGCAGGGCCTCCCGCACCTCCTGGAGGTAGGCGATCGGCGAGCGTCCGCCGACCAGCCGCAGGAGCGCGGGCAGCGTCACGCAGGCGTGGACCACCAACCCCAGCGCGACGGTCACCATGTACCAGAACAGCACGACCGCCAGCGACACGCCCGTGGTCGAGGTCACGAAGAACACGTACCCGGAGATGCCGAGCGGCGCGAGGTGCAGGATGCCGTTGGTCATCGTGGTCATGACGGCGTAGACCGCCGCGGAGAGCTCGTCGACGCGCTTCAGCGCATCGCCCCCGGTCGCGACGGCCGAGGCGCCGAACACGACGCTGAAGAACAGGACCGACAGGATGGTGGTGTTGGACCGCGCGGCGTCGATCACGTTGGGCGGGATGGTGCGCAGGACGATGTCGGCCACGATCTGGCCCACGCCGACCCCCGCGGTGGCGTCCACGTCCGGCGGGTGGATCTCGCGGCTGGCGAGCTCGCCTCGGGCGGCCTCCATGAGCGAGGCGTAGTCCACGCCCTCACCCGGTCGGATCAGGTTCACGAGCAGGATGCCGGTGGCGATCGCGAGCACGCTGGTCAGGAGGTAGTAGCCGCCGATGCGCGCGCCGATACGCCCCATGCCGCCCTGACCGCCGAGCCCGGTGAAGGACGAGACGATGCTGGAGGCGACGAGCGGCACCACCACCATGTTCAGCAGCGCGAGGAAGACCTTGCCGACCCACTCGCCGACCGCGCCCGCGAACAGGACGTCGTGCCGGTCGAGCAGGCCCTGGGAGCCGGCGAGGTTGAGCAGGAGACCGCCGACGAGGCCCAGCCCCATGCCCGCGAGGATCTGGAGGTGGAGGGGGAACCGTCTCATGCCCCACCCTACCACCCATCGATCACACGAAGATGATGTCGGCCCCGACGGTCTTCTCGAAGAAGTCGGTCGCGGTGATGACCGCCTCGACCTCGGGAAGCAGATCCTTCTCCGTCCGCCCGAACATCTTCATCGCCAGCTCGCAGCCGTACATCCGCGTCCCGGAATCGTGCAGGATGCGGATCATCTCGCGCGGACCGGGAAGATCCAGCTCGGTCATCTTCTTCGCCATGAAGTGCGCACCGAGCGACTCCATCCCCGGCAGCCCGGCCAGCATCGGCGGGATGGGGCTCGCGGGGTTGCCCACCATGTTGACGTACAGGTGGTCCACGCGGCTCTCGGTGACGACGTCGAGCCCATAGAACGTGAAGAAGATGCTGGTGTCGATGCCGACCATGCGGGCGGCGTTCGCCATGATGAGGACCGGGTAGCACTCGTCGAGACCGCCCTTCGCGCAGATCAGCGCGATCCGACGGTTCTCCTGTGGGTTCTTCTCGGCCTGGAAGGGAAAGGGCACGTCGACCTCCGGTTCAGACACAACCCACGGGCTTCGGGACGCCCGAGAGCATCGCCGCGGTCTTGCCCGGGGTCTTGGGGAAGAGCTCGTACATCCGCTTCGTGCCCACACCGGAGCCCGACGCGACACGACGCACGTTCGGAGAGGCGCCCGTCGACGCGTAGTCCGCGCGGATCCAGCGGATCACCTGCCAGTGGTCGTCGGTGAGCGCGATGCCCACACCGTCGGCCATCTTCCGAGCGAGGTCCTCGTCCCAGGTGCTCGGATCGAGCAGGAAGCCCTCGGCCGTGAAGGCCCTCCCCTCCCAGGTGACCGTCTCGAGCGAGGGTGCCGGCTGCGGGGACAGCTTCACGGCGGGCGCGGGCGCGGGCGTGGCCTTCGGAGCGGCGGTCGGAGCGGGCGGGGCGGCCGGCGGCGCAGGGGGTGCCGGCGTGCGGGGGGCGGAGGCGTGGTGACGCCCGAGGTGACGCAGCACCTCGAGGGCCACCCCCATGCCGCGCTGCACGTCGGCCTCCGTGCCTGCGCGGACCATCCCCATCATGCCCACCGGACGGACCTCGTCCGCGTGGGTCACGATGTCGGTCGCCTCGTTCGCGAGATCGAGGATCTCGGGATCCGAGACCCGACGGAGGGTGCTCACGAGGGGGCCGATGTGGGTCGCCAGCTCCCGCACGTCCTCGGGGCTGGTCGTCGCGACCACCTGGTCCAGCGCGGCGAGCAGCTCACCGCCGAAGCGGAACCATCCGCGCTCCTCCATGCTCGCGAGCTGGCTCGATCCCGACTTGATCACCTCGCGGACCACCGGGGTCATCTCGGCGATCAGATCCTCCACGAACCGTTGCCGCTCGATCACGAGATCGAGCTTGCGGTCGATGGCCTCCAGGCGGCGCTGCAGGTCGACGTTCTCGGTGTCCATCATCAGCTCCACTTCCCGGCGCGCTGCATCCGGTGCTCGAAGGGCAGCGGCAGGCCGCGGACCAGCATGTTCCAGTACACCCACCGGAACGACAGCTTGCCCCAGTGATTCACGGCGCTCTCCTCGAGCAGGGTGAACGGACCGACGCCCGGCAGCGGGAAGCGCCCCGGGAGCGGCTCGGTGTCGTAGTTGAAGTCGATCAGCATGGCCTTGCCGTGGCCGGTCTCGATGAAGCAGTTCGCGTGGCCATCGAACTCGGGCAGCAGCGGCCGGCCCTCGATGTACCGCAGGACGTTGCCGATGAGGACCTCACCCTGGAAGTGCGCGACCGCACCCGCCTTGCTCGCCGGAAGGTCCGTCGCGTCGCCGAGGACGAAGATGTCGGGATGCTCCTTGGCCTGCAGCGTGTGCTTGTCGGTCGGGACGAAGCCGAGCTGGTCGCCGAGCCCACTCTCCACGATCGGCTTGCTGCCACCGTGCAGGGGGATGGTGATCAGCGCGTCGTAGTCGAGCTCCTCGCCCCCGAACGAGCGCAGCTTGCGGTGGGCGCCGTCCACCTCGGACGCCGCGAAGTTGGGCACCACCCGCACACCCTTCGTCTCGAGCAGCCCGCCGAGCGTGGCCGAGGCCCTGGGCTTGGTGAACGCGCCGTCGAGCGGCGTGGCGTACACGATCTCGACCTGGTCGCGCACGCCGCGTTCCGTCAGGTACGCGTCCGCGAGGAACGCGAACTCCAGCGGCGCCACCGGACACTTGATCGGCATCTCGACGATGTTGACGACGAGCCGCCCGCGATCGAGCCGCTCGAGGATCCGGGCCGAGGCCTCGGCGCCCTCCAGCGTGTAGAAGTCGGACGCGGTCTGCAGCCATCCCTCGCCGGTCAGCCCCTGGGTCTGCTCGGGACGGACGACGGTGCCCGTGGCGATGATCAGCACGTCGTACGACAGACGCTCGCCCCCCTGCAGCGCCACGGTCTTCTGCGTCGGATCGATCCGATCGATCTCCGCGGTCACGAAGCGGACCTCGGGATCCAGGAGCGATCGGCGTGAGCGGATCAGCTCGTGCGTGGGCGCGCCGAAGGGCACGAACAGCAGGCCGGGCTGGTACAGGTGGCGGTCGTCGCGATCGACCACCGTCACCCGCCACCCGGAGGGCAGGCCACGAGAGAGGAGGTTCGCCATCAGCGAGCCCCCCGTCCCCGCGCCGAGGATCAGCATCTCCTTCATCCGTCGCTCCTGGGTCGGATCATGGGGGAAGCAGGTCGCGTGCCAGGGATACCCGGCCTTCGCCCGTTCCCGATGGGCGTTCTACCACACCGGGAGGGTGGCCCGCGCCCACCCGTCCCCCTCGTCGGGGAGCCAGGCGAGGACCGTCCGATCGCGCAGCACGCACGAGCGCCCCTCGAAGGTCGTCGCGCCCTCGCGGCCCCAGGTGTCGGCGGCCACGAGCGCCGAGCGCACGCCGTCCAGCCGCCAGGCCCAGTAGCGCCACGCGTCCGTCCCCTCGGGATCCTTCACCCAGTTCGTGGGGAACGCGATCGCGTCGGGTGCAGCGTCACGCGCCCACGCGACGAACCGGTCGTCGTTCAGATCCATGCAGATGCCGACGCCGAACCGGCCTGCTCCGGTGTCGAAGGTGGCGTACCCGCTGTCGCCCGGCGTGGCCCAGTGCAGGTCCTCGTCGTAGAGCAGCGTCTTGCGGTACGTGAAGCGCAGCTCGCCCTCGCGATCGATCACCAGCGCGCTGTTGAACAGCTGGTCGCCGTCCCGCTCGGGGAAGCCCGCCACGACGAAGCAGCCCCGCGCACGCGCCACGGCTGCCAGCGCTTCGCAGGTCGGTCCCCGCGCGGGCTCCGCGACCGCCGCCACCGCCTCGCGATCGGGGAAGACGTAGCCGGTGGCCGCCATCTCGGGCAGCACCAACAGATCGACGCCCTCCCCCGCCGCCATCGCCAGCTCCGCGAGCGCCGCACGAGATCCCTGCAGATCCCCGCGCCGTGCCTTGAACTGGACGATGCCGACCCGCACTACAGGATCGTCTTGCCCATCGCGGACTGGATGAGCCACACCGCGAGCTCGCCGGTCTTGTTGCGCTCGTCCAGCGTCGGGTTGAGCTCGACCATCTCCATGCCGATCAGCCGCCGCGCCGCCGCGAGCTCGCAGATCAGGTGGGACTCTCGCAGCGTCAGGCCACCCGGGACCGGCGTGCCGACCCCCGGCGCGTCCTCGGGGTCCACGCCATCCAGATCGAAGGACAGGTGCACGCCCCCGCTGGCCTTGGAGACGTGTTCGAACGCCTCGCGGACGCACAGGGCGGTCCCCCGCTCGTCCAGCTCGGACATGGTGAACACGCGCACGCCCGTCCGCGTGACGAGGCTCGTCTCGGACCGGTCCACGTCGCGGACCCCGATGATGGCCACGTTCTCCGGACGCAGCGCCGGCTCCTCCCCGGCGATCCGCACGAGCTCCGGCGGGCCGTAGCCCAGCAGCGAGGCCAGCGGCATGCCGTGGATGTTGCCGGAGACGGTGGTATCCGGGGTGTTCATGTCCGTGTGGGCGTCCACCCAGACGACCCCCACCCGCTGCCCGCGTCGACGGTAGGCACGAGCGAGGCCGGAGATCGTCCCGATCGCCTGGGCGTGGTCTCCCCCCAACACCAGCGGGAAGCGGCCGGCCTCGACGTCGGCCTCCACCCGATCCGCGATCTCCCGGCAGGTCCGCTCGATCGTGGGCAGGAAGCGGGCCTTCGGATCGCCCGGCTCCGAGTTCTCGAAGCTGGTGGCTCCGGACACCGAGGCCACGTCGACCACGCGGTGCCCGAGGGCCTTCAGGTGGGGGACCAGCCCGGCGACGTGCATCGCCGAGGGACCCATGTCGGTCCCGCGCCGTCCGGCACCGAGATCGAGGAGAACGTTCGTGATGGAGATGTCCATCGCCACTGTCTAGCGCCCCGATCGGCCGACGCCCACAGACAAGATTCGACAACAGGATCGGGGCGAGCCGGCGATGGATCCATGGAGGTGCATTTGTCCACGTCCCTGCGATTGGCCTTGTCATCCCATCCGACGGAAGTCAGTCGCGAGTTCGTGCGGGATCACCTGTGGCTGTCCCTGGTGTTGCTGGACGGGGACGGGGTCCGCCCCGTGACCCCCAACGATCTCGAGGTGATGGACCTGGATGCCGTCACGGCCTGGAAGCTCGCGGAAGCCCTGCTCGATCGTACGAGCCGGACCACCGATCTGCGACCGGTCGACACGGTGGACGGGCTGTCCTTCGTGGTGTCCGGTGATGGGTTGGCTGCGACCCGCATGACCCGCCTGACGCACCTGCTCGCGCCGATGCCCCTCGGTGGCATCGTGGCGGCGGTGCCCAGCCGCGACCAGCTGCTCGTGGTCACGCTCGACTCCGCTCGCGCCATCGACGCGCTGCAGGTCCTGGCTGCCGCGCTGGGCCACGCCGCCGAGCGCGCGGAGGAGCCGCTGTCCGACCAGCTGTTCTGGTACGACGGCCGAAGGTGGGTCCCGATCGCGGTCGTCCACGCGACCGAGGACATCACTGTCCTGCCTCCGCCCGACTTCGTCCGCGCGATGAACCACCTGGCCGCCATGGATCTCGTGTCGGTCGCTGGCGAGGCTTGATAGAGCGGGCCCATGGCGCGCGTGCTCGGCCAGCTCATCGAGACCCTCTCGATGTTCATGCCGCTCAAGGTGGTCCTCGGGATCGTCGTGATCCTGGGGCTCCTGGGCGCGCCCTTCTGGCTCGAGAGCGTCCGTGATCGGCAGATCCGCGGGACCGTCCGCCGCATGGTGCGGGCCGAGCGCCCGGAACGGGACGAGCTGGCCAACCGGGTCCTGACGCTGGCGGACGGCAAGCCCGGTCGGCTCCGCGCCGTCGTCGAGGCGGCCACGCGCTACGACCAGCGCGACCTGCGCGAGCGGACGCTGGCGTTGATGGAGAAGGGCCCGGGGGCCGACGACGCCGTGCGCTTCCGCGAGGCGACCGTGGTCAAGCGTTGGCGTCCGCGCGACCCGCTCGAGGCCGTGGTGCGGGTCGAGTCCCTGCGCGCCGAGGGGATGGACGGGGCGGCCGAGGAGCACCTCCAGGCCGCGCTCGAGGTGTTCCCGGACGACCCCGAGCTGCAGGCGCTGCGCCGCTCGTGATCAGATGCTCGGGGCGGGCTCGGCCACCTCGTTGCCGAAGGTCGTGGCCACCTCGATCATGTCGACGAGCACGTCGTCGTCGTCCACCAGGGGCAGGTCGCCGGAGGGACCGAGACGGATCACCCGCCTCGGCTCGATGTCGCCCGGGGGATCGCCACCCACGACCAGTGCCACCGCGAACCGATGACCGGGGCGGTGGGCGCGAGCGACGTACCACTCGCGGCGGGTGAGCGCGTCCACCAGGCGGTCGACCGCAGCGCCGTCGGTGCCCACCACCAGCGCGCCGGACACCGTGCGGTCGAGGCGACGGAGCATGGCGAGCACGTCGGGCGCGCTCACGGGGGGCTGGAGCCAACCGACGGAGGGCAGCTGCAGATCGGGCTCGTCGGAGCTCAGCAGCGGGACGCCCGAGAGCGCGTCGGAGCGCGCGAGCGCCGCCAGCCGCTCCGGGTACCCGTCCACCCAGATCCCGCGCACGGCGCGACCCGAGACCTGGTCGGGCGGGGCCTCGGCGAGCCACTCCACCACCACCCCGAGCTCCGCGAGCTCCCGCGCCCACCGGTCGCGCGAGGCCGCTGGGCGATCGTCGACCACCAGGAGCGGATCGGTGCGCAGGTCCAACGACGTCAGGCTCACCGCGTCGGGGATGAGGGTCCGTCGGGCATCGCCCCACGGGAGGCGGAGGGTGAACGTCGAGCCCTTCCCGTGCTCGCTCGTCACGGTGAGCGTTCCGCCCATCGCCTCCACCAGCCGCCGCGACAACGACAAGCCCAGCCCCGTCCCGCCGTACTCCTTGCGGATGCTCGGATCGGCCTGGACGTAGTCCTGGAACAGCCGTCCCACCTGCTCGGGCGTCATGCCGATCCCGGTGTCGGTGACGTCGATCGCGACCCGCCCATCCGCCTGCTCGTACCGGGCGATCACGTCGATCCTGCCGTTCTTCGTGAACTTGCAGGCGTTGCCCACCAGGTTGATGAGGACCTGACGGAAGCGGAGGTCGTCCCCTCGGATCGCCATCACGCCGTCGCGGATCGACACCTTGAGCTGGTTGCCGTTCCTGGAGGCCAGGGGCCGCATCGTGGCCTTCACGTCGTTCAGCGCGCCGGCGAGCGGGACGATCTCGGCGACCAACGTGCGCCCCGCGTCGAGGCGCGAGAGCTCGAGGACGTTGTTGACGAGCGTGAGGAGGTGGCGGGCCGCGCCCTGGATGGCGCCCAGCTCCTCGTCCATGTCCACGCCCTGGTCGCGCAGCTCCTCCTGAACCAGCTCGGAGTACCCGAGGATGGCGTTGAGGGGCGTGCGCAGCTCGTGCGAGAGCCCGGCGACGAACGCGCTGCGGCCACGGGCCTGTTCCTGCGCCTCCTTGAGCGCGGCGAGGAGGCGGTTCCGCTCGGCCACCACCTCCTCGTCGGGGGCAGCGAGCCCGGGCGCGCGCACCACCACGATCACGCGCTGGCCGCTGGCCGGGGCGGAGACGACGTCGCGCTGGGTGATGGTGCCGTCGCGCGCGAAGGTGTCGGTCGGGCCGAGACCGGGACCACCCTTCTGCGACACCAGCTTCTCCAGGCGCATGCCCACCACCGTGGGCCACCCGAGGAGCGCCGGCGCGGCGGGGTTCGCGGCGATCACCACCCCCTCGCCGTCGACCAGGAGCACACCGTCGCTGACCGACTCGACGGCGTGTCCGTCCGACCAGGGCCCGAGGTGGGCGGTGAGCCGCTCGAGCTCCTCCTCGGCCAACCGGTTGCGCGCGACCAGCAGGCCTACGAGACCCAACACGATCGGCGTCGTGTCCAGCACGAGGAAGGCGGGCCACTGTCGGTGGAGGTCGATCAGCAGCGAGACGGGATCGCCGAACACCCTCAACCAGGCCGAGAGGTACACGAGCCCGACGGTCAGCAGCCCGGTCGCCACGCCCGACAGGACGAAGCGTCGACTCAACACGGTGGCACGTTGGGGGTCCATGGCGTGGCATGATCACACGATGTTGACTCCGGGTCGTCGAATCGGCCGCTACGAGGTGCTGTCGCTGGTCGGGATCGGCGGGATGGCCGCGGTGTACCGCGTGCGCCACGTCGAGCTGGGCTCGGTCCACGCGCTCAAGCTCCTGGCCGTCCACCGCGATCGGGTGCGCGAGCGACTGCTCCAGGAGGGGCGCGCGCAGGCCAGCCTCATCCACCCGAACGTGGTGCGCGTCACCGACGTGCTCACCAGCGAGGACGCGCCGGTCCTGGTCATGGAGTTCGTCGAGGGCCCGACCCTGCTCAACCTGGTGGACGACTTCGAGCACCTGTCCCTCGGCACCGCGATGGACATCGCGATCGGCGTGACCCGGGGGCTGGCCGCCGCGCACGAGGTCGGGTTGGTCTACCGCGACCTGAAGCTGGCGAACGTCCTGCTCGCCACCGACCCCGACGGCCGGTACGTCCCCAAGATCGCCGACTTCGGGCTCGTGAAGGTGGTCGCCGCCGACAGCGCCTCGGTCCGCCTGACGCGCGCCGGCTCGGCGATGGGGACGCCCGAGTTCATGGCGCCCGAGCAGATGCGCGACGCCTCACGGGTCGACGCCCGCGCCGACCTGTACTCGCTCGGCTGCATGTTCTACGCCCTGCTCACCGGCAGGTTGCCGTTCCGGGGCACCGATCTCACGCTGCTGCACCAGCGGATCCTCGCTGGGGACTACGTCCGACCGCAGACACGCGTTCCCGGTCTGCCGGACGCGCTGTGCGAGCTCGTGGAGCAGCTGCTGCTGCCGGACCCGAAGCGGCGGCCGGCGTCCGCCACCGAGGTGCTGGCGCGCCTGCAGCGGCCGGAGACCTGGGTGCCGGCGGGGGCGGGCGTCGCCAGCGCCGGAGAGCTCCTCGCCCTCGCCCACCGCGCCGACTGGACGCCCATCGTCGGACCCGATCCGACCAGCCTCGCCCGAAACGACGCGCAGCGGGGCCGTTCGGCGGCAGCCCCCATCTTCGCGCTCCCCCTCGTGGCGGCGCTCCTGGGCGCCTTCGTCCCCGTGCCCCCTGCGCCAGCAGCCGCCCCTCCCCCGCGCCCGTCGCTCACGGCGCCCGCCCCCGAGCCTCCGCCGGACCCGAAGCCCGCCGTGGTGCCGGAACCTCCTCCGGAGCCAGTGCCTGCGCCCGCGCCGGTTCCGCTGCCACCGCCGGCTCCCGTGCCGGTCCCGACGGTCGCTCCCCCACCACGCCCGATCGCGCCCGAGCCCACGCCGGTGCCGGTCGCGCGTCCGAGCGCTGCGTCGGTCGCGGTGACGGGCGAGGCCACGCGCGTCTGGTTGACGAATGCCAAGGGTCGGCGCCTGGATCTCCCATCCAGGGTCGCGCCGGGCACCTACCAGATCGTCGCCTTGTTCCCCGGGGTCGAACCCACGGTCGCGGGGACGCTCGAGATGGGCGAGGAGCCGGTCCAGCTCCGATGCATCGCCTTCGCGAGGCGGTGCACCGTGTCTCACTGAGGGTACACTGACCGGGTGTTGCGTCCCGACGTCGAGATCCATGGGTACCGCATCGTCGATCGCATCGGCGAGGGTGCCATGGCGGCCGTGTACCGGGTCCGCCACGAGCAGCTCCACTCGACGCATGCCCTGAAGGTCCTGGAGGTGGCGTCGGTCGAGGCCCGCGCCCAGCTCCTGCTCGAGGGTCGCATCCAGGCGATGCTCCACCACGAGAACGTCGTGAAGGTCACCGACGTGATCGCGGTCGACGACCGCCCCGCGCTCGTCATGGAGTACATCGACGGCCCCAACCTCGAGCAGTGGCTGGCCGTGCTGCCCGTCCCGCCGCAGCGGGTCGCGCTCTCGATCTTCCGTGGGGTGATCCGCGGACTTCGCGCCGTCCACGCCGCGGGCTTCGTCCACCGCGACCTCAAGCCGTCCAACATCCTCCTCGTCCAGGAGGGGTCGGACCTCGTGCCGAAGATCTGCGACTTCGGGCTCGCGCGGCTCCTCGAGCGTACCCAACCGCCGGGAACCGAGGGCGCGGCGGCGGGGACGCCCCAGTTCATGGCGCCCGAGCAGCACATGGGTCGCGCCGACATCGACGTGCGCGCAGACCTGTTCAGCGCAGGCGTGCTGCTGTACCGGCTGCTCACCGGACGGTACCCCTTCGAGGGCGACCCGATCGAGATCGCCATACAGGCGCGCGCCGGTCGGTTCCGCCCGGTGGAGGAGGTCGCGAAGGACCTCCCTCCGCACGTCGCCCAGCTCGTGACCGCCCTGCTCCAGCCCGATCCCGCGCGGCGCCCCGAGAACTGCGACGAGGTGCTGGCGGGCCTGGAGGGTCGCGGCCTGCGTGCCCCTTCGCCCGTCTCGCTCGACACGCTCTCCTTCGAGCAGCTCCACGCCGCGACGCCATCCCCCGTCTCCCGCCGCTCCACACCGAGCCCGCCCCCGCGGGCGCGTGCCCCGGCGAACCGCGTGCACCAGGGGCTGCTCGCGCTCGTGGCGTTGATCCTCGTCACCGTGGTCGCGGTGGCGGTGGTGGTGGGTCCGCGAGGACGGTCGAAGGCCGAGACGCCGCTGGAGGGCGTGGCCGAGGTCGTGGTGCAGACGCCGATACCGGCGCCCGAGCCGGTCCCTACGCCCCAGCCGCCTCCCGCGCCGGTGCCCGAACCGATCCCGGAGCCGACCCCGGAGCCCGCTCCCACCCCAGCGCCCGTCGTCGTCGCGCCACCGACGCCGGTACCCGAGCCGGTGGTGGAGCGACCGGATCCAGCGCACCTCCTCGAGGCGGGCGACGCGCCCGTCGTCTGGACCCGCGACGGACGCGAGGTGCCGGCTGGCGACGTCTCCCCCGGGACGTACACCTGGACCGCGTCCTTCGCCAGCGGCGCGACCGCGACCGGCGACATCACGCTGGGTGCGGGCGAGTCCGCCACCCTGCGCTGCGTCAACTTCGCTCAGCGGTGCCGCGTCACCAGGTGATGACGAGGACCGCGCCCAGGCCCAGGGCCGCGACGCCCGAGGCCGTGGAGGCCACCGCCATCGTGTTCGTCCGCGCCTTCAGCCCCGCGAGCTGGCCGTCCGGCGTCTCGGGGTCGTTCCAGGTGGCCTTCGAGGCGGCGCCGATCCCGTAGGTGATCCCGGCGGCCAGCGCGGTCGCACCCGTCGCGACGGCCAGCGGGACGCGCGGCGAGCGGTGCACCACCACCGTGATCGGCTCGGGCGGCGGCGGAAGGACGGGCTCCGGGAGCGGGATGGCCTCGTAGGCGGGCAGGTCGGCATCCCGCTCGGCGTACGTCGTCCACCGCACCACCCCGTCCGAGCCCACCAGCTGCGCCAGCGCCGGACGGGCAGAGTTGCGCTCGAGCGCGGACACACCGTCGATCCACAGCACGGCGTCGATCGGCTCGGCCAGGGGCACGGGCTCGCCCGCGTCGATGTCCATGGCGCCGTAGTCGGCCAAGAGCTGGGAGCCGGGGGGCGCGATCTCCGGAGGCAGCACGTGATCGGGATCCGAGGCGCGAGCGGCGGTGAACGAGCGGACGTCGTCGATGTCCCGCTCGCCGAACCGTCGCAACCCCTCCACCCGATGCAGGCTCGCCGCCACCTTGGGAGGCACCACCTCGCCCATGCAGGGCACCTCCGTCCGGACACGGTCGGAGAGCGCGAGGAAGCCGTCGATGTCGAGGTCGGCGAACGCCTGCTCGGCGCTCGTCAGGTCCGCCTGTAGCACCTCGAGCGTGATCGGAGCCGCGGGATCACACGTGGGTGCCTCCGGTTCGGCCCAGGCCGCCAGCGCCAACCACTCAACAACCACCGTCGTCCCCCGGGTTGGTGGGGTCGCAGCCGCCCAGCCACTCGAGGCGGTCGTTCACGCCGCCGTTGTCGGAGTCGCGCAGCAGCGGGTTGCTCCCGACGATCTCCACCTCGAAGCCGTCGCCCAGCCCGTCGCCGTCGCTGTCCCACACGTTTCGCAGCGTGCCGAGCTGGGACTCGGTGCCGTTGCTCAGGCCGTCGCCGTCCTGATCCCCGGGGAGCGCACCCTCACAGGCGTCGCCGATCCCGTCGCCGTCGGTGTCGAGCTGGAGCGGATCGGGCTCGAGCGGGCACACGTCGCACCGATCGCCCACGAGGTCCCCGTCCCAGTCACCGGTCGGGAGAGGGTCGTCAGGGCAGAGGTCGATGGTCCCGGTGTCCCCGGTCCCGCCGCCGCAGCCCTCGTCGATCACGTTGTCGCAGTCGTCGTCCTCGCCGTTGCACAGCTCCGGCGCGAACGGGTACACGTCGGGGTCGTTGTCCACGCAGTCGCCGCCGACCTGACCCTCACGGTCCGACGACAGGCAGATGCCATCCCCGTTGTCCGGCACCACCGGGCTGCGGCCCCAGCCGTCGCGGTCGTTGTCGCGCCAACACGAGATACCGCCGCTGCAGTCCTCGTCCACGGTGTTCCCGGGAATCTCCGTGGCGCCCGGGTTGATCGCGGGATCGGTGTCGTTGCAGTCGCCATCGAGACCCGCGTAGTAGGGCGGCGGCAGGCAGGCGTTCCAGGTCAGCGTGCTCACGCCGTACCCGTCGCTGTCCGCGTCGTAGTACCAGAGCGGAGCGCCGACCAGCACCGGATCCTGGTCGTCGGTGCGACCGTCGCAGTCGTTGTCCACGCCGTCGCACACCTCGTCCGCGCCCGGCCGGATGGTCGGGTCGCCGTCGTTGCAGTCCAGCGCGTTCGTCACCCGGTTGGCGAGCGGCACGCAGCTGGCCGAGGCGTCGCCGGGATCTCCGAAGCCGTCGCCGTCGACGTCCGCGTACCAGTCCGTGATCACCGCACCGTCGTCGATGTACGTGTCGCAGTCGTTGTCGATGCCGTCGCACACCTCGATCGCCGCGGGCGACACGAGCGGCGAGGTGTCGTCGCAGTCGCCGTCGACCAGGGAGGCCTGGGGGACCGGGTCGCACGAGAGGGTGGGGGCGCCGGTGTCGCCGAAGCCGTCCCCGTCGAGGTCGTCGAACCAGACCAACGCGTCGAGGACGTCGGGGTCCTCCTCGTCGATCCAGGTGTCGCAGTCGTCGTCCAGACCGTCGCACCACTCCTGGCCGCCGGGGTGGATCTTGTGCGCGCCGTCGTCGCAGTCGGTCCCGTCCGTCACCGTTCCCGCCGGCGGGAAGCAGGTGAGCAGGGACTGGGAGTCGTCGCCATAGCCGTCCAGATCGGCGTCGGGATGGACGACGACCGCGTCCGCGATGTCCGCATCGTCCGTGTCCACGAGACCGTCGCAGTCGTCGTCGAGCAGGTTGCACCGCTCGGGGGCGCCCGGGTACGCCTGGGCGCGAGCGTCGTCGCAGTCGCCGTTGGTGGCGACGTACCCCGGGGGGGCCGTGCAGCGGACGCGGGTGACGTATGCGTCGCCGTACCCGTCGCCGTCCAGGTCCTGGTACCAGGTGGGCGCGTCCAGGTCGTCGTCGGCGTTGTCCACCAGCCCGTCGCAGTCGTCGTCGACCCCGTTGCACGCCTCGATCTGCGTGGGGAAGCGCAGGGGATCCGAGTCGTCGCAGTCGTCGCCGACCAGGACACCCATCGCCGGCGGGTCACACTGGGTCACGGCCGTCCCCGGATCACCGTGACCGTCACCATCGACGTCCACCCACCAGGTGGGCAGGTCCTCGTCGATCAGCGTGTCGCAGTCGTTGTCCACCCCGTCGCACAGCTCGGCGGCGGTGGGGTGCACCGTCACCGCCCCTTCGTCGCAGTCTCCGCCATCGGGCACCGTCCCCGCGGGAGCGATGCACGAGGGCGCGGACGCCGCCGCACCCCACCCATCCCCGTCGGTGTCCTCGTACCAGACGGTCGCGGTCGAGTCGTCCAGGTTGCCGACGTCCTCGTCGTCGGCGAGGCCGTTGCAGTCGTCGTCGATGCCCCCGTTGCAGATCTCGACGGCGTTCGGGTGGACGGCGGGCTCGTCGTCGTCACAGTCGCCCGGGACGGCCGCCGCCCCGACCGGAGCGTTGCAGGCGCGGATCACGAGGAGGGAGTTGCCGTACGCGTCCTGATCGAGGTCGGCGTACCAGGCGGGCGCACCGAAGAGCGTGGGGTCGTCGTCGTCGATCAGCCCGTCGCAGTCCTCGTCGACCGAGCCGCAGATCTCGAGTGCCGCGGGGTTGATCGCGGGATCGCCGTCGTCGCAGTCGAGCTCGTTGGCGACGGTGTTCCCGGGCTGGTTGCAGGCGGTGACCGAGAAGCTGCCGCCATACCCGTCGTGATCGAGGTCGACGTGCCACTCGGGCGCGCGCACGTCGTCGTCGGCATCGTCGATGCGCGTGTCGCAGTCGTCGTCCACCCCGTTGCACCGCTCGGGAGCGCCCGGGTGGATCGAGGGCTGGGTGTCGACGCAGTCGCCCGGGAACGGCACGTACCCGGGCTGGCGAGAGCAGGACGACAGCGTCGAGGGCGCGACGCCCCAGTGGTCGCCGTCGGAGTCCACGTACCAGTCCAGCAGCTGGACGTTGTCGTCCGGGATGCCGTTGCAGTCGCCGTCGAGCCCGTCGCAGAGCTCCGGAGCGCCTGGGTAGATCAGGAAGTCCAGATCGTCGCAGTCCGTGTCGTCCGAGACGTACCCGGGTGGCGCGGTGCACATCGCTTCGCTCGGCACGGCGGGATCGCCGAAGCCGTCGCGATCGGTGTCCAGGTAGAAGGTGGTCGTCCCGTTCGGGTCGCGGTCCGGGTCGGCGTCGTCCACGAGCCCGTCGCAGTCGTCGTCCAACCCGTCGCACACCTCGGGGGCGTTGGGGTTCACGAAGTCCGTGATGTCGTCGCAGTCCCCGGGCAGCCCGGCATACCCCTGCGGGGCCGCGCAGGACTCCACCCGGTCGTTCGACACGCCGAACCCGTCGCCGTCGCCGTCGCGGTACCAGACGGGCGGCGCCACCAGGGAGGGGTCCAGATCGTCGGTGGCGGTGTCGCAGTCGTCGTCCACCCCGTTGCACCGCTCGAGCGCCAGCGGGTGGATCTGGTCGTTGGTGTCGTCGCAGTCGATGAAGGTGGTGACGTACCCGTCGGGGCGCTCGCAGGCGGACACCGGGTTCGCGTACAGGTCACCGAAGCCGTCCTCGTCGGCGTCCGGGTACCACTCGACCGCGTCGTAGGCGTCGTCGTCGACCAGATCGTCGCAGTCCTGGTCGACGCCGTCGCAGGTCTCGACGGCCCCGGGATGGATCGAGGGCAGCGTGTCGTCGCAGTCGTCGCCGACGGGGAGATCGGTCGGCGAGGGAGGCAGGCAGCTCTCGACCCCGCCCGCGAGATCGCCATACCCGTCCTCGTCGGCGTCCGGGTACCACACCGCGCCCGGGTGGGCGTCGGGGTTCGTGTCGTCGCAGTCGTCCGCGTTGTCCACCGTATCCGGCGGCGCGTCGCACGCCTGGAAGGAGCTGGAGGGGTCTCCGAACCCGTCGCCGTCCAGGTCCGCGTACCAGGTGGGGACGACGACACCGTTGTCCGGCGTCCCGTCGCAGTCCTCGTCGACGCCGTCGCAGGTCTCCGTCATGTCGGGGTTCACGGCGGGGTCCCGGTCGTCGCAGTCGTCCGAGCTCGCGACGGCGTCCTGCGGCGGATCGCACGCCGTCACCGCCTCCGTCGAGCGGCCGTGACCGTCACCATCCCCGTCGAGGTACCACGTGGTCGGCGCGCCCACGGAGGCGTCCTGGTCGTCGCAGTCGACGGGGCGAGCCACGCCGTCCCCATCGAGGTCCATGCGCTCGAGCTCGGCCTGCGGCCCGATCCACAGGCAGCCGACCAGGAACACGGGCAGGAGTCGGGTGACGGACGACGACATCCGGACCATCCTAATCAGGTCGGACGAATGCCGGTACCGACCTGTCTCATCGGCACAATGCGCGGGATCAGCGAATCGTGCCATCCAGGACGGGGCCGACCACCCAGTCGCCTGCGCCGTCGCCCGCGACCGCCTGGTGGTGGATGACCAGGCCGGCGGGGAGCTGTTGCGGGACCGTCGCCACCAGGGTCGCGTGGCCGTTGGCGTCGGCGACACCCTGCGCGGCGATCTGGACGGTCCCCGTCAGGTCGAGGCAGCTCCCGCCGATCACGGGTGGGCATGCGCCGTTCCCGGTCGACGTTCCGGCAACGACCGCGATCGCGGCCCCTGGCGCGCCTCCGGTGACCTCGAACGTGATCACCTGCCCTCGCGTCCAGTTCGCGCTGCTCTGCGTGTGGACGATCGGGCCGAGCTGGGCGTCGATCCAGCCCGTGTCCGCATCCGCGCCGGCGCAGGTGCCGTACGAGTAGCTCCCGTCCTGCGGGAAGCGAACCTCGGTGCCACCGCTCACCGCGCGGAACCAGTAGGCGTGGCACGCCCCCCGATCCACCGGGAGGTCCACCGACCACACGCCCTGCGTCACCGTTCCCCACGCGAGCGTGAGCGGGTCGGCGACACCGTCGTGGATGACCTCGAACGTCGTCGGCGCCGAGCCGCCGGTCCAGTCCGCGAGGAAGGTCACGGTCTGGCCCGGGACCTCGGGCTCGTGGGCCCCGATGCGCAGGCCGCGGTTCTCGAGGGCCTGGCCGACGGCGAAGTCAGCGGTCGCGTAGTTGCCGTCCATGTCACCGCCGAAGTGGCGGTACGTCCCGCTCATGATTGATCCGCGATGGCCGGCCGAGCTGCACATCCAGTTCCGCATCACCGTGTCGCGCGCGGAGTTGGACCCCCGGGCGATGTTCTCCGCGATCCCCGTCCATCCCGGGTAGGACCCGCCGACCCGCACGCTCCACAGCGTCCCGTCCGAGCTGTCGTGGATCATGTTGTTGTGGGTGCGCATGTCGATGCTGTGCTCGAGCGCCACGTCGGCGAGGCCCGCGTGCCAGCGGTACGGCTCGTGGGGGGTCTGCTCGGAGGCCGAGAACTGGGCGAAGGAGCACCCACCCGCCTGGTAGTCGCTCTGGAACGCCGATGGCTCCACCCGAGCCGCCGCGACCCAGACCTGCATCTGGCGCCCACGCACCGTCGGGAAGCCCACCCCGGCGTCACCGTAGCCCGCGAACGCAGGCGCCATCAGCATCGCCACCACCATCGCTCACCCCCGGAGCCCGAGCGTACCGCGATCGATTCCGTGATCCGTGTTGTGTTTCCATAACGCGTGTTATGTGCGGAGCGCGGAGGGCATCATGGGCGACGTCGACACCGTGGTCATCGGATCGGGAGCAGGCGGGCTGACCGCGGCGCTGGCGTTGGCGCGCGCGGGCCAGAAGGTGCTCGTCCTCGAGCAGCACGAGCTGCCGGGCGGCTGGTGCCACAGCTTCGACCTCGAGGGGTACACCTTCAGCCCCGGCGTGCACTACATCGGCGAGCTCGGGCCGGGCGGCCGGATGCGCGAGATCTACGAGGGGCTCGGCGTCGCCGACGATCTCACCTTCCTCGAGCTCGACCCGGACGGCTTCGATCGCGTGCGCATCGGCTCGGACTTCGCGTTCGACATCCCCCGCGGGAAGGACCGCCTCGCCGATCGGCTGGCCGACCGCTTCCCGCACGACGCCGCGGGCATCCGGAAGTACCTCGACATCGTCGAGCGGCTGCACCTCGAGCTCATGAACGGGCTGAAGATCCGCTCGCCGCTGTCCGCGCTGAAGCTCCCCTTCCGCACGCCCACGCTGGTCCGCCACGGCTTCCGCACCCTCGAGTCGGTCGTGAACGGCCTCGTGAAGGACCCGCTGGCGCGCGCCGTGCTCGTCGCGCAGGCCGGCGA
Source organism: Alphaproteobacteria bacterium (assembly GCA_020632925.1). Taxonomy (GTDB): domain Bacteria; phylum Myxococcota_A; class UBA796; order UBA796; genus JACKER01. The sequence goes on along the minus strand of JACKER010000014.1, from coordinate 222,229 downwards.
CCACGGCATGCCCCCCTCGCGCTGCGCGATGGTGCTGCACGCGGCCGTCGTCGGGCACTACTTCGACGGCGGGTACTACCCCAAGGGAGGCGCGCGCGCGCTGCCCAAGGCGTTCATCAAGGCGCTCCGGCGGCACGGCGGCCAGATCAAGGTGCGTGCTCGGGTCGATCGCATCCTCACCGAGGGCGGCAAGGCCATCGGCGTCCGGCTCGCGGACGGCACGGAGATCCGCGCGAAGAACGTCGTGTCCAACGCCGACCCGCACGTGACCTTCGGTCTCCTCCCACCGTCCGAGGTGCCCTCGAGGATCCGCCGCCGCCTGGACCGCACGACCTACGGCATCTCGGCGCTGTCGCTGTTCCTGGCCGCCGACGTCGATGCGCGGGCCGCCGGGCTCACCAGCGGCAACGTCTGGTGGATGGCCTCGTCGGACACCGAGGAGTCCTACCGCTACGCGATGGACCCGAACCCGCTCGCGCGCGGGCCGATCCCCGGCGCGTTCCTGACCTGCACCACCCTGAAGGACCCGAGCGAGCGCAAGGACGGTATCCACACCTTCGAGGCGTTCACGTTCGTCTCGCCCGAGGCCTTCCGCTCCTTCGACAGCAGCAGCTACGGCTCGCGCCCCGCGGCGTACGACGCCCTCAAGGAGGCCCTCGCCGACAAGCTGCTCGACCGGGTGGACCAGATCGTCCCCGGGCTGCGCGACCGCCTCGTGTTCCGCAGCTCCGCCACGCCGCTGACCAACCGGCACTACGTCGCGGCCACGGGCGGCAGCCTCTACGGCATCGAGAAGCGCCGCCGCCAGCTCGGCCCGCTCGGCTTCCCGTTGAAGACCCCGGTAGACGGCCTGTACATGTGCGGCGCGAGCACGCTCGGCCACGGGGTCGCGGGCGCGACCATGTCCGGCCTCACGCTCGCCCAGGTGATGCTGAAGACCTCGCGTCGGAACCTGCTGAGCGGGCCGAGCGCGCCCCTCGAGGTCTGGCCATCCGAGCACCCGGACGCCTGGCCCATCGGAGGTCGGCGTGTCGCGTGAGGTCGCGACGGTCCGCGATCTGCGCCGTCAGCAGGTGGTGGCGGCCGCGCGCTCGATCGTCGCCCAGCACGGCCTGGACGCGCTGACCTTCGCCGCCCTCGAGCGCGAGCTGGGGTACACCCGCGGCGTCATCACCTGGCACTTCCGCAACAAGGACGAGATCGTCGCCGCCGTGCTCCACGACGCCGTGGAGGACATCGATCGCGTGGCGCTGCCCGCCATCGTCGCCGAGCAGACGTTCGCCGACCGCGCCCGCGCCGTCGTCCGCGAGATGGTGAAGGGCTGGCTCGCCGGGGACGCCGCGCCGGTCCTCGTGACCTTCTGGGGCCGGCTCCAGACCGACGCGGACGCGTCCGAGACCAACGCGTCGCTGTACCGGCGGTACCGCGAGTACTCGAGCGAGCTGGTGCGGCGTGGACAGGCGGCGGGTGAGTTCTCCCCCGACCTGGACCCCGACGCGATGGGCGCGGTGCTGGTGAGCCTGGTGATCGGGATCGCGCTGCAGGAGCTGTTCGAGCCTGGTGCCGTCGACGTGGAGAGGGCCGTGCAGGCGGCGTCCGACACGGTCGTCGCGCGGCTGACGGAGGCGCGGGGTAGCCTCTGAGGATGCTGCTCTTCCTCGCTTGTGCGCGCGAGACCACACCCCCCACGCACGACACGCCCGGAACCCCCACCGAGACGGGGGCGACGCCGTCCACCCCGACCGGCGACACGGGGGTCACCACGCCCGTCCACAGCGCCGATCCGACGCCGACCGGGCACACCGGCACACCCCCTCCGTCGGATCCGGTCCTCGAGACCTGGCCGCGCCCCGGCGTGCTCACGGCGCCGATCGACGTCGAGCTGCGCAGCAACGACCCGACTGCGACCGTCTGGTACACGCTGGACGGCAGCTGGCCGGACCCCGCGACCGCGCAGGTGGCGACCGGTCCGATCCACGTCGACGGGAACACGGTCGTGCGCGCGTGGGCCGCCGGAGACCTCGGCGAGGTGGGCGTCACCGGGATCTGGGTCTTCCTGGACAACGACGCGTCCTCCTTCTCGTCGAACGTGCCGCTGCTGGTCCTGTGGACCGTGGACACGGCGCCGACCACGAAGGTCTAGGAATACACGCCGTTCTCCCTGTTGGTCTTCGAGCCCGACGGCACGGGACGCGTGACCTGGCCACGCGAGGCCGACCAGTGGTCGATGGCGGGGCTCAAGGTCCGCGGCTCCAGCACGGCCGGGTATCCGAAGAAGCCCTACCGGCTGGAGACCTGGGCGCCCGAGAGCGGACGTCTCCCCGGCCCTCCCGTCGACGAGGAGCTGCCGCTGCTGGGGATGCCGGCGGACGGCGACTGGGTGCTGGGCGCGCCTCTGGACTTCGACCGCGCCCGCATGCGCACCACCCTCGTGTACCAGGTGAGCCGCGCGATCGGCCGATACGCCGCGCGGACCCGCTTCGCCGAGGTGTTCGTCGCCGAGCGCGGCGAGCGGGTCGGCATGGACGACTACGTCGGCCTGTACGAGGTGACCGAGCACCTGGAGCGCGCCAACGACCGCATCGACGTCGAGCGGATGCTGCCCACGGACCTGACCGAGCCCGCCGTCACGGGCGGCTGGGTGTTCAAGGAGGACCGCACCGGCCCCGACGAGCAGGGGTTCCGCGCCGGGGACGCTGGCGGACGGCTGTCGTTCCAGCAGCCCTTCGTCTACGTCGACCCCTCCGAGGACGTTGTCGCGCCGGAGCAGGCTGCCTGGCTCTCGACGTACCTGAACGAGCTCGGGGTGGCCCTGGTGGCGCCGGGCTTCACCCACCCCGTCACCGGCCACCACTACGACGATCTCATCGACACCGACGCGTTCATCGACCACCACATCCTCAACGTCTGGGCCAAGAACCCGGACGCGATCCGCCTGTCCGGGTACCTCCACAAGGACCGGGAAGGGCTGCTGGTGGCCGGGCCGGTGTGGGACTTCGACCGCACGATGGGGTGCGCGTCGGACAGCCGCGCGGCGAACCCCACGTGGTGGGACGCGACGAACGAGACCCGTGACACCACCGCGATGTTCGACGAGGGCTTCTACGGCGGCCTGTTCGACGATCCGGTCTTCCGCGACCGCTACTTCGCGCGGATGGACGTGCTGCTGCGCACGGCGCTGGACCCGGTCGGCACCACGTACCTGCTCGAGGGTTGGGCCGCGGAGATCGACGAGGCGGCAGCACGCGACTTCGATCGCTGGACGCAGTACCCACCGCGGGGCGGCTCGTTGCGGACGGAGGTGGATCTCCTCGAAGACTGGCTCCAGCAGCGCCACGCCTGGATGTCCGCGTGTCTCCTGCGTGCCGACCCGATGGGGTGTCGCGGGAACTGACGGCGGTGGCGATCGGGGAGGAGGAGGGGTAGACACGGGCCGTGGACGTCGGCGCATGGCTCGAACGTGTCAGCGCGCGGCTGCCGGATCGGGAACGGAGCCGGCTGCTGTTGCTGGCGGTCGCCGTGGGCAGCGTCGGCGGCGCGTCCGCCGTCGCGTTCGAGGTCTCGATGGACCTCGTGGGGAAGCTGATCCTCGGCACCGAGGAGCCGAGCCTGCACGGGGTCCCCGCGGTCCGCGGCATCGTGGGTGCGGTGCTCTCCGCCCTGGCGTGCGGCGTGGCGGGCATCCTGCTGACGCGCTCCCACAAGCCCAAGGGCATCCCCGACGTGATCGGGGCGGTCCGCGGCGAGCAGGTGGACCTCGACCCGCGGGACGGCGCGCTGTCGACGATCGCGGGGCTGCTCGCGATCGGCGGCGGCCAGAGCAGCGGCCGTGAGGGGCCCATCGTGATGCTCGGCGGGACGGTGGCGGCCTGGGTCTGCCACCGGCTGAAGCTCCAGCCCCGCCAGACGCGCGTGCTGGTGGCGGCCGGGGCGGCGGCCGGCATCGCCGCCAGCTTCAACTCCCCGCTCGGGGGTGCGTTCTTCGCGCTGGAGGTGCTGCTCGGCACCTTCGCGGTCGACGCGTTCGCCCCCACCGTGGTCGCGAGCGTGACCGGCACCGTCGTCGGGCAGTCGCTCCTGGGCGAGCGGCTGGCGCTCGCGTTCCCGGTGCTCAAGCTCGGCAGTCCCAAGGAGCTCCTGGTGTACCCGGTGCTCGGCGTGGTGTGCGGGCTGGTGGCGCTGCTCCTGCGCTCGCTCCTGCGGCGCTCCGGCGAGCTCTACGAGACCGTCCCCATGCCCGCGTGGCTCCGTCCGACGCTGTCGGGCGTGCTCGTGGGGCTGCTCGCGATGGTCGGCCTGCACCAGGTCATGGGCAACGGGTACGCGCTGCTGGAGGGCATCGTCGGCGGGGTGGTGGTGTTCGGCCCGGCGATGCTCGGCCTGATCCTGGTGACGAAGCTGATCGCGACGGCCGTGGCCTACGGGGGGAAGTCGGGCGGCGGCATCTTCGCGCCGACCCTGTTCCTCGGGGCCATCACGGGTCAGCTGGTCGGCGAGGTGACCGCGATGGTGGCGCCCTCCCTCGTGCCCCAGCCCGGGGTGCTCGCCGCCGTCGGCATGGGGGCGGTGGCGGCCGCGATCTCGCACGCGCCGGTGACCATGGCGCTGATGATCGCCGAGATGACCGGCAACTACGCCATCGTGCTCCCGCTGCTGGTCACGATCGCGCTCGCCGTGGTGGTCGCTGCCGCCGCCGACCGGTACTCGCTCTACGTCCAGGTCCTGGTGGACCGTGGGCTGCTCGTGGAGCCGACGACCGACGCCAACCCCGTCCAGAACCTGCGCGTGGCCGACGTGATGGTGTCGGACGGGTGGGCGCGCGTGGCGCCGACCGCGAGCTTCGACGACCTCGCGTCGACCTTCCTGCACCGCCGCGAGGACGAGGTGGTGGTGGTGGAGGAGGGTCGGCCGCTGGGCCTGGTGGACATCCAGGACATCAAGCAGGCGATGCTCGACCCCACCCGCCGCGGCGACGCGACGGCCCGCGCCCTCTGTCGCCCCGTCCCCACCGTCCGGCCCGACACCACCTCGCACGAGGTGATGGCCCTGTTCTACGAGACCTCGCTCGAGGTGCTCCCGGTCGTCGACGCTGACGGCAAGCTCATCGGGATGGTGTCCGAGCACGATCTCGTCGGTGCGGTCGACAAGGCGCTCGAATCCGCCACGCCCGCACCCGCGGAGCGGATGGTCGTCCCCGGCCGCTGACAGGCTGCGTACGGCTCCGGCGTGGCAGCGTCAGGGGGGGCAGACGTCGCGGACGTGCTCGAACACGTCCCCACCCTCGACGTAGACCAGCTCCGTCGCGGTCAGGGTCACCACGTACCAGGTGATCGGCACGGGTCCGAACTGGGCCTCGATCAGTCCGACAGCGGGCTTCGGAGCGACCTCGTCGAAGGTCCAGGTGCCCGTCGCGGGTCGGCCGCAACCGCGGACGAGGTCCCCGTTCGTCTCGAAGACCCAGTATCGACGAGGGTCGTCTGCGATCGGCGTCCCGTCCACGGCGGTCGGTCGCCAGGTGCCCGGCAGGAGCGACGCGAGGTCCACGGGCCCCGAGTGGGTCGTGCCGGGTGTTCCGGTGTGGGCGCTGTGATCCACGCCCTCCGCGGAGTGCCGGTGCCACCCGATCCGCCCGCCGTCTCGGTGGTGGGGAGAGGCGTGCTGTGCGTGGGGGTCGTGTCCGTGGGGTCCGTGGTCGTCGGGGCCGAGTGGCAGGCGACGACCGTCGCGAACAGGGTCATCCCCACCCCTATCCCGCCCTCGACAGGCGTTGCTCGAGCCCGTCCAGGATCAGCGTCAGGCCGTAGTCGAACTCCGCGGCGAACGCGTACCCCGGACGCAGGGAGTACGCGATCATCGCGGCCAGGTGCGGCAGGTCGTCCACGGGCATCGCCGCCTGAACGTCGGCCGCCACGTCCTCGAGGTCGGCCCCGTTCTCGAACGGCAGCGTGGCCTCCTGGACGGCGAAGCCGAAGACGAAGGCGTCCACGAGCGCGAACGCGTGTCCGGCGAGCTCGATGGAGAAGCCGTCCCGCAACATGCAGCCGAGCACGGCGTCGTGGTAGCGCAGGGTCGCGGGTCCGGGGTTGCGACGCGACTCCAGCAGCGTGAGCGCCCACGGATGGCGACGGAACGCCGCCCGCGCCGACGCCGCGCGCCGCCACATCCCCGCCCGCCAACCCTCGTCCGCCCGCGGCAGCTCGACCTCGGACACGAAGCGCTCGACGAGCCCGTCGAGGAGCTCCTCCTTGTTCGCCACGTGGTTGTAGAGCGACATCGCCTCCACGCCGACCGCCTTCCCCACGCGGCGCATCGACAGGGCCTCGAGGCCCTCGGCATCGGCCAGCGCCAGCGCCGCATCGAGCACCCGATCGCGGTCGAGGGGTGGGCGCTTCGAGCGAGCGGACATGCGAATCCTCCATCGACGAGTGGACACACTTACGCTGTAAGTATAACCATGTGGAGAGACTTACAGCGTAAGCACACCAGGAGGGCAGCATGAAGGCCATCACCTACACCCGATACGGATCCCCCGACGTGCTCGAGGTCACCGACCTCGCGGCGCCCACGCCCGGTCCGGGAGAGGTCCGCATCCGCGTGCGGGCCGCGACCGTCTCCACCGCCGACACGACCTTCCGGCGGGGACGGCTGCTCGCCATCCGCCTGGCGCAGGGCCTGCTCTCGCCGAAGAAGCAGGTGCTGGGCACGGAGCTCGCGGGCGAGATCGAGGCCGTGGGCGAGGGTGTGGAGCGTTGGCGCGTCGGCGACGCCGTCGTTGCCGCGACGGGCGACGACTTCGGCGCACACGCGGAGCTGGTCGTGCTCCCCGAGGACGGCGCGATCGGCCCCAAGCCGGGATCCGTGGGCTTCGAGGAGGCGGCAGCCATCGTCGAGGGTGCGCTCACCGCCCTCCCCTTCCTCCGTGACCACGGCCGCGTCGGCCCGGGGACGCGGGTGCTGATCAACGGCGCCTCGGGCGCGGTCGGCGTCGCCGCGGTCCAGCTGGCCAGGCACCTCGGCGCGGAGGTCACGGCGGTCGCGAGCACCCGCAACCAGGCGCTCCTCCGCGAGCTCGGCGCCCACCACGTCATCGACTACACCACCACCCCGCTGGGCTCGCTGGGCCGCACGTGGGACGTGATCTTCGACGTGGCCGGTGCGCTGGGCTTCTCCGCCGCGCGCGCGCTCCTCGAGCCCGGCGGCACCTACCTCTGCCCGGTGCTCGGTCTGTCCGTGGTCGGGTGGAGCCTGTGGACGCGGCTCTTCGGCTCACACCGTGCCGTCCTCGCGTTCACCGGCCTCCGCCCCGCCGCCGACAAGGCCGCCGACCTCGCGTTGGTCCGCGACCTCGTGGACGCCGGCGAGCTGCGGGCGGTCATCGGCGCCCGGTTCACCATGGCCGACGCCGCCGCGGCGCACCGGCTGGTGGAGACGGGCCACAAGCGGGGGAACGCCGTCCTCACGGTCGCTGCCTGAGCTCGAAGATCACCGCACGGGCTCGGCACCGAACGCTGACCGACCTCAGCCCTTCGGGGATCACCGCGGGCGCGCTCACACGTGCTACAAGTGCCGAAACGGCATTTGGAGGCAACATGACACGCTTTGGCATCATTGGCCTGGGGTTCGATGGTAGAGCTACAACCCTCGCAGAACATCACTTCGCCTGGGCGCTCGCAACTGCTCCGGCTCGCGCAGATGCTGTTCGTGGGGCAATCTCGTGGGCGGCGTCCGAAGGTTGCGACGTGGTGGTCTTCAGCGGATACACGCAGCCGTGGCCGGGGTCTGGGAATCCGGACGACGCCGACATCGTGGCCCAACTCAATGCGGCCGGGGTGGCAGGTATCTTCGAGTTGGTGAAGAAAGGGACCAGCAAGGTCGGTGATCGGCGCCCGGCGTACTTCGTCAAGGGCAAGGGCGAAAGGCCGATGGGTCCCTTTCACCAGCGTTTCGCGCGTTGTTTCGAGGCCACCCCGAGTGCGGTGCGGACCCTCGTCGACCAGCTTCGTCCCGGCGGCGCCCGTCGCTTCCAACTTGGCGAATGCAACGTTGCGCTACTGATTTGTGGCGAAGACAACATCGTCGAACAACCCCGTGGTGGCGCCGTCCGGGGGCGCCACGGAGCACTCGCGACACCGCCGACCTGCAATGTGCTCCTCGATCCGCGACACACCGTGAGCCGTCGACACGAACATCGGTCCCGCGTCAACTGGTTCTCGTCAGCGGGTCCTGATCGCTTTGCAGTCGCTCATGCGAATTATGGTCCGGGCCAGGAGCGCTACGCGCACCTCTTCTTCCTGGCCCGCGGCGGTGTGAGCATCGAACCCCACGTCCACTGGGACACAGGATTCTACGGGTTCACGTTCGACGTGCCCGTCGCCGAAGCGGAAGACAGTCACCCTCGCCAGAGTCCTGGCTGACCGCCCCGCCGAACCATTCGCCATGACGCCTTGTCATGACCCGCCTGCAGCCGCAGCCAATCCGGAGTGCGCGAGCCTGGGGCTCGCTGCACGCCGCGCCCTCCGGACACCGCCTCACCCCGGGCGCCCGCGGCGGACGCTCGCACACATCCAACGCGTTGGGGCGGCGAGCCGGCGCGACGGAATCGTCGAGGGCGCCGCGCTGCAGTGAGGAAGCGTACTCCTGTACGCGACGAACGAAGCGCAAGCCCTCGGCGATTCCGGCCGCCGGTTCGTCCGCCCCCCTAGCTGCAGCCGGAGGTCGAGCCGCAGCTCACGCACTTCAGGCAGGAGCCGTTGCGCACCATGGTCATCGCGCCGCACTCGCCGCAGGCGTCGCCTTCGTACCCGCGGGCGCGGGCGTCCATGACGGCCTGGATGCGCACGTCGCGGACGCTGGACATCACCACCGGCCGGCGGACGACGACGCGCTCCACCTCACCCGAGGCCGAGACGGTCGCCGGGGGCACGCTGACGCGGGCCGGGCGCGGGGTGTCGTAGTCCACCTCGCCGAAGTGGCGGTCGGGGGCCGAGTCGCCCGAGGTGCGCAGCGTGTCCACGTCGATGGGGACCTCGGTCACCAGCATCGGCCCGGAGAACGTCTGCTCCTCGTAGTACTCGGGCTCCTCCTCGTGCGAGTGCGTGCCCATCGCGTCGTGCCGGAGGTCCTCCTCCGACACGTGCGCCAACTCGTCCCGGCCCAGGTAGTTGATGGCCAGCTCGCGGAAGATGTAGTCGATGATCGACGTCGCCATCTTGATGCGGTCGTTGCCCATCACGATGCCGTTCGGCTCGAAGCGCGAGAACAGGAACTGGTCCACGAACTTCTCGAGCGGCACGCCGTGCTGCAGACCGATCGAGATGGCGATGGCGAACGAGTTCATCAGCGACCGGAAGGCAGCGCCCTCCTTGTGCATGTCGATGAAGATCTCGCCGAGCGCGCCATCCTCGTACTCACCGGTCCGCAGGAAGACCTTGTGGCCGCCGACCACCGCCTTCTGCGTGTACCCCCGGCGCCGATCGGGGAGCCGCCGGCGCTTCGCGAGGTACCGCACCACCACGCGCTCGGCGACCTCGACCACCTTCTGCGCGGCCGGACGGTCCGCGGGCGCCTCCGGGGCGACCTGCTCGAGCGCGCCGAAGAGGTCGGTCGCGACCTGGCTCGACAGCGGCTGCGAGAGCTTGCTGCCGTCGCGGTAGAGGGCGTTCGCCTTCAGCCCGAGCCGCCACGACAGCATGTACGCCGACTTCACGTCGTCGATCGTCGCCTCGTTCGGCATGTTGATCGTCTTGCTGATGGCGCCCGACACGAAGGGCTGGCAGGTCGCCATCATGCGGATGTGACCCTCGACCGGGATGAAGCGCTTGCCCAGGCGACCGCAGCGGTTCGCGCAGTCGAACACCGGCAGGTGCTCGGCCTTCAGGTGCGGAGCGCCCTCGAGCGTCATCGCACCCGTGACCCAGGTGTTGGCCAGCTCGATCTCGGCGCGGGAGAAGCCCACGGCCGACAGGATGTCGAGCGAGGGGTCGGCGAGCTGCGCGTCGGACAGCCCGAGCACGTCGCGGCAGAACTCCTTGCCCAGCACGAACGCGTTGAACGCGAACTTCAGGTCGAAGGCGCTGCCGAGGGAGCCCTCGATGCGGTCCAGCACGTCGGGCGTGAAGCCGCGGGCCAGGAGCGCATCGTGGTGCAGGCAGGGCGCCTGGCGCAGGCTGCCCCAGCCGACCGCGTACTTCACGATCTCGTCGATCTGGACCGGCGTGTACCCCAGGCGGGCGAGCGCGGGCGGGACCGACTGGTTGATGATCTTGAAGTACCCGCCGCCGGCGAGCTTCTTGAACTTCACCAGGGCGAAGTCGGGCTCGATGCCGGTGGTGTCGCAGTCCATGACGAGCCCGATCGTGCCGGTCGGGGCGATGACCGAGACCTGCGCGTTGCGGAAGCCGTGCTGCTCACCGAGGGCGAGCGCCTGGTCCCAGGCCGTGCGCGCGGCGTCCAGCATGTCGCGGGGCGTCTGCGAGGCGTCGAGCGGCACCGGACGGATCGTGAGGTCCTCGTACTCCGAGGACGGCGCGGCCCACGCCGCCCGCCGGTGGTTGCGGATGACGCGGAGCATCTGGTCGCGGTTCGCCGCGTACCGCGGGAACGGACCGAGCTCGCCGGCCATGCGGGCGCTGGTCGCGTACGACTCACCGGTGAGGATGGCGGTCAGGCCGCCGCAGATCGCCCGACCGCGGGTGCTGTCGTACGGAACGCCCATGAGCATCAGCAGCGCGCCGAGGTTGGCGAAGCCGAGCCCGAGCGTGCGGTAGTCGTACGACCGGCGGGCGATGGCCTCCGAGGGGAACTGGGCCATCGCGACGGACACCTCGAGCACGATGGTCCAGACCTGGACGGCGTGGACGTAGTCCTCGATGCGGAACGCGTTGCCCTTCGTGTCCCAGAAGCGGGTCAGGTTCAGCGACGCCAGGTTGCAGGCCGTGTCGTCGAGGAACATGTACTCGGAGCAGGGGTTGCTCGCGTTGATCCGACCGTCGTTCGGGCAGGTGTGCCACTCGTTGATCGTCGAGTCGAACTGCACGCCCGGGTCGGCGCAGGCCCACGCGGCGTAGCAGATCTCCTCCCACAGATCCTGAGCGCGCAGCGTCCGCGCGACCTTGCGGTCGGTGCGGCGGATCAGGCGCCAGGGCTCGTCGCGCAGCACGGCGTCCATGAACGTGTTCGGGATGCGCACGCTGTTGTTCGAGTTCTGGCCCGACACGGTCTGGTAGGCGTCGCCCTGCCAGTCGGTGTCGTACAGCGGCATCTCGAGGCGGGTGTACCCCTGCTTCGCGTACTGGATGACGCGGAAGACCACGTTGTCCGGGATCTGTGCGGCGCGCGCGTCCTGCATGGCGCGGGCGAGGGCGGGGTTCTCGCGGGGATCGATGCGGACGTGGATGGCGGCGCCGACGAGCGGACCCTCGGTCGGGTTGACCGCGCGCAGCACGGCGTCGAGGCTGCGCTCGAGGAGGCGGGAGCCGGCCACCAGCGACGCGACCTTCTGCTCCTCGTTCACCTTCCAGCTGACGAACTGCTCGATGTCCGGGTGATCGAGGTCGAGGCACACCATCTTGGCGGCGCGACGGGTGGTGCCACCGCTCTTGATGGCGCCGGCGGCGCGGTCGCCGATCTTGAGGAAGCTCATGAGACCCGAGGAGCGGCCACCGCCCGACAGGTTCTCGTTCTCCCCACGGAGCGCGCTGAAGTTGCTGCCGGTGCCCGACCCGTACTTGAACAGACGCGCCTCACGGACCCAGAGGTCCATGATGCCGCCGTCGTTGACGAGGTCGTCGGACACGGCCTGGATGAAGCAGGCGTGCGGCTGGGGGCGCTCGTACGCGGACGAGGAGGCCACGACCTCGTTCGTCTTGGGGTCGACGTACTTGTGGCCCTGGGAGGGGCCGTCGATGCCGTAGGCCCAGTGCAGCCCCGTGTTGAACCACTGGGGCGAGTTCGGCGCGCAGTACTGCCGCGCCATCATGAACCGCAGCTCGTCGTAGAACGCGAGGGCGTCCTCGGGGGCGTCGAACATCCCCTCGCGGCAGCCCCAGTAGGCCCAGCAGCCGGCGAGGCGGTCGAACACCTGGCGCGCGTCGGTCTCCCGACCGAACCGGTGACCCTCGGTCACGGCGCCCACGTCCGGCACGGAGCGCCAGAGCTCCTTCGGGACGCCGGCCTCCTCGACCTGGGACGTCTTCACGGGGACGCCGGCCTTGCGGAAGTACTTCTGCGCCAGGATGTCCGTGGCGACCTGCGACCAGCCCTCGGGGACCATGACGCCGTCCGCCTCGAACACCACGGAGCCGTCGGTGTTGCGGATCTCGGACCGGCGAGGAACGAACACCAGCCCCTCGTAGGGGGAGGTGAGTCCGGCGGTGAAGCGACGCGTGACACGCATGGGGACACCTCTGTGGCGCGACCACATCGAAGGCAGCGAAGGAATGGCGATGGGCCGACGGCGTGGACCGTCGTCGGACGACGCGGGCGCGAACGCCCTCCTCTCGGGACCGGATGGGGTGTGCGGGGTGGGAGTTGAGGGTGGGACCTTGGCTGGATCCGGAGCGCGTCGGCGACCTGCGAGGCCCGCGGGAGCGAGCGGCGGAGGGGGCGACGTGCCCGGGTGGATGCCTCATCGCGAGGCCTGACCACAATATCTAGTGCGGCCCGGGCTGCACAACCCCAACCTGTTGTGGTTTTCCCGGTCCTGGACGGACGAAGTTGTCCACAGCCTGCGGAAGACGCGCCGAGCCTGTTCCCAGGCCGATCGGAGACCCGATCCGAGCGGGATCCGCAGGCGTCCCTCCCGGTTCGTCCCCGGTTCTTCCACAGGTGTGCCGGAGGGGGGGTGGAGCGGCCGAGGAACCGCGCCACCAGCGGCGCTCCGCGAGGATGATCCGCGCCCGCTGTCCGCAGGCCTGTGGATGTCGGCAACCGTCGAATTGTGAGCTGGATCACAGCCTCCCCCACCACTGGACACGTGTTCAGCATAGCGTGGCGCGGAGACGGGGTCACCCACACGACCTGACTTTCGGCGCCAGGCGGTTACTCACGCGCGATGTCGCCCCAGGATGCAGCCCGACGCCTGGAGGAGGTCGCCCGCGACCTCGATCTCGCCCTGTACCGCCTCGAGCGGGCCCCCCCGGAAGGGCCCGACCAGGTGCGTGCGGAGCGCAAGCGGCTGCACCGGGAGCTGGATGCCCTGCGCGAGCGGATCGAGGACGTCTCCCGCGCGCTCGGCTGATCCCGGCGGGATGACGCTCGCTCCGGCCAGCCCACGATCGACCGGTTAGCAGGCCCGGCGCACGCGGCGTCCGGTCGGACGGTCGCACCGCGGAGGGTCCATGTCGTCTGCCGCCCCGGACAGTGGCGCCACCTACGTCGCCACCCGGCACACGCTGTTCGGCCACCCGACGGGCCTGTTCGCGCTGTTCTTCGCCGAGATGTGGGAGCGCTTCTCGTACTACGGCATGCGTGCCCTCCTCACCTTCTATATGCAGAAGGGCTTCCTGTCGTACTCCGACACCGAGGCGTACCGGGTCTACGGGGCGTACACCTCGCTCGTCTACATGACCCCCTTCATCGGCGGCATGGTCGCGGACCGCTTCCTCGGGGCGCGGCGCGCCGTCGTCCTCGGCGGCTTCCTGATGGCGGCCGGCCACCTGCTGATGACGCTCGAGTACGACCTGCCCTTCTTCACGGCGCTCGGCCTGCTCATCGTCGGGAACGGCTTCTTCAAGCCGAACATCTCCACGATCGTCGGCTCGCTGTACCCGCACGGCTCCGCCCAGCGCGACGGCGGCTTCACCATCTTCTACATGGGCATCAACCTCGGCGCGGCGCTCGCTCCCCTGCTCTGCGGGTACGTCGGCGAGAAGCTCGGCTGGCACTACGGGTTCGGCCTGGCCACCATCGGGATGCTCGTCGGTATCGCGGTCTTCGTCGTGCCGACCCTCATCGCCCGCACCCTCATCCTGCTGGGGGCGCTGGTCGCCGCCGTCGGGATGATCGCGCTGCAGCTGATGCACATCGACCCCATCCTGCTGGCGGTGAACGGCGTCGTGGCGCTCGCGCTCGTGTTCAGCGGCTGCGTGGCCTTCGTGGCGCTCGGTCGCGAGGGTCTCCCCGACGCCGCCGGCCAGCCGCCCGACCCCGAGCTGCTCCGGCGCACGGTGGCGGGTCTGCGCCTCGAGTGGGCGGTGTACTCCCTCGCGCTGTTCGGCGTGCCGCTGGTCGCGGGCCTCGTGTACCTCAACCGGACGACGACGCTCATCCCCGACGCCGTGGTGAAGAGCCTGCCGGAGATCGTGGGCTTCGTCGCCAAGGAGGCGTCGACGCCCGCGGGCATGCTGCTCCTCGTGATCGGCGCCGCCGCTCTGCTCTACCTCCTCGTCGAGAGCTTCCGCAGCACCCTCGTGGAGCGTCAGCGCCTCTGGGTCGCCCTCATCCTCATGGGCTTCTCGCTCCAGTTCTGGACCTTCTTCGAGCAGGCCGGCACGTCCATCAACAACTTCACCGACCGCAACGTCGACCGGATCGTCGAGGACCGACGCGTGACCGACGCCGACGTGGGCAAGCCGCTCACGTTCACGCTCACGCAGGAGCAGCTCGGTTATCCACAGGGCGGGAAGCTGTTCACCCTGGACCAGCTCGACGCTGCCCGCGCCGACGACAGCGTCGAGGTCACCTGGCAGATCGGACGTGAGCACGTCGGGATGGGTCTCGCCACCAACGAGATCCCCGCCTCCACGTTCCAGTCCGCCAACCCGATCTTCATCCTGCTGTTCGGCACCCTGTTCTCGATGGGGTGGCGCGCACTCGCCGGCATGGGGCTCGAGCCCAACACCCCGGTGAAGTTCTCCCTCGGACTGTTCCAGCTCGCGGCCGGGTTCGGTGTGCTGTGGTGGGGCGCCGGCCACTGCGACGCGCGCGGCATGGTGGGCATGGGCTGGCTGATCCTGGCCTACCTGCTGCACACCACCGGCGAGCTCTGCCTGTCGCCGGTCGGGCTCTCGATGATCACGAAGCTGTCGCCCGCACGCCTCGTGAGCACGACGATGGGCGCCTGGTTCCTCGCCACCGCGTACAGCAGCCTGTTCGCCGCGATCATCGCCGCGCTGACGGGCGTGGGCGGCGAGGGCGGTGAGGAGGGCGCCATCCCGGCTCCGCTCGAGACGATCCACGTGTACGGGACGGTGTTCGGCCAGATCGGTGCCGCCGCGACGGTCTCGGGCGTGGTGCTGCTGCTGATCTCCCCCATCCTCGTGAAGTGGATGCACGGCGAGAAGTGATCGGACGCCGCGAGCTCCTGGGCTCCCTGGCCGCAGCCGCCGTCACGGCCGGATGTCGCTGCGCACCACGCCGCACGGGACCGCCGAACGTCATCCTGGTCTTCACCGACGACCAGGGGTTCAACGACCTGGGCTGCTACTACACCCCTCCCCCCGAGCAGCAGGCCTACGCCCGGATCGACACCCCTCGGCTGGACGCGCTCGCGGCGGAGGGTCTTCGGCTCACGAGCTTCTACGTGGCGGCGTCGCTGTGCACGCCGTCGCGAGCGGCGCTGCTCACGGGCTGCTACCCGCCGCGCGTCGGGTTCGGCGACAAGGAGCGCGGCCTGGGCGTGCTCTCGCCGAGCAGCCGGGAGGGTCTGTCGCCGACCGAGACCACGATCGCGCGGATGCTGAAGGCCCGGGGGTACCGCACGGCCTGCGTCGGCAAGTGGCACCTCGGCCACCTCCCCGCATTCCGGCCGACGCGCCACGGCTTCGACGAGTTCTTCGGCGTGCCCTGGAGCAACAACCAACCGCCGCTGAACCTGGTGCGCGGCGAGCACGCCGAGCGCCGCCTCCGCCTGGACGAGCCGCTGACCGCGGAGTTCACCCGCGAGGCGATGGACTTCGTGCGCCGCAGCGCCGACGCGCCGTTCTTCCTCTACCTGGCATACACGGCGCCCCACGAGCCGTGGGCCGTGCTCCCGGCGTTCCGCGGCACCTCCGCCCGCGGCGAGTACGGCGACGAGATCGTGGAGATCGATCACCACGTGGGGCTGCTCGTCGACGAGGTCGAGCGCCTCGGGCTCACACGGGACACGATCGTCATCTTCGCGAGCGACAACGGCCCCTGGCTCGACGCCCCGGTCCCCGGCGGGAGCGCCTGGCCCTTCCGGGGCGGGAAGTCGGAGAGCTGGGAGGGCGGCTTCCGAAGCCCGTGCATCTGGCGCTGGCCGGGCACCCTCCCCGCCGGGCGCGTCTCGGACGAGCTCGTCACGGCACTCGACGTCCTCCCGACGCTCGCTCGCGTCACCGGCGCGTCGCTGCCCACGCTCCCCATCGACGGGCTCGACGCCTGGTCGACGTTGCTGGGCGACGCGCCGAGCCCGCGGGACACGTTCTTCTACTACGCCCGGGGACGCCTGGAGGCGGTCCGCCACGGGCGCTACAAGCGGATGTTCCCGAACGAGGTGCGCCGGGTCCACCTCACCGGCGGGGTCTTCGACCTGGCGGCCGACCCGGGGGAGAGCACCGACGTCGCGGCCGCACACCCGGAGGAGACGGCCGAGCTCGAGCGGTTGGCGGAGGAGATGCGCGCGCGTCTGGGCGACGCCCTGACGGGGCGCGTCGGCGCCGAGATCAGGCCGATCGGCTCCTGACGGTCAGTACAGCCCGTCGAGTGGGACGATGCGGCCCGCCATCCCGTTGATCAGCTCGAGCCGCCACACCGGCGTGAAGTCGCGCTCGACGACCTCGACGGTGCCGATGGCGGCCCAGGTCACGAGCACGCGGTCGTCCGGCAGCTTGTGCGCGTCGCCGAGGGCCTGCGTGAACCTGCCCTCGGGCTCGTCGTAGATCCAGACCGGCTCGGCGACCATCGTGTCGGTGTTCCAGGCGACCTCCATCACCCGCGACGCCTGGGGCGTGCGGTGGTCGCCGTTGTCGAACATCATCGCGCCACCGCTCCACGCCTCCGAGGTGTGGGCGTGGCTCCAGAGCGAGGAGTGGGCCGCATCCTGCCAGATGGGCGAGCCGTCCGGGTTCGTGAAGTCACCCCGGCGGCCGTTCATCACCCACTTCAGCTCGCCCGTCTGGCGATCCACCTCGTACATCCAGTCGGTGTACTTGTCGTTCACCAGGTACGCGTCGTCGTCGGGGACGTACAACAGCGAGTTCGCGTGGGTCCACTCCTGGACCTCCTCGCCGAACGTGATCTCGCGATGGGAGATGTGCGAGCAGGTGACCTTGGGTCGCTGCCCGAAGTCCTCGAACATGTCGAAGAGTAGGTCGGTGGGATCCCCCTCCTGCATGCCCACGTGACCGATGCGGATCTGATCCGAGGTGTACTTCCGGAAGCGCAGCTCGGTGAAGGCGTAGTCGAACGTGTGTGCCAGGAACGCGACGGTGCCGTCCTCGTGCTCCACGACGTCGTGGTGCCCCTTCTCGAGCCGCGTGTCCCGACGCCACTTCCCGGAGATGGGGACGTGCACGAGCTTCGCGATGTCGGTCTCCATGCTGTGGTCCGCCTGGACCCAACCCACGACGGGCTCGCCGTCCTCGAACGTCAGCTGCGGCGTGACGAACGTCACCCCGGGCTCGCCGAGGACCCACCAGACGTAGTCACCGTCGCGGTCGATGATGGCCGCGGCCGACCGGTTGTCGTTGGTGAGGAGCAGGTTGACGAGGGCGTACTCGAAGCCCGGATCCCCGTCCACCGCACGCACGATCCTCGGGAAGACCGCGGGCGCGGGAGGCGTCACGTACCACTGGACGCTGGAGGAGCGGGCCTCTCCGTTGGCGTCCGTCCCCACGACGCGCCATCGGTAGGCCGTGTCGGCCTTCAGACCGCGAACCGCGAGCTCCCGTCCGGTGAAATCGGGCGACCGGTGATCGAGATCCTGCTGCCCGTACTCGACACGCCACGTCCCTTCTTCCTCGATCTCGACCTCGAGGACGGTGGGCGTGATCGGCGCTGGCCCGGCGCGCACACCGACCTCGTCGTCCGACACGCCGTACACGTCGCCGATGCCTGCGGGGACCGGATCGAGGTGGACGACAGGCGGGGCTGCTCGCGGTCCACCACCGTCGCGGGTGGTCGACGACGTGGGTGTACATCCTGACAAGGCCGCGATCAACACACCGGCTCGGGTCACCCCGCACCTCCGGTGACCACCCTAGCCCGTGACCGCTGTAGCCGACAGCAAAAATCGGCACCCATTCGCCATTTCTACGCGAAGAGGGGACTATCGGAGAGGCCCCTCGCTGCGTCCGGCGAGGCGGAGGATCAGTCGCGCTTCACGTACGGCAGGAGGGACACCTGCCGAGCCCGCTTGATCGCCCGGGCGATCTGGCGCTGCTGCTTCGCGGTCAGGCCCGTGGCCCGGCGCGGGAGGATCTTGCCGCGCTCCGTCAGGAAGCGCTGGAGCTTGCGCAGGTCCTTGTAGTCGACGGTCTCGCCAGGCTGCAGCGGGGAGCTCTTCTTACGGGACATCTCGGAACCTCATTCGGAAGACCCCGTCGACTAACCCACACCGGGCTCCGCGTCACGCGCGGGCTGACACCCCGGGCACCAGTAGGTCGTCCGCCCGCCCAGCTCGGTGGCCCGGACGACGGACCCGCAGACACCGCACGCCTCCCCTTCCCGGCGGTACACCGAGAACGGGTTGGGACCACCGAGGTTGACGTAGACCATGTCCTCGTCGACGTCCTCGGCCACCACGGTCTCCCGGAGCTGGACCAGGACGGCGTCCGCGAGGCGCTCCCAGTCGTCGACACGCAGCGACGCGCAGGGGGTGGCCGGATCGATGCGCGCACGGAAGCAGGCCTCGGCGGCGTGGATGTTCCCGAGCCCCGCGAGCTTGACCTGGTCCATCAGCGCGACCTTCACGGCCTTCTTCCCGCGGAACGTGGTCCGCATCGCGGCGCCGTCGAGCGGCTCGAGCAGCGCGTCGGGACCGCAACCCTCGCGGAGACGGTCCTCGAGGTCGGGGATCGGGACCGGCGTCACGCAGCCGAACCGGCGACCGTCCACGAACCAGACCACCGCGTCGGCGACCTCGATCCCGAGCCGCGCCTGGTCGGGCGTCTCGCCTGGCGGGCGCCGCACGAGGTGGGCGGTCATCCCGAAGTGCGCGAGCAGACCGACCGGGCCCACGACCCAGCCGAGCCGCTTGCCGTGGCGCACGGGCTCGGAGGGGACGTGGCCGACGACCTCTCGCAAGCGGTCCACGCCTCCCGCGAGCACGTCGGACGGCTTGCTCGACAGCGACCGCCGGACCACCGCCGCGTCGGGCACATGGATCCGCACGATGGGACGATCCGCCGTCCAGCGGGCGAGCTGACGGCGCGCGACCTCGACCTCGGGAAGCTCGGGCATGCGCCGTGATACCGTGGCGCCCCTCGCTCCACAAGCACCCGGAGGTCCCGTGCACCTGCGCAGCGACTCGTTCTTCCCCTACCAGCGCGTGCCCACGCGGCTCGCGTTCGCCGTCCACGACCCGGCGACGCACGTGACGCTGTCGGCCAACCGCAACCCCCACCTCGCGTGGTCGGGCGCGCCCGCCGAGACGAAGAGCTTCGCGCTGCTCTGCTGGGACCCGGACGTGCCGACGGAGGGGACGAACGTGAACCGCGAGGGTGTGACCGTCCCGCTCGATCTGCCGCGCTGCGACTTCTTCCACTGGGTGCTCGCCGACCTGCCTCCAGGGCTCCGGTGCATCCAGGAGGGCCAGCACGCGGACGGGGTGGTGCCGCACGGCAAGCCCTGTGGACCCACGCCCGACGGCGGCCTGCAGGGCATCAACGACTACACGGGCTGGTTCGCCGGTGATCCGTCGATGGCCGGCGACTGGGGCGGGTACGACGGGCCCTGCCCGCCCTGGAACGACGAGCGGGTGCACGGCTACCGGTTCGCCGTCTACGCGCTGGACGTGCCGACGCTCGGGCTGAAGGGCGCGTTCACCGGCCACGACGTGCGTGCCGCCATGGCCGGACACGTGCTGGACGAGGCGAAGATCCTCGTCCGCTACGCGATCAACCCTGCCGCCTGGCGCTGAGCGCCGTCAGCGTGGCGGCGCTGATCCGCGCCGTCACGTCGTCCGCCGACCCGACCCCGTTGACCTTCCGCACCAGGCCCTGGGCCTCGTAGAACGGGATGATCGGCGCGGTCTGCCCGTGGTACGTCGCGAGGCGCGTCCGGCAGGCCTCCTCGGTGTCGTCCTTGCGGTGCACCAGTCGGTCGACGATGTCGGCCGGAGGCGGATCGAAGGTCAGGTGGTAGATCCGGCCCGTGTCGGGGTCGGAGCGGCGGCCCACGATGCGCTCGACGATGAGGTCGTCGGGCACCTCGAGCACCAGCACCACGTCGAGCTTCAGGCCCGCCTTCCCGAGGGCGGCGTCGAGCGCCTCGGCCTGCGGGACCGTCCGGGGGAAGCCGTCCAGCATGAAGCCGTCGCGCGCGTCGGGCTCGGCGACCCGCTCGAGCAGCATCGCGATCGTGAGCTCGTCGGGCACGAGGCGACCGCCCTTCATGTGCTCGTCGGCCTGCTGGCCGAGCGCCGTCCCCGCCTTCACCGCGGCGCGGAACATGTCGCCGGTCGAGATGTGGGGGATCTTGAAGCGCTCCACGAGCCTCGCCGCCTGGGTGCCCTTCCCCGCGCCGGGGGGGCCGATGAAGATCATCCGCACGATGTGCCTCCTGGAGGTTGGGGACGCAGTATACGGGGCCCGTGGAGGACGCCACCGTGTGGGACTGCACCGCGTGCGCGGCGTGCTGCCGCGAGGCGTTCGACACCGTCCCGGTCGAGGACGACGACCGGGTCACGCTGGCGCGCCGGGCCGACTGGATCGAGACCGACGCCGACGGTTGGCGCCACCTGCGACGCGTCCCGGTGGCGTCGGGATGCGGGACGCGCTGCGCGGCGCTCGAGGGCGACGGCCCGTTCCACTGCGTGATCTACGAGGACCGTCCGAGCGCCTGCAGCGGGCTCGACGCCGGCAGCGAGGCCTGCCTGTTCGCGCGGCGGCGCCTCGGCCTCGATCACTCGTCCGGCGCGGTGTAGCCCAGCGCCTCGAGCTGGCGTCGCAGCTCGTCCTGGGAGGCGCGCACGTGCGCGGGCTGGTCGCGCGGACCGCGCTCCGCGGCGTCGTAGGGGCGAACCGCGGCCTGCCAGCGGGACAGGTCGGGCGACAGCGGCTCGTGCGGAGGCGGCAGCGAACGGAGCTCGCCCGGATCCGTGACCACGTCGTAGCGCTGCTCGTCACCGTCCGACCAACGGATCAGCTTCTGCCCGTCCTCCACCAGCGCGTGCCCCGAGCGCAGCCAGGGCTCGACCTCCACCTCGGGGTGGACCGCGCGCACGACCTCGATCTCGCGCCGCAGCGGCTCGGCCATCGTCGTGACCACCGGCGACGGCCGCTCGAACCAGTCGCCCAGCCCATCGGGCACCTCGACCTTCGCGAGCCGCGCGACGGTGCCGAACAGGTCCATCGTGTTGACCGGCTCGGGGTGGCGGCCCGGCGTCACGCCCGGTCCGACGACCACCAGCGGGACGTGCGCGAGCGAGTCCCAGAGGCCGAAGCGGTGGTTGAACAGGTGGTGGTCGCCGAGGTTCTCCCCGTGATCCGCGAGCACGACCACCACGGTGTCCTCGAGCAGTCCGCGCGAGGCCAGCCCGTCCACGAGCTGCCCGGTCGCGTCGTCCAGGTCGCGCAGGGCCGCGTCGTAGACCCCTCGGATCGCCTCGATCTCGCGGTCCGAGTACTCCTGTTCGCCGAAGTTGTAGAAATGGAGCCGGATGTGGGCCGCGTCCGTCGCCAGCCCGAGCTCGATCAGGTCCGGGTCGTCGGCCATCACCGCGCGACGGCTGGCGAGCGTCGGCACCCGCGGTGTGTGCGCCTCCATCAGGTTGAGGAACGCGAACCACGGACGCCCCTCCGGCCGCCGATCCACCCACGCGAGCAGCTCGGACACCAGGAGCGGTGCGGCGTCCTTGTAGACCGCGCGGTCCCACTCGGCGTTGTGCGCGCCGTGCTCGGGCGGGCGCCACAGCGACGAGAGCTCCTGGCTGCGGTCCTCGGGCAGGATCTTCGCGAGGGTCGCCGCCCGCGCCCGCGGGGCCACCCTGCCCTTCCAGGTGTTCGCGACCACGTCGAAGCCCTGGACCAGGTGCGTCTCGTCGCACAACAGCGCGTTGGCCGCGGCCGAGATCGTGTCGTAGCCCGCGGCGTCGAGCTGCTCGGCGAGCGTCTGGTGCCGGTCGTCCAGCCAGAGCCAGCGCTCCCCTGCCCCGTGCGTCTCGGGCGGAAGGCCCGTGAACATGGAGGCGTGCGACGGCAGCGTCCAGATCCCCGCGCTCCGCGCCTGCTCGAAGACGGCCCCCCGCTCGGCGAAGGCCGCCAGCCTCGGCGTCGTGGGTCGACCGTAGCCGAGGAGCGAGGTGTGGTCGGCGCGGACGGTGTCCCACACCACCACGAGCACATTCGGGTGGTGCACCGGCGCGGGCGGTGCGGCGCAGGCCAGCCAGGCGAGCGCGATCAAGGCGACGGCTCGACGTAGCCGAGGGCCTCGAGCAGGCCGACCTCGCCGGGGCGGACCGCGAGCGGATCCCCGGGGCGGTCCTCGGCCGTGCGCAGGGATGGATCGATCGTCGGACGCGTCGCCTCGAAGCGCTCGAGCAGGCCCACCATCCGTGCCGTCCGCTCGGGATCGACGAGGAGCGTGGTCTCGCCGGGGTCGGCGACCAGATCCACCAGCCCCGTGAAGCCGTCGTCCGACTGCAGCAGGGCGTAGCGGCCCTCGACGACCTCGCGGTACCGGCGGTCCCACCGGCGCGGGATCAGGTCGGGCCAGGCGCGGCGCACCTCGGGGAGCCGGGGCGTGGGGACGACGAGCTCGGTGAAGACCTGATCGGTGGCGCCGAACGGCGGGTACGCGCCCCCCGCGGGCGCCGGCAACCCGGTGAGCGCGAGCACGGTGCCGAACAGGTGACCGGTCGACACGGGGTCGGGGTGGCGCCCGGGGACCACCGATGGTGGGTAGCGCACGACCAGCGGCACGTGGACCAGCGTCTGGTGCAGATCCCAGCGGTGGTCCCACATCCCGCGCTCGCCCAGGTTCTCGCCGTGGTCCGAGACCACGATCACGACGGTCCGATCGAGCACGCCGCGGTCCCGCAGCCCGTCGATCAGGCGTCCGGTGGCGTCGTCGAGGTCCCGCAGCGTGGCGTCGTAGGTCGCGACCACGGCCTCGCGCTCGGCGTCGTCGAGCGCACCCTCGCCCTCCATGGCGGACATCAGACGGAACAGCGAGGCGTCGGTCGCGAGCGAACGCGCGACCAGCTCGGGCGGAGCCACGGCGGACCGTGCGGGAGCGGAAGGCACCCGGGGGTGGTGGGCCTCGAGGAGGTTGACGTAGGCGAGGTAGGGCCGGTCCTCGGGGAGCGAGGACTGCCACTCGAGGAAGGCGTCCACCGCATGGGGGGCGCAGTCCTTGAACGCCACGAGGTGCTCGGGCCACCCCTCGCGTCCCGACCAGCCCGGCGACAGCTCGGTGCTCCGGTCCTCGGGGAGGAGCTTCCCCCGCGTGGCGGCTCCGCACGCGGCGGCGTCGGGCTCGCGCCAGGCGTAGCGCACGGTCTCGAAGCCCTGGAGCAGGTTCGTCTGCTCCGACAGGTACGGGTTGGTCGACCAGGCCCACGTCGCGTAGCCGCTGGCGCCGAGGTGCTCGGCCAGCGTGACGTAGGCCCCGTCGAGCCAGAGCCAGCCCACGCGGGCGCCGTGCGACGAGGCCGGGAGACCCGTGAACAGGCTGCCGTGCGCGGGCACCGTCCACATCGACGAGGAGATCGCACGCTCGTAGACCGCCGCCTCCTGCGCGAACGCGTCCAGCCGCGGGGTCGTGGGCCGGTCGTACCCATAGAGCGAGAGGTGGTCCGCCCGGACCGTGTCCCACAGCACGATCAGCACGTCCGGCGGACGCGGAGGCGCCGGGTCGGCCTCGAGCACGACCGGTTCGTCGGGGGGCGCAGGCGCTGTCGAGCCGCAGCCCAGCAGGGGCAGCAGGAGCATGCGCCCCGTCTAACTGCGCGCGCGCCCGCCGGGATACTCCGAGGTGTGCGCGTGACCCCGCTGGCCGCCCTGCTCGCCGTGATCGGACCGCTCGCCGTGGCGTGGTCCGGGCTGGGGGCGCTCGAGCGGGTGCGCACCTTCGACGACGCCCGCCAGGAGCAGAACGCCGGCCGTGTGCTCAACGGTCAGGTCGTGGGCGACGACGTGGTCGCCGCGATGGACCAGGCGCTCGATCGCGAGCCGAAGGTGGTGATCCTCGGCAACTCGCTCTCCAACACGGACCTGTCCGAGCAGCAGCTCGCCCGCGGCCTCGGCCTGCCCGTGGCGGACGTGGTGAAGCTGTCCGTGCCGAACTCGATGGCTGCCCACTGGTACGCGATCCTCGAGAACCGGGTGTACGCCGCCGGCCACCGCCCGGCGCTCGTGATCGTGCTGTCGGATCTCCAGAGCCTGCTCGCGCTCACCCCGCGCTCCGAGGCGAGCCACGTGAACCTCGCCGTCCAGCTCGGTCCGGACGAGCCCGTAGTGGACGCGAAGCTCGGGCACCGGTGGTGGTGGCTGGAGCGGGCTCGTGGGAATCGTACCCACGCCCGCGATCTGGCCGTCCGTCGCTTCCGGGACACGCTCGTGAGCTCGACCTGGGGCGAGCCGACGGACGCGCGGACCATCGGCGCGGCCCTCTCTCGGACCTTCGCCGACGACCGCGTCGACAACCGCCTCCACCAGCGCGTGATCCCCGTGTTCTCGGGCCGGCAGGAGGTGGCCTTCGACCCGGGCGAGCTCGCGCCTCCCGCCGACGGCTTCCTGCCCGAGATCGCGGAGCTGGCCCGGTCCCACGGCACCCGCCTCGCCTTCGTGCGGCCGCCGATGTCGCCGCTGTTGCCCGAGGGCGCGGGCGACGTGGTCCCGCCGGACCTCGAGGAGGCCGTGCCGCTCCTGGTCGCCGCTCACGGCGCCGAGTGGGTCGACCTGACGGGGCTCCCGGTCACGCCGTCGCAGTTCCAGAACGTCGACCACATGGACGCCGAGGGAGCCCGCCGCTTCTCGCGGATCCTCGCCCAGCTGCTCTCCACTCGCCCAGACCGGATCGAGCTGCTCGCGGCGCACGCGCTGGTCGACGGTGGGTACCGCGAGCAACGACCCTCCGTGAGCTTCCCGCGGCGCCCCCTGCGGCTCGCCCGTCCGCGTCGCACGGCCACCGAAGCGCGCGGGGGCGCGGCGTCGATGGAGACCCCCGACCTGGCCGCGCTGGCGGACGCGGTCACCCTCGACCGGTCGCCCCTCGGCACCCGCTGCTCGCCGATCCGCGTCGCCGAGGACGGACTGCCGCTGCCGGTGCACGGCGTCGCCTGCGAGGAGGTCTTCCGCTTCGGGGACGGCCGCAGCTGCCACGCGCCGGACCGCGTGTTCTTCGCGTCGTCCGACGGCACGGCCCCGGTCGGCGGGCGCCACACCTACGAGCTCGTCCTCGATCCGGAGCGGGCCTGCGAGGGGGGCCTGTGGAGCTACCCCGGCGATGACGCGTCCCTGGCGGCGCCCCCCACGGCGCGAGGCTCGGTCACGGCGGTCGCGGTCCGCGCCGTCGACGTCGGAAGCACCGCCCGCGGCGGCACCGGCGGCGTCCTCGTGCAGGTCCTGCGGGGCGAGCGGGTCCTGGCCCGGCGCGAGGCCGATCCGAGCGAGCTGGACGCGGAGCTCCGGCTGGACCTCCCCTCCCCGGTCGACGCCCGCGACCTGACCGTGGAGATCGCCAACGCGACGGATCACTTCGTGTTGTGGCAGGGCATCGCGTACCTGCTCGACGAGGTAGATTCGAACCGGCAAGAGGAGGAGCGGTGAAGGACGCCGAGCTCGAGGCGGCCAGGGAGCGCATCGCGAAGCTGGAGCGGGACAACGCCCGCCTGCTCCAGAAGCTCGCCGAGCAGCGGCAGCTGACGGAGGCCTCCCGCGTCGCCTCGATCGCGCTGCTGGAGGCGCTCGACCTCCAGGAGGTGCTCGACACGCTGCTCGACTGCCTGGCACAGGTCGTCCCGTTCGACGCGGGCTGCGTCCTGCTGCTCGAAGACGACGACCACGTCGTCATGCAGGCCGGGCTCGGGTACGACGACTTCGAGCCGGGCGAGGTGGTGCTCGAGGTCGCCGATCGGCCGCACCTCCACCAGATCGTCCGGACGATGCGGAGCCACCGCATCGACGACACCTGGCGTGACGAAGGCTGGCAGCGCGGCATCGACGTGAGCGAGGACACGCGCAGCTGGCTCGGGGTCCCGCTGACGGCCCGCGGTGTGGTCCTGGGCCTGTTCGGGCTGGATCGGCGCGAGCCCAACGGCTTCTCCGACGAGCACGTGCGGCTCGCCGAGCTCCTCGCCGCGCATGCCGCGCTCGCGATCGCCAACGCCCGGCTCTACGCCCGTCTGGCAGGCCGCTGACGCCTACCTGAGCAGCGCGAAGAGCTGCCGGCCGACGGCGAGCAGCCGGTTCGCGGGGTCTGGCGCGTCCAGCCACCACAGCCGGATCTCCTCGTCCGACCAGCCCGCGCGGGTCACGTCCGACCAGACCTCGGAGAACAACCAGGCGTCCTCCGGGATCCCGAGGGACTCGATCGGCGCGAGCAGGTGCAGCTGGAAGGTGACGGTGGACGCCGCGCGACCGGGCGTCGCCTTCGCGAGCAGCGCCGGGGGCATCGCGTCGAGCAGGCCCACCAGCATCGGCCGATCGACCGGCGAGGGCTCCCTCCAGCGGATCCACGCGGCCATCCTCGCCTGCGGCGCCGCTCCGTAGGGGATGCCGGTCACGAAGCGCGCGTCCAGGTGTTGCGTGAACACGGGGACGACGCCGGGGAGGTACGGGAGCGCGAAGCCGGCGTCCGGCGCAGGTGGCTCGGGTGGCACCACGTCGACGTGATCGAGGTCCCGGGAACGCTCCGCAGCGAGCGTCCCCATCGCGCTCACCGCCACGCCGCCGCCGCCCTCGAGCCGGCCCGACACGAAGGCGCTCTTCGTGCCTCGCCGGTCGGTCGACACCCGCGCGAGGGCCTGGCCGGCGGGGAGCGGCGCGCAGTACTGCAGGGACATCGAGCGCAACGGCAATCCGGGCGCCCGACGCTGGAAGGCCCGCGCGAGGACCGCCGCCGTCAACCCGCCGTAGATCCCGGGACCCTGGGTCCAGGTGTCGTCGAACGACAGCGCTTCGACACCGTCCCGCTCCTCGTCGAGGACACGGACGGCCTCCTCCCAGGCGCTCACGTGCCGGGCGCGCCCTTCGGCGGTGGCTGGGGTGCGGCCTGGGGCAGGACGACCTGCTCCGTCGTCGTCACGCCGGGGACGACCAGCACGCTCGCCACCTGGGTCCAGACCCAGCCGCTGGGCCCGGAGAGCGAGTCGCGCACGCTCTGACCGATCACGTCGAGCGAGTACAGGCCCGGCGGGAGCTCGTCGAACTGGAACAACCCGTCCCGATCCGTCGTGTCCAGACGCCCGGGAGCCAGCTCTTCCTTGGCCGCCTTCGGGAGCCCCTCGGGCTTCGCCGGGCGGACGACGACGGTCACGTTCGGCAGGCCCCGCCCGTCCTCGGGCGAGGTCACCACGCCCTCGAGACGCCCGAAACCTCCGGGGGAGGCCTCGGCGTCCACGACCATCAACGGCAGCGCCAGGACGAAGCTCATCGCGTCCCCCCTAAGAACCACGTCGCACTTCGGACACCGGTGTTGACGTGGAGCGCCGCGTCGTGACGGATCGTGACATCCACCACGCCCTCACATCAGCAGCGCACCCAACAGCAGCCCGCCGCCGAAGGTCAGCACCAGCGCTGCCGCGGCCATCCAGACCACGCGCCGGGGCATGGGCTCCGGGGGACGCTGGACCTCGACCACCCGCACGGGCTCGAGGCTCTCCTGGGAGCGGTAGGAGGCGAGCGAGAAGCGCGGGTCCTGCGCCATCGCACGGCGGGCTTCCAGCAGGTCCACGAGCAGGTCGTCGGCCTGGGCGTACCTGCGGGACGGGTCCTTCTGCAGGCACTTCATCACCACGCGCTCGAGCGACTCCGGGATCTCGCAGTCCGGGGCCACCTCGCGCAGGGGCTTCGGCCGGTCCTCGAGGTGGCTGCGGGCCAGGTCGTCGGGCGAGTCCCCGTCGAAGGCGCGGAACCCCGTGAGCGCGCGGTACATCACGACGCCCAGCGAGTACAGGTCGGACGCTGGGACCACGGGCCGTCCCGCCGCCTGCTCGGGCGACATGTAGTGCGGCGTGCCGACGAAGGCGGCCGGGTGCCCGTGTCGGTCGCGGGACACCGAGGCGATGCCGAAGTCCGCGAGCTTGGCGACCGCCCGTCCTGTCGAGCGCTGGCGGATCAGGATGTTCGCGGGCTTGATGTCACGGTGCACGACGCCGTGGCGATGGGCGTGTCCGAGGGCGGCCGCCATCTGTTCGAACAGATCGAGCGCGATGTCGATGGGGAGCGCGCCGTCCCCTTCCAGCAACCGGGAGAGCGAGCGGCCGGCGACGTGCTCCATCACCATGTACGGGCGGGAATCGGGGAGCCGCCCCACGTCGAAGATGGTGACGATGTTCGGGTGGTCGAGGCTCGCGACGATGCGGGCCTCCTCGAGGTAGTGGTCGAGATCGGCTTCGCTCTCGAACAGCTCTGGCCGGACCACCTTGATGGCCACCTCGCGCCGGAGCGTCGAGTGGTGTGCCAGGTAGACCACCGAGCTCCCGCCACCGCCGAGGACGGCGGAGACCTGGTAGCGGTCGTCCAGCAGGGCGCCACGCACGCCTGCCCTTGACGGCTCTTCTCGAGACGCCATGCGAACCCCCGCGCGCGAGCCATCCCCCCTGACGGCCCGACACATCGATCGTACACCACCATCGGCCGCGAACCAACCCGCTGTAGGCCCGGACGTTGTAGGCTCCGTCGGATGGACGGATCGGGCCTCACTCCGGAGCAGCACTGGCTCAAGTACGGACGCTACCCCTGGTTGCTCGCAAAGGTCGTGCTCTGGCTGCTGATCGGCACGGGCATCCTCTTCGCGCTCCGCAGCATCGAGAACGTGCTGTTCCCGGTGTTCTTCGCGATGCTCCTCGCCTACCTCCTCGATCCCGCGGTCGACTGGTTCGAGGCCCGGGGCTTCTCGCGCACCACCGGCATCGCGTCCTTCCTCGCGATCGGGGGGGCGGGGATCGCGCTCGTCGTGCTGTTCGTCTACCCCACGGTCGCGCACATCCTGAACCGGATCGTGGACGGGATCCCGAAGCTCGTCGACCTGTTCGAGACGCAGGCCCTGCCCTTCGTCCGCGAGCAGCTGGGCGTCGAGGTGCCCGACAACCTCCGCGCCATCCTGCAGGAGTACGGCGACACCCTGAAGAACGCGCTGCCCTCCCTCGCGCGCACCCTGACCGGCGCCGCCTCGGACCTGCTGTCGCGCACCGGGAGCATCGCCGGAACGGTGGTGGACGCCGTGCTGGTCCCGGTCCTCACGTTCTACTTCCTTCGCGACTTCGACAAGATGCGCCTGGCGGCCGTGGACTACCTCCCCACCCACAACCGGACGTGGCTGCTGGACCGGGTCGCGAAGATGGACGAGGTGGTGGGCGCCTGGTTCCGTGGCCAGGTGGAGGTCGCGGCCGTGCTCGCCGTGCTCTACGCCCTCGGCCTGGGGCTGACCTTCGGCATCTCCGGGATCGGGTTCACGAGCGGCGTGGCGATCGGGCTCCTCGCGGGCCTGCTCAACGTCATCCCGTACTTCGGCTTCTTCGTCGGCTTCGTCATGGCCACGCTCCTGACCCTGCTCGACTGGACCGGCTGGGGTCCCCTGATCGGCGTGGTCGCGACGTTCGCGATCGTCCAGGCGCTCGAGGGGTACGTCGTCACCCCGCGCGTGGTGGGCGAGAAGGTCGGCCTGTCGCCGGTGGTGGTGATCATCGCCCTGTTGCTGGGCGGCGAGCTGCTCGGTCCGCTCGGCGTCGTGCTGGCGCTGCCCCTCGCCGGGATCTTCCGCGTCCTGTTGCCCGACCTCGTGGCGTGGTACCGGGACAGCGACCTCTACACGGGGGTCTTGCGGAGGACGGATGCCGAGGCGCTCGTGGTGGCTGGTGCTCCTGGTGGCGTGCAGCGCGAAGAAGGCGGAGCTCGCGACGCTGGCGGACCCGAACGATCCGGAGGCCTGGGAGCACCTGGGGAACGTGTACCGGGGCCACCTGCGCAAGGAGATGGCGGCGGACGCGTACCGGATGGCGCTGTCGCTGGATCCGAGCCGGACGTACCTCGCGCAGCGGACGAAGAGCAGCGGCCTGTCGAAGGAGGCCAAGGAGCTCCGCAAGCAGGCGATGGCGGACCCGACGAACGACGAGATCTGGGGTGATCTCGGCGACCTGCTCGTCGCGCAGGGCAACCCGATGGAGGCGCGCGGGGCGTACATGCGGGCCTACCGGATCGACCCGGCGGACAGCGAGTGGCACCGCGCGCTGATCTCGCTCGGTGACACCCAGCTGGTGCTCGAGTCCCTGCGCGCGAACCTCAACGAGAATGACGACGAGTCGCACGGCGACCTCGCGGACCTGCTGATGGCGGCCGGGGAGCGGGAGGAGGCCTGCGAGCACTACCGCCTGGCGGCGGAGCTCGACCCCTCGGACGAGGAGTGGATCAACCACGCCACCGAGTGCGGGTACCCGATCCCCGAGGGCTGGGACTCGATGCACGACACGGGTTGGAGCGGTGGCGTCCCGGGTGGCATCGCTGGGGGCTGGGTCAGCGGGTGGTCCGTCCCCGAGGCGGGGGATCTCGAGTCGCTGACGCGGCAGCTGAGCCAGGACGCGGATCTGCTCGTGCGGCTCGGCCAGGCCCACCTCCGCGCGGGCAACCGGGAGGAGGCGACGAAGAACCTGTGGGACGCGCTCCTGGTCGAACCGACCTCCGAGGAGGCGCTGCAGAGCTGGATGGCGGCGGCGCAGAAGACCCGCCGGGAGGGGCTCGAGAAGCTGCGCGACATCTACCCGGAGAACGACGAGGTCGTCGGCCTGCTGGCGGATCACTACCTGGATCTCGGCCTGCGGGACCGCGCGCGCGACCTCTACGACCTCGCGCACCGGCTGGACGAGGACGATCCCGAGTGGGAAGCCAAGAGGATCCTGCTGGGTTCTCGCCCGTAGTCGTCGAACGCTCTGTTACGCTGGAACCATCGGGGCGGCGCGGTGTCCGCACCCGGACCGAGGGAGGTCGCATGGTTCGCGTCGGCTGGGCGGTGATGGCGCTGGTGTTCGGGACCTCGGCCTTCGCAGGCGACTGGGGCAAGGACGGCGCCAGCTCCTGGGGGAAGGGTCCCTCCGCGGAGCAGGTGCCCGTCGGCAAGCGACTGTCCGTCGCCGAGCCGGTCGTGGTCGGCGATCTCGCGCTGTACCCGGTGATCGACCGCGACGCGCGGCTGTCGGAGCGCTCGGACGTGGTGCCGCTCGCGACGGCGATGGCGACGGGGCAGGTGGAGGTCCGCGAGACGGGCAACGGCGTCGTCTCGCAGCTGGTCATGGTGAACCACGGGGACGTGCCCGTGATGGTGCGCGCTGGCGATCTGGTGCACGGCGGCATGCAGGATCGCGTGGTGCAGCGCACGGCCCTGGTGGCGGCCACCGGCGTGCCCGTTCGCCTCCCGGTGCAGTGCGTGGAGCGGGGCCGCTGGACGGATCCGCACGGCGGGACCTTCGCGTACGCGGGTCGGGTCGATCCCGTGCTCCGCGAGGTGGTGACCCGCGCCGCGTCGCAGGACGCCACCTGGGACGCCGTGGCGCGCGCGAACGCTGCCCGCGGCGCGGATCCCTACGGCAGCTGGCTCTCGGGGCGTCGGCTCGACGGCGCGCAGCTCGCGCGGGCCGAGCGGGATCTGCGGGAGCGCTTCGAGGACGACAAGCGCGTGGTGGGCGTGATCGTGGCGCGTGGTGGCCGCTTCACCGGGGCCGAGGTGTACCCCGACCCGACCCTGTTCGCGAGCGACCGGATCGCGGTGCTCGGCAGCCACCTGTCGACGCCGTCGATGGCGGTCGCCTCCGACCGGATCCCCTCCGTCAGCGACGCCGCGGCCTTCCTCGACCTCGAGCAGGGCTGGTAGCTACCGGGACGAGGCGCCGGGGACCGCGGGGCCGCGCTGGTCGAGCTGGCGGATCGCGGTCTCGACGGGAATCCCGTAGAACATGCGCTGCGGCGGCTCGACGGGTGCGGCGTCGGGCTGCGCGGCCACCGGGGCCGGGACGGCCGGCGCGGGTGCCGGGGCAGGCGTGGGCGTGATCGCCGCGGGAGCGGGAGCGGGAGCGGGAGCGGGAGCGGGAGCGGGAGCGGGAGCGGGAGCGGGAGCGGGAAGGGTCACCTCGGTGACCTCCTCGTGCTGCAGCGGCGCGCCGAGGACCTGACCACGGGCGGTGATGGGATCGGGCGTCGCGCCGCCTGCGGCCCACCAGATGCCGCCGAACGCCAGTGCGATCAGGGTGCCGAGGCCAGCAAGCAGGACGACGGCGCCGCCGCCGAACACCATCCCGAAGGCGATGGCCAGCGCACCCATGACCGGCGACCGACGCTGACGGCGCGGCCGGACGGGAGCGGGCGTGGGGGTGGCGTCGAGGGAGCCGTCGACACCATCGTCGGCCGGACCCGGGTCCGACCAGCCAGTGACCTCGTCCTCGAACCAGGTGATCTCGTCGAGCTCGTGGCCCGTGATCGAGACGGAGCGAAGATCCTGCGGTGCGTGCATGGGGGTCCTCCCGCGAACCCCCAGCACGTAGCCGTCGACTCCCTGCACGCCTCGTTTCCGGATGTTTCACCGGGAAACGAGGTGCGCCGAGTGGATCAGCCGTTGTGGCGGTACGCCTCGATCAGGACCTGCGCGGTCTCCTTCCGCATGATCTTCTCGGGAGGGACCTCGCCGCCGACCAACATCTCGCGGATCTTCGTGCCGCTGATGCCGAAGGGCTTCTCGTCCTTGTGGTTCTCCATGAGGTCCACGCGGCCGATGGAGTCGTAGTAGGCGGCGAAGCCCACCTTGACCGGCCGGGTGTGCAGCTCGCCGCCCAGGTTGTGGAAGATCTCCTGCGCGTCGAAGTCGCCCCAGATCGCCTGCTTGTCGAAGTAGGGGGCATCGGCGTGCTTGCGGCCGATCACGATGTGCGAGAAGCCGTGGTTCTGGCGGTAGATGGCGTGCATGACCGCCTCGGAGGGGCCACCGTAGAACATCTTGATGTCCAGGCCGACCAGCTCGAACACGTCGTTGAGCTCGTAGCCCGCCTTCTCCCACACGGCGGGGTCGGTGTCGCCCTCGCCCAGCAGGCGGTGGGCCTTGAGGGCCATGTAGGTCTTCATGCGGGTCGAGGCGTCGACGTCGTCGCCCTTCAGCTCACCGACGAGCGGGTTGAGGACGGCGCCGGCGTACAGGCCCTCGCGGGTCAGCTGCTCGAGGCCGTAGACCAGCGCGTACTCGTGGGCGCGGTGCAGCGGGTTGCGGGTCTGGAAGGCGAGCGCAGCCTCCCAGCCGCGGGTCGCGATGAGCGCCCGGGTCTGCAGCGGGGAGAGCACGAGGTGGCCGTACTCGGCGTTCGGCTTGGGCGGGAAGGCCCACAGGTCGCCGCCCACCAGCTTGGTGCGGGCGTCGTCCTTGGCCATCGCGCCGCCCGGGTGATCGAAGCGGGAGGTGCCGTAGACGGACTGGACGTACTTGTCCTTGTCCCAGTCGTACACGCTGTTGACCTCGACCACGCCGACGAGGTTGCCGTCCGCGTCGTAGATCGCGGCGGGGGCACCGACCTTGAGCGCGGCGGCCTCGGCGTCCGTCACGGGGAGCGCCAGCGGGATGGCCCAGGCGTAGTCCTTGCCCTTGGACTGGATGCACTTGCGGTCCAGCACCGTGTTCCACTGCTGCTCGGACATCGGGCCGGTCAGCGGCGACAGCGTGCCGTCGGCGATCCGGTGCACGGTCGCGAGGTCCGCCGAGGTCACCTGGATCTTCGGCATTCCAGCGGCCTCGGCCAGCAGCGACTTGCGGCGGGAGAGCTTGAGCACGCGGTCGACGGGACGATCGAGACCACCATGGACGGGAACGAGGGACACGGCTTCCTCCTGGGACAGGGGGTGCCGTTAACGCGTTGGGGACCACCCGTCAGGGCAACCGGACCGTGCGTTCCCGCTCGCCGTCGATCAACGTCACCGACCTCCCCCTCAGGGCCGGCGGGGTCGCGCCGGAGCTCCAGCGGACGCCGTCCACGGCGACGATCAGCGCGCCGACCGGGAGCTCCGGGTCCGAAGACGCCAACACCCACATCCCCTCGCCTTCTTCGACAGGGAGCGCCGGCGCGAGTCGCAAGCCGCCGAGCTCCACCACCGAGAGCCGACCCACCACCTCGTCGAAGGACCGACGCGGGAGGGTGTAGGACGCCACGACGACCACCTCGCCTCCGTCCTCCCCCGTTCGCACGTCTCCGCGCGTGGGCGTCCCGATGGCGCCGAAGGCGTCGAGGTAGCGTCGCACGGGATCGCTGGCCCGAGGCCCGCGGACGTCACGCCCCACAGCCGCGGTCACGCCGTCGACGATACGGGTGAGCGCCTGTTCGCGGGCGACCTCGGCGGCCGCCTCCACCGTGGCTCCCCTCCCCTCGCCGTTCGCGACCGCCGCGTCTTCGCCGAGGACGAACGGCGCGGTCGCCACCCCGCGTGCCGGCTCGGGTGCCGGTGCGATGGGCTCGGGCTCGACGCGGGTCAGCAGCACGAACGCCAGGGCTGCGAACCCCGCGGCGACGACGGCCAGCCCGCCGATCACCATGAGGACGGCGCCGACGCCCATCCCGAGGATGCTCGGGGCAGGCTGGAGATCCTGCTCTTGCACCTCTGGCGCGGGAAGCAGGGCAGGCGCGGTGGCCGTGCCCACCTCGGGCGGTTCGTCGTCGACCGGTGGCGCCGTCCGGCGCTCCTCCACCGTCAGCCAGCTCTCGTGGCTCAGCTCGGGCATGAGCTCGGAGGGAACGCCGACCAGGGAGGCCGCGCGCAGGTCGGGGCGCGCCGTACGCAACGCGGACAGCATCGGGCGCGCAGCGTCGGGCGACACCGCGTCCACGCCGGTCAGGTCGAGCACGAGGTCGCCGTCGACACCCTCGAGCGCGTTCCGCCACCTCAGATCCGGTGTGAGCCGGCCGTTCACCAACAAGCGCGTCACCCGGTCCTCGATGCGCTTCTCGAGCGGCGGCCGACCCACGGTGTCGACGGGGCCGGTCGCAGCGCGGACCGCCGGCGGGACCACGTCCGCGAGCAGGCTCGCGATGGCGAAGTAGGAGCGGGGGTCGTCGTCGAAACGCCCCTCGCCGCCACAGCTCGGACAGGCCGCTGGGGGCGGGACCTGGTCGCGCACGGCCTGGGCGTCCGCTTCGGCATCGACCAGCCTGGAGAACGGCTTGCCGCAGGACACGCACACGTAGGGCGCGAGGAAGGACAGCACCTTCCCGCGCCCTGCGAAGCCGCGGATCATCGTGAGCTGGTTGACGATCGGCTCGGTGCAACGCGCGAGATAGAGCGATGAGGCCCTGGAGGCGTCGTTCATCGACAACCACTCGCGCACCCCGAAGGACGTGACGCGCTGGATGCCCGACAGATCGAGGACCACGTCACCCGCCAACGTCGCGCCGAGCTCCGCGCCCCGGAAGGCCTCGGTCAGGCGGCCGGCGACAGAGACCACCTCGACCGATCCCACCCTCCGACGGTGGACCTCGGGCGCGCCGATCCCCGAGCGCTGCCCCCGACGCGGGTCGACCGGACCCGGCGTCCAGGTGACCGCGACCGATCGTGGCCGGACCTCCGGGAGCGCGGCGGGGAGCGGCTCCTCCTCGGTGATGGCGGGCTCGTCGAGGTCGTCGTGCTCGCGCCCGTCCGCGCCGAACGCCTCCCGCATCATCGAGGCCAGCGAGGCGCCGCCCAGGTCGTAGCGCTGGCTCTGGGCGAACTCCGCGAGATCCGCCGCCAGGTGGGCCATGGTCTGGTACCGCTGGCCGCGCCGGGGCGCGAGGGCCTTGAGCAGGATGGCCTCGAGCTCCCGCGGATACATCGGCAGGATCGACGTCGGCGGGGTCACCCCCTCCTCCGTGATCTGCTTCATCATGAGGTAGTCGGGAGCCTTCCGGATCATCCGGCGTCCGACGGTCAGCTCGTAGAGCACGACCCCGAGCGACCACACGTCGCTGCGCCGATCGAGCGCCTCCCCGCTGCACTGCTCGGGGGACATGTAGGGGATCTTCCCCTTCATCGTGCCGACGCGGGTCTCGGTGGCGCGGTGCGCGGCCTTCGCGATGCCGAAGTCGACCAGCTTCACCTCGCCCCTGCGCGTCACGATGATGTTCTGGGGGGACACGTCGCGGTGGACGATGTGCAGGGGCTTGTCGTCCGTGCCGGTCTTCTCGTGGGCGTAGTGCAGCCCCTGGGCGGTGCCTATCAGGATGGCGAGCGCGTGCTGGACGCCGAGCGGCCGGCCGAGCGAGCGGAGCTGACGGAGGATGGCCCGTACGTTCTCGCCGTCCAGGAACTCCATGACGATGAAGTAGGCCGTGCCGTCCGACCCGACCTCGAACGTGCGGACGACGTTCGGGTGCTGGAGGTGCGAGGCGATGCGCGCCTCGTCCAGGAACATGTCGACGAACTCACGGTCCTGCGCGAACTGGGGGAGGATTCGCTTGATGGCGACCATGTCGTCGGGCCGCCCCGTGCGGTGGGCCAGCCACAGCTCGGCCATCCCACCCGTGGCGAGCTTCCGGACGATCTGGTAGCCGCTCCGCCCCGGCATCAGCGACCCGGCGCCGGCCTGGTGGGAGGCGCTGGGGTCGGAGCGGGCGGCGGGGGCGGAGGCGGCCGGGGCTTGGACAGCTTGACCTCGCGGGAGGCGCCGTTCGCTTCCAGCACCAGCACCAGCGACGAGCCCTGAGCGGTCCGATCCCACAGCGACCGGCCATCGGGCGCGAGGTCGTCCAGCGCGTGGACGGGGCTCCCGTCGACCGACAGCAGCAGATCACCCGCAAGCACACCCGATCGCGAGGCCGGCGCCCGATCGACCGCGACCACCCAGAGATCCGCCTCGGAGGTGAGCGTAGCGGCGAGCGAGGGATGGGTGCGCGCGACGGTGGCCCCGGCGAGGTCCACGGTGGCGCCGTAGTCGGCGACGACGGCGTCGTAGACCTCCCGATCCAGGCGGTACTGGGCGAAGGCCTCGTGCCCACCGTCCTTCACGCGCAGCGTCGCCTCAGACCGCTCCGGTGTGGCGCGCGCCCCCTGGTCGCGGAGGTAGCGCTCGACGACGCGCGCTGCGGCGTCCCCGGTGGGCTCGGTGCGGATCCGCGCATCCACGGCGTCGCGTGCGGGTGAAGCGAGGTCGGAGCGGATCTGGCCGACGAGCGACAACACCGCCGCCTCCCGCGCCTGGGCGAGCGCCTCCTCGTCGCTGGCGGCGGGACCGCCGTGACCGACGACCAGCACCTGTGCGGCCGAGACGGCGACCGGGACCTCGGTCCAGGCGGGCGGCAGCACGTCACCACCGGTCCAGGTGGGCGCGGCCTCCGCGACGGGCGCGGGCGCAGGTGGGGGCGCGCTCACCTCGGAGCCCCCGCGCTCGAACACGCCGAACGCGCCCATGCAGACGACCGCCGCGAGGACGGCGGTGGTGGCCGCCAGCACGGAGAAGGCGGCCACGCCCATCCAGCCCGGACCTCCCTGGCTGACCACCACCGGTGGCGCGGCGGCGATCGGAGGAGCTGCCGCCGGCGCGAGGGTGGCCGGCGCGGACACGGCGGCCGCGGGCTTCGGCGTGGGCGCCGCGCTGGTGCGCCCCTGGACGGCCATCCGGAGCAGCGTGCGGGTGGCGTCGAAGGACAGCGGTTGGTTGCAGCGCTTGCAGGCGACCTCGGGATCGCCGCCGGCCCGGATCCGGTCACCGTCCGCGACGAGGTCCACCCGCACGGCGCGCGGCTGGGCGCAGTGGTCGCAGTGCGCGTCGACCACCACCGAGGAGAGCTCGAACGCGGGCAGTCCGCGCGCTCCGAGCAGGCGCTCCACCACCGGTCGTGGGGCCCCGTCGATGCGGATGGCGTCGACGTCCCCCGCGATCGCACGCAGCCCGGCCTCGAAGGCGACGGCGCCCTCGGCGTTGGAGGTCGCGGCACCGGACAGATCGAACGCGACCTCGCCCTCGACGCCGTCCAGCACCCGCGACCAGCGGATCGAGCCGTCGAGGGGCGTGTGGAGTCGGACCAGGGTCAACCGGCCGTCGATGGTCTTCTCGATCGCTTCCGCGGTCCCTGCCGGATCGAGGACCGCGAGCACACGGGCGACGCTGTCCGGGATCTGCGCAGCGAGGTGGGAGCGGAGCGAGAAGTAGCTCTGCGGATCGTCGTCGAAGGCGCCGACGGCCGTACACCGCGGACAGGTCGTCTCGGGCGGCGTCAGCGTCTCCACCGCCTCCCGGTCGCCGATCGCGTCCACCAACGACGCGTAGGCGGCGCCGCAGGAGGGGCAGGTGTACGGGGCGAAGAAGGACAACACCTTCGCGCGCCCCGCGAAACCGCGGATCATCGTGATCTGGTTGACCACGGGCTCGCTGCAGTGGGCCAGCCAGATGGGATCGGCGCGCCCCTCGGATTCCTTGAGCATCGCCAGCCACTCGCGGACCCCGAACGAGGTGACCCGCTCGACCCGAGACAGGTCGAGCACCACCTCACCCTTCAGCGCCCGGCCGGTCGCCCCGCCCTGGAAGCCCTCGTTCACCCGGCCCGCGAGGGTCACGAGCGTGACGGATCCGATCGTCCGCTGCTGGACGTCCAGCCCGGTCGCTCCGCGCCCCTGCTCTCCGCTGAGCCGTGCAACGCTGACGCGGGGCCCCGACGAGCGGGCGACGGCGGCGCTGGCCTGGGGACGCAGGACGGTGGCGGTACCGTCGCCGTCCGTGGGCGCCGCGGCCTGGGGGGGCGTGAGGTCGATCGGTACGACCACCGGCTGCTCCTGCAGCTGTACCGGCGCCCGAGCCCGGCGTCCCAGCGCCTCTGGCGACTCGGCGAACGTCGTGAGCGTCATCGTCTGGTTGTGCAGCCGGCAGGCGCCCGTCGCGAACGGGGACAGCTCCCCGTAGCTGTAGAAGCCGGCCACGAGCGCGCCGTCGGGCAGGACGTGCGCCACCGCCTCGACCTCGTCCTCGGTCCGGTCGCCCAGCACCAGTCGCCGACCGACACACGAGATCGCGATGGCCACCGTCGGCGAGTCGACCTCGGGGACCAGCCCACGAGCCGCCCCGGCCGCCTCGGTCGCCCCGCCCACGAGACGGTCGAAGTCCGCCTTCATCAGCTGGACCAGGTGCCCGGTGGGCACGTCGCCCGCGAAGGTGAGGCTCTGGCGGGCCTCGTCCACCGCGAGCAGGGTCCGCACCAGGATCTGGTCGTCGGCGGCGTTGCTCCGGACCGCCAGGGGGAAGAGCAGGCCCGACGCGGGGAGCTCCGAGGCCTTGGGTCCGAGGTACTCCTTGTACAGCGCCAGCGCGGGCCGCCCGTCGATCTCGTAGACGACGTTGCTCTCGGACCGGGTCACGGTGCGCTCGGGGCCGAACTTGTCCCAGCCGCCCTTGCTCCCGTGCCCGACCACCATGTGATCGCCATAGAACCCGACCGCTGCGACGAGCCCGCTCTTCACCGTCGTCCCGTGCGCGACCCAGGTGCGCTCGAAGCGCGACCCGTCTCCCGCGAGGCCGCCGGTCACGACGACCTCGGTGCCGAGCACCTCGTTGAGGCCACGCACCAGCTCGCTGCCGTTGACCTTCAGCCCCTCGGACAGCACGAACACCGCCCGGAGGTCGGGAGCGTCGAGCTCGCGCGCCAGCTTGCGACCTGCGGCGTAGCTGTCGGCGGCCGACGTGACCTCCACCGTCGCCGATCCGAGGTCCGTCTTCTCGAACTTCAGGACGGCGGCGGAGAGCACGCCGTCACGCACCTCCTGGCCGACGATCTCGCCGGAGGTGGAACAGCCGAGGACCTGCGCGCTCGGGTAGGCCCGCGCCAGCGCCTGCATCGGCTCGGGCTGCGCGAGCACCGACGAGGGACCGAAGGCGAGCACCAGGGTGCGGCTCGAGTCCAGCGCTGGCGGCCGGGGCAACGACCACTTGCGGCTCTCGAGGTCGTAGTGGAAGGTCGCGGCCTGCATGCCGCCCTTCCGACCCAGGGTCGCCCCACCGGAGACAGCGGGACGAGCCGCCGGCATGGGGGTCTGTGGCTCGGTCTGCGGCCGGACCTGGGGGACCGGAGGTGCGGGTGCGCGCGCCGTCAGCGGACGTGCCGACTCCGCGAAGGTGGTCAACGTCATCGTCTGGTTGTGGAGGTCGCACCGACCCGTCGCGTACGGCGACAGCTCGCCATAGCTGTAGAAGCCCGTCACCACGGCCCCGTTCGGGAGCACGTCGGCCACGGCCTCGATCTCCTCCTCGGTCCGATCGCCGAGCACCAGGCGCCGCCCGACGCAGGACACCGCGATGGCCAGGGTGGAGGAAGGGACATCGGCGGTCAGACCCTTCGCCATGGTCGCCGCACCGCTCGCGCCACCCACCAGGCGCTCGAAGTCCGCCTTCATCAGCTGGACCAGGTGCCCCGTCGGCAGGTCGCCCGCGAACGTCATGCTCTGCGCCGCCTCGTCCACCGCCAGCAGCGTCCGCACCAGCACCTTGTCGTCCGATGCGCTCGACCGCATCGCCAGCGGGAACAGCAGCCCCGACGCAGGCAGCTCCGCCGCCTTCGCCCCGAGGTACTGCTTGTACAGCGCCAGCGCCGGCTGCCCATCCAGCTCGTACAGCACGTTCCCCGTCGACCGCGTGATCGTGCGCTCGGGTCCGAAGCGGTCCCAGCCGCCCTTGCTCCCGTGCCCCACCACCACGTGGTCGCCATAGAACCCGACCGCCGCCACGACCCCGCTCGCCGCTCGGCCGCCGTGCAGCACCCACGTCTTCTGGAAGCGCGTCCCGTCGCCCGCGAGCCCTCCCGTCACCACCACCGACGGGTCCAGCACGTCGTTGAGGCCGCGCACGAGCTCGCTGCCGTTGACCCCGAGTCCCTCGGACAGCACGAACACCGCCCGCAGGTCGGGCTGGGTCAGCGCCGCCCCCAGCTCCCGCCCCGCGTCGTACGACCCCGAGGCGTCGGCCACCTCGCGCGCCGCCGAACGGAGATCCGTGTGGACGAAGCGGGCCACGCTCACCGACAGCACGCCGTCGCGGACCTCCTGGCCCACGATCTCGCCCGAGCCCGAGCAACCGACGACCACCGACCTCGGGTAGGCGCGCAGCACGTCCTGGAGTCCGGCCGAGCCCTCGCCCAGCTCCGGGTCGCCGAACACGACCACCAGCGTCCGCGGCGAGTCCACCGGCGGCAGCGGCTTCGACCAGCCGCGACCCGGCGTCCAGTCCGTCGCACTGGCGACCATCGCCTCGTCGGCCGACACCAGCGGCCGGTCGGACTCGGTGAAGGTGGTGAGCGTCATCGTCTGGTTGTGGAGGTCGCACCGACCCGTCGCGTACGGCGACAGCTCCCCGTAGCTGTAGAAGCCCGTCAGCAGCGAGTCCTTCGGCAGCACCTCGGAGACGGCCTCGATCTCCTCCTCAGTGCGCTCGCCCAGCACCAGTCGCCGACCGACGCAAGACACCGCGATCGCCAGCGTCGGGGCACCCACGTCGGGCGCCAGCCCCTTCGCCATGGCCGCAGCGCCGCTCGCGCCGCCCACCAGGCGCTCGAAGTCCGCCTTCATCAGCTGGACCAGGTGGCCCGTCGGCAGGTCGCCCGCGAACGTCATGCTCTGCGCCGCCTCGTCCACCGCCAGCAGCGTCCGCACCAGCACCTTGTCGTCCGATGCGCTCGACCGCATCGCCAGCGGGAACAGCAGACCCGACGCAGGCAGCTCCGCCGCCTTCGCCCCGAGGTACTGCTTGTACAGCGCCAGCGCCGGCTGCCCGTCCAGCTCGTACAGCACGTTCCCCGTCGACCGCGTGATCGTGCGCTCGGGTCCGAAGCGGTCCCAGCCGCCCTTGCTCCCGTGCCCCACCACCACGTGGTCGCCATAGAACCCGACCGCCGCCACGACCCCGCTCGCCGCTCGGCCGCCGTGCAGCACCCACGTCTTCTGGAAGCGCGTCCCGTCGCCCGCGAGCCCTCCCGTCACCACCACCGACGGGTCCAGCACGTCGTTGAGCCCGCGCACGAGCTCGCTGCCGTTCACCCCGAGCCCCTCGGACAGCACGAACACCGCCCGCAGGTCCGGCTGCGCGAGCACCATCCCGAGCTTGCGGCCACCGTCGTACGAGCCCGACGCGTCGCCGATCTCGCAGGAGGAGGAGCGCAGATCCGTGTGGGCGAAGCGTGCGACCGCGACCGTCAGCACGCCGTCGCGGACCTCGTCTCCGACGATCTCGCCCGAGCCCGAGCAGCCGACGACCACCGACCTCGGGTAGCTGTCCACGACATACCGCAGCGCCGGGTGATCGGGCGGGATGTCGGCGTCGCCGAACACCACGA
Organism: Alphaproteobacteria bacterium; assembly: GCA_020632925.1. Taxonomy (GTDB): domain Bacteria; phylum Myxococcota_A; class UBA796; order UBA796; genus JACKER01. Next base: position 179,637 of record JACKER010000014.1, on the reverse strand, counting down.
CGACCGTGCGGGGGGAGTCCAGCGCCGGGAGCGCTCCCGACCAGCCGTCCTTCGTGCTCCAGTGCACGCGGCCGGTCTCCATGCGACCCGCGCGACGCCGCGGCTGGGCGGACTCGGCGAACGTGGTGAGCGTCATGGTCTGGTTGTGCAGATCGCACCGGCCGGTGGTGTACGGGGACAGCTCGCCGTAGCTGTAGAAGCCCGTGATCACCGAGCGCGGCGGCAGCACCTCGTCCACCGCCTCGATCTCCTCCTCGGTCCGCTCGCCGAGCACCAGTCGTCGTCCGACGCAGCTCACTGCCACCGCGAGCGTGTCGGAGCCCTCGACCGCGGGCGCGATCTGGCGCGCGTTGCCGGCCGCGCCCCGCGCCCCGCCGACCAACCGCTCGAAGTCCGCCTTCATCAGCTGGGCGCGCGAGCCCTCGGGCAGATCGCCGGCGAAGGTCATGCTCTGCGCCGCCTCGTCCACCGACAGCAGGGTGCGCACCAGGACCTTGTCGTCGCCGGGCATCGTCAGCGCCAGCGGGAAGAGCAGGCCCGACGCCGGCAGCTCCGCCGCCTTGGCGCCGAGGTACTCCTTGTAGAGGGCCAGCGCGGGACGGCCGTCGAGCTCGTAGAGCACGTTGCCCACGGCCCGGGTCACCGTACGGACCGGACCGAAGGCGTCCCAGCCGCCCTTGCTCCCGTGACCGACGACCACGTGCTCGCCGTACAGGCCGACCGCGACCACCCAGCCGCTCTTCACCTCGGCGCCGTGGCTCACCCAGGTCCGCTGGAAGCGGGTGTCGTCGCCCGCGAGCCCGCCCGTCACGATCACGCCGGAGCCGAGCACCTCGTCGATCCCGCGCACCAGATCGCTGCCGTTGACGGTCAGCCCCTCCGACAGCACGAACACCGCGTGCAGATCGGGCGCCGCGAGCGCCTTCCCGAGCTCCCGCCCAGCCGCGCGCGACCCGGACGCCTCGGTGCAGGGCACGGTGGCCGTCCGCAGGGTCGTCCGCGCGAACCTGCCCACGGCGACGCTCAGGCCCCGATCCAGGATCTCGGTCCCGGCGATCTCCCCCGCACCGGAACACCCGAGGACCGCGGACCGCGGGAACGCGCGGGCCAGCTCGCGCAGGGGCGCCGGGTCGTCCATCAGGTCGGGGCTACCGAAGGCGAGCACCAACGTCCGATCGCTGTCGAGGTCCGGCAGCGCGGGGGTGAAGGCCCCGTCGCGCCAGACGGCCGAGGCGGCCATCATCGTGCCCGGACCCCGCTGGAAGGGTGCCGTCTCGTCGGCACGCGGAGAGACGTCGGTGTGCTCGACGGAGTCGGTCGCGTCGATGTCCACCTCCGAGAACGTCGTGAGCGTCATCGTCTGGTTGTGCAGATCGCAGCCACCGGTCGCGTAGGGCGACAGCTCGCCGTAGCTGTAGAAGCCCACCACGCCGCTGTCCGTGGGGAGCACGTCGCGCACCGCCTCGACCTCCTCCTCGGTGCGGTCACCGAGCACGAGCCGTCGCCCGACGCAGCTCACCGCCACCGCCAGCACCGGACCGTCGGCGTCCTCGGGGCGCGCGAGACCCGCAGCACCCTCCGCGCCGTTGATCAGGCGCTCGAAGTCCGCCTTCATCAGCTGCACGAGCGCGCCCTGGGGCAGGTCACCCGCGAAGGTCATCGACTGCGCCGCCTCGTCGACCGCGAGCAGCGTCCGCACCAGCACCTTGTCGTCGGAGGCGCCGGACCGCATGGCCAACGGGAACAGGAGCCCGGACGCGGGCAGCTCGGCGGCCTTCGCCCCGAGGTACTCCTTGTAGAGCGCGAGCGCGGGACGGCCGTCGAGCTCGTACAGCACGTTGCCCTCGCTCCGGGTCACGGTCCGCTCGGGGCCGAAGCGGTCCCACCCGCCCTTGCTGCCGTGACCGACGACGACGTTGGGTCCGTACAGCCCGACCGCGGCCACCAGACCGCCCTCGAGGTGGTTGCCGTGCAGGACCCAGGTCCGCTCGAAGCGGGTCCCGTCGCCAGCGAGCCCACCCGTCACCACGACCTCGGGCGGGAGCGTCTCGTTGAAGCCCCGGACGAGCTCGCTGCCGTTCACCTTCAGGCCCTCGGACAACACGAACACCGCGCGGAGCAGCGGATCCGCGAGCTTGCGGGCGAGCGCGACGCCCGCGGCCCGGCTGTCGGCGGGGTCCTCGACACGCACCGAGACCGCGCGCAGGGACGTGCTCTCGAACCGCGTGACGGCGACCGATACGGACTGGTCGCGGATCTCGGCCCCGTGGATCTCGCCCGAACCGCTGCAGCCGAGCAGCACGGCCGACGGATACGCGGCGCGCAGCTGATCGAACACCTCGGGTGTGTCCGAGGCCGATGGGGCGCCGAAGGCCAGGACGAGCGTCCGCTCGGAGTCCAGCTCGGGGAGGGCCCGCGACCAGGCGCGGGTGGGCAGGTGGTACGACAGGGTCTCGAGCTGCATGGGGGCCTCCGGTGCGTCAGGCGACGCGACCGATCACGAAGGTGACGTCGTCGAGAGCGGGCTGGCTGCCGCGGAACCGCTGGAGCGACCGAAGGATCTCGGTGCGGATGTCGGGCGGCGCCAGGTGGGACAGATCGCCGCAGAGCTGGCGCAGGCGGCGGTCCGAGAACTGGCTGCCGTCGGGCGCCTCGCATTCGGTCACGCCGTCGGTGAAGAACACCAGCGTGTCGTCCCGCTCCAGCGCGACACGGGTCGAATGGAACTCGGCGTCGGCGACCGCTCCGAGTGGGCTGCCGCGGACCACGAGCTGCTGCAGCTCGCGTCGCCGGACCAGGTACGGGAACGCGTGTCCCGCGTTCGCCACCGTCATGCCGCGGCCGTCGGCGTCCACCACCGCGGCGAGGGCCGACATCATGTACCGCTGCTTGCCCGCCTCGTAGATGGCGGCGTTGATCGAGGTCAGGAGCTGGTCGGGCTCGAGCGACGGCCCCAGCAGCCGGCGAGCCACGTCGCAGGCGCCCTTCGCGACCCCGGTGACGATGGCCGAGCTCGCGCCGTGACCGGTCACGTCGCCGATGAGCACGAGCGTCCGCCCATCCGGGAGATCGTGGGCGGTCCACCAGTCGCCGCCGCACTCGGCCGCCGGGACGAAGGAGGCTGCGAGCAACAGGTGCGGCCGCGAGAGGGTGTCCTCGAACGGCAGCAGCATCTGCTGGACCGCGCCCGCGACCTCGAGCTCCTTGCGGATCGCCGCGACCTGGACGGTCTGCTGAAGCAGCGACGCGAGCTGGTCCGCCAGGCCGAGGAAGCTCCGTCGGATGCCCTCGATGCTCGCGTGCGAGTGGGTCGCGAGCGTGGCCTCCTCCCAGGAGGACGCGGCCTGCTCGGCACCGAACAGCTCGGACATCCGCGAGGCGAACCGCCGCTTGGCCAGGGTCAGCATCCCGGTCACGTCGGAGGAGCCCGTGCCGCTGTCGGTCTTCTCGCGAGCGATGTCGTAGAACACGGACAGGGCGTCGCCGACCGCGATCACGACCTGCTCCATCTTGTCCCGCTGCTCCTGGAGCTGGGAGTGCAGCGTCGTCATCTCCTGTGTCGACAGCTCGAGGCTGCGCGACAGCAGGTCACGGTCCTCGCCGTAGCGCTTGTAGCTGTCGTTGATGCGACGGATCAGCGCCTGGAACGCCGCCAGATCGGGTGGATGGTCCAAGGCGTCGAGCGACAGCTTGCGCAGCTGCCGCGACAGGACGGGGTCGAGATCGTTCACGGCCTGCTCCCCCGATCGGGAGGATCGGTGCGGAAGAGGTGGAGGGAAGAAGGCATCCCGCGGGTGTCGCGGACGTTCACGTCGGCGTCGAAGAACCAGAGCATCCGCGTGCTCTCGAGCGGCCGGACCTCGCTCACGAACACCATCGACGCCGCATGGATCTGGCCCATGCCGAGGCCGGCTCCGCCGTGGCTCGTGTCGAGCGTCGGGGCGCCGCCCACCGGGGTCTGGTTGTTGGCGTATCGCACGATGCCGTCCAGGACGTGCTCGTCGCGGAGTCGGCCGAACGGGTCGTGCACCTCGAGCGCCACGGTCACGCCGTCGAAGCCGAGCCGGAGCGTCGGGATCTCCGCCTCGTCGAGGATCACGTCCTGGCGGCGATCGGCGGCGTACCGGGCCTGGCCCCAGCCATCGACCGGCGCGTCGTACATCGCGTTCATCAGCAGCTCGTGGACGACCTCGCCCGCTCGATCGGCCGCCCGGGCGGCGACGCCCGACCGCACCAGCAGGGCGGAGACCTCTTCGGTGGCCCGATCCCGATCGTCGGCGGTCCTCGGCCGCCACCGCGAGATGTGCGCCCCGAAGGCCAGCAGGTCCGCGAGCTTGGGCACCGACACCATCGGGTCGGTGAGCCGGCGGGCGACGAACAGCAGCTCCCATGGTCGAGGCATGGAGAGGAAGCTCGGCCACGCAGCCACACACCTGAGCCGGCGATCGTCCCGGATCTGCTCCACCACGCCGGCCACGTCGGCGGTCGTCCAGAGCACGACCTGCATCCCGGGCCAACGGTCCATCGCCGCCTTGGCAGCAGGCAGATCCGCCACGTCGCACCCGAGCAGGACCGGCGTACCGGGCAGATCCTCGACGACCTCCGCGAGCGTGTCGGCGACCACGGCCGGCACCGCACCACAGGCCGCGGAGAGGGCCCTCCCGATCCGCTGACCGGCCACCCGGTTCCGTTCGATGACCACGACGCACGTCGACATCTCCACCCACCCCGGGTCGAAGCCACGAGCACGCTCTGATCGGCCGTGGGCCGTTCCCGCCGACGCCGATCATAGCGGAGCCGTCCGGGTAGCCCGGGGTTCGTGCACGGCGACCGTGCAGATGTCTCAGATGCGGTACCATGTGGAACGACTTCGCGACAAACGGGCTCGGGAGGCAGGGTATTGTCCGTGCAGGGACCGCTTCGCTTCGGGGTGACGACGGTGGATCTCGACGCCGGCCGCGGCGTGGGTCCTCGTGGACCGTTCACGCTCTCGAGCAACGAAGTGGCGCTGTTGTCGGTGCTCGTGGCGCAGGGAGGCGAGACGGTCCCGCGCGACGAGCTCCAGGTGAAGGCCCTCGGTTACGCCAAGGTGTCCCTCTCGCGGGCCGTCGACGCCGCGATCTCCCGAATTCGAGCCAAGATCGAGGTCGAACCTTCCACCCCCGAGTTCCTCCACACGGTCTACGGCATCGGGTACCGGTTGGTCCACGCGCCTCCCCCCGACACGGACGAGTCACTGGTCGGACGAGAGGTGGAGCTCGCCTCGCTGGAACGCCTGGTGGATGCCCATCCCGCCAGCTGGCTGTCCGGCCCTCCGGGGGTGGGGAAGACCGCCCTCGCGGCGGCGCTCGCGCGTCGTCGACCGGCCCTGCGGGCCACGCTGGCCGCTGGCGAGGACGCGGCGATCTCCCTGATGCGCGCCGTGGGCGCAGGCAACGCCCCCGCCTCTCCCGCCCACCTGGCACGACAGCTCGGAGGTCGGCTGGTCGTGCTGGATGCTGCCGACGGTGCGACGGGGGTGGAGGAGCTCGCAGCCACGCTGGTGGACGCAGGTGCGAGGGTGCTGGTGGTATCGAGGAACGCCCCACGTCCGCCCGCCCTGGTGCTCCACGGTCTGCAGCGTGACGACGCGACCGCCCTCCTCCGCCTGGTCCGCAGCCGCCACGGGGCCGGCGACCATCCGCGCCTGGTCGAGCTCGCCGACGTGCTGGGTGGCAACCCGGGCGCGCTCGAGTACTTCGGGCGCCGGTCCACCGTGGTCGAGCCGGGCGAGCTCATCCGCCACCTCCCGGAAGGACGCGCGGAGGGAGGGGTCGCCGACGAGCTGGCGGACCGCACGCTGACCTGGGCGTGGAGCGTGCTGGACGCGGAGGAGCGCACCGTCATCGAGTGCCTGCTCGCGTTCCACGGCCCGTTCACGCTGGAGGCCGCTGCCAGCGTGCTCGGCGAGGAGGACCTCCCCACCTTGCTCGATCACCTGGTCGACCTGGTGCGACGCGGCGTGCTCGAGCGCAGGGACCTGCGGTTCGAAGTCTACCCGCTGCTCCGGTTGGCGGCGGCCAGGGCCGGCACGACGCCGATCCGGCCGACCGCCCGCTCGGGCTGGCGGCGATGGATCGAGGCCGAGGTCGAGGCGCTGTACGCGAGAGCACCGTCCGTCGACGCCATGGAGCGGGTCCACACCGAGGCGGGAGACCTCCGGCTGTTGCTCCGGGACGCGATGGCGAACGGCGAGCGCGAGACGGTGGCGCGAGCCGGGTGGGTGCTCGCCCGGATGGCCGAGCGATGCGACCCGCCGCTGGTGTTGCTCGCCATGCTCGACGAGCTCCTGGAGCACGTGCCCGACGACCCGACGCTCCGCGTGTCGCGGGGCACGCTGCTCTTCAACCTCGGCAAGCGGGACCGCGGGCGCGGCGACATCCGGCGCGCGCTCGCGACCATGGCCCCGAACGAGCCCTGCCGCCCCTTCGCACGCACCCTGCTCCCGATGCTCGACACCATCTCCGGGGCGGCGCGCGGCCTGGACCAGCACCTGGAGGAGATGACGGCAGCGGTGGCCGAGGGCACCGATCCGTGGTGGACGGCGCGCGCAGCGTGCACGCTCGGCACCTTCCTGCGCATCGTCGACCTGCCGGACCGGGCACGCGAGGCCTGCACGCTCGCCATCGAGCACTGGGCGTGGCTCGAGGACACCATGGGCGAGGCGCTGGCCTGGGAGGAGCTGTCGCTGTCCTGCCTCGACGACGGAGACGCCGTCGCCGCGCGCTCTGCCATCGATCGCGGTCAGGCCTTGCGAGAGCTGAACGGACCCTGGGCCGACCCACCGCACGCGGACCTGCGGCGGGGAACGGTGCTGCAGGAGCTCGGCGAGCTCGACCGGGCGGCCGCGGTCCTCCGTCACGGTCGGGAGCGTGCCAGGCTCGCAGGTCTCCCCTACCTGGCCTACGACACCGCGCTGGGCTGGGTCGAGGCCGAGCGGGGCAACGACGCCGACGCCACCCGGCTGCTGACGGAGTCCGAGCGCGCCTGGCGGGCGGCCGGTCACGCGCTCAACGACGCGCTCGTCACCACCTACCGGATCCTGGGCTCGGCGACCGCGGGTCGGACGGACGAGGCGGCGGAGCTCGCCCTCCGCACCCCTCCCGCTCCGGCGGGAGCGACCTTCGGCCAGCGGCTCCGGAACGGGGTGACCGCGGGGCTGTTGGGAAGGTTGGGGCGGCGCGACGAGGCCCGACGACACCTCGCGTGGTGGGAGCCGAGCGCCCACGGCGCCAAGGCGGTCGCACGACCGCTCCACGAGCTGTTCACCGCCTGCGTGGAGGGACGCCGAGCCCCTCCGGACCCGGACCTCCCCTCGTCGATCTCGAGGATGGCCTGGCGCACCCTGGCCCGAGGCTGATCAGCCGGGAACCAGGCAGTCCGCGCCGGCGCCGATGAGGTCCTCCCGACCGGCCTCGCGCAGGGCTTCACGGGCCAGGGGCCACTGCTCGCGGTTCCAGTAGAGCAGGAGCGCCTTCTGCAGCTTCTTCTCCCGCAGCCCGCGAGCGACCTCCACCGTCTCGCCGGTCAGCGGGTCGATGCCGGTGTGGTACATCGCGGACGCGATCGACATCGGCGTCGGGATGAAGTCCTGGACCTGGCGCGGCCGATAACCCCGAGCCTTGAGCCACAGCGCCAGCTCGATCATGTCGCCGAGCCCGCAACCCGGGTGGCCGCTGATGAAGTACGGGATGTCGTACTGCTCCTTGCCCGCGCCGGCGCTCGCCTCGGCGAACATGTCCTTGAACCGCTCGAAGGCGGCGATGCCCGGCTTCTTCATCTTGTCCAGCACGCGGTCCGAGCAGTGCTCGGGGGCGACCGACAGGTGTCCACCGACGTGGTGCTTGGCCAGGTCCTCGACATAGCCCCGATCGAGCTCGGCGAGGTCGTACCGCACGCCGCTCGCGATGAACGCGTGCTTCACGCCCTCGGCCTCGCGGACGGCCCCCATCACCTCGCGGACCGGGCCGTGATCCGTGACGAGGTTCTCGCAGCCCCCCGGGTGGACGCAGGAGAGCTTGCGGCATCGGGTCTCGATGTCCTTCGAGCGGCACCGCATCTTGTACATGTTGGCGGTGGGACCGCCGAGATCGGTGATCGTCCCGCGGAAGTCGGGCATCCGCCGGATCGCGCGTAGCTCGCGTAGGACGCTGCCCGTCGAGCGGCTCTGGATGACGCGTCCCTCGTGCTCGGTGATCGAGCAGAACGTGCAGCCGCCGAAGCAGCCGCGCATGAGCACGATCGAGTGCTTGACGGTCTCGTAGGCGGGGACGGGCTCGGAGTAGGTCGGGTGGACGGCGCGGACGAAGGGCAGGTCGTACAGCCGGTCCATCGCGACGGCGTCGGCCCCCTCCCCGGCGTCGTCCTCGAGCGGCAGCGCGGGCGGGTTGTAGTAGACGGCCCGGTCCCCATGGACCTGGACCAGCGGCCGTCCGTTGCCCGGGTTGGTCTCGAGCTGGAAGGCCTTCGCCATCCGCGCGTAGGCGTGCTTGTCGGCCGCGACCTCCTCGTAGGACGGGAGCACCACCACCTTGCGGTCGGTCGTGTACCGCGCGGGGTCCTCGAGGAGCGCTGGCGTCTCCGCCTTCCTCGCGACCCAGGCCGTACCCCGCACGTCGCGGATGGTGGCGACCGGCTCCCCCACTGCCAGGCGCGCGGCCACCTCGCGGATCGGGCGCTCCCCCATGCCGAACACGAGCAGGTCGGCCTTGCTGTCGACGAGCACCGAGCGCCGGACCGTGTCCGACCAGTAGTCGTAGTGGGCGATGCGCCGCAGGCTCGCCTCGATGCCACCGAGCACCACGGGCACGCCGGGGAAGGCCTCGCGGCACCGCTGCGCGTAGACCACGGTGGCGCGGTCCGGACGCTGCCCCGGGCGACCGCCCGGGCTGTACGGGTCCTCGGCGCGGTTCTTCTTCTGCGCCGTGAGCCGGTTGAGCATGGAGTCGAGGTTGCCCGCCGCGACCCCGAAGAACAGCCGCGGTCGACCGAGCTCGCGAAAAGGCTCGGCGCTGCGCCAGTCGGGCTGCGCGATCAGCCCCACCCGATACCCCAGCCCCTCCAGGAAGCGCGCGATCAGCACCGGCCCGAAGGCCGGGTGGTCGACGTAGGCGTCGCCGGTCACGATCACGACGTCGACGCCGTCCCAGCCCCGCTCCTCGAGGTCGGCACGGGTGGTCGGCAGGAACAGGCGTCGCGGCGGCCCGGGCGGACCCTTCGCCACGCGGGGCGGAGGCGCCGGACGGCGTCGGTCGTCGCGGGGCTTCGCGAAGCGCGAGCCGTGCGTGTCTCCCATCCCCATGGCTCGGGCAATATGGTGTCCAACACCGCGCGTCCAGCGCGGGTCGAGGGCGCGATGGAGCTGGTGGTCCGGAACCTGGGGCGGATTCGGGAGGCGAGCGTCGAGCTTCGTCCGCTCACGGTCCTGGTGGGCCCGAACCACACCAACAAGACCTGGCTCGGCATCGCGGCCTACGCAGGGCTCCGTGGTGCTGGTCTCGGCGACGACCAGGGACCGGCACTGGACGAGGTCGCCTGGGCACCCCTCCGACAGGCGTTGTCCATCGACGGGCACGTGAAGATCGAGTTCGACGCTGGACCTCTGGTGTCCGGCGAGGAGGTCGTTTGGCCCGTGCGCAACGTCCAGCTGGGCTGGCTGCTGGGCACCGATCCGGGGCCAGCCAGCTGCGAGCTGCGAGCGAAACGCAACTCTCTTTTCCTTCCGACCCGTGCCCAACTGGCGGTCGATCCATCCGCGCGATCGGTCACCCTCGAAGCACGTGACGCCAGCGGCGCCCCGCTCAGCTTCACGGCACACGTTGGCCCGGAACGCGTCGTGACGGCCGCAGTCTCGTTCCTGCGGATGATGATGGTGGATGGGCTCATCGAAGGAACCGTTCCGTTTCCCGTGGACCGGGTCGGCGGCTCGTTCCACGAAGGAGCGCCGGGAATCGCGGTCGAGTACGGCCGCCGGCTCGAAGGGTGGCGTGCGGAGAATGCCGCGCGTGCCCCCATCTTCCCCACCGCGAAGCCCGTTTCGTCGCGGATCCTCGGAGGCCGCGTCCGGATGACGGCGAGCGAGGACCGGTTCCGCTATGGCGACGCAGGGATCGATCTGCCCGTCGCTGCGTCGGCGTCCCTGGTGCGCTCGCTGGCGTCGCTCCAGCTCTACCTGACGACCGCCGCTCGGCCCGGCGATTTCGTGCTCATCGACGAGCCCGAGATGAACGCCCACCCGCGCGCCCAGCTGGCCATCGCCGAGCTCCTCGCCTGTATGGCTCGTTGGGGGCTGCGGGTGATGATCACGACCCACAGCCCCTACCTCGTCGACCACCTGACCAACCTCATGGCCGCGGCCGCGCTACCACCGGAGCGTGCGAAGGGCCTGGAGGACCAGCTCCAGCTCGGCACCCTGGACGCGCTCCTCCCCGCCGACAGCGTCGCCGCCTACTCCTTCGAGGAGCAGGACGACGGATCGGTCGAGGTCGTGGACATCGTCGATCGCGAGGGCGGCATGATCCTCAACGACACGTTCGGCCGCGAGACCGAGCGCCTCCAGGACCTCTACGCCCAGATCGTCAAGCTCGGCCGATGAAGCCGAACGACTGCGAGGCCCTCCCCGATGTGGGTGAAGTTCGGCTCCCGGGATCCAAGCTCTCCGAGAGCGGTGTCAGCGCAGCCCTCGATCGCCCCGGAGACACCTGGGTCACGTTGAAGCTCGACACCCCCGAGGGCCGCGAATGGCTCGGCATCGGTGCGGACGCACGCTGCTGTGATGGGGCGTTCGTCAGCTTCGCAGAGGAGGGGCTGACGGTGGTCCTGGTCGAGCTGAAGGGACGCCACGTCGAGGATGCGGTCGCCCAGCTCGTCGACGCTCGTCGGGCCGGATCGGCCCTGGCCAGGGGGTGTACGGTACGCGAGTGGCGCCTGCGTGTCGTCAGCCGTGCCGGGGCGCCAGGACGCGCCTGGCAACGCCTCGTGGCCCGCCATCCGGAGCTCGCCCTGAAGACGGGCCGCCGCTACGACGTGCGCTCGGATAGCTGCGGGGGATGAACGACCTGTGGCTTCAGTGGCTCGGTGCGCCGGGCACCACCCCTCCCCCGCTCGACGGCTTCCTCTCCCACCACCGCGCGGAGCGTCGCGTGGCCGAGGTGCTCGGTCGCTGGTGCGCCACGGCGGCGCTCGCCGTGACCGTGGAGCGCGGTACGGACGCAGCCCCGGGCGGCACAGCGCTCCTCGACCAGCTCCGCGACACCGATCCCCGGCTGATCGAGGCCGTGTCCCGCGGGAAGACGGGCGCCCGCGTGCGCGACCGGCTCCGCGCCAGCGACGACTGGTCCCAGCGCTGCGCGGGGCACGGCGTGCCGTCCGGCTGGGGGCCCCTGCTCGCGCGACGGGCGGAGCGCTGGGGCGTCGAGCGCACCCGCGCCTGGCTCGCGGCCCAGGACCAGCGTCCTCCCCTGTGGCTGCGCGCGAAGGAGGGTGCGGCGGCCGAGCTCCGGGCCGACGGGTTCGAGGTGGTCGACGAGCGAGGTGCGCTGCGGGTCGAGGGGCGCCGGCCGCTGGAGCGCACCGCTGCCTACCGCGAGGGCCGCGCGGAGATCCGCGACCTGTCCTCGCAGCTCCTCGGCGCGCTCGCCGAGCCAGGTCCGGCGCAGGTCGCCTGGGACGTGTGCGCCGGGCGGGGCGGCAAGACCGTCCAGATGGCGACGGCGCTGCGCGGCCGAGGCTCCGTCCACGCCACCGACACCGACGAGCGCAAGCTCGCCGAGCTCAAGATCCGCGTTCGACGGGCGGGGCTCGCCGACCACGTGCGGATCCGGGGGTGGGACGGGCAGTCGGTGCCCGCGTTCGGCCCCGAGGCGAAGCGAGGCTTCGACGTGATCCTGGTGGATGCCCCGTGCAGCGCGTCGGGCACCTGGCGCCGCAACCCGGACGCCCGCCTGCGCCACGATCCCGCCCAGGCACCCGGGTGCGCCGAGCTCCAGCGACACCTGCTCGCGCTGGCGGCCACCGCGCTGCGACCCGGGGGGAAGCTGGTCTACGGCACGTGCTCCTGGCTCGTCGAGGAGGACGAGGACGTGGCCGAGGCGCTTCCGGGCTTCGTGGCCGAGCACCACCTGTTCGGGCCCCCCAGCGAGGACGCCGACACCATGTACGCCTCGGTCCTGCGCCCCGCCTGAGAGGGCGCTATCCTGAGAGCTCGGAGGGTGGCTTGGACGAGCAGTCGAACACGATGGCGACGGTGTCGATGGTGTCCGGGGTGGCGATCTGGGTCCTCATGGCGATCAACTTCTGCCTGGGCTTCATCCCGATCCTCAACATGCTCGGCTTCCTCCTGATGCCCGTCATGTTCCTGGTGGGCATCGCGGGCGTCGTGACCGGCATCCTGGGCTTCCGTCAGTCCCGGGTCTCGTCGATCGGCGGCGGAGCCTCGATCTTCGGCGTCGTGTCCTGCCTGGCCTGGTTCCTCGTCGAGGGGATGCTGCTGATCTTCGCCTTCGGGCTCGTCGCGTTCATCCTCGCGACGCAGTGAGCGGCCGGAGACGGCGCTCGAGCGAACGTCGGCGCAGGGCGGCGGCCGTGGCCCTGGGCTCGTCCAGGTCCTGCTCGCGCCGATGCATCGCCGCCAGCAACGCCTCCATCGAGTCGCGGAGGTCCGCGGCGTGCTCCGCCCGCCCCCGGGCTCGGGATCGACGATCGCCGAGGAGCTCCGGATCGCCACCCGCGGCCTCGAGCAGCGGCCCCAACCCCTCGAGCGGCTCGAGCAGCCCCGAGTAGCGCAGGGCCCCCGCTGGGACGCCCGACGCTGCGAGCGTCGATCCGGCGCCGCGGAGCACACGCTCCCTGGGGCCGAGCTCGGGGATCCCCGCCGAGAGGCGGATCAGGTCGCCGACGAGCGCGTGGAGCGCGTCGAGCTGGTCCGCCGACACCGACAGCTCCTCCGCGATCCGCGCCACCTGCTCGCGCTCGCGGTCGGCCAGCACGCCGTCCGAGACGACGACCTCGAGCGCTCGCAAGACCAGCCCGGCCCGCACGTCGGACGGCGCGTCCCGCAACGGTCCCGCCACGTCGGCGGCGGCGGGCGCGTCCGCGAACCAGCGGGCGACCAACGCCTGCGCACCCTCCCCGAGATCCTGCACGCGCAGATCACCCACGAGCCCCCAGAGCTCGTCGTCGTCCACCACGCCGTCCGCGCCCGCGGCGCACAGGAGCAGCCCGATCGCGGCGAGACGCCGATCGTCGGGGAGGTCCCTCAAGGCGCGACCGCGCAGGCGCGCACGTCGCTCATGATCTTCGCGAACGACCGCGTGCGCACCAGGTTCACGATCCAGGCCGGGATGCTGCCCCCCGCGTCCAGCGCGATCTCGTGGACCACGCGGCTGCCGCCGTCCAGCGGCTCGACCCTCCAGAACCCCGTGTTCTTCGGGGTCCGGATGGCGCCCGGGCGAAGGTCGAGCGGCTCGTCCGCCGCCACCGACCACGAGAAGGTGGTCGCGTCACCTTCGTCGACGCGCCCGATCCACAGCAGCACCTCGCGGTCGGCGATGCCGATCATGGACTGGCGCTGGTAGACGAGGGAGCGCTCGCCGTCCTCGCGCACCACCCTCGCCTCGTCGATCGGGAACACGAGATCCGGGTACCGGTCGTACTGCGAGAGCAGGTCCACGAGGTGCACCGGGTCGACGTCGGGCCAGGAGCACTCCGCCCGCATCGCCGCACCCTCCGCGTGCGAGGGGGGCCGCATCGCGATCGCACAGCCGTCCTGGTCCCGCACGTGCTCGAACACGTCGGTGTCGGCGGCGGAGGCCAGCGAGGTGAGCAGCGCGAGCACGACCCCACCCTAACAGCCGGTACCTGTCGGACCCACTACACTGTCGGCTGGAGGACGACGCATGCTGGTGTTGCTGCTCGCCGTGGCCTGCTGCCTGCCCATCCCCGGCATGTCCGGGAAGAGCGAGCCCGCGTACCACCCGATCACGGTCACCGAGCCTCGTGCGACGCCCGTCATCCGCCAACCGCACGACGAGCCCGTCAGCGGCGACCCGAACGAGCCGCAGATCGCGATGTCCAAGGATCAGTGCGAGGATCTCGACGAGGGGAGCAAGGTCGAGGGACCCGACTGCATCACGCGCGAGGTGCAGTGCAACACCGTGATCTACGACCACACCCTCGGCGGCACCCAGGCCTTCGACTCCGCGTTCTACGACCGCCACAAGTGCACGCCGCGCACCACGAACCACGACAGCGGCAACGAGCGGACCTACCTGCTCCACATGCCCGACGGCGACCACCGCATCAGCGCCTGGCTCGACACGCCGTGCGCCGACCTCGACCTGACCGTGATGACCACCCTCGACAAGGACAGCTGCCCCACGATGGACTCGCTGGTGAAGGTCTGCGACATGTGGCCCAAGCCGGGCACCAAGCGGGAGCACGTGGAGTTCGCGACGCAAGGCGCGACCGACGTGCTGATCGTGGTCGAGGGGAAGAACAACGCGGAGGGCGCCTTCGCGGTCACGCTGCAGTGCAAGGACGGCCTGTACTGATGGACTTCCCTCCCGACCTGTTCGCGCGGATCGTGGCGCTGCGCCGCGACCTGCACCGCCGCCCCGAGCTCGGGTTCGGCGAGCACGACACCATGGCGCGGATCAGCGCCGAGCTCACCGCCCTCGGCCTGCCCCACCGGACCGGCGTCGCCGGCACGGGCATCGTGGCCGATCTCCCAGGGCTCTCACCCGGGCCGCGCATCGCCCTGCGCGCCGACACCGACGCCCTGCCCATCCAGGAGCAGACGGGGCTCCCCTTCGCCTCGACCGTGCCGGGCGTGATGCACGCCTGCGGTCACGACGGCCACAGCTCCGCGCTGGTCGGGGCCGCCGGCCTGCTGGTCGCCGCTCCCCCACCGCACCCCGTCCGCCTGATCTGGCAGCCGGCGGAGGAGCTCGGCACGGGCGCTCCCGCGATGATCGAGGCGGGCGTGCTGGACGGGGTGGACGCGATCTTCGGGGGGCACCTGGACCGCACGTTCGAGCCGGGGACGCTCGTGGTGACGGACGGGCCGGTCAACGCGAGCACCGACACGTTCCACGTCGAGCTGATCGGTCGTCAGGGCCACGGCGCCCGCCCGCACGAGACCATCGACGCCATCGTGATCGGCAGCCTGGTCGTCAACGCGCTCCAGACGGTCGTGAGTCGGCACGTGGACCCGGCGCAGGCCGCCGTCGTCACCGTGGGTCGCTTCGACGCGGGCACCGCTCCCAACGTGATCGCGGGCAAGGCCATCCTCGAGGGCACGATCCGCGCCCAGCGTCCCGACGTGCGTGCGCGGCTCAAGGACAGCGTGCGGCGCGTGGTCCAGACGGTAGGCGCGCTGCACGGCGCCCGCGCCGAGTTCCAGATGATCGACGGCACGCCACCGCTCGTGAATCCGCCCTTCCACACGGCGCTGGCGCGCGAGGCGGCGGTGGAGGTCGTCGGCGCCGAGCACGTCGCGGTGCTGCGGACGGCGAACATGGGGGGTGAGGACTTCGCCTGGTACCTCGAGCGCGTCCCGGGGGCGTACATCCGCTTCGGCGGGATGACTCCGGGCGAGAATGCGCCGGCGCACAGCGGTCGGTTCGACTTCCACGAGGATGCGCTGGCGTACGCCGCGCGGTGGTACGACCGGATCGCGAGGATGGGTGCTCGATTGGGGTGATCTGGATGGTGTTGTGGGTGCCCTACATCCGAACCGTACGCCGCGTCAGCACCCCACCATCGTCCCCGATCCACGCGAGCCGAACCTCGTTCGCATCGGGATCGCACTCCAGCCGCAACCAGTTGTGCAGCCGAATCACCTCCAGGAACTGCCCTCCCTCGGGTGTGAGCACCCCCGCCGGGTTCAACGTGCTCCCTGCGGGTCCCGCGAACGCCTCCAGCACGTCGTCGAAGCGCTCGCCCGGCGGGTCGACGGTGCACAGCGTCGCCCAGTGGACATCGCCCGCGACCCAGAGCACCCCGGTGATGCCCTCGTCCCGGATGTACTGCAGCAGCTGGCGCCGATCCTCGCGGAAGTCCATCCAACCGTCCGAGCTCAGCAGCCCGAGATCGGCGATGGGCACGCTGTTCAGGATGATCTTGAACCGCGCGGTGGACGCCGCCAGCGTCGCCCGCAGCCAGGCATCCTGCTCGGGGCCGAGGTAGCTCGTCCGGGTTCGCTCCCCGCGGCAGTCCAGCACGAACAGCTCGACCGCGTCTCCCCAGGCCAGCCGCCGCCAGATCCCCGTCCCCGCCGGTCCGTCGCGCATCGGCAGCGCCCGCCGGAAGGCCGCCAGCCCCGACTGCGCCTCGTCACCGTCGTCCTGCCAGTTCCAGTTGTTCGTGACCTCGTGGTCGTCCCAGGTCGCGACGACGCTGGTCGCGGCGGTGAGATCCCGTAGCCCGCTGGTGGACAGCGCGTCCGTCCAGTGCTGCTCCCAGCGGCTGGCGGGCGTGATGCCGTCGTCGGCGTAGATCGTGTCGCCGAGCAGCAGGAAGGCGTCGAGCTGGTGCTCGGCCGCGAAGGAAAGGTTCGGCCAGGGAGCGTTCGTGCTCCCGAGGCAGCTCGTCGCCCCCAGGCGCACGACCCGACTCGATCCCGGCGGCAGCGCGGTGCGGAACCTCCCGACCACCGTGCGACGCAGGCCGTCCCCGGCATACGCCACCACCCCGTAGGTGTGGTCCGGCCACAGGCCGACGAGCTCGACGCGGACGACGCCCCGGTCGGGCACCAGGCCCGTGATCTCGGCCACCTGGACCCAGCGGTCGGCCTCACCCCGCGCGACGACGACCCGCAGCCGCTCCTCGGCGAACTGGCGCACCGTCACCATCACGCCGTCCGGGGTGGCGTCGCCGGTCTGGATGCCGCACGCGAAGGTGACCGCGTCCACCGGCCCCTCGGGCTCCCAGGCGACGGACGGCTCCGGACCTCCCGTCGGCGTCTGCGGGGTGGTCGTACCACCGCCGCCGGTGTCCCCGGTCTGGGTGGGCGGCGCGGCAGTGTCCTCGTGTGTCGTGCCCGGCGGCGGGTCCGTCACGTCGACGACGGTGACCCCGTCCTCGATGCGGACCCTGGCCCCGCCGACGCAACCGAGCGCGCCGGCCGAGGCACCGATCAGGAAGGAGCGGCGAGAGTGCGGCATCCCCTCAGTTTACGTCGTCTTCGACCGCCTCGGACGCCTCTTCGGTGACGGGATCGACCGCCACCTCCTTGGCGCGGACCGTGATCTTGTCGTCGACGTAGTCCACCTCGGCGTGGCCGCCGTCCTTGAGCGTGCCGAACAGGATCTCCTCGGCGAGCGGCTTCTTCACGTGCTCGTTGATCACGCGGCCCATCTCGCGGGCACCGAACTCGGGCTTGTACCCCTCGCGCAGGAAGAACTTCCGGGCGGCGTCGGTCGCGGTGAGCGTGACGTTGCGCTCGGCGAGCTGCTGCTCGAGCTCCAGGAGGAACTTGTCGACGATGAGGAGCACGACCTCCTCGGGCAGCCGCGAGAACATCACGACGGCGTCGAGCCGGTTGCGGAACTCCGGCGGGAACACGTCCTTGAGCACGCTGTCCGCGCGCACCGAGCCGTCCTTCTTGCCGAAGCCCAGACCGCCCTTGGCCTGCTCCCGGGCGCCCGCGTTCGTCGTCATGATGACGATGGTGTTGCGGAAGTCCGTCTTGCGGCCGTTGTTGTCGGTCAGCGTGGCCGAGTCCATGACCTGGAGCAGGATGTTGAAGATGTCCGGGTGGGCCTTCTCGATCTCGTCGAGCACCACGACGCAGTGCGGCGTCTTGTGGACCGCGTCCGTGAGCTGCCCGCCCTGCTCGAAGCCGACGTAGCCCGGAGGGGCGCCGATCAGCCGGCTGACGGCGTGCTTCTCCATGTACTCGGACATGTCGAACTTGTGGAAGGCGACGCCGAGCGCCATCGCGAGCTGGCGCGCGAGCTCGGTCTTGCCGACGCCGGTGGGGCCCGCGAACAGGAAGCTGCCGACGGGCTTGCGGGGGCTGGCGATGCCGGCGCGGGACAGCTTGATCGAGGCGACGACCGCGTCCACGGCGGCGTCCTGGCCGAAGATCGTGCGCTTGAGATCGCTCTCGAGGTTGCGCAGCTTGTCGCGGTCCTCGGTCGTCACCTGCTTCGGCGGGACGCGGGCGATGCGAGCGATGGCCTCCTCGACGTCGCGGACCTCCACCTTGTCGCGCGCGGCGAGGTGGACGGCGGCCCCGACCTCGTCGAGCACGTCGATCGCCTTGTCGGGGAGCTGGCGGTCGTTGATGTACCGGGAGGCGAGCTTCACGCACTGCTCGACCGCGTCGGGCTCGTAGGTGAGCTCGTGGTGCTCCTCGTAGCGGGGCTGCAGGCCGCGGAGGATGGCGACCGCGTCCTCGACGGACGGCTCCATCACCTCGATGGACTGGAAGCGCCGGGCGAGCGCCTTGTCCTTCGCGAAGGACTGGCGGTAGTCCTCGTGGGTCGTGCTCCCGATGCAGCGCAGCGAGCCGTTGGCGAGCGCCGGCTTGAGCAGGTTCGAGGCGTCCATCGAGCCGCCCGTGGTCGCGCCGGCACCGACGATCACGTGGATCTCGTCGATGAAAAGGATGGCCTTGTCGTCGTCCTCGAGCGCCTGGACCACGCCCTTGAGGCGGTCCTCGAAGTCGCCACGGTACCGTGTGCCCGCCATCAGGGCGCCCATGTCGAGCGCGTAGATGTGCACGTCCTCGAGCACGGAGGGGACCTGCTTCTCGACGATGGCCTTCGCGAGGCCCTCGACGATGGCGGTCTTGCCGACGCCGGAGTCGCCGATGAACAGCGGGTTGTTCTTCCGCCGGCGCGCCAGGACGTGGATCGCGCGCTGGAGCTCGGCCTCGCGCCCGATCAACGGGTCGATCCGGCCCTCGACGGCCCGCTCGTACAGGTCGGTCGTGAACTCCTCGAGCGCCTCGGAGGGCGACTTCTTGCCGCTCTCGCCGTCCGCGCCCGCAGGCACGCCCATGTCCTTGCGCGGCCCCTTCTTGCGCAGGCCGTGGGAGATGTAGCTGACGACGTCGAGCCGCTCGACGCCCTGCTTCTTCAGGAGGAAGACGGCGTGGCTGTCGGGCTCGGCGTACAGCGCGACCAGGACGTGGCCGCCGTCCACGGGGCTGCCCTTGGACTTCTCCTGGCTCTGGACGTGGAGCATGGCCCGCTGGATGACGCGCCGGAAGCCGAGCGTCTGGATGGGCTCGTACTCCCCTTCCACCTCGATCCCCTCGACGCCGTCGAGGAACGCGAGGACGTCGCGCTCGAGCGCCTTGAGGTCGGCGCCGCAGGCCTCGAGGATCTCGGAGGCGCGGGGGTCGTGGAGCAAGCCGTACAGCAGGTGCTCGAGCAGGAGGAACTCGTGGTGACGCTGGCGGGCGTCTTCCACGGCCATTCCCATCGCGACTCGGAGCTCGTCGGAGAACATGGAACCTCTCGGTGATCGGCCCTACTCGGGCTCGATCTCACACTGGAGCGGGTGGCCGGCGTCACGGGCCGCCTCGAGGACCTGCGCCACCCGCGTCTCCGCGATCTCCCGGCTGTAGACGCCGGCGACACCGACTCCGGAGTGGTGGATGTGCAGCATGATCCTCGTCGCGGCCGCCTGACTGTGCCGGAAGATCTGGATGAGCACCCAGACGACGAACTCCATGGAGGTGTAGTCGTCGTTGAGCAGGAGGACCTTGTACTTCTTGGGCTCCTCGTTCTTCTCCCTGACGAGGACGTCCTCCTTCTCCTCGCGTCGGGTGCGATCGGACACGCCTGACTCCTTCTGCACGTCGCGAAGGGGGAACAAGCCCCCCGTTCGGATAGTAGATAAACCCCGCGCCGCCCCTCGTGCGAGCGGGTCGGCCCAGCCCGTTCGGGCAGGTCGCTTCGTACCCCGGAGTCGTCGTGCCACCCACCGACGCCGAACGACTGGTGGTCTGGCTGCGGGCGTCGGATGCCTCCGAGACGCTGCTGGCCGTCGTCTGCGGGCAGGTCCACGACGAAGGGAACCTCCCGTGGGAGGACCGCGAGCTGTGGCTGGCGGGGCGCCTGCTGCTGGCGACGGAGGCGGCCGTCGAGGGCCGGGCGCTGGACGCCGTGCGCGCGCTGTCGCGGACGCTCGGGTTCTCGGCCGACGACTGGGACGCGCTGGTCCGGGCCCGGCTCGGCATCACCCCCGTGCGACTCCGGGCGTACGCGACGTTGTGCCTGCCGCTGCACGCGACGGCCGCGGAGATCCGCGAGGTGCACCGGGCCGTGGTGAAGCAGCTGCACCCGGATCGACACCCGGAGGCGCAGCGTGACGAGGCGACCCGGCGGCTCGGGCGCGTGAACCGAGCGCGGGACGTCCTGCTCTCGCCGCGGGACGAGGTCGATCTGTTCGGCGAGGACGATCTGTGGCTCGACGAGCCGATCCCCGACGAGAGCACGACGGATCTCGGCGACCTGCTCGAGCGCGAAGGGTGAAGGAACGGGCGCGGTCGGGTGTCCCCGGCACGGAGGGATCATGTTGCTGATGCTCGGGCTGGGTCTGGCGCACGCGGGCGAGGAGGTCTGGCTGGACTTCGACCACCGCACCCGCGGCGGGCGGCTCGAGCTGCACGTGCCGGCGGTGTTCGAGCCCGGAGGCTCCACGGTCACGACGCGGTCGGGCGAGGAGGTGGACCTGGCCGACGTGGCGCGTCGCCTCGCGTCGGAGCGCGTCGGCAAGAAGGAGAAGCTGAAGCTCCAGACCTCCGGCGACGTGCGCCAGAAGCTGATCCTGCGGCACGAGCAGAGCGACGGGCCCGGCGCGACGCAGCTCGTGATGTCCGGGACGCGCGGCGGCCAGCCGATGGAGAAGACGCTGCCGCTCAGCGGCGACCGGATGGAGCTCGGACAGGGTGCGCAAAGGAAGGGACGGGGGCGCAAGGGCGGCGGGAGCCGGCTCGACCGGATCGAGGACACGATGCCGTGGACGTTCCGGCTCGACGAGGCCCGCGCGATGGGGATCCTGCGCGGGTGGGAGCCGACGGAGATCTTGAACGTGACGACCGACGAGATGGACGTTCGGGTCAGGACGGAGTGACCGCCGTACGATGGCCTGGGAGGGACGATGCGCACCCTCGCAGCGCCGATGGCGGTCGCGCTCCTGCTGGCCGTGCTGCTCGTGCCGTGGGTCCCCGAGCCGTCGGAGCGGTTCTGGCTCCTGCTGCCCCTGGTCCTCGGGCCGTGGGTCGCGATGCGGAGCGGCCCCGCGCATCGACGGACGCTGGCGCTCGCCGCCGGCGTGCTGCTGGTCGGGGGCTCCCTGGTCTCGTGCGCGCTGCAGGTCGGGGTCCTCGGTAGCGCGACCGGCCACTGGGTGCCGCTGGCCGCCGATCCGTTCGAAGCCCTCGTGAACGCCTGGTACCTGTTGTCGCTGCTGCTGCTCGCCGGCACGACGTGGTGGGAGATCCGGACGGCGATCCGCGGCTGGCACGTGCGACGTGGCAGCCAACCCGACGGGCTCGCGCCGCAGGTGCTCCCGATCGTGATCGCGTCTCCGCTGGTGGTCCCCGTGCTGCTCGGGTCCACCCTCGCCCACCGCACCCATGTCCCGGACGGCGTCCTCCCCGACCGGACCTACGAGGACGTGGTGATCCGGACGTCGGACGGACGCGACCTGAGCGGTTGGTGGATCCCCGCGGGGACCCCGTCGTCCCGGACCGTCCTGCTGGGGCACGGGATCGGCGCGAACCGCTCGCTCACGCTGTCGGCGCTGGTGGTCGCCGACCGGCTCGACGCCAACGCCTTGATGTTCGACCTGCGGGGACACGGCGAGAGCGCCGGCCACACGACCAGCTTCGGCTGCCACGAGCAGCGCGACGTGCTCGCCGCCGCCGCCTGGATCCGCGAGGAGCACGCCGACGACGCCCAGCAGCTCGTGGCCGTCGGTCTGTCGCTCTCCACCGCGCCCGTCGTCCTCGCTGCCGCGGAGATCGAACCCCCGTTCGACGCCGTGATCCTGGACTCCCCGTTCACCGCCCCGGTCGAGATGACCGACGGCGTCCTCCGATGGATCCCGTCCTCGCTCCGCCCGCTCCTCGTGTGGCCCGGGGTGCCGCTCGTGTCCCTCGAGACGCGGTGCTGGCTGCCGGCGGTCCGCCCCGTCGACCGGATCGCCGACGTGCGCGCCCCGATCTGGATCGCGCACACCGACGGCGATCCGCTGATCCCCGTCGAGCAGGGCCGCCGCATGGCCGCCGCGGCGCGAGAGCCCAAGGGCTGGTTCGAGGCGCACGGGAACCGCCACATGGCCTGCGGAACGGACACCGAGGGGTGGCTGCGGGAGGCCGGCCGGTTCCTCGACGAGCACCTCGCGCCAGCCCCCACCCGACCGGACTGACCGCCTGCTATCGACGGGCGTGGCGCTCCGCGGCCAGCGCTCGGCCCGTGTCGGTGCCGCTGCGCATCACGTCCTCGGGGGTGCCTTCCGCGAGCAGCAGGCCACCGCCGGCGCCGCCCTCGGGTCCGAGGTCCAGGAGCCAGTCCGCCTGGAGCAGCATCCCCGGGTGGTGCTCGATCGTGATGACGGTGTGCCCGTCGTCGACCAGGCGATGCAGGACCTCGACGAGCTTCGCGGTGTCCGACAGGTGCAGGCCGGTCGTGGGCTCGTCCAGGACGTAGACGGCGTGCCCGCGCCGGCTGGAGAGCTCGGCGGCGAGCTTCACGCGCTGGGCCTCGCCGCCCGACAGCGTGTTCCCGGGCTGCCCGAGCGTGAGGTACCCGAGCCCCACGTCGACCAGCGCCTGGAGCGGACGGCGCAGCGAGCGCTGCACCTCGAACAGCTCCAGCGCCTCGTCGGCGCGCATCGCGAGCACGTCGGCGATGGAGCGCCCCTTCCAGCGGACCTCCAGCGTCTCGCGATCGAAGCGCTTCCCACCGCACGCGTCACAGGTCACCCACACGTCCGGGAGGAAGTGCATCTCGACGAGCTGGGCGCCGCGGCCCTCGCAGATCGGGCAGCGCCCCTCGTGCGCGTTGAACGAGAACCGGCCCGGCGTCCAACCCCGCTCCTTCGCGCCCGGGATGGACGCGAACAGGTTCCGGAGCGGATCGAGGAGCTTCACGTACGTCGCGGGGGTGGACCGCGGGTTGCGGCCGATGGGCGACTGGTCCACGACGATGACGCGATCGACCTTCTCGCCGAGGTCGAGCCCTCCGTGCGAACCGGCGAAGACCTGCGCCCCCGTGGTCGCCTGCAGCGCCGGCGCCAGCGTCTCCAGGATCAACGTGCTCTTGCCGGAGCCCGACACCCCGCTCACGCCGACCCACACGCCCGTCGGGACGCGGACGTCGCCGGTGCGGAGGTTGTGCGCCGTGGGCTGCTTCAGCGTCGTCCACGCGCGGGGCGAGCGCCGGGCGGACCGCTCGGGCAGGCGGTCGCGCCCCGAGAGCCAGCGGCCCGTCACGCTCTTCGGATCCCGCGCGATCTGCGCCGGTGTGCCCGACGCGATGACCGATCCGCCGTACAGCCCGGCCCCCGGACCGAGATCGATCACGTGGTCCGCGCGGCGGATGGTCTCGGGGTCGTGCTCCACGAGCAGCACGGTGTTCCCCTGGTCGCGGAGGTGCTCGAGCGTGAGCAACAGCCGCTCGGTGTCCCGGGGGTGCAGCCCCACGGTCGGCTCGTCCATCACGTAGGTCACCGCGCAGAGCCCGCTGCCCAGCTGCGACGCCAGCCGGATCCGCTGCGCCTCGCCGCCCGAGAGGGTTCCCGCGGCCCGGTCGAGCGCCAGGTACCCCAGGCCCACGTCCACCAGGAAGCCCAGCCGACGCACCAGCTCGCCGACGGGACGCTCGGCCACCACCGCGGCGGCGCCCGTGAAGGACCACCCCGCGATCCCGCCGAGCGCGTCCTGCACCGGCAACGCCGTGAGCTCACCGATCGAGCGACCACCGATGCGGACGGCGAGCAGCTCGGGACGGAGGCGCCCGCCCTCGCACCGCGGACAGGTCTGCTCCGCGACCAACCACGACAGCCGGCTGCTCCACCCCTCGAGCACGGCGAGCAGGCCGTCCCAGGTGCGCTGCTCCTGGACCCGCTGCACCGACGAGCCCCACTGCTTCGACCACGTCACCGTGATCGGCTCGTCCAGGCCCTCCAGCACCGCCTTGCGGGCAGCCTTCGTCCACGACCCCACCGGGGTGTCGAAGGTCGCGCCGTAGCGCTCCAGCACGGCCTCGAGCGCGGAGCGGTTGCGCGCCGAGCGACCGAGCACCGAGCCCACGCGCGGATCGATGGCGTCCCACAGCCCCCGCTCGGGCTCGGGGAACAACCGCTCGGGCACGATGGCGGCGGTCGTCCCCACGCCGTCGCAGCGCGGGCAGGCCCCGAGGCGGGAGTTGAACGAGAAGTGCTTGGGCGTCAGCTCGCCGTCGATCACCACACCGTGCTCGGGGCACTCCGCCCGCTCGGACCAGCTGACCGGATCCCCCTTCCGCGGCCGGAAGATCGCCGATCCCCCACCGAGGCGGAAGGCCGTCTCCAGCGCCTCGGCGACCCGGGTGGCGGGCGTCCGCTCGGGCGCGAACCGATCCACCACCAGGCTGGCTCCCGCCGCCAGCGCGCCGAGCGCCGCCTCCTCCGTCAGCTCGACCTCGCCCTCGGCCGTCCAGAGGCGGGCGAAGCCGTCGTGCACCAGCGCCCCGCGACGAGAGGCCGGGTCCTCCGCCGGGCGCAGCTCCGCGATCAACCACCCTGCTCCCGGCGCCCGCTCGCGCAGATCGGCGCCCGCCTCCGACGGGGCGAATGCGCGCACGGGTCGATCGCAGCGCGGACAGTGCGCCTGACCGACCCGGGCATAGAGCACGCGGAGCACGTCGTGCACCTCCGTGACCGTCGCGACCGTGGAGCGTGGGTTGTGCGAGCTCCGGCGCTGGTCGATCGCGATCGCCGGCTGCAGGCCCTCGAGCCCGTCCACCGGCGCGCGCTCCATGCGACCGAGGAAGCGGCGGGCGTAGGTCGAGAGGCTCTCGACGTACTGCCGCTGGCCCTCGGCGAAGATCGTGTCGAACGCGAGGCTGGTCTTGCCCGAGCCCGACACGCCCGTGATCACGCTGATCTTGCCGTGCGGGATGTCGACGTCCACGTCGCGCAGGTTGTGCAGGCGCGCGCCGCGCACCGAGAGGGTCGACGCCGCCCGCACCCGCCGCCCGCGCGTCGTCGCTACCTCGGGCGGCCCCTCCGCGGCGAGCTGGAGCGCGGCGAGCACCCGTCCCGTCGGCGTGTCCAGGCCCGCCACCTCCTCCGGCGTCCCGGTGCCCACGATCCGCCCGCCGCCCGAGCCCCCCTCGGGGCCGAGGTCGATCAGGTGGTCCGCGCTCTGGACCACGTCGGTGTGGTGTTCGACGACGACCACCGTGTTCCCACCGTCCACCAGCCGCTGCATGGCCGCGACCAGCAGCTCCACGTCGGAGAAGTGCAGCCCCGTGGTGGGCTCGTCCAGGAGGTACAGCGTGCGGCCCGTCGCGGGGCGCTGCAGCTCCGACGCGAGCTTGATCCGCTGGGCCTCACCACCCGACAGGGTCGTGCTCGGCTGGCCGAGCGGGAGGTACCCCAGCCCCACCTCGACCAGGGTGCTCAAGACGCGGTTCAGCTTGGGGACCGCGCCGAACACCTCGGCGGCCTCGGCCACGGTCAGGGCGAGCACGTCCGTGATGGTGAGGCCGCGCCAGGTGATCTCGAGGGTCTCGGCGTTGAAGCGCCGCCCGCCGCAGGTCTCGCAGGTCACCTCGACCGAGGGCAGGAACTGCATCTCGATGGACCGGACGCCCGCTCCCTCGCAGGCCTCGCACCGCCCGCCGGCCACGTTGAACGAGAAGCGGCCCTTCTTGTACCCCCGGGCGCGGGACTCGGGGACGCTGGCGAACAGGTCGCGCACGACGTCGAACAGGCCCGTGTACGTCGCCGGGTTGCTGCGGGGCGTACGCCCGATGGGGGTCTGCGAGATCTCGACGAGCTTGTCGATCGCGTCCAGCCCCTCGATCGAGGCGCACCGCACCGGCCGGCGCTCGCGGACGCTCGGCTCGAGGACCTCGAACACCAGCGAGGACTTGCCCGAGCCGGACACGCCCGTGACGGCGACCAACGTGCCCAGCGGCAGGTCCAGGTCCACCCCGCGCAGGTTGTTCGCGGTCGCGCCGCGCAGCTTCAGCCACCCGGACGACCCGCGGCGTGGAGGTTCGGGGAGGCGGCGTTCGCCGCGCAGCCAGGCGGCGGTGGGGCTCTTGCGGTCCCGTAGCAGCTTCGCCGGCGGCGCGGAGGCCACCACGTGACCGCCCTCGCGACCCGCGCCGGGCCCCACGTCCACCACCCAGTCCGCGGCGAGGATCGTGTCCGCGTCGTGCTCCACCACGAGCACGGAGTTCCCTCGCTCCTTGAGGCGGCGGAGCGCGCCGAGCAGGCGGTGGTTGTCGCGCGTGTGCAACCCGATGGAGGGCTCGTCCAGCACGTAGGTCACGCCGTGCAGGGCCGACCCGACCTGCGCCGCCAGGCGGATGCGCTGGGACTCGCCGCCGGACAGGGTCACCGCCGGGCGATCGAGCGTGAGGTACCCCAGGCCCACCTCCCGCAGGAACTCGAGGCGGCCACGAATCTCCTGCAGCAGCTGCTCCCCGACCTCCTTCTCCGGCCCCTTCAGCCGCACGTCGCGGAAGAAGTCGGTCGCGGTCTGCACGTCCATCCCGGCCAGCTCGGGCAGCGACCGCTCGCGGAAGGTCACCGCACGCGCCACCGCGTTGAGGCGCCGCCCGCCGCAGCTCTCGCAGGGCCGCCGCGTCCGGAAGCGCTCCAGCGGGGGGAAGGAGGTGTACGTCCAGACGTTCTCGATCATGGGCAGCAGCCCGCGCCAGGCGCGCTCGCGCACCTCCGTCCGACCGCCACGGTCGAGCTCCGTCTCCCAGCGCACCCCGGCGTCGCCGTGGATCAGCTTGTGGCGCAGTCCCTCGGGCCAGTCGCGCAGGGGCTTCTTCAGGGGTGCGCCGAGGTCCTTCGACACCCGGACGAGCGCGTCGCGGTCGAAGTGCGCGAACGGCAGCCGCCCGTCCTCGTTCCATGCGAGGTAACAGTCGGGCACCTTCGCGCCCTCGTCGAGCAGGAGCGCGAGATCGAACGCCTCGATGGCACCCAGGCCGGTGCAGTCGGGGCAGGCGCCCTGCGGCGCGTTGAAGCTGAACAGGCGCGGCTCGAGCTCCGGGATGGCGATCTCGGGGTGCCGCGGGCAGGCGCGCTCGGTGCTGAACACGCGCTCGCCGCTCTCGGCGAGGACGCCGAGCGACCCCTTCCCGAGTCGCGCCGCGGTCTCCACGGCCTCCGCCAGCCGCGAGCGCTCCGCGAGGTCCACGCGCATGCGGTCGACGACGACCTCGATGGTGTGCTTCTCGTACCGCGCGAGCTCGGGGGGCTCGGCCAGCTCGATCATCTCGCCGTCGACCCGCGCGCGGACCCAACCGTCCGCCAGGAGCTGGGCGAGCTCCTTGCGGTACTCCCCCTTGCGCTCGCGCACGACCGGGCCGACGACCTGGATCTTCTGCCCGTCGAGCTCGGCGAGCACCCGGTCGACGATGGCGGAGACGCTGGTCCGCGCCACCACCGTCCCGCACTCGGGGCAGTGGGGCTCCCCCAGCCGCGCCATCATCAGCCGCAGGTGGTCGGAGATCTCGGTGACCGTCCCCACCGTCGACCGGGGGTTCCGGTTGACCGTCTTCTGGTCGATCGAGAGTGTCGGCGAGACCCCGTCCACCGCGTCGACCGCGGGGCGCTCCATGTCGCCGAGGAACTGCCGGGCGTACGACGACAACGACTCCACGAAGCGGCGCTGGCCCTCCTGGTAGATCGTGTCGTGCGCCAGCGAGGACTTCCCCGAGCCCGACACGCCGGTGAACACGACGAGCTGGTACCGCGGGACGTCGACGTCCACGCCCTTGAGGTTGTGGACGCGCGCGTTTCGGACGGAGAGGTGGGTGGGCTCGGCCATGGCGAACCCTCGTACCATCCCACCCGGTCAGGATCCGTCCGCCGGGGAGCGACTACACGTCCTCGATGCAGCGCTCGAGGGTCGCGAGCACCAGCTTGCGCTCGACGGGGCGGACGAGGAACGCGGTGACGCCGAGCTGCAGCGCCTCCTCCACGTCCTCGTCGCGCAGCGAGGTGGCGACGACGCGCACCCGGGCGGCGATCAGGTCCTCCGCCAGCGACCAGGCCCCGGGCAGGCCCACGTCGAGGATGACGAGCTGGATCGGATCGACGTCGGCCGCCAGCTTCGCGGACTGCACGTCGGACACCAGGCGCACGACCATGCCCGCGCGCTCCATGTACCGCATCAGCGGCACCCCGCCGGGCTCGCCATCGACGATCAGCAGGTACATCCCCGCCAGTCGTTCGTTCAGCGCGATCGTGGAGCGCGGCATCGCGTCGGCCTCGCGCTTGGTCGCTGGCGGCAGGAGCACGCTGAACGTCGTCCCCCGTCCGCTCTCCGACTCGACGGCGATGCGGCCGCCCATGAGCTCGGTCAGCCGGCGACCGATGGTCACGCCCAGCCCGACGGCGGGGTTGGTGCCGTCGAACAGGTGCTCCAGCTCCTGCTCGCCGAGCCCCGTCCCCGTGTCCTTGACCCGGATGGCGACCCAGCCCGGTCCCTCCTCCGGAGCCATCTCGACGGCCACGCTCACCGTCCCGGACCGTGTCACGCGGAAGGCGTTGGACAGGAGGCCGAGCACCACCTGGCGCACCCGTCCGTGGTCGCCGCGCGCGAACCGGGCCCCCTGCGACACGCGCGACACGTACCGGTTGGCGTGTCGCTCGGCGAGCGGCAGGGCCTGCACCCGCACCTCGTCGAGGACCTGCGCCAGATCGACGTCCTGCAGGACCATCGCCAGAGCGCCGATCTCCAGCTTGGACAGGTCGAGGATGTCGCTCACGAGGCCGGAGAGGTGCCGCGCGGACCGCACGACCTTCCGGATCTCCTGGAGGCGCTCCGAACCGAGATCGGCGCCGTCCTCCTCCAACAGCTCGGCATGCCCGATGATGGCTGCCAGGGGCGTGCGCAGCTCGTACGCCATCTGCGCGACCGTGCGGCTCTTGCTCCTGGACTCCTTCTCCGCCCGCTCGGCCTGCTCCCGGACGGTCTTGAGGAGCTCCTGCATCGCCTGGACGCGGGTGTCGGGCTGGTTGACCCCGAGGACCTGGGCGCCGGTGAGCGCGGCCGGCAGGGGCGGCGGGGGCGGAGGCGCGATCGCGGACGCGCTCGGAGCCGGCGGTGGGGGCGGCGCGGCGACCGGTGGGGGCGGCGGGGCGGCGACCGGCACGGGCACGGCGATCCGCTGCTCGATGACCACCTCCTTGCGCGACGACACCGCGTACATCGCGGCCGCCAGCAGGAAGGGCATGGTCTCCACGATCCAGATCGCGACACTCCCGGCCTGGACCTCCAGCAGCCCCCCGCGCAGCGGCAACCCGCGCGCGGCGATCTCCAACGGCAGCGCGACCACGACCAGCGCTGCGCCGGCCGCGGCCCCCATCAACGCTGCACCCATCTGTCGGCGACCCATCCCGCGCGCTCCGACTTCCTCGAACCTCTCGGCACCGGTACGATGCCAACGGTCGGACCGATTGTCGAGGAGTGGGATGGTGGCGCCGCTGGAACGAGGCCGGATGATCGGACCGTTCATGGTCCTCGACATGATCGGGATCGGAGCGAACGGAGCCGTCTATCGCGTGGAGGACGCGCGCGACGAGACGCGCAGGGCGCTCAAGGTCTTCGATCACGTCGACTCGCGCAAGCGCGTCCGGATCGAGCAGGAGGTGTTGCTCGGCAACCGCCTGCGACACCCGAACATCGTGTGCGCCTCGGAGATCGTCGACGTGGACGGGCAGCCGGGCCTGGTCAGCGACCTCGTCGACGGCCCCTCGCTCGAGCGGTGGCTGCACACCGACGCGCCCGAGGATCTCGCGACCCGACTGCGCGTGTTCCGCGGGGTCGTCGCGGGCTGCTCGTTCGCGCACGAGCACGACGTGATCCACCGTGACCTCAAGCCCAGCAACATCCTGCTCGAGGGTGACCTGTCGTCAGGGCGATCGCGGCTGGTGGCGCGGATCACGGACTTCGGGCTGGCGAAGGCGTTGTCCGGCGAGGTCGGGCGCTTCGGGGGCCTGACCACCGTGAACACGGGCCTGGGGACCACCGGGTACGCCGCCCCGGAGCAGGTCCGTGACGCGACCTCGGTGGACTCGCGGGCCGACATCTACTCCCTCGGCTGCCTGCTGTACGAGCTGCTGACGGGCATCGCCCCGTTCTCCGGGATGTCCTCGCTCGCGACGATGCAGGCCCAGCGCGAGGGCCGCTTCCGCGATCCGCGCGAGTTCGTGGTGGGGCTGCCCGAGGAGCTCTACGTCCTGGTCGTGCGCATGCTCCAGCCCTCTCCGGCCCAGCGACCCGAGACCTGCGAGGAGGTGCTCGGCGCCCTGGACGACGTGCTGGAGCTGCTCGTCGAGGGCAACACCGTCAGCGGCGGAGACGGGGTCACGCCGAGCACCCCGACCTACGGCGACGGGCTCGAGCTGTCCACACTCCTCGCCCTGGCGGCCATCCCCGCGGTCGGGATGCTGCTCGGCAGCGCGGTGGTCTTCGTCCTGTAGCCGTTCAGCGGGAGACGGACTTCGACGCGACCGCGTCGGGCACCGCGCGGAGCTCGACGACGTCGATCTGGGCGGCGCTGAACTCCGCGGTCTTCATCTCGACCTCGACGCCCCCGGTCCAGCGCATCTGCAGCTCGGGGTCGGAGGCGGCCATCTCCTCGAAGGTCGCCGTGGTCAGGACACGCGGCGGCGGCGCGTCCGGCTTCCGCTTCCGGCCGGCCTCCTCGGCTGCGAGCGTGCCCACCATGGTGGACCCGCTGCCGGGGATCATGCCCTCGATGGGGATCTCCACCTTCTCGAGCTCGTGCCCCTGGGCGTCCTTGATGGTCGCGACCAGGCGGAGGTCGGTCATCGGGTACCGTGACGAGTTCGACATCATGAACTCGAAGATCGTCCGGTTGGAGAGGAACTTCCCTGCGGTCGGGTGATCGGCGGGGAGCTGCATCCAGCGAGCGTTCGCCACCTCGACGTACCGATCGGGGTTGTACAGCGGGTCGAACTCCTCGCGGACCTCGGCGCCACCGAGCTGGTACAGCGGGATCACCTGGTCGATCGCGATCCAGCCCTCGGCGCCGCCCCGGGTGCGCGCCTTGTAGAACCCGCCGCGCTTGGCGAGCAGCTGGAGCGTGTCGTCCTTCGTCACCGTGGTGAGCACGGACGCCTTCTCCGAGGGCTCGGCGCGAAGACCGGCGCCGGCCGCCGTCACGATCATCTCGGAGTACGACAGGCCGCCCTCGCCCACCAGGGCCGCCGTGCCGCCGGACATCTGGGACATCAGGTACACCGAGATGCCGCCGCCGATGACCAGGATGCCGAGCAGGACCGCGGCGACCACGCCCCCGACGGCCAACATCGCAGCGTTGGAGCCCCGGTTGTCGTCGTCGTCGTCGTACCGCGCGTCGAAGATCTGCTTGAGCTCGGGGACCTCGGACGCGTACATCCAGTCGGAGGTGCCGGGCGGCTGGATCATGTCGCCCGGACCGAGACCACCGCGCCGGGCCATCGCCTCGAGCGCGCCGAGACCGCCGTCCACGGCGAACTGGTTGTCACCCTGGGTGACGTGCCACTGGCTCATCGGGTCGACTCCGGTCCGAGGCCCCAGCCTGCCCCGGATGGCCGGTCCACGCACGGGTCGGGCCGCCCCTTTGACCAATCCTCTACGGTCCACGCCGGCAGGGAGTAGACTCGCGACATGGACATCGACGACATCTACGAACAGCTGGCGAAGGGCACGACCGAGCCGGTCGACCTGTCCTGGACGCGGCGGAAGCTGCAGTTCACGGCGCTCGAGCGCGCCAAGACGGGGTCGGCGGAGCAGCGGCTGGGCGCGCTGCGCGTGGCCTCGGTCCTGGGACGCAAGGATGGGCTGCCCATCGTGCAGCAGCTGGTGCGCGACCCCGACGCCGCGGTGCGCGAGCTGGCGTTCCGTCACGCCGTGGAGGCGCACGAGCTGGGCATCTCGGCCATCCGCGACGCCGCCGACGGGCCGGACGCCGAGATCGTCGCGCAAGCCCTCGACCACCTCATCCTCTGGGTCGACCAGGCGGGGATGGCGACCGCCCGCCGGTCGCTCCAGCACGCGGACGCCCGGGTGCGGGAGCGCGCCGTGCGCCTCCTGGGCCACATCGGTGGTCCGGCGGTCAAGATGGAGCTGTCGCGGCTGTCGGGCGACCCGAGCGCCGAGGTCCGGGCGGCCGTCCAGGAGGCGATCGAGCGCATCGGCGGCGCCATCCCGCGCGGGACCCGCACCTCGTGGTGGACCGAGGACGGCAGGACCGTGCCGGCGGCGGCGCCCACCCCCACCGCGCCCGGTGAAGCTCCCCCCGCCGTCGAGGCCAAGGCGCCCCTGTGGGCCCCGGACCCGACCTCCCTGGTGCCCGTGGCGACACCGTCCGAGTCTCCGGCGACCCCGTGGCGCCGCGTGGACGTTCCCACGCCCGAGCCCGCGCCGCCCCCCTGGGACGGACAGGCGGCTCCGCTGCCGGCGGCGCTGCCGACCGAGACCCGCGCGCTCGTCCGCCTCCTCGGCATGGTGTCCGCCGCCGACCGTGAGGCGGTGTTGGCCGTCCTGCGCGCGGATCCGGCGCCGGGCTCCCCCGACCGCGGTGCCGAGTGGTCCGACCTGCTGCACGCGCACCTCTCGTCTGGCGTGTCCCAGGGCGTGGAGCGCGACGTGGCGCTGACGCGGGGCCTGCTGCTGGCGGCGCCCCTGCACGGCCGCGGAACCCACGTGACGCCGATCCGCGGCCTGCTGCGCGATCCGGACGCCCGGGTGCGCGCCGCGGCGGCCATCGCCCTCGGCGCGATCGGCCCGGCCTCCCTGGTCCCTCCCCTGGCGCAGCTGCTCTCCGACCCCGACCAGGACGTGAAGCTGGCGACCGTGGAGGCCATCGCCTCCCTGGGACGGCGCACCGGGCGCGCGGACCTCGCCCGAGACGCGCTCACCCGCGGGCGCGGCGACGCCTCGCTGCGCGACGCCATCGATCGTTCGCTCGCCCGATGAGGGTCCTCGGCATCGACGAGGCCGGACGCGGCTGCGTGTTCGGCGATCTGGTGGTGGCCGGGTTCCTGGCGATCACGCCGGACGAGGTGGTGCTGCGCGCCGCCGGCGCCGCGGACAGCAAGGCCCTGACCCACGCCAAGCGCGTGGACGCGCGGACGCGCCTTCGGGCGCTGGGCGAGGTCCAGCTGCGGCGGGTCGCGCCCCGCCAGATCGACGACGGCAACATCAACACGCTCGAGGAGGCGGCCATCGTGGACATCGTGGTCGCCTCCCGTCCCGACCACGTGTTCGTGGACGCGCTGGGCCACCCCTCCGCCCTGCCCAGGATCCAGGCGCGCATCCTCGAGCAGCTCCCGGACGACCTGCGTCCCACGTTCACCATGGCGCCCAAGGCCGACGCCACCTGGGCGGTCGTGGGGGCGGCGTCGATCTTCGCCAAGACGCTGCGCGACGAGCTCCTGGACGAGCTCCGCCCGACCTGGGGCGACCTGGGGTCGGGGTATCCGTCGGACCCGAAGACCCGCGCCTGGCTGGACGACTGGGCCCGCAAGGGCGAGCCCTGGCCCTCCTTCGTGCGCACCCGGTGGTCCACCGTCAGCGAGCGAGCCCAGACCTCCCTGTTCTGACGCTCACCCGCGCAGGATGCGGTGGATGAGCAGGCCGAGCCTCGTCATGGCGCTGGTGTACTTCCGGTCGTACCCCTGGTCCCAGGCTCGCAGTCGCTCGTCGGGCACGCCCCAGGCCTTCGCGAACGCACGGATCACGCGCCACTCGCTGCCCTCCCGCTGACGGTCGAGGTGCATCAGGTGGACGGCCGCCTCCAACAAGCGGTCGCGCAGGTCGGGCGGGGGCGGCGGACCCAGCTCTGCGGCGCGCCACACGCGGAGGTCGTCCGGGGTCATCGCGGCGAGCCCCTCCCGCTCGAGGAACGCCACCACGAAGGCCCGCTCAGCGGCGCGCAGCGTGCCATCGGCCACCATCACGCTGACGAGCACCCGCGCGGGTGTCCGCGGATCCATGGGCTGCTCGGGCACCTCCGGGATCACCTCGACCTCGTCGGTCCACCCATCGGTCACGCGTGGAAGCTGGTGCTCCAGCTCCAGGGGGCGCCCCGCGCCGCCGCCTCCGCCGCCGCCCGTCGGGAAGAGGAAGGCGATCACGTCGAAGGTCGTGGGCACGGGCTCGCCGGCGACCAACAGGGCGACCACGAGCGCCTCGCTGCCTCCGAGGTTCGCGACGCAGAACACCTCCGGGTCGGACTCTCCCTCCTCCTCGGACCAGCGGGCGAGCGCCGCCCGTGCCCGCGCTTCGTCCCGCAGATCGCTCGGAGCCCGCACGTCGACCCAGGTGCCGTCGGCGTCGGTTCGCCGCTCGTAGCCGCAACACCGGCACCGCAGCTCGGCGGGGAGCCCCCGCGTGCACGGCGGGTGGAGCGGATCCATCCACTCGACGATCGCCGCCTCGACGCGGCAATGCGGACAGTCGGCGAGGACCTGCCAGCCGTCCGGTACGCTCACGCGCCGACCCCGTGCTCCAGCAGCAGCGTGAGGGTCCGCAGGTCGATACTGGCCCCGAGCCAGCGGCACACGGCGTCCACGTGGCCGGGCGTGCCGCCGACGCGCGCGTCCAGCGTCGGGTTGGGCATGGCGCTGGCTCTCAGCCGCAGCACGCGCCGAGCGCCCGCCGGGCGAAGCCCGCCCCCCACATCCCAGACGACCTCGCGCTCGTCGTCCGCGCCGACGTGGACCGCCACCGGATCCGAGCCGAGGACGAGGATCCGGCCCTCCAGGTCGACCCCCAGGGCGCCACGGCCCGTGGGTGGAGGC
Source organism: Alphaproteobacteria bacterium (assembly GCA_020632925.1). Lineage (GTDB taxonomy): Bacteria > Myxococcota_A > UBA796 > UBA796 > JACKER01. Next base: position 144,591 of record JACKER010000014.1, on the reverse strand, counting down.
ATCGCGGCCTGGAGCCTCCTCACGGCGTGCAGCAGTCGGCCCTCGGTCCACCGCCGCCGCCCGGCGCGCCAGCGCTCGGCGAGGTCGTGCCGGCGGGCCACGAGGCGTTGCACGAGGTGATCGCGGAGCACCCCTGCCAGGTCGGCGGACGTCCCGCCGGCCTCCGCCGTCCCCCGCAGCGCCACGGAGAGCTCGTCGGTGTCGTCGGGGTCGATCAGCCGCAGCACGATGCGCGGACCAGGGTCCTCGTGCGACATCGACAGCGCGCACAGGCGGATCCGACCGTCCACCCAGCGCAGCTCGTCCTCGGCGATGGCCGGCAGGGAGCCGAGCGCTGCCCGGAACCGGTCGAGGCCGACGAGCGTGTCGCCCACCACGCGCGCCACCGCCTCCCCTCTGACCGCGCTGGCAGGCCAGCCGGTCGCCACCAGCACGGCAGCCCCGTCGACGAGGGTCGCGCCGGCCACCCCCGCCACCCGCGTCAGCTCCCGGTCCAGCACGCGGCGCGCCGCGGGACTCAGCCCGTCGCGGGGCGCGCGCACCAGCACCGTCGCCCCGTCCGCCGCTCGCGTGCCGGTCCAGGTGCTCGAGAGCGCGTCGAAGCGCACCAGCCGTTCCCGCCGCACCCCGGCCACGACGACGGGGGTCTCGGAGCGCACCGCCCCTTCGTCGTCGAACGCCAGGATCAAGCCCGCCCAACCGGCGTCCTCGGGATGCGCCGCTGCAGCCTGCTCCACGGCGGCGAGCCACGCCGATGCCTCGCCGTTCACATCGCACCCGCGCGCCCGCGCCGCGTCTCTGAGGTCCATCGGATCCATGGCGCCATCATGCCCCAAGAGCGCTTCGGCCGCGATCCGACCCGGATCGAGATTCCCATTCGGGACCACCTGCGTTACTCTTCGAGCGGGGGCCTGGCGCCCCTCGGAAGCACCGACCGGGGGGGGTATTTCGGTCGGTGCTTCTTTCTCCCCCCGCCGCCCCCGAGCGCGGGCGGTACCACGCCCCTTCGGGCCGCACGCCTCCCGGCTAGCGGAACCGCGGGCGATCGCCGTCCGCGTACCGCTTCCAGGCGGTGGCGAACAGCACGTGCGGCGGATCGAAGACCACCGCTCGCACGCGTGGCAAGACCACGTCCGACTTCTGCTCCCTCGCGTCGAGCAGCGGGCCCTTCCACCGCTCCCACGGGATCGGCGCGTCCACCCAGGGCCCCGGCAGGAAGTGATCGCGTCCCGCCCGGGCGCGCTTCGCCTCCAGCACCAGCTCCGCGGCGACCAGCTCGGCCGTGGCCGTCGCGTACACCTTGGCGCTCCACCCGTTCCACGCCTGGATCGCCTTCTTGGTGGGAGCGGGCAGCGCGAGCAGCTGCAGGAAGAAGCAGGCGCCCGCCTCAGACAGCTTCAGCGAGGACCGCACCGACGCCACGAGCTCGGGCGCGGACGCGCGCGGATCGCACTCGTGCCCACCCTCCGGCACCGGGGAGGTCTGCATCCGCTCCATCGTCGCCCTCGAACGACCCGTGCCGAGGAGGGACATGACGTGGGCGCTGTGCCTGAGGTCTTCGTCGTCCAGCGCCTCCGCGAGCTGCCAGAGGGTCCGGAGGTGGTCCTCGTCGAAGCGACCCGTGCGCACCACGGCCTTGAGGCTCTCGTCGTTCTGCATCACGACCAGCCCGCCGAGGTCGCGCCGGGCCCAGCCGTCGTCCCCGGTGCGCTCCACCAGCTCGCCGCCCATCGCGTCGAACAGGCTCTTCGCCTTGCGCGCCGACGAGGCCCAGCCGTACCCCGCCTCGACCATCAGCCCGGGGTGCGCCGTGCGCTGCTCGACCAGCGTGGCCAGGCGGAGCGCGTTGGCCAGCAGCGGATCACCGCTCGGGACCTGCTGCATCAGCCAGGGCAGGAGCTCCTGGACCGTGCCGATCTCCTCGAGGGTCAGCGCGTCTCCCTCCGCCACGACCACGTCGCCGTCGTCGTCGAGCGAGTAGGCGCGATCCTTCGTCCACAGCTCGGCCGCATCGGGGGCGGCCAGCCAGTCCAGCGCCGCGTCCCCGTCGAGCGACTTCTTCGCGGCGGCGCGCAGCTCCGGCGGGATGGCGAGTCGGCGTCCGAAGCGAGCCACGAAGGCCCGCGCGAGGTCCTCCGCGACCTCGGCCGACCACAGGCGCCCCGGATCGGCGGGCGCCGCCTCCGCGAGGAGCTCCGCCAGCTTCTCGGTGCCCAGCCTGGTGAGCTCGTTGCGGGCCAACTCGGCCTCGTTCTTCTTCAGGCCGAGGCGCTCGCGCAACTCGGCGCCGAGGAAGTCGGACTGCCACCGGCCCAGATCGGGGGCCGCCGCCAGCACCAGCACCGCCGCAGCCCGCGACAGGCCGGTGCCCTCGGCGAGGACATCCGCCGCACCGTCGGGCAGCGTCTCCCGCGTGCCGTGCTCCTCGGCAGCCGCCACCAACGCGCGCAACCAGTCACGGTGCAGCGCCGTGTCCGTGACCGTCACCTCGCCCTCCGGCGCCCCGCCCGGTGGAGGCGCTTCTCCGGCGGTCAGCGTCGTCACGTCGAACGGGCCCTCGTCGGACCACGTGTCGTCGGTGCTCGCGATCCAGCGGCCGCCGTCGGTGACCTCCCAGCGCCCCAGCAGGTGCCGCTCGCCGTCCTCGACCTCCGTCTTCAGGAAGGACGAGCGCAGGTCGGGGAAGGACCAGGACGCTCGCCGCACCACGAGGTCCGGCAGCTCCACCCAGGCGCGCAGGAAGGCCAGCAGGTGCTCGCGGTGCCGCTCGGAGAGCCCGGGACGCGCCAGCGCGTGACCGGCGCCGCGGATCCATCGACCGAACGCCGGCCAGTCGAGATCCATGCCGCCCGCGGACTCGGCGTCGCCGGCGAGGAAGGCCGCGTCGGCCGCCATCGACACGAGCGGGTCGTGGTCGGCGTCCCAGTAGCCACGGCCGGCGGCCGCCATGCCGAACGCCGCGACGATCGAGGCGATCGTGGCGCCACCTGGCTCGACGGTCGGCGCCTCCCCCCGCTCCTCGAGGAAGTCGCGGAGGTTCCGCTCCACCTCGAGCGCGCGCTGGACGGTGGCCACCACCCCCTGCCGCAACCTCGGGTGCGTGATCGCGGGGAACGCGTCCGCCAGCGCGACCAGCGGGTCCTCTGCGGAGCGGAGCGCCTCCATCACCGCCCGCGCGAGCTCGGTGTCCGCGCCGCGCAGCGCCTCGGAGCCCGCAGGGTCGCGCGGCGTGAACCAGTGCCAGCGATCCACCGGCGGGACCGGGTGCTCCTCGTCTTCGGGCTGCTCGTCGGTCTCGTACCCCTCGGGGGCGTACATCGTCAGATCGCGCCAGCTCTCGAGCACGCCGCGCGCGCGGGTGTCCCCGGGCAACACGACGAGGAAGTCCACGAGCGCCTCCCCGTCCCAGACCAGCCCGTCGAGCGTCTCGGAGCGCTCACCCACCTTGCGGAGCGCCCACGGCCCCCGCCCGGGCACGAAGCGCAGCAGGGCCGTGTTCAGCCCGTCGGGATCGATGTCCGCGAAGAAGGACGGCGGCGGGCCCTGCGTGGTCCGTCCGGTCCGCGGGTCGAGCACCAGGAAGCGCCCGTCCACCCGCCGCCAGAACCGCTCTCCGTCGTGGAGGAAGTGCTCGTCCTCGGGCCAGGCCTGCTCACCCACGGCGAACGGGCGAACCCCGAGGAAGAACGTCCCGTCGCCCAGGTCCGCCACCTCGTTGTCGCCGTTGTCCCACCAGGAGACGTCCGCGGGGAAGGGCTGCCGCCAGTCGCTCGACCAGACCGCCTTCCCCTCGCCGGACGCCCGCCAGGCGACCAGGAGCTGGCCCCCGATCCACCGGACGCCGGTCGGCTCCACGTCCTTGGGCAACCGCAGGTCGATCACCGTCAGGCGTGACCCGTCCGGCCCCAGGACGATCGCCTTTCGCGGGTTGAACAGCACGGTGTACGGCCAGGGCCCATGGACCTTGAGATCCTCCGTACCGAGCTCCTCCACGGCCTCGTCGAAGGCCGCCCACCCGAGCTCGGCCACGAGCCCTCCCCGCCAGCTGGCCGCCAGCGAGCGAGCCACGTCCAGCCCCTGCAGCCCGGCCCAGATCTCGGGCTCGTCTCGGAGCCGCTGGACGGACAGGTCCACCACGTCGTCCACGACGCTGTCCGTGTCCGGGAGCGCGCGGGTCGTTGCCCGCTCGAGCCAGCTGTGGAGCGCCTTCCGACGGACCTCGGCCATCACGGGGCTGGTGGCGGTCGCGCGCTCGAAGCCATCGTCCCCCACGGCACCGGAGGCGGCGCTGATCAGGCTGGGCCCGAACGTGGGGTGGGCAGCGATCCGCGCAGGATCGCGAGGGCGGTGCTCGGCGGGGAGCCCCAGGACCGCGGGGACGGGCTCGCCGCGCGCCCAGTCGCGCACGTCCCACCACGCCTCCTCCTCGTCCCGCTTCACCTCCACCCCGAGCTCGAGGAGCAGGTCGATCACGTCGACGTCGCACCGCTCGTCCACCTGGAAGACGCGCCCCTCGCGGGCCATGCGCGCGCCCACGACCCGCGCCAGCGACAGCGCCGGGCCATACGCGTCGGGCGCCCAGTCCAGCAACGCCTTCAGCCATCGCGCCGGGTCCACCTCGGGGTCCGTCCAGGCACCCTCGAGCACCCCGGCCCGGTGCAGCTCGCCGAGCCAGGCGTCGGCGAAGGACTCGTCCACGTCCGACCAGCTGCTCGCTCCGGCGCGCGGGAACCGGGACAGCCACCGCCGTCGGACCTCGGGGTCGTGCCGAGCCAGCTCCGCCAGCGCGCCGTAGTGCTCCTTCCAGAAGGTCGGGGTGGCGCGGTCCAGGGCCGGCGCACCGAGGATCTCCGCGAGCCAGGAGCGCCGCTCGACCTCCACGTCGCGCCCGGCCGACTTCGCGAGTCCGGCGAGGTCCTTGGCGAACGAGGCCCACGGAGGCATCCCACCGAGCGTGCGCCTCACCGCGAGCGTCCGGAAGCGGTCCCAGGCCTGGGCGGCACCGACCGAGCTCGACAGCTGCTTGGCCCACGCCTGGAGCGACTTGACCGTGACGGCGCCGGCGAGCGCGAACTCCAGGAACACGTCGCCGAGCCGCTCCTGGTCCACGGACAGGCCGAACGTCGCCTCGGCTGCTCGTCCCTTGTCGAAGCAGGTCGCCGCCATCTTGGGGTTGCCGAGGTCGACGAAGGCGCGGCCCGCCTCCTCCCAGAACGTCGGGAGCACCGCGGGGGCGCGCCGCTCGAACACCTTCGCGATCTCGGTGAGCGCGTCCTTGGCGTGGCCGGGCTTGCTGGCGGCCAGGCGGCGCGCCTTGCGGAAGGCCGGCTGCTGCTCCAGCACGAGGGCGGCGTGTCGCGGCTCGTGCACGAGCGTCCACCACGGGAAGCCGAGCGTGCGGCGGCGCTGCACGCCGAGGTCCTCGCCCACCCGATCCAGGGCGAACCCGAACGTCGCCATCCAGGTGTCGGCGCCCGCGTCGAGCGAGCGGGGCACGACGCGCACGACCGCCCGTCCCGCGATGGCCGGGTGTCGGTACGTCCGGGCGTCGACACCGTCCACCGGCAGATCCGGGGGTGCACTCTCCGCGTCCGCGAGGATTCCCCCGGCTTCCAGGACCGCGCGGCTCTCCATGACCCCTCCCCTTCTCGGGGCGCAGGATACGCCGGGTCGGGGGGCAGCTGTGGAGATCCTCGCGCGCACCGACCGACCCGGGCTGGACCCGGCGGAGGCCTTCGTCGTCTTCGGCGAAGCCAGGATCACGCTCGAAGGGAGCGACCGCCCCCGGTACGCGTTCCTCTCGATCTGCGGCAACCCCGACTGCGGCTGCAGCGACGCCCAGATCACGCTGGTCGATCCCGAGGCGGGCAGCCGGTTCGCGGTGAAGGTGGACCTCACGTCACGCACCGGGCAGATCGTGGGGGCCGTGGACGGTGACGCCGAGGCGGTGGTGGCCGAGGTGGTCGAGGTGGTCGACGGCCCTGTCGCGGACGCGATCCTGCGGCGCCTGAAGGCGTTCCGCATGCGGAAGCCCGACGTCGCCGGGCTCCGGATCGCTCCCGATTTCGTGCGGCACGACGGCCTGCTCCCGTTCAGCCACGTGCTCGCGGGCGGAAGGCCCAACCCGCCCGACGGATATTCCGGGTTCTACGATCGCTTCGAGTTGGACGGACGAACCTGGGTGGTCCAGGACCTGTTCTGCGGGCGCAAGGGCTGCGACTGCCGCGAGGCCGTGCTGGACTTCGATCTGGCCGGCGAGGAGGGCGCCTTCGCTGCCCGCATCGATCTGTCGAAGGGCGACGCGACCATCGAGAACGCCGACGGCGTGGACCTCGATCTCGCGCGTCGGGTGCTCGCCCGCTGGCGGAACACGTCCCCGCGCGCGGACCGCAAGGTGCTGACCGCGCGGTACCGGGCGCTCCGCGAGCTCGCCACCCACCCGCTGTCGGCCGAGGAGACCGCTGCCCCTCGCCCGATCGGCGCGAAGGACCCCTGCCCGTGCGGCAGCGGGAAGCGCTACAAGCGCTGCTGCGGCGCCCGCTGACGTCGCCGCGCGACCACGAGCACCAGCGCCATCCACCCCGCCAGCGCACCCGAGCTCCCCGTGCGACAGCCGCAGCCCGGATCCCCCGAGGCCGACGCGACCCGCGCCACCACGCTCGGGACCGAGGTGTCCCCGGTGCCGTGCGCGCCGCCGGTGTGGGTCGGGAGGGCGGTGTCGCCCGTCGGCGGGGTGTCGGAGTGCACGAGGACCGGGTCCTCGTCCGGATCGCAGGCCGCCGGCAACCCGTCGCCGTCGGGATCGATGCGGTCGTCCTCGCCGGGACACAGGTCGCAGTCGTCGGGGACCGTGTCCCCGTCCTCGTCGGCGCCCGTGCACTCCGTCTCGCAGCCGTTCGGGGTTCCGTCACCGTCGGTGTCGAGGTCGTCGGGCCCGGGGCACAGGTCGTCGGTGTCGCACACCCCGTCACCGTCGCTGTCGAGGTCGAGCGCATCGAGTGGGCAGGGATCGCCGGAGATCGGCGCCTCGCCCGGGGCCGTGCAGGGCCGCTCCGGTCCGGGCACCTCGACCGAGGAGCCGACGCCGTCGTGGTCGAGATCCTCGTAGCAGAGCTCGATGCCGTCGCAGTCCTGATCCTGGCCGTCGCCCACGATCTCGGTGGCACCCGGGTGGACGTCCGCCAGCAGCGGCTCGCAGTCGAGCGGGGCGGTCGCGAGGGCCTCCGTGGGATCGTTGCAGTCGGTGTCGCTCGAGATGGTCGTGGTGTTGGTGCGGGCGCCGTCCTGGTCGACATCGTCGAAGCAGATCTCCGTGCCGTCGCAGTCGGAGTCGATGTTGTCGCCCGGCAGCTCGGGCTGGACGTAGCTGGAGGCCGGGTCGTTGTCGTCGCAGTCGATCGGCGCGGACGTGGCAGCTTCGCCGAGGTCGTTGCAGTCCTCGTCCAGGCTTGGCAGCACGTCGACGTCGGAGCGGTAGCCGTCCCGGTCCATGTCGCGCCAGCAGACCTCCCGGCCGTCGCAGTTCTGGTCCACCTCGTCGCCCGTCACCTCCGGGGCCCCCGGATAGACCGCGGGATCCGTGTCGTCGCAGTCGATCGGATCGACGATGTAGGCCTCGCCGAGTCCGGCGCAGTCGGTGTCGCCCGGCTGCGTCTGGATGAGCTGCAGGCTCCGGGCGTCGTCCAGATCGATATCCGCGAAGCAGATCACCGTTCCGTCGCAGTCCTCGTCCACGTCGTTGCCGGCGGACTCCGAGGCGCCCGGGTACGTGAAGATGTCGGCGTCGTCGCAGTCGTCGGTGAGCGTGGACTCGCCGGGGTCGGCGCAGTCCGTGTCCCCGAGCGCCGTCTGGATCGTGGTGGTGGTGCCGTGGCCGTCGCCGTCACCGTCGAGGTAGCAGATCTCCGTGCCGTCGCAGTCGGAGTCCACCTCGTCCGCGACCAGCTCGGTCCCGTCGGGGCTCACCGAGGGGTCGGCGTCGTCGCAGTCGCCCGTGACCCTCACCTCGCCGCTGGCGATGCAGACGGCGAACGTGGCCACGACCACCACGTCCGACCCATACCCGTCGCGGTCGAGGTCCTCGTAGCAGGCGTCGTGCCCGTCGCAGTCCTGGTCGCGGTTGTCGCCGACGATCTCGGTGGCGGTGGAGGCGTAGGCTGGATCGGTGTCGTCGCAGTCCACCGGCGCGGTCGCGAGGGCCTCCCCCGGGTCGGCGCAGGCCAGATCCGGGCTCGCAACGGTGGCGGTGTCGCTCCGGTCACCGTCCAGATCCACGTCCGCCCAGCACAGCTCGGCGCCGTCGCAGTCCTGGTCGATCTCGTCGCCGACGACCTCGGTGGCTCCCTGGTGGATCAGGGGGTCCGTCTCGTCGCAGTCGAACGGGCCGCGGAACCCGTCGCCGTCGAGATCGTCGAACGCGCCGATGTCTCCGTTGTCCGACGCGGCATCCTCGAGCGTCGAGCCGGCCGGCGGGACGAGCTGGTACGGATCGCAGCCCGAGGGAGCCCCGATCAGGCTTCCGGACATCACGTTCAGGCCACCGTCCGCGACGAAGATCCCGAGCGGCGGCGGCGGACCCGTCTCGTACCCGTTGTGGTCCGCGCTCGTCGACGGGACCTGGACCGCGGCGTCGACGACGGCGCCGGGTACGAAGCGGGAGCCGAAGTAGCTGTCGCGGATGGTGGCGTTCGCGGCCGCGGAGTAGATCGCGTGCCCGGTCGCGCCGGACGAACCCGCCTCGGAGTCGTGCGACCAGACCAGCGTCCCCGTGTTGACGAACGCGGTCCCACCGGCCCCGACCGAGGTGTTCCCCAGGAACACGCTGCGTGTCACCGTCGAGTCGGCCGCCTCGAACCACAGCGCGCCGCCCGAGTTCGCCCCATTCCCGCAGAACGTGTTCTCGGTGTACGTGCTGGTGCCGATGCGGCGGTAGATCGCGCCGCCGAGCACCGTCGCCGCGTTGGACAGGAACGTGCTGCTGGACACGGTGCTCGTGCCGCTGGCGTCCCACACCAGGATGGCGCCGCCGTTCCCATTGGCGGTGTTGGACGTGAACGTCGCCCCGTCCACCACGAGATCGCCGCTCGAGACGTAGATCCCGCCGCCGTTGGGCGACGAGTTCCGATCGAACGTGCCGCCGAGCACGGTGAGGGGTGGGGTGTTCGCGTACACCGCGCCACCCTGCACGGTCGAGGTGTTGAGCGTGAAGGTCACCCCCTCGAGGGTGGTCACGGCGGCGTTCGCGCGGATCGCACCGCCGGAGGTCGCTGCGTTTCCCTGGAACGAGCCGCCGATCACGTGGAGCGAGCCCGCCTCCACGTATATCGCGCCCCCACCGAGCTCCAGGGGGGCGTCGTTGCCGTCGAAGGTCGACGTGTCGATCGTGGCCGTGCCGCTGCCGATGAAGATCGCACCACCGCGGTTGTGGGCGTGCAGCATCGAGAAGTCCGTTCCCGACACCGTCAGCACGCCACCCGACTGGAACGCGATGGCGCCCCCGTTTCGCTCCGACGAGCCCTGGGTGAACGTCGACCCCGTGACGGTCAGGTCGCCCGTGTTCACCCCGACGAAAGCCCCGTTCGAGTTGCCCGTGATCGTGGCCCCGACGAAGTCGCACCCCCGGAGCTCGAGGGACACCGAGGACCCGTCCGCGAGGATGGCGCCCCCGCCACGGTTGCCGCCGATGTGCTGGAAGTCCACGTCGTCGATCAGGACCGTCCCGGCGGCCTGGTGGACCACCCGCCGCGAGGACTGGCCATCGAGGATCAGCCCCGCGAGCTCGAGCCGCACCGCGCCGGTGACGTGGAAGATCCCGTTGTTGTTGTCCGTCGACAGCAAGGTCGGCCGCTCCCCCGCCACGGCCTCGACGCGCAGGTTCTCCGTCACGACCGTCTTGGACTCGGTGTACGACCCACTGTCGTGGATGACGATGACGTGGTCCTCGTCCGAAGCCGCGAAGGCCGCGACCGCCGCCGCGTTCACGTCCGCGTAGGGCTGACCCGGACCGACGTCGAACGTGTCGGCCTGGGCGCTGGGGACGAGGAGGGGCCAGAACATGGCCCACCATTCTACCGGTGGAGACGTTCGAGCGAGGCCCAATCGGTGTGGATCGGGGCGTCGGGCGCGTCGAGCCGGCGGTACGTGTGGGCCCCGAACCAGTCGCGCTGCGCCTGGATCAGCTGGGCCGCGCCGCGCTCGCCGCGGACCTGGTCGATCCAGGCCAGGGAGGCCGACAGCGCGGGGACGGGGATCCCGGCGATCACCGCCGCCGCGACCACCCGACGCCACGCAGGCAGGGCGGTCGCCAGCTCCTCCGCGAAGGAGGGATCGAGGACCAGCGACGGGAGCTCCGGATCCCGCTGGAAGGCCTCGCGGACACGCCCCAGGAAGGCCGCGCGGATGATGCAGCCCGCGGTCCAGATGCGCGCCACCTCACCCAGGTCGATCCCGTAGCCCCGCTCCTCGGACGCGGTGCGGAGCAGGTCGAAGCCCTGCGCGTAGCTCGCGAGCTTGGCGGCATAGAGCGCCTGCTCGAGGTCTTCCACGGCCAGCTCGGGGATCCGCGCCACCCCGCGCGGGAGCACGGCCCGCGCCGCGGTGCGCTGCGCCCGCCGGCTGCTGATCGCGCGCGCATCCACCGCCGCGGTGATCGTGGGCAGCGGGACGCCCGCCTCCACCGCCTGCACGCTGGTCCAGCGACCCGTGCCCTTCTGCCCGGCCTCGTCGAGGATCGCGTCCACCAGCGGCCCGGCGCCCTGCGGATCGCGGCTCGCCACGATGCCGGCCGTGATCTCCACCAGGAAGCTCGACAGCCGTCCCCGGTTCCAGCCCTCGAAGACCTCGGCCTGCGCGGGCGCGTCCATCCCGAGCCCGTCGCGCATCAGCGTGAACACCTCCCCGAGGAGCTGCATGTCGCCGTACTCGATGCCGTTGTGCACCATCTTCGTGTAGTGGCCGGCGCCGCCGCGGCCGCACCAGGCCACGCAGGTCCCCTGCCCCACCGCCGCCGCCTTCTCCATCAGCGGGCGGATCACGGGCCACGCACGGGTGTCACCACCGGGCATCATGGAGGGTCCGAGCAGCGCACCCTCCTCGCCGCCCGACACGCCCATCCCGACGTACAGCAGGTCGTGCGCGGCAGCCGCGACGGAGCGACGCTCGGTGTCGGCGTAGTGCGAGTTGCCGCCGTCGACCAGGATGTCGCCCGGCTCGAGGTGCTCGCCGATCGAGGCGATGACCGCGTCCACGGCCTGACCCGCCGTCACCATCAGCACGACGACGCGGGGGGTCTTGAGGGCCGCCACCAGCTCCTCGGGGGTCGTGCACGCCACGAAGCCCTCGGCACCGTGCTCGGCCAGGAGGTGCTCCGTGACCTCGGTCCGGCGGTTGTGGACCGCGACGGTCAACCCGCGGGAGCGAAAGTTGCGCGCCAGGTTCGCACCCATGACGCCGAGCCCGATCACCGCGATGTCCGCGTTCCCGCTCATGCTCCCTCCAAGCCCGCGGCGGCGTCGGCCACCACGTCCCACCGGCCGGCGGGCACGTAACGCCCGATGGGCGTCGACGCCCTTCCCGCCTGCGCCTCCCGGTACCGCGCGCCCTTCTCGATCCCAGTGACGAGCAGGACCGCGCGCCTCGCCTCCTGCAACTTCGGCAAGGTGAGCGAGATGCGGGTCGGTGGCGGCTTGGGCGCGTCCCGCACCACGACGGCCTCGCCCACGGCGTCCGCGGCGGGGTGACCGGGGAACAGCGAGGCGACGTGACCGTCGGGACCCATGCCGAGGAGCAGCACGTCGATCGCGGGCACGGCCCAGGCCGCCACCGCGTCCTCGGGCGACCCCGAGCCCGACCAGGGGACGATCTCGACCGGCGGTCGGTCCACCCGGGAGAACCAGCGAGCCCAGGCAGCGCGCCGATTGAGCTCGACGGGCCAGGTCGTCCAGTCCCCGGCGTACGGCACGACGCGTTCGTCGGTCCAGCTCACCACGGTGGCGGCGGCGACGGCTGGCGCCAGGTTCTCGGCGAGCCAGTCCAGCACGGGGTCCGGGCTCGTCCCGCCGGACAGCACGAGGACCGCCCGCCCACGGTCGGCCACCGCCGCACCCAGCCCCTCGGCCACCAGCCGTCCGGCGACCGCGCCGACGTCGTCGGTCACGCGGACGCTCACGGGCTCTCCGGGTGACGCGACCACATCTGGCGAACGACCTCCTCCATGTGCTGGGCCGTGGCCTGCTCGGCGGGGACGTGCGGCCCGAACGTCAGCCGCACCGGGGAGAACGTCCCGCGCGTGAAGGGCTTCGTCATCGCCGGGCCGTCCTTGCGCGAGAAGAAGCTGCCCCACAACCCGTTGATCGCGACCGGCACGACCGGCACCGGGTCGCGCGCCAGGATGCGCTCCATGCCGGGGCGGAAGTCGTGCATGTCGCCGTCACCCGTCAGCTTCCCCTCGGGGAAGATCACGACCGTCCAGCCCTCGGCGAGCGCCTGATGGATCTCGTCCATCGCCTTCTCGAGGGCGTCCGGGTCCTTCTTCGCCGACGCGATCGGGATCGTGTTCGCCTGGCGGAACAGGAAGCCGAGCACGGGCCAGCTGTGGATGTCCTTGTCCATGACGACGCGAGGCGGCTCGGCCAGCGCCCCGAGGAGCACGAACCAGTCGATGAAGCTCACGTGGTTGGCGACGATGAGCGCGGGGCCGGTGGACGGGATGTGCTCGGTGCCGTCGACCTTCACCCGGTACGCCAGGTTGGACAGGATCCAGGTCACGAAGCGCAGCGCGAACTCGCGCACCACCCAGTACATGTACGCGGACACCGCGAGGGTGACGACGGCGAGCAGCGCGAACACCATCGGCGTGCTGGCGCCGTACGCCGTGACCCCGGCGAGCACGAGCGCCCCCACCACCGTCCAGAACGAGTTCACGACGTTGTTCGCGGCGATGATCCGCGCGCGCTCGTCCTCCTTCGCCCGCTGCTGCACCAGGGCATAGAGCGGGACGGTGAGCAGGCCGCCGCTGATCGCGAGCATCACGAGGTCGAAGCTGATCCGGATGCCCTGGAAGCGCGACAGGAACTCCATGACGCCGATGAGCTCGCTCCCGTGCGCCCAGGGCGTCCCCACGAGCGCCAGATCGGCCGTGAACAGCGTCATGCCGAGCGAGCCGATGGGCACGATGCCGAGCTCGACGCGGTGGTGCGAGAGCTGCCCCGCGAACAGCGAGCCGACGCCGATGCCGATGGAGAACAGCGCGAGGAACAGGGTCGCGACGTGCTCGTTCGCACCCAGCACGTTCTCGGTGTAGTCCGGGAAGAGCCCCAGGAAGGCCGCACCGAACATCCAGAACCAGGAGATCCCGAGGATCGACAGCCAGATCGGGCGGTTGGAGCGGGCGAGCCGGATCAGGTCCCAGGTCGGGCGGACGGGGTCCCACTGCACCGGCAGGTCGGGCGCGCTGGAGGGCGCGGGCAGGATGAACTGCGCGGCGATGCGGCCGAGCACGGCGACCGTGATGACGCCGCCGGCCACGATGCCGAGCTGGTGGAACACGAGGCCGGCCGTGATGGAGCCGCCGAGGATGGCGAGGTTCGTGGCGGTCTCGACGAGCGCGTTGCCCGTCACCAGCTCCTCGGGCGGCAGGTGCTGCGGCAGGATGCCGTACTTGCAGGGGCCGAAGATGGTGGACTGGATGCCCATCACGAAGAGCACCAGCGTCACGACCTCGGGCTGGCCGAGCCAGAACCCGACGGAGCCGGCGAGCATCGCCACGATCTCGAGGTTCTTGGTGAAGCGGATGACCGTGGCCTTGTCGAGCTTGTCGGCGAGCTGGCCGGAGGTGGCGCTGAACAGGAAGAACGGCAGGATGAAGATGGCTGCCGACAGCATCACCATCGTCTTGTGGTCGAACCCGAACACGTCGAGGTGCTCGAACGCGATCCAGTAGACGAGCGACTGCTTGAACAGGTTGTCGTTGAAGGCGCCGAGGAGCTGGGTCCAGAACATCGGCCCGAAGCGACGGGTGAAGAGGAGGTACACGTCCGTTCAGCTCCAGCCGCCCTCGCACCCGTGCCACAAGGCATCGGCGGCCTCGGGACCGTGCGAGCCGGCGGGATAGCGGTGGACGGGCGGGTCGGCCTCCTCCCAGCCAGCGCGGATCGCGTCGGCGAAGGCCCAGCTCCCCTCGACCTCGTCCTTGTGGATGAAGAGCGTCGCGTTGCCCTCGATCGCATCGAGGAGCAGTCGCTGGTACGCGGGCGGCGTCCGATCGGACCCGAGGTCGCCGTAGTCGAAGCCGAGCTCGGACGACCGCATGCGCATGCCGGCGCCAGGCTCCTTCACGAGGAAGCTCAGGCGGACCCCCTCCTCCGGCTGGATGAGGATGCGCAGGGTGTTCGGGCGCAGGCGGCACACATCGGGCGAGACCGGCCCGTTGAGCAGGTCCACGGGCGGCGTGCGGAACCGGAGCAGCACCTCGGTGGACGCCCGGTGCAGGGCCTTGCCCGTCCGTAGCAGGAAGGGCACACCCGACCAACGCCAGTTGTCGACCAACACGCGCGCAGCGACGTAGGTCTCGGTACGGCTGCGCGGCGCCACGCCGATCTCCTGGCGGTACGCCTGGTCGCGGGAGGGCCCGGCGACGTACTGCCCGCGCACCACGTGCGTGGCGACCTCCTTGGGGGTGAAGCGGCGCAGCGAGCCCACCACCTTGATCTTCTCGCCGCGGACGGCTGCCGCGGACAGCGACCCGGGCGGCTCCATCGCCACGAGGGCCAGGATCTGCATCAGGTGGTTCTGGACCATGTCGCGCAGCGCGCCGGCCCCGTCGTAGTAGGCGCCGCGCCGACCCTCCATCGCCACCGTCTCGAGGACGCTGATCTCGACCGACTCCACGTGGTTGCGGTTCCACAGCGGCTCGAAGATGGCGTTCTGGAAGCGCAGGGTGAGCAGGTTCTGGACCGTCTCCTTCCCGAGGTAGTGGTCGATCCGGTAGATCTGCTCCTCCCGCAGCCAGCGCAGGAGCTCGCGGTTGAGCGCCTGCGCGGACGGCAGGTCGACCCCGAAGGGCTTCTCGATGACCACCCGGCGCCAGCCGTCGGCCGCGTCCACCGGGCACTCCGTCATCCCGCGACCCGCCAGGCAGCCCACCACCGGGCCGAACAGCTCCGGCGCGAGCGCGAGATAGAACAGGCGGCCCACCTTGGACTCGCCCCCCATCGGCTCGGCCAGGCGGTCGAGCTCCTGGTGCAAGCGCTCGAGCTGCTCGGGGACCGAGGCGTCGGCGGTCACGTAGTGGAGGCAGGGCACGAAGGAGGGCCAGGCCTCGGCCAGCTCGACCGGCACCCACGCGGCCAGGTCCTCGCGCCACTGCTCCGAGGTGCGGGCGCTGCGCGACACCCCGATCACCTGGACCGCGTCGGGCGACAGCGCACCCACCGCGACATTGCCCAGCAGCGCGGGGATCAGCTTGCGAGCGGTCAGATCACCGGACGCACCGAAGATCACGATCTGCGCGGGATTCGCCACGCCCACCTCCGCGCGGAGCGTACCTCACGACCGATCGCGCACGGCGACGGCGGTGTCGGGGAAGTCCGCGAAGATCGCGTCCACGCCGAGCTTCAGGAACGCGCGGATCTCGGTGGCGGCGTCGCCTCCTGCCCAGGGCTCCATGCGGTCCGGCTCGTTGCGGAAGGTGTACACGTGGACCTCGAGACCCAGGGCGTGCGCCCGCGCGAGCACGTCGTTGGGGGTCCCGTCGGCGCCGATCAGGTGTGACTTGTGCAGCCCGAGCCCGTTCGCGAAGGTGGCGACCTCGCGCATGCCCTCCTCCGAGAGCGTGGCCAGGTCGGTGTCCACCAGGCGGAGCAGCTTCGTACGCACCTTCTCGCGGATCGCCTTCAGGTTGCCGCTCTCGAACGACTGGATCCAGACGTTGGCCCGACCGTCGTCGAGGCCGCGGGCGTGGAGCGCGGCCAGGAGCTTCTCCTCGAGCGGGAGCCCCAGCTGACGGAAGTAGGTCGGGTGCTTGGTCTCGGGCTCGATCCCGACGAGCCGTCCGGTCTCGCGGTGGTGGGCCTCGACGAGATCCAGGATCTGGTCGAAGGTCGGGATGGTGAACCGCCCGTCGTAGGCCGGGCTGCGCGTGGCCATCGGCTGCTTCGCGCGGAGCCGGCCGATCTCTGCCAGCGTGAGATCCTCGCTGAAGAAGCCCGTGATCTCCACGCCATCGACGGTCCTTGTGGTCCGGCGCTCGGGGAAGACCGCGGCCACGTCGGTGGTCTGCGTCAAGTCGTTCTCGTGGCGGGCGATCAGGTGGCCGTCCTTCGTGGGGACGAGATCGGGCTCGATCACGTCGACCCCCTGCTCGATGGCCAGCCGATACCCCTCGAGGGTGTGGTCCGGACGGTGTCCCGGCGAGCCTCGATGGCCGATGATGCGCGTCATGGTGCTGCTCCGACGCGAGCGTACACCTGCGATAGGCTCGCGGCGCTGGGAGGGACGGTGGGTGCCACGCGGGCCGAGGTCTTCGGCTGGTCGATGTACGACTTCGCCAACAGCTCGTACACGACCGTGGTCATCACCGTGTACTACGCGGTGGTGTTCCCCAAGGTGGTCGTGGGGGACGGACCCGAGTTCCGCACGGGGAACCTGCTGTGGAGCGCGACGCTGGCGGCCAGCTACCTGCTGACCGTGGTGCTGCTGCCGTTCCTCGGCGCGTGGATGGACCAGGCCGGGCACCGCAAGCGCTTCCTGCTCGCGAGCACCGTGATCACCGTGCTCGGCACGGCCTCGCTGGGGCTGACGGGCCCGGGCACGACCGCGCTGGCGATGGTGTTGGTGATCGTCAGCAACGTCGGGTTCTCGGTCGGCGAGAGCTTCGTCGCGAGCTTCCTGCCGGACCTGGGCGAGCCCGAGGACCTCGGGCGGATCAGCGGGATGGCCTGGGGCCTCGGCTACGTGGGGGGGCTGGGCTCGACCGCGCTCGTGCTGTTCGGGCTCGGCCAGCCTTCGCCCGACAACCCGCTGGTGCGCTGGGCGGGCCCGGTCACCGCCCTGTGGTTCGCGCTCGCCGCCACCCCCACCTTCCTGTTGTTGAAGGACCGTGGGGTCCCCCGCGCCGGCGGGACGGGCGTGGTGCAGGAGGCCGTCTCGCAGCTGAAGTCCTCCGTCCGCCACGTGCGGAGGTACCGCGACCTGATGGTGTTCTTCGCGAGCTACTTCTTCGCGATGACGGGCCTGTCGATCGTGGTGAGCTTCGCCTTCATCTACGGCGACCAGGTGATCCGCTGGAGCGCGTCGACCCAGGCGATGATGTTCGTGACGACGCAGATCACGGCCACGGTGGGCGCGCTCGCGTTCGGGCAGCTCCAGTCGCGCCTCGGCGACAAGCCGACCTACGCGCTGACGCTCGTGGTGTGGTGCATCGCCGTCGGCCTGATCTGGGGCACGCCGACCGTGGCCTCGCTCCTGCGCGGGGCGACCGGGCTGGACTGGCCGGACGAGAAGGTGTTCCTGCTCGTGGGCGCGTGCGCGGGGCTGTGCATCGGCGCCACCCAGAGCGCCGGTCGCACCCTGGTGGCGCTCTTGTCGCCCTCCGACCGCGTGGGCGAGTTCTTCGGCCTGTGGGGCGTGTTCGGGAAGCTCGCGGGGGCCCTCGGGCTGGTGTCCGTGGGCGCGCTTCAGTACGGGCTGGGGCTCGAGAACGCCATCCTCGTGACGGGCGTCTTCTTCGGGCTGGGCCTCGTGATCGTGTTCGGCGTCGACATGGCGCGGGGCCGGGCAGCCGCCGCCGGCTGATTCATCCCTCGAAGAGGCCCTCGTCCTCGAGCGCGCCCACCGCCGCCTCCATCACGTCGCGGCGGGAGACGATGGCGACCACGCGCCGATCCGGGCGCACCACCGGGACGCAGCCCAGGTTTCGCTCGAGCATCCCGCGCGCCACGTCGCGGAGCGTGGCGTCGGCCGTCGTGACGAACGGGGGACGCTCGTGCACGAGCGTGGCGATCAGCGTGTCGGCGGAGGGCTCGGCGGTGAGGTCACCGAGGCTCACGACGCCGCTCACGACACCGTCGGCGTCCGTCACCACCAGGTGGCGGATGTGGTGCTCCTCCATGCGGGCGAGCGCCGCGCCGACGGTCTCGTCCAGACCCACCGTGATCACGTCGGTGACGCCCACCTCGGTGGCGAGCGTCATGACGGGGAGCAGATCGAGCGCGATCTTGAGGGTGTCGTGCTCGGTCACGATCCCCACGGGGTGCCCCCCCTCGACAACGACCGCGAAGTCCTGGCGGGTGCGCGCGAGACGCCTCAGCACCGTCTCCAGCCCCACGTCCGGCCCAACGACGATCTCCGCCGGGTCGCAGATCCCGCCGGCGCGCAGATCCTGGTCGGTCTCCCTCGGCATCCACGCGCGATCACCGCCGACCAGCGCCCCGTGGCGGAACAGGGCGGCGTCGGTCAGCACGCCCGCGAGCTCGCCGTCGGCGCCGACCACGGGCAGGTGGCGCACGCCCATCCTCACGAGGTGCCCCGCGCAGGTCGCCAGATCGTCGTCCGACCGCACGACGACGGGCTCCGCAGACATCAGCTCCGAGACTCGCACGGGACCTCCTGTCCGCAGCCTATCAGCGGGGAGCCGTCGGGTGACGGATCCCGCGGCCCGCGGTGTCGGTAGGCGCGGGAGGAGCGATGACGCTGATGTTGTGGGCGGTGGGGTGCATCTACGTGAACCGGACCGTCGCCTGGGAGGACACGGGGACGGACAGCGGGTGGCAGGAGGCCTGGGACGGCGAGGTCTGCACCAGTGATCGGGAGTGCCTGGGGAACTTCGCCTGCCAGGGCTACGTCTCCTCGACCTCCGACGAACGCGGCTGCGTCGAGCGGTGCGCGACGGACTGGGACTGCAAGGCAGGCTCGGTCTGCCTCGACGACGGGAGCTGCGGCTGACGTGGCCCGCAGGCTCCGGTAGGATCGCTGTCCACCGGAGCCGGAAGGAATGAACGTCGAGGACCTGCCGAGCCCGCTCGCCATCGCCTGCGCCCGAGCGGCGCCGACGGAGCGCCCCCCACCGGAACGTCTGCGCGAGTGTGCCACCGGCTTCGTGGAGATGGCGTGTCTCCGGATGCTGTCGGAGGCGGCCACCCGTCCCGAGTCCATGCCGTTCACCGTCGAGAGCGCCATGCGGCTCACGCTGCTCGACCCGCTCGGGGCCGAGGGCTGGCTCGACCTGTACGCGGCCCTCGAGCACAGCGGCATGGACGAGCTGCTGGACTGGCCGAACGAGCTGCCGGCCAACGTCCGCACGGGCCTCGCCGACGTCGGGGCGACCACGGTGCTGGAGTGGCTGGAGAAGACGGTCCACGCGAAGTCTCCGCCCCCCACGGTGGTCCAGACGGTGCTCGCGCTGGGCCATGCGGCGCGCGCGCTGACCGCGATGCCCCCGTGGTGGATCCGCTCTTCCACCCAGACCCAGGGCGGGTACGAGGTGGAGGGCCGACGGCTCGTGGGGACCCGCTGGCCCGAGGTCGTGAAGGTCGCCGCCGCGGTCGCCGTACCGCCCGGCCTGTGCTTCTGGGATCGCGTGGGGACGCCCGTCCCCATCCCCGAGTGGCTCGCGAGCTGGGACGAGGCCGACGCGTCCATGCGGATCATCGGAGGACGCGACGGCTCCCGCTACCTCTGGCGGGGCACGCGGCGGCTCGACGAGGTGGTCGCCGCGAGCGGTCCGCCCCCGGGTCTGCCCCCCTTCCTCCGCGAGCCCACCTTCGCGACGCCAGCGGGCGTGGAGCGCTTCGACCCCAACGCACAGACGACGGCGATCCCGCGGTCGGAGCCCGCCGACAAGCGGCAGGAGACCGCGCGGGCGGTGTCCCGGGTCGCGGCGCCACCGCCCGGCGTCACCACCCCCTCCCTGCCGGGCTCGGTGTTGGCGCTACGGGTGGTGGCCGGCCCGGACCTGATGCGCTGGACGGAGCTCACCCCGACGCGCGAGCTCACCCTCGGACGCCAGGCCGATCTCGCCACGTTCCCGTTGCACCACCACCAGGTGAGCCGCCGCCACGCGTCCGTGCGGGTCGATCCCGACGGGGTCGTGCTGGTCCACGACCTCGGGTCGACCAACGGGACGCAGGTCTACAGCCCCGTGCCCGGCCTGCCCCCGCGGACGCTGCGGACCGAGGAGGGCTCGGTCCACCCCGGCGACACCATCGGGCTCGGTCCGGTGCTGGCACGCGTCGAGTGGCTGACCCAGGAGCGCATCGCCCGGCTCGACGTCGTGGCCCGCCTCCGGGACGACGCGGAGCGGCGCGATCCCGCGACCTGGCTGCTCCGGCCCCAGGCGCTCAAGGAGATCCTCCCGGAAGCGCTGCGATCCTCGTTCCGTGAGGGCGGACCCAGCGACGGGCCGCCGCTGCTGGGCCTGCTGCTGTACGTCGACCGCCTGGCGGCCCTCCACGCGCAGTTCGGCGAGCGCGTGGCGGATCGCGCCTTCCGCGACGTCGCGCGCATCCTCCAGGTCGAGATCTCGTCGGACCTGGACGGTCCCGTCGCCTCCGCGGCGGAGAGCCTGGTGCGTGTCGGCTACGGCGAGCTGCTCCTGCCCGTCGTCGGCGTGGACGAGGCCGTGGTCCACCGCGAGGCCGAGCGCCTCGTGACCCTGGTCGCGAACCACCCGTTCGAGGCACCCGTGGAGCGGCTCACGCTGACCGCCGCGGTCGTGCCCAAGCCGCCGGGGACCTCGGCCGCGGACTGGCTCAAGCAGGCGCGCCGGGTACTGCAGGACGGTCGGTCCCGGCACGGCCGGAGCCACGTGTACCGATAGGACCCCGGGGAGCGCTCGATCGGGCGCCCCCTCCTACCGGTCCTTCTTCTCCTTGGGCTGCGGCTTGACGCCCTTGTCCTTGTTGTCGCCCACGAGGATGGTCTCCTCGACCATCTTGCCGCCTTCCCACCGCTCGGTGCGCTCGACCGTGCCCTCGTCGTCGTCGACGTAGTAGGTCCAGGTCCCGTTCTTCATGTCGTTGTGGAACAGGCCCTCTTCCTGCTTGCGGCCGGACTCGAAGTACTTCACCCACTGGCCCGCCTTGCGTCCGCCGAGGAAGTCGCCCTCCTCCGCCCGGACGCCGTTGTCGTGCCACCAGGTCCAGGGGCCGGTCTGCTTGCCCTTGATGTACTTCCCCTTGGACATCTCCTTGCCGTTCTCGTGCCACCAGACCCAATCGGAGTTGGGGACCGAGTTGTCGTACTCCCCCTTCACGGCGCGCTCGCCGTTCGGGTACAGCCGGATGTACGGGCCATGCATCACGCCAGCGCGATCGCACCAGCGCTCCTCACCCTTGCTGGAGGTCGCCGTCTGCTCGTTCGTTCCTTCCGGGCAGGTGATCGTGGTCCCCGGGAGGGGCCGGACGTTCACCGGGTCGGTGGATCCCAGGTCGGTGGGCGCGTCGGTCACACCACCGATGCAGGCCACGAGGAAGGAGATGAGCATGAGCTGTCCTCGCGCGCATTGAACCACAAGCCGAGCCACGCGACGGGATAGTCTCGCGCCTCGGAGGTCGAATGGGGCTCCTCGACGGCAGGGTCGTGCTGATCACCGGCGCGGGACATGGCCTGGGACGCAGTCATGCGCTCGCGTGCGCAGCAGCGGGTGCGGCCGTGGTGGTGGTGGATCCGGGCGGCGCCCGCGACGGCCGCGGGGCGTCCCCGGCGGCGGACGAGGTGGCGCAGTCGATCGTCGCGAAGGGCGGCCAGGCGGTCGCGTGCCACGCGTCGGTCACCGATCCCGAAGGTTGCAGGCAGATGGTGAAGCTCGCGGTGGCCACCTTCGGGCGGCTGGACGCCATCGTGAACAACGCCGGGATCCTCCGGGACCGCACCTTCGCGAAGATGACGGACGAGGACTGGCACGACGTGCTGCAGGTCCACCTCGAGGGGACCCGGCTCGTGACCCGCGCCGCGCTCCCCGTGCTCCTCGAGCGGGGTGGGGCGATCGTGAACACCACGTCGATCTCGGGCCTGCTCGGGCAGTTCGGCCAGGCGAACTACGGCGCTGCCAAGGCCGCGATCTACGGCCTGACCCGCGTGCTGTCGCTCGAGCTCGAGAAGAAGGGCGTGACCGTCAACGCCGTCGCCCCGATCGCCCACACGCGGATGACCGAGGATCTCGGCTCCGTCCCCGAGGACTGGCGCCCCGAGCACGTCTCGGCGGTGGTCGTGTACCTCGTGAGCGAGGCGGCCAGGAACGTCACCGGGCGGGTGTTCGCGGTGGAGGGTCCGAGGATCCACGGGTGGGTGATGCAGCGGTCCGAGGGGATCGTCTCGCCCGACGGCGAGCCCTTCGCGCCCGAGGAGATCGGCGCTCGCGTGGACGAGATCTTCGACCTCGAGCGCCGCTCGCTGACCGGCAGGACCTGGGCCGGACCGGTGTGGCGCTGTGATCGCAGCGAGTTCACCGCGTACGCGGACGCCACGGAGGACCACAACCCGCGCTACCGCGGGCCCGCGGCGGTCGCGCCGCCGATGTTCCACGTCCGGCCCATGATCGGCCTGCTCGAGCTGCTCGCCGCCGACCCGGAGCTCGCACTGGACCGGCTGCGGCTGGTGCACGGCGAGCACGCGATGACGTTCCACGGCCTGCTGCGGCACGGCGACGTCCTGCGGACCTCGGGCGAGCTGCTCTCGCTGCAGGACAAGTCCTCGGGCCGGGTGGCGACCTTCGCCGTGCGCGGACACGTGGGGGATCGGCTGGTGCTCGACGGGACGACGACGTTCTTCGTGCGCGCCCCGGTCCGCAAGGACCAGCCGAAGACGCATCGGGAGCCTCCGCCCGAGCCCCCTCCCCCGTCGTTCGTGACCGAGCAGCCCGTCGCCCCCGACCAGGCCGTCCGGTACGCAGCGGCCTCGGGCGACCACAACCCGATCCACCTCGACGAGGCCGTGGCGAAGGCGGCCGGCCTGCCGCGCACCATCCTGCACGGGCTGTGCTCGATGGCCTTCGCCCAGCGCGACCTCGTGGACCGCCTGGGCGACGGCGATCCGGCCCGGCTCGCGTCGATCGCCGTCCGCTGGGCGCGCCCCGTGTTGCCCGGGCAGACGTTGGCGATGCGCGTCTGGGATCTCGGTGGTGGGAAGATCGGGTTCGCCACCGTCGACGACCAGGGGCGCCCCGCGCTCACCGGCACCGCGGTGGTGCGCTGATGCCCTGGAAGCGCGCGACGTTCAAGGACCAGCAGGTGTGGGCGCAGGTCGACGCCGCTGGCGAGGTGGTGAAGGACGGCGGTCGGGTCCCCGTCCGCTACGCGAAGACGGCGGGGGCGAAGGTGTACCTGGCGTCGGCCGGACGGGTGTCGGTGCACGCCGACGCCGCCGCGGAGGACCTCCCCTACGGCACCGACGCGGGCGACGGCGGGGGGGCGAGCAAGGGTTCCCGACCCGGACGGGCCTCGAAGGGCAGCGGCTTCGGCAAGGCCGGCACGCGGACGAAGGAGCAGGCGCAGGCGGCCCACGACGACATGAAGGAGCGCCTGGCGCGGCTCTCACCCGACACGACGCGCTGCTTCACGGACGGCGCCTGCAAGGGCAACCCCGGGCCGGCGGGCAGCGGTGCGGTCGTGGAGCTCCCGGACGGCCGGCGGGCAGAGGCCGCGCGCGCTCTCGGGCGGGCGACCAACAACGTGGCCGAGCTCACCGCGATCGGCATGGCCATCGACCTGCTGGAGGCAGCGGAGATCACGCCGATCTCGCCGGTCGTGATCTTCACCGACAGCTCCTACGCCGAGGGCGTGCTGAAGAAGGGCTGGAAGGCCAAGGCCAACACCGAGCTGATCCTCGAGCTGCGCCAGCGCCTGCGCGGCCGATCGGGCACGCGGCTCGAGTGGGTGGCCGGGCACGTCGGCGTCGCGGGCAACGAGCGCGCGGACCAGCTCGCCAACGCGGGCGTCGCGGGGCGGAGCTTCGCCACCCCGTTCGAGCGCCCCGAAGGAACCTGACCCGCGCTCAGTCGTCGTTGCAGATGACCCAGAGCGCGTGGAGGATCCCCGGGATCCAGAAGAGGCAGCACAGGACGAGGTTGATGACGAAGGCCATCCCGAGGCCCTTCTTCATCAGCACGCCCACCGGCGGGAGCGCGGCCGCCACGAGCAGGCTCACGAACGTCTGCATCCCGTCGGGGACCTCTCGACCGTTCGGGCCGATGGTCGAGATCACCCAGACGCCGTGGATCTGAGCCGGGAACCAGAAGAACCAGCACAGCAGCAGGTTGATCCAGAAGTGCATCCCCAGCCCGACCTGAAGGAACACGCCGAGGGGAGGCAGGAACACCGCCGCCAGCACCCGCACGAAGTCCTTGCCGCCCTCTCCTGCCATCGCTCCCTCCTGCACGACCTACGCGTGGGTGCGGAAGGCTATTTGCTCGCGCGCAGGCACGCCTCGACCGTCTTCGTGCCGATCCCCGAGGTCGCAGCGAAGGCCTCGGCGGACGCGAAGGGGCGGTTCTGCAGGATCACGCCCACGCCGCGATCGTAGACCCCGGCGGCGGCGAGCTGATCGGGGGTGGCCGTGTTCACGAAGCGGATCATCGCGTCGGCCTGGGCCTGGGACATGCCCACGTCGTCGATGACCAGGGCGTCGGTGGGGGTGGGCTTCGGGGTGGGAGCGGGGGTGGGCTTCGGGGTTGGGGCGGGAGCGACGGGAGCGGGAGTGGGAGGGGGAGCTGGTGGCGGGTCGGGCACGGGCACGGGCACGGGCACGGGAATGGGGTCGGGGATGGGGTCGGGGATGGGCTTGGGGATGGGATCGGGGATGGGGTCGACGGGGTAGCCGCCGGGGCCGGAGCGGCCGCTGAGCCACCCGATCGCGATGCCGGTGACGCCCACCGCGATCAGCAACGCGCCGCCGACGACCGCAGCCCCGCCGAACAGTGCGGCGAGGATGCCCCACGAGGTCCGCTCGGGACCGCTCTGCTCGGGCGGCGGGAGCGTGATCGCGGGCGCGGTGCGGCGTTGGAGCCAGAACTCGAGCGCGTCCGCCATGGTGGCGGCGTCGGCCCAG
This sequence comes from Alphaproteobacteria bacterium, assembly GCA_020632925.1. GTDB lineage: Bacteria > Myxococcota_A > UBA796 > UBA796 > JACKER01. Next base: position 119,553 of record JACKER010000014.1, on the reverse strand, counting down.
CGGTCGTCGGGCTTCTTGGCCATGGCCTTGCGCACGATGGCCTCGAGATCCGGCGGCACCTGCCGATCCGGCGCGACATCGGCCATCTTCGGGATGGGCTCGGACTGGTGCGCCATCGCCATCGCGAGCGGGTGATCCGCTTCGTACGGAAGGACGCCGGCGAGCATGCGGAACAGCATCACCCCGAGGGAGTAGAGATCGGCGCGGGCATCGATCTCGCGTCCCCGGGCCTGCTCGGGCGCCATGAAGGCCGGCGTCCCCATGAACTGGCCGACCATGGTCATCGAGTCCTCGTCGGACCGAACCGACTTCACGAGCCCGAAGTCCATCAGCTTCGGCTGCTCGCGTCCGTCGTCGTCGCGCACCAGCATCACGTTGTGCGGCTTCACGTCGCGGTGGATCAGCCCCTGCTCGTGCGCGTGCCGGAGCCCTCGCGCCACGCCGATCCCGATCCTCGCGACCTCCTCGGGGTCCATCGGCCCCGACCGCAGCGCGCTGGCCAGCGTCCGCCCCTCCAGGAGCTCCATCACGACGTAGTGGATGCCGTGGTCGACGCCGTGGTCGTGCACGGTGACGATGTTCGGGTGCTTGAGCCGCCCCGCGAGCGCCGCCTCGCGCAGGAAGCGCTGCTCGAAGTTGCCGCCCTCCTGGAGCAGCTCGGGCCGGAGCACCTTGAGGGCCACCTCGCGCCCGAGTGCCCGCTGGACCGCCCGGTACACGTCCCCCGCGCCGCCCCGACCGAGCGGTCCGATCAGCTCGAACCGATCGCCGAGGACGCGCCCCACCAGGCTGTCGCTCCGGCCGCCCGTCGTCGTGCCGGGGGAGGCCGACGTCTTCGTCGACCCCGGCGTGGGAGCGGTGAGCTCGTCCTTGGGCATCAATCCGTCCTAACAGGCTGGCCGCGGGCACCGCGACGCCCTCGATGGTAGGCTCTGCGACTCCGGAGCACCGATGGTCGCGACCTTCCACCCTTCCGACGCCCGCCGCTGGCGCGCCGCCCACGTCGACAACGCCGCGGTCGCAGCGCGCTGTGCCCGCGCCCGCACGCGCAGCATCAAGACCGAGTCCAAGGACCGGCTGTTGCGCCTGGCGCTGTCCATGATCGATCTGACCACCCTCGAGGGTCAGGACACCCCCGAGCGGGTCGCGGCCCTGTGCCGCAAGGCGATCCGGCCGATGCCCGAGATGCCCGATCTGCCGCACGTCGCCGCGGTCTGCGTGTACCCGAACATGGTGCCGCACGCGCGCAAGGCGCTCGGGAGCTCGGGCGTGAAGCTGGCGGCCGTCGCCACGGGCTTCCCGAGCGGTCAGACGCCGCTGCCGATCAAGCTCGACGAGGTGCGGCGCACGATGGATCTCGGCGCCGACGAGATCGACATGGTCATCGACCGCGGCGCCTTTCTCGCGGGCCACGATCAGGCCGTGTTCGAGGAGATCGCGCTCGTGAAGGAGGCCTGCGGCCCCGCCGTGCTCAAGGTCATCCTCGAGACGGGCGAGCTCGGCACGCTCGACAACGTCGCCGCCGCCTCGCGCCTGGCGATCGCGGCGGGTGGCGACTTCATCAAGACGAGCACCGGCAAGATCAGCCCCGCCGCGACGATGGAGGTCGGGCTCGTGATGCTCGAGGCCATCCGCGAGCACTACCTCGAGACCGGCGAGCGGATCAGCATGAAGCCCGCCGGCGGCATCCGGACGGCGAAGGAGGCGCTCCACTGGCTGGTGCTCCTCGCCGAGACCCTGGGTTCGGACTGGATGACACCCGAGCGCTTCCGCTTCGGCGCCTCCAGCCTCGTCAACGACCTCCTGCACCAGATCGCGCGCCGCGGGGACGGCCACTACCAGTCCCCTCGCCGCTTCTCCGTGGACTGACCCATGACCCGCAACCCCGATCTGCCGAAGGGTGAGGCGCCGAAGCGCGAGCTGCACATCGCCGACGCCCTGCCCCTGTCCCCGGCGCCCGAGACGACGCCGGTCCGTATCCGCGAACGCTATGGCCACTTCGTCGGCGGCAAGATGCTCGCCGGCCGCGACGACAGCCTGTTCCCGACCACGAACCCCGCCAACGGCGAGCTCCTGGCGCAGATCGCCGCCGCCGACGCCGCCGAGGTCGACAAAGCGGTGAAGAGCGCGCGCGCGGCCTACGACAAGGTCTGGTCGAAGATGTCGGGCGCCGAGCGCGGGAAGTACCTCTTCCGCATCGCCCGCCGCATCCAGGAGAAGGGCCGGGAGCTGGCCGTCCTCGAGACGAAGGACAACGGCAAGCCGATCCGCGAGACGCGCGACGTCGACGTGCCGCTCGCGGCCGCGCACTTCTTCTACTACGCGGGTTGGGCGGACAAGCTGCAGTACGCCGCACCGGGGCGCCAGGTCCGCCCGCTCGGTGTCGCGGGCCAGATCATCCCGTGGAACTTCCCGCTGCTCATGGCGGCCTGGAAGCTCGCGCCCGCGCTCGCGACCGGCAACACCTGCGTGCTCAAGCCCGCCGAGACCACGCCGCTCACCGCGATGGCGCTCGCCGAGATCCTCCAGGAGTGCGAGCTGCCGCCCGGCGTCGTGAACATCGTCAACGGCGCGGGTGCCACCGGTGCCGCGCTGGTGGCGCACGCCGGCATCGACAAGATCGCGTTCACCGGCTCCACCGGCGTCGGTCGCCTGATCATGAAGCAGGTCGCCGGCTCGAAGAAGAAGTCGACGATGGAGCTCGGCGGCAAGGGCGCGAACGTGGTCTTCGCGGACGCCGCGCTCGATCAGGCCGTCGAGGGCACGATCAACGGCATCTTCTTCAACCAGGGCCACGTCTGCTGCGCCGGCTCGCGGCTCCTGCTCGAGGAGTCGATCGCCGAGGAGTTCATGGAGCGCCTCAAGCGCCGCGTGCTCGCGCTGCGCATCGGCGACCCGCTGGACAAGAACACCGACGTGGGCGCGATCAACAGCCCCGAGCAGCTCGCGACGGTCACGCGGTACATCGACATCGGCCGCAACGAGGGCGCCACGGTCTGGCAGGGGGCGGCGACCGCCCCGCCGGCCAAGGGCTGCTTCGTGCTGCCGACCATCCTGTCCAACGTCCAGCAGACCGACACCGTCGTCCGCGAGGAGATCTTCGGGCCGGTGCTCTCGGTGCTGACCTTCCGGACGCCCGCCGAGGCCATCGCCAAGGCCAACGACACCGAGTACGGCCTCGCCGCCGGCGTGTGGACCGAGAAGACCAGCAAGCTGTTCGAGGTCGCGCACGCGCTCAACGCCGGCGTGATCTGGGCCAACGGGTACAACCTCTTCGACCCCACCTCCCCCTTCGGCGGCATCCGTCACTCCGGCTTCGGTCGCGAGGGCGGCGTCGCGGGCCTCTGGCCCTACCTGGAGATCGTGTGAGCGCGCGGCTCCGCGTCGACAAGACGCTCAAGATGTACGTGGGCGCCAAGTTCATCCGCTCGGAGTCTGGACGGACGATGCCGATCGAGCACGACGGGCGGACGGTGAACGTGCCGCACGCCAGCCGCAAGGACCTGCGGGACGCGGTGCGCGTCGCCCGCGCCGCCCAGCCGAAGTGGGCCGGCGCCACGGCGTACAACCGCGGTCAGATCCTCTACCGCTTCGCGGAGATGCTCGAGGACCGGCTCGACACCCTCCCGACGAAGGCGGCCGACGCCGCGGCGGCGGTGGACCGCGCGGTGCACCACGCCGGCTGGACCGACAAGGCGGTGCAGCTGCTGTCGACCCTCAACCCCGTGGCCGCGACGTACGTGAACTACAGCAGGATCCGCCCCCTCGGGGTGGTCTGCGCGGCGCCGGACGCGAAGGACGGGCTGCTCGGGCTCGTGGAGGCCTTCTGCACCTCCGCCGTCATGAGCAACGCGACCCTGCTGCTGGTGCCGGCGGAGCTCGGGGTGCTGGCGGCCGCGTTCACCGAGGTCCTCGCGGTCAGCGACCTGCCGGGGGGCGTGCTCAACGTGCTCACGGGCGACCAGGACGAGCTGCTGACGCTCGCGGCCGCGCACGACGACGTGGACGGGCTCTACCTCTCCGGCTCGGCCGGTGCCGCCGTCAAGGAGAAGCTCGACGTGGAGGGTGCGCGCGTCATGCGTCGGCTGCTCCAGGTCCCGGGCGCCGCGGCGCCTGCGACCCCCATCGAGATGGTGCGTCTCGCCGAGGTCCAGACCGTCTGGATGAGCGCCTACGAGCCCGCGGGCGGCGCCGCCGCGTACTAAAGCGCCGCTCAGGAACCCTCCCGTCGCCCGCTGGGCGGTCCCCCCGTGGGCCTCGCGGGTGCTCCCTTACATGCGCTCGGGAGGGGCGGCGCGGGCGGAAGGCGTGGCCGGCGCGCGCCCTGCTCGCGCTGTTGCTGCTTCGATGGAGTGAGCACGTCGTGCGCGTGCCCGCGGCCTTCGAGGCGCCACCCTGCAGGTCCAGTTGATCGGGATCACGTCGAACCTGGGGGTGGTGGCGCGGAACGTGGCGGAGGAGTTGGCGGAGGAGCGCGACCGACGTGTCCCCGGGCTGAACGGACGCGGCGACGACGGCCGAAGACCAAAGGAACCCGTGGATGGCGGGAGGGGGCGAGGCAGCTCACGTTGGCGTGACCCTTCACCAGCCCGACACCAACGCACGTGCAGACGGCTCGGTGCATGCGGCACCCCGACGACGCCGTCCGCTCCGGCGAGCTCGGTTGGGGTGCCTCCGGGCAGGCCATCCACGGGAAAGCGGTAGTGCCGTCGCCGACGCTGGGCCGCCTGCGGCGGGCTTCGGCGCCACGAGGCCGAGGTTCTGCGAATGTCGGTGGGGCGCCTCGTGCTTCCGCGTGACGGGCGGGAACGCCCGGAAGGGACAGGCTGCTGCTGCCGCAGGGCGAGGCGGGACGCCGTCCGTCCGCGAAGGCGCCCGCGGTGGGCACGCAGGCGGGACCGGCGTGCCGAGCCGTCCCCCCGTCCACCGGACGCAGATGGGTCGGATGGAGGCTGACGAGCACGGCGCCGCGAGCCCGGTTCACTCAGGTGGGAGGAGGTCGACGTCGCCAGGGCGCGCACGCCGTCGACCCGCGCCAGGGGGACCGGAGGGCGGCCGCAGGCCGGTCCCGCCCGAAGGGCGGACGGAGGCCGAATGGCCGACCCCGCAGGGGCCCCGGTGCCCCGCAGGGGCAGGCGCCCGGATCGGTCGCTCGTCGAGGACACGTCCGGTTCCATCCTGGTCACCAGCCGCGAGCACTCGATCTCTCCCGAGCGGTGCTGGCTCCCGGTCCTCCGGTCCTCCTGACGAGCGTTCGATGGCCGTGCTCCGGCGTCACGTCCGCGGTTTCACCCGCAGTGGTGCTGGCCGGCCATGCGGGCACCCGGGAGCGGGGCCAGCGCGTCCATCGCGACCGTCGCCTCGTCGACGCGGATCATCTCGAAGCTCAGCGTCGAGCTGGTGCCGCCGCCGCAGCCAGGCATCTCCTTCGGCATCGTCAGCACCTCGAACGAGGCGTGGACCACGACCCGCCAGCGGACACCGTCGAACACCGCCTCGAAGGGCTCGCCCGGCAACGCGTCGACGGCGCCGTCGTCCGTCTGGAAGCGCGCGCTGCGGTACGCGACCGTGTAGCTGCCGTAGTCGTCCGACATCTTCCCGCGCCCCAGCTCCTCGCCCCACGCCACGAGATCCGCGCCGAAGGCGTCCGTCGCCGGTCCGAACTCGGCGTCGGGCTGGACGACGAAGGCCAGGCCCTGCTCGTCGGACACCGCCACCGCGCGGGTGTCGTCGCCCCAGGCACCACCGAGCGCCACGTCGAGGTCGCGGGCGTCCAGCGAGGAGAGATCGGAGCCGCCGGGCAGGTGCAGGCTCACGGTGGTCTCGGCGTCCTGCCCGTCGGTGAGCACCAGGGTCCAGTCGCGGTCGGCACCACTCACCAGGGCGAGCCCAGCGGCCTCGCTCGCCTCGTACGGCTCGGCCTGACGGTCGTTGACGGCCTCGGAGGCCTCCAGCTGCTCGGGGATCGGCTCGCCGTGCCCCGTGCAGGCGGCGAGGGACGTGGCGAGGAGCAGGGCGGTGACGTGACGCATGGAGACCTCCACGAGGGTGACGAGCACTGCCTACGCAACCGCCGTGCCACCTCGATTCACAAGGTTCTCCCGACGCCGTCCAAACCGCTGGTCGAGCGATCGCGACGTCGGTGTCACGGCCGTCGGCCCAGGGCGGCGCTCATGGCCCGGGACGCCGGCACGGGGACGTCCGGGGCGAGGGCGACCGCCTCCGGGGTCGTGTGCAGCCAGCCCGTAGCGACCAGCAGGGTCATCCCGGTGGCGGGCAGCACGACGGGGAGATTGTGCGTGTGGAAGTGGGTCGGCGAGCCCGGCTCCTCACCCACCAGCTGCGCGTTCGCGCAGCGGCGCAGCACGTCGGCCGCCAGGATCGACGACGAGTAGGTGGCAGCGTCGACCAACACCGACACCTGTTGGAAGGGAGAGCCCTCCCCTCGTGGTTCGTACGGGTCACCCTCGATCGTCGCCACCGCCCCGAGCGGGGCGCGCAGGAAGGAGCGGAGCTCGGGTGAGCTGGCGCGGGCGAGGGGCATCCACATCCCGATCGACGCGCGCTCCCGCTGCTCCGCGGCCTCGGAGCGCCGCCACCCGGTGACGTAGCCGGCGACCGGTTCCCGACAGAGGCTCGCGGCCAGCTGCTCGACCGCGCCGATCTCCCCACCCGGGTTCCCCCGCAGATCGACCACCAGGTGCCCGATCCCGCCCCGCCGGGCGACCGCCGTCAGATCGCGCAGATCGCGCCGGAACGAGCCGCGATCGTGCCAGCTGTCGACGCGGAGGACCGCCGCCTCCTCCGTGAACGAGATCACGTGGTCGCGCGGGTCCGCCAGCGCAGGGCCGAGCGTGACCAGGACCTCGGCGGGGGTGCCGCAGCGTTCGATCTCCAGGTGCGCGAGCGCCCCGATCCGCGCGCCCCGGACCCGCTCGGTGAGGCCCTCGGCGTCGACGTGCTCCCCGTCCATGGAGATCACGCGATCGCCGGGTCGGAGCCCCGCCTGGTCGGCGACCCCACCGGGCACCACGCGACCCACGACGGCACCATCGCCACCACACACCGCCCACGGTGCCTCCTCCGGCGACGTCCACACCGCGTTCAGCGAGGCGGAGGCACGGGGCGCCGCGAGCTCCGAGACCACCCCGAGCTTCCGCCGCCCACCCTCGAGCGCCAACACCACGTGGTACGGACCGGTGACCGCCTCGCCCCGCAGCTCGTCGATCGTGGGCGCGAGCGCCCAGGGCAGGACCAGGCCCGCCACCACGCGCCGGAACCCCTCCGTCTCCCCGGGCACGCGCTCGAGCAGCGCACCGAGCAGGTCGCCCGCTGGAACCTCGTCCACCGACAGCAGCCGCGCACCTCCGAACGGGAGAGAGGGGCCCGAGGAGCTCCCCCAGCCCTCCACCCACAGCTGGCCGTCGCGCGCCTCGATCCGCCAGGGCGTCGCGCGGCCCGGTGGAGCAGGGGGTGGCAAGAGCAGCGTGTGCCCGTCGCCCACCGCAGCGACCAGCGGGGCAGCGACCACCCACAGCCGACCGGCGTCGCCACCGTCCTCGAGGGCCTCCTCCGCCTCCACCACCATCGCCTCGAAGCGCTCGTGTCCGACGGCGTCGACGGCGTCCGGGTGGACCTCGCGGAGCGCCTGCACGACGACCGCCAGATCCTGACGGAGCTGTTCGGCGCCCAGGTCCACGCCCCCTCCGCGCGCAGGCTACCCCGGGCGGAAGAGCAGGGTGTCGACCACCCGCCCACGAGGGATGCGGATCTCCACCTTCCCGGGCGAGGCGTCGACCTCCACCCCCACCCGCGCGGGCGAGGTCGGGTCCTCCGCGAGCTGTTGCAACAGCGACGCGACGGTCTCGAGCAGGCCGAGCAGGAGCCCGGGCTCGCGCACGGACGGTCGGAGGAGGCCCTCCAACCGCTCCCGGACCTCGGCGTGGGCGCTCAGCTCGACCGTCAGCGTCGTCGCCATCCCGACCTCCGGGGCAGATCCGTAGCAAGATCCGATCCCATGATCGAACGCCGATTCTCACGCGATCAGGGGCTTCCGCTCGGGGCATCTGGCACACCACCGGGGCATCCCACACGGCGAGAGTTAGGCGGAGCGGATGAGACCCGACGATGTCCGTGCGTTCTTCGAGACGCACTTCGCTCACGCGCTCGACTTCGGCTTCGAGATCGCGGAGGTGGGACCCGAGGGGGCGGTGCTGCACCTCGACACCCGCACCGACCACCTGCGTCCCGGCGACACCGTGAGCGGCCCCACGTTGATGACGCTGGCGGACACGGCGATGTACGCCTCGCTGATCGCGCGGCTCGGGCCCGAGGTGGGCGGTCGCGGGGTGACGAGCTCGCTCGAGACCCACTTCCTGCGCCGACCGGGTGCGGGGCGCATGGTGGCCCGGTGCCGCCTGCTCAAGGTCGGTCGGCGGCTCTGCGTCGGTACGGTGGACATCGAGGGCAACGGCGAGCTCGTCGCCCACGCGACCGTCACCTACGCCATGGGCTGACGCCCACGCCGCGACAACCGTGAGCCGATTCCAGTTACTCCGGCCGATTCTCGGCCTCCGCGGCCCGCATTCGCGGGCCTTGGCGAAGAATCTCCTCACGATTGCCGCGCGAGAGAGCGGGGCGCACGCGCCTTTTCCGCCCTCACGCACGACAACCGTGAGTCGATTCAGTGGCCGGTGTCCCGCTTGAGGCGGATGCGGCCCGCGGTGGCCTTCGGGCCCATCGCCCGCTCCTGCTTCTCCTCCTGCGACACCAGGCTGTCGAAGCCTTCGCCCTCCTCCTCGAACACGCCGCGCGCGCCGCCCCCCCTGGCCGGGCGCCCCGCCGACTCCGCGGACTCGCGGTCCGATCGCAGGGTGTCGCCGAACACGCCGTTCTCGAAGTCACGCTTCGCCACCTCGTCCTCCCGCGGCTGGTGGTGGTCTGCCGATCCTACCATCCCGCCGCCCGGGCTCGTCGGCGAGCGAGCGCCCGGCGCGTCCCACCCGTCGGGATAGACTCGCCCGCCGAGGTGCCCGTGGACGTGCCCGCGTACGACGACTTCCTCCCGGCCGCGCTGCGCGAGGCGCTCCTCGCGGACACCGAGCCCGTGGACGCGGTCCCGGGCTTCCGCGTCGCCGCCGGGCTGCGTGCCGCCTTCCCAGCGACCGAGACCGACCGCGCGCTCGCCGTGATCGCAGAGGTGTACCGCCGGACGCGGACGTCGCTCGCGCGCGTGCTCGATCAGCGCCGCGTGGACCGTGCGTTCGTCGACGCCCACACCCGCTCGTTCGTCGACCACAACGCCGCGCTCGACTTCCGCGACCCGGCCTACGCGACCGTCATCGGGCTGCGCGACGAGGCCGGCCGCGTCGTCGTCGGCCCCACGACAGCGCAGCGACCCACCCCGCACGCCGAGGTCCCCGCCGTGCTCCGGGGTGACCAGGTGACGCTCTTCGGACCGCCCGGGAACGCGCGGATGTGCGTCCACGCGATGAACGCGCTGCACCGCAGGCGCCCGGACGAGCCGCCGATCGTGACCTCCCTGGTCGAGGCGTCGGGCATGGTGCCCCGGTGGGGCGCGGACGACGAGGACAGCCGCACGCCGATCATGTCCTCCTTCCTGCAGGCCGCCGAGAACCTGTCCGGCTGCTACGAAGGGACGCTGTCCGCGGGAGATCTCCGACTGACGGAGCAGGGTCGCGCGCTCCCGATCAAGCGCATCCCGGGGCTCGCGCTCCCCGACGGCAGCCACTGGCTCGACGGCGAGCCCCTGCCGCTCCACCTCGTCGACCTCGTGCTCCACGTCTGGCGCCAGCGCCACCGGCCCGAGGCGCTCGTCCTCTACGTGCCGAAGCTCGAGAACGAGGAGGAAGCGGGCTACCTCCGCGAGCTCCTCTCCGCGACCGAGGCCGTCGTAGGCGAGGCCGATCCCACCTACGTCCCCGGCGCCATCCGCGTGCTGCTGGTGTTCGAGAACCCGCGCGCGATCTTCCGTATCCGCGAGATGGGGGCCGTGCTCGGAACGTACTTCCTGGGCGGTAGCCTCGGGTGGCACGACTTCCTCGGCAGCACCGCCCGCCTGTTCCGGGAGGACCCGCGCTACCGGATCCCCGTGAAGGCCGACCCGAACATCGTGATCACGAGGATCCAGGCTTCGCATCGCCTGCTCGTCGACGAGCTGCGCGGCACCGGCGCCATGACCATCGGCGGGATGTACGGGGTGCTGTTCGAGGACGGGAACCCCGACTCCTTCGCGGTGAGCATGGTGGGCTTCGTCCGCGACGTCACCACCCAGCTCGAGCGCGGTCTGACCGGCTACTGGGTGGCGCACCCGGACTTCGTGCGGATCGGCATCGCGCTGGTCCAGGCCTGGCGCCGTCGCGAGCAGGATCCCGACGACGGTGCGCTGGTCGAGCTGATCACGGCGCTGGTCCCCGATCCCGTCGAGCGGGAGCCGCTCCTGCGCTTCGTGCTCGGCCCCGACGTGAAGGGGCTCGCGCCGGACGACCCGCTGTGGCCCCGCAGCGTGCTCGCCGCGGATCTCGAGACCTCGCCGGTCATCGCCAACGACCACCCCGACGAGGTCCGGTACAACGTCTTCCAGGCGCTGCAGTACCTCGCCGACTGGCTCTGCGGGAACGGCTGCGTCGCCCTGCCGGCCACGATGACGAACGCGCGCGGCGAGAAGGTGTTCGTCCGCATCATGGACGACCTGGCGACGACGGAGCGCTCGCGGTGGGAGCTGTGGGCCGAGGTCCGGCACCGCCGTGTCCCCGTGGCTACCTTCGAGGCGATCCTCGCGGAGGAGGTCGAGCGGATCCGCGAGGGCCGCGACACCCCCACCAAGCGCGTCCAGGTGCGCTGGGAAGGCGAGGCCGCGCGGTGGTACCCGGTGGCCGTGGAGCTCCTCCGGCGCCTGGTCCTCGCCGAGGAGCCGCCGGAGTTCGTGACCCAGTGGACGCTCGCGTTCACCTTCCCTGCGGTGCGCGACGCCGCCGACCCGTGGGCGCGGGCTGCCGAGCTCTGCCCCGCGCTGAGCTGATCGCACCGCGTGTCCGTGCGCCGCGAGCCGCTGCCTATCGACGAGGTGCTCCCCGACGTGCTCCGAGCCGCGCGGACGGGCACCTTCGTCCTCGTCGCGCCGCCCGGAGCGGGCAAGACCACGCGGGTGCCACCCGCGCTCGCCGGGCAGGTCGAGGGCCAGGTCCTGTTGCTCGAGCCACGGCGGGTGGCAGCGCGGGCGGCCGCACGGCGCATGGCGTCCGAGGCGGGGGAGCCGGTGGGCAGGGCCTTCGGGTGGCAGGTCCGCTTCGAGCGCAGCGGCGGCCCGGACGCCCGGATCTGGGCGCTCACCGAGGGCATCCTCCTGCGACGTCTCCAGGACGATCCACTGCTCGAGGGTGTCGGCGCGGTCCTGCTCGACGAGGTCCACGAGCGCGGCCTCGAGGTGGACCTGTGCCTGGCGTTGCTGCGCGAGGTGCGCGAGGCCCGACCGGAGCTGGTGATCGGCGCGATGTCCGCGACCTTCGACCCGGCGCCGGTCGCCGCCTTCCTGGGTGACGCGACCGTCGTGTCCAGCGAAGGGCGTGCGTTCCCCGTGAGCGTCGAGCACCTGCGCTTCCCCGACGAGCGACCGATCCCCGAGGTGACGGCGGACGGGGTGCGGCGGGTGCTCGCGGAGGGCGACGGCGACGTGCTGGTCTTCCTCCCCGGCGTGGGCGAGATCCGCCGCACGATCGACGCGCTCGCCGGCTGCGGGTGCGACCTCGTCCCCCTCTACGGCGACCTGTCCCCCGAAGAGCAGGACCGCGCCCTGCGGCCCGGCGAGCGACGCCGGGTGGTGCTGGCCACGAACGTCGCCGAGACCAGCGTGACCGTGCCCGGCGTGACGGCGGTGGTCGACAGCGGGCGGGTGCGTCGTGCCTCCCGCGATCCGGGCACGGGCCTCGATCGGCTCGATCTCGCGTGGGTGAGCCGGGCGAGCGCCGATCAGCGCGCCGGCCGAGCGGGGCGCACCGCTCCCGGACGCGCGCTGCGGCTGTGGACCGCGCGCCACCACCAGCAGCTCGTCGCCGAGGATCCGCCGGAGATCCTGCGCCTCGACCTGGCGGGGCCGACGCTGCAGCTGCTGGCCTGGGGTGCCGATCCGCGGACCTTCGGCTGGCTCGACGCGCCTCCCGAGGCCGCGGTGGACGACGCGCTCGCCGTCCTGCGGGACGTGGGCGCGCTCGACGACGGAGGGCTGACCTCCCTCGGGCGCCGCATGGCGGCCATGCCGCTGCACCCTCGCCTGGCTCGCCTGGTGCTCGACGGTGGACCGCGGGCCGCGCTGGCGGCGGCGGTGCTCTCCGAGCGGGGCACGCCGGGGGCGAGCGTGGACCTCGAGGATCGCCTCGCACACCCCTCGGAGCCCGCGCTGCGCGTCGCGAAGCGGCTCCGCGGCCACACCAGCGGGCACGACGACCCCGAGCGTCTCCGGCGCGCCGTCCTCGCGGCCTGGCCCGATCGCGTCGCGCGCAGGCGGCACGAGGGCTCGCCGCGCGCGCGGCTGGTCGGTGGCCGCGGGGTCGTGCTCGGCGGGCCGGGCGTGGAGGAGGAGCTGTTCGTGTGCGTCGAGGTCCGCGACGCCACGCCCGAGGCGACCGTGCGCACCGCGAGCCCGGTGGATCCGTCCTGGCTGACCACCGTGACCGAGGTGGTGACGGCCTGGGACGAGGAGAGCGCAGGCGTCCGCGCCCGGCGGGTGGTCCGGTACCGTGACCTCGTGCTCCGCTCGACCACCGTCGCGGCCGATCCGCTGGAGGCCGAGGCGCTGCTCCTGGACGTGCTCCGCGCGAGACCAGAGCTCGCCGTCCCCGAGCGCGACGACGACGTGGCGCTGATGGTTCGCTGGGGCTTCGCGCACGGCCTGGTCCCCGACCGGGTTCCCGAGCGAGACCCCGCCTCCCTCCTGCCTGCGTTGGTCGCGGGCCGACGCACCCTCCGGGAGGTCCGGGAAGCCAGCTGGGAGGACGCGCTGCAGGCGGCCCACGGGTACGCCGCCCTCGCGGCGATCGAGCAGCTCGCCCCCGTCTGGCTCACCGTCCCGTCGGGCTCGCGGATCCGCCTGCGGTGGGAGGAGGGCCGACCGCCGGTCCTCGCCGTGCGCATCCAGGAGCTGTTCGGGCTGCGCGACACGCCCACCGTGGGAGCCGGTCGCGCGAGGGTCCTGCTGCACCTGCTGGCCCCCAACCACAGGCCGCAGCAGGTCACCGACGACCTCGCCGGGTTCTGGGAGCGCACCTGGCCCGAGGTCCGCAAGGAGCTGCGCGCCCGCTACCCCAAGCACGCGTGGCCCGACGACCCGCTCGCCGCGTCGCCGGAGTCACGGCCCCAGCGACGTCGTTAGGCCTCCGTCCCGCTCAGTTCTCTCGGGTCGCCGCCCAGACCGAGCGGATCGCGGTGTCGAGGTCCTTCATCGCCTCGTGAACCTTCACCACCGCCTCCCGTCGCTTGTTCGGCTGGTTCTCCCACATCCGCTTCGCGTCCTCGTACTTGGTCTTCGCGGCCGTGTACGCCGCCTTGGCCTGGGCGTCGCCGAGGTCCTGGACGAGCCCCGCGAGCTGGCTGATGAGGGGCGCCGTGTCCTTCACCTGACGCTCCGCCGCGTCGACGATCGGCTGAGGTGGGTGCTCCATCGCCAGTGTCTCGGCCAGGGTCGGCTGCAGATCGGCCCAGACGTCGTAGAACTTCTCGTAGGCCGCCTTGTACTTCTTGGCCTCCCACAGCCCGCGCGCCTCCCCGTGCTTCGCCTTCGCGCGGGCGTACGCCGTCTTGGCCTGCTCACTCAGCCCGAACTCGCCCGCGGCGTCGATCGCGTCGAGCATCTGTTGCAGCACCTCGCTCTCGGTCGTCGCGATGCGGCGGAGGGTCGCGCGCGCATCGGCCGTCCCCTGGGAAGAGTCGGCGGCGTGGGCGGCGGGGATCAGCGTTGGGCCACCGAGGACCAGGAACAGCGTCGAGATCACGTCATCCTCAAGGTTCGACTGGACGATGCTAGCACAGCCACCTTTGCCGGGGGCAAGCCACGAGCAAGACCATTCCCGCAAAGAGAATCCGACGTCAAAACACTTGTTGACAGGCCTCTGACACGATCGTACAAAACTGCTCCGCCCCCTCCGGCGGATGTGTCACATCGACTGGAAACCTCTCTTTCCACGTGGAGTTCCCATGCGCGCCTCCTGGCTACTCGCCCCGTTCGCCTTCGCCCCGTCCATCGCGTTCGCCCAGATCATCCCCGTCCAGCTCCCGCCGCTGGGTCCCGGCATCAACGCCAGCACGCAGCTGAACTTCGCGAGCGGCAACGAGTACTACGTGCTGTCCGGCACCACGACGGTGGACCTGACCGCCGGCAGTGGTCACGGCATGATCTTCGACACGATCGGCTCCACGGTCGACACCGAGCTGGCGGTCTACGGCAACCAGGGTGCCGCCCTCCTGTCCTTCAACGATGACGGCGGAACGCCGCCGGGTGGCGCGCAGAGCGTCGGCCTCAACTCCGTGCTCACGTTCGGGGATCAGACGGCCTTCACCGCGCCCTACGACGGCACCACCAACGGCGCCGGCTGCACCAACTCGCACGACCTGCGCGCCGGTAGCTACCTGTTCGTGGTCTCGACCTTCAGCACCGTCTGGGGCTGCCCGGGCGCGACCGCGACCACCCGCAGCGGTGGGACGGGTGCGGCGACCGTTCACGGCGCCATCTTCTAGTCCCCGACACCATGGACCGTCGAACGCCCGGGGTGCTCCCCGGGCGTTCTCGTTTTCGAGTGCGACCATGATCTGGCTATTGGCCGCCTGCGCCTCTCCACCCTCGCCGCCGAGGGTTCCGCCGTCCGAGACCAGCGCCGAAGAGGTCCTCGAGCGCGCACACGACGCCCTGCTCGCGGTCTCGACCGTGGCATACAGCTATCACTTCGAGGCGCAGGGGCAGATGGCGATGGCGCCCCAGGTCAACGGCACGGCATCCTTGGCCCGCGGGCCCGACCGCCACTCGGCGCGTCTTCACGTCGTCTCCATCCTCAGTCCTCCGCCGCAGGTCGAATCCGACGAAGAACCCAGAGAGATGGAGATCGCGAGCGATGGCGTCCGGGTCACCGCCGCGAACCACTCCGGCACGAAGGCATTCGACGGCTTGATCGAAGAGGGGGCCGACGCGCTGATCCCCAACTTCGGTGGCAACGGGCTCCTCGTACCCTACGTCGACCCCGATCCGCTGGCCCGCGAACGGACGGAGGGCCGCGCCAGCTTCGAGGGCCGAGAGACCATCGACGGCGTCGAGTGCGACCTGATCAAGGTGATGTTCGACGATGGGACCTCGGTGCGATGGGGCATCGGCGTCGACGACCGATGGGTACGGGGTTTCGAGGAATGGCTGCCGGGGCTGGATGCCGCCTCCAAGACCATCCTGCGGGTGTCGAGCCTCCAGGTGAATCCGCAGCTGCCGCCCGACACGTTCGTCGTCCCGCCCCGCGAGGGCTACGCGCGCGAACGTCTGGCAACGCACCTCGCGGTCGGCGCGACCTTCCCGCCGCTCGAGCTGCACGACACCGAAGGACACATCGTGAAGGTCGGCGGGAGCACCGACATGCCGACGGTGGTGGTGTTGGGTTCCACGCAGGATCTCCTGGAGAGCGCCAAGGCCTTCGCGTCGGTCGACCGCATCACCGCGACGGATGCGCGCGTGTTGGCGGTGGATCTCCCAGCGCTCGAGACAGGCGCACCCAACGACCGCTGGACGGCCGCGAACCACGCGTATCCACTGCTGGTGGGTGCGGACGACGCCACGCTCCAGTCCCTGCGCGCGCGGATGCCCGGCCTGATCTACGTGGTGGACACGAAGGGGATCGTCCGCTTCGCCCACACCCACGCAGGCGCCGTCCCGGCGAGCGAGCTCGACGCCGCGATCGCCGCGGCGCGCTGACTACTGCGCGCGCATCCGAGCGCGGGCGCCGGCACCACGGCCACCGGGACGCCCCTCGCCGCGACCCGCCATCCGCGCGTCGCCCGACCGGCCCTCGCCACCCGCACGACGCGCCACGCGGGCGCCGGCAGCGGGACGGCTGGGGCTCTCGGACAACATCGTGTCCACGTCCGCGAGGAACAGATCGGCGCGATCGCTGCCCAGCAGGGCCGCGATGTCCTGGTCCACCGCCCCGCGCTGGTCCTGGAGCAGGGTGCGCGCCTCGTCGCTCGACAGCGAGCCCGAGCGCAGCTCCTCCAGGGTGGCGAGCGCGTCGTCGTGCATCCCGTCGACCAGGGTGCGGATCTCGTCCTGCTCGGAGGCCGAGAGATCCTCGGAGTCCGCCAGCACCTTCTCGAACACACCCTGCGTGCGCTCGATCTTGCGGGCCGCCACCACGTCCATCTTCGAGGACCGATCGCGGGCCTCGCCGTCCGGAGCACGGCGCTGCCTCGGGACCCGCGGGGTCTCGGCCCTGGCGGCGCCCACGCGAGACCGCCGCAGCTCCCGCGCGGCCTGCGGCGGCAGCTCGACGGGCACCGGGCGCGCCGGCTCGATCTCGGCTGCGACGACGGGCGGCGCGACCGGATCGGGGATCGTGTCCGTGGAGAGGGTGAAGCTCGCCGCGGCCACCACGAGGGCGATGGCGAACGCAGCCGTCAATCCGATGGTGAGGGTCTTGTTGTCCATGGGCGGACACATAATCGGTTCTGCTCGACGAACGCCACCGGTCCTTGACCAGGGCTTCACGAAGGGCCGAACCGCTCGCGGTACACTCGGAGAAACCGCCGCCACGAGGTCCACCATGATGCGCTCCCTGCTCGCGCTGCTCGCCTTGTCGGCTTGCGGCACCAAGGACGACCCCACCACCGACGCGGACGCCGACACCGCCGATGCGGACGCCGACGCCGACGCGGACAGCGACAGCGACACCGACGCGGACACCGACAGCGACACCGACGCGGACACCGACAGCGACACGGACACCGACGCCGACAGCGATGCCGACGCCGACACCGCGGACACCGGCACCGCCGGCTACGGCCCGCCCACCTCCCTCACCACGAACTGCCAGCCGACCAGCAACCCGCTGCGATACAGCTGCGCCATCACCGTCGATCCGCCGCAGCCCGTCCAGGTGAAGTTCTGGCGCCGGGACGGCCTCGGCCCGACCCGCATCCACACGAGCGACGCCGTGGCCGCCAACCACGACGTCCCCGTCTACTTCATGGCGCCCGACAAGGCGTACGACGTGGAGATCACCGCGGTGGCGTACCCGACGGTGATGCCGCAGACGGGCTCCGTCCAGACCGGCACGCCGCCCACCTCGGTCGGCAGCTGGCTCAACGTGACCGGCACCTCCACCATGGGCCTCATCGGCACCGAGGCACCGTGCACGACGGACGCGGTCGCCACCATCTACGACACCGAGACGGGCGACCTGGTCTGGTACCACGACCTCGATCCGCAGGGTGAGCTCGGGATGCTCTACATGGTGCGGTACACCGATCGGCACACGATCATCGGGAACACCAACGGGCACATCGTCGAGGTGGACCTGATGGGCAACGACCTCACGCGCTTCGCGGTGAACTATCCGGGATGCTGCAACCTGAACCACGACGTCCACGAGAAGAACGGGATCTACGTCAGCAACTACCAGGATGCCCAGGGTGGTGGCCTGACGGTCGACGCGGTGGCCTTCCTCGATCAGACCGGCAACGAGGTCTATGTCTGGCACCCGGAGGACCACTTCAGCATCCCCGGCGGCGCGAGCGGGGACTACCTCCACTGCAACAGCGACTACCTCGACGACGACGGCAACCTCCTCCAGTCCTGGCTCAACCGGGACTCGGTCGCCAAGATCGACACGCACGACCCGCAGTCGCCGAACTTCGGCGAGAAGATCTGGGTCATGAGCGGGACGGGTCGCAGCACGGGCATGGGCAACGACATCACCATCGACTGGTCACGGATCGGGGGAGCCGACTCCTTCGGCGGACAGCACAGCTTCCACCAGCGCCACGACGGCCGGTACATGCTGCTGGACAACGATCACGGTCGGGCACTGGTGATCGACGTGGACGACAACACGATGACCGCCACGGTGGACGCGGCCTACGCCACGCACGAGCCGAGCTGTGGCGCCCAGGGCACGGCGATGGACACCACCACCGGGAACGCCGTCGTCGCCTGCCTCTCCAGGTTCGTGCGCGAGTACGACCAGGCCACCGGCAACCAGATCTGGGAGGGCGAGGCCAACTGCCGCAACAACGGCGGCGGCGGCTGGAGCCCGCGCCAGGGCGTGCGCTGGTACTCGCTCGACGACTGGAACTGACCGCGGCGCCTCAGGGGGTCGGCAGGCCCCAGGTGGGGCCGAGCCGGGCCAGATCGTCGGCCGGGAGCAGGACGTAGACGGGGTGGGCGGCGGGATCGAGCCACCCCACCAGCTCCTCGAGGTCGGGCCGGGCCATCGACGTGCAGCCGGCGGTCGCCCGGGCGCCGTCGTCACGCCAGATGTGCAGGAAGATCGCGGACCCTGCTCCCGGCACGGCGTCGGGCGGAGCGTTGTGGGCCACGAACACCTTGAGGGCGTGAGACGGATCGCGGGCCCGCATCACGGACGCCGCCTCCCAGTCGACCAACGGCCGGTCCCCCTCGACCAGCAGGTGCTCGTTGTAGTGCGGGAAGCCGGGGTCCTCGACCCACAGATCGCGCGGGCCGGTCGCGTGGTAGGGCCAGGTCCACGTCGGCGGTGCTCCGGCGGCGTAGCCCCAGGCGTCGCCCAGCGCGAACACGCCCGCCGGCGCTCGATCGTCCCCCTCCTGCTTCTGTCGGCCGGGCTGCGCCGGGTGCAGTCCCCTCCCCCAGGCCGTGCCGTCCGCTCCCAGCCGGACGCGGACCGCGCTCCCCATCCGGGCCCAGGCGCCGCTGTCGCCCCGCGTCCATCGCGTCAGCTGGCCTTCGCTCGCATCCGCGGTCGGGACCACCGTGAGCACGAGCTCCGTGGAAGCGGGCGGGATCACGGGGGGATCGGGGTTCGCCAGCGCGAGCGTCACCCAACCGACCACGGTCCGCCTCCCCGACCTGCACCCAGCGGTCGTCGATCCGTATCATCGGTCATCCGGGTCCCCGGCGCGGCGGATCCGGGAGGACACCCATCTCGTGGACCTGACGCTCGACCCCACCTCCCGACCCGTCCTCCTGCTGCTGCTGGGTGTCCCGGCCGCGCTGTCGACGACGATCGGCCTGGCGTCGTTGCGAACGTTGCCCAAGGACGCCACCGTGGTCGCGTTCCTGGTCTCGGTGATGGCGACCGTCGCATACCAGCTGCAGAGCCTGCTCCCGGCGCTCGCCGCCACCGACGACGGGGCAATCGCCTGGAACCGCGCGCTCGCGTGGTCCTCCTCGCTCATGGCGGCCACCGGCCTGCACTTCATGGCCCTGCTCGATCAGTCGCCGCTGGCACGTAGGCCCCTGCCCCTGATGGCCCTGTACGGTGGCGTCCTGGCCATCGTCAGCGCCCACCTCTGCGGCGCGATCCACCCCGAGGTCTTCCCCCACCCGCTGCTCGGCCGCTCGCTCCAGCCCGTCCCGGGGCTCCCCGACACGCTGCAACGCCTCTACGGCGGGATCACCATCATCGCCCTGCTGGGCTTCGCCTCGCACTACGTCTGGCGCTGGCGGAAGCACCCGGTGAGGCGCCACGCGGCCCACCTCGTGGCGATCGGCCTGCTGATGCCGATGGTGGGCGCCTTCGCGGTGGTGGGCCGGCTGACCGAGTGGCCGCTGTACCACGTCACGATCCCGGTGTTCCACACCTGCCTCGTCCTCGCGATCCACCGCCACGGCCTCCTCGACTTCTCCATCGAGGACAGCGCTCGGCCGGCCATGGACGAGCTGTCCGAGGGGCTCCTCGTCGTCGATCGGCTCGGGTGCGTGCTGTACGCCAACCGCCACGCCCTGCGCTCGTTCGGCCTGGGCGACCAGCGGCTCGGGGCGCCGCTCCCCGAGGACAGCCCCCTTCGGGCCGGGGCGGAACGCGCGCTCACGGGCGAGGCCTCCCGAGGGATCCCGCTCGAGCTCGGCGGCGTGCCTGCGCTGGCGTCCTTCGCGCCCCTGCTGCACCGGGGACGCCCCGTCGTCGTGGTGGTCCTCACCGACGTCCGCGAGCTGCGTCAGACCGAGCGGCAGCTGGTGGCCGCGCGAGAGGAAGCGATCGAGGCGCGACACGCGGCAGAGGGTGCGAGCCGGGCCAAGAGCACCTTCCTCGCCAACATGAGCCACGAGCTCCGCACCCCCCTCAACGCGATCATCGGGTACGCCGAGCTGCTCGAGGAGGAGCGAGGCGGGGAGCAGGAGGAGCTGCAGCGCATCGTGCAGTCCGGCCGGTACCTCCTCCGCCTCCTCGACGACGTGCTCGATCTGTCCAAGCTCGACGCGGGCCGGCTCGAGGTCCGCGAGGAGACGGTCGCGCTCGACGAGGTGCTGGAGGAGCTGACCGAGGCGGTGGCGGTGCTCGCCGAGCAGCGAGGGAACACGCTGACCGTGCGCACCGCGGCCCTGGTCGTGCGAGGCGACGCGGTGCGCATCCGCCAGATCCTCCTGAACCTGTTGTCGAACGCGAACAAGTTCACGGAGAACGGCCGCATCGACCTGCTGGCGGAGGTGTCCGACGGCCTCGCGCGGGTGTCGGTCCGCGACACCGGGGTGGGCATGGACGGAGAGCAGGTATCCCGCTTGTTCCGTCGCTTCGAGCAGGTGCACCGGGCCGGTCACGCGGAATACGGCGGGACCGGGCTGGGCCTCGCGCTGTCCCGTGAGCTGGCGCGCCGCATGGCGGGTGACCTGACGGTCGAGAGCGCGCCCGGCGTCGGCTCGACGTTCACCCTGGCGCTGTCGTTGGCTCCGGACCGGGCGTCGGAGGATCTCCCACACACCCCGGCGATCCGAACGCTTCGAGCCACGCCCGCCGGTCGTGGGCGGGCAGGATGAGCACGTCCGGGAGCGCCTGGTGGAGCGCCCAGAGGCGCGCGACCTGGACCCCGGCGGCATCGACGTCGTCGTCCACGAACCGGCTCGCGAGCCAGCTCTTGGGCTCCCGCTCCTCGTACCCCTCGCGGAGCCAGACCGCGTCGCCCACCAGGAAGACCTCGCGGCCGTCGGGAAGCGCGACCCGGATCCCCACGCTGCCGGGCGTGTGACCGGGCAGCGGCACGACGAGGACGCTGCCGTCGCCCATCAGATCGTGCCCCGACGACCAGGACCAGGCGCCAGGGCCGTCCATCGACAGCGACACCGCGCGCGGGAGCACGCCGATCGCGTCGTTGGGGGTGGTGCCTTCGCGCTCACCGGCCGCGGACCGCCGGGCCACCTCGATCTCGGGCTCCGGCATCCACACGGGGACATCGGGCAGATCGAGCAGCCCGCCCAGGTGGTCGAAGTGGCCGTGGGTCGGGAGCGCCGCCGTGAGCGACGCGGGGTCGGTGCCGGTCGACGTCACCGCCTCCACCGGGGTCTGGAGGCGATCCCAGGTCTTGGAGGCGCGGTTCAGGAAGTACCGGGGCAGGCCGTGCACGCCCTCGACCTCGTGCGCGAGATCGACCGCCATCCCGCCGTCGATGAGGAAGGTGCCGCCCTCCCCGGTGATCAGCAGGCCGGACTGCGTGCTGTCCTGGTCCTCGGGCTGCCCCCGGTGCGCGACCGCGAGCTTGCCCGGCATCACGTCGCGGGCGTACTCCACCCAGCAGGCGCGGGCGACCGTGGCCCCCACGCCCTCGTCCTTCGGCGGAGGCTCGGTCGGCGGCCCGAGGTGCGCGGCGCAGCCCACGAGCAGCGCCGGCCACACGCCGCGCAGGTCAGGCATCGGACCCGCGATCCGGGATCACCTGCGGCCGGAAGCCGGGCTTGGCGGCCTCGGTCAGCCAGGCGGCGTACTCCTCGATGCGACCCGTCATCTGGAAGCCCCACTTGTCGCGCACCTGGCGGCAGTGGTTCAGATCGATCTCGCTGACCAGCACGCCGTCGCGGACGCGCGACAGCCCCGGGGTCCGCGACCCGTTGGGGGCGGTGATGTAGGAGCTGCCGTAGAAGTGGCCGAAGTCGTGGTGCGCGGCCCGCCCGTCGCCGGACGTGAACGCGTTCGGAAAGACCTCGGTGCCGATGCGGTTGATCGACGCCGTGAAGTAGTTGTTGGCGATGGCCGCGCACCGCGCCTCGATCGGCCAGAGCGGCTCGGACAGGGCCCCGACGGTCGCCGAGGGGTTGAACACGATCTCGGCCCCGTTGATGCCGAACATCAGCCAGTTCAGGGGGTGGTGCCGCCCGTAGCAGATGTTGATGGCGACCTTGCCGAACTCCGTGTCGAACACCGGGTGACCGTCCGTCCCCTCCATGTAGTAGGTCGACTCGTTGAAGTCGCCGACGCGGGGGATGTGGTTCTTGCGGTGCGTCCCGATGATGTTGCCGCGGTTGCCGATGACGACGGCGGTGTTGTGGATGGTGCCGCCGTGCGCCTCGTCGCGCTCGAGGATCGGCGAGACGATGACCATGTTGTACCGCTTGGCCAGGCGCGCGAGGCGTTGCGTCGAGGGTCCGTCCACGGTCTCCGCGAACTCGAGCCACGGCTCCTTCTCGCGCGTGCAGAACGCGAACGGCATCGTCCACGCCTCCTGCAGGCCGAGCACGTTCGTGCCCATCGCCGCCGCCGCCGCGATCATGAGCTCGACGCGGTCCGCGATGGCCTCGTACTGCTCGTCCACGGGCGCGGTCGTGGGCTTGACCACCTGGTTCTGGATCACCCCCACGCGCACCACCCGCGGCGGACGGCGCTGCTCCCGGGCCGCGACGAAGCGCCAGGCCGCCACGTCGTAGTCGTTGGCCGCGGCGGTCCGCACGACCTCTTCGGGGATCGTGAGCGTCTCTGGGAGGTCTCCGTAGAGGATGCGGTACGCCTCCCGCCGATCCTCCTCCGACAGCTTGTCGAGGATGGCCTCCAGGCTCTTCGTCTCCGGGCGACGCTCCGGCAGGCTCTCCAGCAGCTTGTCGATGGCGTTCGCAGGCTTGGTCTTGGTGGGCATCGGACCTCTCCTTCGCGGGGAGGCGAAGCATACACCCACCGGCTTCCCGGTTCAGCCCTGGAGGAAGGGCACCAGGGCGACCGCCAGCTCCGCGGCCTGGCGCGTCGGGTCCGGCGGGTTGAACCAGCGGAACGGGTGCAGCCAGGACGCGGGGTCGGTCAGCGACAGCCCGCCGCTGCTGCACTCCACGAGCAGCGGATCCGCTCCCCAGGCGTGGAAGTGGTCCAGCTCCATGCCGTAGGCGAACAGGCCGGGCACCCAACGCGCCGGCGTCGTGAGGTGGTACCGGTCGCGCAGGCGAGCGCGGACCTCGAGCGCGTGACCGTCGTGCGCGTCCGACCCGAGCGGGCGGCGCCAGCGCCCACCGTAGGGCACGAGCAGCTTGTTGCCGAAGCTGTGCAGCGACAGGGCGCGCTCCAACCGTCGTTCGGCGGCCACGGGTGCCATCGCCTCGACCACCATCGCGACCTCGGGCTCCGACAGCGGCGCGCTCCCCGCCGACCCGAGGAACGTCAGGATGCGCTGGGGCAGGCGCGTCGTGCGCCAGTGCGTCGGCCAGTTGCGGTTGAGGTCCACGCCCACCGAGTTCGACCGCACGAAGCGCCGGCGGCCCGCGCGCAGGTCCGTCTCCGCCCGGAGGTACCCCTCGGGGTTGAGCAGCGGGAACAGGACGACGCGGCGCCGCCCACGCTCCCGCACGAGCTGCCGCAACAGCGCCAGCGCCACCTCCACGCCGATGAACTCCATCGCGTGGATGCCGCCGATCACCAGCGCGACCGGCCCGTCGGACTCCTCCCCGGGCAGATCGACGCGCACCAGCGGCAGCCCCTCGCACGTGCGGCCCGCGATCGAGGTGTGCTCGCCGGCGATCTCCAGGACCTCGGTGAACACCTCACCCAGGCCGCGGTACGCGCCGATGCGCTCGAGGTCCACCTCCTCGCGCAGGGACGGCGACTGGCACCAGGGCCCGAGGTCCGCCGGGATCACGGGGTCTCCTCGAGCAGCAGGTCGTCGTCGGGCGCGAAGCCCGGGCCTCCCGCGCGGTCGCCGAGCCACCCCCGCCTGCGCAGCTCCTCGGCCAGGCGTCGGCTGAGCACGGCGCGTCCGCCCGCGTTGAGGTGGTTGCTGTCGGCGAAGGCCTCGGGGTGGGCGTCGAACAGCGTGTGCCAGTCGAGCCAGACGTGGTGCTCGGGATCGGCCTGCACGAACGGGCGCGCCACCTCGCTCTCCATCTTCTCGCGCGCGCCGGTGCGCCGCACCCACACCTCGTATTCGGGGGTGGTCGGGAACGTCAGGGCCACCACCGCCACCCCGTGCTCGTCGGCCCAACCCACGAGCCGCCGCCAGGCCTCGCGCAGCGGCGGGTGCGCCAGGTCCTGGTCCTTGAAGTGCTCCTTCGCGTCCGCCAGCGCCTTCGTCCGTCGCTCCATCGGCGGGAGCGCCGAGAAGAAGCCTCGCGGGAGGTCGTCGCCGAAGCCGAAGCGCCGTGTGCGCAGCTGGTTGAACGTGCGCAGCTCACCCGCGTACGGCACGACGTGCGCCTCGAGCCAGGGCTGGACGTACTTCCGGGGCTCCCCCTGCTCTCGCCCGAGCTCCCAGAAGTCGACGTACCGCCCCCACACGACCTCCGGCGCGAACACGTCCGACCGCCAGGCGCTGAAGGACGAGGGGTCCAGCCCGACGACCAGCGTCCCCACGTGCTTGTCGCCCTCCTCCACCAGCTGGTGGAAGCGGTACCAGCTCTTCACGAGGTCCTGTCCGCCGATCGCCAGGCTCGCGCAGGCCCGCCCGAGGAAGCGGACGTCGATGCCCGTGCGCGGGTGGCTGTCGCCGAGGACCAGCACGTCCACCTCGGCGGGCCCCGCCAGGAACACCCGGTCGTTGCGCAGGGCCTTGTGGCCGCTGGTCACGAGCGCGTCGTACAGCCCCGACGCCGCGAGGTGCAGCACCGCCCCGTAGCCCAGGAAGGCCAGCAGCCGCCCCCACCTCACGGCGACCCGCCCGGACGCGGCACGATCTTCACGACGCGGTCCAGCACGAGCTCCTCGGGGATGGGCGCAGCGTTCGTGGCCTCCTCGAGGTACGCCCGCCAGTTGAGCATCATCGGCTCGGCGAAGCCCACCCCCGGGCAGGTGGTGGGGACCTCCATGCAGGGCACGGCGGCGCCGTCGTGACCGAGCGAGGCCAGGGTCGCGCCGACGGCAGCGCAGTCGCGAGCGACGGCCACCACGTAGAGGTCGTCCACCAGCGGATCGTCGACGAAGGCGCGCGCGCTGCCCGGCATGCCGGTCGAGTCCACCGCGTCCAGCCCGATCTGGTTCACGACGGTGTTGATGGCGACGCTGCTGTACGTCGCCTTGCCCACCCGCCCGTGGTTCACGCCCCAGGACAGCACGAACGACCCGTCGTCCCAGAGGAAGAAGCTCGGGATACGAGCATTGTACCGGTCGGTCGACTCGCCGAAGCAGGTCAGCGTGGGGAGGCAGTCGTAGGTCTCTTCGCGCAGCGGGTTGCTCGTCTGCTCGAACACCAGGAAGCCAGGGAACCCGCCGAGGATCGCCTCGCCCAGGGCCGCCTCGGCCGACGCCCACGCCTCCTCGCCCGTGCCGCTTCCGCCGGGTGGGATCGGCTGCCGTGGGTGGGGCTCGGCGACGGGCCGCTCGACGAGGGGCGTGAGGCGCAGCACGGTGGCGCCCGGGTCCGCCATCCAGGCTGCCCCCGCGTCCGCGTCCTCGAAGAGCGCCACCCGCACGACCATCGAGAGCAGGTCCGCGTCCTCGCCCACGCCGAGCCGCGCCTCTCCCGGCGGGATCCGGTCCACCTGCACGTGATCGGCGTCCCAGCCCGTCTGGACGAGCCAGTCCACGATCTGCCGCTCGAGGGCGGCGTCGGCCGTGGTGACCACCGCCATCGGCGCGTCCCAGACGGCGTCGGCACCGGCGCGCTCGCCGACCACGATCTGGTTGAGGGAGGGGCCGAGGCTCCCCAGGACGGGCAGCGGGACGAGCTCGCCGGTCTGCGGCAGGGGCTCGGGTCGGTACTGGGCGTAGGTGCGGAAGGAGAAGTAGGCGGCGCGCGGCGGCGTCCGCCCGAGGTAGACCACGGCCTCGTCGCCGCGCATCCGGAACAGGCTCGACCAGCCGTCCACCGCGGGCACGGGAGGCTCGTCCGGCAGCGGCGGCACCGCGTACACCCCGTACGGCGTCGAGGGGTTGTTCCACAGGCAGGACACGCCGGGCCGGCAGCAGTCGGCGCTGTCGGTGAACGTGAAGCTCCCGGCGGACACGCGCAGCCCGCTGGCCTCCGCGAGCCCCTCGAAGGTGGTGGGCACGGGCGTCGTGCCGGTCTCCCCCGTGTGCGGAGCCGGCCGGTCGTCCGCGACCGTGAGTGTGCCGCTCCCGGAGCACGCCAGCAGCCAGGCGATCACGGCGCCCACCCGGGCAGCTCGGGGAGGTGGATCACGCGGCCCACGGCCTTCGCGGGCACCGTGTGCGCCCGCCAGACCTCCTCGCCGTCCAGCGTGATCTCGTCGAGCTCGCCGAGCACCGACCAGGAGCCGAGCACGTGCCCCCCGGGCAGCCGGCGCGCGTCGCCGAGGATGCCCACGTAGCGGCCCTGCGGATCCGGGAAGCGCAGCCGCTGGCGCACGGTGCGCGCTGCCTGGTCGACGTCGAACACCACCAGCGACGAGACCTTCGGGGTCGCGTGATCACCGTTGTCGAAGGCGACGAACCCGGTCTCCCAGGCGTCCGACAGGTGCGGGTGCGAGACGAAGCTGTGCTCGGCGCCGTCCCACAGCGGTGAGCCGTCGGGTGCCGTGAAGTCCGAGTCGGGCCCGCCCATGCGCCACAGGACCTCGCCAGTGGCGCCGTCGACCCGGACCATCGTGTCGGTCCAGCGCAGGAAGAGCCACCAGTCCGACCCCACGCGCACCAGCGAGTTCAGGTGGCTCCACTCGAACACCGGGAAGTGGCCGTCGTAGGGCAGCGGCAGCGCCGGGTGCTCACACGCGGGGGTGTAGGTCCCGCCATACACCGCGTCCCGCAGCCCCACGAGCTCGGTGGGCGCCCCGGTCGCGTCCGCCGGCGCGGTGTAGACCCGATCGGCCGTGATCCAGGTGTTGGGCAGCGCTCCGGGCACGGTGTCCCGTGCGCACCAGGTCAGCTGCCCCGGCGCGGCCTCCGCCACCGCGTGGTGGCCGAGCGGCAGCGGGGAGACCTCCACCCGCGAGCCGTCCAGCGCGGCCCGGAAGGCGGTCGCGGTCAGCGCGGGGACGCCCAGATCGTAGTCGTCCCACACGATCGTGCCGGGCGTGGCGCCGAGCGAGGGAGTGACCGAGACGTGGCCCGGCGCCAACGCCCACCACCAGGCCGGCTGCCCGCTCTCGAGGTCCCAGATCACGATCCACGAGCGGTTGTCCTGGGCGCCGAAGTCCGTGGTGATCGTGGCCAGGAGCCAGCCCGCGCTCGCCTCCGCGCCCGGCTCGGACCGATCGACCACCAGCCGGGGCAGGTCGGCCGGCGGCGTCAGCTGAACGGCGATCGGTGCGCTCCGCAGCTGCCCATCCGGCGTGTCGCTGACCGCCCGGATCGAGAGCGGCTCGTTCGCGGGGAGCCCGATCAGCACGAGATCCGGATGGGGTCCGTCGACGGACGCGGTGACCCGCTCCCCGCCATCGGCGAGCGTCACCTCGACCCGGGAGCGGGAGCCCTCGGGCGCCTCCCAGCTCACGTGCAGCACCGCCTCGACGTTCTCCGAGGCGCTCACCACCGGCGACAGCTGCCCCGGCGTGGAGCCCGTGGAGCTCCCCGTGTCCGCCGACGGTGTCCCGATCGGCGTGCCGTCCGCGATCGTCGGACCGCCACAGGCCTGCAGCAGCTGCCACCACATCGGCGGACATCCTATCCGCCCAGGCCGGTCCCACCTACAGCTCGTCGGCCAGGGAGCGGGCCTCCGCCCTCGTCAGGCGCACGCCGCGCCGGAGCTCCTCCGCCATCGCCGCCGCGCCACCGACCCGCTCCGACACCGCGGGCAAGCCGTCCACCAGGCCTCGCCGCCACAGGTCGCGCTGCTCGTACCGACCGACCTGCTCGAGATCGACGGGCACCTCCGCCACGACGCGCAGACGGGCCGCGAGGTCCTCGCGGTGGTCGTCGTCGACAGCGTCCAGCCGGCGGTGGAGCGCGGACTCCACCTGCGCCTCCACGCCGATCCACACGAAGGTGGCGAGCATCCCGCCGACCTGCTCCTGCTCCGCAGCCAGGCGCCACACGTCGACCAGCTGCTCGTTCGCGAGATCCGCGCCCTCGTTCGCCACGATCCAGGGGAGGCCACGCTCGGCGAGGCGCATCATGTCGACCTCGCTGCCCGCCGGCAGCTCACCCAGGCGTGCGCAGCGCGAGGCCCCCACCAGCGCCGCCGCCGACACGCGCGCCGCGCCTTCCTCGTCGCTGCCGAGCGCGGCGGCGAGCGACGCACCGGTCACGAGCAGGTCGGTGGTGACGCAGTCCTCGGTGCCCGTCACGACCCGCTCGGGGATCGGCCCCACGAGCCACCCGTTGGCCCAGGCCACCGCCAGCACCAGCGTCGGCGGGCCGACCACCGCCAGCGACAACGACCCCCACCGTGGCTCCATCGGACACCTCCGGCGGGGGTGTGTGCAGCCACCGTGCCAGCCGTGAGCGACGGGCTCACGCCCATGATCGCGCGCTCGCGCGACAACCTGTCACCCGGCGCGTGCGCGACGGGCGGGAGCGGGACAACCTGACCGCGCGAGGAGGTGCCGCGTGTTCGACCTGTCGGGCGATCCGTTCGTCCTGTTCCGCAGCTGGCTGGCGGAGGCCCTGGTCAGCGAGCCCGTGGTGCACGACGCCGTCGCGCTGGCCACCGTCGACGAGCGCGGCGCGCCCTCGGTGCGGATGGTCCTCCTCAAGGACCTCGACGACCGCGGCTTCGTCGTGTACACGCACTTCTCGAGCCCCAAGGGCCGCCAGATGACGCGCAACCCGCGCGCCGCCCTGTGCTTCCACTGGAAGAGCCTGCGGCGCCAGGTGCGGGCGGAGGGCGACGTGGAGCTCGTCTCCGATGCGGTCTCCGACGCCTACTTCGCCACCCGCGCCCGCGACAGCCAGCTCGGGGCCTGGGCCAGCCGCCAGTCCGACGAGCTCGGGTCCCGGAAGGAGCTGGAGGATCGCATGGCGGCCATGGCCGAGCGGTTCCCCGACGAGGTGCCGCGCCCACCGTCCTGGGGTGGGTTCCGCATCGTCCCCGAGCGGCTCGAGTTCTGGGTCGACCGCGACCACCGGCTCCACGATCGCGCGGAGTACCGGCGCACCTCGGACGGCTGGCGCGGACGCCTGCTCTACCCCTGAACGCGGCGTGCCAGGTGCAGGTCGAAGCGCTCGTTGGCGTCGGTCAGCACCTCCACGGGCTCGAAGCCCGCGTCGCGCAGGAGGCGCTCCACCCGCGGCCGGGCGTACTTGATGCTGCTCTCGGTGTGGATGGACTCGCCAGCCTCGAAGTGGAAGCTCCCCGCGCCGGGGACGGTCACGACCTGCGCCACCGTGCTCACGAGGTGCATCTCGACACGGCTGTGGGCGTCGTTCCAGCGGGCCTCGTGGCGCCACGACGACACGTCGAAGTCCGCGCCGAGCTCCCGTCGCAGCCGGTGCAGCAGGTTGAGGTTGAAGGCGGCGGTCACGCCCTGCGCATCGTCGTACGCCGGGAGCAGCACGGCGGGGTCCTTGCGGCGATCGGTCCCGAGCAGCAGGCACCCGCCCGGCGCGAGCTGCTCCGCGACGGCGGACAGCAGCGCCACGGCCTCCTCGTCCTCGTGGTTGCCGATCGAGCTGCCCAGGAACAGCACCAGCCGGCGCGGTCCGAGCTCGCCGATCACCGGCAGCGCCTCGTGGTGCGTGCCGGCGACGGGTCGCACGCGCAGCCCGGGCTCCTCGCGGTCCAGTCGCTCGACGGCGCCGTCCAGGGCGGCCTCGGACACGTCGACGGGCAGGAAGGTGCAGGCGCCCTGCAGCCGGACGACGGCGCGCAACAGCAGCTGGGTCTTGGTGGCGGAGCCGGCACCCAGCTCGACCACGTGCAGCGGATCCTCCGCGCCCGAGGCCGCCAGCCTCACGATGTCGTCGCTGCGGGTCTCCAGGATCTCCCGCTCCGCCCGGGTCAGGTAGTACTCGGGCAGCTCGGTGATGCGCTCGAAGAGCTCGGAGCCACGCCGGTCGTAGAACAACCACGGCGGGAGCGTGCGGTGGCGCGCGCCGAGGCCCTGGGCGACGGCGGCGAGGACGGGGTGGGTCGGATCGGTCATGGCCAGACGTCCACGTTCGCGGCCGACCGTTTCACCGAAGATCTCGCGCCAGCCTCAGCCCCGTCGCCTGGAAGCGCGTCCGCGCCGGCCAGAAGTTCCGGTACGTGGGTCGGCTGTGGCCCGGTGGCGTGAACACGCTGCCGCCGCGCAGGACCTGCTGGTCGATCATGAACTTGCCGTTGTACTCCCCGACCGCCCCCGCGGCCGGACGGTAGCCCGGGTAGGGCTCGTAGGCGCTGCGCGTCCACTGCCAGGCGGCGCCGTAGGGCGAGGCGGCCTGCGCCGGGACCAGCCGCTCGTCGCGCCAGGGATCGTCGGCGGCGTCGGCGAAGGCCACCTCCCACTCGGCCTCCGTGGGGACCCGCCCGCCGAGCCAGGTGGCGAGCGCGTCGGCCTCGTAGAAGGACAGGTGCAGGACGGGCTCGTCGGCGTCGGCCTCGCGCTCCCCGTGCGGCCCGAAGACCACCACCGCGTCCCCTTCGAGCCGCGTGTACGCCGGTGCCTCCCAGCCCTCGGCGCGGACCCGGGCGATGCCGTCGGACAGCCACAGCGACGGGGTCGCGTACCCGCCGTCGCGGGCGAAGGCCGCCCACTCGCCGACCGTCACCAGGCGCCGCTGCAGCGCGAACGGCGCCAGCCACACGTCGTGCGCCGGGCCCTCGTTGTCGAAGGCGAAGCCCACGCCCTCGTGCCCGATGCGGGCGCGACCACCAGGGTGCTCGATCCAGCCCTCGTCCGGGGGGTCGACCGGCGGGAGGTCCGGCAGGTCGAGCATCGCGGGGCGCAGCGGGTGGCGGGCGAACGCGGCCACGATGTCCGTCACCAGCAGCTCCTGGTGTTGCTGCTCGTGCGCGAGGCCGAGGGTGACCAGGGGCGTGACCTCGGCCAGGGCCCCGTCGTCGAGCCCCGTCAGCAGCTCCTCCATGCGCTCGTCCACCACGTGGCGCCAGGCGCCGACCTCGGAGGTGGAGGGGCGGGAGAGCAACCCCCGCTCGGGGCGCGAGTGCCGCGGTCCCACCGCCTCGTAGTAGGAGTTGAACAGCACCCCCCAGGCCGGTTCGTGGGCAGGGACACCGCGCGGCCCCAGCACGAAGGTCTCGAAGAACCAGGTCGTGTGCGCGCGGTGCCAGCGGGTGGGGCTGGCGTCGGGGAAGGCCTGCAGCCCCTGATCCTCGGGGGAGAGCGGCCAGGCGAGCCGCTCGGTGCGGTCGCGGGTGCGGCGGTAGGCGTCCAGCAGGTCCTGTCGTTCCATGGGCGCAGCATCGCACAGCGCCAGATCGCGTCCGGTGCGGGTATGACGTCCGAGAGGAGGTCGTCTGGAGCTGATCGTCCCCCTCCTGCTCGCCGCGGCCGCGGTCCTCGCGTCCCTCGGCGCGATCTGCCTGGGCGAGCGCGCCCGACGCGAGCGGGCGATCGCATCGGTCCTCGATCCCACGCGGGATCCCGGGGAGATCGAGCGCCGGGAGATCCAGGATCCACGCGGGACGATCCTCGTCCGCTGGTACGGCGACGGGCGGGTGGAGGCGACGGGCGCCGCCGCGACCGACCTCGAGGGCGGCCCACCCTCCGCGCACCTCGTCCTCGCGCCCCGCTCCACGGGGGACGCCGCGTTCGACCGCGCCTGGGCCGTGACCCGTGGGGCGCTGTGCTGCACCTCGGAGCTGCGACGGGAGATCCTCGCCGCGCGCCCGCTGGTCGTCCGCGTGTCCGGGCGTCGGCTGTGGGTGTGTGGGTTGTCGCGCCAGCACGGCGAGGGGCTGCTCCTGGAGACCGTGCGTGCCCTGCGCGCCGCCCTGGTGGCGACCGAGCTCGACGGCGCGCGCCGCATGGCGCTGGAGGACCCGGTGCCCGACGTGCGCGTGCGCGCCTGGGACCGGCTGTCGGAGGAGGATCCACGTGCGGCGAGGGCCGCGCTGGAGGCGGCCCGGACCAGCGCCGACGCCACCTTGCGGATGGAGGCCGGGCGTCGCCTGCAGGACGAGGGGCTGCTGCTGTCCGTCGTCCTCGACCCCAGCGTCCGCCCGCCGACCCGCCGCGCCGCCCTGTCGTTGCTGCGCACCCCCGCAGCCAGCGTGCTCGCGATCGATCTGCTGGTGCGCTCGGAGCACCACGAGCTCCGTGTACAGGCCCTGCGTCGGCTGCGTCGGCTCGAGGGGACCCGCGCGCTGGACTCGGCGCTGGCGCCCTGGACGAGCGGCGTGTGCGGCGACTGGACGCCGGACGAGCAGGAGCTGCTGGCGCGCCAGACCGCACGCCTGCTGCGCGATCACCCGGATCGCCTGCTGCCGGAGCACGTCCTGCTCAGGTTCCTGCCCTTCGGTGACCTTCGCGCCTACGCCGCACGGAACCTCGCCGCCCGCGGCACCCTCGCGGTGGTCCCGCGGTTGCGGGTGCTCCAGGATCTGGACCCCGGCGGCGCCGACGAGCTGCAGGCGGTCGTGGAGGCGATCCACACCCGCCATGGCGGCGCGGGCACGCTGATGCTCGCGGAGGGGTCGGGCGGAGGGCTCGCGCTCGCCGATCGCTCGGGCGACCTCAGCCTGGTCTGAGCTGCGTCAGCGTCGCGAGACGGCTCTCCTCGAACTGCCGCTGCACGTCGCCGAGCGACCAGAGGCTCGCGCCGGACCTCGCGGAGCGCACCAGGCGCGCCCCGCCGAGGTCGGTCGGCGCGTCCACGCCCCCCGTGCGGTCGATCGCGTGGACCACGAGCGGGCGATCGGGGCGCGCCTCCCGCCAGGCACCGAGCCCCAGCCGATCGGCGCGGGCGCCGTCGACGCAGGAGCGCCCGCCCACTGCCACCGGCGCGAACAGCCAGGGGACGGCGCACGAGGCGGCGACGGCCTCGACGAGCCTCCCCGCACGGACGACCTCGTGGCCATCGGGCGCGACGACGCCCGCGCCGAACGCCAGCGGCAGCTCCTCGATCGTGGTCGGGAGGTGGCGCGCGAGCTCCTCCATCATCCCGTCGAGCACGAACAGCCCTCGCCAGACGCGGACGTGCGGCCGGCACCAGGCGAGCGGGGCGTGCGCCGTGAGCAGCTCGAGGACACGGCGCGCCGGCATCCCCGCGACCCACAGGGAGCCGACGAGCGCGCCCGAGCTCGTGCCGCAGAGGCCGTCGACGGGGAGCCGAAGCTCCTCCACCGCCGCCAGGAAGCCGGCGTGCCGCGCGAACGCGAGGAAGCCGCTCGAGAGGACGAGGTCGTGCGCCATCCCCGTGGAGTACCCTGACGCGCCGGGAGGTGCAGATGGTGAGGATCGAGACCCGGGATCGGGTCACCACGGTGATCCTGGACCGCCCCGAGGCGCGCAACGCCGTCGACCGGCCGACGGCCGAGGCGCTCTCCGAGGCCTTCCGCGCCTTCGACGACGACGACGCGTCGGACGTGGCCGTGCTGTGGGGTGCGGGCGGCACGTTCTGCGCGGGCGCGGACCTCAAGGCGTTCGCGGACCCGGATCGGCGCAACCGGCTCTCGGCGGAGGGCGACGGGCCGATGGGTCCCTCGCGGATGCGGCTGTCCAAGCCGGTGATCGCGGCGATCTCCGGGCACGCGGTGGCGGGCGGGCTCGAGCTCGCGTGCTGGTGCGACCTGCGGGTGGTGGAGCGGGACGCCGTGCTCGGCGTGTTCTGCCGACGGTGGGGCGTGCCACTGATCGATGGCGGAACCGTAAGGCTCACGCGGCTCATCGGGCAGTCGCGTGCCATGGATCTCGTGCTCACGGGGCGCGCGGTCGGCGCGGAGGAGGCGCTGGCGATGGGGCTCGCGAACCGGGTCGTGGAGGCCGGCGAGGCGCGCGTGGCGGCCGAGGCCCTCGCCCGAGAGCTGTCTGCCCTGCCCCAGGCCTGCCTGCGCGCCGATCGGGCGGGCGTGCTCGGCGCGTTCGACGGACCCGAGGACGAGGTGCTGCGGGCCGAGTACCTCCGCGGCGAGGCGGTGCTGGGTGAGGCCGCGGCTGGCGTGGCGCGGTTCGTGGCGGGAGTGGGGAGGCACGGCTCGTCGGGCTGACGTGCGGCACATCATCGACGTATGATCGGCGTGAGTCCTTTACTCACGCGGATGGATGTGCCGCCGAATAATTGGGGCAGGAGCGGGAGCGGGAGCGGGAGGGGGAGCGGGAGCGGGAGCGGGAGCGGGAGGGGGAGCGGGAGGGGGAGCGGGAGGGGGCGCCAGGAGGGGCGGAGCGTGGAATACTGGCGGTCCGTTCGGGTTGCTCCCGAGGAGGTCCGCGTGCTCCCCTGGCTCGCCATCGCCGCTGCCCATGCCCAGGCGTTGCAGATCACCGTCACCGATCCGCTGGTGACCGCCGTCGTGCTCGAGTGCGCCGACGGCGTGCACAAGGGCGTCGTCAAGGACGGCGTCGCCTCCATCGACGCCCGCCCGCAGAGCTGCACCGTGAACCTGGTCCGCAAGAGCGGCACCATCGACAACCCTGGTCGATGGACGTGCACGCTCGACCGCTGCACCCAGCAGGAGGTCGCCCACCAGGCCGTCGCGGACGCCCCGGGCCGCGTCAACGTGATCACGACGACCGAGCTTCCGCGCGGCTCCTCGTTCGAGCTGACCTGTGCGACCTACCGCGAGCGTGCCGCGATCACGCTCAACACCGCCGTCTTCGAGGGCGTCCCCGAGCAGGAGGACTGCACCCTGTTCTTCAAGGGCAGCGTCCCGGCGCGCTTCCACCCCATCAGCCCCGGGACCTGGTCCTGTGGCCTGACGGGCAACGTGGCGGTCTGCACCCAGCGCTGAGCCCGCTCACTCCTCGTCGGGCGTCGACAGCAGCAGCGCGTCCTCGGTGTTCGGCGCGATGCGCGGGGGACGCTCGATCCGCTGCACCGCGAGGTCCGGCAGGGAGGCGTCCCAGGCCTCGCGCACGAGCACGGTCGCGGTCCCCTCTCCCGTCGCGGGCAGCCCCACGGTGGCGTCGACCGTCACGCGGCTCGAGCGGGGCGGAGGGACCATCGGCCAGACTCCGTCCACCGCGGCCACCGTGGGCGGATCCCCGAGCAGACCGCCCGAGGCCAGGCCCTGCAGGGTGCCGATCCAGGCCGGCAGCGCACCCGATGCGCCCGCGATGCGGATCCGGCCCGCCGACATCGAGCGGTTGTCGTCGTAGCCGACGTAGGCCCCCACCGTGAACCCGCCCTCGACGACGAAGCCCTCGGGTGTGGCACGCGGCGCGTAGCCCACGAAGGCTGCGTTGCGGAAGTCGTTCGTGGTCCCCGTCTTGCCGCCCACCGGCACCACGGCGCCGCCGAGGCGGATGGCGGACGAGGCCCGGCGACCCGTGCCGTAGAGCACGACGTTGCGCAGGATGTCGTCGGTCATGGCGCCCACGACCGGGTCGGTGATGCGCGTGGAGGCGGGCTCGGCCTGGTAGAGCACGCGGCCGTCCACGTCCCGGATCTCCGCGATCAGCAGCGTCGAGGTCTGGACGGGGTCGGTGCGCGTGCGACCCGCGTGGCCCGGGAACTGCCAGGCCCGGCCGGTCGTCAGCCCCTCGTACATCGAGACCGCCTCCTCCAGCGTGATCTCGGAGGCGCCGAGCGGCATCGCGAGCACCTCGCGGATCTCGGTCGCGACGCCGAAGTCCTCCGCGAGCGAGGCGACGTACCGCATGGCCAGCAGCACGCGGAAGTCCTGGTGCCAGTACAGCACCTCGGGGGAGTACAGATCGGGCGGATCCTCCGACGTCTGCAGCGTCAGCTCCCGGCGGGTCATCGCGTCGGACAGCGCGTGGATCGTGGAGGCGTGCAGCCGGTCGTCGACGAGCAGGTCGTCGAGCGGCGCGAGCTTCGGTCCCAGCACGATCGGCGGTGCCTCCGCGGGCTCCTCTCCGGCCTCCGTGCCGAGCGGGTCGCGCCCGAACAGCCGACGCCGCGGGCGGGGAGCCTCGGTGGGCTCCGGGAAGAGGGGCCGCACGACGGTCGGCGCGGGGGCAGGCCGCACGGACTCGAGGAAGGTCGCGTCGACGGTGACGTAGCCCTCCGGGATGGCGCCGCAGGCCACGCGGATCACGTCGCCGTCCAGCAGCGCCGACAGGTCGCGGACCACCTCCGGATCCGGGAGACGCCCGTCGGCCATCGCGTCCGCCAGCGCCCCGTACTGGAAGCTGCACCCCGACATCCGCTCGGACAACGTCTGCCAGTCGTTGGACAGGGCGCGTTCCTTCCACGCCCGGGTCGAGGCGCTGTCGCGCTGGGCACGCACCCGCTCACTGGCGAAACCCCAGCCGTACAGCAGGGAGCGCAGGGCGAGCTCGTCTTCCGGGTGCGCGGAGACGGAGAGCCCGCTCGCGACCTCCTGGCGGGACTGGAGGAACAGCCCCTCCTTCATCCGGTCCTTCGTCGGCAACACGCCGAGCTTCTGGATGCGCGTGCGATACGCCTCGGGCG
This sequence comes from Alphaproteobacteria bacterium, assembly GCA_020632925.1. Lineage (GTDB taxonomy): Bacteria > Myxococcota_A > UBA796 > UBA796 > JACKER01. Next base: position 82,759 of record JACKER010000014.1, on the reverse strand, counting down.
TCTCGTCCGTCCGTCGTGCCAGATCGAGCTGCTGCGCCAGCCGCCGCACCTGCTCGCCGTCCAGCGGGTCGGTCAGGTGGTACAGCAGCCAGATCGACGCCACGTTCTCGGAGTTCACGCCCGCCCAGGCCATCGACACGACGGGCGCCGGGTGGTGGTCCGGCGACGGGTAGTAGAAGGTCGTCGAGAACGGGAACACGTTGCGGCTGTTGTCGAGCGGGTCGTCGGGCGACCAGCCGAGCGACAGGGCCGCGTGGTAGACGAGCGGCTTCCAGGTCGAGCCGAACTGGCGCAGCGCCGTCGCCCGGTTGAAGTTGCGGTTGTCGTTGCCGCCCACCATGGCGCGGACCTCGCCGTCCTGGACCGCGGTCACCGCGCCCTGCAGCTCCGGGCGGACCTCGAGATCGCACAGCGCATCACCCTTCTCGGGGACCTCGCGCACGCTGGCCAGCACGACCGCGTCCGCGGGGAGGGCGTCCACCCAGCCGTCCACCGTGGCCGAGCTCGCCTTCTCGCTCGACGACTTCACGCGACCGCGCTCCGTCGCCACCGCCACCCGCACCACCCCGTCGCGATCGACGACGCAGCGGTGGCCGCCGAGATCGAGCACGATCGTCTTCTTGCCGGCGTCGCCGGGGCGCTCGGTCACGCGCGCCACCCGGAACTCGTGGCGTCGGGGCACGGCGTCGGGGTCGAAGCGCGGGCCGCGGTGCCCCTCGAGCACGAAGTCGGCGGGCTTCAGCTCCTCGAGCCAGGTGCCGACCTCCGTGAGGTGGTGCCAGAGGGCCCAGGTCGCCTCGTGCTGCGCGATCGGATCGAGCGTCGTCACCACGACGAGCCCGGCGTTGCGCGGATCGTCGATGCCCGCGTCCCCGAGCACGTCGGTGAACGGCGGCTCCGCGAGGCGACGGGCCACCTCGTCGAGCACGGCGGAGCTCTCGTAGCGGAAGGTGCCGTGCTTGAAGGGGAGCTCGAAGCCCTCGTCGAGGAGGCGCTTCGCCTCCGCCCGGACCTCGTTGGCCCTCGCCACGCGCTCCGCGTAGGCCCGATCCCCCTCCACCGTCCCGTCCGAGGGTGGACCCGCGAGGTGCTCCACCGGCTCGTCCAGCAAGCGGCCCAGCACGTAGCGCGTGCGCTCGTGGGCGCGGACCAGCGCCTTCTCCCGTCGGGCCTCGTCGCCGAGGAAGGGGTCGTAGTTCGCGGGCCCCTTCACCAACCCCGCCAGGAACGCGCACTCCAGCAGGCCGAGCTCGCTCGGGTCCTCGTCGAAGAAGTGGCGTGCCGCGATGCCGAGCCCACGCCCGTTCCCCGTCACGTGGAACTGGTTCGCGTAGAACTCGAGGATCTCGGTCTTGTCGTAGTGGGCCTCGAGGCGCAGCGCCTGGAGGAACTCCACGAGCTTGGCGCGCATGGAGCGATCCGGGCGGTAGAACAGGTTCTTCGCCGTCTGCTGCGTGAGCGTGGAGCCGCCGGAGACCACCCCGCCCGCCAGCAGGTTGTCGCGCATGGCGCGCCCCAGGCCCTTGAAGTTCAGGCCCGGGTGCGTCCAGTAGCCGCCGTCCTCCGCCGCCACGATCCCCATCACCCAGGCGGGCGGCAGGTCGGCGTACGGGACGTACTGGCGGTGCTCGGACTCGAAGAACACGCCGACACGCGTGGTGCCGTCACGGAAGTAGACCGGGGACTCCTGGGCGATGATGGCGCGGACGTGCGCGCGGTCGAGCTCGGGTCCCGGGTGGTCGACCACGTAGTACCGATACGCCCAGGCCAGGCCGCCGACGCCGGCCACCAGGAGCACGCCGGCGACGCCCAGCAGCACCGTCCCCAGCCCGGCGAGCCGCGCCACGCACCCGCCGAAGCGCCGCGGGGACGCCTCCTCGGCCTTCTTCTTCTTCCTACGCTTCCCACCGCCCGCTTCAGCCATCCACGATCTCCGCCGCCAGGCCCACCAGCTCGTCCACCATGCGAAGAGCGGGCCACCGCTCCGCCACGTGCCGACACCTCGCGGGGAGGTCGGCGTCCAGCCAGGCGTAACTCAGGGCGCGGGCGAATCCCCGGACATCGTCGGGATCGCGAACCACCAACCGTCGGTCCGGCACGATCTCCGCCATCCCGTCCGCTCCGGACACGCAGGGCGGCACGCCGTGAGCGAGTGCCTCGAGGGTGGCGTTGGCGGCCGGATCGTAGCGGGTCGGCAGGAGCATCGCGTCGGCGGCGTCGAGCCAGGGGCCCGGGTCCGACGCCCCCACGGCGAGCACGCGCGGATCGTCGGGGAGGTACCTCGCGGGCCGCACGTCCCGCCCGACGACCACGAGGCGGTCCTCGGGGCGCGCCACCACCTGGAAGGCAGCCACCGCGCACCGTAGGTTCTTCCGATGGAAACCGTGACCGACGAACACGGCGACGCGCGCCGGTGAGCCGAGCTCCGCGCGGACCCGCTGGCGGCGGTCGCGATCGGGGCGGTGGCGCTCCAGGTCCACACCCGTCCGCACGAGCCGCACGCGCGACGGCGGCAGCCCGTGCCGGGCCACGATCTCGCCCGCCACCCGGGCGGCGTTCACCACCACCATGCGCGCCTCCCGACAGGCCGCGCGCTCCAGCCTGGCCTGCTCGCTCGGGACCGCCCCACGCCACCTCCGCCACCGGCTGGTGCCCACCGCCTCGAGGTAGGCCTCGTGCACGCCGCCCGAGGCCCGCACGATCTCGCAGCCGGGCACGCGATCCAGCGCGATCCGCACCCTGCCTGGCTCGACTCGCGCCGCCGCGGTCCACGGATCGCCCAGCGGTCTCGCGTCCACCTCGGCGCCGCGTGGATCGTCGGTGTGCAGCACGACGTCGGCGCCGGCCTGCCGCAGCCCACACAGCAGCCGGAACGCGACGTCGGCCGTCCCCGTCCCCGGCCCGAAGCCGCGACTGAGCAGCGCCACCCTCACCGGGCGCGCGACCACTTGAGGTGGACGTGAGCGGCCCCGAGCGCGGCCACCGCGACGCCCGACGGACCGTCGAGCCAGGCTGCTCTTCGTGTCATCGCGTCTACGAAGTGCAGCACGGCCCGAGCCGTCGGCGTCCCCCGACCGACCCGGGTGCCGGCGTGGCGCAGCTCGTCGGCGTGCTGGCGGCTGTACCGGTCGATCGTTCGCAGGTGCTCGAGCCAGTCGCGGTAGGGGTCGTGCAGGATCGGGGCGCCGAGCGTCGCGAGCGGACCGTCCACCTCCAGCCGCTCGTGCAGCCCCGCCGACCAGCGTCCGCGGTCGCGGAGGCAGGCGCGCACGACGCGGTCGTGGCCCCAGCGACCGTGCCGCAGCGGGGTCCCGAGCCAGCTCGACCGACGCGGGAAGCGGATCCCGGCGGCCGGACCGTCCATCGCCGACCGCAGCGCCACCCCCGCCTCGGGGGACAGGCGCTCGTCCGCGTCGAGGAACAGGCACCACCGGTGACGAGCGAGCGCCCGGGCGGCCTCCCGCTGTGGACCGTGCCCTTCGAAGGCGCGCTCCACGACGCGAGCGCCCTCCCGCCGCGCCACGTCCGCCGTCGCGTCCCGCGAGCGAGGGTCGATCACCACGATCGCCTCCGCCGCCCAGGCCACGGATCGCAGGCACGCTCCGAGCCGGTCCTCCTCGTCCCTCGCGATCACGCACAGCGACAGCACGGCGCTTGACGGGTCTCCGGCCCTGGCTTAATCCCATCGCTGCGGCGCCGTACCCAAGTGGCTAAGGGAAAGGTTTGCAAAACCTTCATTCTCCGGTTCGAATCCGGACGGCGCCTCACCCTCTCCCCCGATGAACGGCTTCCCCTCCCCTCCAGGCCCGGACGTGGCTAAGGGGTCCAACGCGGAGGGACGGTGCTGCAGGACGGGATGATGGCTTTCGCCCTGTTGGGCGCTGGCTGGGTGCTCTGGTTGTTGGTCGCGCTGTCGATCCTCTGTCTCGCGATCAGCCTCGAACGCACCCTCTTCCTCATGCGCGACGGCACGGATCGGGGCGCCTTGCGCACCGCCTTCGAGGAGCTCGAGAGCGGCGGCACGGTCGACGGGCTGGGCCAGCGGATCGAGAAGATGTCGGGCTTCGAAGCCCGTGTCCTCGCGGCTGGGCTCCGGGTGGCGACCTTCGGTCCCGAAGCCGCCGAGAAGCGGATCGCGGGCGCGGTGACGGCCGAGAAGCTCCGCATGGATCGGGGCCTCGCGGTGCTCGCCACGACCGGTGCGAACGCCCCCTTCCTCGGCCTGTTCGGCACGGTCCTCGGGATCATCGCCGCGTTCCACGATCTGTCCGTGAAGACGGCCGAGGCCAGCGAGGCGGTGATGGCCGGCATCTCGGAGGCGCTCGTGGCCACCGCGGTCGGGCTGCTGGTCGCGATCCCGGCCGTCGTGCTGTACAACGTGTTCAATCGCTGGGTGAAGGCTCGGATCTCCCGCGTCGACAGCCTCGCGACCATCCTCGTCGCCCGACTCGTCGGGGAGCACGCCCGTGGGTAGCGCGGTCGGTGGCGACGACGACGACATGATCGCGGCGATCAACATCACGCCGTTCGTCGACATCATCCTCGTCGTGCTGATCATCTTCATGGTGACCGCGACCACCATCGTGAAGCAGTCCATCAAGATCTCGCTGCCCGAGGCCGCCAGCGGCGAGGCCACGGAGGACACGAGCCTCGGGCTGACACTGACGAAGGAGGGTGAGCTGCTGCTCGACGGCCAGCCCACCGACGCCGACGGCGTCCGCGCCGCGATCCGGGCCGCCAGGGGCACCGGCAAGGACGTGGTCTGCCTGATCAGCGCCGACAAGGCCGTGGCCCACGGGCGCCTGGTCTGGGCGATCGATCTCGTGAAGTCCGAGGGCGTCGGGAAGTTCGCCATCAACATCGACAAGACGCAGGCCATCCCCCCGGACCCGGCGACCACCGGCCTGGGCAGCGTCCCGGTCCCGGGGGGCTGACGTGGCGCAGAGCACGATCACGGCCCTCGACGAGGGCTCCTGGACCGAGGTGGCCTGGATCGCAGGCGCCGTCGTCGCGTCCCTGATCGTGCACGTCGTGCTGGCGGCGTCGGTCTCCGCCATCCCCGAGCGGCAGCACACCGAGCCCGTGTGGATCGAGATGGCGATCACCGAGGTGACCCCGCCCGAGCCGCCGCCGCCCGAGCCGCCGCCGCCGGAGCCCGAGCCCGAGCCCGAGCCGAAGCCCGAGCCCCAGAAGCCGCCCGAGGTCGTGGACTACACCCCCCAACCCGAGCAGCCGCAGCCGCCACCGCCGCCCGAGGCCAAGCCCGTCCCGCGCGTGGTCCAGGGGCTGAACAACGAGGCCTTCCTGCCGGGCGCGGGCACGGGGATGCAGGTCCGCGCCGGAACAACGACCGCGGTCAGGGCGACCGAGGAGGTCATGGGCCTCGAGGAGGCGACCGAGTCCGCGATCGTGCCGTACGCCTCGATCACGAACCCGCCCAAGGTGAAGTACAAGCCGCCGCTCGAGGTGCCCGACACGGTGAAGGAAGCCGGGGTCGAGGGCCGCGTCGAGCTGCTCCTGACCATCGACGCCACCGGCAAGGTGACCGAGATCGAGGTCGTGACCCCGCTGCACCCGGACGCCGACGCCGCCTGCAAGGATTCGATGTCGCGCTCCCGCTGGAAGCCCGGTGACAAGGACGGCACCGCCGTCGTCACCCGGAACGTCCCCTACTCCTGCCGCTTCGAGATGTCGTCCCGCTGATGTGGTCCCTGATCGCCCTGCTGTGCTCGCCCTCCCTGGCCCAGGAGCCGGCCCCCGCCCCCGAGGCGCCGGCCGACGGGGAGGAGCTGCCGATCGTCGCGATGCCCTCCATCCTCGAGTACGTCGAGGCGCCCTACCCCGAGGAGGCGAAGGAGCTGGGCCTGTCGGCCGTGGTCAAGCTGCGCATCACCCTCACCGACGCGGGCGAGGTCGACGCGGTCGACGTCGTCGAGCCGCAGGGTCATGGCTTCGACGAGGCCGCCGTGGACGCGGTGCTCTCCATGACCTGGGCGCCCGCGAAGACCGAGGCGGGACCGGTGGGCGTGGTCTTCGAGTTCGACTACGGCTTCGTCCTCGAGCCACCACCCCCTCCGCCGGACCCCGAGCCCACCGTCCTGCCGGTCAACGTGTCGGGCGTCGTGATCGAGATGGCGACGCGCGAGCCCCTGGCCGACGTGCAGATCGGGGTGACCGGCACCGATCTCGCGACCACGACGGACGCCGAGGGCCGCTTCGAGCTGCGCGGCGTGCCCGACGGCATGCAGCACCTCCACCTGGTCCACCTCGGCCACGTGACCGAGGACAAGGACGTGGAGGTCGTCGCCGGCCAGCTCTCGGAGCTCAAGCTCTGGATGCGCGCCGAGGCCTACCGCGAGAACGAGTCGGTCGCGCTCTACGACCGGCCGAAGGACGAGGTCACGCGCCGCACGATCAGCATCCAGGAGATCGAGCGCATCCCCGGCACCTTCGGTGACCCCGTTCGCGTGGTCCAGACCCTGCCCGGCGCGGCCCGCACCCCGTTCGGCACCGGCCTGCTCATCATCCGCGGCGCGGACCCCGAGGACAGCGGCGTCTACATCGACGGGATCCGCGTCCCCATCATCTACCACCTCACCGGCACGACCTCGGTGCTCTCCCCCGATCTCATCGCGGGCGTGGACTACCTCCCCGGCGGGTACGGCGTGCAGTACGGCCGCACGATGGGCGGCACCGTCGACGTGAAGACGCGCGACGAGTTCGACGAGCACGGCAAGATCGTCTGGGGCACCGACATCCTGGACAGCCAGCTCTACTACGAGGGTCGGCCGGACAAGAACCACAAGCACGGCCTCGCCGTGGGCGTCCGCCGCTCGTACATCGACGTGTTCATCCCGATCTTCACGGGCGACACGGGGTACGTCCTCAAGCCCCGCTACTGGGACTACCAGGCGAAGTGGGTGCCCGAGGTCGGCGACGCGGACAAGGTCTCGCTGTTCTTCTACGGGTTCGACGACGTGCTCAAGGTCTCGACCCCCGACGACGTGGCGCAGGGCTCGGACCAGGACACCCAGGGCGACCTCGGCATCCAGTACAACTCGCACCGGATCATGGGGAAGTGGTCGCACCGGTTCTCGGACGCCGCGACCTTCGAGCTGACCCCGAGCGTCGGGCTCGATGCCAGCAACTCGTTCCTGGGCGACGAGTTCGGCATCGGCAACGACAACTGGGTCGGCCAGATGCGTGCGCAGCTCTCGTGGAAGCCCATCCCCGAGCTCGAGCTGGTGCCCGGGGTCGACGCGCTCGGCGGGTACTGGTCCTTCGACTTCAAGTCGGCCATCAACATCGAGGCCTTCGACGATCCGCTGGCCGAGCGGGACCCGGTGTCGTTCGACGGCCACGGCACCGTCTGGGCGCCCGACGTCTTCCTCCGCGCCAACGTCCGGCCGCTGAAGGGCACCGACCGGTGGCTGGTGAGCCCCGGTGTCCGCGGCAACATCGTCATCCTCGACGCTTCGGGCGGCATCACCGGCGACCAGGACATCCCGGCATACACCATCACCTCCATCGATCCGCGCGTCCTGACGCGGTTCGCGTTCGACAAGGAGGACCGCTTCGCCATCAAGGCCGCGACCGGGCTCTACCACCAGCCGCCCCAACCCCAGGAGGCCCTCGGCGTCGGGACGCAGGCGAGCGTCGGCTTCGAGCAGAGCTGGTCGACGACGGCGGGCTGGGACCACCGGCTGACCAAGGCCATCACGTACGACGTGGACCTGTTCTATCGGCAGATGACCGACCTCGTGGTCTACGACGAGGCCTGGACCGGTTTCGGCAGCAACCCGTTCTTCAACGGCGGCGAGGGTCGCGCCTACGGCCTCGAGGTCATGGCGCGACACGACCCCGTCGGGCCCTTCTTCGGCTGGATCAGCTACACCCTGTCCCGCGCCGCGCGGAAGGACCCGTTCGCGTGCGCCGACAACACCGGCGAGGGCAGCGAGTTCTGGGGCAACGCGGACTGCTGGTACCCCTTCGACTTCGACCAGACGCACATCTTCTCGGCGCAGGCCGGGTACGACCTGCCGCACGACTTCGGCATCTCCGCGCAGGTCCAGCTCGTGACCGGCAACCCGGCGGACGAGTTCAACACCGGCATCTACGACGCCGACTCCGACTACTACACGGGGTTCCGGGTGGGTGGCTGGAACGACGAGCGCATGCCGCCCTTCTTCCAGACCAGCCTGCGCTTCGACAAGCAGTTCACCTTCAAGCGCTGGCAGCTCGAGACCTACGTGGACCTGCTCAACGCGATCCGCGGGGTGAACCCCGAGTTCACCGTGTACAACTACGACTACACCGAGTTCGCCTACGTCCGCGGCCTGCCGTTCATCCCCAACATCGGGCTGGAGGCGAAGTTCTACCCATGAGCCGGCTTCACCTCGCCCCCCTCCCCGTTCTGTGGCTGCTCCTCGCGAGCGGCTGCGTGATCAACAGCGACAAGTACCCGCGCCCCCGCGATCTGACGCCGACCTGGATGGTGGACCGCCCGAGGCTGCTCGCGATCGCCGCCGAGCCCGCCGAGGCCCGCCCGGGCGACCTCGTGCGCTTCTCCGCGCTGCTCGCGCAGCCTCCGGGTGCCGAGCAGGACTTCGTCACCATCTGGCTCGCCTGCCCTCCTGGCGACGACGTGGCCTGCGCGACGGACCTCGGCGGCCTGTCGACGACCAGCACCGATCCGTACGCCTTCCTCGATCTGGGTGTCATCGGCTTCGAGCCAGGCCTTCCCCCGGTCTACGTCGTCCCGGACGACCTGCTCGACGGCCTGACGGACGACGAGAAGCTCGAGGGGCTGCAGGTCATGATCCAGTCCACGGCGCTGCCGGCCGAGATGCTGGAGGACCCGGACGCGCTGGACGACCTGGACTTCTCCGTGGTCGAGGCGGGCTTCAAGCGGCTCGTGGTGTCGGAGGCGACCACCCCGAACCACAACCCCACCATCGGCGCCCTGGCGGTGGACGACACCTCGGTGCCCGAGGGGGCGCTGGTGCACGTCGACCCTGGCCAGAGCTACGAGATCGGCGCGCGCCTGCCCGAGGACGCGCTCGAGGCCTACGAGTTCCTCAACAGCGAGGGCGTCGTCGAGCAGCGTGTCGAGGAGCCCTACGTCGCCTGGTTCGCGACCGGCGGGGAGCTGCTCGAGGAGGTCACGATCTTCCCGTACCTCGACGCCACCTGGACCGCGCCGGCCGAGAGCGGCGAGCGCGGCGCCTGGTTCGCCGTCCTCCGCGACCGCCGGGGCGGCATGGCGTGGAAGGTCCAGGAGTGGGTCGTCGACTGACCCGTGACGGATCCTGGGAACCGTTCCCGCGGCGCGATGACAAAAGCTTGACACGTGACCCCACGACCAGGGAGCCCCCATCCGGGGGATTCCACGGTGGCGGGCCCGCTCGGAGCGGCCGTTCGGCTACCTCCGTGCTAAGGTTCCGCCGCTGCGGACCGGTCCGTCGACCGGACACTCCTGCGGAGACCTGGATGTTCCCTTCTCTCCCCCCGATCCACGACACACTCCGGACGCTCGCCCGAGCGGCCGTCGTCGTGGCCGGACTCGTGCCCTTCGCGAGCAGCGCGCTCGCCGACTCCCCCGGCCTCGATGCGATCGAGGAGTTCAAGGGCACCAAGCGCGCCCACCCCGCCGTCGAGAACCGGTTCTTCCTCAAGGAAGGGCGCTTCGAGTTCAGCCCGACGATCGGGTACGTCCCCAACAACCCCTACGCCCGTCGATACACCGGCGGCGTCCAGCTGGGGTACCACTTCGGGGAGACCATCTCCGCCCAGGCCCAGGTCTTCTACTCGCCGGACCTGGGCGAAGGCGACGTGAAGGGTCTCGTCCAGATCCTCCTCGACCGGGCGTACAACGGGAACACCGAGGCGGACGACGAGTTCCAGCAGCCGCTGGACAAGGTCGGGCTCGGTGCCGACTTCGGCCTGGCCTGGGCCCCCTTCTACGGCAAGATCAACCTCGTCGGCGAGACCGTCCTCAACATGGACGTGTACTTCTACGGCGGGGCCGGCATGGTCTCGAAGAAGAACTACATCGCGCGGTACGACGAGGCCGGTGTGGCCGCGGGCGACAACAACATGTTGCTCGAGCCCGGCGCGAACGAGGTCAAGGTCGCGCCGTACGTCGGCATCGGCCAGAACTACTTCCTGAACCGCGTCATGGCCTTCAAGATCGACCTGCGGGCGGCGTTCTACGTCGACAACAAGCCGCAGTACCACGTGAACGACACGGTGACCGAGCAGCGGCTCTACAACAACGTGATCGCCAGCGGCGGCCTCGCGTTCTTCTTCCCCAACATGAAGCGCCGCCTCTACGAGTTCTGAGGAGATCCCCATGCTCGGCATCCTGCTCTCGACGGCGTTCGCTGCTCCCGGGGACTCCGACCTCCCGGACGACATCTTCGGCGACGACACCACCCCTCCGGTGCCCACGGTGGCGGAGGAACGGCGCTCCCTCATGGAGGACGAGCCCGAGGTCAAGCTCCCCGACGAGGAGAAGAAGAAGCGTACGATCCAGACCTTCCAGCGCAAGAACTTCATGAAGATCGGGCGCTACGAGGTCTCCCCCCACGTCGGCTTCGTGACCAACGACCCCTTCGTCTACCGGTACCTGGTGGGCGCGGGCTTCGCGTACCACGTGACCGAGATCTTCGGCATCGAGCTGCAGGGGACGTACTCCCCCGACCTCGGTGAGATCGACTACAAGCCGGTCACCAAGGAGATCATCGCGTTCAACCAGGTGACGCCGGACATCTCCAAGATCCAGCTGTACGTCGACGGCTCGTTCCAGTTCTCCCCGATCTACGGGAAGATCGCCGTCGGCAACAACAAGATCATCGGCTTCGACCTCTTCGGCGTGTTCGGCACCGGCGCCGTCCAGACGGTGGACGACCTCGAGGCCATCCAGCAGGATCAGGACCCGATCGCCGAGGCCACCAAGACCCAGTTCCACCCGACGATCAACTTCGGCGGTGGCGCACGGGTCATCCTGAGCCAGTCCTTCGCCTTCCGGGTGGAGGGACGCGGCCTGTCCTTCATCGAGGTCGTCGAGTCCACGACCCTCGAGATGAAGAACAACTTCACGCTGCTCGCCAGCGCCTCCTTCTTCTTCCCCGGGATGAAGTGACCATGCGTCTGAACCCCGCCTGGACGGTCGCTGTCTCGCTGCTCGCGATTCCCTCGATCGCGTCGGCCACGTCGTGCGACGAGATCATGAACATGGTGTCGCTCAACATCCCCAGCAACATCGTCATCGAGACGATGCGGAGCTCGGGGACGGCGTTCACCCAGGCCGACGTGCAGTGCCTGCAGAGCCGCGGCGCCCCCGCGGACGTCGTCTCGACCGCCCAGCAGATGGCCGGCGGCGGCACCCAGGTCGTCCGCCCGCAGCCCGCTGGCCAGCCCCAGCCCGCCGCTCCGCAGCCGAGCGCGTTCGACACCGAGGACACCCTCGGCGGCTCGACGTCCCAGGTCGGCCCCCCGCAGCCGGGTGGCGCGATGGACAGCGGCAACGACGAGGTCGAGCCCACCGGCGGCGGCCCCGCCGAGCTCGAGCAGGCGATCGAGGCGTACCGCGCGAAGAAGTTCGCCACCGCCTCCGCCGCCCTCTACGACATGCTGAAGGCGAACAAGTACCCGGATCAGGAGACGAAGATCCAGTACTACCTGGGGAAGGCGCTCTACGACCTCGGGATGTACCACTCCGCCCAGCACTACTTCATGGAGGTCGTGCGGAAGGGCCCGGCGAACCCGTACTTCAAGTACGCCATGCCCCGGCTGGTCGCCATCGCGCAGCACACCGGCAACGACTACGAGCTGCTGCGCATCGTGCACAAGATCCCGCCCGAGGCCTTCCCGCGCCAGGCGAAGAACCACCTGTACTACCTCATGGGCCGCAAGCTCTTCGAGCAGGGCGAGCTGTCGCAGGCCGGTGAGTACTTCGCGCAGGTCTCGTCGAAGTCCGACGAGTACATGAAGGCCAAGTACTACGAGGGCGTGATCAACCAGCAGCGCGGCAAGCTCAAGAGCGCCGTGCAGAGCTTCCGCGAGGTCATGACCGCGCAGCCGCCGATCGTGGGCGACGCCGTGGCCGCTCAGCAGATCGAGGACATGAAGGACCTCGCGCTGATGAACGTGGCCCGCATCTACTACAATCTCGATCGCTTCGACAACGCCGACAAGTACTACTCGATGGTCGACCGCGACTCGACGTACTGGGCGGAGAGCCTGTTCGAGCGTGCGTGGACGGCCTTCTGGCGTGCCGACCTGAACATGACGCTGGGGCTGATGCTGACGGTCGACTACGACCCGTACTTCACCAGCAGCGAGTTCGTGCCCGAGGTGACGTACCTCCGCGGCCTCACGTTCTTCAACCTCTGCGAGTACGACGACGTCGAGCGGACCCTGACCTCCTTCGACGCGACGTACGGGCCGATGCACACCGAGCTCGAGCAGTTCGTGTCGCGGTACAAGGACCAGAAGGACCTCTGGGACCAGGCCTACGACGCGTACTTCACGAACCGGCACGATCAGTCGGTGCTGAAGGAATCCCTGTTCGCACGTGTTCTGCGGAACAAGGACCTCTCCGCCATGGTGCGCCACCTGGACATGATGGACGGTGAGGTCGCCGCCATCAACGCCCAGAAGCAGCAGTGGAAGGACACCGTCGGCCAGGAGCTCATCCAGATCATCGAGCAGGACCGCGTCCGGTACAAGAAGCGGGCCGGCGGCACGCTGCTGTACGAGCTGAACAAGATCGACGGCATGCTGCAGTCGCTGCTGACGCAGTCCGAGATCGTGAAGTTCGAGGTCGTCGACGCCCAGCGCGTGGACTACGAGTTCAAGGCCCAGAACGCGGACATCGAGGCGGGCAAGCAGCGCCCGATCGACTTCGCGACCTCCAGGGACATCATCTACTGGCCGTTCAACGGCGAGTTCTGGCGCGACGAGCTCGGGTACTACCGGTACACCGAGCACGGCAGCTGCCGCTGAACCTGAGCATCGACGCACCCGCGATTCCGGAGACCGCATGACGACGCTCGATCACCGCCTGTTCCGCCGCGCCGCCCTCGCGCTGGCCCTCGCCCTCGCCCTGGGCGGGGTCGTCCCCACGCCGGCCCACGCCGCCGACGACGCCGCCGCCGAAGAGGACGACTCGCTGTCGCGCAACGGCAAGACCATCAAGCTGCGCAAGTTCGACTCGGACCAGAACGCCCTCAACGAGGAGTACGCACGCCTCGCCGAGCAGAAGCGGATGGAGTCCATCGAGCGGCTCAAGGGCCTGCTGCAGAAGGGCGTCGCCGACGAGACCAAGGCGGAGATGATGCTCCGTCTCGCCGACCTGTACTTCGAGCAGGGCCGGTACCTGTACCTGAAGGAGATGGCGGTCTACGACCAGCAGTACGAGGCCTGCTTCAACCAGCCCGGCTGCGAGCCCGACCTGCTCCAGGCGAACAACACGGGGTCGCGCGCCTGGCAGGAGAAGAGCATCAAGCTCTACCAGGGAATCCTCACGAACTACCCGCGGTACAACCGCGCGGACCAGGCGACCTTCTTCCTCGGCTCGGCGTACAAGGACATCGGCGACGAGCAGAACGCGGTCGAGAGCTTCAAGACGCTGGTCAAGGTCTACCCGGACAGCGACTACATCCCCGACGCGTACGTGAACATCGGCGAGTACTACTTCGAGGTCGAGGGCAACGCGTACGGCGCGCTCAAGGCCTACCAGAAGGCCTCGACGTACACGAACCACCCCAAGTACTCGTACGCGATGTACAAGCTCGCCTGGTGCGAGTACAACGTCGGTGAGTACCAGGCCGCCATCGACACGATGAAGAAGGTGGTCGACTACTCGATGAGCCAGCAGCAGAGCACGAGCTCGATCCAGCTGCAGGACGAGGCGCTCAAGGATCTGGTCCGGTTCTTCGCCGACGCCGACCAGATGGACGAGGCCATCACCTACTTCACGCAGCTCGGGCGGACCGACCTCATCCGCACCACGCTCAAGCGCCTCGCGGCGATGTTCTTCGAGCAGGGCAAGTTCGATCGGTCCGTCCAGATGTACCAGCGGCTGATCATCGACATGCCGATGGCGAAGGACAACCCCGAGTACCAGACCGAGATCATCACCGCGTACAAGAAGATGGGCGAGCGCGAGAAGGCGCTCGAAGAGATCTACAAGCTGCGCAACGACTACGGTCCGGGCACCGCCTGGCAGAACGCGAACGCGGCCGACCCGAACGCCGTCGCGGACGCGAACGACAAGATCGAGAGCCAGCTGCGCGGCATCGCGGTGGACTACCACAACACCGCCCGCCAGTACGAGAAGACCCGGCACCCCGACACGATGAAGGTGTACGGCCTCGCTCGCGACGCTTATGCCAAGTACATCGAGATCTTCGCGACGAACGAGCACGCGTACGAGGTGCACTACGCGTACGCCGAGCTCCTGTACAAGCTCAAGGACTACGCCGGCGCCTACGAGCAGTACATGGCGACCGTCGACCTCAACCCGCAGGGCGAGCACAGCAAGTTCTGTGCGGAGTCCGCGATCTTCGCCGCCGAGGAGCAGATCAAGGCCGAGGGCGGCGGTGGCGTGAGGACGGACGTCAACACCCGGAACCTGACCGAGAACGTCCAGGCGCAGCCGCTCACCGCGTGGGAGCAGCGCTTCGTCGACGCCTGCAACAAGTACGCGACGCTGTACCCGCAGGACAAGAAGGTCAAGGACGTCATCTACAAGTCGGCGTACCTGCTGTACGGCAAGTACCGCTTCGAGGAGGCCTCCAAGCAGTTCCAGGCGGTCATCGCGATGGACCCGCGGAGCAAGGAGGCCGAGCTCGCCGCGAACCTCATCCTCGACACCTTGAACATCACGAAGAACTGGGAGGCGCTCAAGCAGACCGCCAAGACCTTCCGTGACCAGGAGGGCCTCGGCTCGCCGAAGTTCAAGGAGGACGTCGCCAGCATCTACATGAACTCGTCCTTCAAGGTCATCGAGGTCGCGTTCGAGAAGGACAAGGACTACGGCAAGGCCGCCGACGGGTTCGTCGCGTTCGCCGAGGAGTTCCCGAGCGCCGCGATCACGCCGCAGGCGCTGAACAACGCCGCCGCGTACTACACGAAGGCGGGGCGCGTCGCCGACTCCATGAAGGTCCGGCACATCCTGGTCGACGACCCCCGCTTCGGGACGAAGACCAAGTACTACTACGACCAGATCGCGTACCTCGGGTACGACTACGAGCAGATCGCGGACTACGACAACGCGGCGCTCTACTACGAGAAGCTCTGGGCGCTGACGCCGGAGGAGAAGAAGAAGACCGAGAACGCCGACAAGCTCCCCGACATCGAGAAGCGCGCCGGCGACGCCATCTACTCGGCGGCCGTCTTCCGCAAGGCGCTCGGTGCGACGGACCAGGCGGTCACGGACTACAACGCCTTCGTCGCGGCCTACCCCGACGACGAGCGCGTGGCCGACACCCGCATCCGCGTCGCCAAGATCTACGAGGAGAGCAGCCGCTGGCAGGACGCCGCGAACGCGTACCAGGCGTTCTACAAGTCGCCGCCGGCCAACGCGCCCCTCGAGTTCCAGTACTTCGCCCGCCTCCACTACGGCCAGGCGATGGAGAAGCTGGGCAAGATGAAGGAGCGGGACGCGGTCTACAAGGAGACCGTCAACCTGTACGAGAAGTACAAGGCGAGCGGCGGCGCCCCGGGCCCGCACACGGAGTTCGTGGCCGAGATGATGTACCAGCTCGCGGCCCCGAGCCTCGAGGCGTACACGGCCATGAGGATCACGGGCCCCGGTCGCGGCGCCTCTCGCAAGGCCGAGGACAAGGCCCTGGTCGACAGCCTCTCCAAGAAGGCGAAGGCCCTGGTGGAGGTCGAGAAGTCCTTCACCGCGGTCGTCGCGACGGGTGCTGGTGAGTGGGGTCTGGCCTCGCTGGTCGCGCTCGGCAAGGCCTACGAGAACATGGCCGAGAGCATGCGGACCGGCGACGTGCCGAGCTACCTCACCGAGGATCAGCGCGAGCTGTACAAGATGGGCATCGAGGACCGCGCCTACGTCCAGGACGAGAAGGCGGTCAACGCCTACAAGCTGGCCCTCGAGAAGTCCTACGAGCTGACGCTGTACAACGAGAACACGGCGCACGCGACGCGCCGCCTTGGCGAGCTGCGTCCCGACGACTTCCCGGGCCTGTCCGAGCAGCTGCTCGACCCGCGGTGGACCTCGTCCAAGTCGGGCACCAAGTACTCCTTCGAGACCAGCCTCTGACGGTGGGAGCGACCATGCGCATCACGATTCTCACGTTCGTCGCGTCCCTCGCCCTCGTCGGCTGCCCCAAGGGCGGCGGCGGTGGCGGCGTCCAGAACTTCTCGGAGGAGGAGCTCGCCAAGAACCCGGCGGCCAACTTCCAGAACGGGCTGGATCTCCTCACGCACCCGGACAAGAAGACCGGCGCCGTGGACTACACCATGGCCTACGACCGGTTCAACGCGTCCGCCAACCTCGGCGGGGGCGCCAAGGCCCACTTCAACGCGGGCTGGACCGCCGAGCAGCTCGGCCACACCTCGGACGCCGAGACCCACTACCGCAAGGCGTACGAGGAGGACCCGTCGTACGAGGCGGCCATGTTCTCCCTCGCTCGCGTCCTCGAGGAAGAGGGCAAGAGCACCGAGGCGGTGACGCTGTACCAGCAGAACGCCGAGAAGAACCCGGAGAGCTGGGAAGCCCGCAACGACTACATCGCGGCGCTCGTGAAGGCCGGCCGGTACGACGACGCGATGGCCGAGGGCCAGGAGATCCTGCGGCACAAGCCCGACAGCGCCGACGTGTACCGCAACCTGTCCGCGCTGTACTACGCGAAGCAGAACTACGGCATGAGCCAGCTCACGGCCGAGAAGTCGCTGCTGCTCAACGCGGGTGACCCGGGCACGTACAACAACATGGGCGTGACCTACCTGATCCAGGGGGACGAGGCCGCCGCGATCGAGAAGTTCAAGACGGCCATCAAGCTGCAGTCGACGAACTTCGAGGCGAACATGAACCTCGGGTGGGTCGCGCTGAACTCCGGCGACTACATCCTGGCCAAGACCTGCTTCGACGCCGCGACCCAGGCCAACCCCTCGTCCATCGAGGCCAAGCTCGGGCTCGCCGTCGCGACCCGCGGGACGGGTGACTTCAAGGCCGCCGGCGCGCTGTACGACGAGATCATCAAGCAGGATCCGCAGTTCGACGAGGCGTACTTCAACGCTGCCATCCTCTACAGTCGGTACGTGAAGGACTTCGCGAAGGCGATGAAGTACCTGCAGGCCTTCGTCGACTCCAAGGCCGGCACCATCCCGCCGACGCACGTGGTCTTCGCGGAGATGGAGAAGGTTCGCCAGCTCCAGGCCGCCGAGGACGAGAAGAAGCGGATCGAGGCCGAGAAGAAGCGGGCCGAGGAAGAGCGTCAGCGCCGGAACGAGGAGCTGCTCAACAACATGGCGTCCACGATCACCACCACCAAGGGCAAGCTCGACGCGAACGCGTCCTGCCTCGACCCGGGCTCGGTGGAGGAGATCGGGATGATCCTCGAGCAGGCCCAGATGGTCGTGGACGCGAAGGACGTCGACATGGCCCCCGACATCCAGCAGCTGCTGGACGCGTACGTCCCCGCCCTCGACGAGGCGATCGCCGGCTGCGGCGGTGGCGGCGCTCCCGCCCCCGCTCCCGAGGGCGAGACGCCGGAAGAGCCCGCGCCAGAGTAAGCTGTTCGTCGTCCCACTCGTTCACCTGGAGGGAACATGGTCCGCACCTGCATCCGCACGAGCCTGGTCCTGGCGATGGGCCTGGTGTCGCTCCCCGCGTTCGCCCAGGACGACGGCGGCGACGACGCCGGCCGTCAGATCAAGTACAAGGAGCGCACCGAGATCGACTTCGAAGGCGTCGACGTCACCGGTGAGCTCGTCAAGCCGCAGGGCTCCCTGCTCCTCGATCGCCGCAAGGCGAGCTTCAACCCGCTGATCAAGCTGCGGGAAGAGTGGGACAAGGAGATGCTGCAGTCGGTCGACGAGATCAAGTAGACCGACGCCCCCGACAACGATCCCGCCGAGGAACCCATGCTGCGCTCCGCCGCCCTCACCCTCATCGCCCTGGTCCTGCCCGCCGCCGCGCTGGCGCAGGACGACGCCCCGTCCACCACCCGCGGAAAGGACGAGGTGGTCCGCGAGGTGAACCGCGGGCTGTTCCTGAAGGCCGACATCGGCTCGACGCTGTGGCTCAACACGCACGGCCGCGTCCGCGCGAACGGGGGCCCGCTGCTGTCGGGCGTCGTCGCGTCCACGATCGGCGTGGGCCAGGAGTTCGTCGACCGGGAGCGCTTCAGCGTGGCCTGGGAGGTCGACTTCTACCAGGGGCTGTTCAACGGTCCGCGTCCGGAGGAGCTCGCCGCCATCGGCCCGTTCATCCAGGGCGACGTCCACATGTTCGGCGGCCTCGGCCAGATCGAGATGTCGACCTACGTGACCCGCCGCCTCGGCCTCGGGGTCGCGGCGGGCGGCGGCGTGATCGCCATGCCGCTGCTCATGGAGCCCAACCAGTACCAGGAGGCCATCGTGTCCCAGTGGGGCGGTCAGGAGGCGTCGCTGAACGCCGGCCCGCTCCCGACGGTCATGGGGACGCCGACCCTCGAGTACTACACTAAGCTCTCGCACTTCTCGCTCGGACTCGACGTCCCGATCATGTACGTGATCGGCTTCGACCTCGGCATCTCGCCGTTCGGGTACCTGAAGTACACCTTCTGAGCGTGCCCGGGGGACGACGCCCCGTTAGGTTCGCTCGCCTCTCGGCCGTGGGCTCGGTGCCCGCGGCTCCCACCAACCCGTACGACGGCGTCATCGTCGTCCAATGCGGAGGACATCGTGAACTCCAAGATCGGCCTCATCGGCCGCAAGATCGGAATGACCCAGCTGTTCGACGAGAACGCCGAGGTCATCCCCGTCACCGTCATCCAGCTCGGCCCCTGCCCGGTCCTCCGCGTGAAGACCGCAGGCTCGCGGGACGGGTACGACGCGCTCCAGCTCGGCTTCGGCGACAAGAAGGCCAACCGGACCAACCGCCCGGACATGGGCCAGTTCAAGAAGGCCGGCCTCGAGAACGCGCTGAAGGTCGTTCGTGAGTTCCGGGTGGACGCCGAGACCGCCGCCAAGACCGAGCAGGGCACCGTCCTGACCGTGGGCGACGTGTTCGCCGCCGGCGACCGCATCGACGTGGTCGGCACCAGCAAGGGCCGTGGGTACGCGGGCGTCATGAAGCGCCACCACCACGCCGGCTTCGAGCGCAGCCACGGCGTGCACGAGTTCTTCCGCCACGGCGGCTCGATCGGTACGCGCCTCACCCCCGGCATGACGCTCAAGGGCATGAAGATGCCGGGCCAGATGGGCAACGCGCGCGTGACCGTGCAGAACATGGTCGTCGCCAAGATCGACACCGAGCGCAACCTGGCGTTCATCCGCGGTGGCGTGCCTGGTCCGAACGGCGGCGTCGTCACCGTGCGCAAGACGGTGAAGAAGGCCTGACAGCAGGGGGGAACCCATGGACAAGGTCGTCCGCGACGC
The DNA here is from genome assembly GCA_020632925.1 of Alphaproteobacteria bacterium. Classification (GTDB taxonomy): domain Bacteria; phylum Myxococcota_A; class UBA796; order UBA796; genus JACKER01. The sequence continues at coordinate 63,145 of JACKER010000014.1, read as the reverse complement.
CGCGACGGCGGTGAGTGACATCCCCGACGGCGCGACGCTGCTGGCAGGCGGCTTCGGTCTGTGCGGTATCCCCGAGCTCTGCATCGCAGCGCTCCGCGATCGTGGGGTCAAGGACCTCGTGGTCGTGTCCAACAACTGCGGCGTCGACGACTTCGGGCTGGGGCTGCTCCTCGGCCCGAAGCAGATCCGCAAGATGGTCTCGTCCTATGTCGGCGAGAACAAGGAGTTCGAGCGGCAGTTCCTGTCGGGCGAGCTCGAGGTGGAGCTCGTGCCCCAGGGCACGCTCGCCGAGCGCCTGCGCGCGGGTGGATCGGGCATCCCCGCGTTCTTCACGCCGGCCGGGGTGGGCACACCCATCGCCGAGGGCAAGGAGACCCGCGAGTTCGACGGCCGGACGTACCTCATGGAGCGGGCCATCACGGGCGACTTCGCCATCGTGAAGGCGTGGAAGGCGGACCGCTGGGGGAACCTCGTGTTCCGGCGGACGGCGCGGAACTTCAACCCGCTGTGCGCCATGGCGGGCCGCGTCACGATCGCCGAGGTCGAGGAGGTCGTCGACGCTGGCGAGCTCGATCCCGACGAGATCCACCTCCCCGGCGTGTTCGTGCACCGCGTGGTCGTGGCCGGTCCCGACGCGCGCCACGAGAAGCGCATCGAGCGCCGCACCACCCGCAAGGAGGCCTGAGGCCATGGCGCTGACCCGCGAGCAGATCGCCATCCGTGCCGCGCAGGAGCTGCGGGACGGGTTCTACGTGAACCTCGGCATCGGCATCCCCACGCTCGTCGCGAACAACATCCCCGAGGGGATGAGCGTCGTGCTCCAGTCGGAGAACGGGCTGCTCGGGCTCGGACCGTACCCGACCGAGTCGGAGATCGACGCCGACCTGATCAACGCGGGCAAGGAGACGGTGACGATGATCCCGGGGTCGGTGATCTTCGACTCCGCGACCAGCTTCGCGATGATCCGCGGCGGCAAGATCGATCTGGCCATCCTCGGCGCGATGGAGGTCAGCCGCGAGGGCGACCTCGCGAACTGGATGATCCCGGGCAAGATGGTCAAGGGCATGGGCGGCGCGATGGACCTGGTGCACGGCGCCAAGCGCGTCGTCGTCATCATGGAGCACACCGCGCGCAACGGCGCCCCCAAGATCCTGGACCGTTGTGCGCTGCCCCTGACCGGCCAGCACGTCGTCCACCGGATCATCACCGACCTCGCCGTCATCGACATCACGCCGGCGGGGCTGGTGCTCCGGGAGCGCGCGCCGGGCGTGTCGGTGGACGAGATCCGGTCGAAGACGCAGCCCGAGCTGCTCACCGAAGGGGACGTTCCGGAGATGAGCCTGTAGTCGGAACCTCCCGCACTCCGCGTGGTCGGAGCAGGCAGGAGGTTCCCATGTGGCTGCTCGCGCTCACGCTCCCCTCGTACGCTGGCGACGTCGACCCGGAGAAGGTCCTGCCGGACGACGTGCTCGACGGCGTCCCCGTCCGCTACGACCCCAAGCAGGTCGTCGACTTCGACGCGGTCGACGTGAAGGGTGCCATCGTCGGCCCTGGCATCACGCTCACCACCGCACGCACGCCCAGGAGCTACCCACCGAGCATGTGGGTCCGCAAGGACTGGGACGACGTGATGCCGCGCTCCGTGGACGACGTGAAGTAGCTCAGAAAGGGATGATCATGGAGCCGAGCACGCTCCCGTCGTCCCCGACGAGCTCGAGCGTCGCCGTCATCAGCCCGGGGTCGAGCGTCAGCCGGCCCCAGTTCCAGTCCTCGAGCACGACCGGGTACTGCGAGGCGACCTCGTCGTTCGCGAGGTTCACGAGCGTCGAGAGGAGGAAGACCTCGCTGCCCGACGGGCCGACGGCGAACTCCCACAGCCCCTCGCCCGGCTCGCCCGCGGGCGACAGCTTCTGGATCGCGCCGTAGTGCATGTCGCCGGTGACGAAGAGTACGCCCGGGACGGCCTCGGCGGCGGCCACCAGCACGTCCCGCTGCGAAGGGTACCCCTGCCAGCGGTCCTCCTCCTCGATGAAGCCGAGGAGCGCGCTGTGGTCGGCGGCGTGGATGCTCACCATCACGATCTTGAACGCCGCCTGGCTCTGCGCGAGCTGCTCGGTCACCCACTGCAGCTGCTCGTCGGACACGATCCGGACGTCTTCCTGGCGCTCGCCGCGGCAGTCCATCACCAGGATGTCCGCGATGGTCCCGTAGGAGAGCTTGCGCCAGATGCCGCCGTTCGGCCCCGGACGCATCGGGATCGCCTCCTTGAAGGCGAACGTGGCGTCGTCGAGCCACGCCTGGTCGATGAGCGTCTCGTTGAACCCGTCGCCTGCGCCGAGCGTCCAGTTGTTCGCCACCTCGTGGTCGTCCCAGGTCGCGATGACCGAGGTGCTGGCGACGAGATCGCGGAACGACGGCGTGGCACAGACCCCACGCCAGAACGCGCGGTACTCGTCGACCGTGCGCGAGCCATCCGCGTAGACGGTGTCCCCGAGGAGCAGGAAGGCGTCCAGACGCTCGGTGGCGGCGAAGGACAGGCCCGGGAAGCCCACGTCGCCACCCGGGTTCAGGCAGCTCGTGGCCCCGATCACGAGCTTGCGGTGGCCGTCGTTCGTCGGCGCCGTGCGGAAGCGACCCACGAGCGTTCGGCGGGCGCCGTCGGCGGACGCCAGGATCCAGTTGTGCGCGGTGTCGGGGGTCAGCCCGTCGAGCTCGATGCGCACGGAGCCCTCGGTCGAGGTCACGCCCGTCTTGCGCGCCACCTCGGTCCAGCCCGTACCGTCCTGGGCCACCACCACGCAGTCCACGGTGGGCTCCGTCGTCCGCGCGACCAGCACCACGCCGTCGGTCGTGGCGTCGCCCGCGAGCAGGCTCCAGCCGAAGGCGGCCTCGTCGTACGTCCCCGGCGCTGCCCACGGCTCGGGCTCTGCGGGACGGTCGGGTGCGGGTGTGGGCTCCGTGCCCGGCCCGTCGGTGGTCCCGTCCCCCGAGCACGCGAGCAGCGTCGCCGAAGCGCCGACCGAGAGCAGGACCTCCCGGCGGTTCACGTCGACATCCGGTAGTTCGGGGCCTCTTCCGTGACGATGACGTCGTGCACGTGGCTCTCCCGCAGACCCGCGTTGGTGATGCGCACGAAGCGCGTGTCGGCCTGCATCTGCGGGATCGTAGCGCACCCGCAGTAGCCCATGCTGGCCCGCAACCCGCCGACCAGCTGATAGACCACCTCCGCCAGCGATCCGCGGTACGGCACGCGGCCCACGATCCCCTCGGGGACGAGCTTCTTCGTGTCGGCCTCGGGGTCGCCGACCGCGTCGTCCTGGAAGTACCGGTCCGAGCTGCCCTGCTTCATGGCCTCGATCGAGCCCATCCCGCGGTAGGTCTTGTACTGGCGACCCTGGTAGAGCACGACCTCGCCGGGCGTCTCCCGCGTCCCCGCGAACATCGAGCCCATCATCGCGGCATCCGCCCCCGCGGCGATGGCCTTCGCCACGTCGCCCGAGAACTTGATGCCGCCGTCCGCGATGATGCCGACCCCGCGCTCCTTCGCGACGCGCGAGCACTCGGCCACCGCGGTGAGCTGCGGGACGCCGACGCCTGCGATGACGCGGGTGGTGCAGATCGAGCCGGGCCCGATGCCCACCTTCACCACGTTCGCGCCCGCCTCGATGCACGCGAGCGTCGCCTCCGCGGTCGCGACGTTCCCGACGATGATCTTGAGGTCGGGCCAGTTGGCGCGGACGGCGCGGGTCGCGTCCAGCACGCCCTGGCTGTGCCCGTGGGCCGTGTCGATGCAGATCACGTCGACGCCGGCATCCACCAGCGCCGCCACGCGCTCGTCCCGGTCCCCGCCGACGCCCACCGCGGCGCCGCAGGTCAGCCGCCCGCGCGCGTCGCGGTTGGCGTTGGGAAAGCGGTCGCGGGACTCGAGGTCCTTGATCGTGATGAGGCCGCGGAGCTGCCCGGCCGCGTCGACCACCAGGAGCTTCTCGATCTTGTGCTCCTGCATCAGGTCCTTGGCCTGCTCGAGCTCGGTGCCGGGGGGCACGGTCACGAGTTTGGTGGACATGACCTCGCGCACCGGTCGGTCCAGTCGGCGCTCGAAGCGCAGGTCGCGGTTGGTCAGGATGCCGACCGCGCGGCCGTCGACCGTGACGGGCACGCCGCTGATCCCGCGCTCGCGCATCAGCCGCCGCGTGGCGCCGAGCGTCGCGTCGGGCCCGATGGTGATGGGGTCGCTGATGATCCCGGTCACGGCCTTCTTCACGCGCCGGACCTCGTCCGCGTGGCGGGCGACCGACATGTTCTTGTGGATGATGCCGAGCCCTCCGGCCCGCGCCATCGCGATGGCGGCGCCGCTCTCGGTCACCGTGTCCATCGCGGCCGACAGGAACGGGATGTTGAGCGTGAGCCCGTCACAGAGGCGGGTCGACGTGTCCACGTCGCGCGGGAGCACGTCGCTCGCCCGCGGCACCAGGAGCACGTCGTCGAAGGTCAGCGCGACGGGAACGTCGGCGGTCAGCACGGAGCACCCCCTGCACCCGGGGGCTCGCTGTCCCTTCCGGGGGGTCGGATTATCCTGCGCCCCACGGAGGAGCCATGTCCGAGGCGCGCGCGGAGCTGATCGCGATCCTGAGGGAGAAGTCGGTGCGGACGGGGCACTTCGTGCTCGCGAGCGGCAAGACCTCGGACCTGTACGTCGACGCCCGGCAGACGACGCTGCACGCCCGGGGCTCGGCGCTCGTCGCCCGGCTCGTGCTCGAGCGGCTCCGGCCCGACGTGGTGGGCGTGGGTGGGATGACGCTGGGCGCGGATCCGATCGCCTGCGCGGCCGGCGCGTGGTCGGAGGCGGTGCTGGGTCGCCCGGTCCACGCCTTCCTCGTGCGCAAGCAGCCCAAGGGGCACGGAGCGGGCCAGCGCGTCGAGGGGCTCGCCAACCTCGGCGCGGGCGCGAAGGTCTGCGTCGTGGAGGACACGACGACCACGGGCGGCTCGCTGCTCGACGCCGTCGCCGCCGCGCGAGAGGCGGGGCTCGACGTGGTCCAGTGCCTCACCATCGTCGACCGCCAGGAGGGTGCCGCGGAGCGCCTGGCCGCCGAGGGGCTGCTCCTCGACGCGATCGTGGGTCGCGCCGACCTCGTGTGATCCCTTCACCGATCCTACCCGGCGGCGCTCATGGCCCCGCTTGCCGTAGAATGGGATCGGCACGGTGAGGTGGTGTCCATTGACGATGTCACTGGTGTGGGCTCTCTCGGCGTGGGCGGCGCCGCGCGCGGAGTCCACGTGGGTGGTGGGTGCGGGCGGCGGCTTCGGGGCTCCGCCGACGGTTCAGCCGTGGGGCGGATGGCTGGGCGTCGTGTCCCCGGTTCGAGCGGGGCGGACCGTCGGCCCTCACCTGCTCGCGGAGCTCGAGGTCGTCGGCCTGGGTCGAACGGAGTCGGGAAGGGGGATCGTCGAGAGCAGCGCTCGGGTGTGGACCGGGAGCGCCCGAGTCGGGCTCGCGTGGTTCCCCTGGTCGCGCGGCGGCACGTGGCTGCGCGCGGCCGCCGGCCCCGGATATGCCCATCGCCAGTCCTCCCACGACCTCGAGGTGACGCTCGACGAGGGTTGGGGCCTCGACGTCGCAGCGGGCGCCGGTCAGGAGCTGATGCTGGGACCCACCGTCGCACTCGGTGCGGAGGGCACGGTCTCCACCCTGTTCGGTCCGCCGATCGTGCCGACGCTCGCCGCCACGGGGCTGATCCGGTTCTATCTCCGCTGATCAGGCCTTCCTGGCGGGCGCCGACGTTCCGATTCCGATGGGGGCGTCGTCGTAGTGCGTGATCGCGCGGTAGGCGAGCCCGAGGTCGGCCGCCGCCCGCGCCCAGGTCTCGGGATCCTGGTCCGCGCTCACCTTGGCGACCGCGTGCTCGATCCCCTCGAGGAGCACCTTCTCGACACGAAGCTTGGTCTCGTCCGACGAACGCATCCCGCCCCCCACGTGGACGGCGAGTGTAGTCCACGAGGAGGTCGGACGCTCAGCGGAGCGCCGAGGGCCACCCGGAGGGCGGGGGGTGGCGAGGGGGGCAGAGCCCCCCTACTGCCTAGAGAGGCTTGGTCAGCGCGTACAGGTCGCCGATGAACTGGCCGTGGCCGATCAGCAGGCAGGAGTCGGGGTCGTTGCACACACGACCGCCGCCCCACTCCATGCGCCAGACATCATCGCCGGCACCGTCCACCTCGCGCGCCACCGAGGCCGAGCCCACGAGGTGGAGCGTGTGGCCGTTGTCGAGCCGCCAGGCCTGGCCGTTCGTGTCCGCGTGAGCGTGGGCGTCGTTCGCCCAGACCGCGTGCAGCACCCGGTTCGTGTGGTCCACGTCGTACTCGAGCAGGAACGTGCTCTGCCCGGAGCCACCTGGCACCCGGTTCTCCGAGGAGACCAGGAGCGTTCCGGCGTCCGTGTACGAGATGCCGTGCTGCCAGTTGAACTTCGAGTCCGGCGGATCGAACGCGTACCCGCCGCCCGTGTCGCCCGCGTACCACAGGGTCTGGCCCGTCGCGTGGTCGATCTCCACCAGCGTCTCGTTCGTGTAGTGGCTGTACAGGAACGTGTCGGTGGCGGCGTTGTAGAACAGGCCGTTCGAGATGCAGTACTGGTCGTTGACGATGCCGGGCAGGCCGTCCCGGCAGGTCCAGAGCACCGTGGGCTCCGTCTCGGTCGGCCCCATGACCATCAGCTCCTCGCGACCGGGGCGCGCGTGCTGGCTGCCCCAGGCCAGCGTGCCGTCGGGGAGCTGCACGAACGCGTGGTGCAGGCCGACCGCGATGCGGACGTCGAACTCCTCGTCCAGCCAGGCGTAGTGCACCTTCGTGTCGTCGACCGGCGGGAAGTTGTTCACGCCGCTCTCGTCCCACAGCAGGTAGTCGCCGGTGACCGAGACCTGCGCGAACAGCGTCCACAGGTTGCGGCCGTTCGAGACCGCCCACACCGGGCGACCGTCGCGGTCCACGATGAAGGTCCAGTAGTGGCCCGAGCGCCAGCCGCCCGCATCCGCGTTGATGCTGGTCAGGAGGTACTTGTGGTCTGCATCCCAGGCGCCGGGATCGGAGACGGTCACGGTTCCGAGCGGAAGGCCGGCCGGCACGGGATCCGTCGTGATCGGGTCCCCGTCGATCGGGTTGGCCCCGTCCACCACCAGACGCCACTCCGCCGTCGTCCCGAACGGCACGCCCACGACGATCTGCTCGTTGGTGCCAGCGTCCCAGGCGTGGGTCGGCGTCGACTCCCAGACCCCCGGATCGAAGCTCACCTCGACGTGGGCGTCGCCCGGCTCCGACTGCGTCCAGCTCACGTAGAACAGGCTGCCCATGTTCGGGTGCAGCCGCGCCGACACGTCGGTGACGGACTGGGTCGTCCCGGTGTCCGTGTCCGCGTCGCTGTCTGTGTCGGTGTCCGTATCGGTGTCGCTGTCCGCGTCGCTGTCCGTGTCCGCGTCCGCGGTGTCCGCGTCCGTGTCCGTCTCGTCCGTCGTCGAACCCGAGCAAGCGACCAGCAGCGCCAGCGACATCCATGCACGCACGATGCACCCCCGGACGCCTTCATGCCCTCCCCCGTCCCGATCCGCCACCACCGTGCGATACTGCGCGCCGTGAATCGCCGAACCCTGCTGCTGTCCGGCGCGGCCCTGATGTGCCTCGGGGTCTCCGGGCGCAAGACGTACCTCCGCGCGCACCGCGAGTGGACCCGCAAGCTCGTGCTCTACCACGACTTCGGGACCGCGCTGATGATGCGCGCGACCCTGCTCGAGCCAGCGTTCCGCACGCTCCTCGCACAGGAGCGCCGCCGTCTCCTCGACCCCAGCGAGGAGAACCACCGGGCGTTCGTCGAGCGCATGGAGCGGGACGGCGCTGCGTACGTGGAGATCGTGTTCGCCGCGGACTCGGGCTTCGACAACGGCCGCCGGTTCGGGCCGGGCGACGACCGCTGGAACCTCCGGTGCGAGGCCGATGGCGTCGATCAGCCGCTGGTCGCGGTCGAGCAGGTCCGCAAGCCGAGCCCGCTGCACGACACGCTCTATGTCCAGCACGACCAGTGGTCCGAGCTGTGGATCGCCCGCTTCGAGCGGACCGTCCCCTCCCCTCGCACGGTCGTGCTGCATGTCGGCGGCGGGTACGGCAACGGCACGTGCACCTGGGATCTGTGATGAAGATCCTCCACGACGTCGACTGGGGGAAGGCCGAGGAGGAGGCGCTCGACCTGTTCGTGTCCCTGATCCGGCTGCGGACGGTGAACGCGCCGGACGTGGAGATCCGCGAGGTGGACGCGGCGAGCCTGCTGGCCGAGCGCTTCCGCGCCGCCGGCCTCGAGCCGACCGTGCTGGAGTCGGCGCCGGGCCGGGGCAACGTGGTCGTGCGGGTCTTTGGGGACGGCACGGGGGGCGATCCGATCCTGCTCTCGGGGCACCTCGACGTGGTCCCGGCGGACCGGGCGACCTGGAAGCAGGACCCGTTCGCGGCCGAGGTGCACGACGGCTGGCTCTGGGGCCGCGGCACGATCGACATGCTGAACATGGTGGCGATGAGCGCGGTGGTGACGCTGCTGCTCGCGCGCAAGGGGGCGAGGCTCAAGCGGGACCTGATCTTCGCTGGCGTCGCCGACGAGGAGGCCGGCTGCGAGCAGGGCAGCCTCTGGCTCGCGCGCAACCACCCGGATCTGGTCCGCAGCGAGTACGCCATCTCCGAGATCGGCGGCTTCACGCTGCACAGCGGCGGCAAGCGCTTCTATCCGGTGCAGGTGGCGGAGAAGGGCATCTGCTGGCTGACGCTGACCGCGCGCGGCACGCCGGGGCACGGGTCGCTCCCGAACAAGGACAACCCCATCCCCAAGCTCGCGCGGGCCGCGGCTCGCCTCGCGGAGAAGCGGCTGCCGGTGCACGTCACGCCCGTGGTCGAGGGCCAGGTGCGGACGCTGGCGGAGCACAACAAGGCCCCGAACAGCTGGGTGCTGCGAGGGCTCCTCAACCCGCTGCTCTGCGACCACCTGCTCGATCACGTGTTCCCCGAGCCGAACCTGGCGGCCACCTTCGACGCGGCGCTGCACAACACCGCGAACCCGACGATGCTGCGCGCCGGCCAGAAGGTGAACCAGGTGCCCGCGGAGGCGAGCCTGCAGGTCGACGGGCGCCTGCTCCCCGGACAAACCGCGGACGACTTCGTGCGCGAGGTGCGCGCCGTCGTCGGCGACGACATCGAGATCCACGTGGATCGCTCGATGGAGGCCACGCAGACCTCCTGGGACGACCCCATGCAGCACCGCATCCGCGAGGTGCTCGGGCGCCACGACCCCGACGGCATCATGGTCCGCACGATGATCCCGGGCTTCACCGACGCGAAGGCCTGGTCCTCGATCGGCGCGAAGTGCTGGGGCTTCTCGCCCGTCAAGCTGCCCGAGGGCGTGGCGTTCTCGGCGATGTTCCACGGCAACGACGAGCGCATCCCGGTCGAGGGCTTCCGCTGGGGACTGCGCGCGCTGGCCGATCTCGTCGACGGCCTGGTCGCGGGCTGACATGGAGCGTCCCGCCCCCGTCCTCGGCACCGTGTCGTCGTGGACGATGGAGTGGGCGATGGACAGCGTCCTGCTCGTCGGATCCGCGACCGCCGCGTTCTGGGGGTGGGGCTTGTTGCTCATGGCGACCGAAGGGCTCCGCTGGTTGCCGATGTTCGTCGGGGTGGTCGCGGTGCAGATGTGCCTGGTCGCCGTGGTGGGGGGCCTGCTCGGCTGGAGTCTGCGCGCCACCACGGTCCTCGCGCTCCGGCACGCGCGCCCGCTCCTCCTCTTGCTCGGCCTCCCCGTCTCGATGCTGCTCGCGCCGATCGCAGCCCTGCCCTCGCTCCTCGCGCCGCACGTCGAGATCGTGGTCTTCTCCTGGTTCCTGGCGATGGGCTGCCTCTCGCTCCCTGCGACCGTCTTCACCCCCCTCTGGATCCTGCTGCGTCGGCGGGGAGGCTCACCCGCGGTGCGGGCGGTGCTCGCCGTCGTCATCGGGGGGCTCCTCGGCCCGCTCGGCGCGTTCCCGGTCCTGTTCCTCGGCGCCATGACCGCCACGCGATCCGTGTCTCCAACGGGACCGTGACGCGGACCCGGTGGGCGAATACCCCGTGACCCGACGAGGTGTGCCCTGGCGATGATCACTGAGATCGAGGATTTCTTCGCGCACGGCTGCGGCCGCTGCGAGCGCTTCGACACCCCCGAGTGTTCGGCGCTCCGGTGGGCGTCGGGCCTGGCGGCTCTGCGCAGGATCTGCCTCGACACGGGCATGTCCGAGGCCGTGAAGTGGGGCCACCCCTGCTACGCCCACGCCGGGCGGAACGTGGTCCTCATCGGCGCGCTTCGCGGGGAGTTCCGACTGAACTTCTTCCACGCGGCGCTGCTGTCCGATCCCGAGGGCGTGCTGGAGAAGCAAGGCCCGAACACCCAGAACCCCGACTCCATGAAGTTCACCTCCCTCGAGGACGTGACCCGGTTGGAGGGAACGCTCCGCGCGATGTTGCGGGAGGCGATGGACCACGCGGAGGCGGGGCGCTTGCCGCCGAAGGTGGAGACCGAGCTCGAGCTGCCAGAGGAGCTGGAGGAGGCGCTGGGCGCGGACCCGGAGCTCGCGGTCGCGTTCCAGGCGCTCACCCCGGGCCGTCAGCGCAGCTACGTCATCCTGCTGTCGGGCGCGAAGTCCTCGGACACCCGCCGCCGCCGGATCGAGAAGGCCCGCCCGAAGATCCTCGAGGGGAAGGGCGCCCAGGAGCGGTAGGTCGGGTTCGGCGTTCGGCTTTACTGCTCACCACTGCAGAACCTGTCACCGAGGCGCGTCCGCGCGCCAGCGCAGGTGGTCGAAGGGCAGACCCGCGTAGGGAAGGTCGCGCAGGGGACGCTCCTCCACGCGCCCGTGGAACGCCTGCAATACGACGTCCCCCGGGTCGATCACACCGACGGGTTCGTGGTCCTCGGACAGCACGGCGGTCTGGAAGCCGAAGTGGAGCACGTCGCCGCGACGCGCGGGCCCCTCCGCCGCCACCAGCCAGCGCCGCACCCCCGCCGGCGAGACATAGGGCACGTCCTCCCCGAGCCGCCGCCGGCCGTAGATCAGCACCGCGACGCAGTCCGCTGCCAGCCGAAGGTCTGTCTGGTGACCGTCAGGGAGCCGTGCGGGCACCAGGGCGAACGGCGTCCCGAGGAGCTCCGTGAGGTAGCCGACGTAGGTGTCGTCACGACGCACGACCAGCTCCAGGCCCACGTCGACGGGCGCCGAACCATCGGTGGCGGCGAAGCGCCACGTCCCCTCCTCGGCGACCACCGACAGGCTCGCGCCGCGGTCGGGCAACCGTTCCCAGCGGAACACCAGCGGCTGCACACACCCGGCATTCACCCCACCGCAGGCCGCGACGTTGTCGTAGTCGAGCGCCTCCGTGACCCGCCGCCACCAGGTGGCCGGCGCCGAAGCGACCAGCTCCACGACGTCGCCGGCGTGGGCCTCCGCCGGTCCGACCAGCGCGAGATCAGCCACCGCAGCTCGGGAAGATGGCGAGCTCCGACAGGCACAGGTCCTGGTACTTCGCCCCCGCCAGCACCTGGCTGACCTCGATCCGCAGGCAGGCCCCCTTCGAGGGCGTCGCCAGCCAGCTCCCGAACACGGGCCCGAGCAGCGACTGCTCCTCCGGTGTGCGGTCGCGGATCAGCTCCCCCACCGAGTGGAGCTCCATCGCTCCCAGCGGGTCGGCCGCCGGCTTCAGGGGGAGGCGCACCGACCCCTCGCCCTCGCACGGCCGCAGCGTCAGCTCCGCCGCCCGAGCGTTGTTGGTCCAGGCGCTGCGCGAGCTCGCGTAGCCGGGCAACACCCCCACCGCGAGGACGCAGCTGTCGGGCCGGAAGTAGACCGGGAGCTGCTCAGGCGGCGCCTTCCACCGCAGCTCCAGCGTCTGCCCGACGCCGTCCCCGTCGACCCCTTCGCACCAGGCGGTCTTCGGGTCCCCGTCGATCAGGTGGTCGGCGGCGTAGGTGACCTTGCCCTGCCCCGCGAGCGTCGAAGACGCGGTCGCGCTCGCCGGACGCCACATGGGGCCTCGCGCGATGGCGACGAGCTGCTCCTGGCGGTCGATGTCCTCCACCGCGAGTGCGATGTCGAGCGGAGGCAGCGTCTTCAGGTCGACCGCGTCGGCCACGAGCCTCACGTGCCCCGAGGCCAGCGTCGCGCCCTTGGGCCCGTTCACCGTCGCCCGCGTCCCGAAGCGCCCCAGGTCCACGTCCATGGTCAGCTTGGCGCTCCCACCCGCCCAGCTCCCGGCCGGCGCGAACATCCACACGAGCTCGCGGTCGGAGACGCCGGGCATCACGTCCTTGCTGGTGGACCACGACTCGTGGACCAGCTCCCCGTCGACCGTCAACACCAGCGTCGACGTGCTGTGTCCGGGGATGGTGAGGTCCGCCCGACAGACCTTGCCGACCGAGGTGCTCGCCATCTCGCGGGCGGGTCCACCGGGAAGCTCGATGCTGTGGTCGAGGTCCTCCACCGTGCAGGGCACCTCGACGGCACCGAGCTTCAGGTGTGTCCGCTGCTCGGGCGGCAACCGCTTGGGGTCGCTCGCCTCGGTCCCGATGATGGGCACCGCGTACCGCACGACCTCGGCCTCCCCGTCGTTGCGCAGGGTGTAGGTCGCGACGGCCCGGTAGTCGTCGAGCCCCGGTCCGACCGTGATGGACAGCTGCTCCTCGACGAGCACCGTGCGCACGGGCTGCGCGGGACGTGCGTCACCGGTGGGAGTGGGCCCCATCCAGCTGTCGGGCCCCCCGTTCGCGAAGGCCACCGCCACCCACCACATGCCCCCTCCCGACGAGGCCGATGCTACGCTGCGAATCCGAGGGAGGTCCACCTGCTGCCGCTACTCCTCGGGTCCGCCACGGCTTCCCAGACCAACCCGCACTACAGCCTGGAGGTGCAGCTCGCGTGCGCCGGGGCCGACCACAGCCCCGCCGAGCCGGTCTACGTCTGGCCCTGGGTCGAGCACCCGGGGCCGGTCCCGTGGCGGGCGCACATGACCCTCGCCGATGCCATCGCCGACGCTGGCGGGCTCGTGGCCGACGCTCGGCCGCCGGTCGGTCCCTGGTCGCGGCCGGCTGCGATCTACGTCAAACGCCCGATGGCGGACGACCCCGATCCAGTGGATCTCGTCCACGTCTGCCCGATCCCGTCGCAGGGAGATCTCGCGACGGCCGCGGCCGGGTGCACGTTCGAGCTGGAGGTGGGCGATCTGGTCGGGATCTCCATGAACGGCACCCCGGGCTACCTGCGGAAGGCTCCACCGACAGGCCCTCCCGCGACGCGTGCATCCTGTGCGCCCGCACCGGCTCCCCCACACGCACGCTGAGGGGCTCCCACCCGACAGCGCTCGACGACGAACGTGTCGTGTCGGCCAGATCACCGCGCCATCGGTGTCGATGGAGGCGGTCCTGCAGTTCATGAGCTCTCTTGCTGGACATCGGCGCGCGCGCGCTAGCATGCCGAACGATTCACCTGCCCGGTTCATCCCTCGTGTTCGCGTCCACGACGTGGCGCGTGCGATCGACCACGATCCGGGTGCGCACCGGGAGGCGATCCTGCGCCTGTGGCGAACCCACGGCCGCGTCATGCGCTTCCTCGAGCACGCGGAGCTCGGCAGCACCGACGCCGTCGGCCTCGCGCTACCTCGCCGCCGTGACCATCCGCGTCTTCCAGACCGAGGGGCGGTCGCGCGCTCCTACGCGGGCCGAGCTCGACGCCGCCCAGCGCCGGGTCGCCGACCTGCTCCCCAGCGTCCTGCCCCTCGGCCCCGACCTCACCGACGCCGCCCGCGCGGTCGAACGTGCCCAGCCGCACGTGCTGGACGAGCTCCTCGACACGCTGTTCGTCTGGCCCGGCCCAAGCGTCGCCGACGAGCGTGAGAAGGTCCGCATCTACGTCGCGCTCCAGGCCGTGGTCGAGGCGCTCGATCGCGGCTGGACGCCGCCCCGCTCGTTCCGCGGGTACGCCACCTACGTGCGGGTCCATCTCCCGCCGCCACCCGTCGAAGAACCACCAGAACCGGAGGAACTCCATGTCATGTAACAAAGTGCTCGGACCCCGCGGCGAGGTCATCGTCGTCTATGGCACCGGCGTGCGCTACACCTGGCTCACCCCGTGGATGTTGGCCCACGGCATGACCGCGGCCGACGCCCTGCTCAACCTGCAGAACGTGACCGGCAACTGGGAGACCATCCCCGCCAGCCAGACGGCGGCCGTGCTCCAGACCCCACCCGGACGCGCCGGCCGTCTTCCCCTCCGCCAGCTACACCAGTACCGAAGGCTACAACCACTTCCGGGAGTCCACCACGCTGACCGGCGAGTACTGGGTCCGCTTCGGCGTCGCCTCGAAGAACTCCAGCGGCGCCGCGCTCGGCAGCGCCGAGGTCGAGATGCAGACCGCCGTCGCCCAGTGCGGCGACAACATCGGCAACGGCACCGTCTCCGTCAACGCCGGCATGATCAGCGGCACGGACATCAACTACTTCCCGATCACCGGCTTCGATGCTACCATCGGGCTGGACAAGATCATGGCGGCGTTCGCGGCGATGGACAACGAGTCGGACTACCTCGAGTACCAGCTCGTGTGCCGCACGGCGAACGACCCTCGCGCCCCCAACGCCTGGCAGACCATGGAAGCGTCCTGGACCAACCCGACCACCAGCAACACGCTCCGCAACACGGGCGCGCTCTCGGCCCCGGCGGGCGCCAACGTCAGCTCGAACTTCCTCATCCAGTTCGGCGTGGCGGTCCGCAAGAAGTCCGGCGCCGGAGGCAACCCGCGGGCGGAGCTCCACGTCGCCATCGCTCGCTCCAATGCTTGATCCTCGCGCCAGCCGCCGCGCGTTCACCGGACCTGGCTTCGAGGACGGCCAGGTGCGTGCCGACCTCGACCGGATCGAGCGGGAGCAGGCACGGTCTGCCCGGCAGCGGGCGATGGCGGACCGATGGTTCGAGGCGGCCTGGCGAGGGGCGCTACCCCAGGCCCTGCACCTGCCGCCCGACCTCCCCGAGGGCGCCACCTTGGTCGAGCAGGCAGAGCATGCTCGAAAAGGTATGGAAATGTGGTGGCATCCGACAGGTACCTCCATGCGAATGTTCCGCTGCTTGGCCTCGAGGCCAAACACCAACACATCTACAATGCGTGTTTCCGGGTCGGAACCGAGCACCCCGAGCACACCCCAATCACTCACCGCTGGCGATGTCGCGGGCTTGAACGTTGGCTGTTCAATGACCTGCCCGACAGACTGCAATTGCGGACCGGTCCCACCATCTCCACCGAGGAGCACGCAAGCGAGCGAGGCTCCGCCGCCTGGTGCCTACGTAGTCACCGATGCGTCCGGCTGGACGCCATGCGAACTGGCGTTGCTCGGCAATGCGTGGGCCGTTCTTGTAGATAACCTGGACCTCCTCCGCTGGGCAGCATGCAGCACTGGACTGCCGCAAGGGGACTATGAGTGCCTCGAACAAATCTTGCTGGGCACGCACGCATCGAAGAGTCCCATACACGTGCAAGGTACCAACAACGCGCCTGTTTCTTGCACCCGAAATCCACGAGTCATGAGCGCTGGGATCGGTGGATCGTCATTGGCCGTTTGTATGAACGAGGAAGCTGTGGCACCCTCGACGTTCGAGAGTGCCGCATACTTCTATTGTGAAGGAAGTAGCATGGATGCCGAGTGCATGGTTTTGGCTATCGCCGAGAAGCTGTGCCATGAACTCCTTCACAGTTGTGGCCGTGAGCACGTCGAGTTGGGGGGACTTCCCGCGGGCTGCCAGCAGCCGATGGACGCCCTTGGCGGCGTATTCGATCCGGCCTTGTTCGACCGGTACCCACTGGCCCAATCGTCGCCGTGTTGCGCTGGCGGTGGGCCCGCAAAGTTCACGGCCTACTGTACGGCGCCTCCTCCGGGCGTTCGCAATTGGCCACCGTTGCGCGGGTTGCTTCCGCTCTTCGACCCACCGGACCCAATACGCTCGGACTGGGCGCCCGGTGGCAGTGGCCTCATCGTCGATGGCGTGGCCTTTTGATGCGACAGCTCGCCTTCATCCTCTCGACAGCCATCGCGTGCCGAACCAGCTCCCCGAGCGATACGACGAGCGATGGAGCACATCAACACTCCGCGATCTACTCGGAGGAGTGCGCTCGCCCGCCGGAGATCACGTTCGTCGAGCCCCTCTGTCGAGACGGTGTGGCGCGATTCACCGTCCAGGCGTTCGGACTCTCCGTGCGCGACGGTATGGTGTTCCAGGTCGGGACGCTCCAGGACGGGACGCCGTGGACCGACACCTACCCCCTCCTCATCACGGCCGTGTCCTGCGACATGAACGTGCTGGAGGCCTCCCTCGCGGTCGGCGTTCCACCAGCAGACGCCGTTGCCGGCGAGTCCACCCCCTTCGCATGCACGGACTACGAGGGGGGCACGCTCACGTTCGCCATGGCCGTGTTCACCTTCCCCGACGGTGCGCTGGGCGACTGCATCGTCTGGGGTGCCGATCCGGATGGCCTGGTCAGCGGAACGCTCTCCGGTAGCGAATCTCCACCGTTCGACCTGTCCGCCTGCCGGTACCAGGAGCCACCCGGGTGAATCGAGTCGTGCCCTTCGACCTCGACAAGCGGCGCTGCATGCGGTCGAATGCCCGCCATGACCGACTCCCCTCCCCCCGTGCCGCGCGCCGGCTGGGCCGCGCTCGCCGCCGTGCCCCTGGGCTACGCCTGGGTCGCGATGCTCGCGGGCCTCTGCGTGCCGCTGCTGTCGCGCGTCGATACGTGGACTACGGCGTCGGCATCGTCGTGGTCATCGGCTCGCTGGGGGCGGCCAACCTCGGGCTGCCCCAGGTGCGCCGCCCCACGCTGATCGCCGGCGAGCTCACGCTGCTCGTCGCGCTCCCCCTCTGGGGGCTGGTGCTCGACCTCACCTCGCCGAACTGCGATCCCTGCGACGACCCCTCCCGCCCCATCGGCCTGCCCGGGCTCTGGGTCGTGTTCGCGAACTTCGTCTGGGCCATGACCCAACGGTACCCGGACCTCGCGTCAGTGCCCCACGTCGGCCCCTACTTTCGGTCCCTTGGGGACCCCGACTGGTTCATGGGGACGTTTTGATGGTCGGCCCGCTGGCGGCCGCCCTCCTCCTCGCCTCCTGCAGTGGCCGCCAGGAAGAGCCACCATCGGAGTGCACGGCCGAGGAGGATCTGGCGGGTCGATGGTACTGGACCTGGGCCGACGGCTCGTACGAGACGTGCATCGACACGCGCACGCCCCTCTCAGAAGCATGCAAGGACCCGCTGCTGTGGCTGGGACCCGAGTGTCCGGAGAGCTTCGAGCAGCTGTGGCAGGAGGTCGACGACACGGGGTACGGCACCTATGCCCAGCCTTTCGCCTACCACTGCTTCGATGCCGATGGCAACGCCGAGGCCGACACTGTCGTCGTGCAGAGCTTCGACGGCAATGGAACGAGGGCTTGGGTCTATTGGTTCTCCCCCGTCGACGGCACGCTGATGGCACTGGAACGCCACTACTACTATCCGCTGGAGCTCGAACCGAAGTACTGTTGCGCGGGCAGGCGCACCGATCGCGTTCGCTTTGGCGAGTGGTGGAGCATTCCGACCTGCGCCAGGCGGGTGGACCTGTGACCATGGCGTATCCACCTCTCTCGTGTCGTCGAGCATGCAGCAGGTGGCGGAGCAGGAAACGGCGCACGACTTCGTGTGGGCAATGACCCAGCGATACCCGGACCTTGCATCAGTGAATCAGGTCGGCCCGTACTTCAGAACCCTTGGAGACCCTGATATGGTTCATGGGTACGTTCTGATGGTGCGCCGACCACTATTTCTTTTCCTACTTGCCTCCTGCACAAGTCCTGACCTTGCCTCCGACTGCAACGAGGAGGAGGAGCGTGCCGGCTACTGGCGGTGGCAAGACGGACCGGACGCCGGCTGCATCGACTCGGCCTCGCAGCTCGCCGAGGTCTGTAGCGATCGATCTCTGACCCAAGGGTACTCCTGCCCGGCGACCTTCGAAGAGCTCTGGAATGTCCTCGATGACACCGGCTACGGCGACTTCTGCCCTCCGTCGGCCTACCATTGCTTCGATGCCGAGGGTGGTGCCGTGGCCGACATGGTCGTAGCGCCCAGCTGCGGCGTCGACTGGGCCGTCCAATGGACCTACTGGTTCTCACCGGATACTGGACTACTCCTCGCCATGGACCCTGCGTGTCAAGCTGAGCGAGACACGGTCGACGCAGTGATCGTCTTCTGTGGGGGGACTGGACCCGGCGGACGATGTGCGTCACACGTACGCCCGTTGCCCAGTGATGCTCGAGGTCATGGCCCGAGGCTCCTGATGCGACCGCTCGCCTTCATCCTCTCGACAACCATCGCGTGCCGAACCAGCTCCTCGACGAGCGATACGACGAGCGATGGAAGGCCCCAACACTCCGCGATCTACTCGGAGGAGTGCGCTCGCCCGCCGGAGATCACGTTCGTCGAGCCCCTCTGTCGAGACGGAGTGGCGCGATTCACCGTCCAGGCGTTCGGACTCTCCGTGCGCGACGGCATGGTGTTCCAGGTCGGGACGCTCCAGGACGGGACGCCGTGGACCGACGCCTACCCACTCCTCATCACGGCCGTGTCCTGCGACATGAACGTGCTGGAGGCCTCCCTGACGGTCGGCGTTCCACCAGCAGACGCCGTTCCCGGCGAGTCCACCCCCTTCGCATGCACGGACTACGACGGGGGCACGCTCACGTTCGCGATGGCCGTGTTCACCTTCCCCGACGGTGCGCTGGACGACTGCATCGTCTGGGGTGCCGATCCCGATGCCTGCCACTACCAGGAGCCTCTCGAGTGATACCACCGGCACCCCTCTGGCTGCTGGCATGCGGTCACGCACGTCTACGCATGGAGCCAGAAGTATCGTTCAGTCCGCCAACGAGCAGCCCGACCACGCCGGAGGACGGCGAAGTGCCGTTGGCCTCCCCCACGCCCTCGCTCGTTTACGTTCGCCCACCAGAGGTCGTCCTGGTGTTCGACGAACGATGGGACTGGCCGGCTGGATCCTACGACATCTCGATCGATGGACTCGTCGACGAGGACATGCGGGCCACCACGGTGGTGTGTCATGCCACGGTGGGCGCGCCCGGCCTTCGCGCGGGTGACTACGTCATCCTCCCGCCGCCCGTCGGGCACCCTGACGGCCGGGCATCCTGTGACGGGAGCATCCGCGGTGAATGGGCCATGGTGCCCGAGGTGGCGGGGGGCCTGCGGATCAAGGGGATCGGCGACTGGGCCAGGCCCGGGAGCGAGCTCCGAGTCACCGTCCTCGACTCGAATGGCGCCGTCGTCCACCAGGCCGACGGTGAACCCGTGGACCCCGTCTTCGTCTTCATCTCCGACGGAGTGCCCACGCATCTCCGCACCTGGGCGGACGACCTCACCGAGACCTATCGCTACAACATGCAGAAACCGCCCCCTGAGCCTGGACCCGTCGACGAGTGGGGACTCCCGATCGAGGAAGAGGAGGCTGTCCCGCAGAAGCCGAAGGATCGGTGAAGCGAGGACACCGGCGCACGATCCGTGACGGGCCCCGATCTCGACAAGCGGCGCTGCATGCGGTCGAATGCCCGCCATGACCGACTCCCCTCCCCCCGTGCCGCGCGCCGGCTGGGCCGCGCTCGCCGCCGTGCCCCTGGGCTACGCCTGGGTCGCGATGCTCGCGGGCCTCTGCGTGCCGCTGCTGTCGCGCGTCGACCCCATCGTCGCCTACGTGGCCTACGGCGTGGGCATCGTCGTGGTCATCGGGGCGCTGGGGGCGGCCAACCTCGGGCTGCCCCAGGTGCGCCGCCCCACGCTGATCGCCGGCGAGCTCACGCTGCTCGTCGCGCTCCCCCTCTGGGGGCTGGTGCTCGACCTCACCTCGCCGAACTGCGATCCCTGCGACGACCCCTCCCGCCCCATCGGCCTGCCCGGGCTCTGGGTCGTGTTCGCGACGTACGGCGTCGGGCTCGTCGGGCACGCGCTCCTCCGCCGCCGCTCCCGCTGGCCACCCGTGGTGGAGGCGCTGGCGCTCGGCGCGCTGGGCGTCGGGATCCTCGTCTGCTTCGCGCTGGCCGTGCAGTTCGGCCCGCTGATGCCCATGGGGATCGCGTTCGCGCCCATGGGCCTTCCGCTCGTGGCCCCGCTCCTCATCTCGCTGTGGTGGACGGGGACCTGGTTCTGGCGAGCGTCGCGCTCCTTCGGTCCCGCGCTCGGCGCGCTCGGCCTCACCACCACCTGGGCCGTCGCCGACGTCGGCGCCACCTGGGCCGCGTACGGCAAGATCGGCGTGCTCTTCGGCGCATTCACGGAGACCTGCGGCTGGACGATGTCCACGCTCGTCCCGCCACCCACCGACTGCCACTACCTCTGCACCGTCGCCGCCCAGGGCCACCCCTGGCTCGTCCGTCCGACGCGGATGGGCACCCGCCGAGGCCAGCCCATCGTCGTCAACCGCCAGCTCGCGGTCGCCAACGCTTTCGAGGACCTGATCCACGAGCGCTGGCCACGCACGGGCCGCTTCCTGCGCCGGACCTACGATCGGCTCGCGTTCCCCGTGAGCCGCTGGCTGCTGAACCCGCTGGCCGCGGACGCGATGTTCGTCGCCATGCTGCCCGCGCAGGCCTTCTTCGAGCTCTTCCTGCGCACGTTCGACCGCGAGTCCCCCGAGGCGCGGATCGATCGGATGTACCGCTAGCCCACATGCCTCCCGCCCCGCCCAATCCCATCCGTGCCCCTGCCCGTACGCCTGCCCGTGCCCGTGCCCGTGCCCGTGCCCGATTCAGCGCCGGCACCGCGACGGCACCCGTGCTCGCTGCGTTCATCGGGGCAGGGGCAAGGGCACCGCTTCGCTGGGCACGGGCAGGGGAGTCGACGACGGGCTTCGCCCTTGTCTCCTGTGGCAATCGGACAGCCCCGTCCGATTTTTCGCAATCCCCGGAACGCCCCCCCGTAGACATGACCAACGAAGACGGATCATGACCGAGTTCCTCCACATCCTCACCACCCTCCCCGCCGCGCCCTTCGCGCTGGCCATGGGCGCGTCCGTCTCCTGGTGGCTCGTGAGCTTCGCGAGCGGGCTCGACGGGGGGACCGAGGCGGCCGACGGGCTGGACGGTGCGCTCGAGGGAGGTGCCGACGGCGCGGCCGACGCGATCGGCGACGTGGACCTCGATGTCGATGTCGACGTGGACGTCGACGTGGACGTGGACGCCGACCTCGACGCGGACGGCGTGGCCGAGGCGGCGGGTGCCGTGGGCTCGGTGGCCGCGCTCGCCACGCTGGTCCTGCGGCTCGGCAAGGTGCCGCTCACCGTCTTCGCGTCCCTGTTCAGCGTCTGGGGCTGGGTGCTCTCCTTCGGCATCTCCTGGACCTTCGCCCACCCGCTCCAGGGGGCTGTGCCTCACTGGGCCGTCAGCGCCGGTGGGCTGCTCGTCGCGACCGCGGGCGGGCTGTTCCTCGCGGGGCTCACCAGCCGCCCCATCGAGCCGCTCTTCCGCCGCCACCACGGACGCCGCCGCGACTCGCTCGCCGGCGAGACCGCGGAGGTGAGCACCTCGCGCGTCGACCGTCGCTTCGGCCAGGCCCGCCTGGTCCTCGGCGGCGACGAGCTCGTCGTCCAGATCCGCAACGACCGCGCCGACAACGGGCTCCTGCGCGGTCACCAGGTCCTGCTCGTCGGCTTCGACCGGCAGCGCGAGGCCTGGATCGTCGAGCCCGTGGGCGCGCGCCGCAACGACGTGGCCGCTCGGGCCCGCCAGTCATCACGTCAAGGGGGTTGATCCGATGGAGTGGGTAGCGCTGATTCTGGGTGGCGGGGGGGCCATCCTCGCCTTCCTGGTGGTGGCGACCGCGGTCGCGTACGTGATCGCGCGGTTCTACCGGAAGGTGGACCAGGGCCAGGCGCTGATCATCAACAAGATGAGCGCCGAGCCGGAGGTGACGTTCACGGGCGGCGTCGTCTACCCGATCATCCATCGGGCCGAGGTGATGGACATCTCCGTGAAGTCCATCGTCGTCGCTCGGTCGGGCAAGGAAGGCCTGATCTGCGCCGACAACATCCGCGCCGACATCAAGGTCGCGTTCTTCGTCCGCGTCAACAAGACCAAGGAGGACGTGCTCAAGGTCGCGCAGAGCATCGGCTGCGACCGCGCGAGCAAGCAGGAGACGCTCGAGGAGCTCTTCGCCGCGAAGTTCTCCGAGGCCCTCAAGACCGTCGGCAAGCAGCTCCAGTTCGAGGACCTGTACACCCGCCGCGACGACTTCAAGGACCGCATCATCGAGGTCATCGGCCGCGACCTGAACGGGTACGCGCTGGAAGACGTGGCCATCGACTACCTGGAGCAGACGCCCATCGAGGCGCTCGACAAGGACAACGTCCTCGACAGCCAGGGCATCCGGAAGATCACGCAGATCACGGCGGTACAGAACATCGCCACGAACGACCTGCGCCAGAACGAGAAGAAGGAGCTCACCCGCCAGAACCTCGAGGCGGACGAGGCCATCCTCGAGCTCGAGCGCCGCCGCGCGGACGCCGAGGCCCGCCAGCGCCGCGAGATCGAGACGGTGAAGGCCCGCGAGGCGGCCGAGACCGCGAAGATCCAGGCCGAGGAGCGCCAGCGCCAGGAGCTCGCCCGCATCAAGGCGGACGAGGAGATCGAGATCGGCGAGATCAACAAGGCCCGTCAGCTGCTGACCGCCGACAAGGACAAGGACCGCGTCCTCGCCATCAAGACCGAGCAGGTCGAGCGTGACCGCGAGCTCGAGGAGATCGCCCGCAAGCGCGAGGTCGAGCGCCAGGAGATCGACAAGGAGATGGAGCTCGAGGTCAAGCGCAAGGAGATCGCGGACGTGGTCCGCTCCCGCATCGTCGTCGACAAGAACGTCGCCGAGGAGGAGGAGCGCATCAAGGACCTGCGCGCCCACGCGACCGCCGAGCGGCAGAAGCAGGTGCTCGTCATCGGCGCCCAGGCCGAGGCCGAGGAGCAGCTCGTGAAGAGCATCAAGGCCGCCGAGGCTGCGGAGAAGGTCGCCGAGCACGAGGCCCGCAAGCGCCTGACCATCGCGAACGCCGAGCTCGAGTCCGCGGACCGCGTGGCGAAGGCCAAGATCCGCGTCGCCGAGGGCGTGCAGGCGGAGTCCGCCGCGAAGGGCCTGGCCGAGGTCAAGGTCAAGGAGGCCAACGCGGTCGCCGTCGAGAAGGAGGGCCTGGCGCAGGCTCGCGTCGAGCTCGAGCGCTACCAGGCGCGCGCCAAGGGTGAGGAGGAGCAGGGGCTCGCCCGCACCCGGGTCAAGGAGCGCGAGGTCGAGGTCGCGGCGCGTCAGGGCGACGTGGACGCCGAGGTCCTGCGCAAGCGGATGGAGGCCGAGGCGACGGGCAAGGTCGCGGACGCCGAGGCCGTGCAGAAGCGCGGTGCGGCCGAGGCCGAGGCCACCCGGTTGCGGATGCTCGCCGAGGCCGAGGGGCGCAAGGCGGAGGCCGCGGCCATCGAGGCGCGCGGGCTCGCCGACGCGAAGGCCCTCGAGGAGAAGATGGCGGCCGAGGCCCGTGGGCTGCAGGCCAAGCTCGAGGCGATGCAGGCCATGGACGGCGCTGCCCGCGAGCACGAGGAGTTCCGGCTGAAGCTGGAGGTCGAGCAGAAGCTCCGCCTCGGCATGCTCGAGGCCCAGAAGGAGGTCGCCGCGGCCCAGGCCAAGGTGCTCGCCGAGGCCTTCGGCAAGGCGGACATCAAGATCATGGGCGGCGACGGCCAGTTCCTCGACAAGTTCGTCCAGGCCGCGAGCGTGGGCAACATGATGGACGCGTTCCTCGCGAACAGCCAGACGGCCACCGCGCTGCTCACTCCGTTCGTCACCGGCGAGCGGTCCGTGGGCGAGGCCGTCCGCGACGTGATCGAGGCCGTGAAGCCGAACGGCAGCGACGGCAAGGCGCTCGCCTCGCCCGACGCCCTCGAGGAGGCCCTGAAGAAGGCCGACGGCCAGCAGCGCGACCGCCTCGCGGCCCTGCTGCGCACCAAGGACGCGCCCGAGTCGTAATCCGGTTACTCCGGCCGATTCTCGGCCTCCGCGGCCCGACGTTTCGGGCCTTGGCAGCGAGCCGGCTCACGGAACGCCGCACGAGAGAACGGGGCGCGAGCGCCTTCTCCGTCCCCTCGCACGGCGTACCGCAAGCCGCCTCCACCGCCAGCGGACCCTGATCGTCTCCGGGGGTGACGGCCCCCGGAGCGACCCTCCTCTTCCTCCATGGGACACACGACGATGTCGACGAAGGACAGCGGCGCCACCGAGATCGGCTCGGATGTCGTCGAGGGCGGCAACTACGAGGTCATCCGGCAGCGGCTCGGCGCCACCGGCGAGAAGCTGCACCAGGCCGCCGAGGCGCTCAACGTCCGGCGCCAGGCCACCTTCGGGTCGGTCGGGCTCGTGGTCCAGGGCAACGAGCGCCTGCGCACCGAGAACAACTGCATCCCGACCGACGTGGTGCAGGTCGGGGGCGCGCTCCTGCTCGGGTACACCGTGTTCCTCGGGCTCAAGCGCACGACGACCGTGGACGACGTCCTCTCGCTGCAGCAGGTCGTCCGCGGCGAGCACGGGCTCACGTTCGAGCCGGTCACCGACGAGGGCCGCCTGGCCTTCCTGCGCGACCGCACCTTCGTCCGCGAGTTCGACGAGCTCTACCAGTACTACAAGGACGCGCGCCTCATCCAGCTCCGGACGACGGAGAGCAAGCTGCTCGCCGTGTTCCAGACGGGCGCCACCGCCCGCGACGTGAAGGTGCTCCGCTGGGCGCTCGACCCCGGTGGACGCCTCACCTACGTCGACAACCGCGGCGAGCGGGACCACGTCTTCCCGCCGACCCACGACTTCGAGTGGACGGCGACCACCCGCGCCGACCACGTCCAGGGCCGCCACCCGCACGTCAACATCCTCGACACCGTGTTCGTCGAGACCATCGGCGGCGATCTGACCGTGAAGGTCGAGAACAACACGGCCGATGGGGGCGGCATCTACGCCGAGCCGGTCGACGACCGAAGCCAGTCGCTCGACGACGCCGAGATCCTGTACGCGAAGCGCGGCACGCTGCTGCTCCTGCGCATCCGCCCATACCGCGAGAGCACCTGGCGGCACCTCGTCTACAACACGGCCACCCGCAAGGTCGATCGCATCGACGCCATCGGCAACAGCTGCCTGTCGCTGCCCGAGGACCACGGGCTCATCTTCCCCGGCGGGTACTACCTGCGCACCGGCGAGCTCAAGCGGTTCGAGGCCGAGACGCGGGACATGGAGCTGGTGCGGGCCATCCCCGCGCCCAACGGCGAAGACGTGCTCTACGTCTTCCACCGCCGCAGCGACGGACTGTACGGCCTCTACCCGTACAACCTCATCCGCAAGGAGGTCGCGACCCCGATCCAGGCGCACGGCTGGTCGCTCTTCGACGACGGCACGCTGGTCGTGATGCGGGCGACCGACGAGCCCCTGCGCGTGCACCCGGTCCAGATCTGGTCCACGCCCTTCGTCAGCGCCGAGCACCACGAGACCCGCCCCAACGACGGCTCGCTGCTCGCGCGCATCGGCAACAAGGACCTCGTGCGCGGCATCAGCGACGCGCTCACGGTCGTGCGCCTGGTGCGCGACCAGCGCCCCACCCGCGGGGTCTACGAGGAGCTCGTCGCCGCCTGCCGCCGGTATGCAGATGCCTATGGCTGGGCCGCCGACGCCGAGGTGGGCGACCTGCGCGGGCTGGTGGACGAGACGCGGCGCACCGCCGAGCTCGTGATCGACGAGTTCGACAAGGTCCAGGCGCTCCAGCAGCGCGCCGTCCAGGTGATCGCCGACGCCGAGCGCCAGCACCGCCGCGTGCTCGACGACGTACGCCCCGACCGGCTCCGCGCCGTGGACGCGCTCCTCGGCGGCATGACCACGCTGCGCACGCACCGCGGCCACCTGATCACGCTCCGCGAGACGCGGTACGTCGATCTCGACCGCCTCACCGAGCTCGAGCAGCAGGTGGTCGCGCGCTTCGACGAGGTCGCGAAGGCGACCGTGGACTTCCTGCTCGGCGGCGACGCCTTCGATCCGCTGCGGCAGGAGCTGGAGGCGCTGGTCGGCGCCATCGAGCAGGTCGGCAAGGCGCACGAGCTGACGCCGCTACAGGAGCGCCTCGACGCCACGACCGAGGGCGTGAACCTGCTCGGCGAGGTCGTCGCCGGGCTCGAGATCGAGGACCCGACGCAGAAGACGACCATCCTCGAGGGCATCGGCGAGGTCGTCGCGCTCACGAACCGCGTGCGCGCCGTGCTCGAGGGCCGCGGCAAGACGCTGCGCTCCTCCGAGGGGCGGGCCGAGTTCGGCGCCCAGTTCAAGCTCTACGGCCAGGCCGTCGCCTCGGCGCTCGCGATGTGCGGCACGCCCGAGGCCTGCGACGACCAGCTCTCGCGCATGCTGCTGCAGCTCGAGGAGCTCGAGTCCCGCTTCGGCGACCTCGACGAGTTCCTGCCGCAGCTCGCCGACAAGCGCGAGGAGGTCGTGGAGGCCTTCGAGGCGCGCAAGCAGGGCCTGCTCGAGGAGCGCCAGCGGCGCGTGTCCTCCGTCCACCAGGCGGCGGCGCGGATCCTCGAGGGCATCGGGCGCCGCGCGCGCACGTTCAAGGCCGAGGACGAGCTGCAGTCCTGGTTCGCGTCCGACCCGATGGTCGAGAAGCTGCGCAAGCTCTCCGAGCAGCTCCGCGGCCTCGGCGACGTGGTGAAGGCCGACGAGCTCGAGTCCAAGCTCAAGTCCGCCCGCCAGGACGCGCTCCGCGGGCTGCGTGACAAGCTCGAGCTCTTCGACGGCGGCGAGGACCTCGTCCGCCTCGGCAAGCACCGGTTCAGCGTCCACACCCGCCCCCTCGAGCTGACGCTGGTGCCGCACGGCGAGTCGCTCGCGCTGCACCTGACGGGCACGGACTTCCTCGAGCCCATCACCGACGAGCGGCTGGCGGACAGCGCGCCCTTCTGGGACCGCGTCGTCGTCTCCGAGTCCCCGGAGGTCTACCGCGCGGAGTACCTCGCGCACGACCTGCTCTCGGCGGCCGAGGCCAACCGCGACGGGCTCACGCTGGCGGCGCTCCAGGACGCGGCGCTGACCGAGGAGCGGATGCTGGCGCTGGTGCGCGGGGTCGCGGCCCAGCGCTACGACGAGGGCTACGACCGCGGCATCCACGACGTCGACGCCGCGCGCATCCTCCATCGCCTCGTGGGCCTGCGGCAGACCGCCGGGCTGCTCGCCTTCCCTGCCCCGGCCCGCGCGCTCGCGACGCTGTTCTGGGCCTTCGCGGGCGACGAGCGGGCGAACGGCTGGACGGCCCGCGCCCGGGCGCTCGTCCGGCTGCGGGAGGCGCTCGGCCCCTCGGCGGAGCTCCGCCGCCTGCAGACCACGCTCGCCGACGCGATCCGCGGCTACCACGCGACCGCGGGCTTCGACCCCGACGGCGACCTGCGGGAGCGCTGGTCCGAGCTCGCCGCGGCCTACCTGCTGGAGGTGCTGGCGGGCGAGACCGTGCGCTTCACCTTCTCGCACGACGCCGAGGCGCTCCGCGACGGACTCTTGCGCTGGCTCGAGGACCACGGCGGCCAGATGCGCTTCGAGGACGCGCTGGCGCCCCTGGGCGACCGGTACGGCGAGCGCTTCGCGGTCAAGCGCGCCTGGCTCGAGACCTTCGCGGGGAGCGAGGCCGGCGGGGGCGGTCGCTACGGAGCGGACACGGCGCTGGAGGCGGCGGCGCTGATCGTCGCGCAGCCCAAGGTCGCGGTGGACGTGGCCGGCGGCAGCGGCGAGGTCGTCGTCGAGGGCCTGCTCGGGCAGCACCCGCGGGTGGTCGACGGCAAGCTCGAGCTGCGCCTCGACGAGGTGCTCGCGCGGCTCCAGCGCTTCCGGACCGTGGACGTGCCGGGCTTCCGGGCCTGGCGCAAGCTCCGCGCGGAGGTCGTGGAGCAGCAGCGGCGCCGCCTGCGCCTGGAGGAGCTCCAGCCCCGCCCGCTCACGAGCTTCGTCCGCAACCAGCTCGTCGACCAGGTCTACCTCCCGCTGGTGGGCGACAACCTGGCCAAGCAGATCGGCGCCGCCGGCGAGGGCAAGCGCACCGATCTCATGGGCCTGCTGCTGCTCGTGAGCCCGCCCGGGTACGGCAAGACGACGCTCATGGAGTATGTGGCGAACCGGCTGGGGCTCACGTTCGTGAAGGTGAACGGCCCAGCGCTCGGCCACGAGGTCACGAGCCTCGATCCGGCCGAGGCACCCAACGCCACCGCCCGCCAGGAGGTCGAGAAGGTCGGTCTCGCCCTGGAGATGGGCAACAACGTCATGCTCTACCTGGACGACATCCAGCACTGCAACCCGGAGTTCCTCCAGAAGTTCATCAGCCTCTGCGACGCCCAGCGGCGCATCGAGGGCGTGTGGAAGGGCCGGACGCGGACCTACGACCTGCGCGGGAAGAAGTTCTGCGTGATCATGGCGGGCAACCCGTACACCGAGTCGGGCGAGAGCTTCCGCATCCCGGACATGCTCGCGAACCGCGCCGACACGTACAACCTGGGCGACATCCTCGGCGGACGCGAGGAGCAGTTCGCGATGTCCTTCCTCGAGAACGCGATGACGAGCAACGCCGCGCTGGCGCCGCTCGCGACCCGCCCCGCCCGCGACTACCACCTGCTCGTCCGCATGGCGCGGGGCGAGGAGGTGCCGCCGACCGAGCTCTCGCAGGACCTGCCCGCCGTCGAGCGCGCCGACGTCCTCGCCGTGCTGCGCCACCTCATGCGCTGCCAGCGCACGCTGCTGCAGGTCAACGCGGAGTACATCCGCTCCGCCGCGATGGAGGACGCCTACCGCACCGAGCCGCGCTTCCAGCTCCAGGGCAGCTACCGGAACATGAACAAGCTCGCGGAGAAGGTGGTCCCGGCGATGACCGAGGGTGAGCTCGACCAGCTCGTGTCCGACCACTACCGCGGGGAGGCGCAGACGCTGACCACGGGCGCCGAGGCGAACCTGCTCAAGCTCGCCGAGCTGCGCGGGATCCAGACCGCGGAGGAGGCTTCCCGCTGGTCCGAGATCCGCGAGGAGTTCCGCCGCCTGCGGATGATGGGCGGCAGCGACGACCCCGCGACCCGCATCGCCGGCGTGCTCTCGGGCATGGTCCAGGAGCTCGCGCACCTCGGCCAGCGCCTGGAGAGCGGCCCGACCACGCGCATCCCCGCCCTGCTCGAGCAGGTGGACGCGCGCCTCGGGGAGCTGACCGCGGCCGCGACCGTGGACCGATCGGACGCGCTGGTGCGCTCGCTCTCCGGCGTGACGAAGGCGCTCGCGCAGGACCGCACGGCCCCGCTGGTGCAGGCGCTCGGCGCGCTCGGGTCCACCGTGGGTGAGCAGCGCCCGCCCGACCTGACGGTGCTCGTCGAGGAGCTGCGCGCCCTGCGCACCGCCGTGGAGTCTCGCCCCGCGCCCACCGTCGTCACCCAGGCGGCACCTGCGCCCGCGCCCTCCCCTCGCGCGCGGCCGACCCTGCCGCCGCCCGTGATGGTGGACGGCGAGGCGCCCGCGGTCGCTCGCAGCCGCGACGACGAGCTGCGCGACACGCGGCGGATGCTCCTCGAGCAGGCGCGCGCCATCCTCGCCGACGAGCCCCCGACCGCCGAGTCCAACGGGAACACCACGCTCGCCGCGGCGCTCCTGGTCATCGAGCAGCTCACCGTCCACGTCGCCATGGCCGCCCGCGACCGCCTGGAGGCCGACGAGCACGACGCGTTCATGCACGACCTCAAGCGCTCCGTCGCCACCGCGGTGACCGGGCTGGCCCGCGGCGTGTCCTGAGGGTGCGCTACTCCGTCGGTCGGGGGGTCGGGCCGCACCGGAAACCCGGCGGGAGCAGGTCCGGATCCGTCACACCCGGCACCCAGCGCAGCCGCGCCACGTGCAGCTCGTCGCGGTGCTGGTCGAGCACCCGACGCCAGGCGGCCGTGAGGACCGCGGGATCACCCGCCTCCGCCCCTTGCCTCCCCCACTCACGGCAGGGGCTGGCGTCGACGGCCTTCACGAGGACCCAGCTCAGCGCCGGATCGGGGTCGGGCCGCTCGAGGTGTGCGAGCACCTGATCCACGAGCTCGTCCGGCGCCAGGACGTCGGCCGCCGCGGTGAGCAGCGCTGGGACGCGCGAGGCGTCCACCGACTCGAGCTCGCGCGCGATCGCGCCGCGGACCTGCTGTGGCGGCAGCTTCCGTAGCCAGTGTTCCACCATCCCCCCGACCCGCACCGTCCCCAGATGGGTCAGGGCGACGTGGAGCAGCGCATCCGACGCCACCGGGGGCAGGCGCAGGGACGCCACCTCCCGCAACGCCTCGTTGGGGCCGGTCAGGGCCTCGATCAGAGCCTCTTCGTAGTCCACCGGCGGCTCCCCCGCCTGCCCATCCCACGCGACCAGACGGTCCAACAGCGCGACCGACGGATCGTCCGAGGTCCTCGGCGCACCCAGCTGGACCCGCAACGCCTCGAGCCGCAGGACCAGCCGTCCGTTCCCTTCACCCAACGCGCGGACCGTCGCTGCCTCCACGAGCGGGCCATCCGACGCGTCGCCGATTGCTTCCAGGATGCCGCACTCGACCTCGCTCGCGGTGAACTCCATCTCGAATTCGGCCCGCACGCGCTCGAGCAGCGCCGGGTCCAGCGACTCGACCCAGCCCCGGTCACGCAACAGGGGCTCAGCCGTCCACTGGTCCGCGACCACGCGCGGTGCGAGCGCCCAGACCACGGTGGAACGGAGGTTCGGGTGGGCGTCCCACACGCGAAGCAGCGCCTCGGCGCTCTCGACACAGGGGCAGAGCCTGAGCGCACTGATCGCGAATGTGTCCTCGGCGCGCGGGCGCTCCCCGATCGCGGATCCGCGGATCCGAGCCTCCAGGATCGGCACGTACGCCGCGTGGCCGAGCGCGGCGGGTGACCTCCCGTGGTGCCCGTCGACGATATCCTCGAGCACCTCGGGCGTCGCCGGCAGCACCGTGAGCGTGGTCGTAGCCACCTGGTCGGGCTTCGAGACGCTCGCCACACGGATCGTCCACTCACCAGGGACGTCGATCCACACCCGGCTCGCCACGTCGACGGTCCCGCTCCCCGAGGGGGGTATGGGCATCAACAACGATTCCTTGAGGTGCCAGGTCCAGGAGGGAGCCTGATGTCCGTCCGCGTCGGTGGCCGTGACCACCACACCACCCGGGTCGAAACCCGCGAAGTCCAGCCACTGGGGACGGCCGATCGTGGTGGGGTTCACGTTCACGTGTACGGTGGGACCGACACGGGGACGGGGACGGGCATCGGCGACCGGGATGGCCAGGAGCACGGTGATCACGAGACCTCCGCCCGGAGTGTGCCACCCGTCCATCAAGCCGTTCACGCCTCGCTCCACCTTGGGACATTTGCTACTCGTCGTCGTCATCCGGGCGGGGCGTCATCTCGATCACGAAGAACCCGCGGGTGTCCATGACGTCGCTGTCGTAGACCTCGTTCAGCGCCACCGCCTCCCCACGCAGCCCGAGCGCGATGCCGTGCTTGCGGTCCACGGTGAACGCCACCTGCAGCGAGGCCGTGTCGACGAGGTCCGTGGGTCGCCCGTCGCTGTGGTCCTTCTCCGTCCGCGCCGCGCTCAGCGCCACGTCGACGCCGGGGCAGTCGAGCTGCGCGAGCGGCCCGTAGCGCAGGCCGTGGCCGGGCACACCCTCGCCGCCCGCAGCTCCCCCGATGCGCGCCAGCGCCAGCGTGCGGCAGCTCCACAGGTCCACGCCGAAACCGGCACCCGCCTCCACCTGCCCCTGGATCCAGTCGTTGGAGTTCCCGGGCTTGCCGATCTCGTCCTGCGCCGTGTCCACCCGCAGTCCGAGCCCCAGGTTCACGCCCACCGCCGGGAAGATCACGGTCGCCGGCCGCACGAGCATCCCGCCGTCCCCCTTCCCCTCGAGCGACAGCCCCGCGTTCCCGATGCCGAGCGAGGCCCCGGACCCGCCGTACGTGCCCCAGGGGACGTCGGTCCGGTCGCGCATGAGGTTGCCGAAGGCCTGGCTGTGCAGCACCGCCGCGCCCTCCACGTCCCCCTCCGGCGTCCGGGCGTACGCAGCCCCCACGCCCTCCGCCGACTCGAACACCGGCTCCGCCCACGCCACCCCAGCCACCAGCGCCAGCCCCATGACCACCTCCACTCCCTTCGACGCCGCCCGCCCCCCGATGGTTGGAATGGACCCTGACCCTCTACCACCCGCGCGGGAGCGGGGGTGTAGGAGGAGTGTAGGGGTCGCGAAAGGGCTGACACCCTAGATGGACGAGGGGGTTCTGCACCCCCTGCACCCCGGTGATCGGCGGGGGCGTCGCCCGGCGCCTCTCAGGGGGCGTCGATCACCGTGGTGCGCTCCCCTTCCCCGTCAGCACGCACAGCCCGACCAGGACGTTCGCGTTCTGGCCCAACGCCAGCGAGAGCGAGGCGGGCTCGGCGTCGACGAGCAGGTCGTACCGGAACTCCGCGCGCAGCGACGTCTTGTCGCCGATGTACACGTGCGTCCCGACGGTCGGCGAGAAGGTCGGCGACACCAGCAGCCGCCCGTCCAGCGTCGAGCTCTGCAGCGTCGCGCCGAAGCGCTTGGCCAGGAACAGGTCCGCGTGCGTCACGCGGCCGCCGACCATCATCTTGGCGTAGATGGGGGCCCACTCCCCGCCGGCGATGATCGACGTGAGGTAGCGCCAGTCGTCGGGAGAGCCGTGGTACGGCGCTTCCGCCAGCCGCGAGACCGCGCCCGTGGGGAGCCCGTAGCCCCCACCCACCTGGACCGCGAGCCCCACGTGGTCGGTGAGGTGCCCGAGCAGCAGCAGCTGGACGTTCGGCGTCACGATCAGCGCGTCGAACGGCATCACCCCGAGCGACACGCCGAGCTCCGTGCGACCCCTGGTCGTGTACAGCCGGTCCGCCAGCTGCCGTCGATCCGTGTCCGTCAGCTCCGCCGGAACCGACGAGTCGGCGGCGGCAGCGACCATCGGGAACCACGCGATCAGGGGCCCACCACCTCGCGCACCAGCCGGATCCGCTGCCGGCTCGGCACGTCCTCGAACGTGTCCATGGTGCCGTCGGGCCACCGGACCTCGACCGCCACCTCGTCCACGGGGCCGAGCCCGAAGTGGACCTCGGGCGGCAGCCCGACCCCGAGGCTGGTGCCGCCCGCCGTCATCCATCGGACCAGGGTGTGCTCCGGGGTCATCACGCGCACCCGAGCACCGATGCCCCGCGTGTTGGCGGTGGTCCGGTCGTCGAGCTCGACCTCGAGCCACCCCGCCGTGCCACAGCGCGCGTGGGCGATGCGCGCCGCACCGTCCACGTTGCGGTTCACGACGTCGATCCAGCCGTCACGGTCCAGGTCCGCGAGCAGCAACCCGCGGCCGGAGCCCTTGTCCGCCAGACCCCAGCCGCGCCCGACGTCGCGGAACCGCGGCTCCGACGGGGTGCCTTCGTTGAGGTAGACGGCGCTCGGCTGCTTCCGCGCGCTGTGCCAGTCCGTGTTGTCGAGCTCGAGCCAGCCGTAGTTGGTGATGCCGTCGAGATCGCCGTCGTTGTCCAGATCCGCCAGGTCCATGCCCCAGCCCACGTGCTGCCCGCGACGCAGGTCGTTGTCGAGCCCGAGGTTCGCGCTGTCGTTCACCCACAAGCGCCGGTCGCCGTGGCTCATCAGCAGCTGGTTCTTGCCCCACTCCGGCATCGCGAGGTCGGGCCAGCCATCCCCGTTGAGGTCGCCGACCCCGAGCCCCATGCCGGTGATCGAGACCGACAGCCCCGACCGAGACGCCGGCTCCCACTCGAGCACGCCCTGGTGGTTCCACAGGATCGCGTTCGGAAACTGCGGCCCCATGTCGTTGACGATGTAGACGTCCTGCCAGCCGTCGTCGTCGATGTCGAAGAAGCCCCCGGCGAAGCCGTACCCATCCTGCAGCTCGGCCGGAAGCCAGTCCGTCGTCACGTCGCTGAAGGTGCCGTCCCCGTTGTTCAGGTACACGAAGTCCGGATCACCCGGCGGCAACCCGCCAGGCGTCATCCCGGGCACGTCGACCACGTCGCCGTAGGTGACGACGAACAGGTCGAGGTCACCGTCGTGGTCCACGTCTCCGAAGGACGCGGCGCTCACGCGGTAGCACGCGACCTCACCCGTCCGGTGGTGGGGGCCGCAGGCGTCCACGTGCCCCGCGGCCTCCGTCACGTCCTCCATCGTGCCGTCGCCGCGGTTGTGCAGCAGGTGCCCGCCACCGCGGTAGTCCGGGGAGGCCGGGTGCCCGTTGAACGTGCCGACGTACAGGTCGAGCCAACCGTCCCCGTCGTAGTCCGCCACGGTCACGCTGGTCTGGTAGGGGAAGTCGAACTCCGAGAGCCCGAACTTCAGGTGGCGCGGTCCTTCCGACGTACCGGGCCACCAACCGAGGCCGTACTCGGTGCTGGCGACCACGTCCGTGTCACCGTCGCCGTCGAGGTCACCGGCGGCGGCACCACCGCCCCACACCGAGATCCAGCGGCTCGAGGGCGTCGGCTCCCGCGTCACGTCATACGGAGCGCGATCGCGGGCCTCGGGGTTGTCGCACACGACCTCCCCGCCCTCCTCCAGCCTCGTCTCGACCCGCACCTCGCGGACGACCTCCTCCTCGCCGAGGAAGTCGGCATCGGGAATCGCCACGGGCCCACACCC
Source organism: Alphaproteobacteria bacterium (assembly GCA_020632925.1). Classification (GTDB taxonomy): domain Bacteria; phylum Myxococcota_A; class UBA796; order UBA796; genus JACKER01. Next base: position 28,317 of record JACKER010000014.1, on the reverse strand, counting down.
CACCGCCACCAGCCAGACGGTCGATCTGCGGAACACGTCCTCTCTCCTTCCTCCCGATCCTACACCGCCGGACGACGTGGGATAGCAGCAACGATGCTCACGCCCACGACACACGCCCGACGTCGCCGCCTCCTCGCCGAACGGCTCCCCGGGCCGGTCCTGCTCCTCGGGAACGGCCAGCGCGCGCGCAACCTGCCGATGACCAAGCTGCCGTTCCGCCAGGACAGCACCTTCCTGTACTTCACGGGGTGCGACCTGCCGGACGCAGCGGCGCTGTTGATCGATGGCCGCTGCGAGCTCTTCCTCCCGGCGCCGGCGGACGACGACGCGCTGTGGCACGGGCACGTCACGACGCTCGACGCCATCCGGGACACGCTCGGCGTGGACGCCGTCCTGCCGACCGAGCGACTGGAGGAGCGGCTCACGGGGCTCCGCGCGCGGACGCTGGCGGTGGCGGACGAAGGTCGGAACGTGCTCGGCTCCCGGCTGTGCGGCGTCCCCCTGCGCTTCGGGCGGGACCACGGCGATGAGGCGCTCATGGACGCCGTGATCGAGCTGCGACGGGCCAAGGGACCCGACGAGATCGAGCAGATGCGCCTCGCGGCCCACGCGACCCACCAGGCATACCTCGCGACCATCGGGGGCACGGCACCGGGCGGCCACGAGCGCGGGCTGTGGACGCTGTTCGAGGCGGTGCTCCGGCTGCACGGGCTGACCACGGGGTACGACACGATCCTGTCGCAGTCCGGGGAGATCCTGCACAACCCGCACCACTCGGACGCGCTGACCGAGGGGCGGATGGTCCTGCTGGACGGCGGCGGGGAGCTGCCGAGCGGGTACGGCGTGGACATCACGCGCACGTGGCCGGTCTCGGGGCGCTTCGACACCCGCCAGCGTGCGGCGTACGCGGCGGTCCTCGAGGCCCAGCTCGCGTCCATCGCGCTGTGCACCCCCGGCCGCAGGTATCGCGAGGTCCACGACCGCTCGTGCGAGGTGCTCGCCCGCTTCCTCGTGGACGAGAAGCTGATCCGCGGCAGCGTGCAGGAAGCCCTCGAGCGGCACGCCCACGCCCTGTTCTTCCCGCACGGCGTCGGCCACCTGATCGGGCTGGACGTCCACGACCTCGAGATGTTCGGCGACCGACCCTCGTACCCACCGGGCGTGGGGCGTCCCGAGCCCTTCGGCACCTGCTACCTGCGGCTCGACCTTCCGCTGCAGGAGGGCTGGGTGGTGACGGTGGAGCCCGGGTTCTACGTGGTCCCCGCCATCCTCCACGACCCCGCCCTGCGCGAGCGCTTCGCCGACCTCGTGGACTTCGAGGCGGCCGAGCGGTGGATCGGGTTCGGCGGCATCCGCATCGAGGACGACGTGCACGTCACCGCCGCGGGCCCCGACGTGCTCACCGAGGCCGTCCCCAAGGGGATCGACGAGCTCGAAGCCCTCATCGGCACCGGCCCCACCCCGGAGCAGCGCCTCTCGGTCTGAGCGCTCAGAGGTAGCGCTGGATGACGGTGTCCGTGAGGAAGCGCGGATCGGGCTCGGGGAAGTCCGTCACGTAGTGCAGGCCGCGGCTCTCCCGACGCTTCAGCGCGCACTTCACGATCATGTCGGCGACGTTGAGCAGGTTGCGCAGCTCCACCAGCGGTGCCGTGAGGCGGAAGTCCCAGTAGGCGTCCTCGACCTCGTCCTTGAGCAGCGCGATGCGGCGACGGGCGCGCTCCAGCCGGCGGACCGTGCGGACGATGCCGACGTAGCTCCACATGAAGGAGCGGATCTCCTTCCACACCTGGGAGATCACGACCTGCTCGTCGTTGTCGACGGCCCTGCCCGTGTCCCAGCCCGGCAGCTCCTGGGGTGCAGGGATGCCCTCGAGCCGGGCGCGGGCGAGCTCGGCGGCGCGGTCGGCGAACACGATGGCCTCGAGCAGGCTGTTGGACGCCAGGCGGTTCGCGCCGTGCAGCCCGGTGCAGCTCACCTCGCCGACCGCGAACAGGTTCCGGATCGAGCTCTCCCCGTGCAGGTCGCAGATGACGCCGCCACACATGTAGTGGGCCGCCGGGACGACGGGGATGGGCTCGGTCGCCATGTCGATGCCCAGCGAGGCGAGCTTGTGGAAGATGGTGGGGAACTTGTGCTCGAGCTCGGCCTTCGGCAGGTGCGTCATGTCGAGGAACACGCTGTCGAGGCCGCGGCGCTTGAGCTCGGCGTCGATCGCGCGGGCCACGATGTCGCGCGGGGCGAGCTCGGCGCGGTCGTCGTACCGAGGCATGAAGCGGCTGCCGTCGGGGAGCAGGAGCTTGCCGCCCTCGCCGCGGAGCGCTTCGGACACCAGGAAGTGGTGCTCCTTGTGGTGGAAGAGCGCGGTCGGGTGGAACTGGACGAACTCCATGTTCCCCATGCGGGCCCCGGCACGCCAGGCCATCGCCATGCCGTCGCCCGTCGCGATCTCGGGGTTGGTCGTGTACTTGTAGACCTTGCCGGCGCCGCCGGTCGCGAGCACGACGACCTTCGCGGGGTGGACGTCGACCGTCCCCTGCCGCTCGTCGAGGACGTACGCTCCGAGCACGCGGTCGTCCGCGGGACCGAGCGCGCCGTGCCGACGGGCGAGCCAGCCCTCCGTCACCAGGTCGACCGCCATGTGGTGGTCGAGCAGCGTGATGTTCGGGTGCTCCGCGGCGGCCTCGTGCAGCGCGCGGACCATCTCCTTGCCGGTGAAGTCGGCGGCGTGGAGGATGCGGCGGTGGCTGTGGCCTCCCTCGCGGTGCAGGTCGTAGGCCGCCGGGTCCTCGTCCTTGCGGGTGAAGCGCGCGCCGAACTCGATCAGCTCCCGCACGCGAGCGGGACCCTCGCGGACCGTGACCTCGACCGCGTCCCTCCGACACAGGCCGGCGCCGGCGACCAGGGTGTCCTCGATGTGGTGCTCGAAGTCGTCGCCGTCCTCCCAGACCGCAGCGATGCCACCCTGGGCGTAGGCGCTGTTCGACTCCTGGGGCGTGGTCTTCGTCACGACGGTGACCCGCCCGTGGGCCGCAGCGCGCAACGCGAACCACATCCCGGCGACGCCGGAACCGATGACCAGGTACTCCACGGGATCGGCCAAGGCGCCTCCTCGGGGGGGCGCATAACCCGCGCTCAGCCGAGGTTCCCCACGACCCGCTCCACGAACCAGAACAGTCCGACGGCGGACACGACCAGGCTCGCCCAGCGAATGCCCTGTCCCCGCCAGCCCTCCGACTGCCGCAGGCGCAGCAACAGCGGCAGGACCAACATCACGACGCAGAACTGGCCGACCTCGACACCACCGTTGAACGACACGAGCGCGGTCAGCAGCTGGTCCTTGGGAAGCCCGAGCTCGCCGAGCAGACCGGCGAAGCCCAGCCCGTGCACGAGGCCGAGGGTGCAGGTCAGCGCCACCCGTCGGACGGCCGGACGCTCGCGGAGGTTCTCGAGGCCCACCATCACGACGGTCAGCGCGATCACCGGCTCCACGAGCCACGCCGGCGCCGAGACCACCCCGAGGGCCGCCAGCGACAACGTCACCGAGTGCGCGAGCGTGAAGCCCGTCACGACGCCGAGCGCCTCCCGCAGCGTGCGAGTGCCGATCAGCAGGCCGGCGAGGAACAACAGGTGGTCGTACCCCGTGAGGATGTGCTCCACGCCGAGCCCGAGGTAGTCGAGGGCGACCTGCCCCGCGGTCTTCCCTCCCCCGTCCAGCGTGATGCGCGCGTGTTGTGCGTCGAGCCACGCCACCGGCCGACCCTCGCGCTCGACCAGCGTGCGGTGCCCGGGAGGGAGCTCGGCGAGCCAGGCGGCGTCGATCTCGAGCGGCCCGTCCCCCGAACACGAGAGCCCTGCGGTCGCCTCAGTCCCGTCCTCGCCGCTGGCGGCCGAGGTGGGCGTGGACAACGCGCAGGGCTCGCCTCCGGAGAGGATGCGTGCCTCGGCGAGCAACGTACCGGCGTCGGCAGCGTCCGTCCGCGACAGCGAGAACCGGACGGTCCTCGGCTCGAGCACCAGCCTCGAGAGGCCGGGCTCGTGTGCGAAGGCGCTGGCGACGATCCACCACATGCTCACGCCAAGCTATCAGCCACCACCGGTCAGGGGAGCTGGTGGAAGCCCGCCGGGTGGTCGTCGCCCGCCCAGGGGTCGCCCAGGAACGGGAAGCCGTCGAGGAAGGCGAGCCCGGTGGCGTCGACGCCGTCGGGCACGACCGCGCCGTTGCCGGGGATCAGCAGGCCGGCCATCGCGGACAGGGCCGTGTCGACGACGTCGTCCTGCGGCTTGCGGCCGTTCGGGAAGGAGCTGACCGGGTTCGCGAGGTCGATCCGCAGGGCCTCGAAGGCGCCGAACACCTTGCCGGGCTCACCGGGGATGGGGCCGCCGAGCGCGTACCCGCCGGGCAGGGTCCCGAGGTCGGGGTGGCCGGTGAGGAAGGCCAGCACGAGGTCCTCGCGCCCACCGATGCCGAGACCCGCGTTGTAGCTGACGGGGTTCGGCACGCCGAGGATGGCCTCCATGTAGATCGGCAGGATCGGATCGGTCACCCAGCCGAGGAACTGCGCGTCGTCCTGCGGCAGCGAGACGTTGAAGAGGTCCTTGTCCCCGATGGGGATGACGACCTCGTTGACCAGCGGGTTGCCGAGGCGCGCGACGTGGACGTAGGCGCCGGTGTCGTTCGGCACGCCGTCGACGTCGTCGTAGGTGCGGGTCGTCGGGCGGGCCGTGCGGGCCCAGCAGGCGATGACGTTGTTCTGCGCCACCACCGAGGGGTTCTGGTAGTCCTTCGTCAGCAGCGACTTGTGGACCTGGATGGCGATGGACGACACGTTCTTGCCGAGCAGCGTGTTCGTGTTGCCCGCACCGCCGAGGTTCAGCAGGTCGAAGGTGCGCTCGAGGTCGACGAAGAAGCCTTCCTGGCGCGGTCCGGCGAACACCTTGTGCGTCAGATTCCCGGCGCCGACGGTCTGGACGTACGACGAGGTGAGGGCCGTGACGGTGGTGGAGGCCGGATCGTACCCACCGTCGGACATCACGCCGACGTTGATCGGGGCGACCGGTGCCGGGCTCGTCGGCGGGATGACCCACCGGTTGGTCGGCACGAGATCATCGTCGATCCGCAGGACGGTGTACGTCTGCGTGATGTTGAGGTTCGCCGGATCGTCGACGGCCCCGAGGTTGTAGAGGAACTCGTTCGGGTAGTTGTACGTGGTCTGGGTCTGGATCCGGTACGTGATGTCCTGGATGCCGTCGCCCTCGTTGTCGCACTCGATGTAGTAGCGGACGCTGTCGTCGAAGTGGTGGAAGTTGGGGCCACCGCCCGGATCCGACAGCGGGTTCACGTTGAGGATGAACACCACGAAGTTCGGGTTCTGCGGGTTGACGAAGGCGTAGAAGTCGCTGAGGTCGGCCGCAGGATCGCGGCTGATCACCGGTGCCTCGCGATGGGAGGACGCGAAGCCGAGCGCGGACATGGCCAGGACGAGGGTCATGCAGGGTCTCCTTGTGGGATCCGGACGCGAGACGACCACCCGCCCGCCGCCGGTCGTGCAGGCGTACCATCGAAGGAACGGGGGCGTCACACGAGAGTGTGCCTTCGGAAGGCACTTTCGGTGACAATCTTGTCGTCCGGGGCATCCGCGGGAGCGACCGGTACCGGCGTCGGACGAGGCAGCGACGGCGTGACCCTACCGATACCCCTACCGAGGCACCACGCTGCACCTTGCCACACTGTCCACTACCTTTCTGTCAGCCGGACTGCCCGCTTCCGCTCCGAGGGTAACAACCCGACGGGGCGTTCGAGGGCACGACGAGCAAGTGACGGTTCATCCGTCGCTTCAGCAGCCAGCAGAAGCACCAGGGGCTCCTGAATCCCCACGGAGAGCGCGTCCGCAACCTCCGCCTGCACATCCGCACCTTGCTGGTGCGCCACGCGGGCCCGTGCCACCCGCGTCAGCGCATCGCGGCGCTGCTCCAGCTCACGGTCGAGCAGCACCAGCGCCTCCTCGGGACGCTCGTCCGCGATCCACAGCGCCCAGCCGCGGCGATCCTGCAGCCGCGCCTCGGCGACGTCGACGGTGGGGTCGATCTCGTGGAGCGTACGAAGCGCCTCGATCGTCGTCCCGGCACGCCGGAGGTGGGCGGTCGCCAGCTCCGGGTGCCCGTCGAACAGCAGGTAGCGGCCCAGCAGCAGGTTGGACGCCGGGTGATCCGGGAGCACCGTGAGGGCGAGCCCGAGCTCGTCGGGTCGCTCGCCCGCCAGCGCGCGGTACCACCCGAGCCGCGACGCCACCCAGGCCATCGGCTCCGGATCCTGCGGCGAAGCAGCCGAGAGCGCCCTCCGCTCCCAGTCGATGGCCTGATCGAGGTCCCCCGTGGACCACGCGAGGTCCGCCATCCGGTCGTAGATCTCGAGGCCGGGACGCCCCTGCATCGCCCGCTCGAAGGCCGCCCTCGCCCCCTCGAGGTCCCCCTGGTCGAGCCTCGCGTCGCCGAGGAACATCCAGTGCCGCCAGGCGCCGGTCTCCTCGGCGAGCGGCGCCAGCAACGCCTCGGCCTCCGCGAACCGGTGGAACTGCGTCAGGACGTGGGCGTGCAGCGCGCGCAGCTCGGGGTCCGCGGGGCGTTCCTCGAGCGCGCAGGAGAGCGCCAGGTCGGCGAGGGTGTAGAACCCGGGGTCGCCGGACAGCCGCGCCTCCCGGAGCCGGACCAGCGCGAGCTCGTGAGCATCCGCGACCGCGAGCGCCTCCTCCGCCAGCGGCCCCGGAGCGGGTGCGAAGGCCGCGTCGCACGCCTCGCTGCGCTCGGGGACGGGCTCGGCGGGAGGTCGGGCGCTGCAGGCGAGGATCCACCACATGGGCGTGACCGTACACCGCGCGCCGCGCGCCGCTGGGGGTGGGATCGCGCAGAGCCCGTCGACGTCGGTGTCCTCGCTTCCGGCTTGACCTCCGGGGGTGGGGGCCGTCGGATCGGCGTCCCCGCGGAGGATCGATGCGACGGTTCGAGCTGGTCGACGGCAAGTCGAGCAAATTCTGGGAGATCGAGCTGGATGGTGCGTCGTTCACGGTCCGGTACGGCCGGATCGGGACCAACGGCCAGAGCCAGACCAAGGACTTCCCCACGGCCGCGAAGGCCAGCGCGGAGCACGACAAGCTGATCAAGGAGAAGACCGGCAAGGGGTACTCCGAGATCGGAGGCGAGGAGCCCGAGGACGCCGACGCGGACGAGGCGGAGGCCGAGGCGGTGGCCGCGGACGAGAGCGAGACCGAGGCGGCGGTCGAGGCCGGCGGGACGCGCCGCTTCGAGTACGTCGACGACAAGTCCAGCAAGTTCTGGGAGATCACCGTCGAAGGGAGCGGCTTCACGGTGCGCTACGGCCGCATCGGAGCCAACGGCCAGACCCAGGAGAAGTCCTTCCCCACCGCGGCGAAGGCCCAGGCCGAGGCCGACAAGCTCATCGCCGAGAAGACGGGCAAGGGGTACGCCGAGGTCGGCGGGACGCCGACAGCGAAGCCGGTGGCAGCGGCGGAGCCCGAGGCGTCGGCCGAGGAGGCGGAGGCCGAGGAGACGGAGGCCGGCGGGACGCGCCGCTTCGAGTACGTCGACGACAAGTCCAGCAAGTTCTGGGAGATCACCGTCGAAGGGAGCGGCTTCACCGTCCGCTACGGCCGCATCGGCGCCAGCGGCCAGACCCAGGAGAAGTCCTTCCCCACCGCGACGAAGGCCCAGGCCGAGGCCGACAAGCTCATCGCCGAGAAGACCGGCAAGGGGTACGCCGAGGTCGGCGCCGCGCCCGCGCCGAAGGCCGCTGCACCCAGGCCCGCGGCCCCCGCCGCTCCGAAGGCCGCCGCGCCACCGCCGAAGCCCAAGGCCCCGCCACCGAGCACCGAGGGCTTCCTCGACGCCGGCAACGGGTACGCGCTCGGCATCGTCGACGGCGCCATCGCCGCCCGCAACGCGGCGGGCAAGGTGCTCGCCAGCGTCCCCAAGCAGCTCAAGGACACCGACGCGTACGAGATGCTGGAGGGCGCGCTCGAGCTGCTCGCCACGCACGCGGTCGAGTGCCGCGAGGACGTGGAGGGCTGGATGCTCCGGTCGCTCCCCGTCCCGCGCGCCGTGCTCGAGGCCATCTGGATCGACCCCGACTGGCAGGGTCCGCTGCAGAACGTCATCGTGGCGGGGGCCGACACGGGCATCCTGCGCGCCGTCGAGGGCGGCAAGGGGCTCGGCGTCGTGAACCTGGACGGCGAGACCGTCTGGCTCACCGACGACATCGTCAGCCTCCCCCACCCCATCCTCCTCGAGGAGCTGGACGACTGGCGGGGGCTGCTCACGGACCTCGGCGCCTCCCAGGGCACGGCGCAGCTGTTCCGCGAGACCTTCCTGCGCCCCGAGGGCGACGCCGCCGAGAAGTCCTCGGTCGACGAGTTCTCGGACGGCTCCTTCGACCTGCTCGCCCAGGCCAACAACGAGGCGCGCAAGCTCGGCTATCGCGTGAGCGGCGGCTGCGCCGTGTGCCGGGTCTGGGAGGGCGGTGTGCAGACCGAGGCGCGGTACTACATCGGCGACGGCGACCCCATGTACGAGACCAGCACCGGCGACCTGTCCTGGGTCGACGCCCGACAGCAGTCGCTCAAGATCTCGCAGGTCGGCCCCGTCGCCTTCTCCGAGGGCATGCGCATGGCCTCGGCCATCTACGCGAAGCGCAAGATCGAGAAGCAGGAGGACGCCGATGCCTGAGGCCCGCGCCACGCTCGAGGCCGGCGGACTGCTGCCGGCGGGGACGGCGACCCCCGACGACCTCCCGACCGACACCGTCGACGCCCGGGGGTACGTCCACCCCTCGATCGCCGGCCGCGTCGTCGTCCGCCTGGTGCCCGACGCGATCGCGCGCGGGATCGACACCGAGATGGAGCTGCTCGGCTTCTCCCTCGGTCAGCACGCCGACGACATCGCCATCCAGCGGCGCCGCGCGCTCGGGTTCCCCGGTGCCACCCTCGTCGAGGACCCGGAGCGCGCCCGGTACGCGCTGGACGTGATGCGCGAGTTCAAGCGCCACGCGAAGCGCATCACGAGCAAGCCGGGGCACGCGAAGGAGGGCTTCGACGAGATCGCGAGCCGGCTGCAGCGACAGGTGCCGCACTTCCTGCCCTCCTACTGGGAGGAGGTGGCGCGCGCCTTCGCGAACGGCGGCAACCTCACCTACGCCGCCCAGTCCTTCGACAAGGCGCGCACCGCCGAGCGCGAGTTCGGCCTGACCGTCGACGAGGAGCGGCGCGGCGAGGCCTTCCTCGAGTTCGCGCTGCTCGGCGCCCTCACCGTCAAGTCGCTCCAGTCCTACGGCAAGGAGCTGTCGCAGACGGCGGGCCCGAAGCCCGCCTACGAGCGCATGTTCTCGCTCGCGACGCGCAGGACGCTCGGCGGCATCCCCCCCTGGGCGAGCATGCCCAAGGACCTGCGGACGCTGGTGAAGGCGGCGAAGCTCGATGCGAAGGCCGAGGAGGAGCGTCTGCTCCGGGAGCTGCTGTCCGCGAGCTCCCTCAAGCGGGCTCCGGCGAGCTTCTGGAACGAGTACCGCGACTCCCTCGTCGCGCTGGGCAAGGCCGACCCCGCCGTCCGCGCGAAGCTGCTCGACCTGTTCCCCAACGGCGGCAAGGCGCGCTGGGCCTGGAACCGCGACGAGAGCGGGTTCTCCGACACCTGGATGGGCGTGCTGGCCGACGCCGGCGCGCTGGACGTGCTCTGGGACGCCAACGCCCCGGCGGACGCGCTGCCCTCGGGCGGACGGGTGGCGTGGCTCGAGCGGATGCAGGAGTGGAGCCACTTCGGCGAGGGCTGGGCGCTCCAGATCGTGCGCAAGGCAGCCCCGCTCCTGCGCGAGGGGCCGCCGGTCAAGGTGCTGGGCGGCGACTACTACAAGCCGCTCGACATCGATCTGGTGGACCTGCTGATCGAGCTCGGCATCCCCTGGACGCTGTCGTCGGGTGCTCGCGTCGACCTCGCGAAGTGGGCGACCGGGCAGCCGTGCGAGGCGCGCGCCGGGCTGGAGGCGGAGGTACGTCCGCGCGACCCGGTCCACGCCGCCGCCGATCCGAACATGGTGGCCCACCTCGGACCCGCGGTCGACGCCGTCTTCGGCAACGCCTCGTTCGAGGCGGTCGCCGCCGGGATGCGGGGCCTCTCGGACCTCCGCCGCCGCTGGCTCCTCGATCGCATCGGCGACCTCGACCGGACCGGCCTGTCGACGGCGACGCTGGCCCTGAACCGCTTGGAGGCGGCGACGAGCGCCGACCACTTCGCGGAGTTCCCGGACGCCGTCGATCCCCTGGCGAACGCCTCCATCGCCCGCTCGCTCGCGCGCACCCTGGCGCTCGGCCTCTTCGAGGAGCTCCGGTGGCCGGCGTGGGAGCAGGCCAGGAAGACGCTCGGGCTCGACATGCGCGACAACGTCCACGTCCACCGCCAGTTCCCCCACCTGCTGCTGGCGAACGACCGCAAGCTGCTGGTGCTGGGTCGCGACGGCGTGGAGCTCGAGCACGACCTCAAGCACGGGCACGGCGACAACCTGCCGAACAACACGCTGTTCGTCGGTGGCTCGGCGCTCGTGGTCTGGTCCTACTGGAACCAGGGCAGCAAGAACCTCGGGTACTGGTCCCACGCGCCCAACGACACCTGGGAGTGCCAGGGCACCTGGTCACGCGGCCAGGCGTACCCGATCGAGCACGCCGACACCGTGATCTACGGCGAGACCCGTGTCTCCCGAGGGGACCGGGTGGCCCACCCGCCCCACGCCGTCCAGCAGGCCTGGGACGCCACCGGCGCCTGGGTGGGCGTCGACCAGGAGATTCGCGCCCAGGACCGCCAGACCGGCGCCCGCGGCGAGCCCGCGCGCCCGGCCTTCCTCGCCGAGGCGCACTGGAGCCCCTCCGACTGGTGCTATGTCCCGGTGGACGCCCCGAACAGCCCGTTGGGCGTGGTGGAGGGCCAGTACGGCTGGCGCTGGGTCCGGCCCGGGACCGCCACGGACGCTGACGAGGCCTACGACGACGAGGACGAGGCGATCACCGAGCTGACGCTGGTGACGCTCGCCGGGGACCGGCGGGTGGGTCAGATCCAGGTCGGCCAGGCCACGCAGATGCCGACCGCGATGGTGCGTTGGCCCGGCGCGGATCGCCCGCGCCCGGTGGCGGAGGCCTCGCAGTACTGGCGACGCCAGCACGCCGTCGACATCTTCGTCGGCGACCCCGACGTGCCGCAGGTCGCGCTCTCCCGGATGGACGGCGCGCAGCTGTCCGTCGGGCTCCTCCCGCCCGTCGCCTACTGGCACTTCCTGGTGCCGACCGATCCGGCGGGGAGCCAGCGGCTGCGGAAGGTGGACGAGGACGACGCCGCACGCCTGATCGCGGCCGCGCGCGCCGCCGGGGACGACGCGGGGGCGCTGTCGAAGGCCATCGCCGAGATCCTGCCCGAGGTCCGCGAGGACCACCTCCGCGCGGGGGTGGCGCACGTCGTGAAGCACGCCGCGGGGCTCGAGGAGCGCGTCGAGAAGCTGCGCGAGGCCCGCAAGGGCGGCAAGGTCCACCGCACGCCCGACGAGACGGCCGATCTGCAGGACGAGGCGCTGCTGCCCTCGGTCGCCAACCTCCGCCGCTACTGGATGTGGGGCGCCTACCCGTCGGCGCTGACCGCGGCGCGCACGCTCGGTCGCTTCCTGACCGAGGGCGAGACCGGCGAGACCATCGTGCACAGCCGGCTCGACGTGATGAGCTGGCTCGGCTCGATCCGCGCGGTGGCCTGGTGCGCCGCGCGCTCGGGCCCGACCGACGCCGACCGGCGGACCTTCGCCCGCTTCGCGCGTGGCTGGGCCGGCAGCGGGCTCGCCGAGGCCGGTACCTGGCGCATCGGGAAGATGGACATCGAGACCGTGGAGCCCTGGGTCTGCTGCCAGGAGGGGAAGAAGGTCCCGGTGGCCTCGTGGCGCCACGAGGAGACCGGACGCCGGCTGTTCGTCTGGAACATGGACACCGGGGACGAGGGGCCCTGGCACGGGGACTTCGTCGAGCGCGGCCCGCTCGCGGACTGGCCGGGCACACGCCTGCACGACATGCGCACCTGGTCGGCCGAGGGGGACGCCGCGTGGCTCGAGCGCTTCGCCGACCTGTTGGTCGAGCGCGGTGCGCGGACGCCGAACCCGGCCCTCATGGAGCGCCTGGCCGAGGCCTGCGGGATCTCGAGGACCGAGGCGGCGCTCCTGCTCGAGGGCATGCCCGAGGAGCTCGACAAGGCCACGCGCGAGGCGTACGGCCTCAAGCACGCCGAGGTGAAGGCGGTCGCTCCGCGGCTGTGGGGCCTGGGCGTGGACGTGAAGCTCGCGCTGCTCGGCGCGCTCGCCGGCGACGACCCCGCCTCGGTCTGGGAGCCGGACATCGACGCGCTCGCCGCCGCCTGGGTCGCGCGGTTCGGCAAGAGCGTGCCCGTGGACGAAGCGTTGCTCACCCTCGCGGCCAAGGAGCTGACCGGTCGCAACGGCGGGCAGCTGGTGAAGTGGTTCGCGAACCCGTCGCAGTGGGCGGCGCTCGTCACCGACGCCGCGTGGACCCTCAACGACCAGGGGGTCCCCCAGGCGGAGGGGTCAGCCTTCAACGCCAGCACGGCGCGCGAGGTCGTGGAGGGCGCTGCCTGGCTCTCTGCGCGGCTGCCCGTCGGTCACGCCCTGCGGGCGGGCATCCCCGCGGTCGTGGCGCACGCGCGCAAGCGGGTCGCGAGCCCCCAGCTCTGGGTCCACGGCATCAACGCCTACCTGTACGAAGACAAGATCATGAAGGCGGCCACCGTGTGGTTCGACGCCCTCCCGACCGCGGTCGAGGTGGTGACGAAGAACGACGACGGGACGGACGGCTTCAAGCGCAAGACGCTCGGCACCGTGGTGGTGACGATGGGCGGCTGGCGGATGAACGTCGCGTGGCAGCCCTCGAAGCTCGATCCGAGCGCCCGCGAGCTGATCGACTCCGCGGCCCGGCTGCTGGGTGACGACACCCGCGCCCTGAACACCTTCGACACGCTGGTGTCCGAGCCGTTCGAGGCCCTGCTGGCGCGCCTGGGCGACACCCCCGTCCACGATGGTGGCTGGGAGCAGGATCCGTCCCGCTCGGCGCCCGCCGTGGTCGAGGCGGTCGTGGAGGCCGAGGGGCTCTCGTCCGACGCGGCGGTCCTCTGGCTGCAGCTGATGGCGCTGCTCGACCCCACGAAGAAGGCGTGCATCGAGTGGAACGGCTGGTCGCCGAAGACCTATGCCGCAGCGACCGCCGAGCTCGTCGAGCGCGGGCTCGTGGTCGAGGGCAAGCGCGCCCGCGCCGGCCGGGAGCACTTCCTGCCCGGCGGTTGGGTCGAGGCCAAGGACATCCTCCCGTACGAGGAGTGGAAGCGCCCGCTGTACGGGTGGAACGCCGCGACCGACCGCTTCCCCATCGGGAACCCGGTCGCGCTCGAGCCGCTGCACCGCCTGTTCGAGCGCGCGTGGCAGCGGTGTGTGGCGGGTGATCGACCCAGGTTCGAGGAGGTGCGACGGTGAGCGGCAGCGACGACGAGGCGGTCCAGGCGCCTCCCCCCGAGGAGCGGTACGCAGAGGAGCTGGCCTTCCTGAAGGCCTGGGACCCGGGGCCGCGCCCGCCGCGCTGGCAGCTCACGCCGCGCGCCGTGGTGCACTTCGTCGCGGGGTCCCGCGGCGAGGAGCTCGCGCTGCCCGGCGCCGCGCCGAAGGGGGTGCCGAAGAAGCTCGCCATCCCCGAGAAGTTCGTGGGCGAGCGCGCGCTGGTGGAGCGCTGCGTGGTGACGCTCGCGGGCGAGCGCGGCCTCCTGTTGGTCGGTGAGCCGGGTACGGCGAAGTCCATGCTCTCGGAGCTGCTCTCCGCCGCGATCAGCGGCACCTCCGCCCGCACCGTGCAGGGCACGGCGGGCACGAGCGAGGAGCACCTCCGCTACGGCTGGAACTACGCGATGCTGCTCGCCCGGGGTCCGACGCGCGAGGCGCTGGTCCCCTCGCCCGTGCTCGCGGCGATGGAGGTCGGCGGCATCGCGCGGATCGAGGAGGTCACGCGGTGCCTGCCCGAGGTGCAGGACGCGCTCGTGTCCATCCTGTCCGACCGGCGGCTGGCGGTGCCCGAGCTCGGCGACGGCGGCATCGTCCAGGCGAAGCAGGGCTTCAACGTGATCGCGACCGCCAACCTGCGCGACCGCGGCGTGTCCGAGATGAGCGCCGCGCTGAAGCGCCGCTTCAACTTCGAGACCGTGCCGCCCATCGGGGAGCTGGGTCGCGAGGTCGACCTGGTCGAGCGCCAGGCGACGTCCGCCGTGGCGCGGGTGGGCGTCCCACTCGCCGTCGACCGCAAGGTGCTCGAGGCGCTGGTGACGGCGTTCCGTGACCTGCGGGCCGGCAGGAGCAAGGAGGGGTGGGCCGTGGACAAGCCGTCCACCGTGATGAGCACCGCGGAGGCCGTGGGCGTCGCCACGTCCATGGGCCTGCAGGGCGCCTACTTCGAGGTGGGCGCGGACGCGGCGCTCGGGCTGCTGCCGGGGTACCTCCTCGGGGTCGTGCTCAAGGACGACCCGAAGGACCGCGGACGCCTCCTCGCCTACTGGGACGGCGCCGTGAAGCGTCGCGCCGAGCAGGACGAGACCTGGAAGGCGCTGCACGAGCTCCGACGCGTCCTCGAGGAGTGACCATGATCCTGACCGGCCTGCTGGCCACCGCCCTCGCCGCCGACCCCATCCGCTCGTCCACCGACGGCTTCTCGGTGACCCCACCCCAGGGGTGGAAGGCCGCGCAGCAGCCGGGCGTCTGGCTGCTGGGCTCGGAGACGGAGGCCGGCCTGATGACGGTCTCGTACACGGCGGGGCTCGGCGTCGACGCGCTCCGCCAGCAAGCGGCCGCCGGCCTGCAGGAGGACGGGCTGATGCTGGTGGTCACGAGCGCGCCCCAGCAGCGGACCGTGGCGGGACATCCAGCCATCGTCGCGGACTACCAGGGCCTCGCGGCCGACGGCACGCCGCTGCGGGCGCACGGCGTGGGCGTGGTGGGCGCACGCGGCGCGGTGGTCGTCCTGGGCCTCACGACACCCGAGCAGATCGCCGGGCTCACGGGCCGGGTGGACGCCACCGCCGGGACGGTCGCGTTCTTCGAGCCCGAGCTGGGCAAGGTCTCGCTCCTGGCCGGCACGCTGTGCTCCTACAGCGGCGGCTCGTCGTTCTCGAGCACCCAGCGGATGAGCTTCGACGGGAAGGGCTCCGTCGCGTGGGGTAGCGAGCTGGTCGGCGGCGGGGACATCAAGGACTCACTCGGAGACACGACCGCGAGCTGGTCGGTGATCTCCGGGAACCAGAACCAGACGACCTCGGTGGGCACCTACGCGATCCAGGGGGACGAGGTGAGGATCAGCTGGCCCGACGGCACCGGGCAGACCTGCACCGTCCACTTCCGGCAGGGAGACGGCCGGATCACCGAGCTCATGTGTGGGGGGAAGCTCTACGGCGCCCCGCTCTGCGGGTGACGGTGATCGACCACGACGCGATCCGCGCCGCCCGTGACCGATCGGCGACCGGCGCGCTGGTCCGCGGACTGATCGACGCCGATCCCGACGAGCGGGCACGGATCGTGCGGACGCTGCTCGAGCTCGGCGACCCGGCCGCGGAGGCGCCGCTGGTGGCCCTGGTGGAGGATCGTGCGCTGTCCGACGAGGTCCGGTTCGCAGCGTGCGACCTGCTGGGTGACGGCTGGTGCCCGGACCCTGCGCGAACCCGCCGGTGGTGGAGCGAGGGCGACGAGACGCAGCGAGCGGGGGCGCTGGAGCACATGGGGAGGGGCGAGGCGGACCTGCTGCTGCCGATCCTGGGAGACCCCTCCCACCCGTTGCACCGACACGCCGTCTCCGCGACCACGTTCGGCTTCGACGCCGCGCAGTACGTCGCGGCACGGGTCGCGGCGCTCGACCACCCCGATCCGCTCACGCGGGCCACGGCAGCGCGTGCGGTGTTCTTCGACGAGCCCGCCGCGGCCGAGCCCGGCCTGATCCGCGCGGTGTCCGCCCCCGAGGAGGAGGTGGCGCTCTCCGCCCTGGACACCCTCCGCTACTACCCGACGGTCGCCGTGATCCGAGCCGTGGCGGCCGCGCGCGACGGCGACCCGAGGCCGACGGTGCGCGATGCGGCGCTCGAGACCCTGGCCGACCTGGCCCACGAGATCGCGATCGTCGCGTCGACCGCCGCTCCCGGTGGTCGCGACGCCGTCCTCGCCTGGCTCGCGCCGGTGCGCGAAGCCCTCCCGCTGGACGACGAGGACCTCGCCCCCATCGACCGCGGCCCCATGCCCCCGCGCCCGCCGCGACCCACGCCGGACCCCACCGCCGGCGCCGACGACCCCGATCCGGCGGTCCGTGAGCGCGCGGCGGTCCGGCTGGTGGCCGAGGGGGACCACGACGGCGTCCTCCGCTTGCTGAGCGACCCATCGGCCTGGGTCCGCAAGATGACGGCCTACCACGCGCGCGAGCTCGCCCCCGACGAGCGGGTGGCCCGGCGCCTGCGCGAGCTGCTCGCCGACCCCGAGAACACGGGTACCCAGGGCTCGGAGCTCGTGGAGAGCTGGGTCGTACACGCGGCTCCCGCCGACAGGGCGCCGACCCTGCATGCCCTCGCCACGACGGACGACCGCGAGAGCGTCCGCACGGCCGCCATCCGAGGGTTGGAACAGCTCGGTCCGGAGCACGTGGTGACGTTGTGGTCGATCCTCGAGGAGCCCGTCGGCGTCACCTGGGCCCCCCAGCTGGCGGTCCTCGACGTCGCGCTGCGCCACGGGCTCCGGCCGCCCGAGCGACCGCTCGCGGCGCTGACCACCGTGGACCACCTCCAGGTGGTGGCGGCCACCGGCGCGCTGCGCTGAGTCAGGTTACTCCGGCCGATTCAGCGCGGTCCGAGAAGCCCCCGACGGACCGCGACGGCCACTGCTTCCGTGCGGGTGCGCGTCCCGAGCTTCTCGCGCGCGTGCTCCACGTGCGTGTTGACCGTCGACCGGCTCAGGCCGGTGCGCTCGGCGATCTGCGGGCCGGTGAGGCCGTCGGCGACCAGACCGAGGACCTCCACCTCTCGCGGGGTCAGCGCCGCATCGGTCGGGTTGGGGCCGTAGGCGACGACCATGATGGCGCGCTGCACACCGTGGCAGACCAGGTGGACGGTCCCAGCCCGCACGCCGACCTGCTGCGACACGGTCTCGGTCTCGCCCGCGATCAGGGAGGCCGCGCACGCCTCCGAGCACCGCGTCGGGTGGTCACGCCGGTGGAACAGCTGGTGGCACGGGCGCCCCTCGGCGGACCCGATCAGCCGGCGTCCGACCTCGTTGATCTCGCGGACCACACCCCGCTCGTCGGTCAGGAGTACTGTGACGTCCACGGCGCCTCCGGTGGACGGAGCCAGGAGCGCTCCTGAGCGACCGTAGACACGCGGAGCCCTCCGGTCACCCTCCGCGGCCACACCAGATCGTGGTGATCGAGCCCCAGCAGGACCTCGTGCGTGGCGTCCGGCGCAGGCGTGGCGGTCCCGGCGCGCAGCGACCCGCCGCTGAACACCCGCTCGTCGACGAGGTAGGCGACGGACGCCATCAGGCCGCGGCCCACCGGGATCACCGAGACGTGGAACGCACCCAGCGCGATCCGCAGCTCGCCGACGCGTTGCCCGCGGGTGGCCTCGGCGCACGAACCACCCACGGTGAGCCGCGGCGCGCCCGCCTGCTGCACCAGCTCGACGGTGCCGCCGCCGGTGCGGAGGTGGAGGCTGCCCCCCTCGCCCGCGACGGGCACGATGCGGGGGACGAGGGGCCAGGGATCGCCTCCGCCAGGTGGCTCACCCGTGAGCGAGGACAGGCCCAGCGACCGCACCAGCTCGTCGAAGCGGTCCTCGACGACCCGCTCGGGATCGTCGGGCGTCGTGTGCAGCGCGAAGCGGAGCCGCAGCCCTCGCTCGCGGACCAGGCGGTCCACCCGGCCGACGGTGCTCGGCACCGGATCGACGACCGCCGCCGCCCGGGTCTGTTCGCAGATGATCAGGTACGTGCAGTGAACGCCCCGATCGTCCAGCCATTGCTCGACCGTCATCGCTCGACCGTCCATGATGCGCTCCCGTCGATACCCCCATCGTGGCGATCTGGGGGGCGGCTCGCATCGGTCAGATGACGGATCCGATCGGGCGCCATGGACACCGGCACGGAGGGAGCAGCGCTTCCGCGGTATCCGTCGCGGTTACCGCAGCAGGCCGAGCCGCAGCGCCTTGGCGACGGCCGCCGACCGTGTGGACACACCGAGCTTGCGTCGCGCGTTCTCGACGTGCGTCCGGACCGTCCCGACCGTGAGGCCGAGGACCGCGGCGGCTTCCGGATCGGTCTCACCGTGGGCGACCAGCGCCAGGACCTCGAGCTCCCGCTCCGACAGCGTGGTGGCGCCCGGGGCATCGACCTCGAGCGACCGGACCGCCAGGGTGCGACCGACACGTCGACACACCAGGCGGACGTGGCGTCCACGGACGAGCGCCAGCCGATCCACCGTCTGGCCGCCGTGCGCCAGGTCCGTCGCGCAGCGCTCGGTGCAGACCGGACCACCCTGGTGGTCGGTGGCCCGGAGCGCGCGACGGCAGGAGGGGACCGCCTCGCCGTCCAACAGCTCGCGAGCGTGCTCGTTGGCCTGGAGCACCGTCCCCGCAGCGTCGACGAGCAGGACGCGATCCTTCATGTAGAGAAGCTATCCGCCTCCGGTGTCCCGCTGGGTTCGCGCCGGTGACAGCGCCCCGGCCGCGCGGGTCCGATCCGCCTCGGACAGCGCTCCTCCCTTGTCTTCGGCGAGTGCCAAGGTCCCGGCGCCCCCCTCGACCCGCGACTGGATCGCGCGGATCGCCTCTCTCGCGCGACGCCCCGCTTCCCCCGCGGTCACACCGGTCAACGGCTTCAGCGCGGCGACGGCGGCGACGCTCGCCACCCTGCCCAACGCATCGATCCCGTCGAGCCAGTCCCGATCGAGATGCTCGAGCAGGAACCCCTCGAGCTCGGGACGTTCGGGCCCAGGCGACAGCTGGGAGAGCGCCACCGCCGCATCGCGCGCCACCGCCTCGACCGCCAGCAGCTCGCGGAGCGGGGCACGCCCGCGCTCGCCCAGCACCGAGGCCGCCACCACGGCGAGCCCGGGATCGTCTCCGGCGACCAGCGCCTCGAGCCCGCGAGCGTTGATGCCGCGCGCGGTGATCAGCTCGTCGAGGGCCGCGAGCCGCACACCTGGGTGGGGATCGCTCTCCAGGCGCGCGCGGAGGCCGTCCAGGACCGGGGGTGCCGTCGACAGGTGGCGAGCGGCGCCGAGCACCGCGTGCACCAGCGACAGCAGGCGGGCCTCGTCCGTGATCAAGCCGCCGACGGACAACGTCCACTCCTGCCCGTCGAGCTTGGCGCCCTGGGCGATGGCGTGCCGAATCGCCGTTCGCGCCTCGGCCGAGGCCCACGCGAGCGCCTGGGAACGGGGGACGCCGCGCACGAACACGCTGTCGTCGAAGCTCGGGTCCCCGACGACCACGTTGTCGCCGGTGATCGTCTTGCCGATCGAGGCCATGAAGCCCTCGGACGACAGCTTCAGACCCGCCGGCTGCCCGCCCGAGACGCGGACCCGCGTGTACGTCGCCGACGACTTGCCGGTGGACACGGTGTAGCTGTCGACCACGAGGGCCAACCCGTCCACCTGCGCCTCGACGCGTGGGGTGGCCCAGCCGCCCTGCACGACCTCGCCGCCCACGTCCCGGGCCACGGCGCTGAGCGTCGCCTCCCAGGCGCGCCGTTGCCGGATCGCGATCGTCACGACCAGGGCGACCAGGGGGACCGCGAGCGCGATCCCACCCATCACCAGGATCAGCTCCACCGGCGCCTGCGGAACAGGGGGGCGAGGAACGCGACCATCCACCAGGCCCCGCGCGGACCGGTGGAGCAAGCGCCCGCGTCCGGCCGGCCCATGTCCACGATGTCCGCCCACGACAGCCAGCAGTCGTCGTCCAGCTGATCGCAGGACGCGTCGCAGACGCCGTCGCCATACAGCCCGAGGATCTCGCAGCGATCGGTCGTGCCGTGGGTCGACTCGATCTGCTTGAGGATCCAGTCGGACTCGCGGTCGACGCGGGTGCTGCCCGACTCGAACGCGCAGCTCTGGTCGCCCCAGGAGTGCACCGCCCACTGCACGAGCGTCCCGTCGGCCTCGAGGTGGTACTGCGGGCCGCCGGAGTCGCCGCTGCAGATGTTGGCGTCGTTCTCGTTGTCGGCGTTGAGCGACAGCACGAACTCGTCGTCCAGGTCGCTGACCACCAGCGGCGCGGACCGCTTGGTGCCGGACGCGCCGACCTCGTCCAGACCGTACCCCACGCTGGTGACGATCTGGTCGATCGCGTCCTCGCGGGTCAGTCGCTCGGTGCGGATCCACACCGGATGGACCTCGTCGGGCACCGGATCGCGCAGGATCACGACGCCGAGGTCGTTCTCGGGCAGGGTCTGGCCGAAGACGCCGCCCTCGAGCGGGACGTACCCCGGGTGCGCCTTCACCTTCTGGATCGCGAACCGTCCCTCGGGCGTGACGGAGCGGGTGCCGGTCAGGATGACGCCGCTGTCGACGAACACGTCGGGTGGGATGTCCACCAGACAGTGGGCTGCGGTGAGCACGACGCGCGGGGTCACGAGCGAGCCGGTGCAGAGCACCCACGGCCCGAACGCGAGCCCGACGGTCGCGTCGTATCCCTGCTCGACCACGCCGTTGACGATCGGCGCGGGGCGGTCGGGCCCGGCAGGAGGATCGGCGTACGCCAACGACATCCACAGCAACATCTGCCCCCCGTCGTCGCTTCGGATAACCTCCCCGCGGGGGAGGTGGACGTGACGGGTCGCCTGCATCATCTGCAGATCGAGGCCGAGGTGCTCCAAGGCAACGGCGGGCTCGGCCGGTACGTGCTGGTGCCGGGGTCGGTGGATCGCTGTGCCCGCGTGGGCGCGCGACTCGAGGATCTCCAGGTGGTCCAGAACCGCCGACGGCTCGACGTGCACCTCGGACGGCTGGAGATGGACGGCCAGAGCATCGACGTGGCCGCGATCCCCACCGGCATGGGGTGCCCGAGCGTGGACATCGTCGTGGGCGAGCTGCTGCACGCAGGCGTCCGCCGGATGCTGCGGATCGGGACCGCGGGTTCGATGCAGGACGGCGTGAAGATCGGCGATCTGGTGATCGCGACGGGTGCCGTCCGTGACGAGGCCGCCTCGGACGCCTACTGCCCCCGTGAGGTGCCCGCGACCGCGGATCCCCTGTGGGTGGAGGCGCTGTCTCGCGCGGCGCAGGCGCTGAAGCTCGACGAGCGGGCACACGTGGGCCTGCTGCACAGCAAGGACAGCTTCTTCGGCCGCGAGTTCGGCGAGGGCCCCAACGGCGCTCACAACCGGGACTACATGGAGCGCCTGCGCGGCGCGGGCGTGCTCGCCTCCGAGATGGAGGCCGCCCACCTGTTCGTGCTGGGCCAGGTGTTCGGGCACGGCTCCCGCACGGTGGCCGCGACGCGCTCCGCGGGGGCGAAGGTGCGCTGCGGCGCGATGTGCGCCATCGTCGGCGACACCGTGCACGGCTTCGCCACGCTGGAAGAGGAGCAGGCGGCGGAGGACCGGCTGGTGGAGCTGGCGCTGAAGGGGATCGCGACGCTGCACGCGATGGAATCGTAGGAGCCGCAGGCTCCTCCGTGCCCGTGCCCGTGCCCGTGCCCGTACCCGAGACACCCACCGGCACGGGATCTCCGCGTCTCTCGACGCAGCTCTGGGCGCCTGCCCCTTCGGGGCACCGGGGCCCCTGCGGGGTCGGCCCTTCGGCCTCCGTCCGCCCTTCGGGCGGGACCGGCCTGCGGCCGCCCTCCGGTCCCCCTGGCGCGAGTACCCGACGACTCCCCGGTGCCCGCGGGATCCTGCGTCCCCACGAGTGTCGGGCACGGGCACGGGCACGGGCACGGAGCCTGCGGCTCCGGTAGCCTCGGCCAAGGCCTCGGCTAGGGGGTGTACTGCACCGCGAAGCCGATCCCGTCGTTCGCCTGGAAGTACGACATCACCCCACCCTCGTACTGGAAGATGTCGTCCACCGTCTGGGGCGCGTCCGTCTTCCCCGCCAGCAACATCCCGGTCACGTCGAACAGGAAGTGGTCGTTGGCCTTGAACGCCACCGACGGGCGGAACATGCCCTCCACGAAGGTCACGTCGAACAGGCCGCCGATCTGGAAGGACAGGCGGTCGCGCAGGGTCACGATGCGCACCCCACCGGCGACCTGGACCTGGTCCTCGAGCGAGAACATCAGGTCGTCCGGCGCGTCCATCAGGTGCGTGTACCGGCTCTCGACGGAGAGCTGGAAGTGGGTGCTCTGGTACCAGTCGACGCCGAGGCCCGCCGCCAGGCTCGGGACCACGGACGTGTTGCCCCAGGCGCGGCGCACGACCTGCGCGGACTTGAACGCCCCGTCCAACCGGAACTGCAGCGGCCCGACGAGCGCGCTGCCGTCGAGCCCGCCGATCCACGTCCGCGGCCAGTCGACGTTGAGCGGACCGCCCGAGGTCGCCGCCTGGAACTCCTGCACGCCCTCGAGGTTCGACGGCAACGTCTGCGTCTGCAGCGTGTTCTGCAGGTAGGGATCCAGAACGGCGTTCGGCTGGCGGCTGCGGAAGTACCCACCGAACAGCGCGGCGTCGACGTTGTGCCCCGACCACTCCAGCCGCTCCGCGATCTCCCCGTTGCCGACGATGGCTTCGGGCAGGTTGTCGCTGGTCATCGTGTAGTCCAGGTTGCGGCGGAACTGCGTCGACATGTCGAACAGCGAGGTCCGCATCCCCTGGATCGAGGAGTCCAGCACGACGCTGAAGTCCGCCTCGCCACCCACCAGCTCCTCGTACTGGTAGATGTTCGGGTTGGTCATCTCGCCGAGCAGCTGGTCGGTGTAGTCCTGGCGCATGTAGCTCCAGTCCGTC
This sequence comes from Alphaproteobacteria bacterium, assembly GCA_020632925.1. GTDB lineage: Bacteria > Myxococcota_A > UBA796 > UBA796 > JACKER01. The sequence continues at coordinate 5,273 of JACKER010000014.1, read as the reverse complement.
TCCCGCGTGTACAGCCGGTCGGTGCTCGGGAACGGGATGAGCACCGTCTCCGCCCGGAACGCCCCGCCCTCGACCGCGAGGATGCCCATCGGCAGCGGGATGTGCGAGAAGTCCGAGTTCATGTTCGCGCCCACGCGGATGTCGCGCGGGTTGATCACGTCGGCCACGGGCAGCAGATCGAGCTTGCCCCACTTCTCGACGAGGTTGCCGACCCGGAGCCGGAACGGGCCGCCGAGCTTGCCGTCCCAGCCCGTCTCGCCGAGCGAGGCCTCCCACCAGGCCTCGGTGTCCTTGCCGATCATCACGTGGTGCTGGAGCCGGGCCTCGAGGAAGTAGGCGTCGTGGTTGCGCAGCTCACCCTTCACCCAGGCCCGCGACCACGTGTGGATCTCGGTCCCGTCCTCGTTGCTCACGTCGCGCACGGGATCGACCCAGACCTCCGGACGCACCAACGCGCCCAGCGTGGGCGGCGGCAGCGGGCCGGAGGCGGGCTCGGCGTGAGCGAGGGACAGGAGGAACAGCATGGGCGACGCTCCGGACTCGGGTCGGGAGCGGACGGTATCTCACCCGTGCACGAGTCGCCCCGTCAGCCTGCGTCAGCCGCGCTCGAGGTACGCCTTCGTGAAGGTCTCGTCGGGCAACACGTCGGTCCCGACGTTGAGCTGGTGGGTCGTGATCTGGATGACGGTGTGGGTGCCCTTCACCATGTCCGTCATGACGGTCTCGACCGGCAACGTCACCGCACCGTCGGTCTCCGTCTTCTTGACCTCGAGCACCTTCCTGAGACCGTTGCCGTCGAACAGCTCGACCTTGGAGATGAGCGTCGTCGCCTTGGTGACGTGCAGGCGGATCTTGGCGTACGACGAGTCACTGCCCGGCGTGCTCTCGAGGATCCATGTGTCGGCGCCGTCCTCGGCCATCGTCCAGCCCGTGCTGGCGGCCTGGCGGATCTCGAGGTCCTCGAACGTGAAGTCGGAACCCAGGAACGCGTTCTTCTTCCCGCTCCCCGAGATGTAGTTCACGCGCTTGAACTGCGGCAGGTACATCATCTGCTCGTCGGCCTGATCGGGGTGATCGATCATCAGGAGCTGGGTCCCGGCCTCGGCGGAGGGCGCGGTGACCTTGAGATAGCTCTTGTTCACGTCGCCCTCGCGCCGCGAGCGGAGCTCGAGATCCTTGACCCGCTCCTGACCGCTCTTGCTGACGATCGTGAGGTGGAGCGTCTCGATGGCCGAGGTCACCTGGTTGGCCGCGCGGGCCTTGGCGATCACCTCGTCGGCGGTTTCTGCGGAAGCGGGCTGGGCGAGCGCGATGACGAAGGCGAGCACGTGTCCTCCTCGGGGCGGTCCCGTAACCCCGTGACCGCCGTGGTTCATCCATCGGTCTATGCTCTGCCTCGGAGGGCGACGTGCTGGCGTACGAGATCCATGTGAGCGGGCCCCAGCCCGACGAGGACGCGAACCGGGTCCGTGACGCGCTCGCGAGCGCCGCCGACGCCCCGATCGATCCGCCCTACCCGCTCTCCGATCGGGTGCGCTCCCTGCTGTTGCCGCCGGGGGTGGAGTGGTCCTTCGGGCGCCTGCGGGAGGTGGTGGCCGTCGCGCGGGACTCCTCCAGCGGATCCGCCGTGTCGCTGGTCGGGGTGCCCGACGACGATCGCGAGCTGTACACCATGCTCATGCGCCAGGCGCGCATGCTCGCCACTCACGGCCACGAGGCCCGCGCGAGGGCCCTGCATCGCGAAGCGCGCACGTACGCCGAGCTGATCGGCGAGATCGACGCCTGGGCCGGCTTCCGGCTGCCCTGAGCGCAGGGTAGCCTCGGGCCCTTGGGGGAGCCGTGTCCGCGCGACGCATCACCGGACGACACCTGTTGCTCGATGGCCCGGGGGCGGTGGCCGAGGTGGCCGAGGACGAGCTGGGCCGCACCGTGGAGCGGGCCGCCCGCGCGACCGAGGCGCTGGGCTGGCCGCCGCCGCTCGTGCGCCACCACGCGAGCGGCGCCTCCGTCGGTGTGCGCGCTCGGACGGGCCTCGAAGGGCTCGCCGTGGACCTCCTCGAGTGGGCCGAGGGCGACGAGGGGGACGAGGAGATCGAGACGCTCCAGTGGCGTGCCCGCCGCCGCGCGAACCCGGCGCTCGACGCGCTGCTCGAGGCCTTCCCCGGGCGCTGCTTCGTGGACGGCGACGAGCTCGTGACCGGGCTCGGGGTCCACCGGCGCCGCTGGTCGCTGGACGCGCTCCCCTCCCCCGCCGACGTGGGCGAGGTGCGGGGCATCCCCCGGGTCACGGTCACCGGCACGAACGGCAAGACCACGACCACCCGGTTGACGGCGCACCTCGCCGCCACCGCCGGGCACACCGAGGGCCACAGCTCGAGCGACGGGGTGGTGATCGCGGGGCAGACCGTGGAGCGCGGGGACTGGACGGGCCCGGGGGCCACGCGGCGCGTGCTCGGTGATCCCGCCGTCACCTTCGCCGTGCTGGAGACGGCGCGCGGAGGGCTGCTCCGCCGTGGGCTCGCGCTCGACGGCGCCGACGTCGCCATCTGCACGAACGTCGCGAGCGAGCACCTCGGGGAGTGGGGCGTCGAGGATCTGCGCACGATGGCGCGGGCCAAGCTCGTGACGGCGCGCGGGCTGAAGCAGGGCGGGACGCTGATCGTGCCGGCGGTCTCGGAGCCCATCCACGCCGTGTTGCCGGACCTCCTCGCGGAACGGCCGGACATCGTGGTGCGCACGTTCGCCGACGGGCAGCGGGCGGACGGTTGGGCCGACGAGCGCTGGCTGCACTTCGGCGACTCCAAGGTGCCCATCGACCAGATCCCGATCACGTTCGGCGGGACCGCGCGGCACAACGTGGAGAACGCGCTGTGCGCCACGCTCGCGGCGCTGGCCATCGGGCTGCCGGGCGACGCGATCAGTCGCGGGCTGCGCGACTTCCACCCCTCGGTCGGCGACAACCCGGGCCGCATGAACACCTGGCGCCTGCCCTCGGGCGCGCTGGTCGTCATGGACTTCGCGCACAACGCGCACGGGCTCGAGCGCATCGTCCAGACCGTCCGACGCTGGCCCCGCGGCCGTCGCACGGTGCTCCTCGGGCAGGCGGGCGACCGTCCCGACCGCGATCTGCGCACCTTCGCGCTCGCCGCCATCCCCTTCCAGCCCCACCGGCTGATCCTCAAGGACGTCGTCGGCCGGCTCCACGGCAGGCCGCCGATGCAGGTCCCCGAGGTCATGAAGGCGGCGCTGCTCGAGGCCGGCTTCCCCCCCGACCGCCTGATCGGGCCCACGCCGGACGAGGTCACCGGCATCCGGCTGGCGCTGCACGGCATCGGCGGTGACGACGTGGTGCTGTTGCTGCTCCACGAGACGCTCGCGGCCGCGGTCGCGGAGCTCAGGCGCCTCGGCGGCCAACCCGCCGACTGAATCCGTTCACCTCAGTTGGGCGTCTCGGCCACGAACGTCCAGCCCAGCGCCGGGATCGCCGTCCACGCCTGCAGCGTGTTCCCGACCTCGCGCCAGCCGTCCGGGTGCCGCTTGATCGCGAGCAGCAGCCCGGTGTCCACCTTCTCCGGATCGAACTTCGTGAGCTTGTGGGCGTTCATCCCGGGCCAGACGACCTTCTTCCCGCCCTCGTCCACGAGGTAGGCGGCGGTCGCTCCGTCCGGCAGCTTCACGGCGTCCGCGAGCGTGTCGAGCGACATCGTGGCGCCGGCGACCCCCAGCAGGTCCTGGCCGCGCGACCACAGCGGCAGCGACACGGTCATCACGACACCCTGACCGGCGGCATCGACCGCGGGCGAGGTCCAGGAGAGCCCCTTCTTCGCCGCGTCCGCCACCCAGGGCAGCTTCTGTGGATCGACGCCGGCCCTGGGCGCGTGGTCCTGACCCGGGAAGGTCGCGAGCACCCCGGTGCTGGTGGCGACGTGCGCCCAGACCACCGGCGAGCCCGAGCGCGTGATCACGTCGAGCCGCTGCCGCCGCCCGAGCTTCTCCTCGGCGCCGCGCCCGGTCGCGTCCACGAGCACCCGCGCGAACTCGTACCCCAGGACGGCGACCCGCTCGATGTCGGTCCCGACGTCACTCGCCGACTTGCCCTTCACGATCTCGAAGGAGGGACGCTCCGCGGACACCTCACGTCCATAGAACTCGGACTTCCGGGTCTTGGGCGGCGCGTGCTGCACGGGGTCGTAGTGCAGCTCGAGGTCGGACTCGGGCCGGTCGAGCGAGGTCTCGGCCGCGAAGGACAGGCCGGTGGTCACGCTCTCCACCACCCGCACCGCCGCGTCCACGTCGGCGCCCTTCGTGCCCACGTCCCCGAGGAAGGCGGTGATCCGCTCCTCGCGCGCCGCGGCCGCGCGACGGCGCCACTCGACGACGGCCATCCCCGTCACCACCAGCGTCGAGCTGACGACCACCAGCGCCAGCAGCGACATCAGCAGCAGGGTCACCATCAGGGAGCGGTGCCGCCCGACCCAGCGCGTGAGCCGCTGCAGGATCGTGTCGGGCTTCGCGAGGACCGCCTCGTCGCGCAGGTACCGCCGGATGTCGTTGCCGAGCTCGGTGACGTTCGCGTACCGGCGGTCGCGCTGCAGCGTGGTCGCCTTGTCCACGATGGCGACGAGTTCCCGCGGGACCGCGCCGCGGTACGCGTGGGTCATCGCCTGCTTGCGGCCGGTTCGCGCCCACTGCAGGCAGCCTTCGAGGTCGAGGTCCGGGCTCACCGCCGGTCGCAGCGTGACCACCTCGAACAGGATGAGGCCGAGGGTGTACTGGTCGGAGCGCCCGTCGATGATGTCGTTTCGACCCTCGGACTGCTCGGGCGACATGTACCGGGGGGTCCCCATGACCGCACCGACCCGGGTGCCGTGCACCTTGCGGGGCGAGGTCTCCTGGCCCTCCTCGACCGGCTCGTCCGCGGGGCCGTCCATCACCTTCGCGATGCCCCAGTCCATCACCATGACCTGGCCGAACTGGCCGACCATGATGTTCTCGGGCTTCAGGTCGCGGTGCAGCACGCCCCGCTCGTGGGCGTAGGCCATCGCGTCGCAGACGTGGAGGAACACCTCGAGGCGCGCCTGGAGCGCGTGCTCTGGGTCCTCGCGGCCGTTCTTGCGGCACTGCTCGCGCGCCTCGTCGAGGTAGTCCTCGAGCGTGCGCCCGCGCACCAGCTTCATCGCGTACGCGAGCGAGCCGTCGTCGGTCTGGACCAGCCCGTGGATCGGCACGATGCCCGGGTGATCCAGCTGCGCCGTGACCTGCGCCTCCTTGTA
>JACKER010000013.1 GCA_020632925.1 Alphaproteobacteria bacterium | reverse complement strand
AGCGGCGGCCTGGTTCGCCGCGGAGAGCGCGTCGACCCGGAAGAAGGGTTCGCGTTCGTGAAGGCGCACCAGGCCGACCACGCGGTCGCGACGACGTGTCGCGTCCTGCGCCTGTCGAGGAGCGGCTACTACGCGTGGCTCGCGCGAGGGCCGTCCGCCCACGCACTGCGCGATGACGAGCTGCTGGGCTTCATCCGCAAGGCCCACGTGGGCTCGCGCGGCATCTACGGCGCACCTCGCATCCGCGCGGTGCTGCGACGGCAGGGCGTGCACGCGAGCCGCAAGCGCGTCGCGCGGCTCATGCGCGAGGCCGGCATCGTCGGCGTGACGCGGCGGTCCAAGCACCGGACCACGGTCCGCGACGACAAGCAGCGGCCTGCGCCCGACCTGGTCGACCGGAACTTCACGGCGGACGGGCCCAACAAGCTCTGGGTCGCCGACATCACCCACATCCCGACCCGCGCCGGGACGCTGTACCTGGCGATGGTCCTCGACGTGTGGAGCCGCAAGGTCGTCGGCTGGGCGACGGGCAGCAGCATGCCGGCCGAGCTCGTCATCGCCGCGTTCGACATGGCCGTCGCCCGTCGCCGCCCCAGGGAGGTCGTGCACCACTCCGACCAGGGCAGCCAGTACACCAGCGCCGCTTTCACGAAGCGCTGCAAGGCCCTCGGTGCCCACGTCTCGATGGGCTCGGTCGGTGACTGCTTCGACAACGCCATGGCCGAAAGCTTCTTCGCCACCCTCGAGGTCGAGCTGCTCGCGCTCGTCGGGACGTTCAGGACGCACGCAGTCGCCGAGGCCCACGTGTTCGAGTTCCTCGAGGGCTTCTACAACACCCGCCGCCTGCACAGCCGCCTCGGGATGCGGTCGCCGGTCGAGTTCGAGCAGGACGCGTCGAAACCCCCAGCCGTCCACAGCAATCCCCAGACCGTCGGTCTCCCCCCTGGACCCCCCTCGGCCCTCCCCGCGGCGGTAGTGCCGGTCGGGGCGCCTCAGGCTACTACTTGACACCCGGTGTCCACGAGAGCGGGGCAACCCCACCCAGCCTGACCGAAGAGGTACCCGCTCGTCGCCGAGACGGTGAGCTGCCCCGTGTTCACGTTACCGTCGGAGCTCGTGTTCGTGTCCGACGCCCCCAGATCCGACCAGGCACCCGGCTCGTCGGGATCCCCCTGGATCTGCCGATACACGGGACGCCACGTGATGGTGCCGCTCACGGCCGAGAACACGATCGCGAACATGAGCTTGGCCAGCCCGAGCTGGGGGAAGGCATCACCCACGCCTTCGTACACGCTGTACCCACTGTTCGCGAACGGTCCGACGGGGATCGTCCGGCTCCCGATCAACATTCCGTCTCCCTGCACCTGAGCCTGCAGGCGAGCGAGCCCCTCGGCGGCTCCCCCCGCCTCGTAGGCGGCGATCCCACCCTGGATCCACATCTGGTCGGTGGTGCCACTCAGGCTGACGGCGTCGGTGTAGACCCCCGCGGCCGTCCGCTCCGTCCCGTAGTTCCAGGAGCCCGGCATGTCCGTCCGCACAGCCGCGTTCCGGTAGCAGGCCTTGAACTTCAACGCGCCGGTGCCGTCCAGCGCCTCCACCTGCTGCATGATCGACGCCGAGGCGCCACCGGCGGCCAACATCCAGGGGGTGGTCAGCACCGTGACCGGATCGGTGCTCACCGCTGTGATCTGACCGGAGATGACCTTGGTGATCTGCGGCATCTTCATGATGGTGTCCTCCACCTGAACCCGTGCCTGTCCGACGAACCGACCTCTTCGGCAACGTTCGGCATCCAGCGATGGTGGGAGTCAGGTACAGCCGAAATACCTCCTCCTCCTCCTCCTCCTCCTCCTCGCAAGTACCACGCCACGATCTGGTCCTCGAAAAGTGCGAGCGGTGCCCTGGACCCCCACACGGATCACCACCGGTACCGCAACCAGGGCTACACCACGGCGAAACCCCGGAGGTAGACGCGGCAGTCGCCACGCAGCCAGACACGGTCACCGTCGAGGGTACAGGTGAGCGCGCCGCCGCGACGGGAGAGCTGGCGGGCGGTGAGCGTGGTCCGCCCGAGCCGCTCGGACCAGAACGGCGTCAGCGTGGCGTGCGCGGAACCCGTGACGGGATCCTCGTCGACGCCGGACGCGGGCGCGAAGAAGCGGGACACCAGGTCCACCTCGCGGCCGGGGGCCGTGCAGACGACGTTGGCCTTCAGCTCGCGCAACAGCCGCCCGGTGTCCGGGCGTAGCGCCAGGATCTCGTCCTCGTCGCGGTAGACGGCGAGCCAGTAGGTCGCGCGGTGGAGCGCCTTGATGCCGAGGACCTCGACGGGGGCGTGCCCCAGCGCCTCTGCGAGCGCGGGGGGGACGTGCTCCGCGGCGTGTGGTGGGTGGCTCGGGAGCGCCAGGGCGTAGGCACCCCTGTTCTGTGGGCGGCTTCCCTGCGGCTTGTTCCCTTCGCTTTCACCGCCGGACGCGCTCTCCTTCGGCATCTGGCCAAGCCCAGATGGCACGTCCGACGCCGAGAGCTCGTGACCTGCGCCTTGTTCAGCCACACGCCGCACGACGAGCTCGCCAGAACGCGTCTGGAAGCGGACCTCGTCGCCACCGTCCTCCGCGAGCAGGACGTACCCGGCGGCGAGCGTGGCGTGGCCGCAGAGCTCGACCTCGGTGGTCGGCGTGAACCAGCGCAGCCGGTGGCGGCCGCCGTTGCTGACGACGAAGGCGGTCTCCGAGAGGTTGTTCTCCGCCGCCAGCCCGGCCAGCACCTCGTCGTCGAGGAACCGCGGCAGGCGCATCACGGCGGCAGGGTTGCCCGTGAACGGACCGGTCGCGAACGCGTCGACCTGCACCAACGGTAGCTCCATCCCGACCTCCCGCGGCTCCGTATCCCGAGCGTGGTAGCGTGCCGCCGATGGAAGAGCCGCAGCCCACGCCGATCGAGCGCGTCGCCCACGCGATCACCGCCGCGGCGGAGCGGTTCGTGCCGGACGCATTCGTGTTCGCGCTGATCGGCACGGTGCTGGTGCTGCTGGCGGCGGTGGGGTTCACGCCGGCGGGGCCGGTCCAGGTGCTCGAGCTGTGGGGCGGCGCGTTCTGGGGGCTGCTGCCGTTCACGGGCCAGATGTGCATGGTCGTGATCACGGGCTACGTCCTCGCGACCTCGCCGCCCGTGCACGCCGCGATCACGCGGCTCGCGAGCGTGCCGTCGACCCCGCAGGGCGCCGTGGCCTTCGTGGCCTTCCTCGCGATGACGAGCTCCTGGCTGAACTGGGGCTTCTCGCTCATGTTCTCGGCGATGCTCGCGCTCGAGGTGGCGCGGCGCGTCCCGGCGGCGGACTACCGCGCGCTGGCGGCGGCGAGCTTCCTCGGGCTCGGGAGCATCTGGGCCCAGGGGCTGAGCGGGTCGGCGGCGCTACAGATGGCGACGCCGACAGCCCTCCCCGAAGACATCCGCGCGATCGTGGCCCAGGGGGACGTGGTGCCGGGCGGCATCCTCCCGCTGACGCACACGATCTTCCTCTGGCAGAGCCTGCTGAGCGTCGTGATCGAGGTGGTCGTCGTCACGCTGGTGGTGTGGTTGGCCGCCCCCCGCGGGACGCGCGCACGCAACGCCGAGGCGCTGGGCATCACGCTGCCGTCGCCCCCGTCGGACGCCGCGATGCCCCACGGGAACAGCGTCGGCGAGGTGCTCGAGCACAGCCCCGTGCTCTCGTGGGCCTTCGTGGCCATCGCGGGCGCGTACCTCGCGCGGACCTTCTGGACGGCGGCCGATCCGCTCGGCGCCATCACGCTGAACACGCTGAACCTGGGCTTCCTGACGCTCGGCGTGTTGCTCCACGGCACCCCGGCGCGACTGATGCGCGCGGTGAAGGACGCCACGCCCGCGGTGTGGGGCATCCTGCTGCAGTTCCCGTTCTATGCCGGGATGGCCGCTGTGATCAGCAAGACGGGGCTCAACGAGTCCATCGCGCACCTGTTCACCAGCATCAGCACCCCCGCGACCTTCCCCGCACTGATCGCGACCTACAGCGCGGCCCTCGGCGTCTTCGTGCCCAGCGGCGGGAGCAAGTGGGTGATCGAGGCGCCCTACGTCATGGCGGCGGCGCACGAGATGAAGGTGCACCTGGGCTGGGTGGTCGCCTGCTACGACCTCGGCGAGGCCGTCGCGAACCTGGTGCAGCCGTTCTGGATGCTGCCCATCCTCGGCATCTTCCAGCTCCGGGCGCGCGACGTGATGGGCGCGACCTTCCTCGTCTTCCTGGTGCTGTCGCCGCTGGTGCTGGTGCTGGTGACCGTGCTCGGCGCCACCCTGCACTACCCGTGAGCGGTCAGTTCGGGAGACACTCGCTCGGCAGCTGCCCACCCGTCGGATCGAAGGTGCACTCGATCCGGAAGTCCGTCCCCGCCGGGTTCACCGTCCACACGTCGATCGGGGTCGCCGTCTCCTCGGTGATCGGGTCGTAGTCGAGCGTGCCGCTGGCGCCGACCACGTCGACCGACTGGCCCGCGTCGAAGCTCGCGCGCACGGTGCTCCAGCTCGTCGGCCGGACCAGGACCTCCTGACCGCTCGAGACCTTGCGCAACCCCTGGGCGATGCCCTTCCCCGTGATCCCTCCGGTCTGGTAGGTCGACCAGGCCGTGCCATAGACCACCAGCCAGGCCGCGTCGTAGGCGTACGCGGTGTACGCCGAGTCGGCCGCGCTCTGCCCGCCGTAGGCCGCGGAGTAGGCCGCGAGGAAGGTGTCGTAGACCGGACCGCTCGGGGTGGTCGGGCGCGTGCCGCGGATGTTCGGGAACAGGGCGCTGGCGGCGCTGCGCGACTGGTCCAACACCAGCGTGTCGTACGCCGCGTCGGCCAGGAAGATGCCCTTCGAGGCGTAGCCCGAGAGGGGTCCGGCGGCGTTGAGGAACTCCACCACGTCCGGCTTCTCGGACGAGATGAACAGCACCTCGTCCGCGTTGCCCGTTGCGGTGTCCGCCACGTAGGTCGCGAGCAGGGCCGAGGTGTCGAACAGGAGCAGCTCCGTCTGCCCGGTGAAGTGCTCGAGGAACACCTCGGCCAGACCCTCGCCGTACGGGCCCTCCTGGTAGATGATCGCCACCTTCCCGACGTCGCGCCCGTCCATGTCGAGCGCGATCGCCTGGCCCTGGAGCGAGTCCGGCGGCGCGGTCCGCCAGAGCAGGCCGGGATCGGCGTCGGAGGGAGCGAGGCCGTCGAGCGCGGTCAGCGCGGGGCTCGTCGCCGAAGGGCTGATCACCATCGTCCCGTTGCCCTCGACCGCCAGGAAGACCGACTCCGTGCTGGACGAGTACGACGGGCCCATGATCGCGGGCACACCGACGGCGTCGGAGAGGAAGGTGGCGGTCGCGACCGTGGCCTCGTCGAAGGTCAGCTCGTCGAACCCGGCGTCCTCCTCGTTGCTGCACTGGATGAGCCCGTAGGACCGGCCCTCGAGCCCCTCGGACTCGTTGACCTGGCTGATGGCGAGCTCGATCGACTGCACGTCCTTGAGCGACTCGCTCCGCTCGTACACGCTGCCGAGCACGATGGCATCGGCGTAGTCGTCGCTGCGATGGGCCCAGAGGTCGGGCGGGATGGTGCGATCGCAGCGCGCGGGCAGCGGGGTGTCCACGCACAGCCCCTCGTCGCCGCAGACCCAGCCGATCCCGAAGGCGTCACGGCACTGGGCGTTGGACTCGCAGTCCTTGGGGGAGGTCGTCGTCAGGGAGCAGGAGACGAGCAGGGAGATCCACACTGTTTACTCCGGCCGATTCTCGGCCTCCGCGGCCCGAAGTTTCGGGCCTCGGCGGCGAATCGCCTCCCGGAACACCACACGAGAGAACGGGGCGCAAGCGCCTTTTCCGTCCCCTCGCACGGTGCACCGTGAAGCGATTCCGCGGGAGTCTACACCCTTCATGCCTCGACGATCGTGGTGTAGCTCTTGCGCGTCCGCTCGTTGAGCATGCCGTACAACAGGGCCAACCCGAACGGCATGCACAGCGACACCGTGTACAGCAGGCCGATGAGCACGGTCAGGATCCATCCCCAACGCGCCCCGCGCTTGAGACCCGCGGACGCGACGAAGTTCAGGATCCCGACGGTGGCGAAGAGCCCGAGCGCCGCCAGGGTCGCGAGGAAGGTCACGCCGAGGGCCATCACGACGGAGACGTCCGGCTGGACCCACACCGCCGAGGTCGACAGGGGCCCCGAGAGGACCCCCACCACCAGGAAGAAGGTCCCGCCCACCTTGAGGATGGTCCGGGATCGGCCGACCCACGGATCCTCGAACACCTGCAGCTCTCTGGTCAGCCCACCCATGGCGTCCTCCGTAGCAGACCGGCGCTCGGGTCAGCAAGCCGATGGGGCGTTTCGGAGCGCGGGCTCGATGAGGGCGCGGAACCGCCGGTCGACCTCGGATGGCGCGAGCTCGGGGGCCCGGGTCAGCCACCAGCGCAGCGTCGCACCGAAGGCGCCCGCCACGGCCCGCACCGCGAGCTCGTCCGCTCCCGGCCAGCGAGCGCGGATCAGGTCCGCCCAGATGTCGTGCACCAGGTCCTGGATCAGCTCGCCGCTGCGTCGCCCGTCCGTCGCCGCGAACAGCGGTCGCATCTCGGCGGCGTGCTCGAGCATGGGCAGGGCGAAGGCGAGGGCGGGATGGACGCCGGGCCGATCCGACGGCGAGGCCTCCAGCACGTCGCGGAGCTGCTCGAGGCTGCCCTGGAGCAGGTCCTCCTTGTCGGCGAAGTGGGCATAGAACGTGGAGCGGCCGACGTCCGCGCGCTCCGTGATGTCCGAGACCGTGATCGCCTCGAAGCCGCGCTCCAGGATCAGCTCGATCAGCGCGCCCTGCAGCGCCTGCACCGTCCGCCTCACTCGTCGATCCGTCGCCATCGGTCGTCCCTGCATCCCAGACAATCCGTCGTGATCGTCCCGAAACGGACGAACACCGCCAGGTGTCGCTGGCACCGCCCCGACCCGTACAGCACGTTCGTTTCTGGACACCATGTTCAGGAAGTAACCATGCTGATCTCGCTGCGTCACGTCGACAAGTCCTTCCCGGTCGGTGGGCGACCGTTCCACGCGCTGCGCGACGTCGATCTCGACGTCGATCGTGGCGAGCTGCTCTACGTGGTGGGCCGCTCCGGCAGCGGCAAGTCCACGCTGCTGAACCTGGTCGCCGGGCTGGACCGGCCGACGCGCGGGGAGGTCGTGGTGTCCGGGCAGCCGCTGCACGCGCTCGGCGAGGACGCCCTGGCGCGCTTCCGGGGCGCCACGATCGGCGTCGTCTTCCAGTCCTACCAGCTCCTCCCCACGCTGACGGCCGCCGAGAACGTCCTGCTGGCGATGGACCTCGTGGGCCGCGTGCCCGGCGCGAAGCGGCGTGAGCGGGCGCAGGAGCTGCTCGAGCTGGTGGGGGTGGTGGAGCAGGCGGACAAGCTGCCGACCACGCTCTCGGGCGGGCAGCAGCAGCGGGTGGCGATCGCGCGGGCGCTCGCGAACGACCCGCCGCTGGTGGTGGCGGACGAGCCCACGGGCAACCTCGACACCTCCACGGCGGCCCAGGTCATGCGCCTGTTCGCGTCGCTGGTGGACGAGGGGCGCACCGTGCTCGTCGTGACCCACGACCCCGACCCCGCGACGACCCCGACCCGCACCGTGTCCCTGGTGGACGGGAGGCTCGCGTGAACCGCCTGATGCTCAAGGTGCTCCGCGATCTGTGGGCGACCCGCGGGCGCACGGCGTTCATGGTGGTGGCGCTCGCGGCCGGGCTCACGAGCCTCGGCGGCGTGCTCGGGATGCGGGCCGTGGTCTCGCGCGAGATGAACCGGGAGTACCTCGAGACCGTGCCGGCCTCGGCGACCCTCGACGTGGGCGAGGACGGGCTGTCCGACGCGCTCCTCGCCGAGCTCCGCGCCCGTCCCGAGGTGGCCGCGGCGGAGCGACGCGCGACCCGCCAGGTGCGATGGCGCCACCCCGGGGGGAGCTGGGGCCGGGGACTCCTGTTCGTGAGCGAGGACCTCGGTGACCAGCGGCTCGCGCTCGTGCGGCCCGAGGCCGAACAAGGCGCAGGTCACGAGCTTTCGGCGTCGGACGTGCCATCTGGCGTCAGCCAGATGCCGAAGGGTAGCGCGTCCGGCGGTGGAAGCGAAGGGAGCAAGCCGCAGAGAAGCCGCCGACAGAAGCAGGCCGGCGCGACGGTCCCCGGGCCGGGCGAGGTCCTGGTCGAGCGGAGCGCGATGGCGGTGCTCGGCGCGTCGATCGGCGACCGGGTGGAGCTCGGGCTCGGCGGGCGCGTCCTGCCCGTCACCATCGCCGGCGTCGTCCACGAGCCCGCGCTCGCGCCCGCGATCACCGAGCAGGCCGGCTACTTCTACGCCGGTCCGGACACCTGGGGAGCGCTCGCGCCCGGCGAGGCGCTCGACGAGGTGCGCGTGCTCGTCGCCGAGGCCCCGCTCGATCCAGTGGCCGTGCGGACGCAGGTCGGCCAGACCGCCGCCTGGCTCACCTCCCGCGGCCTGACCCTGCACGAGGTGCGCATCCCGCCGCCGGGCCAGCACCCGCACCAGCGACCCTCCGAGGCCATCCTCCTGCTGTTCTCGACCTTCTCCGGGCTCACCGTGGCGCTCGCGTCCGTCCTGTCGGCGTCGCTGCTGGCGATCACGCTGGCGCGGCAGGCGCGGGAGGTCGCCGTGACCAAGGCGCTCGGCGCGACCCGGGCCCAGACCGGCCTCGCCACGGCGAGCGCGCTCCTGCTGATCGCCGCGGCGGCCTGCGCGCTGGCCGTGCTCCCCTCGATCGGGCTGGCGCGCGCCGGCGTGGACGCGGTCATGGGGCTCCTGAACCTCGACGTCGCCAGCTACGCGGTGCCCGGACACCTCGTGCTCGGCCTGCTGCTCTTCGGGTTGGCGCTGCCCCTGCTGACCGGGCTCCCGGTGATCGCGCGCGCCACCCGGATCCCCGTGCTGGAGGCGATGAACGACCACGGCGCACGTCCGCAGCCCGATCCGCGCTGGCTCCCCCGCCTCGGCGACCGGCTCACGGCGGCGGCGGTCCGCAACGCGCTGCGCGTACCCCGGCGCCTCCTGCTCGCCGTGACCCTGCTCGCCGTCGGTGGTGGGCTGTTCGTCACCGCTCGCAGCGTCCGCGACGCCTGGACCGCCACGACCGAGCGGGTGCTGCACGACCGCCACTACGACGTGGAGATCGTGCTGGCGCAGCCCGTGGGCTCACTCGTCGACGGGCTCGACCCCGGCTGGCACGTGGAGACCTGGGCGACCGCGCCCGTATCGCTCGCGGATCCCTCGGGGCTGCCGGTCTCGTCGACCTGGCCCGACGGCGGCCACGGCAGCTTCACGCTCGTCGGGGTGCCGGACGACCAGCGCCTGGTGCGCTTCCCGCTGCTCGACGGCCGCTGGCCCGCCGCCTCCGGGGAGGTCGCGCTGAACCAGGTCGCCGCCGCGCGCGTCGGTCCGAGCCCCGTGGGTCGCACGGTCGAGTTCGTGGTCGAGGGCCGGAGGGCCACCTGGACCGTGGTGGGCGTCGTGGAGGAGGTCGCGTCCCCGGCCGCCGCCTACGTGGGGCTCGAGGCCTTCGAGGAGCGCACGGGCCTCCTCCCGCAGACCCTGCGGCTCGACACCGGCTCCAGGAGCTTCGCGCAGACCCGTGCCACCGTGGCGCGGCTCGAGCGCGAGCTCGACGAGGACGGCGTCTCCGTGGTCCGGGTCGCGCCCATCGAGCTCCTGTACAACGCGATGGGCGAGCACGTGGTCGTGCTGGTGCAGTCGCTGACCGGGCTGTCCCTGCTGATGGCCGCGGTCGGCGTGCTGGCGTTGGCCGCCACCACCAGCGCCAACGTCGCCGAGCGCACCCGCGAGCTCGCGGTGCTCCGGGCGGTGGGCGCGCGCCCGCACCAGGTCTGGCGGCTGGTGCTGGTCGAGGGCTGGCTCGTGACGATCGTGAGCCTCCCGCTCGCGATCCTCGTGGCCGCGCCGACCTCCGCGCTCGTCGGCCGCGTGGTGGGCCGCCTGGCCTTCGAGCTCCCGCTGCCCCTCGACCTGTCGTGGAGCGCGTGGGCGGCGTGGTCCGTGGCCGTCCTGCTCGTGTCGAGCGCGGCCTCCCTGGTCCCTGCGGTCGGCGCCACGCGCGGCACGGTCCGCGAGGCGCTCGCGCGCACCTGACGTACGATGGTGCGGAGGTCCCCGTGATCTACGCGCTCGGCGGGTTCTGGCTCTCGCTGCTCCTGAAGCTCTCCGCCGGCCTCGTGCCCGCGTCGCTGCTCCTGTGGCTCGTGGGCGACAAGGTCCCTTCGAGCGTGCGGCCGGCGGTCGGGGTCCTCGCGCGCCTGGGGGTGCTCGGTGGGGCGGTGATCGTCGGCGTCGGGATGGCGGGCACGTCGAGCAGCCTGGACGCGATGCAGGCGACCGCGAACCTGGTGGCGGGCGAGTCCGCGGAGGCGCTGTGGAGCGCGGGGGCGATGGCCGCCTGCGTGCCGCTCCTGCTCGGCGCGACCTTCGGGGCCGCCGTGATCCGGGCCTGCTTCGGCACCCTGGGCTCGCTGAAGCGCCTCCGCGAGATCGAGCTCGTGGAGGCGCCAGCGTCCGGGGGGAACGGTCTCAGGCGAGGTCGAAGCGATCGAGGTCCATGACCTTGCACCAGGCGGCGACGAAGTCGTGGACGAACTTCGGCTCGGCGCCGTCGCTCGCGTAGACCTCGGCCAGCGCCCGGAGCTGGCTGTTGGAGCCGAACACCAGGTCCGCCCGCGTCGCGTGCCAGCGGACCGCGCCGGTCGCCCGGTCACGGCCCTCGAACCGCTCCTGGTCCTCACCGGTCGCCTTCCACGCCGTGCCCATGTCGAGCAGGTTCACGAAGAAGTCCGTGGTCAGCGCGCCCGGCCGATCGGTGAGCACGCCGTCGGTGGAGCCGCCCACGGTCGCGCCCAGCGCGCGCAGGCCGCCCACGAGCACGGTCATCTCCGGCGCGGTCAGCGTGAGCAGCTGCGCCCGGTCGACCAGCATCGCCTCCGTCGAGCCCTTCAGGCCCTCCCGACGGTAGTTCCGGAAGCCGTCCGCCAGCGGCTCGAGCACGGCGAACGAGTCGGCGTCGGTCTGCTCGGCGGTCGCGTCGGCGCGGCCCGCGGAGAAGGGGACCTCCACGTGGAAGCCCGCGCGCTCGGCCGCCTGCTCGATGGCAGCGGCGCCGCCGAGCACGATCAGGTCGGCCAGCGACACCCTCTTGCCGTCGGAACGTCCCGCGTCGAAGGCGGACTTCACGCCCTCGAGGGCCGACAGGACGCGCGCCAGGCGCTCGGGCTCGTTGACCTCCCAGCCCTTCTGCGGCGCGAGGCGGATCCGGGCGCCGTTGGCCCCACCGCGCTTGTCCGAGCCGCGGAAGGTGGACGCCGAGGCCCAGGCGGTGAGCACCAGATCGGCCGTCGACAGGCCGGTGGCCAGGATCTTCGCCTTCAGGTCACGGGCGTCCACCGCGTCGATCACCGGGTGGTCCACCGCGGGGATCGGGTCCTGCCAGATCAGCTCCTCGGCGGGCACCTCGGGCCCGAGGTACCGCGAGCGCGGCCCCATGTCGCGGTGGGTCAGCTTGAACCAGGCGCGGGCGAAGGCGTCGGCGAACGCGGCCGGATCCTGGTGGAAGCGGCGGGCGATCGGCTCGTAGATCGGGTCGAAGCGCAGCGACAGGTCCGCCGTGGTCATCATCGGCCGATGCCACTTCGTCGGATCGTGGGCGTCGCGCACCATGTGCTCGGGCTTCACGTCCTTCGCGAGCCACTGGTGGGCGCCGGCGGGGCTCTTCACGAGCTCCCACTCGTACCCGAAGAGCACGTCGAAGTAGCCGTTGTCCCAGGTGGTCGGGTTGGGCTTCCAGGCGCCCTCGATGCCGCTGCCGGTCGTGGAGCCCCCCTTGCCGTCACCGAACGCGTTCTTCCAGCCGAGGCCCATCTCCTCCAGCGTGGCACCCTCGGGCTCCGGGCCGACCAGCGACGCGGACCCCGCGCCGTGCGCCTTGCCGAAGGTGTGGCCGCCCGCCACGAGCGCGACGGTCTCCTCGTCGTTCATCGCCATCCGCGCGAAGGTCTCGCGCACGTCGCGACCCGAGGCCACCGGGTCGGGGTTGCCGTTCGGCCCCTCCGGGTTCACGTAGATCAGGCCCATCTGCACGGCGGCGAGCGGGTTCTCGAGCTCGCGCTCGCCACTGTACCGCTGGTCGCCGAGCCACTCGGCCTCGGAGCCCCAGTAGATGTCCTGCTCGGGCTCCCAGATGTCCTCGCGACCGCCGCCGAAGCCGAAGGTCTTCAGCCCCATCGACTCGAGCGAGACGTTGCCCGCGAGGATCATCAGGTCGGCCCAGGACAGCGCGTTGCCGTACTTCTTCTTGATCGGCCAGAGCAGGCGACGCGCCTTGTCGAGGTTGACGTTGTCGGGCCAGCTGTTCAGCGGAGCGAAGCGCTGCGACCCCGAGCCCGCGCCGCCGCGGCCGTCGCTCGTGCGGTACGTCCCGGCGGAGTGCCAGGCCATGCGGATGAAGAGCGGGCCGTAGTGGCCCCAGTCGGCCGGCCACCACTCCTGGGAGTCGGTCATCAGCGCGGTCAGATCCGCCTTCACCGCGGCGAGATCGAGCGCGGCGAACGCCTGGCCGTAGTCGAAGCCCTCCTCCATCGGGCTGCCGGCGGGCGGGTTCTGGTGGAGCATCCCGAGGTTCAGCTGCTTGGGCCACCAGTCGCGGTTGGACCGGTGGGCGTGGGTGGCGTTGGACGGGGGCGCGTGCATCACCGGGCACTTCCCCGCGGGCTTGTCGTGGCTCATGTGGACCTCCTGTCGTTCGTGTCTTCGTCGTGTTGGCAGCTCGAGCAGACGCCGCGCACCTCGACGCGGGCGTCCAGGACGTCGCCGAAGTCCCCCACGGAGACGGGGACCCGGAGCTCGTCCAGCTCGGAGCTGTGGAAATCGCGGACGAGCCCGCAGCGCACGCACACGTAGTGGTGGTGGGGCTCGACGTTGGAGTCGAAGCGGATGCCGTCGCGGCGGGGGCCGAGCGTCGTGATCAGGCCGAGCTCGTGCAGCCGCCACAGCGTCCGGTAGACGGTGTCGAGCGACACGGTGGGCACCCGGTCCCGCACCGCGCGGAACACGGCCTCGGCGTCCGGATGCGCCTCGGACCCGGCGAGCTCGCGGAAGATCTCGAGCCGCTGGTGCGTGAGCTTGATGCCCGCACCCCGAGCGACCTCCTTCCAGCGATCCAGCCGCTTCTCGACCTGAGCCGCCTCCATCTGCGACCTCCTCCTATTTAGGAATCATTCCTATTTAGGAACGTAACGACAGCTGGACGGACCGCCAACGGATCCTCCAACTTTCGCCATCCCAGGTTTCCTACCGGGCTCGTTCAGCCGTCCAGCTCGATCCGCACGGGCCTGGCGTCGTCGGGGGGAGGACCGAACACGTCCTCCAGCCCGCGTTCGGGCGCGCGCTCGGCGGTGAGGGTGGCCGAGGCCACGCGGTCCAGCCGGAACCACCGTCCCCCCTCGCGCAGCCGGCACCAGGCGAGGAGGTGCCAGTGCCGGTGCGTGCGCGCGAAGGCCATCGGCTCGACGGAGCGCCGCTCGGTGCGTGTCCCGCTGGCATCGACGTAGTCCAGCAGCACCACGCGGCGCTCGAGGATCGCGCGGTCCAGGATCTGGGCGGAGGGGCCGCGACCGTCGCCGCCCGCCCGCGTCCAGACGCGCCCGCACAGATCGCGCACCTCGCGCCGCTGGGCCGGGGACATCGCGCCGAGCAGCCGGGCGAGGGCGCCTCGCGCCTCCAACAGGAAGGGCAGCTCGGGCTCCGCGGCGATGGCGATCGCGATCGCCGTGGCCTCGCCGGGCGTGAACGACAGCGGCGGGAGCGCCGCGTGCCGCGCCAGCCGGTAGCCCCCTCCCCGACCCTCCTCGGTCTGGAGCGGGACGCCGGCGTCCATCAGGGCCACCATGTCCCGCTTGATCGTGCGGGCCGAGACCTCGAACCGCCGTGCCAGCCAGGACGATGATCGTCCACCGGGCGCAGCTCGGCGTAGTTCCTCGACGATCGCGTACATCCGCTCGGTCCGGTTCACGGTGGCTCCAGAACGGTGACACTACGGTGCCACAGCCCGGCCTACAACGGTGGACACCACCCTGGAGGCACCATGTCCACGATCGTCCTGTTCCACTCGGCCCTCGGGCTGCGCCCCGCCGTGCACCGCTTCGCCGACGCCCTGCGCGCGGACGGCCACGTCGTCCACACCCCGGATCTGTTCGACGGCGAGGTCTTCGACCGCCTGGAGGACGGCGTCGCGAAGCGAGACGCGATCGGCATCCCTGCGCTGATGGGCCGCGCGATGCAGGCCGTGGCCGAGCTCCCGCCGGACGTGGTCTACGCGGGCTTCTCGATGGGTGCGGCGAGCGCGCAGTGGCTGGCGGCCACGCGACCGGGCGCGCGCGGCGCGATCCTGATGCACGCGGCGCTGCCGCTCGCCGCGCTGGGGGTCGCGTCCTGGCCCGAGGGCGTCCCCGTGCAGGTCCACGCCGCCGAGGGCGACCCGTGGGTGGACGCGGGCGTGCTCGCCGAGCTCGAGGCCGGTGGGTTCGAGGTCCACCGCTACCCCGGCGAAGGCCACCTGTTCGCGGACGAGGACGCCCCCGAGCACGATCCGCAGAGCGCTGCGCGCCTGCTGACGGAGGTGCGGCGCTTCCTCTCAGCGTCGTGACTGCATCATCTTCCAGCCGTTGCCGGACGGATCGCGGAAGCCCGCGTCCACGTTGCCGAAGCGCTCGACGGGCTGCTGCGTGAGCTCCACGCCGGCGGCCTCGAGACGCGCCGCCTCCGCCCAGCAGTCGTCGACCACGAGCACGAGCGACGGCATGGCCCCCTTGGCGACGACCTCGTTCAGCGCCCGCGCCGTGGCCTCGTCGTGCACCGGCGGTCCGGGGCGGAAGAGCCCGAGCTGGAAGGAGGGCTGGTCGGGGTGCTGCACGGTCAGCCAGCGGAACGGCCCGTTGCGCACGTCGGTGTGGACGCGGAAGCCCACCTTCTCCACGTAGAACGCGAGCGCCTCGTCCTGGTCGCGCACGTAGATCCCCACCACGTCGATACCCTGGCCCATCCGACCCTCCTACGGTTCTTCGGAATCGCTCTCGGACCCGTTCGTACCGCCGGCCTCCTGCCGTCGCTTCTCCGAAACTGCGATCGTGAGGTGGGGGCGGTGGGCGGCGGCGACGAAGCAGTGGGGCACCACGTCGAGCGCGCTCGGCAGCGCCCGCTGGTGCTCCCGGTGCTCGCTCGGGCTCTCACCGGTGATGTCGCGGAACGTGCGGCCGAAGGTCCCCAGGCTCCGCCAGCCGGTCTGCAGCGCGATCTCGAGGACGGGGAGCTCCGTGTCCCGCAGGAGCGCCGCCGCCCGCTCGATCCGCCGGGTCAGCAGGTACCGGTGGGGAGGCACGCCGAACGCGTCGCGGAAGGACCGCGCGAAGTGCGCCTCGGACACGCCGGAGACCCGCGCGAGCCGCCGGACCGGCCAGTCCTCGTGCGAGGCGGCGTCCATCCGGTCCTTCGCGCGCAGCAGTCGCCGCAGCAGCTCCGGGTCCTGCCCCGTCGTCACCCGCCCTCCGACACGCCCACTACCCGCCCGCGAGCCAGCTCGCCGCGAGGTCCAGGCACGCGCGCTGCAGCGCCTCGTCGTCGGTGACGGGCGGCCACGGGCGGCGCTCGAGCTCGTCGAACCAGGCGCCGTGCACGTCGTCGCGGTAGGCCAGGGCCACCGGTGCGCGCCCGCCCTGGTCCGCGCGGCGCCAGAAGCGCTTCACCAGCCGCACCAGCGGGTCGTACCAGCGCCCGCCCACGCCGAGCCCGGTGTCGAACACGCCGGGATGCACGACGGAGAGCACCACACCGCTGCCGTCGAGCTCGCGGGCCAGCGCGCGGAGCCCGAGGGCCGCCGTCAGCTTGGTGTCCGCGTAGGTCCGCACCGGGTGGAAGTCCTCGCCGGTCGACACCCGGGCGAGGGCGGGGCGGCCCATCACCATGAGCCCGGCGCCCACGGCCACCACGTGCGTCCGGTCGCGCACCAGCCGCTCCCGGAGCGCGAGCGCGAGCCCGAGCGTGCCGAGGTGGTTCACGGCGAAGGAGCGCTCGTAGCCGTCCTCCGTCCGCTCCAGCGCGGTCGGCCAGAAGCCAGCGTTGAGGATCAGCGCCGTCAGCGGCTCCTGGAGCGCCTCGACCCCCGCCGCCGCCGCGCGGACCCCGTCGCGGGTGGACAGGTCGGCCACCACGAGCCGCGTCGTCCCACCGAGCTCCTCGGCGGCCCGCCGGCCCCGCTCCTCGTCCCGGCACACCATCACGACGCGCTCGCCGCGCGCGATCAGGTCCTTGGCGATCGCCTTGCCGATGCCGGCGTTGGCGCCGGTGACCACGAACCATCCCATCGCCGAATCCCATTCTAGAATTCAATTCTAGAACGATGGCGGTAGGCTGTCACGCCATGAGCCGTCGATCCGCCACCGAAGAGCGTCGCCGCGCCATCCTCGACGCGGCGCTGGCGGCGTTCGAGCGCGGTGGGCTCGCGGGGGTCACGATCGGCGCGCTGTCCGAGGCGTCCGGCGCGAGCGTGGGTAGCATCTACCACCACTTCGGCGACCGGGGGGGCGTGGTGGCGGCCGTCTACCGCGAGTGCCTGACGCTGGGGCTCGACGAGCTGCTCGCCGCGCTCCACGCTGCGCCCAGCACCGAGGCCGGCGTGCGAGCGCTGGTCACCACCTGGCTCGCGTGGGTGGCCGCCCACCCGGTCCGCGCGCGCCTGATCTACGACGCCAGCGGCTCTGAGCTGCTCGCCCCCTACACCGACGAGATCGCCGCGTTCAAGACCGCGTTCTACGAGCGGGTCGCGGCCTGGACCTCTGCGAGGACGGCCCGCGGCGAGCTGCGCGCCCTGCCGGTGTGGGCGCTGGACCCCGTCGTGATGGGGCCCGCGCACGAGTTCGCCCGCCGCTGGCTGCTCGGGCTGCCGGTGCCTCTCGAGCAGGCGACGCCCTTCATCGCGGAGGCGGTGTGGCGCTCAGTGGCGCCCGACCCTCGCTGATGGTGTCCAGGAGCGCGTGACGGGAGGCGCGAAAAGCCTCCGGCGTCCAGCCCAGGTCGACGACGAGGTACCGCCACGCCGACGGGAGCAACCAGGTCGCGCAGAGGTCGGCGGCCGTCTTCGCGCTGAGGCCCGAGCGCAGACGCCCCTGGGCCGCGATCCGCTCGAGGACGAGGTCCAGCCCCAGGCGGAGCCCACCCACGAACATGCGGTCACGCCAGGCGGCGTCCGCGTCGGCGTCGGTGAGCGAGGCGCACTCCAGCTGGATGGCGACCGGGTACACCTCGGGGAGGTAGTCCAGCCAGGCGTCGACGTACGCGGACAGCGTCTCGCCGTCCGCCCCCGATCCGCGCGCGAGGTCGCCCAGACGCTTCGCGTGGGGGCTGCGGGTGTCCCGGTAGCGCACCATCTCGAGCAGCAGCCCGGCGCGGTTGCCCACGGCATAGAAGACGGCCTGGCGGGAGACGCCGGCCGCTCGGGCGATCTCCGCCATCCCGACGTCCAGGCGCCCCTCCTGCGCCATCAGCTCCCAGGCGGCGTGGAGGATCTTGTCGCGCGTCTCGTCGCTCACGGTCCGAGCCATGGCACTCCCGGGTTGACACCAGTTAACCCGACCCACTAGCTTTACGTAAGTAAACCCGGAGGCTCGATGGACCCGTTCCTGCTGGTGCACATCCTCGTAGGCGTCGTCGCCCTGGTCACGTTCTGGCTGGCGCTGGGGGCGCGCAAGGGGCGCGGGTCGCACCGCGTGGTGGGACGCGTGTTCTTCGCGGCGATGCTCCTCGTGGTCGTGACCGTCGCACCCCTGCTGGTGACCGATCGTCCGCTCGACCCCGGCCGGGTGGTCCAGCTCGTGTACCTCTCGGCCTGCGTGGCGTCGGTGGTGGCGCTGGGCTGGACCAGCGTCCGCTGGCGGCGGGCGCCGGAGCGCTTCGCCAGCCTCCCCCTCCGTGGGGTCGGCGCGGTCCTCACGGGTCTGGGCGGCGTGGTGCTGTTGGCGGGGCTCCTGACCGCGAACCCCGTGGCGGCCGTGCTGTCCTGGGTGGGCCTGGCCTTCGGAAGCGCGATGGTCCGGTCCCACGGGAAGCGTGGCGCCTCGAACGGGTGGCTCCAGTGGCACCTGGACGCGGTGTGCGGCCTGCTCACCGCCGTTCACGGCACGCTGGCCTACGTCGCCTGGCGGGGGCTGGTGGCCCCGGGCGCGGGACCGTGGACCGCCGCCGGCTTCCACGTCGGTGTGCTGGTGATCGCCATCGTCGTCCGCGCCTGGCTCGCCCGACGGTATCGCACGCCCTCGCTCGTGTTCGTCGCGCCAACGCCGACGTGGCGACCTACTGGTGCCCGTCGGGGCAGTCGTCCAGGTGCCCCTTCCCGGCCCGGTTGAGGTCGGGTGCAGCGTTCTCGGCCTCGCTCGAGGGCCACGTCATCGGGCAGCACCTCGCGGACCTCGTGTCCGGCGGCTGATCCCGTCCTCGTCGACCCCGATGCCGACCCACAGCAGCTCGACCAGCTGACGGACGTAGGCCGCCTCGTCCGCCGCCTGCTGGACACCGCACACCTGCTGGGACGTCGCTCGCCCCTGAAGCGCGCCCAGGATCGTCGCGCTCAGCGTGTCCGCGTCGCAGTCGGCCAGCCGTCCCGCCTGCTGGGCGCGCTCGATCCACGCGACCAGGGCGGCATAGGCGCGCTCGGGCGCCGAGGTCCCCGAGCACGTCTGGAGCGCCCGGTCCGGATCGACGCCGGCGCAGCGCAGCATGCTGAGGCCGGCGTGCAGCTCGCGGAAGAAGGCCGCGATGACCTGCCCGTGCTCGACGAGCTGCTCCCGGATGGGCCGCTCGTCGGGTCCGCGCTCCAACGTGCGGATCCAGGGGACCTCGGCGGGGGGACCGAGCGCCGCCAGCAGCAGCCCGTCCTTCGACCCGAAGCGGTTGAACAGCGTGGTGTGGCTGACGCCGGCCTCCCGTCCGATCTCGGCCGCGGACACACCGACGCCCCGCTGGAGGAAGAGCCTCCGCGCGGTGGCGACGAGCGCCTCGTCCGTGACCTCCTTCGGCCTGCCCATGACCCCTCGCTGCCTCCACTGTATGCCGTCCCGGCCCTTGACGACCCGGCCGTCCGATTTTATTTCTTGTCCGCAAGAAACAAACTCGTGCCCCCGGAGCGCGCACCATGACCGCAGACCTGTTCTCCCCCTACCAGCTCGGCCCCATCGAGCTCGCGAACCGCATCGTGATGTCGCCGATGACGCGGTCGCGGGCGCTCGGCAACGTCCCGAACGAGCTGATCGCGACGTACTACGCGCAGCGCGCCGAAGCGGGCCTGATCGTGACCGAGGGGACCTCTCCCTCGCCCGACGGCCTGGGGTACGCGCGGATCCCCGGGCTGTTCAGCGCCGAGCAGGTGGCTGGGTGGCGGAAGGTGACGACCGCGGTGCACGAGGCCGGGTCGCGCATCTTCGTCCAGCTCATGCACACCGGCCGCGTCGCGCACGCCGGCAACCTCCCCGAGGGCGCGCGGATCGTGGCGCCGTCGGCGATCGCCTGGGAGGGGCAGATGTGGGTCGACGGGCAGGGTCAGCTCGACGTGCCCACGCCCCACGCGCTGACCGCCGAGGAGATCGACGCGACGCTGGAGGAGTACGCGCGCTCCGCCGAGCTCGCGATGGACGCTGGCTTCGACGGCATCGAGCTCCACGGCGCCAACGGGTACCTCATCGAGCAGTTCCTCAACACCGCGTCGAACCAGCGCACGGACGCGTGGGGTGGCAGCGTGGAGAACCGGGTGCGCTTCGCGGTCGAGGCGGCGCGCCGCGCGGTGGCCCGCATCGGCGGCGATCACGTCGGGATCCGTGTCTCGCCCTACGGTGCGAACGGCGGGATGCGGTCGGACGACGAGCAGGTGGAGGAGGTCCACGAGCGCCTCGCGGGCGAGCTGAAGACGCTCGGCCTGGCCTACGTGCACGTCGTCGACCACTCGGCGCTCGGCGCGCCCGCGGTCCCGGACAGCGTGAAGGGCACGATCCGCGCGGCCTTCGGCGGCACGGTGATCCTGGCGGGCGGCTACGACCGCGAGCGCGCCGAGGCCGACCTCGCGGCGGGGCGCGGCGACCTGGTGGCCTTCGGTCGCCCGTTCATCGCCAACCCCCGCCTGCCGACGCGCCTGCGGGAGGGCCTGCCGCTCGCCCAGCCGGACTTCGCGACGTTCTACACGCCCGGCGAGAAGGGGTACACCGACTACCCCGTCGCTCCCTGAGCCGGGCTGGGCTCAACCCCCGTCGGGGCAGCCTTCCAGGCGCCCCTCCCCGGCCCGGTTGAGGTCGGGCGCCGCGTTCTCGCCTTCGCTGTTCCACGCGCTCGACGAGGTGCGTGGGAGCCAGCAGTCGGGCGCTTCCGCGGGCTCGAGCTCTCCGCCCACCACGGCGCCGAGGGGGTCCAGCACGCGCATCCGCACCTCGCGATCCCCGACCCAGGTGAGCTCCGGTGGATTCCACTCCAGGACCCAGGCGTCGACCTGGCGGTCGGCCGTGCGGTGCACCAGCTCGCCCGTGCGCGATTCGTGGAAGGTGACCCACACGAAGAACCCCTGATCGGTCTCGAGCGCATGGGGCGTCGCGACGATCGCTCCGTCGGGCGACGGGACGCTGTGGCGGCCGGGTGTCCAGAGGAGCTCGCCGTCGTCGGCGTCGACGACGAATGCCCACACCAGGTCGGGAGCGTCGTAGTCCACGATCCGCGCGGGGTAGAGCACGAACCCCTCACCGCGGAAGTAGTAGAGCTCATCGCTACCGAACTCCGGGGTTTGCTCGACGTCGCGGCGGCGTCCGTCGACCACGAGCCAGGGATCTCCCTCCTCCCAGCAGGCACCCCCGTAGACACCGGAGCTGCAACCCCAGTCCTGGCGGACGCTGGCGCGCTCGACACCGTCCTCGCTCCACACCTCCGCGCGCCACGCCGGCTCTCCGCAAGCCACCAGCCCGAGCGCCAGCGCCGTCCACCTCGACATCCCGTCCTCCCACGCGACGGGTAGCGCGCACGACCGGTGCCGACGCTTGCGTCCAGTGACGCGGTGCCCGAGCCGGCGACGGTCGCGAGCCGTTCGCTCGTTCGCCACGGACAGGAGGGAGATGGAGTCGGGGTGGCAGGATTCGAACCTACGACTTCCTGCTCCCGAAGCAGGCGCGCTACCAGACTGCGCTACACCCCGAACGTCCTGCACCTATTCAGCTGTCACGAGGTCGTCCAGCGCCGGTGATGCGGATCGCTGGACCGTGGCCGACGCGAGGTCGGCGATGAGCTCGGGCCAGGCGTACCCCGCCCGCGTGCACATCGCGTTCGCCTCCTCCAGCGCCGCCTGCGCCTGCGCCCGCCGTCCGAGCGCGAGCAGCAACCGACCGCGCGTGTGCTGGACCCGCGCACGCGCCATGGGAGCCTGCGCCCGCGTCTGCAGGTCGACGAAGCCGGTCAGGATGCCCAACGCGTCGGCGGTCCGGCCGGTCGCCGCGGTGAACCGGGCGCGGGCCAGCACCACCTCCTGGTCCTCTGCGTCGAGCTCTGGGAGCCACGACTCCAGGAACTCGAGCGCCCCCTGCGCGTCGCCCGTGACCCGCCGCACGTCCGCCCGGAGGATGACCGCGCGCGTGCGCAGGGGTGTGCCGCGGCTCCTCGCGAAGGCCAGCTCCGCCCGCGCCGTCGCGCGCGCGATCGCACCCTCCTCCAGGTCCTGCGCAGCCTGCTCCAGCAACGACCGCAGCTGGGCCATCTTGTCCCGCCGCGCGATCATCGCGAGGTCCGCGAGCGCCTCGCGCCAGGCGGCGCCGCGCTCCAGCGCGTGCAGGTCGATCACGAGCCCCACACCCACGCCCCAGCGCGGATCGTGCGCCGCCCCGACCTCCTCCATCACCTGACGCCAGTGGCCGGCCGCGTCGGTCGCTCGCGCCCGGTCCCAGTCGACCAGCCAGCGGACGGCGTCGAGCCAGGCATCGACCGCGTGGTGCGGATCGCGGGCCTCCTCGAAGTGCGCGGCGGCGCGATGCGCCATGGCCGGCCCCCGCGACCACAAGGCGTGGGCGCACGCGAGGTGCAGCTCGGGTCCCTCGGCCGACGCCTGCTCGCGGAGCACGCGGTGCAGGGGCTCCTGCGCGAAGGTCCAGCGGGAGCTCGATCGGCGCTCCGCCACCAGGAACCCGCGATCCACCAGGCCCGCCACCGCGGTCTGTGGCAGCGCCAGATCGAGTACGCGACAGGCGTCGCGCCACTCCGCGTAGACCACGTTCGGCCCGAGCGCGGCCGCGACCCGCAGCGCACGCACGAGCCCCGGGTCCGCAGCGGCCAGCTCCGCGACGGCGTCCACCCAGCGCGCGTCGTCCGGCAACGGGAGCAGGTCGCCCTTCGTCAGCCAGACGCCGCCCGCGTCGCCCGCCAGGTGCCCGCCGTCCACCAGCTCCGAGGTGAGCCGCACCGCCGTCGCCGGATGTCCGCCCGCCGTCGCCTCGATGCGCTCGGGCAGATCGCCGCGGGCCGGGATCAGCGCCGCGACCAGCTCCGCCACCTGGCCCTGGAGCAGCGGCCCGATGCGCAGCTCGGCCCCACCGTGCTCTTCCATCACCCGGCGCGCTCGCTGCACGACCGCGGGCGCCACCAGGTCGTCCCGCATCGTGAGGAGCACGAGCACGTGGCTCCCCGCCATCCGCTTCGCCAGACGCTCGGCGAACGCGACGCCCTCCGACGACCAGAACGCGTCCTCCAGCCAGACCAGCGCCCGTCGGCCCGATGCGCGACGCGCCACCACGTCGGCGATGGTGCCGAGGCGCTCCTCCTCCGGCAGCGGTCCGTCCCCGAAGGCCTCGTCGGTCGGACGGAGCAACCGCGCGAGGCGCGTGGCATGCACCAGGTCCGTGACGCCCTCGCCCTTCAGCACGGTCTGCAGCTCTCGCATCAGGTCCGCGCCCACCACCCCCTGGATGCGGAGGTGGTCCTCCACGAGACCGGCCAGCCCCTCGGCCTCGCCGGACGCCGACTGCCGAAAGGTGGCACGGAACACCTCGGCCACACCCACCTCGTGCCCGCGCTCGCACAGCCACGACGCCAGTCGCGTCTTGCCGACGCCCTGCGGTCCGCGGAGCACCACCAGCCGGAACCCCTTCGTGCGGGTCAGCTCCTCCCACAACCGGTTGCGCTCGTCGATGCGCCCGACCATCGGCGGGTCGAGCAGCCCGAACAGCCCGAGGCCCCGACCGTCCATCGCCACCGCGCGGAGATCCGACGGGCGCCGCCAGTCGTTCGGTGCGGGCGCCCGCACCCGCTGCGCCTGGCTCGCCACGAGGTCCTCACGCCCCCCGATCAGCATCCACTGCGACAGCGGCAGGGTCGCCGTGCGGTCGCCCCCCAGCGCCTGGACCGACACGCTGGGCACGTCGCCGTCGTCCTCCTCCTCCGCGGGCACCAGCGCGGGCGGCGGGAGTCGGACCAACGCCCAGGCCGCGTCGGCGGCCCGCTGGAACCGCGCGCGCGGGTCCTGCGCCATCATCCCGTGGACCCAGGCCTGGAACCCCTCCGGCACGGGGAAGCGCGGGCGCAGCCGGGGGCGGTCGCCGAACAGGTGGGCGCGTCGGATCGTCTCCGGGTCCTTACCGCGGAACGGCCGCTTCCCGGTGGCCAACCGGTAGGCGACGCAGCCCAGGCCGTACATGTCCGTCCACGGGCCCAGCTCCGTCTGCAGACCCAGCAGCTGCTCGGGGGAGGCGTAGGGCAGGCTGCCCGCGTGCACCAACGGGTCGTCGCGCTGGAAGCGCCATGCGAGGCCGAAGTCGGCGAGCAGCACGCGCAGATCGCCAGCTCCTCGGGTGTAGAGCACGTTCGCCGGCTTCAGATCGCGGTGCACCATCCCGCGGGCGTGGGCGTGGGCCAGGCCGTCGAGGACCTGCAGGAGCACGTTGGACAGCCGCGACCAGTCCATCCCCTCCTGCAGCGTGTCGATCGGCCCGTCAGCCAGCTCCATCGCCAGCCAGGGCGACCCGGCGCGCAGCTTGCCCTGCGACGCCTCCTCGTGCTCGCTCGTCAGCGTGCCCGCGTCGTACACCCGCACGATGTTCGGGTGATCCAGCGCGCCGACCGCTCGGATCTCGGCCTGCAGCCCGACCGCCGCCTGGAACATCGTGGACTCGGCGTCGGCGGGGATGATCTTGAGCGCGGCAGGCACGCCCGACCGGTGGACGGCACGCCAGACGGCGCCCATGCCCCCCTGCGCGAGCGGAGCTTCCACCGTGAACGATCCGATCTGCAGCCCTTCCACCGTTCGACCATACCCGCAAGCGGACGTGGCCCGGGTGTCTCTCCGGTCACGCCTGCAGGAGGGATCGGATCGCGGCGCTCCGGTCTGAAGACCCGAACACACCCGAACCGGACACCAGCACCCTCGCGCCGGCCTCCGTGAAACGCGTGGCGTTGTCGGGCTTGACGCCTCCGTCGACCTCGAGATCGATGTCGAGGCCGAGCGCGTCGATCCGCTCCCGCAGCGCGCGGAGCTTGTCGAAGGCCGAGGGGATGAGGGACTGCCCGCCGAAGCCCGGGTTGACCGACATCACCAGGATCAGGTCGAGCTCGGCCATCACCCAGGAGATCGCCTCGGGCGGCGTGTGCGGGTTCAGCGCCACACCCGCCTTCGCCCCGAGCGACCGGATCTGCTGGAGCGTGCGGTGGAGGTGCGTGCAGGCCTCTGCGTGCACCGTCAACACGTCCGCGCCCGCCGAGCGGAAGTCCGCCAGGTACTTCTCGGGCTCGACGATCATGAGGTGGACGTCCACCACCACGTGGTCCGGCACCGCCTTGCGGACCGCGTCCACCACGAGGGGGCCGATGGTGATGTTCGGGACGAAGCGCCCGTCCATCACGTCGACGTGGATCCACTGGGCACCACGCTCGACCACGTCGCGCACCTCGTCGGCGAGGCGTCCGAAGTCGGCGGACAGGATCGACGGCGAGACGATCGCCACCTCAGGCCCCGGCCACGCCGAGCAGGAGCGCGACGAGCGCGGTCCAGGCGGCGACGGACAGGCCGAGCCCCACCACGCCCACGACCAGCAGCGGCACCGCCGGACCGCTGGCGCGTCGGACCGCGGGGCGACGGGTCCGCCGGGGCGCGGGCTCCATCGTCTCCCACGAGGCCTGCTCCTCCTCCAGCAGCGCTGGCGGGAGGCCCTCGGTCGACTCGGCGTCGGGCAGGTACGGCACCGGCGGGATGCGCTCGGGCGCGCTCGCGGCACGCACCACCGCGGGAGCGGGCGTGTTCGGCGGCAACATCACCGTCTCGCGGCTCTCCCAGTCGCCCACCGCCTTGGCCAGCGCGGCCCGCATCCGCTCGGCGGACGAGAAGCGGTGGTGCGGCTGCTTCTCCATCGCCGTGCGCAGGACGGCGAGGATCTCGGGCGGGAGGGCGTCGTGGTCCGACAGGCGCAGCGCGCGATGGCCGGCACGCGCCTCGGCGGGCTCGCTGCCGAAGGGCGGGCGGGCGGTGGCCAGGCCGTAGAACACCGCCGCCACCGCATACAGGTCGGAGCGCGGATCGGGCGAGGGAGCGGCCTCTCGCTCCGGAGGGGACCAGAGGCTCCCGGCCGGGCGCAGCTGGGGCTCCGGTGCGGCGGCATCCATCATCCGCAGGCGCCCGTCGTCTCCGATCCAGAAGGAGTGCAGCCCGATCGAGCCGTGCGCGCGCCCGAGCGTGCGGTGGAGCCGATCGAGGAGGTCGAGCACGTCGGCCAGGGCCTCGACCCAGAGGTGCACCGCGTCGTCGCCCACCATCGGGGCCTGCGGCAGCTGCAGCGGCTCGCCGTCGAACCACGCCGTCGCGACCCAGGCGCCAGCGCCCCAGGGACCCGCCGCGAGCGCCGCCGGGAGCAGGACGTGCTTCGTCTCGAGGACGCGGACGTCGGGACGTCCCGGCCCGAACCGCAGCCGAACGCGCTGCCGCGTCCGCTCGTCCAGCGCGTTGCACACCTCGACCGCCCCGTCCCGGCGCGAGACCACGCTCGCCACCCGGAACCGGCCGTCGATCAGGCTCCCCGGGATCACCGACCCCGAAGAACCCCGCTCGGATCCCCGCACGTCCATCACTCCCCTCCCCGCAGAGGGACCCGTGGACTAACCGGCCCTGGAAGCCCCGTCGACCCCCGCGTGTCGGATGATGTACGTTCCGCACGGAGGGTTGGACGATGTGGATGGCGGCGCTGTGGCTGACCACGGGGGCCTGGGCCTGCGATTCCGACAAGCTGGCGGCGGTCCAGACCACCATCGCCACCGCACCGAACGCGGATCTACGCAGGAAGAAGCTCATGTCCTCGCTCAACGAGGCATGCACCTTCCCGCTGCCCGTGGCGGAGGCTCTGCGCTCCATCCCCTCGGTGAGCGTCCCCGACGGCTTCAAGCTCGAGGTCACCGCCGCCCGCAAGGCGTCGAGCGAGTGGAACGCGGCCTGCACGGGTGGCTCGATGGCGCTCGAGCGCGCGATCGCCGCCCGCGGCCCCGCCCGCCGTGACGCGCTGTGGGGTCCCTGCGACCTGCAGCGGTACCGCTTCATCGACAGCAACGAGCTCGCGAGCGCGCAGGGATACGTGTTCCTCTCGATCCTGGTGGCCCGTCACTTCGACGACCAGGGCGTCTCCGACCGCGTCGGCATCCCGCTGCTGCGTACGCTGATCGGCGCGGGCGAGACCACGGCCCCTCCGCCGACCGCGACCGGTGTGTGGGCGACCGCCCGGGACGCGGCGAGCGCCGCCGCCAACCTCCCATGGAACGGGCTGACCCAGCTCAAGGCCCAGGAGCTGCTCGACCTCTGCCGCCAGACCGCGAGCCGCCCACCGCCCGAGCGCATCGCGAACAAGAAGGTCGAGTTCGACGTGTGCGCCCAGGCGGGCCGCGCCATCGACGGCGCCGGGCTCCAGACGGCGCCGTACGCGCTGACCCTCCAGGGCCAGACGGTGAACGCCGGCTACTACGCCGCCGCCCAGCTAGCGAACGGCGACGACCTGCTCCTCGCGACCTGCGCCGACGAGGAGATCCGCGGCGCCGTGCAGTGGCTGGTGACGCAGATCCGCAAGGGCTTCCTCCCCGCCGTCCCTTGATTCAGGTCACTCCGGCCGATTCTCGGCCTCCGCGGCCCGCAGTCGCGGGTCTTGGCGAAGAATCTCCTCATGGTTGCCGCGCGAGAGAGCGGGGCGCAAGCGCCTTTTCCGCCCTCACGCACGACAACCACGACTCGATTCCCGACCGCTGACGCGGTCTCCCCACCCCACCTCGCCTCCGGCGCGTCCTCCCCCGAGTGGGGAGGACTTCGCCCACACGACCCTCCTCGTCCGGCTCCGCTCCCGCTCCCGCTGCATCCGCAGGGGGATGCCCGGGCGTGGTCCCCCGTCTGCAACACGACACCCACGCCGCCGTTGCATCCGCAGGGGGATGCCCGGGCAAGGGGGTCCTTCTGCAACACGACGCCCACGCCGCCGTTGCATCCGCAGGGGGATGCCCGGGCATGGTCGTCCGTCTGCAACGTGCTACTCGTCCTCGTCGTCCTCCGGCGCCGCCCTCATCGGGGCCCACGCGATCGCCGCCGCGATCAGCGCCGGGAACGCCAGCGCGCCCGAGCTCCCGCCCCCGAAGAACAGCGGGACCCGGGCCTCCGCCTCACCCACCGCCCGCAAGGTGTCCACGATGTCCGGCGAGGCCGCCTGGAGCGCAGCCTCCACCTGCATCATCCCGTACCACCAGCCAGCGACGCCCACGATCACCGGCACCACCGCGCCCATCAGCACGAACAGCGTCACGATCCGCGCGGGCCAGATCCCCACCCGCGCGATGCGCGCCGCGAGCGCTCCCACCCCGCCGACCCCGAGCGCCAGCAGCAGCGCCAGGTCCAGCGCCAGGATCACCCACATCGTGGGCCCGCCTTCCAGGAACCACATCATCGCCGCGTCCTCCGCGCCCGTCGCTCCGGGTCCCTGCGCAGCCCGTCGGCCGCCCACTCCCACAACCCGGGGACGCCAGCCAGCACCCCCAGCGAGACCGCGCCCACCGCCACCGCCTCCGCCGTGCCGCCGCCGCCGCGGGCGTCCGGGAACGCCGTCCACAGGCCCGCGTCCGCCACCAGCAGCCCGCAGCTCGCCGCCAACATCCCGAGCCCCACCGTCGACAAGCCCGCTGCCTCGCCCCGCGCGCGGCTCGAGCGCGCCGTCCCCAGGTCCAGGGCGCCCGCTCCCCCCAGCGCCGCGCCCGTCCCCACCGTCCAGGCCAGCACCGACACCTCGGGCGGCAGCGGCTCGAGGTCGTCGCGGAAGTTCCGGGCCACCAGCCACCCCGTCGTCCCCGCGCCCAGCGCCCAGAAGGGGATCCCGAGCGTGGCCAGGCTCCGGTAGTCCGGCTCCGCGCGGGCCTCGATGGGGGCCACGTCCGGCGTCACCCGGCCCTCCCCAGCAGGAAGCCGACGACCGCGGCCGCCTCGTCCTCGCCGCTCGCGCGCTCCTCGAGCAGCGCGAGGTGCTCGCCGGACAGCCCCTCCGCCAGCACCGCGGGCAGCCACTGGCGCAGGTCGGTCGCGTCGCCGTGGCGGGCGAGCACCGGGATCTCCACCTCGGGCAGGCCCGCGTTGCGCAGCGCCTCCAGCAGCGGCCTGCGCAGCTCCGCGTCCTCGAGGTCCACCACCGCCGGGGCCGCGTGCAGCAGGGTGTCCTCGACGGACCGGTCCGCGTCCGCCGGATCCGGCTGGAGCAGGAGCGCCGTGTCGTGCTCCTGCAGCGCGCGCAGGAGGATCGGGCCCAGCACCGGGTCCCGCAGCCGCACCGCCAGCCGCGCGCCCTCGCAGATCGTCGCCGCCTCCGCGTGCTGCAGGAAGGCCGCCGACAGGGCCGTGGCCAGCCGCGCCTCGAGCGCGCCGTCCCTCACCAGCCCGGGCACCCAGTCGCAGGGCCGCTCCGGCAGCGTCGGCGCGATCGCCTCCTCCCGCGCGAAGGACGCCAGCCCGGCGGGGTCGGCGAAGGTCCGGTCACCGAAGGTCAGGGGGAAGGGCATGCGGCCTCGTCGACCGGTGGGCGCCGGACGATCGGGTCGACCAGCGGCGCCTCGTAGCGCGTCCAGGGACGACGGGTGGCCGGATCGACCTCGAGCAGCGCCCGCTTCACCGCGGAGAAGGTCCCACCCGCGCGCCAGGCCGTCAGCATCGCCAGCCCCGCCTCGGCGCCCCCCTGCGCGAGCTCGTGCTCCACCCAGGCCCAGCGCGCGGACGCCGGCCGCACCTCCGCCGCGCCCCGCAGCGAGCGGTCCAGGCGCTTGAGCCGCTCCTCCACGACCTTGATCCCGGCGAAGGGCTGACCGTCGAGCGGGGTCTGCCGCTTGGCCGCGAAGGGGGCCACGCCGAGCGCGAGCCGTGCCGGACGGGCCGCCGCCGCCAGCTCCCGGGTGCTCGCCACCAGCTCGTCCAGATCGGCCTCCGTCTCACCCGGTACGCCGATCATCATGTACACCTTGAAGATGTCGAAGCCCAGGGACCCCGCCTGCTGCGCGCAGGCGAGCAGGTGCTCGTGGGTCGTGCCCTTCGACATCGCGCGGCGCAGGCGCTCGCTCGCGCCGTCGCTCGCCGTCGTCAGCGTGCGCGCGCCGCTCTGCCGCAACCAGTGCGCGATCCCGGGCCGCTTCGCGATCCGGTCGGCGCGGAGCGAGGAGACGGAGACCTGGCGCCCCGACGCCACCAGCGCCTCGAGCAGCCGCGGCAGCTCAGGGTGGTCGCTGATCGCCGCGCCCACGAGGCCGACCTTGCGCGCCTCGTCGGGGACCAGCGACAACACACGGTCGCCGTCCACCAGCCGCATCCCGCCGTTCGTCGTCCGCCGCAGCACGCAGAACGCGCACGCGCGGTGGCAGCCCCGCTCTCCCTCGAGCAGGAACATCGACGAGAGCTCGGCCTCCGGCGCCAGCCACGCCGAACGCGCGGGCAGGTGGCGCTCGCTGGCCTTGGCCATCGCCGGAAGCCGCGCGCCGTCCCGCTCGGGCACCCAGCCGCCCGGCAGCGCCGCCACCGTGTCCAGCCAGGCCTCGCGGTCCTGCCGCAGCGCCTCGGCGACCGCGGTCACCACGACGTCCTCGGCCTCCCCGAGCAGCATCGCGTCCGCGAAGGGGGCCAGGAAGGTCGGGCTCGCCATCGTGATCGGACCGCCGATCAGGATCCGTGGATGGTGCTCGTTCCGCTCCTCGCGCAGCACCGGCACGCCAGCGAGGTCGAGCAGGCGGAAGAGCCCGAGCAGCTCCGTCTCGTAGGCGAAGGAGACCGCGATCACCGGGAAGCGGCCGAGCGGCGTGCCCGTCTCGCAGGACAGCGGGGGCGTGCCGCTGCGCTCGTGCTCGTCCGGATCGTCGGGCAGGAACACGCGCTCCGCCGCGATCCCCGCCTCCCGGAGCAGCATCGTGATCCGCTGGTACCCGAGCGAGGACATGCCCACGGCGTAGGGCGACGGGTACGCCATCGCGACCCGGTGGGGAGAGGCGGGCAGCGCTGGGCCGGTCTCGGCGCGGACACGCTCCCGCAGGGCGGCCGCCAGGTCCCGCGCGCCCCGGTGCTTGCTGGGACGAGCCACGGACGGAACATAGCGCGCTGACGGGTTAACGGACCGCTTCGGAGTGCTGGCATGCTGACGTGGCTGGTGGTGACCCAGGGAGCCCTGGCGGGCGACACGACGCTCGCGTGGGACCTCACGGTCAAGGGTGTGAACGTGGGCTCGCGCGAGCTGACGGTGCGCACGATGGACGGCGCCGACGGGCAGAGCCGCATCCTCGAGTCGTTCACCGACATCAACGGCATGGTCGGCCCGCTCAAGGTCCGCTGGCGCCAGCGGATGACGGCCCACGTCGACGCCCGCGAGCCCGCCGCGTTCACCTCGGTCGTGGACCAGAACGGCAGCCTGCTCGAGATCCAGGGCCGCTGGACGCCGACCGGGTGGCAGATCACGAGCACCACCAACGGCCGCTCCCGCTCGACCGACATGCCGCTGTCGCGCGTCGACCTGTCCACCGCGGACCTGATGGATCCGGGCAGCCGGTACCCCCTGTCGCACTACGACGAGGTGCGCGTCCTGTCGGCGGAGTCCGGCGAGGTCATGGTCGGACCGGTCGAGAAGCTCGGCGTCAGCGAGGTGACCATCGACGGCCAGGCCATCCAGGTCACGGGGTATGCGTGGACGAGCCCCCAGGGTCGCAGCGAGCTGATGTTCAGCGCCGACGGCTGGCTCGTGAAGTACAGCCAGCAGCTGCTGGGCATCCAGGTGGACGCCGTGCTCCGCGACCCGCCGCCGGGCGGTAGCGACGACTTCCCCGTCGCCGTCCGCCCCCCGAAGGTCGAAGCGCTGGACCTGTAGTCAGCGGTTCGTGGGGGTCGCCCGCTCGAGCTCGCAGTCGGCGTTCTCGATCTGCTCCTCGCTGACCTCGCTGCCCGCGTCACAGAGCGCCACCGACAGCGCGTGGAGCGCCTGGCAGTCGCCGCAGGTGCCCGCCGTCACGGTCTGCCCGTCGAGCGTGCACGTCATCTCGCCGTCGTAGCACTCGTCGCAGCTGCCACGGTTCTCGGCCCAGTCGCAGGCCGCCGAGTCCGCGACACCGCATCCGGCGACCAGCGCGAGCAGCGTCCACCTCACGCTTCCGCCGGCTCCCGAAGGTGCACCACCGTGTCCGACTGCGGCAGCACGCCGATCGTGCGCCGGCGCCGCATCACGACCCACACCGCCAGCGCCGCCAGCGACGAGACCAGGAGCATGCCGAGCGCGACGACCACGAGCGCGGGGACGTGCTGGGACCGGTGACGATCGCTCATCGGGAGCCTCCTGGCCCCTTCTACCCCGACGGGACGCTCTGGTCAGCCGGGGTGTTACCCCTGTGTCCGGAGACGCCGATGCCGCTGCTGCCCCTGCTCGTTCCGCTGTACGCCGAGGTCGCCCACGCCCAGCCCGACGCGGCGCAGATGCAGGCGATGCTCGCCACGATCGACGACCGCCAGCAGAACTCGGGCGACTGGACCAGCCTCGTGTTCATCGAGCAGAAGGAACAGGGCAAGTCCGACCTGCTCTACGAGGCCGTCATCTACCGGCGGGACGTGAGCGACAAGCTCGCCATCCTGTTCACCAAGCCCCAGCAGGAGGCCGGCAAGGGGTACCTCCGGCTCGACAACAACCTGTTCTTCTACGACCCGGCCGTGGGCCAGTGGGAGCGGCGGACGGAGCGCGAGCGCATCGGCGGCACCGGGTCCAACCGTCAGGACTTCGACCAGTCGCGGCTCGCCGAGGAGTACGACCCGACCTGGGTCGAGACCGCACCCCTCGGCAAGTACACGACCGAGCACCTCAAGCTGACGGTGAAGACCGGCGTCGACGTGGCCTACCCCACCGTCGAGCTGTGGATCGACCAGGCGACGGGCAACATCCTCAAGCGCCAGGACTTCGCGTTGTCCGGCAAGCTGATGCGGACGACCTTCTACCCCCAGTGGAACAAGCTGTTCAGCCCGTCGAAGAACGCCGAGGTCTACTTCCCGAAGGAGATCCGGATCTTCGACGAGGTCCAGGCCGGCACCTCGACCACGATCGTGATCCAGCAGGTGGATCTCAACACGCTCGACGACAGCATCTTCACCAAGGCGTGGCTCGAGGCGAAGAGCCGCTGACCGCCCCGGGCGGGGTAGGATGGGCCCGGTGAATGCGGAGACGCGAACGGGCGTCGGTCCCCGCACCGGAGGTCCAGATGCGCAAGCTGTTCGTGCTGCCCTTGCTGATCGCGCCGTTGGTCGCCTGCGAGGAGGTCGGGCCGGGCATCCTCGACGCCATCGACTTCCCGGTGGCCGCGCTGAACCGCGTGGATCTCGTGACCGCGCCGACCGTGGACGAGCTCCTGGGCTACGGCTGCGGCGAGACCCTGGGCTCGCTGGGCTGCTCCGCCGCGGGGCTCGACGTGCCGAAGAAGAACGACCTGCTGTTCAGCTTCGACGTGGTCTTCGATCTCGCGAACCCCAACGACGACATCCCGATCCCGCTCGTCGAGACCCTGCTCGGGTTCACCGCGTTCGACGCCGCCAACCTCGGCTCGGTCTGCATCACCTTCTGCGACCCGGACGACGACAGCTGCGAGCCGACGGCGAACGCGGTCGGGGCCTGTGACCCGGGCTCCGCGGAGGAGGTCGACGGACCCGAGGACCTGGTGCCCACGGTCGAGCAGCTGGTGGACCTCGCGGCGAGCGTGGCGTCGGGCGAGTTCGACAACGGCGCGTGGCGCGTGCTCGAGCCGAACAGCTCGCTCGAGACGCACATCCAGTTCGATCTGGGCGTCGACCCGATGCTCGACCTGTCCGACGAGCTCATCCAGCAGTCGCTCGACGAGGCGCTCCAGGGCAGGCAGCCCTCGTTCGTCATCCCCACGACCATCCAGGGCAGCCTGTTCTTCGACATCCCGAGCCTCGACCGGTACGCCGTCGGCTTCGGGCCCTTCGACGACGACTGGGACCTGACGGAGGTCATCCGGTAGGCCCTACATCAGGATGCCGTTCTCGTCGGGCCCCGGCACCGGCCGCAGCTCGGTCACCCCGAGGCGCTGCAGCAGGTTCGCCTCGATCGTCATGGCCATCTGGGTCAGGGGCAGGCCGTTCCAGAACATCGTGAACGGATCCTCG
Source organism: Alphaproteobacteria bacterium (assembly GCA_020632925.1). GTDB lineage: Bacteria > Myxococcota_A > UBA796 > UBA796 > JACKER01. Next base: position 236,536 of record JACKER010000013.1, on the reverse strand, counting down.
AGCACCCGACCCGCCTCGCCGATGAGCATGAACGCGAGGCAGATCAACACGTTGACCGGGATCGTCAGCCAGACGAGGTCGTCCACGATCGCGAAGGGCAGCAGCACGCTGTAGGCGCGGATCAGCTGCTCGGCGATGAAGCCGTAGCCTCGGGGCAGCGGCGTCTTCTTGATGCGCTCGCACCCCCCCTGGATGTCGAGCAGGTGCAGGAGGCTGTTGTCCAGGTTCTGGAGCCGGTGCTCGCCGAGGCGACCCGCGTTGGCGAGGGCGGTCATGCGCAGCGACTGGGTCTGGAGCAGCGCGTGCGTCGGGTTGGTCTGCGCCGGGACCGTGGCGCGCTCCTCCTCCGTCAGCCACCGCTGCACGTCGGGGTCGGTGGTCAGGTCCTGCTGGCGGAGGAGCACCCGCAGCGTGTGGACGTAGGCGATCTGGCGATGGACGAGCTCCGCGGCGAGCTCCGCGTCCTCCACCCAGCTGACCACCTGGGTGCTGAAGTGGCGCGACGTGTTGATCAGGCGCCCCCAGAGCTTGCGCCCCTCCCACCACCGGTCGTAGGCGGAGTTCGTCCGGAACGACACGAAGATGCCGAGCGCGCCGCCGACGACGGCGACCGGCAGCGACGGCACGGCGAACAGGTGGGGCACCTCGAACCAGTCGTGCGCCTCGTGGAACACCACCACCAGCGTCGCGGCCGCGGCGAAGAGCGCCACGTTGGCCGACTGCCAGCGCACCAGGCCCAGCGTGGACCCACGGTTGCTCACCATCATCGCGACACCTCCGGGGCCGCCTACGTACCATCCGGAGGGGCGATCAGGCGCTCAGTCGTCGGCGGGGTCGAGCGGATCGAGGCCGAGCAGCAGCTCGAGCCCGTCGTCGAGGCCGCCGCCGTCGGTGTCGGGGTCCGACACGCTCGTACCGGTCGTCATCAGCTCCTCGCCGTCGTGCAGGCCGTCGCGGTCGAGGTCCGCCACGGCGCAGCTCTCGGCGAGCACGATTCCGACGCTGCCGTAGATGCCCGTCACCAGATCCGACACGCCGTCGCCGTTCAGGTCGCCGACGCCCAGGACGTCGCTCCACACGAGGGACAGCTCGGGTGCGTCGAGCCGACCCTCGTGGCTCTCCACGAACACCGCACGCCCGCTCTGCGCCTCGAGCCAGAGCAGATCGACGTCCGCGTCGCCGTCCACGTCCGCGACCGAGAGGGCCGACACCCGCTGCGAGGTGATCAGCGACGAAGGGAAGGACGCGCCGTCGTTGTCGACCGCCAGCAGGCCCGCGGAGGTCTCCAGCACGAAGTCGTCGTCGCCATCGCCGTCGAGGTCGCCGACGTGCACCCCCGACACCGAAGCCCCGCCCCACGACAGGCTCGCGGGCGGCAACCATCCCCCTGCCCGCTCGATCCAGGACAGCGCACCGTCGGCCACCACCACCAGGTCGAGGTCACCGTCCCCGTCCACGTCGGTCGCGACCACGTCGTCCGGCCGCACCAGCCCGGTCGCCGCCTGGCTCACCGTCACCGCGCCGCCGAGGTTCTCGAAGGTGGTGACCGTGCCGAGCGAGCGGTAGGTCACCACGCCGTCCAGATCACCGTCCCCATCGAGGTCGGCGAGCGCGACCGAGGACGGCGCTCCCGTCGTGCTCAGCAGCAGGTGCGTCGAGAACGTCCCCGACCCGTCGTTGACGTGGGCTTCGACGCGATCGTCCTCCGAGAGGGTGACGACGTCGATGTCGCCGTCGCCGTCCAGGTCGCCGAAGCCGATGTCGCGCAGGCCGTTGGTGACGATGCCCGTGCCGCTGCCCAGGTGCTGGAAACCGCTGGGCCGGTTCGGTGACCAGGACAGGCTTCCCGTCGGGCCGAACGTGTCCTCGTTGTACCAGGTGGGGTCGCCGTCGCCGTCGCCGTCCAGATCCACCACCCAGGCGGCGGTCGGGTAGGTCACGCAGAACTCGTAGCCCCAGCAGGGCACGATCTCGCGCTCCTCGACGAACCACTCGAGCCCGGTGCTGGCCGACCCCGGGCAGCGGTCGCACAGGTCACCGGCACCGTCGAGGTCGGTGTCGGACTGGTCGACGCCCGCCACGAAGTCGCAGTTGTCGAGCGCGCTGCACAACGGGTCACCATCGGGATTGCCGCTCGCGTCGTCGCCCAGGCACACGTCGCACACGTCCCCGACGCCGTCGGAATCGAGGTCTCGTTGGCCGGGGTCCGAGACGGACGGGCAGGTGTCGACCGCATCGCACACGCCGTCACCGTCCGTGTCGCCGAGCACGTCGAGCGGGCAGGCGTCGGCGCCGTCGGGGACGCCGTCACCATCCGTGTCGTCGTCGAACGGATCGGTGCCCATGTCGAGCTCGTCGCCGTCGAGCAGCCCGTCCAGGTCGGTGTCCGGTGAGATCGCGTCGGTGCCGACGAGCAGCAGCTCCTCGCAGTCTCGGATCCCGTCGAAGTCCGTGTCCTGGTCGGCGCACGGCTCGTTCCGGTAGAGCAGCGCCTGCCCGGAGGTGAGACGGATCAGGTCGGGCAGCCCGTCCACGTCACCATCGGCGAACACGAGGCCGCGCATCGATCCGCCCGTCGCCAGCAGGACCGGTTCGGCGAAGGTCCCGCGCCGATTCTCGATCCAGCGGACCCGGGTGGTGAGGTCGACGGTCGCGGCGGCGAGATCGACGTCGCCGTCCCCGTCCACGTCGCGGGCGGCGAGGAAGGCAGGCGCGCCCCCGCTCGCGTCCTGGAGCACGACGGGCGAGGAGAACCAGCCCACGCCGTTGTTCTCGATGAGCACGAGCCCATCGGGCAGCTCGGAGGCCACCAGATCCACGTCGCCGTCCCCGTCCACGTCCACGGGGGGCGCGAAGACGACCCTGTTGCTGCGGGCCAACACCTGACGCCGGGGCGACCACCCCGCTCCGCCCAGGTTGCGGTACCACCCGATCCCATCGGGTCCGCTCGATCCGACCACGATGTCCGGTCGTCCGTCACCGTCGAAGTCCCCGACCTCGATGTCGTCGACGAAGGAACGCTCGGTCGCCACGCGCCGAGCAGCCGAGAACCCACCGCTACCGTCGTTGGCGAACCACACCACGCGCTGATCCATCCAGCTCGCCGACACGAGGTCCGGATCGCCATCGAGATCCATGTCCGCGACCCGGAGCGCCTGCGCACGGAAGCCGTTGATGGGGATGGCCTGCGTCAACGCGCCACCACCCAGGTTCCTGGCCCAGACGATGCCCGAGCTCGTGAACCCCACCAGATCGGGCAGGGCGTCACCGTCCAGATCGACGAGGGCGACCGGGTCCGGGATGCCCGTCGGCACGCTCGGCCCCCAGTTGCCCCTGCGGTTCTCGCGCCACACGGACTGCGCGAACAGATCCTCGTCGCCGTCGCCGTCCAGATCGCCGGCGATCAGGGGCCCCGTGTCCATGATGGGCTGCAGCACACCGGCGGAGAACCGTTCGAGCCCGTTGCCCGGGCCGGTGCACATGTCGCAGGCGTTGCCCGTGCCGTCGCGGTCCCAGTCCGCCTGCGCGGGGTCGAACACCAGCGGACACAGGTCCACGGCGTCCTCGACACCGTCGCCATCGAAGTCCGCCGCCAAGGCCATGGATGCGAGCAGGGAAACCGACACCGTCCCTCCGATGCTCACGCTAGCGCGGCTCGAAGCGGTGCGCTGGGCGCGCTACAAGATGGGACTTCGGAGGCCCGGTGGTGCTCGACTTCTGGATCGCGCTCGCCATGGCGCAGGACGACCCTGCGCCCGCGCCAGACCCTCGGGACGACGAGATCTTCGGGCCCGCGGAGGAACCCGCCCCGGACCCTCGCGACGACGAGATCTTCGGGTCATCGGACCCCGAGCCGGAGCCCGCGCCCCAGTCCGAGCCCACCCCCGCCGCGCCCACCGGCGACCGCGACGAGGACCTGCTGGGCGGCGGCTTCCAGTCGACCGAGCGCGCGCTGGCCGACAAGCTCACCGTCCTCGACGACCGGTTCACGATCGGCGGGCGGATGTGGGTGCTCGCGCAGGCCAACCTGTCCGAGGGCGTCGACGACCCCTCGCAGGTCACGATGGACGGGCCCACGCGCTTCGACCTGTACGCCGACGCCCGCCCCAACGACCGCGTCCGCGCCTACGCCTCCGGCCGCCTGACGCACGACTGGAGCATCCGCCGCGGCGACACCGACCCCTTCACCGGCGAGGAGATCCCGGTCGACACCGTCCTGCTCGACCAGCTCTGGGTGAAGTTCGACGTCGCCCACCGGGTCTACGTCACCGCTGGCAAGCAGCGGATCCGCTGGGGCACGGGTCGCTTCTGGCAGCCGACGGACTTCCTGAACCAGCAGCGCCTCGATCCGCTCGCGATCGTCGACGTCCGCACCGGCGTCGACCTCGTGAAGGTCCACGTCCCGATCGAGTCCGCGAACAGCAACGTCTACGCCATCGCCAACCTCGCGGACGCCCACGCGCTCGACGAGATCGGGGGCGCCCTTCGCGCGGAGACCTCGTTCGGGCAGACCGAGCTCACCGCGTCCGCGGCCGCCCGCAAGGACCAGCCGGTCAAGCTCGGTGCCACGGCGTCCAGCGGGCTCGGGCCCTTCGACGTCTCGCTCGAAGCCGCCGTGCAGCACGGCGTGACCGATCCCCGCTGGGAGGGCACGCTCGACCCCGTGGCGCTGGTCTTCCCCACCGAGGTGGACATCAGCGACGAGTGGCTGGTGCAGGTGGTCGGCGGGCTCGAGCTCTCCATCGCCTACGGCAGCGACGACTCCTTCGCCATCGGCGCCCAGGGGTTCTACAACCAGCTCGGGTACGACGACGCCGACCTGTTGGGCTGGCTCTTCCTCGTCAACCAGTACACCCCGCTCTACTTCGGCCGCGCCTACGCCGGCGGCTACGTCTACGTCCCCTCGCCCGGGCGCCTGAAGGACCACACGTTCCTGGCCTCGGTGCTGGTCAACGTCTCCGACGAGTCGCTCGTCGGTCGCTTCGACTGGCGCGCGACGCTGATGCGCTACCTCGACGCCAACGCGTTCGTCTCGGTCTATGGCGGCGGGAACGGCGAGCTGCACTACAGCGTCGAGATCCCGGCCAGCGGCACGGCCACCGAGCCCATCGTCGTCCCGGCTCCGCTCGCCACCATCGGCCTGTCCGCCATCGTGCGCTTCTGAGAGCTCCCCAGGCGGCTACACTGTCGATGGAGGGTCGGCCTTGCTGAACATCGACCGCGACCTCGGCAGGTTCCGAGACATCGTGAAGGGGCGGGTGCGACGGGAGCTCCGGAAGTACATGTCCAGCGGCGAGCTGGTCGGGCGGAAGGGCAAGGAGCTCGTCAGCATCCCGTTGCCCCAGATCGGGCTGCCACGCCTGCGGTACGGCGAGAACAAGAGCGGCGTGGGGCAGGGCGAGGGCGAAGAGGGCGAGGGAGCGGGCGAGGGGCAGAAGGCGGGCGACGCGGCCGGCGAGCACATGCTCGAGGTCGAGATCTCGATGGACGAGCTGGCGGAGATCCTCGGCGAGGAGCTCGAGCTGCCGCGCATCGAGCCCAAGGGCCAGCGCGAGGCCGCCGCCGACAAGAACAAGTACACCGGCATCTCGGTCACCGGCCCCGAGTCGCTGCGGCACAACAAGCGGACGTACCGTCAGGCCCTGAAGCGCTCGATCGCCGCCGGGATCTACGACCCGGACAAGCCGATCATCGTGCCGATCAAGGAGGACAAGCGGTACCGGACCTACGAGGTCCAGAAGGAGCCCCGCAGCGCCGCGGTCCTCATCTACATGATGGACGTGTCCGGCAGCATGGGGAAGGAGCAGAAGGAGATCGTGCGCAGCGAGGCCTTCTGGATCGACGCCTGGCTCCAGCACAACTACGACGACGTGGAGACCCGGTTCATCATCCACGACGCGACCGCGCGCGAGGTCGATCGGGACACCTTCTTCCGCACCCGCGAGTCCGGCGGCACGCTGATCAGCAGCGCCTACAAGCTGTGCATGGAGATCATCGAGGCGGAGTACCCGGCCAGCGAGTGGAACATCTACCCGTTCCACTTCAGCGACGGCGACAACTGGAGCCAGTCCGACACCCGCACTTGCGTCGACCTGCTGAAGACGAGGATGATCCCCGTCGCCAACCAGTTCAGCTACGCCCAGGTCGACAGCCAGTACGGCAGCGGCCAGTTCATCAAGGACCTGCAGGAAGCGTTCAAGGAGGACGACGCCGTGGTGCTCTCCCGCATCCCGAACCGCGACGCGATCATGGACTCCATCAAGGAGCTCCTGGGGCGCGGTCGCTGACCATGACCCATCGCCTCCTCCTGCCCGTCCTCGGGCTGACCCTGGCCGCCTGCCGCCCCGACTTCGCGAACGTCGACGAGGCCTGCAAGGACAAGATCAAGGGCGAGAAGCACGCCTCGGCCGAGTCCGCGGAGTTCTTCCACCGCCTCGCCTGCTACCGGCGGTACGCGGGCGCCGAGCAGCCGCGGATCGACTCCAAGGTCACGGTCGCGACCGAAGCCCACGTCGACTGGCTCGATCAGAACGTCGACAACGTCACGTTCTGGAACATCGAGGAGCTCGGCACGCCCCTGTTCTATGGCGAGAGCGTGTTCGACCGGCTCCGTCGCGCGGAGTTCAACCTCGACACCGCTCAGTCGATGGTGTGGGAGGTGCTGATGCCGGTCTCCGAGGACCGGACGCGCACCGAGAACGTGGACCTGCTGATCCACGACCCCCACTACCGCGACCCGCTGCTCGCCCCCGGCTGGTACGGCGGCGGGTACGACGAGGGTAGGGACGAGTTCCTCGGCCTGGCGTACTCGGTCTGGGTGCTCGACCTGCCGAGCGGCACGCACAGCGGCAAGCCCGTGTTCTGGCCGGTCGACGGCGACACCCGGGTCCCGCCCGAGGTCATGGTCTGGCGTCCCGGCGACGGGTACGACAGCAAGCTCCGCGGCTACCCCATCACGATGACCTTCGGCTCGTCCGAGGTGCTCGGGATCGGGCGCGAGAACCCGCTGGGCGTCTCCGTCATCACCTCGGTGATCACGGCGGACGACGGGACGGTGGTGGAGCACGACGTCGAGCTGCCCTCGTCGAGCGAGTTCGGCACCAACAACAGCACGGTCATCCTCTGGCCCGTCGAGGGGCTCCAGCCGCAGACGACCTACACCGTCGACGCCGAGGTCTCCTGGGTGACGACGCCGCACAAGAAGTTCTCGTGGTCCTTCACGACCACCGCCGAGCCGGAGACCGAGGTGTTGTGGGGCGCTCGCTCGGCGCCTCCTGCGGGAGGAAGGGCGCACGTCCGGACCGTCGACGAGGCCGTGACACCCACCGTCCGCCGCTGACAGCGGGCCGACAGCGCTCCCCCTGCTCCGCGGGATAGCCTGCGGGCGGGAGGGAGACATGTGGTGGATCGCGCTGGCGGGCTCGGCCTTCGCCTCGGACGCACAGTGGTCCGTGGGACCGCACTTCGGCAGCTGGGCGATCCCCGCCGCGTACCCGAGCGGCTTCCCGAAGGTCCTCAAGACCTACGACTTCGACAAGAACGACACCGCCGACGACGTGGACGGGGACGGCACCCCGGACGCGAGCACCATCGAGAAGACGCGGTTCGACTTCCTGTTCGGCGTCGACGGGTGGTTCTGGCTCGAGAACATCGGTCGGCTCGGCGTGGTCACGAACCTCGACCTCGGCAGCCGGTACACCGACGCCTCCGCCCTGCTGATGTACGACTACATGGTCGGCGCCGGCGATCAGCTCGACATCTTCTTCGGCGCGGGCATCGGGGTGGGCGACCAGACCTGGCACGGCACCGACGACGACGAGAAGCTGCGCGTGCCGTACTACCCGATCCGCGCGGAGGCCGGCGCGTTCCTGGCGCCGACGGACTTCCTCGCGCCCCAGCTGCGCATCATCGGGCAGTTCGACGTGCCCAGCAGCCACCACTACTTCGACGTGGCCGGCAACGAGCGCACCAAGCAGGAGCTCGGGCCCGGGCTCTACCTGCGGCTGGGCGTCGACCTCACGGTCCAGTTCGGCCACTTCGAGTAGCTCACCGGCTGGTCGACCTTCCCGCGAGGACCCGCGCCACGCGACCGAGCGCTCGCCGCTGCTCGGCGTTCAACACCTCGCTCTCGTGGCTGGCCTCCACCAGCGCCGTGGCCCGGGACGGTGCCACCAGACCGGCGACCGCCGCAGCGCGCATGGCGGCGGCAGCGTGCTGATCGATCAGTGGCCCGGATCCACGCCGCGCCGCGCTCAGCAGGACCGAGCTCAACGCCATCGCCACCAGGCGTGGTTGACGGACCCTCTCCGCGCGCGCGGCCAGGTCCAGCAGCGTGGCCACATCGTCGGGTGCGGTGGCCGCCACGAGGTTGTACTCGACGATGAGCGGCTCGCCGACCCCGCGTTCGCGGCAGATCGACAGGGAGCGGCGCCACCGGTCCGCCGCATCCTCCGACCGACCGACGAGTTGGTCCAGGTGCGCGAGATCGTTGAGTGTGGAGGCGGCGAGCGACCACATGCCCTCGGACATCGCCGCCGCCAACAGCTCGTCGTAGCAGGCGCGCGCCTCGTCCAGATCGTCGACGAGCTGGCAGAGCAGGCCACGGGCCCTGAGTGAGGTCGTGTCGGTGGGGGGCGCCAGGGTGGCGAGCACCCTCCGCGCCAGCGCCGAATCACCGAGCCGGGGACAGCACATCGCCACGTGCGGCGGGGTGGGCTCACCGAAACGCTCGCACGACGACACCAGCGCCTCCACCTGGGCGTGGAGGTCACGCAGGTCGCCGAAGTGGATGCGGATTCGGACCTCGAGGCCCTGCAGCACCCGCCGATCGGCGTGATCGTCGGGCAGCGGACGGGCGGCGGCGACCCTGCGGAGGGCGTCCAGCACGCGCGCCTCCCCGCCGCCGCGCCAGTGGGTGGCCAGCTCGCGCAGCACGACCATCGCTTCGTCGATGCGCCCCGCCTCGGCCAGGTGCCACACCCGCTCGTGGTCGCGCAGGCCCGGGGTGTCCGCGATCAGGTCGTGTGCGCGCCGCAGCACGTCCTCAGCGCCGGCGGCCGCCCGTCGGCGGGCCGATGGATGCACGACGAGCGAGACGCCGTCCACCTGGACGGACCCCAGGCGCCGGGCGTGGTCGAGCACCTCGCGCCAGGTCTCGGCGTCACCACCGCGCCGGCACACCTCCTCCCACCGCTCCTCGGTCACCCCGTGCTCGCCGAGCAGCGCCAGCACGACGAGCGGCAGCGGCAGCGGCTCCTCGTCCGCCGGCACCAGATCCAGCTCGTGTCCGAGCGGGGTCGCCCGCACCCGCCCGGCGGCGACGGACCGTCGGACCGCCTCGAGCAGCGGGCCCGGCAGGCGACCCACCACCTCCATCAGCCGGTTCGCGGAGGCTCGCTCGATCCCGAGCACGTCGTACAGGAGGAGGAGCACCTCCGTCTCCGAGAGGGGTCCGAGCTCGATCCCCACCCCCGCGTCCCCGGCCTCCAGCGCCCCCAGCTGCTCCACCCGACCCGTCGCGACCACGAGGATCGGGTGTTCGCTCCTCGACAGCAGATCGCGCGCAAGAGCCAGGCGCTCTCCGGAGAGGTCGGGATCGTCCACCCAGACCACGACCGCCCCAGCGGACGCGAGCTCGGCCACCTGCTCCGACGCCACCGCGAGCGCGCCGGCGCCCGTGGTGATGGCCCGCGCGACCCGCTCCGGTTCGGCGACCTCCAGCCCGCGCAGGCGGGCGAGCGTCTGGTCGTCGTCGAGGCCGCCGCACCCCCAGCGGTCGCGCAGCAGGTCCGCCAGCGACCCCATGACCGGCAACGCCGTGGCCACATCGAGCTCCGAGACACGCTCGCACAGCCATCGCCCGAGCGCCGAGGCCCCGGCACCCTCGGGTCCCCCGACGACCACGATCTCGGGGATCGCCCGCATCGCGACGCGGGACAGCGCGCTCCACAGCAGGTCGCGTTCGGTGCTCCGGCCCACGAGCGGCGCCCGGCGGATCCCGAACAACCCCACGCCCGCGGAGGTGAGCAGCGGCGGTGGTGCGCTCGGCGGACGGCGCCACGTGGCCGGGACGGGCAGCCTGGTGGGAACCGTCCGGTCGCGAGGGGCCGCGGACGAGCAGGACAGCAGGTCGGCGAGCGCGGACGCCGCGGACGCGGGACGCCGCGCCGGATCGGCGGCGAGCAGCTCGCGCAGCAGCGCCTCCAGGTCGTTCGGCACGTCGAACCGGGGAGCCAGCCGCGGAGGACGACCCGTGCGGTGGGCCGCGCGCAGCGCCTCGACGCTCCCGTCGTACGGAGGAGCGCCCGAGACCCACTGCCACAGCACACACCCCACGGCGTACAGGTCCGTCCACGGGCCGAAGTCCCGGTGGCGGCCGTCGAACTGCTCGGGTGCCATGTAGAGCGGGGTGCCCGCGTGGTAGCTCCGGGTGGCGCCGATCACGTGGGCGAGCCCGAAGTCCGCGAGCCGGTACGGATCGGGCGCGTCGACGAGCAGGAGGTTCCCGGGCTTGACGTCCCGGTGCACGATCCGCCGCGAGTGGGCGTGGGCCAGCGCCTCGAGGAGCGCGATCGTCGCGGCGAGGGTGCGCTTCCAGTCGCGGGGCGGCCGATCCTCCATCGACGCCTCTGCCCGCTCGAGCGCGACCCAGGCGCGTCCCTCCTCGTCGGTCCCGTGGTCCCAGACCAACAGGATCCGCGGGTGCTGGAGGCTGGCCATCGCCTCCACCTCCAGCTGGAAGAGCGCCCGCGCGCGGCCCTGGAGGTGCGCCTGGAGCCGCTTGATCGCCACGGGCGTGCCGGTGGGGGCGTGTGTCGCGGCCCACACCTCGGCCATCCCGCCCGTCCCCAGCAGGTGATGCGGCACGAACGGACCGAAGGGCGGCGGCACGGCGGACACGCCGCACCGTAGCAGCGACCCGTGCTACATGACATCGTCGGAGGTCCCGTGGTCGACACCCTGCGCGTGCTGCTCGACCTGTTCAAGCGCAAGGACGTGATCGGGTTCACCGTGCTGTTCCTCGTCGGAGGCGCGCTGGTGGGCTGGTTCGTGCTGCCGCAGGCCTGGTCGCCACCGATGCGGCTGCTCGCCGGCCTCGCGATGGGCTTCAACGGTGTCATCTACGTCGTCGCCCCGCGCATGATCGGTGGCGACGACTTCGACAACTGACGTGCGGGACGAGCTCGGCACCTGGGACGCCGTCGAGACCGCGGAGCGCATCGCCGCCGGCGACGTGAGCGCGCGCGAGGTGGTGGAGGCGGCGATCGCTCGCGCCGAGCAGCACGCGCTCAACGCGATCGTGACCCCCACCTTCGAGCGAGCGTTGGACGAGGTCGGGCGCGGCGTGCGGGGTCCGCTGGCGGGGGTGCCGACCTTCGTGAAGGACCTGGACCACCTCGCGGGCGTGCGCACCGGCTTCGGGTCGCGCGCCTTCCGCGACCTCGTGCCCCGCGAGACCTCCCCCAACGTGGCGCAGCTGCTCTCGACCGGGCTCGTCGCCCTCGGGAAGTCGGCGACCCCGGAGTTCGGCCTCACCTGCGCGACCGAGCCCCTCGCCCACCGGCCCACGGTGAACCCGCGCGCGCCCGGCTTCTCGCCCGGCGGCTCCTCGGGCGGCGCGGCGGCGCTCGTGTCCGCGGGCGTGGTGCCGATCGCGCACGCGTCGGACGGCGGCGGCTCGATCCGCATCCCGGCCGCGTCCACCGGCCTGGTCGGGCTCAAGCCGAGCCAGCGGCGGCTGGTCCCCCTGGACGGCGTCACCGCGCTGCCGGTCCCGATCGCCACCCCCGGCGTGCTGACGCGGACCGTACGCGACACGGCGGCCTGGTTCGCCGCGGCCGAGCAGGCCTTCGCCGACCCCTCGCTCCCGCCGGTGGGGCACGTGCGCGGCCCGGGCACGGCGCGCCTGCGCGTCGGGCTGTACACCGGCTCCCCGCTCGGCAGCCCGATCGACCCCGAGGTCGTGGCGGCCGCCCGCGGCACGGCGGCGACGCTCGAGGAGCTGGGTCACCGCGTGACCGAGGTCCCCTTCCCCTTCGACGACCGCTTCGAGCGGGACTTCCTGCTCTACTGGGCGTTCGTCGCCTGGGCCACGGCCCAGCTCGGGCGTCGCGCGGGCGACCGCTTCGACCGGCGCCAGCTCGAACCCTGGACGCAGGGCCTGATGCGGTCGTTCCGCCGGCGGGCCTGGCGCCTGCCGACCGCGATCCTCCGGTTGCGGCGCTTCGCCCGCACGTGGGACGCGGGCTTCGAGGGCATCGACGTGCTGGTGACGCCCGTGACCGCCGCCCCGCCACCGCCGCTGGGCCACCTCGCGCCCACGGTCCCCTTCGACCAGAAGCGCGAGCGGCTGCTGGCCTACGTCCCGTACACGCCCGCGCACAACGTGTCGGGCGCGCCGGGCATCTCGCTGCCCCTGGGTCGCTCGTCGGACGGTCGCCCGATCGGCGTGCAGCTCTCCACCCGGGTGGGCGGAGAGCGAACGCTGCTCGAGCTGGCCTACGAGCTCGAGCAGGCGAGGCCCTGGCCGCTGGCCTGAGCCGTCACCCGCGGCGGCGACGCAGGCCGAACAGACCGAGGAGCAGCCCGATCCACCCCGCCGAAGCGGCGTTGGCGTCGGTGTTGCAGCCGCAGCCGCCGACCATGTGGCCGTCACCCACATCATCCTGCTGCTGGTGGGGCCGCTGCGCACCCGAGGTCGAGCCTCCCGTCGTCCCGGGGTCGGTCGTCCCCGGATCGGTCGTCGTGCCGCCGTTGCCGTCGTGCGCGTCGTCGCTGGCGTCCAGCGGGTCGTCGCCCTCGAGCACCTCGGCGCCGTCGCCGCAACCGCCGCCGTCGGTGTCGGGGTCGAGCGGATCGGTCCCGCGTCCGACCTCCTCGCCGTCGAGCAGCCCGTCGTCGTCGGTGTCCGGATCCAGCGGATCGGTGCCGTGGTCGACCTCGGACCCGTCGTTCAGCCCGTCGTCGTCGGTGTCCGCGTCCGTCGGGTCGCAGCCGTGGTCCACCTCGACCCCATCGGGCACGCCGTCGCCGTCGGTGTCCGCGTTCGCCGGATCGGTGCCGCCGTCGACCTCGTCGCCGTCGTCGATGCCGTCGTCGTCGGTGTCCGCGTCCGTCGGATCGGCGCCGTGCCCGGCCTCGTCCCCGTCCTGCAGCCCGTCGCCGTCGGTGTCGGGGTTCGTCGGATCGGAGCCCGCGCCCAGCTCGTCGCCGTCGTTCAGGCCGTCACCGTCGGTGTCGGGGTTCGTCGGGTCACACCCGTGACCGGCTTCCTGGTCGTCGGGGATGCCGTCGTCGTCGCTGTCGTTCGAGGACGGGTCGGTGCCGGCGTCGACCTCGTCGCCGTCGTTGATCCCGTCACCGTCGGTGTCGGGGTTCGTCGGGTCGCAGCCGTGGCCCGCCTCCTCACCGTCGAGCAGCCCGTCGTCGTCGGTGTCGCTGTCGTGCGGGTCGGTGCCGCCGTGCAGCTCGTCGCCGTCGTTCAACCCGTCGTCGTCGCAGTCGGGGTCGAGCGGATCGGTGCCGGTGTACCCCTCCTGGCCGTCGCCGAGCCCGTCGTCGTCGGTGTCGCGGTCGAGGGGGTCGCAGCCGTGGGCGACCTCGTCGCCGTCGTTCACCCCGTCGCCGTCGGTGTCGGCGCGGCCGGGGTCGGTCCCCATGTCCACCTCTTCGCCGTCGAGCAGACCGTCGTCGTCGCTGTCGGCGTCGTTCGGATCGCACAGGGGGTGCTGGGCCTCCTCCTCGTCGGTCAGGCCGTCGCAGTCGCTGTCCGCGGTGCAGCCGACGAACGTGACGTCCGTGCCGTCGTCGCCGGGGCGGACCACGCGGTGCTCCTCGACGATGATGCAGCCGGACGCCACCAACCAGATCAGGGGCATCGCCTGGGTACGCATGTGTGTCTCCTCCATCGCCGCGCGCGGGGGCTCGGACGCCGAGCCCCGCGTGGCCATTCGCCCGAAGGAGCGCCGCGGCATCCCTACCGACACCGGCGATCGCGAGAACCGTCACCGTGATCGGATCGAGCAGTTCCCGAGGCTGGTGCTGCAGACGACGGTGACGTGCTCACCGGCGAGCAGGTCGAGGTCACCCACGGGCGTGGGGCGGACGGGATCGAACATGGCCTGCATGCGGTAGTGGCCGGGTGGGAGGTCGCCAGGGGCGTGGGACCGGCCGTCGGTGTCGAGCAGGACGAGGCGGACGTTGGGTGGGGGGATCACCTCGCCCGTGGTCTCGGGGACGGGAGCGGGAGCGGGGGGCGTGGGCGGGGGCGTGGGTGTGGGCGCGGGTGGGGGCGGGCGAACGGGCACGGGCGCCGGAGCGGGCACGGGCACGGGCACGGGCACGGGCACGGGCACGGGCACCGAAGCAGGAGCGGGAGCGGGGGCGGGAGCGGGAGCGGGAGGGGGAGCGGGGGCGGGGTGGCGTTTGGAGACGGAGGAGGGGATCTGCTCGATGGGAACGGGGTCCAGGCGGACGGTCGGGCGCAGGACCAGCCAGGCGACGCGGGCGGTACCGAACAGCGCCACCGCGACCACGGCGGCGCCCATCGCCCACCACAGGCGGCCGCGGTTCGCGAGCGACCCGGGCGGCGCCACGACCGGCGGCGGGGGAGCGACGGCGGACATCGCGCGCTCGTCCCAGGTGGGGTCGGAGCCCTCGCTGGCCTTCGACAGCTCCCAGGTCCGCAGATCGTGTGGCGGGGGCGCCGACGGGTCGCCCGAGCCCGCGCTCCACGCGGTGCCGCCAGCGCCGAGGGAGGCCACGCGGTCGACCTCCTCGGTGTTCCACGCGCGGTCCTCGATCGGCTCGTCGCCGAGCCACGTCTCGAGCAGCGCCACCGCGCTCCCGACCCGGGCGTCCACGTCCACGACGAGCGCGCTCTGGACCGCGCGGACCCAGCGCTCGGGCACGTCCGGGTCGTGGTCGGTCATCGGCGCGTACCGGCCGCTCGTGACCTGGGTGTACGTCTCGAAGACGTCGTCGCCGCGGAACGCCCGCTGACCCGTCGCGAGCTCGTACAACACGCAGCCGAGCGACCACAGGTCCGCGGCCGGGCCGACGGTCTTGCTGTCGCGGACCTGCTCGGGCGCCATGAAGGAGGGCGTGCCCAGCGCCGCCCCCGACCGGGTGGCGTGGCTGCCCTGCGGCTCGGTCGCGAGCACCTTGGCGAGCCCGAAGTCCGTGATCTTCGGCACCACGCGACCGCCCACCGTCGCGACGAGCACGTTGTGGGGCTTCAGATCGCGGTGCACCACGCCGATCGCGTGCGCGTGGGCCACGCCGCGGAGGATGCCCGCCGCGAGCGCGTCCACCTGGGCCCGCGTGGGCCGCTGGACGGCGAGCAGGTGCGCCAGGGTGGGGCCGTCGACGTACTCCATCACCAGCCCGGGCACCGATTCCACCGAGATCACGTCCTGCACGGCGACCACGTTCTCGTGCTTGAGGCTGGCCTGGAGCCGGCCCTCCTGGAGCAGCCGCTCACGGACCGAGCGGCTCGGCACCGACAGCACCTTGAGCGCGTGCAGGGTGCCCAGCTGGGTGTGGCGGACGCGGTACACGCGGGCCATGCCGCCCTCGCCGATCGCCCGCTCGACCACGTAGCGGTCGACGACGTCGCCCGGCTGCAGGATCACGGGCGGTCCACCACGAACGAGGCGCCGAGCAGGCCGCCACCCGCGAGGACCAGGACGCCCGAGCCGATCGCGAGCCCGTTCGCCGTCGTCCGCAAGCGCTGGAGCTCGGTGAGATCGTGGTCGGGCTGGGCGAAGTCGCCCCGTGCCACCAGCGCGCCGGCCCAGGCTCCCGCCGCCAGCGCGAAGCTGCCGACCGCGCCCACGGCCAACCCCTGTCGCAGCGGGGAGACGTGGGTGTAGCTCGGGAACGGGTCGTCGGGGAACACGAGCGAGCTCGTCGGCTCACCGCCCTCGGGGAACCACTGGACGAGGGCGGCGCGGGACTCCGGGCGGGCGCGCACGGCCTCGCCGTCGAGCCAGAGCACGCCGTGCCGCGGCCGGGGCAGCCGGTCGGTCGCCGGGTCCGGCGCTGCCGCCCACGCGAGACCCAACGGGTGGTCGGGCGCGACCCAGGGCAGCGTCAACGTCGGGTCGGCGGCACGGCTCGCGCCCACCGAGGCGAGCGCCCGATCCGGGCTGGTCCCGTAGAGCCGCAGCGCGATCGCGCGGTGGTAGCGGGCGACGAGCGTGGGCGACAGCGGCTCGGCGAGGCAGGGCGTGCGGACCGCGAGCTCGTCGAGCTCGTGCAGGAAGGTCTCCTCGTCGAGGTCGGCGTAGGCCCGCTCCGCGCGGCCGAGCGTCTGCTCGAGCTCGTCGGCATGGGCCGGCGGGCACTCGCTCGCGAGCGCGAGGGCGGACCACCAGGCGATCACGGCGAGGCACCGTCGAGCGGGTCGCTGCCCCCGAGCGCCTCGGCCCGGTCGCTCAGCCCGTCGCCGTCGGTGTCGCTGGTGTCCGGGAAGGTCCCCAGCTGGAACTCCTGGAGGTTCGTGAGCCCGTCCCCGTCCGGGTCGAGCGCGCTGTCGTCGACGCTCGGGTCGAGCCCGAACCAGCGCTCGACGTCGTCGAGCATCCCGTCGGCGTCCAGGTCCTCCCACCACAGGGGGTCGGCGGCCGGTCCCCCGTACCCGCCGAGGTCCGTGCGGCTGCCGTCGGGGTCGGAGGTCGTCGGGTCGCCGGCGTCGATCAGCGGCGAGCCCGGTCCCGGCCGGAGATCCACGAGCGCATCGGGGACGGCGGGGCCCAGGCTACGGAAGCCGGGGTCGACCGCGAGGACGTCGGTGGCGACGACCGGGCCGACGAGATCCCCGCCGGCGTTCCCGACCACGTCCGCCCGCGTCAGGGTCACGCCGTTGCCCACGGCCGACAGCCCGGCCCCGGCGTTGTCGACCAGCACCGCATCGGCGACGTCGATGGCGCCGGTGTTGGCGGTCGCGCGCAACCCCGCGGTGGCGCTCTGCACGACCGTGACGTTGCGGACCGTGAGCCGGTCGCTCGCGAGCCCCGTGACGAGGTCGAGCTGCCCTGGTGCGCGCACCAGCTGCACGTCCGACACCGTCGCCGTGCCTGCCGACACCCCCACGCGCACGCTGGAGGCGTTGGCGCCCACCCCCCATCCCCCCACGCCTCCCTCGACCCGGACCCGTTCGATCACCGCGTCGTGGACCTGGTCGAGGAACATCGCCGTACCCTGCGAGGACACCTCGCCGCGGCCGTCGACGGCGAGCAGGTCCCGGATCGTGAGGCCGGCGACGTTGTTCGCGTAGATGCCGGGGAAGCCCGCCCCTCCGACGCCGTCGAGGGTCACCCGTTCCCACGTGCCGCCCACCGTCAACGCCATCATCGCGCCGCCGGTCGAGGCCGTCGTGCGCCGGAAGACCACGTCGTGCATGTCGAGCAGACCGACCGAGATGCCCAGCCCTCCCGCGCTGGTCGCGACGTCGTCCTCGAACAGCACGCGCTCCAGCGACAGGGTCGAGCCCACCGAGCCCATCATCCCGCCGCCCATGCCCGAGCTCGACCGCAGGATCTCGGTGTCCGTCATCACCAGGCTGGCGTAGGGGGCGACGAACACGCCCCCGCCGATCGCGCCGAAGCAGTCGGCGATGGTGACGTCCTCGACGATCGCGGCTGCCGTCACGACGAGGCACCCCCCGTTCCCGAGATTCGACCCGTTCACCAGGGACAACGACGAGAGTCGGGCGGTGGTCACGCTGAGGGTGGGACCGCTGCCCTGCGCGTCGATCACCGTGACCCCTGGGCCCGCGCCGCGCACGTCGATGGCGCGGTCGATGGTCACCGCCCCCACCCAGGTCCCCGCGTCGACCTCCACCACGTCCCCATCGCAGGCCGCGTCCACCGCCGCCTGGATGGTCGCGTAGGTACCGGGCACCTCGCGGACCGCCGGCGCGCTCCCCGGGTACACCAGCGGGTCGTCGTCGTCGCAGTCGTCGCCGCCGCGGAAGTCCGCCACGAACCCGTCGCCGTCGCAGTCGTCGTCGTCGTTGCCGGCGCAGTCCTGGTCCGCGCCGTCGTAGCAGGTGTCCGCCGCCCCCGGGTGGAAGCTCGGATCCCCGGGCCGGCAGTCTCCCGTGCCGAACACGGCGTTCGCCGTCTCGAAGCAGCCGTCGCCGATGGGCGCGCCCGAGCCCCAGCCGTCGCCGTCGGTGTCCGCGTACAGCGGCAGCCGCCCCGAGGCGTCCGGATCGTCGAGATCGAGGTCGCAGTCGCTGTCCACCTCGTCGCAGCGCTCGGCCGCGTTCGGATGCACGGCGAACGCGAGGTCGTCGCAGTCCCCACCCTGCGCCACCGAGGACGCCGTGGGCGGGTCGCAGGCGCTGACCTCGGTGCCGTCCACGCCGTACCCGTCGCCGTCGCCGTCCTCGGTCCACGCGATCTGCCCGATCGCGTCCGGGTCGAGGTCGTCCGCGTCGCCGTCGCAGTCCTCGTCGACGTCGTCGGGGTCGCAGCGCTCCTGCGCCGCGGGGTTCACGTCGGGATCGGCGTCGTCGCAGTCCGTGCCGCTCGCGGTGGACCACGGGGGCTCCTCGCAGCCGGTGACCGTCTCGTCGCCGCCATACCCGTCGTGGTCGTCGTCCAGGTGCCAGACCGTCTCGGGGTTCAGGTCCGGGTCGCCGTCGTCGCAGTCCCCTGCACGGTCGACGAAGTGGGACGGCGCGCCGCAGGCGACCTCGGTCTGCGCGGGATCCCCGTAGCCGTCGCCGTCCGCGTCCAGGTACCAGGTCGGCCCGCCCGGAGCGTCCTCCGGGTCCCCGAGCCCGTCGCAGTCGTCGTCCAGCCCGTTGCAGCGCTCCTCGGCGCCGGGGAACCGCGCGGGGTCGCCGTCGTCGCAGTCCCCCACGCTCGCGGCCCAGCCGTCCGGCGGGTCGCAGGCGACGAGGGTCTCGCCTTCGTCCGCGCCGTAGCCGTCGCCGTCCCCGTCCTCGTACCAGGTCGGCGCCGCCCCGCGCACGGGATCGGTGTCGTCGCAGTCCGCTCCCCCGAGCTCGGCCGCGACCAGCCCGTCGCCGTCGGCGTCCAGCCTGGCGTCGAAGGCCTCCGACCCGATCCACGGGCAGCCGCCGAGGACCGCGGACAGGAGCAGGAGCGGAGAGCGCCGCCAGACCATCGGCCCATCCTACTCGACCCCCGCACGGCCGGGGCCGTCGGGGTATGACCGCGGGGTGAGACGCCTGCTACCCCTGCTCCTCGCCGGATGCGCCGCCACCCCGCCGTGCGAGGTCGTGCACGAGGCCGCTGCCCGCGGCGGGGAGCCGCGCAACGTCATGATCGTGATCCTCGACGACGTGGGCGTGGACCAGCTCGGCGCCTGGGAGCTGACCGACGACGTCGCCGCCACGCCGACGGTGGACTGTCTGTGCGAGGTGGGCACGCGGTTCACCCAGGCCTGGTCCTCGCCGATGTGCTCGCCGACGCGCGCGGAGATCCAGACCGGCCGCTACAACCGGCGGACCGGCATCGGCGACATCCTCGCGCAGGACCGACCTTCCTACGAGCTGCCGCTCGAGGAGGAGACGCTGGCCGAGGTCGCAGCGCGCGCGGGGATGCGCTCGGCGCTGGTGGGGAAGTGGCACCTGGTCAGCGACGGGCGACCCGACGCCGCCACGCACCCGAACCGCTCCGGCTACGACCACTTCGCGGGTGCGCTGGCCAACCTCTCCGCCGTCCCCGAAGGTCGGCACGGGCCGCTGGACTACGACCGCTGGGTGAAGGTGGAGGACGGCCGGGAGCGGATCTCCCACACCTACGCGACCACCGACACCATCGACGAGGCCATCGACTTCGTCCGGCACACGGACGAGCCCTGGCTGCTGGTGGTGAGCTTCTCCGCGCCCCACGTCCCGCTGCACGCGCCCCCCGGGCGACTGCTCGACGAGCGGGTCTCGGAGGACGACGACGAGGTCACGCTGTACCGCGCGATGCTGTCCGCGGCGGACCACGAGCTCGGGCGTCTGTTCTCGAAGCTCGGTCCCGACGTGTTGGCGGACACGACGATCGCGCTGCTCGGCGACAACGGCTCGCCCAAGGAGGCGATCGTCCCCCCCTTCGTCGGGGAGGGCAGCAAGGGCACGATGACCGAGGCCGGCGTGCGGGTGCCGCTCGTGTTCACCGGTCCGACCGTGGCGCAGGGGGCGTCCACCGACGCGCTGGCCCACGTGGTGGACCTGCTGCCGACGATGGCGGCGCTGGTGGACGTGGCGCCGGAAGCCCCCGTCCTGGACGGCGCGAGCCTGCTGGACGTGCTCGCGGACCCCACCGCGCCCGGACCCCACGCCACCATCGCGAGCTTCCGCTTCCCGGACGTGGGGAGCCTCGACCCCGACCCCACGAGCATGAACCGGGCGCTCCGCAACGAGGGGTACAAGCTCGAGATCCTCGGCCGAGAACGACGTATGTTCGAGGTGCGGCCGGGCGCGATCGACGAGGGGCCGGACCTGTTGGCCGACGGCACCTCGCCCGAGGAGGAGGAGCAGCTGGACCTGCTCTGGGCCGCGATGGGCGCGCTCGAGTCGACGTTCGGCCCGGAGCAGCCCGGTGCCCGCTGAAGGCGTCTGGGCGCTCCTCCCGTTCCGCGTGCCCTCGGGGTGGTGGGTGCGCCACAACGGGCTGTCGGCGCGGTTCGTCGACGGCCGGATGGTGGAGGTGAACGACTCCGAGGACCTCCTGTGGCTGCAGCAACCGGTCCCCCCGGAGCGGCGGGGTCGGGACGGCTGGCGCGAGCTGACGGTGGATCTCGGCTGGTACCGCGATCACTTCCGGCTGGTGCTGCTCGAGCCCGACTGGGACCACGTCGTCGCCAGCTTCGACACCATCGATGTCCACGAGGCGATCGCCGTGCTCGAGGTCTGGCTGGAGCGCCCGCCGGTCGGCAACGCCGTGTAACGACCGCGGTCGGTTCCGCTCCGTCGGCTCTATGGGAGGGGGAGGAGGTCACATGGGTTGGTCCGAGGTGCTGTCGACGCTGGGGCTCACGACCGATCAGGCGCTGCCGGACGAGATCGGCGCCGCCGCCTGGGGTCGCGACGGCAACCGCTGGGCGTTCTTCTTCGACGCGCCCGGACGCGAGGGCCTGGAGCGCTCGCTCGACCGGGTGCGGACGTGGGTGAACGGGCAGTACCGGACGCCGCGCCCGCTGCGGATCTTCGCGCCCTACATGGCGGTCGTCGCGGTGCAGACGCGCCCCGACGCCGATCTGGACGCGATGGTCGAGTCGAGCGCCACGTCGTCGGCCTGGGGTGGCGAGGTCTGGCACCTGGTGTCGGCCACGCGCGCGAGCGGGCGGGTGGTCGTCCCCGTGCCGCAGGGCGGACGCAACGCGCTGCGCATCGGTCACCTGCGGCTGCACCAGTTCGCCCCCGAGCGCTACGGACGGGCGGCGCTCGTGTCCTGAGCGGGTCAGCGCACCTCGATCATGGTCATCATGCCGCCCTCTGCGTGCGGCAGGACGTGGCAGTGCGTCATCCAGAAGCCCGGGTTGTCCGCCAGCAGCAGCAGGCGGACCACCGAGCGGACGGGGACGTCCACGGTGTCCTCGATGGTGCGCGACGCCGGCGGCTCGCCGTCCACCGACAGCACCTCGAAGGCGTGCCCGTGCAGGTGGAACGGGTGATCGGCGGGGCTGACGTTGCGGACCTCGATCACGACCTCCTCGCCGAGGCCCACCATGGGCATCGTCACGTCGGGGAAGGTCTCGCCGTTCATCTCCCAGCCGAGCTCCGGGCTCCCGGAGAGCAGGAAGCGCAGATCCGTGCGACCCGGATCGGGGGTCGGCGACTCCTCGCGGGTGGGCCAGGCCAGCGCGGGCGGTGCGGTGCCGCCGTCGGTCTCGACGGTGAGCAGCGGGCTCGGCTCACCCCAGGCCTCCCCGCCCGCCACCGCCCAGGGCAGGCGGATCACGTCGAACGGGTCGCCCACGTCCCACTCGACCTCCGCGCGGTCGCCGGGTGCCAGCAGCAGGTCCCCGACGACGACGGTGGGTAGCAGGCCCTGGTCGTGCGCGATCACCCGCTGGTCGCGCAGCGCGACCATCCCCGCGTTGCTCGCGTTGATCAGGCGCGCGCGGACCCGCGTGCCCGCCGGCAGCGACAACCGCGGGGCGACCACGCCATTGACTGCCCAGCGCGACGACGTGGGGTCGACCAGGTGCGGATCGTGCTCTGCCGCCGCCTCCTCCCCGAAGGCGTCGAGCACCAGCACCAGCTCGCGGTCCACCGCCGGCTCCGCGGGATCGCGCACGACGACCGCCCCGTAGAGCCCGAGGTCCACCTGGTGCGCCGTGTCGAGGTGCGGGTGGTACCAGAACGTCCCCGCCTGCGTCAGCTCGAAGGTGGCCGTGAAGGTGCCGCCCGGCTCGATCGTGGGCATCGGCATCCCCGCGCCGTCCATCGCCGCCGGGACGTGCAGGCCGTGCCAGTGGACCGTGGTGGGGTGCGGCAGGTCGTTCACGATGTCCGCCACCAGCACCTGCCCGAGCTCGGCCTCGATGGTGGGCCCGGGGACGCTGCCCTCGAACGCGAACCCCTCGATCGTGGTGCCGTCGACCTCGTAGGCGAGGGGTGCGGCGCGGAGGCGGACGTGGACGACGCTCGGGTCGGGATCGAGGTCCTCGGCGATGGGCGGCTCGCGGAAGGTGTCCCCCGGGGTCCCCGTGTCCGCCGTGGTCGGCGCCGGAGCGTCGTCGGTGCTCGACGGCTCACGGCGGCACGCCAGCAGCACCACGGCGATCACCGGGTCACCTCGACGACCACGGTGTCCGCAGCGTCCCAGCCCCGCTCGGTGGCGAGGGCGCGCGGCAGCGGGCGGTAGCGCAGCGTCGCGGTCACCTGGGGGGCGGCGCAGGTCGCGACGAAGGTGTGCGTCGAGGTGCTCGAGGCCTGCGGGAGCAGCCGGTTGTCGGCGACCACGTCCACCGCGCGGTGGTGGGGCACCATCAGCGCACCGTCACGGTCCGCGAGCACCCGCGCGAAGGCCCTCCCGGGAGCGCCCGCGAGGGCGGGCAGCGGATCGGCTCCGGGCCCGGGCACACGGACGGCGTACGTGCCGGCGGGCAGCGGCGCGTCCAGGGTCACCGTGTCCCCGCTCACCCCGACCACCTCGCGCTCGCCGCGGACGAGCTCGACGGGCAGCCCCTTCTCTGCCGGCGAGAAGGTCCCGTCGCCGAACGGACCCCAGCCCGGGTCGTCGCGGAAGCCGCCGGTCCGCTCCACCACGCGGATCCGGTCGCCGACGCGTGCCCCCGGCCAGCGCGTCCCCACCGGACCGAGCGCGAGCGCGCCGGTCCACGCGGGCAGCGCGTCGCCGTCGACCGGGTCCAGCGGCTCCGCCCCGCAGCGGGCCGTCACCTCGAGGAGCAGGGCGCGCAGCGGCTCGCCCGTGGGCAGCGCGTGCCCGGCACCCGCGTTGGTCACCGTCACCTCGGCGGTCACGCGCCCGGCGGCCACGCTCGTGCTCAGGTCGACCGCGGCCGCCAGCGCGAGCATCCCGGCCTCCGGTCGACGCGGCCCGTCGAACGTGTGGTGCCGCACGCTCCCCGGCGGTCGCGGCCACCCGCCGGTCACGCCCTCGTCCTCGCTCCCGGGCTCGAGGTCCGCCGCGTTCGCCACGCCCGGATCGGGCGGCAGGTGGCAGCTGTTGCACGGCGAGACCGGCGAGAGCGGCCCGGTCGCCCACTCGTCGTACGTGGTGTGGACCGGGAGCCGCCCGTCGGGCCAGCGCGCGGGATCGGCGGCCGCACCCGGCACCAGCACCTCCTGGCGCAGCTCGTGACACCCTCCGCACAGCTCGGCCTCGTGGAACAGGTGCCGCGCGACGCTCCCCATCCGCGGGTTCGCCACGTCGTCGTAGGGGCCGAAGGTCAGCGCCCGCCACGGCAGCCCCGGCGTGAGCGAGGTCTCGGTCGGACGGAGAAGCCGCAGCGCGCCGGCGACCCCGCGGTCGGCGGCCTCCACATCGACCTCGTCGACCTTGTGGCACACGTCGCAGTGCACCCCGTACCGATACGCGAGGCCGGTCGCCTCGAGCAGGTCACGCCCCCCGAGCGCGCCGTCGATGCCGGGCGCGTGGCAGTCGGCGCAGCCTCCCGTGCGGGTGGCGACCGCGTCGCAGGGGGTGGCGGCACAGCTCGGATCGAGGTCCGGCAGGGTCCCCGCGCCGACGTAGCAGCGGTCGACGGGCGCGCGCGTCCCCGGTGCCAGCCCCTCGAGGACGGTGCCCCCGGCGGCGACGCAGGCCGCGGTGTCCAGCGCGCCCGCGGTGCCGGCGTACACGTCCTGGACCACCGGGTTGCTGGCGCTGGTGGCGTGGGCGCTGCCGAGCCAGTCCTCGACCTGCGACAGGTGGCAGTGGGCGCACCGCGAGGCGTCGTCGCGGTCGTCGGGGCGACCGGGGTCCTGGAAGGTGTACGCCTCGTTGTCGTCCAGCGCGTACCGCTCGAGCGCGACGACCGCGCGCCCGCCCTCCACGTCCGCGCCCTCGGTGCGCGCCTCGTCGTGGCTCGCGACCACCACCCGCGCCGCGTCCAGCCAGAGCCGTCCCTGGTCGTCGGTCCATCGTGGCGCCACCTCGCCGTCCGCGTAGACCCGGGCGACCACGGGTGCGCCATCCAGCGTGACCAGCACCTCGACGGGGCCCGTCCAGCCGCTGTCCGACGTGGTCGCCGGGGTGGAGCCCGCGTCGGTGGGGGTCGGCGTGGAAGACGGATCGGACGGACCGCCGCAGGCCAGCATCCAGGCGAGCATCAGGTCGGCGTAACCCCCTCGTGCCGCTGCATCGCGCGCGAGAGCACCGCCAGCGCCGCGTCGAGCTCACCGGGGAGCAGGGCGGAGGTCAGGTCCCCGGCGCCCCGCCGCGAGCGCGTGGAGCGGGCCCGGTCGGCCAGCGCCATGGCTCGGGCCTCGGCCTCCGGATCACCCGCTCGGGCATCGGCGAGCGCGCGGTGGGCCTCGGCGACCGCGATCAGACCGTCCGCCACCGGACCGCTCAGCCCCGGGCGCGCGGTCTCGAGGGCGGCCCGAGCGGCGTCGGGATCGTCGACCTCGGACGCGGCCACCGCGAGGTGGACGTGGAAGTAGGCGGAGGGGAAGCCCCCCACCAGCTCCACCGCCCGCTCGAGGTGCCGCCGGGCCGAGCGGGCGTCGTCGAGCTGCAGCAGGCACACCCCGAGGTTGCCGTGGATGGCCCCGACCTGCCGCCCGTCGTCGCCGGCGTCCGCGAGCCCCACCGCTTCCTCGAGCCAGGCGCGCCCCTCCGCGGGCCGACCCGCGCCCACGCGGAGGATCCCGCCGTTCGCCAGGGCGCGCAGCTCCCCGACGCGGTCGCCGACCGAGCGATGCAGGACGAGCGCCGCGTCCACGTGCGACAGGGCCTCCTCCTGCCGCCCGGCGACGCCCGCCAGGCTGGCGAGGTTGACGAGCAGCAGGGCCTCCCGGACGACGTCGCCGTGTTCCCGCGCCAGGGCGAGCGCCACCCGGGTGTGTTGCTCGGCGTCGGCGAGCCGACCATGGGCCCGCGCGATCGTCGCGAGCTGGCCCCGCGCGCGCAGCTGCAGCCGCCAGGAGCCGAGCTCGTCCGCCAGCGTGCGCATCGCGCGGTGGTGCCGCTCCGCCGTCGGCAGGTCGCGCGCCACCGCCGCGAGCTGGCCCAACGTCCCGTGCGCGAGGGCCTGCTCGAACCGATCCCCGATGGCGGAGGCCAGCTCCAGCGCCGACCGAGCCACCGTCGCCGCCTCCTCTCGGGCGCCCTGCTCCGCCAACCTGGCCGCGTCGCGGTTCTCGATGCGCGCCAGCAGCGCCGGCTCGACCAGCCTTCGCGCCGCCGCCCGCGCCTCGGACAGGTCGCCACCCGCCTCCTCCGCCCGCGCCATCCGCAGCAGGACGACCGCCCGCGCCAGGTGGGCCCGCGCCAGGTCGCGCGGTTCGGTCGCCGACCGCGTGGCGAGCCCGGTCAGCGCGAGCCGCTCGCGGACCGAGCCTCCCTCCTCGAGCGCGGCGTCGAGCGCCAGCGCCGTGGCCACGATCCGGTCGGGCGCCAGCTCGAGCGCGGCGCGGTGGGCCTCCCAGAGGTTCGGCAGCTCCATCGTGAGCTCGGCGCGGGCGGCGTCTCCGTCCGATGCGCGCAGGGCCTCCACCTTCGCGGTCGCCAGCTCGACGGCCCAGCCGAGGTGTCGGAGGCGGACGGGGTCCCCATCCGGGAGCTGCTCCTGAGCGAACCGACGCTGGCTCTCGAGCATCGTGAAACGCGTCCGACCCCGGGCCTCGGTGGTGCCCAACCAGCTGTGGTCGACGAGCTGCCCCAGCCAGTCGAGCACCCAGGGGGAGCCCTCCGGCAGGACCACCACCGCCGCCGCGGCCTCGACCCCGAACCCGCCGCGGAAGACGGACAGCTGGGCGAGCGCCTGTCGCTGGACGTCGTCGAGCAGGGACCAGGACAGCGCCAGGGCGCCGCGGAGCGAGGCGTCGCCGTCCGACAGGATGCGGAAGCGATCCCTGAGCGCCTCGAGCAGCAGGGTCGGTGTCAGCACACGGGCCCGCTGTGCAGCGAGCTCGATCGCGAGGGGCAGCCCGTCGAGCTCGCGCGCGATCCGCTCGACCACCTCGTCGTCCTTCCCCCAGTCGGGGCGCTGCACGCGGGCCCGAGCGAGGAGCAGCGCCACCGCGTCCGCCATGGGGAGCGGCGGGACCTCCACGCGCGCCGCCGCCTCGTCCGGCGCGGTGCGTGACGTGGTCAGCACGCGCAGCTCGGGCAGGCGGTCGAGCAGCGTCCGAACCGACCGCCAGCTCGCCTCCGGTGGATCGTCGAGCACCAGCACGTGGGGACCCCGGCGGCCGAGCACGCGGATCACCCGCTGCATCGCCGCCGCCTCGTCCACGTCGGGCGGGCCCTCGCCGGCGATCCGGGATGCGAGCTCCGCTGGGGTCGCGCCCGTCCCGACGACCCACCAGACGGGACGCCCAGCTCGCCACCAGGTCGTCGCGGCGCGCAGCGCGAGCCGGGTCTTCCCCACCCCCACGGGCCCCACGAGCCCCACCCAGCGCCGTTCGGCGAGCACGTCGTCCACCCTGGCGAGCACCTCCTCGCGCCCCACGAACCCGGGTGGCTCGGCCGGAACGGAGCCCTGCGGCGCGGCGAGCACGTCCTCGGGGCGCTCGAGGGGGTGCAACGGCTCGAACCGGTAGCCCGATCCCCGCTGCGTCACGACGTGTCTCGGCGCAGCCGGATCGCGCTCGATCTTGCTCCTGAGGCGACGGATCGCGATGTCCACCGCCCGCGTGTCGGGCGCGTGGGGCCCCGGGTAGCCCCAGACGTGGCGGAGCAGCTCCCCCCGGCCGACGGGTGTTCCGGCGCGGACGACCAGGTGCTCGAGCAGGTCCGCCTCCTGCACCGTCAGCGTCCGATCGCCGTCGTCGCGCCGCACCACGCGCCGCTCCAGGTCGATCTCGCAGGCCTCGAGCCGGACCCACCTGCGCTCCACCCCGTCCCCCGAACCCCATCATGCCAAGGTTTCAAGTTCGTTTCAGCAGGCAACGCTCAGAGGGCGGGTTGACACTCGTGATGGGTGCGACACTGGAAGACCGGAGGTCCCGTGCTCGCACTCCTGCCCTCGCTGGCGCTCGCCCTCGACGTCGATCCTCACGGCCGCTGGGTGGACGACGGCTCCGTCACGATCGGCGAGGCGAACGCCACGCTGGACGGCGGGATCGTGTTCCCGGTCACGGACGGCGATCGGCGCGTCGGCTTCGTGTTCGTCGGCGGGGCGACGCTGTCGAGCCCCGTGGCCACGACCGGCGACGCGCTCTCCGTGCGGGCGGCGCTCCCGGACCTGCCGCTGCGCGCGGGCGAGCGGTGGGACGAGCCCGGCGAGGTGTTGCTCGCGGTGGGGCTCCGGGACGAGCTGCTCGCGGGGGCCGAGCTCGGGTACGCGCTCACCGGCGACTCGAAGACGGTGAGCTTCGTCGGTGAGGACGGCCGGGAGCACGTCCTCGTCACCGCGCTGACGCCAAGGCGTGCGCTGGACCGCGCCCAGGCGGCCCTGCACGATCGGTCCCGGGCCCTGCGGGCGGCCCGGCTGGACCTGGACGCCATGCTGGCGCGCGAGGCGTTCCGCGCGGGCGAGGCCCGGGCGATTGTGGAGCTGCGGCCCGAGCACGACCTGGGTGCGTTGATCGGCGCGGTGGACGACAGCGCGGACCTCGGGCGCACCTGGCTGACCTGGGTGGTGGATCCGACGGGCCTGGTCGACCAGACCCGCGGCCAGGTGCTCGCCGTCCACGGACAGGGCGCCGACCAGCACCCCGTGCGGATCCTCACCGGTGTACCGCTGGAGGGTCCACCGGCGTGGAGCATCCGTCGTGGCGAGCTCAACCTCGTCCTCGACCCGCCCATCGGGACGTCGGCGCTGGCGCGGGACCAGGCGAGGCTCGAGATCGCCGCGGGGGAGCGGGGCCGGTGGCTCGACCTGTGGATACCGCAGACACCCAGCGCGCTGCGGCACGGCCAGGTGGTGGTCGGGGGCGAGCCCGAGATCACGCTGGCCGCGCTCGCCGACGGGACGCCGCTCGCGTCGATGGACCTGCCCTTCGGCCCCCGCCGACCGGGCGAGGACTGGATCGAGCGCGGCTTCCTGCTCCCGGAGGAGGTGGACGAGGGCCAGACGGTCTCCGTGCGTCTCGACTGGCAGGAGGCCTGGGACGTGTCGGGCATCTTCAACGCGAAGGAGTGGGTCGCGTTCCAGATGCGAAAGCTCGATCCTGGGACGTTCCAGCCCGCGGTCCCCGACGGCGTGCCCGCGGTGATGTCGCTCGGGCGCGTGACGGCCGGCGTCCCGGTGATGCCGAGCACGCCGACGGGCAACCCACGCTGGCCGGCCGAGGTGCGCGCGGGGACGGTGACCAACGGGTACCAGATGTCGCTCGGCGGCGGCGCCCGCGGCGAGCCCTACGGCGATGGGGAGCTCTGGGTGGGCACCGTCGACGGACCGACCACGGTGACCGGGGGCGATCTCACCGAGACCCGCGACGGCGCGTTCGCCTCGTACCCGGCGGTGCGGCTGCTCCAGCACGGGCAGGTCTTCGATCGCCACATGCCCGAGCGGATCCGCGCCATCCTCCACTTCTACGGCACGGCGCTCCCCCCCTGGCCGCACGACGAGGCCGTGGTCATCCACGGGCAGGACCACCCGGTGATGATCGTCGTGCGCGACCCCCAGCGTGTCCCCGACGACCCTCAGTCCCCGCCCGAGGTCCGCTACATCGGGCAGGGACAGATCGTGCTCGACAGCGTCGTGGCGATCCCGGTCGTCGCCTCGACGGACCTGAACCGCTCGCTGAGGAACCAGTGGCCCCACGCCGCCGAGCGCGGGCTGGCGGAGGCCCTGGCGGCCGGCTGGTTCGGCGATCTGGCGTGGACCGATCGGGACCGCTGGCTCGGGCGTGCGATCCCCAAGGTCTTCCGCGACCGGTTCGTGGAGGAGGCCTGGGGCGCCAAGGTCACGGAGCCCTGGGAGGCGGCGACGGACCAGCGCCTGTCCCGCGAGGCGCCGTCCGACGGGCTGCAGTCGCTCGTCGGCACCGACGACTGGTGGGCCGACGAGGTCGGCGCTCGCTTCCTGGGACGCGCGATCGAGGCCCGCATCGGCGAGCGGGCGCTGCTCGAGGGGCTGTCGCGGCTGGCGACGAGCGAGGACCCCTCCCTCGACCGGCTCGTGACCGAGCTCGAGGAGGTCTCGCGCACGTCCCTGCGCGACACCTTCGACGCCTTCGTCGTCGCGGGGCTGCGCCCCTCGCTCGAGGGTGAGTGGGAGCAGGACGGGGACAGGATCCGGGTCCACCTGGTCGCCGACGTGCCGCTCGGCACCTACGAGATCCCCGTGGTCGCCCGAAAGGGCAGGTCGCAGACCACGGCCTGGATCCGCGTGGTCGACGGGGTCGGCGAGGGCTCGATCCCCGCCTCCGAGGCCGACGACGTCTCCATCGACCCCGACCGGGTCATGCCGCTTCGCGGTCGCGGACCCCTCCGTCACTCGTCCGGGCAGGGCTGAGTCGGGTGCTGGCCTGCCTCGCGACGACTGCGCTGGCCCTCGAGGTCGATCCGCACGGCCGCTGGGTCGAAGACGAGCAGGTCGCCTTCGGGCAGGCGCGCGGCGCGCTGACGGGGGGCATCCTGTTCCCCGTGATCGACGGGGACCGGCCCGTGGGCTTCGTCTTCGTCGGCGACGCCTCGCTGGACGTGCCCGTCGCGACCTCGGGCGAGGCCCTCTCCCTCCGCGCCGCGGTACCCGACCTCAGCGTGGGTGCAGGCGAGCGGTGGACCGAGCCCGGTGAGGTGCTGCTGGCGGTCGGCCTGCGACCCGAGCTGCTGGCGGCCGTGGAGCTGGGGCACCCGCTCACCGGCGCCGAGAAGACCATCGCCTTCGTCGACGACCAGGGCCGCGAGCGGGTCCTCGTCACGGCGCTGACGCCTCGCGCCGCGCTCGAGCGGGCCCGCGCCACCCTCCGCGACCGGACCCGCGCCCTGACCGCCGCCCGCCTCGATCCGTCCGCCATGCTCGGCCGGGAGATGTTCCGCGTGGGCGAGCGCCGCGCGATCGTCGAGCTCCGCTCCGAGCACGACCTCGGACCCCTGATCGGCGCGATCGACGACAGCGCCGACCTGGTCCGGACCTGGATGACCTGGGTGATCGATCCCACGGGTCTGATCGACGAGACCCGCGCGCAGGTGGTCGCGGTCCACGGACCCGGCGCCGAGGGGCATGCGTTCCGGATCCTCACCGGCGTGCCGCTGGCGGGCCCTCCCGCGTGGACGGTGCACCGGGCGGAGGTCAACCTGGTGCTCGATCGACCGGTGGGAGGTGCCGCGCTCGCCCACGACCAGGCGCGCCTGGAGCTGGAGGCGGGCGAGCGGGGTCGCTGGGTCGACGTGTGGATCCCGCGTGTCCCCAGCCCGGCGCGGCACGGACAGACCGTGGTTGGCGGGGATCCCGAGATCACGCTCGCGAGCCTCGCCGACGGGACGCCGCTCGCGACCATGGACCTCCCTTTCGGACCACGCCGACCGGACGACCGCTGGGTCGAGCGCAGTCTCGTGCTCCCCGAGGACGTCGCCCCGGGTCGGACCGTGTCGGTGCGATTGGACTGGCAGGAGCCATGGGACGTGTCGGGCGTCTTCGATGCGAAGGCGTGGGTGTCCCACGAGATGCAGCGGATCGACCCCCGACTGGTGCACCCGGTCGTCCCCAGGGGTTTTCCGGACGCCATGACGCTCGGTCGGGTCACTGCGGGTGTCCCGGTGTTGCCCCACGTGCCCGGCTCTCCGCCCCATCCCACCGAGGTCCGCGCCGGCACCGTCTCCAGCTTCCGACTGTCGGTCGGAGGTGGCGCGGTGGGACGAGCGTGGGAGGACGGCGCGATGTGGGTCGCAGAGGTCGACGGTCCGACCACGGTCACCGGCGGTGACCTGTCGGAGCTGCGCGAGGGCGCCGTAGGGCCCTTCCCGGCGATCCGACTCCTCCGCCACGCCCAGGCGCTCGACCCGCACATGCCCGAGCGAATCCGTGCGATCCTCCACTTCTATGCCACGGCGTTGCCTCCGTGGCCGCACCCCGAGGTGGTGGTGATCGAGGGGCAGGCTCGGCCGGTCGCGGTGCTGGTCACGAGTCTCCGCAACCCCAACCACGACCCCCAACAGCCGCCGATCGTGCGGTGGCTCGGCGGGGGACAGGTGGTGGTGGAGAGCGTGGTGGCCCTGCCGGTGCTGAACGGGGACAACAAGCACTGGGAGGTGAAGCAGGCGTTCCCTCACGCAGCCGAGCGCGGTCTGGCGGAGGCCGTCGCCGCGGGCTGGTTCGCGGACCTGCCGTGGCACCCGGCCGACGCCTGGCTCGGGGGAGCGATCCCCAAGGTGTTCCGCGACCGCTTCGTCGAGGAGGCGTGGGGGGAGAAGGTCGCGTCGATCTGGGCGTCCTACGATGACCAGAACCTGTCCCGCGAAGCGCCCTCGGACGGGCTGCAGTCGCTGGTGGGGACCGACGACTGGTGGGCCGACGAGGTGGGCGCTCGCTTCCTGGGACGCGCGATCGAGGCACGCATCGGGGAGCGCGCGCTGCTCGAGGGCTTCTCCCGGCTGGCGACGAGCGACGATCCCTCCCTGGACCGGCTCGTGACCGAGCTCGAGGACGTCTCCCGCACGTCGCTCCGCGACACCTTCGACGCCTTCGTCGTCGCCGGGCTGCGCCCCTCGCTGAAGGGGGAGTGGGAGCAGGACGGGGACAGGATCCGGGTCCACCTGGTCGCCGACGTGCCGCTCGGCACCTATGAGATCCCGGTGGTCGCCACGAAGGGCAAGGCGCAGACCACCGCCTGGATCCGCGTCGTCGACGGGGTCGGCGAGGGCTCGATCGCCGTGTCCGAGGCCGACGACGTGGTCATCGATCCCAACCGTGTGATGCCGCTCCGTGGGCGCGGGTCGCTCCATCGCTCCTCGGGGCAGGGCTGACCGTGCTGACCTGGCTCGCCCTCCCCGCGCTGGCCCTCGAGGTCGATCCGCACGGGCGCTGGGTCGAGGACGTGGAGGCCGCCGCCGGCGTGGCACGCGCGGAGCTGCGCGGTGGTGTCTCCTTCCCCCTCACCCACGAGGGCCTGACCGTCGGCTTCGTCTACGTAGGGGAGACCTCGCTCACCGTCCCTGTCGCCACCTCGGGGGAGGCGCTCGCCATCCGTGCCGGGCTGCCCGAGCTCTCGCTGACCGCGGGCGAGCGCTGGACCGAACGGGGCGAGGTGCTGCTCGCCATCGGTCTGCGCGAGGAGGTGCTGGCCGCGGCCATGGCGGGCCACCCGCTCACCGGCGGCGACAGGACCATCGCCTTCGTCGACGACCAGGGCCGCGAGCAGGTCCTCGTCACCGCGCTGACGCCTCGCGCCGCGCTCGAGCGGGCCCGCGCCACCCTCCGCGACCGGACCCGCGCCCTGACCGCCGCCCGCCTCGATCCGTCCGCCATGCTCGGCCGGGAGGTGTTCCGCGACGGCGAGCGACGCGCGATCGTCGAGCTCCGCTCCGAGCACGACCTCGGGCCCCTGATCGGCGCGATCGACGACAGCGCCGACCTCGCCCGGACCTGGATGACCTGGGTCGTGGACCCGAGCGGACTCGTCGACCGGGACCGCGGTCAGATCCTCGCCGTCCATGGCCAGGGAGCCCAGGGCCACCCGTTCCGCGTGCTCAGCGGCGTGCCACGCCGCGGTGAGCCCGAGTGGACCGCGATCGGCGGCGAGGCCAACGTCGTGCTGGACCGCCCCATCGGCACGGCGGCGCTGGCGCACACCGAGGTCCACCTCGCGTTGCGGGCCGGCGGAGGGGGCCGCTGGGTCGACCTGTGGGTCCCACACACCGTGACCACCACCACGCGTGGGCAGATCCCCGTGACCGGCGATCCCGTCATCACCCGCGCGACCACCTCGGACGGGGCCACGCTGGTGCCCGTCCGCCTGCCCTTCGGCGGACAGCGGGCGACCGCCGACTGGATCGTGGCGAGCTGGCTGCTGCCCGAGGACGCCGACCCGGGGGAGGTCGTGGACGTGCGGCTCGACTGGGAGGAGCGCTGGGACGTCTCCGGCATCCTCCAGCTCGGCGGCGACACGTCCGCCTCCTACCTCACGCTGGGGCGCGTGACGGCGGGGCTCCCCGTGTTGCCGGTGGTCCCGACCGGACCCGAGCGCTACCCGGCCGAGGTGCGCGCGGGCACGTTGGTGCCCGGCTACCAGATGTCGGTGGGCAGCGGGGCCGTGGGGCGCCCCTGGGGCGACGGTCGGCTCTGGGTGGCGCAGGTCGACGGGCCCACGACGATCACCGCCGGCGCGCTGCACGAGACCCTGGAGGACGGTCACGGCGGGTTCCCGGCCGTACGGCTGCTGCAGGGCGCGTTCCCCGACAAGCACCTGGCACAGCACATCCGCTCGGTCCTGAACTTCTACGGCACGACCCTGCCGACGTTCCCCTTCCGTCAGGTCGTGTTCGCGCGCGGCCAGGACCACCCCGTGTCCGACGCCACGCCGTTCGATCCCTCGATCCCACCCCGCGTGACCTACGCGGGACAAGGCCAGCTCGTGTTCGAGGGCGTGCGCGCGATCGGTCGGCCCGGGCTGGAGCGCCAGCTCGAGGTGACCTTCCCGCGCGCCGCGGAACGGGACCTCGCGGAGGCGCTGGCGGCCGGATGGTTCGCCGAGCTCCCCTGGCCCGAGCGCGACCGCTGGCTCGGGCGCGCCATCCCGATGGTCCTGCGCGACCGCTTCGTGGAGGAGGCCTGGGGCGAGAAGGTCGCTCGGCCCTGGGAGGTCGTCACCGAGCAGCGCCTCTCGCGCGAGGCACCTCGCGACGGCCTGCAGTCGCTCGTCGGGACGGAGGCCTGGTGGGCCGACGAGACAGGGGCGCGCTTCCTCGGCCGCACGATCGCCGCCCGGATCGGGGAGCGCTCGCTGCTCGAGGGGCTGGCGCGGCTCCAGGCCAGCGAGGACCCCTCGCTCGACCGGCTGGTCGCCGAGCTGGAGTCCGTCTCGAAGGTCCCCCTGCGCGACAGCTTCGACGTCTTCGTCGTCGCAGGTCTCCGCCCCGCCGTGGACGGAACCTGGGAGCGCGACGGCGACGAGCTCCGCGTACGGCTCACCGCCGACGTCCCGCTCGGGACCTGGGAGGTCCCCGTGGTCGCCACGACCCGCCACGGCGAGGTCACGGCCTGGGTCCGCCTGGTCGACGGGGTCGGCGAGGGGCTGCTGACCGCGGAGGAGGTCGTGGACGTGGCGATCGACCCCGACCACCGAATGCCGCTGCGGCGCCGTGGCATCCTGCGGCAGACCTCCACCGTGGACGGCTGAGGAGAGCGTGATGATCGGATGGCTCGCGACGACCGCCCTGGCCCTGGAGGTCGATCCGCACGGTCGCTGGGTCGAAGACGAGCAGGTCGCCTTCGGGCAGGCGCGCGGCGCGCTGACGGGGGGCATCCTGTTCCCCGTGATCGACGGGGACCGGCCCGTGGGCTTCGTCTTCGTCGGCGACGCCTCGCTGGACGTGCCTGTCGCGACCTCGGGCGAGGCCCTCTCCCTCCGCGCCGCGGTACCCGACCTCGGCGTGGGCGCGGGCGAGCGGTGGGCCGAGCCCGGCGAGGTGCTGCTGGCGATCGGCCTGCGACCCGAGCTGCTGGCGGCCGTGGAGCTGGGGCACCCGCTCGAGGAGGACCCCAAGACCATCAGCTTCGTCGACGAGACCGGGCACCAGCAGGTCCTCGTCAGCGCGCTCACGCCGCGACGCGCGCTGGATCGTGCCCGCGACGCGCTGCGCGCCCGAGGTCGTGCGCTGACGGCCGCTCGGCTCGATCCCCAGGCGATGTTGGCCCGCGAGGCCTTCCGGGAGGGCGAGGCCCGGGCGATCGTGGAGCTGCGCCCGGAACACGACCTCGGACCGCTGATCGGCGCGGTGGACGACAGCGCGGACCTCGGTCGCACCTGGCTGACCTGGGTGGTGGACCCGAGCGGTCTCGTGGACGACACCCGATCCCAGGTGCTCGCCGTCCACGGGCAGGGGGCCGACGACCACCCGCTCCGCATCCTGTCCGGCGTGCCGCGGAGCGGAGAGGCCGAGTGGAGCGCCGTGCGTGGCGAGGTGAACCTCGTGCTCGAGCGCCCGATCGGCTCGGCGGCGCTGGCCCGCTCCCAGGTCCGGCTGCAGATCCGCGCTGGCGGCGGTGGGCGCTGGGTCGACGTGTGGCTGCCCCGCACGGAGACCACGCTCCGGCAGGGACAGATCCCCATCGTGGGAGACCCGGTCCTCACCCTGGCCACGACCGGTGAGGGCGAGCCCCTCGAGCCCGTCGAGCTCCCCTTCGGTCCCGACCGTGCCGGGAGCGACTGGATCGCGAGGAGCTGGCTGCTCCCGGAGTCTGTCGGAGCAGGCGAGACGGTGGACCTGCGGCTCGACTGGGAGGAGCGCTGGGACGTCTCCGGGATCCTCCAGGTGCCGGAGTGGGCGATCCACGTCCTCGACGACATCGATCACGACGGGTCGAGCCTCCCTCGTGGGCTGCCCGACGCCATCACGCTGGGCCGCGTGACGAGCGGGCTGTCCGTCCTGCCGCGCCTGCCCACCGGACCCGTGCGCTACCCCGCGGAGGTGCGCGCAGGCACCATCGTCCCCGGCTACCAGGTGAGCGTCGGCGGGGGCGCCCTGGGACGCCCCTGGGGTGACGGGCGGCTGTGGGTCGCCGAGCTCGACGGCCCGACCACGATCTCCGCGGGCGATCTGAGCGAGACGCGGGAGGACGGTCACGGACCCTACCCGCCGATCCGGATCCTCAAGCACTCCATGTCCATGGATCGGCGCATGCCGGCACGACTCCGTTCGGTCCTGCACTTCTACGGGACGGTGTTGCCGCCCTGGCCCCACCCCGAGGCGGTGGTGATCCAGGGCCAGGACCACCCCGTGGGCTACGTCCAGCACGACCCCCATCGGACCCCGGGCGACCCACAGACCCCCGCGACCTTCCGCTACGTGGGGCAGGGCCAGGTGGTGATGGACGGCGTGGTCGCGATCCCGCTGATCGGCAGCACGAGCCTCGCGCGCGAGCTCGAGGGCGCCTTCCCCCACGCCGCCGAGCGCGCGCTGGCCGAGGCGATGGCGGCCGCCTGGTTCGCGGATCTCCCCTGGCCCGAGCAGGACCGCTGGCTGTCCCGAGCGATCCCCAAGGTCTTCCGCGACCGGTTCGTCGACGAGGCCTGGGGACGCAAGCTGGTGGCCACGTGGGACGCCGAGACCGACCGGAGGCTGGCGCGCGAGGCCCCCCAGGACGGGCTGCAGTCGCTGGTGGGCACGAACGCCTGGTGGGCGGACGAGGTGGGCGCGCGCTTCCTCGGCCGAGCCGTGCAGGCGCGCATCGGCGAGAAGGCGATGATGGAGGCGTTGACCCGCCTGCGCACACGACCCGACCCGTCCCTCGACGCGCTGGTGAGCGAGCTCGAGACGGTCTCCCGCGTGTCCTTCCGCGACAGCGTCGACGCCTTCGTGATCGCCGGGTTGCGGCCATCGGTCGAGGGCACCTGGGCCCAGGAGGGCGAGCGGGTCCACGTGTCCCTGACGGCCGACACGGCCCTCGGTACCTGGGAGGTCCCCGTGGTCGCGACGACGCGCGCCGGCCAAACGACGACCTGGCTCCGCGTGGTGGACGGCGTCGCCGAGGGCTGGCTCGACGCGGCCGAGGTTGAGCGCGTGGAGGTCGACCCCGACGAGGTCCTCCCGTTGCGCGGACGCCAGCTGCGCCGCCGGGAGCCGCCTCAGCCCACCTGAGCGCGCGCCAGGCGCAAGAGCCCGACGACCGCCTCGTCCACCTGGGCGGCGTCGCTGATCCGCACGCGGCGCGTGAACTTGGGGTTGGAGCTCTTGAAGGTCTCGAGGGCGGGGTGCGAGGCGTCCTCGGGGAGGATCAGCTCGAGGTCCACGGACTTGTTCGTCCGCGGCGCGAGGATGGCGAACTGGGTGGCGCCGGAGAGTGAGGTGTACGTCTTGCACACCGTGCTCTTCACGCCCGGCAGCGCCGTCCCCGCGGCCATCAGCGCGTCGTAGACCGGGCGCAGCCCTGCCTTCTTGCCGGCGTACAGCTCGTCGACGAGGTCCGCGGGCGCGTCGTAGGCCGTGAGC
The DNA here is from genome assembly GCA_020632925.1 of Alphaproteobacteria bacterium. Classification (GTDB taxonomy): domain Bacteria; phylum Myxococcota_A; class UBA796; order UBA796; genus JACKER01. The sequence goes on along the minus strand of JACKER010000013.1, from coordinate 198,833 downwards.
CTGCCGGGATCGAGCACCGCCCACGCCGCCCACTGGGCCTCGTTGTGGTTGAGGGCGTGCGTCGTCTTGAGGTGGTCGGTCAGCGCCTTGTGCCCGATGATGCCGCTGGCTCGCGCCACGCCCACCCAGTGGTCGAAGTCGTGCCCGGTGCGTGCGGCGACGCCGTCGCGCATCTTCTGCAGCATCTCCTGGACGGTCAGGCCCACGACGTCCTCCTCAGAAGCAGAGCGCGGTGCAGTCGTCGTACGCGCGGATGCAGCTCTCGCCGTCGGTGGCGCGCAGCACGCGGGTCCAGGCGTCACCAGCGATGTCGTACGTCCACAGGTCGTTGATGATGCCGCAGTCCGTCTTGCCGCCGAAGGTCACCAGGCGCCCGTCGCCGGTGATCGCCATGGCGGCGCCGTAGCGACGCTCGGGCGAGTCGAAGTCGGCCGCCACGAAGTCCGCGGGGAAGTCGCAGAACCCGTTCGCGCCCGCATCCACCACGTCGCCGCCGCGCTTCTCGGTCCACTTGTCGGTCGCGAGATCGAAGGTCCACACCGCGTTGCTGTTGCCGAGCGCGCGGTCGTCGTGCCCCGCGAACATCACGAGCTGGTCGTGCGCCGCGTCGTACGCCAGGTTCGGCCAGATCCGCCCGTCGGGGGCCTTGCCGCTGCCGTCGTGCAGCCGGGTCCAGGTGCCGCCGCTCACGTCGAGTTCCCACACGTCCTTGAAGAACGGGCCGGAGAACGCGTTCTCGTCGCCGCCGCCGAACAGCCACACCCGGTTCTGGCCGTCGCTCGCGAGCGCGTGGAACACCCGGCCGGGGCCGCCCGCGCCGGTGATCTCCGACCAGCTGTCGGAGGCCGGGTCGTAGACCCAGGTGTCGACGAACAGCGGGGAGTAGGACAGGCCGTTGGTGCTGCCCGTGCCGCCGTGGATCACGAGCTTGCCGCCCGCCACGACCGCGCCCGCGTGGTTGTTCCGCCGGTCCGGACCGTCGCCGTTCAGCTCGGCCCAGGTCTCGGAGGCGAAGTCGAAGGCCCACAGATCGGGGCGCAGCGTGTAGTCGCCGCTGGTGCCGTCGCGGAAGCGCCCGCCCTGGACGTAGAACTTCCCGCCGCCGGCGGCGCCCGCGTACCGTCCGCGCGCGCTGGGGCCCGAGGCCGCGACCTCGCGGAAGTTGCCGCAGTCCGACTCCCAGACCCAGGTGTCCTTCACGAAGCTCGTCTGCGAGCTGCAGTTGACCGGCACGCCCTCGTCGCCGCCGAAGAACACGAACCTGCCGGTCGCGTCGTCGTACCCGCCAGCGATCTCGCCGCGCGCGGTCGGGATGTCCGTGGGGCGGGTCGAGCAGTCGACGGGGTCAGCGGTCGTGTCGGTGTCCTTGCCGTCGCCGGAGCAGGCCGGGAGGAGGGCGGGCAGCAGGAGGAGGGCGGTGCGCATCACAGGGTGTCCTCGATGACGAAGGTTCGGGTGGCGCTGACGGTGTTGCCGGCGATGTCGGTGACGTCGACCGAGACCTCGGTGGTCTTCCCGTCGAGGAAGTCGGGGGTGCTGTCGTAGATGAGCAGCATCCCGTAGGCCTCCTGGGCGTCGGAGGCGTTCTGGCAGCGGAAGTCGATCCAGGGCTCGGAGTCGGCGTACACCGTGCCGTCGATGGTGCCGACCATGTGCCCGAGCGCCAGATCGCTCGCGTCGAGGTGGGTGGCCCGCAGGCCGATCTCGAGGTGGAAACCACCCTGGGGTCCGTGGATCAGCGGGAAGTGCCCCATCTCGCCGAGCGGCTCGTACCCCTCGAGGCCGATGCCGATCTCGAGGGTGGGCGCAGCGCCGGTCTCGCAGCCGCCGATGGTGGGGGTGGTCGTTCCGCCGTCGCACCCGACCGCGACGATCCACCAAGATGCCGTCCACCAGCGAGACATGCCCACTCCCGAGCCGGGAAGTATAGCTGCTCGGGGCCGGCGACGCCCGGGAGGGGGCATGGACGAGCGCGCGCGGATCGAGCGCTTCCTGCGGCGGGACCCGGCGCTGCACGCCTACGAGCTCGGCGACCTGGACCCGTTCTACGAGGGCCGCATCGCCTGGGCCGTCGCGGAGGACGCGGTGGCCCTGCTGTTCGAGGGCGGGACGCTGGTGTGCATGGTCCCGGGCGAGCCCGCCCGCTCGCTGATCGCCGGGATGACGCTCCCCGACCGGCTCTACGCCCACGTCCGCGAGCGGGTGGTGGACGCGCTGCCGCACCGGGTGGCGCGCCGGATCCCGTCCGTGCGCATGCGGCTCGCGACGCCGGTCCGCGGGAGCGCGGAGACCGAAGCGCTGGGCCCGACCAGCGCCGACGAGCTGTCCGCCTTCTACGCCGAATCGTACCCCGACAACTTCTTCGACCCTCGGATGCTCCAGGCCGAGCCCTACGCTGGCCTCCGCGAGGGTGGCCGGCTCGTGGCGGTCGCCGGGCTGCACGTGTGGTCGCCCGAGCACCGGGTCGCCGCCATCGGCAACGTCGCCGTCCACCCGGACGCCCGTGGGCGTGGGCTCGGCGGCAGCGTCACGGCCGCGCTCTGCGAGCGGATCGCGGACCGCGTGGACACCGTCGCCCTCAACGTCCACGCCGACAACGTCGCCGCACGGCGAGCGTACGCGCGGATCGGCTTCGTCGAGCACGCGACATACGAGGAGCTGCTGCTGGAGCGCTGAGCGGCCTCCGCCCCACCGTCGGACCATGGTCTGGCGTCAGCGCGGGACCACGTCCGCCTCGTCGTCGTCGCGGTCCCGATCGAGGAAGAGCCCGCGCGGATCGAGCTTCACGCTCACCGGCCGCCAGTCGAGCGCGATCTCCACGGGCCCGTCGCCCAGCGTCACGGCGCGGACCTCGTGCACGTCGTCGCCTTCCCCCTCGATCCGCACCTCCACCTCGTCGTGGAAGGGCTCCTCGGTCTCGGCGCCGTCGCCCGCCGCCACCATCCGCTTCGTGACCGGGTCGAGCGTGAGCAGGAAGCGACCGCCCTCCTCCCGGACCGTGGGCTCGCCCGCGCGCAGGTCGTAGAGCACGATCCGCTCGAAGGCGTCGCTGATCGCGTCGTCGGCGTCCGGGAGCTCGGCGCGCAGCGTGTCGACGAAGTCCCGCGCGGTCGGGTACGGCGGCCCCGCGAAGCGCCACTGGTCGAGGAACGTGCGCACGGCCGCCTCGAAGCGGTCGCGGCCCACCCGCTCGGACAGCGCGTAGAGCACCACACCGCCCTTCTGGTAGTGGATGTACTGCTGGTCGGCGTACATCCGCATCAGCGGCAGCTCCTCGTCCCGCTCCCCGCTGCGCATGGAGAAGTAGCGGTCGGACTCGTAGGTCAGGAAGCGGTCGATGTGCTCGGACCCGTAGGCCTCCTCCATCACCCGCAGCGACGAGTACTGCGCCAGCGACTCCGAGAGCAGCGTCGCGCCCTGGCCGTTGCCGGCGATGACCTGGTGCGCCCACCACTGGTGCGCCACCTCGTGCGCGGTCACGTAGTAGACGTAGTCGATGTCCTCGTCCGGGTCCGATACCCGCGCGACGAACCCGATGGACTCGCTGAACGGGATGAGCGTCGGGAAGCTCTGGGCATAGGAGTCGTACCGGGGGAACTCCACGATCCGCAGGATCTCGTGCTGGTAGGGGCCGAAGCGCTCCTCGAAGGTGCGCAGCGAGGCGACCATCCCCTCGAGCATGCGGTCCACGTTGCTCGCGTGGGTCGGGTGGTACCAGACCTCGACGGGGACGGGGCCGTCGTCGCGCCGGGCGATCTCCCACTTCCCCGAGAGGAAGGCGAAGAAGTACAGGATCGGCCGATCCGCGCGGTAGGTCCGCCAGGGACGTCCGCCCTCGTCCATGCCCTCGTCCACGACCGAGCCGGGCGCGAGCGGCGTCTGGCCGGGCTCCGTCGACAGGCGCACCTGGAACGGCACGCGGTGCGCGTCGTCCCCGAGGTACGAGTGCGCTCGCGCCTCGGGATCGTCGAGGTCGCGCATCCGCGGCCGCTCGGGCAGGTCGTGCTTGCGGCGGTCCGCGGGGTCCGACAGCTCCCAGTCCTCCTGGTACCCGAACGAGGGGAACACCTCGCCGTGGTGGAGGAAGGTCCCGTTGCCGACGATGGAGGTCTCGGGGCCGCCGTTCGGCATGCCCTGGACGTGGTCGTCGACCTCGAAGGTCAGCGTGGCCGTGCCGCCGGGCGGGATCGGGCGCGACAACGTCCACACACGGACCTCGAGCTCGGGGTCGCGCTCCTCGGTCGCGGGTGGATCCATCGTCCACGACACGACGTCGTCCTCGTCCGCGAAGTGCACCAGCATCCGCTCGATCGGCACGTCGTGCGGGTTGACCAGCGAGAGCGTCCCGTGGACCAGCGCTCGCGCCTCGCTCGGGTACAGGTCGACCCGCGCGTCGACCGCGGTGACCTCGGGGTGCGGCGCGTGGGCCCACGTCGCCTTGAAGCCGCGCTCGTAGGCCGCTTGCTCGGACCGCGTGTCGGACGAGTTCTCGTACTGGCCGACCGCGACCGTCTCCCACCCGAGAAACGCCGCGAACCCGACGAACACGGCGCTCGCGACGCCTCCCACCGCCAGCGTCGGACCGTCCAGGCGACGTCTGGCCTCCGCGAGCCGGTGTCGGAACCCGAGCGAGGTCCCGCGGACCCACACCAGCCGGGTGGCCGCGAGCAGCGCGACGCAGGCCGCGAGCCAGTACGCCCGGTAGACCCAGAAGGCGCCGATGCCGTTGCCCCAGCCCGCCATGTCCGAGTACCGCAGCGAGGGCGAGGAGTCGTACCAGGGCAGATCGAGCTCGAAGCCCCAGGACTCGCGGAACACCATCGCGACGAAGAACCCGATCACGGCGCCGTGGCCGACCACCTTGTGGTTCGCGAGCGCGTGCATGCCGATCGCGAGGACGACGGTGGGGATCCAGCGCAGGAGCGAGTGGACGTAGATCCAGCGGACGTAGAGCGCTGGCTCGAACGTCGTGTACCCCTTGAACAGCTGGAACAGCGGGCCCACCAGCAGCACCGTGGTGTGCAGCCCGAGGACGACGGCGGTGAGCGCTACCACCCGGGCGAGCAGCGGGAAGGCGTCGGGGATGGGCGTGCTGTCCACGAGCTGGTCCGAGCCCCGGTCGCGGTCCTGCCACACGAGCTCGCCGGCGTAGAAGGCCGTCACGACGACGAGGAACAGCCCGAGCGTGCCCTCGAGCATCTCGATGACCTTGTACGTCACGGGCCAGGTCTCGGTCCCGTACATCTTCCCGATGTTCTGGGCGTTGAGGAGCTCGAAGAGCAGCGCGGCCGCGACGAAGGCCCAGAAGTAGCGGTGACCGATCACGTCGCCGACCGCGCGGCGGGTGAGCACCCGGAGCTGCAGCAGCCTGGCGCCGAGGTCGAAGCGCCGCGCGACCCGGGGAACCGGCGCGGACACGGGCACGGAGACCTCGCGCTCCACCTCCTTCGGACGGCGCCAGAGGCGGGCGAGCGGCTGCCAGCCGTGCTCGTCGAGCGGGGTCGCCACGAACGCGAAGAGCAGCGTCGCCAGCCCAACGCCGGTCCAGAGCGCGCGGTTCGCGAGCCCCATGCCCGTGGGGATGGGGAGGAGCGTGTTGCTCTCGGCGGGCGTCCAGTAGCGGGTGAGCTCGTCGAGCGCGGTGCTGCCGAACGGGTCGATCAGGACGCCGATCGTGCGGTCGTCGAGGTCGGAGAACGCGCTCGCGCCGAGGTAGCCCACGAACAGGAAGACGCCGCCGATGTACGCGGGGAACATGCGGCGCGTGAGGCTGCCGATGGCGAAGAAGAGCGCGGACGTGAACAGCACGTTCGGCCCGAGCCAGACGAGCAGGGACAGCAGGGTCCCCGGGACGTTCAGGGCGCCGATGCGCTCGGGTTCCAGGATGGGCAGCGCGCGCGCCACGAGCATGCCGAGCGGCGGGCCGCTCACGAGGTAGGCGCTGACCAGCAGGCCCCCGAGGTAGCGCGGGACGAGCAGGTTCCAGCGGGACACCGGCGTGCTGTGGACGAGCGGGTGCATCCGGTCGGTCACGTCTCGGGTGGCGGCACCGGCCGAGGCCGCCGCGATGTTCATGGTCGCGAACAGGCCCCAGATGACGCCGAAGAGCACGAAGGCGGTGGGCGAGTCGGCCTTCTGCTGCCCGCCGAACCCGCCGACCTGGATGAACTCGATCGAACCGGCGATCGAGCCCATGGTCGCGAGCCCGAGGAGGAAGAAGAGCCCGAAGAACAGGTGGACGCCGGGCCGGCGCAGCCAGCCGCGGAGCTCCGAGCGGAGCAGGAGCAGGCCGGTCACGACCAGCGCCCCGAGATCACCGCGAAGTACACGTCCTCGAGCGAGGCGGGCGCGGGCTCGAAGCCCTCGGGCGCCGCGTCGGCGACGACCCGCACCTCGTGCCGGCCGGCGCGCAGGCGGTGGCTGATGACGGGCAGCGCGGCCTCGAGCGCGGCCACCTCGTCGTGCGCGACGACCTTGCGGAAGAGCCGCGGGGCGAGGCGGTCGCAGAGCTCTTCGGGGCTGCCCTGGAGCTGGATGCGCCCCTGGAAGAGCACGGCCACCCGCGGGCAGAGGTTGGCGACGTCCTCCACGATGTGCGTGGACAGGATGACGATCGCGTCGCGGCCGATCTCGGAGAGCAGGTTGTGGAAGCGCCCGCGCTCGGCGGGATCGAGGCCCGCGGTGGGCTCGTCGACGATGATGAGCTTGGGGTCGCCGAGGAGCGCGATGGCGATGCCGAAGCGGCGCTTCATGCCGCCCGAGAACCCGCCGACCTGCTGACGGCGCACGTCCCAGAGGTTGGTCTTGCGGAGCAGGGCCTCGACGACGGCGCGGCGGTCGGCGCGAGCGGTGATGCCCTTGAGGACGGCGAAGGTGTCGAGCAGGTCCTCGGCGCGCGCCTTGGGCGTCAGCCCGAACTCCTGCGGGAGGTAGCCGAGCGTGCGACGGACCGCCTCCTTGTCGCGCAGGACGTCGACCTGGCCGAGCGTGACGGCCCCGCGGTCCGCGTCCTGGAGGGTGGCGAGCGTCCGCATGAGCGTGGACTTGCCGGCACCGTTGGGCCCGAGCAGCCCGAACATGCCCGGCTCGAGGTCGAAGGACACGTCGTCGAGCGCCTTCACCCCGTTCGCGTAGGTCTTCCCGAGACCTTTCACTTCCAGCCGCATCCCGTCCCCCTCGTCGGCGCACCCTACGCCGGGGAACGTCCGAGTGTTGCAGGCCCGTCCGCCGTGCCTACAGCGAACATCACGCCGACCTCACCCTCAGCGTGCCACTCGCCCACGACCGTGACGCTGGCAGGAAGCATCACCAGCCTGGGGGGCACGGAGCTGCCACACGCAGGGCAACGCTCGGCCATCCCTGGCCAGCGAGCATCACATCGAACACATCGGAGCACCATGCTCCCGAGGTGTCCCGTTGCCGCCCTTCGCGCAGTGCGGAACGGGTGAAACGACAACTGGCGACAAGCGCTGAAGGGGTCAGGTCGTCTGCATTAGCATTTCGTCCGAAATGCTAATGCAGACGACCTGACCCCTGATCGGTTGTCGCGTTGGCGGTCCTCCACCGAGCCCCACGGGACAGGATGTCCCGCCACCTACGTTCGAACGCCGAGGATCCGTTGGCCCAGGGCTTGCTCTGCGGGTGGCCCGGAGGTGTCCATGCTGGTGGTCGAGCTGTTCCTGCTGCGCACGGGAGACGATGGCCTGGCGAAACGGTTGGCGGACGCGGCGTTGCGGGATCCCGACGCGCTCGGGGCCGTGATCGCGCTGGTGGGCGAGGACGACGAGCTCGGTGACGACGACGGGATCGAGGTCCTCGCGGCGCCGACCCTCGTGCTCGAGGCAGGCACCGAGGGCTCGATGCACGCGGGCCGGAAGGGGACCGTGGGAGATGGTCGCTCGTGGGAGCAGGTCCCCGTCCTGGAGCTGGACCTCGGTGTCCTGTCCGCGGAGCGGGTCGCGGTGTCCCTCGAGCTCGTCGACACCCCGATCACCGAGGACCATCGCCTCGGCGACCCGCGGACCACCACCTTCCTCGCCACCATGGACCCCGACGGGAGCGTCCGCGTCTTCCGTCCCGCCGAGGACCTGGTGCTCGTGGCCTCTGTCACGCCCATCGACGAGGAGGTGGTCCGCGCCTGGCTGATCGACCGGGACACCCGTCGGATGGGGCTGCTGGCCGACCAGGGCAAGCGGGGTTCCACCAGCCGACGCCTACGGATCGAGCGGCGCCTGCTCGACGGCGCCTGAGAGCGCAGCGGGTCGCCGCCGGGGGCGGTCCAGCGTGATCGCGGCGACCCCGGCGAGGATCGCGGCGCCTGCGACCACCGACCGCGGCGAGAGCTGCTCGCCGGCGAGGAAGAACCCGAGGATCACGGCGACCAGCGGGTTCACGTAGGCGTACGTCGTCGCGATGGCGGGCTTCGTGACCTTGAGCAGCCAGGTGTAGCTGCCGTAGCCGACGATGCTCCCGCCCACGAGCAGCCAGACGAAGCCCAGGAGACCGCTCGCGGGGACGTGGTCGGGCCAGCGCTCCCCGAGGGCGAACCCCGCCGGTGCCAGCACGACCGACGCCATCGCCATCTGCAGCCCGGCGGAGAGCACCGGGTCCGTCGGCATCGGTCGCAGGCGGCTCCACATCGTGCCCGTGGACCAGCACAGCGACGCGCCGATCACCGCGCCCGCGCCCAGCGGGTCGACCGTGGACCCGCGCGGATCGAGCAGCACCCCGACGCCCACCAGCCCGAGCACCACGCCCAGCGCCCGCATCGGCCCGGGCCGCTCGCCGCGCGCGGCGTCGAACAGCGCGATCCACACCGGCGTCAGCGCGACCAGGACGGCAGCGAGCCCCGACGCGATGCGCGTCTGCCCGGCCATCACGAGCCCGTTGCTGCCGACGAACATCAACACGCCCGCCACGAACGCGTTGCCCAGCTCGGCACGCGTCGGACGCGCCGTGCCCCGGGCGACCGCACCGCCGACCATCAGCGCGCCGGCGATCGCGAACCGCACCGCCGCCGTCCACAGCAGCGGCAGGTCGGCCTCCACCACGAAGCGGATGGCGAGGTAGGTCGAGCCCCACACCAGGTAGAGCGTCAGCAGCGCCAGCACGACCGGCAGGACCGACCCGTTTCGCACGTCACGATCTATCCCCGGGCTGGACCAGCGGCCCCTCCACCGATACCCTCCGCGATTCGTCCAGGGAGTCAGCACACATGGCGCAAGCGCAGTCCTCCGCCGTCGCGGACGTGAAGCAGCTCGGGCTCGTCGCCGGCATCGCCAGCCTCGGGTACGTCTTCTGGGTCGTCGGCGCGATGGAGATGGTCGAGCGGCTCGCGTACTACGGCGTGAAGGCGGTCGCGACGCTGTACGCCAAGGCCCCCGCCTCCGAGGGCGGGCTCGGCGTCTCGCTGTCCGACTTCGGCAACCTGCTGCTCGCCTGGGCCATGTTCCAGACGGTGGTGCCCGTGTTCACCGGCGGCCTCTCCGACCGCTTCGGGTACAAGCAGACGATCGCCGCGAGCACGGTGGTCAAGATCGGCGGGTACCTCCTGATGGCGGCCTTCCCGACCTACTGGGGCTTCTTCGCAGGCGCGATCGTGCTCGCGACGGGCACCGCGATCTTCAAGCCCGGCATCCAGGGCACGCTGGTGAAGGCCACGAGCCGCGAGAACAGCTCGCTCGCCTGGGGCGTCTTCTACCAGACGGTCAACATCGGCGGCTTCCTCGGGCCGCTGGTCGCGGGCTTCATGCGCAAGATGGAGTGGCGGTACGTCTTCCTGGCCTGCGCCGCCATCATCTGCCTGAACTTCCTGCTGCTGCTGACGTACAAGGAGCCCGGGCTCGAGGAGACGCGCGCCCAGGCGAAGGCCAAGGCGGACGCGCTCGCGAAGGCCAAGGCGGACGCGGAGGCCTGGGTGAAGGCGCGGGCGGAGGCCATCGCGGCCGGCCAGGAGGTCGACGAGTCCGAGGCGCCCCCCGCCATCCCGGAGGAGCCGAACCTCTTCCGGGACTCGCTGCGCGAGCTGCGGCGCCCGCACGTGTGGCCCTACCTCCTGATCTTCTCGGGCTTCTGGTTCATGTTCAACTCGCTGTTCGACGTGCTCCCGGCGCACATCGAGGACTGGGTCGACACCCGCGACATCGTCAGCACGCTCTTCGGCGGCAGCGGACAGGGCGTGAACCCCGTCGTCGCCTTCTTCGTGGTCATGAACGACAGCGCCACGGAGATCCAGCCCGAGGGCATGCTCAACGTGAACGCCGGCCTGATCATGATCACGTGCTTCGTGTTCGCCTGGCTCTCCGGCAAGCTCCAGGCGATCCACAGCATGGTGCTCGGGACGCTCTTCGCCTCGGTCGCCCTGCTCGCGTCCGGGCTGTCCACGCTCGGCTGGGTGTCGCTCGGCGCCATCGCCATCTTCTCGGTCGGCGAGATGATGTCCTCGCCCAAGTTCTCCGAGTACGTCGGGAACTTCGCTCCCTCCGACAAGAAGGCGATGTACCTCGGGTTCGCGCAGATCCCGATCGCGATCGGGTGGATGGCGGAGAGCAAGCTCTGCCCCATGCTCTACGACCGGTTCTCGTCGAAGGAGACGTTCTCTCGCGAGATGCTGATGGAGAAGGGCTGGAGCGCCGATCAGGTCGCCGCCGTGCCGCAGGGCGAGGCCTTCGACGAGCTCGTGAAGCTGGTCGGTGGCTCGTCGCACGACGTGACGGCGATGCTGCTGCAGCACCACGATCCGGGCGCGATCTGGATCGCCATGGCCGCGATCGGCGTGGTCTCCGCGGTGGGCATCGCTGGCTACGGCGCCTGGGTGAAGCGCCTGAACCTCACCTGAGCGACCTCGACGAGCGGGTGCGGAGCGCGCTCGGCGCCCGCGAGGCCCGGCGCGTGCGGCGCGTGCAGTCGCTGTGGGGCGGGTACGGCGAGGTCGTCCGCTACGCACTGACGGGGCACGAGGCCGACAGCGTGGTCGTCAAGCACGTGCAGGCCCCGCCGGGACGCGGGCGCTCGCACGAGCGGAAGCTGCGCTCCTACGCGATCGAGCAGACCTTCTACGCGCGCTTCGCGCACCGAGCGGGGAGCCGCGTCGCGCGACGGTGGCACGCGGAGCCCGGGCTGCTGATCCTCGAGGACCTGGACGAGACCCGGAAGCCCTCGCTCGGGGAGTGCTTGTGCTGGCTCGCCGCCTTCCACGCGAGCTTCCTCGGCGTGGAGCCGGATGGCTTGTGGCCCGAGGGGAGCTACTGGCACCTCGCGACCCGCCCCGACGAGCTGCGCGCGATGGCGCCCGGGCCGCTGCGGGAGGCCGCACCCGCGCTCGACGCCCGGCTGGCGGGCGCACGCTTCCGGACGCTCGTCCACGGCGACGCCAAGCCGGCGAACTTCCTGCGCGCCCGCGACGGAACCCCGGCGGCCGTGGACTTCCAATACGTCGGGGGCGGCGTCGGCATGCGCGATGTCGCCTACCTGCTGTACGGCGAGTCCGACCGGGACACGCGAGCGGGGCTCGACCTCTACTTCCGCGCGCTGCACGAGGCGCTCGGAGGCGCGGACGCCGTGGAGCGGGAGTGGCGCGAGCTGTTCCCGGTGGCCGTCGCCGACTTCCAGCGCTTCCTCGCCGGCTGGTGCCGATAGGGCGGCCCCCGCTCCCCGCAGGTGGTTTCTCCCCCTCTTCCCCACAGGGTCGGGGTAGGGGGCAGGGAGCCAGGCGACCGATGGTGCCGGTTCCAGCGCCGTTGACGGGCACGGGCACGGGCACGGGCACGGGCACGCGGACTGTGGGGGCTACGCCCCACCGCCTCCCTGGCCATCCAACCCCACCAACGCCCGGAACGCCGGCTCGCGGCGGTACCGGGCGAGGTCGGGCTCCTCCGCGAGCTCTGGGCGACCCTCGGGCCACAGCGCCACCACCCGCTCGACGTGGGGGCGCACCGCGGCCCAGGGCTTCCGGCGCTTGCCCGCGACGCAGGCCAGCACGAGCTCGGCGTGGTGGTGGTCGGGGGCCTTGGCGAGCGCCGCCACGGCGTCCGAGGCCGCGCCCGCGAGGTCTCCCAGGCTGCAACGGACGGAGGCCCGTGTGGTCAGGGCGTGCGCGGTGGGGTCGATGGTGACGGCGTCGTCCGCGAGCCGCAGCGCCGTCGCGTGGTCCTTGCGCCAGGCAGCGACCAGCGCGAGCACCACCCAGCAGGCTGCGTGCAGGGCGTTCGCGGGCACGGCCTCGAGGGCCGACAGCGCACGGCCGATCAGGTCCTCCGTCCGCGCCAGGGCCTCGTCGGACGGCTTGCCCGGCGGACGGTCGGCGCCCGCGGGTCGCCCGTAGAGCGCCTCACAGGCGGCGTGGTAGCAGGCGGTCACCAGGCGCTGGCGTTCGGCCGCCGCCGCGTAGCCCCGCTCGGGCTCCGTCACGAGGGCCGCACGATGCCAGAGCACGTCCGCGGCCCGCCCCCAGTCCTTCGCCGCCGTCGCCGCTGCGCCGACCGCGGACAGCACGTCCGGCTCGTCCGGATGCAGCGTGTGGAGCAGCGCGAGCATCGGTGCCGGATCCGCGAGCCGCCGCGAGGCCGCCAGCAGCCAGGGCACCATCGCCGGCTCGGTGCGGACGCGCGCGAGCCAGAGCAGCCCCTCCGCGAAGCCGTCGGAGCGCGAGAGGTCGGCGAGCCAGGGGTCGGCGGCGGCGGGCGCCTCGCTCGGGAGCAGGCCCGGATCCGCCGTCCACAGCGCGTGCAGCAGACGCCCGGTCACGTCCTCGGGCCAGCGCTCCCGGAACCCGACCAGGTGCTCGAGCGCGCGCCCGCGGTCCTCCGCCGCGAGCGCTGCCCACAGCAGGTTCCTCCCCTCGAGCTCCGCGGCCCGCAGCAGCTCTCGCTCGGCGGTGGCGCGGTCGCCGCTGCGGCGGGCGTGCTCGGCGCGCAGGACGTAGAGGCGCGGGTCCTCCGTGCCCGTTCGCGCGATGTCGTCGAGCCAGGCGCGGGCGGTGGCGTCGTCGATCCGCCAGCACCACTCCCAGCGCAGGCGGCGCTGGCGCAGGCGACCCAGGAACCGCGTCAGCGCCTCGTCGTCCGGCCGTTCTCGGGACCGCTCGGTCACCCAGGCGAGCAGGGCGTCGCCGTCCTCGACCGTCCGCCCCACCTCGATGCGGAGCCGACCGTGGCGCACCTCCCCCAGGACGGCCGTGCGTTCCTCGCGCTCGAACAGCAGGAAGCGCGCGTCGCCGGTCATCGGCGCGAGGTCGCGCAGCGCCGCCAGCAAGGCGTCCAGCCCCGCCCGCTGCCAGTCCGTGTGCTGCTCCAGCACGACCTCGCCCGCCATCACGGAGAACAGCGCCTCCACGGGCTCCGCGAGCGCGCCGAGCCAGCGCTCGACGGCTTCTTCGGCACCGGGACGCGTCGGGAGCGTGACCTGGTCGAGGCACAGCGGCGTCGGCGGTGTGATCGTGTACGTCGCCAGGTTCCCCCTGGCCCAGGAGGGCTCCGGATCGAGGTCGTCGAGCGGGGTGGCCTCGAAGGGCTCGTGGTGACGGGCCTCCTCGCGCGTCCGCAGCCCTCGCAGGGCCTCCTCGACCAGCTCGGGCGCCCGGGCCCTCCGCGCCGCCGCCGCCGCCTCCTCGAACGCGCCGATCGTGCGCTGCCGCTGAGCGAGCAGGAGCCATCCGTCGCGCCAGGACGGCGCCTCCACCAGCGCCAGACGCAGCGCCTCGGTCGCCAGCGGATCGCCGACGAGCACAGCGAGCCGCGCCTCGACGACCCGCGTGCGCGCGCCGAGCGATCCCGCCCGCTCGATCGCCTGCCGCACCTCCACCTCGGCGGCAGGGCTCCATGCGTCGAGGAGGCGCCACGCCTGCGCCCGCCAGCCCCCGGCGATCAATTCCCGTAGCGCAGGGTCCTCGCCGACCTCGTCGAGCACGGGCGCCAGCGCCTCCAGCCACTCGTCGCCGGGCCGCCGATGGCGCAGCAGGCTCCCGACACCGTCGACGAGCCAGATCTCGTAGAGCTCCGAGGTCTGATCGCGGACGAGGTACCTCGCGGGCGAGAGCCAGGGCGCCGCCTCCAGCAGGAAGCCGACCACGCGCCCGATGTGCCCGAAGTTCCGATCGAGCCCCTCGTCCAGGTCGAAGGGCGACCGCAGGGTGTCCACCTCGCAAAGCGTCGAGGCCACCTCGTCCGGGTCGTCGAAGAGCGCCGCCCTCACGCGGCCCCGGTGCGCGAGCAGCCCCTCGTAGACGCCCTCCAACGGCCGCTGAGCCTCCTCCGGCCAGCGCGCGACCGCGTCGTCCGCGCCGACCTCCTCGACGATGAGCATCGACGTGCGGCAGCGCTCGGTCCACCCCTCCAGCGCCCGCGCCACGAGCGGCTCGGGCAGATCGATCGCGCTCGGCGGGATCCGCTCGGGGTCCAGGCACGCTCGCAGGTGCTCGACCGCGGACCCTTCGTCGCCACGCGCGAGCGCACGGCGGGCCAGCTCCACGCGGATCCGCGGATCCCACGGATCGTGGTCGAGCGCGGCGTCGAGGACCTGGTCCAGCACGTCCGTCAGCGTGTCCTCGTGCCCCACGGGCGACCGAAGTCGGTGGGCGTGGAGGACGTGGGCGGCAGGGACGCGCGGATCGGACATCACCGGCACCGTACCCGCGATAGGGGCCGAGGTGCTCTCGGTCCTCACCGCCTTCGCTCGTGCGTCGTTCCGCCAGCAGGCTGCCTACCGGGTGGCCAACGCTGCGGGGCTCGCGACGAACGCCATGTTCCTGGCGTTCCGCGTGGCGGCGCTGTCCGCCTGCTACGGCCACCGCGACGTGATCGGTGGCTTCTCGCCCGCGGACGCGACGACGTTCGCGGTCGTGACCCAGGCGACGCTGATGGTGGCGCCGGTGTGGGGGACGCTGGGCCTCGCGAACGACGTGCGCACCGGCCAGATCGCGGTCGAGCTCCTGCGACCGGTCGACCCGTACGCTGTCGCCCTGGCCCGCCGGCTCGGCGCGAGCCTCTGGTTCGCGGGCGGCCGCATGGTCCCGCTGCTGCTCGTCGGCGCGGCCCTCGGAGCGCTCTCTCCCCCCGAGGACCTGCTCGCGGCCCTCGTCTTCCTGCCGAGCCTCGCGATGAGCGCCGTGGTCGGCACCTCGCTGCTGTTCCTGATCGAGCTCTCGGCCTTCTGGCTCGAGTCCGAGCGCGGCGTGCGCATGGTCGTGACCGGGGTGGCCGGCGTCGCGTCGGGGCTGCTGCTGCCGCTCTCCTGGTACCCACCAGCGGTGGCGACGGCGCTGGCCTGGAGCCCGTGGGCGGCGGTGCTCGACGCGCCCGCACGCATCTGGGTCGGCGTGTCCCCGCAGGAGCTCGTCCGCACCCTGGTCCTCCAGGCGGGCTGGGTGGTCGCCGTCGCGCTCCTCACGCGGCTCGTGCTGGCCCGCGCCACACGCCACCTCCAGATCGCGGGCGGCTGATGGACGTCTACCTCGCGATGATGGGCGCCTCGCTGCGCGCCCAGGCCAGCTACCGTCGCTCCTTCCTGCTCGAGGTGTTCGGGCGGGGATGGATCGCGCTGCTCGAGCTCGCGGCGGTGATCGCGCTGATGACGCAGGCGACCGAGCTCGCGGGCTTCGGGCGGGACGAGGTGATCTACCTCTACGGGGCGGTGACGGCGGCGCTCGGGATCGCCGAGCTGCTCACCGACGGGCTGAACGACATGCCCGAGCTCGTACGCCTCGGGACCTTCGACGGCGTGCTGGTGCGGCCCGCGCCCGCGCTGATCCAGGTGATGGCCCGCCAGTGCCGCCCGTACCACCTCGGCCGCGTGGCGCAGGGGGCGCTCGCGATGGGCTTTGGCCTGTGGGCGACGGGCTTCGCGCCGAGCCCCGACCGCCTGGCGATGGTGCTCCTGCAGCTCGCGTCGGCGACGGCGGTGTTCGCGGGCATCTTCGTCGCGGAGGCCGGCACCTGCGTGTTCGCGGTGGCGTCGGGCGAGCTGTTCAACGCGTTCAGCTTCGGGGGCCAGGAGCTCGCGAAGTTCCCGATGCCCATCTATGGACGCTGGCTGCGCCTGGTCTTCCTCGGCCTCGTGCCGGTCGGGTTCGTGAGCTACTTCCCGTCGCTGGTGGTGCTCGACCACCCCGACCCGATGGGCTGGCCTGCGTGGACGCCGTGGGCGACGCCGCTCGTGGCGGGGCTGTTCCTGGCGCTCACGCTGCGCTGGTGGTCGTTCGCGGTCGACCGCTACCGCAGCACGGGGAGCTGACGTGGCGACGGTGAAGGCGGAGGGCCTGTCCAAGACCTACGTGGTCCACCCCCAGGCACCGGGGTTGCTCGGCGCGCTGCGGGGGCTGCTGCCGTCGAAGGGGCGCGAGGTCGAGGCGGTGGGCGGCCTGACGTTCACGATCGAGCGCGGGTCGTTCGTGGGCTTCGTCGGCCCGAACGGCGCCGGCAAGTCGACGACGCTCAAGATGCTCACCGGCATTCTCGCGCCGACGGCGGGCGCGCTCGAGGTCTGCGGGGTCGTCCCGCACCGCGACCGGGTGGCGCTGGCGTCCCGCATCGGGGTGGTCTTCGGGCAGCGGACGCAGCTGTGGTGGGATCTGTCGCCCGGCGAGGGCTTCGACCTGCTGGGCCGGATCTACCGCGTGCCGCCGGTGGACTTCCGGTCGCGGCGCGAGGAGCTGGTGGAGCGGCTGGACCTCGGACCGCTGCTCGACGTGCCCGTCCGCAAGCTCTCGCTCGGCCAGAAGATGCGCTGCGAGCTCGCCGCCGCGCTGCTGCACGCACCCGAGCTGCTCCTGCTCGACGAGCCCACGATCGGTCTCGACGTCGTCGTGCGGGACGCCCTGCACGCGTTCCTGCGCACGCTCTCCGCCGAGCGCGGCACCACCGTCCTGCTCACGAGCCACGATCTCGACGACATCGAGCGGCTCTGCCACCGCGTGATGGTGATCGACCGCGGGCGCATCCTGCACGACGGCGACCTGACCTCGCTCCGCACCCGCTACGGGCATCGACGCCGGGTCGAGCTGCACCTGCGCGAGGTGCCCGACGGGCCGCTCCCGGTGCCCGACGCCGCGACCGTGGTCGAGCAGCAGGATCGCCGGGTGGTGATCGAGCTCGACGCCGAGCGGCTCGCCGTGCCCGAGCTCCTCCGTCGCCTGCTCGCCGACCACGACGTGCTCGACGTCACCGTCCAGGAGGCGCGCATCGAGGACACGATCAAGCGGATGGTCGGGGGCGACTGACCGCGCTCGCGCAGGATGAGAGCCACGAGTTGCGATAGCGCAACTACGAGACCCGAACACGCCCGTTGGTATCGACGGCGCGCCTTCATACTCTCTGGGTGTCACCTGGAGAGAACATGCGCACCACCATCCTCGGCAGCGGAAACATGGCTCGCGGCGTCGGCACCCGGCTGGTCGCGGGCGGGAACGCGGTCACCCTCCACGGTCGGGACACCGCCCGTGCCGCGGCGCTGGCCGCCGAGCTCGGCGCCGACGCCACCACCGACCTCGACGCGGCCCTGTCCGCCGACGTCATCGTCCTCGCCCTCCCCTACCAGGCGGCCCTCGCGCTGGCCTGGGAGCTCTCGGGACGCCTCGCGGGCAAGATCGTCGTCGACCTCTCGAACCCCCTGAACGCCACCTACGACGGCCTCGTGACCTCGCCGAGCACCTCGGCGGCGGAGCAGATCGCGGCGGCGGCGCCCGAGGCCCGCGTCGTGAAGGCGTTCAACACGACCTTCGCCGGCACGCTGGTCGCGGGGGAGGTCGGTGGGCAGCCGCTCGACGTGTTCGTCGCGAGCGACGACGACGAGGCGCGCGCCAAGGTCCTCGGGCTGGTGCAGAGCGGCGGGCTCATCGCCATCGACGCCGGGCCCCTGCACCGCGCCCGCCAGCTCGAGGCGCTCGCGCTGCTCGGCATCACCCTCCAGTTCCGCCTCGACACGGGCTTCGGCACCGCGTGGAAGCTGGTCCGGCCCTAAGCTCCGAACCGACCAGGAGGTGTGTGATGGCGAGGATGATCGACGGCCGGTGGGAGGGCGAGTGGCGCCCGACGGACGAGGACGGGGACGGCGCGTTCCTGCGCAAACCCAGCGTGTTCCGGGACGCGCTCCCGCCCGTGCGACCCGAGCCCGGCCGCTACCACCTGTTCGTCGCCTGGACCTGTCCGTGGGCGCACCGGACGCTGCTCGCGCGCTCGCTCAAGGGCCTGACGGACGTGATCGGCGTCCACTTCGCCAACACGCTCTCCGACCACAGCTGGGCCTTCGAGGAGCGCTCCGCCTCCCCGCACGGCCACGCCCGCCTCTACGAGCTCTACCTCCGCGCCGACCCCCACTACACCGGGCGCGTCACGGTGCCCGTGCTCTGGGACGAGGCCGAGCAGCGCATCGTGAACAACGAGTCATCCGAGATCGTCGCGATGCTCGACCGGCTCCCGAGCGACGCGCCCCGCCTGCGCCCGGACCCCCTGGTCCCCGAGATCGACGCCTGGTCCGAGCGGCTCTACGGCGCCCTCAACAACGGGGTCTACCAGGCGGGCTTCGCGACCACGCAGGAGGCCTACGACGCAGCAGTCGTCGGGGTCTTCGACCTGCTCGACCAGCTGGAGGCGCACCTCGACGGGCGCGACTGGCTGGTGGGCGACCAGCTCACCGAGGCCGACCTCCGGCTGTTCGTGACCGCGTTCCGCTTCGACGCGGCCTACTTCTCCCTGTTCCGCTGCAACCTGAAGCGCTGGGCCGAGTATCCGCGGCTCCAGGCGCACCTCGAGCGGATGGTCGCGCACCCCGGCGTCGCCGAGACCTGCAACCTCGACGCGATGCGCAGGGGCTACGCCTCCGTCCGCGCCATCAACCCCACCGGCATCGTCCCCCGCGGCCCCCTGCCGCTGCTGCACGTGCCGAGCTGACCGACCGGCGCACCTGCGCCACTGGAGACACCATGACCCGCACGATCGCCACCGCCACCCTGGCCGGCTTCCTCCTCACGTCGAGCGTCGCGCTCGCCAAGAAGCGCGCGGAGCCGGCCGTCGACCACGCCGCCGAGGCCACGCGGATCGCCGCGAACCTGCAGACCTTCGACGAGCTCGACTTCCAGGTGTTCACGCACCAGGAGTGGGACCGCCTCGCCGAGAGCCACGCCGCCGACATCCTCGTGCACTGGCCCGACGGGCACACGACCACCGGCCTCGAGACGCACACCGCCGACCTGCGCGCGATGTTCGTGTGGGCGCCCGACACCCGCATCGAGGAGCACCCGATCCGCGTCGGCCAGGGCGAGTGGACCGCGGTCGTCGGCCGGATGCAGGGCACCTTCACCGAGCCCATGCCCATCGGCGAGGGCCAGTCCATCCCCGCCACGGGCAAGGCCTTCGACCTCCGCATGGTGACCGTCGGCCACTGGACCGAGGCCGGCGTGATGGACGAGGAGTACCTGTTCTGGGACAACCAGGACTTCTACCGCCAGATCGGGCTCGGCCAATAGCCCGAAGGCGGCGCGGACAGCCCACCATCCCCACCGCCGACCGGGTCGATCCCACCGTACCCAGGCACCAGGCCCGACCAGCCCCCGCCGCAGTACGATGTGGGGGGGGATCGGATGGTGGTCGTGTTGTTGGGGGCATGGACAGCGACCGCCCGCGCCGACTGGCCGGTCCTGCCGGTCCGAGGCCTGTCCGACCCCGTGGCGGTGGCCCTGGCGGACATCGACGGCGACCACTGGACCGACGTGGTGATGGCCGACACCGAGGGACGGCTCTCCTGGAGGGCGTTCCAGGGCACGACCACCCCGGTGGGCTCCTGGTCGTCCGTCACCTCGATCGCGGTGGCCGACCTCGACCGGGACGGGGCGATCGACGTGGTCGCGGGCTCGGTGCTCTCCCCCGGCGTGCGTTGGTACGGCAACGGACTCGCCGGTCGCCGTTGGACCGCGCACGATCCCTTCCAGCCGACGGCCCGAGTGGTGTCGGTGGTGGCGAGCGTGCTCGGGAACGACGACGAGCCGTCCGTCGCGGCCGCCTCGGACACCTCCACCTCGCGCTGCGGGGGTGTTCCGTTCGCTTGCGACCAGACCCTGCCGGCCGCGTCGGTGGTCCGCGCCGCCGATCTGGACGGGGATGGCCGGACGGACCTGGTGCTGCTGGATGCCGCCGGTGGCACCGTCCGATGGCAGGCCGGGGGCTCCGATGTCGTCGAGCTCCTGGCTACGGTGCCGGGCGCCACGTCGCTGCTCGCCGCCGATCTGGACCGAGACCGCCGGATGGAGCTGGTGCTCGGCTCGGACGAGGGTTGGCTGGTCAGCCTGCGGAACCTCGGTCGCGGGACCTTCGACGTGCCGCGGACCTGGGCCAACGGGCTCGCGGGCCTGACCGCACTGGGCGCCGCCGACCTCGACGGCGACGGCGATCTCGACGTGGTGGGCGCCGTCCGTACACAGGACCGCGTCGTCGCCCTGGATGGCCGTGGGGACGGGAGGCTCGATCCGCCGCGGACCCTCGCCTCGGTGAGCGGGCCGGTGGATGTCGCGGTCGGTCCGTTCGCGACCTCGGCCCCCGTGATCGTGGTGGCGGGGACGGACGGCGTGTTCGTCCTGGTGAACCCCGGTTTCGACGACGTCGACGGGGACGGTCTCTCGGACCTGGCGGAGGCGGCGCTCGGCACGGACCCGAGGCTCACCGACACCGATGGGGACTCGCTCTCCGACTGGGCGGAGGTCACCAGCGGCTCGGACCCGACGAACACCGACACCGACGGCGGGGGGCTGACCGACGAGGTCGAGCTGGACCAGCACCGCGAGCCGCTCGATCGCCGGGACGACTGGTCGACCGACCGGCCGAGGGCCTTCCCCGGGTGCGACCATCTCGCGGTCGCCGACGTCGACGGAGACCACGTCCTCGACCTCCTCCACGGTTCGCGCGACATCGCCTGGCTGCGCGGCACGGGCGGTGGGGCGTTCGCGGCGGAGGAGGTGCTCGGAACCCCGACCTCGTCGACGTCGTGGTGGGTCGGCGACGTGGACGGGGACGGGCGCGCCGACGTCGTCGCTCGGGGAGGGTCCGCGGTCGAGGTCTGGACCCGGCTGGTCCCTGGTCCACCCACCGTCGCGCGGCTCGCCACGGCGAACGTGATCGGCGTGACGACGGGCGATCTGGACGAGGACGGCGACCCCGAGATCCTGTTGTCCACCACGGATCACACGGTCGAGGCCTACACCCGCCACGCGTACGACGGGAGCTGGACCTCGACCCCGTTGCCGGTGCGGGGCAACGGCCTGCTCGCGTTCGCCGATCTCGACGGCGACGGGCACGGGGATCTGGTGTTCGCCGACAGCCCCGATCTACGGTGGGCGGCCGGCGACGGCCGAGGCGGCTTCTCGGCGCCCGAGACGCTCGCCGCGCGGGCTCACGCGACGCGTCGGTTGGAGGTCGTCGACCTGGACGCGGACGGCCGGCGGGACGTGCTCTTCGCCTCGAACACGCCCGAGCTGAGGATCCTCTGGAACGAGGGCGCCACCTTCGCGCTCACCACGTTCCCGACCGAGCGGGCCGCCCCGATCACGCTCCAGGTCGCGGACGTCGACGGGGACACCCTCCCCGACCTCGTCCTCGCGGACCGGGTCCGGGGCCGGGACGCCACCTGGTGGTGGCGCAACGACGGCGCGAGGGGCTTCGACGACCACTGGCAGGTCTCGGCCGTCTACGCGTGGTGGGGTCCGCCGATGGGCACCGGCGACCTCGACGGCGACGCGGACATCGACGTCGCCTTCTGCTCGTCCACGGACGCCATGGGGGTCGTGTCGAACCACGCCTACGCGGACGCCGACCACGACGGGCTCTCGGATGGCTACGAGGGGGTCTCGGGCACCGGCGCGCTGACCGCGGACACCGACGGAGGCGGCACGTCGGACGGTGAGGAGCGCCGTTTCGGGCTCGATCCGCTCGATCCGGCGGACGACCGCGCGATGGACCGCGACGGGGACGGGCTCACCGACGCGGAGGAGGCGCTCCGGGGGACCGACCCGACTGCCTTCGACTCCGACGGCGACGGTGCGTCGGACGGTGGCGAGGTCGCGCACGGGCTGGACCCCACGGAGCCGGACTCCGACGGCGACGGGATGGTGGACGGTGCGGAGCTCGACTGCGGCACCGACCCCAGGGACGCCTCGGACCGGGACGCGGACTGTGACGGGCTCACCGACGCGGAGGAGGGTCGGCTGGGGACCGATCCGGACGCGTGGGACACGGATGGGGACGGCCTCGCAGACGGGGCCGAGCTCGATCGCGGGACCGACCCGTCGGACCCGGACAGCGATCACGGGGGCACCGTCGACGGCCAGGAGGTCGCGACCGACCGGGACCTGCTGGACCCGCTGGACGACTGGGCCGACCACATCGTGGCGGGCGCGGACAGCAACGGCCCGCTCGCGCTGATGGACGCCGACGGGGACGGGGACGACGATGTGTGGATCGCCACGCCGACCGGCCACCTGCTGTGGCTCGAGCACCTGGACGGCGGGCGCTTCGGCTCGTCGACGATCGCGTGGCAGGGGTCCACCGCCACCGAGCTCCACACGCTGGACGCGGATGGCGACGGCGACGAGGATCTCCTGGCGGTCGGGTTCTACTCCGCCACCTGGCTGCTGAGCGAGCACGGCGCGGTCTTCCCCGTCGATCTGGCGCTGTCGCCGGACCCCATCGTGGCCACCACGGCAGACCTCGACGACGACGGGGACACCGACGTGCTGGCCGCGAACCGCGAGGGGACCTGGAGCTGGGTGGCGGACGGCGGACTCGCTCTCGGCGACATGCAACCCAGCTGGTGGGGAGGCACGCCGAGCGCGCTGATCGTCTCGCCTCCGGCGGCCTACCTGGCGGCCGTCGAGTCCATCTACGTCATGCCGGACGGGGTCGCATCGACCGAGCACGAGCTCGTCACGCGGCGGGCGAGCACACCGGTGGCCGTCACGGACATCGACGGCGACGGCCTCGACGACCTCGTGTTCACACGGACCCCGAACCAGGTCCTCTACACGACCGAAGCGGGCGACGACGGCTGGTCCGAGCCCCAGCAGCTCCAGCCCTCGTCCGGCAGGCCGACCGCGCTGGCGTTCGCGCAGCTCGACGGGTCCGGACCGCCCGAGCTCGTCGTGGGCACCACGGAGGGCCTCGAGATCCTCTGGCTCGATCCGCAGCGCGTCCTCCGCATCGACGACGGACCCGTCGGCCACGTGCTGGTGGAGGACATCGACGGCGACGGCCGCCCCGACGTGATCGCGTCGGGGGACGAGGGCACGACCTGGTACCGCAACGGCATCGAACCGAGCCCTCCCGGGGCCACCGGCGACACCGCCGAGCCCGAGCGTCCCCGGCGCCCGACGTCGAAGGACGGCTGCGGGTGTGCGTCCGGTCCTGGAGCCCCCGCGGCCCTGCTCTGGCTCGCGCTGCTCACCGTCCGGCGTCGGCGCGCGCCACCGCGAGGTCGATGAAGGACCGCACGCGGGGAGCGAGGTGCCGGCTGCGGAGCCAGACCACCGAGAGCGTCGCCGGCGGCACCGTCCACCCGGGGAGCACGCGCACGAGCTTGCCCTGGGCGACGTGCGGGGTGGCGACGAACTCCGGGAGCACGCCGATCCCCGCGCCCGCGACCAGCATCGCCGCGACCGGCTGGTAGTCGTCGGCGGTCAGCGAGGGGGCCACGGGCCAGGCGCCCACGTCGTTCCGGCCGTGCACCACCGTCCGGTGTCCGCGGAGGTCCTCGACGTCGCTCGGCTCGCCGTGTCCCGCGAGGTAGGCGGGGCTCGCCCAGGCCCCGAGCCGCACCTGGCCGATGGCGCGCGCCACGAGGTCGTCGCGGCTCGGCAGCGGGCGCGCGTGCGTCCGGAACCCGATATCCACGTCCTCCTCGAGCAGATCGACGACCCGGTTCGTGATCTGCAGGTCCACGCGGACCTCGGGGCAGCGCTCGGCATAGGCGGCGAGCAGCTCGGCGACCCAGGTCGTGCTCCCGAAGTCGATGGAGGCCGTGACCCGCAGCCGGCCCCGCGGCGAGCGGTCGGAGTCCGCGAGGTCCCGCTCCACGTCGGCGATGTCGCGCAGCGCGGCCACGCAGCGGTCGTACAGCGTGCGCCCGTCGTCGGAGATCTCGAAGGAGCGGGAGGAGCGGCTCAGGAGCGCCACGCCCAGCTCCTCCTCGAGCCGCGCGACCCGTCGGCTGATCGTGGACTTCGGCACGCCGAGCTTCGCCGCGGCGCCGGTGAACGTCCCGCCTCGACGACGGCGACGAAGGTGTCCAGGTCGTTCAGGTTCACGGGCGCTCCCGGAGCGTTCGTACCCGTTTGACACGCCATTGTCCCCGGCCTACCTGGGCCGCCATGTGGATCTGGTGGCTGGCCTGCAGCGGTGATCCGGGATCGACGCCGACGACCCCGCCCGTCCGACGTCGCCTGCGCCGACCACGCCCCCGTGCCCACGATCTCCACGCCGCCCGAGACCGGGGACACGGGCGCGACCACGCCGACCGCGGACACCGGCGTGGAGGAGCGCGTCATCGACTGCGACCGGATCCCGGTCCAGATCGTGTCGCAGCAGGAGATCGTCGGCCCCAAGGGGTACCACGACCTCGCGTTCACCGATGACGGCTACGTGATCGGCCAGGGCGCGTTCGGCGACCTCATGCGCGCCGACGCCTATGGTGGCATCGGCCCCTTCGTGCCGAACGTCGGCGAGACGCAACAGATGACCTGGCTGCCGAACGGCGACCTCGCGGTGGCCAGCCTCCAGGGGATCCTGCGCGTCACGCCGGCCGGCGCGAAGACGGTGATCAACCCCGACGTGCGCCCGTACGGCCTCATCACGGGGCCCGACGGGAAGCTGTACGCCGCCGATCAGGACAAGGTGCTCCGGGTGGATCCGGCGACCGGGGGCCAGGAGGTGCTGCTCCGCAGCGGCGCGCCCCCTTCGGGGCGCCTCGCGTGCTCCAGTTCGACCTGACGTACACCCACATGTACATCGGGACGATCTCGGGCCGGCAGGGTCGGATCTACGTCGTCGAGGTGGGCCCCGATCTCACGCCCATCGGCCAGCCGACGGTGTTCGCGACGGGCGTGGGGTCCGGTGGGTACCACGACGCCATCGGCATCGACATCTGCGGGTACCTCTACATCCCGGAGTACGACACGGCGGCGCTCTACCGCGTCTCCCCGAGCGGCCAGGTGCAGAACCTGCTGCAGTCCGGGCTGCTCCACCGGGACTACGCCCACGGGCTCGAGTGGGGGCTCGGGGTCGGCGGCTTCCGGCAGGACGCGATCTACGTCACCCAGCCCTACGACGGCTATCGCGTGCTGGAGCTCGTGATCGGGGTGCCCTCGCGCGACTGGGGCGGCACCGCGATCAACGTCCCACCTGGCCTGTAGGTCGACCGACGTCGCGGTCTCGTGCCGGAGGGAGGAACGCGGACCGATGTCACGGAGCGGGCCGCGTGGCAAACCTCTGTCTCGGCCAACCAGACCCGAGGGGGGTACGATGCACCTGTTCACGTTCCTGGCCTTCCTCGCCGGCTCCGCTCGAGCTCAGGCTGTCGTCGACAACGGGGACGGCACGTGGTCCTACGCGCGCCACTCCACCGAGAACGTGTTCCAGCAGGGCCTGTTCACCTGGGTGTACGACGGACAGGACCGATTCCCCTACGATCCCGTCCGAGCGACCACCTACAGCTACCAGGTCACGGACGACCCTCCGCAGCCGCTGGCGCAGAGCCTGGTCGGATTCGTGCGTCACGATCGCTATGGCGAGCGGTGGCGCGTCGGTGCCGTCGACAACGGCGCCCCCCTCGATCCCGCCCTGGTGAGCCACCGGAACCAGCAGATCGCCGACTGGACACCTGATCCCACCATCCCGTGGGCACCGTCGAGAGCTGGATGCCCCACTCGTGGACGAAGGAGAACTGTGACACCTCGAAGCCCAACAAGGAGGTGTGGGTCTGGGACGGGGAGTCGCGAAACCGCGTCACGTCCAACTTCACGAGCCGTCAGGAAGCCGTCGTGAAGCTGTTCACCCCTGGCGACGAATTTCACTGCTCCGGCACGTTGCTGCTCGCGAGGTGGGTGCTGACCGCCGCGCACTGCGGTGTCGACGAGCACGGCGACTCGGCCCCGCCAGCGCCTTCCGCTTCGTCAATGTCCACGGCGAATCGATCGACGCCATCACCGCTTCGCGAGCGACCACTTCGGCGGGACCCAGACCAGCACCGACTTCGGCGACGACTGGGAGCTCTACGAGCTGCGGACCGCCTTCACGACGTCCTGGGACGAGATGGACATGTGGGACGGCGACGACGATTCCTTCGAGGACATCGGACCCAAGGTCCACCAGAGTGGGATACCCGGCGCACACCCTGGACAGCAACGACAACTGCGTCCTGAACCTGCACCTCGACCTGCACCATCTCCAACGGAGAGGTCACGTCCACGTCCACCAAGCGGGTCAAGTTGAAGGCCGACGGCTCCCTGGCGACTCCGGGGTCCGATCTACTTCTGCCCGGACAGCATCCCCGATGCGTGCGAGGGGGGTGGAGAAGGGTGAGATCGTGGCGGTTCATGCGGGAAGAGCGACACCCCTCACCAACGACCGGATCGTCGGTGCGAAGGCCTCCCACTTCCACGACGAGGCGGTCGCGATCATCCAGGCGAATTGAATCGGGTCATCGGCGTCCCGAGGTGGGTGGCGAGCACCAGCCCCGCCACCACCGGCACCACGGCCATCGCGAGCAGCGGCAGGAGCGTCGGGGCCGAGAAGAACAGCCCCACGGCCACCCAACCGAGCAGCGGCGCCGTGGCGGAGGCGCCGAGCACCACCGGCCAGCGAGGCAGACCCATGACCGACGCGACGGTGTAGGGCAGGAACATCCAGCCGAGCTGCACCATCCCGGCACCCGCTCCCATGATCGCGCCGAGCAGCGGCGCCTCGGAGCCGAACATCGCGCCGCCCACCAGCCCCCCGGCGATGCCGGACACAGCACCCCAGGCTGCACCGACCAGGGGCGCGGCCAGCACCAGCGTCCACAGGGGCGTCCGCGGCCGGAGCCACTCGAGCGCGGGGACGCCGAGCGCGCCGAGCACGAGCCCCGAGACCGCGCCCGCCAGCCCGGCGACCACGCTGAACACGGGGTCGCCGATGACCAGGAACGGCGCGGCGACGCCGGTGACGCCACCCACGACGGCGAGGTCGCGGGCCCAGGAGGTGGGGGAGCCGGTGACGGGGACGAGCGCGGTGGTGTGCATGTCCCGAACGTACCGGGCGGTCGTGCAGGACCCGTGCAGAGAACGCGCCTTCTCAGCTGCACCGCGCTCGGGACTCGAGCAGCGTCAGTGGGCGACACCGCGAAGCTGCGTGAGAAACTCCTGGAAGGAGATCGCGATCACCACGAAGTCGCGTGCGCGTTCCGCCGTCGCGATCCCGACTGGTGCCACGATCCGCGGGGACTCCGGACGGACGCGATAGTCGAGCCAGATCTCAGGTCCGTCCTCGCTGGAGAGAATGATCGGAAGCGCGTTGTCGATGTCGAGCCAAGGGAGTTGGACCGGTGTGCGCTCCTGCGCGGACGAGCGGAATCCATACGCATCCCAGACGCTGATCCCAGGCGGAGGAGGACGCGGGAAACGTCCGAGCCCCTGGAAGACCCACAACTGCCCTTCGATCTCATCGGCGTCCAGGCAGTAGGGCGCGCTCTCGAAGGCGGGCCCCCCGGATCGACGCAGCACGTTCGTGAGAGCCTCCTGCTCGACATGCCACCGCCCGGACTCCAGGAGATCCAGGAGCGCCTTCGGCAGTGCGTGTGGACCGATGGAGGTCGGTACCTTGATCGTCACGGGAATTCCTGCACCTCGGT
Source organism: Alphaproteobacteria bacterium (assembly GCA_020632925.1). Taxonomy (GTDB): domain Bacteria; phylum Myxococcota_A; class UBA796; order UBA796; genus JACKER01. Next base: position 170,978 of record JACKER010000013.1, on the reverse strand, counting down.
CGCTCGCCGGAGGTCCGGCCAGCAAGAAGCCAATGATCACCGGACGACCTGATCGTCCGTGAACTGGAAGGTCACGTCGGTGATCTCGGAAGTCGCGGACGGAAGCAGGAACCCTCCCATCGCCGCCGGGAAGAACCACGTCACGTGCCACACGGTCCCGTCAAGCAGCTGCGCCCCGGGGAGCACCGCCTCCTCCTGGTCGGGCACCAACCCGAAGTTCGTCGCCTTTCCGGCGAGCTGATCGGTCGTGAAGTAGGGGCCCGTCTCGCACTGGCTCCGGAACTCCGCCAGCGTCATCTGCGTGAGCCTGGCGTCCCCGGCGGGGTGGGGGAGGAAGGGCTGGCCCTCGATCTCCGCATGGATCACGAGGTCCGTCTCGGCGGCCACCTCCAGCGTCAGCGCGCACCGCACGTCGGGGCCCGACTGGTTCACCTCCGGAGCGGCCACCTCCATGGCCACCGCCGCCATCGTCGGGCTGTCGCCGTCGAGCGACGGATCCGCGAGGGTCGGGTCCCCGTTCGGGTCCACCCCCGGGTCCATCTCGGCTGGCGCGCATCCCACCGTGCCGGCGAGAACCGCCGACGCCAACGTCCTTTGCCACGTCATCACGACCTCCGTGTCGATCGGGGATGATTATACTCGAATGTTGGGGGGGGCAAGCGCCTATTTGCACGATCGCCCTTCCGCGGATCAGTCGCCCTGCGGGCACGATACGCCGCGCTGTCAGCCGCAACGGGGGCGGGACTCCGGCGGCTGCTCGCTCCGCTCGAGCACCAGCCAGCCGCGGGGGTGCCCGGTGTCCGGATCGGCGTCGGTCATCGCGGCGTGCAGACGCGCGAGCGGCACCCAGTGGGGTGGGTACTTGAAGCGAGCGACATCCAGGATCAGCACCTGGTCGCTCTCCTCGTGCCAGGCGCCGATCGGCGAGAAGTGGCCCGTACCGGTCTGGCCCAGCGCCGCGCGCGTGTAGTTCGCGACCAGGAAGGGGCCGGTGTTGGTCGACACGCAGGCGCGCACGTCCTCGCGGAGGGTGGGGAGCGTCCCGGGCTCGGCCACCACGCCGCGCACCTCGGCGCCGTTGCAGCGCGCCAGGCACCCCACCTCCACCAGCGTGAGCCCGTCGGTGGCGGCGTCCTCGAGCGCCTTGCAGCAGATGAGCAGATCCTCGGAGAAGTGGCGCCAGGGACCCTTCCAGGCGCGCCCGGGATCGACGTCGAGGGCGTTGAGCGTGGTCACCAGTGTGCCCAGGCCGCACCAGGCGGGCTCGGCCTGCGTGTGCAGCTGACTGATCAGCGGGAAGAAGGAGGCCGCGGTGTCACGGGCGACCGCCTCGACGAGCAAGGCGCGGCCAGGCTCGGAGTCCAGCGCGACGAGGTCGGTGGGCAGGGGGCGGCGGTGGAAGGTGACCATGTCCCTCCGTATCGCCGCCCGGAGGTCACGGCCGCGAGAAGACCGTGCGGACCCGAGCCAGCTCCTCGCGCGGGTCGGACCACGCAGGGTGCGGTCCACGGAGCCCCGGCGGGTACAGCGGCAAGACGGCGCCGCGGACCAGCGGGGCCAGCCGCTCGAGCTCGTCGAGCGAGGTGGGCAGCGGCAACAGCCGGACCGGCGTTCCCCCACGCTCGAGGTGCGTGCGGACGTGGGCCTCCGACGGATCCACCCGCGCACCGGGCACGAAGCGCCGGTGGCAGACGTAGAACAGGCGCGGGAAGGCAGCGGCCACGTGCTCGGGCACCGTCCCCGCGGCGTCGGGCTCGAGCGGCCGCACCACGCCGAGCAGCGGCAGCGCCGTGTGCCCGACGGGCGGCTCCTCGGAGAAGTCGGCCTGGGAGTATCGGAAGCGCTCGGGGTCCAGCACGGAGAAGCCGGACCGACCGTAGGCCAGCAGCCGGATGACCGTGTTCGGATCGGCGGGGTCGACGGGCTCCATCTCCGCGACCACGAGGGTGGGGAGCGGGCGGCCGACCCGCGCCGCGAGCTGCTGCCGTGCAAGGGCGAGCGGGATCGAGCGCAGGACTGCCGCCACGCCGGATCGCCGCCAGGCCGGCACCACGTAGGCGTGGGCCAGGCCGACGATGCAGACGCCCTCTCGGTGATCGATGTCGACGTAGCAGTCGCGGACGCCCACGAGCGCGTCGCCAGCCCACGCGCCGACCAGGTGGTAGCTGCCGTCCAGCCCCGAGCCGTAGTCCAGGATCCGCTCCCGGAGGAAGGAGGCGAGCGCGTCGCGCGGCTCGAGCTCGCCCTGCGCGAGGAACCCCTCCGCGAGCAGGTCCCACGCCTCGTCGAAGGCGGGATCGTCGGGGTCCTCGATCGCCGCGAAGCGGACCCGGCCCAGGACCTCCGTCACCTTGGCGCGGTCGATGGGGCTCGTGTCCGACAGCTCGATCACGTGGTCTGCCGCAGCGTCCCATGGAAGAACGCGTTGCCCTCGCCGTAGCTCGGGAGCACCACGTCGTCCCGCACCAGATCGTCGAGCCGCGCCCCCACGAGCTCGCCGACGACCGTGGCCACGTCCACCTCGCCGGGCGGTACCTCCGACGGCCCGCCCTGCATCGACAGCCACCCCCCGGGCCGGACCAGCGGACCGACCGCGTCCAACATCCGGACGTAGAGGTCGGTCACGTCCTCGGAGAGTGCAGGATCGAGCGGGATGTCCGTGAGATCGAGGACCACGCCGTCGTAGCTGCGGGGGGCGCAGGAACGGGCGAAGGCGACACCGTCCCCGACGTGGACGACCGTGCCGGGATCGTCCACGAAGCCCGGGTTCAGCCAGGTCGACGCGATCTCCACCACGTCCTCGTCGATGTCGACCACGGTGACCCGGGCACCCGGCGCGCGCTCGCGCACCCGCCGCGCCACGTAGCCGTCGCCGCCGCCCACGATGAGCACGTCGCGGTCCTCGGGCCGCAGGCGCGCCAGGATGGCGTCGTCGTACATCGTGTGGTCGGTGGACGCGGTCTGCATGACGCCGTCGATGACGAGGCACCGGCCGTGCTCCTCGGTGTCGACCACGACGATCTCCTGGTAGCGGGAGCGCCGCTCCACCAGGCGCTGCGTGACGGCGATCTCCATCACGCCGCCGGTGGCGTACAGCACGGTGCTCAGGACGTCGGTCATGGGGCTCCTCGGGTCGCGCCCACGAGCGCTCCGCACATCGTCGCGCGGAGGCCGGAGGTCACGGGCAGGTCGGTGTGGGCGTGCGCGAGCCCGCTCGGGAAGACGAGGGCCGAGCCGGGGGGCACCGAGCCATCGGCGCCCACGGTCAGGCCCCAGCGGTCGAAGCGGGTGCCGCCGCCTTCGAAGCCGTCGCCGAGTGCGACCCGGACGGTCAGGTCGCCCGCACCTCGCCCGGCGCGGGGAGACGCTCCGGGGCGGTCGCGGTGGACGACGGGCCGGTCCGAGCGCTCGAAGCGCCACCAGGGCCACAGGCGCTCCACCACCGGCACCACCCGGTCGAGCACGCTCTCCCAGGCCACCGCCACGTCCCCCTCCTCCAGCGCGTCGCCGCGTGCCGGGTCGACGACACCGTCCAGCCGGTACACCTGGTCCGCGACCTCGAGCGGACGGGGCTCGTTCAGGCGCTCGGCGCGATCGGGTGGGGCGTCGGGACGCGACAGGGCGTGGATGCGGTGCGGCGCGCCCCGGCGCTGGCGGACGGCGTCGATGTGCGCCGCACCGAGGCGGTCCGCGAGGTAGCGGAACGCCGCGTCCGCGAGCAGCGTCGCGCCGCAGGAGAACACGTCGAGCGCCGCGTAGCCGTGCTCGGGCCAGGTGTGGATCGCGAGGTGGGACTCCGCGATCACGACCACGCCCGACACGCCGTGCGGCGCGAACCGGTGGAAGCGGCTGTCGACGATCGTGGCCCGCGCGACCTCGGCGGCGCCGAGCATCAGCGCAGTGATGCGGTCGACGTCGTCGAGCGTCGCCGCGTCGCAACCGTACAGCTCCGCCGTCCACTGGGTCCCGAGGAAGTCCATGTGCACCCCACCTTCGTGGCCGGTGGTATCCGTCGCTCGCAGCCCCCGTTTGGCATGGCGTTGCCCGGTGTTGCCCGGGCGTTGCAGGCTCTCTGCGCAACGCCACGGTAAGGAGGCCTCCCCCGACCCGCGTGCCCATGATCCCGCTGCTGACGATGTCGTCGCCCTGCCTCGCCGCGGAGCCCCTGGTGCACAGCCGCTGGGGTGTCGAGGAGGGGCTCCCGGTCGCCTCGATCAACGAGGTGGCGGTCGATCGGACCGGGTACCTGTGGGCCGCGACCTTCGACGGCCTGGTGCGCTTCGACGGGACCCGGTTCGTCGTCTACTCGGTCGAGACCACCCCCGGGCTCACCGCGAACCGCTTCCTGTCGGTGCGGGGCGCGCCCGACGGCGCGGTGGTCTTCACGACGGAGTCGGGCGAGGTGGGTCGCTACGTGCCGGAAGCGGGGACGTGGCAGCACGCGCTCGTGAGCCGGCTCCTGCCCGTGGTGACGGTCGGTCCGACGGGCGAGGTGTGGGCGGCGGCGCCGGAGGGGATCGGACGCCTGGAGGGCGACGCAATCGTCCCGTTCGGACCGACGTGGACGGCGGCCGTCGGCGCGCTGGCGCTCGACGGGGACGCGGTGTGGGTCGGCACGGACCGCGGCGTCGCCCGGGTGGTGGCCGACGGGATCCGCTGGTGGACCCACGCCGACGGGCTCCCGGCCGACCTCGTGCGCGGCCTGGCGGTCGGGGACGACGGCACGATCTGGCTCGGGACGGACGGTGGACCCGCGCGGATCGTCCACGGCTCGGTCGAGCCGCTGCTCGTCGACGGTCACCCCTGGACGGCGCCCGCGCTGTTCGCGCGCCCCGACGGTGAAGGCAGCGCCCTGATCGGCACCCAGGACGGCCTGTTCCGCTGGAGGGCGGGGCAGGCCCAGCTCGTCGATCCGGAGGACGAGGACCGCGCCCCGTTCCACCGGGTGACCGCCGGCGACTGGACGATCACGCGGACCTCGTTGCTGCGGGAGGGCACGGTCGCCTGGCGGGCCGATCCGGCGCGGCTCGGGCTCAACGCCCTGGTCGAGGACGGTCAGGGCGGTGTGTTCGTGGCCACGGGCGACGACGGGCTGCACCGGTTCGCGCCCGCGCTCGTCCACACGGTCGGGACCGCCGAGGGCCTGAGCCACGCCAACGCCTACGCGCTGGCGGCGTCCGCCTCCGGGGGCGTGTGGGTCGGCACCCAGCGCGGCGGGTTGGACCGCGTGCGCGGCGACCGGGCGGAGGTCGTGTTCGCCGACGACGGGCCGGACCGCAACGTGACCTCGGTGCTCGAGACCCGCAGCGGTGAGCTGTGGATCGGGACCCAGGACAACGGTGTCTTCCGCCAGGCCCCCGACGGCGACTGGGTGCCCGAAGGCCTCGGTCCGACCAGCGTGCGTGCCCTCGAGGAGCTCGCGGACGGCACGCTCCTCGCCGGGACCCGCGACGGCGTGTGGCGGCGCGGGCCGGACGGGTGGAGGAGCTGGGCGCCCCCGGGGATGCCGGAGGCGACGGTGCGGGCGGTGCTCGAAGCCGCCGACGGCACGCTCTGGCTCGGCACGAACGGGGAGGGTGTGGCGAAGATCGTGGGCGACCGCGTCGAGCGTTACGGTCGGTCCGAGGGTTTCCCGTCCGACGCCGTGCGCTCGTTGTGGGCAGCCCCGGACGGTGTCCTCTGGGTGGGGACCGAGGACCACGGCCTGTTCGCGATCGTCGACCCCGCCCACCCGACGCCCGGACGGACGTTGTCGCGCGAGGAGGGGCTGCCCGATCACTGCGTGCACGCCCTCGTCGCCGACGGTCGGGGCGCGGTCTGGGGCAGCACCAACCGCGGTCTGTTCCGGATCTCGCTCGACGAGCTCTCGGGCTTCGCCCGCGACGGCGGGGCACACGTCCTCGTCGACCGCTTCGATCAGCGCGACGGCATGGCGGATCGGGAGGCCAACGGCGGCGTCCACCGGTCCGGGGTCCGCGCGACGGACGGCACGATCTGGTTCGCGACCCAGGCGGGCGTGGTGCACGTCGATCCGGCGGCCTACCGACCCTCGACGCCCCCGCCGGTGGTGATCGAGGACCTGGAGGTCGGAGGGAGCGCGCTCGCGGTGCTGCCGGGAGGGCTGGTCCTGGAGCCCGAACGCCGGACGTTCGGTCTGACCTACAGCGCGCTCGCGTTCCACGCGCCGGAGCGCACGCGCTTCTGGACCTCCGTGGACGGCTTGTCGAGCGACTGGATCCCGGCCGGCGACCGACGGACCGCCTGGTTCACGGAGCTGCCGCCCGGCGACTACACGTTCCGGGTCCGCGCGACCCCGCCCGGGACGCCGGGACCCGAGGCGTCGGTGCGGCTCTCCGTCCCACCGACGTTCACCGAGACGTGGCTCTTCCGCGCTCTGCTGCTCGGGCTCCTGCTCGGGTTGGTGGCGCTCGCCGTGCGGGCCCGGATCCGCGCCGGACACCAGCGGGAGCTCGCGCTCGAGGCGTTGGTCACCAGCCGGACCCGCGCGCTCGCGACCCAGACGGCCGCGGCCGAGGAGGCGCGCGCGACCATCGCGGCCCAGGCAGCGCAGCTCCGCGAGGTCGACCGGCTCAAGACGCGGTTCTTCGAGAACCTGTCCCACGAGCTGCGGACCCCGCTGACCCTCGTGCTGGGCCCGCTGGAGGACGTCCGCCTGGGACGGCTGGGCGCGGTGCCGAGCGCCGCCTCGGAGGCGCTGGGACGCGCGGAGCGGTCGGCTCGTCGGCTGCGCAGCCTGGTGGACCAGCTCCTCGACCTCGTCCGCATCGACGTCGGCGCGCTCGAGCTCGCGATGGAGCCGCGGGACCTGGTGGCGCTCCTGCGCCGGGTGACCGAGGAGTTCGCGCCGACCGCCGAGCGCCGCGACCTTTCCCTGGAGGTCTCCCTCCCCGACGGTGTGGTGGCCGTGACCTGCGACGCTCGCGAGCTCGAGAAGGTGTTCGTGAACCTGCTCGGGAACGCGCTGAAGTTCACGCCCGCGGGCGGCCGGGTACACCTGTCGGCGACCGTCGACGGGCCCGGCGTGCGCGTCGACGTCACGGACTCGGGCCCCGGCATCCCCCTGGCGGACCAGGCCCACCTCTTCGACCGGTTCCGCTCCGCGGGCTCCTCCACACTGCAGGCCGGCACCGGCATCGGCCTGTCGCTCGCGCGCGAGCTCACCGAGCGGCACGGGGGGACGCTCTCGCTGCGCTCCGTCCCCGGCGAGGGCGCCACGTTCACCGTCACCCTCCCCGTCGTCGGCGCCACCCCCCTCCCGTTCGCGGAACCGACCGAGCCCGCGACCCTGGAAGAGCCCGAAGCCCCGAGCCCGGCCGAGGACGAGCGCGACCGCGTGACCGTGCTGGTGGTGGACGACGAGGACGAGCTCCGCGGCTGGGTCCGCTCGATCCTGTCGTCGCGGTACCGCGTGATCGAGGCGTCCGACGGCGCCGAGGCGCTCCGTCGCGCCCGCGAGGAGCTGCCCGACCTCGTCGTCAGCGACGTCATGATGCCCGAGCTCGACGGCTTCGGGCTGGTCCGCGCGATCCGCGCCGAGCCGCTGCTGGACTGGCTCCCCGTGGTCCTGCTGACCGCGAGGGGGGCAGCGGAGGCCCACGTCGAAGGCGTGACGCGCGGGGCGGACGTCTACCTGACCAAGCCGTTCTCGTCGTCGGTCCTGCTCGCCCACGTCGGCCAGCTCCTCGCGCAGCGCGCCCGCCTCCGCGAACGGTTCGCGGCCGCACCCGCGCAGCCCGTCGAGGAGATCCTGTCGGCCGACGAGCGCTACCTGCGCAAGGTCCGCGCCGCGATCGAAGCGCGGATGGCGGATCCGACGTTCTCCGTCGAGGCGCTGGCGGACGCCGTCGCCCAGGACCGCTCGCACCTGTTCCGCCAGCTCAAGGAGCTCACGGGAGAGGCGCCCTCCACCTGGATCCGGACGATGCGCCTCGAGCGCGCCGCGCGCCTGCTGACCGCGAAGGCCGGGAACATCTCCGAGATCGGGCACGCGTGCGGGTTCTCGTCGGTGAGCCAGTTCTCCCGGGCGTTCAAGGTCCACTTCGGCGTGGCGCCGAGCGACTACCGGGGCTGATCACCCGAACAGGTCGGAGCTCTCGTCGAGGCGACGACCGAGCAGCGACTCGGCGTGCCGGCGGGCCGGCAGGAAGAACTGCGCGTGGGCGACGGCGCAGACGCGGTCCGGCTCGCCGACCGGGAAGATCCGGGCGAGCACGTGGACGCGCGAGGCCGAGTTCGGTCGATCCGGGTCGGGCACGGCCTCGAGCTCGTAGGGCACGCCGACCCGCACGGGCGCGAGGTTCCGGATGCCCGCGTCCGTCGTCACGCCGAGGCGGCCCGCGTGGCTCATCACGAGCCAGCCCATGAGTCCCTCGAGCACCGTGAAGACGATGCCGCAGTGGGCGAGCCCGACGATGCCGGACAGGTCGCGGTCGAAGGTCGTCCGCACCCACACCCGCCCCGCGTCCACGTTCGGATCGAGCTGCAACCCGCGCGGGTTGTCGGGCGAGGCCAGGAAGCAGCGGTAGTCCGGGCGGCGGCGCCACCGCTCGCGCTCCGCGATCACGTCGAACACCGGCCGGTCCATCACGACCGGCGCCAGGAAGTCGCGCAGCAACGCGTTCACGGCGTCGGGGACCTCGCGGTGCGGGCCACGCTCGCCACCCGTGACGCGGGCGAGACGCAGGTCCCGCGCGGCCGCCCGGAGCTCCACGGGCTCGGGCTCCCCTTCCGGGAGGACGGCCAGCACGGGTGCGCGAACCCGCTGCACGGGGTCGCGCTCGGCTCCGCGGTAGGCGAACGCCCGCTCGAGCGCGCCGGGCCTGGACCACGCCTGGCGGTAGGCGTCGCGCTCCGCGGGGGTGGTCTCGCGCCCTTCGAACAGCGCGGCGGTCAGCGCGTCGACGTCGGGACGGACCGCCGCCAGCGCTCCGGGCGCCGACGCCTGGATCGACACCAGTCGCTCGACGAGCTCGGGGTGCCGGGCAGCGAGCGCCCAGCCCACCGCGGCCCCGAGGTCGTGTCCGACGATCGCGATCGGCCGCCCGGGCCAGAGTTGCCGCACGAGGGCCGCGACGCGGTCGGCGACGAGGTCGACGCGGTGGGCCTCCGGGGTTCCGAGCGGCTCGGACAGGTTGCAGCCCGGCAGATCGACCGCGACCAGGTCGAGGACGTCGGACAGCGCGGTGAGCTGCCGCCGCCAGGCGTACCAGAACTCGGCGAAGCCGTGGAGGAGCAGGACGGGTGCGCCCCGTCCTCCTCGGACCAGGTGCCAACGGGTGCCGTCGACGTCGACGTGGGCTGCGCGCATGGGTCAGGCCTCGAGCTGACGGAGGAGGTCTTCGGTGGCGGTGTCGACGGCGGCCAGCGCCGGCTCGGGTTCGACCGGGGCGACCGCGAGCGCGAGCTCGGGCGCGACGACGCGGACGACCAGGTGGTCCGCGAGCTGACGCGCGGTGGCGTGGAAGAACAGCGACGGGTCGAGCTCGACCTCGGCCTCCTCACCGACACGTCGGTGGAGGACGGCCGCCCGCAGCGAGTCCACGCCCACGTCGGCCAGCGGCTCCTCCGGCCCGGGCCTCACGCCCGTCTCCTCCTGCACGAGATCCTGGAGCCAGGCCAGGACCCGGGCGCGCTCGGCGTCCACCAACCGGCGGAACGCGGCGAAGGTCGTGGCGGGTTCGGGGGCTGCGGCAGAAGGCGTACCGACGGGCACGGACGCGCCCGGCCGGGCCACGATCCGCTCGGCGAGCGCCTCGGCGTAGGCCGCCGCGCACTCGGTCAGCTCGAACGACAGCGCGGTCGACGCGTGCCAGGTCGAGCGCCGTCCCTGAAGACCCTCGAACCGGTCGAGCACTCCGGAGGCCAGGTCCTCGCTGGAGAAGTGCGGGAAGTAGGACCACGGATGCCAGCGCACCACGCGCCGCAGCGTCCCCCCGAGTCGCGCGAAGTCCTCGCGGACAGCGGCCTCGTCGGGCCCGTTCGGTCCTTCGTAGCAGATGAAGCCCACGATCGGACGGTGGCGGTCGAGCTGGACGAAGGACAGGACGTGCCCGCGGCTGCGTCCGTCCGACGTGTGCTCGGGGACGAAGCACCAGCGCTCGCGGAGCTCCTCTGGCAGTCCGTCCACCTCCGCGAACGCGCTCACGTAGCGCAGGTGGCGCACCCGACCGAAGAGATCGCGCTCCTCCTCGTCGGCGTCGAGCCAGCCCGCGCCGCTGGGCGCATGGGCCACGACGAGCTGGTCGAAGCGCTCCGTCCGCTCGCCGCCCGGGCCGCGCAGCGTGAGCTCCACCCCCCGCTCGCTCCGTCGACACCCCACGACCGCCGTGCCCACGCGGACGTCCGCCAGACGCTCGGCCACCGAGGTCCAGAGCGCCTCGAAGCCGCGCTCGAGCTGGAAGCGGTCGGCGGCGTCGTGCGTGTGGGCGAACGACCGCGCGAGGTAGGCCGCGGGGACCTCGTCCTCGAGGTGGCCGTAGCCCGCGCCCACGAACACCGGCCCCATCCAACGCCAGACCTCCCCCAGGTCCTCCTCCTCGAGCCAACGGGCGATCGGGACGAACAGCGACGGATGGGTCGAGACCAGGCCCGGGCTCCGTGCACCCGACGCCGCCACGAGCCTCGCGACGCGAGCCACGACCTCCTCCGGCGGCCGGGTCGGCGGGGTCACGCGACCGGTGGCGAGCGAGACCTCGGCGTCGGGGAAGTCCGGGATCAAGCGCTGGCCGTGCTCCTCCGCGAGGGCGGTGATCGTCGGGTAGAGGCTGCGGAAGATCATGTGTCCACCGAGATCGCAGGTGACCCCGTCGATCACCTCGGTGCGGCACATCCCGCCGACGGTGGCCTCTCGCTCGATCACGGTGACCCGCGCCCCGCGCCGCTCGAGCGCCCGGGCGAGGGTGAGGCCCGAAGCGCCTGCGCCCACCACGGCGATCCGCTGCGCGGGCGGCTCGTCGGGAGCGAGCCAGGCGGCGAGCTCGGCGGGCAGCGGGCGTCCCAGCCGCGCCGCGGCGGCGACCTCGTACAGCACGCTGCGGACGTGGTCGATCGACGCCGACGAGGTGGCGCTGCGAGCCCAGACCACACCGTGCCCGACCGGGGCGACCGCGGGGTTGAGGCTCAGTCCGGCCACGATCGCGGGGTCGAGCACCGTGTCCAGCCGGAGCTGCCCGAGGCTCCGCCAGGGTTCGGACCAGGGCCGGGTGGCGTCGAGGAGCTCGTCCTCGTCGGCCTCGTCCGCACGCCGGAGCTGGACCTCCAGCACGTAGCGCACGCCGCCGGCGGCCACCCGCGCCAGGAGCTCGTCGCGGAGCGCCGTCGGGGACCCCTCCTGCCCGGGTGGGCGTGGGGCACCGCTGGGTGGGAAGAGCTGCCCGCCGCGATCGACCGGGGGGACCTCGTCGGTGCGCGCGGGGTCGCGGAGCCGGTAGCGCGCGAACCACGACGTTCCGTCGTCCGCGACGAAGTGCCGCGCGGTCTGCGAGTGGTACCGGAAGGTCGTGTACGACCCACCGAGGCAGATGCCCTCCCAGGCGGCCTCGATCCGGTGGGGCTCCGCCCGCAACGACGCCTCACGCTCCTCGGGGCTCGCGACCGAGTACCGCAGGAAGTCCGCGGCGGTCCGATGGAAGAAGCACCGCCCCGTGAGCAGGGGCAGGTCCAGCAGGGGCTCGTCGGGGCGCTCCGACTCGAGCAGGCGCAGGCCCGCCACCCGCGCGTCCGGCGCCAGGTCGTCCTCGCTGGTCCGGTTGTCGTGGCGGAGCAGCGCGGGCACGACCCTCCCCGTACGGAACAGCGCCGTGGGCGGGACCTCGGGAGCCGGCTCGCACACGAGCTCCCCACGCAGCCCGACGCCGCCGGGCGCCTTCTCTCCGCGCGCCGATCCGAGGTACCGCGCGGCCCGGACGATCAGCGCCCGGAACGCGGGGTCCACGTCGAAGCGCGGATCGACGGCGACCTCCTCGACGACCGGTACCTCCGCCACCCCCTCGCGGCCGCCCGCGACGGCGTGGACGGTCAGCTCCCCCGCCTGCCAGGCGTCGCGGCAGGCCCGCCGCTGGACCTTGCCGCTGGTCGTCTTGCGGACGACACCCGGTCCTCCGACCAGCACGGTTCCACAGGCGACCTGGTGATCGGCCGCCAGCCGGCGTCGCACCTGCGTCGCCACCCGCTCGGCGTCGGCCGCCGACGGCGGCTCGCGGGTCTCGAGCAGCACCACCAGCTCCTCGTCGGCGCCAGGACGCTCCACCGAGAACGCGGCCACGCCACCGGGGCGGATGGAGGGGTGCGCCCAGCGGACCGAGGCTTCGAGGTCCTGCGGGTGCAGGTTGCGTCCGCGGACGATGATCAGGTCCTTGAGCCGACCCGTGACGTAGACCTCGCCCTCGTGCAGGAAGCCGAGGTCGCCGGTCCGCAGGTAGCCCCGCCCGTCCGTCGGATCGGCCACCCGCGCCTCGAACGTGGCCCCGCCCAGGTCGGGCAGGCCCCAGTACCCGTCCGCCTTGCTCGGAGAGTCCACCCAGATCTCGCCCACGCGGCCGGCCGGGAGCGTGGCCCGCGTCTCGGGGTCCACGATCCGCACCACCACGTCGCGCGAAGGACGACCACAGCCCACGAGCGTGCGGCTCCCCGGTCCGTCGTCCTCCACGGGCCGCACCCGCCCGGCCTCGAGCTCGCGCCGGGCGACCCGCAGGCGCCCGCGACCTCCGACCGAGACACCGACGGTGTGCTCGGCCAGGCCGTAGGCGGGGCAGAAGGCCTCCGCACGCATCCCGGAGATCGCGAACGCGTCGCAGAAGGCCCGCACGACGCTGTCGTGGACCGGCTCGGCGGCGCTCATCGCGACGCGGAGGGCGCTGAGGTCCCAGCCTGCGCGACGGGCGGGGGTGGTCTTGCGGACGACCAGGTCGTACGCGAAGTTCGGCGCGGCCGTGTGCGTCGCCCGGGACCGGGAGAGGGCCTCGATCCAGGACTCGGGACGGCGCAGGAAGGTCAGCGGCGACAACATCGTCAGGCTGCCGTTCCCCGCGAGCACGCTGCAGATGCCGCTGATCAACCCGAAGTCGTGGAAGTGGGGCAGCCACATCACGCAGCGCGCCTCGGCATCGAGGCCCAGGTCCTCCGCGTTGCAGGCGAGCTGGTGGGCGAGGTTCCCGTGTGTGATGCGCACGCCGCGGGGCGTCGCCGTCGAACCGGAGGTGTACTGCAGCAGCGCCACGTCGCCGGACCGCACGACCCGGGTGGGCAGGGTGGCCGTGCCCCGGAGCTGGTCCGTCGCGTGCCACGGGAGGTCGGGCCAGTAGACGCGGGCACGCCCGAACAGCCGGCGGACCATGCCCCGCGCCTGCGCCACGGCCCGCGCCCGCAGGTAGGGTCGGTGGCTCAGGATCGCGACCGCGCCGCAGCTGTGGGCCATCGCCGCGAACCTCGGCAGGTCGCGCTCGAGGTCCGCCGGGTTCGGTGGAGGCACGGGGGCGGCGATCAGCCCGATCCGCAGCGCGGCCGCGACGGCCACCACCACGTCGAGCGAGGGCAGGTGGGCCAACAGCACGCGGTCGCCGGGACGCAGCCCCTGCTCCACGAGCCCCCGGGCCAGTGCCTCCGACGCCTCCGCCAGCTGCCCCGCCGTGAGCGTCCGCTCGGTGCGCCCGTCGTCGCCGACGAAGTGGAACAGCGGTCGGGCGGGGTCGAGCTCGAGGTAGCGGTCGGTGACGGGGGGAGCCATGCGGCCTCCTGGGTCTCCGGTCCTACGCCGCTCGCGCGCGGCGTGGTTGTCCGGGCGATGCGCGGGCTTGTGCCCAGGGTTCGCGCAACCGGACGACAACGGTTCCCAACGTGGTGTCAACGCCCGCCAGGCGCCCGGCGCTACGTCGGGGACGTGCAACCCCTCCTCCCCATCGTGTTCCCCGCGGGCCGGATCGTGGATCCGCGCATCCAGGCCGCCGCCGACCGCCATCGCTTGGAGTGCGTCGACGGCGACCGCTTCGACGAGACCTACGACTTCATGGCCGCGTGCTTCGGACCCCTCGGGGAGATCGAGCCGCGCGAGGTCCTGCGCGCCGAGATCGAGACGCCCCGCTTCCACGGGCAGGTGGGCATCGACTACCAGCTCGTTCGGGTCGTCGACCTCGAGGGTGAGCTCGTGGCGGTGATCGACGGTCGCTACGCGTTCGGTCCGGACCTGATCCTCGGGCTGGGCTCGAACATCACGACGGACCCGGCTCGTCGCGGGGACGGGGTGGGCGCGGCGGTGGACCTCTCGACCCGCCTGCCGTTCCTCGCCCGGTCCGCCGCGCGCCTCGGTCGCAGCCCGGACCTGCCGTGCGTGATCGTGGCCGACCTCGATCCGTACGACCCCGACGTCCCCGAGTCCCTCGCGCGGATGCGACTCTGGGGTCGCTGTGGGTGGACGGTGATCCCGCCGGCGGCGCTCCCCTTCGCGCTCCTCGGGCAGGCGGACCCCGATCGACCGGGCGAGCTGCTCGGACCCACGCCCAACCTGCTGATGGCCCGCGGCCCGGAGGCGACGCGGCTCACGTCGCTCCCCCGGTCGGTGCTGCGCTCGATGGTGGACCTGCTGGCCGCGGTGTCCCACGGACACGCGCCCGCCCACGAGGTGGAGGGTTGGGCGACCCACGCGCGCTCGGCCGTCGACCGATGGCCCGACCACGACGTCGCGCTGCTCCCGCTGCCCGGCCGCGATCCGACCCCGGAGGTCCTGGCGGCCGTCGGAAGGGAAGCGTTGCTCGACGCCTCCGACCGTCAGGCGGTGGCGGGTCTCACTCCGTAGCGACGCCAGCCCACGAAGCCCAGGATGGCGAGCGTCACGCCGGCGCCCACCGGCACGCCCCAGTCGTACCCGAAGGCGGCGACCAGCGCTGGGATGGTCAACCAGGCGCGCACGATCTCGGCGGCCATCGCCCAGCGACGCCCCTCGAACCAGGCACCCCAGGCGGTCACCGTCAGCAGCACCCAGGCGGTGATCAGCGCAGCCGCGTTCCACGTCAGCTCGGAGAGCAGCAGCACCTCGACGAGCACCGCCACCAGCACGAAGTGCCCGACCACGTGCACGGCGAGGCCGGGGAAGCCGCGCGGGTCGTACTTCACCTGGTCCTCGCGGCGGTGGAGCAGGGGCTCGGGGTGCGGCGGCAGGCCCGACGGGCGCCAGTGCGGGGGCGAGATCCACAGCTTCAGCTTCTCGCCGACGGAGGCGGCAGCGACCGTGTCCGACCCGAGCTGCGCGAACCACCACAGGTTGGCCCACAGCGGGTTGAAGCTGTTCATCGGCTCGACCGTGCCGTAGACCGGCTCCTCCACCTCGGGCTCGAAGGTGCGGAACAGCCGGTCCCACACGATCAGCACGCCGGCGTAGTTCCGGTCGAGGTACTGCCGGTTCACGGCGTGATGCACGCGGTGGTGCGACGGCGTGTTCAACACCCACTCGAGCGGACCGAGCCTGCCGACGAGCTCGGTGTGGATCCAGAACTGGTAGAGCGTGTTGAGCGCCGTGTGGAGGAAGAACACCTCGGGCGGGATGCCGATCGCGGCGAGCGGGAGGTAGAACGGCACGCTCGACCAGGACGACGTGATGCTCTGGCGCAGCGCGACCGCGAGGTTGTAGTCCTCGGACTGGTGGTGCACCACGTGCGTCGTCCACCCGATGTTCGTCTCGTGCGTGAAGCGGTGCCAGGCCCAGTAGAGGAAGTCCACGAGCAGGAAGGTCTCGAGGTGGACCCACCAGGCACCCCCCTGCCGCAGGGGTGTCAGCGCGTAGACCGCGAGGTAGGGCGCCACCAGCAGCGCATGCATCAGCACGCCCGTCACCTGCTGGCTGATGCCGCACGACAGGTCCGTGACAGCGTCCGCGAAGCGGTAGACGGAGCGGCCCATGACCCGCGCCACGCCGAGCTCGACGCCGATCGACACGAAGAACAGGGGGATGGCCACCGCGATCGGGTTCACGCGTTCAGTGTTCCACGGGCCGGTGCGCATGTCATGTAGACTCCGCCCCCGATGGAGGACCCTTGACCCTGCTCGCACTCGCCGCCCTCATGGGCGATGCCCAGGCCACCGAGATCGGCACGTCCAACATGTTCGGGCTCGGCATCCAGCTCGGTGACCCCCTGGGCCTGACCGGCAAGTACTACCTGGGTGGCCGGACCAACGCGATCGACTTCACCGTCGGCAGCCACTACTACAACAACGACTACTACTACTCGAACCTCGCGTTGCAGGCGGCCTTCCACTGGCACCTGGTCGAGCTGACGAGCGGTGGTGGCGTCGCCATCCCGTTCCGCATCGGCGTCGGCGGGTTCCTGGTCTTCGGCGACTACTACTACAACGGCCGCTACGACGAGTTCGGCTTCGGGGCGCGCGTCCCGTTCGGCCTGGACTTCGATCTCGAGTCCCTCCCCATGCAGTTCTACGTGGAGCTGGCGTTCGACCTGGTGCTGTTCCCGGCGCCCGGCCCGTACGTGGATGGCGGCGTCGGCTTCCGCTACTACTTCTAGACCATGTCTTCCGACCTCCCCGTCCCCTCGCTCGCCACCCAGGTCACTACCCGCTGGGAGCTGGCCGCGACCGAGGTGCACGACGCGCTCCAGCAGACGCTCTCCGTCGCGTTCCTCGGCTCCGCCTCCTCCGGCAAGGACGCCGCGATCCGCGCGATCTTCGGCGTGGACTTCGGTCAGGTGGACCCGATCCCGGGCTCGACCGAGCACGTGCGCGTCGCGGCCGTCGACCCGGAGCGGCGGCTGCTCGTGGTCAACGCGCCCGGCTTCGGCGACCTGCGCGCCGAGGTGCAGGCGCGGGCGGAGGAGGTGCTCGACCACCTCGATCTCGCGATCTACGTCGTGAACTGCGACGGCGGCGCCACGATCGACGAGCGGCGCGACCTCGACAAGATCCGCGCCCTGAACCGGCCGACGCTGGTGTGCCTCAACAAGATCGACCTCATCCGCCCGAACCAGCGCGAGGACTTCGTCCGCAGCACGCTCGTGCAGCTCGGTGTGCCCGCCGACATGGCGGTGGTCACGGCCTTCGACCCCCTGCCGCAGCTCTCGGAGGAGCCGATCGGCGTGGACAAGGTGCTGGCGTGGATCCACGAGCACCTGACGGAGGGCGGCAAGGCGCTGTTGTTCGCGAAGAACGTGCGCAACAAGGTCGCGGCCTGCGAGCCCATCATCCAGTCGGCGGCCAAGAAGGCGGCGGTGGCGGGCGCCATCCCCATCCCGGGGGCCGACGCCACCGCGGTCACGGCGGTGCAGGTCAAGCTCATCTCCGACCTGGCTGCGGTCTTCGGGCGGCGGATCGACAAGGAGATCGTGCTGTTCATCCTCGGCGAGGTGCTCGCCGGCGGCAGCAAGGGCTTCGTGCGCTGGGCGCTCGAGGCGGCGAAGGCGGCGGGCTGGCTGCCCGGCGGGCAGATCGTGACGGTCGCGGTGTCCGGCATCGGCGCCGTGATCTCGGGCGCGACGACCTACGGGGTGGGGCGGGCGACCGTGACCTTCCTGCAGCGGGACGGGAAGATGACGGGTGCCGAGCTGCGCGACGTGTTCGACGCGAGCGCCTTCGAGTACCGCCAGCAGGCCGACGGGTGAGCTCCGAGCTCACCGAGCTCCTCCGCAAGTGCCACCGCGACGAGCTCCTCCCGCTCGCCGAGCAGCTGCGCATCAAGCACGAGGGCATGAAGCTCGCGTCGCTGGCGTCCGCGATCGACGCGCGCCTGCGGCACGCCGCGACCCACCAGCTGCTCAACGCGCTGCGGCACGGTGGCCGTCCCCCGCCCTACGACGAGGTGCTGCGCGACGTCGGCATGCGCCTGGGGCTCCAGGTCCCGCTGGACCCCGAGCTCGCCGAGCTCGCCATCGTGCGCCAGCAGGTCATGCGCGAGTGGGAGGGGCTTCCTGACGAGGAGCGTGCCCGCCGCTGGGAGGAGGTCGCGGGCGAGCCCCCGGTGCCGCTGGACGGGACCCGGGCGGCCCAGCTGCTCGAGGTCCGCCACCCGCAGGGCTTCGGGCTCTTCCTGACGCGCCTGGTGACCGAGCCGGTGCTCCCCATGCCGGGCTGCCTGCTCCTGCTGTGGCTGGGGCGTCCGCGCGACGAGCTCGCGATCCCCGCCATCCTCGCCGTCAGCCGCCTGCGCCAGTCCGTGCGCCACCGCGTCACCGTCGGCATCGTCGGCTCGCCCTCGTCGGGCAAGGACGCGGCGATGGGCGCCATCTTCGGCATGCCCACGGGCAACGTGAACCCGGTCGCCGGCAGCACGAAGGAGGTCGAGATCCGACGGCTGCCGGAGGCGAGCGCGCTGTTCGTGGTCAACACCCCCGGCATGGGCGACGTCGTCGAGTCCGTGACCGAAGAGGCACGCCAGGTGCTCGATCACATCGACGTCTTCGTGTACCTGGTGAACGCGCAGGGCGGCGTGCAGGCGCGCGAGAAGGCGGACCACGCGGCCTGCGTGGCTCGACGGCGCCCCGTGCTCGTCGTGGTGAACAAGGTGGACACGCTGCGACCCGCCGACCGGGACCGGCTCCTCGAGGACTGCCGCAAGAAGCTCGGTGTCGGTGAGGAGGACCTGTTGGCCGCCGCGTTCGACCCGCTGCCGCAGCTCTCGGAGACGCCGATCGGGGTGGACGAGGTCCGCGAGTGGCTGCGCTCCCGCCTGGAACGGTTGGGCAAGGACCCGCGCGAGCTCCCCTGGGTGTCCTGAGCGGACCGTCCCATCTGGTGCGACAAACCGTCGCATGCAGCAGAACACACTTCCAGCTCGGCTCGGCTCGTCAACCGTTTCTCCGAAACAAGACGAGTACCGTAGGACCGAATCCTGGTTCGGTGGATCGCGGAAAATGGCGCGGCCGGCCTGGGCATGCAACATTACACATGATCCACGGGAAATCAGGAGATCCGAGATGACGACGTCCTCCGACGCGCCCGCTGCTCGTGACGCAGAGACACACCATCGCCCTGCACAGCGCCGACCCGTCTTCGAACGTCCCCGCCTGCGGAAGTTGGGCACCCTGCCCGCCGTCACCACCGCCTTCGGTGGAAGCTTCACACCCTGACCCAGGAGCTCTCCGTGTTCATTCGACCCTGGCCCGCCCTGCTGCTGCTCACGGCCGCCTGCGACCTGGGACGAGAGGAGGTCCCTCTCGCACCCTCGCTCGACGAGGGGTACGTCATCGACGGTGACCTGCCCGCCAATGCCGAGCTGGACGACGTGCTCGCCCAGATGGGGCCCGGTTCCTTCGCGATCGTCGGCGACCCGGTGACCGGCGAGATCGCCACCGTCCGGCTCGGCGCCGATCCGCTGTTCCGGGTGGCCAACGCCGACTTCACCCTGGTGTCCAACACCTGCACCAACTGTGGCACCGGGTGCCCGCCCACGAGCCGCACGATCCGCACCATCGTGACGCACACCACCGGCATGGCGGGCGAGCAGTTCTACGTCGAGCCGATCTACACGAGGAACTACGTCAACGCGTCCACCAGCCCCGCCGCCTTCGTGCTGCCGCTCGGCAACGACGCGACGCTCGACACGACCGGCAACGTCGTGGACTGCTCGCGCAGCTTCGCGTACGTGTTCGAGCTGACGGCGCGGCCGCGCGCCTTCGTGACCTCCACGACCTACAACGGAAACCTGGGCGGTGTCGCCGGCGCCGACGCGAAGTGCCAGGCGCGCGCGGACGCCGCGGGCCTCGGCGGCACCTGGAAGGCCTGGATCGCGAGCCCGACCGACGGCCTCCCCGCCACCCGCTTCTCGTATGCCGATCCCTGGGTGAAGGTGAACTCCACGCTGAAGGTCGCCGACGACCTGGGCGACCTGACGGACGGGACGATCGACGGCCTGCTCAACGTCACCGAGTTCGGCACGGCCGTGAGCCCGTTCAACAAGATCGTGTGGACGGGCATCTCGGCACCCAACACGCTCGCTGCCGAGACCTGCAACGGCTGGACGCGCTCCTCGAGCAGCTTCCAGGGCCGACGCGGATCCACCGCCCGCAGCACCTCCCAGTGGGTGGACGCGGGGATCAGCAACTGCAACATGGCGGTCGGGTTGTACTGCTTCGAGCAGTAGTCCGAGCCGATCAGAGGCGGATCGTCTCGCCCATCGCGGGGATGTCGACCCGGCCGCAGATCCCACCCTCCTGGAGCTTCTTCGCGAGGATCCCCTGCGGTCCGGGCTCGCCGTGGACGAGCACGATGCGCGACAGCATCCCCTGCCGCGCCACCTGATCCGCCCACTCGATCAGGCCCGTCTGATCGGCGTGCGCGGAGAAGCCGTTCAGGGTGACGACCTCGGCGCGCAAGGGGCGGCTCTCGCCGAAGATCCGGATCTCCGGCCGACGCTCCACCAGTCGACGGCCGAGCGTGTGCTCGGCCTGGAAACCCACGATGAGGATGGTGTTCTTCGGGTCCGCGCACATCGCGAGCAGGTGGTGGAGGACCCGGCCGCCTTCGCACATCCCGCTCGCTGCGATGATGATCTTCGAGCCCGGCGTGGTGTCGATCGCCTTGCTGTCGTCGACGTCGGAGACGTAGCGCAGGCCGTCGAAGTCGAAGGGCGAGTCCGCCGAGCGGAGCAGTCGGGCGGCCTCCTTGTCGTAGCACTCGGGGTGCAGACGGAACACGGCGGTCAGCGCGACGGTGAGCGGCGAGTCCACGTAGACCGGGATCTTCGGCAGCCGCCCGGACGCGCGCAGCTTCTTCAGCGTGTAGACCACCTCCTGCGCCCGCTCGAGGGCGAACGACGGGATCAGCACGCGCCCACCGCGCTCGACGGTGCGGGTCACGACCTCGCAGAGCGCGTCCTCCGTGACCTCGATGGGTCCGTGCAGGCGGTCGCCGTACGTGCTCTCCATCATCAGCACGTCCGCGCCCGTCGGGACCTGCGGATCCCGCAGGATGGGGAGGTGGTGGCGTCCGAGGTCGCCGCTGAAGACGATGCGCCGCTTCGAGCCACCGTCCTCCACGTCGATCGTGACGATGGCGCTGCCCAACACGTGCCCGGCGTCGTCGAAGGTCACGCGCACGCCGGGCGCCACGTCGAAGGTGCGGTGGTACGGCTCGGACACCACGAGGCCCAGGAGCCCCGCCACGTCGTCCTCGTCGTACAGCGGCTCGACCGGCTCGAGGTCCTTCTGGCCGCGCGCGATCCGCTTGGCGATGTGGCGGGCGTCGGACTGCTGGATGTTGGCGGAGTCCATCAGCATCGGGGCGAGCAGGTCGCGCGTCGCGGGCGTGCAGAAGACCGCGCCCCGATACCCGAGCTTGTAGAGCACGGGCAGCGCCCCGGAGTGGTCGAGGTGGGCGTGCGACAGGACCACCGCGTCGAGATCGTCGACCGACACCGGGAACGCGTGGTTGCGGGCGTTGGCCTCTGCTCGATGTCCCTGGAACAACCCGCAATCCAGGAGGACCCTGGCCTTGGACGTGCGCAGCAGGTGCTTGCTGCCGGTGACGGTCTTCGCGGCGCCCAACGTGGTCAGTTCGATCATGGTGCGGCAGTGTACGCGCATCTGGAGGAGGCCGCATGTGGGCCACGTACTGGGCGGCGTGCACGGGAGGTTGGCCCGCCATCGCCGGGCGGGAGCGTCCGTGGTGGGAGGACAGCGCCGCGCTGGAGCGGGTCGAGGACCTCGATCTGGTCGAGATGTCCTCCGGTGAGTCGGTCGGGTACTGGCCGCGGGTGGTCGTCCGTCGCGATCGGATCGACGTCGACGACCGGGCGCCGGCGCTGGCGCGCTGGGAGGAGCTGCCACCCGAGGCAGTGGTCGAGCGGACGGTCGCCACGCTCGTCGATGGCGTGCTGCCGGGCACGGACTGGATCGTGCCCGGGCTCGAGCAGGGCCTGCGCGACCTGCGGGCCCACGACCTGGACGGGACGAGGGTGGTGCTGATCGTGCCGGACGCCGCGACCTCGGCGGACACGCTCTTCCGCGTCGGCGTCACCGTCGCCCAGCAGGCGGGGAGCTTCGTCCTCGCGGGGGCGGCCGAGGGCCGGGTGCGCGCCGCCACCGCGACCGACGAGGTGTGCCCGGTGGCGCTCGCGCTGCGGATCGACGACGCGGGCGGCACGCTCACGGCCGCCGACGGCACCCGCCTCCTCCCGTCGGATACCTCCTGCCCCGCGAGCGCGGAGCAACAGGTGGGGGCGCTCGAAGCCCTGTGGCGCGCCTGCGGACCCACCTGGGACACGGTCGCGGCGGCGCACCCCGAGGCCAGGGAGGACTGGCGCTGCCTCGAGGCCACGCCGCTGATGGGAGACGCGCACGCCGACGTGCTCCTGCGGACGCTCGGCGCCCTCCACGGGGCCGCGGGTGACGTGCGCACCGCACCGCTCGGGGCCGCGCGCGACCCTGCGCCGGTGTGCGGGGGCGAGGTGACGCTCGATGCTCTGGACGCCGACCGCCTGCGCGCGATCTGCGCTCCCGTGGAGCTCGAGGCCTACCTGTCCGACGAGGTCCCGCGCGGCCCGTTCGAGCTGGTCCTGCGCGCGAGGCAGCCGTGATCGTCCTCGTCCTGCCAGCTCGCGCCGACATCGCCGTGCCCCGCCCACCCCTGCGCGGCGAGGTGCCCCACGACCTGCCGCCGCCGGGCCCACCGCCCGCTGGCCCACCGTGGCCCTGGATCGGTGCGGTCGTCGTCATGGTCGCGATCGGCGCCCTGATCGCGCGCGAGATGCGACATCGGACGTGAAACTGACGCGCGGGTCGGATATGCTCCTGGACATGTTGGGCATGCTGTTGGCGTCGTGGGCGTGGGGGCAGGAGCCTGCTCTCACGGTGGAATCCGACGGGACCGTGGTCGCGGTCGCGGTCATCGAGGCGTCGCCGGACGCGGTGCGCGCGGTGCTGGCGGACGTCCAGGCCACCTCGCGCCTGTCGCCCGAGGTGCTGTCGGTGGAGGCGGCCTCGGAGGACGCGGGCCGCTGTCGGGAGGTGAAGCGCGAGACGCGGGGGCTGTTCCACCCGCTGCGCTTCGTCGCCAGGCGCTGCCCGACGGCGAA
This sequence comes from Alphaproteobacteria bacterium, assembly GCA_020632925.1. Taxonomy (GTDB): domain Bacteria; phylum Myxococcota_A; class UBA796; order UBA796; genus JACKER01. The sequence goes on along the minus strand of JACKER010000013.1, from coordinate 147,952 downwards.
CGGGTGGCACGAGGAGCTCGTGGCGAGCGAGGACTTCTCGGCGTACGCGACGGACTGGACGGTGGTCGCGACGGAGACTGGAACCCGCGTGGAGTACCGCGTGAAGACCTCGGTCCGGCTGCCCGTCCCCGGTGCGGCCCTCGCCGCGGCTCTCAAGGACGCGACGGCGACGACCGTGAAGAACCTCGTCCACGCCGTGGTGCCCGACGCGCGATAAGCGTCTCGCTTGTCCGCCGCCGTCCGCCTGCGAGAGCTGTCCTTCCAGCGCTTCCGCAACCTCGTCGACGCGAGGGTGTCGGTGGACGCGCCGTTCGTCGTGCTCTGCGGACGCAACGGCGAGGGCAAGACCAACACGCTCGAGGCCGCGCACCTCCTCGCCACCCTCAAGCCCCTGCGAGGGCGACGCGTCCGCGAGCTGATGCGCTGGGGGGAGCGCTCCGCCGCCGTGAGCGGGAGGGTTGCGCTCAACGGCATCGAGCAGGAGCTGTCGGTCACGCTCGACGGCGATGGCCGCGGCGCCTTCCTCGACGACCGCAAGGTCACGGATCTGGCCGACTACTTCGCCCGCGTCCGCGCGGTCAGCTTCACCCCGTCCGACGCCGAGATCGTGACCGGCGAGCCCGGCCGACGCCGGAACTGGCTCGATCGCGCCGCGTTCACCGCCCGCCCCGCCCACCTCGACCAGGTCCGCGCCCTGCGCCGCGTGCTCGACCAGAAGGCCGCCCTGCTCCGCATGGAGCGCCCCGACCCCGCGTTCCTCGACGTGCTCGACGACCAGCTGGCGTCCCTCGGGGGTGCCCTGGTCCAGCGCCGGCAGGAGATGCTCGACGAGCTGATGCCGCACGTCCGCGAGCTGCACGACGGCATCGCGGGCGGGCACGGCGATCTGACGCTCACGCTGCAGAGCCACGCGAAGGGCGAGAACGCCGCCGAGCGCGTGGCGGCGCTGCGCGAGAAGCTCGGCGCGACGCGGGAGCGCGAGCTGGACCGACGGACGACGCTGGCGGGTCCCCAGCTCGACGACGTCCGCGCCACGCTCGACGGCCGGGCCGCGCGGGACTTCGCCTCCCGCGGGCAGGTGCGGTCGATCGTGCTCGCGCTCAAGCTCGCCGAGATGGTGGCCGCGCGGGCGCGGGGGACCGTGCCGATGTTCCTGCTCGACGACGTGTCGAGCGAGCTCGACGCCGAGCGCACCGGGAGGCTCGTGCGCCACGTCTCCGAGCTCGGAGCGCAGGTCCTCGCGACCACCACCGACCCCGGCCCCGTCCGGGCGGCGCTGCCGATCACCGACACGCTGGTGATCACGGTCGAGGCGGGCGCGCTCACGGTCGGGCCCTGACCATGGGCGCGGTGTCGCTGCGGGTGCTGGGCGGGTTCGCGCTGACCGTGGACGGCCAGGAGCTCGCCGTCGGCTCGGAGCGCCATCGGCTGCTGCTGACCTTCCTGGCGCTGCGCGGCGGACGAGCGGGCCGCGCGGCCGTGCTGCGTGCGGTGTGGCCGGACGAGGAGGAGGGTGGCGCCCGCAAGCGCCTCTCCGAGGCCACGAGCCGGCTCCGGCGCGGGCTGGGCTCCGAGCGGCTGCTCGCGGACGGCGACGATCTGCTCCTCGCCGGTCCGATCGACGTGGACGCGATCCGCTTCGAGGCCGAGGTCCGCGCCGCGCGCGAGGCCGACGACCCCACGGAGCGCGAGCGGAGCTGGGCACGAGCCGAGGCGCTCCACCAGGGCGAGCTGTTGCCCGGCGTCTGGGTGGACTGGGTGGTGGAGCGGCGCGAGGAGCTGGTCGAGCTCCTGCGGGAGGCGCTGGAAGGCCTCTGCGAGCGCCACCGCCAGACGGGCCGCCCCACCGAGGCGCTGCGCCTGGCGCGTCGCCTGGTCCGGATCGCGCCCTGGTCCGAGCCCGCCCACCGACAGCTGATGGCGGCGCTCGGCCTGCTCGGGCGGCGCGCGGAGGCCATCGCCCACTTCGGCGAGCTCCGCGAGCGGCTGGAGCGCGAGCTGGGCCTGGCGCCCGAGCCCGAGACGCTGGCGCTGGTCCGCCGCCTGCGCCAGACGGACCCCGCGCCCCGAACGCGCCCCGAACGCTGGCCGCTGGTGGGGCGGGAGCAGGAGCTCGACCGGCTGGTGGGGGCGCTGGACCAGGCCGCCCGCGGCGCGGTGGTCACGGTCCTGGTGGAGGGCGCCCCGGGGATGGGCAAATCCCGGCTGCTGCACGCCTGCGAGCCCGCCGCCACGCTGCGCGGGATGCGGTGGCTGCTGGCGGACGCGGGTGCCGTCGGGTCGCGCCCGTACGGCGTCGTGGCGTCGCTCCTCGCGAGCGGGCTCGATCCCGTCTCGGTCGAGGGGGTCCGGCGCGCGGTGGACCCCGCGTGGATCGCCGCCGCCGCCGAGGTGGTCCCCGAGCTGCGTCCGATCGCCCCCGGGCCCGCGGCAGCGCTCGAGCCCGAGGACGAGCGCCGGCGGCGCCAGGAGGCGCTGCGCCTGGTGGTGGAGGCGCTGGCGACGACGAGCCCCCTGGCGCTCGTGGTCGACGACGCCCACCGCATGGACCACGCGTCGCTCGAGGTCCTCGGGGCACCGACCCGCGGCGCCATCGCCCGCCTCTTCGCCTTCCGTCCGCTGGAAGGGCGCGAGGGCGGCCTGCTCGAAGGGCTGCGGGGGCTGCGTGGGAACGCGATCGACCGCCTCTCCCTCGGCCCGCTCGCGCCCGACGACGTGGCGCGGCTGGCGGAGGCCACGCTGGGCGAGCCCGACGAGGAGCTGGTCCGCGCCCTGGTGGAGCGCGCTGGCGGGCATCCGCTCTTCGTCGTCGCCTGGGCACGCCACGGGGACGCCACGGAGGTCCCGGCCGCGCTCGACGCGATCGTGCGATCGGGCCTCGAGGCACTCCCTGCAGACGCGCGCGGGCTGCTGCTCGCGGCCGCCGTTCTCGGGGGCGCCCGTCCGCTCGAGCGCATCGCGGCGGTCGCCGGCGTCGGGGCGCCCGTGGAGGTGGCCGCAGGGCTGCGCGAGGGGGGCTGGCTCGTGGCCGAGGGCCCCGGTCTCCGCGTCAGCCACGCGCTCGTCGCGGACGTGGTGTCGGCGTCGGCGTCCGCCGAGCAGCGCACGGCCCAGCACCGCCGGGCGCTCGACGGCGCGACCGATCCGGCGGAGGTGGCCCGCCACCTCGAAGCGCTGGGAGACCGGACGGGGATGGCGGAGGCGGCCGTGATCGCCGCGGAGGAGGCCCTGCGGGCCGGCGCCCCCCGAGACGCCCTGGAGCGCCTCGAGCTCGCCCTCGACGTGCTGGATGCACCGGCGGACCCCGGCGGTTGGCGGCTGCGGGCTCGGGCGCTCGCGGCGGCGGCGCGAGCGGGGGCGATGAACGGACGACCCGATCCGGACCGGCTGCAGGAGGTCGAGGCCATCGCGCTGCGGCTGGACGACGACGAGCTGGGCCGACGAGCCCGCCTGGACCGGGTGCTGGCCTGGGTCGAGGAGGGTCGTGGCTCCGACGCGCGCGCGCTCGCCGCCGCCGTGGCCGAGGAGGCGACCGGCCGGGGCGACGCCACCACCGCCTGGGAAGCCCGGCTAGCGATCGCTCGCACCCTGAACCGCGCCGGCCGCTACGAGGAGGCGCTCGCCGCACTCGAGGGGCTGGAGCGCGCCGACGACACCCGCGGCGCCCGCGCGGCCTTCGAGACCGCGAGCGTGCTGGTCCGCCTCGGGCGCTACGACGAGGCGCTGGCCACGGCCGAGCGCTGCGTGGCGCTGGCCCACGCCGAAGGCGCTCGCATCGTCGAGGTGCGGGCGCTCCTGTGCGCGGGCAACGCGCACGCCGAGCAGCAGCGCTACGCCGACGCCGACGCCGCGTACCGCGAGGCCCGCCTGGCGGCCTCGGCCGTCGGCTACGTCCACGGCGAGCTGGCCGCCCGCATCAACCTCGCCAACCTGTCGCAGTACCGGGACCGCTACGAGGAGGCGATCCCGGAGTACCGCGTCGCCATCGAGCGCGGCTCCTTCCACCCGCAGCTGCGGAGCGCCGCCTGCACCAACCTCGGCGCCGGGCTCGAGGCCCTCGGTCGGCACGAGGAGGCGATCGAGGCCTACCAGCAGGCCGCAGCGGCGCTGCCCGAGGAGGAGAACGCGGCGGGGCTGCCCTTCGTCCACGAGGGCCTGGCGGGCTGCTACCTCGGGACCGGCGACCTGGAGCGCGCCCTGCACCACGCCGAGCTCGCCGTGGAGGCCGCCCGACGCGCGTCCGACCCCTACATCGTCGTCGGCGCCCTGCTCAAGGTGGGCGACGTGCACCGGCTGCGGGGCGAGGCCGCCCGCGGGAAGCCCGCCCTCGAGGAGGCGCTCGCCACCGCCGAGGAGCTCGGGCTCGCCGTCCGGGTCCACGAGGCGCGCGTGCTGCTGGCCGAGGTCCTCGCTGCGCTGGGCGATCCGGGGAGCGCGAGGACGGTGCTCGAACCCCTGGACGGGCTGGAGGGGCTCGATCTGTGGGTGCTGCACCGGCGCGCCCGGGTGCTGCTCGGGCTCGACGACCCCACGGGTCACGCGGCCCTCGCCGAGGCTCGCGACGCCCTGCTGGGTGCCGCCGCAGCGATCGACGACCCCGAGCTGCTCGACGCCTTCCTGGTCGGCAACGAGGCGCTCGCGCGGGCGGTGCTCCGCCACCTGGGGCCACTACCCGACGAGCTGCCGCTGCTCGACGGCCAGACCCGCGTCCGACTGCCCCGGGCCGACGCACCGCTGGGGCGTGCGCTCACCGAGGACGAGCGGGTGACCGTGATCTGGACGCCGGCGCTCCCCTCCGATCCGGCGACGGCGGAGGGCCGTCGCGAGCAGCTCCTGCGCCTCCTGGACGAGGCGACCGCCCAGGGCGCGGCACCCACGTCCTTCGACCTGGCGGAGGCGCTGGGCGTGTCCCGGCGGACGGTGCTCCGCGACGTGGCCGAGCTCCGCGCGCTGGGCCGCGAGATCCCGCTCGGACGCTGATCTCCGGGTCTGTCACCCAGGTCGACGCGCCGCCGCAAGCGTCCCGCAAGCCCCGAGCGTGACCTTCCAGACAGAACCCTGGAGGTCGTCATGCTCGCGTTGCTCTCCCTCGTCGCTCCCGCCCTCGCCGGCGAGCCCGCCTACGTCGCCGCGCCCGTCACCGAGGTCGACACCGTCCTCACCGAGGAGGGCGAGCTCTCGCTCGGTCTGTTCCTCGAGCTCGTCGACTCCGCCGTGATCGAGCTCGGCGACGGTCGCCGCGCCGTCCTGCTCGCGCCCGCCGTCCTGGACGAGGGCGAGCTGCTCCTGCCCGCCGACGCCGTGGTCGATCTGGCGGGTGGCCCGGGCCTCGTGGCCATCGGCATCACCCACGACCACCGCGGCATCGACACCGTCGCCATCGGCATCACCAACGACCACCTCGGCATCGACCAGGTCGCCATCGGCATCACGAACGACCACCGCGACATCGAGCACCTCGGCACCGAGGAGGTCGCCGCCCTCCCCTGCGACGAGCGCGTGGTCGAGCACACCACCGCCGGCCTCGTCGTCCTCGCGACCCGCTGATCACCACCACCCGCACCCCTGGAGCACCCATGCTCGCGCTCGTCCTCTCGTCCCTCGTCGCCCACGCCAGCGAGACCTCCACGCTCACCCCCGACCAGGAGACCGCGGTCCGCGCGCTCGTCCGGGAGATCCACGACGCCGACCCCGATCGGGTCGAGATCATCGGGGTCGCGCAGAGCAGCTGGCCGACGCTCGGCCTCGCCGGCACCTCGGTCAAGCTGTGGGATCCGACCACCGACCGCGTCCTGCTCGTGGAGATCGACCCCGACCTCCGTCCACTGCCGGCCGACCTCGGCGAGCAGGAAGCCGAGGCCTGGTCCGCGTTGCACGGCACGATGGAGCCCGACCTCGAGGCCCGCCTCGCGACCGCCGGTCCCGACGAGCTCCTGCCGCTGGTGATCACGCTGCGCGATCCCGGTCCCATGACCACGCCGCTCGACGAGCTGCCGACCGATCCGGGCCTGCTCGACCCCGAGGAGCTGTCGGCCCTGAGCTGGGCCTTCTGGACCGACTGGAACGCGCCGGTGGTGGCGCCCGCGATGGAGCGCCTGGCGCCGCTGGCGGAGGACGCGCGCGCCGCCCGGAGCCTGCCGATGGTGTTCGGCACCGTACGCGCCGGGGCCGTCGCGGAGATCGCCGCCTGGCCGGACGTGGTGTCCGTGGCGCTCGATCGCCCGGTGTACCGCAACCTCCGGACGGTGAACGAGGCGCTGTTCACCAGCGTCCCCCACGGCGACGGGATCGACGGCACGTCCGATCGGTGGGGCTGGGAGGTCCAGGTGGGGGTGGTCGAGGTCGGCGGTTGGGCGCCGAGCGGCAACCCGTTCGTGCCCGTCGTGGAGGACCACGCGCCCGCGCGCTGCGCGACCCCCGACGGCCACACCCATGGCGTGGTCGGCGTCATCGGCAGCCTCCACCCCGACGACCACGGCGTCGCCCCGGCGGCGCGGCTCTGGGTGGGCGGCGATTGCGCCCCTCCGGACGCCTCCGGGTCGTGGTCGAACCTGTTGCTGGCCACGGAGCGCTCGATCGCCTGGGGTGCGCGCATCGTGAACCACTCGTGGGGCGGGAACGAGACGGCGAGCATGGGGGTCGAGGACCGGACGTTCGACCGCCTCGTGGCGCGGCACCGGGTGACCCAGGTGGTCGCGACGGGCAACCACGCCACGTTCGCCGGCTCGCCGTCCAAGGGCTACAACGTCGTCTCCGTCGGCGCCTACGACGATCACGGAACGGCCAGCCCGGTGGACGACACGATGGCCGACTTCTCGAACCACCGGGACGCGGCGAGCATCCACCACGATCGCGAGCAACCGACCGTGGTGGCGCCCGGGGTGTGGATCCAGACGACGCGTGAGGCCCACCACCCATTCCTGGGCTGGATGTACGGCGGCATCAACGGCACGAGCTTCGCTGCGCCCGCGGTGACGGGTGTGGCCGCGCTGATGGCGTCCCGCGACCCGCTCGTGGCCTTCCGCGCCGACGTCACGAAGTCCATCCTCGTGACCTCCGCGGTGAGCAACATCGAGGACGACGCCAGGATCTCCGAACGAGACGGCGCGGGCGGTGTGCGGGCCGACTGGGCCGACGCGGTCGTGAAGGGCGAGGACGGCGGCTGGGAGAAGCTCGATCCGGCGTGCGCTTCGACCGCGCCCCTCCTCCGCACGGTCCACGTCGAGGCAGGACACCTGCTCCGCGCGTCCATCGCCTGGACCAACGATCCCGACTACGACGACACGCGCTGGCGTTCCGAGCCCGCGATCGACGCGGACCTGCGCATCCGCGCCCCGGACGGCACCTCCCTCGGGAGCTCGGCCTCGTTCGACCGTACCTGGGAAGTCGTCCACGCGATCGCGCCGGTCACGGGCGACTACGAGCTGGAGGTCCGGACCTTCCGCTGTGATGATCCTCGTCGGAACTACCAGCTCGGTCTGTCCTGGTTGACGACCAGGCTCTGACGGCGCTGCGCAGGGAGGTCGTTCGCGCCCCCGGCGGTGTGCCGGAAGCAGGGCCACTGCCGCACGACCCGGAGAACCGCGTGAGGGTCTCCACGTCGTGGGTTCCGTCCGGGGTGGTCGTGACGACCTCGGACCACGTGACACGGCCGAAGGCGTCGACCTCCCAGCTCGACACCTGGTCCAGGCCGGGCTCGTGCCGGACCTGGTGGACCAGCCGCTCGTCCACCCAGGTGCTCTCGACGGTGCGGTCCCAGACCCCGTCCGGTGCGACATCCCAGAAGTCGCGGTCGATGGTGGCGTCTCCCACGATCTCCCGCTCCCGCCGCTCGACGGTGTCGACCACACCGTCGGCGTCCCAGTCCTGCGTGATCACCCGGGGCCACGGCTCCGTCGGGTGCTCGTAGGTGGTGAGCGACACGTCCAGCAAGGTGCCGGCGTCGTCCACCGTCCGCTCGGCGACGAGGCGCCCGTACACGTCGTAGTCGAAGGACGTGATTCGCGAGCCCCCACCCATGGCATTCGCGAACCGGATCCCGACGAGCACCTCCCCGTCGTAGTCGTAGTCGTAGGTCGCGTCCGCGGTGCCGCTCGCGTCGAGGTCCACGGACAGCCGCACGTCCTGGTCGTCACCACCGAAGCCCCAGATCCACGTGAGGATCTCGTCGTCCTCCCGATCCCCGTCCTCGTCGACCGTCTGGACGGACACGCGCCCCTGGTCGTCCCAGGTCGTCCGCTCGCGGTACGGGTCCTCGCCCTTCCGGCGGTAGCGCGTCACCAGCCCCCGCTCGTCGCGCTCCCAGCTCTCCTCCACCTCGGGCACCCCGTCGTCGTCGCGGTCCAGCCAGCCCTCGAGCTGGAGCTCGGGGTGCGCGGGGTCCCAGGTGCTCCAGCCGACGCCGCGGACGAAGGTCTCGCCGACCGTGTCGACGACGATGGTGTCGCCGCGACACCCGAGGAGCTCCCCGGTGCTCGTCTCCACCGTCGGGGACGGCAGGTCCGTCGGGGTCCCGGTCGTCCCGCCCCGTTCGCGTCCCTCGCCACAACCCAGCGCGAAGGCCAACCACCAGCCATGCCGGACCCATCCCACGAGCACCTCCACCTCCAGGGTGGGCGGGAAGGGCGGGTCCGTTGACGTCCCGTAGGATCGACGAAGGGATTGCCGCGCCGAGATACCGCTTAGATCCTCGATGATCGATCGACGCCCACCACGTCCCGGAGGCGGATGCCCCGAGGGGCCGTACCGGATACGTTCCGACGTCCTTCCCGCGCTGCGAGCGCCCGCCCCAACTGCCCCGGAGTCGTCCCCCATGGAGCCCCAGACGCCCGCCGCCGAGTCGTCCTACGACGGCACGAGCATCCAGGTCCTCGAAGGCCTGGAGGCCGTGCGCAAGCGGCCGGGGATGTACATCGGGTCCACCGGCCCCCGCGGTCTGCACCACCTGGTCTACGAGGTGGTGGACAACGCCGTCGACGAGTCGCTCGCCGGGTACTGCGACCGCATCCTGGTCACGCTGCACGACGACGGGAGCTGCTCGGTCAACGACAACGGGCGCGGCATCCCGGTCGACATCCAGCAGGACGTGGGGCGGCCCGCGGCCGAGGTCGTCATGACCATCCTGCACGCCGGCGGGAAGTTCGGCGGCAGCGGGTACAAGGTGTCCGGCGGCCTGCACGGTGTCGGCGTGAGCTGCGTCAACGCGCTCTCCTCGCTGCTGCGGCTCGACATCTGGCGCGACGGCAAGCGGTACACGCAGTCCTACGAGCGCGGCATCCCCGTCGCGGACCTCGCGGAGATCGGCGCGGCCGAGGTGGTGGACGACAAGCCCCGCCGCGGCACGACGGTCCGCTTCTGGCCCGACGCCCAGATCTTCACGGAGACCACCGAGTTCGAGTACGACGTGCTCGCCGCCCGCCTCCGCGAGCTCGCCTTCCTCAACCCGGGCCTGGCCATCGAGTTCGACGACCAGCGCGTCGAGCGCAAGGAGGTCTTCCACTACGAGGGCGGCATCGTCAGCTTCGTGGAGTTCCTCGACGCTGGCCGCACGCCCCTGCACACGCCGCCGATCCGCATCCAGGGCAGCAGGGACGCGATCCAGGTCGACTGCGCCCTGCAGTGGACGACGTCGTACGCCGAGACGCTCTACAGCTTCGTGAACAACATCAACACCGTCGACGGCGGCACCCACGTCTCCGGGCTCAAGGCCGCGCTCACGCGGACGCTGAACGCGTACGCCACGAGCGTCGCGAAGAAGAACGACCAGGGCGTGCAGCTCGCGGGCGAGGACATCCGCGAGGGCCTCACGGTCGTCCTGTCGGTCCGCGTCCCCGAGCCGCAGTTCGAGGGCCAGACCAAGGGCAAGCTCGGCAACTCCGACGTGAAGGGCCTCGTCGAGGGCATCGTCAACGAGCAGCTCACGCAGTTCCTCGAGGAGAACCCCGCGGTCGGCAAGCTCGTCGTCAGCAAGGCGATCGAGTCGAACCGGGCCCGCGAGGCCGCACGCAAGGCCCGCGAGCTCGCGCGCCGCAAGTCCGCGCTCGAGGGCGGCGACCTGCCGGGCAAGCTCGCCGACTGCCAGGAGCGCGACGCCACCAAGTGCGAGCTGTACCTGGTCGAGGGCGACTCCGCCGGCGGCTCGGCGAAGCAGGGTCGCGACCGGAAGTACCAGGCGATCCTCCCGCTGCGCGGCAAGATCCTCAACGTCGAGAAGGCCCGCTTCGACAAGATGCTGGCCAACAACGAGGTCCGGACCATCATCAGCGCGCTCGGCTGCGGCGTGGGCGAGGACTTCGACCCCGCCCGCCTGCGGTACGGCCGCATCATCCTGATGACGGACGCCGACGTCGACGGCAGCCACATCCGCACCCTGCTGCTCACCTTCTTCTACCGCCAGATGCGGCAGCTCCTCGAGGGCGGCCACCTCTACATCGCGCAGCCCCCGCTGTACCGCGTGAAGCGCGGCAAGAAGGAGCAGTACATCAAGGACGAGGCCGCGATGGAGGCCTTCTTCCTGCAGCAGGCGAGCGACCACGTGAAGGTCCGCGGCGCCGACGCGCAGGTCTCCGAGACCGACCCGGACGCCGGCTGGGCCGCCGACTCGGGCGCCTTCATCGAGCTGCTCCGGCAGTACGTCCACCGCCTCCAGCGCCTCGAGCGTCGGTACCCGCCCCCGGTCGTGGAGGCCTTCCACGCGATCACCGGCGGCTCGCTGCCCCAGGACGAGGCAGGCCTGATCGACGTCGTCGGGAAGATGACCCGCCTGCTGTCGGACATCGAGCCCCGCCTGCGGATTCGCTCCAGCAAGGTGGAGGCGGGCGACAGCCCGGCGATCGTCCTCGGCATCGACTTCCGCGGCGACCAGCGCGACGTGCGGCTCGTCGACCACCTCGGCGATCACGCGGCGTTCGACGAGCTCTACCGCCAGCTCGCGGCCCAGGCCTCCCTGCCGCTGACGGTGCGCGCCGGATCGCAGGACCGGCAGGCGCTGACGTACCGCGAAGCCCTCGGTCTGATGCTGGAGATGGCCCAGCGGGGGTACGACGTGCAGCGGTACAAGGGCCTCGGCGAGATGAACCCGGAGCAGCTCTGGGAGACGACGATGGATCCATCGGTGCGTACGCTTCAGCAGGTGAACCTCGACGACCTGCTCGCCGCGGACACCATGTTCACCATCCTCATGGGAGACGCCGTGGAGCCTCGACGCGACTTCATCCAGGAGAACGCCCTCTCCGTGCGCAACCTCGACATCTGAGCCGCACGTGCAGGACACCGCAACGACCCCGCCCAACGACACGCTCCGCAGCCTGCTCGACGGGCGGCTGATCCTGGTGACCGGCAAGGGCGGCACCGGGAAGACGACCTACGCCGCGGTCCTCGCGATCCTCAGCGCCGCGCGGGGCAAGCGCACGCTGTTGCTGGAGATGGACAACCAGCGGCCCTCGCTCACGCCGATCTTCGGCCGCGAGCCGGTCTACACACCGGCGAACGTGCTGCCCCGGCTCGACATCTGCAACCTGACCTGGGAGCAGGCGCTGCAGGACTTCATCGGTTCGCTCGTGCCCTCGCGCCGGGTGGTCGGGCTCGCGCTGCAGAACAAGATGGTGACGCGCTTCCTGGACTTCGTGCCCGGCAGCCAGGAGATCGTGACGCTCTCCGCGCTCGGCCACCACGTGAAGCCCACGGACGGCGCACCGGCCTACGACGTGATCGTGGCGGACATGCCCGCCTCGGGCCACGCGTTCAGCCTGCTCGACATCACGCGCTCGGCGCTCGGCCTGTTCCGCTCGGGACCGGTGCGGACGCGCGCGACCGAGCTGCGCGCGATGCTCCGCGAGGCGTCCACGAAGGTGGCGCTGGTGGCGCTGCCCGAGGAGATGGTGGTCAACGAGACCATCGAGACGGCCGAGCGCCTCCGGAAGTACGACCTGCTGTCCAGCCCGCCGGCGGTGTTCGTGAACCGGGCGACGCTGCCGACGCTGTCGGACGACGAGCGCAAGCTGCTCGAGCGCCTGGGCCAGGCGGAGCTCGACCCCCTGCAGCGCGAGTTCGTCCGCGCGGGCACCTGGGAGGACGAGCTCGAGCAGGGCACCAGCGAGTCCGCGGTGCGGCTGCGGGAAGCGCTCGAGGTGGAGCCGGTGTTGGTGCCGCCCGGGCCGCCCGGCGGCGACCTCAAGGAGACCGTGAAGGCCGTCGCCGTGCACCTGGGCCGCCAGGTGGGCGTGGGCCGGAGGGACCTGCCGTGGACCTGACCCCCGCGACCTTCGACATGGACGGCTGGCTCGACGGCCGCAACCTCGTGGTCTGCGTGGGCGCGGGCGGCGTGGGCAAGACGACCACCGCCGCCACGATCGCGCTGCACGGCGCGCTGCGTGGCCGCAAGACCATGGTGCTCACGATCGACCCCGCGCGCCGGCTCGCGAACAGCCTCGGGCTGAAGAGCTTCGGCAACGAGGAGACGCGGATCGACCTGGACGCGCTCGGGCACGGCGAGGCGACCGGCGAGCTGTGGGCGATGATGCTCGACAGCCGCTCGACGTTCGACACGCTGATCCAGCGGATCGCCGCCGACGAGGAAGCCAAGAAGCGCATCCTCAACAACCACGTGTACCGGCACATGGCGGACACCTTCGCCGGGTCGCAGGACTACATGGCGACGGAGAAGCTGTACGACCTGGTCGCGGGTGGGCGGTACGACCTGGTCGTGCTCGACACGCCGCCGGTCAAGAACGCGCTCGACTTCCTGGAGAGCCCGGGCCGCCTCATCCGGTTCCTGGACGAGCGCGTGCTCAAGTGGTTCCTGACCCCGCCCGAGACCGGCGCCTTCGGCCGCCTCATGATGGGGACCACCGCCGTGGTCTACAAGCTCATGGGGTACATCTTCGGCGACGAGTTCCTGTCGGACCTCCAGCAGTTCTTCCAGGACTTCCAGGGGTTGTACCAGGGCTTCGTGGAGCGCCACAAGGTCGTGCTGGAGCTGTTCCGGGCGTCGACGACGAGCTTCGTGACGGTGTGCGCGCCGACGGAGTCCTCGCTCGACGTCGCGACCTTCTTCCAGGTGGAGCTGGCCGCGCGCGACCTGCCTCGCGGAGGCGTGGTCGTGAACCAGGTCCACACCTGCGACGGCGCCACGCACGACGCCAAGCAGGTGTTGGGCGCGGTCGCCGAGGAGCTCTCCGCCGACCTCTCGCCGGCCACCGCGAACGCGCTGCTCGCCCGGCTGGGCATGGCGCACCGTCGGCTGCACGCGCTCCAGGTCGCCGAGGACGAGCTGACCGAGCGGGTCCGCGCCGCGGCCCGGGGCGGCGGGTTCTACCAGGAGGTCGAACGGCTCGACGGCAACGTCCACGACCTGGACTCGCTGCTCGAGGTCGGACGCCGTCTGTTCGCGCGCGCCGCGACCCTGTAGGCTGGCGGCCCGGAGGCGTGACGATGCTGACCCTTCTCCTCGCGCACGCCGCGAGCGCCCAGTCCGCGTGGGAGCGGGAGGGGTGGGGCTGGGGCGGTCTGCCCGCCGTGAACTACAACTCCGACGAGGGCTTCGGCTTCGGCGTCGTCGGGTCGGTCTACCGCTACGACGGGAAGGTCAACCCGTACAAGACGGCGTTCAACCTCGTTCTGTTCGCGACCACCAAGGCGGTCCAGACGCACTCGCTGGAGATCGACGCGCTCGAGCTCGGGCACAAGCCCCTCCGCCTGACGATGAAGGGCGAGTTCGCCGCCACCAAGACGAGCAACTACTGCGGGACCGGACCCGCCGTCACCTGCAGCGCCTTCTTCGCCGAGCAGGACGCCGACGTCCGCGAGCTGACCGGGGAGGAGCGCGAGGAGTACCTGCGGCTCTACTACCGGACGCAGTTCCTCAACCCCAACGCCCAGGTGAACCTCCGCTGGTCGATCGACCCGATGCCGTACCGGGTGGACCTGCTGTTCTCCTACCGGGCGAGCGCGATGATCCCGGGCGACCTGAAGACCGCCGAGCCCTACCTCGGCTCGCTCTATGCCCAGGACTTCCCGGGCGGCGAGAAGGGGCTCGTGAGCAGCCTCCAGGTCGGCATCATGCTCGACAACCGGGACTTCGAGCCCGCGCCGACGCGCGGTACCTGGCTCGAGGCCTCGGTCCGCGGCGCCCACCACGTCATCCTGAGCGACTACGACTACTTCGGGTACAACCTCACGGCCCGGGGCTACGTCCCCGTGTTCACCGACCGACTGGTGCTGGCGGACCGCGCCATGCACGACGGCATCGTCGGCGACGCGCACACGGTCGAGCTCACGACCCCCGGCGGCTTCCAGCGGTACGTCTTCTACGGCAGCCTCAACGCGGGCCGAGGCATCCGCCTCCGCAGGTACATCGGCAAGGTCAAGGCGATGAACCAGGTGGAGCTGCGCTGGACGGCGTGGAGCCCCGTCATCGCGAAGGTCCCCATCGACCTGACGGTGCTCGCGTTCAATGACCTCGGGTTCGTCGGCTCCGACTTCAACGAGGTCGAGCAGATGTTCGAGCACCCGCTGCCGACGGTCGGCGGCGGCATCCGGCTCGCGTTCGACCGCAACTTCATCGTGCGCGCGGACGTGGGCGTGTCCAAGATCGAGGAGTGGTCCCCCTCGGTCTACATCGACATCAAGAACACGTTCTGACCCGCGAGGGGGGTGAGCGGCGGGAAGCCGCCCACCCGCGAACCTCACTGCACGTCGGCGGCGGAGCGCGGCAGGATGCGGTAGGTCCCGAACGAGTAGCTCAGCGGGCCACGGACGTAGGACAGCTGCTGGCCGATCTGGACGTTGGTGCCAGCGTTGAAGATCTGGTCGTCCACGATCAGCGTGTTGGCGCCGCTGGTCACGGTCCACTCGCCGTACTGGTCGGGGAGCGAGGCGACGGTCACGTTGCGGACCTCGATGTTCACGCCCTCCCAGGGCTCGGCGTCGGCCGTGAGCGAGGCCATGCCGACCACCACCGCGGGCGGGGTCGCGCCGTGCGACACGACGGCCACGTCGCGGGCCGGGGAGGCCTGCATGTTGAGCTCGGTCAGGTCGAAGTACTCGCGGTACTCACCGCGGGCGGTGATGACGTCGCCCGCGACGATCGGGCCCCAGGTGGCGTCCCAGCCGGCGCCCATGAACGCGTAGAGGCCGCCCCACTGCACGCCGGGGCCGCTCTGGATCCAGGCACCGCCGGAGTCCACCGCGGTCACGACGCCCGAGAGCTCGACCACGTCGTACAGCGCGAAGACGCCCTGCTGCACGTCGGAGATGGTGCCCTGCTGCGTCGCGTTGGGCAGGAACTCGACGGGGCTCAGCGTGCAGGTCGACACGTCGAGGGCCTGGAGCGCGAGGCCGCAGGCGGGGCCGGGGACGTTCGGGCTGAGGTTGATGGCGCCCGAGCCGTTGGCCGGCAGGACGGTGCGGAGCGCGATGCCGACCGGGTCGAGGCCGAGCTGGGTGCCGGCGCAGGGCTGGCCGTTGGGGACCACGAAGGCGCCGGTGCCGCCCGACGACACGATGGCGACCTGGCCGCCCGGGGTCATGCCGCCGATCGACAGCGCGATCGGGCCGGGGCACTCGCCGACGGCGGTGAAGGTGGTCTGGGCCTGAGCGGCGGGGAGGAGGGCGAACAGGATCACGAATCACCTCGGTTCTGTGGAAGAGGCCGCCTACGTAGCGCGTCCGGCCGAATGGATCTTGTGTCGGGATGTTTCGAGGGGGCCGGTCCGCCGTTCATCGGTGGACCGGGCGCCGAGTCGGCCGCAGCGGAGGGACGGCGTTCGCGGGCCGCCCCCAAGCGTGCATGGGCCAAGGAGCAGGAAGTAAGGGCGGAACGCGAACGGTTGTCCGCCCGGAGCGGAGGACGCGAGCGGGGTTCTGTCGCAGATGTGTCACGGGACCGCGTCGTCCGTCCCGATCAGGCGTTCGAGGCCCAACCTCTCCCACAGGCCGCGATCCAGCAGGTGCGTGGGGCGCACGTTGCCCAGCGCCGCCAGCATGCTCGACTTCATGCGCGGGTTCTTCTCGGACAGCTCGCCCAGCAGCCGCTTGATCTGCTTGCGCTGCAGGTTCTCCTGCGACCCGCACAGATCGCAGGGGACGACCGGGAAGGACTTCTCCTCGGCGAGCCGGGCGAGGTCCTCCTCGGCGCAGGTGATCAGCGGGCGGATGACGACGTTGCGCCCATCGTCGCTGAAGAGCTTGGGCGGCATCGCCTTGAGCTGGCCCGCGAACATCAGGTTCAGGAACAGCGTCTCCAGCACGTCGTCGCGGTGGTGACCCAGCGCGATCTTGTTGCAGCCGAGCTCGACGGCCGCGTCGTACAGGATCCCCCGACGGAGCCTCGAGCACAGCGAGCAGTACGTCTTGCCCTCGGGGATCTTCTCCAGCACCACGCTGTACGTGTCGCGGTGGAGCATGCGGTGCTCGAAGCCCTCCGCCTCGCACCAGTCGCGGATCACGTGCTGGGGGAAGCCCGGGTGCCCCTGATCGAGGTTCACCGCCACGAGCTGGAAGTCGAACGGCGCCTTTCGACGGATCTCGCGGAGCAGCCAGATCATCGCGTAGCTGTCCTTGCCGCCGGACAGCGCGCAGAGGATGCGGTCGCCCTCGGCGAGGAGCGAGAAGTCACGGGAGGCGCGCGCGACCTCGTCGACGAGGTGCTTCTCGAGCCGGACACCGGTGCGGGGAGGGACGATGACCATGCCCCCCGCTTAACTGCTGGCGCCGGCCTCCGGGGGCGGCCAGGTGCCCGCGACCAGCGCCCGCGCGACCGCGGTGGCCTCGGGACGGGACTGGGGGTCCTTGCGCAGCAGGGCGAGCACCAGCGCGTCGAGCCACGCGGGGACCTCGGCGCGCAGCGTGCTCGGCGCCGCGGCCTCGGCGGTGACGTGCGCGTCGAGCACCTCCATCGGCCGACCCGTGAACGGCGGATCGCCCGTCAGCAGCTCGTAGAGCACGACCCCGAGGGTGTACAGGTCGGTCCGCGCGTCGCTGCGGAAGTCCTCGACGTACTCCGGCGCCATGTACGTGGGGTCGCCCACGCGCTGGCCCACCTCGGTCAGGCGCGGCTCCTCGCCCTCCTCGTCCACCTGGCCCGCGAGCGCGAGCCCGAAGTCCAGCACGCGCACGTCGTCGGTCGCGGTGCACAGCAGGATCGCCTCCGGACACAGCCCGCGGTGGACGATGCCACGCGTCGCGGCGGCCGCGAGCACCCGCGCCACCTGGGCGCCGATCTTGCGCACGCGCTCGATGGGCAGCGCGCCGTCGCGCACCACCTGCGACAGCAGGCGCCCCTCCTTGTGCTCGAGCACGAGGTACGGGTCGCCGCCCGAGGTGGTGCCGTGGTCCAGCACCCGCAACAGGTACGGATGCTCGAACTCCAGCATCAACCGGACCTCGCGCTGGAAGCGACGGATCGCCTCGCCGTCCTTGAAGAGCTCCGGCTTGAGCAGCTTCAGCTCGACGATCGAGCCATCCGGCCGTCGGGCCCGCCACAGATCCCCGAACCGACCCGGACGGAGAAACGTCTCCACCTCGTACCCGCCGACCACCGGCTGCATCGCCCCCCCTGAGCGCTCTCGACCATACCCTACCGCGTCGCCGCCTCGATCACCGCGCGCAGCGCTCGGTACCCGTCCACGAGCCGCGGCCCAGGTCGGCCGAGGAAGGCCTCCGCGACGGGGTGCACACGGCCGTGGCGGATCGCGGGGACCTGGGACCAGGCGGCGCGGCGCGTCACGACATCCAGCCGGTAGCGCGCGGTGGGCACACCGCACCAGGACACGACGACCGCGTCGGGCGCGAGCGCGACCACCTCCTCGTCCGTGAGCGGCGTGCTGCGGACCGACCGGTCGCCGAGCGGGTTGCGACCGCCGGCGCGCCACAGCAGGTCCGTCACCCAGGACCGTCGCCCCGGCGCGATCACCGGCTTGGGCCACCACTCGACGAGGACCGCGGGTCGCTCGCCGGCCACCTCGACGGGCGGGGTCTCCGCCTCCATCCGGGCCACCAGCGCCTCCGCCTCCGCCTCCCGCCCGATCAGCCCGCCGATCGTGCGCACGTCGCCCAGCACGTCGTCGAAGGACTGCGGGTCCGGCGCGATCCACGACAGGCCGGCCTGGTCGACGGCCTCGACGACACGCTCGTGGCCCGGCACGGTGAGCGAGGCGAGCACGAGGTCGGGCTCGAGGCGGCGCACCGCCTCCACGTCGATCGACAGGTCCGGTCCGAGGCGCGGCAGGCGGTCGCAGAGCGCCTCGGGGAAGTCCGAGTGGTCGTCGATCCCCACCAACAGGTCGCCCGCGCCCAGCGCCGCGACGATCTCGGTGTTCGAGCAGGTCAGGCTGACCAGGCGCACCCACACCTCCGCCCGTGGTGTACCTTCTCCCGCATGCCGGAGCCCGGTCAGCACGTCGATCGATACGTCCTCGAGGGGAAGCTCGGGGAGGGTGCGACCGCCACGGTCTGGCTCGCCCGCGACGAGCAGCTCGGCGCCCGCTTCGCCCTGAAGATCCTCGAGGTCCGCTCGCGACAGATCCGCGACCGCATGCTGCAGGAGGGCCGCCTGCAGTCCGGCCTGCTGCACGACCACGTCGTGCGGGTCGAGCAGGTCCTCGAGGTGGACAAGCGCCCCGGCCTCCTCATGGAGTACATCGAGGGCCCCACGCTCGAGCGGTGGCTCGCGTCCTACCGGCCCACGTTGGACGAGGCGCTGACGGTGTTCCGCGGGATCTGCGCGGGGGTCGCCGCGGCGCACGCCCTGGGGCTGGTCCATCGCGATCTCAAGCCGGCCAACGTCATGATGGCGATCTCGGGGTCGCGCGTGGTGCCGCGGGTCTGCGACTTCGGCCTCGCGAAGTCCCTGGAGGAGCCAGGCACCGGGCACACGCGCATGGGCCGGATGCTCGGCTCGCCCGCGTGGATGTCGCCCGAGCAGGTCGAGGACGCGAGCAGCGTCGACCGGCGGACCGACCTGTGGTCGCTCGGCTGCATCCTGTACCGCATGGTCTGCGGCGTGCAGGCCTTCGACGGCGACGACATCCAGGACGTCGTCGACCGGATCGACCGCGGCGACTTCCGCTCGTCGCGAGAGCTCTGCCCCGACCTGCCGGAGCGCGTGCACGCAGCGCTCGAGGCGACGCTGCAGGTGGACCGCCGCCGGCGCGCCTCCGACGTGGCCTCGCTCGTCGCCTGGCTCGACGGGAGCGCCGACGACATCGTGGCCGACGACCCACCGGAGCCGTGCGGACCGGTCCTCTCCGAGCTCACGAGCTGGCTCGCGCTCGACTCCCCGGGCGGCGCCGCCGCTCGATCGGGCGCGGACGACCTGCTCGCACGTCTTCCCAAGGCGTCCCGGAAGAAGCGTAGCCTCCCGCCCATCCCGATCGCGGACGCACCCGCGCGGATCGAGGAGCCCGCGTCACCGCCGCCGGTGCCGCTCCCGGCGGGCGGCGCGGGCGCGGTCCGGGGTGCGCAGTGGGCGGGTGCCGTCGCGGTGTCCCTGCTCGCGCTGCTGGTCGCCACGTTGCTGGCCGCCGTGATCGTGGCCCAGCCGGCGCCGCTGCAGCTCCTCCACCGGCCCCAGGCGCCCCGTCACCTCAGCGGGCCGCGCTGAGCCGCCGGACCCAGGCCAGCTCGTAGCTGTTGCGCCCGTGGTTCTGGACGCGGAAGCGGATGGGCGAACCCACCTCCACGGCCAGGGGTGACAGCACCTCGTCGTCGACGACCCCCGCCTCCCTCGGCATGGACAGGACCACGGTCCACAGCGGCTCGTCGCCCAGCCACAGCGACAGCTCGGCGGTGGCGTCCGGGTCGGCGGACCACAGGTCGAGGTGGAGCACGCCCACCCCCACGCGGTCGCCGACCGCGAGTCCCGCGAGGAGGGGCTGCTCGAAGACGGCGCCGTCGCATGCGTCCGTCCGCACCTCGAAGCCGGCGTCCTCGGGGCCGTAGTCGAGCGGCGTGCAGGGCGTCCCGTCGAGCCCGCCACCCGGGTCGTCCGCCGGATCCAGCACGGTCCATGCGGCCGCGTCCACCAGGTCGACCGTCCCGGGCGTCACCGTCGGTTCCGGAGCCGCCGAGTGGGAGGGCGTCGAGGGGACGTCGAGCGCTACGGGACGGGCGCAGGCGAACGCCAGCAGGATCACGGCACCAGCCCCGAGCACGCCTCGTAGTCCCGGCTGCAGGTCCCCTCGCGGAACAGCGGCTGGGCGCACGCCTGGTAGTCCTCGAACAGGCGCCCGCACTCCTCGAGCTGGCAGCCGTACGAGTCCGACTCGAGGTCGTCGCACAGCGCGAGGCAGGCGAGCAGCGGCACCGACTCGCGCAGGCAACGCGACGCGCTGCAGGCCCCGTACATCGCCTCGAACCCACACGCGTAGCAGGCGCCGCCGGCGTTCCCCATGCAGATCAACGGGCAGTACGGATCGTCGGGAGCGCAGGCCTGGTAGCAGTGGTCGAACCCACCGCACATGCCCTTGGAGGCCGTCGGGTCGAAGGGCACCCTGAACGTCAGGAAGTCCATGCACATCTCGTCGAGCGAGCTGTCGCCCCAGACCACGTCCCGCGGCTCCTGGCGGACGCCGTCCACCACCGGCTGGTGGGCAGCGGAGTTGTCGTACACACAGCGCAGGTCCACGACGTCGCCCGCATCCCCCGCGTACGCCACGGTGACGCCTTCGGGCACGGCGTACCGGCGCTGCCAGTCGAAGTCCCAGTCCACGTCCGACACGCACTGCTCGCTCGAGCTCCCCCCGCGGCGGATCCGCGTGCGCAGCTCGGTTCCGAGCAGGTGCATGTGCGGCGAGGAGGTCGCGAGCTCGGCGTGGACCGGCAGGTGGACGGTGAGGTCGTTGACCGCGTTCGCCTCGCCGGCCGGGATGTCGATGCCGTAGTCCACCGCGGGCCACACCATCAGGAGGTTCTCGACCTGCTCCTCGGGCAGCGTCCACAGCTCGATCGCGGTCCGGTCCTCGAGCGTCGGGTGGACGCCGCCGATGTCGTTGAAGTGGACCTCGAGCACGAACACCGACCCGGCCGGGACCCGCACGGCGTCCTTGCGCTCGACGTAGGGCGGGCGAGGGCCGGGCTGCCAGATGTCGATGGTGGGGCCGATGTACTCCACCGGGCTCTCCCAGCACGGGAACTGCTGGGTCAGATCGCCGTGCGCCAGCGCCTCGAGCCGACCGAGCTGCTCGGGGGGCACCGCGTAGGTCACGACGTGGTGGACGAGCTCGGGGTGGTCGGGGCGGGCCTGTGCCCAGCGGACGAACATCTCGTCAGGCACCGGCAGATCCGAGACCAGGCAGACGTAGTCGTCAGGGCCGCTCAGGTCCGGGGTGAACGGTCGGATCGGGTACGCGACGACGTCGGCTGGGGGCGGCTCCTCGACCGTGGGCAGCTCGGGCGCGACGTAGTCCGCCTCGTCGCCCAGCGCGTACCCGTCGGCGGCCCAGGTGGTGAAGACGGCGCGGGTCGGTGCGTCGAGCGACAGGTCGCCGTCGACCTCGCGACAGTCGTCGCGGAAGGACCACGGGGGCATCGTGCGATCCTGGACCGCCGACACCAGGAGCGGACCGAGCACGTCGAGCTCGGCAGGGTCGTCGAACGTGAACGGGGCGACGCCGCCGTCGGTGTGGCAGGTCGCGCAGT
The DNA here is from genome assembly GCA_020632925.1 of Alphaproteobacteria bacterium. Classification (GTDB taxonomy): domain Bacteria; phylum Myxococcota_A; class UBA796; order UBA796; genus JACKER01. The sequence goes on along the minus strand of JACKER010000013.1, from coordinate 126,316 downwards.
GCTGCTCGACGAGCGGCCGCACGTCTCGGTGCCAGGTCGTCGCGCTGGTGGTGGCGGGCGTCCCGGTGTCCGACGTCACGACGTCCGTCGGCGTCGGCGTCGGTTCGGGCTCCGGGGTCCCGGTCGGGGTGGTCCCCGACGACCCGACGGTCCCACACGCCACCAGCACCCAAGCCCACATGCTGCCCCCGGCCCAACGTAGCCGACCGGGGCGTCACCGTGGGACGGGTCGGCTCAGGCGCGATCCTGGAACTCGAACACGTCCTCGGCAGCCCCCCGCCAACGCGAGGCGGTGTGCTGGCCCTTGAGCTTGCGGCCGGTGAGCGCCTCGAGCGCACCCTGGACCGCCCCCAGCGTGAAGGTGCAGATCCGATCGGTGCCGTCGGCCTCGCCGGCCATGCAGACCGTGTCGCTGACGATCACCTTGATCACGTCGCCGTCCTGGCGGATCGAGTGGACGTTGCACAGCCGCGTGCCGTCCGCGCCGAGGGCGCTCGAGATCATGCCGCAGGCGGTGTCGAGATCGTTGCCCTTGCCCGTGAGTCCGAGGGACGCCACGAGGTTGACGCCACGCTTCCGGCCGGCGGACACCAGCGCGACCCGCGCGGCCGCTTTCCCGAGGGTCTCTTCCACACCGGTCACCACGGCCTTGAAGCAGACGATGCTGCTGAAGTCTCCGAGCTCGGGTCGCAAGTCACTCATGTAGGCCTCCGCATGTTCAAGCAGAGCGGTATGGTCGTATCGAGCCATGTCGAGCAGCGTGTAACGGTTACCGGCGCGTTGCCGCGATGGCTCGCGGGCGAGAATCTGGACGGAGGGGCATCAGTACGCCGACGGAGCGCGATCGCGATAGCGACCCGCGTCGGACGGAGGTGGGCGTGCAACTCGACGACTGGACGGTGCTCGGAGCGGTGCTGGCGCCCTATGCGCCCTACTTGTTGGTCGCGTGGGAGAAGAACCGGCTGGGGGTGTACGACCCCGCCAACCCGCGCGACAGCAACGCCGTGCTCGAGGGCTGGTCGGCGCGGGCCAAGGCGGCCGAGCTGAACTCGTGGGAGGCGCTCACCGCCTACGTCGCGATCGCCTGGATCGCGCGCAACGCCGGCGCGGACCCCACGTGGCTCGGCGCGCTCGGCGTGCTCTGGCTGGTGTCGCGGGCCGCGTACCTCGCGGCGTACGTGACCGGCCGCGGCCGCCTGCGGATCTGGACCTGGTTCCTGGGCGTGGCCCTGCTGCTGGCGCGGGCCGGGCTCGCGATCGCCGCGTGAGCCAGCAGGTTAGGGAGCCGCGTGTCCACACCGTTCGTCGTCGGGATGCCCACCCTGGGGGGCAAGCAGCTGTGGGGCGACGTGCTCGTGCACGCCGGGTACCGCATCCAACGCCACATCTGGACGAAGCACCACCGCCTGCTCTCGCCCGCTGATCTCCGCCTGGCCTGGGGTAGCTTCGAGGCCTGTCGGGACACGCTGGATCGCCTGTGCGAGACGCACGGGATCGCGGTGCAGAGCCGGCACCTCGTGCTCCTGCTGCACGGGATCTTCCGCAGCAAGGACGCGTGGGGGCCGATGGTCCGCGCGCTGCGAGCCGACGGGTACGAGGCGCACGCGATCAACTACCCGTCGACCCGGCAGAGCCTGGAGCAGCACGCCGATCAGGTGCAGGAGCTGCTCGACAACGCGCGGGACGTGGACACGGTCTCGTTCGTGACGCACAGCATGGGCGGCATCGTGGCCCGCGTGCTGCTCGCGCGGACCGACGCCGCCTGGCGCCAGCGGATCGCCGTGAACCGCCTCGTGATGATCGCGACCCCGAACAAGGGCGCGGAGATGGCGCTGCGGGTGGACGAGGTGGGGCCGTTCCGCATGATCGGTGGACCGTCGCTCGCCCAGATGCGGCCCGAGGTCGCGGACCGGATCCCGCTGCCCACCGTCCCGTTCGGCGTGGTCGCGGGCGTCCGCGGCGACGGCAAGGGGTACAACCCGCTCATCGCCGGGGACGACGACATGACCGTGAGCGCGTCGTCGGCGCTGCTCGAGGGCGCCGAGGACCGCCTGGTGGTGAACGCCGTCCACACCTTCGTGATGATCCACCCGGCCGTCATCCGCGCGACCCTCGGGTACCTCCGGACCGGCTGCTTCGGGGCCTCCTCAGTGCTCGGCGAGGCGGGAGAGACCGAGGGGGACATCCGCGGGTAGGGGCCAGGCTCCGCGGGCCATGAGGACCCCCTCGTCGAGCTGAGGGAAGGGCACCGCGTCGGGCGCGAGCCGGTCGGGGCACATCGCCAGTCGGACGCTCGTGTGCGGCGGCGCGAGGGCGAGCAGCTCGCGCAGGGCAGGGAGCTCCTCGGCGAACACGTCGTGCAGGTGGAGCACGCCGTCGCGCACCTCCCAGTCGACGACCGCGCCGAGCTCGTCGAGCGCGACCAGATCCGCGAGCGTCCGGCGCTGCAGCGCGAGATCGATCCCCACGAGCCAGCCCGGGTCGAGCGACGCGAAGCGCCAGGACACGGGGTCGCGACGTGCGCACAGGTCGAGGAACGAGGCGCGATCGGCCTCGGCGAGCGGACGCCCGCGATGCTCGCCACCCGCGTGGTCCACCGCGAACAGGTGGACGGTGATCGGCACGAACCCGTGGGGCGCATAGACCGCGGGCAGGTCGGTCCCGAGCTTGGTCACCGCGAACCGCTGGTCGGCGTCGGCGAGGGCCCGCGCGAGGCAGTCCCGCGCGATCCCGCGCCCGCGGCGATCGGAGCGCGTGACCACGGCGTGGATCCCGCCGGTGAGCACGTCCTGGCCGTCGAGCATCACGCGGTGCTCGATCAGCCCGACGTGACCGACCGCCTCGTCCCCGTCCCATACGATCGTGGGCCAGGTCACGAGGTCCCAGTCGAACCCGTCCCTCCCCGCCACGTCGATGCGCTCGGAGAGCCCGGGGAACCCGTCGTCCAGCAGCGCCATCAGCGAGCGGCGACGGGTGGGGTCGGCGTAGTCCGGGTCGGGTCGCTGGCGAACACCCTGGGGCATCGCCCCTGCTATCGCGCGAGCGGCAGCCGGTGCTCGTGCCAGACCAGCATCCCGCCGGTCATGTTGAACACGTGGTCGAAGCCCACCTGCTTCATCCAGGCGGCGGCCCGACCGGACCGTCCCCCGGACTTGCAGAGGACGAGGTAGCGCTTGTGGCGCTCGGCGCCGGCCATCTGGTCCATCACCGTGGCGAGGGGCACCAGGCGGCTCCCCTCGATGTGCCCCAGCGGACCGGTGTACTCGTCCGGCTCGCGGACGTCGATCACGGCGTCGAAGGTGTCGAGCAGGCGATGTGCATGGAGCACGTCGAGCTCGTACCAACCGCCGGGCATGAGCTGGCCGGCCTCCTCCGCGTTCATTCGGGCACCGGGGGATCGAACAGGTTCATCGGCATCTTCAGGTACCTCTTGCCGTCGTTGGACTCGGGCAGCGCGCCAGCGCGGACGTTGACCTGCAGGCTCTGGAAGATCAGGTTCGGCAGGTTCAGCGTCGCGTCGCGGGCCTTGCGCCACTCCACGAACTGCGAGCGGTCCGTATCACCGCGGAGCTGGATGTTGGCATCCTTCTCCTCGGCGACCGTGGTCTCCCACCGCAGCTCGCGCCCACCGGGCTGGTAGTCGTGACCCACGAAGATCCGGGTCTCCGGGGGCAGCGCGTACAGCTTCTGGATGGAGTCGTAGAGCTGCTCGGCGGACCCGTTCGGGAAGTCGCAGCGACCGGTGCCCTGGTCGGGCATGAAGATGGCGTCGCCCGTGAACACGGCGTCGCCGACGTGCCAGCTCACACAGGCGGGCGTGTGACCCGGCGTCGCGATGGCCTTGAAGGTCAGGGAGCCCGCCTTCACCTCGCCACCGTCGGCCACGAGGGCGTCGAACTGGCTGCCGTCGGTCGGGACGTCCGAGAGCTGGAAGATCCCGGTGAAGACCTCCTGGACGTTCTTGATGCGGTCGCCGATGGCGATCCTGGCACCCAGGCGTCGGCGGAGCAGGTCACCGCCCGTCATGTGGTCGGCGTGGGCGTGGGTCTCGAGGACCCAATGGAGCTTCAGCCCGAGCTCGGCGATGCGTGCCTCGAGCTTCTTGACGCTGTCGTCGTACACCTTGACCCGGATGGGGTCGTAGTCGAGCACCGGGTCGATCACCGCGGCGTCCTTGGTGACGGGGTCGTACACCAGGTGGGTCAGGGTCCAGGTCCGGGGATCGAAGAAGGTCTCGATGTTCATGGGCTACCTCCTGGAGGAACCAGGATGCACCGATCGTGCCAACGTCAGCCGTTGACCTCGGCGTCCAGGGCCTCCTCTTCGGGACTCTTGTCGTGCTTGTTGCACCAGTCGCAGCTCGCGCGGTGGCACTCGGGCCGGACCTCGCGGCGGATCAACATCACGGGAGCCTTGGCGCGGCGAGCGACCTGCTCGGCGACGCTGCCGAGCACCATGCGGGCGATGCCGGTGCGGCCGTGGGTGCCGATCACCAGCAGGTCCCCGTGGTGCTCGTCAGCGACCTCGAGGATGGTGTCGACCACCGGCCCGGTCCGCACGACCACCAGCGGCTCGATCCCGTGGCGCTTCGCCTCGGCGACCATGCGCTCCATCCCGGCCTTGGCGCCGTGCAGCGCGAACTCGCCCGCCTTGACCGCGACACCGTCGGGCCGCACCAGGGTCTCGGGGGCGACGCCCTCCGGCACCTCGGCGACGTGCAGCAGCAACAGCCGGGCACCGAGCTTGTTCGCGAGGGACGCGGCCTGCCCGACCACGAGCATCGAACAGGTGGAGAAGTCGACGGGGACGACGATCTGATGGATGTCCACGGTGCCTCCTAAGCGGGGCGGAGCCGGGTCCAGGCCCGGTGCAGGCCCATGCCGGCGAGCATGGAACCGGTGAAGAGAAGCGCCGGGCCAGCGCCGGCGGCGGTCGAGGTGAGCGCGGGACCCGGACAGTAGCCCGCGAGCCCCCAGCCAACGCCGAAGAGCACCGCGCCGACCACGAGCCGGGGATCGATGTCGCGACGCGACGGCAGCGACCACCGCTCGGTCATGACCGGGTGCGGCATCCGCTTCACCAGCAGGTAGGCGAACAGGTGGACGCCGATGGCGCCGCCCATCACCGCCGCCAGCGACGGGTCCCAGTCCCCGAAGATGTCGAGGAACGCGATCACCTTGTCGGGGCGCGTCATGCCGGAGAGGAGCAGGCCCGCGCCGAACAGGGCGCCCGAGACGAACGACGGTACGAGCTTCATCCCTGCCCCCGCAGGCGGGAGATCAGCGTCACCGCGATCATGCCCGCCGCCATGAAGGTCATCACGCTCACCAGGGACCGCGGGGACTGGCGGGAGAGCCCGCAGACACCGTGACCCGAGGTGCACCCGTTGCCGAGCTGCGTGCCGAAGCCGACGAGCAGCCCGGCGATCACCACGACCAGGGGCGTGGAGGGCTCGGGGCCGACGGCGCCGGGGTAGAGGAACGAGCCGATGGCGCCCGTGATGCCCATGCCGAGCAGGAAGCTCAGGCGCCAGGCCACGTCGCCCTCGGAGGGCCGCAGGAGCCCCCCGACGATCCCGCTGATCCCCATGATCCGACCGTCGACCAGGAGCAGCACCGACGCCGCGAGGCCGATCAACATCCCACCAAGAAGTGCAGCGACCACGCGCAGTCCTCCGTAGTGAAAACCATGATCAACTTCCGTGCCAGCCCCTTCCGATGCAGCAGAGCCCGATCAGAGCTGGGTTTTCCGCCTGCGGCGTCCCGCATCGTTGCAACCCGTCTCACCGAATTGAAACGTGGCTCGTGAAACACCGTTTCACGTGAAACGGCCTTGCCGGTGTTCGAGGGGATCGATACGGCCGCACGGTGAAACGTGACGACCGGGAGCTGACGGCCTGGCTGCGGAGGACCGGCTCGCTGGAGGTGGTTCGCGCCCTCGCGACGCTCCTGCCGGGCGCCGCTGTCGTGCTCAACGACGGGGAGGGGCGGGTGCTGCTCTGGTCCCCCGAGGCGGAGCGGCTGTTCGGGTGGACCGCGGAGGACGTCGTCGGCCAGCTCGCACCGACGGGCGTGCTCTGTGACGACGAGGAGCGCGTCATGCGCCCGTTCGGGGCGCGGGTCTCGGTGCTCCGCAAGGACGGCTCGGCGGTCCGCATCCAGCACTGGGCGCGACGCTTCGGTGAGGACGGCGCGGTGCACGTGTTCTCGCTGGACGCGCCGCGCGAGACGACGACCGAGTCCGGCTCGGACGTGATGGAGTTCCACGGGATCCTGACGCGGGACCCGGGCATGAAGCGCGCGCTGGAGGTGGTGCGCAACGTCGCCGAGACCGAGGCGACCGTGCTGGTCCGCGGGGAGTCGGGGACGGGCAAGGAGCTCGTCGCGCGCGCGGTCCACCTCGAGAGCGGACGGCGCGACGGGCCGTTCGTGGCGGTGAACTGCGCCGCGTTCACGCCGACGCTCCTCGAGAGCGAGCTGTTCGGACACGTGAAGGGCGCGTTCACCGGCGCGACGCAGCCGCGCAAGGGCATCTTCGCCCAGGCCGACGGCGGGACGCTGTTCCTCGACGAGATCGCCGAGCTCGACCTGGACCTCCAGTCCAAGCTGCTGCGGGTGCTGCAGGAACGGACCTTCGTGCCGGTCGGTGGCACCACGCCGGTCCACGTGGACGTGCGGATCGTGGCGGCCACGCACCGGGCGCTGCGCGAGGAGGTCCGCGCCGGTCGCTTCCGCGAGGACCTGATGTACCGCCTGCGGGTGGTGCCGATCTTCCTCCCACCCCTGCGCGATCGGCCAGCGGACGTCGAGCTGCTGCTGTTCCGGTTCCTCGAGCAGCTCGGCAGCCGCGGCCCTCGTCGCGTGACCCGGGTCTCGCCGGAGGCGCTGCGCGCCCTGCTCGCCCACCGGTGGCCCGGCAACGTGCGCGAGCTGGTCAACGTCGTGGAGTACGCGCTGGCGGTCGGCCGCGGGGCGGAGATGTCGGTCGACGATCTGCCCCCGGAGTTCCGCGAGCGAGCCGTGGCGACCCCGGAGCCCGCCCCCGCGCCTGGCCTCCGCCCGAGCAGCGCCGAGGAGGCCGACCGCGTGCGTACCGCGCTGGACGAGGCGGGTGGGGACCTGACGGCCGCCGCGCAGCGGCTCGGGGTGAGCCGCGCCACGTTCTGGCGGATGAGGAAGCGCGCCGGGATCTGAGCTGTAGGCCTACCAGCGGCCGCGCAGCATCCCGTGCCAGTACATCCGCGGCAGCGCGTAGGCCTTCGTGGCCCACATCGAGTACCGCTCCTGGCTCTGGTCGAAGGGCATGGTCTCGAGGATGACGCCGTCGTAGCCGAACTCCGCGAGGATCAGGCGGCCGTAGCCGGTGACCAGCGGGCAGCTCGCGTAGCCGTTGTAGCTGGCGGTCAGCGGCAGGCCCTTGCGGAAGGCGAGCAGGTTCTCGACCATGACCGGCGCCTGCTTGCGGACGGCGGCCGCGGTCTTGCTGTTCGGCAGGCTGGAGGCGTCCCCGATCGAGAAGACGTTCGGGTACTTGTTGTGCTGCGTGGTGTGCTTGTGGACGTCGACCCAGCCGGCCTCGTTCGCGAGCGGGCTCTGCTTGATGAAGTCCGGCGCGCTCTGGTGCGGCGTGACGTGCAGCATCTCGAAGGAGATGGTCTGCTCCTCGCCGGTCTCGAGGTGCTTGAACACCGCCTCCTTCTTGTCGCCGCGGACCGCCACCAGGTCCAGCTTGTACCGCTGGTCGATGTTCCGCTCCTTCGCCAGGCGCGAGAGCGTCTTCGCGTACCGCGGCACGCCGAAGATGCCCGCCGTCGCCGAGGCGAAGACCACGTTCACCTTGTCGCGCAGGCCCTGCTTGCGGAGGTGGTGCTCGGTGAGCCACATGATCTTCTGCGGCGCGCCGGCGCACTTGATCGGCGTCGACGGGAAGGTGAACACCGCGTTGCCGCTCTTGAGGCCCTTCAGGACCTCCCAGGTGTAGGGCACGGTGTCGTAGGTGTAGTTGCTGGTGACGCCGTTCTTGCCGAGCGTCTCCTTGAGGCCCTCGACGCGGCCGAAGTCGAGCTGGATGCCGGGGGTCACCACGAGCTGGTCGTAGGTCACGGTCTCGCCGGACGCGAGCGTCACCTGGTTCTGGTCGGGCTGGAAGCTGGCGACGCGGTCCTGGATCCAGGTCACGCCGTCGGGGATGAAGTCCTCCGTCCGGCGCATCGACTCCTCGCGCGGGAAGACGCCGCCGCCCACCAGCGTCCACAGCGGCTGGTAGAAGTGGCGCTCGCTGGGCTCGACGATGGCGATCTGGGGCGCGTCGGGGTGGTTCCGGAGGAAGGCGGCGCTCGTGATGCCGGCGGCTCCGCCACCGACGACGAGGATGGAGTGGTGCTGGGACATGGTGTTCTCTCGCGTCAACGGGTGGTGGGGACGGTGGGGGCCGGGAGCGTCTTGCCGACGTGCTCCGCGACGGCGATGGCGAAGCCGAGCGTGCGCTGGACCTCGGGGCGGCCGAGCGCACCGAGGAGGCCGAACGCGCCGATGGGCGCCGCTCCCTCGGACGTGACCTTGTCGACCGCGCGGCCGAAGAGCTCGCCCGTGCGGGTCGCGGCCATGAGCGACGGCGCCGCGTCCAGCAGCTCGTGCAGGTGCTTGTCGAACTCCGGGTCCGTCAGGCGCCGCATCAGCCGGGCGATGTTGAGGAACCGGCTCTCCGCGTCCACGCCGCTCTCGACGAGCTCCCGGACGTACTCGTCGAACATGTCGAACATCATGGCGGTGGTCGGCTCGAAGGTCGACGCGAGCTCAGCGACCGGCAACAGCTTGGGCAGCAGGTCGAGCAGCCGGTTCATGCGGCAGGAGACCTCGGGGTCGGAGAGCCGCCACACGAGCTCGAGCGTGTCGCGGCCTCGCTGATCGAGGTCCACCCCCCGCGCCACCTGGTCGGCCGCCCAGGCGTCGAAGCTGTCCGCAGCCATCGCGACGGTGGGCTCGAAGGCGGCGGCGAGCTCCACGAGGGGCTCGAGGTCGGCGACGCGCTTCGACACGCGCTCCATCGAGGCGAGCGTGTCGGGCTCGGTCACCTGTTCGGCGAGCTTCAGCACGCCCTGGGCGCGGCCGTCCAGGTCCACTCCCCGATCGACCGCGTTGCGCGCCCACTCGTCGGCGGAATCGGCCGCCATGGCGATGGCGCCGGGTGCGTGGTCGAGCAGGGACGTGAGCCGGTCCAGCCGGGCCTCGATGCGCGCGAGCCGCTCGTCGAGGCGGGCGAGCGGGTCGGTTTCTGTCGTCATGACACCTCCGGGCTCCGGAACCAAGTGCAAGGAACATGCCGCGTTGGTCGTGAAACATCCGCGAACCGGCCGACCCTCCCACGCGGGGTCCGGGATGTCCACACGGGGGTGTCCTCCCGAGCCGCCCTGGCCGGCCGCGCGTGTTACGCGGGCTCCCTCGCTGGGAGATGAGATGCAGCGCGACGAGATGCCGTGTGACGTCCTGTTCGTGGGGGCCGGTCCGGCCTGCCTGTCGGGCGCGCTCCACCTGATGAACCTGATCGAGAGGCACAACGAGCAGGTCGCGTCCGGCGAGAAGCAGGGCGACGCCATCGAAGAGCCGATGATCTGCGTGATGGAGAAGGGGTCGGCGGTCGGCGCCCACCAGCTCTCCGGCGCCGTCCTCGACCCTCGCGCCCTCGATGAGCTCGTCCCCGACTGGCGCACGCGCGAGGACTTCCCCGCCGAGCGCTTCGTGGACCGCGAGGAGATGGTCTTCCTGACCGAGACGGGCTCGATCGCCGCGCCGTGGATCCCGCCCGAGCTGCACAACGAGGGCAAGCCGATCATCAGCCTCGGCCGGTTCTGCGCCTGGCTCGCGGGCCTGGTCGAGGAGAAGGGCGTCAACCTGTTCCCCGGCTTCACGGGCGTCGAGCTGCTGTGGGACGGCGACCGCTGCAACGGCGTGCGCACCGGCGACCGCGGGATCGGCAAGGACGGGTCGCAGAAGGACAACTTCGAGCCGGGCATGGACCTGACCTCGAAGGTCACGATCATCGGCGAGGGACCCCGCGGGCACCTCGCGCGCAAGCTGATCCAGCGCAAGGAGCTGGACGCGAACAGCCAGCCGATGATCTACGAGATCGGCGTCAAGGAGGTCCTCGAGCTCCCCGAGGGGACGGTGAAGGACGGCTGGGTCGTCCACTCGCTCGGCTGGCCGCTCGACACGAAGACGTTCGGCGGCTCGTTCATCTACTCCCTGGGCGGCGACCGGGTCTGCATCGGCCTGCTCGTGGCGCTGGACGCGGCCGATCCGGACATGGACGCGCACCACCTGCTGCAGCAGCTCAAGACCCATCCCTACGTGAAGGAGAAGATCGGTCAGGGCAAGGTCGTGAAGTACGGCGCGAAGGCCGTCACGATCGGCGGCTGGGCCTCGAAGCCCCAGCTGTACACCGACGGCGCGATGATCGTCGGCGACTCCGCCAGCTTCCTCAACCCGATGCGCATCAAGGGCATCCACCTGTCGATGAAGTCGGGCATGCTCGCCGCCGAGGCCGCGTTCGAGGCGCTGCTGAAGGGCGACTCCTCCGCGAGCACGCTGAAGGCCTACGAGGACAAGGTGCACGGCTCCTGGATCCGCGAGGACATGGAGCCCGCGACCAACATGCACGCGAACTTCGCCCAGGGGCTGATCCCGGGCCTCGTGCGCACGGGCATGCAGTACGCGTTCGGCCCCGGCCCGGTCACGAAGTTCAGCGCGGACCACAAGCACGTCGCCCGCAAGGGGTACGCGGCGATGCCGCTGCCGAAGCTGGAGCTCGACGGGAAGTACCTCGTGGACAAGCTGACCGACGTGTACCACTCGGGGACGGTGCACGAGGAGCAGCAGCCGGCCCACCTCAAGATCGTGGACACGGAGATCTGCGCCACGACCTGCCTCGAGGAGTACGGCAACCCGTGCACGCGCTTCTGCCCCGCGCAGGTGTACAACATGCGCCCGCACGGCGAGACCGGCCGCCTCGAGATGGAGGTCGACTTCGCGAACTGTGTGCACTGCAAGACGTGCGACATCCGCGATCCGTACCAGATCATCACCTGGATGCCCCCCGAGGGCGGCAACGGCCCGGAGTACGGGCAGATGTGAGAGCCTCCGGCTCTCTCCGCTCCCGCTCCCGCTCCCGCTCCCGAACGTCGGCCGGCATCCGGCACGGACCGTCGGAGGCTACGCTACGTGGAATCCAACGGGTTCGACCGTACTGATCCGCGCCGGGGCGCCTCGGGAGCGGGAGCGGGACCGGGAGCGGGAGCGGGTGGTAGGTTGGCGGGACGGAGGGGATGTGGCTGACCTGGAAGACGGGGACTCGGTCGAGGTCCAGGGGTCGGCGGCCACGCCCTACGTGCTGAAGAACACGGGCGGGGTCTACTCCTGCACCTGCCCGGCGTGGCGGAACCAGGGCGCGGCGATCGACAAGCGCACCTGCAAGCACCTGCGCAAGCTGCGCGGGGACGCCGCGGAGGCCGAGCGCATCGGCGGCGAGAGCGAGCTGCCGGCGAAGTCGGGGGACGGCACCGCACCCGCGCTGTTGCTCGCGCACAAGTGGGAGACCGACCACGATCCGCGCGGGTGGTGGATGAGCGAGAAGCTCGACGGCGTGCGCGCCCTGTGGGACGGCGAGCGCTTCGTGTCGCGCCTGGGCAACGCCTTCGCCGCGCCCGACTGGTTCGTGGCCTCGCTCCCCAGGACCCCGCTCGACGGCGAGCTCTTCGGCGGGCGCAAGCTCTTCCAGAAGACGGTGAGCATCGTGCGCCGCGCCGACGCCGGCCAGGGCTGGCGGGACCTCAAGTACGTCGTGTTCGACGCGCCGGAGCACGGCGGGACCTTCGAGGACCGGCTCGGCTGGATCGCGGACCAGGTCGGCGGCATGGACCCCGCCTTCGTCGCCGCTCACCCGCACGAGGTCTGCGAGGGCCTCGACCACCTGCGGGCCGAGCTCGCTCGCGTGGAGGCGCTCGGCGGCGAGGGGCTCATGCTCCGCAAGCCGCGCTCCAAGTACGAGAAGGGTCGCTCCACCACGCTCCTCAAGGTGAAGTCCTTCTTCGACGCCGACGGCGTGGTCGTCGACCACCAGGCGGGCACGGGCAAGCACAAGGGCCGGGTGGGCTCGCTGCTCGTGGAGACGCCCGACGGGACACGATTCTCCGTCGGCACGGGGCTCTCGGACCGCGAGCGCGAGGAGCCGCCGCCCGTCGGGACGGTCATCGTGTACCGGTACCAGGAGCTCACGGACGCCGGCGTCCCGCGCTTCCCGAGCTACGTCGGGATCCGCGCGGAGCAGCCCGCGCCTCCGCCACCCGCCGATCCGGGTGAGGCCTTCCTGGCCGTGATGCGCGACGTGCGCCCCCACCTCGACGCCGTCGTCCGACGCCTGCAGCGCGCGTGGCCCCAGGGGCGCCCGGTCTTCACCGAGCTCCCGGAGGAGGTCCTCGACCGGCTCGGGCTCAACGACGCAGGCCTGATCGAGCTCCAGCGCGCGCTCGAGGCCGCGGAGGCCGCCGCGGGCGTGGTCGGCGACATCGTCGACGCCGACTGAGACCGCAAGCGGCTGAAAGAGGTCGCCGGGGCAAGCTCCACGAGGAGGTCCTCGTGCGTCTCGTCGCGCTCCCGCTCGCTCTCGCCGCCTGCTCCGGCGACCCCATCCCCAAGAACCAGGTGGACCTCGACATCACGTCCCCGACGCTCGGGACGCTCGGCTTCCACCGGACCGACCGGACCGCCTACCAGTTCAACGGGACCGAAACCGCATCCATCGCCTGGCCGGGGATCGAGGAGTACGGCTCTGCTCCCGAGCAGGTCATCACCGACTTCCTGCCCAACCTCCCCGGTCGCCAGCCCGTGAAGATCGCGGTGGTGACGGGAGGCGCGCTCCAGCCCTCGATGAGCGTCGTCGGCACCTTCGAGGTCCGCTGGACGGGCGCCCGCGACGTCCCCATCGAGCTCGAGGCGACGTTCGACCACGACGACGGCGCCGGGACGACGGTCCTGGGCAGCCTGACCGCCTCCGACGCGAGCTGCATGACGTCGACCCCCACCAACACCTGGACCGGTTGTGGGCAGTGGGTGTCCGGGGATCCGGGCCCGGCGACCTGGACGCAGACGTTCGCCGGCTGTCCCGCCGAGGTCTTGGAGGCCGCCGTGGGCGCCGAGCCGGGCGGGAGCTGGAGCAACGACGAGGTCGTCGTCGGACCGGTCGAACTCGAGTGCGTCACGACGTACGACGACGACCTGCTGTGCGGCAACGACACGTTCCAGGTCGACGTGGCGGGCTGTACCTGGGACGTGTTCGTGTACGCCGGCGGCCGGGGGTCCACCGGACCGGGGCTGGAGCTCCGGGTGGAAGCCGGCAACAGCTGCCCCGACGCCCCGATCACCGCGTGCGAGACGATCCTGCTGTCCAACCCCTGATCAGGTCGCCGCCAGGCTCCGGGGGATCTGCGCGGCGACGGCCTCGAAGGCCTCCGGGCCCCGCACGCGGCCGAGCTGCTGCGCGCCGAGGACGGTGCACCCGAGCTCGGCAGCCCGCGCCGACGCAGACCCCTGGAACGCGAACACGCCCTGCGCCCGACCTTCCTCGAGCATGCTCTCCAACCACCCGAAGATCTCGGCCTGCAGCCCCATCGTCCGATCCTGGACCTCCTCGGGCACCGTGCCGAACTGCGTCGCCATCATGCCCAGCGCGCAGACGCGCTCGGCCGCCACGATGTCCCGCGACAGCTGGACGTAGTCCACCAGGCGCTGCATCGGGGGCGCGTCGCGCCGGGCCTCGGCCCAGCGGTGGAAGCGGGCGTGGTACCGGTCGAGCACCGCGGCCACCAGGTCCGGCTTCGTGCGGAAGTGGTAGTGCACGGCGGCCGGCTTCACGTCGAGCTCCTCGGCCACGTGCTGGTAGCTGAACGCGTGGTACCCCCGCTGCATCACGAAGCGCTCCCCGAGATCGAGGATCTTCCTCACCATCTCGGTGCGACCTTCCACCACCGGGTCGACGGCGCTCATCGCCGACGCCGCCCGGCCAGCGCGAGGAGCAGCAGCGCGCCCAGCCCCGCGGGAGCCCCGCCCGTGGAGTCGCAGCCCCCCTGCTTCGGCGGCTCACCATCCGTGGTGCCCGAGGGCGTCGTCGTCCCCGTGGTGCCCGTGGGATCGGTCGTCGTCCCGCTGGTCGGGTCCGTGGTCGTGCCCGTCCCGGGGTCCGTGTCGAGCCCGGTGTCGCCCGTGTCCGCGGGCAGTCCCGTGTCCTCGATCGGCGGCACCGGCTCCACCAGCGTGATCACCCGCCCGAGCGCGCCGCCCGTGCGCGCCTGCAGCGCCAGCCCGTCGCTCCAGGGCACCGGCAGCGAACGGACCGCGATCCCGTCGACCATGGGCCCCTCGTCCTGCAGGACCGCCGCGTCCAGCCCGAGGTCGTCGGTGGCGCCCAGGCCCGTGCCCATCCACACCTGGGTCGCGTCGGCGCCCACGCCGAGCACGCCGACCTGCACGGTGCCGCCGTCGAGGGTCGCCCACGTCGCCGGCACGTGGCTGCTCGACCGACGGTCCCCGGGGAGCGTCGCGATCCGCGCGAAGAGCTCGCCGTACAGGTCCTCGTCCCCGCCCAGCTCGGCCCGTACGAAGAGCGACGAGAGCGCCGCGACCGCGTCGAACTGGTCCGCCTTCGGCACCGAGCCCTCGTCGTCCGCCAGATCCGTCACCGCCTGGTGCCCGAAGCCGTCCATCCGCACCAGCAGCCCGCGGGAGGCGTGGTCCAGGCTATCGAACCAGCGGTCCTGCATGGCTGGCGGCGCCGTGCCGTCGTCTGAGCCCGACAGGATCAGGGCCGCGCCGTCCCAGGCCGCGAGCTGGTCGTAGTAGTCGGCGTCCCCCTGGTAGGGCATGAAGGCCACCGTCGTGCGCACGCGCGGCTCGATGTCGATCAGCTCCGCGAGCGTCGCCCCGCCCATCGAGTGCCCCAGCGCGCCCCAGTCGCCGGCGGCCACCGTCCCCTGCAGCGGATCGCCAGCGGTCCCCGAGGCGTCGTCGACGTAGTGCAGCAGCGCGACCGTGTCCCGCGCGAACACGTCCATGTTCAGGAACGGGCCGATCTCCGTGCCCGTGGAGGCCACCACGTAGCCCCAGCTCGCGATCTCCTCGCTGATCCCGTCGTACATGAACGGTTGCCCCAGCCAGCCGTGCATCATCGCGACCAGCGGGTGCGGGCCCTGGCTCGTGTCCGCCGGAGCGCGCTCGCCCGCCACGGTCGCCGGGTAGTACACCCGGCCGCGCACCTGGCCGCGGGAGCCGTCGACGAAGGTGACGTCGCGGAAGCCGACGGCCAGCGGACCGTTGGCGGCGAACGCGGTGAACGACGAGACGAGCAGCAGCATGATCCCCCCACCGACGCTCCTTACTTAGTCATCAGTAAGTTGGCCAGTCAGACGAGAGAATCTACGATGTCCGCATGTGGATGCTGGCGGCGACGGTGGCGGGTGCGGCGGACCTCGTGCTCGACGAGGCGGCGGGGATCCACGGCGCGTGTCCCGCGCCAGGGGCGGGCGGCCGGGTGTTCGGCACGACCTGGTGGCCGGTGGGTTTCTCCCCCGACGGCGCCTTCGCGAGCGTCGCGCTCACGACCGGGGACGCGCTCGACGAGTGGGTGTTCCGCGTCCAGTCTCTCGTGACCGACCAGGAGCTCGCGGCGGTGCGGTGGAGCGAGCCTACGGATCGGACCGTCGCCGGCTTCCTGGCCCACGATCGCGAGGCCATCGCGGCCGCCCTGACCGCCCACGGGATCGCGCCGTCCGAGGCGGTGCTGGCGACCCTCCCGGCGAAGCGGGGCGAACGGACGTACGCCGTGGCCACGCGCGCGGAGCCCGACGAGGATCCGGAGCTCCCGGGTCGGTGGGTGACCACGATCTCCGACGGGACCGGCAGCAAGGTACTCGACCAGCGTCCCGCCCGGTCCGTGGCGGTCACGGGGTGGCTCGTGAGCGGGAGCGAGCCTCGGGCGGCCGTCGTGCTCACGCAGGAGCAGGCCGCCTTCGAGGGGACGGTGAACTGCCGGATCGTCGTGGTGGGCGCGCACCTCGAGACCGGCTTCCGTTGACCGCGCCGACCCGAGACGAGCCTCCTCCCTACGCCATGGCGGCGCTGACGGCCTGGCGGGACGGGCTCCCCGAGGACCATCCACGGCGCGCGCTGCTCGATCACGACCTGGCCTGGCTGCGGAACCCGAGCTGGCCGCCGTCGGAGGCTCAGCGCGCCGAGCGGGCCGAGGCGGTCCGAGGCCTGCTCGCGCCGCTGGGGGACGCGGTGCTCCACGCCGACGCCCGCCTCGGGGCGGTGCGAACGCTCACGCTGCGCGAGGTGCCGTCGGCCTCGGCGTGGAGAGCCTTCGCGCGCGCCGAGCCCTGGATCGAGCGGCTGCGGCTGGACCTCGCCGGACGCGCCTGGAAGGCGGCGGACGTCCTGCGTTGGGTGGGCCACCTCGATCTGGGCTGGCTCACGTCGCTCGAGATCGCCAACGCCACCCACCTGCCCACGATCGACTGGCCGTTCGAGGTCCGCGACTATGCCGACGCGCCGCCGTCGCCCGAGTGGGTGCACCTGCCCGAGGTGGCCGACGCCGTCCGTGAGGCCTCCCTCCCGCGGCTCTCGCGGCTCGCGCTCGACGGGTGTGGGGTGGACGACGTCGGGCTCGAGGCGCTCGTCCGCTGGCCGCCGATCGCGCGCCTCCGGGCGCTGTCCGTCGCCAGCGAGCGGATCGGGAGCCGCGGCCTCCGAGCGATCGCCGACGGCAAGCACCTCGGGGCGCTGCAGTCGCTCGCGGTCGCGGGCTGCGAGCTCACGGTCCCCGTGACCGAGGCCTTCGGCCGGGCGCGTCGCCTCGGGGCGCTGCGGGCGCTGCGGCTCACCGGCGACCGCGTGCTCGAGGGCCCCGAGCGGGTCGGACCCGCGCTGGTGGCGGGGGTCGAGGGACTGCCGTCCCTGCGGGTGCTCGATCTGTCCGGACGACCGGTGGGCGACGCGGTGGTGCGGATCGCCGAGGCTCCTGGGCTGTCCCGCCTGACCGAGCTCGCGCTCGCGAGGTCCGCGGTCGGCGACCGGGGCGCGATGGCCCTCGCGCAGAGCCCTCACGCCGACGGCCTCGAGCGGCTGGACCTCCGCGGGCACGGCGGCAACGGGAGCACGGCGGCCTCCCTGCGCAACCGCTACGGACCCGAGGCCGCCGCCGCCCTGATCGACCGCTTCGGCCACCGGGTGGCGCTCCTGGACGAGCGGCCGTAGGAGGAGGCGAGGAGACGCCTTGCGGTACGAGGGCAAGATCTACCGTCCGCCCAGCGAGGCCGACGCCTACCTGCTCCAGGCCACCATCGGGTGTTCCTGGAACCACTGCACGTACTGCGACATGTACCGGGACAAGACGTTCCGCGTGCGCGACCCGGCAGAGACGCTGCACGACCTGCGCGTCGCGGGCCAGGTGCTCGGCGGGCGGGTGCGCAAGCTGTTCGTGTGCGACGGGGACGCGCTGGTGATGCCGGTCGACGTCTGGCTGCCGCTGCTCGCCACGGCGCGCGAGGTCCTGCCCTCGCTCGAGCGCGTGAGCTGCTACGCGACCGCCGGCAACGTGCTGGAGAAGAGCGACGAGGACCTGCGCGCGCTCCGCGAGGCGGGGCTCTCCCGGCTGTACATCGGTCCCGAGTCCGGCGACCCCGCCACCCTCAAGGCGATCGCGAAGGGGGCCACCTTCGAGGAGCACGAGGAAGCGGCGCGCCGCGCGAAGGCCGCGGGGATGGAGCTGTCCGTGATCACGCTGCTCGGGGCGGGCGGCGTGGCGCGCAGCGAGGAGCACGCCCGCGCCACCGCGAAGCTGCTGACGGCGATGGACCCGGAGTACGCCGCGGCGCTCACGCTGACCGTGGTCCCCGGCACGCCGCAGCACAAGCTCGAGGCCAGCGGTCGGTTCGAGCTACCGGATCTGCGCGGCCTGCTGTCGGAGCTGCGGATCCTCGTGCACGAGGCCCGACCGACCGACGCCGTGTTCCGCACGAACCACGCCTCGAACCACCTGCCGCTGGCGGGCCGGCTGCCGCGCGATCGCGAGCGGATCGTGGCCGTGATCGACGCCGCACTCCAGGGCCGTGTCCCCCTGCGCCCGGAGTCGTACCGAGGCCTCTGACGTCAGTGGCGGATGCGGAAGGTCCACCACTCCTCGTCGTCCCAGCCGACGAACCAGGTCTTCACCTTGCCCGCCTCCCAGAGCTCGGCGAGCGGCAGGCCGTCGGACAAGTCCATCCGCGCCTCCTTCGCGGGGAGCCGCCAGACCATGCCGTCCTCCAGCACCAGGCGGGCGTTCCGCGTGCCGGACCCGTCCACCCGCAGATCGGCGTCCGCGGCGGTCGCGCCCTCCGCGAGGTGCGCCATGACCCGGCACTCGAGCCCCTCGGGTGCCAGCCCCCACGAGCACCAGTGGACCACGGCCTCCACGTGCTCGGGGACCACGGGGACCGCGAGCCACAGCGTGCCCGGGCCCTCGACCTGCGCCGCTCGGTAGCGGACCAGACGCGAGACCTCCTCCGTCGCCTGGCGGGCGGCCTGCGCCTCCCGGTCGGTGCCGCGCACCAGCGCGCCCGGCGAGGCCACCGCCGCCAGCACCATCGCCACCAGGCCCAGCTCGGCGGCCGACCGTGCCCGCAGCGTCGACCAGCGCGCCGCGGCGTCCCGCGCCAGCTCCGCGAGCAGGAAGCCGAGCGGCACGAGCACCGCGTGCGCCTGACGCCAGAACCAGGTCCCCGAGAGCACGACCAGCAGGACTCCGCCGAGGATCCACGCCACCCACACCGCGGGACGGCGCCGTCCCTCCCGCAGGGCCCAGGCCGCGGCGACGACCAGCGCGACCGCGACGCCCCAGGCCAGCGGTGAGGGCAGCAGCGGGCCGAGCCCCGACGGACCGTGCGGATCGAGCAGGTATCGGATGGCGGAGGACCCGATGGCCCACGGATCGACGCTCTCCAGCCGCTCGGCGATCGGGCGTCCGTCGGGACCCAGCGACGCGAACCAGCGCTCGTCGTACCCGCCGAGCCAGCCGCCGAGGACCCGCGCGCGACCCGCCAGCGCGACGCCGAGCAGGACCGTGGGCGCCGCACAGGCGGTGAGCGCCGCTCGCCACGGCACGGTCGCCAGCGCCGAGAGCGCCAGGACCGGCAGGAGCACGGCGGCCTGCTCGTGCGCCAGCGCCGCCAGCATCAGCGCGAGGCCGCTCGCGAGGGACCAGAGCGGCCGCTCCAGCGCCGCGCGGTGGGCGATCAGCGCCACGAGGCCCAGATCGAGCGACAGCAGGTACGACCGGCGCGCCACCACGGTCACGACGTCGTCGGCGACCGGATGACCGAGCACCACCAGCACGGCGATCAGGCCCCAGGCACCCCGATCGCCGGTCCACCGCCGCCAGGCGAGCCACACGAGCGCGCCGCCGAGCGCGTGCAGCACCAGGTTGGTCACGAGGTGGATCCGCGGGTCGCGTGCGCCCGCGAGCCAGCCGTCGACGACGAAGGAGATCGCGGTCACCGGCCGCCACCCGACGAAGTGCCGGGTGTGCATCACCCAGTCCCACCAGCCCGGATCGTCGGGCGTCCCCCGCGCGACCCACACGAGCGAGTCCGCGGCCCACGGCAGCTGACCGACGACGCCGAGCCAGGGCAGGACGCCCAGCGCCGCCGCGAGCAGGAGGCCCACGGCCGCGATCGCCCACGCCCGACGGCTCACCGACCGGCCGAGCGCATCTGGCGGTACTCGAACACGTCGAAGCCCAGCAGCCGCAACTCCTGCACCGCCTGCTGCGCACCCGGGCTCGCCACCGTGTACATCGTGCCTCGGTTCTCGGCGTTCATGGACATGAAGTACCGATACCAGTTCACGACCTCGGGCGTCGGCGCGAACCAGCCGTCGCTCACCACCACGAGGTCGACGGACGCGCCGGGGGCGGACTCCATGATCCGCGACAGCTCGCGGGTGGGCAGCACGGTCTGCGACGCGTCGACGGCGCTGCGCAGGGCTGCCTGGATGTCGAGCAGGTCCGTGGTCGGCTCGGAGAACACGACGTCCCGTCCGAAGGCGCCCACGACGACGCGCGCGCCCTGCCCCATCGCAGCCACGACGTACTGCTGGGCGCAGGACAGCGCCTGGGCGCGCCCGTTGCCGTCCATGCTCCCCGAGGCGTCGAACAGGAGCACCACGAGGTCGGCGCGCCGATCGGGGACGGGCTCGCACCGATCGCGGCCGATGCGCTGCGCGAGGTCGGTGCCGTAGGGCGAGCCGCCGCGACCCACCGGCTCGGGGGTGTAGGCCTGGCGCGCGTGCGATCGCCGCCAGTCGCGGAAGGAGGTCGGCGGCGCCGGCGTGGGCGGCGAGACCGTGCCCATGGGAGCCGGCGGGGCGGCGATGGCGGGGGCGGGCACGGGCGTGGCCGACGGCGGGCGTGGCGTGGGTGGGGTCCGCGGGGAAGGTGGGACCGGCGTCTGCGGGGCGGACGGGGGCGCCGGGGCCTCCACGCCCTCCTCGGGGCCGTCCCCCTCCCGGATCATGGCGAGCTCCATGATCTTCGACTCGTGCGGGGGCGGCGGCGGCCACGGGTTGCGCAGGAGCACGAGCAGCGCGGCGTGCAACGACAGCGAGACGATCGCGAAGATCGGAGCGAGCCTCCGATCCTGCCGCCGTCGCTGTCGCGGTGTGCGCGTCCCCAGCGCCGCAGCCGCACCGCGCACCCCGCCCCTCCGGCGGGCTCCCTATCGCGGACGGAGCGGCCGAACCGTCACCGCTGGTCTGATTCCAGCTGGCGTCCTCCGCTCCGGCGTCACTGCATCCACGGCGCGACGGCGCGGGGCGCAGGGCCGACGCCCAGCCCCAGGGCCGGCAGCGCGCGCCAGGTGCTCCAGTCCGGGCGGCTCCAGGTCGCGTCCGACACCACCAGGACGGAGGCCCCCACCCGCACCGGACCACCCCGGACGGCCAGCCCGAGCAACGCACCGTCCGGCAGGAACGCGTGCGTCCGCAGCCCGGCCGTGGCCCGCAGCGGACCGAGCGGCAGCGGGTGCTCGACGGCGAACGTCTGCGCCGCCAGCGACAGTGAGAGCTGGGCCTCACCGACGGCACCCACGACCGCGATCTGCTCGGCGAAGCGCAGCCGCGTGACGCCGGGGTCGGCGCTCATCCGCCACAGGTCGTCCGCGAAGAACGGCGCTCCGGCCTCGGACAGCACGTCGACCCGATCGAACCGCGGCGGCGCGGCCAGGGCAGCGGCGAACCAGGCGATCACGGGAGATCCCCGGGGTAGTCGGTGACGACCACGTCCACGCGGTCGAGCCACGGGCGCAGCCGCTCCTCGCCGTCCACCGTCCAGACCGACGTGATCAGCCCCTCGCGCCGCGCGACCTCGAGCTGGCGCCGGTCCGCGAGGTCGGCCAGGACCGTCACCCCGTCGGCGCCGGCGTCGCGGGCGGCTCGCACGTAGTCCTGGGTGTTGGTGATCCGCGCGCCCAGATCCTCCACCACGAGCGAGCCCCAACCGTCGGAGGGCTCGATCAGCGGCAGATCGAGGAGGGTGGTCACGTCGAAGCCGCGCTCGCGGCCGTGCCCCTCGAAGGCGGCGATCAGCTCGGGGCGACGGCCCGAGATCACGAGGTCCTGGGGTCGGTCCGCCTCGATCCACCGGTCCAGCACCGCCTCGGCGAACCGCTCGGGCGCGGGCGTGAAGCCGGGTTCGTGCAGGATGTCGAGGTGGACGGTGATGTCGTCCGGCGCGTCGAGCAGCAGGTCGAGCACCTCGTCCAGCGTGATCGGCGTCTCGCCGACGACGACCGCGTTGGGGAAGTCCGGCTCGGGGAACCCCCCGCAGGCGACCCCGGACAGCTCGCGCGATCCGAGCTCGTCCCAGCGATGGAAGCCGACCACCGGCTCACCGTCGATCTGGCAGCGGCGGGTGTCGACGAGGGGCGAGAGCGCGAGCACCGGGACCCGGTCGCGCGTCAGGACCACGTCCAGCTCCACGTCCAGACCCTGCGCGAACGAGCCCCGGACCGCGGTCCGCGAGTCGGGCGGCCAGTATCCGGCGCCGCCGCCGTGACCCTCGCCGCGGGTGGGCGCGGGCTCCTCGGCGGAGCAGGCGAGCAGGACGAGGGCGAAGGCGACGGTGCGCATGGGCCACCGTTCTATCCCACAACCCCCTTGGCGCGCCTCGTCCGGGGATTACGGAATCCGCCCGGAGTCGGTGTGGCCCTCCCCCTGAAGTTCGAGCTGAGGCTGGAGGATCGCGGCGGCGAGCGGGTGCTCGTGAGCGCCCTGCTCGCGCCCGAGGGGGACGCCGTGCGGCTCGACGGGGTGGCGCTGCAGCTGCACACGCGCACGGGCGAACCGCTCGGCATCCGGCTGCTGCTCCCCATCAGCGGCGAGCTCCGCCAGCCCATGCTCTCCACCGTGGAGCTGCGCTGCGACGAGGTCCCGATGGGCGCGAAGGTCGTCGGGATCGCCTGGCTCGGCAGGGAGCAGCGCGAGGCCACGATCCCGACCGACCCGTTCACGGAGCTCGAGGTCCACATGCGCGGGCGACGGCGCATCGTGACCTTCGCCGAGGCCGACGGCATCGACGTGCTCGAGCGGGCCGAGCGCGATCGGATCGCGAGGGACTTCCCCTGGATCGACGAGCCGCGCATCCCGCGCGCGGTCGCCGAGCTCGAGGTGGTCGAGGGCGACGACGAGGTGGACCAGATCATCGACGAGCTCGGGCTCGACGAGGAGTCCGCCGAGTGGCTCGAGGAGCTCCTCCGGGAGGAGTGAGCCGGAGCGTACGACCTACTTCGCCGAGTCCGCCTTCAGGGCGTTCGCCGCGTTCTCGAGCAGCAGCTTCTGCTCCCACAGGCCCGTCTTCCAGACCGACAGCGTGCTCTCCGCCTCGGCGTCCGCCTTCAGCTCGTCCTTCACCCGGTCCAGGATCCCAGACGCCTGCTCCCGGTTGCGTTGCAGCCGGGCGAGCGTCTTGGAGGCAGCGTCGAGGCCCTCGGGGGTCCAGCTCCGATCCGGCAGCTGCAGCGTGTCCGGCGTCATCGAGAAGGTGTGCTCGATCGGTCCGTCGCCAGGATCGATGCGGAGCTTCTCCGAGCGCTGGCCACCGCCCTCGACCCAGCCGGTGCACGGCACGGGCACGTCCACGACGAACGTCCCGTCCGCGCCGACGACCGGGGACTCCTTCATGCAGGGCACGAAGTGCGTGCCGGCCGGCACCTCTCCCGTGATGCTGCCCTTGAGCACGCGCGTGTCGACCTCTCGAACGGCGGTGCAGGTCGCCGTCTCGCCCGCGCCCACCGCGGGGTGGTCGAGCTCGAGCGTCCGGTTCGCCGCGTCCACCCAGGACCGCGTCTTGCCCGCCGCCACCGGGATCGCCACCCAGTCGTCCTCGGACCGGACGATGTCGAACACCGTGTTCCAGGGCGCGTCGGTCGCCGGATCGATCTCCATCGAGAACAGCACCCCCCAGAAGAGGACGCCGTCCCGGGGGGTCCCGTGCCGCAGGCGGGCCTTGCCGCTCCCCGCCAGCGGGCAACGCACCATGCCGACGCCGAGCTCCTTCGCGAGCGCCGCCATGGCCCGCGTGTTCGGACCGGGCTCCGGCGGGGGACGCTGGAGCAGCGTCTGCTCGCGGATCGGCGCGCTCGGAGCGGCGGGATCGGCGACCGGTGCCGGCGTCGACGAGGGCTCGTCCGGGGGCGCGGTCGTCCCTCCCGAGCACGCGAGCAGCGCGAGGGGGATCAGGGACACCAGCCGCATCGGGACCTCCGGGGAGCAGCGAGTATGCCGCAGCCCGCGATGCAGCGGAACCCGACGCCTCAGCCCGTCAGGCCCGAGAGGGCGAGCACGGCCGCGACGGAGGCGGCCATGGGTGCGGTCCCGTCCAGCACCAGCGTGGCGTGCTGCCGCGACGGGGCCACGAAGGCCTCGTGCATCGGCCGCACCGACCGCCGGTATTGCTCGAGCACCTCCGGCAGCTGCCGGCCCCGTTCGGCGATGTCGCGCTCGATCCGACGCATCAGGCGCAGATCGTCGGGGGTGTGGACGAACACGGCGTGATCGAGGCGGGAGCGCAGCTCGGGCTCCGCGAGCACCAGGATCCCCTCCACCAGCACCACCGGCCGGGGTCCGACCCGGTCGTCGGCGGTCGGCGGCGTGCGCACGTGACGCGCGAAGTCGTACGTCGGAAGGACGATCTCGTGGCCAGCGAGCAACGCGTCGAGGTCGTCCACCAGCCGGGAGGTCTCGAGCGCCTTCGGGTGATCGAAGTTCCACCGCGCGGGCTGGTGGCGGTACTCGTCGGGGAGCGGCAGGTAGTAGCGATCGTGGCTCACCAGCAGGCAGCGGTCCCCCAGCGCCGTGGCGACGGCCTCGGCGACCGTGGTCTTGCCCGACGCCGTCCCTCCCGCGATCCCGAGCACGATCGAACCCACACGGCCTCCCGCGCCCCCCTACCGCGCCTCCTCCCGTCCGTCAGGCCCGCGCCGCGCCACGCCACGCGTCGCACCTTGTGACGCATGCACCGCCGCCGACATCGATGACCACACGATCGACACTCCCGTCGCCACGTCGTGTCGCACGGACCCGTGGCGAGCCTGCCGTGCGTACGGCTACTGTCCCCCTCGTACCCCGGAGATGGCCCATGCTGATGTTCCTCGCTGCTACTTCGTTTGCCATGGACGACAAGGGACCCGCCACCCCCGACGACTGGGACAAGGTCATCCTCGACCAGTTCGGACCCGTGGTGGACGGTGTCGTGTACCAGTTCGCGCCCAACACCACCGAGGTCTGGTCGCCGAGCAACAAGTCGGGCTTGCCGAGCCTGGCTGGCCACATCCACACCGCGACCGAGTACGCGGAGTTCCCCTTCGGCGACGTGACGGAGAGCTGGATCGTGTTCCAGCCCGACGCCACGCTCACCCGCGAGATGGAGGCGCACTACGTCGGCGCCACCCCGGGCGGGCTCACCGGGCTGAGCAACCACTACGCCCAGCTCACCAACGCCGACGACTACAAGCTGCTCTCCTTCGACATGGTCTACCTCGAGCCGCCCACGCCGTCCGAGATCGACGCGTTCCCCGACGTGATCCCCTGGTTCGTCGACCAGATCGTGGAGTTCGACGTGACCACCGAGATCGACGGGAGCGTGAAGTCCTCCGGTTCCCTGTACCGGCAGCGTATGGTATTCGGCGGAGTGGTCAGCTGGTGGGACGTTTGGGTGCTCTACGACACCTACGTGTTTCCGGAGGACTCCCACGTGGTCACGCGCCTGAAGCCGCGGAACACGGAGCAGGAGACCGTCCGCCGCTTCCTGCAGAACCTCCCGCAGCAGGGTCAGTGGGCGATGGTGCACACGCACTCGGCGGTCCGGGATCTCTAGAGACGCGCTCGATCGACGATGGGGCCACGTGGACCGACGAGGTCGAACGTGGCCCGTCCACGGACGAAGCGTCCGTCTCCCACGGCCGCTATCGGCTGGGTGAGCTGCTCGGGCGAGGGGGCTTCGGCCAGGTCCACCGAGGGACCGACACGCTGACCGGGGACGAGGTGGCGATCAAGTTCGTCACCGCGCTCTCGGTGCGCGATCTCGAGCGCACGCGCCGCGAGCTGGCCGCGCTCCGCTGGCTCCGCCTCCCCGGTGTGGTGCGGCTGCGCGACGACGGCGCCCACGGTCCCGCCTGGTTCATGGTGATGGACCTGGTGGCCGGTCGGCCCCTGGGCGCCGAGCCCTGGGAGCGTTTCGAGCCGCTGCTGCTCCAGCTCCTGGAGGTGCTGGCGCGCGTCCACCTCGCCGGTGTGCTGCACCTCGACCTGAAGCCGAGCAACGTGTTCGTGACCCCCGAAGGCCGGGTGGTGGTGCTGGACTTCGGCATCGCACGCGGCCGCGCACTCCCCGACGCGCCGCAGCGGCTCGAGGGCACCCCGCGCTACATGCCGCCCGAGCAGATGGGCCTCGGCGGGACCTGCGACGAGCGCAGCGATCTGTACGCGGTCGGCGTGATGGTCGAGGAGCTCTGCCCCGACCTGCCGCCACACGCCGCCGTCGTCGTCGCCTCCATGCGCCACCCGGACCCCGACCACCGGCCGGACGACGCCCTCGCCGCCTACGTCGCGCTCACCGGTCGCTCGCCGTTGCCGCTGGACGAGGACCGCTCCGAGCCGTGGACCCACGAGGAGCTGTGCGACCTGTTCGGCGGCGCCGATCGGTTCACGCACCTCGCGGAGGACGCCGCCGACCTGGTGTGGTCCCGCACCGGGGGCGACGCTCGGCGGGTCGTCCAGGCCGTCCGCACCGCCGTGCTCGCGGGGGTGGTCACCTGGGATGGCGACCAGCTGGTCGTGGACCGGAGCGGGTTCGAGCGATGGAGCGGGCACGTCCCCGCTCGGCTGCTGAGCATGGACGGGGAAGGGCTCACCGACGACGTCGTGATCGCGGCGCGGGACCTACGCCTGCGGGGACGCCTGGCCGCCGCCGCGGCGCTGGTGGAGGCCGCCCTGGCCGCGGGCTCTGCGCGGGAGCGCGCCCAGGAGCTGGCGCTGCTCGAAGAACGCGTCCTGACCGCGATCATGCTCCAGACCCCGCTCGAGGTGGATCTCGCGCTCTACTCGCTCGAGCGCACGGCCCCCGGTCCCGAGGTCGACCACCTGACCGCGCTGGTGCGGCGCTTCCGCGCGACCCTCCGCGGCGAGCGCGATCTCGCGGCGGCGACACCGATCGACCCGTTCGACCACCCCGAGCTCGAGATCCGACGCCAGGCCTGCCTCGTGTCCAACGCGGGGCAGCTGGGACCCGACGAGGAGCGGGCCGCCCTGGACGCCCTGTCCGCCTGGGCCGAGGGCGACGACGAGCGCCGCGCCGTGCTCGCGGGCTGGTGGGGACGCCACTGGTACAACCGCGGCGACTACCGGCGGGCGGCGGAGGCCCACGAGCGCGCCAGCGCCTCCAAGACGGCCTCGATCGGACGCCTGTCCTCCACGGTCGCGGCCGCGGCCGCCTGGGCGGAGGTCCCCGACCTCGCGCGTGCGGAGGCGCTGGCCTGTCGCGCCGAGCAGGACGCGCGGGAGCTGCGTCACGCCCGCTACGAGGCGTACGCGGTGTGGATGCTGCGGAACATCGCCTACCGCTCGCAGTCCGCACTGCCCCCGGACGAGGAGATGCTGCGCGCGGTCGCCGGCCGGGGCGCGGACCTCGAGGCCCCGTTCGCCGCCACCGACGCCGCCGCGGCGTACCGCCTGGGAGAGACCGACCGGTGCGAGGTCCTCGCGGAGCACGCCGCGCGGCGCTTCGCCCAGATCGGGTTCGCGCCGGGCGCGCTGCTGATGGAGGCGCTGGCGGCCTGGGTCGCGGGTCGCCCGCTCGAGCTGCTCGCCGAGGAGGCCCGCGGCTGCCCCGTCAGCGACGTCGAGCTGCAGGTCCTCGCCCTCGCACGCTGGTCGTCGACCCACCCGCCGGCCGACTGGCGCGATCGGCAGCTCCGGCTGGCCGAGGCCCGGGATCGCACGACCTGGGATGTGCGGCTCGACGTGTGGTCGGTCACGGAGTGCCTCGCCGAGGCCCCACCCGAGGTCGGACGTGGATGAGACGCGCACCCTGACCGTGGACGACCACCCCGCGGGTGGCCGTGGCGATGGGGAACCCGTGCTGGTCGTCCTGTGGTCGGCGGACGAGCCCTGGCGCACCGGGGAGGTCTGGCGCCTCCAGGACGGTGCAGTGATCGGGCGCGGGCAGGGCGGCTTCGTGCGCACACGCCCCGGTCGGGACGAGCCCACCGCGCCCCTCGCCAACCCACGGATCTCACGGGAGCAGCTCCGGATCTCGATCGAGGACGGGGTCCCGATCATCGACGCCGTCGGGCGGTGTCCGCTGCTCCTGGACGGACGCCCGGTCGGCTCCTGCCCGTGGGTGCCCGGCGCCCAGCTCGAGCTCAAGGGGCAGCTCCTGCTGCTGTGCGACCGCCGCGCCCCGCTGCCCGCCGCGACCGGCGGTCGCTCCCCGTTCGGCGAGGCCGACGAGGACGGGATCGTCGGCGAGACCGCGGAGGCCTGGGAGCTGCGTCGGCAGGTGGCCTTCTGCGCACCCCTCGACGCCCACGTGCTGATCCACGGACCGTCCGGCACCGGCAAGGAGC
This sequence comes from Alphaproteobacteria bacterium, assembly GCA_020632925.1. Lineage (GTDB taxonomy): Bacteria > Myxococcota_A > UBA796 > UBA796 > JACKER01. The sequence continues at coordinate 98,115 of JACKER010000013.1, read as the reverse complement.
TGGTCGCCCGCGCGCTCCACGCCCGTTCGCGCCGCTCGCGCGCGGAGCTCGTCTCCCGCAACGCCGCCACCTTCCCGGAGACCCTCGTGGAGGCCGAGCTGTTCGGGAACATCGCCAGCTTCCCCAACCCGGGGATGCCGGCCCGACCCGGGCTGGTGGGCGCGGCCGACGGCTCCTCGCTCTTTCTCGACGAGTTCGGCGAGCTCCCCCTGGGCCAGCAGGCCCGGCTCCTCCGCGTGCTCGACGACGGCGAGTACACCCGCCTGGGCGAGGCGCGCGCCCGACGGGCCGACCTGCGGCTGATCGCGGCCACCAACCGTCCGCTGGACGCGCTCAAGGAGGACGTGCTCGCGCGCCTCCCCCTGCGCATCCAGACGGTGGGCCTGGACCGGCGTCGCGCCGACGTGCCGCTGCTCGCCGCCCACCTCCTGCGGCGCATCGCCCGCGACGAGCCCTCGCTCGGCCGCTTCCTCGACGCTCGAGGCTGGCCCGTCGCCACCCCGGCGCTCGTCGGCGCGCTCGTCCGCCACCCGTACACCACCCACACCCGAGAGCTCGCCGCGCTGCTCTGGGAAGCGATCCGCCGCTCGACCGACGGGCGGCTCGACCTGTGGCCGGGCTACGCCGACGACGTCCGGGCCGGCCGCGGCGCTCCCCCGGCCGTCGATCCGCGCGAGCTGACCCCCGAGCAGATCCGCGAAGCCCTCGAGCGGCACGGGGGCAAGCAGGAGCACGCCTGGCGCGAGCTAGGCCTGAGCAGCCGCCATGCGCTGGGCCGTCTGGTGCGCAAGTACGGGCTGTAGGCGTCGCCCGCCGATCACGACGGCCTGCAGCCCGCGGACCGAGCCCGCCAGCTCCTCGTAGGCCCGGACCGCCGCGGCGCGCTCGGGGAACACGAGGCGCACGCCGCTGGCCGTCAGCGCCGAGAGCTGGCCCCCGGTGGAGGTGGCCAGCCGACGCGCCGCCTCCCACAGCAGCTGGGGAGAGCGTCGATCGACCCGCGCGAGCACCACCGTGACGCCGCCGTCGTCCTCTCCCGCGCTGCCCCGGTCGAACCGGTAGCCGACGCCGCGCACGGCGCGCAGGTGCGCCGGCCGGCCCGGTTCCCGCTCGATCCGTCCCCGCAGGCGATAGACCAGGTTGCGCAGGCGGTTCGAGCGCGGGAGCAGCGTGCCCCACACGCGGCGCTCGAGCTCGTCGGCCGCCAGGACACGTCCCTGCGCCGCCACCAGCGCCTCGAGCAACACGAGCTCGACGCCGACCAGCACGTGCGTGGTGCCGTCCACCCGGTCCAGGCGGCCGGTCTCGAGGCACGCCACGCCCACGTCGAGCGCCACGGTCCGCGTCCGCGGGCGGCTCGTGGCCTCGCACCGGAGCCGGTAGCCCTCCCCGTACACCGTCAACAGGGACTCGGGGCAGGCAGGGTCGACCTCCAGCTTCACCCGGAGCCTCCGGATCATCGTGTCCACCACGCGGCTGAGCGAGTCGTCGGGCAACCCGAACACCTCGCACAGCAGCTCGTCCCGGCTCACCGTGCGCCCCTCGTTCGCGCGCAGGTGCCGGAGCACCGCGAGCTCCCGGCTGGTCAGCGCGATGGTCTCGTTCGCGCGGTGGACGAGCCCCTCGCCCAGGTCCACGGTGCAGGTCGTCAGGCGTAGCAAGGCCACCTCCCACCGCACCCCATCGCAACGCCCGTACCAACGCCGAGCGACGATGGAACGCCGACGATCGTGCGTTTGGCGGCCGCTCCGCACCGTGCGCACGGTGCGCGCACGGCGTTACGTCGGGGCCATGGACGACCCCGAGCACGTGCTGGCGGCCCAGGTGGACGCCTGGAACACCGGCGATCTCGACGGGTTCTGCGCCGCCTACGCGCAGGACGCGACCTACCTGACCGACCGCGGCGTCACCCGCGGCCGCGAGGCGCTGCTGGCGAACCTGCGCCAGCGATACCCGGATCCGGCCTCCATGGGCCGCCTGCAGGTCGGTGTGCGCCAGCTCGAGGTGTCCGGTGACCTCGCGACGGCGGTCGTGGACTGGAGCGTCGCCACCGACGTGGACTCGGTCTCGGGCGCGGCATTGCTCGGTTTCCGCCGCACGGAGGACGGCTGGCGACTCGCCTGGGACGCCACGCTCGCCTTCACCTGACCACGTCGGGCTATGCTGTTCGACAGATGAGTCACACCAGCACCCGGATGCTCCGCGAAGGCCGACAGCTCGCCGCGGAGCTGGTCGAGGCGCGCGACGGCATCCGCGCCCTCGCGAAGAGCTATGGCCTCGACTTCTTCGACGTCGTCTACGAGATGGTGACGTACGAGGAGATGAACATGCTGGCCGCCTATGGCGGGTTCCCCACGCGGTACCCCCACTGGCGCTTCGGCATGGACTACATCGAGATGCAGAAGTCGTACGAGTACGGCCTCTCCAAGATCTACGAGATGGTCATCAACACCGACCCCTCGTACGCCTACCTGCTCGACAACAACCTCGTGGTCGACCAGAAGCTCGTGATGGCCCACGTGTACGGCCACGTCGACTTCTTCAAGAACAACCTGTGGTTCGCGCACACGAACCGCAAGATGCTCGACCAGATGGCGAACCACGCGACCCGGGTGCGCGCGGCCATGGATCGCCAGGGCCAGACCGAGGTCGAGAAGTTCATCGACGTGTGCCTGTCGATCGACAACCTGATCGACCCCTACCTGCCGCACATCCGGCGGACCCGCGACGTGACCGAGGAGCAGATCGAGCAGGCCGAGTCCGACGGCTCGGTCGGCAAGCTCAAGGCCAAGTCGTACATGGATCCGTACGTGAACCCGCCCGACTTCCTCGAGGCCCAGCGCAAGAAGAAGCAGGCGGAGCTCGACAAGATGCGGAACTTCCCGGAGTCGCCGGTCCGGGACGTGATGGGCTTCCTCCTCCAGCACGCGCCGCTGCCCCGCTGGAAGCAGGAGATCCTGCAGATCCTCCGGGACGAGGCCTACTACTTCGCGCCGCAGGCCCAGACCAAGATCATGAACGAGGGCTGGGCGACCTACTGGCACACCAAGCTGATGACGCGGCACATCCTGTCGGACAGCGAGGTCGTGGACTACGCCGACCACCACTCGGGGACGGTCTACCAGCAGCCGGGCAGGCTCAACCCGTACAAGATGGGTGTGGAGCTGTTCCGACACATCGAGGAGCGCTGGAACAAGGGGCGCTTCGGCAAGGAGTGGACGGAGGTCGAGGATCCGCGCGAGCGCGCGCGCTGGGACACGGGCGCGGGGCTCGGACGCGAGAAGATCTTCGAGGTCCGCCGCACGCACAACGACGTGACCTTCCTCGACACCTTCCTCACCGCGGACTTCTGCCGGGAGCAGGGCTTCTTCACCACCAAGTTCGATCCGAAGGCGAACGAGTGGGTGATCGACAGCCGCGAGTTCGAGGACGTGAAGAAGCAGCTGCTGATGATGCTGGCGACGCGAGGCAACCCGCGCGTCTACGTGATCGACGCGAACCACGGCAACCGCAGCGAGCTGCGCATGTGGCACGAGCACGAAGGCAGCGACATCCAGCTCGACTGGGCGCAGGTGACGATGGCGAACCTGTACGAGCTGTGGGGTCGCACGGTGCACCTCGACACGCTGCTCGAGGGCAAGCCCATCCGGCTGTCGCACGACGGCACCGAGGCCAAGCGCAGCAAGCGCGATCCGAACCCGGGAGAGGAGGTATGAGCGGCCTCGACGATGCGCTCGACGCCCTCCCCGCCGACGGGGGCACGGCGGAGGTCCAGCGCGGCGACCACCGCGCGCGGGTGGACGTGGTGGAGGCGGACCGGCTCGGAGTGCGGATCCGCAAGCTCGAGGTCGAGCGGGACCAGCCCGTCGACGTGGCGAGAGAGGCCCGCGAGCTCCCCGAACGCCTGCGCAGCCTGCCGGACCGGGTGGCGCCGGTCGAGATCGCTCCCTCGCTCGGCGGCGCCCGCCTGCGGACGCGACCGGACGAGCTCCGGGGCAAGGAGTACTTCGAGGTGGACGTGGAGCCGACGCGCACCACCGTCCGCCGCACGCGCGCGACCGAGGACGGCCGCGAGCCCACGGACTTCACGCTGACCCGCGAGCAGCTCGAGCGGCTCATCGACGAGGTCGGCGACAGCGAACGTCGGTGACCGTCGACGGCGCGTGGCTGGGCGTGCAACGCCTCGCCCAGAAGCCCCACTCCACCGACGTCCTCGAAGCCGCCGCGCGCCGCGGGGTGGTCTGGCTCGACACGGCGGACGTCTATGGTCCGACGCCGGGCGACGCCGAGCGCCTGCTACGCCCCTGGGCCGCGCAGTTCCGCATCTGCACCAAGGTGGGGCTCGTGCGCGACGGTCGCGCCTGGCGCCCCGACGGACGACCCGGCCACCTGCTCGACGCGGCCGAGCGCAGCCGCGAACGGCTCGGCGTCGGGTGCCTGGACCTGTGCCTGTGGCACGCGCCGGACCCACGGACCCCGGTGGCGTCGTCGGCGCGGGCCCTCGCCCGCGTGCAGCAGCGGGGCATCGCGCGCGCCGTCGGCGTGGCCAACCTCACCGCCGGTCAGCTGCGCGAGGTGGCCGGCCACGTGTCGCTCGCCGCGCTGCAGGTCGAGGTCTCGCCCGTCCACCACGAGGCCGTCCGCTCGGGCGTGATCGAGGTCGCGCGCGCGCTCGGGATCCCCGTCCTCGCCCACCGACCGTTCGGCGGCGAGAAGCTCGCGGCCAAGGTGCTCTCGACCGAGGCCGTCGCCGGGGTGGCCCGCCGGCACGGCGTGTCCGCCGCCGCGGTGGTGCTCGCCTGGCTGCGCGACCTGGGGATGTGCCCGGTGCCCGGCCCGACGCGCGTGGAGCACGTCGAGGACCTCCTGGAGCGGCTCGAGCTCGACGACGTCGACCGCGCCGCGCTGGACGAGGGCACCGAAGCGGGCGTCCAGCTCCGGCTGCCCCGCCACGAGCGCCGACCCGCCGGGGACGGGCCCGAGGTCGTGCTGATCGCGGGGACGCCGGGCGCGGGCAAGACCCGCCGGGTGCGCGCCTACCCGGACCACGTCCGCCTCAACCGCGACGAGCGCGGGGGCACGCTCGACAACCTGCTCCGCCCGCTGTCCGAGGCGCTCGGCCGGGGACGCTCGGTGGTGCTGGACAACACCTACCCGACGCGGGCGCGCCGCAACGCCGTGGTCGAGACCGCCTGGCGCCACCAGGCCTCGGTCCGCTGCGAGTGGATGGACGTGGCGGACGGTGACGCCGAGCGAAACGTTGTCATCCGCATCCTCGACCTCCTCGGACGTCTCCCCGAGCCCGACGAGATCGCGGCGCTCAACCGCAAGAACCCGTCCGTGCTGCCCCCGCGCGCCCTCCACCGCTTCCGCCAGCAGGTCGAGCCCCCGCACGAGGAGGAGGGCTACGCGCGGTTGGACGTGATCCCGTTCGCACGGGACCCGGGCGAGGGGCACCCGGCCTGGCTGGTGGACCCGGTCGCGCTCGAACGTCACCCGGACCTGCTGCGGGGCGCGATCGCCGACGGAGCGCGGGTGCTGGTGCTGGGGTTCGCGCCCGGCGCCGATCGGGCGCGCTGGATCGCGACCACGGAGGCGCGGGCGGCCGAGCGGGGGCTCGAGGTCGTGGCCGACGTGTGCACCCACCCGGCGGGGCCGCCCGTGTGCTGGTGTCGAAAGCCGCTGCCCGGGCTGGCGGTGGTGCTCGCGCGGCGGGCGGGCGCGGACCTCGATCGCGCCACGGTCCTCGTGAGCAGCAGCGCCGACCGCGCCCTGGCGGCCAGGCTCGGCGCCCGCGTGCTTCAGCGCGGGTAGTGCAGGCTGAAGGTCCCGCTCACGGGGTCGGTGATGGTCGCGCCCGACAGGAAGTAGACGCGGTAGCCCGGCGACGGCGACGTCGCGCGGGACGCGTGTCCGCGCGCCACCGGCGTCACCGGACGCGCCGGCGGGGGTGCGGACACGATCAGCGTGAGCTCATGGCCCAGCTCCGGCCACGCGAGCAGGGTGTCGGCCCGGTCGCCGATGGACACGAAGACCGCGACCTCACCCTGTCCGACGTTCAGCCTGGCGGCGCCCCGCTCGTCGGTCACGGCGGCGTGCGCCACGGGCACGTCGAGCTCCAGCACGTCGACGGTGGCGCCCGGCACCGGACGACCCATCACGTCGATCACACGAACCACGACGAGCATCGCGACCTCCCCCGCGCTCAGTGGGGGGAGGTCGCGCGCCGTTCACGGCCGCCGATCAGTTGGCCTTGGCCTTGCCCTTGGCCTTGGAGCCGCCGCCGCCACCGCCGCCGCCGCCAGCCTTCGCGCCCTTCTCCTCGCCCTCGGGGAGGGTGGGCATCGCGATGTAGTCCGTGGGGAGCTCGCCGGTCAGCGTGTTCAGGAAGAGGCTGATGCTGGCGGCGTCCGCGGCCGACAGATCCTTGCCGAGCTGGTGCTTGGCCATCTTGACGACGGCGTCGTCGAGCGTCACGACCATGCCGTCGTGGAAGTACGGCGCGGTCTTCGCGACGTTCACGAGCGTCGGCACCTTGAACATGAACTTGTCGGCTTCGTTGTTCGTGACCTGCATGCGACCGGTGTCCGCGGTCTCGTAGGGCACGACCGAGCCGAGCTTCTGGTACATCGTGCCGCCGAACAGCGGGCCCGAGTGACAGGCGGTGCAGCCGGTGCTCACGAACAGGTCGAGGCCCGCGAGCTCCTCGGCGGAGAGCGCGTCCATCTGGCCGCCCATGTACTTGTCGAACTTGCTGTCGTGCGTGACCAGACCGCGCTCGAAGGCGCCGATCGCCTTGCCGAGGTTGTCGTACGTCATCGGATCGGCCTCACCCGGGAAGGCGGCCTTGAAGGCGTCGACGTACCCCGGGATCTTGCCCAGCTTCTTCATGACCGCGTCACCGTCGGCCATGCCCATCTCGACCGGGTTGAGGACCGGGCCCTTGGCCTGCTCCTCGACGTCGGCGGCGCGACCGTCCCAGAACTGCACGAACTGACCAGCGGCAGCGTACACCGTCGGCGAGTTGCGGCCGCCCTTCTGACCGCCGATGCCCTCGGAGACGGGCTTGCCGTCGACACCGTAGGTATCCAGACCGTGGCAGCTGTTGCAGGACACCTCGTTGCCCTTCGACAGACGCGTGTCGAAGTACAGCATCCGACCCAGATCGACGAGTTCCTTGGAGGGAGCGGCACCCTTGTTGAAATCGGCGGGCATCGCGCCGAACATGCCCTTGTACTTCGGCTCGGCCGCGGCCGGCGCCGGAGCGGCAGGTTCGGGCTTGGGTTCGGGGGTGTGGGTCTCCCCACCGCTGCAGGCTGCGAGCGCAGCCAGGATCGAGAACGTCACGTCAGACCTCCAGGCGGAAGAGCACCGCGTATCGTTCGCGCGACCGACCGTCACGTCGCCCCCCTGGCGACCGCCGGTTAACGCAGGGGGCCAGCCGATGGAGTGAACCGTGAGCCTGCTGTCCTTCCGGCCCCTGGTGGCCGCCGTGATCCTGATGACCGCCTGCACCGGCGATCAGGGCGAGACCACCAAGACCGACGAGGCGACCACAGAGCAGAAGGAAAGCAAGCTCGGCGACAAGCCCATGAAGGAGAAGATCCCGGCTCCGGCGGACGTGGCCGCCCCCCCGGCGGACGCGACGAAGACCGAGTCCGGCCTGGCGTACAAGGTGCTCACGCCCGGATCGGGCACCGAGAAGCCGACGAAGGTGGCGCGGGTCCAGGTGAACTACACCGGCTGGACCACCGACGGTGAGATGTTCGACAGCTCGGTCACGCGCAACCGCCCGGCCAGCTTCCAGCTCAACGCGGTGATCGCCGGCTGGACCGAGGGGCTCCAGCTGATGACCCAGGGCGAGAAGACGCGCTTCTGGATCCCGGAGGACCTGGCGTACAAGGGGCAGCCCGGCAAGCCCGCCGGCATGCTGGTGTTCGACGTGGAGCTGCTGTCGATCACCAACCCGCCGCCGGCCCCGCCCGACGTGGCCGCGCCTCCGGCGGACGCGAAGAAGACGGCGAGCGGCCTGGCGTACAAGATGGTCGACGAGGGCGAGGGTGACGAGCACCCCGTCGCCGACGCGCGCGTCGTGGTCTCGTTCACCGAGTGGACCTCCGACGGCACCGTGGTCGACAGCACGGTCGTGAAGGGCCGGCCGATGACGATCACGCTCAGCGAGAACACGTTCCCCGGCTTCGTGGAGGCCGTGAGCCTGCTGAAGAAGAACGGCAAGGCGATGTTCTGGATCCCCGAGTCGCTGGTGCAGACCGATCAGCAGCCCAAGGGCACGCTGGTCTACGACCTGCAGCTGATGTCCTTCGAGAACCCGATCCCGGCCCCGCCGGACGTGGCCGCGCCCCCGGCGGACGCGAAGAAGACCGAGAAGGGCGTCTCGTACAAGATCCTGAAGAAGGGCCCGGGCGGCGAGAAGCCCGGCCCCGAGGCGACCGTCACCGTGAACTACACGGGCTGGACCACCGACGGGAAGATGTTCGACACCTCGACCAAGCGCGGTCGGCCGGTGGACTTCCCGCTCAACCGCGTGATCCCCGGCTGGACGGACGGGCTGCAGCAGCTGGCCGCCGGCGACACCGCGCGGCTGTGGATCCCGGTCGAGCTGGCGTACAACAACCAGCCGAACCGCCCCGCGGGGATGCTGGTGTTCGACGTGGAGCTGGTGTCCTTCCAGAACCCGCCGCCGCCGATCCCGGCGCCCCCGGACGTGGCCGCCGCCCCGGCCGATGCGACGAAGACCGAGTCCGGTCTGGCGTACAAGGTGCTCACGCCCGGAAAGGGCGCCGAGAAGCCGACCGCCGCCTCTCGCGTGAAGGTCCACTACACGGGCTGGACCACCGACGGGAAGATGTTCGACAGCTCCGTGCAGCGCGGTGAGCCCGCCGTGTTCCCGCTCGGCGGCGTCATCAAGGGCTGGACCGAGGGCCTGCAGCTGATGACCGTCGGCCAGAAGAACCGCTTCTGGATCCCCGGCGACCTGGCGTACGGCGAGAAGCCCGCCCGTCCTGGCGCGCCCGCGGGCACGCTCGTGTTCGACGTGGAGCTGCTCGAGATCGTGGCCGCGCCCGAGATGCCGCCGATCCCGGGGCACTGATCGGGCTACGGGCTTCGGGCTACGGGGCTACGGGCTTCGGGCTTCGGGCTTCGGGCTTCGGGCTTCGGGCTTCGGGCTCCAGACCTACAGACTCGGGGCTCCGCCTCGGCTCCGGACTCCGGAGCTTCAGCTACCAGATCACAGGATCACGAGCGTCAGCAGGTTTCCAGGAAGGACTGCCCTCATCGCCCGTGAATGGTCCACTCCGAGCCTGTAGTGGGCAGCTCGGAGCCTGAGGCGCAGCCCGAGTCTGCAGCCTCAGCCCAGGCAACCCCGATCGAGGGTGCGGTGGTCGCTCACGCCGATCAGCGTGAGCGCCTCCACGAGCTCGGCGCGCAGCAGCTCGAGCACCTGACGGACGCCGTCGGCACCCTCGAGCGCCAGCCCCCACAAGACGGGGCGTCCGAGGAGCACGCCGTCGGCGCCGAGCGCCAGCGCGACGCAGACGTCCGTCCCGCGACGCACCCCGCCGTCCACCCACACCGGGCAGCGTCCGGCCACCGCGTCGACCACGCGCGGCAGGGCGTCGGCGGTGGCGATCCCCGCGTCGAGCTGGCGCCCGCCGTGGTTGCTGACCACGATCCCCGCGACCCCCATGGCGGCGGCGCGAGCAGCATCCTCGGGGTGGACCACCCCCTTGATCCAGACCGGCAGCCCGGCGTCGGCGAGGAAGGCCTCGAGGTCGCCCCACCCGAGCGACGGATCGAGTTGGTCGGCGACGTAGCGGGCGAGCACGCTCCCCGAGCCGTCCCCGTCCATCGTGCGCCCCTCGGGGGCGGCGTTGGGCAGCGACAGCCCGGGCGGCAGGTGGAAGCCGTTGCGGACGTCGCGGAACCGCGTCCCGAGGATCGCGGCGTCCGCGGTGAGCACCAGCGCGCGGCAGCCCGCCGCCCGCACACGCTCCACCAGCGCCCGCGTCGCCCCGCGGTCCCGGTACACGTAGAGCTGGAACGCCACGCGGCCCGGCGCCGCCGCCGCCACCTCCTCGACGGCAGCCGTGGACAGCGTCGACAGCACCATCGCCGAGCCCGCCGCCGCCACGCCCCGCGCCGTCGCGACCTCGCCGTCGGGGTGGGCCAGGCGGTGGAAGGCCGTCGGCGCGGCCACGATCGGCGCCGCGACCCGAACACCCGCGAAGGAGGCCGCCGTCCGGACCTCGCGCACCCCCGCGAGGATCCGGTGCACCAGCGCGTGGCGCGACCACCCCGAGCGGTTGGCGCGCAAGGTGCCCTCCGATCGGGCTCCGCCCGCGTAGTAGTCCGCGACCATCGCCGGCAGCGCCGCGATCGCGTCGCGCTCCCACGCGTCCAGGTCCATGCGCCTCCGCTCGTCCGTCGTGCTCGACATCGTCCTCGACTCCGTGACCCGCTACCTGGAGAGCATGCCTCGCGCGCCCTCACCGCTGCTGTCCGTCGCGCCGATGATGGACCACACCGATCGCCACCTGCGGTGGATCCTGCGCCGGATCTCGCGCCGGACCCTGCTCTACACCGAGATGGTGGTGACGCATGCGATCCGCCACGGCGACCGCGAGAAGCTCCTGGGCTTCGATCCCTCCGAGCGCCCGCTCGCGCTCCAGCTCGGCGGCGACGATCCGGTGGCGCTGGCGGAGTGCGCCCGGATCGCGGAAGACATGGGGTACGACGAGGTCGACCTGAACGTGGGCTGCCCGTCGGACCGCGTGCGCAGCGGGGCGTTCGGCGCGGTGCTGATGCGCACCCCGGAGAAGGTCGCGGACGGCGTGGCCGCGATGCGGGCGGCGGTCTCGATCCCCGTCACGGTGAAGCACCGGATCGGCGTGGACGAGGCCGACGCCTACGAGGACCTCGTCCGCTTCGTGGAGATCGTGGCGCCCTCGGGGGCCGATCGCTTCGTGGTGCACGCGCGCAAGGCGATCCTCGGCGGGCTGTCGCCGAAGCAGAACCGCGAGATCCCGCCGCTGCGGCACGCCGACGTCCACCGGCTGAAGGTCGACTTCCCCGAGCTCCAGATCGAGATCAACGGCGGGATCAAGACGCTCGAGGAGAGCCTCGACCACCTGCGTCACGTCGACGCCGTCATGATCGGCCGCGGCGTGATCGAGCGGCCGATGCTGCTCGCCGACGCGGACCGCCTGATCTTCGGGGAGACCACCGAGCCGCCCACGCGCGAGGCCATCGCCGAGCAGGCGCAGGCCTACGTCGAGCGGCAGGTCCACGCCGACCCGAGCTTCCGGCCCCGGTGGGTCCTGCGGCACCTCTCCTCGCTCTACGCCGGCGTCCCCGGCGCAGCCGTCTGGCGGCGGACGCTGTCGGAGCGCGAGGATCTCGGCGAGGCGCGGGCGGCCGTCGCGGCACGCTGATCAGAGCACCAGCGGCACCAACACCAACCCCACCACTGTCGCGAGCACGACCAGCGCTACGTCGAGCAGCAGCCCGGTCGTCGCCATGTCGCGCGGCGGGATGTGCAGCCCCTCGGCGACGATGGCGTTCGGCGGCGTGCTGATCGGCATCATGAAGCCGCAGCTCGCGGCGATCGTGGCCGGCACCATCCACGTGAGCGGGTCGACCCCGGCAGCGATGGCGCCCGCCGCGAGCAGGGGCAGCACCATCTGGGTGGTGGCGGTGTTGCTCGTGAGCTCGGACAAGCCCGTCACCAGCAGGCAGACCGTGGCGATCAGCAGGGGCGCGGGCCAGTCCGCCATCGACGCGACCGGACCCGCCAACCACGTCGACAAGCCCGTGCTCTCGAGCCCCTCCGCCAGCGCGAAGCCACCCCCGAGCAGGAAGATCACGCCCCAGGGCATCTGGCGCTCCGCCTCGCGGAACGTGATCAGCGGCCGGTCGCCCGCGGGCAGCAGGAACAGCAGGATCGCCACCCCCAGCGCGACCCAGGCGTCGTCGACGGCCTTGCCCATCCCGAGGGCCTCGGACCACCCCGTGATCCGCACGATCCCGAGATCGATCGGCCGACGGAACACCCAGCCCAGCACGCCGAGCCCGAGCACCGCGAGCACGCTGGCCTCCCCGGGCCGCCACGCGGGCGTCGGCAGCGGTCGCACCGGCTCCCCACGCGCCGGCAGCAACCAGCGCCCCACGATGAACCACGCGATCGGCACCGCGAGCACCACGAACGGGACGCCCACGAGCATCCAGCTCGCGAAGGAGACCTCGCGCCCGACCTGCTCGGACGCCATCTTCACCAGCACGGCGTTGGGGAACGTCCCGATGGGCGTCGCCACGCCGCCGATCGAGGCCGCGAAGGACAACCCGAGCCCGAAGGCGCTGCGCGATCGGGGCGTCCCCACGCGGTCCGCGAGCAGCGTGGTCAGCGGCAGCAGCATCACCACGGTCGCCGTGTTCGACACGAAGGTCGACATCGTCGCCGCCGCGATCATCGTGGCCAGCAGCACGCGCCGCGGCGAGGTCCGCGTCCACCCGGGTCGCAGCAACAGCGACACCAGGCACTCGTACAGGCCCACCCGCTACATGGCGTGCCCCAGGAAGAACCCGCCCACCAGCAGGAACAGGAGCGGATCGGCGTAGGCCGTGGCCGTCTCGCGGATCGTGCGGATGCCGAGCAGCGGGAACGCGAACAGGGGCACGAGCGCCGTGACCGCGGTGGGCAGCGTCCCGAGCACCCACGCGAAGGCCATCCACGCGGCCACGCCCGCGCAGCGCCAGGCCACCGGCTGCAGCCCCTCGGGTGGCGTGGTGAAGAAGAAGGGCGAGACCAGCAGCGCGCCCGCGAGGCTCCCGCCCCACCGCCAGCGCGCGCTCTCCTGCAGCCGGTCGAACGCCTCCGCCCAGCCCGCCAGTCGCTCCCCTAGACCGGAATCCACAACCCCAGCTCCTCCGCGCGACGCCAGAGCTGGCGGGCCGTCCGCGGCAGGTCGCGCGTGTGGTCGAGGTGCGGGAAGCGCTCGCGCACGAAGGCCTGCAGCTCGGGCTGACCGACGTGGTGCCCCGCCCGGCGGCACTCCTCCTCGACCTCCGCCGCGGAGCGCTCGATCGCCGGCAACGGGATCGGGTCCGCCGGCCGGTTCTCCGCGACCGCCAGCCAGTCGATCGCCTCGCGCAGGTCCGCCGCCGCCGCGTTCCGCGCCGTGAGCCGCTCGTCGATGCCGAACAGGTTCTGGATCAGCGTCAGCGCGGCGGAGTGCTCGCACACCAGATCGCTCACGCCCGGCCGAACGAAGGGCCCGGTCATGATCGCCGGCACGCGGAACCCGAGCTGGTCGAAGCCCTGGTCCGCCAGATCGTCGGGGGCCGTCCCCGGCGGCACGTGGTCGTGAAAGCCCCCGGCCTCGTCGTAGGTGTACAGGAACAGGCTCTCTCCCCACTGGGGCGAGGCCGCGAGCGCCGCGTAGATCGAGCCGAGGAACATCTGGCCGAGCAGCGGGTGGTGGGGCGGGTGGTCGTCGTTGTAGTTCGCGCCCGGGTCGACGCAGACCACCGACGGGAGCGCGCCCGCCTCCGCGTCCCGGTAGAACTGGTCGATGAGGAAGAGGTGCCCCGCCCACTCCGGTCGCCCGAACAGCGCGAGCGTGGGCAGGTCGGTGAAGTAGTAGGCCCAGTCGATCCCAGCCTCCGTGAGCTGGTCCCAGATCGTGCGGCAGGAGAAGGGCCCGCCCGGCAGGTCGTTGCTGCTCTGCCCCTGCGACTGCGACGCGTGGAAGTAGATGCGGTTCGGCCAGGTCGACGTGAGCACCGCAGAGAACCAGCGCTGGTACAGCGTCGAGCCATCGGCCAGCGCGTAGCTGATCGGCTGCTCGGCGCGCGTGAGGTAGCTCATGGGGTTCTGGACGGGGGAGCCGAGCCCGCGGGACTCCTGGTAGGCCCGCACGAAGCCCTGGTTGGTGCCGCCGTCGAACTGGGTGCGGCTGCTGTCCCACCCGTGCGGCGGGTCCGGCTCGGTGCACATCTCGCCGATGCGCTCGATGCCGACCGGGTTCCCGTCCACGTCCGGGTTCGTCATCCCGTCGACCAGGCCGTCGACCTCATCGCGCCCCTCGAGCAGGGAGAGCGAGCCGAACACGTGGTCGAAGCTGCGGTTCTCCATCATGCACAGCACGACGGTCCCGATGCGTCCGGCCTCGCGCCGCTCCCCCGACGGCTGCCCGCACGCCGCCAGCCCGGCGGCAGCGCCGAGCCCCCCCAACACCTGACGCCTGGGTAGGATGAGCCGTCGCATGGCGGACCTCCGAGGCGCCAGGGTAACCGACCGCGACGACGGGGAGGGCATCGTGGAGAGCAGGACGCACCTGGCGATCGACCCGGACTGGGTGGGACGGCCGACCGCGCTCGGACCAGGGACGGCCTCGGCGCGCCTGGTGACCACATCCGCGATGGCGGCCGACGACCGTGGGCTGTGCCACGGGGGCTTCGTGTTCGGGCTCGCGGACTACGCCGCCATGCTGGCGGTGAACGATCCGAACGTGGTGCTGGGTGCGGCCGAGCTGCGGTTCGTGGCCCCGGTGCGCGTGGGGCAGACCGTGGACGCGACGGCCACGGTGATCGAGGAGGGCGGCCGCAAGCGCAAGGTCGAGGTCCGCGCGGCCGTCGGCGACACGGTCGTGCTCACGGGCACGATGACCGCGTTCGTTCTCGACCGCCACGTGCTCGACGCGGGGTGAGCGGCCCGCCCGCTCAGTACTTGGGGCTGCGGAGCACCGAGAGGATCTCGGACGCCGCGGCGATCCCCGAGTTGGCCGCACCCTCCATGAAGCCCTGCCAGGCGTAGAAGCTGTCGGCGTGCTCACCGGCGAAGAACAGGTTGCCGACCGGGCGGCCCTCGTTCTCGCAGATGGTGGTGAAGTAGCCGGGATGGTTGCAGGTGTAGCTGCCGAGGTGCGTGGGCTCGGTGGGCCAGTGCTGGAGGACCGCGGCCACGTCCGTGCCGTTGCGGCGGACCTGCGCCGAGATGCCGGGCATCACCCGGTCGAGGTCGGCCAGGAACGCGGCCACCTGGGACTGGAGCCCGGCCTGCGACAGCGAGCTGCTACGATCCCCGCCCGCGTAGTCGGTGAGGATGGCCTCGGTGGCGGTGGCCATGGCCCGGCTGGTCTGCCAGGTGTTGGTGCAGTCGGCGAGCTCCGCGTAGACCGAGCCGTTGCAGCCGTAGGCCGCCCAGGCCTCGCCCTGGAAGCCGATCATCGTCTTGGCGTTCGCGCCGTAGACCAGGTTGTCGATCGCGTACGTCTTCCAGTCGGGCAGGCCCAGGCTGGCGTCGAGATCGACGTTGCGCAGCGTGGAGAACGGAGTGGCGAGCACGACCATGTCGGCGCTGCGGGTGAAGGTGCCGCCGCCGTCCTGCTGGAAGGTCAGCTCGTAGCGGCCGCTCGCGGTCTTCGCGACCCGCAGCAGCCAGGCGCCGAGCTCGAGCTGGCCCTGCAGCCGGGACGCGATGGCGTCCGGGATCTGCTGGTTGCCACCGACGACGTGGAAGCGCTCGTCGCTGAACTGGCCGAACTCGGCGAACTGGGAGCGCTTGTCCTGGTGGATGAACAGCAGGAAGTTCAGACAGCTCTGCTGGTCGATCTCGAGGCCGTACTCCCCGCGATAGGCGGCGTCGATGGCGGCGTACAGGGTGTCGCCGGCGCCGCGCGTCTGGAGGTACTCGGCGAGCGTGGTGTAGTCGAAGGTCTCGTCGTCGTCGGTGAACGAGGTGGCCGTCGGCGGCGAGAGCAGCTTGAGGTCGTCGTTCATCGCGGCATTGAACGCACGGAACTCGTCGACGACCGCCTCCTCGCCGACCAGCCCGCCACCGAGGTACCACAGCACCTCGCCGGGGACCTTGCCGTAGTCCTCGAGATCGAGGCGGAACTCGGTCGCGTAGCCACGCATCGTGGTGTGGCCGGTGTCGATGAGCTCGCCGCCGAGCTCCGCCACCTGGCTCGGGAACATCGTGCCCCCGAAGGCGCCGCCGTAGCTGCGGACGCGGCCGCCGGGGCGGGTGGTGGCGTCGTAGACGGTGGCGTACACCCCGGACTTCTGCAGGGTGTAGGCGCAGGAGAGGCCGGCCATGCCCGAGCCGACGATGGCGACCTCGGCGTTCTGGCCGTCCGGGCGCGCGGCGACGGCCCGCCCAGGCGCGAACGCCGCGCCCATGCCCACCAGACCCGCCGCGGAGCCGAGGCCCTTGAGGACGTCGCGACGGCTCGGGGAGGCCAGCCGGACCTGGTGACGCTCGACGAGCCGCGCCTGGAAGCGCTGCACAGCCTCACGGGTGGGCAGACCGTTGCGGTCGGCGAACCGGGCGATGGCAACGGCGCGCTGGAGGTCACGGAAGGCGGACGAGCGGGGCATGCGGTCTCCGACTCTGCTGCACGGCAGCGGGGGTGGCCTCGCGTAACTCCTCGGAGAACTTCCGCAAACGGAGGACCACCGCCCATCGGTCGGGCTGCACGCCAACACGGCAAGGGCAACTGCGAGCGCGGGGGCGGGACGAAGCACGTACGGGATCTTCACGCCATGGGCCCGATTCACCCAGGATTCACACCGCGCCGTCGCGACGTCCCCGCCGAACGAGGCATGCTCCCTCCAACCGCGGGAGGACCGGTGGACGAGGTGTTCGCGATCCTGTGTGGGATCGGGTCCCTGGTGGCCGTACCGATGGGCCTGCTCTTCCTCATGCTGACGGAGACGCGGACCCAGCTCACGCGCACGCGTCGCGAGCTCAAGGACGTCCAGCACACGGTGGACGTCCTCAAGCTCCAGCTGTCCGCTCCCGCTCCCGCTCCCGCTCCCGCTCCCGCTCCCGCTCCCGCCCCAGTTCCCGCGTTCGAGCGCCCTTCCGAGGAGACCGAGTCCCCCGAGCTCCCGGAGCCCGACGACACCGTGGAGCCCGCGCCCGTCCGCGAGGAGATCCCCGTCGGCGAGGCGCTCGCACCCCGCCCCGCGCCCATCGAACTCCCGAAGCTCCCGCACCTCGCGCCCGAGCGGGTCGTCGTGTGGATCGCCGCGGGTCTCGGTGGGCTGGCGGCCGTGCTCGCCGCCCTCTTCGGGCTGGTGGCCGTCGTCGAGCGAGGATGGATCGGCCCCGTCGCGCGGGTCAGCGGCGCCTTCGCGGGGGGCATGGGCCTGTGGGTCGCGGGCGCGGTGCTCGGTCGGCGCTGGCCCCGCGCGGGCTCGGCGCTCGCCGGCGCCGGCATCGGCACGCTCTATGGCGCGGCCTGGGCGGGCTCGGGCCTCTACCACCTGTTCGGCAACACGATCGCCTCGCTGGCCATGATCGCGGTGACCGTCGTCGGCACCTTCCGCGCCTGGCGCACCAACGACCGCTTCGTCGCCTGGCTCGCGCTCGTCGGCGGGCTGCTGACCCCGATCCTCGTGTCCACCGGCGAGAACCGCCCCTACTCGCTCTTCGCCTACCTCGCCCTGCTCGCTGCGGGCATGGTGGCGGCCGCGGTGCGCCGCGGGTGGGCGGAGGTCGTGGTCGCCGCCGCGCTGGGTGCCGCCGGGCTGCACGCCGGCTGGGCGAGCGAGTGGTACGCCGCGGACCAGGTGCCCGCCGCGCTCTTCGGCAGCCTCGCCCTGATCACGCCGTTCGCCGCGATCTCCGCGACCCGCCGCCCGTGGGTCCGCGGTGCCGCGCTCTTCGGCGTCGCCGCGCTGATCGCGGTGACCGTGCCCTGGCTGGGCCCCGTCGACAGCCACTTCGTCGACCCGCGCAGCGGCCTGTCGGTGGCGCGGGAGGCGCTCTTCGCGCAGCCGCTGGTCGCCGGCGCGGTGCTCGCGATCCTCGCCCTGGTCGCCGCCCCGAGCCGCCGCTTCGACGAGCTGCACCACGTCTTCCCCATCGGCCTGCTCTCCACCGCGCTCGCGGTCGCCGCGACGACGCCCTGGGTGGGCAGCGACCAGGCCCAGCCCGGCTGGCTGCTGCTCACCGCGGCAGGTCCGGCAGCCGTCGGGATGGCGATCGCCTGGGGCCGCCCGACGTACGCCCGCGTGATGGCGATGGCAGGCCTGCTCGGCGCCGCGCTCGCCCTGCCGGGGACGACCGAGAGCCTCGAGGGGGCCTGGCTCGCCGCGCCGCTGCTCGTCCTGCTCGGGTTGCTCGCGACCGCTCACCGCTCGACCCGCTGGGGCTGGGTGTGGGCCGCCGGGCTGTTCGGGGCGACCGCGATCGAGGTGGCGTCGGTGGCGGCGCTCGCCGACGAGCCCGTGCGGTACACCGTCGGTCCCGCCCTGATCGCGCTCGCCGCCCTCGGGCAGGGGGCCGCCCGCGTCCGGGTCGACAGCGACCGCCGGGTGGCCTGGCTCGTGTCCTCGCTCGCGGGTCTCGCGGCCTTCCCGCTGCTCTACCGGGCGTGGGAGCTGGACCTCGGGGACGGCCTGATCGGCGCGCTGCCCCTCCTCCTGGCCGGCGCCACGCTCGTGTCCGCGGTGTCGATCACCCGCCGCGCGCGGCTCGGGCGCGACGACGTGGTGGTGGCGGTCTTCACGCTGATCGTGCTCCTCGGCGTGACCGCCGCGGTGCCCCTGCAGCTCCGCGAGCGCTGGCTGACCGTCGGCTGGGGGCTCGAGGCGGCGGCGCTGGCCTGGCTCGGGCGCGACCTGATGCGCCACCCGCTGATCCGGGGTGCGAGCCTGCTGCTGGTCGCCGCGGTCTCCGTCCGCCTGCTCGTGAACCCGTGGGCGCTGTCCTGGGGCCGCGCCGACGGTTGGGTGCTGCTGAACTGGACCCTGTACAGCTGGGGCCTCCCCGCGCTCTGCATCGGCTACGTCGCGTGGTCCCTGCCGACCGACGAGCGCGACCCCTGGCACCTCGCGAAGCTCCCGGTGGGCATCGCGGCGCTGCTGGTCGGCTTCGGGCTGGTCAACGTCGAGGTGAGCCACGCGTTCCAGCGCGGCGGGCCGCTCGAGCTCGACCTGTTCGCGGGCGACCGGCTGCAGAGCATGGTCCGGTCGGCGGCCTGGGCCGGCTATGGGCTCGCCATCCTGGGCGGGGGCCTGTGGCGCGACTCGCGGGCGGTGCGACTACTCGGGTTCTGCTTCGTGCTGCTCGCCACGCTCAAGGTGTTCCTCGTCGACCTGTGGGACCTCTCCGGGTTCCTGCGGGTCGGCTCGCTCGCGGCGCTCGCCGTCGCGTTGATCGCCGCCGCCTTCGCCTTCGAGCGACTGGTGCTGCGCGGCTCCGGTGTGTTCGCACGCAAGCACGTGGAGGAGTCATGATCGCGGTGTGGCTCGGCGCGGCGTGGGCCGCGGATCGCCTGCCGGTGGACGTCGACCGGTACCCCCTGGTCGCCGACGTCGTGCTGGACGGGCCTGCGCGCGTCCACGTCCCGATGGCGATGCGCTCGCTCGCCGATCCCGGTGACGGCACGGACCTGGTGCTGGTGGACGGCGAAGGGCGGGCGGTACCCTTCGCGCGGCTCCAGGGGACCCCCGGCGGGACGCGCGGCGTGATCTTCCAGACCGCCGCCACGACCGACCCCACGCGCTTCGTGATCACGCCGACCGGACGCGCGGACCGGCTCCTGGTCACGCTGCCCGACGGAGTGCCGGCCGCGACGGTCACCGTGACGCCCAGGGGCGGTGAGGCGCTCCCGAGCGTGCTCGTGTGGCGCTTCGACGGCGCGAGCCAGGACCGCGTGGACCTCCCGTCGCTGCGCGAGCCCTTCGAGGTGCGCGTGGCACCCAACACCCCGGGCCAGCTCGCGATCCGCGCCCCGACGTTCGGGCTGGTGCAGCTCGAGGGGCCATCCGTACCCAAGGAGTCGCTGCGGGTCGATCTCGGCCCGCCGGTCGTGCAGGAGAACGGCTACGCCCGCTACCGCGCGACCGTCGAGCAGCCGGCTCCCTGGACGCGCGCCGTCGTCCTGACCAGCGAGCCGCAGCTCGAGCGCAGCGCGGGCGTCGACTACCGCCCGTGGCACGATCCGGACGCGTTCGGCGTGGTCTCCGAGGCCTGGCCGTCGCAACCGACCCCGATCCGCCGCCGCACGCTGCGCGACGGGGAGGTGGCGGAGGTGCTCGGGCTGCCGGTCGGCGGGACCCTCACCGACGAGCTCGCGCTGTTCGTCGACACGGAGGGCCGCCCCGTACCGGAGATGGACGGGCTGCTGCTGACCGCCGAGGGCGTGCAGCTCGTGGTGCTCGAGCCAGGCCCGGGTCCGCACCGCCTGTACGCCGGGGCGCCCGAGGGCACGTCGCCC
This sequence comes from Alphaproteobacteria bacterium, assembly GCA_020632925.1. Lineage (GTDB taxonomy): Bacteria > Myxococcota_A > UBA796 > UBA796 > JACKER01. The sequence goes on along the minus strand of JACKER010000013.1, from coordinate 77,866 downwards.
CGCTGGGACCTCGGCACGGCCTGGGAGCTCGGACGCGGCGTGGACGACGTGGTCGAGGTGGGGACGCCGTCCGCGAACCCCGAGTACGTCCCGCCCGAGATCCGCGCGCACCTGGTGGAGGCCGGACCCACGGTCGACCCCACGCCCTTCCACTACCGGCGCGAGATCACCGGGCACGGGCTGTCCCGGATCACGCTGCCCTTCGAGGTCGTCGCCCGGGCGCGCCCCGATCTCGGCGACCTCCGGGTGGTCGCGGGCGGACACCAGCTCCCGTACACGGTGCGGCCCGGACGCAAGGAGCTGCCGCTCGCCGTCTCCTTCGATCGCGAGGAGCTCGACGGGCGCACCGAGCTGCGGGTCCACCTGCCCGAGCACAACCTGCCGGTGGTGTGGCTGACGCTGACGACGCCGGCCGAGCTGTTCGAGCGGCAGGTGACGGTGTCGCGCCCCGGTCCGCAGGGTCCCGTGCCGGTCCGCTCGCTCGTCTGGCGCGGCGACGGCCGCGGCGAGCGGATCTCGATCCAGGTGCCGGGACCGGTCGACGACGAGCTGCTGATCACGATCCGCGACGGCGACAACCCGCCGCTGCCGGTGGACGCCGTGACCGCGGTGACGACGACGCGCGAGATCGTGACCTGGCTGCCGCCCGAGGGTGCGGAAGCGGCGACGGTCGAGCTCTGGTACGGGGCGGGCTCGGCCCGGACGCCGTCCTACGACCTGCACCGCCTCCCGCCGTCGGAGGTGGTGCGACGCGCGGTGGGGACCGCCGAGCTCGGTCCCGAGCAGGTGATGCGGCCCGTCGTGCTCTCGACCTTCGACCGCGTGCTGCTGGGCGGCGGGCTGGCGGTCTTCGCCGCCGGGCTGCTCGCGTTGCTGGTGGAGGCGCTGCGTCGACTGCCCCCCGCACCCACCGCCCCCGAAGACGAGGGGACCACGGAGTCCCCCGCCTGACCCGGCGCGGTTACCAGGGAGCGGGGAGGCCGCTTGCAGAGGATCCTGGTGCACGTCGCGATGGTGCTGCTCGGGGTGACCTTGACGGTGGGCTTCTACGAAGGGCGGCGCCTGGCCAAGAACACGGCCCGCGCCTTCACCGCCGCCACCACGATGTCCACGGCCAGCACCAAGCGGTCCGCGCGCGACGAGCGCCTCGGCCTCACCGAGGGCGACGATGCCGAGGTGGACCCCGAGGGTGCGCTGATGATGCCGGGCCAGACGCCCCAGATCGCGATCGGGGCGGAGGATCTCGCGTCGCGCGCGATGATGCGCGACCGGAAGGCGGCCCGGCTGGTCGAGCCCGGTGAGCCGGGCGGGCGCCGTGGCAAGCGCGGAGGTGGCGGGCGCCGCGGCAAGCGCGGAGGGCCCCGAGGTCTCGGTCCGTCCGAGCTCGGCGCCGCGGCCACGACGCGGATGAACGACATCGAGGATCGCCAGGCCGCGATCGACGGTGGGGGGCCCCCGCCGCCCGCGTTCGACGACACCGGCGCGCTGTAGCCACCGATGCCGGTCCTCGCTCTGGTGGGCGCCACCGTGCTGCCCGTGTCCTCCGATCCGATCGGGGATGGCGTGATCCTGGTCGACGGGGGCCGCATCCTCGCGGTCGGTCCACGCGCCGAGGTCCCGATCCCCGACGGCGCCGAGGTCGTGGATCTCACGGGCCACACGGTGATCCCCGGGCTCGTCGACACCCACAGCCACATCGGCTCCACCGGCGACCTGAACGAGCGCTCCGGACCGCTGCAGATCACGGTGAGCGCGATCGACGCGATCGACGCCCGGCACCCGAGCATCGCGCTGGCGCGGGCCGGCGGCATCACCACGGCGAACGTGATGCCGGGCTCGGGCAACCTGATCGGCGGCCAGACGGCCTACATCAAGCTCCGGGACGCCGACACCGTGGACGAGCTGCTGACCTGCGCGGACCGGACGAAGGACGTCTGCGGCGGGCTGAAGATGGCGAACGGCACCAACCCCCAGGGTCAGGGGGCGTACCCGCGGACGCGGATGGGCGCGGCCTCGCAGGTCCGCAACCGGTTCGAGGCGGCGCAGCGCAAGCTCGCGTCCCAGCCCGCCCCGAGCAGCAAGCGGAAGGCGCCCTCCCCGCCGCCTGTGGACCCCGAGGACCGGATCCTGTTCCAGGTGCTGAAGGGCGAGCGCACGGTCCACTTCCACACCCACCGCGCGGACGACGTGGCGACCATCCTGTCGCTGGCGCGGCAGTTCGGGTTCACGCCGGTCCTGCACCACGTGTCCGAGGCGTGGAAGGTGGTCGATCTCATCGCCGAGTCCGGCGTGCCCTGCTCGCTCATCCTGATCGACAGCCCCGGCGGCAAGGAGGAGGCGACGGAGATCCGCATGGAGAACGCCGCGCTCCTGGCCGCGCGCGGGGTGCACGTCGCGATCCACACCGACGACCCGATCACCGACAGCCGCCTGTTCCTGCGCTCGGGCGCGCTGGCGGTTCGCGCCGGGCTGCCCGAGGACGCCGCGCTCGCGGCGCTCACGCTGGAGGGCGCGCGGATGTTGGGCCTGGACGACCGCGTGGGCTCGATCGAGCCGGGCAAGGACGCCGATCTGGTCGTGCTCTCCGGCGCGCCCTTCTCCACCTGGACCCACGTCGAGCAGACCTGGGTGGAGGGAGAGCTGCTCTACGACCGCTCGCGGCCCGAGGACACCCGCTTCGAGCGCGGCGGCTGGGCGGTGCCGGACCGGGGGATCACGCCGTGATCGCGTGGTGGTCGGTGGCGCTGGGCGCCGAGCTGGTGGTGCACGGGCAGCAGGTCCTCCCGGTCGACGGGCCGCCCATCGAGGACGGCGTGGTCGTGGTCCGCGACGGGCGCATCGTGGCGGTCGGCAAGCACGGCGAGATCGAGCTGCCCGCCGGCGCGACCGAGCTCTCGGGGGCGGTGGTGACGCCGGGCCTCGTGGACGGGCTGTCGGTCGTGGGGTTGTCCGGCGTGCTCAACCGGGATCCGGACCAGGACCACGAGGAGCCCGGCCTCGCGGTCGCGCCCGAGCTCCGCGCGCTCGACGCCTACGACCCGTACGAGCCCCTGGTGGGCTGGCTGCGCGGGTTCGGCGTGACGACGGTGCAGACGGGCCCCTCGCCAGGGGCGCCGGTCGGCGGGCGGACGCTGATCGCACACACCCTCTCCGCGCCGGCGGACGCGGTCGCGATGGTGCCCGACGGCATGCTGGTGGTCACGCTCGGTGAGCCCGCGAAGGCCTTCCCCGGCGCCCACACGCGCATGGGGGCGGCCGCGCAGGTGCGTCAGGCCTTCGCGTCGGCCCGCGAGTACCGCGAGCGACGCCGCCTCCCGCTGGCCGACCGGTCCCCCGTGGACCTCGGCCTGGACGCGCTGGTGGACGCGCTCGAGCGTCGGCGTCGCGTGGTGTTCGTCGCCGAGCAGGCGGACGACCTGGCGACGGCGCTGCGGATCGCCGAGGAGTACGAACTGGACGCGGTCCTCGCGGGGGCCGCCGAGGGATGGCTCGTGCGCGACGCGATCGCGGCGGCGGGGGTGCCCGTGTTGGTCGGACCGACGATGTCGCGCACCTGGAGCACCACGGAGACGGTGAACGCGAGCTTCGCGAACGCCGGGCTGCTCGCGGACGCCGGCGTCCCCATCGCCCTGATGTCCGGCTACGAGGGGTACGTCCCCAAGGTGCGCGTGGTGCTGTTCGAGGCGCAGGTCGCCGCCCGCGAGGGGCTCGGCGCCGAGCGCGCGCTGCGAGCGATCACCCTCGGCCCGGCGGAGGTGCTCGGGGTCGCCGACCGGGTGGGCTCGCTCACGCCGGGCAAGCAGGCCGATCTCGTCGTGTTCGACGGCGACCCGCTGGAGTACACCTCCCACGCCTGCGCGGTCGTGATCGGCGGCGAGATCGTCGAGCGCACCTGCCGCTGACCGGCGTTCACTGCTGGAAGCAGTAGACCGGGCGCGAGGCGCCGCAGTTGCCCACCACGCCCGAGGTCCAGTCCAGGGCGGCGCTGTGGACGTTGCCGGTGCCGCCCGAGACCGCGAGCGGGTTCGTCCAGCCGTTGCAGGTCGCGCCGCTGGCGGTGCCGTCGGGGTTCACGCCGCTCCACGCCATGCCGGCCGCCGAGAGCGCGCCGAACTCGTCGATCTCCAGCGGGTTCGCCAGCGCGCCGTCCGTCAGGTCGAACCAGTCCGCCGCGAGCGCTGCGCCGTCCACCCGGACGTACGGGCTGTCCGAGAGCGTGAAGCGGTCCGCCGGGCCCCCGGCGCCGTCGCCGAGCCACGCGAGGAAGGTCCCCTGCAGGCCCGCCGAGGCGGCGTGCGCCTGGCAGATCGCGTCGGCACCCGGGACCCCGCCCAGGCTGCTCACCGGGTACTGGACGCTGGTGACGAACGCGACGCGCTCGGCGTGCAGCGACTCGAGGTCCGACACCCGCAGATCGAGGTCGGCGACCTGGGACTGGAGCGCGTTGAGGCTCCCGACGGTCGCGTACCCGCCGAGCTCGGCGGAGGTCACGTAGTCGAACTGGATGGCGAGCACCTGCCCCTGCACGGCGGCGACCTGGTTCTGCACGCCGACCAGCTCCGCGCTCGTCGCATAGGCCGACAGGTCGGCGAAGGTCGGGTGAGCGGCGAGCTCGGCCTGCGTGACGTAGGGTCCGAGGTCGGCGGAGGTCACGTAGTCGGCCTGGATGCTCGAGACCTGCGCCTGCACTCCGCCCAGCGCCGCCGTGGTCGCGTAGCCCGCGAGGTCGGCGGTCGTCGCGTAGCCCGCGAGGTCGGCGGTCGTCGCGTAGCCCGCGAGGTCGCTCCCGGTCAGGTAGTCCGCCTGGATGGCCGCGACCGACCCCTGGACGGCGGCCACGGTCGCACCGTTCGCCGCGACCTGACCCTGGAGCGACGCGATGGTCGCCTGCTGCGCGCCGATCGTGGCCTCGGCGCTGGCGAGGTCCGCCTGGGTCGCCGCGAGCTGGACCTGGACGGCCTCGAGCTCCCCGTACATGCAGGCCACGAAGGCGGCCGCCTGGCCCGGGGTGTAGACGCAGCTGCCGGCGGCGGCCTCCGACTCGAGGGCGGCGAGCGCGGCGAGGGCCAGGGTGAAACGGACGAACATCGGGTCTCCTCCATCAACGGCTTCAATGCCGGACACGGAGACACACGATCGCGGGACCCACACCCTCTCACCCGGACGCTGAGATGGGCTGAGAGTCCCACTCGCAGGTCCACACGCCAGCTAGGATCGTCGCCACGGAGGGCAGCATGCTCTGGTGGACGTTGGCGGCGTCGGCCCAGACCCTGGACGTTTCGGCGTTGAGCGCGACCAACCAGGTCACGCTGCAGATCTCCGGCGCGCCGGACGGCATGGTGGGGATCCTGGCCAGCCGGACCGGACCAGGCCCCGGGCCCTGCCCGGCTCGACCCGACGTGGCGTGCGCCAACGTGACGAGCCCGATCGCCACGTTCATCGGACAGGTAGCCGGTGGGACGGCCACCCTGCAGGTCACCGTCCCGGGCGCCGGAAACGTGATCTGGTTCCAGGCGATCGGCGCTCCTGGCCTCGAGCCCTGGGCCTCGGGGGTGGTGCGCAGGACCCGGGGCTACGCCTGCGACGCGTACCCCAATGCCCCGGACGGGGACGGGGACGGCACGTGCGACCTCGAGGACGTCTGCTGGGGATCCGACGACACGCAGGACACGGACGCCGACTCGATCTGCGACGGCATCGACGTCTGCGACGGGCCGTCCGGCCGTGACACCGACGGAGACGGGATCTGCGAGCCCTTCGACCGATGCTGGGGCCAACCGGACGCGGACGACGACGGTGTCTGCGACGCGTTCGACACCTGCGACGGATGGTTCGACGATCGGGACTCGGACACCGACGGCATCCTGGACTGCGACCAGGCGCCGCCCGTCGACGGGCTGATCCCGAGCCAGCTGTTCCGTACGCTGGTCCTGCGAACCTCATGGCCGACGGACCAGGGTGGGGCCGTCGCCTGCGGTGACGTGTTCGCCGACACCTCGTCGCTGGGCGCGGGGGTCAGCTGCGCCTGGACGCCGGATGCACTCACCGTCACGCTGGGAGCCAACGCGACCGTGCAGGTGGGCTCGACGCTCGACGTGCTGCCCGGCGCCTGGTCGTCCCTCCACGGCACGCCCACGGCCGGTGGTCCGGTCCAGGTGCTGCCGCTGACGGACGGCATCGCCCCGGTGGTCAGCGTGAACGGTCCGTCGAGCGTCGCCGGGCAGCCCGGCCAGGACGTGGTGCTGACGGCGACCGCGCTCCGGTTGGGCGGACGGCCGCCCTCGGCCATCGAGTGGACCGTCGACGGAGCGAGGTCCCCAGCCCTGCAGCAGGCGCTGGATGCCTCCGCCGACACCGACGTCCTGGTCGTGCCCGCCGATCTCCTCCAGCCCGGGTCCCGCACGTTCTCCTCGACCTGGACGAACGCCGTGGGGACGCCGGGCACCGGGCTGGCGGTGGTGGAGGTGACCGTCCCTGGCGACCTCCACGTCTTCGTCAGCTCGGTCGACGCTCCCGACGGCGCCCTCGGTGATCGCGCCACCCGGGACGCTGCCTGTCAGACGTTGGCGGACGCCGCGTCGTTGCCCGGGACCTTCGTGTCCTGGACCGGCTCGCCCGGGGAGGACCTCGGCGCCACGCTGGCCTCGCTCGGTGTGGCGGGGCAGGCGATCGTCCGGACGGATGGGGTGGAGGTGGCTTCCGGCCTCGCGGACCTGCTCGACGGCTCGCTGCTCGCACCCATCGATCACACCGAGTGGGGAGACCCGCGGAACGCCACGGTGTTCACGGGCCTCTACTTCAACGGGCAGGGCGCGCCCGAAGACTGCGGAGGCTGGAGCTCCACGGCGTTCTCCGCCACCGGCGGGGTCTCCTCCTCCACCTCCATCGACTGGTCCAGCGGCCCGAGCCTGTCGTGCTCGCAGCCGGCGGCCCGCTACTGCATCGAGATCCCCTGAGGCTCAGGGCGTGTAGTGCGCGAAGAGGCCCTCGGCGCCGGCCACGAGCAGTCCGCCGTCCTCGAGCACCGCGCACCGCTGGACCGGCGGGATCCGACCCGGCGTGACGTCGTCCCAGGTCCGGCCACCGTCGTCGCTGCGCATCACGAGGCCCTCGCCGAGCCGGCTGAACTCGCCGACCGCGACCATGGTCGCGCCGTCACGGCAGGCGCCGCGCATCCAGGTGGGCTCGCCGTAGCGACCGCCGAGGTCGAGCATCTGGTAGCCGGCGAGGTCCTGGGGATCGTCGGCCCACAGGACGATGCCGTGACCGCGGTCCTGGTTCACGCCGGCCGCGACCAGCCCGCCCTCGTCCACGTCCAGGCCCCACAGCTCGCCGTCGAAGCCGTACAGCCCGTCCGCGCGGAACTCGATCACGTCGAACCGGAAGGCGTCCTGCGGGCCGAGCCCGTCCTCGGGCGGGAGGAAGATCGTGGGCGGCTGGCTGATCGTCGAGCCCACGGCGTAGAACTCGTCCTCGTACAGGACCATGTCGAGGATCTGGCGACCCGCGGTGCCGGTGCGGGCGTCCTCGAAGCGCTCCCCGTCGTCGAGGCGGGCGAGCACGTCAGGCCCGGTGAGCGACTCCGCGACCGCCACGCCCGCGCTGTTGCGGCGGAAGGTGCCCACGTGGAAAGAGGTCCCGAGCTGGGTGCCGGCGTCGAGCACCTCGCCGAGCTGGCCGGCGGCGTCCATCGACACCACCCGGGCGCTGCTCGCGGTGTCCGTGCCCGCCACGTAGAGCAGGCCGTCGGCGGACCGCGAGATCGAGCTGACGCGGAAGGAGTCGAACCACCCGGCGGGCGAGGTGCGCGGCGTGCCCCAGGAGCGGCCGCCGTCGAGCGACAGGTACAGGCCCGTGCCCTCGCTGGTCGACCCGCAGCCGAGCCAGATGGTGTCCTCGTCGTCGAGCCACATCGTGTCGGCGCGGTTCCCGGTGCACGGGTGCTGGGAGAACGACCACCCCTCCTGGTCCCTGGAGTCCGTCTCCAGGAGGGGGGTCGCGCTCGTCGTGTCGGTCCACGAGGTCGTCGTGACGACCGTCTGGGTGGACGCGGAATCGGTGGCGGAGCCGGTGGTGGTCTCGGTCCCGCTCGCGCCGGTGAGCGCGGACAGGTCGCAGGCGGCGACGAGGGGGAGCAGCGAGACGAGGGCGAAGCGACGCATGGGAACCTCCAGGGTTGGACGGCCTCCCCTGGTGCACCCCGCAGGCCAACGATTACCTGGCGTTCGCCCGTCGACCGACGCCCGTCGACGGTGGTCGACCTCCGTCGACGTCCGTCACCCCCGGATCAGGGTGCGTCGTCCGACGGGTCGAGGGGGTCGGTCCCCCAGACGAGCAGCTCTTCACCGTCCAGCCAGCCGCCTCCGTCGCTGTCCGCGAACACGCAGCTCCCAACGGCCCGCCTCCAGCCCAGCCAGGCGTAGGCGGAGGCCAGATCGTCGAGGTACCCGTCGCCGTCGATGTCCACGAGCGCCGAGGTGTCCGTGCCCAGGCCGAACGGGATGGGGAGCGTGAACCCGCCCGCGCGACCGAGCAACGCGGACTTCGTGGAGGTCCGATACGGGGCCGGATCCGGCGTGGTGACCACCACGTCGCGGGCGCCGTCGCCGTTCAGGTCGTCCACGACGAGCTGCTCGACCGGATCGGAGTGCAGCAGCGTGGGAGCGTCGAAGGTCGCGGCACCCGTACCCCGCAGGTGGAGCAGACCCTCCGCGCTCCCCACGAGCAGATCGAGCTCGCCATCGCCGTCGTCGTCCCAGGTGTGGACGGAAACCACATCGGGCGTGGCCAGCAGCTGGATCGGCGCCGCGAAGCCGCCGACGCCGCCCTCCACCCACCACACGCCGTCTGCGCGCGACAGGATCAGGTCCTCGTCACCGTCGCCATCCAGGTCGGCAGGCTCGATGCCCGTCACGTCCCGCAGCGCCGCCACCAGCGCCGGCGGCTGGAGCGCCCCGGTGTTCTCCGCCCACAGCACGGGCCCTCCGTCGACCGCCGCGATGGCGTCGAGATCGCCGTCACCGTCCACGTCCACGAGGCGCACCGCCGATGTGGCCACCGGGGCGGGCAGCACGACGGTCGTGAACGTCCCGCGGCCGTCGTTGAGCGCCAGCCCGAGCTGCCGGCCCCCGAGCAGCACGTCCTCGTCGCCGTCGGCGTCCACGTCCCCCACGTCGGACTGCAGCCAGCCGATGGTCGCGTTCTCGACCCGACGAAGCCGGAACGCCGCCGGGTAGCGGTTCTCGTACCACATGGCCCCGGCGTTCGTGAGCTGGAGGACGTCCCTGTCCCCGTCCCCGTCGGGGTCGAAGCCGCGCGCCGGTCCCTCCCAGGTGTACGTGCAGCCCTCGTCGCCCAGGCCCAGGCAGTCGTCGATGATCACGCCACCACCGAGCCCGAAGGGCACCAGTCCGTCACTTGGCCCAGGGCACACGTCGCAGGCGTTCCCGGTGCCGTCCCCGTCCGCGTCCGCCTGGAGGGGATTCGCCTGGTAGGGGCAGACGTCCACGTCGCCGCACAGCCCGTCGCCGTCCACGTCGCCGCTGTCGTCCCAGCCGAGGCAGAGGTCGCAGGCGTCGCCGTACCCGTCCTGATCGGCGTCGGCGCGCGAGACCGACGCATCCAGCGGGCAGTTGTCGACCTCGGCGCACCAGCCGTCGCCGTCCACGTCGTTGGCGGGATCCAGCGGGCAGGCGTCGAGCGCGTCGTCGAGCCCGTCGTCGTCGGTGTCGGACGTGGTCGGATCGGTGCCGGCGGCGACCTCCGCCCGATCGTCGAGCCCGTCGCCGTCGGTGTCCGCCGTGGTCGTGAGCGTGCCCTCCTCCAGAAGCTCGACCGCGTTCGACAGCCCGTCGCCGTCGTCGTCCGTGAGCGCGCAGCTCCTCGGGCTCCAGACCGACACGTTCGTCCGGGTCTCCGCGACGATCTCCGGCCACCCGTCACCGTTCAGGTCTCCCACCACGACGTCGTCGACGTGGTCGGCGAGCACTCGGCGCTCCGTGGGTACACCGTGGACGGTCTCCAGATAGGAGAGCACGCCCTCGTCGATCAGCAACAGATCGAGGTCGCCGTCGAGATCCAGATCCGCCGCTCGCACGATGTCGACGGTCCGCGTGGACCCTGCGTCGCCGGGTACGAACGCACCGCCCCCGGTACCGCGATCGACCCGCCAGCCGAGCCCCCCCAGGAAGAGGTCCGGGAGCCCATCGGCGTCGATGTGTCCGAGTGCCAGCCCGACCGCCGCAGGGAAAGGCCACCCGATGGTGACCTCGGGGGCGAAGACACCTGCCGCCCCCGCCGCGAGGTGGATCCCGTCGTCCTGATCGAACCAGACGACGTCGGTGTCGCCATCGCCGTCCGCGTCGCCGGCCACGAACGTGAGCGGCCTGTCGTACGGGGCCACCGTGTGGACCGGGCCGAGCGCCCCGCCCACGCTCTCGATCCACTGGAACGCTCGGACGCGCCCCGCGTTGACGAACACGTCCAGGTCGCCGTCGCCGTCGGCATCGGCCGTCTGGATCCAGCCAGCACCGTCCGGCGCGTACGTCACCTTCGGTCCGAAGGTCACACCGTCGTTGTGGCGCCAGGTGTCGCCGCACAGCAGGTCGTCCAGCCCGTCGCCGTCCACGTCGAGCGTCTTCGGCGTACAGCTCTCCGCGTCGACCACCGTCCGGGGGCCGAACGAGCCTCCGCCGAGGTTGCGGTAGACCACGAGGGCGCTGTCGTAGGCCACGAGGTCGAGGTCACCGTCGCCGTCCAGGTCCCCGAGATCGAGGGAACTCACCGCTCGGTTCGTGAGCACCAACGGTGGTCCGAAGCGCTCCAGCCCATTGCCCGGTCCGACGCAAGCGTCACACGCGTCGCCGGTGCCGTCCCCGTCGGTGTCCGCCTGCCCGGGGTCCGCGACCAGCACGCACACGTCCGTGTCGTCCAGGATCCCGTCGCCGTCCGTGTCCGGGACCACCGCCGCCGCCGTCGCGAAGAACCACATCTCGACCTCGCGGTCCTACCCTAGACGACCAGAGGCCGAGTGTCAGGCCGCTTCGCCCATTCGTTCCGGAGCGGTGCCGAGCCAGGGGCGCAGGACCACGTAGGTGAGGATGGGGATCGAGCCGAGCGGCAGGACGGCCGCCACCCAGGGCCAGGGCGAGGTGCCGCGCTTGCGGGCGTCCCCGATGAGCCAGCCGCTGGCGATCGCGCAGGCCACGAACAGGTCCGTGAACACCTGCAGCTCGCCGGGCCCCTTCAGGGCGACCTGCCAGATGCCGACGTAGCCCACCTGCCACATCGCCCAGGTGCTCACCGCGAGGAACTCGACGTAGACCAGGGCGATCAGGATCTGCTTGACGGTCATGGTGCCTCCTTGGATGTCCAGGAGTCACCCGCCAGGGGTCACCGTCGCCATGACCTGCGGGGTCATGGTCACGCGCGGTCCATCCCACGTAGGCTGGTGCAGGGAGGAGCCGTGGAGGACGTGGGCACCCTGATCCGCCACTGGCGCGGCGCGCGTCGGCTCTCGCAGCAGGCGTTGGCGGACGACGCCCAGATCAGCACCCGTCACCTGAGCTGCCTGGAGACGGGACGAGCGCGCCCGAGCCGGGAGATGGTGCTCGTGCTGGCGAGCGCGCTCGAGGTGCCGCTGCGCGAGCGGAACACGATGCTGCTCGCCGCCGGCTTCGCCCCCGCGTACCGCCAGACCGACCTCGACGACCCCGCGATGGCGTCGGTGCGCGGCGCGATCCACCATCTGCTGCGCGGCGCCGAGCCCTACGGCGCGCTGGTGATGGACCGCCGCTGGGATCTGGTGATGGCGAACCGCCCCTGGGCGACGATGGCGGAGGCCCTGCTCGGGCGTCCCCTCCAGACGGGCGAGAACATGCTCGCGCTGGTGTTGCGGCCCGACGGGCTACGTCCCGCGCTGCACAACGCCGAGGTGCTGATCCGAGGGCTGCTGCTGCGCCTGCACCGCGAGGCGGTGGCGACGGCGGACCCCGAGCTGTTCGCGCTGCTCGAGGAGCTGTGCGCGATCGACGGCGTGCCCGACGACTGGCGACGGGACGCGTGGTCGCACACGCCGCCGGTGGCGATGACGGTGGACGTGGCACTGGGCGGGCAGGTGCTGTCGCTGTTCACCACGCTGACCACCCTGGGCACGCCCACCGACGTGGCCGCCGCCGAACTGCGCGTCGAGCACTACTTCCCCGCCGACGCCGCCACCGAGGCCTTCCTGCGGGCCCTTCACTCGTCGTAGGGGAGCACCTCGGGACGCTCCCACCATCGGACGAGGTCCGCGGCGAAGGGCGCCTCCACGGTCAGCGTGCGCCCGTCCGGGTGCGGGAACGTGACCCGACGCGAGTGAAGCGCCTGGCGCGGGGCGCCGACGATCGCGATCGTGTCGCGCAGGGTGGCGCGGCCCTCCCTCAGGTCGAGGAACACCTCGTGCGGCACGCCGTAGAGCCGGTCGCCGAGGACGGGGAAGCCGGCGTCGGCGAGGTGCAGGCGGATCTGGTGCGTACGGCCCGTGTGGAGCACGAGGTGGAGGTGGGAGAGCGTCGCGCGGCGCCCCAGGACGGTGGCGTCCGTGCGCGCAGGGAGGCCGTCGGGGCGCACGGCCATCTTGATGCGGATCTCACCGTCCTCGGGGCCGATGGGGCCCTCCAGGCGCCTCTCCGGCCACGGGACCATGCCGCGCACCAGCGCCTCGTACTCCTTGTGGACGGCCCCCGCGACGACGGCCTCCTTGAGGTGGCGGTTGGCCTCGAGGTCCAGCGTGAGCAGCATGACGCCGCTCGTGTCCTTGTCCAGCCGGTGCACGAGGTCCACGCGGGCGTCGGGCCAGCGCGCCTTGGCGAGGCTGATCACGCCCCAGGCGAACGCGGTCCCCGACGGGTGCGCGAGCAGGCCCGGCGGCTTGTCGATCGCGACGACGCGGTCGTCCTCGTACAGGATCGTCGGGAAGGGCGGCGGACCCGAGGTGGGCGCGATGCCGGGGACGTAGACCCGCAGGACCTCCCCGCCGCGCACCCGCCACGACGCCGCCAGCGGAACGTCCCGCCCGTCGCGGATCATCCCCTCGCGGAGCGCCCGCGCGAAGAACGTGCGGCTGCGGTCCGCGAAGCGCAGGGAGAGCCACCGGTCGAGGCGCATGCCGTCGACGCCGGGACCGATGGGCACTTCTCGGTAGGGAGGGAGGGCGTCCACCGGACTGGACTACCGCCCGCGCGGAGCTCGCGCACGCTGGCCCGTGTCGTGTCAGGATGATCGTACGGAGGCCCCGCTGCTCGTCCTGCTCGCCGCCTGCGCCCACCACGTGGACCCGGGGCCCCGCCTCCCCTACGCCTTCGAGGCCCGACCGACGGGCGGCGAGGTGCGCGTGGTGCCGGTGTTCTCGCTGTACGCGGCGCCGAGCCCCGAGCTGTCGACCTACCTGGGACCGCCGCTGCCCGCGGGCGCGGACGACCTGCGGTACCGTCGCACCCGGGAGCTGGCGGGGCTGGCCGACCAGGTGGGGCGCGTCCTCCCCGGGGAGGTGAACGCCGAGCTCGGGGAGACCTGGCCGGGACAGTTCCGCTCGCACCGCCTGGCGCCGGGCTGGCGTTCGCGGGTGGAGTCGGCGCTGCGTGGCGACCGCGATCTCGACGCGACGCTGTCCGAGGCGGCGCACGCGACCGGGGGCGACGCCGTGCTGTTCTCCTGGGTCGACGAGCTCGACGTCCTGCCGTTGGCGCTGCTGGACCTCGAGGGGACCACGCTGCTGACGCAGGCGGGGCCGGTGGTGGTCGACGACCGCGACGAGCCCTACCTCGTAGCCGCAGCGGTCGGCCTGGCGCTCGTGACGCACGACGGCGAGGTGGTGGTCCGCTACCGCGACACGTTCAACACCGTGCTCTCCGAGGCGCGCGGGCCCGACACGGCCGCCCGGGATCTCGCGCACGGGCTGGCGGAAGAGGTGGCGCTGATGTGGGCCACGGACCCACGGCTGCTGCAGGGGGAGCCCGCGGTGGTGGGGCGCGCCGACTGAGAGGTTATGGACCCGGCGCGCCGCGACGACGTGGCCGGAGGTGAACATGTGGTGGACCGCGATCCTGCTGGCCTGCGGAGGCGCCGAGCACACCGAGGCCCCGGCCCCGACGCCCGCGCCTGCGGCGGAGCCCGCCCCCGTGGCGGAGCCCGCGCCGGCACCCGCTCCTGCCGTCCCCAAGGCCGCCGAGGGGGCGCGCGTGTTCTTCGCCGAGCCCGCGGACGGAGCGACCGTGAAGTCGCCGTTCACGGTGAAGTTCGGGATCGAGGGCATGGAGGTCAAGCCGGCGGGCGACCCGACGGCGAACAGCGGCCACCACCACCTGATCATCGGCGCGTCGGGCGTCCCTGGCGGTGAGGTGGTGCCCAAGGACGAGACCCACCTGCACTTCGGTGGCGGCCAGACCGAGGCCACGATCGAGCTGAAGCCCGGCGCGTACGACCTGACCATGCAGTTCGCGGACACGTCGCACATCTCGTACGGGAACGTGATGTCGACGACGATCCACGTCACCGTCGAGTAGCCCCGTGGACCGCTTCGACGTCGTCGTGGTCGGTGCCGGCCACGCGGGCGCCGAGGCGGCGGCCATCGCCGCGCGGCTGGGCAGGCGGGTCGCGTGCGTGACCTTCCGGCGCGAGCACGTCGGGCGGCTGTCCTGCAACCCGGCGGTCGGCGGGCTCGCGAAGGGCCACCTGGTGCGCGAGATCGACGCGCTGGGCGGCGGGATGGCCCGGGTGGCCGACGCGACCTGCATCCAGTTCCGCCGGCTGAACACGCGCAAGGGGCTCGCGGTGCAGTCCAGCCGGGCCCAGGTGGACATCGACCTGTACCCCGAGCGGATGCGCGCGACGCTGGAGGCACTCCCCGGGCTCACGCTGATCGAGGGCGAGGTCACCGAGATCCGCACGCGCTCCGGGCGGGTGTCGGGGGTCGTCCTGGCCGACGGGACCGCGCTGGAGGCCGAGGCGGTCGTGCTGACGACGGGTACGTTCCTCGGGGGCGTGCTCCACCGCGGGGAGGAGCGCGAGGACGGCGGACGCGTCGGGGACCGCGCCGCGCACCGGCTGTCGGACGCCCTGAGGGACCTGGGGCTGCGGCGGATGCGGCTGAAGACAGGGACGGTGCCGCGAGTGGATGGGCGCACGATCGACTGGTCGCGCGTCCCCGCGCAGGAGGACACGGTCCCCGACGGGCGGTTCTCGTTCGGTCCGCCGGGTCCGCGACTGCCCCAGATCACGTGCCACGCGACGTGGACGAACCCGGCCGTGCACGACGAGATCCGTGCTTCGCTGCACCTCTCTCCGTTGTTCACAGGCGCGATCGTGGGCCGCGGACCGCGGTATTGCCCGTCGATCGAGGACAAGGTGACCCGCTTCGCGGACCGTGATCGGCACCTGCTGTTCCTCGAGCCCGAGGGCCTGTCGACCGATCGGGTCTACGTCGCTGGCCTGAGCACGTCGCTGCCGCCCGCCGTCCAGGAGCGGATGGTGCGCGGGATCGTGGGCCTCGAGCGAGCGACGATCCTCCAGCACGGGTACGCGGTCGAGTACGACGCGATCGACCCCACCGCCCTGGACCACGGGCTCGGGGTGCGAGGGCTGCCCGGACTGTTCCTCGCGGGCCAGGTGAACGGGACCTCCGGCTACGAGGAGGCCGCCGCGCAGGGCCTCGTGGCGGGGTTCTCGGCGGCGCTGGGCGAGACGTTCCACGTGGAACGCTCCGACGCCTACGTCGGGGTGCTGGTGGACGACCTGGTGTCTCGCGGGGTCGACGGCGAGCCGTACCGGATGTTCACGTCCCGCGCTGAGCACCGCCTGCTGCTGCGAGAGGACAACGCGGACCGGCGGCTGATGCCGCGGGCGCGAGCCCTGGGCGTGATCGACGACGCGACCTGGGCGCGCTTCGAGGCGAAGCTCGAGGCCATGGAGCGAGGTCGGAGCGCGCTCGACGCCGTGCGCCTGCTGCCCGGTGAGGTGTCGGACGAAGCGCTGGAGGCGGCCGGGGTGGGCCCGGTGAGCCGCATGGTGACCGGCGCGGACCTGCTGCGGCGGCCGGACGCGACCTGGGCGGGCCTACGGGGTCTGGTGGCGCTGCCCGAGCTGAGTGCGGAGGCTGCGGAGCAGGTCGAGATCGACCTCAAGTACGAGGGGTACGTGCGCCGCGCCGAGCGGCGAGCGGACGAGGCGCGCCGGATGGAGGGCGTGGCGCTGCCACCGGACCTGGACTTCGACGGGCTCGCGGGACTGTCCACCGAGGTGCGCGAGCGGCTGCGCGCTCGTCGCCCGGCGACGCTCGGGCAGGCCGCGCGGGTACCTGGCGTGACCGCGGCGGCGGTGGGTGTGCTGGCCGCCGAGCTGGCGCGCCGCGCGCGGATCTGAGCAGTCCGCGGAAGTCTGGGGCCGCAGGACGTCTTTCCGGGCAGCCCGTGAGCTACGAGGCGTCCGGAGGTCGATATGGACGAGCCCGACAGTGTCACGGGGAGCGTGATTGGGGCCGCGCTGGAGGTGCACCGATACCTCGGGCCGGGTCTGCTGGAGGGGGTGTACGAGGCGTGCCTCGCGCAGGAGCTCGGCCTCCGCGGCATCCCCTATCGACGCCAGGTGGACGTGCCGGTGGTCTACAAGGGCATTCGGGTCGACGCGGGGTGTCGACTCGACCTCCTGGTGGAGGAGAGGGTGATCGTGGAGTTGAAAGCGGTGAGATCGTTGGAGAATGTGCACACGGCACAGGTGTTGAGCCAGCTCAAGATCACCGGGTACCGCACCGCGCTGCTCATCAACTTCAACGTGCCCATGCTCCGGTCCGGTCTCCGTCGGTTGTCCTTGACCGACGAGGGTTTGGAGGTCGATAGCACCGGAATCCTCGATCGGGCTCGTCACCTTTCCACGTGAGCCGGCGCTCCGGAAGGAACCACAGAGACGCCGAGGGGCAGACCATGGACCTCGGGCTCCAGCCTGGCGGCGGCTGGAGGTGAACCGCAGAGACGCCGAGGGGGGGCCTGTGAGCCCCGGGGCACGTGTGCCTCATCGTTCCACGTGGAACGGCGGCTGGAAGTGAACCGCAGGGACGCCGAGGGGGAGACCGTGGGCCACGAGGCACGTGTCCCTCATCGTTCCACATGGAACGGCGGCTGGGAGTGAACCGCAGGGACGCCGAGGGGGAGACCGTGGACCCCGGGCACGTGTCCTTCATCGTTCCACGTGGAACGGCGGCTGGGAGTGAACCGCAGGGACGCCGAGGGGGAGACCGTGGACCCCGGGCACGTGTCCCTCATCGTTCCACATGGAACGGCGGCTGGGAGTGAACCGCAGAGACGCCGAGGGGGAGACCGTGGGCCACGAGGCACGTGTCCCTCATCGTTCCACGGAGAACGGCGGCTGGAGGTGAACCGCAGAGACGCCGAGGGGGAGCCTGTGCCCCGAGGCAGGTGTCCTCATCGTTCCACATGGACCCGGCTGGAGGTGAACCGCAGAGACGCCGAGGGCAGGTGTCCCCATCGTGTCCACATCGTTCCACGGAGAACGGCGGCTGGGAGTGAACCGCAGGGGCGCCGAGGGGGAGACCGTGGACCCCGGGGCAGGTGTCCTCATCGTTCCACGGAGAACGGCGGCTGGGAGTGAACCGCAGGGACGCCGAGGGGAGACCGTGGGCCACGAGGCACGTGTCCCTCATCGTTCCACATGGAACGGCGGCTGGGCTGAACCGCAGAGACGCCGAGGGGGAGCCTGTGGACCCCGGGGCAGGTGTCGCTCATCGTTCCACGGAGAACGGCGGCTGGGAGTGAACCGCAGAGACGCCGAGGGGGAGACCGTGGGCCACGAGGCACGTGTCCTCATCATTCCACGGAACGGCGGCTGGGCTGAACTGCAAAGACGCAGGGGGAGACGGCGCGGAGAGGCGCGCGTCCCTCGCCATCCCGCTGCATCGGCGGCGCGAATGGACCGCACATACTGCGAAGGGGGACGGCGCGCAGCGGGGCACGCGCCTTCCACCGTTTCACGTGGAACGTCGCAGACTCAGGAGTCCCGAGGTCTACAGGCTCCCCCTCGGCATCTCGGTGGTTCACTCCCAGCTGGCGCCATAGCCGGGCCCCGAGGTCCACGGGCTCCCCCTCGGCGTCTCGGTGGTTCACTCCCAGCTGGCGCCAACGCCGGGCCCCGAGGTCCACAGTCTCCCCCCCCCCGTCGTCTCGGCAATCCGCACGCGGCTGGCGCAGAGGAGGAACCCCGAAGTCCACGGGCTCCCCCTCGGTGGTTCACTCCCCAGCTGGCGCACTCCCCAGCTGGCGCCATGGCCTCGGGGTTCACTCCCAGAGGTCCACGGGCTCCCCCTCGGCGTCTCGGTGGTTCACTCCCAGCTGGCGCCATGGCCGGGGCCCCGAGGTCCACGGGCTCCCCCTCGGCGTCTCGGTGGTTCACTCCCAGCTGGCGCCATGGCCTGGCCCCCGAGGTCCACGGGCTCCCCCTCGGCGTCTCGGCGGTTCACTCCCAGCAGGCGCCATGGCCGGGCCCCGAGGTCCACGGGCTCCCCCTCGGCGTCTCGGCGGTTCACTCCCAGCAGGCGCCATGGCCGGGCCCCGAGGTCCACGGGCTCCCCCTCGGCGTCTCGGCGGTTCACTCCCAGCAGGCGCCATGGCCGGGCCCCGAGGTCCACGGGCTCCCCCTCGGCGTCTCGGCGGTTCACTCCCAACAGGCGCCATGTACGCGTCCCGAGGCTCCTGGGCTCCCTCGGCGGTGAGCTGCGGGTGGTCAGGCCTGGCGACGGAGGCGCACCGAACGACGGGCCCGACCGTGCACTGTGTAGTGTTCCACGTGGAACACCTCGAACCCGTCCACCTCCGGGAGCGCCTGATCCTGCTGCAGCATCAGGAGGGCGGTGCCGCCCGGGACCAGCAGGCGGGCCGCGTGCCCGAGCACCTCAGTGGGTGGGGCGAACGCACGGGCGGTGATCCCGTCCCACACCCCCGACTCCAGGTCCTCGACCCGTGCGCAGATCACGTCCACCCGCGTGGCGGGCATCCCGGCTTCGGACAACACCTGCCTGAGGAACGCGCACCGCTTCTTCCGGCTGTCCACCAGACGCACCGTCAGCTCGGGGAAGGTGGCCGCGAGCGGGATGCCGGGGAACCCCGCGCCCGACCCGAGGTCCGCCCACCGACCCGTGGGCGGAGGGCCGCGGAGCGCCGACGCGCAATCCTCGTAGTGCTCCTCCAGCGGTCCGGGGCCGACGAGGTTCATCGCGTCCCGCCACCGCTCGAGCAGCCTCCGGTGCGTGTCCAGCAGCTCCACCCGACCCCCTCCGCGCACCCCACCGCTTGGCGACGGCGCGTCACCCCGCTACACTATGCGTCCCATCCCTTCCGTCCACCGTCCACCGGTGGGCACCCTCCGCTGCGGTTTCGGCCAAAGCGACCTTCCTACCCATCCAACCCCGGAATGACCATGGCAAGGGTCGTCGCGATCTCCAACCAGAAGGGAGGCGTCGGCAAGACCACCACCACCATCAACCTCGCCGCCGCCTTGGCCGCGCGGGGTCAGCGGGTGCTGGTCGTCGACCTCGATCCCCAGGGAAACGCCACGAGCGGGCTCGGTTATCCTCGCACCGAGATCGGCCGTGGGACGTACGATCTGCTCCTCGACCTCTGTGACGTGGAGTCCGTCCTCCTCCCCACCGAGCACGACGGACTGCACGTGCTGCCCGCCAATCGTGACCTCGTCGGTGCCGAGCTCGATCTGGTCGACGTGGACCAGCGCGAGCGACGCCTGCGCAAGGTCCTCGGCACCGTCCGCGAGCACTACGACCACATCCTCGTCGACTGCCCGCCCAGCCTGGGCCTGCTGACCATCAACGCGCTCGTCGCCTCCGACGGTGTGCTGATGCCGCTCCAGGCCGAGTACTACGCCATGGAGGGCCTCGGGGAGCTGCTCCGCACCATCGCGGCGGTCCGCAAGAGCCTCAACCCCGACCTGCAGCGCGAGGGCATCGTGGTGACGATGACCGACGCCCGCAACAACCTCTGCCGCGAGGTCGAGCGCCAGGCTCGGACCCTGTTCGGCGACGGCGTGTTCCAGACCGTGATCCCGCGCAACGTGCGCCTCGGCGAGGCCCCGTCGCACGGCAAGCCCATCGTCCAGTACGACCCGCGCTCCATGGGTGCCAAGGCGTACTTCTCCCTCGCCGACGAGCTCCTCGCTCGGCGCTCCGGACCCACCGCCCGCTCCTGGAAGGAGGCCGTATGAGCAGCAACCGTGTCGCCCGTGGCCTCGGCCGTGGCCTGGCCTCCCTGATCCCCGACAGCGCGCTCGAGATGGACGCGCTCCCCGCCGAGCGGGAGGCCCTGCGGGTCGTCCCCATCGACGAGATCAAGCCGAACCCCGAGCAGCCCCGCGAGGTCTTCGACAAGGCGCTCCTCGACGACCTCACGGCCAGCATCAAGGCCCACGGCGTCCTCTCCCCGCTGGTCGTCCGGCGCGAAGAGGGGCGCTACATCGTCATCGCGGGCGAGCGTCGCCTCCGCGCGGCCGCCTTGGCGGGGCTCACCAACGTCCCGGTGCTCGTGCGCGAGGCCGAGGAGCGCTCCACCCAGCTCGAGCTCGCGCTGGTCGAGAACCTCCAGCGGGCCGACCTCGACCCGATCGAGTCCGCGCGCGGCTTCCAGCGCCTGGTGGACGAGTACGGCTACACCCAGGACCAGGTGGCGGCGGCCGTCGGCAAGGACCGCAGCACCATCGCCAACCTCGTGCGCCTGCTCAAGCTCCCCGAGTTCGTCCTCGGCGCGCTGCGCGACGGCCGGATCTCGGCGGGGCACGCCCGCGCCATGCTCCCGCTCGCCACCGGGACCGACGACGACGACGCGGGGCACGCCGAGCTGCGCAGGGTCCTCGCCCGCGTGCTCGCGCAGACCCTCAACGTGCGCCAGACGGAGCGCCTCGTCGCCTCCATCGTCCGCGCGCCGACCGCCGCGGTCACCACGCAGTCCGGCAAGGTCCGCCAGGAGCGCACCCTGCAGTACGCGGTGAAGCTCATCGAGGAGTCCCTGCACACCAGCGTCGAGATCCGCCCCAAGACCAAGGGCGGAGGGCGCATCGTGCTCGACTACTCCGACGCCGAGGACCTCGAGCGCATCATCGGCCTGCTCCGAGGGTCGCGGTCGTGAGCCAGGAGCAGACCCCGCCCGTCAACGGCTGGGTGGGGTCGGGTTCCACGTGGAACGGGGACGTCACGTTCGACGGGCGGGTCCGTGTGGACGGCACGCTCGTCGGGTCGGTGCGCTCCCCGGACCTGCTCGAGATCGGCCCCCAGGGACGCGTGGAGGGCTCCGTGGAGGTCGCCCAGGCCCTCGTGGGGGGGACGGTCGTCGGCACGCTCCAGGCGAGCGAGCGGGTCACCGTGCTCGAGTCCGGCCGGGTGGAGGGCGAGGTGCGCACCCCGTGGCTGGACGTGCGGCTCGGCGCCACGCTGGACGCCAGGGTCGTCGTCACCCGCTGAGCAGGCTCGCGGTCGCCAGGTCCACCACGTCGGCCGGCGCCTTCTCGAGCGAGCCCGCCTCCCAGGGCGGCTGCGGGTCGTACTCGATGCGGAGCTGGATCGACTGCGCGATCAGGTCGCCCGCGACCCGCCCGCACAGCGCCAGCGCCAGGTCGATGCCCGCGGACACGCCCGCGCCCGTCACGTACTTGCCGTCGAACACGACCCGCTGGGGCACGGGCTTCGCTCCCAGCGCCGCCAGATCGGTCCGCGTGGACCAGTGCGTCGTGGCGTGGCGCCCCTGGAGCAGGCCCGCAGCGCCCAGCACCAGCGACCCCGTACACACCGAGGTCGTGAACGAGGTCGTCCGGTCGAGCGCGCGGATCCAGTCCAGCACCCGCGCGTCCTCCATCAACGCCCGCGTCCCGTGACCGCCGGGCACCACCAGGATGTCGGCCTGGTCCACGTCCTCGAGCGCGCGCTCGGCGTGCATCAGCAGGCCGCCGCTCGAGGTCCGCAGCGGGCCGACCTCGGGCCCCACGAACAGCAGCCGCGCGTCGGGCAGGCACTTGAGCACGTCCACCGGCCCGACGGCGTCGAGGGCGGTCATGCGGTCGAAGAGCAGCACGACGATGTCCACGTTCACCCCCACGTCCCGCGTACCGCCGGGGTGGGGCGCCCGTCAAGCCTGGCCTTCCAGCACGTCGCGCAGCGTGTCCACGTCGCGCTGGATCGAGCGCCGCGTCGCCGCCGACACCACCGGCGCCGCGAACGCGAAGAAGCCGCCGGGCTCCCCGCTGGCCCGGATGCGGAAGCGACACCGCGACGGCCCCAGCGGCTCCGTCTCGTACACGATCCGCATGGGGAACGGACCGCTGCTCGTCTCCATCACGACCCGCCGACCGGGCTCCACCTCGCGGACCTCGATCCGGTACACGAGCTGCCGTCCGAGGAAGCGGCTCACCCGCTCGAAGGCCCCGCCGGGCACCAGGTGGGGGTCCCCGATCGGCCGCACCTCGACCAGGCCGCCGGTCCACACCGGGTCGTTCGTCACCAGGCTGGTGTACGCGAACACGTCCGCCGCCGACCGACCGATCTCCGCTTCGCAGCTCACGTCCACCATGCCGACCTCCCGATGCCCATGTCCTATGACGACCCGAGGATGTGACCATGGTACGCCCGTGGTAGCCTGTGTCCCGAAGATGGGACGACCCGATCTCGAGGACCTGCGGGTGTGGGCGGCGGTCGCGCGGTCGGGGAGCCTGACCGCCGCGGGGCGGGAGCTCGGCATGCCCAAGCAGACGGTGTCTCGACGCGTGTCGGCGTTGGAGGAGGCGCTCGGGGTCCGGCTGCTCCACCGCGGCGCCCGGGTCTCCGCGCCCACGCCGATCGGCACCGCCTTCGCCGAGCGCTGCGCCGAGGTCGTGCGGGTGGCGGAGGAGGCGGAGGCGCTCGTGGCCCAGCGGTCCGCCGAGCCCACGGGCGTGCTCCGTGTCACCGCGACCGAGGCGGTGGGCGAGGGGTACGTGGCTCCCGTCGTCGCACGCCTGCTGGAGCGCTGGCCGCGGCTGTCGGTCGAGGTGCTCCTCGTCGAGCGCAGGGTGGATCTCGTGGCCGAGGGCATCGACGTCGCCGTCCGCGTGGGGCGCCTCGACGACGTCTCGCTGATCGGCACGCGGGTCGCGCCGGCGACCGTCCGCTACTGCGCGAGCCCCGCCTACCTCGACGCCCACGGGACCCCGACCGAGCCCGAGGACCTGCGCGGCCACCGGTGCCTTGCCCACGCCTCGGAGCGGCGCCTCTCGCGCTGGCCCTTCGCCGGCCCCGGGGGGCTCCGCCTGCTCGACCTCGAGCCCCGCCTCGCCATCAACCACGTCGGCTCGCTCCTGGCGGCTTGCAGGGCCGGCGCCGGGGTCGCCCTGCTCCCCGCCTTCCTGGTGGCCGAGGACCTCTCCACGGGCCGCCTGCGGTCCGTGTTGGACGCGTACGTGCCCGACCTCGGACACGTCTGGTTGCTCACGCCGAGCCGCCGTTGGCTCGCCCCTGCGGTCCGGGCGTTCCTGGACGAGGCCCGCACGGCCTGGCCGGGCTGACGGTCACGCACGGTCACGCCTGGTCCGAGCGCGCGGTGAGCCCCGTACGTCGGGTCCAGGAGGACCCTTGCCCGAACCGAAGCCCCAACCCGTCGCGGAGCGTCCGACCGCGGGCCACGCGGAGCGCCACGCGGAACGCCCGGCGCCCACCCGCTCGACCTTCCGACGCCCCGTCGTCCGCCGGCTCGGCGCGCTCCCGGCCGTCACCACCGCCTTCGGCGGCAGCTTCAGCCCGTGAGGAACCCCATGCGCACCCTGCCGCTCTTCCTCCTCGTCGCCTGCGCGACCGAGGCCACCGCCCCCTCGGGCGCCACCGTCACCATCGAGGGCACCTGGCCCGATGGCATCGATCGGGACGAGGTCCTCGCCCAGTTGCCCGATGGCGCCTTCGGTGTGGTGGCCGACCCGGGCACCGGCGATGTCGCGACCCTGAGCGCCGACGGCGAGCTGCTCCGCGTGGCGAGCGCCGAGTTCTCCGTCGCCGTCCCCGCGGCCTGCCCGGACTGCATCGACCCCCTGTGCAACGCCACCGCGCGCACGCTGACGATCACCCTGTCGCACGACAGCGGGACGAACGGCGAGACCTACGAGGTCCAGACGGCATCCGCGACCAACTACGCAGCGCCCGCGGTCACGCCGTCCACCTTCTCGACGAACGTCGGCGCGACCGCGGCGCTCTCGATCACCGGCACCCTCCCGAGCTGCGCCCCCTTCGCGTACTACTTCGACGTGATCGCCCAGGATCAGCCCAAGAGGGTCTTCGTGGCCGACATCGCGTCGGCGGGGGACCTCGGTGGTGTGACGGGGGCGGATGCGGCCTGCGCGACGGCCGCGTCCAACGCCGGGCTCTCGGGCACGTTCGTCGCCTGGCTCGGCACCAGCGGCGCCACGGCGCCCTCGCGTTTCACGGGAAACGGTCCGTGGGCGCGGACGGGGGACGGCGCGATCGTCGCCAACGACCTCGCGGACCTGCTGGACGGATCCCTCGGCGCCGCGATCCGCAACGACGCCGACGGGAACCCGGTCTCGGGCGTGGTGTGGACCGGGGCGCTCTCCGACGGCACGACGGACACCACCTGCACCGACTGGACGAGCGCAGGCTTCGACAACGGCACGTTCGGCGACCCCACCAGCGCGAGCGGCACCTGGACCGCGTCGGTCGCCTCACCAGGACCCTGCGCCTTCTTCCTGGCTGGCGTGTACTGCTTCGAGCAGTAGCCCGCGCACCCGGGGTAAGGTCCCGGGCATGCAGATCCTCGATGAGCTCGTGGCCGCCGGCCGGCGCCTGGACGAGCGGGGCTGGGTCCCGGCCACGAGCGGCAACCTCTCGGCACGCGACGCGGACGGGGTGTGGATCACGTCGTCCGGTCACCACAAGGGCCGCCTCGACCACGGCCACTTCCTCCGCCTCGACGCCGACGGCAGGCCGCCCGCGGGCACCCGTCCGTCCGCGGAGACGGCGCTCCACCTCGGCCTGTACCGCCGAGAGCCCGACATCGGCGCGGTCCTCCACACCCACTCGGTGAACGCGACCGTCCTGTCGCGCGTGTACCCGGAGGGTGTGCCCTTCGAGGACCACGAGATCGCCAAGGCCTTCCCCGGCGTCGACACGCACGCGAGCGCCCACCGCATCCCCGTGTGGCCCAACGACCAGGACGTCGACCGCCTCTGGCGCGCGATCGCGCCGCACGACCTCCCGCTGCCCGGCTTCCTCATCGGCGGACACGGGCTCTATGCCTGGGGCACGACCGTGGACGACGCCCTGCGCCATGTCGAGGCCTTCGAGCACCTGTTCGCCTGCATCGTCCTCGAGCACCGCCTCCGGAGCACGCCATGAGCAGCCTCACCATCTACGACGACCAGGTCCGCACCCTCGCCCACCACACCGACGCGGACGCGATCCGCGAGGCGCTCGCCGGCATCGGGGTAGGCTTCGAGCGTTGGGCGGCGGACCGCGTGCTCTCCGAGGGGGCCGGGCAGGAAGAGGTGCTCCAGGCCTACGCGGCCTCCGTCGACCGGCTGAAGGCCGAGCACGGCTTCGTGACCGCCGACGTGATCCGCATGAAGCCAGATCACCCGGAGCGGGCCACGCTGCGCGCGAAGTTCCTCGACGAGCACACCCACGCCGACCCCGAGGTCCGCTTCTTCGTGGAGGGGCGCGGCCAGTTCGTGCTGCACCCCGACGAGCGCGTGTTCTCGCTGGTCGCGGAGGCGGGCGACCTCGTGTTCGTGCCCGCCGGCGCGCGCCACTGGTTCGACATGGGGGAGCGTCCCTCGTTCTGCGCCATCCGCATCTTCAGCGATCCCGCGGGCTGGGTCGCGGCGTACACCGGCGACGCCGTGGCCGAGCGCTACCCGAGGCTGAGCACGTGATCCGCGTCGTCCTGACCGACATCGAGGGCACGACCACCCCGATCACCTTCGTCCACCGCACGCTCTTCCCGTACGCGAGAGAGCGCCTGACCGCCTGGGTCGCGACGCACCCCGACGACCCCGAGGTCGCCTCCCTGACGGCGGAGCTCGGGAGCGCGGAGGCAGCCGTCGCCCAGCTCCTCGCGTGGTCGGACGCGGACGTGAAGGCGACCGCCCTCAAGGCGATCCAGGGCCGCGTGTGGGCCGCTGGCTACGCCGACGGCACGCTCGTCGCCCCCCTCTACGACGACGTCGTCCCGAAGCTGCGCGCCTGGCACGCGGCCGGCCTGCGGCTCGCCGTGTTCTCGTCGGGCTCGGTCCCCGCCCAGCACCTGCTGTTCGGCCACACGAGCGCCGGTGACCTGCGACCGCTGTTCTCGGGGTGGTTCGACACGACCACCGGCCCCAAGCGCGAGGCCCCTTCGTATGTGGTCATCGCTGCCCGGCTCGAGGTCGCCCCGAGCGAGGTGCTCTTCCTGTCGGACGTCGAGGCCGAGCTCGACGCGGCGGCCGAGGCCGGGATGGCGACGGGCCTGCTGGCGCGCGATGGGCAGGTGCCGAGCGGGCGGCACCCGGTGCACGCCGACTTCTCCTCGATCCTACGAGATCAGGGAGCCTGAAAGCCGAGCTTGCGGTGCGTCGCGTCGCAGAAGGGCTTGTTCGTCGATGCGCCGCAGCGGCACAGCGCGGCCTTCTCCCCGCGGAACACGACCGTCCCCGACGCGTCCCGGACCTCGACCCCGCCGGAGCAGAGCAGGGGACCGTTGGGCGCCGGCTTCACCACCAGGTCGCCGCTGGCCTCGCCGAGCGATCCGACCGTGTACGTCGCCGGGTCGGTGAACCCCGCGGCGCGGTGCGACCCGTCGCAGTGCGGCTTGTTCTTGGACTGCCCGCAACGACAGAGCCACACCTCGCCGGGAGCGGCCTCGGCGACGGCGCAGGTGGCGTGGTAGGGCCCGTCGGCGCCCACCTCGATCACGTTGTGGGCCATCGTCAGGCCTCCGGCTGCTCGTCGGGGGACGCGACCACGTCGGGCTGAACGTCTTCCTCGGCGGGAGCGGCGTCCACCGCCTCGCTGGCGTCGACGGACTCCTCGGAGGAGGCGGCCTCACCGTCGCCCTCACCGTTGTCCTCGTGCTCGTGCTCGTGCTCGTCGTGACCACGGCGACGGAGCACGCGGGTGGACGGCGCGGACGGCTGGGGCGGACGCTCGGGGGCCTCGGGGCGGGTCCAGAGCCCGGCCGCCTGGGCCTCGATGATCGCCTGCACGCGCAGCAGCATCTGGTCGTAGAACACCGACTCCAGGCTGCCCTGGGCCGTGCGCTCCTTCGCCCGCATGTACTCCGCGTGCGCCGGGATGAACTGCTCGCGCGCCTCGAGCACGTGCCCGAGCGCGGCGAACGCGCGACCGAAGCCGGGCTCCTTGCCGATCAGCTGACGGAGCGTGTTCTCGGCGGCGTCGAGGTCTCCCTTCGCCAGGTCCACCAGCGCGCGCTCCACCTGGATCCGGCGGTTGCGCTCGTGGTTGCGCTCCGTGAGCTTCTTGGCCTGGCCGAGCAGCCACGCGCTACGCTCCACGTCGCCGCTCTCCTCGCGGACCAGCGTCGCGAGCAGCAGGCAGGCCTCGGGAGCGCGCCGGTCACCGCGGACCGCCTCGTCGAGCACCTCGTGGGCCTCCTTGCGGATGGCGGTCTGCAGCGCCGCGTCGGTCTCGACCCGAGCCTTCTCGATCAGCAGGTCCGCCAGGCGGGAGGTCTGGACCGGATCGCCCGGCGCCAGGCGCACGGCCTCGCGCAGCAGGGACTCGGCCTCGGCCGCGCCATCGCCGCCCTCCTCGCGACGCGCCAGGCCGAGCAGGCCGTAGCTGTCGGGGAGCATCGGATCGATCTCCATCGCCTTGCGCAGGTGCTCGATCGCCTCGTTGCGACGGCCCTGACGCTGGAGCACGGCGGCGAGCCGGGTGTGGAGCCGGCTCTCCTCGGGGAAGAGCGCGAGCCCGCGCTCGAGGACGGTGATCGCGCGCGTCCGCTGGCGGCGGCCGAGCAGCCACGAGGTCACCTGCTGGAAGATCTCCGGCACCGGCGCCTTCGTCACGGCCTCCTCGAGCAACGCGTCGATGGCCTCGGCCTTGTCGTCGCGCGCGAAGGCGAGCTCGAGCTTGAGCAGCCAGGCGTCCGCGTTGTGCGGGTTCTGCTTGAGGCACTCGGCGATGCGCTGCTCGGCGAGGTCGAAGCGGGGCTGCTTGCTGCGCATCATGCCCTCGACCGCGTCCAGCCACATGTCGTGGTCCGGCAGGTCGAGGCGGGGACGCAGCCGCAGCGCGCGACCGGCGACGGCGAAGCGCGACTGTTCCTGCTCGAGGGCGAGCTTCTCCAGGCCCGACGCGTTCTTCGCGAGCGAGGCGAACATGTCGGCCATCCGCGCGCAGACCTCGAAGTCGGCGACCTCGCGCCAGGCGAGCTGCCCGCGGACCATCGGGTGGACGCGGTACTTCCGGTCCTCCTCCGAGCCGACCATGTCGAGCAGCCCGAGCGAGAGCAGCTCGAGCCGCGCCGCCCGGTTCACCCCGAGCTCGTTGGCGAGGATCGAGCCGTCGACCGGGAAGCGCAGGTGCGACAGGCGGGCGAGGATCGTCCGCAGATCGGGCGTGAGCTTCTCGATGCGCCGATCGATCTGCTTGGTGATCGGCGCGAGATCCGCCTCGGTCTCCATGCGCATGAACTTCGGGTCGTCCGCGAGCTCGACGCCGTTGTTCCGGATGCGCATCGCGACGGCGAACGTCTTCGCGGCGAAGCAGTGGCCGTGGATGCGCTCGGAGATCGGACCGAACTTGTCGCGCGGGAACTCGGGGGCCTTGTTGGCCTCGAAGATCTCGTGCAGGAACCGACCCTTCACGCCGCCCACCTCGAAGCGGCGCAGGCCCTGGGCCTCGCCCTCGCGGTGGAAGTGCGGCTGGCGCGCGGACACGAAGACCACCGGCATCGCCGCGGTCCCGGTCAGCATCGCGATCAGGAGCAGCTCGAGGCGGGAGCGACGGAAGAAGTCCTGCTCCCGACCCATGCCGCGCTCGAGCTCGTGCACCACGAGCACCTTGCCCTTCAGCCCCTCGTGGTTCAGCACCTTCGCCGCGGCCGCCGCCACCGACGTGGCGTCGTGCTCGCCCGAGAGCGCATCGAACAGCGCGTTCTCACCGACCTCGCGGCCGATGTGGGCCAGGCGGGTGGCGAGCGTGTCGTGGCCCATGCCCCAACCGAGCCACAGGTCCGGCATGCGCTCGAGGCCCGCCTTGCGGATCGCGTGCTCGACGACCTGGGTGCGGCCGACGCCGGACGGACCCGACACGACGATCGGGCCGCCCTCGCCGAGCAGCGCGGACAGGGCCTCGACCTCCTCGTCGCGACCGGCGAAGCAGAAGCGGGGAGCGTTGTCGCCCGCCTTCGACGCCTTCGGGATGGCGGGCGTGGACGGTGCCTCACCCGCCTCCGGCGCCGCCGCTTCGGGCAGCCCCAGCAGGAAGGGCTTGCCCTTCGACTTCTCGTGGTTCACCCGGAACCCGGACAGCGCCGTGCCGAACAGGAACGGGTTGAACGCGCGCGCCACCACCATCACGTCCGGCTTGTTCCGGCCACGGCCCAGCAGCTCGCCCAGCGCCTTGACGCCAGGCACGTCCTGCAGCTCGGGCTCGACCAGGATCAGCAGGCCACCCGGCTGGGCGACGGCACGACCCACCGCGTCCGCGGTCACGGGCCACGTGCTGTGCGCCACCGTCGGGCCGGACAGGGCCATCGGGGTGAGGACGGCGCGGCGGCTCAGCGCGAGCATGACCTCGGCGTCGCGGAGCAGGGCCCCACCCACGGCCAGGGCGCACCTGCCGGATTCGATCGCTTTCTCGACGCGGCTCATCGTTCCCTCGGGCAGCTCCTCGGCTGCGGAGCGGATGGTCAGATCGGATGTTCCGGCCGCATCGCGGCCTCGAAGACGAGCGCCGGGCCTAACCGGCCGCGCCGTCCATGGCTACGGAGGCGGTCCGAACGGCCGGGCGAAGTGCCAGCCCAGGGCGGAGGACAGTCCACGCAGCACCGCGTGACCACGGACGCTGCCGCCCTTCGCGTTGATCCGGGGACTGCTCACCGCGATCCCCGCGATGCCGGGTGCGACCGCCACGATCACGCCGCTGACCCCACTCTTCGCCGGCAGTCCGGTCCGGACGAGGTGTGCGCCGCTCTCGTCGTACATCCCGCACGTCGCCATCAGCGCCACCACGGTGGCCGCCGTCGCGGGTGACAGCACGCGCTCGCCGCCGGGCGCGACCCCGCCGGACGCCAGCACCGCCGCGAACCGCGCCGCCTCCTTCACCCCGGCCTCGAGGCTGCACAGCGCGAAGTACGCCTCGAGCACGTCCTCCACCGGACCGTCCAGCAGCCCCGCCGCCTTGAGCACGTGCGCGATGGCGCGGTTCTTGTGGCCCGTGCGGCGCTCGCTCACCCAGACGCGCTGGTGGAAGACGGGCCGCTGGCCGTACAGCCGTGTGCCCCAGTCCTCGATCCAGGCCAGGCGCCGCTCCAGGTCCCCTTCGAGCTGCGCGCACAGCGCGATGGCACCGCTGTTGATCAGCGGGTTCCCCGGTCGCGGGCCCCGCCACTCGAGCTCGCCCACGCTCGCGAAGGACCCGCCCGTGGGTTCGGTCCCGACCACGGAGAACACGGCGTCGGGACCACGCTCCTCGAGGAGACCGGCGAGCAGCGCCAGCTTGGCCGAGCTCTGCAGCGTGAACCGATGCGTCGCCGCGTCGCCCGCGAGCGTCGTGGTGCCGTCGATCCCCATCACCGCGGCGCTCGTCGCCTCGGGATCCACCGTGGCGAGCTCCGGGATGTACGACGCGGGCGCGCCCTCGGTGAGCGAGCGAGCCGCCTCCACCGCTTCGTCGAGGACCTGCTGTAACCGGGACCGTTCCATCCTCGCCCCCTTCCAGCGTCCATCTTGGACTTTCACCCGACTGTCACCGGGTGGCGTGCAGCATGTGTTATGAGTATTAGAAGAAAAATCGCGTCGGCCAGCTCCATCGCGCACCTTGGTGAGGCTCCCATGCAGCGCTCCAGCCAACAGACGAATCCCGTGCCCCAGCTGAACTGGACGGGTCTGGCCCTCTCCGCCACGCTCGGTGGTCTGCTGGGCCTGGCCCTGGTCGCAGCGGTGGTGGTGGCCTCCTTCCTGTAGGAGCTCCGGTCAGTCCAGGCGCATCGGCATGATGACGAAGAAGGCGTCGTCGTGATCCGAGTCCCGGACCAGGCAGGGCGCGAGCGGATGCGCCAGCTCCAGCGAGACGCGGTCACCGCGCAGGACGCCGATCACCTCGGCGAGGTACCGCGCGTTGAAGCCCACCTGGATCGCCGCGCCCTCGAGCTCGATGGCGACGACCTCACGGACCTCACCCCGATCGGCGTTCTGGACCTCGATCTCGAGCTCGGTCTCGGAGAACGCGAACCGAACGGCCCTCGCTCGGTCCTGCACGAGGATGCCCACCCGCTTGAGGGCGGCGCCGAGCTCGTCGCGACGCGCCATGGCGCGGTGCTTGTTCTCCGTGGGGACGACCGCGTGGTAGTCGGGGAACTCCCCGTCCAGCAGCCGGAACCAGAAGGTCTGCTCGGGGCGGGACAGGCGGATCGCACCGTCGCCGAAGCCGATCTCCACCTGATCCTCGTCACCTTCCAGCAGCTTGCGCATCACCGCCAGCGCCTTGCGGGGGACGAGCATCCGCGCGCTCAGGGCGAGGCTGCCCTCGAACGGCGCCTCCGCCGACGCGAGCCGATGACCGTCGGTGGCCACCATGCGGAGGCGCTTCTCGCCCGACTCGGCCGTGACCTCCTCGAGGTGGGCGCCGTTCAGGCCGTACCGCACGTCGTCGGTCGCGACCGAGAACGCGGTCTGCTCCACCAACCGCCGCAGCGCTCCCTCCGCCATCTTCGCGGTGCCGCGCGCGTCGAAGGCCGGCAGGGCGGGGAAGTCCTCCGCCGCCGAGCCCGGCAGCTTGAACTGCGAGCGACCCGACCGGACCTCGAGCCGCTTGTTCGAGGTGGACGTGAGCTGCACCGTCGCCTCTGGGAGCGAGCGGACGACCTGGAACAGGTTCGCGGCGTCCACCGTCAGCTGACCAGGCCGGCTGACGTTCGCGGAGAGATCCCCGATGTACGCCACCTCGGTGTCGGTCGCCGTCATCCTGAGACCGCCGTCGCGGGCGTGCAGCAGCACGTGGGACAGCAGCGGATGCGTGCTGCGGCGCTCGATGATGCCCTGGATGCGCGCGAGCCCGCGCCCGAGCTCGTCCCGATCGATGTAGAGATCCATCGCGTTCAACTCCGTGGGCGCCCACTCTAATGTGGTTCGACCCTCCGGGTGGATCGGTCTCGTAGGATCCCTAGGGGTCGCGAAATCCTGTGGAAATCGCAGATACGTATGGTTCTGGCGTCAGGATCGTTGTGGACGAGCCTATGGAGGGATCGGGGTCCCGAGCGGGGACGGGTGGGGAGCGAGCGACGAGGGTTCACCATGGGGATCGTCGGACCTGTGGAGCGCCACCCCGTTTCTCCTCAGCTCGTCCCGCCGGGTTCGCAGGGGTTCCACAAGGTTGTCCACAACCGCTCGGCCGGGGCCTGGGGATCACCTGTACGCCACCCCTCGTTTCGGATAGCCTCGCAGCCCTGCCCGCGGGGGGCAGGACGAGGGGCCGATGGAGCTGGCCGGGCTTTGGGAGTCCGTCCTGGACGGCATGCGCGCGCGCATCGGGAGCCAGGACGTCGAGGTGTGGCTCAAGGGAGCGCGACCGGTCCACGCGGACGCGGACACGCTGCTCGTGGAGGTCACCAACCGCTACTACGCGGACTGGATCTCCGAGAACTACCTCGACGGGCTCCAGGAGGAGCTCGCCCGCGCCACGGGCGGTCCGATCCACCTCAAGCTCACGTGGCACGACGAGCCCACGGGCGAGGAGCCCCGGCCCTGGGAGCCCCACCTCGAGACCCGGCCGCGCGGCATCGGGGTCAACGAGGACCAGACCTTCGAGAACTTCGTCATCGGCGAGTGCAACAAGTTCGCGCACGCCGCCGCTGCCGCCGTCGCCGACCACCCGGCCCGCAACTACAACCCGCTGTTCATCTACGGCGCGACCGGCCTCGGCAAGACGCACCTGATGCACGCGATCGCGAACCGCGTCCTCGCGACCACGGCCTCGGCGCGCGTCGTCTACGTGACCGCCGAGGCGTTCATGAACGAGATGATCAACTGCCTGCAGTACAAGCGCATGGAGGACTTCCGCGCCAAGTACCGCAAGCAGGCCACCGTGCTCCTGGTGGACGACGTGCAGTTCCTGTCGGGCAAGGAGCGCACGCAGGAGGAGTTCTTCCACACGTTCAACGCGCTGCAGGGCTCGGGGCGCCAGATCGTGCTGACCTCCGACGTGGAGCCCAAGAACATCGACAAGCTCGAGCCCCGGCTGCGCACCCGCTTCGAGGGCGGACTGCTCGCGGACATGCAGGCGCCCGACAAGGAGACGCTGCTCGCGATCCTCCGCCAGAAGGCGGACGTCCACCGCCTGATGGTCCCGAACGACCTCGCGGACGCGATCGCCAACCTGGTCGCGGGCAACATCCGGGAGCTCGAGGGGATCCTCAACCGGCTGTCCGCGCTCCACAGCTTCTACCACGAGCCCGTCACGCTCGAGTGGGCCCGCAAGCGCCTCCCGGGCGTGTTCGACCCGCCCGTCGTCCACGTCACGGTCCCCGCGATCATCGAGGCCGTCGCGCGCTTCCACAACCTGCGCGCCGCCGACATCACCGGGACCAAGCGCACCCGCACGCTCACGCGGCCGCGGCACATCGCGATGTACCTCGCGCGCGTCCACACGAGCCTGTCCTTCCCGGAGCTCGGCCGCGAGTTCGGGGATCGCGATCACTCGACGATCCAGCACGGGTTCCGCAAGGTCCAGGAGGAGCTCGCCCACGATCCCGATCTCGGGTACAAGGTCCGCCTGATCGAGCAGAGTCTGCAGACACGCGGCTGATCCGTCAGCCCGGTTGCTCGCGGTGCCACGGCCGGATAACCGGGCCGGGTCATAGCCCCACGGTCTTCGGGCCTTACGGAGGAGCCCATGAAGCGCACGTACCAGCCGTCCAAGATCCGCCGCCGCCGCACGCACGGCTTCCGCGCTCGGATGTCCACCCCGGGTGGCCGCAACGTCCTGTCCCGTCGTCGGCAGAAGGGCCGGAAGCGGCTCTGCCCGACCGCCCCGAGCAAGCGGCACTGATTCCCTTCGACCGTCGACTCCGCCGCACCCGGGATTACGACCGGGTCCAGCGGACGGGTCGACGGATCCAGGGTCGGCACCTCGTGGTCGTGCACGCGACCAACGGGCTCGACGGTCCGAGGTTCGGCCTCGCGGTCAGTCGAAAGGTGGGCAACGCGGTGGTACGCAACCGGGTGAAGCGCTGGATCCGCGACGCGATCCGCCACCACATGGCGGGTGTTCCCGCGCGGGACGTGGTGTTCATCGCCCGCGCTTCCGCTGCCACCGCGGGTCATGCCGCCTTGTCCGCCGAGGTCGACCACGCCTTGGGGGTCTTGCGAGAGGTGGGCGCGTGAGTACGGTCTCCGACCACTTCGTTCGTCGCCGGGTGTCCGCTCGGGGCGGGCTCGTGCCTGGAGCGCCCCCAGATGGACCGTAGGACCGTCATCGCCGTCGTGCTCTCGCTCGGCATCTACTACGCCTGGCTCGGCCTGCGTGGGAAGCCGCAGCCGGCCGACGAGCCGCTCGTCCCCGACGTCGTGGAGGAGCCGACGCCCGTGGCCCCGGCGCCCGTGGCCCCGCCCACGGAGGTCGCGAGCGACGTCCCGCTGCAGACGGTGGACTTCGTCGCGTGCGGCACCGTCGGGAAGCTCTCGAACGACGGTGGGTACCTCCACGACCTGACGCTGCCCGACGAGCTCGGTCCGTTCCACGTCACCCCGATCTACACCTGGCTGCTCGGGAAGGTGACGGGTCAGAGCGAGGGTCCGTGGCAGCCGTATGGCGGCGATCCCGGTCCCGCGGTGCTCCTCCACGAGCGCGCGATGGCCCTCCGGAGCGGTGTGGGCGACGGGCCGACCGAGACCCCGACCCGCATGCAGCTGACGCAGGCGGGACCGGGCGACGTGACCCTGGTCGGCCAGCGCGCCGGGATCCGCATCGAGCAGCGGATCCGTGAGCACGTGGACGGCGAGGCCTGCACGATCGACGTCGTCACGACCTGGACCAACACCAGCGGGCAGACCTGGTCGGGTGACGTGTGGACGGCCGTGCTCGACCACGTCGCTGCCAAGTCGGGCGGGCGGTACGCGAGCCAGTTCCAGCCCACGGCGCTGGTGGACGACACCCTGAAGTACGGCGGGGCGCTCGGTGCGGGCTGCGTCCGCGCCAGCACGAAGCTCACCGACGACGAGCGCCGCATCGAGCTCGAGGGGCCGGTCTCCTGGTACGGGATCTCCGATCGGTACTTCGGGTTCTACGTCCTGCCCGACCAGGCCGATCGCGGCGAGCTCCGGTTCGAGCGCGTGGGTGAGGGCGACGATGCGATCGACGGCCCCGTCCAGTCGAAGCAGGTCGCGCTGTCGGGCGGCGAGAGCCTGGTCTGGTCCTCGCGGGTCTTTGCGGGTGAGAACCACCTCGCGCAGCTCGCGGCGGTCGACCCCACCCTCGAGCGGGTCGTCGATCTCGGCTGGTTCGCGTTCTTCGGCAAGCCGCTCGTGTGGGTGCTCCACCTGTTCCACGGTTGGACGGGCTCCTGGGGCACCTCGATCATCCTGCTGACCCTGCTCATCAAGCTCGCCTTCTTCCCGATGACGCACTCGGCGATGAAGGCCGCGCAGAAGATGCAGGAGATCCAGCCGGAGCTGAACCGCATCCGCGAGCAGTACGCCGACAACCCCACCGAGATGAACCGGCTGGTGATGGAGGTCATGTCGACCCACCAGGCGAACCCGGTGGCCGGCTGCCTGCCGATGCTCGTGCAGATGCCGGTGTTCTTCGCGCTGTACCAGTCGCTCCTGACGAACGTGGAGTTCTACCAGGAGGGCTTCCTCTACCTGAAGGACCTGTCGTCGCCCGATCCGTACATCGTGCTGCCGCTCGCGGTCATGCTCCTGATGTGGGGCCAGCAGCGGCTCTCGACGCCGCCGGCGAACATGGAGCCCGCCCAGCAGGCGGTCCTCAAGGTCATGCCGCTGATGTTCGGCCTGTTCTTCTTCACCTCGCCGTCCGGGCTGGGTGTCTACATGCTCGTCAACATGTCCCTCTCGATCCTCCAGCAGTGGATCATCAGGCGGTCGATCGGCGGTGCCTCGGCGCCAGCCCCCGCCGTCCCTTTCTAAGGAACGCATCGCGGACGATGCGCAGGAGTACCGGATGAACAGCACAGGAATCGCGGCGCCCAGTCGGACGGCCCCCGAGGGCGTCGCCACCGTGTCCGCCGAGGGCGCGGACCTCAAGATCGCCGTCGCCGCGGCCGCGAAGGAGCTCGGACTGCACCCGTCCCAGCTCGACTACAAGATGGACCTGTCGCACTTCCGCAGCTCGACCGGCGCCTCGGTGGCGCGTCGGACGGTGGCGGTGATCGCGTGGAACTCGGGGCGCGAGGTGAGCGAGGCCCCGCCCCCGGCGCCGAAGCGCGAGCGCCCGCCGCAGCAGGATCGTTCCGACGAGGGCGCGGAGGCCTCCGGTGAGGACGACGGCCGCAAGCACCGTCGTCGCCGCTCCGACCGGCCCGAGCGCGGTGAGCGCGGCGACCGCGATCGTGGGGACCGTGGGGACCGTGGGGATCGGCGCGAGCGCAGCGACCGTGGGGACCGCGAGGACCGCGGCGACCGCGGCGATCGCGACGGCGGCAAGCCCGAGACGCTCCGTGGCGCCGAGGCGGGCCCGACGGACGCGAGCGACTTCGCGCAGGCCTGGTTCACCACGCTGCTCGAGCTGATGGACGTCGAGGGGACCGTGGTGGGCACGGGCTCCGACGAGCGCGTCCACCTCGCGATCAAGGCGGAGCGCGCCGGTCGGATCGTCGGCAAGCGCGGCGCGACGCTGGGCTCGATCCGGCACCTCCTGTCCCTGGCGCTCCAGCGCGCCTTCCCCGATCGCGAGCTGACGGTGGACGTCGACGTGGGCGACGACCGTCCCCGCGAGGATCGCGCTCCGAGGGAGCGTGGGGAGCGCAGCGACCGCGGGGATCGCGGGGATCGGCGCGGTCGGGACCGGGATCGGGATCGGGACCGGGGCGGCCGCGGCCGGGACCGGGGTGACCGCGGTGGCGAGAAGGGCCGGTACCCCGAGGACAAGCTCCGCGCGCTGGCTCGTCGCGCCGCCGAGAAGGCTGCCGAGACCGGCCAGACCATCACGATCAACCTCGAGCTCAACAGCTTCGACCGCCGCATCGTGCACCTCGAGGTGTCCGAGATCGACGGTGTCCAGAGCCAGTCCGAGGAGCGCAAGGGCGACGACGGTCGCCTCGTGAAGTACGTCCAGATCATCCCCGACTCGGCGGAGTGATCGAGACGTGACGAGCGTGGTCGTCGCTCCGGCCACCGCGCCGGGGCGGAGCGCGCTCGCCACCGTGCGACTCACGGGCGACGGGCTGTCGGACGTGCTGGACCGCGTGGTCCGCCGTCTCGACGGCTCGCCGCTGCGGCCGGGACCCCCGCGCCGCGTCCTGGTCTCCGACGAGGGCGGCTGCTTCGACGACGGCGTGGCCTGGCTCCGCCGGGGTCCGGGCACGCTGACCGGCGAGGACCTCTGCGAGCTGTCCGTCCACGGCAACCCGCTCCTGGTCGAGCGGCTGCTCTCGGCCCTCGTGACCGCCGGCGCCCGGATCGCGCCTCCGGGGGAGTTCACCCGGCGCGCGGTGCTCGCCGGTCGGATGGATCTGGTCGAGGCCGAAGCCGTGGACCAGGTGATCCGCGCGACCGGTCCCGAGGGCCTGCGCGTCGCCCGGGCCGGGATGGACGGGACGTTGGGACACGTGCTCGCCGAGCTGCGCGCGCTCGCGATCGACGCGCTGGCCGAGCTCGAGGCGCGGATCGACTGGCCCGGCGACGAGCTCCTGCTGAAGAGCGACGAGGCGGTGCGCGGCGCGCTGCTGGAGTCGGCCGAGCGCTCCCGTGCCCTGGCCTCCACCTTCGCCGCGGGTCGTGCGTTGGTGGACGGGGCGCGGGTGGCCCTGGTCGGGGTCGTGAACGCTGGCAAGAGCTCGCTGTTCAACGCGCTGCTCGGCCGGGAGCGCGCGCTGGTCCACGAGCGCCCGGGCACCACCCGCGACGTGCTCGAGGTGCGGTGTCGCCTCGGTCCGCTCGAGGTCACGCTGCTGGACACCGCGGGCGAGCGGGCGACCGACGATCCGGTGGAGGCGATGGGCCAGGCGCTCGCGGAGCGTCTGGTCGGCGAGGCAGACCTGCTCGTCGTCGTGCTCCGGGCGGGTCGCGCCGATCCGCTGTCCGACCGCATCCTCGAGCGCACCGCCGGACGGCGTCGCCTCGTGGTGCTCAACGGCGTCGACCAGGCCGCCCCCGATCCGGTGGCCGTCGGCGCGATCCCGGTCTCGGCGGCGCGGGGGGACGGGCTGCCCGCGCTCCGCGACGCGATCGTCGCCGAGCTCGTCGGGGGAGCCCCGAGCGAGGGGTTGTTCCTGGCCTCGGCGCGGCAGCGGGACCTCCTGCTCGCGTTCGCCGGGCACCTGGAGGCAGCGGCGCAGGACTGGGAGGCTGGTCCCGCGGTGGTCGCCGACGGGGTCGAGTCCGCCGTCGCCGAGCTGGACGCGCTCACGGGCGCGGATCTGCGCGAGGACGTGCTGGACGCGATCTTCGCGCGCTTCTGCATCGGCAAGTGACGCCGGGGATAGATTGCCGGCGAACCCGGAGCACGTCATGCGGTCGTTGTTCGTGATGGACCCCCTGGAGCGGATCAACGTCCGCGGCGACAGCACGTACGTCACCATGCGGGAGTGCAGCGATCGCGGCCTGCCCACCTGGATGTGCACGCCCGACCGGCTGTACGCGCGCGACGGGCGCACCCGCGCGCTCGTGACCCCGGTGCGCACGACCGCGGACGCCCCGTACTTCCACGTCGAGGCGCCCGTGGACCTGGATCTCGGCGACTTCGACGTCGTGTGGATGCGGAAGGACCCGCCCTTCGACATGACGTACATCTTCACGACGTACCTCCTCGACATGGCGCCCCCGTCCACGCTCGTCGTGAACGGTCCCCGCGGGTTGAAGCTGTTCAACGAGAAGATGTGGGTCCAGCAGCAGTGGCCGGACCTCCAGCCGCCCACCCTGCTCACCAACGACGTGGAGCGGATCAAGCGGTTCGTGCGCGAGCAGCCGGGGCGCTCGGTGATCAAGCCCTGGGACGGCAACGGTGGCCGCGGGGTGGTGGTGACCGACGCCGAGGACCGCAACCTGCCCTCGCTCGCCGAGCTGCTCACGCAGGACGGCCGGACCTACGCCATCACTCAGGCCTATGTCCCCGAGGTGGTGGACGGCGACAAGCGCATCCTGCTGTTCGACGGCGAGCCGGTGGGCGCCATGCTGCGCGTGCCGCACGCCGCCGATCACCGCGCCAACATGCACGCCGGTGGCGCCACGATCGCGTGCGAGCTGACGGCGACCGACAGGGCCATCTGCGACGCGATCGCGCCCGCACTGCGGGAATGGGGCATGGTATTCGTGGGTATCGACGTGATCGGGACGGTGTTGACGGAGATCAACGTGACCAGCCCGACGGGGATCCGCGAGATGAATCGTCTGTACGGCACGCGGTTGGAGTCGAACCTGGTGGATCGCGTGATGGAGCGGGCCGACGCCCGCCGGAGGAGCGCATGAGCTTCGTCTTCTGCTTGTTCAGCGGCCTGTTCGCCCCGTCGTCGGCGTGGGCGGCCGACCCCGCGCCAGCGTCGGGCAGCGACGAGGAGGCGGAGACGCCGCGGCAGGACGACAGCACGTTCTCGAACGGCCCCCTGCGTCCGATCGACCGGGAGCCCCGCTCGCCCGAGCAGCTCTACCAGATCCCCGACGACCTCACGATGCAGCAGTACTCCGAGCTGCCGCTGCCCTGGAAGGCGTACAAGGGCGCCGAGATGCTGCACCTCGAGCCCGAGTTCGTGCACGGCGTCCAGCAGGGCCTCGATCTCGTGTTCCAGCGCAAGTACAACGAGGCCCGCGACCACTTCTCCGCGCTCGACGGCCAGTACACGAACTCCGGCATCCGGTCGGTGGCGGACGTGATCGTCTGGCAGGCGCTGATGCTGGAGAACTTCGACTTCCGGTACGACAAGCAGTACTGGACGAGCAGCAAGCAGGCGCGCAGGGACCTCGACGCCGCGCTCGCGATCCCCGGCAACGACGCCTGGGAGCAGCTGATGATGGCGGCGGTGGTCGGCATCGAGTCGATCCACACGATGCGGCAGGGCAACTACCTCCCAGCGCTCCAGCTCGCGTTCCAGGCCATGGACGCGATCGAGAAGTGTCGCGCGGCCGCCCCCGAGTTCGTCGACCTCAAGCTCGCCGACGGGCTCTACAACTACTGGCGCACCGTCGTCACGATGAGCAGCAAGATCCTGCCCGACTTCGGCGACCACCGCGTCGAGGGCATCGAGCAGATCCAGATCGTCGAGGCCCAGGGCGTGCTCGTCAGCCCGCTGGCCACCCTGTCGCTCGCGTTCTCCTGGCTCGAGGAGAACGACATGAAGCGGGCTGCCGCCGCGGTCGGTCGCAACCGCCGGGACTACCCGGACAACATCATCAACAACCTGGTCTCGGCGATGACGTACAACGCCATGCACCGGTACCCCGACGCGCTCGAGGTCCTCGACCACATCGTCGAGACGGACCCGAACAACGACCGGGTCCACTACTGGCGCGGCCTGACCCTGCAGAAGCAGGGCAAGCTCGACCTCGCCATCGCGGAGTACGACAAGTACCTGACCGCGACCCACCTCGAGGACTACCAGAAGTCCTACTCGTTCTATCGCCTCGGCCAGATCTACAGCCGCAAGCACGAGTACGCGACGGCCATGGAGAAGTACAAGGAGGCGATCCGCGTGGACGGCAACAAGCCGGCCAAGGCGGCGAAGGAGCGGCTCGAGCAGCGGAAGAAGGAAGGGAAGATCGACTTCTAGGACGACGATCCAGCGGCCAACATCGCCGACAACTTGCGCTTCGTTCGTCGCGTACAGACGTACGCTTCCTCACTGCAGCGCGGCGTTGTCGACGATGTTGTCACGCTGGCTCGCCGTCCTCCGGCTTCGAGGAAGCGTTGTGACGCACTCCGACCACCTTCAGTGGATGGCGGGGATCTTCAGCTCCTGGCCGATGCGCAGGTTCTTGCTGGTCACGCCGTTCGCCTGCTCGATCTCCTTCGAGCGGGAGGACTCGCCGTAGTAGGCCATCGCGATGTGCGACAGCGTGTCGCCGCGGTCCACCACGTGGGTCGTGCCCCGGGTGCGGGCGAGGATCGTGACGCCCGAGCTGTCGACGGCGGACAGGCCCTCGACGTTGGCGAGCGAGCGCTCGGCGGCCCGGCGCTGCTTGTACGTCAGCACCTCGCCCTTGAGGATCGCCTTGTCGCCCGCGAGCGCGAGCTCGAGGGTGGCGCCGTCGAGGTCGCCGGCTCCGTCGAGCGCCGCCGCTGCGCGCTGGGCGAGCGTGTCGTTCCGGGGCGTCGCGGCCGTGGGAGAGCCAGCCTCGGCCACGGAACCGCCGGCGGCGGCCTCCTCGGCGGCGGCCACCTCGCCCTCGGGCGCGGCGTCCGGCTCGGCGCTCCCGCCGCCGAACAGCAGCGAGGTCACCACGAAGCCGATCGCGAGCAGCGAGACCCCGGCGGTCGCCCAGGCCCACTTGCGCACCTCGCGCTCCAGGTCGCCGACACGACCCACGACCTGCGCGTTCTCGGTGCGCAGGCGGCGGGCCTCCTGGCGCAGCGTCTTCATCTCGCCCTGCTCGCGGGCGATGCGGGCGCCGGTCTGCTCCTCCTTGGCCGCGTTCTCGGCCTGGATGTGGTCCTCGACCGCGCGCCGCAGCGACATCGGCACGTCCACGCCGCAGTTCGCCGCCTCGTCGAGCGCGGAGAGCGCGTCCTGCCAGCGCTGGCCGGCCACGTGGACGCGGGCGAGCATCAGGCGGGACTCACCGTCGTCGGGAGCCATGCACAGCAGCATCTGGAGGCGCTCGCGCGCGAGGCGCAGGTGGCCCTCCTGCGCGTACCGCAGGGCCTCGTTGTACAGCTCGGACAGCGGGTCGATGCCCGACATCTCGGCCGCCTCGCGCAGGGCGCGCGGGACGCCACCGAGGGGGACGGGCTGCTCGGAGTTGCTCTGGCGGCTGGACTGCTGGAAGTCGAAGTCCTCGGGGCCCTCGGGCGTGAGGTTCCCGGGCTGGGGGACACTGATCGGATCGACCGCGATCATGGGGTCACCGGGGGCGTTGGTGGGCGGGGATGGGGGAAGCGGGAGGGTGGGGACGGTGCCGTCGGCGGGGACCGACGGGCGGGGTGGGGACGTCCCGTGGACCGTGTATAGCACGGAATCGGACGTTGTCTCGAAGCTACCTCAAGGTTTCATGAATAATGAAGGAATTACCTGGTGTAATTCGCACATGAGAATCGAACGTGCTCGCCGACGGCCCGTGCGCGGATAGGGGGCGCGGCGAGGGGGCGACATGGCGAGCGTCGTGGTGACGCCGAAGCGCTGGATGCCGAAGGGCGACGCGCTGGTCGAGGTGCGGGGGAAGCTGCCGCTGGTGGTGTTCGGCGGCATCCCGGGCGAGACCGCGAAGGTCCGCATCACCGGCCAGGGCTCGCACCAGGCCCGGGGCGACTGGCAGTCCGCGGAGCGGCCCCATCCACGCCGGGTGGCGCCGCCCTGCGACCGGTACTCCCTGTGTGGGGGTTGTCCGGTGATGCACCTGGACGCCCAGGGACAGGCCGACGCGCGACACGAGATCGTGCGCCAGGCGCTCGAGCAGCACGGCCTCGACACCGAGGTCCTGCCGTTGGTGTCCTCGCCCGGCGGGCTGGCGGACTTCCGCCACGTCATCAAGGTCGGGTTCGGCGTGTCCGACATCGGTCGGATCAAGGTCGGCGCCTGGGGACGCGGGTCGCGCGACGTGGTGCCCATCCCGGAGTGCCTGGTGGCCGCGCCGATCCTGCGCCGGACGATGGTCTCGCTCGCGCACCACACGATCGACCTCGGCATCCCTCCGTACGAAGGCGGCCGCGGGGTGCTCCGTTCCGCGGTCCTGCGCGCGAGCCACACCACGGGCGAGGTGCTGGTGACGCTGGTCGCCGGGCGCCGCGACCGCGCGCTGTCCGAGCTCGCCGAGCAGATCGCCCGGGGCGTGCCCGAGATCGTCGGCGTGTGGCTGCACCTCAACGATGGGCAGGGCAACGCGATCTTCCAGCGCGACGACCAGGGCGTGGTCGGCGTCGTGCCGCTGGTCGGCAAGGAGACCATCGAGGAGCGGCTCTGCGACGTGACCTACCGCGTGGGGCCGGGCGACTTCTTCCAGACGAACCCCGCGATGGCCGAGGTCCTCTACCAGCGGGTGATGGACGGGCTCGAGCTGCGCGAGGGCGACTCGTTCGTGGACCTGTACAGCGGGGTCGGCGGCATGGCGCTCCCCGCGGCGCGCCGGACCGGCTTCGCGCTCGGGGTGGAGGAGGTCGAGGGGGCCGTGCGCCGCTCGAAGGAGGCCGCGCGCCTCAACCGCGTCCCCGCCGAGTTCGTGTGGGGCCCCGTGCTCGAGGTGATGCCCGAGATCGCGCCCCGCCTGGCCGGCACCGCGCCCAAGGTCGTCGTGGACCCCGCGCGCCGCGGGCTGGAGCCCGGCGTGCTCGAGGCGGTGCTGAAGCTCGAGCCCTCCGCGCTGGCCTACGTGAGCTGCAACCCGACGGCGATGGCGCGGGACCTGGCGGCGCTCGTGAAGGAGGGCTGGACGCTGTCTCCGGTGGAGCCCTTCGACATGTTCCCGAACACCGCGCACGTGGAGTGCCTGGTGATCGCGCGCCCGCCGGGCGGGTCGGTCGAGGTCGCGCGGCGGGCGCCGAAGCGTCAGCTGGTGCGGTAGCAGCGGGAGGCTTGCCGGCGCCGTGCCTCCGGGGCCGGACGATGTCGCATCGCCCGCGGGTCCGGTAGCATGCGCTCCCAGGAGGTCCGTCCGTGCTCCTCGCGTCCCTCTCCCTCGCCGGCTTCGCCCAGGACGAACCGGTGGCCGAGACCTACAACTACGACCGGCTGCTGGTCGCCACCGTGCAGGCCGAGGACCGCGCGTGGGACGCGGACGCCAGTCGCCTGTACGACGCGATGGTGACCCGCTTCACGCGCACCAACGAGGTCGTGTCGATGGCGGAGATCCCGGACTTCGACGTCCAGGGCTACGACGCCGTGACGTACATCGTCGGCTGCCCGCCCGGCCAGTACCCGGGGTGCGCGCTGGTCGTCGCGCAGCGGGCGGACGTGGAGCGCGCGGTCGGCGCCACGGTGCGCCGCGAGCCCGACGAGCTCGACGAGAACAGCACGGTGCTCGTCGCCACCTTCCACATCCTCGACGTCCCCAACTCCCGCGAGGTGGTCTCGTTCAGCGTCCCCGTCGCGGAGGCGGAGCAGGATCAGGTCATCGAGGGCCTCTCCGCGCTGTACGACGACATCGTCCGCGGCGACTACGAGCTGCGTGACCTGCGCGACCGCAA
This sequence comes from Alphaproteobacteria bacterium, assembly GCA_020632925.1. Taxonomy (GTDB): domain Bacteria; phylum Myxococcota_A; class UBA796; order UBA796; genus JACKER01. The sequence continues at coordinate 33,117 of JACKER010000013.1, read as the reverse complement.
CGACCCCAACCAGTCCGAGCTCGACGCGGAGCGCCGAAAGCGGATGGCCGAGGCGCTCGATCGGCTCGAGCAGCGACTCGGCGACATCGAGGTGGCCGACCAGTCGGTGATCGTGTCCCGGCCGAAGCTGACGAAGGAGGATCTCGCGGAGTACGCCCAGCGCGACGACGTGCCGCCCTGGGAGCAGCTCCACATGTCGCAGGGCGAGTACATCCGGTTCGCGAACTCGGGCCAGACCTACGCCGACTGGGCCTGGGGCGGCTGGGGACGGACCGGGCGGCTGCTGGTCCGCGTCGGCGGTGGCGCCGGCTCGGGACCCTTCCATCAGCGATACGCCGCTCAGACCCTGCTGGGTACCAACCTGCAGCCCGTCGACAAGGCGCAGCTGCTGGAGGTGACCCAGGGCTCGTCGGTCGTCGGCGACTTCGAGGTCGGCTTCGGCTTCCTCCCCTGGCTCGAGGCTTCGGTGGCGGCAGCCGTCCACACCGGACGCACCGTGTACGCCAACGACGAGGACGTGGTGGACCAGGTCCCGCTGCCCACCGACGACACGATCTACCCGACGTCGACCTGGCAGTTCGGCGGTCGCGTGGCGGTGGCACCCTTCCCCCGCTGGGTCGCGCGGCCCGTGCTCGGCGCCGGCGTCGCCAGCTGGCGGGGCGCGGGGATCTCCGCCGCCGGTTGGTTCGACCGGATGGAAGCGCCGAACGCCACCTTCCTCGAGCTGTTGCCCGGCGTCGAGGTCTCCGCCTCCGACGACGTGGTGCCCTGGGTGCGGCTCGCGACCTGGATCCCCCTGGGCGGGACGCTCCTGCGCGAGGAGCCCTCCGCCGGCACGCTGACCAACGCACCGATCCCGATCGGCGATCCGGGGATGGGCCTGGCGGTCCAGCTCGGGCTCCAGATCCGCATCGGGCCGTTCGTCAAGCCGAAGACCAACGTCCGACCGGGTCCGACCTTCGAGGACCCCTGATGCTCCCCGGCCCGCTCGACCCGCCTCCGCTGGCCCGCCCGGGGGAGACCCCGGTGGCCCTGCTCTACGCGAGGCTGGACGAGGCGGACGGGCGCGTGAGCGGGCGCTGGCGCCGCCGGCGCGAGGCCGAGTACGAGGTGTTCGAGCTCGGGGACGGGACGGTGGTGCGCTGGATCCGCACCCGCAAGGGTGTCGTCGAGGACCACCAGCTCGACGCGTCCGGACGACCCTCGGTGACCGTGGACAGCGAGGGTGGTGTGCCCGTCCGTGCGGTGGCGCACGGCGCGAGCGACGTGACCGTCGACCTCGCGGGGTGGGTCGCCGCCTCCGGGCCGATCGGGCGGGTGACCGTGCCGGCGGCACCGAAGCCACGCGACGGGGGTGGGTGGTCGGTCGAGGCGCTCGGTGGCACGCTCGAGGCCTGGCTCGATCAGCCGTCCGATCCGACCGCGCCGGCCTTCGTCGAGGGCCTGCTCGCGGGGTCGGGGGCCGATCTCGCCGATCGCGCCACGGTGTGGGTCGACGGGCGTCCCTCGGTGCGCTTCGCCCTGCTCGCCGGCGACCGTCCGGCCTCGGTGTGGGCGGTGCCCGTCGACAGCGGTACGCTGGTGCTCGCCTGGTGGGGCCGTGCGACGGACGACCCCGTGGACGCCTGGCTCGCCACGCGGGTGCTCGCCGCCCTCGTCGACCTGGACGCTCCGCCGGTGGAGGTGCCGTGATCGTGTGCGACGAGCGCAACCCGCGCGCCCGGAAGGTCCTCAGGGAGGTGCTCGCCCACCTGCCGGAGGACTGGCAGCCGCCCGAGCCGATCGCGCTCGTGGTCGGCGGCGACGGCTTCCTGCTGCACACCGTCGCGACACACGGCGTGGCGCACACCTGGCTGGGCCTCAACGGCGGCACGCTCGGGTTCCTCCTCAACGACGCGACCGACCCGGAGTCGGTGGCCCGCGATCTCGCCGAGCAGCGCTGGCGGGTGTTCCGGTTCGCGATGGTGGAGGCGACGATCGAGCGGCGCGACGGCACCGTGGTCGTGGAGCGCGCCATCAACGACGCGTACCTCGAGCGCATGACCGGGCAGGCGGCGCGACTGCGCGTGGTGATCGACGGCCACGAGGTCGTCGAGCGGCTGGTGGCGGACGGGTTGATCCTCGCGACCGCGCTCGGGTCGACGGCCTACGCCTACTCCGCGGGCGGGCAGCCGCTGCACCCGCTGCTCGAGGTGCTCCAGGTGACCCCGATCTGCCCCCACCGCCCGAAGCTCCCGTCGGTGGCGTTGCCCGCGACGGCGGAGGTCGAGGTCGAGGTCCACGAGCGCGACCGCCGCCCCGTGCGCGTGGTGGCCGACGGGCGCGCCACCGACGACGTCGCGCGCGTCCGCGTTCGGCTGCTCCCGGGCGCCGTCTCCATGGCGTACCTCGAGCACCACGACTTCACGGGTCAGATGCTCCGGAAGATCGTGTTCCCCTGATCGCGGCGAGCTCGGCGGCGCACCGGCGCCCCGCCCAGCCCACCGTCTCCGCGTGCTTGGCGAAGCGCTCCTGCGCCGCGTCGGTGTCCCCGCACGCGAGCAACGCGCGCCCGTGCCGCCAGCCGACCTCCGCCGCGGGCAACGGCGTCGGCGGGATCGTGGCCCGCTCGACCTGCTCCCGCGCGAGATCGCAGCGCCCCTCGACGGCGTGCGCCCAGGCCAGCGTCGCGGTGAGGATCGCGGGCCTGTGCGGGTGTCGCAGCGACGGGAACAGGCGCCGCGCGCTCTGCAGCGCCATCTCCAGCCGTGGCACGGTCTGCTCGTCGGTCTGGCCCCGTGCGAGCTGGCAGAGCGCGAGCAGCGCGTGGCTCTCGACCTCCATCGGTCGCGCCCTCACGTGCGTCGCGGCGACCTCGAGCGCGCGGTCCGGCTCGTGCTCGAGCAGCGCCACCACGTGGTGCTGGAGCCACACGGTCCGCCCACCCCAGGCCGGGTCCTGCTCCGAGGCGGTCCACGTCGCGACGACCGCGTCCGGATCGCCCCGCTCGACCACCACCCGACCGCCCACCCCCCGGTGCACGACCAGCCAGCGCCCGGGCTTCGTCCACCAGTCCGCGTCCCCGATCCGGCCCTCGTCGAGCGCTCGGTCCACGCGGATCGCCAAGAGCAACGCCAGTAACATCAGCGTCGGATAGAACAGCAGCGACACCAGGGTCACGCCCAGGAAGCTCGCGGCGACGACCACCCCGATCACGCCGAGGATGACCAACCGCTGGGGCCAGGGATGCCGGGCGGTGATGCCCTTCTCGCGCGGCATCCGCAGCGACACGAGGACCTGCAGGCCCACACCGATGCTGCCGAGCGCGAGGGTCACCACCAGCAGCGACATCGCCATGGACAGCCACTCGGGGCGGGTGCGCGCCACCCACAGCATCCCGATGGCCTCCACCGTGACGCCGACCACCGTGGTCACGCCGATCAACAAGCCGACCGTCTGCGCCATCCACCACCGCACGAGGTGGGTCCGGGCCTCCTCGACGGTCGGGACCGCGCTCACCGCTCGTCCTCCCGCTCCGGCAGCGTCGGGTCGCACAGCTGGACGTACCAGCTCTGCAGGTGCTTGTCGTCCTGGTTCATCATGCGGGCGTACAACGGCAGCTTCTCGCCCTTCTGGAGCTCCCGCGCCGCCGGCGTCGCCTGACCCGACCGCACGCAGTGCACGAACTCGCGCTTGATGGTGGAGATCTCGCCCACGACCGACAGACGGCAGTCCTCCGTCTTCTTCCGACCCCCGCGCTCGCAGATGTCGAGCTGCGTGCTGGTGACGAAGCCGTACCACTGCTGGACGACGATCTCGTCGTGCAGGCGGCCGTTCTCGTCGCGCAGCATGCCGGAGATCGCGACCTGCTCCTGCAGATCGGTCTCCACCACCTGCAGCCGCTCCTGGGTCCGCGTGAGCTGCTCCACGAGGTCGTCGCGCACCTGCTCGAGCATCTGGATCTTGAGCTTGGCCTCGGCCAGCGCCTCCTTGGCCGCCTGCAGCTCGCCCGCGTAGTCCCGGCCGTCGGACGACGTGGAGCGGCTCCCCTGGCGGGTCGCGGCGCCGCGCAGCTCGGCCACCTCGGCCTCCTTGCGGGCGACCTCCTCCCGTAGCGAGGACAGCTCGTCCTTCACCTTCGCGAGCTGCGTCTTCTGGTCGGCCACGACCGGCTCGCAGGCTGTCTGGAGCTCCGCGAGCGACACGTTGCGCAGGATCTCCACCGGCGTCGGCCGCGCGATCCACACCGCCGCGCCCCCCAGCACCACCCCGATCCCCAGCGCCCCGAAGGTCGCCGTGAAGGGCAACACCATCGACATACAGCCCCACAGGCTCGAACGCTCGGTCATGTCCCCGCCCCGCGACGTTCTCCCTCGTTCACTCGCAGGGCGCCACCACCACCTGCGATCCGATCCGCTTGACGCGCAGGCGCACGGCCTCGTTGGGGCGCACGTCCAGCCCGCGGCTCCACCCGCACACCATCTGGCCCCAGTGCGATCCGGCGCCGGGCGGGTTGCTCATCCAGATCTCGTCGTCCACCTCGCCGCTGAACCACACGAGCGCGCCGCCCACCGTGCCCTCGACGCGGCTGCGCACGACGACCTCGGTCTCCTGCGGTCCCGTCTCCCCGGTGCCCAACGGGATGTCGAAGGCGCAGGCGATCGTGCTGATCGGACGCTCTTCGTGGGTGGTGTACCGGTGGGGATGACCGACGGTGAGACTGTCGTGCAACGCGCTGGGATCCAACCCCACCTCGGCGGACATCCGGTCCACCTCGGCAAGCGCGGTCGCATGCTCCACGGCGGGCTCCGAGATCCACCCCAGCGCGACGTAGACCTTGAGCCTGCGCGGGCTGAGCCGCCCTCCGGGCACGACCCAGGGCGCCACCGCGTTCATCGCCTCCACCACCCCCTCGAGGAACGGGTCGGCGTTGAGCAGCTCGCTGAATGCGAGGTCCACGGGGCGGGGCTCGAGCTCCTCGACCCTCGCGCGGATCACCGTCACCCGATCGCCGAGACCGTTGGCGTCCACGAGCGCCTGGGCGCGCTCCGCGAGCACCGTCGCCTCCACCGCGTAGACGTGGGTCGCTCCGAGCTTCGCGGCGACGCAGGACAGGAGCCCCGTGCCGCACCCGACCTCGACGACCCGCTTCCCCGGCGCGCGGAGGCGGAGCATCCGCATCAACGACTCGTTGCGTGCGCGATCCGAGAGGAGCCGCACGTGCTCCCAGGGATCCGAGAAGTCCTCGGGCAGCTCGAGTGGCAAGGGCATCGCGGGCACGTGCCCTCCGGCTGCGCATCGTACACCGAGTCGGCGGGGTGGACCCGCCCCCCCGTCTCCGGTAGGCTCAGCCGGCCGTGGGCGTCGTCGTTCCCGAGTACATCGGACCCTACAGGGTCCTCCGCCCCATCGCGACGGGGGGGACCGCGGAGGTCTACGAGGTCCTGGATCCTGCCAGCGGCGAGCGCCTCGCGTTGAAGCTGCTCGTGGCGGTGGCGACCTCGCTCAAGCGGTTCAACCGGGAGTACGAGGCGATGACGCGCCTCAACCACCCGTCGATCGTCCGCGTGTACCACTACGGCCTGCACCAGGGACACCCCTGGCTGACGATGGAGCTCCTGCGCGGGCAGCCGGCGCAGACGATGGTGAAGCGCGCGGGTCGCCCGGGCTCGTCGGAGCGGCTGTCGGAGGTGCTGCGCGTCGGGTACCACGTGTCGCGGGCGCTCCACTACATCCACGACCGCAAGATGGTGCACCGTGACCTGAAGAGCGCCAACGTGCTGGTGCTCCCCGACGATCGCATCAAGCTGCTCGACTTCGGGGCCGCGGCGCTGCTCGACGCGACCGAGCGCATCACGCAGGACGGCGAGTTCGTCGGCACCTTCGCCTACGCCTCGCCCGAGCAGCTCACCGGCCGGCAGCTCGACCACCGATCCGACCTGTACTCGCTCGGTGTGCTGCTGTTCCGGCTCGCGACCGGGCAGCGGCCCTTCGAGTCCGACGACGCCAACCAGCTCGCGAGGCAGCACCTCCACGAGCCTCCGCCCGACCCGACGAGCGTGGTGCCCGGCCTCCCGCGGCCGCTGTCCGACCTGATCCTGGCGCTGCTCGCGAAGGCGCCGTCCGACCGACCCGCCAGCGCCGACCAGGTCGCGCGCGAGCTCGAGGCGCTCCACGGCCGCCCGTTCAGCTCCCGGTCGCGCATCGCCGTGCACGAGCCCCACTCGGCCAGCCGCGAGATGGAGCACAAGGACCTGTGGAAGCACCTCCACGAAGGCCCCGCGTGCACGATGGTCCTCGTCCACGGCGAGGAGGGCAGCGATCGCGTCCGCTTCCTGGAGGTCGCGCGGGCCAGCGCCCGCGACCGTGGCTGGGGGGCGTACACCTGCCAGATGAGGCCGGGGCAGGGCCTGCAGCGGCTGGTGGACGCGCTCGTGGCCATGGCCCAGGACTGCGATCACGAGGCCGTGCACCCGCTGGTCGAGGCGCTGCGCACCCTGACCGGCGAGGCGCTCGCCAACCCCAGGGACCGCGCCACGCTGCGCCAGGCCGCGGCCTCCGTGGTGCGGCTGCGGGCCACCGGCGGGCGCCCCGTGATCCTCTTCGTCCAGGAGATCCACCGCGCTGATCCGCTGGCCATCGACCTCATCGGGGGACTGCGTCGCCTGCTCCACCCCGAGGACACCCCCCTGAAGCTCGTGGCCTCCGGTCGGTCCATGGACCTCGAGACCACGACCGAGCTCGTCCGCAGGCTGGGCGACTCGTACCGCATCGCGCTGCGTCCGCTCGATCCGCGCGAGGTCGCGGTGGCGGTCGGCAACATGCTCGGACGCCGCCCCCCGCCCGCCGAGCTCGCCCGCCGGCTGCACGAGATGACCCGCGGCGAGCCGCTCTACCTCGAGGAGGCGGTCCAGGATCTCGTCGACATGGGCGGCATCGAGGCCGACGGCAGCAGGCTCGCCTGGGCCGAGCAGTCGATGGAGGTGACACCGCCGGAGCGGGCGCGGAACAATGCCGAGCGGGTGCTCGAGAACCTGCCGGTGCTGCACCGACGCGTGCTCGAGGCGATGGCCATCGCCCAGGACGCGCTCGAGCCGTCGGTCCTGGGCAAGATGATCGGGTTCACCACGCAGGAGGTCGCCGAGGTGCTGAGTGCGCTGAGCTCCGCCGGGGTGGTGAAGTGGGGCACCGAGCACGGCATCCGCCCCTCGTGGCGGCACCCGATCCTCGCGGACATCGTCCGCACCGAGCTCCACCCCTGTCGTCGCCACGCGCTGCATCGCGGGCTGGCGGCCGCCGTCCTGGGGATGCCGCCGACCCGAGGGGGGATCGAGGCGTCGATGACGGTGGGGCGCACGCGGGACGCGGTGCGCGCGGCGGTGGGGCTCGCGCAGAAGCTCTTCGCCCGCTCCGAGGTCCGCAACGCGCTCGACGTGCTGCAGCCCGTCGTCGATCGACTGGATGCGCGCGACACCGGCCTGCACGTGGCCGAGGCGCACCTGCTCCACGCCCGCTGCCTGCTGACCATCGCGCCCACCGACCCGGCGTCCGCGCGGAGCCTCCAGCGTGCGCGGGTGATCGCCGACGACCTGCGCGACGCCTCGTTCAGCGCCCGCGTGTCGATGGCCCAGGCGCGGATGTTCGAGGTCATCGGGCACTACACCAACGCCGCGAAGCACGTGCGTCAGGCCTGGGACATCCGGCCGAAGCAGGACGCGGCGCTCGGCGCGGAGATCGCGTCGGAGCTCGCGCACGCCTCGCGCCGCCACGGGGACCTGCCGAAGGCCGAGCAGTGGGTGGAGGAGGCGATCGAGTCCGCCGAGAAGTCCGGCGATCTCGCGATCCAGGCCGCGGCGAACGTCGAGGCGGCGGCGTGCCAGCTCGCGCGGGGCCACCTGCCGGACGCCGAGCGCACGCTGTCGCGCGCGATGCAGATGTTCGAGCGCTGCGATCGGCGCGTGGGCTTCCTGCGGACGCTGGCGCTGTGGTCGACGGTGCTGCGTCACCAGGGGCGGTTCAGCGAGGCGCTCTCGCAGCTCTACGTGCGGCTCCCGGAGTCGTCGCAGTGCCAGGACCCCACGCCGTACACCGAGCTCCTGCTCGCGACGGCCTGGGTGGAGCTCGATCTGTCGCGGCTCGGGCGTGCCCAGGAGCTCACGGACGAGCTCGCGGCGACCGTGCACCGCGGCGAGCACCTCCACCTGCGGCTCGAGGCCCAGCTCCTCAACGGGCGGATCCTGCTGGCCTCGGGGCAGTACCGCAACGCCCAGTACGTGCTGCAGGAGGTCCAGCGGGGGGCGCGCAACGCGGATCTGCCGGTGCTCGCGGAGCACGCCCGCGCCGTGCTCGCCGAGGTGCTCTTCGCCGTGGGGGATCGCGAGACCGCCGGCTCCGCGTTCCAGAGCGCGGTGCTCGGGCTGCTCGGGACGGGGGACCTGCCCGCGCTGGCCGAGGGCTGTCGTGGTCGCGCGCGGACCCAGGCCACCGACCGCGATCCGCTCGACATCTTCAAGCCCGTCCACCGCCTGGTCGACGACGGACACATGCCGCTGCTGAAGCTCGAGATGCTGCTCGCGCGGGGCGCCTGGGCGCGGTCTAGGGGGCAGAAGGACGACGCGCGGCAGATGCTCCGCGACGCGGCCATCGTGCTCAACACCGTCGCCACCGACCTGTCCGACACCGACCGGGCCGCGCTCCGCGTCCACCCGTGGTCCGGCTGGATCCGCAAGGGGCTCCGTTGAACTTCCCCCTGCCAGGCGAGATCGGTCCCTACCGCGTCCTGCGGCCCATCGCGCGCGGCGGCATGGCCGAGGTGTTCGAGGTCGAGGACCGCGCGAGCGGCGAGCACCTGGCGCTCAAGCTCCTGGTCCAGACCGGCGGCGCCACCGCGCGCTTCAACCGCGAGTACGAGGCGATGATCCGCCTCAACCACCCGAACATCGTCCGGGTCTACGCGTACGGCCTGCTCGGCGAGCACCCGTGGCTGTCGATGGAGCTCGTCGAGGGCACCCCCATCCAGGCCTACGCGAAGCGGTGCGGCCGACCGGGCACCCGCGAGCGGCTCGAGGAGGTCATCCGCGTCGCGCACGACCTCGCGCTCGCGCTCGACCACATCCACCTGCGCGGGCTGGTCCACCGCGACCTGAAGAGCGCCAACGTGCTGGTGCTGCCCGACGGTCGGGTCAAGCTCATCGACTTCGGCACCGCGCGGGTGAGCGAGGCGTACGAGGAGATCACGCGCGAGGGCGAGTTCATCGGCACCTTCGCCTACGCCTCGCCGGAGCAGATCCTCAACAAGCCCGTCGACGGCCGGGCCGACCTGTACAGCTTCGGCGTGCTCCTCTACCGCCTCATCACCGGCAAGCGCCCGTTCGACAGCGACGACATCGGCGAGCTCGCGCGGATGCACGTGAAGGGCGAGCCGCCGCCGCCGAGCCGACACGCCGAGATCCCGCCTTCGCTCGAGGCCATCATCCTCAAGCTCCTGTCGAAGAACCCGGAGGAGCGTCCGAAGACGGGCTCCGACGTGGCGGCGGCGCTGGAGCGCGTGGTGGGGAGGCCGCTCTACCTCCCGGGGACGCTCGAGATCGATCTGGCGGCGGAGCGCCTGGTGGGCCGGGAGGAGCAGGTCCGCGCCCTGTGGAGCTTCCTCGACGGGCAGGGCGCCGGCGTGGGCGAGGCGCCGGGCTGCCAGTCCGCCGACATGGCCCTCGTCGTGGGCCTGCCGGGCAGCGGGCGCGAGCAGCTGCTGGAGGCGATGGACCGCGAGGTCGTCGATCGCGGGTGGCGACCGGTCACCGCCTACTTCCGGCAGAGCACCGACGATCTCGACCAGTTCACCGAGATGCTCACCGAGCTCGCGCGCACCTTCGGCGCCGGCGCGAGCGTGGACGTGGTGGAGGCGGTCCAGGAGCTGCGGCAGGTGCGGAAGTCGACGGGGCTGTCGGTCGCCGAGCGCCTGGAGGTCATCCGCGAGGTGGCGGCGATCCTCGTGCGGGAGCGCACCCGGCTCGACAAGACGCCGCTGGTGCTGATCGTGCGCGGCTTGCAGCACGCGGGCCCCGTGGGCTTCGAGGCCATCGTCGGGCTGCGCGAGGAGCTCCGGCAGCACCCGGCACCCTTCCTGCTGCTGGGCGAGCTGACCGAGAACGCGGACGACCCGCAGTCGATGGCGCGCAAGCGGCTGCCCGACGCGCTGCGCGTGACGCTGCCGCCGATGACCGTGCGCGAGGTGGCGCTGCTCGTGGGCGCGCTGCTCCACCGGCGACCCCCGCCCGCGGCGGTGGCGCGGCAGATCTACGAGGCCTCGGGCGGTCTGCCCGCCTACGTCGAGGAGGTGGTCAAGGGGCTGGTGGCGGACGGGCTGCTGCGCGCGCGGGGCCGCGACCAGAACCGCATCGAGTGGGCGCAGCGCGAGGAGATCGAGATCCCCGTGCCCGCGGGCGCCCGGGAGCGCCTGATCGACCAGCTCGCGATGCTCCCCGCGGACCGTCGGCGCGCGCTCGAGGCGATGGCGTTGTGCGGCGGCGAGGCGTCGGTCAAGGTGATCGCGGGCTCGCTCCAGTGTCGCTCGCAGGAGATCCTGCCCGCGCTCGAGGACCTCGCGAACCGCGGCTGGATCACCCTCGGGAAGCGGCGGCGGCTCCCGTACGCCAAGATGCGCCAGGTGCTCGCCGAGGACGTCGTGCGGCAGCAGATCCACCCGTGCCGGCGTCGCGTGCTCCAGCGGCTGCTGATCGACGAGGTCGCCGACGAGCCGGCCTTCGTCGCCCAGATCGAGCTGCTGCTCGAGGTCGGTCGTGTCGAGCAGGGGCTGCTGCGCGCCCGCGACTGGGCGATCCACCACCTGTCGAAGAACCGGCCGGTCACCGCTCTCGAGGTGCTGGACTTCGTCATCCCCAAGCTCGAGACGCTCGAGGGGGGCGACGAGCTGCTGCGTGCCCAGCTCTACCTGCTGCACGCCACCAGCCTGCTCAACGCGCGCCCGACCGATCCGCAGACGAGCAAGTCGCTGGCGAAGGCCGACCGCATCAAGATCGTCGGCAACCTCTTCGAGGCCGAGCTGCACCTCACGAAGGCCCGCATCCAGCGCGTGATCGGGCACTACCCGAACTTCCGGAAGGAGCTCATGGAGGCGTGGAACCTGGTGGAGAACGCGGAGCCGAGCCCGCTCGCCGCCACCGTCGCCACGCTCCTGGGCTGGTCGAACCGGATGAGCGGGCAGGTGGACGACGCCGCCACCTGGCACGGGCGCGCGCGCCGCATCGCGGTCCAGGTGGGGACGCCGGTGGTGCGGGCGCACGCCGACGTGGGCGTCGCGAGCTGGCAGTTCGCGCGGGGCCTGCTCATCGAGGCCGAGCGGACCGCGGCGGGGGCGGTCGAGATCCTGGCCGAGGCTGGCGACGTGCGTGGGCTCTCGCAGGGGCTTCCGGTGTGGATGGACGCCCTGCGGCTACAGGGGCGCTCGAGCGAGGCGCTGGCCCGCCTGGACGCGCACCTCCCCGCCATGCGCGAGAGCGAGGTCCCGACCTACTACGTGCGGATGCTGCTCGCGAACGCCTGGGTGGAGGTCGATCTCGGGCGGCTGGGGCGCGCGCAGGAGTGCGTGGACGAGCTCGCAGCGACGCTGCGCAAGGGTGAGCACCTCGACCTGCGCATGCAGTCCGACCTCGTGTGGGGGCGGATCCTGCTGGCGTCCGAGCTGTACCCGGACGCGGTGCAGCGGCTGCACGAGGTGCGGAACCGGGCGGCACCCGCGGGGTTGATGGTGGTCGCCGAGCTCGCTCGCGCGCTCGAGGCCGAGGCCCTGTGGGCGCTCGGGGAGCAGAAGCCTGCCCTCAAGATGTTCACCTCCGCCATCCAGCAGCTGCAGCGCACCGGCGACATCCCCGCGCTCGCGTCGGCGTGCACGGCGCAGGCGCGCGCGATGAGCGAGACGGTCGATCCGGACCTCGTGTTCCGACCCGTCCGCGACTGGATGGAGCAGCAGCCGGCGGCGCTGTTCCGCGTCGAGAAGCTGATCGCCCGCGGGCGGTACCTCCGCGCGATGGGCCGGTCGTACCAGGAGACCTTCGAGGAGGCCTCGCGCACGATCGGCGACATCGTGCGGGCGCTGACGCCGACGGACGCCGCGGCCCTGCGGCTGCACCCGTGGACGCGCCGGGTGCGCGCCGTGCGCAAGGCGACGCCGCCCCCACGGAGCTGACGGTTGGCCGATCTCCGTCGGTACCGCACGCTGCTGGCGGGCGTGGAGCGACGCGCCCGGGACCTGCCGTGGGCGGACCAGCGCCCCTGGAAGGCGAAGACGCACGTGGAGGAGGCCGGCGGCGTCGTGGTCGTCGACCTGCACGACCTCAACGCGGGCGCCGCCAGGGACGCCGTGCGCGCGGTGCTCGCGGAGGAGCCCGACGCCGGCGCGGTCGTGTTCGTCCACGGGCGCGGGCGGCACAGCGACGGCCGCGGACCCGTCCTGCACCACGTCGTGGGCCAGGAGCTGCGGAAGTCGGGCACGGGGCGGATCCGCGCGCTCGGCCCGGCGCGGGTGGCCTGGATCACGGACGACCGCCGCGCCCCGGGTCACGTCGTCGGCGAGTGGGGCTGCCTGTGGCGGCTCGTGTTCGCCTTGCTGCTGCTGGCGATGGCGGTGGGGCTGTGGGCCGCGATCACGCGCCCGTGAGCACCACCTGCTTCGCGAGCACGCGGTCGTGCTCCATGTCGTCGTGGGCGCGGACGATGTCGTCCATCGCGTAGACCTCCACGGGCCACGCCACCTCGCCCCGCGCGATGGCCTCGGCGACGTCCGACAGCACCTCGCCGGGCAGGTCGTGGGCGCCGCCTCCGTAGGCGGTCAGGCGGACCCCGGTGGGGATGAACTCGATCGGGTAGAACTGCTCGACGATCCACCGGTTCGACAGCATGCCCGTGTAGCACACCGTGCCACCCACGCGCGTGCAGCGGAGGGTGTCGCGCAGCGTCGGCGCGCCCACGAGCTCGATGGCGCCGTCCACGCCGCCCGGCACGATCGCGCGCACCGCCCCCGCGATCTCGCCCGTGTCGACGATCACGTGGTCCACGCCCACCGCCTCGAGGGCCGCGGCCCGATCGGCGCGTCGGGTGGTGGAGAGCACGGTCATGCCGCGGCGCTTCCCGAGCAGCGCCGTCATCAGCCCGACCGACGAGGTGCCGCCGCGCACGAGCACCGTGTCCCCGTCGGACAGGCCCATGCCCGTCGTCATCGAGCCCCAGGCCGTCTGGAGGACCTCGGGCAGCGCGCCCAGGCGGGCCCAGTCGAGCGACGTGTCCACCGGGACGACCTGACCCGCGGGGACGACGGTGTACTGCGCGTACCCGCCGTCGAACGTGCGGCCCATGCCACCCATCATCGTCACCGCCTTGCGGCCCACGAGGTGCTCGTTGCCGGGCGCAGCGACCACCTCGCCGGTCGCCTCGATGCCCAGGATCCGCGGGAAGGTCACGGCGTCGCCCGCCAGCCCGAGGCGCGTGTGAAGCTCGGAGCGGTTGAGCCCGAACGCGTGGACCTTCAGCAGCACCTGCCCGGGACCGGCCGTCGGCATCGGCACGTCGAGGACGCGCAGGTGGCTCGCGGGACCGGGCGCGGCCAGCACCACCGCCCTCATCGTGTCGCTCATGTCGTCCTCCCCGCCCCGAGCTCGACGATCCACGCGCCCTCGATCGCCGAGGTGAGCGCACCCAGCAGGTCCACCCAGGGTCGCCGGTCGAGGATCCAGGCGTCGCCCGTGGCCACCGGGAGCTCGAGCTCGACGAGGCGCCGATCGGCGTGATCGACCACCTCGATCTCCCAGCCGAGCGCGCCCTGCTCGGACCGCTCGCGCAGCGCCGCCGCCAGCCTCCCCGAGTTCGACACCGGCCGGTCCAGCACGACGACCGCCTCGTGCGGCAGCGTCTCCGCCAGCCGCTCCACCGCCTCGCCCGTCACCCCGCTCCGGCGCCAGGTCCCGTGCACGCCGGCGATGTCGCGCAGCGCCCCGTCGCGCCCGCGGAACAGCGGTCCGCCCGAGATCGCGCGCTCGAGCCCGATGAGCACGTTGAAACCGTCGACCGCGATGCGCCCCTCGAGCGGGCGCAGGTGCTCCCGACGCCAGCGCAGCTCCTCGTCCGAGCAGGCCGCTCGCTGCACGGCCTTGCGCTGGCGGGCCGCGAGCTGGTGCTTGTCGCCGACCAGCTTGAGCGCGGCGTCCTCCGCGTACCCCCGGCCGCGCAGCCAGGAGAGATCCGCCACCGCGTCCACCAGCGCGGGCAGCGCCTCGGGGCGGAACGCGCGGGCGTCCTCGGGATCGGGTCCACGGCTCATGGGGCAGCCTACCCCGGTGTGGGATCCCTGTGAGACGGCATCGGGCGCGGGTCCGAGTACATCGCAGGCAGGAGGTCCCATGCTCGTCGTCGCCGTTCTCGCTGCCCAGGCCCACGCGACCAACTTCGCCGTCCTGCTGGACGTCCCCGGCAGCAACGACCGGCAGGACGAGCGGCTGTACGGCGCCACCGACGGTACGCTCTCCCACTGGAGCTCGGACCCGGTCACGCTGCGCCACCGGTACGAGTCGGGCACGGGCGCCGTCCTGCTGCCGCCGGCGCCGCTCGATCCCACGGGCTGGACGGCGGTCTTCGAGGGCGACGTGGCGCTGTCCGGCCCCGGCGACGGCGGCACCTGGAACGCGGTCGTGACGCTCACCGACGTCGCCGGGAGCCCGCTCGCCGGCCCGGTCCGGGTTCCGATCGCGGAGGGTGCGGACAGCGCCTCGGTCGAGGTCGTGGTGCTCGGGGAGCGCGTGAGCCTCACCGGTCGCCTCGACCTCTCGGGCGGCGACACCTCGGGCCTGCTCACCCTCCACGCCGACACCGCGAAGCCCGAGATCGCGCTGCAGCTCGAGGTCGGCCAGCTCGATCTGGCGCCGGTCTCCGGGCCCGCCCCGCTCTCGCCGCCCGCCGTCGCCCACACGAGCGACGGGTACACCGCACCCCTGGACCTGCCGGCCTCCCTGGCGGACGCCGACGACGTGGTGGGGGTGGTCGAGGTCCTCGATCCCGACGGGAACGTGCTGGAGGCCGTGTCGGGCCCGCTCGTGGTCGACGCCCCCCGCGTGAAGCTCGGCGACGGCCTGCTCGACCTGACCGCGGGCACGCTGGCGGTGGACGTGTGGGAGCGCGAGCCGGGCGCGGCGGCGTCGGTGTGGGTGGAGGTGACGCCGGTGGACCCGAACGGCCCGAGCCCGGTCGACGACCCCCTGTCCACGCTGTCGGCGTCCACCTCGAGCTTCTGGTCCGACGCCGTGGGCACGCCGCTCGCCACGAGCCGCGCCCAGCTCCGCAACCCCTGGATGGTGATCCACGGCACGGACGCCGGCGGTGCCGACGTGGACGCGCGCCTGCTGCAGGGACTCCCCACCGTCGACACCGGGGACGGCATCCGCCTCGGCCTGCTCGACACCGATCCGCGCTTCGACTTCATGACCTCGAGCCTCACGATCAGCGGCGGTTCGATCGAGATGTACGACAGCGCCGGCTTCCCGCTCTACGCGGGCGCCCTGGTGCTGCACCGGTCGGCCACGCGCACGATGTCCGACACCACCTTCGCGCTCTCGGGCGCCCCGTCCCCCGGCGACGCCTACGACGTGCGCGTCCACGTGATCGACGACTGGCAGGGCGAGACGACCTGGACCGCGCGGGTCGAGCAGTTCGGCGAGATCCTCATCGACGGCGTCGTCTGGGAGCTCGAGTAGGGGTCAGGCGGCCTCGCGCCGGCGGTAGGTCGCCGGCGGCAGCCCGTGCACCCGCCGGAACGCCCGTGAGAAGCTGGCCTCCGAACCGTAGCCCAGCCGCCCCGCCAGGCTCGCGACGGCCTCGTCCCCGGTGCGCAGCGCCTCCGCCGCGAGCGTCATCCGCCAGTCCAGCAGCCAGTCCGCCGGCGTTCGGCCCATCGTCGCCTCGAACCGCTGGAACAGCACCGTGCGCGAGAGCCCCGCGGCCCGCGCCATCCGGTCGGCGGTCCAGTCCGCGCCGGGGTCCTGGTGCACGCTCCGCATCACCGGGCCGAGGTGGGGGTCGGCGAGGGCGGCCAGCCAGCCCGCGTCCCCGCGCTCGGCGAACGCGCGCAGCACGTGCACCAGCAGGACATCGGAGAGCCGCGCCACCATCAGGTCGCTGCCCGCGGCGCCCCCGACCGCCTCGTGCTCCAGCAGCCGCAGCGTCGCCTCGAGGAAGGCCGCCGTCAGCCCGTCCCCGCGCCGGACCACGAGCGCGCGCGGCAGCAGCGGCAGCAGCCACCGTCGGCCCGCCGGCCCGAAGCGGAACGTCCCGCACAGGATCTCCGTCGTCTCGCCGGCACCTCCGCCCACCACGCACGGCAGCGCCCGCTCCGAGCTCACGGCGGGCAGCGTCCGCAGCGGCACCATCGGGCCGTCCCCCTCCACCAGCTCGTGCGCGTCCCCGTGCGGCAGCACCACCAGGTCGCCGGCGCGCAGCGCGTGGGCCTCGCCACCCGTCCTCAGCACGGCCGTCCCGCGCGTGAGCACGTGGAAGATCGCGGCTTCCGCCGATCCCGTCGTGGACACCCCGAACGGCGCCCCGAGCCGCGCGCGGCTGAACAGGGTGCCGCGGACCTCCGCCACACGGAGCAGGTCGGACAGCGGATCCATGCCCGGACGATAGCGCGCTCCGTACGATGAATCAAGAATCACGGACCTTCCATCATCGATCGTACGGACGGACCGGCCTACAGTTCGAGGCAGGAGGTCACATGCGGCGGATCCTGGCGACGGCGGCGAACTTCTTCTTCCCTGGGGCTGGCTGGCTGGTGCTCGGGCGCAAGCCCCTGATGGCGGTCGGCTGGCTGATCGGC
Source organism: Alphaproteobacteria bacterium (assembly GCA_020632925.1). Classification (GTDB taxonomy): domain Bacteria; phylum Myxococcota_A; class UBA796; order UBA796; genus JACKER01. The sequence goes on along the minus strand of JACKER010000013.1, from coordinate 16,262 downwards.
GCGATCGGCCTCACCTACGTCGAGCTCTCGCTGCAGTCCGCGGGCAGCGCGCTGTACTGGCCGATGTTCGCATCGGTCTTCGTGATGAACACGGCGTTCGCGGTGGACGCCTGGATGGGCGGCGCCCCCGAGCAGAGCTGACGTTCTCCTGGTCGGGGTGGTTGACCCGGTGCTGGAAGCTGGCGACGATGCGCCATGTTCCTGACCACGCTCATTGGCTTGCCGCTGTGGCTCGCCGCCTGCGACCGGCCCGCCGCCCCTCCTCCCGAGGTCTCGGTGAAGCCCGCGCCCACCCCGATCGAGGCCGCCGCCAGGGGTGGTCCGCAAGTGCTCATCGTGGGGCATCTCCCCGAGCAGCCCGAGAGGGTCGGCGCCGTCGCCGTCGACGTGTCCGAGCTGCGTCCCGACACGGTCCTCGGCCAGGTGGGCGCGCACGTGCTCGAGCCGCTGGTGGAACACGCCGCCTCCGGAGGGTGTGTGGGGATGTCCGGGCCCGCGGTGAACGCCGCGATGTGGGGCGTCCTGTGTGCCCAGGGGACGCTCGGTCCCGTGACTCCCACCATCCCCGGGCTGGAGCCACCCGACCTCCGCCGTTGGGATGGCCTCGACTTCTCGGGCGACGGCGTCTGGGACCGGCTGGAGCGGCAGGAGGAGCAGCTCGAGGCGCAGGCGATCGAGGCGTGGACGGCGGTGGCCGACGCGCGCTCGAAGCAGATCACGGGCGCGCCGGAGCAGGACGGGACCCCCGTCACCCAGGAGGAGGTGGACGCGTTGTTCGACGCCGCCATGGCCGCCGACACTGCGCTCTCCGAGCACCGGGGGCGGATGCGGGAGTACGCCGAGGTGAAGAAGCAGCGCGAGCAGCAGCCCGACCCCACCGACGACGGAGTCGGCGCCGGCGGCATCCCCAAGGCGTGCCAGGACGGCCTCCTCGCCTCGCTGCCGGGCGCCCCCTCGGCCACCGACCCGAGTCCGCTCGACGACGGGCGGGGGTACCTCGCGTGCGTGCTGCACGGCGATCTCGCTGGGAAGCTCCGCGCCTGCGCGGCCGACATGAAGGCGAACCCGCGCCCCGACAGCGACGGCGGACCGTGCGACACGCTCACCCTCGATGCCGTCGGCTACGTCCACCTGCCCGCGATGACCCACAACGACCTGGTGATCGACCCGGTGCCGGACTTCGCGCTGAGCCACCTGGACGCCGCGGTGATGGCCGTCGCCGCCGAGGCCGCCGCGGCTCACCGGTGATCGCCGGGGTGCGATCCTGGCTTCTGAGATACGGTATCGGATGCGAATGCCGTGGCTCATCGCTTGGTTCACGCTCAGTGAAGGGGCGGAGGCTTCCGTGACGGACCAGGCACGGGCGAGCGATCCACCGTCAGGAGTTCCCGTGCACCGAGGTCCATCGTGTAGAACTCTGGGTGTTCGCAGCGGCGTTCTCATTCCCTACCATCCGGGTTGGGACCCGCCCGAGGGAACGCTGGAGATTCGCTTCTCGAGTGCGCAGGTCTGGCGGGCTCCTGGCATCGCGCACGATGAGGCCAGCTCGATTCGCTGCACCTGGGACGGTTCGAGCCAGATCGACGAACCTGCGGGAGATCCCCTGGCCGCCGGACTCACATGTGACCGCCCGGTCCGGCTGGCTACCACGCCGTACGTCGTCCGCGGACTCGCGTTCGGATGGACGCCGGTGGACGTGGCCATCGAGGTCTTCCGGGACGGCGCTCTGCTCCGGAAAGGGTTCATCAGACCTGACTATGGCTGGAGCGAGCCCAACGGTCCGGGGTGTGGTTGGCGCGCGACGAGCGACCTGAGCTCGCCCGGGGTCGTCACCTGGATCGAGCCGTGAGGGGACCGATCACCCGCGCGACCTGTCGGCGTCGCGGTGGCCTCCCGGGTGAATGCTCTGGGCCGGTTCCATGATCGTTGGCCTTCACCTGTTGATGTCGCTGTCGATCGGATGGGCGAGCCGTCCCGAGTGCAGGGTACGCGTGCACCGCGCACTCGACGACCAGGTCGAGGCCCGTCGGGTGGGGTGGAGCGGGGTCGATCTGGTCGATGCCGTCGACGGGACCTCCGTGTCGGGTCGAGTCGTCCCGTTCACCCGTTCCCTGGCGGACCTGAGCGGTCCGATGCCCGGCAAGGTGACCTATGGCTTCACCGCCACCGGGCCCCCCCGGGTGGTTCGGGGGCTCTCGAAGTTCTTCCCGCCCTGCACGCCGGGCTGGTATCTCGAGGTTCCTGGTCGTCTCTCGGTGGTCGTCGAGTGGGAGTCCGGCACGCTGCGCGCGGCGACGGATGGAAGGATACAAGGGATGCCCGATGGGAAGGTTCTCCTGGTCACGCCGACACAACACGTGTTCCAACACGACGGCACGTTCTGGGGAGGCGTGGCCACGTCCTCCGTGGCCGAGGGAGAGTTCATCGATGTCACGCACGGCGTCTGGCCCGTCACATCTGCTCGGTTCTGGGCGTGCCCGACGGACGGCGTCTGCGCGAGGTTCGATCCGTGAAGGCCGCAGCCTTGGACACCGGTCGGTCAACCTGTTTCGATCCCCCGGAGATGGATGACCTTGCTGTCCTGGATGTCCATCACCGCCAGTGCTTCGTCGGTGGGTGAACCGTACTGCCCGGACCGCACGATCCGGGAGTTGGTCCTGGAGGAGTCGGTAGGGGATTGGCCATCCACGATGGATGTCGTGGCTCGAATCATCCCCGAGGACGAGGTGATGGGCACGCTCCAGGTGGTGGGTGCATTCACCGCCACTCATGCGCCGGGAATCGATGATGGACCGACCCAGAACGCGGTCGCCACGTTCCTGTTCGAGCCGAGGCACGCGCGTCTGGCCAGAGACGAAGTGAGACGACCCTGGTGTCCTCTGCGGCGCTTCGTGGAGGTCTGTGGACTGTTCTCCTTCTCGCTGATGGCCGACGACGGTCGCTCGATCGACGAAGGTATCCAGATGTGCTTCCGAGTGGCTGCGGACGAGCACCCCAATGCGGAGATCTCCGTGTTCATGGTGCCCGACCCGACAGTTCAGTATCCACCGTACGCGCCGGTCAGGGTCTACGCCGACGCCGAGCCCGACGACGACGAGCTTCGGATGATGGGCCCGGTCGGGCGGGTCTGGGGTCCCGTGCTCGAGATGCGCGGACGCTCGGCATGGTTGGGCTATGTCTGGACGTCGGATGCTGCGGTCGTGCCCCCGGTCCCATGACCGGTGCCGGACATCGGGTCGCGCTTGGCGTCGCGCTCCGACGGGCTATTCTGAGGTGGGGGAACGATGTCCGACGACCTTCCCGAGGACACCGACGCCGCGACCTGGGAGCGCCTCGTGGAGCGGACGCGCGCCATGGGGCCGGCAGGGAGGGCCCGCCGCGCGGGGGAGCTGAACGCCTCTGTGCGCGCTGCCGCCCTCGCCGGTATCCGTCTGCGACACCCGACCGCCGACGAGCGTGAGCAGCGGCTCTACCTGGCGGCGCTGCTGTTGGGGGACGACCTGGTGAGACGGGCCTTCGGCTGGGACCCCGACGTGCGTGGGCGATGAGCGACGCTCTCGTTCCCTATCGACTCGCGCGTCGCGTGGGCGACGCCCTCGACCGCTGCGGCGTCCCCTGGGTGGTCGGTGGGTCGTTGGCGAGCTCGGTGCACGGGATGCCGAGGTCGACCCACGACGTCGATCTGGTTGCGCGGTTGGCTCCCACCCAGCGGGCCGCCCTCCACGACGAGCTGGTTGCGATGGGGTACGTCGACCCCGACGCCATGGGCGCCGCCATCGCGCAGGGACGTGCCTTCAACTTCATCGACGACGCCACCTGCGAGAAGGTCGACGTGTTCTGCGTCGATGCGCGCCGAGCAGGTCAGATCGAGCGGGCGAGGCAGATCGAGGTCGCGCCCGACCTGTCGTTGCCGATCCTCTCTCCGGAGGACACGGTCAGCCAGAAACTCCGGTGGTACGACCTCGGTGGTCGCACCTCACAACGCCAGTGGCGCGATGTGTTGGAGGTCCTTCGGGTCCAAGGCGCGAGCATCGACGGCACCTTGCTTCGGAGCCTGGCCCAGCAGCTGGAGGTGACCGACCTTCTGGACCTGGCCGTCGCCGAGCTGTCGCGCTCCCGATAGTGGTCCATCCCATCCGAGGCTCGGGCCGTCTCGGCACGTCGGTCTCACGATCGCGCGTACCGGATCGAGCCGCCCACATCGAGACCGAAGTCCGTAGTCCTTCTTCTCGCGGACACGCACCCCGAGTGGATGCTGGACCCCCGAGCGAAGATTGTGGTTGCGGTACGAGGACGGCTCGCGTACGTTGTCGGTCCAGAGGCGAAGCGCCCATGAACGGTCCGACCTGGCTTTTCACCCCCCCCCCCCGGCTCGCGCCGACGGATGATTCCGTAGGGGATACGCCGGAAGACCGATGGGTCCGGGCGATCGATGAGGACGAGGGTGAGCACCGCCCCGCGCTGACCCGGCTGGGTCGGTCGCAGCCCGAGCTGATGGCGTGGATCGGGGCGCAGGTGGGCCAGGAGCGAGCGGAGCGTCAGCTCGCGGGTGTCGCGCGGTACCAGGTGGCGGTGGCGCTGCGGGTGCTGGAGCTGCTGGACGAGCCCGCGCCGCGGGTGGGTGCGGCGGCGTTGAGCGCGGCCGAGGGGTGCGTGTCGCGCGCGGCGGAGCGGGTGGTGGACGACGAGGGGACGTTCGAGGAGCGCGCGCGCCGCCTTCGCAAGGTGCGGCCGGCGCTGCTGGACGGGTTGTTGGCGTCGATGTTCGCGCCGGGTCCGAGCCTGCTGGACGAGACGCGCACGGCGCGGGCGTGGGTGTTGGTGTGGGTGGCCGTCGAGGCGATCGAGCTGGCGCGAGGCCAGCGTGGGACGAACGAGCGCGAGAGCGCATAGACTGGGAGAGGTGAACGATGTCGTGCAACAAGCTGCTGAACGCGAAAGGTGACACCATCGTCGTGTACGGGACCGGGACGCGGTACACGTGGACGACGGGTTGGATGCTTGTCCATGGGATGACCGAGGTGGACGTGCTGCTGAACGTCCGCGACATCACGGGGAACTGGCAGGGGAAGCCCTGCTACCAGACCGCGACCGCGCTGCCCGAGCTGCCGGACTCCCCGACGGTGTTCACGGCCGGGAGCTACGTGACGTCGGCGAGCTTCACGCACTTCCGGGAGACGCTGTCGATCACGGACAAGTACTGGATCCGGTTCGGAGTGGCGGCGAGCAACACGAGCGGCGTGAACCTCGGGAGCGCGGAGGTCACGATGCAGGTGTCGCACGCGCAGTGCGGCTCGCAGGCGGGGATGGCCCGCGTGGGGATCCACCCGGGCATGATCTCCGGGACGGACGTGAACATCTTCGAGGTCGGTGGCTTCATGCCGACGATCGGGTTCGACAAGATGATGGCGGCGATCGTGGTCATGAACAACCTGTCGACGTACCTGGAGGACCAGCTGTTCGTGCGGACGGCGAACGACCCTCGGGCGCCGAACGACTGGGTGGCCTGCGAGACGGGGTACGACAACCCGGCGTCCGGCAACAGCCAGCGGAACACGGGCTCTCTCTCGGCACCGGCGGGTGCGAGCGTCACGTCCTACCTGCTCATGCAGTTCGGGCTCGGGGCGCGGATGAAGTCGGGCGCCGGCGGCAATCCCCGGGCCGAGATCCACATCGGTGTCTGTCGGAGCAACGGTTGACCATGGTAGGCGGATGTGGTCGCCGACCGACGAAAGCCGGTTTGGAGGACTTTCGATCTCGACTGGAAACCATGCAGAAGCAGGAGATGGACACCGATCGCCAGCAACTCCTGGAATCCCAGAGTCCAGAGATGTTCGGTCGCTCGACCCTCCCGACGTCCCACGAGCATGCCCCGAAGGACGCTCCTTTGTCGCGCACGCTCTTCGGTTGGACGAGTTTCATCGAGTCGAGGATGATGAATGATGGGTCTGACCACTTGCTGCAGAGCTGGCAACACTTCGTCTGTGGGGCGGCCGGATCCATCAGCCATGTGTTTCTATGTGACAGTGGTACACAGGTGCTCGACAACCGCCACCAAGTGAGCCTCTCATCCATTCCGCGAGCGCGTGCCATCGTTCCGCTCCTGAACGATGCGCACCACACCAGGTGCACAGCTTGGATCCTGGATCCGCTTGAAGTGATCGGGCCGGGATGCGGCGGACCACCTACGATCTGGCTTGTTACTGCCGCACATTGCGTGGACAACTTCCGTGGTCGAAACAACCAAACACCAACGCTCCCTGGCAACTTGCGGATCTACCTGTGGGGAGATGGAGACACTCGGTACGGGCCCATCGACAATGCGATTTCCGCCATTCACCTTCCGCCCGCTTGGGACCCCCTGAATTCCACGTTTGAAGGTGCGGCTTGGGACATCGCGTTGCTCCAGACGTCGCTGACCCCCGAGATCGTCTTTCAGATTACTGGGCACTATGTGCCCTTCACCGCGCCTCGCCAAACGGAGGCTGAGCTGAGGACGCCGGCCATTGAGAGCTTTGAGAAGATCTCCGATCCCATACATCGACGGATGGCCGGAGGGAATGCGTGTCGTGGTAACCTGAGACATGTCCTGTTCCAGGAGGCGTTCATTTCCCTTGCCCACGATCAGGTTCAAGAGCAGGGGTTCGAGGTGTACACCCAACCAGCCGGAACCGTGCCAGGGTCGGATCCGCTGGAAGCAATGACCATGACGTTCTGCTGCGATTCAGATAACGGCGAGTCGGGATCGCCGATCTACCACTGTGGGCCACTCGCTTCTGGGGTATGCAACGATGCGGATGTTGGGATGGTCGCAGCCATCGTATCGCGTTTCGCGCCGTCGATTCCGGGAACGGGGTTGCTCAGCTATTCTGCTGTCATCGGTCCACGTCTGGGTCACCTCGATATCCGGAACTGGATGAGCAGCGTAATCCTGGGCGCTACGCCCTCACCTCCCATCGCAGCCGGTGGGCTATGGGATCCGACAAGGCTGGGCCTGGGTGCGTCCTGTGCCTCCAACTACGATTGCCTGTCGCTGAACTGTGACCAAACCCTTCCGAATCCGGAATGCGGACCCGCACGCGAAGGAGCCCCTTGCAGGGCGGATGGCGACTGTGCAGGAGGCAGTTGCGATCTGACCATGGGTGTCTGTACGTACCCTCAACAAGGGGCCAACCAGAGTCCGTGTAGCTGGAACTCGCAGTGTCAGAGCTGCAACTGCATCGCGGGTGAATGCTTTGGGCCGTTTCCGTGATCGTTGGCCTTCACCTGTTGATGTCGCTGTCGATCGGATGGGCGAGCCGTCCCGAGTGTAGGGTACGTGTGCACCGCGCGCTCGACGAGCAGGTCGAGGCCCGTCGGGTGGGGTGGAGCGGGGTCGATCTGGTCGACGCCGTCGACGGGACCTCCGTGTCGGGTCGAGTCGTCCCGTTCACCCGTTCCCTGGCGGACCTGAGCGGTCCGATGTCCGGCAAGGTGACCTATGGCTTCACCGCCACCGGGCCCCCCCGGGTGGTTCGGGGGCTCTCGAAGTTCTTCCCGCCCTGCACGCCGGGCTGGTATCTCGAGGTTCCTGGTCGTCTCTCGGTGGTCGTCGAGTGGGAGTCCGGCACGCTGCGCGCGGCGACGGATGGAAGGATACAAGGGATGTCCGATGGGAAGGTTCTCCTGGTCACGCCGACACAACACGTGTTCCAACACGACGGCACGTTCTGGGGAGGCGTGTTCACGTTCTCCGTGGCGGAGGGAGAGTTCATCGATGTCTTGGATGGCGTCTCGCCCGTCACATCTGCTCGGTTCGAGGCGTGCCCGACGGACGGCGTCTGCGCGAGGTTCTACTATCCGTGATGGCCGCAGCCTCGGACACCGGTCGGTCAACCTGTTTCGATCCCCCGGAGATGGATGACCTTGCTGTCCTGGATGTCCATCACCGCCAGTGCTTCGTCGGTAGGTGAACCGTACTGTCCGGACCGCACGATCCGGGAGTTGGTCCTGGAGGAGTCGGTAGGGGACTGGCCATCCACGATGGATGTCGTGGCTCGAATCATCCCCGAGGACGAGGTGATGGGCACGCTCCAGGTGGTGGGTGCATTCACCGCCACTCATGCGCCGCGAATCGATGATGGACCGCCCCAGAACGCGGTCGCCACGTTCCTGTTCGAGCCGAGGCACGCGCGTCTGGCCAGAGACGAAGTGAGACGACCCTGGTGTCCTCTGCGGCGCTTCGTGGAGGTCTGTGGACTGTTCTCCTTCTCGCTGATGGCCGACGACGGTCGCTCGATCGACGAAGGTATCCAGATGTGCTTCCGAGGCGCTGCGGACGGGCACCCGAAGACGGACATTCCCGTGTTCATGGTTCCCGATCCATCCTACGACTATCCACCGCGCACTCGCGTCATGGTCTACCCCGACGCTGCTCCGGACGACGATGATCTCCGGGTCGCCTACGTGTTCGGACGGACATGGGGACCCATGCTCGAGCTGCATGCACGATCACCGTGGTTGGCCTATCGCTGGACGTCCGATGCTGCGGTGGTGCCAACGGTCCCGTGACCAGCTCCGAAGACGCCCGACTTCCGTAGCACTTCGCGGCGCGCGGGAATCGGGTGTTGTTAGAGGGCGGCGTGACCGTCGCTCCGCCCGCGCGCCCCGCCTCCGAGTTCGTCGTGCCGGACGCGATCCGCACCGACCACCGCAGCCCGCGGCGCTGGCTCGTGTCGCACCTGTTGCGCCGGCGGTGGCTGCTCCTGGCCTTCCTGCTGCTCTCGCTCGCGCACAGCGTGCTCGCCGCCGCGATGCCCCGCCTGACCGGGGTCGCCTTCGACGTCGTGCTCCACCCCGACGTCGTCCGCTTCGGCCTCGCCGACCCCGGTTCCCAGCTCGGCGCGCTGGCGGGCGGCATGCTCGTGCTGGCGCTGTTCCTCGGCGCCACGGACATCGGCAGCGCCTTCGCCGTGGAGGTCGTCGCCCAACGGCTCGAGCGCGACGCCCGCGACGAGCTCTACGTCGCGCTGCTCGGCAAGAGCCAGACGTTCCACCAGCGCCAGAAGGTCGGCGACATCATGGCGCGCGCCACCAACGACGTGCGCCAGCTCAACCCGATGCTCAACCCCGGCGCCTCGCTCATCCTGAGCTCGATGCTCGGCATCGTCGTGCCGGTCACGTTCATCGCGCTCCTCGACCCGCGCCTGCTGCTCGCGCCCGCGCTCTTCCTCGTGGCGTACGCCGTGTCGCTGCGCCGCTACATGGCCGAGCTCGGGCCGGTCTCCTTCGCCATCCGCGCCCGCTTCGGCACGCTCAACGCCGGGCTCACCGAGACCATCACCGGCATCGAGGTCGTGAAGTCGGTCGTCTCCGAGTCCTGGGAGAAGCGCCGCTTCGTCGAGAACGCCGCGTCGTACCGCGACGCCTTCGTCGACCAGGGACGGATCCAGGCGCGCTACCTGCCGGTGCTCTTCATCGGGCTCGCCATCGCGCTCGGGTTCGCGCAGGGCGCGTGGATGGTGTCCGTCGGCCAGCTCTCGCCCGGCGAGCTGGTCGGCTTCATGGGCCTGATGGGCATGCTGCGCTTCCCGGCGTTCATCTCCATCTTCACGTTCACGCTGGTGCAGCTCGGGCTCGCCGCCTCCGCCCGCGTCCTCGAGATGATCGTGGCCGAGACCGAGCTCGACGAGAACGCCGGCGGGCACGCAGCACCCGTGACCGGTGAGGTGCGGTTCGAGGGCGTGTCCTTCGCCTACCAGGGCGACAAGCGCGTGCTCTCCGACGTCTCGTTCACCGTGCCCCCGGGCCGCACCGTCGCCATCGTCGGCCAGACGGGCTCCGGCAAGTCCACGCTGACCCGCCTCGTGAACCGGACCTACGACGCGACGGGCGGTCGCATCCTCGTGGACGGGGTCGACGTGCGGGACTGGGATCTCCACAGCCTGCGCTCGCAGATCTCCGTCATCGAGCAGGACGTGTTCCTGTTCTCGCGCTCGATCCGCGACAACATCGCGTTCGGGCTCGGCGACCGCGCCACGCCCGAGGCCATCGAGGCCGCCGCTCGCGCAGCGCAGGCGCACGACTTCATCACCCGCTTCGCGGACGGGTACGACACGGTGGTCGGCGAGCGCGGGGTCACGCTGTCGGGCGGCCAGCGCCAGCGCATCGCCATCGCCCGCGCGCTGCTCACGGACCCTCGCATCCTCGTGCTCGACGACTCCACGAGTGCGATCGACAGCGCCACGGAGGACGCCATCCAGCGCGCGATCGGCGCGGTCCTCGCGGGCCGGACCACCTTCGTCATCACGCACCGGCTCGCGCAGATCCGGCGCGCGGACCACGTCATCGTGCTGGCGAAGGGCGGCGTGCTCGACCAGGGCACCCACGAGGAGCTGCTCGGTCGCTGCGCGCTCTACCAGCGCATCTTCGGGGCGCGCGGGGAGGTCTCGTGCCCTTCGTGATGGACGGGCTGGGGGCCGAGGCCTACGACCGGACCTACGACGATCGGGAGCTGGTGCGGCGGATCGTGGCCTACTTCCGGCCGCACGCCGCGCGCATGGCGACCGTCGCGACCGCGGTGCTGGCGAGCTCGCTCCTGGACGCGGCGCTGCCGGTGCTCGTCTCCACCGGCCTCGACCGGGTGGCCGTGCCGGGCGGCGGTCCCTCGACCGAGCTCGTGGGCCTGTTCGTCGCCATCCTCGTCGCGGCCGGGCTGTCCTGGACGTTCAACTTCGTGCGCCAGCGGGCCTCCGCGGTGGCGGTGGGCGACGTGGTGCTCGACCTGCGCAAGGACGCCTTCGACGCCGTGCTCGCCCGCGATCTGTCGTTCTACGACGAGTTCCCGTCGGGCAAGATCGTGTCGCGCGTCACCTCGGACACGCAGGACTTCGCCACCGTCGTGACGCTCACGGTGAACCTCGCGAGCCAGCTCGGCCAGGTCGTGCTGATCACGCTCGTGCTGCTGTGGGTGAACGCGCGGCTCGCGCTGATCACGCTGGCGGTCGCGCCCGTCGTGATCGCGGTGGCGCTCGCCTTCCGGGCGGTCGCGCGGCGCACGACGACCCAGGCGCGGCGCGTGGTGGCGGAGGTCAACGCGACCATCCAGGAGTCCATCACCGGCATCGGCGTGGCGAAGGCGTTCCGCCAGGAGTCGTCCATCTACGCCGTGTTCCGCGACGTGAACGCCCGCTCCTACGGCCTGCAGCTGCGCCAGGGGCTCGTGTTCAACGTCATCTTCCCCGCGCTCTCGCTGATCGGGGCGCTCGCCACCACCGCGGTCGTGTGGTTCGGCGGGCGCGTCGTGCTCTCGGGGCTGGCGACGCCGGGTGAGTGGTACCTGTTCGTGCAGGGGCTGGCGCTCTTCCTGTTCCCGCTGACCGGCGTGGCCTCCTTCTGGAGCCAGTTCCAGTCGGGGCTCTCGGCCAGCGAGCGCGTGTTCGCGCTGATCGACGCCGAGCCGCGCGTCGTGCAGACGGGGAGTGTGGTCCCCACTCACCTCGACGGGCGCATCACCTTCGACGCCGTCGACTTCCGGTACACCGACGCCGAGCAGGTGCTCTCGGGCTTCGACTTCGAGGTCCCCGCGGGGCAGACGGTCGCGCTGGTCGGGCACACGGGCGCGGGCAAGTCGAGCCTCGGCAAGCTCGTGGCGCGGTTCTACGAGTTCCAGGGCGGGTCGTTGCGCATCGACGGGCAGGACATCCGCGGGTTCGACCTCTCGGCCTACCGCCGCCACCTGGGGATCGTGCAGCAGACGCCCTTCCTGTTCGCCGGCACCGTGCGCGACAACATCCGCTACGGTCGCCGCGACGCCACCGACGAGGAGGTCATCGCGGTCGCTGCGCGCATCGGCGGTGGCGACTGGCTCGACGTGCTCGAGCGCGGGCTCGACACCGACGTCGGCGAGGGCGGCCGCGCCATCTCGATGGGGCAGCGGCAGCTCGTGTCGCTCGCGCGCGTGCTGCTCCAGGATCCGCGCATCCTCGTGCTCGACGAGGCCACCGCGTCCGTCGACCCGCTGACCGAGGCACAGATCCAGGAGGGTCTCGACGTCGTGCTGCGCGGGCGCACCTCGCTCGTCATCGCCCACCGCCTGTCCACCATCGTCGCCGCGGACCGGATCGTCGTGCTCCAGCAGGGCCGCGTGCTCGAGGAGGGCACACACGACGAGCTCATGGCCGCCGGCGGCGCCTACGCCTCGCTCTACGACACCTACTTCCGCCACCAGTCCCCGGACTACGACCCTTCCGAGGTGGCCGGTGAGCCGCGGACGGGTGATCGCTGATCACCCTCCTCGACCCAGAGACTTCGTGTCCGAACTCCTCGGTGCTTCCGTCAACCTGCGTGGCTTGCTCCAGGTGGTGGGCCAGCACCTCTACTCGTCCCCCGAGGTCGCTCTTCGAGAGCTGGTGCAGAACGCCCACGACTCCGCCGTCCGCCGATCGATCGAAGACGAAGCGGCCCCCGAAGCGCAGATCCGGGTGGTCGCACGCCCCGACGAGCAGACCCTGCGCTTCATCGACAACGGCGCTGGCCTCACGCGGGACGAAGTCGTCCAGTACCTGGCGACCATCGGCAGCGGCAAGACCGGCGAACTGCGGAGCACCCACAGCGCCGACGCCTTGATCGGCCAGTTCGGCCTCGGCTTCCTCAGCGCCTACGCCGTCGCCCACAAGGTCGTCGTCCACACCACGTCGCACGCCGAGCCCGACCTCTCCCACACCTTCACGTCGCTCGACGGCGAGCGGTTCACCCTCAGCCCCGGCCCGCCCCGAGCGGTCGGCACCGAGGTGGTGCTGCACCTCAAGTCGGAACACGCGCACCTCGCTCGGGTCGACGTCGTCCGACAGCTGCTCGCTCGCTACTGCTGCCTGTTGCCCATCCCCGTGCTCGCGCCCACGCCCGTCAACGCCGAGCCGCCGCCCTGGCGCCGCGACCTCGACGGCCTCACCCCCTTCCGGATCCGCCGCATCCGCCTGGATTTCGCCGAGGCCTACGAGGGACGGTTCCGGCCCATCGCCTGCATCCCGGTGGAGCCGAGCGAGAGCGTTCCGATCCGAGGGTTGCTGTGGATCCAGGACGGCGCCAGCTACGCCAGCAGCGACAACCGCAACATCAGCCTCTTCGTGCGCGGCATGTTGATCAGCGACGACCTCCGGGACCTCGTGCCCCGCTGGGCAGGCTTCGTGGGCGGCGTGCTGGAGTGCGACCACCTCCTCCCCACCGCGAGCCGCGAAGATGTCCAGCGTGACGCGAGCTTCTCGGCCACGGTCGCCCATCTGCGCGAGGTCCTGATCCAGGGCCTGGCGACCCTCGCCGATCGGGAACACGAGGCGTGGGCCATGTGCCGGACCCGGCACAACGAGGCCCTGCTCGGGGCGAGCCTGGCCGACCCCCGCCTCTTCGAGGTGATGCGAGACAGCCTCACCGTGCCGACCAGCCACGGCGCGCTGACCCTGCCAGAGGTCCGGCAGCGCTCCGACGGCAGGCTGCTCCTCTCCCCCACGAGCTCGTCGGCCGTCCCTCTGTGGTTCCGGACCCTGGATGCCCCTCTCATCGCGAGCCACCGCTACGGCGTCTCCCCCTTCGTCGCGCGATGGGCCCAGGTCGAGCAGGTGCGGACGATCCAGCTCGGAAGCGGTGACGAGGGGGCGCTCCTCGAGGCCGTCGAGCTGCCGCCCGACGAAGGTGCGCGTCTCGAGCGCTGCTTCGTCCGGGAGCAGACCGCGGTCCTGCCCGCCCGCTTCAAGCCCACCACCCTGGGTGCCGTCCTGTTGGAGGACCAGGAGGTGCGGCTGAAGCGCACGCTGGAGGCCGACGACGCCTCCCGCCGCATCGCCCACGGGCTCCTCGGCCTCGCCCGCGACGTGACGCGTCGCATCGACGGCGCCCACCTCTACAGGCTCTACGTGAACCTGGACAACCCCCTGGTGGCTCGCGCCCTCCACCACGACGACGCGCAGCTCGCCGCCTACGTGGTCAGCTTCGCCGAGCTCGGCTCCCACCTCGATCAGGACCTCACCGAGGCCCTCTCCGCCCAGCAGGACGCCCTGCTGAACATCCTGGCCCGCGTCCCGGAGGATCGCTCGTGAACGGCTTCGAATGGCTCGAGACCCTCCCCATGGAACAGCAGGACCAGCTCGAGGCGCTGATCGCCGCGGTGGCGGAAGGCGACAACGAGCGGGTCGATTCGATGGCCCCCGTCCTGCTCCGTGAGGCCCGGGACAAGGACCAGCCCTGGGTCGAGATCCTGGTGCGCAACTTCCACCTGCGCTCCATCGTGTTCAACCGCGAGGACGTGCGGGAGGCCGTGCCCCAGGCCGTGTCCCTCCTGGAGCGGGCCAGCCGCGACGACACCCGAGACTGTCCCCAGTCCACCTGCGTGTCTCACGTCCTCACCGCCGCCTACACCCTCACCGACCCCGAGGGGTTCGCGGAGAAGCGCGAGGCGGTCTCCCGAGAGACGCTGCAGGGCCTCGATCCCGAGCGCGTCTGCTTCCTGTGCATCTCCAACGAGGTCGCGACCGCCCTCATCGACCAGGGGCGCCCCGAGGAGGCCCTCGCGTTCATCGAGCAGCAGAAAGAGGTCCGTCGGTCCCGGGGTATCTCCTTCGATCCCGACGACTTCGCCCGCACCGAGTCCACGGCCCTGTCCGCCGTGGGACGCCATGACGACGCGCTGAAGGTGGTGCGCGCTGGCCTCGCCTCCGGGGAAGTGCTCCGGGGCGAGAGCTGGATGCACTCCACGCGCCAGGTCGAGGCGTGGATCCTCGCCGAGTCCGGGTCCACCGAGGAGGCCCTAGCCCAGCTGCCGGACCTGGCGCAGGTCTTCCGGGATGGCGGCTTCGAGATCCATCGACGCCTCGTGGTTCGACTGGTGCGCAGCGGGCAGGTCGGCCCGGCCGGCGGGGCGGTGAGGCTCGCGCGCCTGGCCCGGGAGGCGCTCCAGCGCGGCTTGGCAGACACGGGGATCCAGGCCTCCCTGCAGAGCAGCCGCTGGTTCCACGAAGGTGGACACCCCCTCCTCGCGGAGGCCGTGCGCGAGCGGGCGCGGCCCCACCTCGAGGCCCTGGCCGACCCGGGTCGGTACCTGTCCGAGCTGTCCGCGCTGTCCGAGCTCGAGCGTGTCGAACCGCACGAGTCCTCCATCGCGGCCCTCCTGGCTCAGCCCGCGAGCCCCGAGCAGCACGTCGGCCTCGCCGAACGCTGGTCGCAGATGGGCTTTCCCGACCGCGCGGACGCCGCCCTGGACGAGGCCACGCGTCAGTTCCCCGACGACATCGACCTGTACGAGGCGCGCTGCAAGACCGCGCTCGGTCGTCGCGACGCGGAGCTGCTCGACCGGTTGGTGGCCGCGCCCCCTCGCCACCCCGAAGGGGAGGACAACGCTCGGTTCTACGAGGGCCTCTTCGCCCACGAGACCGGCGATGTGGCGCGGGCCATCGCCGCCTTCGAGCAGGTGTGGTCCCGACGCCACGACTGGATCGAGGTCGCCCGGCGACTGGGCAGGTTGCTCCTCCCGTCGGACCCCGGGCGGAGCATGTTGGTGTGGCTCGAGGCCGCCGACGCCCATCAGGTCCCCTACTTCCGGTGGTTGGGGTTGGTGGCGGCCACCCTCGCGGAAGACTGGCCGGCGCAGGCCCGGCTGGGGGCCGAGCTCGAGCTCCCCGAGCTGCCCGACGACCGTCGCCCCGAGCTCGACTGGGGTGTCCTGCGCATCCGCATCCCCGACGTGGCTCGTCCGCTCCTGGCCCGACGCACCGGTCCCGTCACGGCGCGGATCCTGAGCCTGCTGGGCCCTGGAGTGACCCAACACCACGGCGAGGTCGTCGTGTTCGACCCCCAGATCGCCAATGCCGACGAGGTCGCGGAAGACGACGAGGCGCTGCGCCTCCACGAGGCCTGGGCCAGGTTGGAGCCCGCCACCCACGACTGCGTCACCCTCGACGGGATCTGGCCCGGTGACGAGGCCGTCGAGGCGCTGACCGAGGCCCTCGACCAGGCGGGCGTGCACTACCAGTTCGCGGCCGGCGACGGCTATGCCATCACGGACCCGGACGGCGGCGAGGTCCACCGGGGCTTGTTCCTGTTCCTGGCCGTCGACGACGCGTCGCAGGGCCCCTTGCGGGCGCTGCTCGAAGCCCATCGCCCCGAGCACGGGCCATGGGTGATGCACGAGCTGCTCGACCGGCTCGGCGCTGCGGACGAGGCCGAGGAGCAGCGCGGGCTGGCCGAGGCGTGGGGGATGATCTAGCAGGTTGCTGAAGAAGTGCCGGCAGGCG
>JACKER010000012.1 GCA_020632925.1 Alphaproteobacteria bacterium | reverse complement strand
CTGGCCGCAGAGGACCGCGCCCGCCTGTACCCCCTGTGCGACGCCGCGCTGCGCAGGCAGATCGAGCTGCTCGCCCCCCGCCGGGTGCTGGGCATCGGGGCCTTCGCGGAGGCGCGGGCGCGCGTGGCGTTGGAGGGCCTGGGACTGCGCATCGGCCGGATCCTCCACCCGTCGCCGGCGAGCCCTCGCGCGAACCGCGGCTGGGAGGAGCAGGTGGAGGCGCAGCTGCGCGGGTATCGGTTGCTCCCTCCACGGAGATGATCAGAGAGGACGGAGGGTCACGCCCTTCGTGTCTCCCATGACCCCCACGTCGAACACGAAACCGCTCCGTCCCCGGCCGTGGTCGTGGAACAACGCGTCCAGCGCGGTCCACAGCGGCTCGTCACGCCACGACCGTTCGCCCGCCGGCGTTCATGCTGGTCACCGGCGCCGGCGCCCGGCGAGCAGCAGCGATGCCGCCACCGCCAGGAGCGACGAGCCCCGACCGGATGCCGTCGAACACCCGCCGGCGTCCGCCTCGCAGACCTCGCCCCCACAGCTCCCCCACTCGCCGTCGATCGCGCAGACGTCGCCGTCGTCGTAGCAGATGGCGGTCACGCACTGGAGGTCCGCGTCGCACAGCCCGGGCAGCCCACCCGTCGTCACGCAGGCCGCGTCCTCCCCGGTACAGTCCACCGTCGCGCCCGTCTCGTCCGCCCAGGCCCACGCCACTAGGAACCACAACCACGCCTCCCAGCCCGATTCTCTCATACGGACTCTGGGGAGGGCTACCGTGCGAACGACGCCTCGGCGGTGTACGCTCGCCCTCGGAGGCTGGGTTCTGCTGATCCGTCACGCACCCACGAAGGCGAGGGCCATCCGGATCTGCGGCTCCACGTAGCGCGTGTCGGTCGCGTCGTCGTCCAGAGCTGACCGAAGACGGCAGACCGCGCGCTCGCGGACGGTGTCGTTCGTCGTGGACATCGCCACCCGACACAGCGCGAGCATCGCGACCGAGCAGTCCGCCAACGACGGAAGAGCGGCCACGAGCACATCCACGAGATCCGAGAGCCAGGCCGTGGTCCGCTCCTCCCCGATCATGGGGTAGAGGATCCACAGGGCGACGTGGAACTGTCTGGGCCCCCGCTGGGCAGCGGCCAGTGCGGTATCGGCCGCGTCGTCGAGGTTGCGCAGACGATAGCCCAGGGACATCAGTTGCTCCTCGTCGTATCCTCCCTCTCCGACCTCGACACAGACGTGGACGATCCGTGGGAGCAGTGGCACGAGGTCACCGAGCTCCGCCTCCATGGAGTGCCAGTGCCCCAGCATGGTCAGCTCTCGGAAGCGTTCCTGTTCCAACGCGGTCCCTGTCGATGGTGTTCGTCGGGCTATCATCGTTCATGCCCTGCCTCGCACCCGCCATCGTCGACGACCTGGATGCGCTCGTGGTCGTGGTCGACGAGATGCGCGAGGACGTCGACGTGGCCGTCGTCACGAACCGCCGGTCCAGCGCCATGCGGCGGGTGCTGCGTCACGAGGTGACCGTGCTCGGGCGCCGCACGGGCGACGCTCGCACCGCCGAGGAGGTCGCGGCGTCGCTGACCCCCTCGCCCCATCGGTGCCTGCTCGTGGCCCTGGCGGCCGGGTCGCGGTGGTCGCTGGCGACGCTCGATGTCGACGGCACCGTGTCCGCTGGACCTCCGGTTCCGTGCGCTCCGTCCGAGCCATCGGACGAACCCATCGAGCTGATGACGGCGGTGCAGGAGCGCTGGCGGACACAGCCGTCCGTCCTCGTCCTGGCCGAACCGGAAGATGCGCCCTTCCTCCGCCGACGTCTGGATCCTCGGATCGAGGTGGCCGACACGCTGCCGGACCCGGTCCCGGAGGGGACCTGCGTGCTGGACGCCACGGTGCCACCGTCGAGCGGCCCGATCAGACACCCGCTCCGGTTCGACGGTCGCGCGGCGGGCTACACGCTCCTCGCGCAGGGCGCGGGAACTTCGGTGGGATCGAAGGCTGGTACCCTGATCGCCGTGGTCGATGTGCTGGCCCACCCCGACGCGCACTTCTCCGGGCCCGGCATCCTGGTGTTCCCGCTCGGCGGCGCCGTCGTCGGGTTCGAGGTGGGCGCACCGATCGGGGCGGCGCTGTCCTCCCGGCGACGACGGTGGGTACCCGCCACGGGCGCACTGGTGGGTATCGGGGTGCAGGGCGGCCTGTGGACGCTCGGGATCGCCACCCTCCTGCTCACGGAGTACACCGACACCGCCACCGCCGGCGCCATCACGGGCACGTCGCTGCTGGTCCTCGGCGCCGCCGCACCGTCGGTGGGCGCTGGGCTCGCGCAGGGCACCTGGGGCGTCTCGACGCCGACCGTCCGGTTCCACTGGTGATCAGCGCTCGGTGACCCCGGTGCGAGCGCGGGCGAGCGCCAACTGGCCCGCTTCGAGGTCGGTGGCCTCCGACAGCCCGCCGTGGTCGTGCTCGACGATGGACAGGCCGCCCGAGGCGGTCGGGTCGAGCCGCGCGCGGACGGCCTCCAGGACCTTGCGCGCGAAGGCCCGTGCCTCGCCGTTGGGCGCCTCGGCCACCGCTCGCTTCAGCGCCTCGACGGAGCGCCCCGTCCCGTGTCGCGTCAGCCCCAGCAGCGCGAGGTGCACCAGCTCGGGGTCGGGCAGCGCCGCCATCAGGCAGTCCTCGACCTCCTGCACCAGCTCGGCGCGCAGCTGCGCGGACTCCCCCAGCGCGGAGGCGGCACGCACCCGGATGGTGCGGCTCCCGCTGCGCATCTGCTCCGCCAGCGTGTCCGCCCCTTCGGGTCCGAGCGCGCGCGCGGCGATGAGGCGGACGTTCACATCCACGTCGCGGCAGCGGTCCAGCAGCGTGTCACGGTCCGCGATGCCGCGTTGGACCAGCAGATCGAGGGCGCGCGCGCGCACGCCGGCGTGGCGGTCGGTGCGGGCCACGATCCGCAGGCCGCTCGGGACGTCGCGCACGCGCTGCGCCGCCTGCGCCAGGGCGCCCTGGGCACGCGCGACCGCACGCAACATCTGGGTCAGCTTGTCCTCGTCCCAGGACACCGCCACCGTCTCCACGAACCAGACGCCGTCCTCGAAGCGGAGGCCGGCCTCGACCGCGGCGACGACCGCGTCCCGCGCCGGGCCGTCGAGCAGCGCGCGCGCGACCGCGTCGTCCTGGGTGCGGACGTGGACCACGTCGTCGAAACGCTGCTCGCCGAACTGGAGGTCCTGCGCCCCGAGCCAGGTCGACGGCCCCTCCGCGCAGAACCGAACGGGCAGCGCCAGCGGCTCCGAGGCCTCGATCCGGATCACGCCGACGTTCGGCACCTCCTCGTCGGGCTGACGCGGGTGCTCGGTGCTGATCTCGACCGGCACGCCCTCGATGCGTCCGCTGAAGCCGGTGGCGCCCCTGGGCCGGAAGTACAGGCGCTCCGAGACGCTCGCCACCCTGCGGTGCAGCTCGACCGTACGGTCCTGCTGGAGGTTCTTCCACATCGAGAGCAGGAGCAGGAAGGTGCCCCACCCCAGGCCCAGGACGACCGGCCAGGCTTCGTAGAGGAGCTCGTTCAGCCCAGACACGTCGCCAGCGCCACGAAGGCGCGCCCCCGGTGGCTGATGCGGTTCTTGTCCTCCATGGACAGCTCGGCCAGCGAGCGCCCCGGCGCCTCGTCCGGGAGGAAGAGCGGGTCGTACCCGAAGCCGTGCTCTCCCCGCAGCCCGTGCCCGATCGCGCCCTCGCAGCGCCCGTCGACCGTCCACTCACGCTCGCCGTCCACCACCGCCAACACACAACGGAAGCGCGCGCGCCGGTCGGTCACCCCCTCCAGCCGCGACAGCAGCAGCGCGTTGTTCGCCTCGTGCGTCTGCTCGGGGGAGAAGCGCTTGCTGTACACCCCGGGCGCCCCGCCGAGCGCGTCCACCTCGAGCCCCGAGTCGTCCGCGACGCAGGGGAGGCCCGTCAGCGCGTGCACCCACCGCGCCTTCTGCAGCGCGTTGGCCTCGAAGGTGTCGCCGGTCTCCGGCGGATCGCCCTGCACGCCCACGCTGTCGAGGTCGACCAGCTCGAGCCCGGGGAGGTCGGAGAGCATGGCCCGGACCTCCTTCAGCTTGTGCGCGTTTCGGGTGGCGAAGACGAGTCGCGTCGGGGTCATCCTTCCTCTGTACGCCAGATCGCCCACGACAGCTCGCCGTCCTGATCGCAGGTGGCGTTGCGCACGCCCCAGGCCGCGAGCGCCCACGCCCTCGTGAGCTGCCCGTCGACGTGCAACCAGTCGGAGTCGACGGGCTCGAGGTCCACGTCCTCGTCCCCTCGGAACACGATGCTGCGCGAGACCTGCGTGCCGCAGTCGATGTGCTGGGTGCCCGTGGTACGGCCGTCGCGGATCTCGAGGCCCGGCACCGCGTTCGCGAGCAGCGCGGGGTCGCCGATGCCCACGGAGGTCGCGGCCACGATGCGCTCGAGCTGGGTCAGGACGAAGCCCGCGCGCTCGTCCTGGGCCATGAAGTAGAGGTCGACCTCGGACTCCGGCGTGATGTCGAGGACCTGGGTCGCGTCCGGGCCGTCCTCGGTCCAGCCATACCCCACGTGCCAGGTCTGGTCGCCGTCCAGAATGCTGAACCGGCGCGAGATCTCGTCGCAGCGTGCGCCCGCCGTCCACCCCTCGTCGCCGTCGGGCGCTCCGTCCGCGACGATGATGCCCGACACGGTGACCTCGGCGTCGAACGCCACGGGAGCCGCGAGGCAGGCGACGGCGTCACCGGACTGGACCTCACGGCCCACCTCGTCCGGGATGCAGCCGACCGCCAGCGGGAGCAGGGAGAGGGAGCGCCACATGACTCGATTCTACACGCCCCCCCGCATCATCAGGAACGTGCGCGACTTCACACCCCTGGGCGTGGATGTGCTCGACCCGTGGAAGGACCCCGCATAGGAGGGGGACATGAAGCAAGAGCTGGACGTGCTCCTCGAGCAGCTGGACGAGCTGCTGGGCGAGCCGGTGGTGGACGCCGAGGACGCGCTGGAGATCGCGATCGTCGCCGGGCTGGCCGCGAGGTTGGGTGGCGGCCCGTCGATGAAGGACGCCATGGCCTGGCGCGACGGCGACGGCGCCGAGCTGCTCGCGGATCTGTGGGAGCAGGTCGACACCGACGCGCTGATCGAGGCGCTCGACGAGGTCAGCACCGGCGGTGCCACCGACGAGGAGGTCGAGGAGGCGCTGTTCGACGTGGACGACCTGGTCGCGGCGGCGATCTGGTGCGGGCAGCGCAAGGCCGTGCGGGTGGGGGCCGCGAAGGCCGCCGCCATCGTGCGCCAGATCCCCGACGTGTTCGCGCCGCTCGCGGACCTCGCGAAGCCGATCGCGAAGTTGCCGGCCGTCGCCGAGGACCTCGACCTGTACGACTACTGGCTCGCCGTCACGGACGCCGCCCAGTACGCGTAGTCCTCACTCGGGGGCGGCGACGACCGGCGGCGCGTCGGGGACGCAGGACAGGCCGCCCGCGTTCGACGGCGTCCCGAGCCTCCACTCGAGCACCGTCGAGCCGAGGGTGAACGTCGGCATGGCGTCGCGGACCGACGGGTCGAGGTCGCCGCTCTCCACGAGCTCGTCGAGGATGTCGAGCCCGATCGGGCGCACGTCGAGCTGCATCGTGATCCGATCGGGGACCGCGCCCACCACCAGCCACTCGTGCTGCAGGTGGGTGCTCACGTAGGTGGGATCGTTCGGATCGAGCGTGGTCTGTACGGGGAGCAGCACGCCGGGATCGAGCGACGCCGCCTCCCAGAAGTCGTGCGTGGGCTGGCCCTGCTCGTTCAACAACGTGCTCCACAGGCGCCAGATCGAGGGGTCCGAGGCGGACGCCACGGCGACGTCGGGCGCGATCGCGCCGCTCGACCACACCTCTCGCTCGCCTTCGTACGCGTGGACCTCGGCCCATACGCGCCGGTCGGCGGTCGCGCCGCTCGGGAAGAAGTGCCCCGACGCCACGTTCTCGAGCGTACCCACCACGAGCGTGGTCCCGTCCGCGGTCGGCGACACGCAGAGCCACGCGTTCACGGTGTCGTCGAGCAGATCCTGGACCTGCTGGCGCTGGCGCTCGCGGTCCGGCCAGTCGATGAGCGCGACGTCGACCCCCGGGAAGGTGTGCTCGTGGACGCGGCGCAGCTTCACGTCGTCGGCCTCGGCGGCGACCCCCTCGCGCCCCCGCATGTGGCAGTCCCCGCAGGACAGACCGAAGGCGGGCTTCGCGAACAGGCTGCCCTGCCACTCGGCGTAGGTCCGCTCGATGTGCCCGCCCAGCGGCGTCACGATGTCGTGGCAGCTGCCGCACATCGACGACGACTCGGGCGCGTCCCGGTCGTGCAGCGGTGACCACGTCGAGGCGTGTGCCCTGTTCTCCACGGGATCGCGGATCCCGCCGCGGAGCACGCCATCGTCCGCGAGCCGCAGGGGGTTGCCGTGGTCCCCCTCGACGGCGTCCACCTGGTGGCAGAACGCGCAGGTGACGCCGCGCAGCTCGGGTGGCAGGTCGTCCACGTCGTCGGTCGCCTCGCCGAGCGCGACTGCGAGCGGCGCGTGGCACTTCACGCAGAAGTCGCCGAGCGCACCGTTCGTCTCGCGCTGACCCTTGGCGTTCATCGCGCGGAACACGGGGTCGTCGCCCGCGTGGGCGTGCATCGAGCCCTCCCACTCGGCGACGTGGTCCGGGTGGCACTCGGCGCAGGCCTGCGGGTCGCGCAGCTCCTCGGCGTCGAGCGCCGGGCGGCACGCGGCCAGCCAGAGGATCACCGCAGCGCTCCGTCCGCGATCCAGGTCCGCAGGGCGCAGCGCTCCTCGTCCGGCAGGGGGGAACCGGGCGGCATCTGCGCGTGGCCGGTGGACTCGATGTGCACCACGACCTTGCCGCACCCGGGCTCGCCGGGGACCACGGCCCCACCCTCCACGAGGGTCGCATAGACCTCGTCGGGCGTACCGGACAGGTCGAACCCGTGGTTCCCGCCGTCACTACCGTGGCAGCCCTCGAGCGCGCAGCTCGGCGCCAGGGTGTTCGCGTAGACCTCGTCGAAGGTCGGTTCGTACTGAGGGGTGCAGGTCTCGTCGACGTCGACGCAGCGCGGGCCACAGCCCCACAAGAGGCTCAGCAGCACTAGCCCTCCGCGCAGAAGGCGAACATCGCCTCGTCGTCGGCGCCCAGGTCGATCGTGAACTCCCACAGGCCCGGCATGATCAGGTCGAACGTCGGGACCACGTACGTCCCGTCGCCCTGGTCGATCCCGCCGTAGTCCGGGGGAGCGAGCCCGTGGCCGTGCATCGGCATCCACGGCGTGACCACGGGCGAGAGCCCGACGACCGGCGCCCCGGTCGCATCGGCGACCGACACGATCCAGGTGTTGTCGCCCACGTCGGGGGGCGTGGGTTCGGCGGACACGATGCTCACGACGGCGCCCGAGGACGTCGTGGCCTCGATCCCGGCGACGTAGGTCTCGGCGCCAGCGCAGTCGTCGTCGGAGTCGCCCGTCAGGACGACGTCACCGCCGCCCGAGCAGGCTGCTAGCCACCACCACACCGCGCACCTCCGAAGCGAGGGTATCCCGACCTCAGGGGAAGGTGGTGAGGATGACCTCGCTCTGACGGCAGCTCGGCAGCTGCACCGCGATGAAGCCGGCGCTACGGCCCGAGACCGAGGGCGGCACGATCTGGGCGACGCTGCCAGCGCCCTGCCCGTTCGCGAGGGTCGTCCCGACGAGCACCGGGTTCGCCATCGGCAGCACCATCCCGGGGCACTGGGGCACGGGCGTGGAGCCGGGGGTGAGGCTGCCGACGACCGCCAGCGTCTGGTTGGGCTGGGCACCGGACATCGTCCAGGTGTTCACCAGACCCGTGACGCCCGGCGAGGGCTGGGTCAGCCGGAAGGCGTCGCCCCAGGCGCAGTCCTCGTCGATGCCGTTGTTCGCCACGTCGTGCGCACCCGGGTGGATGGCGGGGTTGGCGTCGTTGCAGTCGAGGCAGGCGCCGTACCCGTCACCGTCGTTGTCGGTGGCGCCGAGCGCGTCGTCCACGCCGGGGCACTGGTCACAGGCGTCCGGCACGCCGTCGTTGTCGGCGTCGAGCGCGTCGTTACCGTTGGGGCAGGTGTCGCATCCGTCAGGGATGCCGTCGTTGTCGGCGTCCGCGGTGTCCGGGTGGTTCGGACACACGTCGCAGGCGTCGCCCACGCCGTCGTTGTCGGTGTCCCGGTTGAAGTCGCCCACCTGGTAGTTCGCGACGGTGGGGCAGTTGTCGCACGCGTCGGGCAGGATGTCGCCGTCGGCGTCGTCGAAGTCGTTCCCGAGCAGGCAGATGTCCTGGCAGATGGGGACACCGTCGCCGTCGGTGTCGAGCGAGTCGTCCTCACCGGGGCACAGGTCGCACGCGTTGCCGACCCCGTCGTTGTCGTCGTCGAGCTGCGGGTCGACGATCCAGTTGTTGGAGACGAGCGGACAGTTGTCGCAGTCGTCGGGCGCGCCGTCGTTGTCGGTGTCGAGGTTGTCCGGCCCGAGGAGGCAGATGTCGCAGTCGTCGGGGACGCCGTCGCCGTCACCGTCGATGTTGTTGTTGCCGAGGCAGGTGTCGCAGGCGTCGCCGATCCCGTCGCCGTCGGAGTCGTTCTGGTGGTCGTTGATCCAGTTGTTGGGCGTGGTCGGGCAGTTGTCGCAGTCGTCCGCGATCCCGTCGTTGTCCGTGTCGACCGTGTCGTCGCCGTTCGGGCACTCGTCGCAGGCGTCCGGGATCGTGTCGTTGTCGGCGTCGAGGTAGTTCGGGCCGAGCAGGCAGCTGTCGCAGGCGTTGCCGATGCCGTCGTTGTCGTCGTCGAGCTGCCGGTCCGCGATCCAGTTGTTCGGGACGTAGGGGCAGTTGTCGCAGTCGTCGGACAACCCGTCGCCGTCGCTGTCACCGAGGATGCACGCTGCGCTCGCGGCACCGGGGAGGAGGACGGACAGGGTCACCAGGGCCAGGAAACGTCGCATGGGAGGACCTCGCAGACTGTCTCGACGGTACCACGAGTAGGATGCTGTCGGAGGTCGATCTCGGTGTCATCGCGGATACGTCCGGCGGCGGTCGCGGCAGCGGGTTGGATCGCGCTCGTCCTGATCTTCCTGTACGCTCACGGATGGCTCCGGGGCTTCGTCGGCGACGCCGTGGTGGTCGTGTTCCTCGACGCGTTCCTGGCGATGATCGCGCTGGGTCCCATCGCGTCGGCACGCGCTCGGCTGATCACGGTCGGCACGTTGTCGATGGGCATCGAGTGCCTGCAGACCCTGCACCTCGTGGGCCCCGACGCCCACTGGGTGCTGCACGCCGTGCTCGGCTCGACCTTCGACCCCTGGGATCTGCTCGCCTACGCCATCGGCGTCGCGGTCTCCGCCGTCCTCGAGCGCCGGGTCTACGCCCAGCGCGACTGACCTCAGAGCGCCAGGAGCCCGTCCGCCATGTCCAGCAGCGCCAGACGGGCCCGCGCCAGCTCGGAGTCGGCGGACAGCATCCGCTCCGTCTCCACGAGCACCTCCGCGAGCCGCACGGTCCGCACCGACGGGTCGCGCGTGGGCTCGCCGGCGCCTCGAGGCGGCTCCCAGCCCACCATCACGTCCGTCAGGCCCCGGCAGGCGGCGTCCACGGCGGCGAGCCCGAGCCGCGCTGCGATCAGGCGGTCGAGCGCCGACGGAGCACCGCCCCGTACGATGTGACCGAGCACGGTCTCGCGAACGTCCACGCCGGTCATCTCCGCGTCCACCACCCCACGCAGCTCCGCGACGAGCTCCGCCGTCGGCACCTCGACCCCCTCGGCCTTCACGATCAGCACGCGCTCCTTGTGGCGGCCCGCGCGGAAGCTCGCGCGCAGCACGGCCACGCATCGCTCGATCACCTGCTCGCGCGTCAGCTTGCGCTCGGGGACGAGGATCGCGTCGGCGTCCGCCGCCACCCCGCTGCGCATCGCGAGGAACCCGCAGTGGCGGCCCATCACCTCGATGACGAACACCCGGTGGTGCGCGGTGGCGGTGTCCGAGATGCGGTCCGCGGCGTCCACGATCGTGTTGACCGCCGTGTCGACGCCGATCGCGAGCGCGCTGTGGCCCACGTCGTTGTCGATGGAGGCCGGGACGCCGACGATCCGTGCCGGCGTGTGAGGGGCGAGCGCGTGGGCGCCGGTGAGCGACCCGTTCCCGCCGATCACGATCAGCGCGTCGAGCGCCATCTCCCCGATCCGGTCGAGCGCCCGCTGGAGCCCGGCGGGCGTCATCATGGCCTTGCAGCGGGCGGAGCCGAGGCGGGTGCCACCGTATCGGGAGAGGCCGTCCACCGCGTCCAGCGACAGCTCGCTCGCGTCGCCCGCCAGCAGCCCCTCGTACCCGCGGCGGATGCCGATGGCCGTGTGGCCCTGGCCCACCGCACCCTTCACCACCGAGCGGACACACCCGTTCATCCCCGGGGCGTCGCCGCCGCTCGTCAACACGCCGATCCTCATGTCTCCCCCGGGCCCCAGGCTACCCGAGGAGCGCCTAGTTCGGCTGGATCTCGTACTGGACGACGACCTCGGCGCCGCGCGGAGGGATGGCGTTGCCCAGGAACAGGACCGCCGTCCGCGAAGGGACGTAGGACCAGCCATCGCGCGTGCTCTGCTCGACCGGCTCGCCGTTCACGGTGACCTCGATCGACTCCTCGAGCGCGGGCTGGGAGAGCACGAACTCGTCGAGCAGGCCGGACGCCGTCAGCCCGAGGTCGTAGAGCATGTCGCTCCAGTCCGGCTGGCAGATGTTGCCCACCATGCCGCCGAGCTCGTGCGCGCCGAGCGCGTAGCGGACCGCCGGGTAGGCCGTGTCGCACGCGGAGTCCGAGGCCGGGCTGATGATGGCGCCGAAGGACACCAGGTCCGCCCGACCGTTCTTGGCGTCGACGATCGCGTCGAGGTACTCGCCGACCGGCGCGAGGAACTCGGGGTTGGTGTAGCAGGCGTCCGAGTCGTAGCCGTCGAGCACGCCGTCGTCCGAGCAGTCCTCCTCGTCGGAGACGACGGCCACCAGCAGGTTGGCGTCGGGCCGGATGAAGCCTGCGTTGGTGCCCGCGAGGCGCTCCGGGGACAGCGCCGCCGCGGCCGCCGCCAGGCCCTTCTCCTTGTCCGAGCCCTCGACGCCGACCTGCACCCGCGACTTGAACTTCGAGACGTAGTCGTCGTCGGCGGTGAGGAACGGCGGGCTGCCGATGAGCTCGCCGACGCGCGGATCGTCGGTGTCGGCCGAGGTCGTGACGACGCCGATCTGGAACTTGCTGTTCGCGTTCTCGATCTCGGCGATGAAGTCCGTGAACGCGTCCGCGAGCGCCGCCTGCTCCTCGGCCATCGAGTTCGAGTCGTCGACGACGAAGAGGATGTCGACCTCGTCGTTGGGCGTCTGGACGAACGTGTCGACCGTCGACTGGTAGAGGAACGAGGTCTCGGAGCTGCAGGCGACCAGCGGGAGCAGGGCGAGGGGGAGCAGGCGCGACACGGTGACCTCCGTCGAGCGATCCTACATGCAGCGGGCGTGCCAGATCCGGATCTCACCTTCGATCCGTGATCGCGCCGCGTCGGCGGCCGCAGATCGCGGGAAAAATGTCGCACCGGGCGGGCCGATCCAGGGGCGTTACACGGTCGGCGGAGGGGCCGTGAGGGATTCGGAGCTGGCGGTAGCCCTGGAGAAGCTCGGGATCGGTCCGGACACGCTGTCGGCGGTGCTGCTGCTCCCGCTCGTCCAGGTCGCGTGGGCGGACGGCAGCGTCCAGGCGGCCGAACGCCTGCGGATCCTGGAGGTCGCACGCGGCTACGGGCTGACCGCCGGGCCCTGGGAGCACTGGCTGGCGGAGCGCCCGTCGGACGAGGATCTGGAGCTCGGGCGCCGGGTGCTGGTGGCGCTCGCCCTCCGCCACCGGGGTCCGACCGCGGACTGGGGGCCACGGGTGCTCCAGGACGTCGAGCAGCACTGCCTCGACGTGGCGCGTGCGGCGGGCGGGTTGTTCGGTGTGGCCTTCTCGACCAGCGACGGCGAGCGGCGGGCGCTCGCGGAGATCGGCCGCGCGCTGAAGGCGGCCCGCGCAGACGTGGACGAGGACCTGCCCGATCCGGACAGCGGCTCCTTCGACGACCTGTGACGCCCCCCGCGTCGCTCAGTCCGCGCTCTCGATCGCGCGCCGGACGACGCCCCAGTCCGCGAAGCCGCGGCCCCCGTCGAGCAGGGTGCCGTCGGGCGCCACGAGGAACCAGGTCGGGTACGAGACGGACCCGAACAGCGTCGAGGCCATCTGGTAGCCCCAGCCGCGATCGCCGAGCACCGGGCCCTCGAGCCCGAAGGTCACCGTCCACGCGTCGAGGATCTCGGGCGGCGTGGGGTCGAGCGCGGTCGAGAGCGAGGGGGCGAGCAGCGTCACGACGCGGACCTCGGTGCCCCCGGCCCGCATCTGGTCGACGAAGGACGCCTCCTCCTCGGCCATCGCCTGGCACGGTGGGCAGTCCACGGCGGACACGTCGATCACGAGCCACTCGCCCAGGAGATCGTGCAGCCGGACCCCCTCCTCGCAGGCATCGCCGAACCAGCCGTCCGGGATCTCGTGTCCGAGCCGGGCGCGCCAGGGTCCGTCATAGGCCGGGCGGTCGCCGTGAGGCCAGCCGCAGGCGTACTCGTCGGGCGGCGCGAGCCCCTGCCACGGGTCGCCCTTCTCGACGTCCTCCACGAAGCTGCCCGTCATCGTGAGGGTCACCTGCCCGCTCGGCGCGTCGAGGGTGACGGGATCGCCCGTGAGGATCAGGTCCCCCGCCAGCGCCCCCATCGCGGACATGGGCGCGAACGGCAGGATCCCGCGGTGCAGCTTCTCGTCGGTGGTCCCGAGCCGCTCGGCGACCTCGGGTGTGCTCCCGGTCACGCTCGCGTAGCAGTCGAGGTCCGCGTCGTCGACGGTCACCTCGGCGGACGCCTGGAGCTCGCACTTCGGGCAGAGCCAGGGGGCCGAGCGGTCCTCGGACGCGACGTAGTGGCGGGTGTAGCTGCAGTCACGAGCGCCGGCCGCCCGCGCCCCTTCGTCGAAGGCCGCGGTCCAGGTGACGTCGCCGACGAGCGACACGCGGTCCTGTCGCTCGCCGCACGCCAGAGGCAGCAGCCACGCCCACATGATCCCAGTCTACCCGGCCTCGGTCAGAGCGACCCGACCGCCCGCTGGAACACGCCGCCCTGATCGTCGGTGAGGATGTACTGCGAGCGGCAGGTCGAGCCCCCGCACAGCGAGTACGGGTACATCAGGTTCTCGCCGAGATCGCGGTTGCACTGGAGCTGACCGTTGCACTCCACGGTGTCGTCCAGCGCGTCCCAGTTGTTCCAGGTCCCCTCGACCGGATGGAACAGGCCCATGTAGTGGCCCGTCTCGTGCGCCATGGTCTCGCCCATGACCATGATGTCGTTGTCGCTGAAGTTCCCGTCGGGGCCGGCGTGCGTCGTCCAGGCGAGCACCACGAACGTGTTCTTCGTCGGCTCGATCGTCCCGGGGATGCCTGCGGACACACCGTAGATGTACTGCTCGCCGCGCACGGTCTCGCCGACGATCAGCTGGAGCTCGCCGGGCTCCTTCGTATCCGCGATCTTCTTGACCGAGGGGTCGCCCGACCAGGTGAAGTCCAGGCTCGCGTCGAGGTCGGAGGTGTCGTACCGCTCGACCAGGGTGACCCCCACCGAGCCCCAGACCTCGCGCCAGTGCTCGACCGCGGCCTCGACGGCGTTGGTGACCTTCGGCAGCTGGTCGATGCCCTCGGCGTAGACGATGCGGACGTGGACCTCCCCCTGGGAGAAGTCGGGGTCCCGCTTGATCACGGTCGACGCCGTGACCTTCCCGTCCGCGACGTAGTTGAAGCTGTCGTCCACCAGGGCCCACTCGACCTTGTACTTCCCGGGCTTGAGCGCCCCGTCGACCTCGCGGATCGGCCAGTTGAACGCCACGTCGGTCCGCTGCGGGTAGATCGCGTTCGTGAGGCTCCGCGGGCTCTGGATCAGATCCTGCCAGTCCAGGATCTCGTTGCCGTCGGGGTCGGTCACGCTCTCGAGCGCCGGCAGCTGCGGCGAGGTGCTCGTGACCTGGAACGAGGTCGCGCCCGCGGGCACGTCGACCTTCACCACGTACCGCCCGTCGCCGTCGGAGCGCAGCTCCTCCTCGGAGAAGGAGAGCGCGTCGTACACCGTCGTGCCCGGCGGCGTGGTGCCGGTGTCGTCGGTGCCTGCGTCGGTCGCGGGCACGGTGAAGATGTCGCAGCCCGGGAGGAGGACCAGCCAGAGGAGCGAGTGCTTCACGGCGTCACCACCACGGCGCGGATCTCCGTGACCTTGGAGGCGCCGATGCGGGTGCGGGCGAGCTCGGGGTCGGTGCCCTCGAGCGCCTTGCGCGCGACCGGGACGGCGATCTCGACCGGCATCACGTCGAGCTTGCCGAGGACGAGCCGGTTGAGCCCCGCGAGGTTCGGATCCGTCACCCACTGGTCGAGCTGCGGGTGGATCTCGAGGGCGTGCCGCTCGATCAGGCAGTTGGCCGCCCGCATCGGCGCCCAGGGCGGCATCTGCACCGTGTCCACCACCTCGACCAGCGTGGCGGTGGGGGTGGAGGTCAGGGCCTCGATCGATTCGCAGGAGACGGCGTCCCTGGCGGAGAGAGCCAGCACCACGGCGTCCAGATCGGGGTTGGCCAGCGCCTGGCCAGCGATCAGCATCCACATCAAGCCACACCTCGCGTCGGGAACATTGTCGCCGGAAGGAGGCCCCCCCGGCTACCATGCGTTGGACGTCAGGAGCAGGAGGTCCCTTTGAGCTGGTGCTTCGCGCGGGTCGCGATCGTCACGTCGTTGCTCGCCGCTTGTGCCGGTGAGCCGCCGATCGTACCCACGGACGACGGGCCCACCAACGACGGCGATGCCGACGATGACGGGTACTCCCTGGCGGATGGCGACTGCGACGACTCCGATCCGGACATCCACCCGGACGCCAACGACATCTTCGGCGACGGCATCGACCAGAACTGCGACCAGGCGGACGGCGTGGACGCCGACGGCGACGGGCACGCGTGGACGGGCTCGGGCGGCGACGACTGCGACGACTCGGCACCCACGATCTACGCCAACGCGCCCGAGGTCGGCTGGGACGACATCGACCAGGACTGCGACGGGCGCGATCGGTTCGACTTCGTCGCGCTGGGCGGCGGCGAGGACCACACCTGCGGCGTGGACTCCACGGGCCGGGTCCGCTGCTGGGGGGCCGACGACGAGGGCCAGGTGAGCGACGCGCCGGCGGACACGGGCTGGAAGGACGTGTGCGGGGGCCGCAGCTACGCGTGCGCGGTGGCCGACGACGGCCGCGTGCGCTGCTGGGGCCGCGACGACCTGGGCCAGGTGAGCGGCGCCCCGTCGGACGCGAACTACGGCGACGTGGCCTGCGGCTTCCAGTCGGTGTGCGCGCTGACCGCGGACGACCGGGAGCCCGTGTGCTGGGGCGACGACACCGAGGGCGTGGTGAGCGGCGCGCCGCCGCTGCAGTTCGCGGACATCGACCTGGGGCTGCGGCACGGGTGCGGCATCACCCGCAACGAGCGGGTCGTGGTGTGCTGGGGGACCGGCGCCCTGCCCGGCCAGGACGTGGGCGACCACATCCCGTTCGGCGGCGGGTACGTCTCGATCACCTCCGGTCAGGACTTCTCCTGCGCCATCCGCCAGGACCTCGGGCTGACCTGCTTCGGCGCGACCCAGTTCGGCCAGTCCTCACCGCCGTCCGACGCCGGGCCGTACGCGGGCGTCTCGGCGCGCAAGAGCTTCGCCTGCGGCGTGCTCGACGGCGACCGCCTCTCGTGCTGGGGGCTGGACAACCAGTACCAGGTCGGCAACGCCCCCAAGAACGTGGACGTGAGCTACGTCGGCATCGGCTACGACCACGGCTGCGCCCTCGAGGCGAAGACGCACGAGCCGCTGTGCTGGGGCAAGGACTTCGACGGCCAGGCGTCTCCTCCCTGGCCCTAGCTAGTCGTCGATCTGGCGGCTCGACCGATGGAACCGGCGGACCACCCGTGGATCGGGGCGGATGTCCGTCTTCGGGCTCTCCTTTCCGTCGTACGGCAGGGTCGTGAGCACGTGCCGGATGCTCTCGAGGCGGGCGCGCTGCTTGGAGTTCGCGCGGACGATGATCCACGGGCTGAACGAGGTGTGCGTGCGCCCGAACATCTCCTCCTTGTACCGCGTGTACACGTCCCAGCGGGCCTGGGCCTCCTCGTCGACCGGGCTGATCTTCCACTGCTTGAGCGGGTTGTTGCGACGGGACGCGAACCGGCGCGCCTGCTCGGACTTCGAGATGGAGAACCAGAACTTGATGAGCTCGACGCCGTCTTCGTAGAGCATGTGCTCGAACTCGGGCACCTGCTGCAGGAAGAGGCGGTGCTGCGACTCCGTGCAGAAGCCCATCACCGGCTCGACGACCGCCCGGTTGTACCAGCTGCGGTCGAAGAAGCAGATCTCGCCCGGGTTCGGCAGGGCCTCGATGTACCGCTGGAAGTACCACTGGCCCTGCTGGACCTCCGTGGGCTTGGGCAGCGCCACCACCCGGGCCGTCCGGGGGTTCAGGTGCTCGATGAAGCGCCGGATCGCGCCGCCCTTCCCCGCGGCGTCGCGTCCCTCGAACACCACGGCCACCCGTCGCCCCGTGAGCTGAACCGTCCGCTGGAGCTTCACGAGCTCCATCTGGAGGCGCTTGAGCTCCGCCTCGTACTCGAGCGTCCTGAGCACGCTCCGGGTGTTCACGCGCTTGGCCTGGAGCAGCTTGAGCAGGCCGCTCTTCGAGTTCAGCGCCGCCAGCTCCTGCGCCGTCAGGTGCCCGTCGTGCGGCGCCGTCTTCGACCGCGGCGAGGGTGGCTCGACCACGCCTGCGGCGCGCTCCCGCTTCTCGGTGGTGGCTGCGCTCACGTCGACCTCCCGGGGCGCACATCGCCCCTGCTGGTCCACCTATGTCACACGTTCGTCACAGGGACAATGACCGCCGCCCGTCAGACGCGCTCGACCCGCCAGATCGGATGCTCGGCTCCGAGCTCTGGGACCGCGACGAGCCCGTTCTCGGCTGCGCCGTCGTCCGACTCGGGCTCACAGAGGTACACAGCGACCGCGCCCAGCCGCTGGTCGGTCGACACCGACGCCCACCCCGCCGGAACCGCGCGCCGCTCCTCCCGCCAGCTCACGCTCACGTCGCCGACGCTGCCGGCCTCCAGGATCTTGCGGCCGGCCGCGGTCCCGAGCCCCTCGATGGTCGCGACGCGGACGACGGCCTCCGCGGGCGCCGGTCCCACCTCGAGCCCGTGCAGCCGCAGGTGCGCCGCGACCTCCGGCGGGACCACGTACGCCGCGGGACGATCCACCACCGTGCTCCCCACGAAGCGCGCGAGGTGCGGGAGCTTCACCGTCACCGGCAGCCCGTCCAGCGTCCGGGGGTTCCGCGTCGGGATCTCCACCAGCGTGTCGAAGACGCCCAGCTCCGAGCGAACGGCGATCCGGTCCCTCGGGGTCGACGCGTCCGCGACCGTCTGCAGGCAGAGATCCGGATGCCGCGCCACCCAGGCCAGCGTCTCGATCTGCCAGGCGGAGGCGGTGTGCACGCGCTCCTCGAACGGCAGGTAGCTGTAGCACTCGAGCAGCAGGTCCATGCGCCCGGTCAGCCCGCGCTGGTTCGCGCCGAACCGCGGGTGGTGCGGATAGGTCATCCACCCCTCCCCCACGGTGGCCGTCCCGTCCACGTCGACGCCCGCGTCGAGCGCCCGCTCGTCCTCCACGAAGTTCCCGTACCAGCCGCTCTCGAAGCCCCGGCGCCGCACGGCGCGGATCACGTCGGGGACGAGCGAGGTGCGCACGAGCTCGATGGGCTCGGGTCGCCCCGCGGCCACGGTGTGCGGCACGTCGACCGTCATCTGCATGCGGTGGACGCTGCCGTTGGTCGCGTGGTTGTCGATGGTCAGGTCGGGCTGCCACGGTCCGATCACGCCCGCCTGGAGCAGGCGGCTCTCCGGGGCCTGCAGCCGCATCCAGTCGCGGTTCAGGTTGATCCCATGGCTCTGGGTGCGCGTCCCCACGACCGGCCCGATCTGCCCGTGGAGCTTCTTCAGCTCGAGCCTGCGGTTCGCGGGGTCCAGCGCGTCGTTGCCGTCGGGGTTGAACAACGGCACCACCACCAGCGTGAGGTGGTGCAGCGCGTCCGCGAGCTCCGGCGCGCGACCGTCGAGCAGGTCGCGGATCAGCGCGAGCGTCGCCTCTTTGCCCTCGACCTCGCCCGGGTGGATGCCGTCGAGCATCAGCACGACCGGCCGGCCGAGCGCCTTCGCCTGCGCCGGGGTGCTCACGCCACCCGTGGAGAGCACGAGCAGCGGCAGCTCGCGGCCCTGCGGGCTCCTCCCGAAGCTCCCGACCCACAGGCGCGGGTCGCGACGGGCGTCGAGCGCGGCCACGAAGGCCATGACGTCGGCGTGCAGCGAGGTCTCACGGTAGTGCGTGGCTTCGGCGCGGGTGAGCAGCATCAGGTACGGACCCCGTGGGCGTCGAGGAAGCGCTGGGCATCGTCGGCGGGCAGGTTCGCCGCGAGCGAGCGGGCGAGCCCCGTGGCGACGCGGACGTGGCGGTCGCGCGTGGCCGGGTCGACGACCGAGGACAGCGCGAGGTGGGCCAGCAGCTGGTGGTAGCGGAAGCCGTTGGCCTCGGACACGCCCAGCGCGCGCTGGAGGGACTCGCGCGCCGCCTCCGCGCGGCCGGGGAGCATCCCGAGCGCCCGACCGATCGCGATGTCCGTGCGGACCTGGACGTGCGGCCACAGCTCCGGCCGCGGGGGTGCCGTGTCCAGCGTCTCCGCCGCGAGCTGGAGCCGGCCGAGCTGCGCGAGCGCCGCCGCCTTCCAGCCGAGCACCTCGTGCAGCACGCTCTCGTGGTCGTGGACGGCCACCGCCGCCAGCAGCCGCTCGATCCACAGCAGCGCGTCCTGCCAGCGCTCCCGGGCGTACTCGAGCTGGACGAGGTTCGCGAGCACGAACGGCTCGTCCTCGAGGCTCGCGCGCTTCTCGACCGCCGCCAGCGCCTCCCGCGCGTCGCGCTCCGCCTCGTCCGTCCGTCCGAGCACCAGCAGGATGCGCGCCCGCCAGCCGCGTCCCAGCGCGATCCCCTCGAGCAGCCCGACCTCCTCGGCCTGGGCGTAGGTCCGCTCCGCCAGCGCCTGCGCCTTCCGCAGCACGCCCGTGTTCACGTAGAGCTCGACCAGGTTGCTGCGCGTCACCACCAGCGGCGAGAGCATGCCCAGGCGCTCGAACACCATCGCCGCCTGCTCGAGGTGCTTGCGGGCCTCGAGCTGCTGACCACGGGACAACGCCAGGATCGCGAGCCCGTTGAAGCCGCGGGCCGTGCTCCGCTCGTCGCCCACCTGCTGCGAGATCTGCAGGCACCGACGCCAGTGCAGCTCGGACGACGCCAGGTCGCCGCCGGACCACATCACGCCGCCCAGCTCGTACAGCGGCATCGGCAGCAGGTTCTGGTCGCCGGTCGCCTCCGCGGCCTCGATCGCGGCACGGAGCTGGGCCTGCGCCTCGTCGAGCTTGCCCACCTGCCGCAGCTGCGATCCGAGCTCGGCCGCGATCCGCGACTCGAGACGGGGATCCTTCACCAGCCGGGCGATCCGCTGCGCCTGGGTGACGGCCTGCACCGCCGGCTCCGGCTCGCCCAGGCCGTGGCGCGCCCGCGACAGCGAGAGCCACACCTCCGCCAGCCGGCGGTCCGCGTCGTCGAGCAGCAGGTAGGTCCGCGCGTCCGGCTCCAGCGTCAGCGCACGCTCGAGCGACTGGATGCACTCGCCGTACAGGCTGCGCTGCAGGTGCCGCTCACCCGCGAGCACCAGATACAGGTAGGCCTTGGTGGGCACGCAGCCGTGCTCGAAGTGCCACGCGAGCTCCTCGACGATCGCCGGGAGCCGCCCGCGGTGGTGCCGCTCGAGCGCCTCGCCCAGCCGCCGGTGTCCCTCGCGCAGATCCTCGGCCGCCACCCCCTCGAGCAGGACCTCGCGGAAGCGTCCGTGCGCGAGCTCGACCTTCTCGTCGTCGTCGCTCCGGCTCTCGGTGACGAGCTCGGCGTCGACCAGCTCGTCGAGGCCCTCCATCAGCCGGTCCTCGGGAAGCGGACAGCAGGTGACCAGCACGTCGAGATCGACGCGGCGACGCGCCAGCGCCAGGATCCGTCCCACGGAGCGGGCGTGCGCCGACAACGGCTGCAGGCGCTCCATCAGCACCTGGCGCAGCGAGGCCGGCATCGGGAGCTGGGAGCGCGTGATCTCGGAGGCGTCGACGGTCAGCCGCCAGCAGCCCGTCTGGTCCTCGACGATCAGCCCGTCGTCGATGAGGCCGCGCAGCATGTCCGTGATGAACGCGGGCGAGCCCTGGCCCTCGGTGAAGACGCGCGACGCGAGCGCGAGCGAGGCCGACGAGCTGCCGAGCACGCTCACCACGAGCTCCTCGACCTCGGCCGAGCTCAAGGCGGGCAGCTCGAGCGCGCCGACCGAGGGCAGGCTCTCGAGCTGGGCACGGATCCGCTGCTCACCGGTGTCGTGACCGATGAGGAACAGGATGGGCTCGGACGCGAGCTCGAGCGTGTTGCGGATCAGGTACGTCAGCAGCTCGACCGTGGCGGGGTCCGCGCGGTCCGTGTCGTCGATGATCAGCACCAGCGGCGCGCGCTCGACCAGGAGCTCGCGGAACGCGGCCAACACCGGGTACCGCTCGGCCGGCCCGTCCCCGGCCTCGTACAGGCCCTGCAGGGCGCTCGGCAGGTGCTCGCCACGGAGCGCCTGGAGGACGGACTTGAACGCCCCGAACGGACGGTCCTGGAAGCGGCAGCGTCCGACCGCCAGCGGCAGCCCGAGCCGGCGCGCGTGCAGCTCGGCGAGATCGAGCATCCGGGTCTTGCCGTGCCCCGACGGCCCCGAGATCACGAGCGCCTGCCCCGTGCGGCCCGACGCGACCTCCTCGATCGCCTCCCGCAAGCGCACCTTCAGCGGACCGCGGCCCACGGTGGTCGGCGGCCAGCGCCCCTCGGGCTCCTCGCCCGTCTGCGCGTCCCCCAGCACGTGGAGCAGGTGCGAGGCGCTCGCGAACCGGTCGGCGGGCGCCTTCTCGAGCAGGCGGAGGCAGATCGCGTCGAGGTCCTCGGGCACCTCGGGCACGAGCTCGCGCGGCGGGCGGGGGCGCGTGTGGAGGTGCTTCTCCATGAACCCGTGGATCGTGTGCGCCTGGAACGGACGGCGGCCGGTCAGCAGGAGGTAGAGCACGGCGCCGAGCGAGTAGAGGTCGCTGCGGGCGTCGATCTCGTCGCCGGTGATCTGCTCGGGCGACATGTACGCCACGGTGCCGATGAGCTCGCCCACCGCGGTCATGTCGCCGCCGGCCTCCTTGACGACGCCGAAGTCCATCAGCTTGACGGCGCCGTCGGGCAGGTTGGTCGGGTCGGACGACGGACCGCCGCGGCCGGCCGTGACCATGAGGTTCCCCGGCGTCACGTCGCGGTGCACCAGGCCCCGCTCGTGGACATAGGCCAGGGCGCGCGCCACCTGCACGAGGATCGCCTCGATCCGCTGGAAGCGCTCCGGGGTGGGCATCTCCTGGAGCTGCTCGGCCTCGATGCGCAGGTCGTGCCCCTCCAGCAGCTCCATCGTGAACCACGGCCGATCGCCGTACATCCCCCACTCGTGCACCCGCAGGACGTTCGGGTGGTGCAGCCGCGACAGCGAGCGGAACTCGCGCCGGAAGCGGCTCTGCGCCTCCTCGGAGCCGTCGAGCGGCAGCAGGAGCTTCAGCGCGAGCTTGCGGTCCGGGTCCGCGCCGGGGCGCAGATCCTCCACGGCGAGCACGGTCGCCATCCCGCCGCGCGCCACATGGGCCAGTACCCGAACATCGCCGATGCGATCTCCGGGCTCGGGCTCGGCCATGGGCTGGGTCGGGAAATGCCGGTCTTCCATCGCGCTGTCGACCCTCGGTCGTGTGGCCCGGCCAACGGTACACTATAGTGACGCCCGCGCGCCGCGTGGCGCCCACCGAGGAGTCCATGGAGCTCGAAGGGTACGCCCGCTCCGAGACCGGGCCGGTCCGTGAGCACAACGAAGATGCCTGGAAGATCGACCTGGAGCAGGGCGTCTTCGTGGTGGCGGACGGGATGGGGGGACACGCCGCGGGCGAGGTCGCCTCCCACATGGCCGTGGAGACGGTGCACCAGACCCTGGTCGGCGCGCCGGACCCGGAGGAGACGCGCCTCGTGCGCGATCACGAGTCCGAGGATCCCGCGGACATCCTGCGCGAGCGCCTGCGGTACGCGATGAACCAGGCCTCGATCCGCATCCGTCGCGAGGCCGAGCTGCGCCCCGAGACGCGCGGCATGGGGACCACGCTGGTGGTGCTGGTGGTGGACGGCGACCAGGCGCACCTCGCGCACGTCGGCGACTCTCGCGCGTACCTCTTCCGCAACGGGCGCCTGGTGCGGCTGACGCGCGATCACACCGTCGTGCAGCAGGAGATCGACGCCGGCCGGCTCACGCCCGAGCTCGCGCGCCTGCTCCCGCACAAGCACATCCTGACGCAGTCCGTGGGCTTCCACGGCCCGGTCGAGCCGGACACGACCACGCGCATGGTCGAGACCGGCGACATCTTCATCCTGTGCAGCGACGGGATGACCGACCCCCTCGACGACGACGCCATCCAGCGGATCGTCGCCAACACCCCGCTCGACCTGCTCGCGGACGTGCTGGTGGACGAGGCCCTCAAGGCCGGCAGCGAGGACAACATCACGGTCGCGGTGGTCGGCGCCGTCTGACGCCCATGGTCCGCTTGTTCACGCCGCCGGAATGGTCTGCCTACCGGGAGATCCGCCTGGAGGCGTTGCGCACCGATCCGGGGGTGTTCTCGTCCGACCATGGGCGCGAGCAGGCAAGGCCCGAGGACCACTGGCGGGCCCGCCTCGCCGACGAGCGTGTCGGGATCTTCGGGGTCCAGGTCGACGGCGCATGGGTGGGGATGACCGGGGTCGTGCAGAGCAGCGAGAATCCAGACGCTGCCGTCTTGTGGGGTTCCTGGCTCCGCCCCGAGTGGCGGCGGAGGGGCCTGTCCGTCGCGATGTACGTGGCGCGCTTCGCCTGGGCGCGCGGGCGTGGACTGACGCGGGTGCTCGTCTCGCACCGCGAGGGGAACACGGCGTCCGCGAGCGCGAACCAGAAGCACGGCTTCGAGCGGGTGCGGGAGGAGCTCCGCGAGTGGCCGGACGGCGCGGTCGAGGCCGAGGTGCACTACGTGCTCGACCTTTGAGCCGAAGGTCCGCGCCACACACGCCGCACGTGCGACCACGAGCGATCCGGATGCGCGCGCCCGCGGGTGGCAGGATGGCTCCGGAGGCGCGCGTGTGGCTCGAGCACGGTGAGCTCGACCTGGTCGGCCGGGACGAGGATCTCGCGTCCCTCGCGTCCCTCGCCGCGCGCTCGCCGCTGGTCACCGTCCTCGGTCCCGGCGGTGTCGGCAAGACACGGCTGGTGTCGCTGTGGGCGGCCGACCGCGCGGAGCCGGTGCCGGTGGTCCCACTCGCCGCCGAGCAGACCCTTCCGGGCGCTGCCCAGGCCGTCGCCGCCGGTCTGAAGGTCGGGACGGAGGGAGCGCCGACCCCCGAAGCGCTGTTGGAGCGGACCGGACGCCGCTGGCGGGGCCGAACCGTCGTGCTGGACAACCTCGAGCAGCTCGAGGACGCCGCACGGATCGTGGCGCCCCTGCTCGACGCGGGCGTGCGCATCGTGGCGACCTCCCGGCGACCGACCGGGCATCCCCGGGAGCAGCCCCTGCACCTCGAACCCCTGTCGGTGGAGGCCGGGGTCGCCCTGTTCGGTCGTCGCGCGGCCGGACGAGCGCCGACGACCCCCGACCAGGACGCCGTTCGCCGGCTGGTGGCCGCGGTGGACCGGCTCCCTTTCGCCATCGAGCTGGCGTCCAGCCGGGTCGGCGTGCTCTCCCCCGACCAGATCCTGGCGCGCCTGGACCGC
Organism: Alphaproteobacteria bacterium; assembly: GCA_020632925.1. GTDB lineage: Bacteria > Myxococcota_A > UBA796 > UBA796 > JACKER01. The sequence continues at coordinate 296,007 of JACKER010000012.1, read as the reverse complement.
CTGCGCTCGGACCACGGGGAGCCCAGGCACCGGTCGGTGGAGGCATGCCTGGAGGTGTCCTGGCGGGCGCTCGGCACCTCGGAGCAGGCAGGACTGGCCGCGCTGTGTCGGTTCACGACGCCGTTCTCCGTGGACGACGCGGAGGCGGTGCTGGGCGACGAAGCGCTCGAGCTCGTGGAGCGACTGTGGAGCTGGTCCTGGCTCCAGCGGCGCGACGGCGGGTGGGTGACCTTCGGCGTCCTGGACCTGGTGCGGGCGTTCACGGCTGGCCGATGTCCCCCGGACCTGGCGGCAGCGTGGCGCGAGCGGGTGCTGGCGCGAGCGGAGGCCGGGGGCGACGACCTCCGACACATGCGCCCCGACTTGTGGGGGGTGCTGTCCGATCCCGACGCCACCGTGGAGGACCGGGCCCGGGTGCGCTCCGCCCTCCGCACCCTGGTGTCGATCGCGCCCGCGTCCTGGCTCCCCTGGTTCGAGGGCGCGGACGCCGATCGCAGCGCGCTGTCCGCCACCCTGGACGGCAGGGTCGCCATCGCTCGGGCGGCCGCGCTGTTCGGTGCCGGGAGGCCGGTCGTCGCGACGGAGGTGCTCCAGGCCTCGCTCGACCGGGCCCGAGCCGAAGGCGACCCGGTCGTCGCCGAGCTCCTCACGCAGCGGGCGCTCTTCGCGGTCCGCCGGGGTGCGTACCCGGAGGCCATCGACGACCTGCGCGTCGCGGCGCCGAGCCTGCGTGGCGCCCACCTGGCGGTCGCGCTCGAGCGCCTGGGGGACGCGCTCCGCATGCAGGGTGACTTCGCCGAGGCCGAGGAGGCGCAGCGCCGGGCCCTGGCGACCTGGGTGGAGCTCGGCTCCGCACCCGGTCAGGCGGCGTGCTGGTCCCACCTGGCGCACCTCGCCGGCGCCCGCGGAGACCGCGACGGTGCACTGTCCGCCTACGTCCGAGCGGAGCAGCTGGCGGCGGAGCCCGAGCAGCGCGGTCGGATCCGCTTCAACCGCATCAACTACGAGTCCACCTGGGGCGACCCGGCCGACGCGCTGGCGCGGGTGGCGTCGGCGCTGGCGGACGCGGAGGCGTCGGGCAACGACGAGCTGCGGGCGCTGGTGCTGGGCCTGGCGGCGCTGGCCAGCCTCCCCGCTGGCGAGCCCCCGGAGCGGACGCTGTCACGTGTGGAGGAGGCGCTCGCGACACTCGTGGAGACCGGTCAGCACGGCGTGGCGCTGGCCGTCCGGATGACGGCCGCGATCGCCCATGGTCTCGCGGGGAACGCCGACGACGCGCTGGTGGCCCTGGCGCTCGCGGAAGAGGAGGCGCGTCGCTGGTCGCTCCCACCCCTGATCTCCGTGGGCGGGATCCGGGCGCTGGTCGCCCTCCGCGCCGGTCGTCGAGCCGAGGCCGAGGCCGTGGACCTCGAGCGGACCTGCGCCGACGAGACCGTGCGGCGCCTGGCCCGGCTCGCGCTGGCCGGAGACGAGGACGCCCTGCGCGCGGAGGTCGCGGTCCTGGACCGCGTGGGCACCATCTGCGCCCGCCGCTCGGTCGCGCGCCTCGCCGGTTCGCTGGTGACGCTCCCGACCACCCTCCGGCTGGCGGCGGATGGCGACTGGTACGAGCTGGCCGGGCGGCGGGTCGACCTCCGTCGCCGAGGGCCGATGCGACGCCTGCTGGTCGCCCTGGCTCGTGCGAGGGGCGAGGTGCTGTCCACCGACGACCTCATCGAGCTGGGCTGGCCCGAGGAGCGGATCCTGCCCGACGCCGCCCGCATGCGGCTGCACACCGCCGTCCGCACCCTGCGCAAGACGGGGCTCGGGGAGCTGATCGAGACGGTCGAAGGAGGCTACCGGCTGTCGCCGGGGACGGTGTGCGACCTGGGCGACCGCTGAGAGGGGCTGAGAGCTCCGACGGCCCGCGACGACCCACGGATAGCGTTCCGGTACACCCTGGAGGTCCCGTGCAACGCCCCGCCATCCTCGTCCTCTCCGCGCTCTTCGCCCTCGCCTCCGCCGGCGCCCTCGCCAGCGACGGAACCACCGTACGGCTCGAGATCTACAACGGCGGCACGATCACCGCCTCGCAGTGCCGGGTGTACGGGAAGTCCAAGACCTCGAAGCGCTCGTCGCTGCTGCGGACGATCGACCACACGGGGAACAACCGGACCGAGTCCTACACGATCACCGTTCCCGACGAGTACCGCCTCGTGCAGTACTCCTGCCGTCCCGTGACCAGCAGCACGCGCGGCACGGTGAGCACCTCCTACGGCAAGGTCGAGCAGGATCTCGACACCCAGCCGGCCGACCGTCAGGGAGGCAAGGCGAGCTGCAGCTCCCCCGATCCGTGCGTGATGAGCATCGTCGGCATCTGAGGTTAGTCGGCGGCATGTCCGAGCTCGCCGTCGTCCTCGTCACCGCGCCCGACCTCGACACCGCCGCTCGCATCGCGCGGACGCTGGTGGAGGAGCGGCTCGCCGCCTGCGGGAACCTCCTGCCCCAGGTGCGCTCGATCTACCGCTGGCAGGGCCAGGTGCACGACGAGAGCGAGGTCCTGATGGTCCTCAAGACGCGTCGGGAGGGCGTGGAGGCCCTGCGGGAGCGGGTCGTCGCGCTGCACCCCTACGAGTGCCCCGAGGTCGTCGCGCTCGCCGCCGACGAGGTCCACCCGCCCTACCTCGCGTGGGTGCTGGGCGAGGTCCCCGTTCGTTAGATGGCGCCGTTCGGGAGGGGCGTTCCACGCTGGGCTGACGAAGCGTGTAACGCCTCGCACCCTGCGCCATGGCTTCACGATGCACCCACTCGAGGATGGCGGGAATCTCAGGGAGATCCAAGAGCTGCTGGGGCAGGCCGATCACTCGACGACGATGCTCTGCACGCACTCGACGAGGACCCGGACCTCCCGGGCGGCCCGTAGTCCGATGGAGGATTGAACGCTTGGGGTCATCTCAGCAGGCGCGGTGGCGGGCTGGCCAGATGAACGGTCGGCCGGAGACGCGAGATGAACGAAGGAAGCGGAGGTTACCGCAAGCGTTCACCTGGCGTTGACTGCAGCTGTTGGAGCGAGTCCTGGGCTCGTGCGGGAGGGTGCCGGGGCCTCGGTCCGAAGGCTGGCGGAGCGGGAGTGCCCTGGGGGAGCTGCCGAGCGGTGCACGCGGTGGGCGAGCCGGAGGTCGCCGTGCTGATGGACGAGGTGGTCGTCGGGTTGAGCGCTGCCCTGCGCTGCTGCGAGCTGAGCACCACTGCGACCCGGAGGGCGCCAGGCCAGAGACGGAGTCAGGGACTCGGCCAGCGTCGGTCTTGCCGGTGGAGAGCCGGCGGACCTCGTCGGTCGGCGAACGCCACCGACCATAGACAGACTCAGGTTTGAGCTCGGTTCGCGGCCGCCGAACGAAGTTGCGGCGGACCGGGCGAGCGCTGTCGCCGTGCGGGTCCGGGTTGCGGCGCTGTCGCTGTCCTGGAGGTCGGAGAGGTGCCGGCGGGATCCACCGTCCTGGCGACGAGGGCGATCGGAGTCGGAGCGGAGGGACGGTGCCGACGACATCGTGCAGAACGGTGTGAGCGCTTCCCTGCGCTTCTGCGGGCCGTTCGAGAGCAGCGTGGCGGAGGGCTCGGTGCCGACGACGTCGTGGAGGAGCGGAGGAGCGCTGCATGGCCGCCGGAAGGGGCGAGCCGGAGAGTCGAGCAGGTCGAGCAGGTCGAGCAGGTCGAGCAGGTCGAGCAGGTCGACCGAGATCGACAGGTCGCAGGAAGACTGCTCGACGAGCCGGGGGACCGGGGTGGCCTCAACCGGCACCCGCACTCAGATCATTCATTCCCCCTGCCTGGGAGCTCGTCGCAAGCACCCTCCTCTTGTACTCCCGTTCCTGGATGCTGAGCACAGTATGGCGCCCAGTCACGGAACCAGATCGTGTGTTCCCTACCCCGAGCGCCATCAACCCCTAACACCGTCAACTCACCGTTGGTGAAGTATAGCCTCATGGACCGCCACTCGACGGGAGTAATCATGAAATTGGCAATCGCAACGCTGCCATCAGGCCAGGTCGTCACATCCGCTGTTGGGGGATCAGTGCCGCGCGAAGCACTTACGCTGAAGGTTCGCATTGCATCACATGTCATTCTTAGCGCAGTGGACGTGCCATTGACGATCACGCCGACTGGCTGATTGAGCTCGCCAGGCGCGTAGTCGAGCTGCAGCCATCCAGCGCCATCGAACGAATAGAACCGTTCCGACACTCCGCCATCGGTGAACACCAGATTCGCATACCGCGCATCGCCGCTTCGAGTTCGGCAGGTGTATTGAACTTCTATGTCGTGGTCCTCTGGCCCCTTGGTAGACTCCAGATGACTCCCCCGAGGACATCGGATGGCGTTCGCCGTTGAGAATAGCACTGGAATCATGGGACATGGCTCGGCCGACGTCGCCAGCAGTCCAGTCTCCAATCGGTGAGCCCCCGACCAAGGTGCGCAGCCACCGAGGGTGGTTAGGATTAGCAGTCTCATTGTTGGACCTGGTTCGGGCTGGGCGCCAAACTCGTGGCGGCCCTCGCGCTCGGGACAGGAAGCTTGAATGGCCTCATCAAGATCGAGCCTACACCAACTTTTCCGCTGCCGCGACTTCGTGGCATCGGCGGTCGAGGCCAAGCGTGGTCGAGCAGGTCGACTCTTGCTCCTCGTCCGTTGCGCACTCAGGCAGGCGGGGCCAGCGTCAGCGCCGGTCGCTCGGTCGGTGGCAAGCGACCCATCGATGTCGCCTATGAGCACGACCTCGTTCTGGCGAACGCCCTCGTCCTCCAGTGCAGGGTAGCGTGGGCCGGGTGCCGTCTCCGACCCGCAGGAGCGCCGCGAGCGCCGCCTGTCGCGTCAGTGCAGGGTCGCGTTGAGCCGGGTGCCGCTTCCCTCCCCCGGGGCCGCTGCACCCAACGGAGCGATGGACCGGTCAGGCCCCCACCGCTTCGCGGTGGAGCCCCGCCGGTCATCGTCGCGTTGAACGCCGCTCTCGCGTACGATGGGTCGTGGTCACCGCGTTGCTGATCGCCTGTGCCCCACGGTTGCCGGAGCCTCCGGACGGCGTGCACGTCGAGGTCCCGGCCGCAGACCTCGAGCCAGAGCTGCGGGCGCTCTCCGGAACGTGGGAGGGCCGGTGGGGCGGGCTCCGCCCGTCCCGGCTTGTCGTCGAGCGCGTGGACGAGCGCGAGGCCATCGTCGTCTACGAGATCGCGCGGTTCGGCAACGGCCAGGGCATGCACCGCGGCGCCGCCCAGCGCGAGACCGCGCGGGTTACGCACCCGGCGGGGCTCGCGTTCGGCTCGCTGACGTTCCGGCTCAAGGGCGACCACCTCGAGGGCACCTTCGCGCCCTCGGGGGTGCCGCCCGCGACGATCACGATGCGGCACCCGTCGCCGTATGGCGCGGCGCCCCGCGTCCTCGGCTTCTACGCGCTCCCGCTCGCGATCCTGGCTGGGCTCGCGGCGGGCCTGCGTCGCGCGCGGCCGATAGTCCTCGGGGTGGCGGCATGGCTCGCGTGCAGCCTGGTAGTCACGCCGATCGTCGCCGTCAGCGGCGCGGGCTCGCCCCTCGCGGGCACGGTCGCGCTTTCGCTCGCCGCAGGGCTGGTGGAGGAGGTCGTCCGCTACGGGCTCGTCCGTGGGGTCGCGGCGCTGCGCGATCCCGGCGCGCGGGGTCCGGCGCTGGTGCTCGGCGCCGCCCACGGCGCGACCGAGGCCCTCGTCTTCGGGCTCGGCGCGGACGACGGGCTCCTCTACGCCGGGGCGCGTCCCCTCTTGGTGCTCGGCCACGTGGCGTTCGCGGCGCTCGCCTGGCGCGCCGTCGCGCGCCGGGACCCGAGGTGGCTCGCGCTGGCAATCGCCCTGCACGTCGGCCTGGATCTCCTCGGCTTCGCGCTGCCGGTCGTGGCGCCGGGCACCGAGGCGGTGTTCCTGCTGCCCGCGTTCGCCCTCGGCGGGTTCGCGCTCGCCGAGGTCCGCGCCGCGCGGCGGGAGGCGTGATCAGCTCGTGTAGTCGGATCTGGGTGGGGTGCGAGCGAACGTGCGTCCAACGCCGCACCGGCACGGATCGTCGGCGGCGGGGCGCGCGCTCCGCGCGAGGTCGGGTGCCGGGTCCACCCGCCGTGCCGCGGCGTTCAACGGGACGATGGAGCTGACGAGCCGCCCGGCTGCGCCGGTCACCTCGCAGCTCATCGCCGCGTTGACCGCAGCTGATGGAAGTGAGCTCTGGGCTCGTGCCGGAGGGCGCCGGGGCCTCGGTCCGAAGGCTGGCGGAGCGGGAGTGCCCTGGGGGAGCTGCCGAGCGGTGCACGCGGTGGGCGAGCCGGAGGTCGCCGTGCTGATGGACGAGGTGGTCGTCGGGGTGAGCGCTGCCCTGCGCTGCTGCGAGCTGCAGCACCGCTGCGACACGGAGGGCGCCAGGCCAGAGACGCCGTCAGGGACTCTGCGGGCGTCGGTCTTGCCAGTGGAGAGCTGGCCGACCTCGCCGGTGGCGGGCGCCGCCAAGGGGACGGACGGACTCGGATTCGAGCTCGGTTCCCGGCGGCGGAACGAAGTTGCCGCCGTCCGGTCAGGCGCTGTGGGGGACGGGCCTCGGTCCGAAGGCTGTCGGGCGGGAGTGCCCTGGGCCTACCGAGTCGTCGCGGGTCCGAAGTCGCCCTGCTGTCGCCGGAACTAGTCGGCCACTCCGAGGACGCACCAACTCGGGTCGGGCTACGATGTGGGCATGAACGCGTTCGTCCCGATCGACGATCCCGCCCTCGAACGGCTGCTCCGCCGGGTCGTGGACGTGATGCGTCCCCTGGAGGTCTGGTTGTTCGGGAGCCGAGCCGAGGGCCGAGCCCGACCGGATAGCGACTACGACCTCCTTGTCGTTTTGCCGGATGACGTTGACCCGAACGCGTTCGACCCCGTCCAGGCCTGGAAGATCGGGCGTGAGGTCCGGGTGTCCGCCGACATCGTCCCCTGCACGCACGCCGAGTTTGTGGAAGACCAGCACGAGATCGACACCCTCGCTCGGGCAGCGGTGACCCGCGGCAGGAAGATCTTTGAGCACTGAACGGCGATGTGCCGCGTTCCTCGATCTCGCCGCTGCCGATCTCGACGCGGCAGAGGTGCTCGCCCGTGTCGGCAACCAGTACGCCGCCTACCACGTGCAGCAGGCCGTCGAGAAGGTGCTCAAGGCCCTGCTGCTCCTTCGTGGCATCGAAGCCGGCACAGAGCATCGCCTGGACGTGCTCTCGGATCGCCTTCCTGAAGGCGACATGTGGCGAGATCGGCTTGAGCCGGTGCTGTCGTACTCCGCCTATGCCACCACGTTTCGCTACCCGACCCCGGGCGGTCGCATCGTCCGCCCGCCTCCCGGTGCCGGTGTCCTGAAGGACGTGGCAGCAGTTCGCGACCTCGTCGGGCAGGCCCGGGCCGACCTCGCCCGCCCGCCACCATCGAGGTGAGCGCTGCCCTTCGCTGCGAACTGCAGGTACTCGCGCAGTGACCGATCAGCGGAGCAGGGAGGCGGTGGACGAGCGGGACGTGTGACGCCAACGCTCAGCTCCGGCAGTGGCTCGACCAGGTCGCGAACGTCCGAAAGTGGCCGCAGGACCGCACCTGCACGGTCGAGGACGCCTGGCGCGAGGAGCAGCCGCGGCTGTTGCCACTTATCTGCACCGTCTACTGGACTCGCTGAAGCTGCACTACCTGGCCGCACACCTCGACGACCTCAACGCCGAGGCCACGCGCAACCGGTGGGGCGCCCAGGAGATCGTGGAAGCGCTGGTCCAGAGGGAGATGGAGGAGCGACAGCGACGCTCGGTGGAGCGGCGCCTCAGGGACGCGCGGATCGGCAAGTTCAGTCCAATCGCGAGCTTCGACTGGACGTGGCCGACGCACATCGATCGGGAGCACATCGGGCGGCTGCTCACGCTGGCGTTCATGAATGACAGCGACAACGTGATCCTGGCTGCGGCGCAGGGCCTGGGGAAGACCATGGTCGCGAAGAACATCGCCTACAAGGCGGTCCTGGCCGGACACATGGTCCTGTTCACGACGGCGGGCGCGATGCTGCTCGACCTGAGCGACGGCCCGCGCGCGCTGCAGTCCCGAATTCGGAAGTACACGGCGCCGCGCCTCCTGGTCGTCGACGAGGTCGGCTACCTGTCTTAGAGCGGGTCGACCACTCATGCAGTCGGGCGCTCACGAGGTCGAGCCGGCGCGAAGTCCGCAGTTGAACGTGAGCGGCGACAGTCAGAGTCTCCGCGTGCGTCGGTCTTGCCGGTGGAGAGCCGGCGGACCTCCTCGGTCGGCGGGCGCTACCGACCATGGACAGACTCCAATTCGAGCTCGGTTCCCGGCTGCGGAACGAAGGTCCGGGCAGGCGCTGTGGGGGACGGGGCCTCGGTCCGAAGGTCACGGTGCTCTTGAACATCGTGGTCGTCGGGGTGAGCGCTGCCCTGCGCTGCTGACCACGGAAGGCGGGCCGTGCCGGAGGGCGCCGTGCCGAAGACAGCCATCAGGGTGAGCGCTGCCCTGTGCCGAGCTGGGTGAGCGCCGGGCGTCGTGGCCTTCGGCGACCGCCGTTCCAGCACGAGCATCGGGAAGGAGAACGAGTGCAGGGTCGCCGTGGACTGACCGATCAGCGACGGGCGGCGGGATGTGCAGACCCGCTCGGCCGGCACGGTCGTTGCCGCTCGGGGTGGCTCAGATCAGGCGGACAGCGCCTCGGCCAGCATGGCGGCCTTGTACGCCTGTGGGGTGAGGTCGGCCGCGGTCAGGTGGGCGTACTTGTCGCGGTGGGTCCCTCGTCGGACGAACACCCACGTCAGGTACGCCTCCATGTCCACTCGTAGCCGGCGACATGTCGCCGCCACTCCGAGCAGGATCGCCGCCCGTTGCGCACCCTCGGTCCCGCCGGCGAAGAACGAGTTCAGCCTTAGCTTGGCAACCCACTGGAACTCGCGCTCTGAGGCCGAGTTGTCGATCGGGATCGACGGGTCGTCCAGGAACCTCGTCAGCTCCTTCCAGTGGTTCCGGTAGTAGCGGATCACCTTGGCGAGCTCGTCGGGCTTGGCGAGGGTCGGCTCGACGGCGTCCATCCAGGTCCGCAGCTGGTCGAACTGCGGCTTGATGCGCTCCTGGCGCCACTGCCGGAGCTCGTCACCCTGCAGACCGAGCTCCTTCGCCTTCGCCTCCTGGTCGAACATCTCGCTCACGAACCGCCCGGCTTCTGCTGCGAGAGCCGGCTGTGTGGCCTCGGCCGCCTCCAGCTTCCGCCTTGGATGCGCGTTGCAGTTCGCCTCGACGATCTTCGGGTTGCGGCGAGTGGTCTCGTTGTAGCGGCTCTCGCCGTCCACGAGGAGCCAGCCAGCGTACGTCTGCAGCTTTGCCGCTTGCGTCTCCCCACCCTTCTCGGGCTCGTACTGGAACACCACGATGTCCCCGCGGTGGTAGACCTCGATGTGTCCGTGGTGCAGGCCGTCGACGCCGCGGATCTGCACCTTGAACCCGCTGCCGTCGGTCTCCATCCCGTCGCCCGCGAGTAGCGTCTTCCACTGGTGACCGTCGATGGACGCGAGGAGGTCGGCGGCGAACTCCATCTGCGTGACGTAGAACGACGTCGCCAGAGCGAGCCCGCGAACGCCCAGGTAGTTCTTGATCCGCTCCAGCGGGACGATCTGGCCGAACTTCTGCGTCACGAGCCAGGCCAGCCCGTCGCACGTCAGCCGAGACCGCGGGAACGGTGAGGGCGGCGCCTCGGCGGTCGTCCGCTTGCGGCACTTCAGGCAGCGCCCGGTCTTGCGGTGCGTGATCCGGCGCCGGACGTGGGCCGAGATGTGGAGCTTCTCCTCGACCACCTCATCCACCCACTCGAAGTCCTGGCAGCCACAGGCACAGCGCTCGGGCCACAGCGTGGTCTCGTCGGCCGGCAGCGACTCGGGCAGGCGCTTGCGGCCCGTCGGGCGCTGCTTCGGCTTTGGATGGCCGACGACGGGTTCCGGCGGTTCGGGCGGTCGGGGACGGTCGTCGAAGGCGCGGCGCTCCTCGTCGCCGACCTCGGGCGGCGCGACCGGCTCTGGTGGCTTGGGTGGCTGTCGCGCGGCCTTCCTCCGCGTCACGACGGCGAGCAGCTCCCCGATACGGTCGTTGGCCTTCGCCACCTCCGCAAGCAGCTGGTCGCCGCGTCGGTTCGCGTCCGCCATCTGCTGGTGGAGCTCGGCGAGCTGCGCTCGGAGCGCCGCCAGCTCGGCGTGGGCCGCGGCGAGCTCCTCCCGGAGGAGGCGGTTCTCCGCCTCCCGTTCCGCGAGCCGTTCACCGACGTTCATCGTCACCATCCGTCGATTCGATCACGCCCGATCGCCGGTTGTCGATCGTGCCTCGTGGATGGATCGACGAACGTCAGGTTCGGACGGATCGGTCGTGGTCGTACCAGCGGCGGCGCGGCGCGCTCAGCACGATGCCCGACAGGATGGAGGCGAGCACGGTCGGGTCGACCGCGAGCTGCGCCGTCTCGCCCGGGACCGGAGGGAGCTCGAAGGTCCCCAGATCGAGGCGCTTCCTGAACGTGCACCACCCCGACCCGTCGTAGTGCAGGACCGCGAGCTGCTTCCGATTCTTCGACAGGAACACGTAGTACGGTATGTGTCAAGCTGATTGAGACTCGGAGATGTACGAAAGCCCTGACTCGCGTCCCACTCCCGACCGCTCTCCGGTTCAGCGTGGCACGAGGGGATCCAGTAGACGGCGTCTCGGGCCACGCTGAGCTTCAGGCTGAGTGATGATTGTGGCAGTACCACTGCTTTATCCATCACTATTTCCGGACGCGGCAATGGCGCTCGCGGTCGCCGGTGGCGGGTTGATCCAGACCTCTGCAGGAGGGCGAGAGACGACGGGTGGGCCCTTGATGAAGCGTTCGGGATGAGCCTCGTAGGCCTTCTGGAGAACCGCCTGGCGCTGCACGAGGGTGGCTTCGGCGATGCCGTGATGAACCGACGAGGGCGTCAGCAGGGCGATGCCGCTGTGGTGGTGCTCCTCGTTGTACCAGCGGAAGAAGGGCTGGCAGAAGCCACGCGCGTCTTCCATGGAGCCGAAGCGCTTCGGGAAATCAGGGCAGTACTTGACCGTTCGGAACTGGGCTTCCGAGAACGGATTGTCGTTCGATGTCTTGGGTCGGCTGAGGGAGCGGTCCACGCCGAGGTCTGCCAGCATCTCGGCCACGGTGCGGCTCTTCATGGGCGCGCCGCGGTCGGAGTGGATGGTGAGGTGGTCGCGGGCCACGCCCTCCTTCTCGATGGTCTCCGCCAGCAGCCGCTCGGCCAGGCCGGCGGTCTCGGACTGTGCCAGCAGCCAGCCCACGACGTACCGGCTGTAGATGTCGAGCACGACGTAGAGAGCGAAGAACACGCCTTTCGTGGGACCCTTCAGCTTGGTGATGTCCCAGGACCAGACCTCGTTGGGGCCACGCGCAACGAGCTCCGGCTTCGGCCATGCGGGATGGTTGACGACCCGGCGGCGCTCGTGGACCGCGTCGTCGTCCCGCAAGACGCGGTACATCGTGGCGACGGACGCGACGTACACCCCCTCGTCGAGGAGCGCGGCGTAGACCTGCCGCGGGCTCGCGTCGCGGAACCGCTCGGAGTAGAGCAGCTCGCGCACCTGAGCGCGCTCGTCCTCGCCCAGGGCCCTACTCGAGGCCCGACGGCTCCTGGGCGCTCTGGGCTGCCGATGGCGGTACAGCGTCGCCCTGGCCACGTCCAGCGCGGTGCAGGCCGCGGCCAGACCGACCTGGGGAGCGATGGCCAGGGCCGCGCTCACCCGAGCCTCTCGCTCGGTGAGCGCTCGCTCTCCGTCGTCCCCAGAACCTCGGAGAGTTTTTTTTGGGCTTCCATGATGATTTCTGCCTTGCGGACCTTGTCCCGCAGGCGCTCGTTCTCGCGCTGTAGGCGCTCCACCTCGGCGGCCAGCGGGTTGCGCTCCTTGCGCGGCCGGCCGACCGGCTTCGGCGTGAGGCCCGCCAGGGCACCGGCTTCACGCAGCCGCCGCCACTCCACCAGGTGCGACGAGTACAGCCCTTCGCGCCGCAGGATTCGCCCGATGTCCCCTGACTCTGTGGCCGCGTCGCACTCGGCGAGGATCTTCGCCTTGTACTCCCCCGTGAACGAACGCCGCTTCGCGCGGGGCTCGACTTCGGGGTCCACGACTTCGCCGTCCGCGACCCCAGGGTCCGGGACCACGGGCGGAGCGGGTGAACGGGTTGTGGTGGCCATGCGAGTCCTCTCGGGCCCTGCTCAGAAGTTTTGGTGGTGGACCGTGTCTCGCTCAGCTTGACACGCAGGGGTAGGCCCCGTCCACCGGCTCGAGACCGAGGCGCCGCGCGCGGCCGGCCATCGCGTCGTAGCTGCCGCGCATGTCGAGGGGGGCGACCGCCAGGTACACGCGGATACCGCGCGCGAGGTTCAGCACGACGCCACGACCGCGAGCAGTCGCCGAAGCGTGTCGTCCTGGAAGTCGTCGCCCACCTCGACGGCCACGTCGCCGACGCGAACCACGTACCTCGACGTCGGCACCGGCTGCGCGGCCACCAGCTCGACCCAGCGGGTCGGCACCTGGCGCTCGGCCCGCGCCAAGATGAGCCGCCAGGCGTTCAGAGACCGCGCATCGATCCCGTTCCTTCGAGCCCACTCCGCACGCTCCAGCTGGCTGTCCGCCACCGCCTCGAGGCACCACCGCGCCTCCTCCGCGTCCCTGATCTTCCGAGCGGTCGCCATGTCGCACCTCCGCCCACCCGATCACCAGAACGAGGCGGACCGACCTCAGGCCGTCGCTGATGGGTCAGGCCGTGGAGGACCAGGGGTGGGCCGGGGGTCGTCGTGCGACCGTCTGGATCGGGGCCTCCGAGCAGGGTGTGGGGTCCGCAACGGCATCGTGCGTTCACCCGATACGGGCGGCGAGACCAGGGACCCCGGTTGTGGACGCCCCCACGGGCACCTCCCGGCGCGGCTGCCGATGCGACTCGGGACCGGGCTCCGCGAGCCCCCTGCCCGGCGTCCTGCTCCTCCTCGCCTGGCGTCGCCGTCGCGCGGCTCAGAAGGCGTATAAGTCCTCGGGCAGCGTCTCGGTGGGCCGCCAGTCGACCTCGCCCGCCTCCGCGCCCTTGTACTTCACCTCGCCCGCGGCGTCCTTTGTCCAGCACCGCGCGCTTCGTCCCGGTCGCCTTCAGCTAAGGCGAGCGCCGCGGCCGACGAGAGCGCCTTGCCCTGCACGAGCCCGATGGTGAGCACCAGGATGTGCTTGCACACCGAGCCGCGCAGCCCGCCGCAGACGTTCAGGTTCTGCGTGCAGCAGGAGTAGTCCCCTTCGTACGTGATGCGGCAGGAGTAGACCAGCGACGGGTCGTTCTGGCTCTTCACGACCCCAAGATCTGCTTCTCGTCGGCGTCGACGTAGAGCTGGAAGCGGTCGGCGCGCAGCATCTTGAGCGCCTTGTTCACCTTCGCGGCGTCCCCGACCGTGCGGTTCAGGGCTTCTTTGAAGATCTGCTGCTCGGTGGGGGCTTCTTCGCCACGCGTTCCTCCGCGAGCCACGCTACCAGAGAAGGGTCAAGGCTGGTGGCCGTGGAAGGACCACACCCGGCCCTCGTGGGTTTCCCCGTTGGAGTAGTTGGGCGCGCCGATGAGCAGGTCGTCGAGACCGTCCCCGTTCACGTCGCCCCCGAGGCTCACGCCCCCCACGTTCGCCGACGCCTGGTCGGTCTCGAAGCTCCACACCGCCACGGCGGACGGGCCGAAGGCGGACCCCAGGTAGAGTGCGGCGTCCCCCTCGCGCGCCTGGCCGTTCGACGAGGCCCAGGCGCCGACCAGCAGGTCGTCGTACCCGTCGCCGTCGGCGTCACCCGAGATCGACAAGCCCGAGCCCAGCTCGTCGCCGGCGGCCACGCCCCGCCGCGACCACACGGGCTCGGGCCAGAACACGTCCTCGTCGCCGAGGAAGAGGTAGGCCGCGCCTTCGTCGTCGGCCCCCAACGCCCCCACCGCCAGATCCATGAACCCGTCGCCGTTCACGTCGCCAGTGCTCAGACGGGTGCCGACCTGGTCGCCGGCGAGGCCCGAGCTCCAGGCCCACGCGACGTGCGAGGTGGGTCCGGCGATCCCTCCGCGAAAGACGTAGAGGAGCCCGTCCTCCACCTCGTACACGGTGGTTCTCGGCGCAGCGACCGCCAGATCATCGTACCCGTCGCCGTCGAAGTCGGCGCACGCCACCGCCGACCCGAATTGGCCGTAGGCGAAGCCGCCCCGGAGCCCCCAGTCCCAGCTCACGGAGAGCCCGGCACCCGAGCCCAGGTAGAGGAAGGCACCGCCCTCGTCCGCCTCGACCCCGTCGTACCAGGACGCGCCCACCAGGAGGTCGGTGTACCCGTCGCCATCCACGTCGCAAGACGCCAGGCTGCTGCCGAAGTGGGCGAAGTCCTGGTTGCTCTCCGCCGCCCACGAGGGCAACGCCTGCAAGCCCGCCGGCGAACCGTGGAACACCGACACCCGCCCCTCAGCGGACTCCACGTTCGTGTACCGGGGCGAAGCGATCGCGACGTCGTCGTACCCGTCCCCGTTCACGTCGCCCGCGCCGATCACCGTCGAACCCCATTCGGCGAAGGTCTGATCCGCATCCGAGGCCCAGGAGGGCAGGGTCCGCAACCCGGTCGGCCCGCCGCGGAACAAGAAGGCTGAACCCTCGTAGGTCTCGGGATCGCTGTACTGGGGGGCACCGACGACGACGTCGTCGTATCCGTCCCCGTCCACGTCCCCGACCGAGCAGACACTGGTGCCCAGGAGAGCCGAGGCTCGGTCCGACTCGACCACCCAGGCCGTGGGCAGGATGACGGCGCCGTCGCAGGCGTCGCCCAGGCCGTCCCCGTCCGTGTCCGCCTGGCCCGGATCGGCGTCGCTCGGGCAGAGGTCGCAAGCGTCGGGCACCCCGTCCGCGTCGGTGTCGACGGCGTCGTCGCCCACTTCGCACACGTCCGCGCCGTCCAGCACCCCGTCCCCGTCGACGTCCGGATCGAGGGGGTCCAGGAACGGTCCCAGGTCGTCCCCGTCGAGCCGGCCGTCGCCATCGGTGTCCGGATCGAGGGGATCGGCGCCGACCGCCAGCTCGTCCGCGTCCGCCAGCCCGTCACCGTCCCAGTCGAGCACGGAGCCGTCGAGCCGGAGCGGGTCCGAGGCCACCGAATGGATACCCCCGGGGCCGCGCACGATCACAGCCTGCAGGGTGTACGTCCCGTTCGGGGGGGCGTTGGGCATCACGACGTTCAGGCGCGCCACGCCCGCCGCGTCCGCGACCGCGCTCCCGATGTCGAAGGCACCGGGCCCGAGGTCCAGGCACAGCCCGCCCAGCGCCGCTAGGCACGGTCCCGCGCGACCGGGACCGACTACGGCGCCGAACCGCACCGTCTCGCCGGGGACGACGGTGGAGGCCACCAGCGTCACGTTGGCACCCGCCGCCAGGATGCCGTCGACGACGAGGTCCGGGCTGTCGCACGCGTCGCCCAGCCCGTCTCCGTCCGTGTCCGTCTGCGACGGGTCGGCGATGAAGCGGCAGGTGTCGACGTCGTCGGTGAAGCCGTCGTTGTCGGTGTCGTTCCGGCTGGTGCCCTCCCAGAGGTGGACCGAACGCTGGCCCGGTGCGCTCTCGCCCGTCGACGCGAGCAGGTCGGTCGATCCGTCGCCGTCCACGTCCGCCGAGGCGAGCCCGGTCCCCAGGAACGCGTCCGCCTCGTTCGGCGTGAACCGCAGCGACGCCGTCGCGGGCAGCCCCGTCGGCGAGCCGAGCCACAGCGTCACCACGCCCTCGTCGCGCTGACCGTCGTTCTGGTCGGGGGCGGCCACCAGCAGATCGGCGTACCCATCGTCGTTCGTGTCACCAGCGGAGACGATACGCGTCCCGAAGTGCGCGTCGTCCTGGTTGCCCTCCCCGATCCACGCGGGCACCAGCTGGGGTCCAGCTTGCGAGCCGAGGAAGAGCTGCACCACTCCCTCCCGGCTCTGCCCCTGGCTACCCCACGAATTGCCGACGGCGACATCGCCGTACCCGTCCCCGTTCACGTCACCGACGACGGCGACGGTCTCCCCGAAGTAATTGGTCCCCGGCAGGCTCGGCGCGACAATCCACGTCGCGGTGGCCCGCAAGCCGGTGGCTGAGCCGAGGTACACCCAGGCCCCACCGCTGGGGATGGTGTTGGGTCCCCCGATCAGCACGTCATCCCGCCCGTCGCCGTTCACGTCACCTGCCGAGACAGCGGACCCGAACTTCGCGCCGGGCTCACCTGACAGGACGGTCCAGACAGGCGCGGTCGCCAGACCCGTGCGGCTCCCGAGGTACAGCCGCGCGCCACCCTCGTCGGAATATGCGCCGTCGTCGTAGGCCCGTCCGATGATCACGTCGTCGTACCCGTCGCCGTTCATGTCGCCCGAGGCCGCCGAGGTGCACCCTCCACCCGAGGTCCACGCCGACGTCGGGGACGGACCGGACGCCGACCCGAGGTACAACCTGAACTCTCCCGACCAGTCGAGATGATCGGAACGCACGAGTAGGTCGTCGTACCCGTCGCCGTTCACGTCGCCCGCCGAGGTCACCTCGTACCCGAACTCCTCGTTGACCACATCGACCTGCAGGGTCCAGGTCGGTTGGTCGGACAAGCCCAGGGGCGAGCCGGCGTGGACGAACACCACGCCCTCGTCGGTCTGCCCATCCTCCCACTGGTAGGCGCCGATCCCCACGTCCTCGTACCCGTCCCCGTTCACATCGCCGACGGACCCGATGCCCCGCCCGAACCGGTCGTCCGCATCGCCCACCACCGACCAGGAGGGCCCCGGGAACACAGGGTCGACCGTGATCGGCCCAACGGCGTCACGGGTGTCCACGACGAGGCGCAACCCGCCGGGCGAGCGCTCCATCCAGGCCAGCAGCGCGTCGCCGTCGGCGTCCCAGGCGGCGAGGTGCTCGTACCGTTGCCCCGAGGGCTCGAAGGTCGCGGACAGACCGTCCGCGTCCACGTGAGCCGTCGCGCCGTCCAGAGCCAGCTCGAGCACGAGCGAGGTGCCGCGGACCGGGCCGTCCACCGTGAAGCCCTGCTCGAGGCCACCGATCGCCGGTCGCCACCACTCGGCGAGCCCGGGACGAGCCCAGACAGTCTGCTCACCGCGCGTCACCGGCGTGACCGGATCGGCCGCGACGAGGGCACCCTCCCAACCCCAGGCCCGCAGCCCGACATCGAAGGTCGAGGACCCGACACGCAGGCGCATCGCCCCCGGGCGAGGCTCGTTGGACAACACGCCGAGCCCTCTGTCGGGGACCGAGGAGGGAGGCGCGCAGCCCACGACGATCAGCGGCAGGATCCACACGCTCCCCTCCAGTGCACGAGGGTCGACGCTACCACGACCGAACGACCCTGAGTCGGCCCCTTCGACCCGACTTCACATCGTGTGAAGTCCGCCTCGCCCTTGCCCCTTCGAACGGGGGGCTCGTGAAGGTACGACCATGGGCGGAGCTGCTCACCCAACCCATCCGCCTGGTCTTCGTACCGCTCCGCAGCCCTGATCAGTTCGCTCTGCGCAGAGCGACGGAACCTAACGGTGACGAGCACGCTTCCGCTCCGCAGCGGCCTCCCTGGCCGCACGGAACACCTCGTCAGCCGAATGCCCCTCGCTCGGATCGTCATCGAGCTCCCGATCGCGCGTCACGGCCTCCTCACCCCATGCCTCGACCCATTCCCGGTCGGTTCGGACCGACGCACCAGCATCATCAACCGGAAGGCTCCGCAGGAGCTCCAGGGCGATTTCCGCTCGTTCCTCTTCCGGGAGGCTCAAGACGGCCGCTCTCAGTTGTGCCTTCCCCACCCGAACAGCCTAACGCACAGCGAGGTCTCGCGGAACGACCGACGCCCGGGGCCGGCGCCTCATCGTGGACCTCGAGATCAAGTTCCCGGGCGTGGCTGCCGGCCGAGCGCACTGCCCCTCCGGCTCCTGCGGGGCGCGGCTTCCGAAGAGGAGCGGAGTTCGCACGGCGTACGCCTCGTCTGCGTCGGAGCACTCGCTCGGGTCGGTGGCCAGCACGCCGCCCACGCCGTCCCACGAACGCGACCTCGTTCTGACCGATGTCCGCAGTGGGTCGGGTCGCTCCGACCGGGGCGCGGCGGGCCGGGTTCCACTTCCCTCCCCCAGGTCCCGTGAGGGTCAGCGTCGCCGGGGAGGTGCGGTGCGGTGCCGTCCCGATTGGGTCGACACCCAGGTGACGAAGGTGCGGATCTCCGGGTGCGCGAGGAGCAGCTCGACGGTGTGGTAGCTGCGCGCCAGCTCGGCCTCGCTCACGAAGCGGTGGAAGGCGCTGTGGCAGTCGCGGCACACGTCGATGCCGCGGTTGCGCTGATCCCGGTCGAAGCGCTGCCGACACCAGCTGCGCTTGTGCTGGCTCTTCGGGACCAGGTGGTGGAAGGTGAGCTCCATCTCGCGACGACAGGTCGCGCAGGGACCATGGGAGAGGCGGGCCATGCACAGGGTCGTAGTCCAGGAACCCCGGGCTACGCCACCGCCAGGAGCGGTGACCACGGCGCCGACGCGGACAGCCACACCTGCTGGCTCGCGGCCAGGCACCGCCGCGCTGTCCCGACGCAGCGATCGCGCGAACCGCCACATCACGGCACCGGCGCGACCTCCCGCAGCTGTCGCGGCGCTTCGTGGAACGCCTTCTTCATCAAGTCGAGCTCGACGATCTCGGACATCAGCGCGGCGTCGGGGACGTGGTTCGCGACGCGCTCCTCCTGCTCGCGGAGCTCACGCTCGGTCCCCCACGTGTCGAACGACATCGCGATGGTGTCGGCGTTTCCCACCTCGTACATGCCCTGGCAGACGACCCGGTCCTGCCCGTAGTCATAGAGCAACGCGCGGACCACGAGGGTGCCCGGTAGGTACTTCCCGTCGTCGCCCTGGACTGGCACGCGCTTCGCCAGGGTCAGGACGGTGAGCTCTGGCGCCCAGAACTCAGGGGTCCGCAGGCGCGCGAGGTCCTTCAGCGAGCGGTCGACGGACGACGGCGGGATCGGCGGCGGCTTCTCCAGCTCGTCTCGCGCCCGGCGGACGCGAGCGGCCGCCCACGCCGCGCGGGTGGCCTGCGCGTCGGCGCTCCACTTCGAGACCTGCGGCTTCACCCAGGCGTCCTGCCCGTAGTCCACGGACGGATACGCGAACGCGACGGCGCACGCCGCGCCGAGGGTCGGTGGCTCCGCGGCGAGCGCGGCGGACAGCGCCCGGTGCCACGCCTGCTGGTGGGCGTCGACCTCGGCCTCGGTCGCAGCGACCTGTGCGTGCCACTCGGCGATCCGGGCCTCGGAGGCTCCTTCGGGCTCGGAGGGGCCGCAAGCCGCGAGCGTCCACGTCAGCATCATCACCACGGACCTACCTTTCTTCGCCTGCCCACCCAGATCGAGCCTACACCATGGCATCGACGACGCAGCGGCGGCGGGCACCGAGCCAGACCCGGACGAGCTCCTACCGGGTCGGGGGCTACTCGGCCGCGAGCTCGTCCAGGTCGGCGACCACGTCCTTCACCAGCGACTCGGTCAGCGACACGGGCACCCGGTTGAAGTCGGAGATCGCGTACCACTCGGCCGGCTCGGTGTCCGTGCGGAGCACCTTGACCGACCAGGTCTCGCCCTTGCCGGCGACGGTGTACGCCATCACCTGCTGCGCGCCGGCGAGCTTCGACTCGTCCACGTAGTCGCGGACCTTGAGGCGCATGACCTTGCCGATCCAGGTGCCACCGGACGCGTCGTCGTTGTCCGGGCTCTCCGGACGCGCCCAGAAGCCGCCCTTGGCGTCCTCGGGATTCACGTGCTTCCAGGTCAGCGTGGTGCCCGCGGGGCCGGTCGCGGAAAGCGTGTCCACGTCCTTCTCCTCCAGCGGGAACAGGTTCCGCTCGAGGATGCGGGAGGCGGCGTTCTCCAGCGGCTTGAGCAGCGCGTCGTCGACCAGGAAGACCTTGTCGCCGACCTGGACGTAGCGGTCCTTCGAGCCGTACGTCTCGCCGCCGAGCGTGAGCGTCACGTCGCCCGACGGGCGCGTCACCACCAGCGTCCCCCGCGGCTGGTCCAGCCCGAACACCGACGGATCCGACGGCTTGTCGAGCTCGCGCATCGCGTGCAGCGGCGCGAACGAGGCCCACAGGTCGTCGCCCTGCGTGCTGGCCACGAACGCGTTGTGGATCGTCTCCACCTTCTCCTCGCCCGCGGGCTCGGGCGCGAGCGGGTTCTCGGGCTCCGCGTCGGGGTTCTGGTCCTCGTCGTCATGGCCGTGGATCTCGTCCATCGGCGTCTTCTTCTTCGGGCGCTTCGTCTCGGTGCTGTCCACCCAGATGTAGTCGCCCTTCGCGTCCTTCTTCTTCTCGATGACGACGGACAGATCCTCGGAGGTGTACGCCAGCTTGGACAGATCCGAGTCGGACGCGGCGTAGAGCGCCACGGCGTCCTCGGCCGGCTCCTCCCCCTCGTCGGTCCAGGTCATGTAGGCGCCGACGAGCGACGCCGCGAGAGCCACCGACAGCGCGACGACCTGCTTCACGAGGTCCTCCTGCGGGTGCGGATGAAGATGGCGCCGATGCCCAGCACGGAGGCCGGCATGGCGAAGATGGCGAGCAGGAACCAGGCCCAGTCCTCGTTGCGGGTGTGGACCACCTGCACGTCCTCCTCGGACTCGACCGCGCCGCTGATGTCGTCGTTGCGGGTCAGCCAGCGGATGCCGTCGTACGAGAACTGCGCGTTGGCCCGGAGCGCCTTGAGGAGGTCGTCCGAGAGCCAGGAGACCGAGCCGACGACGATGGCGCGCGACTCCTTGGTCGGCTGGCCGTCCGCGTCCTTGTGGTCCTGCTCGACCGCCACCGCGAGGTCGTACACGTTCTGCGCCTCGTCGGGGCCGCGCTCGTAGTCGCCGTCCGCGTCCTGCCAGGCCATCGGCATCGTGCGGATCAGCGTCGTGACCTTGGCGGAGGCGTTCTCGGCCTTCTTCACGTTCACGACGCCGGGGAACACCATGTGGGCGACCTGGCTGTTGCGGGAGAGCGTCTTGACCGAGGCGTGCGAGCCGTACTTGTTGGTCGCGAGGAAGTAGCGGTCCTTCAGGCCATGGTAGAAGTCCGCGTGCGCCTGGGCGTGCGCGAGGGGCGCCGTGCCCTGCTCGACGCCGATGTGCGCGAGCAGCTCGGTCATCGGCGCGCCCTTGGGATCGAGCAGGATCAGCAGCGACCCGCCCTCGTCCCAGAACTTCTCGAGGCTCTGGACCTCCTCGGGCAGCAGCGGCTCGGTCGGCGCGGCGATCACGATGGTGTCGGCGTCGTCCGGCATGTGGCTGGTGGAGCCGTCGGCCACGCCCCAGGTCTTCACCTTGTAGTTCTGGGCCTCGAGGATCTCCTTCTTGTACAGGTTGACCTTGCGGAGGTCGTCCTCGTTCTCGCGCCAGTTGGCCTCGCCGTGGCCGGCCAGGAAGTAGACCGTGTTCTGGCCGCGGGTCAGCTTGAGCAGCTGCTTCTGCACCAGGCCGTCGAGCTTGCGCAGGTCGCGCCGCGCCTTGTCGATGTCGGTGTCGATGCGGAACTTCTGGTTGACCTCGCCCTGGACGAGCACGATCTGGCCGTTCTCGCGGACCTTGAGCGCCTCGGCGCGGACCGGGTCGAGCGCCTGGTCGATGCGGGTGACCGAGAGGCGGCCGTCGCCCTCGCGCTTGAGCGCGTCGAAGTACGCCTCGACCTCGCGTCCCACGTCGTTGCCCGGCGGGAAGAAGAGCACGGCCTCGACCGGCTCGGACGCCGTCTGGACGATGGAGACGGTGGCCTCGCCCGGGCGCGTGGTCTTGAAGTAGGCCACGTTCCACTCGTCGTCGTGCTGCTTCGCGAGGTAGTTCACCGGGAAGACGAGCGCGATGGCGAGGGCTGCGGTCACGCCCTGGATCTGGGCGGCGCGGGCGGCCCCGACGGGCATCAGGACGGGGTGGGCGGCTAGCAGGCGGTCGAGCTGGAAGATCGGGAGCAGCCCGAGGAGCGTGAAGATGGGGAACAGCGACCGCCAGGAGCCGTTCCAGCGCACGAGCGCCTCCTCACCCAGCCCGAGGGCCGCGGTGACGGGCTCCAGCGTGATCGCGTAGAGCAGGAGCGAGCCGACGACGACGCCGCTCCAGGCCAGCGCGAGCTGGTGGCCCTGGCGGCGGGCGCCCTCGGAGGCCGACCAGGCCCAGGCGCGCAGGCCGACCGCACCGAGCGCGACCAGCAGGCCCACGCCCGAGACCACGGCGCGGCTGGTGCCCTCGCCGAACACGCGCTCGCCGATGAACAGGACGATCAGGCCCGACGCGAGGATGAGCCCCGAGCCGCTGCGGCTGCGGAACACGTCACGGACGAGGAAGCCCTGGACGACCAGCAGGAGCAGGCCGACGAAGCCGAAGAAGACGTTGCCGACGACGGAGTCCATCGGTCACTCCCACCGGCGCCCGTTCAGCACCTGGGTCGACAGGAGCAGGAACAGGGCGGTGATCGTCCCATGGAACACGAGCGACGACAGGGTCACGCGGCCTTCCATGAACGGGACGAAGTGCTGGTTGAAGATCGCGGTGTACGCCACCACGTCGGAGAACGGCGGCTCGACGACCTCGGACAGCATCCAGGCCATGACCGAGGTGTAGATGCTGATGATGCCGCCGATGATGCCGGCGGCGAGCTGGTTGCGGAACACGGCGCTGCAGAAGACGCCGATGGCCGCGGCCACCCCGCCACCCATGAGGACGCCGATGTACCCCACGAGGATGTGGGTCGGGGCGACCTTGCCGTGCACGAAGATGAGCAGCGGCATGTGGACGGTCAGCGCGGAGTAGATCGTGACCATGCCCATCGCGGCGAGCCACTTGCCGACGATGACCTGCGCGTCGCTCACGATGGAGGTGCGCAGCAGGACCTCGGTGCCGAGCGCGTGCTCGTCGGCGAGCGAGCGCATCGTGAGGAGCACGGCGGTCGCGACCGCGAAGCCCCACCCCAGGTAGAAGAAGTTCTCGAGGACCTCGTGCGAGTACCGCGCCTTGTCGGTCCCGAGCGCGAAGGCCTCGAAGAACAGCCCGTTGACGAGCAGCAGGCTCGCGATGATGACGTACGCCGAGTACCCCTGGAGGTACGACGCGAGGTCGCGTCGGGCGATGACGAGCGCGTTCATGCGGTCCCCTTCGCGAGCCCGAGGAAGATCTCCTCGAGCTCGTCGGTCGGTGCCTCGACGAGCCGCAGGCCGTAGCCGGCGGCGGCGATCCGCGGGAGCAGCGCCTCCCGCACGTCGCCCTGCAGATCGATCTGGGCGGCGGCGAGCCCCGGACCCGCGGGCTTGCGCTGGACCGCGGCGACCTCGGGCTGCTGCTTCAGCCAGGCCTCGAAGGGCTCGGCCGCGCCGCGGACGGTGACCACCAGCCGATCCTGGCCGCCGCTGCGGGCGACGAGCTCGGACTCCGTGCCCTCCGCGACCAGGCGCCCGCGCCCGATCACGAGGATGCGGTCGCAGGTGGCGCTGACCTCGGAGAGGATGTGGCTGCTGACGATGATCGCGTGGTTGCTGCCGAGGTTCCGGATGACCTTGCGCATCTCCACGATCTGCGCGGGATCGAGGCCGCTGATCGGCTCGTCGAGGATGACGAGCATGGGGTCGTGGATGATCGCCTGGGCGATGCCGACGCGCTTGCGGTACCCGTGCGACAGGGTGCCGATGACCTGGTGCTCGCGGCCCGCGAGGTCGCAGGTCTTGATCACCTCGGGGAGGCGGCGCTCGATGTCGCTGCCGCTCATGCCCTTCATCCGGCCCATGTGCCGCAGGAAGCCCACGACGGTCATCTCGACGTAGAGCGGGGGATCCTCGGGGAGGTACCCGATCTTCGCGCGCGTCTCGGGGTGCTCGTGAAGCGGCTTCCCCTCGATGGTGACCGTGCCTGCGCTGGGGGCGATGAGGCCCGCGAGCATCTTCAGGGTCGTCGACTTGCCGGCGCCGTTCAGCCCGAGGAGGCCGACGATCTCGCCCACCTTCAGGTCGAAGCTGACTTCCTGCAGCGCGGCGAACTCCCCGTAGTACCGGGTCAGGTTCCGCACCTGGATCATGCGTCCTCCGGAGCGCGGGGTCGGTAAGCACGGCGCACCGGGACGTCAAGGTCGGCGATCGCCCCCCGAGGCCGGTGGTGACGGGTCGGGACGTTCCGGGACGGTCGGACGGAGCAGGGTCGGGAGGGCGTGCCGGGGTGTCGGGAGCGGGAGCGGGAGCGGAGGGTCAGCCGGGAGACTCCAGGAAGCGGAGAGACCAGGGGGCGGTCTCGGGCCAGGCGATCCACAGCCGATCGGCGCGGCCGTCGTCGAAGGTGACCACGACCTCGGTGTGCGGGCCGCGAGCGCGCAGGGCGGCGGGTCCGGCGTCGACGATGGCGGTGCCGGCGCGTTCGAGCAGGGCTCGGACTGCGTCGTGGTCCATGCGCCACAACGCCTCGGCTTCGGCCCCGAGCGACGCAGGCGTGGGGCGGCCCGGTCGCCAGGAGAAGCGGACGAGCGGGGCGGGCTCGTCCAGCAGGCGGTCGCGCTCCGCACGGACCTCCTCGACGAGGCGCTCCACCTCGCGGGCCTGGTCCGCCATCCCCTCCGCCGCGAGATCGCGACCCACGCGCCCGAGCACCGTGGCGGCGCCGGTCAGGCGGGTCGCACGGGCCGCCTGCGGAGGATCGAACAGGAGCTCCACCCCTTCGTGCAGCAGGAGCACCGCCCGCCGCCGCTCCTTCGGCGACGGCAGCGCCTCGGCGTGGATCGCGCAGAACACGTGGAGGGGCAGCCCGAGGTGGACCTCGCCCAGCCGACCCTGCCCCAGCCAGCGCACCAGCGAGTCCATCCCGCGATTCTACCCTCGACCGCGCCTCTGCCGCGGTTGTACGCTGGCGCCATGCCCACCACCGCCGAGTACGACGCCTGGCGCGAGGCCACGTTCGGGCCCGAGGAGGCCATCGTCCGCGACGGGCCCTACCTGTTCGGGCTGACGATGCTGGAGGGCGAGGCGCTGGACCGCGCGCTCGACATGATCGCGGCGGGACTGGCGAGCGGCGATCGGATCGCGGTGGCGGCGGTCGACGCGCTGGGTGCGTCCGCCCTCCCCGCCCTGCCCCACCTGCTGGAGGTCGCTCACCCCGACGTGCGCGAGCCCCTCACGGCCGTGGCCGCCCAGATCTCCAGGTCGTAGTCAGGGAGCGAGCACGAGCGCGTGGAGCGCCCGCACCCCGCGCTCCACGTGCGGATCGGGGTCCTCCGGGTCGTACCAGCGGAAGGGCGTGCGCAGGTCGGCCGCGTGCCACGGGCGAACGCCGGAGCGCGTGAGCTCGATCAGGAAGGCGGTGGTCCCGTACGTCCCGTACAGGTGATCGATCTCGCTGCCGTGGGCGCGGAAGAAGAAGCCCCACCGCGAGAGCTGCCGCGGCTTGTACGCGTGCCCGCCCTGCGCCGCCTCCATGGCCCGCCCGAGCTCCGCGAAGGTCCGCCAGTCGGGGGGACGCTCCCAGGTGCCCGTCCAGGGGTAGTAGAGGAAGCCGCCGTAGCTGTGCAGCGAGACCGCGCGGTCGTAGCGCTCCCGGTCCGCCAGCGCGTCGAGCGCACGCGACTCGGGCTGCGACAGCGGCTCGGGGCTGCTCGCGGCGTACCCGGGGAGCACGTGCGACCACAGCCCGACGGGCTCGTGGTTCACGGGGAAGTCGCGGTTCAGGTCCACGCCGTCCGCGTTGGCGCGGTAGTAGTCGCGCCAGCGCCCCTGCCGCACCGCCGCCTCGGACGCGAGCCGCCCGTCGACGTTGAGCGCCGGGATCACCGTGACCGCCACGTGCTCGGGCGGTGCGACCACGAGGTCGCGCAGGAAGCGGTCCGCCGTCTGCACGCCGATCCACTCGTAGGCGTGGATGCCGGCGAACACGAGCATGTCACTGCGCTCGTCGCCGGTCGGCGCGACGTGGAACGCGAGGATGGGGTGTCCGCGGACCGTCTGCCCGACCTCCTCGACGGTCACGACGTCGGCGTGCTCCTCGGCCAGCTGCACGAGGCCCGCGAGCAGCTCCTCGAGCGGGGTGTAGGCGTCGGCGGGGGGCGGCAGCGGCACGAACGTACGTAGCCCGGCTGCTCTTCAAGGGACCCCGTTGCTCAGATACAGGAAGGCCGCACCCTCGAATGCCACGCCATGATCGTACTGGTCCGCTCCGACCACCACATCATCGTACCCGTCCCCGTTCGTGTCGCCTGCGGACGCCACGGAACGCCCGAAGGACGCGTAAGTCTGGTTCGACTCCGCCGTCCACGCCGGTGTGGTGGCCAGGCCCATCGCGCTCCCCAGGTACAGATACGCCGCCCCCTCGTAGGGCTCCCCGTTGGTGTGGCCAGACTCACCCGCCAACACGTCGTCGTATCCGTCCGCGTTCACGTCCCCCGCAGACGCCACCGAACAATCGAGGCACGTGCTGATCGATTGCGCGTTCCACGCCGGCGTGGCCGACAGGCCCAGCGCGCTTCCCAGGTACAGAAACACCCCCGAGCCCGCTGTGCCCACCACGACGTCCCCATACCCGTCCCCGTTCACGTCCCCCGCAGACGCCACCGAGAGCCCGAGCCGCGCATCGACCTGGTCCGATTCCGCGCTCCAGGCCGGGGTGGCGGAGAGGCCCGCTGCGCTACCCAGATACAGGAACGCCGCACCCTCGCGGGATTCGCCGTTGGTGTAGTAGTCCGCCCCCACCAGGACGTCGTCGTATCCGTCCCCGTCCACGTCGCCTGCCGATGCGACGGAGAACCCGAAACGCGCGTCGACCTGGTTCGACTCCGCGCTCCAGGCCGGTGTGGCGGACAGGCCCACGGCACTCCCCAGATAGAGCACCGCAGCGCCCTCGTCGAACTGGCCGTTGTCGTAGCGGTACGCACCCACGACGACGTCGCCGTACCCGTCCCCGTTCACGTCTCCTGCGGACGCCACCGAGTGCCCGAAGGACGCGTAGTCCTGGTTCGACTCCACATTCCAATCCGGCGTTGCCGACAGACCCGTAGCACCACCCGAGTACAGAAACGCTCCGCCTTCGTCCCACTCGCCGTTGTTGTAGTAAGGCGCGCCCACCACCACGTCGTCGTACCCGTCCCCATTCACATCTCCCGCCGACGCCACCGAACTCCCGAATGCCGCGCCCGACTGGTTCGATTCCGCGGTCCACGCCCATGATCCGGACAGGCCCGTGGGGCCGCCGAGGTACAGGAACGCGGCTCCCTCCCGAGCGTCGCCGTTTTCGAAGTGCGGCGCACCGACGACCACATCCGCGTACCCGTCCGCATTCACGTCCCCGGCCGTCGCCACCGACGAACCGAACCGTGCATCCGTCTGATTCGAATCCGTGATCCACATCGGCCCCACGAGCACGGGGCAGGCGTCGCCCCGCCCGTCCCCGTCCACATCCGCCTGGTTCGGGTCCGCCACCGTCGGGCACACGTCACAATCGTCCGCGACCCCGTCACCGTCCCCGTCGAGGAGGTCGCTGCCCGTGGGACACGCATCCACCCCGTCCAACACTCCGTCACCGTCGCTGTCCGGGTTCAGTGGGTCGTACAGCGGCGGGAGGTCGTCCCCGTCGAGCAGGCCATCTCCATCCGTGTCCGCGACGCGGGGGTCGGCGCCGTACGCCAGCTCGTCCGCGTCCACCAGGCCGTCCGCATCCCAGTCCATCGTCGCGCCGTCCACCACCACCGGAGCGGACTTCACCGAGCTCGCACCTCCGACCCCGCGCGCGATGGCTGCCTGGACGCTGTACGTGCCGTTCGGCATCACCACCGCAGGCACCGTCACCGCCAGCATGGCCACCCCATCAGCACCGGCCACCGCCGTGCCCAACGGGCGCGCAGTCGGTCCCAGATCCAGACACAATCCCCCGATCACCGGCAAACACGGCCCCGCCGCACCACTCCCGACGGCCCCCGCGAACGCCACCACCTCTCCAGGGGCAGCCGTCGCCGTCAGCGACACCGAAACCCCGGACGAAACCGTCCCCACGGCCAGGACCGGGTCGTCGCACGCGTTGCCCACCCCGTCCGCGTCGGCGTCGAGCTGAGAGGGGTCAGGTGTCGACGGGCACAGGTCCACCACGTCGAGCACCCCGTCCCCATCGGAGTCGGGAAGCCACGTCCCCTGGTAGAGGAACGCCGCGCCCTCGTCGGTCCAACGGTCGTCGTAGTCCTCGGCGCCCACGACCCAGTCGTCGTACCCGTCCCCATTCACGTCCCCGGCAGACGCCACCGACCACCCGAACTCCGCCTGCCCCTGACCTGACTCGGCGTTCCATACCGGTGCGACGGACAGACCGGTGGCACTCCCCAGGTACAGAAACACCGCACCTTCGTCCGTATGCCCGTTGTCGTAGCCGTGCGCTCCCACGACCACGTCGGCATACCCGTCCCCGTTCACGTCCCCCGCCGATGCCACCGACAGCCCGAACCCCGCCGAGGCCTGATCCGATTCCGCAGACCAGGCCGGTGTGGCGGACAGCCCCATGGCACTCCCGAGGTAGACGAACGCCGCGCCCTCGTCGATGTGGCCATTGTCGAAGCCATGCGCACCCACGATGACGTCGTCGTACCCGTCCCCGTTCACGTCCCCTGCAGACGCCACGGACGAACCGAAGTGCGCCGACGCCTGGTCCGATTCCGCGCTCCACGCCGGCGTCGCGGACAGGCCGGAGGCGCTGCCCAGGTACAGGAACGCTGCTCCTTCATCGACTTCGCCGTCGTCGAAGGAGTCGGCACCCACGATGACGTCATCATATCCGTCCCCGTTCACGTCCCCTGCAGACGCCACGGACGAACCGAAGTACGCGAACGCCTGGCTCGACTCGGCGGTCCACGCGGACGTGGCGGACAGCCCGACGCCGCTCCCCAGGTACAGGAAGGCTCCGCCCTCCCATGTCTGGCCGTTGCCGTTCCAGTACTGACGCGCACCCACGACCACGTCGTCGTAACCGTCTCCGTTCACGTCCCCCGCAGAAGCCACCGAGCCCCCGAAGTACGCGAACGCCTGATCCGACTCCGCGCTCCACGCCGCCGCGGCGGAAAGACCCGTGGCACTCCCCAGATAGACGAATGCTGCGCCCTCGTCGGTCTGGCCGTGGTCGTAGAAGTGCGCGCCCACCACCACGTCGTCGTACCCGTCCCCATTCACGTCCCCTGCAGACGCCACCGAGTGTCCCAGGTTGGCAGACGCCTGGTTCGACTGCGCGCTCCACGCTGGCGCGGTGGACAAGCCCGCCGCCGTGCCCAGATAGAGCGCTGCGCCGCCTTCGTCGGTCTGGCCGTTGTCGTAGCGCCAGGCGCCCACCACCACATCGTCGTATCCGTCCCCGTTCACATCCCCTGCAGACGCCACCGAGTGCCCGAAGCCCGCGGACGCCTGGTCCGACGCCGCGCTCCAGGCCACGACCGCCAACATCGGGTCCACCGTCACCGCGCCCACCGCGTCGGACGCGTCGACCACCAGGCGCACGCCCCACGGCGCCGCCTCCATGCGCGCCGGCAGATCGGCACCCACCTCGTCCCAGGCCGCCAGCCCGTCATACCGGAACACCGGCCCCGCTGTGAGGCGCAGCGTCGCTCCGTGGCCGTCCGCGTCCACCTCCGCCGCCGCTCCCTCGAGCGCTACCTCCAGCACCAACTCCCCGCGCGGCGGATGGGCCACCTCGAACCCCTGCTCCAGTCCACCGGGAACCATTTCCCACCACTCGGTCACACCGTCCCGTACGTAGACCGTCCGACGTCCGTCCCTGCTCGGGGCCACGGGCGGGTGGCCCAGGAGCGAGAACCCGAGGTCGAGGCCGCCGGGCCACGGGCTCCGCACCCGCACCCGACCTTCCTCATACGCCACCGATGGTGAGCTCCGCGCACCCCACCGGGGCTCTGCAGGAGCAGTGATCGTCTCCCCGCCGTCGCGCCGCAAGCACGCCACCCACAGCCACGACCACCACATGTCGTCTCCGACTCCGATCCGGTCCCATGGTACGCCCCGTGTGCCGGAAAACGAACTGCAGCCCATGGTCGACCGACGCACCCGGCGATCCTGCTAGGGTCCTCGGCGGAGGCGCTGTGACCGAGCCCGAGATCATCGTGAACCACCGCGAGGAGCTCGCGGAGCTGCTCACCGAGGCGGTCGAGGTCGAGCACAACCTGATGTGCTGCTACCTGTACGCCGCCTGGTCGCTCAAGCACGGCGTCGCCGACGGGCTGACGGAGGCGCAGGCCGCGGAGGTGGAGCGGTGGCGCCGGGTGATCCTCGGGGTCGCGATCGACGAGATGGCGCACATGGCGAACGCCAACAACCTGCTCTCGGCCATCGGGTCCCGCCCGCACCTCGGTCGCCCGAACTTCCCGGTGTCACCGGGCTATCACCCGGCCGATGTCGTGGTCCAGCTCCGGCGGTTCGACCGCGGCACCCTCGACCACTTCGTCTTCCTCGAGCGGCCCGAGGGCGTGGACCTGCCCGACGGCGAGGGGTTCGAGCACGCCTTCCGGTACCACCGGAGCACGCACGCGACGATGCTGATGCCGACCTCGCAGGACTACGCCACGGTCGGCCACCTCTACCGCAGCATCCGCGGAGGCTTCGAGTCGCTGGCGGCGCGGCTGGGCGAGGAGGCGCTCTTCGCGGGCGACCCCGCGCGGCAGATCCGCCCCGACCACGTCCGCCTGGACGGCCTGGTCGCCGTGACCGACCTGGCGTCGGCGCTGCGCGCGGTGGACGAGGTGGTGCGCCAGGGCGAGGGTCACGTCGAGCACTCCGAGGACTCCCACTACGGCCAGTTCTGCGCGATCCGCGACGCCTACGCGCGGCACCTCGCCGCCGATCCCACGTTCGATCCCGCGCGCCCCGTGGCCCGACACCCGGTCCAGCGAAAGCCCGGCGCCGGCATGGATCGGACCTGGCTGTCGGCGCCGGACGCCGCCTCGCTGGTCGACCTGTGCAACGCCGTCTACAACCACATGCTGCGCCTGCTGGGCGCCGTCTACGACGACCTGCCCGAGGCGTCGCGCGCGGGCCTGTTGAACGAGGCGGTGATGGCCATGCGCGTGCTGGGGCCGCTCAACGAGGTGCTGACGCGGCTGCCCGCCGGCGACGACCCCGCGGTGCGGGCCGGGATGTCGTTCGCGGTGCCCCGCGAGATCCGCGTGCCACCGTCGGGGCGGGCGCTGCGCATCCTCGCGGACCGGACCCGCGAGCTGGCGGACGGGGCGCGGCGGCTGGCGGGGCTCGGGGAGGCGCTGGTGCGTACGGCCGACGACCTGTCCGCCATGGCCACGCGCATGGACGCCCTCGACGTCGCCCCCGCCGCGGCCCCGAAGCCGAAGGCGGCCGCGCCACGCCCCCGCGCCGACGCGCCGCAGCGCGAGGTGATCGACGGGGTGGAGCACGTCCAGGGACGCGATCTCGAGCTGCGCTTCGACACGAACCGCTGCATCCACGCCCGCCGCTGCGTGCTCGGCGCCCCGTCGGTCTTCCTGGCGAACGTCGAGGGCGCGTGGATCCATCCGGACGCGATGGACACCGAGGAGCTTGTCGGCATCGGGCTGAGCTGCCCGTCGGGCGCCATCACCTGGACCCGGAAGGACGGGCACCCGGACGAGGCCGCCCCGGAGGTGAACCGGCTCGAGGTCCGGGAGAACGGCCCGCTGGCGATCCGCGCGGATCTCCGCATCGTCGGCCAGGCGCCCCGTCACCGCGCGGTGCTCTGCCGATGCGGGAAGAGCCAGCACAAGCCGTTCTGCGACAACAGCCACAAGGACGCGGGCTTCACCGCCACGGGCGAGCCTCGCCCGACCGAGGACATTGTCCCCCTCGAGGTCCGCGACGGCGAGCTGATGGTGAACCCGACCACCGACGGGCCGCTGGTGGTGTCGGGGAACCTGGAGCTGTGCACGGGCACCGGCGCCACGTTCGCCAAGAAGACCCGTTGCGCCCTCTGTCGTTGCGGAGGCTCCTCCAACAAGCCGTTCTGCGACGGAACGCACCGCACGAACGGGTTCCGCTCCACCTGACTACGCGCGGACGATGGTCGCCTCGACGCCGAGCGCCTCCAGGGCGCGCCCGAGGTCGTCCGGGTCGCTGGTGAGGACACGGTCGCCAGGCGCCACGTCGAGCGCCCCGTGAGCGTCGACGACATCGGAGGCGCCCGTCAGCGCGAGGAGCGCACCGACCCGACGCGCGTCGGCGGCGTCGAGCGCTCGAACGTCGACGCCCGCGAGGACACGCGCCAGCCGCGCCTGTCGCGGACCCCCGCGCCAGACCTGGGCGACCACCCCGGCGCTCGCGCGCAGCGGGACCTTCGCCTCCCACGCCACGCGCAGCATCGCACCGACGCGCCGGTCGCCGCGATCGACCGCCACGAGAGCACCCGCGTCGAGGACGAGGTGGCTCAGGAGCGGACCCCGCGGCGGTCGAGGCTCAGCACCGCCGCCGCCGCGTCGAGCTCGGCATCCGAGAACGGACCGGCCTCGCGCTCCCACTCGTCGAGGGCGTGGCCGAGGAGCTCGTGGCGCAAGCGGTCCGCTGCCGCCGCGGCGAGCCACGCGGACACGCTGAGCCCGGCGCGAGCCGCAGCGTCCCGCACCGCCGCTCCGAGCTCGGGCTCCATCGTCACGGTGATCCGATCCGCGTTCATGCATACCCCAGTACTCCATATGGTCGTATGCGTCGATCGGTTCGCCGAATGCGTACGCGCCGGGTAGGGCGTCGTATTGTGGATGCTGATGAGATCTGCGGCCTCGACCACGTGGATCTGTGGGTAGCCGATGTGGATGGCTTCGCTGCTCCCTGCCTGCTCACCAGCCACGACCGTGGTCGTGGACCTCTCGTGTGTCATGCCGACCGAGCCCGAGGACCCGCCGCCGTGGTTTCCGACGACCTGCGAAGGGTTCGCGACGGTCGTCGGGCGGGATCTGCTGCTGGACGACTGCGGCGACGAGGCGACGGATCTCTGCGTCGCGGCCCAGAGTCTGGCGGAGTTCTGTGCGGACGAGTTCGGGGACACCGCCGGGTGCCCTCCGCGCACCGCCTGGGCGGAGCTCGGCTTCGGCCACGCGCGCTCGTGTCCGGGCAACGACGGGCAGGACTACTCCGTGCTCTCCGCCGACCGCGGCACCCTCCTCCACCACTTCGGCTACCGCGCGGACGCCGTCTTTCGATACGGAACCAACGACCTGGTGTTCGTCCGCATCTACGAGCAGGAATATCCGATGATCCCGGAGGACTGGCCCTGCTGCGACCTGGACGGGGTCGGCGATCACCCCGAGTCGTACGTGTGGGGGGCCTTCGTCCACCTCGACTGCGCGTGGCCGCAACGTCACGTGTTCCTCGATCCGACCTGATCGACCCCACTGGCTCTGTGGGTGACGCATGTGGCCCTTGCTCCTCGTAGGTTGCCCCTCCAAGACGACCATCACCACAACGGACGTCGTCATCGACCTCACCTGCATCATGTCCGTCACGCCGGACCCGAGCAGGACCTGCGACCAGTACTACACGCCCACGCCAGCCAGCGACCTCCTCCTGGACGATTGCGGCGAGGAACCCACGGACCTCTGCGTCGTCGCCCAGTCGCTCGAGGACTTCTGCACCCTCGAGTTCGCCGGGCCGCCGGGTTGTCCCGCGAGGAGTGCCTGGAGCGAGCTCGGGTTCGGCCACCCACGCACCTGCCCTGGTAACGACGGACGCGAGTACACCGTGCTGTCCGCCGACCGGACGTCCCTGCGCTATCACCATGGCGATCGCGCCGACGCCGTGTTCGATGCCGCCACCGGCGATGTGGTGTTCGTGCGCACCTACGAGGGGTGGCGCCCCCTGCTGCCCGGAGACTACGACTGCTGCGACCTGGATGGGGTCGGTGCACAGCCCGAGTCGTACGTGTGGGGGGACTTCGTCCACCTCGACTGCGCGTGGCCGCAACGTCACGTGTTCACGGACCCGAGCTGAGCCTCCTGGGTGAACGTCGCAACCCACCAGCACACCCAGGAGCCGGGAGGGCCCATGGTGTGGTGGATGGCGGTCTCGCTGGCCGCGCAGCCCCGTTGGGAGGTGTGCCGACCGCGCGCGGACATCGTCAGCACCGAGACCATCGGCGGCATCGAACCCGCCGACCTCCCTCGGTTGCCTCGGAGCGGTGGACGGCCTGCGACCGTGCTCCCGACGAACGCCGCGCGGCTCGTGGTCACCGAGGACCGATGGCTCCTCGACGGGGAGCAGGTCGATCGCCTCCCGCGACTGGACGAGGTCCTCCTCTTCGTCGACGCGGACCTCAGCGCGGCCTCGGTGGTCACGCTGTTCGAGGCCCTGCGGGCGAGCGGACCGAGTCACATCCTGGTGGCCCGGCAGACGGATCGGCAGTGGCCGATCACGCCGACGGTCCACAGGCGACTCGCCGGTTGCCCCGCTGGCCGGGCATTGCTCCAGCCCGGATCGTGCGAGGAGGTGGACGCGCTCTGGGCGCGGGTGGCCCGTTCGCCACGGTGCCACCTGTCGTGGGCCCTGGACGACCCTTCGCTTCACACGGTCGCCGTCCCGGTTCGGGGAACCCAGCTGGCCCTCGACTCGCTGGAACTCGACCCCGAGCACCCGACGTGGTGGTCGGGCGACGAGCGGTTCGAGGATCTCCTCGTCGACGAGGGTTGGATCGAGCTCGGTCAGCGGCCCGTCCACCGGCCCGTCGCCAGCGAACAGGTGAGACTGCGTCACCGGACGACGGCGTCGCTCTCGGGACCTGCGCGAGACCCGACGGTGCCCTGCCGGTTCCGGGTGTTCATCGAGCCCGACGGCACCGCCTCGCGCGTGGAGCCCGTGGGGTGCGAAGCCGCAGCCTTCGTCGCCGTCCGCGACCAGGTCCGGAGCTGGCGGTGGTATCCGCCGGAGGTCGGGAGCGAGTCCCCTACACGGGTCGTCACGGAGTACGTGCTCTTCCCCTACGCCGATGTCCCCGCGGTCCGCGTCTCCGACACCACGCAGGGCACGGTCCTCGCTCGCTGGGCGGCACAGGACCCTCCCTGGTGATGCGCCCTGCTCAGCCGGCGTTGACCAGCACCATCATCGGCAGCTTGTTCTTCCAGGCGATGTTCAGGCCGCCGATCTGAACGCCGTGGAGCTCGCGGGCGATGTTGATCAGCCCGAGCTGCACACCGCCGAAGTCGCGGGCGCCGTTGATGCCGCCGAGCTGCAGCCCGGAGCTGGGGCGCTCGTCCGCCAACCCGCTCAGGTTCACCGCGCCCAGCTGCACGCCCCGAACCTGGCGCCTGCTCATGTTGGAGACCCCGATCTGCGCGCCGTCGAGTCGATCGCTGGTGTTGTCGAACCCGATCTGTACGCCGCGGCTGCGTCCCTGCCAGGTCGACGTCGTCGTCTCGACCTTCTGCATGCCGGCGCCCAGGTCGGTGACGGTCTGCTCCATCATGAAGCTGTTCCAGTTGTGGAAGCCGACCTGCAAGCCATCGAAGTCGTGGGTCACGTGGTTCACGAGCCCGAACATCGCCCCCCGCAGGCGATGGACGCCGTAGTTGGCGACGCCGAGCTGCAAGATGCCATCGGCGCTCGTGACCCCGTTCATCACCCCGGCGTGCAGCCCCATCCCCCCGCCGTGCAGGTTCGCCGCGCCCACGCAGATGCCGTAGCAGCCCGCCGTCCGCCCGGCGGCCGTACCCCCCGAGAAGTGGAACCCACCGACCTGCACGCCGTAGAACGGGCCTCCCGTCCAGGTGAAGAGCCCGGACTGCAGCCCGAAGCCCCCATGTCGGGTGTGGGCGATCGTTCCGAGCTGCACCCCACGCAGCGACAGGTGCGAGCCGTAGAGCACGGCGAGGCTGATCCCGATGTGATCCTTGTTCTTGCTCTGTCCCACCGCGAGCGGGGACCACAGTGCGACGCCGAGGGGTCCACTCCTCCCGTGAGGGTCCGGCTCGGGCGCCATGGTCGCGGGGGACACCGGCTGGGCTGCCGGCGCCAGCGAGGCCATCGCCAGCGGACGCGGCGGAGTCCCTGCCGGCTGGGCCCCCTCCACGAGCAGGGAGACGATGTGGTCGTTGCCGGCGGCCCGCGCGTGGTCGAGCGCCGTCCAGCCACGGTCGTCGACCAGGCTGATGTCGAGCGGTCCACCCGCCGCGTTCGTCGCGGCCCCGGACAGCGCGACCTGCACGAACTCGTCGTTGCCCGTCGTGGCGGCGACCATGATCGGCGTCCGACCAAGGGCGTCGCGAGCGAGGTCGATCCGGTAGCCGGTGGACAAGGCGCCGAGGACCACGCCCGTGTCCGCTCCGGGATCGTCCTGGCGGCTGGCGTGGTCGAACACCATCTCGTCGATCGCCAGCCAACCCGGCCGCGGGGAGTACGCGGGCTCGTCCGCGCGGGCGACGGAGGACGAGCAGGCAACGGCCACGACCGCCCAGGGGATGGCGCGGATCCGCCGACTCGCTGCGCCTCCTCGAACGTCCAGTCCAGGCCGTTCACCTGCAGGCGATCCCACTCGTCTCACGTGACCTCCAGGGTTCGGCCTTGGGTGTGGCGACCACCCCGACCGTCACGCACGAGCGGATGCGCGTACCAGGACCCCGTTGGTCATCGACCCCGCCTCCGTTCGGACCAGGGGGTGCCACGAAGGCGCCACATGTCTGTCAGCAACCCATCCGTTACTCGTACTACATAAATCAAACCTATTATTTTCGGCTGTAACCGAACTGCCTTCGGATCCGTCCGTGACAACGAGTGACGATAGCGTCTCGTGTCCGTGGAGGACCCGTGGCACAGCCCAGCACCACATCGCAGCCGATGATCGGCCGGTACGAAGTCGTCGCCAAGCTCGGCGAAGGTGGCATGGCGGAGACCTGGTTGTGTCGCCTCCGTGGCACACGCGGGTTCGTGCGTCGGGTCGTCGTCAAGACGCTGAAGACCGAGCATCTGGACATCCCCGAGTTCCACACGATGTTCACGGACGAGGCCCGCGTCGGTGCCGCGATGGAACATCCGAGCATCCCACGCGTCGAGGAGCTCGGGGAGCACGGCGGCCTGCCGTACATGGTGCAGGAGTACGTCGAGGGACCCAGCCTGTACCAGCTCCTCAAGCAGCAGCGGCGGCTGGGGCGCTTCGATCCGAGGCTGGCCGCGCGCATCGTGGCGGACGTGGCGCGCGCGCTCGACCACGCGTGGCTCTCCACCGACGGCGACGGCCAGCCGCTCCACGTCGTGCACCGCGACGTCTCGCTCTCGAACATCCTGATCTCGGTCAAGGGTCAGGCCAAGCTCATCGACTTCGGCGTCGCGCGCTTCGCCGACCGCGAGACGCGGACCGAGGCGGGCGTCCTCAAGGGCAAGCTGCGGTACATGGCGCCCGAGGCCATCCTCGAGGGCCGGGTCGACCACGGGACCGACCTGTACGCCCTCGGCGTCGTGCTCTTCGTCCTGCTCTCGGGCCGGCACGCTTGGTCCGGGAACCAGGACGTGGGCGAGCGCCTCAAGGGACGCTTCCCGAAGCCGTCGGAGCTCGTCGAGGGTGTGCCGCCGGGCCTCGAGGACATCGCCATGAGCTGCCTCGCGGCGGACCCCCTGGAACGCCCCGCCGCGGGTCGCGAGCTGGCCGAGCGCCTCGACGCATGGCTGCTCGAGAACGGTGGGCCCTGCACCGACGACGAGGTGACGCGCGCGATCGAGGGGTTGTTCCCGGGCGGGGCGGACGACTGGCGCACGAACTACGCCGTCGATCCGAGCCGCTCCTTCGGCACCATGCCCACCGTGGAACGTCGGGGCCTCGCGCCCACGCTGCTCGGCCTGATCGGGCTCAGCGGGGTCGGGGCGGTGGTGTTGGGCGTGATCGCGGTCGTCCTGCTGCGCTCGCCCACGCCAGCCGCGCCGGAGCCCGCTCCCGCGCCGGCCCCGGTGGCGGACGCGGCGGCGGAGCGTCGGGACGCGGCGGTGGACCTCCTGGACGCCGCCGAGCGCGCACTGGCGGCCGGGGACGAGGCCGAGGCGGCGAGCCAGCTCAAGGCCGCGGCGAGCCTGGAGCTCACGGACGCGGGGCTGCTCTCGCGCCGGGAGCGTCTCCAGGCGGAGCTGACGGTCGCGACCCGGATCCGGGCGACCGAGCGACTGCTGACGGTCGACCCCCAGGCCGCGCTGACCCAGGCGCTGCAGCTGGAGACGGAGTACCCGGGGCGGCCCGCGGTGACCGAGCTCGCGGAGCGTGCGCAGGCGCTGGCGACGGCGGCGCACGCGGCGCCCGAACCCACCGCGAGGCCGGTGGCCAGGCCCGCTCCGGCGGCTCCGGTCGCGGCTCCTGCCCCGGTCGCGGAGGTCGAGCCCGCCCGGCGCGACACGTTGCTCGACCCCGGCTTCGGCGCTGCGCGCCCGGATCCGGCGGCGCTCAAGGACCCCTTCGGCGGCGGCACGAAGACGGACGAGGGGCTCAAGGACCCCTTCGGTACGGGAGGACGGTGATGAGGACGACCGTAGCGCTCGCGGCGCTGTGGGGCTGCGCCCCGCCGGAGCTCGCGGCGGTGACCCCCGCCTCGATGTTCGACGGCGGCGACGGCCTGTCGGTCTCGGAGGACCGCGTCCTGCGCGGGACCCTGACCGAGGACACCCACCTGGACGCCGACGAGCCGTGGATCCTCGACGGCCTGGTCCTGGTGGGCGAGGACGGCGGCGCGAGCGTGGACCTGACGATCGAGCCGGGGACGACGATCTTCGGCAACCCGACCACCCGCGGCACGCTGGTGGTCAACCGTGGCTCCCGCCTGATCGCGGACGGCACGGCGTCGGCGCCCATCGTGTTCACGTCCCCCCGAGCACGGGGTGCGCGCCGAGCAGGCGACTGGGGCGGGCTCGTGCTCGACGGGTACGCGCCCGTGAACGGCTGCACGTCCACCCCGTGCGAGCGGGAGGGCGAGGCCAACTCGGGGATGTACGGAGGCGACGATCCCGCGGACGACTCGGGCATCCTCCGCTACGTCCGGGTCGAGTTCGCGGGCGCGCTCTACGACCTCGAGAACGAGCTGAACGGCATCGCGTTCCAGGGCGTCGGCAACACGACGATCGTGGACCACGTCCAGGTCCACGTCAGCTCCGACGACGGCATCGAGTTCTTCGGCGGCACCGTCGATGTGAAGCACGTCGTGATCACCGGCGCGGGCGACGACTCGCTCGACTGGACGGGGGGCTGGCGCGGGCGCGTGCAGCACGTCGCCATCCAGCAGCACCCCTCCCGCGGCGACCGTGGGCTCGAGGCGGACAACAACGAGGACGACCACGACGCCACGCCGCGCAGCGGGCCCGTGATCGCGAACCTGACGCTCATCGGACAGGAGGGCAGCGGCATCGCGTTCAACTTCCGACGCGGCACGGGCGTGAACCTGCTCAACTCCGTCGTCACGGGCTTCGACGTGTGCGTCGACATCGACGACGACGCCACCTGGGACAACGGCTACGCGCCCGACGGCACGACGCTCAACGGCCAGCTGATGGTCGAGCGCACCTGGTTGAACTGCACCTACGCCGGCTCGACGAGCACCTGGAACGGGCTGACCGTGGACGACTTCCTCGCCCAGAGCGACGGCATCGTCATCGGCGACCCCGCGCTGGTCGACAGCCGCGACGTCGACGCGCCGGACTTCGTGGGCGCCTCCGCGCTGCAGTCGGGCGCGGAGCCCATCGACGACCCCTTCTTCGACACCACCAGCCACGTGGGCGCCATCGGCTCGTCCGACTGGACGGCCGGCTGGACCACCGCGGGGACCGACTGATGCTCACCGTGATGCTGATGCTGGCGGCCGCGCCCCGGGCCCACGCCGCCGACGCCCCGACCGAGACCGAGGTCGCCGAGGCCCGCGCCCTGTACGAGCAGGGCGTGCACTACTACGAGCGCGGCGAGTACGAGACCGCGATCAAGCTCTGGCGGCGCAGCTACGACCTGACCGGCCACACCGAGATCCTCCACAACATCGCGAAGGCGTGGGAGGAAGGCGGACAGCCCCGCTCCGCGCTGAAGGCCTGGCAGGAGTACCTCGCGGTCGCGCCGTCGGAGGACGAGCGCGCCTTCGCCGAGACCCGGATCCAGGAGCTGAAGCTCGTCGTGGCCACCCTGGGGGAGCCCGCACCCGCACCCGCACCGGCACCCGTGGCGGTGGCGCCGGCGCCTGCCCCGCTCCCCGCGCCCGCTCCGGCACCGGAGCCCGTCCCCGAGGAGCCGCGCCAGAAGCGGTCGTACCGCGGGTTGGCGGTGGCGGGCCTCGCCGTGGGTGGCGCTGGCGCCGTCACGGGGGGCACCGTGCTGTCCGCGGTGGCGCGGGGCGACGCGACCGACACGGCCCAGCTCGGCTGCGTCTCGCTCGACGGGACCTCGCTCTGCGACGCGGACACCGCGAGCGCGCTGCGCGGGGACCGCCTGATGTTCGGCGTGGGTCTCGGGGTGGTGGGTGTCGGCGCGGCGCTCGGGACCGGGGCCGTGGTGCTCGCGGTGTCGCCGAAGGGCGAGCGGACGGTCTCGGTGGCGATGGCGCCCAACGGCGTGTCGATCGGAGGGCAGTGGTGATGGCGCGCACGTCCCGTCTCGCGTGGATCGGTCTGCTGGTGGGGGGCTGCGGCATCGTCGCCCCCGAGGAGTGCACGTCCGACGAGCAGTGCGTCGACGCCTTCGGGTGGGGGCACCGCTGCGGCGACGCCGGCGCCTGCGAGGTCCTCGAGCCGACCGCGAGCTGCGGCAGCACCTGGCCCGAGGGGGTGTTCGACGACCGCGACGCCTGGCGTCGCGCGCTCCCCGTCGGATCGGTCGTGGACAGCGCGCTCTTCCCGATCGAGCGGGACGCGATGCGCCTCGCGGTGGACCAGGTGAACGACCTCGGCGGCGTCGACGGCCGGCCGATCGTGCTCCTGGAGTGCGACCCGGCGGGCACGACGGGTGAGGAGCGCGACGCGGCGGTCGCCGAAGCCGCCTCGTTCCTGGCGTCCGGCGCCGGCACGCCCGCCGTGCTGGGCCCGGTCCAGAGCACCGACGCCGAGGCCTTCGCCACCGCCGGGGAGGACGTGGTGGTCGTGTCCCCCGGCGCCTCCGCGATCTCGCTGGGCACGCTCGAGGGCAGCCCCGTGTGGCGGACCGTGCCGTCGGACGCCGACCTGTCGCAGTCCATCGTGCGCGACATGCTCGACGAGGGGCTCGCGAAGGCCGTCATCGTCCACGCCGAGGACACGGCGCCGACCGATCTCGCGAACCAGCTGCTCGTCGAGCTCGAGGGCGCCTCCTTCACCGGTGAGCTGCTGTCGTGGTCGTCGGACACCGAGCGCGACGCGCGGGTGGTGGAGGCGGCCTACGCGAACGCCGACGCGGTGATCGTGCTGTCCGAGAACCCCTCCGACTACGTCGACGTCCTGCTCGCGGCCGAGGCGATCGAGGAGTACGCCGGGCTGACGCTCTACCTCGGTCCGGCCGCCTACCGGCAGCAGCTGCTCACCGAGGCCGCCGCTGCCGCACCGCTGTTCCCCAACGTCCGGGGCGTCCGCTCGGCGACCCGCAAGGGCGCGGTGGCCGACGTGTTCCGCGCCTCCTTCGCCTCCGCCTACGGAGGGGTCGACCCCGAGTCCGCGAGCTTCGCGGGCCAGGCCTACGACTCCGCTTGGACCGCGTTCTCCGCCATGATGTGGGCCGGCATGCGGGACGGTGCGCTCACCACGGCGGGCGTGAACGCGGGCCTCGGGAACCTCTCCTTCGGCACGCCCGTCCAGCTCGGTCCAGCGGGATGGGACGCCCTGGAGGACGCCTTCGGCAAGGCGAGCCCGGTGGACCTCGACGGCGCCTCGAGCCCGCTGGACTTCGCCCCCGACAGCCGCGCGATCCGCGGCCCGATCGCGGTGTGGGTGATCGAGGACGGGGTGTTCGTCACCGCCCACGAGTACACCTTCTGACGGATGCGCGTACCATCCGCCCATGTGGACGGTGCTCGCCCTGACCGCCCTGGCGGAGCCGTCGGACCCCGACGAGGCCTACGCGCGCGTCCGTGAGGCCGAGCTGCAGGGCCGCTGGGAGGAGGTGGCGACCGCCTGCGACGAGCTGCGGACACGCTGGCCGGACGCTGCACGCGCGGAGCCCTGCCAGGAGCGGCTGGACTGGCTCTCGCGACGGCGGGACACCGACGGTGGGCTCGCCGGCTGGGGTGCGCTGGAGGCGGTCCGTCGCACCCCGGGGGACGGCGACGTGGACCGCGTGGAGGCCGTGCGCGCCGCCCACGGGACCTCGCCCGTCACGAGGGCCGAGGCGAGCGCCTGGCTCGCGTACCGTGCCCTGGAGGACGGCGACGCCGAGCGCGCGCTGGACCTGGTGGACGGCGCCGATCCGCTCCCGGACGAGGAGATCGCGCTCCGCCTCCGCCTCGAGCAGGTGCGGGCCGAGGCGCTCGCGGTCCTGGGTCGCGACGAGGAGGCCCTCGCGACGGCGCCGGAGATCGCCGCGGCCGTGCGCCTCGAGCGTCGCCGGTGGCGCTGGGCCATGGCGAGCGGGGTGGTGGCCGGGCTGTTCCTGGCGGTCACCGCACCCTACGTCGGCGCCTGGCGCGACCTGGCGCAGCCGAGGGGGCTGTGGCCGCTCGTGCTGGGCTTCGTGGGAGCGGCGGTCATCGGCGCGGCCTGGGAGGCGGGCTCGGCCGACGCGGTGCCGTGGGCGCTCGCGGGTGCCGTCGCCGTCCACGCCCTCGCCCTCCCCGCGCTGCACCGGCTGCGCAGCGCTCCGTGGCGCCAGCGCACCGTCCGCGCCCTCGCCGCGCTCGCCACCGTCGCCCTCGCCTACCTGGCGGGCTGGTGGACCGGGACGCTCGGCTGGGTCGGACTCTAGGTCCAACAACACGACGCCCCCGACGGAGACCGGCGGGGGCGTGCGTTCAGCGTGCGAGAAGGACGGTCAGTCGCAGGGGATGCCGTTCTCGTCGACCAGGATGACGCGCTTCTCGCCGCCCATGATCATGGAGACCTCGCGGCACTGCTTCTTCGGCGCCGCCGGGGCCGCCTTCACCGTGCGGGTCGGACGGACCTCCTTCTTCACGACCAGCTTGGAGCGGAGGTCGCTCACGTCGACGCCCTCGAGCTCCATGTAGTTGTAGTCGAGG
The DNA here is from genome assembly GCA_020632925.1 of Alphaproteobacteria bacterium. GTDB lineage: Bacteria > Myxococcota_A > UBA796 > UBA796 > JACKER01. The sequence continues at coordinate 252,812 of JACKER010000012.1, read as the reverse complement.
TCGTTGCGCAGGGTGAGCACGATCTCGCCGAGGTTCTCGGCGTGCGCGATCTGCTCGGCCTGGTCCGCCGTCACCAGCAGGGTGACCGACGGCTTGTTCTTGCCGCGCTTCTTCTCGGCGTCCTCCGAGGACTCCTGCTTCATGCGGGAGTTGACGCCGAGCACGAAGACCGCCTGGAGGATCGTCTTGGTCTCGGTGACCTTCTGCTCCTTCGAACGGTTCTTCTGGTCCTCGCCACCGCCCGCGTCGGGCTTGATGGTGACGAGCACGTCGACGTAGTTGCCGGGATTCAGGAAGCCCGACAGCGCCGCGCCGTCCGTGATGTTGATCGAGATCGCCCGCATGCCTCGCGGGATGATCGCGTTCAGCCCGACGCCCGACTCCGGATCCGCCAGGCGGTCGGCGCGGACGAACTCGTTCGCCAGGATCCGCTCGCGCGGGATCCGGCCCACCACGTGCTCCGGCGAGAGGAACACGCCCTCGGGCAGGAACTTCGGCGGGATCTGCACCGCGTACAGATCCTCCTCCGTGATCGTCACGCCCTGGTACAGGTCGCGGGCCGCCACGATCACCATGACCGTGTCCTCGGGCCGCTTCGCCTCGTCGATCTTCATCTGGTAGCTCGTGATCAGCTTGTAGAGCATGACCAGCGAGAACGAGCCGGCACCGATCGCCAGCGCGAGGAAGATGAGGGCGCGGAGCGGTCCGCCGCCTCCTTCACGAGCCATCCGACACCCCCGAACAGAGCGGCACGCCCTGCGAGAACGCCTGATGGTATCCCAAACCGACGAAGGAGGGAACGCGGTTGTGGGTTTCCCGGCGGTGACCTAAGTTACCGGTGGGGCCGGCAGGAGGCTGGGACATGTCGATCGGGCTGACGTGGGGAGCGCTGGCGGCCCTCGTGGCCTGCCGTCGCCCGACCCCGCCCGACCCGGGACCCGACCTCGTGATCAACGAGGTGGTGTCGGCCAACGCGACCGGGTGGGTCGATCCGGACGGCGGCGAGTGCCCCGAGCACGACGACTGGCTCGAGCTGTACAACGCGGGCGCCGCCGCGGTGTCGTTGGCGGGCTTCACCCTCGCGGACGACGCGAGCGAGCCCTTCGCCCTGCCCACGCGGACGGTGGCGCCCGGCGAGCACCTGGTGCTGATCGCGGACGGGGACGTCGAGGCAGGCGAGCTGCACCTGCCCTTCTCGATCTCGCGCGAAGGCGACACGCTGCGGCTGGTGGGGCCCGGGGTGCGCGACGTGGTCGAGGTCCCCCCGCTCGACCCCGATCTCGCCTGGGGCCGCTACGGCGACGGCGCGGACCTGTTCCGGCCGATGACGCCGTCTCCCGGCGCACCCAACGAGGCGCCTCCGCCCGATCCATGCCTGCAGCCGCTGGCCGGGTTCGACGACCACACCGTCCCCTGCCTCGGCACGGTCGCGGGCTTCGAGGCGATGGCCTCCGGACGCCCCGGCGGGTTGTCGGTGGTGAAGCTCGACATCACGGGTTTCCCCGACACCGACGCGCTCGACGTGCGCTTCCTCGACAACCGGTTCTATGCGCTGCACGACGAGTGGTACCTGTTCCGCATGCTGAACGGGCAGCCCGTCGAGGGCGAGGACCTGTTCCAGCCGTACCCGGGGGACTTCGCCACCATCGCGGAGATCTACGCCTGGGCGCGCGCCGTGCCGCCGGAGTCCTTGTTCCCGCCGAACTTCCTGCGGTGGACCTCGACCGGCCGGCTCACCTCCGACCGCTACTACCAGCTCGCGCTCACGCCGCCGCGCCGCATCCTCGCGGGCACGCTGGTCCACGCCCCGGCCAGCGGGAACCTGCCCGAGCGCTGGGCCTGGGAGCTCGAGCACTCCGACGTCCCGAGCTTCGAGGACGTGGACGCCGCGTTCCGCACGCTGATCCCGGCGCTGGCGCCCGCCATCGCGGAGGACCTCCGCTGGCTGATCCGCTCGCCGGAGCAGGAGGCGCTCGCCCAGCGCATGGAGGCGGAGGGGCTCGCGTGGCACGACCGCCTGCTGCGCTACGACGAGCTCTCCGAGCCGGGGACGGTCGAGGTGTACCGGCCGGGCACCGTCGCCGGGCGCGTGCGGGTGGTCCGGGCGGGCGAGGACGGGCTCGAGGACGCGCTCCCCACCGACGTCCTCGTGCTGGACGAGATCCCGGACTACCTCCCACCCTGCGCCGCGCTGATCACGACCGTGCCGCAGACGCCGCTCGCGCACGTGGCGCTGCTCGCCGAGAGCCGTGGGATCCCGAACCTCCACGTCGCCGGGCTCTCCGACGACCCGCAGTGGGACAGCTGGAAGCGGACGAAGGTGCCCGTCGTGATCCGCGCGACCGAGCCGGACGGCTTCGAGTTCCGCCAGCTCGACGACGCCGAGTGGGCGACCTGGCTCGCGCTGCAGCGGCCCGTGGTGCCCGAGCTCGGCACGCTCGACGTCGACAGCGTGCCCTGGACGGTCGACCTGTCGTCGGTGCCCTTCGAACAGATGCCGGACCGTCGGCTCGAGCTCGGCGGGAAGTCCGCCGGCTTCGTCGCGCTCCTGGACACGCCGGGCGTCGTGACCCCGGACCACCCGCTGGGTCTGACGGTGCGGGGCTACCACCACCACCTCGACGCGCTGCGGCCGACGATCGAGGCCGTGCTCGCCTCGCCCGCGTTCGCCCGCCCCGGCGACGAGCAGCTGCGCTTCCTGGTCCTCGAGGGTCGCGCGGCGTACGACGAGCGCTACGCCTCGGCGATCGACGCCACCGCCGCCGACCTGTTCCTGGCCGACCACCCGGCGGGCGATCCGCTCGGCGACCTCGCGCGCGCCGAGGGCTTGAAGGGCCTCGTCGAGAGCACGCCGATGCCGACGGCCGTGGCCGACGAGCTGCTGCCGGCGGTCGCGGCGGCCTTCGCGGACATGGCGCCCGAGCAGGGCCTGCGCTTCCGGTCCTCGTCGAACGTGGAGGACGCCGAGGGCTTCGTGGGTGCCGGGCTCTACGACTCGAACACCGGGTACGTGGAGGGGTACGGGAAGCGCACGTTCGACGAGGCGATCCGAGCCACCTGGGCGAGCTACTGGGGCGCCGAGGCCTTCGAGGAGCGCCACGGCGTCGGGATCGACCACCTCGCCGGCGACATGGGCGTGACCGTCCACCCGAACTTCCAGGACGAGGCCGAGCTCGCGAACGGCGTGATCCACGCGGCGCTGCTGCCCGACGGCGGGGCCGAGATCACGGTGAACAGCCAGGTGGGCGCGATCAGCGTGACCAACCCGCCGGTGGACGCCTGCGAGCTCGTGCTGCCGGACGTGGCGCTGGTGGCGGTGGAGACGGACGGGACGCGCGAGGTCCGACGGCTCCAGCGCTCGACCGAGTCCCCGGACCGCGACGTGCTCACCGACGCCGAGCTGAACGAGCTCGCGGACATGGTGCTGCCCGTGCTCGATGGCTGGCTGGCGGTCGAGGACGCCCGGCTGGCGCCGGAGCAGGCGCGCTCGGTGATGACGCTCGACCTCGAGTTCCGCAAGGTCTCCGGCGACTGGCCGCTCTACGCCGACGGCCACACCCTCGGGGAGCGGCTGGTGCTCAAGCAGTGCCGCAGCCTCGAGCCCTCGGCCGGTGGGCTGCCGGACGACGTGCAGGAGCTCCCCTTCCCTCGCGACCTGCTGGCGCGCGCCGCGATCGTGGACCGGGCGACCTGCGACACGTCCGACGGCGAGGTCGTGGTCGACGAGCTCGTGACCGACCCGCTGGTGCCGCCGGACATGGGGCACGCGGTCGTTCCCTTCGTCGGCGGGCTCACGGTGGACGGGGTCGTGCTGACCTGGCTCGACCTGGCGAGCGTGGACCGCCCCGCCGGCGAACCCGTGGAGCTCCACGCCACGCTCACCGCCGACGCGACGGCGCGCACCGGGCTGACGACGGTGGACGTGGCGCCCGGCGATCCCTGCGCGACGCAGACCTTGTGGGCGTCGCCGGAGAGCTGGCTGCAGACGCTCCTGCCGTAGCCTACGTCTTCGCGATCGCACGCCAGCCGGCGCGCACGACCCGTTCGACCACCCGCGCCCGCAGCCGGTCGCGTGCCACACCCCCGACGAAGCCGTGCTCCGGACGGTGCAGGGTCTCCGGGGGACCCGCGAGGAGCTCGCCCACGGCGGCCTCGAGCTCTCGCTCCACCGCCGCCAGCTCCTGCGTCGTGGCATCGCGCAGCAGCCAGGCGAGCGTGCGCCAGCCCAGCGCGGCGTGCCGCTCCTCGTCGTCCGCGATCCGGCGCAGCGTCGCCGCGAGCGCCGGGTCGGCGGCCAGCCGCGCGCCCTCTCGGAGCTCTGCGGCCGCCACCGTCTCCCCCACGCAGGCCTCCCACACCAGCCCTCGCACGATCGCGTCCCGGTCGCGGCGCGGAGCCGCGCCGTCGAGCGGCAGCGGACCCGGACCGCACTCGGGTGCGCCGTAGCGCCGGGCGAGTCCCCACGCGAGCCGCGCGTGCTCCACCTCGTCCACGGCGGCCCGCTGGGTCTCCACCAGCAGGTCGGGCGGGGCGCCCAGCGCCATCAGCTCGAGCGTCGCCCGCGCGAAGCTCGCCACGCTCGCGTGCTCCATCTCGGCGATCCGCAACCACCGCTCGGCGAGCTCCGGGTCCTCCGTCGTCTCGCCCAACGGCGTCGACCAGTCGCCCCGAGCCGTGGTCACCGCGTGGACCGGCACCTCGTCCACCAGCAGCGGACGTCCACACGCCAGGGGAGGAACCGTCCGGCAGCGCCAGTCGAACACCACCGGCCGGATGGTGCAGAACTGGTCCGCGCCCACGCAGTCACCGTCCTCGCGGCACAGATCGGTCGGCGTCCGGCAGCCGACGAGCGCGTAGTTGGGGCAACCGATGCCGTCGGTCTGCACCGCCACGCCGCACTCCCCCGACGCGCAGTCCGCGTCCGTGGCGCAGTTCGCGGGGACGCAGTGCGACCAGCTGTCCGTGACCGTCGGCATCGCTCCGCCGCAGAGGCAGACCTCGTTCGCGCCGCAGTCCGTGTCCGTCGCGCAGCTGTAGACGCAGCCGCACCCGAAGTACACGTCGAGGCAGCGCCCGTTCGGACCGGCCGTGCAGTCCGCGTCCACGGAGCAGGAGCCGAAGGTCTGCGAGCACGCCGACCACGGCGGGGGCGCCGGGTCGCAGGAGCGCTGCGTGGCACGGTTCACCGCCCCGTCCGCGCAGCGCACCAGCCCGCTCCATTGCCCGCGCGAATCGGCGATGGGCTGGGGGTTGACGCAGTTCGAGGCCGTGGTCGTGGTGCCCGTGTGGCCGCTGTGCGCCAGGTCCGTGTCCGCGTCGGTGTCCGCGTCCGTGTCGCTGTCGGTGTCCGCGTCGCTGTCCGCGTCCGTGTCGCTGTCGGTGTCCGCGTCGCTGTCCGTGTCCGTGTCCGCGTCCCCGTCGACGGTGTCCGACGCCGTGTCCGTGTCCTTGGACCCGCAGCCGAGCGCCACGGCGAGCAGGATCGTCGTTCGAAAGGCCCGCAGGTCGGTCATCCGTCCCCTCCCCCCTCGACGATAGCAGCGATACGCCAGGGGCCCATGATCGCCACCGTCGCGGTGTTCCTCCTCACCTGGGTGCTCATCGCGTCCCGGCGCCTGTCCTGGCTCCCCATCGGCCGTCCGGCGGGAGCGCTGCTGGGCGCGGTCGGCATGGTCGCGGTGGGGGCGCTGTCGCCCGCGGAGGCGCTGGATGCCGTCGACGAGGGCACCATCGCCCTGCTGCTCGGCATGATGCTGATCACCGCGTGGCTCGAGCGGAGCGGGTGGTTCGCGTGGGCCACGCACCGCGCGCTGACCGTCGCGCGCACCCCGCGCCAGCTCCTCGTGGCGGTCTGCGTGAGCGCCGGGCTGCTCTCCGCGCTGCTCGTCAACGACACCGTGTGCCTGTTCATGACGCCGCTGCTCGTCGCCCTGCTGCGGCGGACGGGCCTGCCACCCGCGCCGTACCTCGTCGCGCTCGCGACCTCGGCCAACCTCGGGAGCGCCGCGACCCTCGTGGGCAACCCGCAGAACATGCTGATCGGGTCGATGTCCGGCATCTCCTTCGCGAGCTTCCTGGGGACGGTCGGACCCGTCGCCGCGGTCGCGCTGGCGGCGCACGTGGGACTGTTGTCGCTGCTGTTCCGACGGGAGCTCTCGGCGCACGCGCTGCCGGACCCCGGGCCACCACCCGCGCTCGCCTCCGACGCGCCGCTCGTGCTCCTGGTCGGCGCGGCCGTGACCATGGCGATGCTCGGCGGGCTCCACCTCGGCTTCAGCGCGCTCGGCGGGGCCGTGGCGCTCATGGTGCTCGACCGGCGCGAGCCCTCCGAGGCCTTCGCCCGCGTCGACTGGTCGCTGCTGCTGTTCTTCGCGGGGCTGTTCGTGGTCGTGCGTGGGCTCGCCGCCACCGGGCTGCCCGAGCGCGCCTGGGACCTCGTCGCGCCGAACGTGTCGCTGTCCGAGCCCGCCGGGGCGGCCGCGCTCACCGGCGCGCTCGTGGTCGGCAGCAACGTCGTGAGCAACGTGCCGCTGGTCCTGCTCGTCGGCCCGAAGATGGCGTCGCTCGGGCCTGCGGCCTGGCCCCTCCTGGGGCTCGTGGCCACCGTCGCGGGCAACCTGACGCTCGTGGGCTCGGTCGCCAACGTCATCGTCGCGGAGCAGGCGAAGGAGGTCCACGATCTGGGTTTCTGGGAGTACGCCCGGGTCGGCGTCCCCGCGACTGCGCTGTCCCTGTTGGTGGGCGTCCCACTGCTCCTGTGGAGGGGATACTCCTGATCTCGATGGTCTGGGCACTGCTACTGGCCTGCGCGCCCCCGGTCCCCTCCGCCTCGGTCGACGGCCTGACCGTGACGCGGCTCGGCTGGACCGGCGCGGACGCCGAGCTGCACGTGTCGGTCGACAACCCGCTGCCCGTCTCGGTCCCCGTCGGTGGGCTGCGCTGGGCCGTGTCCGTCGACGGGACGCCCCTGCTCTCCGGGGAGCGGCCCCCGGGCCAGGTGCTGGCGGCGGGCGGCGTCACCGAGGTCTCCCTGCCGCTGTCCGTGGCGTACGCCGACGCGCTGGCGGCCGCGACGGGCGACGACGAGAGCACCACGGTCGCGCTCGAGGCGGAGCTCTCGCTCGACACGCCCGCCGGAACGGTCGCGCTGCCGCTGTCCTGGGAGGCGGAGACCCCGCGCTTCGACCCGCCGTCGATCACGGTCGTCGACACGGCGGTCGGGCTGCGCGACGGCGACGTCGTGCTCGGCGTCCAGATGCTCGTGGACCTCCCGCTCGGCGCCGAGCCCCGCTCGCTCGGCTGGTCCGCGGCGCTCAACGGCACGCGCCTGGGCTCCGGGGAGGCGCTGGTCGCCCCCGGTGGGCTCCTGGCGCTGCCCATCGCGATCGACCCGCTCCGTGCCTCCCAGGCGGCGCTGTGGGTGCTCACCGGCCACCCGTCGACGCTCGGGCTGTCCTGGAGCGGCAGCGTCGACACCGCGCTCGGCGAGATCCCGCTGGCCATGGACCACGAGCTGTCCCTGCCGTGAGCGGGGGGCACCGGCGCCTCGTGGTCGTCGGGGACGCGGACGCGGCCAGGGAGGCCGTGGCGGCGCTGGACCCGGCGCGCGTGGCCTGGATCGCGACCCGCGCCGACGCGCGCCGCCACCTCGGCTCGACGCTGGACGCCGCGGTCCTGGACCAGCGGGCGGGGCTCGACCCCGAGCTGCTCGGCATGGTCCAGGGGATGCCTCGCGGGGGTGGCGGGCTGGTGTGGATACGGTCGACCGGACCGCGCGGGCCGATGGACGACCGCGCGGACCGCCAGCTGCTGCCGCTCGCGACCCCGGGGGCGCTGTCGCCACCGCCGGAACGGCCCTTCGCCTGGACCACCGACCAGCGCTCGGCCCTCGAGACGATCGGCGCGGCGCTGGCGGGGCCCCCTTCCCGGACGGCGCTGCTGGCCGATCGCGGTCGCGGGAAGTCCAGCGTGCTCGGACAGCTCGCGTCCGGGGCACGAGACGTCGTCGTGACCTCGCCCGAGGAGGGCCAGGCCGCAGAGATCCTCCGACGAGCGGACGTGGCGTGGGTACCGCTGACCGAGCTCCTCGAGCGTCCGTCGCCCGCGCTGGTCCTGGTGGACGAGGCCGCCGGCTTCCCGGTCGGGGCCCTGCGCGCGCTCCTGGCCCGACACCCGCAGGCGCACATCGTCCTGGCGTCGACGGTCCAGGGCTACGAGGGGAGCGGACGCGGATTCCTCCTGCGCTTCCTGGCCCAGGCCGGCGAGGTCCGGCGGGTGGAGCTGGCCGAGCCGGTCCGCTGGAGCGCCGGCGACCCGCTGGAGGCCGCGGTCGGGCGGGTGCTGGCCTGGGACGCGAGGCCCGCGCCGCACACCGACGGTCCCGTGTCGCTCCGGGTCGCCACGGCGGGCGAGCTCGCCGGCGACGAGCGGCAGCTGAGCGAGGTCTTCGGGCTGCTCGTGCACGCGCACTACCGCACCACGCCGACCGACCTGCGCACCCTGCTCACGCCCGACCCCGACGTCGTGTGCCACGTCGCGGAGACCCCCGGGGGGGTGGTGGGCGTGGGCCTGGTCTCGCGGGAGGGCGCGCTGTCGCCCGAGCAGTGCGCGGCGCTGGCGGCCGGCGCCGAGCGGATCCGCGGGCACGCGCTCGCCGACACGCTGATCTGCCACGCGGGGCACCCCGAGGCCGGCGAGCTGCGGATCGCGCGCAGCGTCCGCCTCGCGGTCCACCCCGACCGGCGGCGCGAGGGCCTGGCGGCGCGGATCGTGGCGCACGAGCACGAGGTCCACGCGGACGCCGAGCTCTTCGGCACCCTCTTCGGCGCGACCGCGGACGTGATCCGCCTGCGCCGGCGCCTGGGCTACGCGCTCGTGCGGGTGGGCGTGGCCCGTGGCGGGCGGTCGGGCGAGGTGTCGGTGGCGATGGCCCTGGGACGGACCGAGCGGGCGTCGGTCCTCGTCGAGCGCCTCCGCGCCGAGCTCGCTCGCGACTGGCCCGTGCTGCGAGAGCTGCTCGAGGGCGACGGCGCCCTGACGGATCCCGAGGTGCTCGCCGCGATCGAGGCCGACCTGCCCGAGCCCGCGCCGTTCGGCGAGGAGGAGGCCCGGACCATCGTGCGGGGATGGCTCGACGGACCCCGCACGTTCGAGGCCGCCGCGCCATCGCTGCGCTGGCTCCGGACCCGGGGGCTCCTGAGGATCGAGGCGCTGGACGACCGATCCAGGGCCCTCGTGGAGGGTCGCCTGACACGCTCGCTCCCGTGGCGGTCGCTCCTCGATCACGTCGACGGGGGGGGCGTCCCCGCGGTCATGCGGGCGATGAAGGCGGCGGTCCGCGAGGCCCTGTGACAGGCGCCTGTAACGAGTCGATACACGGCGAAGCGGTCTCGACACCACCCAACGGCCCATGTTGATGCCACGAACGCCGGGCGGCACGCCGCGCGAGTTCGGGGGGGTCACATGTCCGCTCGCTTCCTCAGCGCCACCCTGCTCCTCGCCACCGGCTGCGGCGAGATGCTGCCGTCGATCCCCCTGCTGACGAAGACGACCGAGGGCGCCATCGAGGTGGAGCTCCTGGACACCGAGGTCCTCCCCGGCCTGGTCGAGGACGCCGACTTCGACGTGAAGCTCTACGACGAGCGCGTCACCTGGTACCTCGGGACCTACATCGACACGGACGCCTGGGGTCCCGTGCTGCTCGCGGACGCCGAGCTCCGCAGCCAGGGCGAGGACGCCCTCTTCGAGCTGCGCGTCGACGACCTCCGCTGGGACCACGTCGATCCCCTCGTGCTCACGCTGACCCCCGGCACCCGCTACGGCTGGACGACCCGCGCCGACGCCGGCACCGAGATCGTGCAGCCGGCGTCCTGCACGATGGTCGTGACCTCCTCGACGACGGACGCCGAGCACGCCGCGGACCTGACGGACTGCCTGCGCGACTGGGCCGAGCTGAACGGCTCGCCCGCCGGCCTGTCGCTCGACGTGGAGGGCGTGTCCGACGCCGCCGACTGGGCCTACGCCGCCCACTGGACGCTCGGCACCGCGCGCCCGGTCGAGGCCGCCTGCACCGGCCCGCAGATCGCCGGCCCCATCGACCAGTCCGCGTTCCGCAACGCGCAGGTGGACACGCTCGACCTGTGGGGTAACGTCACGGCCGAGGGCGACGTCAACGTGTTCACCTGGGAGAACACCTTCATGGTGGGCGACCCGATGCCGACGGCGGGCGGCCTGGTCCATCGCAAGGTGGACGGCGGCACGAGCGGCGCGCTGACCAACGAGCGCACCTTCCCCGCCAACTGGGCGTCGCGCTCCCTCGACTCGCTCGCCGACCCGATGGGCTTCGTCGACGCCTGCGCCGTCGTCGTCCACGAGTCCACCCCGGACCACGTCGACGTCCGCTTCGCCGCGACGGTGTCCTGGTCGCTCTGACGCTGCTCCTCGCCTGCAGCCGGCCCGACCCGAGCACGGTGGGGCTGGTGGAGGCGATGTCCGATGCGGATCGGCTCGCGCGCTTCCCCGACCCCGCACCCACGGTGACGCTGCACGCCTCGTGGGACCGCGCCCAGCTCACCGAGGGCTTCGCGAACGCCGATCGGGGGCAGTTCGAGGGCGAGCGGACCTTCGGCGATCGCGTGGAGCACGCGCTCGTCGACGCCGACGGCCCGGGTGCGATCGTCCGGACGTGGGCGGCGAACCCCAAGGCGGGCGGGACGCTGCGCATCCGGCTGGATGGCGCGGAGCGACCGGCGGTCGAGGTGCCGCTCGCGGACTGGCTCCCCGGCGGGCCCGCGGGGGGCCACCTGTCCATGAGGCCCCTTCCCTATGCCGAGCACCTCCTCGTGACAGTGGACGACAACGCCGGGCGCGGGCTGTACTGGCAGGTGGAGACGGCGACCTGGCCCGCGGACACACCGATGCACACCTGGCGCGGGCGCTGGCCGGCCGGCGACCCCATGCGCGGCTGGCAGGGGGTTCCCGACGGTCCGCTCGACACCGTGTCGGGCCAGCGGCTCGAGCTGACGGGTCCTGGCGCGGTCCGACGGCTGCGGATCCGCGGCGAGGGCACGCTGCGCTGGACCTTCGACGACGCGACCACGGCGGAGGTGCCGCTGGCCGACCTGCGCTCGGGCACCTTCGATCTGGGACCCTGGGCGTACGACGGACAGACCCTCACCGGCCGGCTCACCATGCCCTTCGCGCGCTCGGCGGTCCTCGAGCTGCGCGGTGAGGGCACGCTCGAGGCCGACGTGGGGCCGTGGGACTGGGACGAGCGCTCGATGCACCTGCGGGCCCGCACGGCCACGGCCGAGGTCGACACGCGCCAGCGCACCTGGTTCGAGGTGCTCTCCACGGAGGGGCGCGGCGTCTACGTCGGGGAGGTGCTCGCCGTCGACAACCCGAGCCCGCGGTGGTGGGGCGAGGGGGACGACGAGGTGACGGTCGACGGCGCCATCACCCACCGCGGCACCGGCACCGAGGACTGGTACGGCTACGCCTGGTGCAGCGCCGCCACCTACTCGGCCCCCTGGACCGCCAAGCCGCGCGACGACGCCGCGGGAGCGGCCGACCCCTGCGAGGAGCACGGCGGCACCTCGGTCCAGGCCCGCTTCCGCGCGCTCGACGCCCTGCCGTACGCGAGCGCGCTGCGGGTGCGCTTCGAGGTCCACCACAAGGATCGCGCCACCCGCCTCTCGCTGCGGTCGACGGCCTTCTGGTACGAGGTCCCTCCCCTTTCGCGCTGATACAACCCCTTGACAGCGACCGGACGGGGGGAGGGAGACGTTTCGCACGCCTTGAAGGGGGTGTGTGCATGCGTTCTGTCGTTCCGTTCCTCGTCGTCCTCGCCGCTTGCAGCGAGGAGGGCGCTCCCGACGTCCTCGCCGAGCTCCAGGCGCGGTCGGTCGGACCGGTCCAGGCCTCGTCCCACGACGACGGCCGGCTGGCTTCCTTCCATGCGGCGATCCCGATCACCGGGCCTGCGGAGGACGCCGTGATCGGCCTGCTCGACGATCTGGCACCGGCGATGGGCCTCGACGGCGCCCGCTTCGACGTGGAGCGAGTGCGCCAGGGCGTCAGCGGGACCTGGGTCCGCGTCACCGAGAGCCACGGGGGCTTCCCGGTCCTCGACGGCGACGCGGTGATGCGCGTCGACCAGGGCGTCGTGCGCGCCGGCCGCCTCGATCTGCACGCGGCGACCGAGGTCGACCCGATGGTGGTCGTGGACGCCGACGAGGCGGTGCTCCTGGCCCGCGAGGTGCTGGCCGACGGCGAGCGCGAGGCGATGGCCCCCGCGGTCGAGACCGGCTGGCTCGAGGACCGGCTGGTCCACCGGGTGAGCGTGGTGGTCGAGGGTGGCGCCGACTGGCGGGTCGTGGTGGACGCCACCACGGGCGAGCTGGTGGACGCGATCGACCTGCGCCACTTCGACACCGGCCACGGCTACGTGTTCGACCCGAACCCCGAGGCGGTGACGGGCCAGAACATCGCCGACAACAACGATCGGGACAGCGCCACGCTGACCAACGCCCGGTCCTGGGTGGAGCTCCCGCGCCTGGACGGCTCCGGCTACCTGCGTGGCGACTGGGTCGACGCCCGCCAGCAGGGCCGCGCGAACGAGGCCACGCTGTCGTACGACTACACCCGCAGCGACGACCGGTTCGAGGAGGTCAACGTCTACTTCCACCTCGACCGGACCCAGAACCACCTGCAGGAGCTGGGCTTCGTCGACGCGAACGCCCGCCGCCAGGTCGTGGTGGTGAACGGCTCGTTCATGGACAACGCCTGGTACACGCCCTCGACCCGCGAGATCACGACCGGTACCGGCGGCGTGGACGACGGCGAGGACGCGGACGTGGTCATCCACGAGTACGGCCACGCGCTGCAGGACGACCAGGGGACGTACAACTACGGCGACGCCCCCTCGCTCGGCGAGGGCTTCGGCGACTACCTGAGCAGCTCGGTCACCAACGCCTACGCGAACGTGGCGAACGACCCGCTGTGCATGGGCGAGTGGGACGCCTCCTCGTTCGGCATGGCCTGCATCCGCCGCCTCGACAGCCGCAAGCACTACCCCGAGCGCTGGCAGACCGGCGGCTTCGCCGACCCGCACGCCAACGGCGAGCTGTGGTCCGCGGCGCTGTGGCGGGCACGCGAGGAGCTCGGCGCCGACGTGATGGACACGATCGTCGTCGAGAGCCAGTTCGGCGTCCCCGCGAACCCGACCGTCGCCGAGTCGGTCGACGAGCTGCTGGTGGCGGCCGAGGCGCTCTATGGCCACCCCACCCGCGAGATCGTGAAGCGCGCGATGATCGAGCAGGGCCTCTCCCGCGAGCTGTCACCGCCCGCGACGTACACCCAGGTGCAGACGGTGGTGAACACGGTGCTGAGCCACGTGCGCGACGCGCAGCAGCACTACGGGAACAACAAGGACCTCGAGGCGGTCTACACGCACCCCGGCGCGAACGCGCTGTCCGTCCACTTCTACGGGGTCGAGACCCAGACCGGGCACGACTACGTCTACGTCTACGACGGGGAGGGCAACCTCTACCAGGTGCTCGACGGGCTCCAGACCGACTTCGACAGCGTCCAGGTCCCGGGCGACACGATCCGCATCCGGCTGGTCACGGACGGTGGCGGCGTGAAGCGGGGCTTCCACGCGACGTCGGTGAACGTCTACTGAGCAGGGCTACTCCGCGGCCTCGAGCCGCACCAGGAGCTCGCCCTCCGCCACCTGTTGGCCGACCTCCGCGCGGACGTCGGCCACCACGCCGTCGTGGGGGGCGAGCACCGCGTGCTCCATCTTCATCGCCTCGAGGGTGACGAGGCGCTGGCCGCGGGTCACCGCGTCGCCCGGGGTCACCGCGACCGCCACCACCTTCCCGGGGGTGGGTGCCGTGCAGGCGCCGGGCTCGTCGTCCCCCGCGCCCACCGCCGGGAAGCGCGGTGCGAGCTCCACGACGGACTCGAGCCGCCCGGTGTGGACGTAGACCAGATCGCCGTCGTCGAGCGAGGCGCGCCCGGCGACCGCCGCCACCCGCAGCACGCGCCAGCGCTGGCGCACCCCGTCCACCACGAGCTCGAGCGCGTCGCCCTCGCGGCCCAGCACGGTCACGGCGCTCGTCTCGCCCAGGGCCTCCACGGACAGACCGCCACCGTGCGTCGGCGTCCACCAGGCGTCCACCTCCTCGGCGCCATACCGGAAGCGGTCGTGCTGGCGCGCGCGACCGAAGGTGCGGAACCCCGCGGGACCCGGGCCGCCGCGCCGCTCCCACGAGCCCAGGGCCACCGCCGCGAGCACCCCCACCCGCAGGTCCACCGGCGGCGGCCGCGGCAGCCCGGCGCGCGCGAGGAAGGCGGTGTCCAGGTCCGCCGCGCTCCAGCGCTCGTCGGCGAGGATCTGGCGCAGGAGCGGCAGGTTCGTGACCAGACCGGGGACCCACGCCCCCTCCACCGCCCGACGCAGGCGGCGCGTGGCGGTCGCGCGGTCCGGGCCGGAGGCGATGATCTTCGCGAGCATCGCGTCGTAGTACGGGCTGACGACGTCGCCGTCCTCGAACCCGCCGTCCACCCGGATCCCCTCCTCCACCGGCACGTGGACCCGGTGGGCGGCGCCGGTGGCGGGGAGCCAGTCGCGCATCGGATCCTCGGCCACCAGCCGCGCCTCGATGGCCCAGCCGCGCAGCACCACGTCCTCCTGACGCAGCGGCAGCGGCTCGCCGTCCGCCACCCGGAGCTGGAGCTCCACCAGGTCGAGGCCCGTGACGAGCTCGGTGACCGGGTGTTCCACCTGCAGGCGGGTGTTCATCTCCAGGAACCAGAACGCCCCGCTCGCGTCGGCGACGAACTCCACCGTGCCCGCGCCGACGTACCCCACGGCCCGCGCGACCCGCACCGCGGCCTCCTGGAGCCGCTCGCGCATGGCGGCGTCGACCATCGGGGACGGCGCCTCCTCGATCACCTTCTGGTGGCGGCGCTGGATGCTGCACTCGCGCTCCCCGAGCGCCAGGACGGCGCCGTGAGCATCGGCGATCACCTGGACCTCGAGGTGGCGCGGACCCGTCACGTACCGCTCGAGGATCACGTCGTCCGACCCGAAGGCCGCCAGCGCCTCGCGCTTCGCGCTCCGCAGCGCCTCGGGCAGCTCGGCGGCGGTGTCGACCCGACGCATACCGCGGCCCCCTCCCCCGGCCGTCGCCTTGAGCAGCACCGGGAAGCCCACGCGCTCGGCGGCGGCGAGCAGCTCGCCCTCGTCCTGGCTCCCGTCGAAGCCCGGGACCACGTCCACGCCGTGTTCCGCGGCCACCCGCCTCGCGGCCGCCTTGTCACCCATCGCGCGGATGGCCGATGGCGGAGGGCCGATCCACGTGAGCCCGGCGGCCGCGACCGCCTCGGCAAAGGCGGCGTTCTCCGCGAGGAAGCCGTATCCGGGATGGATCGCGTCCGCGCCCGCACGCTTCGCGGCCTCGATCATGCGGGCCCCGTCCAGGTAGGTCGAGCTCGCGTCCGAGGGGCCGTCCAACAGCACCGTCCGGTCCGCCTCCCGCGCGTGCGGCAGGCTCCGGTCGGCCTCGCTGGCAACCGCGACCGTCCCCATCCCCAGGCGTCGCGCCGTCCGGAAGACGCGGCGAGCGATCTCGGCGCGGTTGGCCACGAACACGGTGTGGATCGGCATCCTGGGCTCCTCGGCCCGGCACGGTACCTCAGCCCTCCCGCCGTGTGCGCCGACGTCCGCAGGAATCTCCGGACACCGCCAGAACCGACGTTACAGCGTCGCCAGGGTGGTGGGCGTGGGTGTCGATCAGGTCAGGCACGACGCGCTCGTGCGGCAGGCGCTGGAGGCGGCCCCCACCGGCATGCTGGTCGTCGACGAGCAGGGGCGGATCGTGATCGTGAACCGCCACATCGAGGACCTCTTCGGGTACGCCCGCCACGAGCTGATCGGTCAACGCGTGGAGATGCTGGTGCCAGAGCGCGTCCGCGCCCAGCACCCCAACAGCCGTCGCGCCTTCTTCTCTGCACCCGAGGCCCGTCCCATGGGCGCGGGACGCGACCTGTACGGCGTGCGCAAGGACGGCTCCGAGGTGCCGCTCGAGATCGGGCTGAACCCGCTGGTCGTGGACGACGGCACGGTCACCGTCGCGTCGGTGGTCGACATCACCGAGCGTCGGCGGATGCAGGCGCGGCTCGAGGCCTCGCTCGCCGAGACGGAGACGCTGTTCCGGGAGCTCCACCACCGCGTGAAGAACAACCTCCAGGTGGTCGCCAGCCTGCTGTCGCTGCAGTCGCGGTTCACGGAGGACCTCACGTCGGTCGCCGTGCTCCGGGAGGCGCAGCAGCGGATCCACGCCATCGCGCTGGTCCACGAGATGCTCTACCGCAGCGAGACCCTCACCCGCGTCGACTTCTCGTCCTACCTGCGGAACCTCACGAGCCACCTCACGCAGGCCACGGCGCAGCCCTCGGTCGTGTTGGACCTCGATCTGGACCCGACCGTCGCGCTCCCCGTGGATCTCGCCGTTCCGTGCGGTCTGGTGGTCAACGAGCTCGTCACCAACGCGCTCGAGCACGCCTTCCCCGACGGACGTGCAGGGCGGATCCGCGTCCGGCTCGCCCGCGAGGGGTCCCTGGTGGTGGTCTCGGTCGCCGACGACGGCATCGGGATGTCGCCGGGCCTACAGCCGGCGAGCGCGCGGACGATGGGACTGAGGCTCGTGGCGACGCTCGCCCGTCAGCTGGGGAGCGCCGTGGGGTGGGACGTGGGCAACGGGACCTCGGCAACGCTGAAGGTGGAGGTCGAATGACCGTGCGAACCCGGATCCTCGTGGTGGAGGACGAAGGGATCACCGCGTGGGACATCGAGCACTCGCTGATCGACCTCGGCTTCGAGGTCGTCGGGGTGGCCGACACCGCCGAGGAGGCCGTGGACATGGCCCGGGCGAACCACCCCGACCTCGTCCTGATGGACGTCCACCTCAAGGGACCCCAGGACGGCATCACCGCGGCCGGCAGGATCCGCGACGAGCTCCGACTGCCGGTGATCTACCTCACGGCGCACCGTGACGGGACGACGCTCGAGCGCGCCAAGGCGACCGAGCCCTTCGCCTACCTCCTCAAACCCTTCCATCGCCAGGAGCTGCAGACCGCCGTCGAGGTCGCGCTGCAACGACACCACCTGGAGCGGTCCCTCCGCGAGCGCGAGCGGCTGTTCTCCACCACGCTCCGCTGCATCCGGGACGGGGTGGTGACGACCGACGCGACCGGCCGCGTGACCCTGCTCAACCCGACCGCGGAGACCCTCACCGGCTGGGAGGAGACCGAAGCGCGCGGACGTCCCGTGGAGCGTGTGTTGGAGCTGATGGACGATCGGTCGAACGAGCCGCGGGACAACGGGGTGGCGACCGCTCTCGGCGGTACGGAGCCGGACCCCATCGCGGCTGCCAGGGTCGTGGGGCGCGACGGCAGGGAGTTCCTCGTGAGCACCACGGTGGCGCGGGTGGTGGACGGCGACCACCTGCTGGGCACGGTCGCGGTGATGCACGACATCGAGCGCGAGCGTCAGCTCCGCCAGCAGCTGGAGCACGCCGAACGCCTGGCCACGTTCGGCACCATGGCCGCCGGGGTGGCCCACGAGATCAACAACCCGCTCGCGTTCGTGGTCGGCAACCTCCACTACGCGATCGAGTCGCTCTCGGCCGACGGACGGTCGCTGGACGAGGTCCAGGCGCTCGAGGACGCGTTGGACGGCGCCCAGCGCATCTCCAAGATCGTGGAGGACTTCCGGAGCTTCGGCCGCGCGACACCAGCGAGTCGGGAGCCTGTCCGTCTCGCGGACGTGATCCGGTACGCGATCACGGTGACCGAGGCCAACCGGCGCCGGCGCTTCGAGGTGGAGGTCGAGGTCGAAGGCGACCCGGTGGTGTACGGCGACGAGGCGCGCCTCGGGCAGGTGCTCGTCAACCTCCTGGTCAACGCCACCCACGCCATGGAGGTCGACCAGCGCTTCGCCCCGATCACCGTGCGTGCCGGGCACGACGGGGAGACCTGGGTGTTCGTCGAGGTCGTGGACCGCGGCTGCGGGATGTCCGACGAGCAGCTGAAGCGAGCCTTCGAGCCGTTCTACACCACCAAGCCGCAGGGCAAGGGAACGGGGCTGGGGCTGTCCGTGGCCCACGGCATCGTCGAGGCGCACGGGGGTGCCGTCCAGGTCCGCACGCGGACCGGCCACGGGAGCACGTTTCGCGTCACGCTGCCGGCGCACGAGCCGCGGCCGACCCGGACGCCCGCGCCCGCGCCCACGAGGGGCCGGGTCCTGCTCGTCGACGACGAGCCCGCGCTCCTTCGATCGCTCCAGCGGGTCCTCGCGAGACGCCACGACGTCCAGACCGCCGGGAGCGCCGACGAGGCGCTGCGGATCATCGAGGAGGGGGCCCGGTTCGACCTCGTGCTGTGCGACGTGCAGATGCCGCGGATGTCCGGGCTGGACCTGCTCGCGCGCCTCACCGAGCGACACCCGGACGTGGCCCGGCGGGTCACCCTCATCACGGGCGGGCTCCTGTCCACCGGGGACCTGGGACCTGATGGTCCGGGACTCCTGAAGAAGCCCTTCGATCCCCGTCAGATCCTCGACACGGTGGATCAGCTGGTGGCCGAGGCCGCGCGTCAGGGCTGACCGCGGTCCGAGGCCGGGAACAACCAGACACAGGTCCGCGGGGAGGCCAGGGAGGAGGTCGTTCCCCCGCGTCCGCCGATCCAGGTGAGCACCACCGCCCGATCGTCTGCGCCGATCGTGGCCAGGCTCGGGTCCAGCCAGCTCTCGTCGATCTCGAAGGGCTCCTCCGGCCGCGTGCAGAGCTGGACGGGCCTCGGGTCGTCGGGCTCTCCGCCGGCGACGCCCGGAACGCGGCTCGGCGACAGCCCCTCCTTCATCGCGCGGGTCCGGGCGGACAGCAGCCGCGCGCGGGCGGCCGACTGCGCCGTCGGCGTCAGCGGCGGGCGACCGAAAGCCGCGCGCTGCGCGTTCACCTCGGTGAGCACTGCGTCGAGCCCGCCGGGCAACCCCGTCACCGCCGTCGGGACGGGCGCCACCCGGAACGTCCCCGAGACCCGTCGGGTGACGGTGGAGGGCACGGGCGCCTTGCGCGGTGCGGTTGCGGCGTCGGGCTCGCCGAGCGCCGACCAGCTCGCGTTCCAGGCGCAGGTCGCTCCCGGAGCCAGGGGGGACCGCGGGATCAGGTGCACGGCCTCCCGCGGTGTCCCGAGCGCCGCGTCCGCGACGTAGAACGGCAGCCGCGCCCCGTCGCAGGAGACCACGGCCTCGAGCGTCTTCGGGGCATCCCACACCGTGATCGGCCACCCGGTCGGCCAGCTCACGTCCGGGTGTTGCCATCGGGGGAGCGGGTCGGGCTGCTCGTGCCCCTCGAACCGCCCGGTGGGGACGACCTCGCCCCGGCCCGGCCAGCCGCCCGTGGGCCCGACGGACGTGTCGACACGGATCTCCGCCACCCAGCTGCGCCCGACGTGCGCGACCCCGATCCCCGTCGCCCCCGGGCGGATCAGGGGCAGGCGGTGGAACGGCGCGGCGAGCCACTGCGCGAGGACCTCCTCGGGGGTGGCGCTCCCGAGCCGGAGCAGGATCTCCCAGGCTCCGCCACGCTCCTCGGGGTAGGTCCCGACGAACCAGGCGTCGTCCGGATCCTGGCGGTGGGTGTGCGGATCGGGGTCGTGCAGCGCGAGGTAGGCCGCGTGCTGCAGCGCCGCCTCCGCGAGCCCCTGGTCCCACGGGATCGGGTCCAGGCCGGCGTTGGCGCGGACCTCGTCGACCATCGCGGCGACCTCGGCCCCGTCTCGCCACGGCGGGGCCACCGGGACCGTCGTGCGGGGCATCGGCGTCAGGCCCATCAACACGGCGAGGCCCGGGATCGGCTCGCCGGGTGCGACGCGCTCCATGGACGAGGGGACGAAGGGTCCGTCGGCGGCCAGCAGCCACCCGTCCTTCCACCAGACGCCCGACGTCTCGACCGCCAGCGCCTCCGCCAGCGCGCGATCCGCGGGCACCGACACGAGGTGGGTCACCCCCTCCTCGCTCCGCAGCAGCAGATCGGACGGCGTCCGCCAGACCACCCGCGAGCCCTCGGGCACGTCGACGGGCTCCGACCAGGCGCCCACGCGGATCCGGGTGGCCTCGCAGGAGGGCAGACCCGCGGCGGCGGCATGGGTCAGGGCGATCGAGGAGGTGTCGGGCGGCGGCGGGGTCGGCTCGAGCCCCGACAGTGGGCCTTCCCACAGGCGGACGCCGCCGTGCGTGACCTGCAGCCATCCCTCGGTCCCCTCTGCGCGCGCGGCCCCGATCGTCCCCGAGATCCGCCCACCATCGGTGGACGCGACCAGCGGTCCGAGAGTGGTGCACATCACCAGCGCGCCGCTCAACCGTCCTCCCCGCACCTGGATATCAGGCTCGTCCGATGGAGCCCTTCGTACCCCCTTCGCCACGGGCGCGCGCCCTGTTCCACCTCCAGGCGCTCTCGCGGCTGGTGTTGTTCTGGCTCCCCGCGGTCACGATCGCGGGAATGGTGGGCGCGGCGACGTGGTCGTTCGGCGGTTCGGTCGCGGTGGGCGGGACCTTCCTGTTCCTCCAGGCGCTGCTGGCGCTGTGGTGGCCCTGGCTCTCGTTCCGGGCGCTCGGTTGGCACCTCGGTCCGAACGAGCTCCTCGTGCGTCGGGGGGTCCTGGTGCGCCAGATCACGGCCATCCCTCTCTCCCGCATCCAGCACGTGGACGTGCGTCAGGGGCCGCTGGAGCAGGCCTTCGGGCTCGCGCGGCTGCATGTCCACACCGCGTCGGGGCTCGGGGCCGACGGCACGATCCCGGGCCTCGAGCCCGAGGACGCCGAGCGGCTGCGACAGGAGCTCACGCGCTCGGCCAAGGCCGACGACGGTGTCTGAGCCCGACGCTCCCGAGCCCGAGCCGAGCCGCGACGGGGGCTGGAAGAAGCTCCATCCCCTGTCCGTGGGCGTGAACCTGATCCCGCGGACGTGGATCCTGCTCCGCCAGGTCTGGCCGCTGATGGTGGGGTGGTTCGTGCTCGGGCGGGTGTCCGGGCAGGCGCTGGTGGACCTCGGCGTGCTGGCGATGTTCCTGTCGCCCGCCGTCGTGGGGACGGTGCTGCACTGGGCGTTGCTCCGCTATCGGATGGTCGGGCACCACCTCGAGGTCGAGACGGGGCTGCTCAACCGCCAGACCCGCCTCATCGCCGTCGACCGCGTGCAGAACGTCGAGCTCGTGCGCACCGTGTTCCATCGCATCTTCGGCCTGGTCGAGGTGCGGATCGAGACGGCGTCGGGCAAGGAGGTCGAGGGGCTGCTGTCCGCGCTCTCGGTCGAGGACGCCGACGCGCTGCTCGCCTTCCTGGAGCGAGGCCGCGCGCAGGCCACGCGGACCGAGGGCCCACAGGAGCAGGCTCCTGCCACGCAGGTCGTGGTGGACGCCAGCGTGATCGACCTGCTCTGGTTCGGCGCGACCGGCACGCGCCTGGCGTCCGTCGCGGTGCTCCTGGGCTTCGTCTACGAAGGCGTGATGGGCCCCGGCACCACGCCCGACCAGATCGGGGGCGCGCGCAACCTGTCCCGCGAGCTGGCGCCCGTCCTCCTCGTCGCCGTCGTGACCGGCGCCTGGTGGCTCGGCGTCGGCTCGGCGATCGGTCGGTTCTATGGCTACCGGCTCACCCGCCAGGGGGACGCGCTGGTGTCCGAGCAGGGCCTGTTCACGCGACGCGCCGCGCGGCTGGGGCTCACCAAGATCCAGACGTTGTCCTTCGTCGAGCCCTTCCTCCGTCGCCGCCTGGGCTTCGGCTCCATCGCGATCGAGACCGCCTCCGCCAGGCAGGAGGGCGACGGGATGGAGCGCGCCGAGACCGTGGTGCCCTACGTCGAGCACGGCGACGCGACGCGGGTCCTGCGCGCAGCCCTGCCCGAGCTGCCCGAGCTGGACGGGCTGCAGCTGCTCCCGGCGCACCCGTGGGCGGCGCGGCGGGCCGTGGCGCGCGCGGTCGTCGGCGGGCTGTTCACGACGCTGCTCGCGGTCGCGGTGCTCGGTCCCGTGGGGTCGCTCACGCTCGTGATCCTGCCGATCGGCGCGATCGGTGCCTGGCTCGACGTCCGCAGCCAGGGGTACCTCGTGGACGGCGCCCTGGCGGTCTCGCGGCGCGGCTACTGGACCCGCGCGACCATGGTCCTGCCGCTGCGCAAGGTCCAGTCCGTCGACCTGCGACAGGGGCCCTGGCTCCGGAGGCGCGGGCTCGCGGAGCTGGTCGTGCGGGTCGCCGGGAGCCGCGTGGCGCTGCCCGTGCAGGAGCTCGCCGAGGCGGAGCGGACCCGCGACGAGATCCTGCGCGCCATCCCGTAGGGCGAGCTCCGAGCCTGGGGTATCCTCCGCGACGTATGGGCTCGCCCACCTACACCGTGCACAAGTGCCTGGGCCGAGGCGGCTTCGGGGAGGTCTACCTCGCGACGAGGAAGACCCACGAGGGCCTCGAGAAGAAGGTCGCCATCAAGGTCCTGCGAGAGGACGTGCCCAACGCCGAGCAGGCGCTCGCCCGGCTGCGCGACGAGGCACGGATGCTGGCGTTGCTGGACCACCCCGCCATCGTCGCCGTCATCGAGCTCACCCGGCTCGACGGTCGCATCGCGCTGGTCACGGAGTACGTCGAGGGCACGGACCTGTGCTCGTTCACGCGGGTGGATCACCTGTTGCCCACGCGCGTGGCGTGCGAGGCCGCATCGGCGGTCGCGGACGCGCTCGCGGTGGCCTGCGACACGCCGAGCCCGGACACGGGTCGACCGCTGATGCTCATCCATCGGGACATCAAGCCCGAGAACATCCGGTTGAGCCGCCACGGCGAGATCAAGCTGCTCGACTTCGGCATCGCGCGCTCGACCCAGATGACGCGGGAGGCGCGGACGGCCACGGGCAACGTGCCCTTCACCATCGGATACACCGCGCCCGAGACGTTCTCCGAGCTCGTGCAGCACCCGCCGTCGGACGTGTTCGCGCTCGGCGCCACGCTCTATCGCCTCCTGACGGGCGACCGGTTCTACGAGGCGCTCAAGCTGTCCGAGCAGGCGGGCCTGTCCGCGCGGTCCGAGCGCTTCTCGGAGTGGCACGAGAGCCGGATGGCACGGCTCTGGGCCCACCCACCCGAGCTGACCGCCCTGGTCGGCCAGATGACCTCTTTCGACCCGGACGCCCGACCGACCTCGCTGCAGGTGCAGACCCGGCTGGAGGAGATGTCGGGCAGCCTGCCGGGGCCCTCGATCCGTCGGTGGGTGCGCGAGGTGGTGTTCCACGAGCCCAGCGCCGTCGAAGGCCCGCTGGTGGGTCGCGTGCTGGTCGAGGAACGTGCGGACGCCTCCGAGGTGTTCGTCCGCAAGCGGCACCCGCCGGCGCCGCCGCCGCCACCGACGGAGCTGATCCCGGTCCAGCCCGCGTGGCGGGAGTCGTCGACCGACGGACCACCCAGCGCGCCGGGAGCGCCGCCCGCGTCGTCCAACCGGCTCGCGTGGATGGCGCTGTCGCTGTCCGCGGCCCTCCTCCTCCTGGCGGCGGTGGCCGGTGTGACCTCGGTCGTCCTGATGGCGCTCTGGATGGCGATGTAGCGGCCTACAACGCGTCCATCCGCAGGTCGTAGGCGCGGCGGGCGTCCGCATCGAGCTCCGCGAACACCTGGTCGATGCCGAACCAGCGCCCCACGCGCTCCACCACGGACCGCGGGAGCAGGATGGGGAGCACGGCGGTGAGCCGGGTGAACTCGGGCACGAAGACATCCACCCGCCCCGTGCGCAGGGCGCGGACGACCGCGTCGGCCACCTGCTCCGGCCGTACCCTCGGCGGGTACCGCAGGGACCGGGTGCCCGAGGTGAGCTCGGTGTCGACGATGGCCGGCATGATGTAGGACAGGTCCACGCCGCTGTCCCGCAGCTCGTGCCGCACCGCCTCGGTCAGGCCCACCACCGCGTGCTTGGTGCCGGCGTACACCGCGGCGAAGGGCACCCCCACCTTGCCGGCGACGCTGGCGACGTTCACGACGTGACCCCGTCGGCGTCGCAGCATCCCGGGCAGGACGGCGCGCATGCCGTGGACGACGCCCCGAACGTTGATGTCGATCTGCCGATCGTCACGGTCGGGCGACTGTTCCAGGAACGGTCCCAGCGGCATGATGCCCGCGTTGTTCACCAGGATGTCGACCGGCGCCACGTCGGACTCGATGCGCTCCACCACCGCGGCGAAGGCCTCCCGATCGCGCACGTCGAGGTCCACCGGCACCACCACGCGCCCATCGCCGGCCAGCTCGGACGCGGTGCGCGCGGCCGCCACGCCGTCCACGTCCGCGATCACGACCTTCACGCCCTCCCGCAGGAGCGCGACCGCGATCGCCCGGCCGATCCCCCGGGCGCCTCCGGTCACCAGCGCGCAACTCCCCGCGATCACCCGGTCCGGCACGGCTCCCTCCCCTCCCCGAGGTTACGCGGAGCGGGTGTCCGACGTCGACCCCGACGACCCCCGCCTGAAGACCCGCCCCATCTGGGGGCTGGCGATCCTGGTCCTCCCGATCATCGGCGTGGTCTTCGTGTCGCTGGCCTACGTGGTGATGGTCTCGCTCGGGCTGCAGGGTCGCACGGCGAGCGGCGCCCCCATGGAGATCGAGCTCGCGGCCTGCGACGAGGCGCGGGACGTGGTGGCCGCCCGCCTCGACGAGATGGGGTACGCCGCCCGCCTGGAGTCGTCGCCGGGAGGTCTGATGGCCCGGATGGACGGCCCGGAGGATCCGGAGGTCCGCGAGAGCCTGCCGACGACGCTGGCGACGCCGGGATTGCTCGAGGTGCGAGGCGGGGAGCGGGTCCTGGCCAGCCCCGAGGACGTGGTGGACGCGTCGGTCCGGCTGGACGCGATGATGACGGGCAGCACGCTGATCCACCTGACGTCGGGGGCGGCCGATCGCGTGCGGGCCTGGGTCCGGGAGTCGCCGACGGGGCAGCTGGACTTCTTCGTCGACGGTGAGCGCGTGGGCGGTCAGCGCAACGACGCGGTCACCGCGGGCGAGGTCGAGATCGCGCCGCCCATCGACGACGACGCCAAGCGGCTCCGCGCCGTGGCCCACTGGGCCATCGTGATCGACCACCCCCTCCCGTGTCGGGTCACGGTGGTGTCTTCGCGAGACCTGTCGCCGTGACCACCCGCCCGGGGACCGAGGTCGCCCGGGAACGCCAGAGCGCCTCCCGCTCCTTCCAGACGCCACGCGCCGCCTCGAGACCCTGCAGGCGACGCTCGGCGATGGCGCGCGTCCGCTCGTCGGGGTCGGCGGCCGCCTCGAGCGCCGCGTGCAGATCGGCGATCCACCGGTCGGCAGCCGTCGCGCGGGACACGAGGTCCGGCGCGCTCCGAACCGCCTCGTACTCCGCCAGCAGCGCCCGCTGGTCCGCGCCCAGCGAGCCGAGATCGTCCACCACCGCGACGTCGCGCACCGACAGCTCGAGGAAGTCGTGGACCGCCTGGTCCGCTGCGTTCTGCGCGGACTTCACCCAGGCGAGATCGAACAGGAAGAGCCCGATGGCCGCCGCGATCACCACGGGGACGGCGAGCCACCAGCGCGTGCGCGGCTGCTCGTCGGGCGCCTCGGTGGCGGACTGCACGAGCGCGCGCCGGAAGTCGCTCGGATCGGTGGCCGAGGGCAGCGAGGCGCTCACCGGGGTCTGCGCGTCCTCGAGCGACGGCCGGTCCTCGCTCACGTAGTCCCGGGGTGGGGCGGTGTTCGGGGTCGCGCGGACCATGCCCGGTGGGGGCGGCGGCTCGGGCGGGATTCCCGTCATCAGGGTCTTCGCGTCCGGCGAGGGCGGCGGGAGGAGCTCCCAGGTGTCGTGCAGGGCCTTCGCCAGCTCGGACACGGTGTCGTACCGGTCGTCGGGCTTGTACGACACGGCCTTGAGCAGGATGGGCAGGAGCTGCTCGCCGATCCCCTCGAAGGTCTCCGGGTACTCCCCGGCCGCGAACAGGTTGGTGGGCGGGGTGCGCCCCTTGAGCACGTGGTAGAGCGTCGCGCCGATCCCGTAGACGTCGGTGCGCTCGTCGGCCTGAGCCTGGTCCGACTGCTGCTCGGGCGCCATGTACCCGAGCGTCCCCATCAGGTCGCCACTCGCCGTCACGTCCTCCTGCAGCAGGTCGGCGGCCCGTACGCGCGCGATGCCGAAGTCCGTGAGCTTGCACACGCCCTTGCGCGCGATGAGCACGTTGTGGGGCTTGATGTCGCGATGGATCACCTTCGCCCGGTGCGCGGTCGCCACGCCTTTGCAGATCTGGATCGCCACGTCGACCGCGAGGCGCGGCTCCATGGGCCCGTAGCGATCGACCCAGTCCTTGAGCGAGCCGCCCTCGGCGATGTCCATCACCAGGAACGGTGGAGGACCGTCGTCGAGCTCCCACCCATGGAGGAGGTTGCGGTGCGTCAGGCGGCACATCAGCGCGCCCTCGGTCAGGAACCGGCGTCGCGCCTTGTCCTTGACCCCCTGCCTGAGCACCTTGACCGCGCACCACTGCCCCCGCTCCACGTGCCAGGCCCGATGGACCCTGGCCATGCCGCCTTCGCCGAGGAGCTCGCCCACGACGAAGCGTGAGTCGGGCAGGTGCGGGGGCTCAACCACGAACGATCACCTCGGTCCCGGAGTGTCGCACGTTCCTGCGACCCGCGTCACGGCTCTGGCGACGGTGACCCCGGAGGACCAGGGAGCTGAGCCGGAGGCGCATTCTCCTCCTCCTCGACGTAGATCCTCGAGAATACGAGCTTCTCGTCGCGAACGTCCACCTTCACGATGTCACCGCCCTGGAACCCGCCCTCGATGATCGCGCTGGACATGGGATTGAGCAGGTGGGTGGTGATGGCCCGCTTGAGCGGCCGCGCACCGAACGCCGGGTCGTACCCGATGTCGGCGATCATCGTGCGGGCCGCCGGCGTGACCTCGAGCTCGAGATCCCGTGCCGCCAGCATCTTCCGCACCCGCCGGAGCTGGATGTCGAGGATGGTGTCCATGTCCTCGCGGGTCAGCGCGTCGAACACGATCCGGTTGTCGATCCGGTTCACGAACTCGGGCTTGAGGTGCTTGAGCAGCTCGGACTCGACGGCGGCCACGGCCTTGTCGCGGTCGCCCGCGGCCTCGAGGATCTTCAGCGAGCCGATGTTGCTGGTCATGATGACCACGGTGTTCTTGAAGTCGACCACCCGACCCTTGCTGTCGGTGAGCCGCCCGTCGTCGAGCAGCTGCAGCAGGATGTTGAACACGTCGGGGTGGGCCTTCTCGATCTCGTCGAGCAGCACGACCGCGTACGGCCGCCGGCGGATGGCCTCGGTGAGCTGACCGCCCTCGTCGTACCCGACGTACCCCGGAGGGGCGCCGATCAGCCGCGCGGTGCTGTGCTTCTCCATGTACTCGGACATGTCGATGCGGACGACGGCGTTCTCGTCGTCGAACATGAACTCGGCCAGTGCCTTGGCGAGCTCCGTCTTGCCGACGCCGGTGGGGCCGAGGAACAGGAAGCTGCCGATGGGCCGGTTCGGGTCCTGCAGGCCCGCGCGGGCGCGGCGCACGGCCTGGGAGACCGAGACGACGGCGTCGTGCTGCCCGACGACGCGATGGTGGAGGTTCTCCTCCATGTGGATGAGGCGCTCGAGCTCGGACTGCCGCAGCTTGCTGACGGGGATGCCGGTCCAGCGGGCCACGACCTTGGCGACGTCGTCGGACGTCACCTTCTCGGAGAGCATGGCGCCGTCGGCCTGGAGCTCCTCGAGCTCGGCCTTGCGCTGCTCGAGCTCCCGCCGGGCCTCGGGGAGCTCGCCGTAGACGATGCGGGACGCGGCCTCGAACTGGCCCGTGCGCTGCGCCTTGTCCCCCTCGAACATCAGGTGCTCGATCTTCTCCTTGAGATCCGTGATCTTCTCGAGGGCGTCGCGCTCGCGGGTCCACCGGCCCATCAGCTTGTCGAGCTGCTTGCGGTGCTCCGCGATCTGCTCGCGCGCGATGCGGGCGCGGTCGAGGCTGGCCTTGTCGTCCACGTCGCGACCGATCGAGGCGAGCTCGACCTCGAGCCCCGCGATCTTGCGCTCGAGCCGGTCGATGTCGGCGGGCTTGCTCTCGATCTCGATCTTCAGGCGGCTGGCGGCCTCGTCGATCAGATCGATGGCCTTGTCCGGCAGCGAGCGGTCCGAGATGTACCGCGCGGACAGCACCGCCGCGGACACGCAGGCCTCGTCGGTGATCTGGATGCCGTGGTGGGTCTCGTACTTGTCCTTGATCCCGCGGAGGATCTGGATCGTGGACTCGACGGAGGGCTCGTCCACCACCACGGGCTGGAAGCGCCGCTCGAGCGCCTTGTCCTTCTCGAGGTGCTTGCGGTACTCGTCGAGCGTGGTCGCGCCGATCGCCCGGAGCTGACCGCGAGCCAGCGCCGGCTTGAGCATGTTGCCGGCGTCCATGCTGCCCTCGGTCTTGCCCGCCCCGACGAGGGTGTGGAGCTCGTCGATGAACAGGATGACCTTGCCCTGGGAGTTCTCGATCTCCGTGAGCAGCGCCTTGAGCCGCTCCTCGAACTCGCCGCGGTACTTCGCGCCGGCGAGCAGCGCCGGGAGGTCGAGCGACAGCACCTTCTTGCCCTGGAGCGACTCGGGCACGTCGTCGCTGGCGATGCGCAGCGCGATGCCCTCGACGATGGCGGTCTTGCCGACGCCCGGGTCCCCGATCAGCACCGGGTTGTTCTTGGTGCGGCGCGACAGCACCTGCAGCGCGCGTCGGATCTCCTCGTCCCGGCCGACGACGGGGTCCAGCTTGCCTTCGGCCGCGTCCAGCGTCAGGTCGCGCGTGAACTTCGACAGCGACTCGTAGGAGGACTCCGGATCCTCGCCGGTCACCTTCTGGCCGCCGCGGACGTGCTCGATGGCCTGCAGGATCCTGTCGCGCGTGAAGCCCAGGTTGCGCAGCGCCTGACCCGACTTGCCCGAGCCGGCCGCGATGCCGATGAGGAGCACCTCGGTCGAGATGTGGGAGTCGCCGAGGTTCTTCGACTCCGACTCGCCCACGTCGAGGGCGGTCTGGAGCTCGCGCGACATCTGCGCCTTCGCGCCGCCGCTGACCTTGCTGTACGAGTCGACGACCTTGGCCGCCTCCCCCTCGAGCGTCTCGGCGGACACCCCGACGAAGTTCGCGATCCGGCCGACCACGCCCTCCTCCTGGACGACCATGGTGGCGAGCAGGTGTCCGGGTCGGACCTCGGGGTTGCCGAGCCGACCGGCGAGCCGCTGCGCGTCGGCGATCGCCTCGCGCGCCTTGACGGTGAACTTCTCGAACTTCACGGACGCCTCCGGGGGCGCCGAGTATCGCCGTCGGCACACGGTCCCCGCAAGCACCGGATGTGGGGTGGACCGATCGGGATCCCCGGACGGCGTTCTCCGGCGCGCTGGAAGCAGCCACGATCGTCGTCGCAGCGGCGGACGTAGCACGGCCGAGACGAGCGCTGTAGGATGGCCGCTCGTGAGTCAGCAGCCGACCGGATCCAGGAGCAAGCGTCGAAGCGCGAACGAGCGCTATCGGCAGGCCTTCCTCGTGCAGGTCTCGACCGCGCTGCACGAGCTGTCGCTCCTCCTCGAGGAAGAGCCCGACGCGCAGGACTCCGTCGCCTTCGAGCTCCAGAAGCTGGCGCAGACCGCCGAGTCGCTGGACTTCCAGAGCATCGCGCGCGCCGCGAACGACGCCGCCGAGGAGCTGGCCCACCCCGACGTGGGGGTCCGAGCGCTGCGGCGCGTCGCCAACGCGGTGCGCCACACCGGCGGGCGCGTGCGCTTCGGCCCGCTCGTCGTCGTCGGCGTCGCGGGCGAGGCCGCGGAGCACCTCGCGAAGGATGCCCTGCTCTGCTGCGAGCCGCTGCGCATGTTCGACGACCTGCAGGGCTTCGCGGTCGGGTTGCACACCGAGCAGCCGACCACCGTGGTCCTGCCCGTCGACGCCGTGGACGCCGTCGCGCAGCTCGTCTCCCGCGAGAAGTTCCCGGTCCTGGTGCACGGCCCCGCCAGCGCCTGGGAGCTGCGCGCCGCCGCGATGTCCGCCGGCGCGCACGGCTTCCTCGTCCACCCGGTGTCGCTGCGGGACATCACGCGGTTCGCGCGGTGGCGCAGCCAGCCTCCGGAGGACGTGATCGAGGTCCTGCTGCTCGCCGACCCCGGGCCCACGCGCGACGGGCTCGCCACCGCCATGGAGCAGGTGGGGCTGGCGGTGGTGATCGCGTCGGCGCCGGCCGAGCTCGCGGTCGCGCTGGAGGCGGGCACGGCCAAGGCGATCGTGGTGGGCGCCCGGGTGGCGGGGGTGTCCGCGTTGACGCTGGCGCAGCTGGTGCGGTCGCATCCGCGGTGCAACCACCTGCCGATCCTGGTGTCGGGCAAGCCGGACGACCCGTCGGCCCTGCGGACCATCGGCGTCGACGACGTGATGCGCACCGACGCGCAGCCGCTCCAGGCCGCCCAGCGTGTCCGCGACCGGATCCTGCGCGTCCTGGCCATCTGCTGGGAGCGGGATCCGATCTCGGGCCTGCCCAACCGCCTCGGCGTGCTCGACGCGCTGGACGCCGAGCTCGCCAAGGCCTCGCGCTCCCAGAAGCCGCTGTCGGTCGTCCTGGTCGAGGTGGACGGCCTGCGCAACGCGATCGAGACCTTCGGGACGATCGTGCTGTACAACGCGCGCCGCCTGCTGGTCCGCCTGTTCGACCAGCACCTGCGACGCACCGATCTGCACGGCGAGATCGACACCGGCGAGCTCCTCATCGCCATGCCCGGCTGCGACCGTGACCAGGCGCTGGAGCGCATGGCGACCATCGCCACGCGGTTCGGCGAGGAGGTCCGTCGCGACCTGCAGCTCAAGGGGCTCCAGCTGCTCCTCGGCGCCGCGGACACGCTGGACGGGCTGCACACGGTGGCGGTCCGCGCGGAGCGGGATCTGCGTTCGGTCTCCGGGCGCTGAGCGCCGGTCAGTCGACCGTGCCGGCCTCGGTGTAGGCGATCTCGGCGATCAGCTCGGACTCGCGCCGCTCGTGGTCGCGGAGCACCGCGCACAGCGCGTCGATGCGCTCCTTGCGCTCCGGGTCGGTGTCGAGCCCCTCGAGCGCCTCGAGGATCTCGCGGTGCTCGATCTGCAGCCGGTCGATGTCGGCCGAGCGCTCGGGTGCCCGCTTGCGGGCCTCGGACAGGAAGCCACCGGGGCGCTCCTCGGCCGCCAGGTGGGCCGGGAGCAGCCCACGCAGCCGCGCGACCCCCTGGTCCAGCGCCTCGCCGAGGTGGGCGTCGGCCAATTGGTCGAGCAACGCCCGAAGATCCACGTGCTCTCGCTCCACCCGACTGGACATGACGAACCCCCTACCCCAGCGGTGTAGCACGTTGCGTGCCTGCGATAGTCGACGTTCGAACGCCCGGAGCGTGCGGTCTGGCGCACCTGGGGGCTGGGTGTGGTGGGATCCCGCACCCGGGTGTCAGTCGGCCGCCAACACCCGGATCCTCGCGGCGAGCGTGGTGTGTCCGAGCGCATCGAAGCGCGCGGCCGCCTGCTCCAGCACCACCGCCTCCTCCGTCAACACGCCGCGGCCCTCCATCAACGGCGCCAACAGGTCGAGCTGGACCTCCGCCACCGCGGCGTCACCCTCCAGCGCGGAGAGCCCGACCTCCAAGCACCGCCGCCAGCATCGATAGAACACGAGCTCGGGCGCGGCGCGGACCTCGTCGAGGTGCAGCCGGGCCGACGGCGTGTCCCCCTCGGTCAACGCGATCTGGGTCAGCATCAACAACGGGAACGAGTACTCGTTGCTCGAGAGGCGGTCCAGCCCGTGGGTCTGGAGGAAGTAGCGTCGGGCGCGGTCGAGCTCGCCCCGCCGGAACGCCAACAGCGCGGCGGCGCTCCGAAGGTCTCGAGCTCGCGCGAAGTAGCCGTGGCGGAGCAGGTCCGACGCCAGGTCCCAGATGCCGGCGGGGTCGGTGGTCAGCTCCAGGCAGTCGATCTTCGCGCCGATCACCTCCGCCCTCCCCTGCAGGTCGCGCCACCCACGACCCCGCGCGGCGCGCAACACACGGTCGACGACCTCGCGTCCCGCCTCCCTCTTCTCCGCCATGCGGTAGGACTCCGCGACGTACAGCCAGGCGTGGAGCAGGACCGGCGTCGCCGGTGTGTCCGACCAGGGGATGGACGGGAGGTTCGCCCCGTCGATGATCGTCCCCTCCGCCATCCACCGCGTCAGGGTGGCGATCACGCTCGCGAGCGCAGCCACGTCGTCCCAGCCGTGGGCCGTCGCGTCCGCGAGCAGGGCCTCCGCGCCGCTGCTCACCTCGCCCGGATTCCCCAGGGGCATGGCATGGAGGCGGTAGGCCCGGAAGCGCCCCAGGCGCGGGTCGCCACGCGACAGCGACACGCGCGTCGCCGTCGCCAGGACCTCGTCGCACATCGCGAAGCGCGTGCGCTCGTCGGGGGCATCGACGATCCACCGCTCGTAGACGTCCAGCGCCTGGACGAGCAGGCCAGCGTCGCGGAGGTGTCGGGCGAGGCGCGCGAGCACGTCGCTGGTGGGCGGCTCCTCCGCCACGAGCTCCGCGACCGCGCGGTGGGCGGCGATCAGCTCCTCGGACTCCGCCGCGCGCGCCAGGACGGCGGACCGCGCCGACGCACTCTCCCACCGCCAGCCCGCGTCCTGGTCGCTGGCCAGGCCGAGCTCCTGCAGGCGTGACAGGAGGCGGAACCGAGCCACCACGGGACCCAACGGCAGCCCCTCCTGCGTGGCGAGGGGGTCGCCGCAGACCCTCGCCCACATCCCGTGCGGGACGAAGTCCCCGAGCACGGCCGCGCGCGCCAGCCGGCGGAAGGACGCCGGGTCGATCTCGGTCATCAGGCGCTCCACCGCGGGGCGGCGCTCCTCCCCCGACGACGAGGTGGGCAGGGCGTCGCGCCGCCGCAGCGCGAAGCCGAACCGGCTGGTGCGCAGCCGGGCGTCGATCGCCAGGCGCTCGACGATCTCACGGCACCGGCCGGGGCTGCCCTCCGCCTCCTCCACGATGCGTGCCTTCAGCCCGGAGGCCACGGGGAGCGACTGGTCCACGAGGCGAGCGATGTCGCGGTCCGTGAGCTTACCCAGCACCAGGGTCTCGACCCGCGGGAGCTCCGCGAGGGCATCGAGGTCCTCCCCGACCGCCTCGCCCGTGTCGAGGACGAAGAGCAGGGGTGCGCGGAGGTCGTTCTGCAGCGTGGTCGCCACGAACCGGATCACGTCGCGGTGGGCACCGGCGTCGTCGAACCACACGACCGCGGCACCGGCGGCGGCTCGATCCACCAGCAGCCTGCGCAACGCTCCGCGCCGGATGCGCGACGAGCCCTCCGCCCCGAGCGCGACCACCAGCGCCTGGACCAGGTCCTCGTCGGGCTCGCCCCACAGCCCGAGGTGGGTGCGCACCGCCGACACGAGCTCCGGGCCCGTGAGCCCCTCGGTGGCCAGCATGGTGCCGAGCAGTCGCCGCAGCGCGTCACCCGGCCGGTCGTCGGGGAAGCAGGGCGTTCGTAGACCGAGCCCCACGCCGCGGTGCGAGGCCGCGCGCGCCAGCCAGTCCCCGAGGTGCGACCTGCCGACGCCGCGGGCACCACGCAGGAGCACGACGGCGCAGCGCCGCGAGCTCCGTACCTCCTCGAGCCGCTCCCACAGCGCCTCCCGCTCCACGTCCCGACCCTGCGTCCGCCACGTCCTGAGCGGCGCGAGCCCTCGCCCGGCACCCACGACCACCGGGGGAGCCACCGACGTGGAGCGGTACGAGCGGGACCGTCGCGCCGGGAGGCGCGCGCGCGCCACGACGAGCGCCGCCGGGAGCCGTTCGTCGGGATCGACCACCTCCGGGAGGGCCGCCAGCGCATCCGCCGCCTCCGCGCAGCTGTGGAAGCGCTCGCGGATGGACTTGGCCAGCAGGCGCCCCAACCACCCGGCGACACCGTCGGGCACCGGGAAGGACGGGCGCAGCTCGGGCGGGGCGAGCTCCAGGTGAGCCCGCAGCGCGTCCACGCCACGCCCGCTGAACGGCCAGGAGCCCGCCACCATGCGGAAGCCCATGCAGCCGAGCGCGTACAGATCGGTCCACGGTCCGACCTCCCGGATCGCGCCGCGGCACTGCTCGGGGGCGATGGTGCTCGGGCTACCGAGGATGGCGCGCTCGGCCTCGGCGTGGGCACCGAAGCGCGCGATGCCGAAGTCCGCGAGCCGTAGCCCCGGTTCGGGGTCCTTCGTACCGGACAGCAGCACGTTCTTCGGCTTGAGGTCCCGGTGGACCACCCCCTGCGCGTGCGCGTAGGAGAGCGCGTCCAGCAGCGTGTGGAGGACCACACGCACCCCTTCCCAGCGCAGGCGCGGCATCAGGCGGACGAGATCGCCGCCGGAGACGTACTCGAGCGCGATCCAGGGGCTCCCCGCCGCCGGCCCGTCCGGCACGTCCGCCTCGAGCTGGCCGATGTCCAGGATCCGTAGGATGGACGGATGCTGGAGGCGGGCGTGCGCCCGCGCCTCCCGCGCGAAGAGGCTCCTGGCGAACGGATCGGCCGACGCCAGGAACTTCACCGCGATGGGTGTGGCCCCGAGCCACGCACCCCAGACATCGCCCATGCCGCCGCGCGCGAGACGCCGCTCGAGGACGAACGGACCGCACGTCGGCGACGATGAGCGAGCCATCGCCGCACCCTACCCCACGGGGGAGGCGGACGCGGCGGGCCCCGTCACGCGGCCTCGCGACCCTCGGCGTCGGGCTCGGCCTGGAGCGCGGCCGCCAGGACCTCCTCCATGTGCTCGACCAGGACGATGTCCAGCGTGTCGCGGACCTCCGCGGGGAGCTCGTCGAGGTCCAGCGCGTTGCGCTTCGGCAGCACGACCCGCCGCACGCCGTGCCGGTGGGCGGCGAGCACCTTGGAGGCGATGCCCCCGACCGGGAGCACCCGCCCACGCAGGGTCGCCTCACCCGTCATCGCCACGTCGTCCCGCACCGGGCGGTTCGACAGCAGCGACGCCAGCGCCGTGAACAGCGTCACACCGGCCGACGGCCCGTCCTTGGGCACGCTGCCCGCGGGGACGTGCAGGTGGACGTCCTTGTCCGCCAGCACGCCGTCGGGGATGCCGAGCTCCTCGGCGTTGGCGAGCACGTAGGTCAGCGCGGCCCGCGCGGACTCCTTCATCACGTCACCGAGCTGCCCGGTGAGCACCAGGTTGCCCCGGCCCGGGAAGGTGCTGGCCTCGACGTACAGCACGTCGCCGCCGACCGGCGTCCACGCGAGCCCCCGCGCGATGCCCGGACGCCGCGTGACCTCGGGCTCCTCCTCGAAGAAGCGCCGCTTGCCGAGCAGCTCGGGGAGGTCCGCCTCGGTGACCACCAGCGGCTCGATGTGCTCACCGCGCGCCTTGCGGACCGCGGCCGCGCGGTAGAGCTTGCCCAGCACCCGCTGCAGCTCGCGGACACCGGCCTCGCGCGTCCAGCCAGCGATCGCCGCCTCCAGGGCCGCCTCGTCGATGGACACGTCCTCCCTCGTCAGACCGGCGTTGCGCGCGACCACGTCGAGCAGGTGCTCGCGAGCGATGACCGTCTTCTGCGCGAGGCTGTAGCCGGACAGCTCGAGGATCTGCATCCGGTCGCGGAGCGGACCCGGGATCTGGGACAGGTCGTTGGCGGTGGCCACGAACAGCGCGCGCGACAGGTCGAACGGCACCTCGAGGTAGCGGTCCACGAAGTGGTGGTTCTGCTCGGGGTCGAGGATCTCGAGCAGCGCCGACGCCGGGTCACCCCACGGCCCGTGGCCCAGCTTGTCGACCTCGTCCAGCAGGATCACGGGGTCGTGCGTCCCTGCGCGACGGATCCCCTCGACCAGGCGTCCCGGGCGCGCCCCGATGTACGTCCGGCGGTGGCCCCGCATCTCGGACTCGTCCCGCAGGCCGCCGAGCGCGACACGCACGAGCTTGCGTCCCGTCGCGTCCGCGATGGCCTGGCCGATCGAGGTCTTGCCGACGCCCGGGGGGCCGACGAGCAGCAGCACGTCCGCACGGCCCTTGCCGGCGAGCTTGCGCACCGCGAGGTGCTCGACGACCTGGCGCTTCACGTCGGACAGGCCGTGGTGGCTGCGGTCCAGCGCGTCTTCGAGCGCGCGCAGGTCGACGTCGACGGCGGTGCCGGTGCCCCACGGCATGTCGGCGATCCACTCGAGCCAGTCGACCGCCACGGAGCGCTCGGGTGAGGTGTTGCCCAGGCGGGTCAGGCGCGCCAGCTCGCGGTCGGTGACCTCGCGGACCTCGTCGGGCAGCGCCGCCTCGGCCAGCCGGTTGCGCAGGCGGTCGAGATCGTCGCTGTCGTCGCCCTGCCCCAGCTCCTCCTGGATGGCCTTGAGCTGCTGACGCAGGAGGAACTCGCGCTGCTGGTCGCGGGTGGCCGTCTGCACACGCTCCTGGATGGACGTGCGGGCAGCGATCGCCTCGCGGGCGCGCACCATGGCGACCATCACCTTCTCGGTGCGGGCCACCGGGTCCAGGGTGGTCAGGATCTCCTTGTGCCACTCCTGCTCGGGCAGCTGCAGCCCGCCAGCGACCGCGTCCGCCACCAGGGTCTCGGGGAGCGAGAGCAGGACGCGGACGGGGCCCTCGCCGCCGAGCACCTCGGTCGAGCGCTCCAGCTCGGAGCGGAAGGCGTCGCGCATGCCCATGGCGTCCGTGGTCACGGGCCAGGCCTGCTTCACGACGGACCAGGTCGCCTCGAGGTGGGGCATGACCTGCGGGAAACCGGTCAGCGAGACGCGGGCGACCCCCTGGAGCACGACGCTCTCGGCGTCGCCGTCGGTCTTCTTCCGCTCGATGATCCGCGCGAGCACGGCCGTCGGCAGGAGCGCCGAGGGCTCCGGCTCGGCCGAGGACTCGCGCTGGGCGGCGACGAGCAGCCAGTCCTGGTGGTTCGCGTGGAGCGCGGACAGGCTCCGCGACCGCCCCACGAGGTAGGTCGAGACCATGCCGGGGAGCAGCACGCCCCGGCGCAGCGGGAGCACCGGCAGCCCCGCGGGCAGATCCGAGGGCACCTGAAAGGTCAGCGGGAACGAGCGCACGCTCATGAAGCCTCCTGGCCCCCGAGCTAGCCACCCCCACCGGGCGACCAACCACCCGATCGGGCAGCGAACGCCTCACCGTTCGGACGGGATGATCTCCTGTTCCTCGTGCTCGTACTTGGTGCCGACGCCCTCCCAGCGCACCCCGCCTTCCCGGCGTCCGAGCGGCGTGGAGATCGGGTTGAACTCGACGGGCGGAGGCGCGGGCGGCGTGGCCTCCTCGCCCTCCGGCGCGGCCCCCGCCTCGGGCTCCCCGGCCGGCACGGCCTCCTCTGCGCTGGCCTCGGCCTCCGGCTCGGCAGCGGGTTCGGCCGGCGCCTCCGCGACGGGATCGGGCGCGCTCATCGTGGGCTCGAGACCCATGGAGCCGAGCAGATCGGTCTGGCAGCCCCACAGCCACAACGCCACCATCACCACCCCCCGAACGAAGAGCGTACCACGATGGACGAGGGAGTCCGCACGCACGAAGGCCGGGCCCATCGTGGACCCGGCCTCCCGTCACGGACGAATCAGTTGTTCGACTCGCTCGCGAAGATGGAGCGCTCGGTGATCATCGTCGGCGCCGCCGCGAACCCGAAGAACGGGGTGTACTGGTAGCTCACCGTCACGAGCACCGCGTTGAGGGGCGGCGAGTTGCAGTTGTTGGCCGCCTCGCCCACGTCGCAGTACTCGCCGTCGATGCTGCAGGTCGCCGCCGGGCAGCCGATCCCCATCTCGTCGAGGATCATCTGCGCGCGGTTCTCCGCGGCCGGAACGATCAGATCGCCCGGGTTGGCGACGGAGTCGTCCTCGTACACCGCGGCGCCGCGCCGCGCGCCGTCCATCGCCGCCCGCGCGACCGAGGTGCGCAGCGACATGTACGAGCCCCAGTCGACCACCGCCGCCAACAGGAAGATCAGCAGCGGCAGGGTCATGCCCATCTCGATCGCCGCGGAGCCACGGCGACGCATCACGCGAAGGTCCTGGTTGGTCTTCATGGCGTCGGATTCCTCTGCCACTCGAGCCGCTGGAAGCTGACGCTCGAGAGGGTGGCGGGGTGTGGGACGAGCCCGATGAGCGGCGTGTACGACCGGGTGATGCCGCACTTGATGGTGCGGTCGGGAGGCTCCCATTGCCCGGTGTTGAGGTCCTGCACGTCCATGGTGCAGCCACCGCTGCAGAACAGCGCCGACCGGGAGGTCAGGAAGGCCGAGGCCGTCGCGACCGGGTCACCGTCGTTCGGATCGATCTTGGCGCCCTCGCGGCACGAGGTGGCGGCCGCGTTGTCCAGGCCGGCCTGGATGTGGTACAGGTACCCGAAATCCATGATTCCGAGCACGATCAGGAGATAGAGCGGGAGCGTGAGCGCGAACTCGATGGCGTTCGCGCCGCGTCGCTGCTGTCGTTCGTGACGCATCGGAGCCTCCTACCGGACCAGCGCGGTGGGGATGGACTTCGCGACCTGCTCGTAGAGCACCGGGAGGTCGGCGGCGTCCGGCGAGGACGCGAAGTACCCCGACCCACGCACCATGTTCCGCATGAACGTGTCGTTGAAGCTGCCGTTGTGGTACAGGATGGTCCAGATGCTGATGTCGTGCGCCCAGGCGTCGTTCGCCACGCTGATGGCGTTCGACTCGGCGGTCGCCTGGTCCGGCACGTTGGCGACGCCGTCCGTCATGAACACGATGCCCTTGAAGTACCGGTTGTCCGGGGCGTCCGAGCGGTAGTACAGCTCGTTGACCGCCTGGTACAGCGCGGGGTACGGGTTGGTGTTGCTGCTGATCTCGTTGGACCGGTGCTTGTACACCCAGGTGCCCGCGCCACTCGCGAGGCCGGAGACCAGGTCGACGCGGCACTGCGTCCCGCTGAGCGTCTGGAGTCCACCGATGAAGTCCGAGGTCCTGTTGGTGCGGCAGATGCCCGCGAACCGCGTCCGGAGGAGCGCCGTGTTGGTCTCCACCTCGACCAGCGGCATCCAGGGACGCTGGTTGACGGTGGGGGCGGTGGTGGAGGGCCCCTGGGTGCCGTTCGGGTTGGCGAGGGTGGGCTCGAGCAGCGCGAACTTCGCGAAGACCGACATCCCGAGGAGGTCGCCGTCCTGCGGGTGGTCGACGAAGTAGTCCAGGAAGGTCATGGCGCCGATGCGGTTGAGCGCGACCGCCGACGTGTTCCCCGAGGCCTGCATCGAGCAGGACTGGTCGATGACCATCATGATCGCGCGATCCTGCTGGGCCGTGATCGAGTCGGCGTGCACGTCGTGCGTGTACACCCCGAGGATCGGCGCGAGCATCAGCTCCAGGGTGTTGGCGCCTTCGCGGGAGACCGCGACCTCGGCGGCGTTCGCGAACCCACCGGCGCCCAGGCCGGGGGTGAACGTGGCCGTGGTGTAGTCCCAGGTGCCGTACTGCGGGTACCCGGGGTCGATGGTCGCGTAGGCCGTCGCGACCTTGTTGTAGTTCACCATCCACTGGGCGGCGGTGTCGCCCTCCCCCGTGTCGTTGTTGATCCGGAAGGCCACGAGCGCGGCGTGGGAGGCCGCGTCCGCGGTCGCCTGCGCC
The DNA here is from genome assembly GCA_020632925.1 of Alphaproteobacteria bacterium. GTDB lineage: Bacteria > Myxococcota_A > UBA796 > UBA796 > JACKER01. Next base: position 213,103 of record JACKER010000012.1, on the reverse strand, counting down.
TGGAGCTCGGCCAGGGTGATCAGGGAGATGTCGACGGAGAACGCGCTGAAGCCGATGATCGCGGTCATCAGCACGCCGGTCATCATCGCGTAGTTGCCGCGGCGCTCGCTGCGCGACCAGTCGTTCCAGACGCTCATGGGGACCCCCAGGTCGGTGATGACTCATCCTACCGCTCGCGGCGGTGGAGAACAGGGCCACGGATTACCCGAGCATTACACCACAGCATCCGCAGCCTGGATCGCCGAGGATTGCGCGACCCCCGTCTCCTGGGTGAAAGGTTCGTGACGCGCGGTCCGTAGGTCCGCGGGGAGGCGACGTGGAGACTCCGACGAGACGGACGGCGACCTGGCCGTGGGCGCTCGCAGCCACGCTGGCGGCGCTCGCCGGCACCCTCGTGCTCTCGGCGGCGGCCAGCACGGTCGCCGAGGCCTGGCCTCCGCTCCCCGCGGCGATCGGGGTGGCCGTCGGTTCGCTGCTGCTGGCGGCCGGGCTGCCGCTGGGGCTCGCCTGGTTCGTGATCGGTCGGATGCGGGACCGCGGGATGACGGTGAAGGTCCCGCAGGTGGCCGCCGGGCTGGTGGTGGCGCTCGACATCCTGTGGATCGTGCTGGTCCAGGTCGGGGGTCCCGCTCCCCTCGTGCAGCTCATGCCCGACCGCGGCACCTGGCTGCTCGACGCGCTGTCCGGGCGTGGTCCGTTCGGCCCGGCGGCGGTCCCCGTGGTGGCACGGCGCGCGGAGGAGACCCGGACCGAGCGTTCCCCGGACGCCCTCGTCGATGCGCTGTGCGACCGGAGCGCCCGCGCCCTGGCCGGCGGCGTGCTCGTCGAGCTGCGTGGCGACGACACGGAGATCCCCGGCCTGCGTCGACTGGCCGAGCACCACGGGATGGTCGCTGCCGAGGGCGAGGATCCGCTGCCGATGCCGCTCCCCGAGTCCCTTGGGCGCGCGTTCCTGGTGGACACGCTCGACCTGATGGCGGGATCGCTGCCGCTCGTCGACCTCCCCGAGGGCCCGACGGTGGATCTGGTCCCGGGCACGCCGGAGCGCACCCGGGTGCCGCTCGGGGCAGAAGGGTGGGAAGGGGTCTACGAGGACGGGGCGTGGCGGACCTGCGCCGGTCCGGACGAGGCCGTGGCCGAACGCGGGCGCACGCTGGTCCGCATGGCTCGCGCGCAGGTGCGCGCCGCGAAGGTCGTGGATCTGCCCCCGGCGTGGGACGGACCGGTACGGGACGCGCTGCGGACGGCGATCGCGGGGCGCTCGGGCTTCGCGCTCGGTGTGCCCCCTGCGAGCGGCTGGTCGGACGCGTTCACGGGCGCCGGGGCCGCGGCGCAGGCGGGCAGGGTGCTGGCGTGGTGCGTCCCTGCCGCCGTCGACCCGGCGCGGGTCCCCGCGATCGAGGAGCTCCGTACGCGCTGGGCGCTGCCGGAGGGCACCCTCGACGCGTCGTCCACGACGGGCCTGGCCGCGAGCGGGCGGGAGCTGCTGGCGGACGTCGCCACCGCGTGCGCGCCGGTGGCCCAGGACCGCGTGGCCACCGAGCTCGCCTCCGGGATCCCGGCCACGGTCGAGGATCGCCGCAGGTGGGCCGCGCTCGACGCGTCGACGGTCGATCGCGCGGTGCTGACGGAGCTGTCGCCGGGCGAGATCCGCGCCGAGATCGCTGGGGCGGTGGTGCGGGTCCTGGACGAGGGAGGCAGCTGGCACGTCGACTGGCGCTGACGCCGTCAGGGGCGCCGGATCATGGGGACGTGGGGGATCCCGTCCTCGAGGTAGCCCGGGCCGTCCACCGCGTAGCCGAGCGACGCATAGAACGGTTCGAGGTGGGCCTGCGCGGACAACCGCACGGGGACGACGCCGTAGCGACGTTCGACCTCCTCGCGCCCCGCCTCCATCAGCGGACGCCCCCGCCCGCTCCCCCGCGCACGAGCGACCGTGAGCACCCGACCGATCCGCGCGCAGCCCGACGCGTCCGGCGCGAACAGCCGCAGGTAGCCCCACAGGCCGAGCTCGTCGGTCGCCAGCAGGTGGACGGCGACCGGGTCCGCGCCGTCCGCGTCGAGGTAGGCGCAGGCCTGCTCGACGACGAACACCTGCTGCCGCGCCACCAGGATGGCGTACAGCTCGTCCGTCGTCAGCTCGTCCCAGCGCAGCGCCCGGAAGCTCATCCCCGGGCCAGCTCGCGCGCTCGACGCGCCCGCTCGCGGTCCCCCAGCGTCCGCCACTGCGCCTCGGCCAGCGTCCAACAACGGCGCGCGCGGACCCCGGCGACCCGCCCTGCCGCCGTCTCGAGCACCATCGCCACGTCGGCGTCCACCAGCACCGTCTGGCGGAGCAGGCTCTCCAGCGTGTCCGCGAGCACGCTCCACTCCTCCTCCGGCGCCTCCACGCGCGCCGCGAGCAGCAGGGCGAAGGCCCAGGTCTTCGTGTCCTGCGGCAGGCCCGGGGTCTCCTCGAGCACCGTGCGGACGTGGCTCGCGAGCTCCTCCCAGCGCTCGTCGGCGAGCAACACCATGCACTGGTCGAGCAGGACGTCGGCCCGGCGCGCACGGTCCGTGGGCGGCAGCAGGTCGAGCGCCTCGGTGAACAGCCGCGAGGCGTCCCGGGTCCGTCCCTGGCGACAGGCGATCCGCGCCAGCGCCGTCCGCGCCTCGGCGGCGCCGCTGCGCTCCTCGGTGGCGTCGAGCTCTTCCATGGCCTGGCGGAGGGTCACGACCGCGCGCTCGAGGTGACCCCGCGCGGCCTGCACCAGGCCCAGCCCGAGCTTGAGCGAGGCGAGGGTCCGCAGGTCCGACCGACCCTCGAGCTCCCGCAGACCTCGGTCGTAGTGACGGGCGGCGCCCTCGAGATCCCCCCGCTGGCGCGCGGCGTCCGCGACGGCCAACCTCACGTGGGCCACGGCGCGTGGGTCCTCGAGCGTCCGCGCCACCGAGAGGGCGCGCTTGAGCGTGGCCGTCGACCCCACGCCGTCGCCCGCCTCGCTCTGGAGCGCCGAGACCAGCGTGAGGCCCTGGTAGAGGAGGTCCGAGGGTGCGGAACCCGCCGCCTCCACCACGCCACACGCCAGCTCCATCGCCACGTCGCGCCGCCCCTGGAGGCGGAGCAGGTGCGCCCGCGACAGGTTCAGCCCGAGCCAGCGCGGATCGCTCTCGGCGATGCCCTGCATGCGGAGCGCCGCCTCCATCGCGTCGCAGAGCGCGGTGACCCGGCCCACGTCGGAGCGCGCCAGCGCGTCCCGCAGGCCCTCACCCAACGGTTCGAGCGCGCGGTCCAACAGCCCGGCGTCCACCAGGGCGATCCCCTCGCGACCGGGGTCGTCGAACCGCAGGTGGTCCGCCGCCACGCGGGCGAGCCTGGGCAGGCGACCGTCCGCCAGCGCCTCCTCGCGAAGGTGCACCGGCACGCTCCAGTGGCCGAAGGACCACCCGCGGAGGCTGGTCGCGCCGATGAGGCGGTTGGCCCGGAGGGCGCGCACCAGCGAGCTCGGTGCCGTCAGGCCGACCGCGTCGCACACCGCCCGCCAGCCCTCGGCGGAGATGTCGGTGCCCGCGACCGCGCAGGCGGTCAGCGCGTCCCGCGCGGCCAGCGGGAGGGGATCGAGGATGGTCTCGAGCTTGTCGACCCACGCGCGCATCAGGTTGGCGCGCGGCGCCAGCTCCATGCCGTCGCGCAGGACCAGCCCGTGCAGGTCGTCGCGGAGCGCGTCGCGCCGGACGAGGTCGGAGATGGTCGCGACCACCAGGTCCGCGTCGCTCGAGGCCCGATCCACGACGCGGTCGATCAGCGAGGGATCGAGGGGCAGCAGCTCCCGCGCCAGCTCGCGGAGCTCGCTCGGGCCGAGGGCCTCGAGCGTGACGGCCATGGTGGGCGGCAGGTCCAGCAGCTCCTCGTACCGTCGGTCCGCCTCGCGGTCCTCGCCCGGGGAGGCCTCGAAGACCACGAGCAGCGGCGCCTGCTCGCGGAGCAGCCTCACCGCGAGCGCGACCGCGAGCGGGTGCTGCGCGGGCCGCCCCTCCATCCACACGACGAGCGGTCGGAGCCCCGCCCGCGCGCCGAGCAGCGCACAGACCGCGGGCACGTCCTCCTCCTCGGGCGCGCGACCGACCGCGAGCGAGACGAGGCGCTCGGCGTCGTTGGGGTCGAGGCGGGAGGAGAAGCGGGCGACGCGCGCGCGCAGGTGGTCGGGCTCGAGCTCCTCGGCGCGCAGCACGCGACGCACGAGCGGAGAGAGCCCGGACAGATCCGCCACGAAGCGGACGGTGTGGCCGCTCGCCACGCCACGCTCGCGCGCCGTCTCCACGAACCAGCGCGCCAGGTGCGTCCGGCCCGTTCCGGAGCGGCCCTCGAGCGCCACCAGCCGCGGGCGACCGCGCCGCTTCACGTCGGCGAGCGTGGCCCAGAGCAGGTCGCGTTGGCGAACCCGCCCGACGAGCGGCGGCCGCCGCAGGCCGTACAGCTCGAGCGCCTCGACGCCCCGGGGCCGCTCGACCGGCGTGGCCTTCCAGCTCACCGGCATCGGCGGGAGCTCGACCAGCAGTGGTTGGTCGGCCTGGACCACGTCGGCGGTGTGCAGCTCACCCCAGGCCGGCAGCGAGAACGTGATCGGCGTCGTCTGCTGGTTGCGGCCGGGGGCAGCGTCCCGAGGCGGCTCGTCCGTCGGTGGGTCCCGCAGGACGTGGAGCATCCAGGACGCGTCCGCGGCGGACTCGAAGCGCGTGGTGGGATCGGGGTCGAGCAGGCGCTCCAGCCACGCCTCGAACCCCTCGGGGAGCTGGACGACCGCGTCGAGCTCCGGGAGCTGGCCCGCGACGTGGGCGTTTCGGAGGGAGACCACGTCGTCGAGCACGTAGGGCGGCTGCCCGGTCACGAGCGCCCACACGAGGCAGCCGACGGCGTACAGATCGGTCCAGGGCCCGAGGTCGCGGCCGCGGAACTGCTCGGGCGCCATGTACTGCGGCGTGCCGGCGGCGAGCTGCCCGTTCGCGACGAGGCCCGAGAGCCCGAAGTCGCCGAGGCGCGGGCGCACCCCCTCGCCGACCGGCTCGAGGAGCACGTTGGCGGGCTTGATGTCCAGGTGCAGCACGTCGCGCGCGTGGGCGTGCGCGAGGGCGTCGAGCAGCCCGGTGAGGATGCCCCGGCAGGCGGACCAGCGGAGGCGACCACAGACGTCCTGCAGCGTCCCCCCGCGCACCAGCTCCATCGCGAACCAGGGCGCGCCCACCTGTTGGGGCTTGCCGGCGATGGCCGCCGCGGAGTCGAGCACGCCATGCCCCAGGATGTGGACGATCCCCGGATGCTCGAGCGCCGCGATGGCGCGGATCTCGGCGTCGAAGCTGCTCCGTAGGAAGTCGTCCTGCGTGGCGTCCATCCGCAGCAGCTTGACGGCGACCTCGGCGTCGTGGACCACGTGCCGACCGAGCCAGACCTCCCCCATGGCCCCCGCGCCGAGCATGGACAGCAGGTCGTACGGACCGGCGGGCACGGGAACACCCACCTTCCCCAGCAGCCGGAGCTCGCGGAGCTCGGCGGTCGCGTCGACGGGGCGCCCCAGCCGCTCCCAGTGGTGCAGGGCCAGGCTGCGAGCGCGGAAGGCGCGGCGACGGTTCTCCTGGCCACCCCGCGACGCCCACCGCTCCCCGGCGAACCGCAGCGCGAGGGCCTGCTCCTCCGATCCCGTGCGCGCCCCGACCATGAACTGGTGGGCGCGCTCGTGGTGCGAGGCCCACCGCCGCACGTCCCCCTCGGCCGCCGCCAACGCGGCGCGCAGGGGCGCGATCTGCTCGGCGGCGACGGCGCGGACCGGGATCTCCTCCAGCAGCCGGGCGGCCAGGTTGGGGTGCCCGGAGAGCAGGTGCACGAGCGCCAGCGACATCCTGGCTTCGTGGCGGGAGGGGTTGGCCAGGCGATCGAACACGCGGACGGCGCGCTCGAGCTGCTGCGCCGCCTCCTCCAGCTCGCCGGCCTGCTGGTGGAACCAGCCGCGCAGGGCCAGGAGCTCGCCGAGCGAGGCGCAACAGGTGCCCTCGAGCTGGGCGATCTCCGTGTCGACCGCCTGACGACCACCCTCCTCGTCACCGGCGGCACGCGCCAGATCGGCGAGCGCGACCACCAGCCACGCGTGGATCACGCGGCGGTACGGGTCCGTCCGCGCGAACGCCTGCTCCAGCTCCACCCTCGAGCCGTCCAGATCGCCCGTCGCCGTCAGGACCTCGATCCTCGCGACCTCGGCCAGCGCGCCGAACCAGGGGCTGGTCTCGCCGTCCAGGGCCGCGTCCTGCGACGCGAGCAGCTGGAGCGCACCCGCGAGATCGCCCGTGCGCCTGGCGTGGTCCGCCAGCACCAGGCGCGTCACGACGTCGGTCCACGCGTCGTCGCCGGCCTCCGTCCGCGCTCGGCGCGCGAGCTGGATCGCCGTGGTGACGTCCATCTCGACCCACGAGATCCAGGCCGAGATCGCGACGCTGCGCCCGATCCAGGCCCGCTCGTCGAGCTTGCGCGCGAGCGCGACCGCCCGCGCACCCGCGTCCCGCGCCTCACGGATCCGGCCGATCTCACAGCAGATCGCCGCGGTCGCCACGTGGAGCGCGATGTCCGTGGACCCGCCCTCCCGCTCGGCGGAGACCGCCGCGCGCACCTCGAACGGATCGTCCGAGGCGAGGCGCTCCTCGAGCTCACGCAGGACCTGGTCCGCTGTCCGCACGGCCGACACGGCGGGAGCCTACCTCGGACCGCGAGGGTGAGGGCGCCGAGCCGCGGTATGTTGGCGCGGTGCCACTCCCGCCGATCGAGCTCGAGTCGCTGGACCCGGACCAGCTCGTCCGTGTGGACGTGCCCGATCACCCTGGTGCGATCGCCCGTTCCGCGACGGGCGCGATCCTGGCCGCGCCGCCGACCGACGGCACCCCCTGGCGCCGCGAGGGCGTGGGGCGTCCCGACGTCGTGGAGCCCGACGGCGTCCCCTTCGTGGCGGGCGATCCGGCCGCGGTGACCAACGCCGACCTGTGGCACGCGGCAGGTCATCGCGGTCAGGGCGTGAAGGTCGCGATCTTCGACAACTCCTGGTTCGGCGTTCACGTCGATCCGGACGTGATCGGCGAGGTGACCACCCGCGACTGCCTGCTGTCCCCGAGCTGCGAGACGCCCATCGAGGAGCTCTCGACGCACTTCGCGATCGAGTACGGCGTCCACGGGTGGGCGTGCACCGAGACCGTGCGGCGCATGGCACCGGACGCCGAGATCTACGCGGTGCGCGCCGGCACCGGCACCTTGTTCGAGAACGCCGTGCACTGGGCGATCCGCAACCGGATCGACGTGATCACGATGTCCCTGTCGTTCTACAACGAGAGCTTCTACGACGGGACCGGGCCCTACCACGACCTGCTGGTCGAGCTCGAGGCCGCCAACGTGCTGCTGGTGACCTCGGCCGGCAACGACGCCAACCTCCACTGGCGGTCCCCCTGGGTGGACCGGAACGGTGACGACCGGCTCGATGGAGACGGCGACGACGGCATCTGGCTCGAGGCGGACAACGATGTCCCCGTCAGCGTGCTCTGGAACCAGTTCGGCTCGTGCGGCACGACCGACCTGTCGGTGCGGATCACCGACGGCGCGGGCCGGGTGTTCTCCGAGGTGGACGCCCTCCAGGACCCGGAACCCGCCGAGGACGGTGCCCTCTGCGAGCCGGTCGAGCGGCCCATCGTCCGCGGGTCGCGGCTGCCGGGCTGGTACCACATCGAGATCACGCGGGAGCGCGGTCCGGTGGTGGGGCTCGACGTCGACCTGGTCTTCCGCGCGGGCCAGCCCGCGGTTCCGATGGCGCTCTCGTCCGTGGTGGATCCACAGGCGGACCCCCTCGCGGTCGCCGTCGGCGCCATCAACGCGCGCAACTACTGGACCGCCGGGCCCGAGGGCTTCTCGAGCTGGGGACCGAACCGGGTGGGCGAGCCGCGGCCCGACATCGCCGGGCCCGACGCGATCGACTCCGAGTCCTACTCGGGCGCGGGGTTCTCCGGGACCTCGGCCTCGACGCCGGTGGTGGCCGGCCTGATCGCCGTGGTGATGTCGAGCGATCCGTCCCTCACCCCTCGCGAGGCGTTCCAGCGCCTCCAGACCTACGCGCGCAGCGACGACCCCTTCCCGCCGTCGCCCGATCTGGCCTTCGGCGCGGGTCGGGCGCGCCTGCCGCTGCTGGACGCCGACCCTGCCCCGTGCGGACGACGTCCGCTCTGGATGGGCCTGGCACCGATGTTCCTGCTTCGCTGGAGGAGACGATGATCGAGCGGCACGTGTACCTGCGCCTCAAGGATCGGGCGGACCGCGCGCGCATCGAGGAGCGCGCGCTGGCGGTGCTGCCGACGATCCCCGGCGTTCGCGGTGTGCTGGTCGGGATCCCCGCCGACGAGGCGTCGGACGTGTGGGACGTGGCGCTGACGGTGCGGTTCGGCGCGCTGTCCGACGTGGGCGCCTACCTCGCCGACCCGATCCATCGCGCGTTCGTCGCCGAGGAGCTGGAGCCTCGGGTGGAGGTCCGCAAGGCGTGGAACTTCACCGTCAAGGGAGGGTGAAGCACTCCTTCGAGGACTTCTCGCAGCTGACGACGACCTGACCGCCCGGCACCGCCTTCGTGGTGTGGGCGGTGTCCACCATGCCCTCGCCGAAGTCCACGAACACCTGGTAGCTGCCGGGGGGCAGCGGGGTGCCGTTGCGGAAGCTCCCGAACTCCCCTCGGAGCTCGACGAGCGCATCGCCCGTGATCACGAGGCTCGCAAAGGCATCCCCCGTCGGCGCTGGGGCGGGCTCGGGCGCGGGTGCGGGCTCCGGGGCGGGTGCGGGTTCCGGAGCAGGTGCGGGGGTCGGCGTCGGTGTCGGTGTCGGCGTCGGCCTGGGCGCCGTGGGCGTGGGGGTCGGCGCGGGCGCGGGCGCAGCGGGGGTCGGTGCCACCGGCGCGGGGACCGGTGCGGGCTCCGGTGCCGACGCGGGGACGGGCTCGGTCGGCGCCGGGGCCGGCGTGGGATCGGGGGCGTCTGGCGCCGGAACGGCCGGCGTCGGTTCGACGGGGTCCGGCGACGGCGTGGGCGTCACGAGCGGCACGGGATCCGGCGAAGGCCCGGGAAGGCTCATCCACCACACACCGATGCCGACGAGTCCGATCCCCGCCAGCGCGAGCAGCGCCACACCCGTACCCACCAGCCCCATGGCCAGCCGGAACGTCCGGTTCGGGGCCGGCGGCTCCTCGGGGATCTCGGAGGGCTCGTCGATCCGGATCGCCAGCAGGTCCGGGATCCCCGGCTCGTCGGTGCCGAGGAGCACGGTCCGGTCCTGGTTCCCGGACGACGACAGCGGCGACGGACCGTCCCCGAACGACGGCGTACGCGGCTGCAGCGCTCCCGGGGTCCCCCTCGGACCAGCGGGCGCCGGTGTCCCTCGCGGCGCGGCCGGCGCGGGCGTCCCCCCACGCGGACGGGCGGGGCTGGGCGTCGGGGCGCGGGGTGGCGCGGCCCGCGGGGTGGCCGGGGCCGGGGTGGCGCGCTTCTCGACCGCCTGGGGCGGATGTGCCGGGGCCGACTTCTTGGTCGCCGCTCCCTGCTTCTTCGGCGCCTGCTGGCGCGCCACGGCCGGCGGCGTCCCACGGGGAGGCGCGGCCCCCGGCGTCCCTCGGAACGGAGGTGGCGGAGGTGGCGCCACACCCACCATCTGGGTCGGGGCATCCTCCTCGTACACGGGCTCGATCGTTCGGACGAGCGGCGCGGGCGTGCTCGCCCCGAAGTCGAACGTCTTGGACGCCAGCGAGGTGTCGACCGGCTCACCCTCGGTCAGCTCGTAGTCGGTGAGGGGTCCCTCGGTGTCCTCCGCCGCGACCCAGGCCCGCTCCCGGGCCCAGCGGCGCAGCCCGACGCTCCCCAGGTCCTCGGCCAGGCCGTCGCACTGCTGCGCGATCTGATCCGGGCTGGGGCGGTCCGCGGCGCGCATCGCCAGCATCCGGCGCAGCAGGTCGTCCACGCGGGGCGGGATCCGGGCCTTCACGGTGTCGAGCCGCTTCTCCACGATCCGCTGGAACGCACCCTCCTCGTCCACCGCCTTGTAGAGGTCGAGGAGGCGGTAGGGCTCCATGAGCCGCTCCCCGGCGAGCCCCTCGAACAGCGTGCATCCGAGCGCGTACACGTCGATCGACGGTGTGGGGTTCGCCTCCTCCTCCTGGAGTCGCTCGGGGGCGAGGTACGGCCAGCTCCCGATGAGGAGGTTGGTCTGGGTGTTGCTCTCCCGCTGGACGTTGGCGGCCCGCGCGATGCCGAAGTCGAGCAGCTTGACCTGCCCGTGCACGCCGATCCGTACGTTCTGGGGCTTCACGTCGCGGTGCACCAGGTGCATCGGGCCGCCGCCGTAGGGCGACTCGGTCGTCCAGGCGACGTGCAGCGCCTCCGCCACCTCGCCGATGGTCTCCACCAGACCGCGCAGGGGCAGGTCCGTGGGGCCGCTCCCCACGCACTTGTGCAGGTCCTGGCCCTCGACGAACTCCGTGACGAGCGCCACGCGCCCCGCCAGCAGGACCAGGTCCACGACCTTGAGGATGGCGGGATGCGAGAGCGCCCCGAGCAGCCGGCCCTCGTCCTTGAGGCGGCGCACCGCGTCGCTGTCGGGATCGACGTCCGCAGCGAGCACCTTGACCGCGACCTCGGTCGTGACGCCGCCCTCGCGCCACATGGTCGCGCGATACACCTCTCCGAAGCCTCCACGGCCGAGGCAGCGGTGGAACTTGAACCGGCGTGGGTTCTCGGGGCTGCGCTCCTGGAGCGCGCGTGGATCCATCGGTGTCTTCGGCTCTGACCCGCGGGAGGGACATCGGAACCTAGCAGGTGCGCGGAGATCGGGGCAAGCGGCCGCCCCGCTGGTGTAGTCTTCCCGCTGGGTCGCACGCGGCCGGGGAGGCGTGGATGAAGGGCGGTGTCCAGGTGGTTCGGTTCGCAGCGGGCAGGGTCCTCCCCCTGCTGGCGCTCGCGGCGTGCACGGGCACTGGTCGCGAGCTCCTCCCGTCACCGGCGGAGGAGCTCGACGGTGGCGGTGCCACGGGGACGGAGGCCATCCCCGGCGTGGGCGTCGCACCGTACCGCGCGCTCGTTCGGGCCACGAACCGGTTCGGCGCCAGCGTCGAGACGGACGACCTGTCCGTGATGGTGGACCAGACCTCGGTCCCCACGAAGTTCGACGGCTTCGGCTTCGGTGGCGTCGTCCTGGATCAGCCCGGCAGCTACGCCATCACCCCGGTGGGCGGCACGTCCGCGACCGTCCACGTCCTGCAGACCGACTGGCCCGGGTACCCCTTCGCGTCGGCGTGGGTCGCGCCCGTCCAGGACGCCGACCAGGTCCTGGCGGTCACCGGTGGGTACGTCGCGCGCAAGGGCGGCGAGCTGTGGTGGTCGGGCGGAGACACCGGACCCCACCGGGTGCTCGGGACGGACGACGAGCTCCTCGGCGCGGCCGCCGTCCAGATCGACGTCGACGGCGTGACCGACATCGTCGCGTGGACGGCGCAGGACGTGTTCCTGCTGCGGGGCCGCGGCGGTGGCGGCTTCTCCTGGGGCAAGGCCTTCCACGCCCCGGGGCTCACCGTCGCGGGCGCCGACGTGCGGGACCTCTCCGGCGACAACCTCCCGGACCTGGCGATCGCGTGGACCGCGGGCGACGGCTTCGGCGTGCTCGACATCTGGGAAGGCGACGGCCTGATGGGCTTCACGGCCGCGGAGCCACGCACCCTGTCGTCGCGCCCGACCTCGCTCCAGATCGCGGACGCGACCGGCGAGGAGACGCCGCAGATCACCGTCCTGCTGGACGATGGGACCTGGGAGCGCTTCGTGCGGGGCGCCGAGCTCCAGTACATCCCGATCGGTCCGTTCTTTCCCGTGTCGATCCTGATGCCGAGGGACGCTGCCCTGATGCCGTTCGGCGACCTGAACCGTGACGAGGGCGACGACATCGCGATCGCGACCGCGCGGACGCCCGGTGTGTCGCGCACCGCGTGGATGATCGACCTCGCGATCGACGACTACGCGTGCAGCACCGGGGATCCCCAGGCGGTGTGTACGACCTCGTTCATCGAGATCGGCCTGCAGACCGCGGCCTGGCTGACGGACGGAGACGCGGACGCCGACCTGCTCGATGACCTGTGGGTGCTCAACGAGGACGGCGCGCTCGAGCTGTACAAGCACGACGCCGACCTCGGCGAGACGCTCCTCGGGCACGCCGTGGTCGGCCACCTCCCGGATCCGGGCCCCATCACCACGTCGGACGTGGACAACGACAGCATCGACGACCTGCTCGTGGCGGGGAACACCGCCTGGCGCCAGTGGATTGGCCGAGCGACCTTCGACTCCGCCACGGTGTGGACGCCCTGGCTGCCGAACCCGGTGTTCGTGCGCGAGGACGTGCATCCCTGGTACGCCCGCGGCGAGCTGGACGGCGATCCGACGACGATGGAGTTCGCGTCCACCGCGACCGAGAACGGCACGACGGTGATCAAGGTGCTCCAGTACCTCCCCGGCCTCGGGCGCGCGCCGAGCATCTCGCAGCGCGAACTCGGCGTCGGTGGCGCGGTCCCGACGGATCTGGCGCTGTGCGGCAGCCAGGCGTTCGTGGCGGCCGGCGGACAGGTGATCCGCGTCGACCTGAGCGACCCCACGCGTCCGCTGGTGGAGGCGACCGCCGGCGGCGGCGCGACCCGTCTCGCCTGCGGGGCCGGACCTTCGGGCTCGGTGGTGGCCGTGCTCGGCAACGGTCAGGTGGTGCTGCGGAACCGTGACCTCGCGGAGGTGAGCTCGACCCCCGCCGCGGGAGCGACGGACGTGGAGCTGCTCGACCTGGGCGGGGCGACGCGCGAGGTGCGCACCTGCTCGACCGAGGGATGCGGTATCGCGGCCCTCCCGCTCGAGGGCGGGCAGGTGGTGGTGGTCGTGGGCGACGACACCTCGATGCGGCTGGAGGCCGCCGGGGGCCAGTCGCCGACGCTGGACGGTGCTGGACGTCCGCTGGTCGCCGACATCGACAACGACGGCCACGCGGACCTCGTGGGCGTCACCAGCAGCGGGCTGCTCACCCTCCACCGCACGACCCGAAACGGGATCGCGCACGGTGAGCTCTTCAGCCTCCCCGTCCCCGTCCGCGGGACGGTCATGGAGGTCGACGGCGACCAGGATGGTTGGCGCGATCTGTGGCTGTTGAACGCGGAGGACGAGCTGGTCTTCCTGCCGCTGACGACGGCCGCGGAGACGCCTCCGTCGGACACGGGCGACACCGGACTGCCCTGACCGGGCCACCACCCGCGGAGGGTGTTAACAGGCCGGGCCCTGAAGACCACCGGATCGGGTTGACCACCCGCCTCCTGGACCCGTATAAGGGTCCGCCGCTCCGAGGATCCAACATGAACCGCGTGTCCCTTGTCCTGCTGCTCGCCGCCGCCTGCGCACCGCAGAACGCCGAGATCACGTCAGGGAGCTACATCGCCTTCCTCGCGGACGACAACTCCCTGACGCTGGCGAAGGAGCGCATCGATCCGACCGACTTCGGCACGGCGTACAACGTCGACTGCCGAGACTTCGCGAGCGACGAGGAAGAGGCGGCGCTGCGCCTCGACAACCCGCTCGACATCTGCGGTGGGGCCAAGTGGCCGCCGGAGTACGAGGAGTGGGGGATCCAGTCGGGGTACCACGTGTTCACCGAGCCCCTGGAGCCGTGGCGCGGCGAGGCGCTCATCACGGGTGAGGGCGACCTCCAGATCGCGTTCCACCAGCACATCCAGGGCCAGGATCTCCGCGTCATCATGACGGTGGATCCGGACTTCGGTCCGGTGAGCTGCGAGAACACCAGCGACGGCTTCATCCACGTCCGCAAGGACCGGGGCGACTGGGTCTCCGAGTGGTCGACGGAGCTCGCGGATCTGGAAGGCCAGGCCGACCAGCTCGGTGCGGCCGTGGACGTGCTCGACGGGCTGTGGGACGGCAAGCTCTTCTTCCTGAACTCCCTGGGGTACCAGCTGAACCCCGAGTCCACCGACCAGTTCTGGTCGCTGCCGACCTACTGGAGCGCTGGCGCGGCGCAGGGCAAGTTCTCCGAGGAGCCGTTCCAGCACCGGGTCGCGCGGTACGCGGAGCCCTGGGTCTACAACCTGCTCGACCTCACCACCTCGACGACGGTGCCGGCGACCGCGCAGGACATGTTCTACTGCGACCTGAACGAGGGCGACGACCCGACGACCAGCGCCTGCATGACCTCGATGGACGAGCACATCCACGACGTGGCGAAGGGGATGCGTCGGGAGCTCAACCTGATGATGACGCTGGACGGCCAGGAGGAGCCCGTCTACGACATGATCCCGATCGCGCACACCAACTTCTGGCGTCCGGTCGACGGTCGGCCCCCCGGCTTCGACGGCTGGGGCGAGATCCACTACAACTACGTCGTGTTCAGCAAGGACAGCGACCTGACGGCCGGCGGCCACGCCAGCGGCGCCTTCGTCCTCGTCTTCGACGCTGTCGAGTCCTCGTCGCGGTTCTTCGTGAAGGGCACCTTCGAGATCCCGCGCATCAAGAAGGACAAGTGGGTCACGCCGAACCTCGAGCTGGAGAAGCTCCAGGAGAACGGTGTGGAGCTGTGCGACGCCCCGAGCTGGACCGACGCGAACCTCCCGTCGGATCCGGGCCTCGGCGGCTGACGCCGCTCGTCGTCAGCGCTCGAGCACCGCGATCCACTTGAGGGGGCGGTGCCCCAGCGGGGTCCCGTCGAAGTCGCGGACCTCGCGGACGATGCGCCAGCCGCTGTCCGAGACCATCGCACGCAGCTCGCCGAGCTCGTACATGCGGAGCGCCAGGTGCGACCGTCGCTCGCGGCCGTCGCCCGAGCGGTAGGTGTAGACGACGTGGTGGAGCCGTCGCTCCTCGTCCCACCAGCCCTGCTCCCAGGACTCCAGCATCCCCCCGTCCGACGGGTCGACGAACGTGCGGAACTCGTAGCGCTGATCGGGGTCGCGCGAGTAGAGCTCCCGATCGGGCAGGTAGCAGTCGAGCGCCAGCCGGCCCCCGGGCGCGATCCACTCCGCCGCCTTGCGGAGGACCGCCGTGACCGCCTCGGGACCCGGGCAGTGGTGCAGCGCGTTGAAGGGCCACAGGACGGCGGCCGCCGGCAGAACGTCGGCGGGTGGCACCGCTTCGGGGAGCAGGTAGTCCGCCTCGGCGAAGCTCACCTGGTCGCGCACGATGGGCGGGAGTCGCTCCAGCCGATCGGCGAGGCGCGCCAGCATCGAACCCGATCGGTCGATGCCGTGGATGCGTACGCCGGACAGTGCCAGGGGGATGGTGAGGCGGCCCGTGCCGCACCCCAGCTCCACCACCGGTCCCCTCGCCGCCCGAGCGATCGCCGCGTACCAGGCGCGGTCCTCGTCGTGGTCGGCGTACTCCATGTCGTACATGCGGCCGTCGCCGTACGGGTCGTCGCGCTCGGGACTCACCACCCACACTCCAGGACCCGCCGCAGCAGCACGTGGCCGAGGCTCCGTCCGAGATCTTCGACCGTCGGCCGACGCAGCGCAAACGCGAGCCAGGACGCCCACCGCTCCGCCTCCGCGGGCCATCCGGGGACCGTGATCCCGGTGACCGGACGAAACCCCGATGACGTCCGGGCGACGCGCGCGAACACGACGCTCCCGTCACCGCCGGCGGGGGCGGGCAGCGATCGCCAGGGCACGGGCCCCGTCGGCGCGCTGGCGCCCTGGGACAGCAACGGTCGCAGGGAGACCTGGTCCGCGCCCGTCACCGTCACCGCGTAGGGGAGGAGCGGTGCGGCCCGCGCCGCGCGGAACCCGAGCTTGTGCTCCAGCTCGCCCGCCGTCTCGCGCAACCAGCGATCGACCGGGGACACGTCGGCGTCCTCTCCCACGAGGAAGGCCGCCAGCGCCACCGCGGCACGCATCGCCGCCGGCTCGGCGTCCTGCGCGAACGGCCCCAGCACCCGGTCGCCGCCCTCCGCCACCACGCACGGATCGTGGTCCGCGGCGACGCGAACGAGGTCCGCCTCGGTCGGGAGCCGATCGCCGATCGGCAGCGGGTTCGGATCGGGCCCGAGCACACCGGGCCGGCCGAGCCGTGCCGCGAGGACCCGCAGCTCGGGCTCCTCGGCCCCTCGCCACACCGAGGTGGTCGCCGCCACGAACAGCGCCTCCTCGTCCGCGCTCGCGTTCTGCGGGAGCGGCTCCGCCCAGGGGTCGCCCGGGGGATCGAGCACCGGCCAGACCGGCGACTTCATGCGTCGTACCGCGCGGTCGCGTCCCGTAGCGCCGTCACCACGTCCTGCCGCAGCGAGGCGGGCGCCAGCACCTCCGCGTCGGCCCCGAAGCCCAGCACCCAGCTGCGCAGCTCGACCGTCGCCGCCACGTGCATGCGCAGCGCCAGCCGCCCGTCGGGCAGGGTCCCGAAGGTCTGAGTCGGGTGCCAGGTGCGCTCGCGCACGTACGCCGTGATGCGCTCGCTGAACGCGATCTCCACGTCCACCGGCGGTCCGCTGATGATGCCGAATGCGTGCGCCAGGTGCGCCTCGGGACGCCACCCCTGGGGCACCGCGAAGTGCTCGGTCCGGCGGCGGACCACGTCGACGAAGCGCTCCACCGCGTACGTCTTGACCTGCCCGCCGTCCACGTCCAGCGCGAACAGGTACAGCCCCTGCCGGAAGGTGGCGAGCGTGTACGGGTGGAGGAGGCGCTGGTTCTCGACGCCGGACACGTTGCGGTACCGGGCCTCGAGGGGCTGGTTGTACACCAGCGCCGTCACCAGCTCGTCGATCACCTCGCTCACCTGCCGGTAGTCCTTCGCGGGCTCGGGCACCGCGAGGAACCGCGTGTCCAGCTGGCGAGCCAGGTCGCGGTGCGCTCGGCTGATGGCCGGCTCCAAGCGCTCGAGCGCACCCTCCAGATCCTCGGCGAAGGTCGTCCCCTCCAGGAAGTTGAACAGCTTGCGCCCGAAGTGGAGCGAGAGCACCTCGGCCAGCGAGAGCTGAACACCCGTGCGCCGCCACCGGGGATCGATCGTGATCAGGCGATCGTCCCCCCTCCCCTCGTCCTTGACCGGGAGATCCATCCCGCGGAGATCGGCGAGATACCGCCGCATCGTCCGCGCATCCAGGTCGAAGCGTTCCATGAGCTCCGACGATCGGACGCCGCCGCGCCGGCTCATGAGCTCGAGCATCTTGACCAGCTTCTGTCCCTTATTCATCAGGAGAAACCTCCAGGATCGCCAACCGTCCGAGATGCGGACAGATTCTGGTCGGTGCGCAACGCATCCTTCTCTCGTCGGGGGCGCGAGCGCAACCTCGACCTGAACGCTTGACCAGTGAACGTGCGTTCCGTTATCCTGGAAGGGTCGGAGGGACACATGACCGCGGATCTGCTCACCACCACCGCCGCCATCTGGATGCTCGCCGCCGTGACCGCAGGCGGCGTCGCCGTGCTGCCGTGGACGGATGGGGAGCTCGGCGCGGCGATCGGCGCGCTGGCCAGCGTGCCCGGCTGGGTGCGGGTCCGGGTGACGCGGTCGCGACAGGTCGTCGTCGCCTGACGGCGCGCGCCTCGGAGTTTCCGTCAGTCGTGGAACATGGAGGCGGCGAGCATCGCGATGGCGGCCGCAGCCTCCGCGGACAACGGGGTGTCCTCGGCGGGCTGGTGATCGTCGAGCGGTAGGAAGCGACCGTGGACCCGGACCCCGGACCCCAACGGCTGGACGGCGCGCACGTCGAAGATCACCCGCGAGGGCAGGCCGCTCCCGAGCGACACCTCGGCCTCCACGCGGTCCCCCGGGCTCCAGGAGACCAGGTCGTCCACGAAGGAGGCTCCGTTCTGCGAGATGTCGAGCAGCGTGACGCACCGCTCGACGGCCCCGACGAGGCGCAGCTGGTAGCTCGCGTCGGGGAGGGGCACGCGCTCGAACCGACGTCGGTCGCGCGACTGCAGCTCGTCGGGCCAGTCGAGCAGCAGGTAGCGGGGACCCGGACTCACCCAGGTCGAGAAGCGATGGGCATGGCGCCCGATCTCGGTGTCGACGGTGGCCTGCGTGGTCTGGTGGAGGGTGAAGTCGTCGTCCGCGTCGAAGCACAACGTCCCGTCGCGGACGAGCAGCGTCCCCTGGACCCGCCGGTCGGGAAGCAGCAGATCCGCCGCCGACGCCCCGCTACCGAGGAGCGACGCCAACGGACCGTGGCTGCGGACCAGGGGGACGGAGTCCATCCCTACTTCTTGGCCTTGTTGATGCAGTTCTCGATCAGTCGGCGCGAGAACCCGGTGAACGCGGTCAGGCGCTCGAGCCGCTCCTCGCCGTACGCGAGGTTGATGATGAGCAGATCGAGGTCGAGCAGCTTCAACAGGCTCTGCGAGCACGCGATGGCCTGGGACCGGTCCTCGAGCTCCGCGAAGATCGCGGCGAGTCCGCCGGTGCGGATCACGTCCATGACGGCCTCGACGAAGTGCGGCGGAATGCCGACCTTCACGTGCACGAGGCCGATCTTCATCCGACGCTCGAAGTAGCTGGAGCCGTAGTCCCCGGCGAAGAGCTCGGCCATCCACTGGGCGTGGGTGGCCTTCAGCGCATCGGTTCGGCCGGAGATGATGGCGTTGGTCTCCTCGTACTTGGCGAGCGTCTCGTAGAACCCGTCGGTCAGGCCGGGGCCGTGCTTCGCGAACACCGGAGCGAGCTGCTTCAGGTTGCTGGCATCGGCATCGGAGAAACCGACGAACTGCTTCATCTTCTCGTACGTCGCGACTTCGACCATCACAGGCTCCTGGGTTCGGACGGGCTGACGGAACGATCCCCGCATCGGTCGCGGGGTCGGGGGATTGAGGGCTCGAGAGCGAGAAGTTCAACCAGAGGCGGGACGAGCACCGCCGGCCTGGGCGCGGAGCGTGTCGAAGACCTGCTGGAGCAGGGCCGACTGGCACTCCCAGACCCCTTCACCGTTCAGGGCGACCGCCGGGAACGCTGGTGCTCCCTCCGGATTCAGCTGCTTCTGCAACAGCTTGACGGGCAGCGCGCCCGGGATGTCGCGCTTGTTCCACTGGTACACGTGCGGGAGATCGGCGAGCTTCTTGTCGTTCGTCTCCAGGTTCGCGATCAGGTCGTCCTTGGAGAGGAGGTTCGCCTCCTCGCGATCGGGCGAGCTGTCGGCCACGAACACCAGGCCGTCCACGCCCTGGAGCACGATCCGCCGCGTCGTCAGGTAGAACGACTGGCCCGGGACCGTGAAGAAGTCGACCTTCACCTTGTACCCGCCGAGCGTCCCCAGCGAGAGCGGGAAATAGTCGAAGAACAACGTCCGCTCCGTCTCGGTGTCGAGCTGGAGCATGGCTCCTCGCTGCTTCTCGGGGAACTGTCGGTGCAACATCTCCAGATTCGTCGTCTTACCGCCAAGGCCCGGCCCGTAATAGACCAGCTTCACGCTGATGGTCCGCTTCTGGGCGTTGATACGCATCCCTTCACCTCGAGGTCGGCCGTCCGCCGGCGCCTGGCGGACGTGCCGAGAAATCAGAGTGTAGCGACGCTTTCCATCCAGAATGCGCTCCGCGTGTCAGCATGGGATCGGCGCTGCCGACCGTTGCCGCCACGAAGACCGCACACCCGGGATCGAACCTGTCGCTTAGCTCCTCGGACACTCCAGGTGTGCCTCCCTGGAGAACCCTAGGCTACCTCAGATCCGGGGGCTCTTGACCCCCACGATACCGAGATGAAACGGCGTGGACTACCTCAGCGACGTTGGGAGGCCCTCGCTCGCCGCGTCCGCGATGCCCCGACCGGGCCCCTTCGGGTACTGTCGGCGCAGGAGGAGGCGGCGTGATCGCATCGGCCCTCCCGATCGAGCTCTCGACCGAACGGCTGCGACTGGTCCGGCCGCGCACGGTGGATGGTCCGGCGCTGGGCGAGGCCTTGCTGGAGGCCATGCCGACGCTCGAGCCCTGGTTCCAGTGGGCGAGGCCGCTCGCTCGATGGGGGACACCCGAGGACCTCGCGATCCGGGCGCGCGTGCTCGAGCACCGCAACGAGGAGGGCCTCGATCGCTCCTGGCTGATGTGGGAGGGCGACCGGGTTCTCGGGGAGGTCACGCTGCGCCTGGAGGGCTTCGACTTCGACGTCCTCGGATTCCACGTCTGGCTGCGTCCGAGCGTCGCGGGGCGAGGGCTCGCGCGGGAGGCGAGCGACGCAGCGCTGGACGCCGCCTCCACGGTGGCGCAGTGGGTCGAGGCCGAGTGCGGCTTCGCGAACTACCGGAGCCGCGCGCTGCTCCGTCGGCTGGGCTTCGAGCGCTTCGGCTCCACCCGCGACCACGAGCGGTACGTCATCCACGTCGCGGAGCGCTCGCCGGCCGGGCGCTGAACGCGCGCCTACGGCGGGCTCTCTCGGGGACCGTCGACACGTGGTAGCGCCGGGATCCCGGAGCGTGGTACGTTTCCGCCAGCTTCGGCTCCCCCTCCCCTCCTCCTCCCTCCCTCCCCACCCTCCGCACCGCGCTCGCTCCCCGCGAGCCCACTGGGGCCACCCATGGATCACGCCGTCTCCGGCTCTCCGTCCGTTCCCGTCGCGTTGGAGCGCGTCGTCGCCCGCTACCGCCGCGACGTCCATCAGCTGGGGGCCGGTGCCCCGATCGACGCGCTGGCAGCGCTGGAGGTCCACCTGGGGCGGCGGCTGCCGCTGGACCTCCGACGCTTCCTGCAGCTCCACAACGGCGTGTCCCTGTTCCGGGGCGCGCTGACGCTCAGGAGCACCTCGGAGATCACGACCGCCTGCGCATCGGCGCCGATGGTGGTGCTGTTCGCCGACGGACGAGGCGACGTGCGCTGGGCCTTCGCCGAGAGCCGCCCGGGCGTGTTTCTCTTCGGACGCTGGACGGGTGAGGAGCTGGAGCCGGTCTATGCCTCGTTCGTGGCGTGGCTGGACGGCGAGATCGCCGTGACCGAGGCGCGCCTGACGCGGGAGGAGGAGCGGGACGTCGTGCGACAGGAGACGGTGCCCGACGACCCCGTGGTGGTCCTGCGTGCCGCGCGAACCGCGCTCGAGGCCGGCCGACCGGACGAGGCCGAGGGACCGCTGCTCGCGCAGACCCGCCGCGATCCGAACGACCTGCTCGCCTGGCAGCTGCTGGGCGACGCCCTGTCCGCCCGCGACCGCCAGGCCGCTCGTCAGGCCTGGTTGCAGGCGTTCCGACGGACGCGCTTCCCGCTCGCCTGGCCGGGCGCGCCCTGCCTGGCCCCGGAGGTCCTGCGGGCGCTCGCCCTGGCGTTCGGCGACGACGAGGCCTTCGACCGCGAGCTGGAGCGCTTCCTCGACGAGCAGGTGGCCGACGTGACCTGCGCCGCCGCCCACGCCCTGGTCGTCGCCGCGGCCGCCGAGCGAGCGCGCCTCCTGGTCCGTCGCGGACAGCGCTCCGAGGCGCGGGTCGTGCTCACCGAGCTCGTGTCCCGCTGCCACGCGTACACCTTCCGCGAGACGCCTTGGACGGCCCTGGTGGAGCTCGTCCACCTGGAGATCGGGCTCGGCCACCACGACGAGGCGGAGGCGCTGATCCGCCGGCTGCGCGCCCAGGGCCCCGCGAACCTCCGGGCCACCGCCCACCTGCTGCTGGCGGAGATCGCCGTCCTGCGCCAGGAGCCGTGGGCCGAGGACGTGCTGGACGATGCGTCCGAGGTGCACGACGGCGTCCGGCCCGACGAGATCACCCGCCTGCAGCTGTCGCTGCTCCGGGTGGAGCGCGCGGTTCGCCAGCAGCGCCCGGTCGATGCCGCCCGTGCTGCCGACGGACTCGACCGGCTCGCCCGCCGCGTGGGCATGCCCCGCCTCGAGGCGCTGACGTCGCTGGCGCTCGGCGACGTGAAGCGGCTGCGGAACGCGCCGGACGATGCGCGCGAGATCTGGGAGAAGGCGCTGACCGTGCTCGGCGATCGGGACGCCGAGGTGCGTGCGCGCCTCCTGCTGCGCCTCGCCGACCTCGCGATGGAGGAGGGCAACCCGCCGCGCTGCCATGACCTGGCGCGCGCCGCGGCCGCCACCTTCCACGCCCAGGAGCTCCCGGTGCGCGAGGCCTGGGCGCTGCTCCGTCTGGCGCGGCTGGGCCGTCCCGACGACGAGCGGACCCACCGGATCCTGTCGACGGCGCGCGAGCGGTTCTTCGAGGCGGACCTCGCGGCCGGCGTCGCGGCCGTGGACTCCCTCGCGGGCGATCCGGGCGCCTCGCTGGCGTGGCACCTCGAGCGCGCCACCGCCCAGGCGCGCGCGCGGCACGACGCCCAGCGGAGCCGTCCGCCCTACGAGCGCAGCGACGCGGATCGCCCCGAGCGGCGCCTGGGTGCGCACCGCCTCGCCATCGCGGCCTGCGGGGTCGGCGTGGTCCAGGCGCTCTCCCGCGAGATGGACGCAGCGGCCCGGGCCGCTCAGGCGGGTCGCGGGCGCCCGACCGATCCGCCGGTCCTCCGCTACCTCGCCGCCGTCGACCTCCTCTCGGGTCACCCCTCGTACGAGGCCGCCGCCGTGCTCCTCGAGCACCTGCTGGAGCGCGGCCTCGACGGGCTGTTGCTCCGCGGGCTGCAGGGCGCGATCGCCCGATCCCCCAACGCGGCCCTCGTGGACGGCCTGCTGCGCTGCATCGAGACGCCCCACGCCTACCCCGCGACCTCGGTGGCGGCGGCGGCCGAGCTGTTGGGCCTCCGGCGCGAGCCCGTCGCCACCCGGCCCCTGCTCGCCCTGCTCGAGACCAGCGGATCGCCCGTCGGCCGCCGCGCCTCGCTCGGCGCCCTGGGACGCATCGGGAACCGCTCCGTGGTGGACGCGCTGCTCCCGGCGCTCGACGATCCGCACCTCGCCGAAGCCGCTGCGCTGTCGCTGCTCATGCTGGGCGACCGTCGCGGGGTCGACTTCCACGCGCGCGCCCTGATCGACGCGCGGACGGACCTGTCCGGCTCGCCCGGTGAGATCGTGGGCCGGTACGGTGGTCCCGACCACCTCCTGCTGTTGATCCGCGGCGCCGAGGGCGAGGGCGAGCGAGCGCTGGGCGCGCTCCAGGGGCTGGGGCTGCTCGGCGACAGCCGCGGCCTGACCGTCCTGCTGCGCGCGCTCCAGGCCCGGGAGCGGCGGGTGGTCGAGGTCGCGAGCGGTGCCCTCACCATCCTCTCCGGAAGGGTCGACGACCCCGCGGAGCCCGGCATCCGCCACCGGTGGAACGAGTGGTTCGAGAAGGAGGGCAAGGACCTCGCGCCCGGGCTGCGCCATCGCTACGGCAAGCCGATGGACGCGGGCCTGCTGCTCGACCGTATGGAGGACCCCGACCCCTACGTGCGCCGCACGGCCTACGACGAGCTCGTGATCACCAGCGGACAGACGCTGCCCTTCGACGCCGACGGGCCCTGGCGGGTGCAGGTCGCCCACCTGCGGACCTGGCGGCGGTGGTGGGCCGGCGCGCGCCACAAGTACCCGTCGGGCCGCTGGGTGCTCGACGGCGAGGTGGTGGCGTGAGCCGTCGAGAGGGCCTGCGCTCGCTGCTGCGCGACCACGTCCCGGCCGACGAGCGCGAGTCGGGCTTCGTGGACGCGATGGGAGCGCTGCTCGAGGTGGGTGGCGACCCGTTCTCGCGGGGCTTCTTCACGCCCGGGCACTTCACCGCCTCGGCCTTCGTGCTCTCCCCCGACGAGCGCGCGCTGCTGCTCGTGTTCCACGGCAAGCTCCACCGCTGGCTGCAGCCGGGTGGCCACATCGATCCCGAGGACGTCGACGTGATCGCGGCCGCGCGGCGGGAGGTCGCGGAGGAGGTGGGCATCGATCGGGTGGAGGTGCTCGGGAACGGGCTGTTCGACGTGGACATCCACGACATCCCGTCGCTCAGGGGCGATCCCGAGCACCGGCACTACGACCTGCGGCTGCTCCTGCGGAGCCCGTCGATGGCCTTCACCGCGGGCTCCGACGCGAAGGCGGCGAAGTGGGTGGAGCTCGACCAGGTGGCCTCGGTCGACACCGACGAGTCCGTGCTGCGGGCGGTCCGGAAGCTCCTCGCCCGCTGACGGTCAGTGCTCGAAGCCGTAGAAGTCGGCGTTCTCGAGCTCGGGCACGCGCGAGCGGGGCAACAGGACGGTGCGGATGGCCCACAGGTCGCGGAAGACGCGGTACTTCCCGGTCTGGTCGAGGTAGTCCACGCCACCGGAGCCGCCGGTGCCGACGCGCCGCCCGATGGTGCGCTCGACCATCCGCGCGTGCCGGTGGCGGAACAGCACGATGCCCTCCTCGACCTCCACGACGAGATCGAGCAGCAGGCGCGGCCAGGAGAGCAGCGGCAGCTCGCGGTAGCTCTCGATGAACAGCGCCGCGGCCCGGATGCGTCGGCGGCGCGCACGCTCGGCCTCGGGCACGTCGTGCGCCTCCAGGAACTGGCGGGACTGGGCGGCGAGGTCGTCGAACCGCCGACGCATGCCCTCCGCGTCCTTCACCTCGAGCGTCTGGTGCAGGCGCTTCCAGGAGGCGTCCCGCGCCTCGGCCATGCGCTCCTGGTACGCCGTGAGGAAGGAGGACACGGCCTCCTCGTCGTCCGGGTCGCCCGGCGAGCTGCCCTGGATCGGCGTGCGGTAGAGCCAGTCGTCGAGGCACGCGAGGAAGGTGCGCTCCTGCCGGACCTCCGACATGCGGCCCTTGGCGAGCCGGCCCGCGGGCGTGTCGTGCGCCGAGGCCTCGATGTGCTGGACCGGATCGACCCCGCCGTACCGGACGCGCTCGGCGTCCTCGATGCCGAGCAGGATCTCGAGCTCGCGCATCTGGAAGCTCTGGAACCCGCTCGCGGGCACGAGCTTGTCGCGGAAGTCGAGGAAGCCCTGCGGCGTGAGCGTCTCCATGACCTCCATCTGGTGGACCGCGAGCCGCAGGATGCTGGTCACCCGGCGGAGGTGGTGCACGACCGTGGGGATCGTCTCCTCGGCGACCCGCGGCGCCCCCAGCGCGTCCCGCGCGATGCGCAGACAGCGGAGCGTGAGCTTGAACCAGAGCTCGTAGGTCTGGTGGACCACGATGAAGTGCAGCTCGTCGACGAGCATGCCGCTCTCGTCGTGCTCGAGCCCGCCCTGGAGATCGAGGAGCCGGTCGAGCCCGAGGTAGTCCCAATAGGTCGGTGCGTCCTTCACGCCAGCCTCCGCGGCGCCCCCCTAACAGGCTGCGGAACGCGCGGGGCCTCGACAACCCGGACCCCCGTGTTAGGCCCAAGAGGCACAGGGGTATAGCTCAGTTGGTAGAGCAGCGGATTCCAAATCCGCAGGTCTGGGGTTCGAGTCCCTATGCCCCTGCCACTTTCAACCGCCACTTTCCGAGATTCTCTCCGAACACCGATTGTGCCAACAGTTGGCACACCGTACGGTGGTTCCAGGAGGGCTCATGGAAGTCGCGCGTCGCTGGCGTCTCGAGGTTCAGGAACGAAAGGGCGGGAGGTACTGGACCCTCCGCTCCGGTCGTGCCGACCACCGCAGGTCCCTGACGCTGGGTGTGCTGTCCGACGACGACGCCGCTCGTGCCATGGAGACGATGAACCGGGACGAGGGCGAGGGACGGGGCGATCAGGTGTACAGCTGGTACGCGACCCATCGAGACGACGCCGTCTCCTACCTGGTAGGCGATCCCGTCGCACAACGCCTGTTGCTGGGACAGCCCGACCACCGACGGATGACGCTGCACGAGTACTACGAGGAGGTGTACCGGACCTGGCGCGCGGAGCAGACCCCTGGGGGATGGGCTCACGAGGAGCGGGTGTGGCGCCGCATCCTCGACCAGCTCGGCTCCATGCGCGTGAAGGACCTGGACGCTCACCGGGTCGCCGACTACCTGGACGGACTCGTGGCGAGTACGGGTCCGCGAGCGGGCCAGCGTTCCTCCGGCAATGTCCAGCGCCTGCATCGGGCAGCCCTTCAAGCGCTGCTGAAGCGGGCGTACCGACTCAGGCACATCGACGAGCTGCCAGACCTGGCCGTGTTCCGCATTCGAGGCGCCAGCAAGACCGTGGTGGAGAAGCCCGATCCGTTGACGCTCGAGGAGCTGATCCGACTCATGGATGCGTCCGAGCCCCGGCACCGAGCCATGTGGGCCGTGGGCGCAGGTGAAGGGCTCCGGCCGTCCGAGCTGGTGCGGATGCGCTGGGAGGACGTCCGGTGGGGCCCGGGCCTCCTCGACGTCCGAGGGAGCAAGACTGCTGCGTCGAAGGCATCGATTCCGATGACGCCGCTCGCCCGTCGCGAACTGGTCCGCTGGTGGACGGCCTGCGGAGAACCCGAGAACGGCCTCGTGTTTCCGTCCCGTGGCACCGAACCCTACCAGCCGCAGGGCTACAAGGCCGCGCTGGCGACGGCGGCGCGTAAAGCAGGCATCACCCGGCGGATGTACCCGTACCTGTTGCGCGACTCGTTCGCGACCATCGCTTGGTGCGTCGGCGTTCCGATGGATGTGGCACGCCGCGTCCTCCGGCACACCGACGACCGCATGATCCAGCAGGTGTACTGCCGCCCCCGTCCGGAAGACCTCGTCGACCACGTGCGAGCGTTCGATCTCTGATCAAGATCAACCAAGCGCCCGTTCCAGCACGTCGGCCGCGGCCTCCAGCAACAGTCGATCACGATCACCCAGCTTCGGGATCAACGCATTCAAGCGTTCCACGAGCGGGTCGATCGCCTCACCCACCAGCTCTTGAACCGCCGCGTCGCTGTCGGAGGCGGCCTCACGAACCGACAGGTGTACGACCTGACCGCAAGCGATCGCCCAGCGGGTCACGTCGTGTACATCGATGCCACGCTCGGACAGCTCGATCTTCGACACCCAGGTGGCGCTGTGTCGGAGACGCCGACCAAGCTGCGCCTGTGACAGCCCCGCCCGGAGACGAAGTTCCTTGAGCAGTGCTGCGACGGCATCTTGGTTCACCATCCGCCGCTAACGCCGAATTGCCCTTCGCCCACTCCCCGTTATGGACATCCCCGTTTTGGGGCGCTAGGTTGGCTGCGCCAGTTGGTCCACGGGACCACGGAGGAGTCGATGTCCATGTCCATCGTCCGTTCATTCGTCGTCGCGGCCGCGCTCTCGAGCATGTTGCCCGGCTGCTACTCCGCCAAGATGTATAGTGCGAACGCCACCGCCTCCCGCACGGAACGAACCGCCGTCGTGAACTCCTTCTTGTTCGGTATCGTCCCGGTGAATGACGTGAACCTCGACGCGCTGTGTGGCGAGAAGGGATTCGCCCAGGTGAAGACCTCCATCAACGGCTGGGGGTTGCTCGCCAGCACCGTTACGATGGGACTGTACACCCCGATCACCGTCCGGGCGACCTGCGCCGAGTAATCGCCTCTACCCTTGAATGGAACCACCAGGCCAAGTGGGGGTGATCCACCGCGTTGGCGCCCACCTCACGGAAGAAGGCTCCGCCCTCTCACTCACTCACCGCCGACGAGCACGAGGTGATCGTCCAGTCGGCCATGAACATCCTTCTTCGCCACCCACGTCGGTCAGGGCGTGATCGCCGAGCGCCTCATCTCGGCTCGGTCAGCGCATTTCGTCGGTTGTTTGTCCAACTGTGCCGCACGAGCACACTTCCGCCTCACGCAGCCGTCCGAAGCCTCGCGATCATGGCTTCAATTGCGGGCTCATGCCTCCCGAACCCCGGCCAGGCCCTCAATGACGAACAACATGGGTCGACCCGATGAGGACGAACTCTCAAGTCTACGCGATCGAGGTCCCAGACCTCCGCGATGCGGACCAGGTCACGATGGTCACCGACGGTGAGGTCCCACCGGGCAACAGTACCTCCGCGAGCCTCGACATCGTCCAGGAGCCGTCCCCTGGTATCGGTAGGCCAGACGACGATCACGGTCGCCAGTTGGTCACCCATCGGCGCGAACAACGGACCTCCCGTCCCAATCCACGCGAGCGTGATTCGGGCGGCGCCTCTGCGCGGAGGCCGAAACGACGATGGGACGGTCTCATGGAGGAAGATCGGTTCAGGCACGTGTTGGACCCTGCGCACACACTGATCTCCTAACGGAAGCACGAGGGTCACGACACGCGCCATCGTTTCAACCTGAATTTTGGACGACAGTCTTGTGTTCGACGAGTCCGTGGTAGGGCCGCTGCACTCCGCTGTGTGCGCTTCGAGACGAGAAGGAGCTTTCCCACATCAGACTTCTTGCACGTGGGCAGCGTCGCGATCATGGAGTTGCAACGGAATGGACGGGAGACGACGTGAGGCGCGAGCTCGCGGCAAGGAAGGATACGGTGGGACATTTCGGACTGGACTCCAAGACAATCCAATCTGGTGTTTTTACGTCATTATTCAGCGATCTGGCGGCACCACTTTCATTTGTTCCAGGAAATCATTAGATCGGGCCAAGGTGATGATTCTATCGTGGGCGTGTGTGACACCCTCGCCGGGTTCATTAGGATTTAGTGGGTCTTTTGCCCCTTCAAGAAGATGTCAACCCCTTGCGCCCAGCCTGGTGGTCCTACCAGGTGTGGGATAGGTTTCTGGCGGAGGTGAAGATGCCACGGAAAGAAAAACCACCGGCCCAGGTCACTCGCGCGGCCTCACTTCTCCGTGAGAACCATGATTCCGAATCTGGCGCCACCATGGCAAGATGGCGGCACACCAAGTCGGCCAGC
Source organism: Alphaproteobacteria bacterium (assembly GCA_020632925.1). Taxonomy (GTDB): domain Bacteria; phylum Myxococcota_A; class UBA796; order UBA796; genus JACKER01. The sequence continues at coordinate 184,426 of JACKER010000012.1, read as the reverse complement.
CGGATCACGGAAGGAGGACTGATGATCGGTGTGTGTCTGGGATACGTTGGCGGAATCTTGGCTGCGCTGCTGAGTGAAGAATCCGACGACGGCGTCCGACCGGACCTGAACCCCGAACTCGCCTTGGGACGCGGCGATCAACTGGACCTCTAGGTCACGTCACGACGGTGTGACGGCACCACCCTCGACGAACACTGCGCGGGCCCGCTCGAGGCTTGTCGCGTCCCCAAGCATCAGCAACCGGTCCATTGGCTGTAGCGTCTGGTCCGGCTCCGGTAGCGACGAATGATCATTCCGGAGAATCGCCACCACGGACGCACCGGTCCGTGCGCGTAGGTCCAGCTCGCGCAGGGTTTGTCCGACCGCCGCGGACCCCGCAGCGATCTCGACCTGAACCGCCCCCTCCAGCGGGCCGTAGCGATCGTCCCGCGGAAAGCTCGGCGCCGAGTCGGCGCCAGCGTCGCGTTGCAGCCAGCGCACCAGGCCCGCGGCACCACTCTCCAGCGCCGCCTCCTCCACCTGTCCCAGGCGCCGCCAGAGGCCCAACCCCATAGCCGCCGTCACGACCACCAACGCGAGGGTCGGGCCGTCGCCGATGAGTGGACGGGTCAGCGCCACCGTCGGGAACCCGACGCCCAGGACCGCGAGCAGCTGAACGACCAAGCGTACCAGCCGGGTGCGAGGATCGTCGGCCTCACCCACGCGCGAGGCGACCCGCGCCGCGAGCGACCAGCCCGTCCGCACGCCGCCCAGCACGAACGGTGCAGCGGCGAACACCGCCACGCCGACGGCCGCGGCACGCGCCGTGCCAGGGGTGAGCCCCAACGCCAGCAGCCGCGCGGTGAGCGGGACGTTCCACAGGCGAAACGCGACCAAAACCGTCATCAACCCGCCGGCGTCCACCGTCCACACCGCCAGCGCTCGGAGGAGGGGCGAGCGCGCCGGCCCCTCGCGGAGGGCGACGAACCAGATGCGGTACAGGTCGAGCCCGGTGCGCACCCGCGGGGGAAGCCGCCGCTCCACGGCGTCGGCCACCTGGTCGGAGCGGCCGACCGCCCACGAGGTGGTCAGCACGGTCAGGAGCGCGACGCCGACCACCACCCCCGACACCCGGGAGCCTCCGGCACGCCCCGCGACCGACGCGAGCAGGAACCCGAACTCCCCGACCTGCCCCAGCGCCAGCCCCGCGCCGATCGACGTCCGCAGGCCGTTGCCGGAGAGCACCCCACCCACCGTAACGCTCGCGAGTTGGCCCGCGATCACCACCGCTGTGGCCGCGAGCACCGTCGGCAGGTCTTGAGCTACCACCCGCGGATCCACCTCCATACCGATGGAGACGAAGAACACGGCGGCGAAGACGTCCCGGAGCGGGCGGATGGTGTGCTCGAGGTGGTGGGCGGCGCCGACCTCGGCCACCAGCACTCCACCCAGGAACGCGCCCAGCGCAGGGGAGTAGCCGAGCATCATCGAAGCGCCGGCGAACGCGAAACCGACGGCCGCCGCAACCACCGCGGTCGCCTCGGGACTCTCGAACGCCAGGGTCGAGCGGACCACCCGAGGGACGACCAGCATGCCGGCCCCGGCGAGCGTGACCATCACCGTCGCGAGTTGGACCAGCGTCCACAGCGTCGCTGCTGGTGCCAGCGACGCGCCCTCGGCCACGCCGCTGAGCACCGCGAGCAGAACGATGGCGACGATGTCCTGAACCACCAGCACGCCGAGCACCAGCTCCTGGGTGGCGCGATCGACGGGGCGGGACGCGAACACGTTGCTGACCACCATGGTGGACGAGATGGCCAGCGCGGCTCCGAGGAACACCTGCTCGAGCGCCGAGAAGCCGACGGCCGCCGCCAGCATGGAGCCCAGCACGCACATGGACCCGATCTGAAGGGTCGCCGTGAGGCCCGCGCGGGGCAAGAGGGAGAGCAGGCGTGACACCCGGAACTCGAGTCCGACCACGAACATGACCAGCACCACGCCGAACTCGGCGAGCGCGTGGATCCGCTCCGGATCGGCGGCCAGCGGGATGGGGACGTAGGGCCCGATCACGAGGCCAGCTGCCAGGTAGCCGACGATCGCAGGCTGGCGGAGGCGTCGCGCGATCACACCGGTGATGGAGGCCACAGCGAGCGCAAGTCCCAGATCCGCCACGAAGGTGTGCTCCACGTCCCGGCCTCCCAGCAGGAGCGTATCTACGAGCTGTCAGCGCGCACCACGACGTTATGTGAGTGCCCCGGAGGGATCATGGATCGGGTGCTCGCAGGCCAGGGGGCTCTCACGCTCGTGGTCGTCCTCGTCGTTGCCCTCGTCTCCGCCGTGGGCGAGATCAAGGGCAACAACCGCACGGAAGACGCACGCCGTGCGGCGGAGGCTCCGGCGCTGCGCGTCCTGCGAGGAGGCCGACGAGGTTCGGAGGAAAAGGACGAAGAGGGCGACGCGAACGAATCCGCCCAGGACGACGCGTAGACCATCAGTCACCGTGAGGTCTCCCGAGCCCGCGGCCCACCGTCACCGTGGTCGCAGGCCCAGGGGTTCCCGTTCACGTCGTCGTCGTCGTACTCCACGCCCACCAAACCAGACATAACTGCCGAGCGGTGAAGAACACCTGATGCTGGTCGAACTCCTCGTCCATCTCGGGCGTCACGTCCTCCACCGGATTCTCGAGCTCGTTGAGGAACCGGATGCCCAGCGCGTACTCCGCGGCGGCGTCGGTCAGCTGGTCGATGATCGGGTCACCGTCGTTCTCCGGATCGGCCCAGGAGAACACCTGATCGTCACCCGTGGTGGGCGAGAACGTGAGTTCGGCCGTGGTGATCACCTCTTGGTCGTTGTCCTCGGTGGCCGAGGTGACGTCCCAGCACCCGGACATCATGCCGGACCACCACCGTCATCACCCACCTGACAGACGCACGTCCCGCCCCCGCTCGTCGGCCACGTAGCGGAGGAGGAACGTGTCGACGACGTGGGCCGTCGACCTCGACCAGGAAGCACTTTCGCGGCTGCCGATCCGGCGGCTCGAGCAGACGCTCTGGTGGACCATCGTCTGGCTTCGCGTCACGAGGTGGACCTCCCGAGCGGAGCGTGTGCATCGGAGACCGCGCAGCCCTACTTGCGCGTGAGCCACCAGATGGCTCCAGCAGCACCGAGACCAATGCCAGCCCAGTGCACGGCCGCGACCGCATCCTCGGGATCCGCGCCGGCACGAACGGCTGGTTCGGCGGCGTGCCGAGACCACGAGCGCCCACGGACGCCTGTGAAGGCTTCGGCGGACGCGATGTCGGCCTTGTGGAGGAACCCACCGGAGAACGAAGCGAAGGGGTCGGGGATGCTCATGAGATCAAATCTACCCGAGGCGGTCATCGCCGACAACGCACACGGGGCAGCACGCCGCGTTAACCGACTGTTCGTCTCCCTCCGGCTCTCGGCTAACACTCGGATAACGGCGCTTCATCGAGATCCTTCGTACGTTGAATGTGCGGCAAGGTCCACCGCCGCGCTGGAGATCGAGATGAAGCCCGATCGGCCCATCCACGTGTTCATCAACCGCAACAAGTACGAGATGGAGGACTCGCAGCAGACGGGCGCCGCCCTCAAGGGCCTCGCCGGCATCCCGCTCGGCGACGTGCTGTTCCTGCAGCAGCCCGGACCCGACCTCGTGGTCCGCAACGACAGCGCCGTGACGCTGAAGAACGGCGACCAGCTGCACAGCCAGCCCGCGGCCGATTACGGTGGGGTCGACCAGCTGGCCGACGCCGGGCTCGCCACCGACAAGGTCAAGCTGCACCCCCAGCCCGACGGCTGGACGTTCCTGGTCGTCGACGACTTCGACATCCCGGTCGAGTACGGCCCGCACCGCGTGCAGCTGCTGATCAAGCTGCCCCCGCTCTTCCCGGACGCGGCGCCCGACATGTTCTGGGTCCGGCCCGCCGTGCACGTGGCCAATGGAACGCTCCCGCGCGGAGCGTCGCACGAGGTGCTCCTGCAGCAGGAGTGGCAGCGCTTCTCCTGGCACCTGGCCAGCGGGGCGTGGAAGCCGGGTGTCAGCACGCTCCGCGACTACCTGCGGTGTGTCCGCGGGCGGTTCGAGCGGAGGGACTGACCATGCGCCTCCGCCTGTCCGAGCCTGAGTGGTCCGCGTTCGCGGACGCGCTGTGCGAGAGGACCGACGTCGAGTCGGCCGGTGTCCTCCTCGCGGAGGTGCGCGGCGAGGTGCTCGTCGCCCGCCACCTCCGCGTGGTTCCCGAGGACGGCTACCTGATCCGCCGGCGGGATCAGCTCCGGATCGATCCGGTCGCGCTGAACCGCCTTGTCCGGCCCGCGCGCGACGAAGGCCTCGCGATCTTGACGGTACACACCCATCCAAGGACCCTCAAGCCATGGTTCTCCCTGGCGGATGACGCAGGCGATGCCCGCCTCATGCAGTCCTTCTTCGCGCAGACCCCCGGACCGCACGGCTCGATCGTCCTCGCAGGTGAGACGAGGGCGGCCTGCGGGAGGATCTGGTCCCAGTGTGACAGCGTCCCCGCCTCCCTCGCGGTGGGGGTGGTCGGGCGCACCGTGCGCGGTGGGGACGCCCCGCCGGCTACCGAGGGTGCGTGGTTCGATCGCCAGGTGCTCGCGCTCGGCGAGCACGGCCACCGGATCCTGCGTGATCTTCACGTGGGCATCGTCGGCCTCGGGGGCACTGGCTCGGCCGTCCTGGTGCAGCTCGCACACCTCGGAGTCGGGAAGCTCACACTCGTGGACGGCGACCGGGTCGAGGCGTCGAACGTCAGCCGCGTCCTCGGGGCGCGAGCGGCGGACGTCGGAAACGCCAAGGTCGACGTGGCCTCGCGTTACGTGCGGGCGCTCGGACTCGGATGTTCGGTGACGACCGCCTGTGGCCACCTGGGTGGCGACGTCGGCGTGGAGATGCTCGCGTGTTGCGACGTGGTCGTGTCGTGTGTCGACCGCCACTCCCCCCGCGCCATCCTCAACCGGATGGCGTACCACGAGCTCGTGCCGGTCGTGGACCTCGGTACCGCGTTCCGCGTGAACGCAACTGGCAGCATCACCGCTGGCGCGGGTCGGGTGGTCGTCGTCGGTCCCGGGCGCCCCTGTCTGGCGTGTTGGGGCCACGTGGACCCCGACCGGTTGCGGATCGAGGCGATGACTCCCGAGGAGCGCGCGGAGCGCATCGCCGAGGGCTACTTCTCCGGAGCCGACGTCCCCCAGCCGAGCGTCGTGGCGTTCAACACCTCGGTCGCGGGAGCGGCCGTGGTCGAGATCCTTAGGCTGGTGACGGGATTCGCCGGCGCGGCGGACCCGCCGGATCGTCTCGCGTTCGACTTCGTCACGGAGAGGTCCGGAGGAACGCCCTGGCACCCACCTCTTGCCGGATCTGCGCTGGTTAGGACGATCCGCCCCGACCCAGCTCTGCTCTCCTCCCCCCACTGGAGGTCCTCGTGCAGCTTCCCCTGGCGTACCTCGACGCGGTCGCGATCGAGGAGCTCCCACCCGAACTGTGGGCCAAGGTCTTCGACCGTGTCGGCTGGCCGCCGTCGCTGCGGGGCGTGGTCCTGACCGCAGCGGCCGTCCTGGGGGCGTTCCGGACCGACGAGCCCACGAGCGGTCTGCTCCTCGCGCTCGAGGCGATTCACGATCTCGGCACGGAAGGCGGGCGGCTCGCGATTCTCGGCGCGATGGCCGACCGGCGAGTGTCCCCCGGATGGATCGAGGACGGCTGGGGTGAGCGCGAGCTCGCCGTCCACCTGTTCCTTGGTCAGCACGACGCTGCTCCGCTGAACGACGTGTACGCTCGCGCCCTGGTCCAGGTGCACGAGGACGGCCGCCAACGGACGTACAACGAATTCGTCGCGTCTTCGGCCGGGCCCATCAAGAGCCTCAAGGAGCGGACCGAACGCCTCCGCGTCCACGTCCTCACGTACTGCAAGGAGCATGGCCTCGGGACGCACGCTCAGGTGCAGTCCTACGAGGACGACGGGGTGTACGTCTTCCAGGTGGTGCACAGCCACCACCTCCAGAAGCCGCTCGCCGTGCCGCCCGACAGCGACGAGCGCACCATGATCGCCTTCCGCCCCGTCCACAGCGACATCGTGCGCTACGACGCCATGACCGGCCGCCTGAGGATCTCGGCTCGCGCCGCCACCCTTGTCGACTTCCTTCGGGTCGCGTTCGGCGCGGCGTTGTTCGACGACGCCTCCTTCTTCACCAACCGGCCTACCTGCACCCTGGATCCGCTCCACAAGGGCCAGCGGGCGCTCGATGCCCACGACCGGCCCGGCGTCGGGCGGGTTCGCCTGACCGAGTGCGCATGGGAGTTCCCGAACGGGGACGTACACCGCCTCCGATCGGCCGACTGCTTCGCGGCCCTCGAGGAACGCGGGCTCGCGTTCGAGAACGCCGAGATCATCGAGGCCAAACTCAAGATCTCGATGGCGGGCCCAAGCACGCGGCCGGTCACCGTGACCGTGCGCATCCCGAGCCGGCTCAAGATCAGTGGCGGGCAGCGACACGTCGAGGAGGTGCACAAGTACCTCGACGCGATCGGCGTGCGCCGCCTCCAGTCCGAACAGGACCACGAGGCCGACCTCTGGGGGCTCGCGGGGGGACCTCAGGCGTTCCATCGATGGCAGCGTGTCTTCGGCGGGCGGACGGACGCGCTCGTGAACGCGGGCGTGCTGCGGCGTGTCCGGCGCGTGGCGATTCAGGCCGAGGAGCACCCGGGCGCCGGCCTGGCCCATGAAGCGATCGAGCTCGAGGGCGGCGGTTTCTACGGCGTGAGTGACGTGCCGGAGATCCCCTCGCGGTCGTTGTCGGAAACCGACGTGGAGGCGCTGGAACTCCAGCCCGAGGTGTACCGCACCTGCTTGCGCGCCGAGCTCGCGCTGGATGGGCCGGCTCAGCCCTGGGCAGGAGGTCCCCTCTTGGACCTCGGCAGGCTGGCGGTGGCCGAACACGCGATCCGGGTCTTCTACGCCATCACGCCCCTACCCGGAGACGCCGCAGCCACGCTGCGCAGCATGGCGCCCGGCGCGCACGCGGTGGTGCTGGTGCCCTGGGGCCGGCGCGCGGGCGCCGTCGGGGTGCCCATGGAGACCCCATTCCCGACTCGCCGAGCGCTCGAACGTGTAGTCCTCGTGGCGTCCGGCCTCGACGAGGACGTGCCCGCCACCCACATCGCTCCGGAGGGGGCACGCCTCGTCGTGGACGCACGACTTGGCAGGGTCTGGGTCGACGGCGTGGCCATCGAGGAGCTGAAGCCGGAGACGACCGCGTACAAGCTCGTCTTGGCGCTCGCGCGCCGGTGTCCTAACCCGGTCCCAACCACGGACCTCACCGAGGAGATCGCCGGAGAGGCTCGCTTGCTGAAGGACGGCACGACCGCGGCACGTCAGGCGAAGGCGGAAGCCAAGGGCAAGATCATCGAGGCACTCGCGGCCGCTGGGCGATCGCTCGACGAGTTCCATGCTGGCGACCCGTTCACCAGCCCCGAGAAGGGAACCTACCGCTGCGCGCTCCGAGCCTACGTTCGGGAGGCCACCCCGCGCGCGGCGGGCACCTGAGTCTCCACCCGCGGCGGGACGGGCTGCAGGACCAACCAAGACCCTGGTGCAGAACCGGCGCCGAACCTTGGTTCTGCATATCCATTCGTGCACCGCGGCATTGAAGTTCGCGTGCCCATTGTCCGATCGCGACCAGGGGGGAGAACCATCCGGCAGGAGGTCCTCGATCCAGGGCCCCGAGCTCGCATCAGGTGGTCCAGGCCGGGCGTTGTAGCCGTGACAGCTCGAAGCCATGCCATCGCGCCGCTGCAGCCCGACAGCGGCCGCGCTGGTCTCGGATGGGATGATCAGGAATTCATCGCGGGCGAGCTACGACTCGGGAAAATCACGGTCGCCGTGTCCGACCTCAACGTGGTCGTGCGTCACAATGCCATGAGGGGGAAGAAGGCATGAGCGATCGGGCCCTCGAGGTGTTCGCCACCGCCCGCGATCGGCAGATGAACCAGAACTTCGCGCGAACGATCTACGTGAAGGTCCGCGCCGCGAAGACGGACTGGGAGGATGCCGGGGAGTGCTGGCCCTTCGAGCTGCTCCAGAACGCGCCGGACGCCGGACCTCGGCCTGGGCGCGCTGCCGTCTCGGTGGAGATCGGGCGAGATGGCCTTCGTGATGCGCCCACGTGAGGACCGCGCCGTCCTCGTCCACCAGGTCAAGAAGCAGCCCGCCCGGATCTGGCGCGGGGAGGAGGGTCTCGCACCCAGCACTGGATCAGGAGCGCTTCTTCTTCGGCCGCTTCTTCTTCCCACCCTTGCCTCCCCCCTCTCGGGGCGGCTCAGGGGGCGGCTTGGGCGCTTCCGGCGGAGCAGGAGGCAAGTTCCCTGGCGGGCGAGAGTCATCAGGGGGTACCTCGTGATCCGTCCCCTCCGGCCCGGCAAGTGCATCCCAGTCGAAGAACGGATTCCGTCTGTCGATGAGTTCGACCAGGGCTCGCACGAGCGCCTCGCGGTCGTCCGCATCGTTCACCAAGCTCAACTGGTGCCCAATCTCACGGTTGGCCTGCTCCCGGGTCATGAGCCCATCGTCGTAGTCCTCAAGAATCCTCCCGATGCTCACAACGGGTCCATCTTCCCGGTTGAGAACAACGGGGTCCGGCTCTGCGTGCTCGACGTAGTTCCTGGCGCGGTAGGCCAGCTCGGCGACGTAGCCAGCGTCGTCGATGACGTAGTCGATGGCCTCGCGGAACTCGCCGTAGGCCACCAGCAGTCCGGCCAGCGCAACAATGACGACCTTGATCCGACCCTTTACGGACCCGGGGACGACCTCAACCTCGAACTCGACGAACCCGGCCACACCCCGCCGGTCGAAGTGTCGAACGAGGCGCTTCCGAAGGAGTTGTTCAAGTCGCTCACATTCCCGAATCGAGGTGGGACCTCGGACCTGGATGGTGAACTCGACATTGGTGAGGAGAATCTGGCTTGGCATGGGGCTCCTCTGTGGCAACAGCCAACGAGCCTGTCTACCATGCGCAACGCACGCCGGTCCCTGACGGCGAATGGCATTGCGCCATGGCGGCCGCCGCCCTCCTCGACTACATCGTGCCCATCGTCCGCGCGCGCCTGCCCGCGGGCGTGGACACCGAGTACCTGGACGACTTCCCCGACCGGAACCGCCCCGCCCTCGTCGCCGTCATCGAGGCCAACCTCGCCCCACTCCTGCGGCGCATCGACGCCGCCAACCAGGTCCCGACCGAGGACCTGCCCGAGCTGTGGAGCACGGCGCAGCGCACCGCCGCCAACGTCGCCGCCATGACCGTGGCCGCCGCCCTGGCCGCCCACGGCCGCGCCGCCACCGCCGACGAGCGCCGCGTGCTCGCCGGCTACTCCGGCTGGGGCGGGCTCTCGATCCGCTCTGCCGCCGGCCGCTTCCCGCCCGGCTTCCCGGTGCCCGAGGAGCGCGGCCTCATCCACGAGTTCTACACGCCGACCCGCGTGGCCCACGAGATCGCCCGCTTGGTCGGCCCGCTGCTGCCCCCGGCCTCTCGATCCTCGACCCCGACCAGGACGTGCTGGCCTCGATGTCGGCGTTCTCCTTCGGCCTTCGTGACGAGCCGGCGGACTGGCGTCGGACCTGGCAGGACCTCCGGAGGGAGGCTCCGAGCCTGCCGGGCCCGCCGGAGGACGTGATCCGCTCCGGGGACAAGGAGTCCTTCAAGCGGCACTACGCCGCCGCCATGAACCTGATCCTGCCCCGGTACGACCTCGTCATCGTCGATGAGTCGCACAACCTCAAACGTGGCCCGGCCGCCGGCGCGGCGCGCAATCGGACCCTCGCAGCGGCGCTCGGTGGCAGCGCGGAGGGTCTCCCTGCCGGGGCGTACCCCGGCCTCGCCCCGAAGGTGGGGCGCCTCCTGTGTCTCAGCGCCACCCCGGTCGAGACCGACTACGAGCAGCTCGTCGCGCAGGCGCGGGTGTTCGGGCTCGGAGGAGTGGACGGCTTCCGCACGCTGGCCGACGCCGAGGTGCCCACGGAGGACCGCAAGCAGGTGGCGCGGCGCTTCGTCGTGCGGCGCCTGAACCGGATGATGGTCGGTAAGCGGCCGCTGACGAAGAACCTGTACCGCCGGGAGTGGCGGAGCGGCGGCCTGACCGACCACGACGCGCCGCTCGACGTGACGTCGGCCCGCGAGCGCCTCGTGCTGGCGCTCGTCCAGAAGAAGGTGGCCGAGCTCCTCCACGTGCCACGCGACGGCGGAGGGTTCCTGCCGAGCTTCCAGATGGGGATGCTCTCGTCGTTCGAGAGCTTCTTCGAGACCATCCGCCGCCGCACCTCGCCGACAGACGCGGAGGGCAACGTCCAGGACTCGAACTTCGACGCGCCGGAGCAGACCCTCGACGAGCGCGAGCGGCGCGGCGTCGACACGGCGACCTTGAACAACCTCGCGCGGACGTGGCGCGAGCGCTTCGGGATCGGGTTGCCACACCCGAAGCTCGACCGATCGGCGGAGGCGATCGGCGACTGGATGGCCGGCGGAGAGAAGACGCTGGTGTTCGTCCGCCGCGTGCGGACGGTCGAGGAGCTCGCTGCCAAGATCGCAGCGCGCTACGACCGCGAGCTGTTCGAGCGGATCCGGGCCGAGCTCCCGTCGACGGTGCTGCGCCGGTTCGAGGGGGTGGTCGACGGGTACCAACGGATGCGTCGGTCGGGGGAGGTCGACCGGGGCATCGCCGAGGACGGGACCGACGGCTCCGACACGTTCTTCGCCTGGTACTTTCGCGGGGACGGGAAGGACGCCGCCCGCACCGGTGCCTGGTTCCGCAAGAACCAGCTCCAGTCGCCGGCGCGCCGCTGGTCGGTCCTGTTCCACGACAACCACGTGCTGGCGCTGCTCGGCGACGCCGATCGGGTCCGGGAGTGGATCCGGGCGAACCGGGTCCGGCTCGAGGCCGGCGCCCGGAAGCGCTTCCACGGCCACCAGACCACGGCCTGGCGGAACCGGTTCGAGGCCTGGCAAGGAGCAGCGCTCGAGCTCCTCGAGGCCGAGGGTCCCCCCGAGGTGCGCGCGGAGGCAGCGTTCCTGCGACGCCAGCTCTACGCCCGGCGCGACCCCAAGCCCGTGCTCGGGGAGATCGGCGATCCCGAGCTCCACCTCACCGAGGAGACGCTGTTCACGGTGCTGCGCGGGACCCCGATCGGCGCCGAGCTCTGGCCTCGGCGGGAGGACGGCCCGCTGGACGCCCGCGTTCGAGAGCGCGAGATCCGCCGCGAGCTGCTTGGCAGCATGGTCCGGCTCGGGCACCCGACGATCGACCTGTGGCTCTCCGCGGTGGAGCTGACCGAGAACCTGGAGGGGAGTCCGGGTCGGGAGGATCTCGGCCCCGGAGCGCTGGCCCGCGCGTTCGTGGACCGCCTCGTGCGACAGCGCGACGCCGGGAACGGGCTCTCGAGCAGTGCGTCGAGCTCGACCGCCCAGCCATCGAGCTCGACCGGGCCGAAGCGTGCTGCCCAGGCGCGGATCTCGACTTCGTCGACGACGTGTGGATCGAGCCGATCACGGAGGAGCTCGACCAGGCCGACGGTGTTGGCCTCCCGCCGCTCGTCGGCGTCGCGCTTCCAGGTGCGCGGATCGGGCTCCGGGGCTTGCTCTTCGCGGCGTCGGGCGACGAGGTGGCCGAGCCAGTCGCCAACGACGTCGGTGGATGGCGGTGATGGGGGTGGGGGCGGCTTGGGACGACGGAAGGGGTGGACGTCGAGCGGACGGGCGCGCTGGGCGAACTTGCCGTTGAGCCAGATCTCGACCTCGTGGAGGGCCTCGGGGTCGTAGCGGACCTCGACCTTGCGACGTTGGAGGCCGGGGACCTGGTAGCGGACGTTGAAGAGCGAGAAGACGCAGGCCTTGTCGGTCGTGCGGCGCTCGCTCCAGAGGAACGCCTGTCGGACCGCCTCCTCGTCGGCGTACCGGACCCGATCGATGCCCGCCCGCCAGCGCGTGAGCGGCGCCTCCCGCGTCTCGCCGTGGACCTTCGACTGGTAGTGGAGGTCGAGCCACGCCCACAGCGCCTCGTTCAGCTCCCCGAGCGTCTGGATCGACGACGCCTTGACCTCGGCGATGAAGCCGAGGAACTTCTTGTTGAGCGCCTCGATCTTGCCGTGCCCCTCGGGCCTGTAGACCGTGGTGTGGATGGGGTGCTGGATGTCGAGCCGGCCGCAGATGTAGCGCATGTGGTGGGACCGGAAGGTCTGGCCATTGTCGTAGTAGACCTTGCGAGGAACGCCGTACTTCTGGATGGCGCGGCGCAAGCAGAGCTCGAGCGGCGCGAGCAGGCTCTCGGCGCTGCGGATCGCCCGGAGTCGGGCGGCGAGAGCCTCGTCCCGGAGGTTGTCCGCCCGCGTGGCGAGCCGCTCGACGAGCGCGGCGTCCACCGGCTGCGCGAAGCCGTCGAGCTCCTTCCACGAGCGGACGAGCCGCCCCTGGAGCGCGTCCTCGCCGAGCGAGGCCCACAGGACGTGCCTCGTGTAGAACTCGCGCTCGGTGGGGCGGACGCGGCTGTGCATCGTCGCGAGGGCCCCCGCGAGCTCGGCGTGACGGCGGAGCGGCACGAAGGGCTTCGCGCCTCGGACCAGCGAGAGGAGCTCCGCTCGGAAACCCTCGAGCACGGGGAGGGCCATGCGTGAGTGGCCGCCGGCGGCGTCAGATGCAGCTTCGCGTCGAGGAGGCCCGCGGCGCGTGCGGGGGTCGAGATCTGACCCCACACCCCGGTGGCCTGCTGGCCTCCGAGGATGCGCCACTCCCGGGACTGGTTCAGCGTGATGGGTCGCTCGCCCTGGGCGTCGAGGATGGCCGTGACCCTCCGGAGCCCGCGGACCTGGGGCGGGTCCCTCCGCGCGGTGCTTACCCGGCTGTACGCGACCATCTGCTCGAACCGGAGGAACGCATCGAGGAAGGCCGACTCGGCGAGGTGCTCCTGATCGATCATCGTGCGGATCCAGCCCACCCCTACGAGGAGCGTGGTCCAACCTCGCAGATCCCCCGACACGGTCGTCACGTCGACGACCACCTCGCGTCCGAGACGGGCCCAGATCGGCTGCAGGCCCAGGGGATCCCGTGATCCCGTCGTTCCAAGCGACGGGGCCAGGGCGGTCAGGAAGGGGTTCGTCACGGTGCGACTCCGGTCCTACGAGCTGACGCACGATCGCTCTCCGATCGGACACATCTTCTTCCGCGAGTGTGGGGTCGCGGCGACGACGCCGTCGTGGAGCCCACCGGAACCGACATCTGGTGTACCCGGAGGGTTACCGCCGCTCGGGTGGCGACCTCCGACCCTTGGAGGTGCTCCGGGGCCAGGTCGCTCGCGACGTTGAAGGCTTCTCGACCCCACCCTGATTGGATGCCGGAGTGCGACCGTGCCGCGGCGCTCGTCGGCACACTTCAGGAGACGATCGGATCGTCGATCGTGCGGCCTGGGTCGAGGCGGGCGGAAGCTGGACCGGTTGCGACTCGGCGCCTTCCTGCATGGCTGGGCGAGCTCGCCCCACGCAACGTCCGCCTGCGATCAGGTCGCTGCCATCGACGCCGAGGTGGCCCACGCGACCCGATCGATCGAGGAGTCGACGGCGCGCGTGGTGGAACCTGAGCACGGGAACGGTGGATCTCGGTGTCGTTGAAGGGGTCGGGCGTGGTGTGCGCCGGACGCGGGCAGACTGGGGCACCGCCGGGCCGAAGTGCGAGCCATCGGACAGGGCGTCGGCCGACACGCGCACGAACGAGCGTGTTCGAGTAGTCGACGACCATCGGCCGGCCGTGCGCGTCGGTGAGCACCGACGTCGGCGAGGCCAGCCGGGTCTCGAGCACCGGGAGATCCTCGCCGTTGAACACGAGGTCCCCTCGTACCCATCACCGCGCACACGAACTCCCCGAGCCGAGGGCCACACGCGAGCAGCGCGGCGAGGAGCACGACTACTCCGGCACCACCGAGCGGATCACGCTGTTGTACGTGTCGGAGATGTAGACCGTGCCGTCGGGCCCGATGGCGACGCCGAACGGACTGTCGAGCAGCGCGTCGGTCGCCGGACCGAGGTCGCCGCCGTACCCCCGCTCGCCGCAGATCCCGGCGAACGTGTCGATCACGCCGTCGGGCGTGACCCGGCGGATGCAGTGGTTGCCCGTGTCCGCGATGTAGATCGTGCCGTCGTCGGCGACCGCCACGTCGGTCGGGGTGTCGAGCATCGCCTCGGTCGCGGGGCCGCCGTCGCCGGAGTATCCGCAGCCGCTGGTGCAGGTGGTGCCGTTGTCTGAGCCGGGCGGCGTCTCGCCGATGCCCGCGACCGTCGTGATCGTGCTCGCCGCGAGGTCGAAGCGCCGCACCCGACCGTTGTGCGTGTCCGCGAGGTAGAGCGCGCCGTCGTGGTAGTCCATGTTGAACGCCGGCTCCGCGCGCTGCAGCGCCGGGCTCGCGAGCTCGGTCTCCAGCGCGTCACCATCGCCGTTGAAGCCGTGCATCCCGTTGCCGGCCACGGTCTCGATGATGGCGTCGGTGTCGATGCGACGGATGCGCTGGTTCGCCATGTCCGCGAGGTAGATGTCGTCGTTCTCGTCCACGCGGACCGAGCACGGCAGGTCGAGCAGCGCCTCGGTCGCGGGACCACCGTCCCCGCCGAAGTCGCGCCCGCCGGTGCCCGCGATGAACTCGACGGTGGTGAGGTCCGGCGAGATGCGGACGACCCGCGAGTTGTGCCAGGCCGCCAGGATGATGGCGCCGTCGCTCGTGAAGCTCACGTCCGTCGGGTGGTTCCACTGCGCGACCAGGGCGTCGCCCTCGGGCCCGTCGCCGAGCTCACCGCCGACGCCCGTGATGATCTTCACGCGGTCCTGCTCGTCGAGCGTGATCAGGCGGTGGTTGTTCCAGTCCATGATCACCGGCCACCCGTCGGGGTGGAAGGCCACGTCCACCACCCAGAACGTCGACGCCTCGGTGCGCGGCGTGCCCTCGTCCGCGAGGCCCGCGATCATCGGCGTTCCGAACCACGTGCAGATGTCGCCCGGATCGCAGGTCTCGGCCGGGGTGCCGGGGTCGGGGGTGGTCGGATCGTCGGGCGAGCAGGCCATCGCGAGCAGCGACAGCGGGAGCAGGGCACGGGTCACGGGATCACCTTCCGGATGCGGTGGTTGTACGTGTCGGCGATCAGCAGCGTGCCGTCGTCGGCGATGTCGATGCCGTAGGGTCGGTCGAGCGCCGTCTCGAGCGCGGGGAGGCCGTCCTCGCCGTCGCCCTGGGAGAACGTGCCCACCGCGGTCTCCATCACGCCGGTGTCCGGGTCGATCACGCGGATGACGTGGTTCCCCTCGTCGGCGATCCACAGCCGCCCGTCGGGCCCGATCTCCACGTCGCGCGGGAAGCACAGCGCGTCGGGGTCGCACCCGCCGTTCGGCATCGTCTGCCTGCCGGTGCCCGCGAGGGTGTCGATCGTGTCGGACGCGAGATCGATGACGCGGATCACGTGGTTGCACACGTCCGCGACGTAGAGCACGTGCCGGCCCGGGTCGTACTCCACCGCGCCAGCGGGCTCGGGCTGCAGGTCGTCCGCCACCCAGAAGTGGAAGGTGGCGTCGAGCGGATCGCCGCCGTCGCCCGTGTAGTCCCTGGCTCCGTTGCCCGCGTAGGTGTCGATCAGCGAGTAGTCGCTCGCGATCCACCGGACGCGCACGTTGCCCTGGGCGACGAACCAGAAGCTGCCGTCGTCCGGGTCGATGGCGATGGAGTTCGGGAAGGCCATCAGCGCGTCCGCCGCCGGCCCACCGTCCCCCGCGAAGCCGGCGTTGGCGCCGTTGCCGTCGTCGATGTCGGTGTTGGCGGCGACCACCAGCGAGTACCCGGTCTCCGGCGTCCACTCGCGGATGCGGTGGTTGTGCCAGCTCGGGAGCAGCAGCTTGCCGGTGACGGGGTTCCACTCGATCTGGGTCGGGTGGTTCAGCGCCACCTCGGTGCCCGGCACCCCCGGCGCCACCCGCTCCTGGAAGTCGGGATCGCCGTCGCCGAGGAACCGCGTCCCCACCGCGACCGATGCGACGCCGCCCGAGATCAGCCGGATCTTGTGGTTGTTCCAGTCCGCGATGAAGAAGTCGTCCGCGCCGTCGCGGATCGCCACGTCCATAGGGCCGTACAGGGGGGACTTCAGGGGATCGCTCTCCCCCTCGATCGCGCCCGCCTCGCCGGTGCCGGCCACGGTGCAGGTCGTCCCGGAGACCGAGCCGCAGGCGTCGGGCGGCTGGGAGGGGTCGGGCGTGGTGGGATCGGGCGTGCACGCGACCAGGAGCGACGGGATCACGGCCAGGAATGACGCTCGCAAGGAACCTCCGTACCGAGCCGGCAGCGTATGGTCCCTCCTTTCCACGGACAAGCGAAACCTTGAGGGGCGTCCGCATGCCGGCCACCACGGCGTGATCGGCGTGTCGACGGCCGTCGCGTCTACAGACGGCAATACTTCCGGATCTCGGGCAGCCACGGCGTTGAGGCCGGGGGCGTCGAAGATCACGACCACCGCCGGGCTCGCGAAGGGCGGAGCTTCATCCTGGTCCTTCGCCGGTTGACGAAGCAGAACGGACGGCCCGATGTGGGATCGTGGCCCCGAACGACATCCGCATGTCGGCCGGTGCGGTCGCGACCAGATGCGTAGGCTCGGCGTCAGGGTCAGCACGCCTCCACCACCCGAACGAGCCGCCGCAGGACCTCGTCGTCGAAGTCCTGGTCCGGCTCGACGACGCGGCCCCGTGGTGCCCGCGGTAGCGGCTCGGTGGGCGGGGCCGAGCGACCCGCGCCACGGGCTGCACCTCGACCTCCACGAAGTCGGCGCCGCGCCGGCCTGGCCAGCCATTGAACGCCGACAGCGAGTACCAGCTGATCCCTCGGCGCCCGCACCAGGTGGACGTCGCCTCGCCCGAGTCCGATCACTCGGCGAGCAGCTCGGCGGCTCGCTCGCGTCCACGACCCTCCTACCGTCCCGGGCTTGGGAATGCTCACCTCCGCGGTCAGCCGTATCCGCCCGATCCAGCGCGATCCTCCGGGGTTCGCCCGAGCTTGCAACCTCGGCGGGCGAACAGCTCCGTCCAGGAGCACGGTCCAAGGACCATCATGGTGACGCGCCAGCTCGCCTGCGGCCGGCACCAGGAGCTACGCCGCGTCGCCACCGCGTTGGTGGCGAGCGGACTCATCCCGTGCCGAAGGACGCCAAGCACGGACAAAAGCGCGATTCCAGCTACTCGGCGCAGCGCCCCTTGACGGTGATCGGCGTCCACAGCCCCATGGTCACAGCGCTGGCCACCAGCCCCCAGCCGTTGATCGAGGTCTTGAGCTCGGCGAACCCCTGCTCGCCGCAGAGGCTGTCGAGGTTCACCTGGTTCATCGGAACGATCCCGAAGACGAACGAGTGCACGATGGCCGTCCGCTCCGTACGAGAGGCCGTGGCATTGGCGCTGTACATCTTGGTGGTGTAGCAGCCCGACAGCGAGAGACCCGCAGCAACGCCCAGCGCGGCCGCGCGAATCGAGGGAACGAGCGAGTACATGTGTCCTCCGAGTCATGCTCCCACGCCCTATCTGGACTGACCGTTGTGCGTCTAGTCGTTTGCGAGATAAACTTCATGCGCTCTGTCGGTGTGCCGGCGCGACCCCTACCTTCCCCACATGGACATCAGGAAGCGGCTCGGGGTGCGCCTCCGCGAGCTGAGAACCTCAGCGGATCTGACCCAGGAGCAGCTCGCCGAGCGCGTCGGCGGCGGGTGTGCTGCGATGACGATCTCGCGCTACGAGCGGGGCGTGCTCGATCCGTCGCTCGCGAGGCTCGAGCAGATCTGCCAGGCGCTCGGCACGGACCTCGACGATCTCTTGAGTCGCGTCGTCGACCAGCGCGCGCCACTGCCCTCGGCCGCCGTCCAGGATCTGGTCGACCACCTGAGTCGGCTCGACCCAGTCAAGCTCCGCGGCGCGCGCAAGGTCCTCAAGGCCTACATCGAGGTCGTCGAGGGCTCGAAGTCCGGTTCGTGACGACGCTTCGTCCGCCAGCCCTCATGAGCGAGCGCGACGGGTGTTCCGGACTCCACGACAGCTCCTAAGGCAGCTCTGCACCTGATACTGGCGCCGGGCACGGCGCGCACCCGGCAAGAGGGCTGCCGGAGTCGGGAGGAAGCGGGTCGCACGCCTCATGCGTGACGCCGGCCTCGTTGGCGTGACCCGCCGCCCGAAGCATCGGAGACCACGCCGATCGCGTCGTCCCTGCCTTCGCCCGACAGGCCGCGCTGGGTCTGCCGCTCCGCGTTGATGGGAGCGACCACACCTTCGACTTCACACATCTCGACGACACCGTACGGGGCGTGATGGCGGTGGTCCAGCGGCTCGAAGCCGCGGCGGAGCTTCCGCCTGTGCATTTTCTGACCGGCACCCGGACGACGCTGGGTGAGCTGGCTGCGCTCGCGGTGGGGCTGGCCGGCAGCGCGTCCCCGATCCGCGAGGCGCCGCCTCGGTCCTACGACGTGTCGAGCTTCTGCGGCGACCCGTCACGGGCGCGCGAGCTGCTCGGATGGAGCGCGCAGGTATCCCTCCGCGACGGTCTTTCCCGCCTGATCGCAGCGTACCGAACCCAGTCCCGCACGCCCGAGGTGGCCTGATGCGCGTCCTGAAGGTCATCCACGGCTACCCCATGCGCTACAACGCCGGGTCCGAGGTCTACAGCCAGACCCTGTGCCAGGCCCTCGCCGATCGTCACGAGGTCCACGTGTTCACCCGTGAGGAGAACCCCTTCGCGCCGGCCTGCACGCTGACCCAGGACGTGGACCCCGACGACGCTCGGATCCGCCTCCACCTCGTGAACATGGCGAACTTCAAGGACCGCTACCGCCACGAGGGCGTGGACGAGCGGTTCTCGGAGGTGCTTGAGCAGGTGTGCCCGGACGTGGTGCACATCGGGCACCTGAACCACCTGTCGACCTCGCTGGTCGCTCGGGCAGCGGCGGCCGAGATTCCCATCGTGTTCACGCTGCACGACTACTGGCTCATGTGCCCGCGCGGGCAGTTCATGCAGATGTTCCCCGAGGACCCGACGAACTTGTGGGCCGCCTGCGATGGACAGGACGACCGGAAGTGCGCCGAGCGCTGCTACGCCCGGTACTTCTCGGGCGACCCCGCCGCCCACGAGCGCGACGTCGGCGTGTGGTCGGACTGGGTGAACCGGCGGATGGCTCACGTGCGCGAGATGGCCGAGCTCGTCGACGTGTTCGTGGCGCCCGCCCGCTACCTGCGCGATCGGTTCGTCCGTGACTTCGGCCTCCCCGCGTCGAAGGTCGTCTACCTGGACTACGGCTTCGACCGCTCCCGCTTTGTTGGTCGCGAGCGGACTGGCGGCGAGCCGTTCACCTTCGGCTACATCGGCACCCACATCCCGGCGAAGGGCATCCACCTGTTGCTCGAGGCCTTCGGGCGCCTGTCGGGCTCGCCGCGGCTCCGGATCTGGGGCCGCCACCGTGGCCAGGACACCGAGGCCCTGCACGCGCTCGCGATGCGTCTCCCGGGGGATGCCGCGGCGCGCGTGGAGTGGCTGCCCGAGTACCGCAACCAGGACATCGTGGCCGACGTCTTCGACAAGGTCGATGCCATCGTGGTCGCGTCGGTGTGGGCGGAGAACTCCCCGCTCGTGATTCACGAGGCGCAGCAGTGCCGCGTGCCGGTGGTGACCGCGGCCTACGGCGGCATGGGCGAGTACGTCCACCACGAGCTCAATGGGCTGCTGTTCGAGCACCGCAACCCCACCGACCTCGCTCGGCAGATGCAGCGCCTCGTCGACGACCCTGCGCTCGCCGCTCGTCTCGGAGCTCGGGGCTACCCGTTCGACCCCGCGGGCAACATCCCCGACATCGGCGAGCACGTCGCGCAGGTCGAGTTGCTCTACCGAGGCGCCATCGAGCGGCGCGACCGCACCCGACTCGCGGTCGGGCCGGCGCCGTGGCGCATCACCTTCGACACCAACCCGGACGACTGCAACCTGCGCTGCATCATGTGCGAGGAGCACAGCCCGCACAGCCCCTTGCAGACGCGACGCAAGGCAGAGGGGCGCCCGAAACGCAGGATGGATGTCGCCTTGATCCGGCGCGTGGTCGAGGAGACCGCAGGCCGCGGCCTGCGCGAGATCATCCCGTCCACCATGGGCGAGCCCCTGCTCTACAAGGACTTCGACCAGATCATCGACCTGTGCCATGAGTTCGGGATCAAGCTGAACCTGACGACGAACGGCACCTTCCCGGGGCGTGGGGCGCGGGCGTGGGCCGAGCGGATCGTGCCCGTCACGTCGGACACCAAGCTGTCGTGGAACGGCGCCACCGCCGCGACCCACGAGCAGATCATGGTCGGGACGAAGTGGGAGAAGGTCCTCGACAACGCGCGGACGTTCATCGCCGTCCGCGACGCGCACGCGGCGGCTGGCGGAAACCGCTGCCGGGTGACCTTCCAGCTCACGTTCCTCGAGAGCAACGTCCACGAGTTGGCCGACGTGGTGCGGCTCGCCGCCGAACTCGGGGTCGACCGGGTGAAGGGTCACCACCTGTGGGCCCACTTCGGGGAGATCGAACAGCTCTCGATGCGCCGGAGCCCGGAAGCGATCGAGCGCTGGAACCATGCGGTCCGCGAGGCGGAGGCGGTCGCGAAGGCGAACCCGTTGCCGAACGGCGAGTGGGTGAAGCTCGAGAACATCTTCGAGCTCGACCCGTCCGCGGTCGACGACCTCGCCCCCACAGGCGCCTGCCCGTTCCTCGGGCAGGAGGCCTGGGTGAGCGCGCTCGGCCGCTTCGACCCGTGCTGCGCGCCCGACGCTCAGCGCCGGACCCTCGGCGACTTCGGCAACTTGCACGAGCAGTCGTTCGCCGAGATCTGGAACGGCGCGCGGTACCGAGAACTCACCCGCACGTACCGCAACCGAGCGCTGTGCGTGGGCTGCAACATGCGCAAGCCCGGAGGTGCGTGATGGACCGGAGCGGCTCGACGCGCATCCTGCTCATCGGCCTCGCGGGCGCGGGGAAGACCACGCTCGGAACGCTGCTGAGTGAGCGGCTCGGTCTCCGGGTCCACCGCATCGACGATCTCCGCCGGTCCCTCTCCGACGGCACGGTCGCGGGTGAAGCCCTGGCGCGCAGCGCGTTCGTCCGGTCGTGCGGACTGCCCGGGTCCGCGGTGTACGAGTTCTCGGCGGCAGGGAGCCACCGCGCAACGGTCCGACAGGCGCTCGGCGAAGCCGGCGGCCCGCTCGTCACGGCGTGGATCGACACGCCGGCGGTGGTTCGGAGAGCACGCCTCGCCGCCCGGCGAGACACCGTGCCGCTCCCGAACTGGGGCGATCGCCCAGCCGGGGTCGAGGAAACGATGGAGGCGACGCTGCGGTCCGACTTCGAGGCGGGCTGGTGGGCCGAGCTGCCCGGCTGGCGGGCGCTTCGCCTCGACGGAACCCGACCCAGCCAGGAGCTCGTGCACCTCGTGGAAGACGCGTGGCGCGACGCGGGAGGTCGGCCGTGATCCCCCACGACCTGCAGGCGCTGCTGGATCGCGTCGGCCCCCTCGAGCGCCTCCCTCTCGTCGACTGGGACCTCGAGCACAAGCCGCTCGGCTGGGTCCGGACCCGGTCGCTCACGGGTGCGGCGCCGCTCGACCGCCTGCGCGCGCTCGGCTGCAGGTGCACCCCGGCGCGGCGCGACGAGCGGTGCTTCGTGCTCGTCCGCACACCCCAAGGAGATCGGCTGGAGATCGAGGGAGCGCTCGACGGCGAGGTGCGGAGCGTATCCGCGTTCGCCGAGGCATTCGATCGCGCAGTGCACGGGCGACGCGCCGGTAGCTCGGTCGTCTGCTGGCAAGGCGCGAACGAGGCGATCGTTGCGCTCCTCTCGGTGATCATCGACCCGTCGGGCGCGCCGGTTCCAGCCCCGCAACTCGCTCACGCTCGTTCCCGACTGCCCAAGTTCCTCCGGGAGGAGCTCAAGCACCTCCGCTGCGGGTTGAACCTCCGCGAGTCGCTCGCGGAGCTCCGGACGACGCTGCGATTCGCGCGCGCCCTCGCCGAGTGGATCGATGAGACCGCGGGCCGCGAACTCGCCGAGGAGGTGGCGCTGTTGGGCGCGGCGCTCGAAGCCGACCGTTTCTGGAACCTCCGCGACGTGGCCCGCTGGTGGGCGCCGCACGCGCGACCCGGGGTCCTGTGGCGCGGCCGTCCCCCCGCCACGTACGCGAGCGAAGGGTTCTGGGAGTTCGCGAGCGAGACCGGCCTGCGCCGCTTCGTCGATCTGCGTGGTCAGGTCGAGCGGCTCGAGGCGCCATACCCCGAGGGGTTCGATGGCTGCGCGTCGTGTCCGATCGGCGGAGATCCGCGCGTCGGGACGGGTGACCTGGACGCCGCCTACCGTTCCCTCCCGCTCAACTCGGCGCCGGCGCTCCGAGCCACGCTCGAGGCGATCGCGCAGGGCGACGGTCCGGTGCTCGTGCACTGCCGCGCGGGTGTGGATCGGACCGGCGTCGTCGTCGCGCTGCTCGGCTCCTGGGTGGGCGTGCCGCGCGAGCGGATCGTCGCCGACTACCTCGCGTCGGGCCAGCTGGTCGACGCCCGACGCCTGATCGGCGCGCTCGACGTGGCCGACGGGCTCGGCGTCCACCGGCTCATCACCGAGTCCGGCGCCGCTCCCGAGACCATCGAGGCCGCGCGCCGCAGGCTCCTGCCATGAGCCCGAACTTCGCAAGGGCGCACTCCGAGTCCGTCCTCCTCGTGACGCTGGACTCGTGCCGGTACGACACCGCGGAGCGGACGCACACCCCCGCGCTGTCCTCCGTGGGGCCGTTGCGGCGCGCGATGGCGCCAGGACACTTCACCTTCGCCTCGCACGCGGCGATGTGGGTCGGAACCACGCCTGGGATCGCCGAGAGCCGAGAGCCCGTCCTGAACCCCAAGGTCGGCCGCCTCTTCCGTCTCGCCAACGCGCGAGCGCCGGCCGGGCCCGGCGACGTGTTCGTCCTCGAGGGGCGCTCGATCCTGGAGGGGTTCCGGCGTCGGGGTCACGCCGTGGTCGGCACCGGCGCCGTGGCTTGGTTCGACACCGACACCGAGACCGGCCGGTGGCTCGTCGGGGACTTCGATCGCTTCCGGCACGTCCGCGGCCCCGGGTCGCTCTCCGAGCAGCTCGGTTGGCTGGCGTCCCAGCTCGCCGAGATCGGCGCGGCGCCTACCTTCGCGTTCGTGAACGTCGGCGAGACGCACGTCCCTTACTGGCATCCGGGCGCCGCCTGGAGTCCCACCGACAACCCCTGTGTCCCGTTCGGCGACCGAAACGACGCCACCGCGTGCCGAGCGCGGCAGTCGGCTTGCCTCGCGTGGGCCGATCAGGCTTTGGAGTCGCTGCTGCGAGCGTTCGATGGCGCGACGATCCTCGTCTGCGCCGATCACGGGGACTGCTGGGGCGAAGATCCAGGGCAGTAGCGCACCGGTGACGGGTGGACGGAGCTCCTGAGGCCCGAGGGTGCGCTACTGCCCGCTTGGACGAGCCCGCGGTCGAGGGCGGACGGCGCCTATGGTGGTAGAGGCTGCTCCGAGTCGGTGAACGGCGGCCACGACCGGGGGCGACGCCACATCGGAGCCCCGTGAGGCGGCGATCGGGCGGTCGATCCGGGGATCTGCGGCCTGGTGCGGGCAGGGCTACGCCTGGTCGCCCGCGGCGATGCGGTGAGGCTGTCATGAGAAAGACCGCGTTCAACCGTCATGGAGGCACCGGAGGGCTACGGGTGCTGAAGACGGACCACCGGACGAGGTGGCCGCGTGAACAGACTGGGCAGAGGTCGCCCGCGGTGGGGACCGCGGCCGGCCCCGTCGCGGGCGCAGCGACGGTCGGCGGCGGGTTGGCGCGCCGGCTCGACGACCGCGCCAGCCGCTGCGCCACCGGCAGCCGAGTGGAGACGTTCGACGGCGCGAGCAGGCCGTAGTGGCGGATCTTGCGGAAGCCACGTGGCAGGACGTGGAGCAGGAAGCGCCGGAGGAACTCGTCGGGGTGGAGCCGGCAGGTGCCGTCGCCGCGGGTCTTGAAGACGATCGCGTCGTCGGTGAGCGAGATCAGGCGGGAGGACGAGATCGCGACGCGGTGGGTGTACCGGGACAGGTAGCGGACGAGGCCGTGGAAGTCGCCGAACGGCGGCTTCGCGTGGACCACCCAGGCGGCGTCGTAGAGCCGGCGCCGCAGGGCGGCGAACTCCTCCGGATCGGCCAGATGAGCGGAGGAGCCGACGAACAGGAGCTCACCCTTCTCGTAGGCCCGGGTGAAGCGGGCCATGAACTTGCCGCGGATGAGGGCCGAGAGGACCTTGACCGGGAAGAGGAACCCGGGGCGGGAGGAGACCCAACACCGGCCGTCGGTCGAGAGGCCACCGCCGCTGACGATGCAGTGGATGTGGGGGTGGTAGGCCATCGTCCGCGACCATGTGTGGAGGACGGCGGTGACGGCGGGGATGGCGTCCCAGCGGTCGAGCGCGAGCTCCAGCAGGGTCTCGGACACGGCCTGGAAGAGCAGGTCGTAGACGAGCCGCTGGTTCGCGAGCGCCACCGGCCGCAGCTCCTGGGGCACTGTCGCGACCACGTGGAAGTGGTGGGTGTCGATGAACCGCTCCAGCCGGTCGGTCGTCCACTTCACGGCCTGCCAGCCCTGGCAGGTCGGGCAGTGCCGGTTCACGCAGGAGTTGTAGTGGTGCCAGGCCGCCCCACAGTGATCGCAGACGTCGAGGTGGCCGCCGAGCGCGGCCGTACGACACCTGATGACGCTGCGGAGCACCCGGCCCTGCTCGGGCGCCAGCACCACGCGGCGCAGGTACGACGGCCCGTAGCGGCGGAAGACCTCCGCCACCTCGGGACGTGTCGGTGCCTGCCCCGCGCCCGGCGTCGCCGGACACGCGGAGTGGACCACCGGCTACTTCGGGAGCTTCGACAACGGGCTCGGCGTCTCCCGGATCCGGTCGGTCCGGACCACGGCGTAGCGGCCGGTGGTCTCGAGCCGCTCGTGACCGAGGAGCTGCTGGATGGTGAAGATGTCGACGTCGTCTTCGAAGAGGTGCGTGGCGAACGCGCTCCTGAGCGAGTGCAGCGTCACACGGCACCGGCGGATGCCGGCGGCGTCAGCGGCCGCGCGGAAGGATGCCGATGCCTGCCCGAGGTCGACGGGGTGATCCGCCCAGCCGCCCGACCGCGACCGCGCCGGGAAGAGCCACGGACCCGGGAGCGCGTGGGTGCGCCAGTGCTCGCGGAGCTGGCGGTACAGCTCGGGATCGAGCATGACCTCCCGCTTCTTGTCGCCCTTCCCGTGCGCCACCCGGAGGAGCCCAGCCGCACCGTCGATGTGCTCGGCGCGGAGGGCGGCGACCTCCATGCGGCGGAGCCCGGCGGCGTAGGCGGTGGTGAGGTACATCCGCCAGAACGGCGAGCTCGCGGCGTCGAGCACCCGCGTGACCTCCTCGCGGGTGAGGATGTCGGGCCGCTTCCGGTGCATACGCGGCCACGGGATCCCGTCGGTGACCTGCGGCCGCCCGAGCGTGATCCCGAACAGGAACTTGAGGGCGCCGAGGTACTGCAGGTAGCGACCGACCGACAGCTTCCGGTCGCGCAGACTGAGCAGGAACTGACGGACTTCCTTCTCACCGAGCTGGTCCGGCGGACGCATGAAGAACTTGACGAACAACACCGCGCAGCCGATGTAGGTCTTGCGGGTAGACTCCGAGCGGCCGGCCAGTCGAAGGTCGGCGTCGAAACGGTCACGCACGTGGCCCATGACGATCTCCGGGCGGCGACCGGTTGATGTAGGAAGGTCGCTCGCCGGGGCCCGGTGTCCCCCGTCTGCCTGAGATCGGGCCACCTCCGGACAGCGTCAGCAGGCGGCGGCCGACCTCAGACCGCCACGTCCATCACAGGGTCGGCCGGCGCAACCGGGGAGCGCACAGAGCCGCGAGTGCGGGCCCCCGCGCAGCGGGTTCGTCCAAGACGGCCTCTGGGAGCACGGCGTGTGGCACGAGAAGACGATGGAGGTGCCGCTCTGGGTGCGGGTCCGGGGGCGCCCATGCTGAGCGGAGCGGACTGGCGTCGGGCGCAGGTCGCATCCGACCGAACCCACCACCTCATCGACGGAGCCCCGGCCTACACCCGCCGGTTCCGCGAGGTTCTCAAGTTCCACGATCCCGGCCTCGCCCCGGCCGTCGACGATGACGGCGCGACCCACATCGACGTCACTGGGGTGCCCGTCTACCCCGGCCGATTCCTGCGCACGTTCGGCTTCTACGAAGGACGGGCCGCGGCCCACGGGACGGACGGGTGGCTGCACATCCTGCCCGACGGATCGCCGCTCTATGGGGCTCGCTACGGCTGGTGCGGCAACTATCAGGGCGGCAGGTGCACCGTCCGCGACAGGAACGGCGGCTACCTGCACCTGCTCCCTGACGGTGAACCGGCCTACACGCAGCGTTGGCGATACGCCGGGGACTTCCGGGACGGGCTGGCGGTCGTGCAGCGCGACGACGGGCTCCACACGCATGTCGACGCGGCAGGCTCCCTCGTGCACGGCCGCTGGCTCGTCGACCTGGATGTGTTCCACAAGGGCTTCGCCCGTGCACGCGACCTGGCCGGCTGGATGCACGTGGGGGAGAACGGAGACGCCATCTACGAGCGGCGGTTCGCCAGCGTCGAGCCGTTCTACAACGGGCAGGCTCGCGTCGAGCGCTTCGACGGAGGCCTAGAGGTCATCGACGAGCGCGGCGAGATGGTGACGGAGCTCCGTTCCGCCCGTCGCAGCGATCTCGCGGCACTATCGGGCGACCTCGTCGGGTACTGGCGCACCGACGCCATCGCTGGCGCCGTGGCGCTCGGGGTCTTCGAGGCGCTGCCCGGCACAGCGGTAGAGTTGGCCGAACGGCTCGGGCTGCACGTGGGGCGCCTCGGCGCGCTCCTCCGCGCGCTCCGTGAGCTCGCGCTGGTGGAGCGACGCGGCGAGGCTTGGTCGCTCACCGCGCGGGGCGCGCACCTGCGCGCGGACCATCCTTGCACGCTGGCCGACGCCGCCCTCGAGTACGCAGGCCCGCTTCGCGCGCTCTGGAGGGAGCTGCCGCGGGCGATGCGAGACCAGGGCTGGCGCCCGCCCGACGTGTTCGGTGAGGTGGCCGCTGATCCTGCACGGGTCGTCCCGCACCACCGGATGCTGAGGAGCTATGCGCGCCACGACTACCCGGCCGTGCCCGGCGCGCTCCGCCTGCGCGGCGACGAGCGCGTGCTCGATGTCGGTGGCGGTGTCGGCGTGCTCGCCGAGCTCCTGCTCGCGGAGCACCACGACCTGAAGGTGCTCGTCCTGGATCGACCCGAGGTGCTCGACCAGCTCCCACGCCGAGGCGGCCTGATCGCCGTCGCGGAGGACCTGTTCGGACCCTGGTCGGTGCGGGCCGACGTCGCGGTGCTCGCACGCGTGGTGCACGACTGGGCCGACGAGGCCGCCGTCCGGATCCTGAAGAACGTGCGCAGCGCGCTGCCCTTCGGCGGGCGTGTCTTCCTCGTGGAGATGCTGGTCGCCGACGACGGCTCGTTCGGAGGGCTGTGTGACCTGCACCTGCTGATGGCCACCGGTGGTCGAGAGCGAACACGGCTCGAGTACGAGCAGCTCCTGAACCAGGCAGGCTTCGACCTGGTGGAAGTGCGGACGCTCGCCGCCCTTCCGTCGGTGCTCGAGGGAGTGGCCCGATGACGACCAATCCATGGGTGATCCCCCCGTCCACGCTCCGGTGGCTCGAAGAGGCCCCGACCGACCGGCCGGTCGCGATGCTGATCCGGCACTCCGTGCGCGGGCCTCTCGCGGAAGGGGACGCGGGCTACCACGTGCCGCTCACGGATGACGGCCACGAGCTGGCGCGGGCCCTCGGAGCCGTACTGCGGGGCCGACTCCGCGCGGTATCCGCGAGCCCGCTGCTGCGTACCATGCAGACCGCCGAGCGGCTGCTGGACGGCGCCGGCGTGGCCGCGTCGGTGACCCCCGACAAGCTCCTCGGCGATCCCGGCGTGTTCATGCTCGACCGGCGGGCCGGAACGCACTGGCGCGACCTGGGGCACGAGGGGATGATGACCCACCTCGTCGAGGACCGGGCGCCGTTGCCTGGCTGTGCTGCCGCCGATCCTGCGGCGAGGTTCCTCGTCCACCACATGCTCGCCAGCGCTCGTGGTGTGCCCGGCGTGTACGCATTCGCGACGCACGACTCGCTGGTCACGGCGACAGCGGCGCGTCTGCTCCAGGTGCCCTTGAACCGCCAGCACTGGCCCTGGTACCTGGAGGCGGCAATCTTCTGGGAGGCGGACGGGCAGGTGCAGGTGGCCTACCGCGACCGGCGCGGAGCACGGCCGGCTCCGATCGTGGGCCTCACGGAAGCCGACGTCCTGGGCCTCGCGCGCCGCGAGGTGGCGGCGACGGTCGGACCGGACTGTCCCGCCCGGTTCTTCCTCGCCGGCGGCGCGTTCAAGACGCTTCTCACCGGCCGCCCCCCACGGGACCTCGACCTCTGGGCGCCGAGCGCCGAGGATCGGGCCATCCTCGAGTCGACGTTGCTGGCTCGGGGCGCCGAGCGGCTACCCGAGCAGCCATACACCCAAGATCCAGGGCAGTAGCGCACCGGTGACGGGTGGACGGAGCTCCTGAGGCCCGAGGGTGCGCTACTGCCCGCTTGGACGAGCCCGCGGTCGAGGGCGGACGGCGCCTATGGTGGTAGAGGCTGCTCCGAGTCGGTGAACGGCGGCCACGACCGGGGGCGACGCCACATCGGAGCCCCGTGAGGCGGCGATCGGGCGGTCGATCCGGGGATCTGCGGCCTGGTGCGGGCAGGGCTACGCCTGGTCGCCCGCGGCGATGCGGTGAGGCTGTCATGAGAAAGACCGCGTTCAACCGTCATGGAGGCACCGGAGGGCTACGGGTGCTGAAGACGGACCACCGGACGAGGTGGCCGCGTGAACAGACTGGGCAGAGGTCGCCCGCGGTGGGGACCGCGGCCGGCCCCGTCGCGGGCGCAGCGACGGTCGGCGGCGGGTTGGCGCGCCGGCTCGACGACCGCGCCAGCCGCTGCGCCACCGGCAGCCGAGTGGAGACGTTCGACGGCGCGAGCAGGCCGTAGTGGCGGATCTTGCGGAAGCCACGGGGCGACCGCGGTACCGGGGCTGGTAGACGGGCTTGGCCCGGAGCCCGGCGATGAGCTTGCCAGACTTCTCGAAGGCGGAGAGGAAGCGCTCGGCGCCGGTGACGCCCTTCTTCACCAGGACGTGGAGCCTGCGGCTCGACCAGGGGTTGCCGTGCGCGGAGTGCCAGGCGGTGAGCGCATCGTGGAGCTCGTGCCACAGGTGCTCGGGCTCGCGGGAGTCCTCTGCGGCGACCGCGGCGAGGTAGGCGTCGACCCGCAGGCCGAGGGCGACCGCGGCGGCGAGCTCGGGGGGGAGGCCCTTGGTCGCGTCCGAGACGGAGCGCGCCACGCCGGTCCGGGCCGGCTTGGCGGTGGACGTCGGCGTCCGGACCACGCAGGTGCTGCAGACCTGGCGCTCGACCAGGTCGGGTAGCCGCACGAAGTCGCCGACCACCTGGTAGCCCCAGCGGGGCTTGCGGGTCTGGTCGTCGTCGCCGGCGTCCTTGCCGACCTCGGTGCCGAGGATGTGAGCGGGGAACTCCTCGAAGTACCGGCCCTCGAGGATGAACCGGTCCGCAGCGTCGATCTCGTCAAAGGTACCGCCTCGGGACCTTAGGAAGAGCAGGTCGACGACGACCTCGGCGCCGGGGAACAGGCCGGACGGGAGCCGGTAGGCGGCGGAGAGGTGGTGCCGCTTGAGGACCTTCTCGCGGAGGGCCTGGTTGCGGGCACCCCGACCGGTAAGGAAGCCGGCCGGGATCAGGAAGACGCCGAGGCCGTTGGGCGCGAGCAGGTCGAGGGAGCGGCGCAGGAAGTAGGCGTAGGCCTGCTTCTCGCGGTAGTCGCGGTTCGGGTCCTCGGTGATCGAGGCGCCGCGGGCGCCGTAGGGCGGGTTGGCAACGACGAGGTTGAGGCGCCCGGCGTACTCGTCGCCGTGCTCGCGGACCCAGCGCTCGAACGGGCCGTTGTAGACGGCGAGGTCAGGCCGGATGGCCTGGAGCATCCGGGCGGACAGCTCGGACCACTCGACGGTGAGCCAGTGGATGGACTCGAAGCCTGGGCCGGAGAGCGAGCGGATGAAGCGGCCGATGCCGGCGGCGGGCTCGAGCGCGAGGACGGTTCCTCCAGGGCCCGCGAGCTCGGGGAGGAGAGGGCGGACGACGCGGGCGACCTCGGCGGTGACCTTCGACGGGGTGTAGTACTCGTGGATGAGCCCGCGGACTTCGGGCGCGGGGAAGCCGGTGGGGAACTGGCTCTTGGCCTTGGCGATGGAGAGCCCGCCCCAGCCCGAGTAGCCGGCGAGGGTGCGGCGGTCGGTCGCGCTGAGTCGGTCCGGGGGAGTGCTTGCCGCAACGCGCATCGCGGCGAGGTTGGCGGCGGTGCGCTTCGACGGGGTCCAGAGCTCCGGCGGTGGCTCGGTGGGCTGGGCGCCCGCCGCGCTGGCGTCGGGCGAGGTTGCGCTCGATCACCGAGACGAGGGTCGGCCGGTGACGGGCGAGGAAGCCGTCGAGGTAGGCGGATGTAACGCCGGGGGGCAGGTTGCCCCGCACGGCGACGGCGATGCGGTCTAGGAGTTGATCGGCGGATGCGTTCACGACGGGTCCTCACGACCATCGTGATCAGCCGAGATCACTGTTGCCAGCGGAATCGTCTCCCCGCCGTCTCCCCGTGACCACCCTCGGCGTCAGCGATACGCGGAGTCTCGGTCCACCTCGGCAGCGACCCCGAAACCATAGTCGGAAACCCACCGCCACGCGCCGACTACCGGTGTACCCCGATAGTCCAGGTACCCTTGCGTGTTGAACCCGTCTTTCTCGAGCGTGGCCTGCTGGGCACTAAGGGTCAGGGGCCACGCCTCGATCGGTCCTGCCGAGGGCTCCGCCACCCGAAGGCGCAGGGGTGTCTGCAGACCCTCGGGCAGTAGGCCGGCGTCGAGGAGGTGGTCAGGGAACTTGCTGTTGGAGAGCATCAGGCCGCGCCTGTCGAATGCGTAGGTCTCGAAGGTGGGGAGCGGACCGGGTTGGCCGAGGATACGCAGGAAGTCCGCCTCGGCCTCGAACGCGAAGAAAAGCACGCTCTGGCCGTTCTCGACGACGGCTGCCGAAAGCACGACCAGGCCATCCCGTTCGTCCTGAATGGCGAGGGGTAGAGACGTGCTCTGACCTGTGGCGTGGACACGGATCAGGAACTCCGCCAACGCGGGGCTCGCCGACGGCATGGTCTCTCCGGCGCCCCATGCGTCCTGGCCCACGGTGAGTTGCCAGCCGACCGCGCGGAGGGCTCGTGCATGCTCATCCAGCTCGACGACGAGTCGCCGTTCGCTCCGCTTTTCGAGGGAACCTGCAGGGCGGGCCAGAGCCACGGATCGCCGTACCGTCTCGGAGTCCGCGACCCGGCGGGCGGCATCCGCTGCGTGGTCCATCCACCGGCGAAGGGCGTCGACACGCGCCTCCACCATCGCGTTCAGGAGCTCGGCCACAGTCGTGTCGTCGAGCGGGGACTGCACCGGGACCCGGGTGGGTGGCACGGACCGAAGGAATCCGGGTCCGCCGATCACCACGGGGCAATCCACTCTCCGGATGAGTCGCTCGGCCAGGCCGCGCCACAGGGACTCGGATACCCAGTTTCGCGGTGGTTCCTCGATGACGACGAGATCCACCTGATGCTCTCGAACGAAGTGCGCGACCACTTCCTCTGGCTCTCCGGCATCGATTCGGTGTCGGTACCGCACGCCGACGTCGGTGGGGGCCTGTGCAGTAAGCCATTCCTCTGCTTCGCCCGAGGCCACGTCCAGGGCCGAGTACAACATCGCCTCACCGTCGGTCTGCCGGAACGGCGTGACGTGCAGGAACAGCAGGACGGCATTCGCCCTCCCAGCGAGTCGGGTTGCGAGCTCGAGTGTCGACGGGTGCAGCGACGGTGTCGTCGTCACCAGGACGACGAAGTGCTCTCTCATGGGGCCCCTCCTGGGACGTCGCCGTTGGTGACGGGACTCATCCACCCGGTCTCGGTGGCCACCCCCCGAACGCGAACGTCGTGCTCTTCCTCGGGAACTGTCGCGACGCGCTGGCACGCAAAAGCCAACATGATGGCCGGACCCGCGCTGCGTAGTGTCCGGTCATAGTACCCGCCGCCGTAGCCGAGCCGGGCCCCTCGTGCGTCAAAGCCGAGCCCGGGGACGATGACCAGGTCGAGGTCGGCGTGCTCCGCTCGAGCGGCAGTGGGACCAGGTTCCAGTGCTCCGTAGTGCGCGCGCACCAGCGGCGTCGACGGCGTCACCCATCGGAACTCGAGCGGCTCACCCAAGGGCGGGGTGACCGGGAGTGCCACGCGTCGTCCCATGCGCCACGCGGACCGTAGGAGCATCTGAGTCGACACCTCGTCGGACATGGAGTGGAACAGGGCGACGCTCTGCGCGCGCCCCCAGAGGTCATTCGCCATCAAGATCGCACATGCCCGTCGCGACGCCTGATCCCGCTCGGCTTCGGTCAGGCTTGCCCGCAGAGTTCCCAACTCCACGCGAAGCCGACGCTTGGCCTGTCGAATGGAGTCGCTCATCCGGGCCTTCCATCCGCGCGCGGTGTGATCAGGATCCGGGCGTACATCCATACGAAGAGTGCGAATCCGAATGCCCACAGGGCGGCTGCTCCCCACCACCAGGTGCTCGTGCGCGACGGCTCGAGCAACGGTCCGAACGCGCGGACGACCGCTGCGAGTGCCACGGCCGAGAAAGCGACTGCCACGCGAGTGCCTACGAAGATGGGCCGGCCGGTGTGTCCCAGGCTGACACGCGCCATCATCCCGATGGTCAGGAGCCCGATTCCGCCCACGGTGATCAGGTGGAGCGCCGAAGAGCCCACAGGGACGCCGATCGCGACGAGAGCCGACATCGACAGGCCGACACCGACGGACGCATGTCCGAGGTGCAGCACCCACAGCAATGGCCGCGACCAGACTCCAGGGCTCCACCAACCCCACATCCGAGCGAGAGTCGCCGCGCCGGCGACGCCGGCGACAACGCCAGTGACTGACGCGGTAGGCCATGGCTGGAGCGCGGCCAGCACCACGGTCGCTCCGATCGCGACACGGTCCACGGTCGCCAGTCGGTGCACACGCTCGTCGCCGGTCGCGTTGCGCGTGAACATCGGCACGACCCGGCCGGCCACGACCAGGATGATCACGGCAATCAGGTGGACAGCTACGCGATGGGCGACCGCTGTGCTCCCGGGCACAACACCGGCGGCCTCGAGGTAAACCGTGAGATTGGTGAGCCACAGCCCACCCAGCAGGGCGACGAACGGCAGGTTGCGGAGGTTCCGGGTCTGCCATAGCGGTCGACCGATTCCCAGTGCTACCAAGGGGAGCCCCATCAGATCCAGTGCTGGGCCGACCCAGCCTGGCCACCACAGCGCAATCCGGGCTGCTGCCCAGACGCCCGCGACCCCGAGGAGTGCAGAGCCGCGCAGGGTCGGCTGCCCCGTCCAGTTCTCCACCGCCGTCAGGAGAAAGCCGGAGATCACCGCGACGGTGAATCCGAAGATCATCTCGTGGGCGTGCCACGACATCCCACCGAGGACTCCACGGGGTGCGGGACCACCGGTCAACGACCACACCCATGCCGGGACGACGACCACGGCGAAGATCCCAGCCAAGAGGAAGAACGGCCGGAATCCCTTCGCACCCAGCTGCTCGAGCGCGCTCACGCGGCCGACTCCCCGAACAGGTTGCGCGTGAGGTGTCGGCGCATGTTCTGAGCCCTGCCGACGATGTATGTCGACGCGGGTTCCTCGTACAGCTCGACCGCGACCTCCTCGAACAACTCCATCCATCGCGCGAAGTGCTGGGGCTCGATGCCGTCGACCGCCATGTGTCGAACCACGGGATTGCCCTTGTAGGCGACCTTGTGGAGCATCACCGTGTGCCAGAAGTCGGTCATGGTCTGAAGGTGAGGCTCCCAGCTCGCATCCTCCGACCCGATGGCGCGCTCGAACACGGGTCCGAGGAGTGCGTCTTCGCGAACGCGCTCATAGAAGCGATACACGAGGGTTCGCAGGTTCTCTTCGTCGAATGCCGTCAGCAACGGGGTCTTCATTCCAGCTCCGCTGTATACTGGTATCAGATACTCCACATATCTTCCGGCGGACCGTTCTTCCATGCAGCTCACCGATCACACCGACATCGGCCTCCGCGCGCTGATCCTGCTCGCGGCGGTCACGCCAAGGAGGTTGTCTAGCACCGACCTCGCCGAGCGCTACGGGCTGTCCCACGCCCATGTCCAGAAGGTGGTGCAGAGTTTGCAGAGCGCCGGCTTTGTCGAGACCTTTCGAGGACGAGGCGGAGGCGTTCAGCTGGCTCGACTCCCCAGCGACATCCGGGTGGGCGAGGTGGTGCGAGCCCTGGAACCGAACCTCGACTTCGTCGAGTGCTTCCGGCCTGGCCACAGCCTGTGCCGGCTGGATGGAGGGTGTGCCCTCACCAGGACCTTGGTGCGCGCGAAGTCGGCCATGCTCGCCGAACTGGACCGAACCACCATCGCCGATATCGTAGCTGGCAGCCCGGCCGTCGAACCGCTTGCTGGTTGACGCCCTACCGCCACTCGACTTCAGATCGCTTCGACCCCACCGTCAGAGGTCGAGCTCACCAGCGGCTTCAGGCTGCCAGTCGACCGAGACGACACGAATGGTTCGGACACGCCCGCTCGGCAGCGGCCAGTCGATCGTCTGCCCCGGCCGCAAGCCCAGCAACGCAGCCCCTACCGGCGCGAGGATCGACAGGCGTCCGACGTCGAAGTTCGCGGCACTCGGGTAGACGAGCGTGACGTGATGCCGCTGTCCCGTCTCGGGATCCTCGAGCACCACTTGGGAGTTCATCGTCACGACATCGCCGGGGACCTCCATGCTCTCGACGATCTCCGCCCGGTCCAACTCCCGGCGCAGGAGCACGGCCACGGCGTGTTGCGCGGGGAGACCACGCAGAATTGCCGTCAGTCGCTCATGGTCGGACTCGGTCACGATGATCTCGGGCAGGGTCGCGTTCATGGGAACTCCGTTTGCCTCCAAGCTAGTCACGGGGACGGCGACGAGTAGGCCTGCCGCACAAGGCCCGCCGTCAGTGCACCCACGGCGGATCCCGCCGCCATGCCGAGCGTCAGCGTCCAGTGGCCCGCGGTCTGTCCCAACAGCAGTGCGGCTGCGACCATTACCTGTTCACCCGCGAACATGCCGAGGAGCGTGGTGGCGTGGAAGAGAGGGTCGAGTCCCGAAGCGCCGCCGAGCCGACAGACCGCAATGCACGCCAGGGTGCAGCCCACCACCATGCCCAGAGTCGACAGGGACCAGAACCCGGCCTCGTGGCAGCTCGCTCCCAGACCCAGCAAGGCGTCCGCCCAGCCTCCGACCGCCATCCCCATGCCCCCCATGGCGAACGACCCGACCCCATGGCGAAGCAGGGGTTGAGTCCAGGCCAGCAAACACGCCACCGCGACGCCCACGCCGATCCCCAACTCACCAGTCGCGATCCCCTGGCCGACCACGAGAAGGACGAGGCCCAGCTGGTGGAGTCTGGTCATCACGGCTCTCGGGGCACGGCCAGCAGGGTCACTGCGAGGCTGGACAACGCCATGATGAGAGCCGCCGCGACGGGATGGAGGAGCCCGAAGACCGCAGCCGAGATTCCCGCCGCGTTGCCACCCAGCGACAGGAGAAGGAGCCTCCGTAGTCGGGCTCTCAAGGACCGCGCGCTCCGCACAGCGCCGGGGAGTCGCGCCAGGGCATCCACGCGAAGGTCGGCATTCTCCACGATGAGTGGACTGGCTCCCGGGACCGCGATGGCCACGTCAGCTTCCGCCATCGCAGCCAGGTCGTTGGGTCGATCGCCGACGAATGCGACCAGGCCTGCTTGGCGGAGCTCGCGCACCCGTCGTGCTTTCTCGGAGGGGGACGCGCCGCCCTCGAAGGGAACGCCCAGCCTGGGGTCCACGCGATCGCCAGTGAGGATCCGCGCTTGCACTCCCAGTTCCGCGAGCGCTCGCACGACGTCAGAGACTCCTGACGTCAGTTGTTCGTCGACACCGACTACCTCGGTCAGCTCACCATCAACCCACACACCCAGGTCTCTCCGCATCTCGATGGGGACGATCTGCAGGGTCCGCCACGCCCCCTGGTCGAACACCTCGGCAGCGACGCCCCCAGCGGGGAGCGGCGCAGGGTTCCGGACAGTCGGGGAGTCGGCCCCACCTCGCCACAGGAGTCGGGCGATGGGGTGATCGAACCACTGTTGGACGGCACCGACCCATCGCGTCACGGCCCCTTCCGTGGTTCGCAATCGCGGCACCAGCTCGGTCAGAGTGCCGGTCTTGTCGAGGACCACGAGCTGGACGCCGGCGAGTGCTTCCAGCGCTGCGGGTCGGCGAACGTGGACCCCATACGAGGCGAGCCGACTCGCGGCCGCCCAGGTCGCCACGGGGGTCGCGAGGCCGAACCCACAGGGACATGCGACCAACAGGACGGCAGTCGCCACCATGAAGCCGTCCCGAGGCCCCGACCAAGCCGACCAGGCCAGACCGGCGACCGCGGCCGCGCTCACGACGACGGGAACGAACAAGCGCGCGAGCTGGGTGGCCAATCCAGAGGCCGGGTCGCTGGCGTAGGCACGCACCAGGGCCTCGCGCGTGTGTCCGAGCTCGTCCGTGCCGAGATCGTCGACTTGCATGCGGAGGGTGCCCCCACGTACCGCGGCCCCACCCGGGACGTCATCTCCAGGGCCGATCCAGCGCGGAACGCGCGCGCCATCGACGTCGTCCGTCTGGAGCCACGCAGAGCCCTCGACGACCCGCCCGCTGGCCGGGGCGCGCTCGCCGTCGTACACCACGACGCGGTCTCCGGTTCGAAGGGCATCGACCTGGATGCGACGTAGCGCGTCGCCGTCCAAGCGATTCGCTTCGCGAGGTAGCAACCCGGACGCCTCGACGCGGTCCATCGCTGTCGCCCAGAAGCGGGCCTTGAGGCGCTGGCCCAAGGCGTGTACGCACAACACGACCGTGATCACTTCGAAGAACACGGGGCCACCCGTCACCAGACCGAGTGCGGACGCTCCCAGTCCGCCCAGGAAGGCGAGGCCGAACATCGCCTCGAGTGACGCTTCGCGACGGCGCCAGGCCTGCTGGAGGCCCAACACCAGCTCCGGGCCAAGCAGGACGACCCCGAGCACCGTGAGGCCGAGGACTGCCAGCTCGATTCGGCCGCGGATCGCAGGCTGGATGGTGGACAGGTTGAGCGCGAGGCTCAGCAGCATGAGCTGGCCGGAGATCACGATGCCAAGACCCAGGCGGAGCCAGTCTGCGAGATCCGGCTCGGGGAGGCAGGCGCAGGCTAGAGCTCGTCGGCGGTCCATGGAGCGCTCCGGTCTGCGTGGGCGTCCCGAACTTGCTTGACGTCCTCCAGAGACACCGTCCCGGCGTCATTCGACCAGGCCGTTCGTATGTAGCTGAGCACGGCCGCGACCTCGGCGTCCGTCATCGTCGCGCCCCAGGCCGGCATGGCACCGTTCCAGGGCTGGCCCGCGACTTCGATGGGACCTGTGAGGCCGTGCAACACGACACGGGTCGTTCGCTCAGGATCACCGGTGACCCACTCCGAACCATCGAGTGGAGGGGCGACACCGGGGAGGCCCTTTCCGGTGGCCTGGTGGCACGCGGCGCAGCGTCCACCGAACAGCTCCGCCCCTCGCTCGACCATGGCGGCATCGCCACGCGCCGTGTTGGGCTCGGATGGGGGCGATGACTTCACCTCGGTGACCAGAGGTTGCATGTCGGCTCGCTGCGTGTCGAAACGGGCGTCGTAGCGACCGAGGTACCAACCGCCCCAGGCGATCAGCACAACGAAGACCGCACCCATCCAGATGGGAACGGGCTCCCGGCCCTCGATCGGCTCCTTCTGCTCCCGGAGCACGGCCTTGTGGAGCGCTGCGATGTCGGGTTCGTCGAGGTCACTCATCGGAACTTCCAGTCACGTCGGGGGGCTGCTGAAGGGCTTGCAGGTAGGCGACCAGGGCACTCGCCCGCGCGGTCGGCACCACCGAGACACCGTTTGCGACCGTGCCCTCCGGGAGCGTGAGCGCGCGCTCGTCGTGTCCCTCGACCTCGTCGAAAAGGAACCGGAACGGCGGCATGTTCGAGCCTGGGGAGGTCAGCTGCGGGTCGTACAGGTGCAGCAGGTGCCAGGTCTCACTCGGCTGGCGCGTCCCGATGTCGGCGAGGTCGGGCCCGGTCCGCATGGTCCCGAGGAGCGGGGGCTGCTGCCCGACGTAGTCGACCGGGAGACTCCCACGCCGCCCCCAGCCTCGGTCCAGGTCGGCTCCGAAGGTCTCGGGTCGGACCTGCTGGCTGTGGCAGTAGACGCAGCCCAGGTCGCGGTACACCTCTCGTCCCTGGGCTGCTTGTTCCGACAGGACCGGCGGATAGGCCCGGCCGTTCTCGAGGGTGATCGGGGTGGTCTCGACGCCGAGCGCGGGCACCAGGACGTAGCCGGTCAGCGAGAAACACACCGTGGCCAACGCCCCGAGAAGCAGGGTGCGAGGTTCGATCATGCTGCACCTCCCTGGCTGGTGACGCGTTGGGCCAGCAAGGTGGGCGTGCCGCGTGCGGGGGCGAGCCCCAACACCATCTGGGCCACGCTGATCGCGAACGCGATGTGGGCGACGGTGAGCGCGAGGCCCGCCCAGCTACGCGCCTGGAGCCACGGGAGCGTGGCCTGCACGACATCGAGGAAAGGCACCCCCGGATCGAGGAGGAGAAGCCCTTGCTGCACCCCGCCGGCGGTCAGCGCGAGGAAGTAGACGGCGATGCCGAACGCGGAACACCAGAAGTGCACCCGGATGAGGGTCGCTGACGGCCACTCCCGCCCGGTCAGCCGGGGCAGGATGAAGTAGTAGCCCCCGAACATCATCATGCTGAAGAAGCCGTACATGCCCAGGTGCGCGTGGCCGACGGTGTACTGGGTGAAGTGGACGACCTCGGACATGCCCCGCAGGGCTTCGAATGATCCCTGGGCACTGACCACCGCGTAGCTCATGCCGGCGAAGACCACGAACCGCAGAGACGGGCTGCTGCGGAGCAGGTGGAAGTGGCCGCGCATCGTCATGTGCTGGTTGAACGCCACCGTGGTGACGGGGATGAGCATCATCATGGAGGCGACGATGCCGACCGTCACCGCCCACATGGGGACCGGGCCGCCGACGAGGTGATGGAGTCCGGCCCAGTTGTAGAACAGCGCCAGCGCCCAGAAGCCGACCAGAGACAGGTAGTAGCTGTGGATTGGACGGCCGATCACCTTCGGTAGGACGTAGTAGAGGGTGGCCAGGGCGATGGGTGTCACGAACAGGCCGAGCACGTTGTGGGCGAACCACCAGTTGGTCATGGCCTGGGCGACCCCGGAGAGCAGGCCCCCGTGGATGCCGATGTTCGCGGTGAGGTAGAGCACCGGGAACCAGACCATCACCGCGGTGAGGTACCAGAGCGATACGTAGATATGGTCGACCTGGCGGCGGTGGAGCGCGTCGAGACCTGCACCTGCCACGACCGCGAAGCAGACGGTCAGCCCCATCGCGATGGGGAGCGGGAACTCCAACCACTCTACCGAGGTGGAGTAGCCGGTCAGGATGGCCACCACGCCGGCGGCGACCAGGCCGTTCCACGCCCAGGCGGCGCCCTCGAGGAGTCTCGTGCCGCGGAGTGGGGCTCGGGTCAGTCTGGGGACGAGCCAGAGAAGCACGCCGACGGCGGCCATCGCAGCCCACCCGTAGGCGACCGAGTTGAGGTGGGCTGTCCGCATGCGGCCGAAGGTCAGCCATGCGTCGTTCGCCAGGAACTCGGGAGCGTGAAGCTTGATTGACGCGATCAGCGCGAGCGTCGACCCGACGAGCAGCCAGACGACTGCGCTGATGAGGAACAACAGGACCGGTCGACGGCAGCTCCCATCGAGCTTCGCGAGGAGCTGCGCGTGTTCGAGCTCAGCCACGCGGCACCTCGGCCGTGGCGTCCTCGTCCCAGAAGATCGACGTCGCGGCGGCGTCGAGATCGCGGAACTGTCCCGCGACGACCGACCATGCGAACGCGACGGCAGCGACGGACGCGAACACAGCCATCGCGGTGACGATCAGGTAGGCGTACAGCATGAGCTCCTCCAGTGAGCCCATAATAAGTATTCATCACTCCACTTAAAAGTCTGCGCAACAACCTGCTGCGATTCAGCCCCTATGTGGTGGTCACTTGTGGGGTCAGGCGACTTGGTGTTCTCGGCACCACTTATGTGCCGTACACCGTCCCGAGAGATGCCGGCCCCGGTTCAGGTCACCTCGTCGGCCGCCAACGAGATGATCTCAAGCGCCTCGCTCACACGGCCGGCGTGTGTGCGAAACGAGAGAATGGTGAGTCGCAGGTAGACGGAGCCTTCGAGCCGGGTGCTCGAGAGCAGAACCCGTTGAGTGGCATTGATCCGATCCAAGAGCCTGAGCTGCGTGGTGTCGTCGCGCCCGGCCAGCCTGAAGACGACGACCGTCAAATCGGGCCGCCACGGGACCTCGAGCCGCTCATGCGCGCGGAGCGTGTCGTAGGCGATCTCGGTCAGGGCCAGCTTCTCGTCGAGCTGGTCGCGAAAGGCTGCCACGCCGTGCAGATGCAGGGGGAGCCACATGCGGAGACCACGAAACTCCCGGGTCAGCTCAGGAGTGAGCGCGTCGAAGTCGGGGAGCGAGCCCGGGTCCTGCAAGTCCTGCATGTAGTCGGCATTTTCCGAGAATGTAAGGCGGAGGGCCTCTCTGGAGCGAACCACGAGGGCGCCGGTGCCGAACGGCAGGAACATCGCCTTGTGGGGGTCGAGGGTGATGGAGTCCGCGGTGGCGATTCCGGCGAGGCGCTCTCTTCCCCGGGCGGTAAGCTGGAACAGACCGCCGTATGCGGCGTCGACATGGAACCAGGCACCGGCGACGTGCGCGGCCGTACAGATGTCCGCGAGCGGATCGATGGTGCCGGTGTTGGTGGTTCCCGCTGCGGCGAAGACACAGACCGGGATCAGTCCGGCGTCACGGTCCTCCCGGAGTCGTGCATCGAGGTGAGCCACGTCCAGACGAAGATCAGCCGTCGAGCGCACGATGCGTACATGCTCGCGTGAGATGCCCGCCGTGCGAGCGGCCTTGACGATGGAGCCATGGGCATGCTCGCCCACGTAGACCGTTGCTCGGTCCACCTGGCCCTCGGCGCGCAGCGTCCGCGCTGCGGTCAGGGCGATGAGGTTCGCCATCGAGCCCCCGGTCGTGAGCAGCCCCTGCGCTTCCACCGGGAAGCGGAACAGGTCGCACATCCAGCGGAGCACGCTCTCTTCCATGGCGACGAGGGCCGGCGCCGTGGCCACCTTGCCGGTGTAGCGATTCATGCCGGCCCCGAGGAACCCGGCAAGCGCCGACGTGAAGATGCCACCGCCCGGAATGTAGCCGAGGTAGCTGGGTCCGGACGTCTGATAGCTCTGGTGAGCTGCCCGTCCGACGAGACTCAGGAGTGATGCGATGTCTCCGGGGAAATCGGGAGGGGGCCGCGACACCGCCTCGAGCAGGTCCGCGCTGGGTTGGTTCAGCGATGCGGGCGCATCATCGAGTCCCTCGATCGTTTCGATGAGGTACTCGAGGACGGCGGCGGTGAGGGCCCGCATCTCGTCGGCGGTGGGCTCCAGACTTCGGTCGGGTTCGGACATGCTCACTCGATGTCGGCTGCCTCTGGTCAGTGCATCGCCCTGGCGCCGGGCAACAGGTGGCGCATCCTGTCGCGCTTGGTGTCGACGTAGTCCTGAGCTTGGACAGGGTACGCGACGTGGGAGGGCACCCGTGTCACGGCGATCCCTGCCTCTTGGATCGCCCTGCACTTGTCAGGGTTGTTGGTGATCAACCGCACAGAGCGGACTCCGAGATCCTGCATCGCGGCGGCGGCCGCCCGGTAGTCCCTGCCATCTTCCGGCAGGCCGAGCGCGATGTTGGCATCGACGGTGTCGGCGCCTGCTGCCTGGAGCGCGTAGGCGCGGATCTTGTTGGTGATGCCGATACCGCGGCCCTCCTGCCGCAAGTAGAGGACGAGTCCTCGGCCCTCCGCTGCGACCCGCTCGAGCGCGTCGTCGAGCTGGGCTGCGCAGTCACACTTGAGCGAACCGAACGCCTCGCCGGTGAGGCACTCTGAGTGAATGCGGACCAGGAGATCGGCTCCGGCGACGTCGCCCGCGAGGAGGGCGACGTGCTCGACGCCTTCGAACTCGAAGGCTCGGATCTCCAGGAGGCCGGACTCGGTGGGGAGGGGGGCGGCGGCTCGCCAGATCATGGTGCCCCCTGGAGCACGCGGGTCATCACGGCGTGGGTGATCCGGTCGCAGCGAGGGCCGTCGAAGGCGTGCACCGCGGGCAGCGCGTCCTGGCTTCGACGCTCGAGCAGTGCTTTGAGGTGCTCTTTGGCGCGGTGCAGACGGGTCTTCACTGTGGCCGGTACGAGGTCGAGGACTTCTGCGGTCTCGGCAATGGACATGCCCTCGACTTCCCGCAGGAGGAAGACCGCTCTGAACTCCGGCCGGAGCTCGTCCAGAGCCGCCTCGATGATCGCTCCGAGCTCGGCACTGGCGGCCCGACGCTCGGGCGAGTGGGCTGGGTCGGACATGCTCTCCTCCAGGATGTGTCCAGCGATAGACGTCGTTGCGGCTTGTCGAGCACGGCGGGCGGAGAGCGCCTGGCGGACTGCAATCCGGGTCACCCAGGTGGCGTACTTCGCGCGGAACTCGAAGGTCGCAAGCTTCGTGAATGCGGTGATGTGGGCTTCCTGGACGGCGTCCTCCGCGGCCTGCGGAGACTGCAGGATCCCTCTCGCGGCACGGTAGAGGCGCTGGTTGTGACGGCGGACCAGCAGCTCGAAGAGCGCGTGGTCTCCGGCCCGGACGCGCCGGACGACCTCGTCGTCTGGCAGGTGTTCGGGAAGGCTGGAGTGGCTCATGGACTCTCCTGCGCGGCTGCGGTACAGGCCTCGGAACGCGAGGCCACCTCGAGGTACGCGACCAGTGCGGCGCGATCGGAAGGATCGGAGATTCCCGCATAGGTCATCTTCGT
The DNA here is from genome assembly GCA_020632925.1 of Alphaproteobacteria bacterium. GTDB lineage: Bacteria > Myxococcota_A > UBA796 > UBA796 > JACKER01. The sequence goes on along the minus strand of JACKER010000012.1, from coordinate 141,104 downwards.
GCCCGGTACGACGTCCAGCGGCGCTCGCAGGAAGCGATCGAGCGTGGCGGCGTCCCAGACGAGCCCCGAGCGCTGCATGGCCTTGCTGTATTGGAATCCGGGCTGGCTCGCGGCGGCGCGGCCGAACAGTCCGCAATGTCGCGGACCGGTTCGGTTCTCCGTCAGGGAGTGGCAGGCCGCGCAGCGCGCGTACACCTCCTCGCCCCTCGCGAGGTCCGCAGCAGGGGCTGAGTCCCCGGCCCGCGCGTCTCGGACCGCGGGCAGCCAGACCGCGGACGCGACGACGAGCGCCAGGACCATTGTGGTGCCGAGGACTTGCCTCATGAGAAGAACGCACCCGGCACAGGGTCGAGCCCGAGCGCCGAGCGCAGGACAGCCCAGTGCATGGCCTCGTCGGCCAGGATGCTCGCGGCGGCGTTGGACAGGTCCCGGTCCTCGAACAATGGTATGGCACCCGCGTAGGCGCTGACGGCCCCGCGCTCCAGCTTGGCTGCGAACTCGAGCACGGCGGCCTCGCTGGTGAGCGAGGACACGGGGAAGGTGTACTTGTCCAGGGGCTCGGCGGGGCTCCCCCCGAGCTGCTGGACGGCCTTGGCGAGCGCTTCGACGTGCTCCTTGTGGTGACCCTGGAAGGTCACGGCGACGGACAGGACGGCGCTCGACAGCAGGCCGCTCTCGGCCCCCAGCTGGTAGGCCGCGACGGCCTCGTGCTCGGCGCCGATGGCAGTGTTGAGGATCGTGATGTCCTGAGCCCGCGCTCCACGCGTGCCGGCAAAGGCTCGGGTGGGCACGCCGGACATCAAGGCCACCGCCGCACCGGACAGAAGCAGCTGGCTGCCGACGAGGAAGCTCCTCCTACTCGGGGCCGTGAGTGCGGGATCTCGTTGAGAATCGGTCATTGGGGGGTACCTCGTGTGGGGTGTTTGCCCAGGGTTCGCAAGAGGGACGCAACGACGGACGCAGAGGTTCCCAGATCATGGAAGTTGCCCGATCGCGCTCACCCCTTCTGCGGCGAACGCTCGAACTCGACCTCGGCGCGCAGGGACTCGATGTCGCGTCCGATCGTGGCGACGGCCAAGACCTGCCCTTTCGATCGATAGGTCACCGCGCAGTCGGCGTCACGGATGGAGCCGTCGATCTCGTAGTCGTCGAAGCCCACAGGGTAGCCGACCCACTGGATGGTCAGGGCCCCGTGGACGGTCCAGAAGAACGGGACAGCATCGAACGGCTCGTTGGCCCCGAGCATGTTGGCCGCGGCACACTGGCCCATGCGCTGGGCGGTGACCCAGTGCTCGGACCGCAGATGGGTCTGGAATCGCGGCGACCACCAGGAGGCGGCGTCGCCGGCTGCCCACACGCCGGGAGCGCTCGTCGCCAGGGATGCGTCGACGAGGATCCCGGCCGCGACGTCCAGCTTCGCCTGCCGGGCGAGGGTCGTGCGGGGTACCGCCCCCACGGCGACTACCACCAGCTGCGCGGGGAGTCGGCGTCCATCCGAGACCTCCACCACGTCCTGGTGGATCGCCACCACCGTGCGCCCAAGGAGGAAGCTCACGCCATCGGCTTGGTGGGCGCGCATCACGGCCTGACCGATCTCAGCGCCCAGCTGCGCAACGAACGGGGTGTGCTCGGGAGCGACCACGGTGACCTCCAGACCACGGGCGCGTAGGGCCCCTGCCACCTCGAGCCCCAGGAAGCCCGCTCCGATGACCACAGCGTGCTTCGCTCCCGTCGCCGTGGCGATGACGCGCTTGCAGTCCGACACGCTGCGGAGGGTGTGCACGTGACTGCGCTCCATGCCCAGAAGCTGGAGCTGGCGGGCCGCGGCACCTGGGGCCAGGAGGAGCGCGTCGTAGGAAAGCTCCTCCCCACTGACGACGAGTACCCGTTCGGAGGTCCGCAGCTCCGTGGCCTCGCCGTGTACGCGTCGCACCGCCCAGCGCTGGTAGTAGGCATGATCGCGGATGTACAGCCAGTCCTCGGGTGCCGCACCCGCGAGGTAGTCCTTGGACAGGTTGGGCCGGTCGACCGGAAGCTCGGGATCGGCGTCGACCATCGTGATCGGACCCGAGTGGCCTTGCCGCCTCAACGTCTCGGCGGCGCTCGATCCGGCGGCGCCACCCCCGACGATGACGATGCGGAGCGCGGTCTTGCCCGTTGGGAAGGAAGGGACCGGTCGGCGCCGCACGACGCGAACGCGCCCCTTGGTCTCCTCGACGTCGTAGGACGCCAGGTCGGTGAGGCCCGGCGCGCGCTCAGCCCGCCCACTGCGTAGGCAGAAGCCGGCGTGATGCCAGGGGCACCGGATCTGCCCATCGACGAGCAGGCCCTGATCGAGAGGAGCGCCGTAGTGGGAGCATCGCGCTCCGACTGCGTGCACCCCGTCCTCCTGGCGGACCAGGAGGACTTCCTCGCCCATGAAGTGGCCAACGAGCGTGCCGTTCAGCTCCAGCTCAGCTGCCGGAACGCCCTCCGCGAGGTCGGGACCTCGAACATCCGTCGCCTCGGCCATGGATCGCCTCCTGTCGTTGTGATCAGGTGGGAGAGGGACCGAGCGGGCCAGAGGTTCCCAAAAGCGCGGGAAAGGCGGGGGCGCCCACCACGGGGACAGCCGCTCGTAGCGTCCACCTCGTCGGTACGGACGTTGGGAGCGGGGTGAGGACCGCGACTCTCGGCATGTCGCGGCAAGGTCGCAGCTCGCGTCGTGCTCTGCGATTGCCTGGACGTGCTCGGACGAGGGATGCCCGGTGCCCGCGGCTCAACCGGGCTCGTAGGCCAGGTTCTGCGCCAGCCAGTGCTCCACCTCGGACACCGACAACCCCTTTCGCGTCGCATAGTCTTGGACCTGGTCGCGTCCGATCTTGCCGACGCCGAAGTACCTGCTCTGGGGGTGTGCGTAGTACACCCCGCTGACGCTCGAGGGCGGCCACATCGCGCCAGCTTCCGTCAGCCTGGCACCGATCGCGGCCTCCGCGTCGAGGACGCGCCACAGCGTTTGCTTCTCGGTGTGGTCAGGTTGTGCCGGGTAGCCGGGGGCGGGTCGGATGCCGACGTAGCGTTCACGGACCAAGTCTTCGAGTGAGCAGTCCTCGTCCGCGGCGTAGCCCCAGAGGTGCGTTCGGACGTGTCGGTGGAGCCACTCGGCAGAGGCCTCGGCCAGTCGATCCGCCAGGGCCTTGACCAGGATGGCGTGGTAGTCGTCGTGCGCGCGCTTGTGCAGCTCCACCAGCTCTGCAACGCCGTGTCCTGTCGTGGTGGCGAACAGCCCGATCCAGTCGTCCTGAATCGCGACGAAGTCCGCCAGCGCCTGGTTCGGCTTGGAGTGCGCGTGCTGCTGCCTGAGCGTGTGCAGGCGGACGGCGCCGAGGTGCGTCTGCAGCTCGACGTCATCGCCGTCCCGGCGGGCGGGGAAGAGCCCCACGACCGCAGCACCTCGAATGCGCTGTGCGGCCAGGTACTCGTCCAGCATGCGGTCGGCGTCGATCATCAGACTGCGGGCCTGCTCGCCGAAGCGTCGGTCATCGAGGATCCGTGGGTAGGCGCCACGCAGCCCCCAAGCATGGAAGAACGGGGTCCAGTCGATGAGCTCGCGCACCTGGTCGAGCTCCAGGTTGATCCGGGTCAGACCTGGATGAGCGGGAGCGGGCGCGGGAGCCTGATCGAGCTTCGGCGCGTTGGCCCGCGCGTCGTCCAGGCTCTTGCGAGCTCTCGGGGCTCGTTGTTCACGCGCGGCTCGGAGATCGGAGTACTGCTCGGCGACCTGGTCCACGTAGGCCTGCCGCCCCGTCTCGCTCTGCAGCGATGCCACGACGCCGACGGCACGGGAGGCGTCGGGCACATACACGACGGGCCCGTCGTAGTGTGGGTCGATGCGCAGCGCCGTGTGCGCCCGGCTCGTGGTCGCGCCACCGATCAGCAGGGGAATCTCGAGGCCTCGGGCCTGCATGGCACTGGCGAAGCGCTGCATCTCGTCCAGGCTCGGGGTGATCAGCCCCGACAGACCGATCGCGTCGGCCTGCCACTCCTCCGCAGCCTCGAGGATCGTCTCGGCGGGGACCATCACCCCGAGATCGCGGACCTCGAAGTTGTTGCACTGGAGTACGACGCCCACGATGTTCTTGCCGATGTCGTGGACGTCGCCCTTGACCGTGGCGAGCACGATGCGCCCCTTCGACGAGCCCGAGATCCTGGAGGCCTCGATGTGGGGAATGAGGTGCGCCACAGCCCTTTTCATCACCCGCGCGGACTTCACGACCTGAGGCAGGAACATCTCTCCGGCACCGAACAGGTCGCCCACACGGCTCATGCCCGCCATCAGCGGGCCCTCGATCACGTGGATGGGCTCGTCGGCCAGCAGGCGTGCCTCCTCGGCGTCGGCCTCGGCGAAGTCGGCGATGCCGTGCACCAGGGCGTGGGCGAGCCGCTCGGCGACGGGCAGCTGCCTCCACGAGTCGTCCGAGGCGGAGGTCCGAGTCTGTCCCTGCACGCTGTCGGCGATCTCGAGGAGGCGCTCGGTGGCGTCGGGGCGGCGGTTGAGCAGTACGTCTTCCACGCGCTCGCGAAGAATCGGGTCGAGTTCCGAGAGGACGGGTAGCGCTCCAGCGTTCACGATCCCCATGTCCAGTCCCGCGCGGATCGCGTGGAACAGGAACACGGCGTGGATCGCCTCTCGAACTGCGTTGTTGCCTCGGAAGCTGAAGCTGACGTTGCTCACGCCACCGCTGGTGTGTGCTCCCGGAAGCTCGGCCTTGATGGCCCGCACGGCCTCGATGAAGGCGACGGCGTAGTCCGCGTGCTCCTCGATCCCGGTGCCGACGGCGAAGATGTTCGGGTCGAAGATGAGGTCCTCGGGTGGGAACCCCACCTCGTCCACCAGGATCCGGTAGCTCCGGCGGCAGATCTCGACTTTTCGAGACGCGGTATCGGCCTGGCCTTGCTCGTCGAACGCCATCACCACGACGGCAGCACCATGTCGCAGGATCTCTAGCGCCTGCTCTCGGAAGACGTCCTCGCCCTCTTTCAGGCTGATGCTGTTGACGATGCACTTGCCCTGGAAGGCGCGCAGTCCCGAGAGCAGGATGTTGAAGCGTGACGAGTCGATCATCAGGGGAATGGCCGCGATGTCGGGCTCGCTTCCGATCAGGTTCACGAACCGGGTCATGGCGGCCTCGCCGTCGAGCAGCCCGGCATCCATGTTGATGTCCAGGATCTGGGCTCCGCTTCGTACCTGCTGCCGCGCGACCCTCAAGGCCGTCTCGTAGTCGTCTGCCTCGATCAGTTTTCGGAAGCGGGCCGAGCCGGTCACGTTGGTCCGCTCTCCCACGTTCACGAACAGTCCGTCGGCTGCAAGTTCGAACGCCTCGAGGCCCGAGAGCCGAAGACGCGCCTCGACCTGGGGCGGGTGCCGAGGGGGAACGTTCTGAACGCGCTTCGCGATGGCGCGGATGTGCTCTGGAGTGGTGCCGCAGCAGCCCCCAACCAGGTTCAGGAGCCCATCGTCGGCGAACGCGCCGAGGGCGTGGGCCATCTGGGTGGGCGTCTCGTCGTACCCACCGAGCTCGTTGGGGAGTCCGGCGTTGGGATGGACGCTCACACGACAGGGTGCGATCCGCGCGAGCTCGGCGATGTACGGGCGCAACGCCTCGGCACCGAGCGCACAGTTCAGCCCCACGATGTCCGGACGGGCGTGGGCGATGCTGGTCCAGAACGCTGCCGTGGTCTGTCCCGACAGGGTCCGGCCAGAGCGGTCGGTGATGGTGCCGGAGATCCACACCGACAGGTCGAGCTGCCGTGCGTCGAGGGCGGAGCGAACGGCATAGATCGCAGCCTTGGCGTTCAACGTGTCGAAGACGGTCTCGATGAGGAGGATGTCGGCGCCGCCGTCGATCAGCCCGTCCGCCGCCTCGCGATAGGTGGCGACCAGCTCATCCCAGTGGATGTTCCTGGCTCCGGGGTCTTCCACGTCGGGAGACAGCGACGCCGTGCGCGACGTGGGCCCCAGGACCCCGGCCACGAAGACGGGGCGGTCGTTGGTCGACAGCTCGTCCGCCGTGGCGCGAGCGATGCGTGCCCCCTCGCGGCACAGGTCGGGCGCGAGGTCCGCCAGGCCGTAGTCCGCCTGGGAGATCCGGTTCGCGTTGAAGGTGTTGGTCTCGATGACCTGCGCGCCCGCGTGGACGTAGGATGCATGGATTCGGCGGATGACTTCGGGCTGCGTGAGGCACAGCAGGTCGTTGTTTCCGAAGAGGTCCGTGGGATGGCCAGCAAAGCGCACCCCACGGTAGTCCCCCTCGGTGAGGCCGAGCTGCTGGATCATCGTCCCCATAGCGCCGTCGATGACCAGCAAGCGCTCGGCAAGCTGTGTTCTCAGGCGTCTCACTCGGGTCGGCTGCATCGTTGGACTCCAATAGTGGAGTCGTCTATACCGATTCAAGCCTCGCTGCGAGTGTGACGCGACTCACCCGTTTCGCGAGGGAGGCCAGTAGTCCAGATCGGACGTGGGACGCGTGCCGAACACCGCGGTCCCCACGCGAACGAGCGTGGCGCCTTCCTCGATCGCCACCTCCAGATCGCGAGACATGCCCATGGAGAGCTCGGTCGCTTTGGGGAATCCGCGCCGCAGCAGCTCGTCCCGAAGCTCGCGAAGCAGGCGGAACCCTGGACGCGCTTCCTCAGGGGAAGCGCCGAGGCGACCGATGGTCATCAAACCCTGAAGCCTCAGGTGCCGGCTCTGCTCCACCCGCTCAGCGAGGGACCAGAGTGCTTCGGGGGGCACGCCATACTTCGAGTCCTCGAGGCTGGTGTTGACCTGGATCAGCACGTCGAGGGGGCTGGAGGGGTCCACATGCCGCTCCAGGGCGACGACCAGGGCTTCGCGGTCCACGGACTGCAGGCACGAGGCGAAGCGAAGCATGGGCTTGACCTTGTTGCGCTGGAGGTGGCCGATGATGGGGATCTCGGAGCGTCCGAGATCCGTGCCCGCGTACTTTCCGACGGCTTCCTGAACCCGGTTCTCACCGAACAGGCTGTAGCCGAGGTCCATCGCCTCCTTGATCCGGATCGGAGGGACAGTCTTGGTGACCAGCATCAGACGGACCGAGGTCTCCGGCCTTCGATGTCCCATCCTGCCGTCCCAGCCCGCTGGGTTGGGGATCAGTCCCACCCATCGGTCCCTGATCCCAGACGCTGCTCCTGGGAGAGGCGACCGGGATGGCAGACCACGCTCGCGCCGGGACCCGGGGGTCCGGGGGGCTGTCCGTAGGGGGCGGGGACCGCGGCGCGCAGCGACGGCGATCCCCGCCCCCGGAGGCAGCCCCCCGCCTGTCGGCGAACACCGGCCGCGATCAGCGGTTGGTGTTCCTTCCGGTGTGGCAGATCTGTTCCATGGCCACGCTCCAGGCCGAGCTCCTCCGCGTCGTCGCTCACTCCGGGCTGGCCCCGCTTCGCCTCCTTGGCTTCGAGGTCCGTGCGAACGGTGTCTGGCGGTACCCCGGTGTCCGGCCAGGCACGGACTGGCACGCTCACGGGTGGTTCACCGCCAACCTGCCCGAGCTGAAGGACGAGCGGCTGGTCCGACTCCGCGTCGACAAGCCCCGGTGGCTCCACCCCGCGACCAACAGGACGGTGCACACCCCGCCGCCGGGCACGCTGGGCGTCCACTACTCCGGGCTGGTCGTCGTCCTGCAGCTGTTCGCCTGGCTCGACGCCAGCGTCGGTCTCCATCGCTTCGACGCGCTCTTCGGCGCGCTCGACGACCGACCCAGCCGTCGCACCGTCCAGCGGTGGCTCACCCGCTTCCAGCCACGCGCGCTCGAGCTCCAGCAGCACGCTCGCCGCGTGGTCCTCACCTACCGCGACGAGCCTCGGTCGCTGGACATGCTGTTCCCAGGCGGAATCCCGCCCCCGCCCGCGCTGCGGCGCAGACCATGGCGAGAACCCCACAGGGTCGGCCAACTCTTTCGGGCCCTCGCCATGGTGCTCGGCGCCGCTGTGGCTATGAACGTTCCAGTCGCTCTGCTGGTGACCGAGGCTTGGTGGAAGGTGGAGCAAGGAACCGGCCGAAACGACTGACTCCTGGGACCGCCCTCCGGGACGGATCGTACCCGTTCGCGCTCCGATCTGCGTGCCGAGCTTCGCATCCCGATCCCACAATTCGTGTCGTCGTCCCGGTTCTACCTCCTGTTCCAGCCTGCGAGCTGGAGGTGTCCATGAACGACGATCGCCCCGCTGGCCCAGGAGGGCGCCGTGGCTGACGACCCGCGCCTGGCGATGGCGCTCGCCCGCTACCAGGTCGTGAGCGCCTACGTCGCGACCGATCTGCACCGCGGTCAGCGCCGCGCCTTCCTCGAGCACCTGGCGAAGCGCGCCTGGACCGGGCCGGACAACGAGCCCATGCGCGTCACCGCCGAGACCATCCGCGTCTGGGTCCGCCGCTATCGCAGGGGCGGGCTGGACGCGCTGTTCGACAAGGAGCGGCCCAGCCCCGGTGTCCAGGTCCTGTCTCCCGAGCTGCTCGAGATCGCCTGCGCGCTGAAGCGACAGGTCCCCGAGCGCACGATCGACACGCTCATCCGGATCATGGAGGACCTCGGCCACGTCGAGCCGGGCGTCGTCCGCCGGAGCACGCTGCACCGGGCGCTACAGGCCGTCGGGCTGTCCCGCCGACCGCCGACACAGGCCTCCACCGAGGACCTCGACCGCTGGGAGGCCGCCGCTCCCAACGATCTGTGGCAGAGCGACATGCGCACGGGCCCGTGGCTTCCTGACCCTGACCGACCGGGCAAGGTGCGACGTGCCTGGCTGTACGGGTTCATCGACGACCACAGCCGGCTCGTCCTCGACGCCCGCTTCTCGTTCAAGGGCGACCTGCCCGCGCTCGAGCTCTGCTTGCGCCGCGCCATCCAGAAGTACGGCGTTCCTCGCAAGGTCTACTACGACAATGGCCAGACCTTCCGGTCCCACCACATGCGCTACATCTGCGGCCGGCTCGACATCCAGCACCCCATCCACACCACGGTCTACAGGCCCGAGGGGCACGGCAAGATCGAGGCGCTCAACAAGAAGTTCCTCGGCTTCATCGCCGAGGTCAAGGCGTCGTCGATCCAGACGCTCGGGGAGCTGAACGAGGCGCTGTGGGCGTGGCTCGACCTCCACTACCAGTCGAAGGTCCACGGCGAGACGCGGGAGGCGCCGCTCACGCGCTGGCGGGCGGGCATCGATCGGGTCCGGTACGCCGACGAGGAGGCGGTCCGACAGGCGTTCCTCTGGAGCGAGCGCCGCACGACCGACAAGGCCTGCGTCTTCTCGCTCTTCAACGTCCGCTACCAGGTCCCCGGCCTCCAACGTCGCAAGGTCGAGGTCCGCTACGACCCCGAGGCCCTCCACGAGGTCGAGATCTGGCTCAACGGCAAGTTCGCCCAGCGCGCCCGTCCGCTCGACGTCCACCCCTTCCGTCGTCCCAAGCCGCCCCCACCTCCATCACCGCCATCCGCTGACGTCGCCGGCGACTGGCTCGGCCACCTCGTCGCCCGACGCCGCGAAGAGCAAGCCCCGGAGCCCGATCCGCGTACCTGGAAGCGCGACGCCGACGAGCGGCGGGAGGCCAACACCGTCGGCCTGGTCGAGCTCCTCCGTGATCGGCTCGATCCACACGTCGTCGACGAGGTCGAGATCCGCGCCTGGGCAGCACACTTCGGCCCGGTCGATCTCGATGGCTGGGCGGTCGAGCTCGACGCGCTACTCGAGCGGTTCCCCCGCGATCTGCACGTTCGGATCTACCTCGACACCCTTCGCGGTCCGGAGGGCGCATGAACACGCCGACCGTCCCGTTCCCGCAGAAGCGTCGACTTCAGGCGCACTTCGGGTTCACGGGTATGCCGTTCCGCAAGAACGTCCCCGCCCACAAGATGTTCGACAGCCGGGCCCAACGCGAGCTCGTCCACGCGCTCGTCCTGTGGCTCGAGGTCAAGGGCTTCGCGCTCGTCACCGGACCCACCGGCGTCGGCAAGTCCATCTCCTTGCGTCGGTTCTCGGCCCAGATCGACGAGCAGCGGTTCCGGGTCCTGCGCTTCGACCAGGTCCCGTCCACGCCGATGGGCCTGCTGCGGTCGCTGTGCCGTCTGCTGGGCCTCCCCATGCGTCGGCACGTCGCCGATCTGTTCGACCAGGCGCGCGATCATCTCTGCGCCGCTTCCGCCAACGGTCCCCACCCCGTCATCCTGCTCGACAATGCCGAGGGCATGCGTCCCGACGCGCTCGACGTGATCCGCCGCCTCACGTCGGCGGACCTCGACGCGGAGGAGCACTTCTCGGTGCTGGTGACGGGCACCGATGAGCTCGCGCACACGCTCGCGCTGCCCGAGCTGGCCTCGCTGCGGTCGAGGTTCGGGTACGCCGTCACGCTGCGCCCGTTCAGCCTCGAGGACACCGGCAACTACGTCCGCTTCCACCTCCAGGAGGCTGGCGCCGCACCCACCCTGCTATCCGAGGACGCTGTCCGCGCCGTCTTCCACGCCTCCCAGGGCGTCCCGCGGCAGATCAATCAGCTCGTCCTGCAGGCTCTCATCCAGGCCACCGTCCAGGGCATCGACCAGGTCGACGGCCGGTTCATGACGAACCAGATCGCCGCGCACCCGCTCTACCCGCGGGGGGAGCCATGAACCGCGACCTGCTCGAGGCGCTGGGCTGTCTGGCGGCCGACGTGTACTTCGACGCCATCAAGCGGCACCCGGGGCTGTTCTGGATCACGGGCGAGACCGAGCAGACGGCCGAGGACCGCGCGATGCTGCCGGTGCTGGTGTGCATCGACGAGCTGTTCATGGCCCTCGACCACGCGCTGAACCCGCGTCCACCGACCTCGGCGCCACCCCCGCCGCCAGACGACGACATCCCGTTCTAGGACGGGACCTCGGTCAGCGCTGGGTCCCGTCCCTCTGTTTCGGTCGGGACCCAGCTCCGCGCCTCGTCCCATCCCTGGAGATCCCAAGTGGGACCGGACCCCACCGCATGATGTGTCCCATCCCGGCTGCGTCTCGGGAAGCCTGCACGGGACGGGACCCAACATCCGCCCCCGTCCCGAGCGTTGTCCCGGGAAACGTGGCTGGGACGGACCTGGGCGACGAAGGCGGGACTGTACACTTCGAGCGCGTTTGCATGCCCGGCGCATGCGTCCGTGGACGGCCTCGAGCCGCTGTTGAAGGAGCGATGGGGTCTCCATCAACAGGGCTCCTTGCGGTGGAACGCCAACCAGACCAGTCCGATGACGACTTCGACCCAGACGACGCTTCCGCCCCAGGCCGCGGCCCCCCAGGTCCACGCTCCGGCGCCGAACGCCTGGAGGACAACGGGCGCGCAGAGCAGTGCCACAGCGGCGTGGTGCACCCACCACCATCGGGAGTCGACCGGCAGACCGACCAAGGGTGCCAGCGATGGCAGCGCTACACTCAGCGCGGCAAAGTGTACGGCGCCGATCACGACGGGCCGGGAGTTCGGCAACAGGCCGATCGCCATTCCGAGTACACCCAACCCGAGTGCCGCCCAGGCGAGACGAAGGTGGGCGGGGTGACGGGGCCAGCCGACCGGGAGCATCAGTGCGCCGAATGCCGCCAGGCCGAGCTGCGAGAGGGGGTGCGACCAGACCCCGAGCGCGAGCGCGCCGAGCACGCCCGAGACGACCAGGGCGGGCCATGGCCGCACAACCCTGAGCACGCCCAACGCCGACGGGAGCACGACGAGAAGGAGCAGGGCGGAGAGGAAGGTCGCGACCCACTCCTGGGCCTGGCTCGGGGCCAGGCGGGTGGTTCGGGCGACGAAGGGCACACAAGCCATCGCCGCCGTCATCCCCAGCGGGACGGTGCCCATGGGGTCTCTCCAGACGCCGAGGCGTGGCCAGAGCCGCCAGGCGGTCCACAGCCAGACGATCCCCACCGCGGTGCTCCCGACGATCGCTTCGGGTGCATACCCGGCTCTTAGGAACCCGATGAGCGCGAGTACCACCGCCGAGGCATAGACGAGAGCGACGCGCGACGAGGGAACCGGGAGGCCTCTGGAGCGCCATCCGAGCCAGACCAGCGGGATGAGGAGGCCGTAGTAGGCCAGGTGGGCGTGGGCGTGCCGCAGGCGCGTGAAGTCCCAGACCATGGGCACGCGACCCGCGAGGGCCCAGCGCATGGCGAGGCCCGCCGTCACGGTCAGCACCAGCGCCGCGGCGATAGCGGTCGTTGTGGACGCGGACGGGCGACGTGGTGAGAAATCCGGCATCTGCCATTCCAGTATTTCGCGACGGACGTTCCGTCCGAACATTGGAGGACTCCAATCCTGCGCACATGGAGGCCCAATCCCCGCGGGTGACGTGGATTGCAGCCAAAGGAGGCTCTCATGAAGCGCCAGATTGCTCTCGCCTATGCCGTGGCCAGTCTTGCCACGGCCATCGCCATCATCTCCGTGATGGGCTCCGTGGTGGGCTGGTCGGACTCCTCGGGGGACGGCGAACCGCCACACGCTGCCGAACAAGTGGCGGTTTGGCCCACGCGCGACGTGGAGGCGGTGCCCCCCATCCCCACGGTTCAGGAGGAGGTCGTCTATGTCGACGAGACGGGGGCGCCCTTGCTTGGGCCACCTACTGGTCGTCATGACGACGACGACGATGACGATGACGATGACGACGACGACGACGACCACCACGACGATGATGACGACGACGACCACCGCCGTCATCGGGACCACGACGATGACTGATACCGCCCGCGCAGCTCGGTGGAGTTCCTGGGTGCTCGGTCTCGGCATCACGGTGGCCTGCATGGCCGCCGTCGCACACACCGAGCTTCGACGCGCGCCCGAGAAGCCGGCACCCCAGGCTTCGGTTCAGCCCATGCCGCCAGCCCCACCTGTCGCTGGCCTGGTTCCGGCATCCCCGACGCGCCGGCGCGTGGTCGTGGTCCGCCGCTCGAGGGCCTCGTGACCGTCGTCGACACGAGCGCCAGTCTGACGTTCCGGGCCATGGGCACAGAGTGGTGGGTCGGCTGCGATCATCCCGAGCTTCTCGCGGGAATGGAGCAGATGGTGCGCGACGTCGAGGCTCGCCTCTCCCGCTTCCGCATGGATTCGGCCCTGTCACGGCTGAACCGAGAGCGCCAGGCGACAGATCCCATCCTGGCCCACGTCGCCGAGGCGGCCTGGCGAATGCGTACGCTCACGTCGAGGGCGTTCGACCCCACGCTCGGCAGCCAGGTGGCCCGACTTGGGTACGACCGCGACTTCGACGACATCTTCGAGTCTGCTGACCCCGAGCCAACGCCAGAGGATGCGTGGCTCGACATCCGGATCGACGCCGAGACGGTGAGATTGGCTGGCTCCGGCGAGCTCGATCTCGGCGGGATCGCCAAGGGATGGACGGCCGACCTCGTGCACGACGAGTTGTTGTCGAGAGGTGCGTCCCGCGTGCTGGTCGACGGCGGGGGCGATCTGCGCGCCTCCGGCCGTTGGAGAGTCGGCGTCGGCCAAGACAGGGCGGTCGACCTGGACGGTGGCCTCGCGACCTCATCGACCCTTCGCCGAACCTGGCGCAGGAATGGGCGGACGCTGCATCACCTCGTGGATGCCGGCACGGGTCGACCGAGCACATCGGCCGTGGTCGAAGCCACCGTACTGGCGCGGGACGCTGCCACCGCAGATGCGCTGGCGACCGCGATGGTCGTGGCGCCGGAGCGCGTGATGGGCTGTCTCGGCGCCATCCGCGCCAGTGCCTGGCTGAGCGATGCCGAGGGAAACGAGTGGACCACCCCGGACTGGAAGGAGATCCGATGAATGACGTACTGCCTCGTTGGGCTCTCGTGCTCGCAACCATGGGAGCGGGAGCCCTGTTGATGGGCGCGATCCCGCCACTGATCGAGGGGATGGCCCCGGGTGTCCCGCTGATGTGGTGGGTCGGACGGACTGCGGGCCTGGTGGCATACCTCGCTCTGTGGCTGGCCATGATGTTCGGCGTCTTGATTGGCAGTCGCGGTGGGGGCGGCTGGCTGAACAACGGTGTCGTGTTCGAGCTGCACAAGGCCTGGTCGCTGATCGCCGTATTGGCCACCGGAGTTCACGTCCTCGCGCTGGTCGCAGACGCACACTCGGGGGTGCCGGTGCTCGCGTCGGTCGTTCCGCTCGTCTCGCCCCGCCTCACCGCAGCGGTGACCCTCGGCACGTTCGCCGGCTGGGGCCTGATCGGGGTCGTGGTCGCTACCTTGGTCAAGGCGCGGCTCCCAACCTGGGTCTGGCGCGCGGTACACGCGGGGTCGTTCGGCGCGTTTTTGTTGGCACTCATGCACAGCGTGTTGGCTGGAACGGACACCGTCACCGCCGAGGTCCGGCTGATGTACGCGGGAACGGGCACGGTCCTGCTCGCCGTCGTGCTCCATCGTCTTGCGCTCGCGTCGCTCAATCGCGTCGAGACACGACGCGCCGGGTGAGTCAGGCCTGCACGGCGAGGACGGCGCGTGTCCCTCCGGAAGGCGCCGCCTGCAGCGTGCAGTCGCCGTTGTGTCGCCGGGCTACCTCTCTCGCCAGCGGGAGCCCCAGTCCGAGGCCCGTGCGGTCTCGGTTTCGCGCGCGGCCCGCGCGAGCGAATCGGTCGAACATCGCCTCGGGCTCGGCCACGCCCGGACCGGAGTCGTCGACCTCGAACACCGCCTGGCCTCCGACCCGGCGAACACGCAGGACCACGGGTCCTCCGGGAGCATGCCGCGCCGCATTGCGCAGCAGGTTCCCGAGCGCGAGCTCGACGAGCGCGGCATTCACCTCGAGCTCCGAGTCCTCCTCGACCTCCATCGTGACGGAGCAGGAGGCCTCCTTCAGTGAGGAAGCCTCCCGGTCGAGTGCGGCGATGGCGAGTTCGCGGGCGCGGACGAGCTCTCGCCCACGCTCGGCCTCTCCGGCGTCGAGTCGCGCCAGGGCGGTGAGCGCCTCGACGATGCGGGCGAGCCGCTGCACTTCGGCGTGCGCCGAGATGAGCACGGACTTGTACTCCTCCGCCGTATGCTCGCGCCGCAGCGCAACGTCGAGCTCGCCGAGCATCGCGGTGACGGGAGTCCGCAGCTCGTGAGCCGCCTCCGAGGTGAACCTTCCCTGGGTCGCCCAGGCCGTGTCCAAGCGCTCGAGCAGGCCGTTGATCGCGACCAGCAGCGAGCGGACCTCGAGGGGCGCCTCCTCGGTCAGGCGAGCTCCCTGTCCGAACCCGAGCACCTGCTCGGCTTCCTCGCGCGCCCTCCGGACCGGGGAGAAGGCGGTTCGCACCGTCCACACGAGCACGACGGAGGCGACACCGGCCACCAACGTCGAGAGCAGCACGTAGACGATCGCGAACGGGCCGACCGTTCGGGCGAGCGTGAGTCGCGGTGCGGCCGCGGCGACCACCATGTGCCGGTCGTCCTCGTCGTCCTCCACCGGCAGCAGCACCATGCGCTCGTCGCCCTCGTCCAGGAAGATCGCGACCTCTTCGTCGATGACCTCACGCACGGCGTCCAGCGGGATCCGGGGATCGCCGCGTCGGACGATCCAGGTGTCGAAGGGGGCCTCGCTGTCCTCCACTTCCCAGTCGCCGTCGACCTCGGGGTGCGCGTGCCCGTGGGCGGCGGCGAGCAGGGCCTGGTCGAGTGCACGCACGCGCTGGACGTGCAGCGTGGTCCCGGTGCCGAGTCCCACCACCGCCAGGCTCAGGACCAGGACCACCACGCCACGCGTGGCCACCTGCTGGGCGACCGAGCGGGTCATCGCGGTCGGTCTTCCAGCACGTAGCCGACCCCGCGAACCGTGTGGAGCAGGGGTCGGTCGAAGTCCTTGTCGATCTTCGCCCGCAAGTAGCTGATGTAGACGTCCACGATGTTGGTGCCCGGGTCGTGCATCGTGTCCCAGACGCCAGACAGCAGGCGGGTGCGGCTCATGACCCGACCCGTCCGCTCTGCCAGGTAGCGCAGGAGCGCGAACTCCTGCGCGGTCAGTCGGATCTCGACTCCACCACGAAACACACGTCGCGCCGGGACATCGACGCGCAGATCTGCGATCTCGAGCACGTCCGCCCCGCCCGCACGGCGCTGTACCGCCGCGATCCGGGCCAGCAGCTCGTCGAAGGCGAAGGGCTTGACGATGTAGTCGTCCGCGCCGCCATACAGGCCCTCGACCCGCTCCTCCACGCGGTCCTTCGCGGTCAGGCAGATGGTGGGCACCGAGCTGCCTTCGCGACGGAGCTCCCGAACGATCGATAGTCCGTCACCGTCGGGAAGCATCCGGTCGACGAGCAGCAGGTCGTAGTCGTGGGCCCCCAGCGCGGTCCGCGCCTGAGCGAGGTCGGAGGCCACGTCCACCACGTGGCCTTCGTCGGTGAGTCCGCGCTCCAGGAATCCTGCGATCTTGCGCTCGTCTTCCACGACCAGCACGCGCATCACTCACCTCGGTGGGCCTGCTCCTCTCCCAGTGTCGCACGGAGTCCCTGGATGAGCTGGGCGCGTTCCGCGTCCGAGAGCCGAGCGTCGGGATGCGTGATGAGGAAGATCGGCAAGGGCATCTCACCCTCCTCGACCTCTTCGGCGGCCTCGTGAGCCTCGTCCTGCGGACGGTCGAACTCCGAGAAGTTCAGGGCGGCGCGCCCTTCGTCCACGTCGTACTGGACGAGCCACGAGACAGGGGCCACGTGGGAGTACCAGGGCCATTCCGTCTCGTTGCTGTGGCAGTCGAAGCAGGCTCGCTCCACGAGCTGGCGCGTCTGGACGTTGTCCCAGGCCGGCTCCTCGCGGACAGGCGGATTGGTGTGCGCCCTGCCGTAGGTGCTGTTGCCGCACCGTGACCCTGCGCGGTTGGCCCAGAACCCCGGACAGTGGTGTCCGGCCTGAGGCGACCCGCTCGGAGCGGTGATGGGGACGAGGGACGCTCGGGCGTACAGCCCGGAGGAGAAGGCGAAGGCCACGGCGAGGGCCACTGAGGTCGGCGCCAGGAAGGCGGCTGTGGAGCTGGGCATCCCCGCGGGGACGCTGTCGTGCTGGGTGTACCTGGCTCGGAAGAAAGCTGTTGGGGTGACGGATGAGCCGGCGCCGTCGACCACGGCCGCGCCGGCACCGACCACCGCGGCGGTGTCGGTGGTGGACCCGCCGAAGCAGACCGACGTGGCGGCTCCGCCCCCCACCCGACGCCCGCGCGTCGCGAAGATCTACACGCCCAGCCAGGTCGCCCAGGCGCTCGAGCGCATCGCCCAGATCGGCCTGCGGCCTGCCGCCAGCGAGCTCAAGATCTCGCGCACCACCCTGCGGGACTGGGAGCGCAAGGCCGCGAAGGCCGCCAAGGGCGAAGGGCCGTCACCGACCAGCGGCCCCGATCCGAAGTCGGTCGAGGAGAAGCGCGACGCGGCGATCCTCTCCGAGTGGCGGAAGCAGCAGGGTCTCGGCCCTTCCCAGGTGCGCAACCAGCTGCGCCGCAAGGGCATGAAGGTGTCCGTCCAGACGGTGCGCCGCGTCATGGAGGAGGACGGGTACACGCCGCCGAAGGTGCAGCGCCGCGACCACTCGGGCGAGTACGAAGCCGTCCGCCCGAACCAGATGTGGCACCTCGACTTCGTGCACCGCCACATCCACCGCCAGCAGGTCTTCATCCTCGCGCTCATCGACGACTTCACCCGGTTCGTTCCCGGCTGGGCCCTCGACGACGCCGAGCGCGCCGACGCCGTGATCGCCGCGTTCGAGGCGGCGGTCGAGCGCCACGGCAAGCCCGAGGCCGTCATGCACGACGGCGGCTCGGCCTTCTGGTCGTGGAAGGGCGCCTCCCGGTTCACGCGGCTGCTCGAGGAGTACGGCGTCGACCAGATCAAGGTCGACGTACCTTCCACGAACGGCAAGATCGAGGTGTTCAACGGGAACCTGCAGAAGGAGCTGATCGACAGGGTCACGTTCGGTGACGTGGGCGAGCTCCGGAGGCGGCTCGGAGCGCACTTCCACTGGTACAACCACCACCGGACCCACCACGCGCTCGGCGGACTGCTCGTCCCTGCCGACCGCTACTACGGCAGGGCCGACGAGGTGCTCGCGCGCATCGAAGCGGGCGGCGTCACCGGCGATGCGCTCGATCTCGCCCACCGAGCGCTCGATCTGTTCCGCGTGACCAGCCACAACGGCAAGACCGAGATCTGGCTGATGGGACACCGGGTGTTCGCGATGCCCGCGTAGGGTGGGCGGCGACTCGTGGATCGGACAGGAGGAAAGTACCACCTCACCACCCACCAACCCGCGAGCGCCGTGTCCACCGTACCCCCTCTCTCGCCGCTCGTCACGGCGGCGACCCTCCTCGTCGCGATCCCTCTCCTGGAGAGCCTCGGGATGCCGCACCCCTCCAGGACCGCGGTCGTCGACGCGCTCGACGTCTCGCGCTCGCAGGCGTACGCGCTGCGCGAGCGGATCGAGGGCCTGCTCCCCACGGTCCAGCGGCCACCGGGTCGACCCGTCGAGGAGCCACCCGTCGAGGCGTCCGCGTCTGACTCGTCCGCGCTCGGCCGCGAGGCGCTGGCCTTCGTCTACGAGCACCCGGGCTCCGTCACCGCGGTGGAGGGTGGGCGGCGAACCTACACCGACGCCTTCCGCTGCTTCGTCCTCGCCCTCGTCGCGGAGCACCGCGAGCTGTCCGTCCCCGTCTGCGCCGACACGCTCCAGATCCCCGTCGGGACGCTGCGGGACTGGCTCGAAGGCGGCGTCGCCGAGGCGGCACCCCAGGAGAACGCCGCAGCCGTCTCCCGACGCGACCCGACCGAGCCCCAGGTCGCCACCCTGCTCGACCAGTGGAGCCGGTGGAAGGGCGGATTCACGGCGTTCTGCCGTCATGTCCAGCACGACTGGCGCATCCCCTTCAAGCGCACGCTGATCGCCGAGATCCTGGCCGTCCACGGCGTGCGGTTCGCGAAGCGCCGCTCGGGTCGCTCGCCCGACGAGGACGCGCTGCGGGGCCAGTTCCAGACGTTCTTCCCCAACGCGCAGTGGGTGGGCGACGGCTCACCCATCACCGTGCAGGTCGCGAGCGAGCCGTTCACGTTCAACGTCGAGCTGATGGTCGACCCGTGCTCGGGTGCGGTGACGGGCGCGTCCGTGCGCGACAACGAGGACGGAGAGGCGGTGGTCGAGGCGTTCCGGGACGGCGTGGTCACCACGGGCGCGGCCCCGCTCGCCGTTCTGCTCGACAACAAGCCGTCCAACCACACCGACGCCGTCGTCGAGGCCCTCGATCCGGCCACGGTCGTCCCAGCGACGCTCGGGCGGCCGCAGAACAAGGCCCACGTCGAGGGCGCTTTCGGCCTGTTCCAGCAGGTGGCGCCCGTCCTCGCCCTGGTCGCGCTCACGCCGAAGGCGCTCGCCCGCCAGCTCCTCGAGTCCGTCGTCACGACCTGGGCCCGCACCCTCAACCACCGCCCCCGCGCCGCTCGGGACGGCCGCTCGCGCGTCGAGCTCCACCGCGAGTCCGCCACCCCCGAGCAGATCGCCGCGGCGGAGGCCGCGCTGGCCGAGCGTCTCGATCGCCAGCGACGAGCGCGTGAGACCCTCGCGGCCCGGCAGGATCCGCAGGTCCGCGCGCTGTTGTCGGCCGCCTTCGGGCGTCTGGGCTTCGTCGACCCGACCGGGAACCTCCTCACCGGAGTCGCGCGCTACCCGATCGACGCCGTCGTCGAGGGCATCGCCATCGTCGAGGGCAAGCGCCGCGCCGGGACTCTCCCCGACGGGGTCGACGTCCGGTACCTCCTCGGCGTGACCCGCAACGTCGCCGAGGAGCGCGAGGGCTGGGAGATCAGCCTGGCTCTGTGGGACGAGCGCCGGCGAGCTCGCGATGCCGCCCTCCACGCCGCCGAGCGCGAGCGCGACCAGCTCGACGACCTCCGCGACGCTCCCGAGGACCGTCTCCAGGCCTACGTCGACCGCGCGCTTCGAGCACCCAGGCGGATCGACCGCTTCTTCTGGCTGATCGCCTCCGCCGACGTCATCGACGCGGAAGAGCCCGAGGCCAGGGAGCCGCTCTTCCGCCTGACCGCCCGACGGATCTCGGCCACGTTCGCGGTCCCACACCGCGAGCGCCTCGCCGCCATCCGCTTCGTGGCCGCCCGCGTCCTCCCAATCGCCTGATCACGCCCCACCCGCGCGCAACGGGTCAGGGGTCGACAACCGGTGGTGTCCACGTCCCGCCCCCCCGAACGACCACCGGTCCGAGCCCGGACCAGTGTCCGGAGTTCGATGCGGGTCACGGGTTGACAACCGCACGTAGGGCACGAGCTGGATGGCAACGAAGAGCGCCCCGGCAGCGGCGGCGGCACCCGCCAGGATTCGAGTCAAGTTTCGCATTGGGCCTCCTCGAGGGCGGGTTGGTACCTCCTGCCCGTGTCCTACAACTACGACCCGTCCATTGGCCACGCCCTCTACCGGAGATTGGAACTCCATTAGAGTGGTGCGTCGGGCCGTACTCCCCGGAGCCATCCCATGCCAGAGCGCTGGTACCGCGTCGTCGTGGGCGATCCCCTGCTGGACGCCGATCCTTTTGGGGCCGTGGTCCAGCGTTTTCAGGAGCGGTATCCAGGGGACTCCGCGGCTCGGTTGATCACACGGCTGGAGTCCGACGGAAGCCTCCAGTGCGCCGCCGTGGCCTATCTCTCATCCGCCGCGGCCGAGCTCGCCCACGAGCTGGGCGCCCAACCCGTTCCACCACCGGACTGGCTCGGGGCGACACGCACGTAGTGGGCGAACCAGGGTCCCCGATTGACATCCCTCGACGGCCCACTTAGCTTGCAAGCAAGCACTCGCTTTATGGAGGCGAAGATGCAGTCTCTGTCATCCGGCCGCTGGAACCTCTCCGTCGGTCTTCTCGGCCTCGCGGCCTTCATGGTCTACGGCTTCGTCCTCATCTACCTGCGCGACTTCGCTCCTGGTCACGAGCAGTGGGCCGCGGACTACGGGATCGGCAAGCACTTCGAGGCTCGCCTCGCACACGTCCACGGCGCGCTGTTCTCGGTGCTCAACCTCGTGATGGGGCTGGTGGTCCCGAAGCTCGAGGTGAGTACTCGAAGTCGCGCCGGTATCGCGGGACTCGCGATCGCCGGTCTGCTCATGCCGACGGGGATCCTCGCGGAGGTCCTGTTCGGCGCGCCCCCGATCCTGGTCCTTGTGGGCGGAGTCGCTATCCTGGTGTCGTTCGCCTGGGCCGGCTTCGCCGCGTTGCGGGCCCCTGCCAGCTGAGACGGAGCTCACGACGATGCCGCGTCACTACGAAGACACCGAGACCCGTAGACGCCAGGTCGCCGAGGCGGCGCTGCGCACGATCGCCGAAGACGGGGTGGCCCGCTTCACGAGTCGCGCTGTCGCCGGACGGGTGGGCATCAGCGATGGCACGCTCTTTCGCCACTTCGGCAGCAAGGAAGAGATCGTGCTCGAGGCGATGCGACTGCTCGAGCAGGAGATCGAGGCGGGCATGGTGGACTCCGGAGACCCGATGGAGGACCTCGAGCAGTTCTTCCATCACCGGGCCGCGTTCGTCGGCGAGGAGGGCTCTGTCGGGCGGCTGATCTTCTCGGACGAGCTCATCCACCTGGCGGGCGACGAGGGGCGGCAAGTCGTCGAAGGCTGGAGACGGCGAAGTGTTGGCTTCCTCATCGACCGACTGCAGCGCCTCCATGCCGAAGGTCAGCTGCGCCAGGACCTCGACGTCCCCGCGATGAGCATGCTCGTCCAGGGCGCACTGCTCACGTTCGCCATGCAGGCGTCGCTGGGCCGCGCCGGATCTCGGGAGGACGTGCGGCGCCGCGTGGTTCATGCGTGGCGCACACTCATGAAGGTCCTCACCCCCTGACCCCGACTCTCGGGCCATTTCGAGCCGACGTTGGAGCAATAATGCAAGCGAGTACTTACTTTGTTGGAGCAATCCTACTGGCCTTGACGGGCTGCTTCGGTGAGGGCGCACAGGTGCAGGAACCGCCACAGGCCGTGCGGGCGACTGCCCCGCGGAGTGGGCCGGTTGTCGAAGGGCGAACGTACCTGGGTGAGCTGGCGCCGGAGCGCAGCGTGCGGGTCGTGGCCCAGGTGCCGGGCACGGTCGTGGGTTTCGACGCAGACGAGGGCGCGCAGGTGGCAGCCGGCGCGACACTGGTGCGCGTCACTGCACCCGATGTCGCCGCTCGGGTCGAGCGCGTGCGAGCGGAGCGTGGACGAGCGGAGGCCGAGCGAGACTTCCTCTGCACCCAGCTCGACACCGACCGCGTCCTTGCAGCGGCAGGGGACCTTCCCGCGGTCAAACTCGCCGCGAGCGAGCGGGCCTGTTCGTCGGCCGGCCATGCTGTCGAAGCTGCGCACGCCGCCGAGCGTGAGGCCGGCGTGGCTGGCTCGCGAGCGGTCGAGCGCGCTCCGTTCGAAGGCACGGTGCTCGACCACCTGGTCGATCCCGGACAGACGGTCATGCCCGGGACGCCCCTGTTGCGATTCGGCAGCAGCAACAAGGTGCTGACGGTGCGTATTCCCCAGCACGCTGCGAGCGATGTCACCGTCGGCACGCGTGCCGACTCGGAGCTGGGCGGTGGACGGGTCATTGAGGTCGGCGCACAGGCGATGGGTCCGGCTCGCCTCGTGGAGATCGTCGTGTCCCTCGACCACCCAGCGGATGGTGCGCGCGTCGGGACGTCCTGGCCCGTGACGTTGGTAGCGGATGAGCGCGTCGACGGGGTTGCCGTTCCGGAGGACGCGCTGGGCCAGGACGAAGGCGGAAGCTTCGTGTTCCTCGTGGAGGGAGACCGGCTTCGGCGGCACGGTGTCGAGCTCGGTCCCCGGCAAGACGGGTGGGTCGTCATCGAACCTCCGCCGCCTGGAGAGCTGCTCGTGGTCTCCGGGGCCGTCAGTGGCCTCGATCCCGAGCGACGGGTCCTGGCGGTGACGCCATGAGTCTCACCGGCCTCATCCTGAAGAACCGGCACGCCGTGTGGGCGCTCGTCGTGGGGACCGTGATCCTGGGCCTGGTCGCCTACCGCCAGATCCCGGTGCGGCTGTTCCCCGACACGGCACCTCCCCTGGTCAACGTGGTCACCGGCTGGCCGGGTGCCACAGCCGGAGATGTCGATCGGGACGTGACCGACGTGATCGCGACCGAGCTCGCCTCGCTGGAGGGCGTCGCCGCCACCAGCGCGAGCTCCCAGGACAACCTGTCGGTCATCTCGGTGGAGTTCCACTACGGCACAGAGGTGCGCCTGGCGGCCGTGGACGTCCAGAACGCCATCGCGCGAGTGGCTGAAGACCTCCCCGATGGGGCCGAACAGCCCCGGGTGATGACCTTCAGCACGTCCGACCGCCCAGTGTACACGGTCGGGCTGGTCGCCGAGGACCTGCTCGAGGCCCGACGCGCGGCGGAGGACATCGTGGGTCCGCGCCTGCAGCGGATCGACGGAGTCGCGGCAGTCGACGTGTTCGGTGGTCGGGTTCCGACCGTCGTCGTGGACGTGGACCCGCACCTGGCCGAGGCGCACCATCTCCCGCTTGCCGGGATCGCTGCCTCGCTGCGAGCGACCGACGTCTCGGCCCCCGCGGGCCGTCTGCGGGGGACGACGAGCGAGACCATGCTCCGGATCGACCAGCGCGTCGATCGGGTGACCGACCTCGAGGACGTGCTGCTCCCGGCATCAGGGGGCGGGCAGGTGCGGCTCGGAGATCTGGCGTCCGTGGAGCGCGGTGCGGTGGTGGACGACGCGTGGTTCAGCATCAACGGTCAGCGGGCCATCGCGGTGCAGGTGTACCGCTCCGAGGACGCCAACACCGTGGAGGTCGTCGAGGAGGTGCGCGACGTGGTGGAGGAGCTGGAGGGCACGCTCACAGGCGTGACGTTCCTACCGGGTGAGGAGAGCGCCAGCTTCACGGAGCAGTCGGTGTCCAACCTGCTCGGAAACGTGTGGCAGGCACTGCTCCTGGCGTCGGTGATCCTCTTCCTCTTCCTGGGCCGGGCACGCGCCGCGGCCGTCACGGCGTTCACGATGCCTCTGGCCTTCGGCCTGACCTTCGGCGTGATGTGGCTCGTGGGGATCGAGTTCAACATGGTCACGCTCTCGGCCGTGATCCTGGCCGTGGGCATGGTGGTGGACGCTTCGGTGGTCGTCCTCGAGAACATCATGCGGCTTCGGGAGGCCGGAGCCGACCCCGACGATGCGGCTCGGGACGGCGCGGACCAGGTCCAGCTTCCGGTGCTGGCGGGTGCGGCGACGACCCTGGTCGTGCTGATTCCCCTGCTGGGTCTCCCCGGATTCGTCGGCAAGGTGTTCGGGCCATTGGCGAGCACCCTGATCATCGCGTTCACCTCATCGGTCGTCGTGGCCCTGGTGCTGGTGCCCATCCTCAGCCTCCAGGTGCGCGAGGGGGGACGCCTCGAGGCCCTCGCACAGGGGCTGGCTCGCCCTTTCCAGAGGGTGATGGAGCGTCTGCGTTCGGTCTACCTCGCGCTGCTGGACCTCGGGCTGCGGCGTCGCTGGCCGGTGCTCGGGGTGGCCTTCCTCTCGTTCGCGGTCGGACTCGCAGGGCTCAGGATGGCGGGAATGGACCTGCTTCCGCGAATGGACGGGGGCACCTTCACCGTCTCGCTCGAGACGCCATCCGGCAGTTCGCTCTCCGTGACCTCCGACATCATCCGGGACATCGAGGAGATTCTCGAACGCCAGCCCGAGGTGGTGCTGGTTCAGTCGCAGGCCGGGTTCGAGCCCGGGATGAAGTTCACCGGCGGCAGCGGTGTCATGGGGCCGACTCAGGGGTTCATGAGCGTCACGTTGTCTCCCCGAACCGAGCGCGACCGCGACATCTGGGCCATCGAGCAGGAGGTCCGGGCGGAGATTGCCGCAATTCCCGGGATCGCCAACGTCGTGGTGAAAGAGGTCGGGAACACGGCCAAGCCAACCACGGTGGCGCCCATCGTGGCGCGCGTCAGTGGACCAGACCCGCTGGTGCTCGACCATCTCGGCGGCGAGCTCGTCCGGACCCTGGAGCCGGTGCCCAACCTCGTGAAGCCGACGCGGGCCTGGCGGCGGGACATGCGCCGCACCGTCGTCCAGGTCGATGAGCCACGGGCTGCTGCGGTGGGGCAGACGCCACTCTCCATCGCCCGCCAGCTGGCCCTTGGCGCCGAGGGCGTCGAGATCGGCTCGTTCACCCCCGCGACCGGATCCGCCGAGCCCATCCTGGTGCGCTATCGGCCGACGGAAGCAGCCACGGTGGACACCGTCCTGTCCTGGCCACTGATGCTGCAGGGCGGCGAGACGATGCCTGTGGCCGCGGTTGCGCGTGGCGTGCACACCGTCGAGCAGGGGCTGATCACGTCAGAAGACCTCGCGCCGGTCCTCGACGTGCGCGCCCAGGTGGATGGTCGTCCGCTCAGCTTCGTCGTCTCGGACGCCCAGGCCGCGGTGCAGACGATGGTGGTCCCCGAGGGGTACGAGGTGTCCATCCAGGGTGAGAACGAAGACCTCGTCGAGTCTCGGATCTCCATCCTCAGCGCGCTGGCTGTGAGCGTGGTCGCCGTCTACCTGCTGCTGGTCGCGCAGTTCCGATCCTGGGTCCACCCGATCACGGTGATGATGGCCATCCCCCTGAGCCTGTCGGGTGTCTCGGCCGCGCTCTGGCTCGCGGGGAAGCCGGTGTCGATGCCCGTGATGGTGGGGCTTGTCCTGCTGGTCGGGACCGTCGTCAACAACTCCATCCTGCTCGTCGATCTGATCCGACAGTCTCGCGAGGACGGAGCGGAGCGCCACGAAGCACTCCGGCAGGCCGTCGAGAGCCGCTTCCGACCCATCATGATGACGTCGCTGTCCACCGTGATCGGCATGACGCCGCTGGCGCTCGAGCTGGCCCTTGGCGCCGAGCGCTTCTCGCCACTGGCCACGGCGGTGATCGGCGGCATGGCGGCCTCCACCCTGCTGACGATGGTCGTGATCCCCGTGCTCTACGACGTCGTGGACGGGCTGCGCCTCCCTCGCTGGCGGGCGCCGGCTGCGTCGGTCGTCGCGGGGCTGGTCGGCGTCGCCGGTGTCGTTCCACATCCTGCGGAGGCCGGAGACCTCACCATCGAGGAGGCGTGGCACCTCACCGAGGAGCACCCCGCCGCGACCGCGAGCGAGCACCGGGTCGCTGCGGCCAGGGCCCAGGTCGCAGCGGCCACCGGGCGGTTGTTTCCGCAGGTAGAGCTGTCGGCACGCCAGACCTGGAGGAACCCGTTCGAGCCGGCCGTATTGACGCTGCCCATCACGCTCCCCGACGGGAGCTCCCCGGATCCGATCACGCTCGGGGAGCCGTTCGACCAGCAGCAAGCACTCGGCGTCACCGTGACCCAGCCCCTGTTCGCGGGCGGTGCCGCGCTGCGCGGTCGTCAGGCGTCTCGGGAGATGGTGGAGGCCCGGCGTGCCACCGCTGACGTGACGCGGGGGGACCTCTGGCTGGGCCTCGTGCGGGGCTGGTACGGACTGGAGGTGGCCGAGCGCACGGTGGACATCCAGGCCGACGCCGTCGAGGCGGCACAGGCGCGTCACGCCACTCTGGAACGCCTTTTGCAGCAGGGACGAGCAGTGGACCACGAGCTGGCAACCGTCGCCCTGCGCGTCAGCGAAGCGGAACAGCGCCTGGCCGAGGCCGAGGAGCGTCGCCAGAGTGCGGAACTGGCCCTCGCGGTGCTCCTGGGGGCGCCGGTCGACCGGGCACCCGGAGACCTCCTGGAACGGGCTCGATCCCTGCTCGGCAACGAGATTCCAAGCGGTACGGCCTCTGGCGTACTCGAGGCCCAGGCACTCGCGAGCGCCGCCACGGCACGGAGCCGGGCCGTGACCGGAGCACTGATGCCCCGCGTCGCCGCTCGACTCGACGCGCAGTACGCCAACCCGGACATGAGTCAGTTCCCGGCGGTGACCGAGTGGGGCACCACCTGGAGCGCGTCGGTCGTGGCGACCTGGACGCTGGACGGCGGTGTCCGGTGGAACGACGCCCGCAGTGCGCGATTCGAGGCGTCCGCCGCGCAGGCCGGGGCCGAAGCGTTGGCCAGACAAGCGGAGGTCGACCAGGCTGCCGCTTCAACCGCTATCGACCTGGCACCCGGCCAGCTGTCCATCGCCGCCGAGCGGGTCCGTCTGGCGGAGGAGGCACGCCAGACCACGCTGACCGCGCTGGACCACGGCCGCGCCACCCATACCGACGTCTTGGACAGGGAGGCGGAGCTCGCCGCTGCTCGGATGGTCCAGCTCCAGGTGGCGCTCGACGCCATCGTCGCTGTCGAGGAGGCCCGTGTCCTTGCGGGCCACCACGGCCCCAACCCCGATCTCACCCACAGGGAGTCACCATGAAGTCACGCAACCTGATCCCCGTCGCCGCCCTCGCACTCCTGACTGTCGGAGGGGCGGTGCTCGCTGCGGAACCCGAGCCCACCACCCTGAAGGCCATCATGGCGGGCATGCGAGTCGAGATGTCCCGGATCCACGAGGCACTGTGGACCGAGGACTTCGACACGATGTCGACCGCGGCGCGTGCTGTCGCCGATCACCCGCATGTCTCTGCGGAGGAGCGCACCCGCATCCAGGGGCTCCTGGGTCCGGACTTCGGTGGCTTCGTGGCCGCGGACAAGGCCGTCCACGATGCTGCAGTCCGGCTGTCGGAGGCTGCTGCGGCGAACGACATGGACAAGAGCCTGAAGGAACTCGACGCGGTCCAGACCGGATGCGTGGCGTGCCATACCGACTACCGGGAGCGCCTGCTACCCGCGAAGACTAGTCCGTAGCTCCCACATCCTCGTCGAGGTCTCGCAGCTTCCTCCACAGCGTCGTCCTGCCGATGCCGAGGATCTGTGCGGCCTCGCCCTGATGGCCGCCTACAGCCTCCAGCACGCGTAGGATGTGGGCGCGCTCGACCTCCGCCAGGGAGTGGAGAGCGGACGTCGACGCCGACGACGAAGACTCGGTGCCGAGGTCTTCCGGGAGGTGGCCGAGGTCGATGTCCGACCCCTCGGACAGGACGGCGCCGTGCTGAACGGCGTTGGCCAACTCACGGACGTTGCCGGGCCAGTGGTGTCTCTCCAGCAGCTCACGGGCAGCGTCGGTGAAACGCCCGGTGGCGTGGTCGAGCTCCGACAGGAACATGCGAGCCAGCGGGAGGATGTCTTCAGGGCGCTCGCGAAGCGGTGGGACGGTGAGCTCGAACACCTTCAGCCGCCAGTAGAGGTCCTCGCGAAACCGGCGGTGACGGACTTCGTTGGCCAGATCACGGTTCGTGGCACAGAAGATGCGCACGTCGACCCTGCGCTCCCGAGTCGAGCCGACCCGCCGGACCTCACCCCGATCGAGCACGCGTAGAATCTTCGCCTGTGCGGCGAGGGGCAGCTCCCCGATCTCGTCGAGCAGCAGTGTGCCACCATCCGCGGCTTCGAACAGGCCCTGCCTGGCTGCTGTCGCCCCCGTGAATGCCCCCTTCTCGTGGCCGAAGAGCTCGGCCTCGACGAGGTCGGCGGGCAGGGCAGCCACGTTGATCGCGATCAGGGGTTTGTCAGCCCGCGGGCTGTTGGCGTGCAGGGTCCGTGCGAGCACCTCCTTGCCTGCGCCGGTCTCGCCCAGGATGACCACGGGCACGTCACCAGACCGCGCGATGGGACCCGCGCGCACCAGCAGGTCCCGCATCGCCTCGCTTCGGACGACGAGGCGAGAGCACCGGGTCAGGCCGGGCGTGTCCGCCCGGAGCTGGCACAGCTGGCACAGCTTCGGCTCGGGGTCGAGGGGACGTCGGCAAGGCTCGGGAGTGTTTCGCATCGTTTCGTAGTGAAACACTATCGCTCACGGGGTGGCTGGGCCAGCTCGATGTGCGTTGCAGAAGGGCCGTCGGGATGGTGTTCCCGGGCCAGCTGAGGGACTGGCACATGTCTTGCTTCATGGAGGGCAACCCAGGAGTTCCAATGCTCACGCCATCCCAGCTCGTTCGTCAGGACCCCCGCGCCGCTCGGGTCCTCCATCGCCACAACATCGAGTTCTGCTGCGAGGGCGGGAACGAGACACTCGAGACGGCCTGTGACCGGCGCGGCCTGGATGTCGAAGACGTACTTGCCGAGATCGAGGGGCAGCGGATGCCCGAACAGCCGGACTGGTCCGAAGCACCGCTGGGCGACCTCGTGCAGCACATCCTCGCGACGCACCATCGACCTCTGGACGAGGAGCTGCCGAGGCTCCAGCACCTCGCCGCCACCGTGCGCGGAGCCCATCCGGACCACGCCGTGTGGCTCGGAAAGGTCCAGCTGACCCTCGACAGCATCGTGCAGGAGCTCCTGCAGCACATGCCCAAAGAGGAGAATGTCCTGTTTCCGCTCATCCTCGCGGGACGCGGACACGTAGCGACCATGCCCATGGAAGTGATGGAGACCGAGCATCGCCGCCTGGGCGAGCTGCTCTCCGCTCTGCGGGAGGTCACCGACGGATTTCAGGCACCCGCCGATGCCTGCCCCACCTGGCAGGCCCTGTGGACCGGACTGGACGCGCTGACGGAAGACCTGCACGTCCACGTGCATCTCGAGGACCACATCCTGTTCCCACGCGCCCGCGTGGCTCCGTCGGCAAGGGTCTGATGTGGAGCTGGCTCCAGCGCCTGGTGGGGGAGCCGTCTCCCTCGGTGGAACACGCCGAGCTCACCCGTGAGGGTGTGCTGAGAGTGCTCTCCTCGCTGGACGACCCCGAGCTGGGCGTCGACATCGTCAACCTCGGGCTCGTACGCGAGGTCGCCATCGACGGCGGTTCGATCCACATCGTGATGACCTTGACCACCCCTGCCTGCCCCGTGGGCCCCTGGATGCGCGAGCAGGCGGAGGAGTTGCTGCACGCCGCCTTTCCGGCACTCTCCCAGATCGAGGTCGACGTGCAGCTGAGCCCCCCTTGGACTCCCGACGACATGTCGGCTTCCGCCCGCAGCCTGCTTGGCTATTCACCCCCCTGACCTTGGAGGTCACCCATGGAGAAGACACTCGACATCCGCCTCGTTCCCCCGAGGGAGAAGCACCCCACCATCTTCCGCACCTTCGATGCGCTGGAACCTGGAGAGGGCTTTGTCCTCGTGAACGACCACGATCCGAAGCCGCTGTACTACCAGATGAACCACGAGCGCCCCGACGTGTTCGACTGGGAGTACCTGCAGCAGGGTCCAAGTGTCTGGCGCGTTCGCATCGGCCGCTCCGCGTGAGACGACCTGCTGCCGTAGGCCGAGCTCCACGGCTGCTGCTGTGGATGCCTGGTGCCGCGGCACTGGTCCTTGGGCTGTGGGCCGGGCTGGCCCGAGTGGGTGCCGTCGGCCCCGTCGACCACGCCGCGTCCCATGGCGGGCTGATGGTCATGGGGTTCCTCGGCACGCTGATCTCCCTGGAGCGCGCCGTCGCCCTCGGCTCCCGGCCCGCCTACCTCGTCCCTGCCGCCTTCGGGCTCGGCGCGGTCGGTACGCTCCTGGGCCTGCCCCAGGCCGCGGGCCTGTTCCTGGTGGCGGCGATGGGACTCCTTGTGGTGTTTCTTCGCTTGCTGGACCTCGATTTCAGTCTGCACATGACGGTGATGTCGGCGGGTGCGTTGGCGCTCGTCGGCGGCGCGGGGTTGAACTATGCCGGCTGGCCGGTACACACCGCCGCATGGTGGTGGGCTGGGTTCCTGGTACTCACCATCGTGGGTGAGCGGATCGAGCTCAACCGCGTCCGGCGGGTGCCCGTGGACGCGACCGGAGGATTGGTGGCGATGATCGCGGTGCTCTTCGTCGGCCTCGTTGTCGCCGCTTCCGTGGCGCCCGATCTGGGTACGCGCGCGGCGGGGATGGCCCTGGCCGCCATCGCCGCATGGCTGCTCAGGTTCGATGTGGCGACTCGAACGGTCCGAAGCGCGGGTCTCACCCGGTTCATCGCGTTCTGTCTGCTGACCGGCTACGGCTGGCTGGCCGCCGGCGGAGTTCTGGCGGCCGTGTACGGGCTCCAGGTCGCCGGTCCTCTCTACGATGCACAGCTGCACACCATCTTCGTGGGCTTCGTGTTCTCCATGATCTTCGGACACGCGCCCGTGATCATGCCTGCAGTACTGGGGCTCCCTCTGCGCTACACCCCACTGGCCTACGGGCCCCTGGCCCTCCTCCACCTGGGCCTCGCGATCCGGATCTACGGCGACCTCGCCATGGCACCTGGCCCCCGTCAGCTCGGTGCCGTCGTGAACGTCGCGGCCATTGCTCTCTTCGCGTTGGTGAGTGTGGCGTCGATGTGGCTGCGAGCCTCCCCGACCAGGTCTGCTCGACCCACCGCGAGGTTGTCATGAAGCGGGATCCGCGGCTTCGTGGCCTGTCCGATGATCATCATCAAGCACTGCTCCTGGGTCGCCAGCTGCTTCAGGCCCTGGATGCTGGCGAGACCGAGGGGATTGGCGTTCGAATCGAGAATGCTCTTGAACACGAGCTCGCGCCGCACTTCGACGCGGAAGAGCTCCTCCTCGTCCCGGCGATGGAAGAGGCCGGCCTGCACGCCATGTCGGAGCGATTGAAGCAGGACCACGCCCACCTTCGCTGTGCGGCTTCGGCGGCTGGTCGCGGAGTCCTGGAGGCCTCGCGTACGTTTGCGGAGCTCCTGATCGAGCACGTCCGCTTCGAGGAACGAGTACTGTTCCCGGAGATAGAGCAATCGCTTCCGGATGCTGTACTGGACGCCGTTGCCAGACAGGTCCCCTGGGCCGCGGGTGCCAGCGACGACTGATATGACGCGGACGATTGGCACCTAGTGGAGGATGCATGGATGAAGTCAGCGGACTGAGAGAGCGTGCGAAGGAGCTCCGATGCCTCTACGAGGTCGAGGGCGTGCTGGAGCACAGGTCCGCGAGCATCTCGGACACCTTTACGACGATCACCAGCCTTCTGCCGGCGGGGTGGCGCTGGCCGGAGCGCACGACCGTGCGGATCGTCTACCTCGGGCGACCCTTCCAAGCCGCCGGCTTCGATGCCGACGCCGTGGTGCGCTCCCAGCCCGTGCGGTTGGCGGATGTAGCGGTTGGCAGTGTGGATGTGTCCGTACGGCCTCCGGAACGTGCCGATCCGTTTCTGGACGAAGAGGTCACGTTGTTGGCGCGCGTGTCGGCGCGGATCGGCGAATACCTCGAGAAGCGACACGCGGAGTTGCTCGGCCTCGCCCTCAAGCCCGAGGCGCTTCACTGGACCTGGCGTCAGGCGTACGCCGAAGCGATCGCTCGCCATCTGGACATGGCCCGATTCAAGATCGACGCCATCTACCTCGGCGGTAGCACAGAGGCGGGTACGGCGGTATCGGCGAGCGACATCGACCTGTACCTGCTGCCTGCCCGGGGTCACGAGGCGTGTGGCGAGCTCACAGCGTGGCTGGATGGATGGAGCCTATCGCTGGCAGAGATGGCGCACCGACAGACCGGAGTTCCGATGCACGGTGGCCTGCTGAATGTCGGGTGGTTGCGCGAAGAGCCCGGTGCACACCGCGCAGATCTGCGGTGCCTCCGCAAGAGGTTGGGTGAGAGCCCTGGATGAGACCGATGACTGCGTGACTATGCAGCCTGCAGTGCCGCAGTGATTGCAGCACTGAAGGCGTCGATCAGGACCTTGTCCTTGTCGGCGTCCACGGTTCGATCATCGGTGACGACCGAGGACTCCCGTGTCAGTAGCCGCGCCTCCACGCGGCGGCCTCGTTTCCTGCCGTCCGCCAGGAAGGTGACCCTGTCGGTCGGTGCGTAGGCTACGGACGGAACGCGGCTGACCTGTCCAGGCAGCTCGTTGAACACCACCCGGTCCCCCAAGGCGAACGGCTCCCAGCCATCGGTAGTGAGTGCGGCAGTGAGCTTGCCCTCGATGTACTTGATGCGGTCGTAGATCCGCGTGGCCTTCGACGACGACAGCGTCGCGGCCTGCTTCCCGGCCTCGGCCAGGAGCTCCCTTACGACGTTGTGGTGGCCCTCGCCGACGCGGCTGCTCGCCTCGGACAGCAGCCGCCGCGCATAGCCGTAGGCGCTCTCCGTCTTCTTCTTCGGCATGCGGTCCAGCCCGCTCGGCTGCTCGGCCGCCTGGCTCGTTGTCACCGGCTTCGGGGTCCGGGCGGTCAGCGACGTCTGCCCCGACCCACAGCTCTTCGCCGCCTTCGCCGCCGACAGCGCCACCCGCTCGCCGATCCGTCGGAGCGTCTTCAGCGCGTCCCACGACCGGCCCTCGAGGATCGCCGTCCGCGCCTCCTCGTACGCCTCGGTCGCCCGCTGCACCGCCTCGACGGCCTCCTTCTGATCGCGTCCCTTGCACTTCGGCGACTTCACCATCGAGCTCGCGTACCGGATGAGCTTCCGAGCCCGCTCCATCATCGCTGGCGTGCTGGTCAGCGAGGCCTGCAGCAGCTCGATCTGCCGCTGCGCCTCGGCGTACACCTTCGGGTCGGGGTCGTCGTCGTGGACGGTCTCGCAGTCCCGCAGGTCCTTCTTGAGCGCCCGGATGAACTCGCCCACCGGGTAGGTCGTGGTCGCGGCGTAGTCGGTGATCGACTCGCCCAGCCCCTGGAACCCGTTGTCGTCGAACCAGTGCGCGATGTCGCTGGGCGGGGTGGTCTCCTCCCAGATCCAGCGCCGTCCGGTGAGCTCTGCCAGGGCGTCGCCCTCCCGCGTCGCCTCCTCGGCCATCCGCCCGAGTGCCGCCGGCGTCTCCGGGACGTCGGGCGTGGGCGTGCCGTCGTCGATCGGCTTCGGTGGCGGTGCCGCTGACCGAGCACGCCCGCGCTTCCGCGTTCCCAGTCGCGCGGTCGGGTCCGCCATCGGCTTCGGCGGCTTGATGGGGTGCTTCTCGGCGTAGGTCGGGTCGTGGGCAGCGCGCCGCCGCGTGTCCCGGAAGGAGCAGGCCTCGCGGACCAGCGACATCGCGCCGAGCACGCCGCCCTGGATGGCCTCGGCGAGGGTCGCGTACCCCGTGTTCGAGGACTCCTCCTCGCCGGTGAACCACTCCTCGGAGCGGTCGAAGGTCCAGCTCCACCCGGTCGCGGGGTCCGAGCGAACCCACAGCGTCCCGTAGGTCGCCAGCTTCCGCTTCAGCTCGAGGCGCGGCTGCCCGGCGTCGCAGGTCAGCGTCCCCGACCAGCGGCCCCGCAGCGTCGTCGGGCCCGCCTTCGGAACGGCCTTCTGCTCGACCTTCACCAGCTTCACCGCGTCGGCGGCGCTGATGGGCGTATCCGGACGCTGGAGGCAGTCGCCGGCGCCGGGCCGGAGCTCGGCGACCTGGCCGTCGGCGGAGAGCACGACCTCGACGACCTCGCCGTGGTGGGCGGAGGTCGGGATCTCGGGCTCGGGGGTGACTACGGCGCCCGCGTGCCGGCCCGACTCGATCCGGAGCCGGGTCGGACCGTCGCGCAGGACGGTCGCCTTCACGCGCTCGTGCTGGCCGTCGTCCTGGGAGCGCCACATGAACGCGCCGTCGGACTTGGTGATCAGGACGAGCACGGCCCGGGCCTCGTTGGGGCGCATGACGAGCGCGAACTCGCCCTCGCAGGCTCGGCCGTAGGCGCGGATCAGGCGCGGGTGGTCCTCGATGGGGCCGACGAAGGACAGGCGGAACCGCTTCGGCTTGGTGGTGCGTGCGGCCATGGGTCACCCCGCTCGCTTCTTGAGGAAGATCGGAACGGCGATGGCCGCCGCGGTGACGGCGAGTCCGCCGAGCACCCACAGGCCGGTCGACTTCGCGTCGGCCACGGGGTTGGGCACCGGCGGGACCGACGACGGCTGGAGGACGCGGCCCTCCTTGCTCGCGTCGACCCGGGCCTGCAGCTCCTTCTCGAGGAGCGACGTGTGCTCGCGCAGGTTGACGGCGTACTCGTACGCGGCGACGGCCCAGGCGACGCCAGCCACGCTCACGATGATCCCCGCGACCACGATCCCGCCGACGATCACCGGCGCGACGCCCACGGTGTCCGCGGGCTGCGCGTCGGCGTACACCCCGGACGCCAGCGTGGCGTAGCGGGACTCGAGGTCGCCGGCCTTCGAGGCCAGCGCCGGGTCGTTGACCTGCTTGAGCAGCTCGCGGGTCCGGTCGAGGCTCGCGCGGCTCTCGGACAGGAGCGACAGGAACGACGCCACCTTGTCCCGGAACTGGCCGGGGTTGGCCTGGATCGCGGCCTGGTACGCACTCGAGGCGCGCTGCTGAAGCCCCGTCCACGCCGAGCTCCAGCTGCTCTTGAGGTCGGTCCAGCTGGCCATCTCACCCTCCACTGCAGCGGCGACAGCCGCATCCGGCGAGCACGGTCTGCACGTCGTTGGGGTCGGCCCACCGGGCGACGGTGGGACCGGGGAGCTGGCGCGGCGGAGGGGGCTCGTAGATCACCTGGGGCTCCACGACCTCGACGACGCGGCGGACCTGGGTGGGCTCCGGCTCTTGCTCGTGCCGCTTCCGCTTCTTGAGCGCGCGTGCCGCTGCCATCGTCAGCAGGGGCGCCAGCAGGGGCACG
This sequence comes from Alphaproteobacteria bacterium, assembly GCA_020632925.1. GTDB lineage: Bacteria > Myxococcota_A > UBA796 > UBA796 > JACKER01. The sequence goes on along the minus strand of JACKER010000012.1, from coordinate 105,626 downwards.
ACGCCGACCTCGGGCTTCAGCGCGTCCTCGGGGACCTCGGCCACCAGGTACATGCCCGGCTGGAGCTCCACGACAGCGGCACGGTAGCCCCGGCGTGCCTGCACGCGCATCTGCTGTCCGAGGCGCGTGAGCGGACCCCAATCGCGGTCCTCGCGGCTGGGCTCACGGGGCTCACGCGTCGGAGTGGGGACCGGGAGCGGCTCGAGCTGGGCGTCGCGCTCGCGCTGGACGATGCGCTTGGCCTCCTGGCGGAGCCGACGGCGGCGGTTCCGGCCGAAGCGGAAGCCGACGTCGTCGCCGCGGATGGCCGACAGGGGGATGGCGGTCTGGTAGCGCATCAGGCACTCCTCGGGGGTTCTGCGCGCGGTGGGTCGCCGGGGAGCGGCATCCCGAGTCGAGCGCTCGGATCGTCGCGGTACCAGCGGGAACCCACGCGGTAGCGGACGATGCAGTGGTACTGGCCGGGGCTCCGGCCGTCGGAGGTGGTGAGCAGGAGGACCTGGGCCTCGATGGACGTGAGCCCGAGCCGGCGCGCGTCACGGTACCCACCGTCCTTCCTGGTGAGGGCTTCGGATCCTCGTGCGAGCAGCTCGCCGGCCCGGGCGGCGGCCAGGCCGTCGCAGTCCTCGTGTCCCTGGGCGAGCAGGTTCAGGTAGTCGCACCAGGTCTCGTCCTGCTCGCGGCGATACCGCACTCCCGCGGTGTACAGCCCCGGCAGGTCCGGCCGAGCCCGCAGGATGATCGCGTTCTCCCGCGCGAGCCAGTTGAGCAGCCGCACCGCGGCACGCTCATCGAATGCCAGCTTGACGGCGATCTTCACGCCAGCTCCAGCCGGTAGGACGCGGTCCCGAGCAGGTGGACGTCGACCTGGTGCTCGACCTCGGCCTCGGTCCGGGCGCGGACGTAGGGGCCGAGGACGACCTCGTCGGTGAGCAGAGGCAGCGCCTCGAGATCGATCGGCTCGTGGACGGGAACCCACTGCTTGCGGTCCGCGCTGGTCTCGATGACCACCGTCCCGCCGCCGATGGGCTCATGCTCGACCGGCTCGGCCGGCTCCGGGGCGTCCTCTTCAGGAGCGGGCGCCGGTGCGGGAGCGGCCGGGAGGGGGGCGCGGGGCACCGCCGAGCCGACCGGCAGCCGAGGGAGCACGGGGCTCGGGGGCGGAGCAGGAACGGGCGCCGGAGCAGCCGGCGCGACGACGACGGCCTCGGGCACGCCGAGGGCCTGGACGAGCAGCCGGAACCCGAGCGCGTGGTCCGGCGTCGGGTCGGTCTCGGACAGGAAGATGACGAACACAGGCCCGGTCTGGCTCTCGTGGGCGGGCTCCCGCATCGACAGGACGGGGCGCACGTGGCGGTAGAGACTCATCGGTTCCTCACAGGGTCAGGTCGAAGACCAGGCGGAAGGCGGACTTGGTGGTGGTGACGACGTGGACCTCACGGGCACCGCCCACGAGCACCCCGTCGCCGGGTTGGTTGGCCGCCGGGACGCGGGCCCGGAGGACGTTGCCGCCGTCGACCAGCCAGAGCTCGGTGGCGCCAGGGGCGGCGGGATCGGCCAGGTCGAGGCGGACGGCGCGCGCGAAGGGCGGCACCGCGATGATGGCGGGGAGGCCGTTCGACACGTCGCCGGTCGCCTCCCACTGGTTGCGGGTCTGGGCCTGCCCGTCGGCGATGGTCACGCCGACCGGGTTGGCCTCCGCGCCCAGGTTGCGGGCGCGGACACGGATGGACCGGGCGTAGATCCCGACCCGCGCCGCGTGGGCCACGGAGATCCGCGCGTTCGCGCCGACTCCGCAGCCCGCCGACCAGGCGAGCTCGGCCTCGAAGGGCCCACCGCCCACGCTGAACACCTCGACGATCCGCCAGGTGTCCTCGTGGGCCTCGGCGAGCAGCAGGTCCCGGAACCGAGTGGCGTCCTTGGTCCCGGGCAGGGTCTGCTGCTCGGCTCGAGTCGACAGGTCGGTCGCGCGTCCGAACACGGATCACCTCCGTCAGCAGGCGTTGCGGACCGGCTTGCGGCCGGTGAGCGTCGCGGTGAACACGCCGGCGTCGGGCACCGAGCCGTTGATGGTCACGTCCAGGCCGGCCTGGATCTGCTGGCCCTTGAGGAGGCCGCGCAGGAAGCCGTTGGACGCGAATACGCTCACGTCGATGCCGTCGGGGGCGGACCACACGACGCGGTCGCCGAAGAAGATGGACGTCACCAGCGCCCCGGGCGCGGACCCGGTGAAGGTGATGTCCTCGGCGCGGAAGTCGTGCTGCAGGCGGATCCGGACCGAGGCGCCGCCGGCGGCGGTCAGGGTGTCGGTGCCGCCCACGGCGGTCATGCCCCAGCCGTCGTCGCCGCCGTGCTTCTTGTGCTTGGGCTTGTCGTCGTCCTCGTCGTCGAGCCCCCACTTCTCGGCCTTGCGGTCGAGGCGGTCGGTCCGGCGCTTGTACCGGCGGTCCACGCGGGACCGCTTGCGGCCCATCCGGCGCTCCCGGCGGGCGCGCTGGCGCTCCGGGTCGCGGCGGAACAGGCCGACGTCATCGTCGTCGTAGCCCTCGAGGTCGTCGTCGTAGCCCTCGAGGTCATCGTCGTCCCAGCCGCCGAAGTCGTCGAAGCCGGCGAAGTGGGTGCGGCGGAGCGAGTCGGTGTCCACCACCAGCTCGCCGGTCTCGGGGTGCCGGAACACGCGGGCGTGTCCGAGGGGGGTCAGGTTGCGCATGTCGTTCTCCAGTTGGAATCAGGGGGTTGGGGTGGATCGGTCGTTGTCGTCGTCGAAGTAGGAGTCGGCCGGCTCGTCGAGCTCGGGCTCGAGCTCGTCGTCCTGGCGGTGGGCGCGGAGGAAGCGCTGGCGCATCCGCTGGCGCATCCGGCGACGCCGCGGGTGGCGGCCGCGCGGCCCGTGCTCGTCCTCCTCGGGCTGGCCGCCGCGGGGAGCGGACCAGCGCCGGCCTCCTCCGCCACCGCCGCCCCGACGGCCGCGGACGCGGCGCGGGCCCTCGAAGTCGTCGTCGCCCTCGAAGTGGCCTTCGGGCGTGAGCAGGACCTCGCGGACCGGGCCCTGGACCACCGGGTCGTAGACCGGGGGCGGGGGCGGGAGCAGACCCTGGACCGCGCTCGGGGTGAGCTGGACCGGGGCGGGGAGGCTGGTGACGTCCGGGGCGGGCGCGGGCGCACCGCCGGCGCGCTTCTCCGCGAGGGTGCGGCCGGCGCTCACGGCGACCGAAGCCAGCCAGGAGCCCATCACGCCGTTCCCGAGCGCGAGCGCGTGGCCCGCGGCGGAACCCTTGCCGCTCATCGCCTCGTACAGGCCGTAGCCCTGGGCGAGCAGCCCGACAGGGGCGCGGATGTCGACCGATCCGATCTTCAGCTTGTCGGAGCCGAAGTAGCCCTCGGCCATCGAGGACAGGAACAGGCTGCCCTGGGTCTCGGCCGTGTGGACCACCATCGCGCCCGTCTCGGCCATGGCCTCCTTGGACTTCTGGGCGCGCTTGGTGAGGGAGGAGATCTTGTCGACCGCCTGGGAAAGCGCGCCCTTGGCCTGGCGATCGGTGACCTTGTCGCCGTTCATCGCCTTGTTGAGCGCGGAGGTGTTGGAGCTGGCCATGTGGTGCCTCTCGGTGGGGTTGGGGCGGGGCGCAGAACTACTCGACGTCCCGGCCTCGACACCAAGCTAAGTCCGCTAGATCGCAGGTTTCCAGCCGAAACGTCTCCCCGGTGAGAAGCCGGAACGGGGAGGCGGAATCCGGGGAATCGGGGAGACGGATCGGGGAGATTCCACCTCCCCGGGGAGACGGATGCGGGGAGACGATTTCGGGCCCTCTCCCCGCGTGATCGAAAGCGACGCTTCCCCGCGTGGAAAGCTCGAAGATCACCCTCGATCGGTCGCTTCCGAGCCCTTTCCCGGGCCTTGGACGAACCCGCTGCGCGGGGGCCCGCACTCGCGGCTCTGTGCGCTCCCCGGTTGCGCCGGCCGACCCTGTGATGGACGTGGCGGTCTGAGGTCGGCCGCCGCCTGCTGACGCTGTCCGGAGGTGGCCCGATCTCAGGCAGACGGGGGACACCGGGCCCCGGCGAGCGACCTTCCTACATCAACCGGTCGCCGCCCGGAGATCGTCATGGGCCACGTGCGTGACCGTTTCGACGCCGACCTTCGACTGGCCGGCCGCTCGGAGTCTACCCGCAAGACCTACATCGGCTGCGCGGTGTTGTTCGTCAAGTTCTTCATGCGTCCGCCGGACCAGCTCGGTGAGAAGGAAGTCCGTCAGTTCCTGCTCAGTCTGCGCGACCGGAAGCTGTCGGTCGGTCGCTACCTGCAGTACCTCGGCGCCCTCAAGTTCCTGTTCGGGATCACGCTCGGGCGGCCGCAGGTCACCGACGGGATCCCGTGGCCGCGTATGCACCGGAAGCGGCCCGACATCCTCACCCGCGAGGAGGTCACGCGGGTGCTCGACGCCGCGAGCTCGCCGTTCTGGCGGATGTACCTCACCACCGCCTACGCCGCCGGGCTCCGCCGCATGGAGGTCGCCGCCCTCCGCGCCGAGCACATCGACGGTGCGGCTGGGCTCCTCCGGGTGGCGCACGGGAAGGGCGACAAGAAGCGGGAGGTCATGCTCGATCCCGAGCTGTACCGCCAGCTCCGCGAGCACTGGCGCACCCACGCGCTCCCGGGTCCGTGGCTCTTCCCGGCGCGGTCGCGGTCGGGCGGCTGGGCGGATCACCCCGTCGACCTCGGGCAGGCATCGGCATCCTTCCGCGCGGCCGCTGACGCCGCCGGCATCCGCCGGTGCCGTGTGACGCTGCACTCGCTCAGGAGCGCGTTCGCCACGCACCTCTTCGAAGACGACGTCGACATCTTCACCATCCAGCAGCTCCTCGGTCACGAGCGGCTCGAGACCACCGGCCGCTACGCCGTGGTCCGGACCGACCGGATCCGGGAGACGCCGAGCCCGTTGTCGAAGCTCCCGAAGTAGCCGGTGGTCCACTCCGCGTGTCCGGCGACGCCGGGCGCGGGGCAGGCACCGACACGTCCCGAGGTGGCGGAGGTCTTCCGCCGCTACGGGCCGTCGTACCTGCGCCGCGTGGTGCTGGCGCCCGAGCAGGGCCGGGTGCTCCGCAGCGTCATCAGGTGTCGTACGGCCGCGCTCGGCGGCCACCTCGACGTCTGCGATCACTGTGGGGCGGCCTGGCACCACTACAACTCCTGCGTGAACCGGCACTGCCCGACCTGCCAGGGCTGGCAGGCCGTGAAGTGGACGACCGACCGGCTGGAGCGGTTCATCGACACCCACCACTTCCACGTGGTCGCGACAGTGCCCCAGGAGCTGCGGCCGGTGGCGCTCGCGAACCAGCGGCTCGTCTACGACCTGCTCTTCCAGGCCGTGTCCGAGACCCTGCTGGAGCTCGCGCTCGACCGCTGGGACGCCATCCCCGCCGTCACCGCCGTCCTCCACACATGGTCGCGGACGATGGCCTACCACCCCCACATCCACTGCATCGTCAGCGGCGGTGGCCTCTCGACCGACGGCCGGTGTTGGGTCTCCTCCCGCCCCGGGTTCCTCTTCCCGGTCAAGGTCCTCTCGGCCCTCATCCGCGGCAAGTTCATGGCCCGCTTCACCCGGGCCTACGAGAAGGGTGAGCTCCTGTTCGTCGGCTCCTCCGCTCATCTGGCCGATCCGGAGGAGTTCGCCGCCCTGCGGCGCCGGCTCTACGACGCCGCCTGGGTGGTCCACGCGAAGCCGCCGTTCGGCGACTTCCACGGCCTCGTCCGCTACCTGTCCCGGTACACCCACCGCGTCGCGATCTCGTCCTCCCGCCTGATCTCGCTCACCGACGACGCGATCGTCTTCAAGACCCGCGGCGACGGCACCTGCCGGCTCCACCCCGACGAGTTCCTCCGGCGCTTCCTGCTCCACGTCCTGCCACGTGGCTTCCGCAAGATCCGCCACTACGGCCTGCTCGCGCCGTCGAACGTCTCCACTCGGCTGCCGGTGGCGCAGCGGCTGGCGCGGTCGTCGAGCCGGCGCGCCAACCCGCCGCCGACCGTCGCTGCGCCCGCGACGGGGCCGGCCGCGGTCCCCACCGCGGGCGACCTCTGCCCAGTCTGTTCACGCGGCCACCTCGTCCGGTGGTCCGTCTTCAGCACCCGTAGCCCTCCGGTGCCTCCATGACGGTTGAACGCGGTCTTTCTCATGACAGCCTCACCGCATCGCCGCGGGCGACCAGGCGTAGCCCTGCCCGCACCAGGCCGCAGATCCCCGGATCGACCGCCCGATCGCCGCCTCACGGGGCTCCGATGTGGCGTCGCCCCCGGTCGTGGCCGCCGTTCACCGACTCGGAGCAGCCTCTACCACCATAGGCGCCGTCCGCCCTCGACCGCGGGCTCGTCCAAGCGGGCAGTAGCGCACCCTCGGGCCTCAGGAGCTCCGTCCACCCGTCACCGGTGCGCTACTGCCCTGGATCTTGGACGAACCCGCTGCGCGGGGGCCCGCACTCGCGGCTCTGTGCGCTCCCCGGTTGCGCCGGCCGACCCTGTGATGGACGTGGCGGTCTGAGGTCGGCCGCCGCCTGCTGACGCTGTCCGGAGGTGGCCCGATCTCAGGCAGACGGGGGACACCGGGCCCCGGCGAGCGACCTTCCTACATCAACCGGTCGCCGCCCGGAGATCGTCATGGGCCACGTGCGTGACCGTTTCGACGCCGACCTTCGACTGGCCGGCCGCTCGGAGTCTACCCGCAAGACCTACATCGGCTGCGCGGTGTTGTTCGTCAAGTTCTTCATGCGTCCGCCGGACCAGCTCGGTGAGAAGGAAGTCCGTCAGTTCCTGCTCAGTCTGCGCGACCGGAAGCTGTCGGTCGGTCGCTACCTGCAGTACCTCGGCGCCCTCAAGTTCCTGTTCGGGATCACGCTCGGGCGGCCGCAGGTCACCGACGGGATCCCGTGGCCGCGTATGCACCGGAAGCGGCCCGACATCCTCACCCGCGAGGAGGTCACGCGGGTGCTCGACGCCGCGAGCTCGCCGTTCTGGCGGATGTACCTCACCACCGCCTACGCCGCCGGGCTCCGCCGCATGGAGGTCGCCGCCCTCCGCGCCGAGCACATCGACGGTGCGGCTGGGCTCCTCCGGGTGGCGCACGGGAAGGGCGACAAGAAGCGGGAGGTCATGCTCGATCCCGAGCTGTACCGCCAGCTCCGCGAGCACTGGCGCACCCACGCGCTCCCGGGTCCGTGGCTCTTCCCGGCGCGGTCGCGGTCGGGCGGCTGGGCGGATCACCCCGTCGACCTCGGGCAGGCATCGGCATCCTTCCGCGCGGCCGCTGACGCCGCCGGCATCCGCCGGTGCCGTGTGACGCTGCACTCGCTCAGGAGCGCGTTCGCCACGCACCTCTTCGAAGACGACGTCGACATCTTCACCATCCAGCAGCTCCTCGGTCACGAGCGGCTCGAGACCACCGGCCGCTACGCCGTGGTCCGGACCGACCGGATCCGGGAGACGCCGAGCCCGTTGTCGAAGCTCCCGAAGTAGCCGGTGGTCCACTCCGCGTGTCCGGCGACGCCGGGCGCGGGGCAGGCACCGACACGTCCCGAGGTGGCGGAGGTCTTCCGCCGCTACGGGCCGTCGTACCTGCGCCGCGTGGTGCTGGCGCCCGAGCAGGGCCGGGTGCTCCGCAGCGTCATCAGGTGTCGTACGGCCGCGCTCGGCGGCCACCTCGACGTCTGCGATCACTGTGGGGCGGCCTGGCACCACTACAACTCCTGCGTGAACCGGCACTGCCCGACCTGCCAGGGCTGGCAGGCCGTGAAGTGGACGACCGACCGGCTGGAGCGGTTCATCGACACCCACCACTTCCACGTGGTCGCGACAGTGCCCCAGGAGCTGCGGCCGGTGGCGCTCGCGAACCAGCGGCTCGTCTACGACCTGCTCTTCCAGGCCGTGTCCGAGACCCTGCTGGAGCTCGCGCTCGACCGCTGGGACGCCATCCCCGCCGTCACCGCCGTCCTCCACACATGGTCGCGGACGATGGCCTACCACCCCCACATCCACTGCATCGTCAGCGGCGGTGGCCTCTCGACCGACGGCCGGTGTTGGGTCTCCTCCCGCCCCGGGTTCCTCTTCCCGGTCAAGGTCCTCTCGGCCCTCATCCGCGGCAAGTTCATGGCCCGCTTCACCCGGGCCTACGAGAAGGGTGAGCTCCTGTTCGTCGGCTCCTCCGCTCATCTGGCCGATCCGGAGGAGTTCGCCGCCCTGCGGCGCCGGCTCTACGACGCCGCCTGGGTGGTCCACGCGAAGCCGCCGTTCGGCGACTTCCACGGCCTCGTCCGCTACCTGTCCCGGTACACCCACCGCGTCGCGATCTCGTCCTCCCGCCTGATCTCGCTCACCGACGACGCGATCGTCTTCAAGACCCGCGGCGACGGCACCTGCCGGCTCCACCCCGACGAGTTCCTCCGGCGCTTCCTGCTCCACGTCCTGCCACGTGGCTTCCGCAAGATCCGCCACTACGGCCTGCTCGCGCCGTCGAACGTCTCCACTCGGCTGCCGGTGGCGCAGCGGCTGGCGCGGTCGTCGAGCCGGCGCGCCAACCCGCCGCCGACCGTCGCTGCGCCCGCGACGGGGCCGGCCGCGGTCCCCACCGCGGGCGACCTCTGCCCAGTCTGTTCACGCGGCCACCTCGTCCGGTGGTCCGTCTTCAGCACCCGTAGCCCTCCGGTGCCTCCATGACGGTTGAACGCGGTCTTTCTCATGACAGCCTCACCGCATCGCCGCGGGCGACCAGGCGTAGCCCTGCCCGCACCAGGCCGCAGATCCCCGGATCGACCGCCCGATCGCCGCCTCACGGGGCTCCGATGTGGCGTCGCCCCCGGTCGTGGCCGCCGTTCACCGACTCGGAGCAGCCTCTACCACCATAGGCGCCGTCCGCCCTCGACCGCGGGCTCGTCCAAGCGGGCAGTAGCGCACCCTCGGGCCTCAGGAGCTCCGTCCACCCGTCACCGGTGCGCTACTGCCCTGGATCTTGGGGAGAGAGCATCCGGGCTGCTTCTCGTCCTGCGCTTTCTTGTCGAGCGGTGGCGAGAGGACTTGGCAGACGGGAAGACCCCGGAAGACCACTGCTGCTTCTCGGTGGCCGAGATTCGCGAAGGGCTTCGAGATGCCCGGGGAAGAGCGCCGTCCGAGGGCACGCTTCGGAAGCAGCTCACCCGCCTGCGCTCCAGCATCGCCGAGAACTTCAAGAACCGGTCCGGTCGCAACGTCCACGTCGACTCCGTCGTCGAACACCTGGACGGCCTCGGGTACCGCCTCCGGCCGCTCGGCCTGGTCGCTCGATGCCTGGGCTGACACGGGGCCTCTCTCACAACGGATCCCGCAGACCCAGGAGGACGCTCAGATGCCGCAGGACCCGGTGCACGGCGAGCCGACCGAAGACGAGCTCGTTGACGAGGTGATCAGGACGTTCCAGCCCTTGAGCCCTGTGCCGATCACGCGAGAGGCCGGCCGGGAGATGCTGCACAACTTGCGGGGCTTCTTCGAGGTACTGAGCGCCATCCAGGAGAAGCTAGAGAAGGCGGAAGGCGAGGCCGAGAACCAGGCCCCCGAGCTGTAGGCCCGAACCAGACTTCGAATCGTCGCCCTCCGACGCTATGACTGGCTCGGAGGTGGCCGACCATGAACCTCGAGTACCCGGGACTGCCGGAGGGATGGACAGGCGATACCGTCCACCGTCTGCGCTCCGACCGTCCCGTCGCCGTCATCGGGGACATCCACGGCTCGGCGACCCTGCTCGACGAACTTCTCAGACGCCTTCACGGCCGCGCGGTCATCGTGGTGGGTGATGTCGGCGACCGAGGTCCCGACACCCGCGGCGTGGTCGAGCGCCTGGTCGCGGCGGATGCTGTGGGCGTGATGGGCAACCACGACCTGTGGCTCGCTACCTGGGCGGCTGGAGAAGGACTCGACCCACTGGCCCTGTCCGGAGCCATGGGAGGCCGGGCCACGCTGGCGTCGTACGCGACGACACCGGAGCAAGCCTCCGAGCGCTGTGACATGCCGGCCGCCCACCGGCGGTGGTTGCTCGGACTCCACGTCGTCATCGACCTCGATGTGGCCGGTGAGCGGTACTGGGTCGTCCACGCCGGAATCCCCTCCGACCGCGAGTTCGAGGGCATCGAGCTCGACCAGGTGGTTCCGTGGTTGGCCGAGCACCACGCGCCCGACCTGATGTGGCGGGCCAACGACCCCGAGGCGATGCTGCCGGTCGGGCGGCCCATCATCATGGGACACCAGCCCCGTCCGGAGCCGCTGGACACCGGCGACGTGATCGCGATCGACACCGGCGCCGGCAAGCCCTCGATGGGCCGGCTCACCGCTCTGCTGCTCCCCGAAAGGAAGTTCATCACCGTCGGCTAGTAGGGACCCGGTGGTGGGACACTTCGCGATGCCGGTGAGACAGTTCGGGGCGGTGGGCCGGTTTCATCGCTCGCCGATGTGCTGGATTCGGAAGTTTGGAGCGTGAGTGAGGAAGTCTTCCTCTCCCGGACGATGTCTTCCTCCAGCAGAGCAAGTCCTGCTCCAAGGCGGGGAACCGACGACGTGTCCCACGCTCGAGTCCAAGTGTCCTACGGCCTCGGACCGGACCGCGTGAGGTTGCTCCTGAACCTTCGGGAGTGCCATGTCGACCTCGCCCCACAGCGCAGCACCGCGTTTCGTGGGCCGGTGTCCTGAGCTTCTCGATGCACTGCGGGTCGCGCGGCGCTTCGCTCGGACCGACGCTCCCATCGTCATCACGGGGCCCACCGGTACAGGCAAGGAACTCGTCGCCCGCCACGTCCACGCGCACAGCCGGCGCCGGCGAGGCCCCTTCGTAGTCGTCGACTGCCCGAACCTGCCGGCGAATCTGGTGGAGGACGAGCTGTTCGGTCACGCCCGAGGTGCCTTCACTGGTGCTGGCGCTGCGCGGGGAGGCCTGATCGAGGAGGCCAGCGGCGGCACGCTCTTCCTCGACGAGGTCGGCGAGCTCCCGCTCGAGATGCAGGCCAAGCTGCTTCGCTTCCTGCAGGAGGGGACTGTCAAGCGCATCGGCGCGACTGAGCGCGTGCGCGTCGATGTGCGCGTCGTCGTCGCCTCCTGGCGTGACCTCGGCGAGATGGTCCGCGACGGTCGGTTCCGCGAGGACCTCTACCACCGGCTCGCCTGGGGTCTGGTCGAGCTGCCGCCGCTTCGGGACCGTGGTCACGACATCGTCCTCCTGGCCAAGGACTTCCTGTCCACGAGCGACAAGCTGGCCGGCTGCCGGACGGGGCTGAAGCGAGACGCCGTGCCGGTGCTGCTGGCCCACGACTGGCCGGGCAACGTCCGCGAACTCCAGCGGGTCATGTTCCGGGCGGCGATGCTCGGTACGGGCCGGAGGGTTTCCGGTGCCGACATCGTCCGTGTGCTGGAGCGCGATCGTCCGTTGGCGCCGCCATCCATTGCAGGAGGTGCCCTGGAGGAACGGTTGATCCGGCACCTCGAGGCCGGCGAAGTCGGAGCCCGCGACTTGGCGCACACCCTGGGCGTCTCCCGTTCTCACCTTCAGCGCGCACTCTCGACCGTGCTGGCTGATGGGACGGTAGAGAAGCTGCATCGGGGCAGCGCTACAAGGTATCGGCTCGCTGGGACCAAGGACTCGGCTCACTGCCCACGTTGGGACCTGGCCCTGGCCCTGGTGGCGAACGAGGGTCGTGTCACTCGAGGACGCCTGGCGGAGGCGCTCGGCGTGTCGGAGCGGACTGCGAGCCGTGTCCTTCGGGCCATGGTGGATGATGGACTTCTCGAGTCGGATGGCCGAAGCGGACGCCACGCTGGCTACCTGGCGATCACCTCGGAAGACGAGGCGAAGGACGGAGAGTCTCCCGAGGTGCAGGCGTAGCGGCTACGCTCGATCGCGGTCACCCGGGCTGTTCACGATGTGGAAGGAGTTGGCAACAAAGCGGCCGTCCACCACCTTGCCGGCCAGGTGCGCTCGACGGATGGAATTGCACAGCCCGTCTACAGCATGGGCATCGCCGTGGTCGTCGATGTGCGCCCCGTCCACGAAGTACGCCACACCGTCGATGCGCACCGCCAGATCGCATCCCTCGCCGGGCAGCCCCATCAGGCACTGGCCGCACCCCGCCTCGACCTCACGTTCTTCGCTCATTGAAGGACCTCCGGATTCAGCTCCACGACTCGCTCGGATGGAAGCTGGTAGCTCTGGGAAACTCGCTCCGAACGATGCTCGAGCCAGGTGTAGACGCGCTTCGCCCAAGCCGGCATGCCGCTGTCGTTGTCGGGGCGGAACGTCTCGTGAACCAGGATGTAGGTCGGATCGTCGTCCAGGTCGAGGCCGTCCTCTCGTGCGAGCGTCTCCAGGAGCCCTGGCACGTCGGGCTGCTCCATGAAGCCGAAGCAGGCGTGCACCACGCGCAGGCCATCGTGGTCGTGGATCTCGCCGTGCGACATGCCGCTCATGTAGGGCCGGTGGCACTGGTTGACGTGGACGAACACCACTTCGGGGTGGGTCGACGGGTCCAGCGGAACATGCTCCGGACTGCGAACCAGGACGACGACGGGTGCATCGGGAAGCTGGTCCGGAGCCACGCGTGGGCGGTGACGGTCGAGCAGTTGTCGGCCTCGCCTCCACACCGCCATCACCATCACCAGCACGATGGCGATGGTCAGCGGGATCCAGCCGCCGCTCATGACCTTGCGCACAATGGACAGGAAGAATCCGAGATCGATGGCCAGGAACAGGCCCGCGACGGCCATCGCTCCGAGGGCGGGCCAGCCCCATCGATCGCGCATCACGAAGAACAGCAGGCCCGTGGTGAGCACCATCGTCAGGCTCACGGCGATGCCGTAGGCGTCGGCCAGTCCTCCCGACGACCGGAACGCGAGCACGAGGAGCAGCGTGCCCACCATCAAGAAGCGGTTGGCCGCGGGCACGTAGATCTGGCCGCGGTGGGCGGACGAGGTGTGGTGGATGGGGGTACGGGGAAAGTACTGGAGCTGGACGGCCTGCACGGTGAGCGAGAACACCCCGGAGATCACGGCCTGCGAGGCGATGATGGTCGCAAGGGTGGCGAGGCCCACCAGCGGGTAGAGCGCCCAGTCCGGCGCGAGCCGGTAGAACACCTCGTCGACGACTTCGGGGTGCTGGAGCAGCAGGGCTCCCTGGCCGAAGTAGTTGAGCAGCAGAGCGGGAAACACGAGCCCGAACCACGCCCGCTGGATGGGGGCGCGCCCGAAGTGGCCGAGGTCCGCGTACATCGCCTCCGCACCGGTCACCGCGAGGAAGACGGCGCCCAGGATGAGCGTCCCGTGCGCCCCGTGGCTGGCGAAGAACGACACGGCGTGCCGTGGATCGAGACCGCCGAGGACCATCGGGTGCTCGAGGATCCGCCACAGCCCGAGTCCGCCGAGGACGGCGAACCAGACCAGCATCACTGGGCCGAACAGGCTCCCGACTCGCCCGGTCCCGAACCGCTGGATCGCGAACAGGCCCAGCAGGATGGCCAGGGTCAGGGGCACGACGACCGGCTCGAAGGTGGGCGTGGCGACTGCCAGCCCTTCGACGGCGCTGAGCACGGACAGCGCCGGCGTGATGATGCCGTCGCCGAACAGGAGGGCGGCGCCGAACAGGCCCGTGCCGACCATCAGCCAGTGGATGCGCGTCCATGCGTCGATCTCGTCGGGCACCACAAGGTGAGCCAAGGCGAGGATCCCGCCCTCTCCCTGGTTGTCCGCCCGTAGGACCAGGCCGACGTACTTCAGGGTGACCACGACCACCAGGGACCAGGTGATCAGCGAGAGGATGCCGAACACGTTGGGGTGGTCGACCGGAAAGCCCGAGACCCCGACAAAGCACTCCCGGAGGGCGTAGAGCGGGCTCGTGCCGATGTCGCCGAACACCACGCCGAGGGCGGCGAGGGTGAGCGCCGCGCGGCTCCCGGTAGCGGGCGTCTCGGACATCAGGGCTCCTCGAGGGGCACGATCTCGACTCGCTCGATGCCGATGACCCCCGTGCCTTCGAACCTGAGGGAGATCCGTCCTTCCGGATGGGCCGCCGCATGTCCGTGCACCACGGTTCGACCATCGACGAGCCCCTTGAGGTGGTAGCCAGCCGCGTTGACCGCCAGGGCGTGTCGTCCGGTCAGCTCGACCGCCGCGCTGTCGAGGACCGAGAGCTCGGGTGTGCGATCGACGAGACGCGCTTCGCCCGTCGTCGCAAGGACGAACGCGCCTCCAGTCCCGTTGCTCTGGTGGTGGAGCAGCTCGACCTCTCCGTCGAAGGCGGTGAGATCGAGCCAGGCATTCACCTGGACGTCCCCGAACACACGGTCGAACAGCACCTCTTGCGAGCCGTCGACGATGAGCGCCACACCTCGCTCGGGCCACTCCCGCGCCGCGAGGCCCTCGAGGTCGGCGGACCGCGGAGCCCACGCGAACAGGCCTCCTTCTTCGGACAGGAGCTCGCCACCGTCGGCGGCCGGCGCAGGCTCACCTCTCGGGGCGGGTGCCTCGCAGGCTGGGCACTCGGGCACGGTCACCGCGACGGCGTGGCGATAGACCAGCGCACCCCCCTTGTCCGCTGTCACGAAGAGCACGGCTCCCGCTGCCAGGCCCACGCACACCCCAGCCGCTCGGACCAGTCGCATCGGTGCCGACTCGGTACGCAGCTCCGCCACTGCGCGCAGCGCTGCGGCGCCGATGATCAGGACGAGCGTCGCGGTCGCCCAGTCGGAATGCGCGCCGATGTGCGGCTGGACCTGGGCCGGGACATCGGTCAGCCCGTCCGCTGCAGCGCGACCAGCCAGGTAGGTCGCCACGGCGGACAGAGCCGCCAGGGCCCAGGTCCCCGCCGCGGCACGTCGGACGGCGGCCTCGGGACTCAGCGCGCTGAGCGCCTCGACCAGCAGGGCCATCGGCACGAGGACGACGGGGAAGTGCACCAGCGCGGGGTGGAGGTTGGGAAGTGCGAGGTCCACCAATCAGTGCCCGTCGTCGCCTTCGCCGTGATCGTGGCTCGCGTGGTCATGCGCCTCCTGCTCAACCAGCGCCATGCCGCACTTCGAGCAGTCGCCAGGCTCGTGGGCCGTCACATCGGGGTGCATCGGACACGCGTACATGGGCTTGGCGTCGCCGTCGTGAGGCATGGCGTCGTCCTTCATGTGGCCGTCCGCCGGCATGGCGTCGCCGTCGTGCTTTATGGCGCCGTCGTGAGGCATCTCGGCGCTGGCCGGAGCTTCCTTCGCGGGCTCGGGTGTACCACCACAGGCGGCGAGGGACAGGGCGAGGAACAGGGTCAGACGGTTCATGGAGTCTCCTGGGGAGTCGGGGTCAGGGGGGCACCCTGGTGCAGCTCGCGCCGCAGCCAGAAGCCCTTCCAGAGCAGGTAGATCGCCGGGATCAGCACCAGCGTCAGCAGGGTGGACGACACCAGACCCCCGACCATCGGCGCGGCGATGCGCTTCATGATCCGGGTGCCGGTCTCGGTGCCGTACATGATGGGCAGCAGACCGATCATGGTCGTCGCGACCGTCATCAGCTTGGGTCGAACGCGGTCGACGGCGCCCTCGAGGATGGACTGCTTCAGGTCATCGAGGCTCGCCATCCGGCCCTCGGCTCGGAAGCGTTCGTACGCCTCGTCGAGGTAGACGATCATCACCACCCCGGTCTCGGCGGCGAGACCGGCCAGCGCGATGAAGCCGACGCCCGCGGCGACCGACATGTTGAAGTCGGCCAGGTACATCAGCCAGATCCCGCCGATGGGCGCGAACACGATGGTTCCGACCATCACCATGACCGTCTCGCCGATCTGGCGGAAGTGGGCGTAGAGCAGGATGAAGATGATGGCCAGCGTGATCGGGACCACGATCGAGAGGCGCTCGTTGGCCCGCTGCATGTACTCGTACTGGCCCGACCAGACGATGGACACGCCCTCCGGCAGCTGCACCTGCTGGTCGACGACCTCCTTGGCGTGCTCGACGTAGCCGCCCACGTCCGACGTCGTCAGGTCCACGAAGATCCACGCGGTCCGGCGCGCGTTCTCGCTCTTGATCGCCGGCGGGCCCTTGGTCACAGCGATGTCGGCGACCTGGCCGAGGGGGACCGAGTGCCCCATCGGCGTCTGGACGGCGACCTCGCGCAGGGCCTCGAGGTCGTCGCGGAGCTCGCGCGGGTAGCGCACGTTCACCGGGTAGCGCTCGAGGCCTTCGACGGTCTCGGTGACGTTCATGCCCCCGATGGCGGACATGATCACCTCC
The DNA here is from genome assembly GCA_020632925.1 of Alphaproteobacteria bacterium. Taxonomy (GTDB): domain Bacteria; phylum Myxococcota_A; class UBA796; order UBA796; genus JACKER01. Next base: position 89,357 of record JACKER010000012.1, on the reverse strand, counting down.
TGGACCTGGCGGACGTTCAGCCCGTAGCGAGCCGCGTCGGCCCGCCGGACGCGGATGTCGACGAAGTTGCCGCCGACCACCCGCTCCGAGTAGACCGAGGCCGTTCCCTCGACGCCCTGGAGCACGCCCTCGATCTCGGCGCCCACCCGGGACAGCTCGGCCAGATCGTCGCCCAGCAGCTTGATGCCGACGGGTGTCTTGATTCCCGTGGCGAGCATGTCGATCCGCGTCTTGATCGGCATCGTCCAGGCGTTGGTCACACCGGGGATCTGCACCATCCCGTCGAGCTCGTGGATGATGTCCTCGATGGTCTTGCCGGCGGGCCACTCGTCCTCCGGCGTGAGGAGGATGGTCGTCTCGATCATCGTCAGCGGCGCGGGGTCGGTGGCGGTGTCGGCGCGACCGATCTTGCCGAGCACGTGGTCCACCTGGGGGTGCTCGGCGATGATCCGGTCGGTCTCCTGGAGCAGGTCCCGGGCAGCGGTGATGGAGATGCCGGGCGGCGTGGTCGGCATGTACAGCAGGTCGCCCTCGTTCAGCGGCGGCATGAACTCGTTGCCGAGCTTCGAGAACGGCCACAGGGTGGCCACTGCCAGCAGGACGCCCGCCGCGATGACCGGCAGCGGGAAGCGCAGCACGCCGCGGATGACCGGTCGGTACAGCCAGATGAAGAACCGCGAGATCGGGTTCTTCGCCTCGGGCCGGATGTTCCCGCGCACCAGGTAGTACATGAGCACCGGGATCACGGTGACGGCGAGCACGGCCGAGAAGCCCATGGCGAAGGTCTTCGTGTAGGCCAGGGGCCCGAACAGCCGGCCCTCCTGCTGCTCGAGGGTGAACACCGGCAGGAACGAGACGGTGACGATGAGCAGCGAGAAGAACAGGGCGGGGCCGACCTCCTTGCTCGCCTCGATGACCAGCGTCGCCTGGTCCTTGTCCGGGTCTCGCTCTCGGTGTTTGTGCATGTTCTCGACCATCACGACGCTGGCGTCGACCATCACGCCGACTGCGATCGCGATGCCGCCCAGGCTCATGATGTTGGCGTTGAGCCCGAGCAGGTTCATCGCCACGAAGGACAACAGCACCCCGACGGGCAGGGTGAAGATGGCGACGAGCGAGCTGCGCAGGTGGAGCAGGAAGATGGCGCAGATCAGCGCCACGACGAGCATCTCTTCGAGGAGCTTGTGCTGCAGGGTCTCGACGGCGCGGTCGATGAGCTCGGCCCGGTCGTAGGACACGTGGACCTCGACGCCCTCGGGCAGTCCGCGCTTGAGCTCCTCCAGACGCTCCTCGACCTTCTGGATCACTTCCCGCGCGTTCTCGCCGAACCGCAGGATCACGACGCCGGTGACCACCTCTCCCTCGCCGTTCATGTCGACCAGGCCGCGGCGGACCTCGGGGCCCAGGTGGATCTCGGCGACCTGGGAGAGCAGGATCGGTGCGTGCTGGCTCGCGTCCAGGGCGATGGGCACGGTCTCGAGGTCTTCGATGGAGCGGATGTAGCCCTGACCGCGGACCATGTACTCGGTCTCGGCCATCTCGATCAGTCGCCCGCCGACGTCGAGGTTCGCGTCCTGAATCGCCTTCTTCACCGCGCCCAGAGAGACGCCGAAGGCCCGCAGCTTCTCGGGGTCGACCTCGACCTGGTACTGCCGCACGAAGCCGCCGACGCTCGCGACCTCGGCCACTCCGTCGACGCCCATCAAGTCATAGCGCAGGTACCAGTCCTGGACCGAGCGGAGCTTGTCGAGGCTCACGCCGCGGAAGTTGGCCGCTCGCCGGAGCTCTTCGCGGGAGATCCGCTTGTCGCCGTCCCGGTCGAAGGCCTCGACGATGTACTTCAGCGACGCCTCGGTCCAGGCCTCTGGCGAGCGCGCCTTGGTGGGGGGCTTGTCGACGGTTAGCAGCTCGCGGAGCCTGGCCTCGGTGAACAGGTGGTCGTCGTCGGCGTCGTCCGGGAACGGGAGCTCGGCGTCGTCGACGGTCTGGTCGCCGTTGGTGTCGAGCTTGGCGCGGAGCACCTCGGCGCGCGGGGTGAAGTCGGCGAGGGTGTACTCGTAGACCCAGCCCACGCCCGTGGCGTCGGGGCCGAGCTGCGGGGTGGCCCCCGCGGGTAGGCGACCCTGGACGACGTTCAGGTACTCGAGGACGCGGGAGCGGGCCCAGTACAGGTCGGTGCCGTCCTCGAAGATCACGTAGACCATCGAGAAGCCGAAGAAGGAATAGCCGCGGACGTCCTTGGCGTAGGGCACCGCCAGCATCGCGGTGGACATCGGGTAGGTGACCTGGTCCTCGACGACCTGGGGCGCCTGGCCCGGGTACTCGGTGTAGACGATGACCTGGACGTCGGAGAGGTCCGGGATGGCGTCGACCGGGGTCTCGGTGAGCGCCCACCAGCCGACCAGCGCGGCCATCGCCGCGATCAGCAGGACGAAGACCCGGTTCTTGACGCTGCCCTCGATGATGCGGTCGATCATTGTCGGGCCCCGTGGTCCATGTCCCCGGGCATGTCTTCGGGCATCTCCTCGCTGGGCTCACCCTCGACCTGCTCCAGGAACATCCCGCACTTCGGACAGCGGCCGGCCTCGTCCGACACCACCTCCGGGTGCATCGGACAGGCGTACTGACCGGGCTCGGCGTGGTTGCCGTAGACCTGGTGTCGCTCCTCGGGCGTGCCGGGGCGCTCCTCGAGGAACATCCCGCACTCGGGACAGCGCCCCTTCTCGTCGGAGACCACGTCCGGATGCATCGGACAGGACCACACGGTGTCGGGGTGGTCGTGCTCGGTGGCTGCGGCGGTGTCCTCGCCCTTCGCAGAGGCGAGGATCTTCTTCAGCGCCTCCTGGAGCTGGCTCTCGGAGTCCACCAGGAACTGCCCGCTGGTCACCACCAGGTCGCCCTCCGCGAGCCCGCTGGTCACCTCGGTCATCCGGTGGTCACCCTGGAGGCCGGTGGTGACCTCGCGCGGCTCGAAACGGCCCTCGCCGTGCGCGACGAACACCAGCTTGCGCCGGCCCGAGTGGAGGATGGCCTCGGTGGGCACCGCGAGCGTGTCGGCCTTCTTGCGGTACTCGATGTAGACCGTGGCGAACATCCCCGGCTTGAGCTTCACGCCCGGGTTGTCGAACTCTAGACGGACGGTCAGGGTGCGGCTCTTCTCATTGAGCGTCGGGTAGATGTACGAGACCTCGCCCTCGACGACCTGGTCGGTGAGGTTCGTGAGCTCGAGCTGAGCGGGCTGGCCGACGTCGACCCAGGGCGCGTCGTGCTCGTAGACCTCGGCGGTGACCCAGATCCGCTGCAGGTTTCCGATGCGGTACAGGTCGTTGCCGGCCATCACCCGCGCACCCTCGACCACGTTCTTGTGGAGCACGAAGCCGGCCTGGGGGGCCCGGATGGTCATCGTCCGCGAAGCCTCGCCGGCCTCTTCGAGCTTGCGGATGTCGTAGTCCGCGATGTCCCAAAGCTCGAGCTTGCGGCGCGCGGAGCGGGTGAGTGGCGCGTCGGCCCCCTGGGTGCGCAGCGCGAGCAGGTACTCCTCCTGCGCGGCCACCAGCTCCGGGGAGTAGATCCCGAACAGCGCCTGGCCGGCCTTGACCTGGTCCCCGGTCTTGTCGACGTAGATCCGCTCGACCCAGCCGGAGAACCGGAGGTTGACCACCGAGACCTCGTCCTCGCCGACCTCCACCTCGCCGATCGTGCGGATGTGTCGGTAGACGGTCGTGAGCTCGACCGGCGACGTCTCCACGCCGATCTGCTGGATCACGCCCGGGCTGATCTCGACGAGGTTGCCCTCGCCCTGGACCTCGTCCTCGTAGACCGGGATCAGGTCCATCCCCATCGGGGACTTGCCGGGCTCGTCGCGGATGTAGGTCGGGTCCATCGGCGCCTGCCAGTAGGCGATCTTCCGCTCGCCTGTGGGCGTCGAGGACGCGCTCTTCTGCGCGCCGCCACTCTTCATCGGGGTGAGGTCCATGCCGCAGATCGGACAGGTGCCGGGTCCGTCCTGGACCACTTGGGGATGCATGCCGCAGGTGTAGAGCTGCTCGCTCTGGTCGGCGGCGGGTGGGGATGCGGGGTCGCCACAGCCGGCGAGCCCCCCAACCACCAACAGGAGGAGCACGAGGAGTCGGCGGATCATGGCGTGCCTCCGGGGGGCAGGGTTCCGAGCACGGCGGTGGCCTCGGCTTGTTGGATGTGCGTGTCGACTGCGGCGACGATGCGGGCGCGTTCCAGATCGAGCAGGGCGACTTCGGCCTCGAACAGCGAGGCGAAGTCGGCTCGGCCCACCGCGAAGTCGGAACGGGTGGTCTCGAGCGTCGCCCGCGCGCCGGGGATCAGCGTGTTGTCGTAGGTTCCGGCCTTGTCCCAGGCGCGGGTCCACCGTGCGAGGACGGCGGCCATGTCCGCGGTGACGCCGTCGAGGGCGGACTCCCGCATCGAGGATGCCGCGCTGGCTTCCTCGAGGGCCGCGGCCCGAGCGCCGGATGCGCGTCGCCCACTCCCCGTGGGGATCGGCAGTCCGACACCCAGCGACACGAGGTCGGTGCCCGGGTCCATCTCCGTCTGCACGGTCCGGATGCGGTAGCCGGCCCACACGCTCGGATCGGGCAGTGCTTCCAGTCGCGCGGCGCGGGCCGCCTCTTCGGCGGCACTCTGTTCGGCGCTGAGCTTGGCCAGCAGCGGGCGGTGCGCTTCGGCCAGGGCGAGCCAGTCGGTGTCCGAGGGGGGCGCGACGGGCGTGACCGAGGCTGGGGTCTCGAAGGTCCGGCCTCCGTCGTCGGCCAGGGCCTCGACCAGGGCAGCGCTCAGCTCGGCGTCCAACCTGTCGAACTCCCCGAGCTCGTCCTGGAGTCGGTCGCGGAGCACCTCGAGGCGGAGGACGGCGTGCTGGCCGATCGCCCCCGTCTCGTAGCGGATGCGGGCTGCGGCCAGCAGCTCGTCGGTTCGGGCGAGGTGCTCGTCGGTGACCCCCCGTAGGAGTCGAGCGCGGACCAGCATCCACCATGCCTGGCGCACCATCCGCGCCAGCCCGAGCTCGGACTCTGCCACGGCCTGCGCACTGGCTTCGGCCTTGTGGTCGAGGACGCCTCGGCTGGCGACGCTCCACCCCGGGGGGCGAAGGGTCTGCGTGACCTTGAGCTGCAGACCGGCCATCGGGTGGTCCGAGAGGCCGAAGCTGGTGACGGGCGCGTTCGAGTATTCGATGGCGAGCATCGGGTCTGGCCAGGCACCGGCGACCGACGCGCGTTCGTGCAGCGCAGCCTCACGGTGCCGCATGGACAGCAGGGATGGACTCGCCGCGAGGGCCTCGGTGACGAGGGGCTCCGGGTCGGGCCCTTCCGACTGGGCGGCCGCGAGGGCGGGCAACGCCAGAAGGAACAGGGTCGGGATGATGCGTGTCACCAAGAGACCTCCGGACAGCCCTCTCAAGCAGGTCCCGTGCCAGACCTGCGGTTTCCCACCTGGATCCGGTAGCCAGCGGCATCGCGGACGGTCGGCCCCGATCCTTGGCGCTTCCGGAGGGTGGAGGTTTCGCGGGTCTGCGAATAGGTCTTCGCAGTCCTGCGAGGATTCGGCGTTCTCTCGCGGTGACAGGGGCGCATTGTCGCGGGCACGGAGCTTGCTCAGTCAGTTCACGCAACAGGAGGTCGAGTGCCGGGGTCCGAAGGGACAGGATGGACGATGGGGAGGCTCGCCAGGCGGGTGCTCGCGGCCTTCCTGTTCCTGTCGCTGGTGCCGCTGATGCTGGCCGCTGGGCTGTCGACCTGGCAGAGCACCCAGGTCGTGGAGCGGTTTCTCGCGGAGAACGTCGGGAAGACAGCCGAGGCCTGGGCGGTGGACCTCGACCTGTTCCTGGAGCGGCAGCGAAAGCGGCTGCGGGCGGTGCCCGAGACAGAGGAGGACCCCGATGACGCCTTGCGCGCGGCGGTCGCCGGGGACCTGAGCCTCCAGGGCCTCATGCTCCTCGACGCCGAGGGGGACCTCGTCAGCAGTACCGGCCTGCCGACGTGGGCCGCGGATGCGTGTCAGGCGCTCCGAAGTGACACCGACCGGGTGATGACCCACGCGGGGGAGGGCCACGCTCATGAGGTCGTCGTCGCGGTTCCGCGGCCCGGGGGGCTGCTGTGCGGGCAGGTCAGCTTCACGCTGCACCAGGACATGCTCTCCGAGCGTGCGAACAGCGTGATGGGCGGCACGGCCTACATCGTCGACCGCTCGGGAACAGTGGTCTGCCACGCCTTCGAAGACGACGAGCCCCACGTGGGGCGCGGCGAGGCGTTGGGCGGACGCGCAGCCGAGGTGGCCGCAGCGGGCGCCCCCTGGTCCGGAACGACCACCACGCCGGACGGGGCGGCCTTCGCCGCGTACGCGCCCGCGGGAGACCTCCCCTGGGGGGTCTGGGTGGAGGTGCCCCGAGAGGTCGCGGCAGCACCGCTCCGACGAGGCATCGTCCGCGTGTTCGGCATGGCCGCCATCCTCGCAATCCTCGCGGCGGGTCTGGCTGTATGGCTGGTCCGGCGCCTCATCGGCCCCGTGCAGGACATCGTCAGCGCCGTCCGCGAGGTGGCCGCGGGCCAGTACGGCACCGAGATTCCGGTGCGCGGCGAGGACGAGGTCGCGGAGCTTGCGCGTGAGTTCAATCGCATGAGCAGTGCCCTTGCCACCTCCTACGCCGAGCTCGACGCGCGGGTGGCACAGCGGACCCGAGAGCTCGAGACGGCCCGCGAGTTCTCGGACCTGCTGCTGAACACGATGCAGGAGCGCATTCTGGTCGTTGACGGCGACCTGAACGTCGTCCGGGCCAACGAGGCCGCGACCGCCGCCTATGGGGCCGACATCGTCGGCTGCGGCTGCAAGGCCGTCCACCAGCGAGCGGGGGCTGGCGAGACCTGCCCCGCACAGCGGGTGCTCGAGAGTGGTCAGGCCGAGCACGAGGAACGGGTGTTCGACCGCGATGGGCGGACCGAGATCCTGGCGGTCGACACGTACCCTCTGCCCGGCGGGGACGCAGTGGTGGAGATCTCGCGCGATGTGTCCGAGCTCAAGCGCATCCAGGCCCAGCTGATGCACCAGGAGAAGATGGCCGCGCTCGGGACGTTGGCGGCAGGCATGGCCCACGAGATCGGCAACCCGCTCGCGAGCATGTCATCGGAGCTCGAGGTGCTCGAGCGCATGTGGGACCCCGATGAAGCCCGCGCCTCGCTCCCGGTCCTGAGGGACCAGGTTCGGCGGATGTCCAAGCTTTTGCGGGAGCTCGTGGAGTTCGGACGCCGCCCCGTCGAAGAGGCCGCGGCGTTCGATCCCGCCGTCCTCCTGCACGATGTCGCCCGCCTGCTCCAGCACGACCCGCGAGGGCGCGGGGTCGAGGTGCAGGTCGATGCCGCCGAGGGGGTCGAGGTGCTGTGCTCGAGTCGAGACCGTCTCATGCAGGTGCTGGTCAACCTCGGGATCAATGCGTTGGACGCGCTCGACGGCTCGGGACGGGTCGTGTACCGACTGGCGGCGGGCGCGCCGGGAACGGTCCGCCTCGAGGTCGCCGACGACGGGCCGGGCCTGCCGGACGAGGTCGCACGCCAGGTGTTCGACCCGTTCTTCACCACCAAGCCGCCGGGTGAGGGTACCGGCCTGGGGCTGTTCGTCAGCGAGCGCATCGTCCAGGGCCTGGGCGGGCGCATCGAGCTGGAGACCTCGTCCGAGGGCACCGTGTTCGCCGTGCTCCTGCCCGACTGCAACTGCCAGGAGATCCCCAATGAGTGACCGGATCCTGGTCGTCGACGACGAGGCTGTGCTGCGGTCGAACCTTGTCCGCTTCCTGGACCGCACGGGCCACGAGGTCGAGGGCGTGGCGAGTGCCGAGGAGGCGCTGCAGCGACTCGACGCCACGGACTTCGCGGTGGTGATCACCGACCTGAAGATGCCAGGCATGGGCGGGGAAGCCCTGCTTCGTCGGGTGACGGCGGAGCATCCCGAGACCCTGGTGCTCGTGATCACGGCCTTTGCCTCGCTCGAGTCCGCGATCGAGGCGCTGCGGCACGGCGCGCAGGACTACCTGCTCAAGCCGCTGTCGCTCGACGAGGTCACCCGCAAGGTGGACCGGCTGCTCGACGTGCGCGAGCTCGAGCACCGTGTGGCTCGCCTGCGACGGGAGGTCCACCAGCGGTTCGACACCGAGGGGATGGTGGCCGACTCGCCGTCCATGCAGCGGGTCCTGGAGCTGGTGCGCAAGGCGGCGGGCTCGCGGAGCTCCGTGCTCGTGGAGGGAGAGAGCGGCACCGGCAAAGAGCTCGTCGCCCGCGCGCTGCACGACCAGTCCCCGTGGGCGGACCGGGACTTCATCGCCGTGAACCTCGCGGCCCAGCCACGCGACCTGGTCGATGCCACCCTGTTCGGGCACGAGAAGGGCGCCTTCACCGGGGCCGCCCGCGGGCGCGACGGCGTGTTCCGTGCGGCTCGCGGCGGCACGGTCTTCCTGGACGAGATCTCGGAGATGCCGCCCGAGGTGCAGGTGAAGTTGCTGCGGGTGCTCGAGAATCGGGAGGTGTTGCCGCTGGGCGCCGACCGTCCGGTGCCCGTCGACTTCCGGCTCGTCGCGGCGACCAACAAGCCGCTGCGGGCCGAGGTCGACGCGGGGCGGTTCCGGGAGGACCTGTTCTTCCGGGTGGAGATCCTGAAGGTCGAGCTGCCACCGCTGCGCGAGCGCCCAGACGACATCCCGGCGCTCGCTCGGCGCTTCCTCGCCCGGCACGCCGAGAAGCAGCGGCGCAATCCGCCACGGATCGGACACAAGGTGATGCGTCGACTCCAGACCTACGCCTGGCCCGGGAACGTGCGGGAGCTGTCCAACGTCATCGAGCGGGCTGTCCTGCTGTGCGACGGGGAGTGGATCGAGACGGACGATCTCCCGTCCGACCTCTCTGGGACGCAGCCACCACCGGACGTGCTGGACCTGAAGGCGGCGATGGCCGAGTTCGAGCGCAGGCACATCGAGCGCGTGCTCGCGCACTGCGATGGCGACAAGAACCTCACCGCCGAACGGCTCGGCGTCCACCTCGCGACCTTGTATCGCCACATGGAGCGGCTGGGGCTGGGCTGATTCGCCGGCATGCCCGTTCGCAGATTCGCGAAGAGCACTGGGGGAACCCGTGCAAGAGCCGCCTCATAGCGGCCCCTCGAATCCGGCACGGTGCTTGCTCTACGGTGAGGCAGCCACCCCCAGGAGCCTCATGAGCACCGAGCCCGCCGTCGATCCCGTCTGTGGGATGACCCCAAAGCCCGACTCGCCCCACCGCCACGTGCACGAGGGCCACGAGTACGTGTTCTGCAGTGGCCATTGCAAGCACAAGTTCGTCGAGGACCCCGGCAAGTACCTGGCGCCGCCCGAGGAGGAGCACGAGCACCACCACCATGGGCACGAACACCACCATGGGCACGGAGCCCCTCGGGCTCGCGAGCCCGAGGTGCCGGCAGGGACGATCTACACCTGCCCCATGCATCCGGAGATCGAGCAGGTCGGTCCCGGCACCTGTCCGATCTGCGGCATGTCGCTCGAGCCCAAGACGTTCGACCCCGACGCTCCAGAGGACGACAGCGAGCTGAAGGACATGACCCGACGCTTCTGGGTCGCGACGGTCTTCGCGCTCCCCGTCCTCGTCATCGCCATGGGGGACATGCTCCCCGGAAAGCCGATGACCGCGGTGTTCGGCGAGGCGCGCGCATGGGTCGAGCTCGTGCTCGCGACACCGGTGGTGCTCTGGTCGGCCTGGCCCTTCTTCGTCCGGGCGGTCCAGTCGGTGAAGAATGTCAGCCCGAACATGTGGACGCTCATCGGTCTCGGGGTGTCCGTCGCGTACGGCTACAGCGTGCTCGCCACCGTGGCCCCAGGCCTGTTCCCCGACTCTTTCCGCCAGCACGGCGAGGTCGCCGTGTACTTCGAGGCGGCGGCCGTGATCGTGGCGCTCATCCTGCTCGGTCAGGTGCTCGAGCTCCGGGCGCGGAGCCAGACCAGCCAGGCGATCTCCAAGCTCCTCGAGCTCTCGGCGAAGAAGGCACGCCGGATCGAGGAGGACGGGACCGAGGTCGACGTGGCGATGGAGGAGGTCGTCGTCGGTGACCGCCTACGGGTACGTCCCGGCGAGAAGATCCCAGTCGATGGCGTGGTCCTCGAGGGCAACAGCAACGTCGACGAGTCCATGGTCACCGGTGAGCCTCTGCCGGTGAGCAAGGCGTCGGGCGACGAGGTCATCGGCTCGACGGTCAACGGGACGGGAGGCCTGGTCATCCGCGCCGAGAAGGTCGGTGCCGACACGCTGCTGTCCCGGATCGTGACGATGGTGGCGGAGGCTCAGCGCAGCCGGGCGCCCATCCAGAAGCTGGCAGATCAGGTGGCTGGGGTGTTCGTTCCCGCCGTCATCCTGACCGCGGTCATCACCTTCATCGTCTGGGCGCTCGTCGGGCCGGAGCCGCCGATGGCCTACGCGTTGATCAACGCCGTCGCTGTCCTGATCATCGCGTGTCCCTGTGCGCTGGGTCTCGCGACACCGATGTCGATCATGGTGGCGACGGGGAAGGCCGCGGGCCTGGGAGTCCTCTTCAAGGATGCCGAGGCCATCGAGGTCCTCGGTCGCGTCGACACGCTGGTCGTGGACAAGACCGGCACGCTGACCCTCGGTCGCCCGGCGCTCACCGCGGTCGAGCCGGTGGACATCGACGAAATCACCCTGCTCTCGCTCGCGGCAGCCCTCGAACGTGGCAGCGAGCACCCGCTGGCCGAAGCGATCGTCGCGGGAGCCGAAGAGCGCGGCGTGAGCCGCCTGGACGCGGAAGACTTCGACTCGGTCACCGGCAAGGGGGTGCGCGGCACGGTCGATGGCCGATCGGTGGCGCTGGGCAACCGGGCGATGATGGAGAGCCTGGACCTGGACCCGTCCTCTCTCGACGGGCGCTCGGAGGCGCTGCGGGCCGAGGGGCAGACCGTCATGTACGTGGCCGTCGACGGCAAGCTCGCCGGGCTGGTCGGGGTATCGGACCCGATCAAAGAGTCGACGCCAGAGGCCATCGCAGCGCTCCACCGCGAAGGTCTGCACATTGTGATGCTGACCGGAGACTCCGAGACCACGGCGAAAGCAGTCGCTGGGAAGCTCGGCATCGACGAGGTGATTGCCGGCGTGCTGCCCGATGAGAAGGCCGCCAAGGTGGCGTCTCTGACCGAGGAGGGCCGCACCGTGGCGATGGCGGGGGACGGCATCAACGACGCCCCGGCGCTGGCGCGGGCGGCCGTCGGCATCGCAATGGGCACGGGCACCGACGTCGCCATGGAGAGCGCCGGGGTCACCCTGGTGAAGGGCGACCTGCTGGGCATCGTGCGTGCACGCAAGCTGTCGCGCATGACCATGGCGAACATTCGGCAGAACCTGTTCTTCGCCTTCGCCTACAACACCGCCGGCATCCCGATTGCTGCTGGGGTCCTCTACCCACTCTTCCATGTGCTGCTCTCGCCGATGCTGGCGGCGGCGGCGATGTCGTTCTCGTCCGTCTCGGTGATCGGCAACGCGCTCCGCCTGCGCATGCAGAGGGTGTGAGCATGGACACGGCGGTCGCGGTGGTTCAGGCCTATCTCCAGATCAACGGCTACTTCACGGTGTGCGAGTACCCGGTGATCGAGTCGACCCGGAAGGCCACGCGGTCGGCAACCGATCTGGATGTGCTCGCGTTTCGATTCCCCGGTGCCGGACGAGAAGTGCGCCCCTCCCGCCGACGTCGCGTGTCGGGCGCTGCCCTGTTCGAGCCCGACCCGGCACTCGGCTGTCCGGCCGATCGGGCCGACATGATCGTCGGTGAGGTGAAGGAGGGGCGTGCCCACTTCAACCCTGCCGCGCGCGACCCTCTGGTGCTCGGTGCCGCGCTGGCCCGGTTTGGATGCTGTCCGCCGGACCATGCGCCAGAGGTCGTTCGGCAGCTCCTGGCGTCGGGACACGCGGTCACCGCACACGGGCATGCCGTGCGGATGGTCGCTTTCGGTGGCCGAGGGGAGCCGACCGAGTATCCCACGCACCGCGTCGTACCCCTCGGACACGCCATCGCCTTCTTGCGGAGCTACCTCGAGGACCACTGGGGAACGCTGCATGCGGCCCAACTGAAGCTGCCCGGTCTCGATCTGCTGGCCCTCCTGCACAAATGCGAGAGTGGGTCGTGATCGCACTGTGGCTCGCCGTGGCCTGGGCTCAGGAACCCGCGTTCACCGCGTCGTCGGAAGACGGTGTTCTTCGCGCGGGAATCGACGCGGTCGTGCCTCGAGCCGCCGCCGAGCTGTGGCCGCCCCTGAGTGGAAGCGGAGCGCAGCATGCCTGGGTGCCGTACATGCGGACCGCCTCCCTCGAGCGGGTGGAGGGCAGCACGGCGGTGTGCGACGGGCTGACCGAGCTACCCTGGCCGTTTCGCGACCGAACCTGGGTCGTCCGGATGACCTCTCGGGCTTCGGAGAACGAGGGGCGCGTCACCTACGTCGCGGCGTGGGAGTACGTCCCCGGGAGTGGCTCGCTCGAGGACACGCGCGGAGCGTGGAGCCTGGAGGAGCTTCCGGATGGCCGGACGCGCGTGCGGCTCGAGGCCATGGCCGACCTCGGGAAGTCGGTCCCGGGCCCGCTGCTCCGGTGGGCCGAGAACAAGGCGCTGCCCAACATGCTCCAAGCGCTCCTGGACCAGGCGGATCGGGGGCAGCGATGACCCATCCGTCCCCGAGGCGTCTGTCCGAGGTCGTGACCACGTTCATGCTCGAAGGGCTTCATGTGCCGGCGGCACGGATGCGGATCACGCACTGCGCGACGCTGCGCTGTCGAGCCCACTGCACCTGGGCTCGGTGGACGGGCCGCCGCGTCTCCGAGCATCCCTGGCCCGTGGGTGTGCGGATGGCGCTGACCAGGCTCGGGCCGGCCTTCGTGAAGATCGGGCAGATCCTGTCGGTCCGAACCGACCTGGTGCCAGCCGAGCTCGCTCGAGAGCTCCACAGCCTGCAGAGCGATGTGCCCCCTGTTCCGTTCGACCAGATCCGCGAGACGGTCGAGCGAGAGATGGGCATGCCGCTCGACCAGGCGTTCGCCCGGTTCGACGTCGAGCCGCTCGCGGCGGGGTCGGTGGCGCAGGTCCACGTCGGCGAGCTGCCGACCGGGGAGAAGGTCGCGGTCAAGGTCAAGCGACCCCAGATCGACCACATCGTCGACGAGGACCTCGAGATCCTGGTCTGGCTGGCCGAGCGCATGGAGCGCTTTCTGCCCGCGGCTCGGCCCTATCGGCCAGTGGCCGCTGCTCGAGAGTTGGCCGAGTACACCCGACGCGAGCTGGACTTCCGCAACGAGGCCCAGGTGGGGCGCGAGGTCGGGAGGCGCTTCGAGTCTTGGGACGGGGTGCGCGTGCCCAAGGTCCACCACGGCAGCCGCGACCTGATCGTGATGGACTTCGTCGAGGGCTTCCCCATGGACGATGTCGAGGCGCTCGAACGCCACGGCATCGACCCGCACGCGCTGATGCAGCGTGGCCTCGAGGCGGTGCTCGCCCAGATCTTCGACTTCGGGCTGTTCCACGCCGATCCGCATCCCGGAAACCTCCACGTGACGCCGACCGGCGAGATCGTGCTCCTGGACTTCGGCATCTTCGGGCGAGTCGACGACCGCATGCGCCGGGACTGTGCGCTGCTCATGTGGGCCCTGGGCCGGGGGGACGTCGACCTCGCCTCCTACTTCCTGCTGCGGATGGCCCGGGTCGAGCCGGGGGCGGACGTCGCGGCCTTCCGGGAGGCGGTCGAGGCTCGCTACCGCGCCTGGCATGGCAAGAGCGTGGCCGAGTACGGCTTTGCCAAGCTCGTCTACGAGGAGCTCACCATCGGCGCTCGGTACGGGCTCGTTTTTCCATCGGACACGGTGCTGCTCGGCAAGGCGCTGGTCACGGTGGAGGGCGTCGTGCTCGCGGTGGACCCATCGATGGACTTGTCCAAGGAGGCGGATCCCTATCTGAACCGACTCAAGGAGCAGCTGTTCTCCGTAGATCGACTTCGTGAGGGGCTCGAGCGGTCGCTGCCGATCTGGTGGGAGCTGGCCGAGCGACTCCCGCTTGGAGCGGCCGAGCTGTTGGAGCGTGGCGTGTGGCCGGTACCGACTCCCGCGGAGGCCACCGCTCCTGGCCGGGATCGGACGGTGGTCTGGGCGGCGCTGGTGCTCGTCGGTGGGATGTGCCTGGTGACAGCTCTGCCTCCGGTGGTCAGCGGATGGTCGGTACCTGGGGCGGCCCTGGTGTTCTTCGGCATGGTCGGGGCCTTGCGGTGGTAGCCGAGGACAGCGCGCTGACTCGACGAAGGTACGACCGGATCGCGCCGGTGTACGACGCGCTTGAGTGGGTGACCGAGGTCGTGTTCTTCCGGCGGTGGCGCCGAGAGCTGTGGGAGCGGGTGCCCGCGGGCCGCGTCCTGGAGGTCGGGGTGGGGACTGGGAAGAACCTCGCCTACCACCGGGACGAGCACCAGGTGGTCGGCATCGATCTGTCGCCAGGCATGTTGTCTCGGGCGCGGCGTCGAGCCGAGCAGTCGGGAGCGACGGTCGAGCTGCACGAGGCGGACGTCCAGGCGCTGCCCTTCGACGACGAGAGCTTCGATGCGGTCGTCGCCAGCTTCGTGTTCTGCTCGGTACCCGACCCGGTTCGGGGGCTTCGGGAAGCGCAGCGTGTGCTGAAGCCCGGCGGGAAGCTCGTCCTCTTGGAGCACGTCATCTCGCCGAACCCCGTGCTGGCCGCGTTCATGCGGTGGTTGGACTTCTTGCCCGTGAACATCTGGGGTGCGCACATCGACCGTGACACGGCCGAGAATGTCCATACAGCTGGCTTCCGGGATGTTGAGGTCCAGCACCGCGTTTCGGGAGTGGTCATCCTGGTAGAGGCCTCCCGCAGCCCGGGAAGCGCGCGTGAAACCCATCGGATAGACTGACGGCATCGTGCGCCTCTTCTTCCGCAAGCTCCTGACGTTCATCCTCTGCATCTCCCTGATGCCGGGCTGGATGGAGCTGCTCGAGAATCTGGAGCATCTGCTACACGACGGCCATATCGCGCACCTCGTCGAGCACGACGAGCACGAGGACGTCGCGAGCCACAACGCCCTCGAAGCCGAGCACGGCTGCACGCCGGTCAGCCACACGTGCGGCTGCCACAGCTCGATCCCCGCCGTTCTGCCGAGCGACATCGACCTCGCCGAGGCGCAGATCGACGTCGTGCTGCGCGACCGCCCCCCGGGGCTGGTCGAACATCCCGTGTACCGCGCCAACGCCCCGCCGGTGCCGCCTCCCAGAGCCTGAGCCCCACGTCACGGTCCTGAACTGTCGGACGCGTGCGCTCGTGCGCGCCCGGCTCCCTCTGTCGTAAGGCTCGACTTCTATGCACTCTCACACCCTCGCCGGGTGGGGCGGTGCGGTCGTGGCTGTCCTGTTGCACGCCTCCGTGGCGTGGGCGGACGGCGGCGAACCGTCGCTTCCCCCGGACCGAGCGGTCGCCCTCGCGCTGACCGCCCACCCCGACCTGCGCGCAGCCGAGACTGCGCTCTCCACCGCCGAGGCCTCGCGCTCGGCGTCCAGTCTGTTCCTCTCCAATCCCTCCGCCAGTGCCTGGGCCACGCCGGACGGCGCCCGCGCCGACCTTGGGGTTTCCCAGCCGATCTCACTGACCGGCGAGGGATGGCACGCCCGGCGCTCCGCCCGTTGGTCGACCGAGGCGGCTGGGGCCTCCCTGGACCGGTCCCGACGAGAGCTCGCCGCCGCAGTCCGCCAGGCCTACGTCGACGCGGTGGTCGCGACCGGCGTGGTCGAGGTCGCGCAGGAGGGCTCGGAGCTCGCGGCTCGCCTGAGCTTCGCCGTCCGGCGCAAGCACGAGGAGGGCGAGGCCTCGACGCTCGATCTCCGGCTCGCCCGGCTGGCTGAGGTCCAGGCTGCCACCCGCCTCCTCGAAGCACGGCGCAGCGAGGCGGACGCCCTTCGGCGCCTGTCTGCCCTCGTGATGACCCCTGTCGAGGCGGACGATCTGGTGCCCGACCCGCTCATCGTTGCCCCCGACGGGAAGGCTGCCACGGCCGGAGAGCGCTCGGATGTGGAAGCGGCGGAGGCCGCGCTCGAGGCGGCTCGGGCGGACCTCCGTTGGGCACGCGCCGCGGCGGTTCCGGGCGTGAGTTTGGGTGTCGGTGTGGGGATCGAAGACGGCTCCACCTTCGTCGGTCCCTCCGTCGGGCTCACCCTCCCGCTGTTCGATCGGAACCAGGTCGGTCGCGCGCAGGCAGTGGGCGGCGTGGACATCGCCGAGGGCCAGCTCGCCAGCGTCCGCGCCCGGGCGGAGACCGAGCAGGCGACCGCGTCGGCCCGGCTCGCCGAAGCGGAAGCGGCGGTCGAGACCGCTGGCGTCGATCTGGACGAGGCCCGCGCGGCACTTGCGAGCATCGAGTCCGGTGTGCTCGCGGGAGAGATCGACCTGCCCACCGCGGTCCTGCTCCAGAGCCAGGTGCTGCAGGGCGAAGCCGCCGTGGTGACCCTCGGTGGGCTGCTCGCCGACGCCCGCATCGACCAACTCCTCGCCCTCGACGACGACGCACTCCTCGGAGGTGCCCGATGACCCCCATCTCCATCCTGTTCCTCGCCCTGGTGGGCTGCGGCTCCACCTCGTCCCAGCACGACGACCACGACGAGCACGGGCACGACGAGCACGAAGCGGGTGTCGTCGAGCTGTCCCCGGAGGCGCTGGCGTCCGCGCGCATCGTGGTGGCCGAGGCCGAAGAGGGCACCCTGGAAGGCGGCATGTCGCTGCCCGCCCGGGTAGCGCTCGACCCGCGGAAGGAAGCCATCGTCAGCGCCTGGATCGCCGGTCAGGTGGACACCATCGCGGTCCGCCCCGGGGACTCCGTCAAGCGCGGCCAGGACCTGGCCCAGGTCCAGTCGCCGGAGCTGGGGGAGGCGGTGGCCGCGTTCCGGACGGCCAAGGCGCGGGACGACGCCGCGGACGCCAGGTTGGAGCGCCTCCGCCGTCTCGAGGCGGACGGAGTGTCGTCCCGGGCCCAGGTGCTCGAGGCCGAGGCCGACCACGCCGAGGCCGAGGGCTCCCTCGAGGCAGCCGAGGAGCGGCTGCGCATCCTCGGGGTGCCGATGGACGTCGGAGACCCCCACGCGGGCGAGCACTTCCCGTCGCGCGTGCCGGTGAAGAGCCCGATCGCCGGCACGGTCCTGGAAGCCAACGCCTCGGTCGGGCAGCGGGTGGAGCCTGGCCAGGCCCTGTTCCGGGTCGGTGACCTGGACCACGTGTGGCTCCTCCTCGACGTCTACGAGCGTGACCTGTCCGCGGTTCGCGAGGGGCAGACCGTGCGCTTCGCCATCGAGGCCTGGCCCGACGAGCGCTTCGAGGGACCGGTGGCCCAGGTGGGGGACTGGATCGAGCCCGACGCGCGCACGGTCGAGGTGCGCGTGGTGGTCGACAACCCCGACCACAAGCTGAAGCCCAACATGTTCGCCACTGCCGACCTCGCGGTGCAGCGCGAGGCCGAGCGCGGGATCGTGCTCCCGGCCGACGCGATCCAGCGAATCGACGGCACCGACGTCGTGTTCGTGGAGCAGGAAGTCGGCCACTTCGCCGCGCGGCCCGTGGCGGTTGCCGAGCGGTCGGCCGAGCGGGTGCGCCTGAGCTCCGGGCTGAAGCCTGCGGAGCGCGTCGTCACCGAAGGCGCCTTCGCTTTGAAGAGCGAGCTCGCGAAGGGCGAGCTGGGAGAGGGCCATGCACACTGACGAAGAGCTCCTCCACCCATCGGGACCGGGCTTCCTGGACCGGCTCCTCGCCCTCGTCCTGCGCAACAAGGCGCTCGTCCTGATCGGCCTCGTGCTGTGGGTCGCCGTGGGCGTCCGGTCCGCCCAGCAGCTCCCAATCGACGCGGTCCCGGACGTCACCAACGTGCAGGTCCAGATCCTCACCGACTCGCCCGGCCTCTCTCCGCTCGAGGTCGAGCGCGTCGTCACCTGGCCGGTCGAGACCGCGATGTCGGGCCTGCCGAGGACCGAGGAGGTCCGTTCGCTGTCGCGGTTCGGCCTGTCCGTCGTCACCGTGGTCTTCGAGGACGGCACCGACCTGTGGTGGGCGCGACAGCTGGTCTCCGAGCGCCTGGGCGACGCCCGCGAGAGCATTCCCGAGGGCTACGGCGAGCCCGAGATCGGCCCGCCCTCGACCGGCCTCGGAGAGATCTTCCAGTTCGAGGTCCGCGCCACCGAAGGCCACGACCTCACCCTGATGGACCTGCGCGATGTGCTGGAGTGGCAGATCGCGCCCCGACTTCGCTCCGTCCCCGGCGTGGTCGAGGTCAACGCGTTCGGTGGTGAGCTGCGCACCTACCAGGTCGAGGTCCGACCCGAGCGGCTCGCGGCGCACAAGCTCGTGCTGGCCGAGGTCTTCGAGGCGCTGGAGCACAACAACCTCACTGTGGGCGGCGGCTACCTGGAGCGCGGTCGCGAGCAGATGCTGGTGCGTGGCACGGCACTGCTCGAGAACCTCGACGACGTGCGCAGCGTCGTGGTCGCCACCACCGACGAGGGTACGCCGATCACCGTCGGGGCCCTCGGAGAGGTCCGCTTCGCGCCGATGATCCGCCAGGGCGCGGTCACCCGCGACGGTCGCGGCGAGGCCGTGATCGGAATCGCGATGATGGGCTACGGCGAGAACGCCCGCGTCGTCTCCGAGGCGCTCGGCGAGGCGGTGGACGAGCTCCGTCCGAGTCTCCCCGACGGCGTCGAAGTGGACGTGTTCTACGACCGCACCGAGCTGGTCGAGCGCACCATCCACACCGTCGAGAAGAACCTGCTCGAGGGCGGCCTGCTGGTCATCGCAGTGCTGCTGCTCCTCCTGGGCAACTTCCGCGGCGGCGTGATCGTGGCCCTGGCGATCCCGCTGTCGATGCTCTTCGCGTTCATCGGGATGGTGATGGCGGGGTTGTCGGGCAACCTGATGAGCCTCGGCGCCATCGACTTCGGGCTGATCGTGGACGGCTCGGTCGTGATGATCGAGAACGTCCTCCGCGTGGTCGCCGAGCGCCGGAAGGCTGGCAAACCCGTGGACGACGCCGCGATCCTCGGGGCGACGCGCGAGGTGGCGCGGCCGGTGGTGTTCTCGGTCGGGATCATCATCCTCGTGTACCTGCCGATCCTCGCGCTGACGGGCATCGAGGGGCGGATGTTCCGCCCGATGGCGCTGACCGTGGTGTTCGCGCTCGTGGGCTCGCTGATCCTGGCGGTCACGGCGATGCCGGTGCTCGCCTCGATGTTCCTGCAGGGCGCGTCCGAGAAGGAGACCAGGCTGCTCCGACTCGCCCATCGGCTCTACGACCCCCTGGTGGAGCGCGTGGTGCGATGGCCGCGGCTCGTGGGCACCACGGCCGTGGTCCTGTTCCTGGCCAGCCTGATGCTGGCCCCCTGGCTGGGCGCCGTCTTCGTGCCGAAGCTCGACGAGGGGAGCGTTGCGCTCCAGATCATCCGTCCCCCGTCCGTGTCCCTCGAGGAGTCCATCGAGCAGGCCAGCGCGGTCGAGAGGGCGGTGCTGGAGGCCTTTCCCGACGAGGCCTCCACCGTGATCTCCCGCACCGGCCGCGCAGAGATCGCGACCGACCCGATGGGGGTGGACTTCTCCGACGTGTACGTGATGCTCCGACCCCGGAACGGCTGGACCCGCGCGTCGGACCAGGCCGAGCTGGTGGAGGAGATGGAGGCCGAGCTGAAGCGGCGGGTGCCTGGCGTGAACTTCGCTTTCTCCCAGCCCATCGAGCTGAGGGTCAACGAGCTGATCGAGGGCGTTCGCTCCGACGTGGCCCTGTTCCTCTACGGCGAGGATCTCGATCAACTCCAGGAGATCGGCGACGACCTAGTTCGGGTGCTGTCGCGCATCGACGGCGCCCAGGACGTGAAGGCCGAGAAGCTGGCCGGGCTGCCGATGCTCCAGGTCCAGGTGGACAGGAAGGCCATCGCTCGGCTCGGCATGGACGCTCGCGACGTGCTCGACGCCGTCGAGGCCCTGGGTGGTCGACCCGCAGGGGAGGTGCTCGTTGGGCAGCGCCGGTTCGCGCTCCAGGTGCGCTTCCCGGACTCGGTCCGCGCCAACCCGGACACGGTGTCGCGGGTGCTGGTCGGTCGATCCGGCGGCGCCCAGGTGCCGCTGGGCCAGGTGGCGGACATCCGCGTCGAGGAGGGGCCGCTGCAGATCGGCCGCGAGAACGTCCAGCGGCGGCTCACGATCGAGGTGAACGTGCGCGGCCGGGACGTCGCGGGCTTCGTCGCCGAGGCCCGGGAGCGCATCGAGGCCGAGGGGGTGGTGCCGAGTGGCGTGCTCGCCGAGTGGGGCGGCTCCTTCGAGAACCTCGAGGAGGCGACGGGCAGGCTGGCCGTGCTGGTCCCGCTGGTGCTGTTGCTGATCTTCGTCCTGCTGCAGGCGAACTTCCGGTCCACCCGGGTGACCCTGCTCGTGTACGCGAATGTGCCGCTGGCGGTGACCGGAGGCCTGGTGGCGCTCTTCGTCCGCGGGCTCCCGCTGTCGATCTCGGCGGCGGTGGGCTTCATCGCACTGTTCGGCGTCGCCGTGATGAACGGCGTGGTCCTCGTGACCTGCATCCGGGATCTGCACCACGAGGGGCTCGGCGCGGCGGAGGCTGCCGTGCAGGGCGCGAAGCGACGGCTGCGTCCGGTGTTGATGACGGCGCTGGTAGCGGCGCTCGGCTTCCTACCGATGGCGCTGTCGCACTCGGCGGGTGCCGAGGTCCAGCGACCTCTGGCGACGGTGGTGATCGGCGGCCTGGTGACGGCCACCCTGCTGACCCTGTTCGTGCTGCCGTCTCTCTATGCCCGCTGGGTGCCGGACACGCTGGGGGAGGTGAGCGATGCCTGACTGCGGCGCCTCGCGGTACGCCGCCCAGCCTCATCGCAGGGCCCCCGTCTGTCGAAGCGCCCGAAACGCCCACACCTGCTCATCGTGGTCCTGCAGCCGCGCGATCGCCCGCAGCTTCCGCTCGGACACCCCTGCCGGGACCCGTTCGGCTGCCACGTCCACGACCTCGATGATCTCGGGCACCAGGTGCAGCAGGTTCAGCAGCTGGGCCACCCGCCCGCCAGTCAGCCCCTCGGCCTGGCCGATCTCCTCCAGCGACCGGAACTCGCCCGAGTCGAGCATCGCCTGGAACCGCCGCGCCCTTTCGAACTGGTGCTGCAGCCCCCGCCGCTGAACCCGGGACCGCGGTGACCCACCGCGCCCGGCCTTGCCCCCCTCGAAGCCCTCGGTCGCGACCAGCTCCTCGTACCGCTTCGGCTGCCGAGGCCGAGGCACCCCCGCGAGCTTCCGCAGCTCCTTCTCCGGCGGGACCGGTCCGCTCGCCTCCGGGTCCTCGAGCTCCTGGAGGATCGACGGGGCCAGCTTCAGCAGCCGCAGGATCTGCGAGACCCGCGCCCGGGTGATGCCCTCCCGGCTGGCGACGTCCGCCGCGTTCTTGACCGCGCCGGTCGCGATGAGCCGCTCGAACCGCCGCGCCCGCTCCAGCCGGTCCCGCAGCCCGGCCCGCCGGTCGGCCCAGGGGTCGATGTCCACGGGCTCCTCGGCGTGTCCCGCAAGGCCGTGTCCCGCAAGGCCGGCACGTGTCCCGCAGGCGATCCCGCCGCTCGCGTCGCCGTTCTCGGCGTGTCCCGCAACGACGAAAGATCCAGGGCAGTAGCGCACCGGTGACGGGTGGACGGAGCTCCTGAGGCCCGAGGGTGCGCTACTGCCCGCTTGGACGAGCCCGCGGTCGAGGGCGGACGGCGCCTATGGTGGTAGAGGCTGCTCCGAGTCGGTGAACGGCGGCCACGACCGGGGGCGACGCCACATCGGAGCCCCGTGAGGCGGCGATCGGGCGGTCGATCCGGGGATCTGCGGCCTGGTGCGGGCAGGGCTACGCCTGGTCGCCCGCGGCGATGCGGTGAGGCTGTCATGAGAAAGACCGCGTTCAACCGTCATGGAGGCACCGGAGGGCTACGGGTGCTGAAGACGGACCACCGGACGAGGTGGCCGCGTGAACAGACTGGGCAGAGGTCGCCCGCGGTGGGGACCGCGGCCGGCCCCGTCGCGGGCGCAGCGACGGTCGGCGGCGGGTTGGCGCGCCGGCTCGACGACCGCGCCAGCCGCTGCGCCACCGGCAGCCGAGTGGAGACGTTCGACGGCGCGAGCAGGCCGTAGTGGCGGATCTTGCGGAAGCCACGTGGCAGGACGTGGAGCAGGAAGCGCCGGAGGAACTCGTCGGGGTGGAGCCGGCAGGTGCCGTCGCCGCGGGTCTTGAAGACGATCGCGTCGTCGGTGAGCGAGATCAGGCGGGAGGACGAGATCGCGACGCGGTGGGTGTACCGGGACAGGTAGCGGACGAGGCCGTGGAAGTCGCCGAACGGCGGCTTCGCGTGGACCACCCAGGCGGCGTCGTAGAGCCGGCGCCGCAGGGCGGCGAACTCCTCCGGATCGGCCAGATGAGCGGAGGAGCCGACGAACAGGAGCTCACCCTTCTCGTAGGCCCGGGTGAAGCGGGCCATGAACTTGCCGCGGATGAGGGCCGAGAGGACCTTGACCGGGAAGAGGAACCCGGGGCGGGAGGAGACCCAACACCGGCCGTCGGTCGAGAGGCCACCGCCGCTGACGATGCAGTGGATGTGGGGGTGGTAGGCCATCGTCCGCGACCATGTGTGGAGGACGGCGGTGACGGCGGGGATGGCGTCCCAGCGGTCGAGCGCGAGCTCCAGCAGGGTCTCGGACACGGCCTGGAAGAGCAGGTCGTAGACGAGCCGCTGGTTCGCGAGCGCCACCGGCCGCAGCTCCTGGGGCACTGTCGCGACCACGTGGAAGTGGTGGGTGTCGATGAACCGCTCCAGCCGGTCGGTCGTCCACTTCACGGCCTGCCAGCCCTGGCAGGTCGGGCAGTGCCGGTTCACGCAGGAGTTGTAGTGGTGCCAGGCCGCCCCACAGTGATCGCAGACGTCGAGGTGGCCGCCGAGCGCGGCCGTACGACACCTGATGACGCTGCGGAGCACCCGGCCCTGCTCGGGCGCCAGCACCACGCGGCGCAGGTACGACGGCCCGTAGCGGCGGAAGACCTCCGCCACCTCGGGACGTGTCGGTGCCTGCCCCGCGCCCGGCGTCGCCGGACACGCGGAGTGGACCACCGGCTACTTCGGGAGCTTCGACAACGGGCTCGGCGTCTCCCGGATCCGGTCGGTCCGGACCACGGCGTAGCGGCCGGTGGTCTCGAGCCGCTCGTGACCGAGGAGCTGCTGGATGGTGAAGATGTCGACGTCGTCTTCGAAGAGGTGCGTGGCGAACGCGCTCCTGAGCGAGTGCAGCGTCACACGGCACCGGCGGATGCCGGCGGCGTCAGCGGCCGCGCGGAAGGATGCCGATGCCTGCCCGAGGTCGACGGGGTGATCCGCCCAGCCGCCCGACCGCGACCGCGCCGGGAAGAGCCACGGACCCGGGAGCGCGTGGGTGCGCCAGTGCTCGCGGAGCTGGCGGTACAGCTCGGGATCGAGCATGACCTCCCGCTTCTTGTCGCCCTTCCCGTGCGCCACCCGGAGGAGCCCAGCCGCACCGTCGATGTGCTCGGCGCGGAGGGCGGCGACCTCCATGCGGCGGAGCCCGGCGGCGTAGGCGGTGGTGAGGTACATCCGCCAGAACGGCGAGCTCGCGGCGTCGAGCACCCGCGTGACCTCCTCGCGGGTGAGGATGTCGGGCCGCTTCCGGTGCATACGCGGCCACGGGATCCCGTCGGTGACCTGCGGCCGCCCGAGCGTGATCCCGAACAGGAACTTGAGGGCGCCGAGGTACTGCAGGTAGCGACCGACCGACAGCTTCCGGTCGCGCAGACTGAGCAGGAACTGACGGACTTCCTTCTCACCGAGCTGGTCCGGCGGACGCATGAAGAACTTGACGAACAACACCGCGCAGCCGATGTAGGTCTTGCGGGTAGACTCCGAGCGGCCGGCCAGTCGAAGGTCGGCGTCGAAACGGTCACGCACGTGGCCCATGACGATCTCCGGGCGGCGACCGGTTGATGTAGGAAGGTCGCTCGCCGGGGCCCGGTGTCCCCCGTCTGCCTGAGATCGGGCCACCTCCGGACAGCGTCAGCAGGCGGCGGCCGACCTCAGACCGCCACGTCCATCACAGGGTCGGCCGGCGCAACCGGGGAGCGCACAGAGCCGCGAGTGCGGGCCCCCGCGCAGCGGGTTCGTCCAAGCCCTCCGCCGGCGAGTGCGACGAAGGGCTTCTTCGGGCGGCTTGTGCCGCCGGAGGCCGAACCCGGGATGAGGAGGAAGTTCAACCTCCACTTCCCAGGCGACGAGAACCTCCGGGTCGGAAGTTCCCATCTGACCTAAAGTGGCTCCCCGTTCTTGACTTGAACCTGTACCAACAACGTGCCAACACGATGTTGGTACGGATGTAGCGCATGGTTTCATCTGAACTATGACGGTACGGGTGGATTCCAAATCCGCAGGTCTGGGGTTCGAGTCCCTATGCCCCTGCCACTCTCCCACCCGGATCCGACCGCCCACGCTGATGGGCCTCTCCGGTAGGCACCGAGGTCGACCACATCAGCGCGAGCTGGTGGTCGCCGGGTCGCAGATCGCCTCGCAGTCCTCGCGCATCGCCTCGCACTCCTCAGCGCTCTTGGACCGGTCGTCCCGCAGGTCGTAGCAATCCTGCGCATCGGGGTCGTTCTCCAGCACGGCGGCGTCGTGGCAGATCGACGCGACCTCCAGGCAGACCGGATCGGCCTCCCCGCAAGCCATCGCGAACAGGGCGAAGCACGGCAACCACATGAACCGGGACATGGAACCTCCAGGGTCGTTCGTCTCCAAGGTAGCGGCTCGGTCCGTCGGGAACCGTTGCGAGACGTTGCGTGAGGGGAGGTCCAGCACGAGCTCCGGGTGCCACCCTCATCCCCCTGCGGTGTCTCGACAGCGGGGCCCTCGGCGGGAGGTGGACCGTGAGCGTGAACCGAACGATGCTGATCGTCGAGGACGATCCGGCGCTGGCCGGTCTGCTCTCCCACTACTTCACGGGGCAGGGCTTCGGCGTGGAGGCACTGGCCGACGGTCGTCGTGCGGTGGACCGGCTGCGGGCCGACGTGTTCGACATCGTCATCCTGGACCAGAGGTTGCCCGGCCTCGACGGCGTGGAGGTCTGCCAACGGGTCCGCAGGACGTCGGACGTGCCCATCCTCATGCTCACGGGGATGCGAGGAGACATCGACGTGGTGGCGGGACTGGAGGCGGGCGTGGACGACTACGTCTCGAAGCCCTGCGCCCCCCGCGTCCTGCTCGCCAGGGTCCGCGCCCTCCTCCGCCGTCGGCCGGGCGAGCGAGGCTCGGTGGAGGAGCTGCTGACCGTGGGCTCGCTGGTGGTGAACCGCTCGAGACGCGAGGTCCGGGTGAGCGGTCGCGACGTCGGCGCCACCTCGGCCGAGCACGACCTGGCCTGGCTCCTCGCGAGTCGGGTGGGCACGGTCGTCACCCGCGACGCGCTCTCGCTCGAGGTCCGAGGCATCCCCTGGGATGGTCTCGATCGGGGCGTCGACATCCACGTGTCGAGGCTGCGCCGCAAGCTCGCGGGCGCCGGATGCCAGGACGTCGCGATCCGAGCCGTCCGCAGCGAGGGCTACCAGCTGGTGCGTCGCGATCCATGACCCGGCCGAGGTGACGCTCTCCCGTCGCTCTTCGTGGTATCCCTCGGCCGCCGCATGCCGAGGGAGGCCTTCGTGCCGGGTTGTCGCCACGTCACCGGAACCGTGCTCGCCAGGGGGACCAGCACGCCCCAGGAGCGGCTGACCGTCCGCGTCCTCGGCGAGGGACGCAGCTCGACGGTCCTCGCCTCCGCCCGCACCGACCACCAGGGGCGGTTCTCCTTCGACCTCGGCGCGACGCCGACCGACGCGACGCTCCGCCTCGAGGTGCTCGACGACGGGCGGCTGCTCCCCACGACCGGTGACGTGTCCTGGCCCGCCGCACAGGACGCCCACGGGCTCGTCGTGTGCGTCGAGCGCGCGAAGCCCTGCGGCATCCCCGTCGACCGCCCGCCCGCTTCCCTCGACAACTGCGACCAGGGCGTGCACGGCCGCGTCCGCCACGACGACGGCACACCGATCGAGGGCGTCGAGGTCGTCCTCTGCGCCGTCGACTTCCACGGCAAGCGCGAGCTGACCGACGCGACGCGCACCGTCGAGGACGGCTGGTTCTGCCTCGGGCGCATCGAGCCGAAGCAGCCCACCGACCTGGTCCTCGAGGTCTACCTCCCCACCCGCTCCGAGCGGCCGCGCGAGCTGCTCGCCGTCTCCGACCTCGTCGTGGGTCACGCCGGCGGACCGCTCCGCATCGACGTCTCCGTCTGCCACGACCGCTTCCGTGCCCCGTCCGAGTTCGCTCGGATCAGCCTCGCCCTGTCCCGCGCCATCTTCGCTGGTCGACCCGAGCACCCCCACCCGCGACTCGACGACGCGCTCGCCACCTCCTCTCGCACGCAGCTGGACTGGCTCGCTCGCCACACCGACTGGGACGCGACGCTCGTGGAGCAGCGCGCTGGCGCGGCCTGGCTCTCCGACGCCACCGGAGGGCTCGCGACGCAGCCGCTCTACGGCCTGCTCCGCCAGGGCTTCCCCCGGTCCGTGGACGCGCTCCTCGGCCGACCGCCCACCGCCGTCCGCAACGCCCTCGGGATCGCGCGCCGCACCAACGTCATCGGCCTCGACGGAGATCCTGCGGCCTTCGTCGAGCAGCTGGTGGGCGCGCGGGCCGCTCTCCTGAACGGCGACACCGACGACGCCCTCGGCTCGCTGCTGTCCACCTCCTACCACCTGGAGCAGCCCCAGGGGCTGACGCCGAAGAAGGTCGCGGTCATCTGTGAGGTGGCCGCCGAGCGGCGCGGGACGGAGGCCTTCTGGACCACCCTGTCCGCCACGCCCCACCTCACGGAGCGCGATCTCGACGAGGCCCGGCGACTGATCCAGCTCGGGACGGTGGCGCTGGGCCACGCCCCCACGGTCTCGGCGTTCCTCACGGAGGGGCTCGGCACCGCCCCCGCCGACACCCTCGCCACCTGGGACCGCGGGCGCTTCGAGGCCACCGCGAAGCACGTGAGCCCCCTGCCCGACGGGCTCGACGGGGACACCGAGCGCCAGCGCCGCCGCTCGCTCGCGCGCATCCTCGAGGAGCAGGTCGCGCTCGCCTGGCCCGGGCCCGCGCTCACCACAGCGCTCACCGGGTCCGCGGGCGAGGCGCTGGGCGTCGCCAGCATCCTCGCGCGACCCGCGAACGCCGGGCTCGACCTGCGCCACGCCAGGATCCACGTCGACGCACCCGGGCTCGCGCTCGACCCCTCGCGGGCCGACCAGGAGGTCGAGGCCCTCCGGACCGCCCAGCGCCTCGCGCGCATCGCCCCCGAGCTCGGCGCCGCCGACGCCATGGCGCGCCTGGCGGGGCTGGGCATCGGCTCCGCGCGGTCGGTCGTCCGCACGGGGCGCAACCGCTTCGTGGACGCCTACGCCGGGAACGACGAGGTCCTGCGCGACGAGGCGCTCGCCATCCACGCGCGCGCCGCCAGCCAGTCCGCCCTGGCGACCCAGTTCTACCTCCAGGCCCACCCCGCCCTCGGTCAGGCGCGCCTGGGCTTCGTCGCCACCACGCCCGTCCGACCCACGGAAGCCCAGGTGCCCGGCTGGGCCGCGCTCTTCGAGACCCCGAGCGGCACGCGCTGCGAGTGGTGCCAGTCGATCCACGGCCCCTCGGCCTACCTCGTCGATCTGCTGGACTGGCTCCGCAACCGGACGAGCCGCGGCGGGACCTTCCCGAACGCGCTGGCGGCCCTGCTCGATCGGCGCCCGGACCTCGCGAACCTCCCGCTGACCTGCGAGAACGCCGAGCGCGTGCTGCCCCTCATCGATCTGTCGCTCGAGGTGCTGGAGGCGGTGGTGGACCCGACCTCGGGCCTCGGCGACGCGCACAGCAGCGAGGCCCGCACCCCCGAGATGCTGGCCGCGCCCCAGTACACCAACGAGGCCGCCTACGACGCGATCGCCCGCGCCACCACGAGCTTCCACACGCCGTTCCACCGCTCCCTGCGCGAGGCGCGTCGCTTCCTGGAGCACCTGGGCGTGTCCCGGGCCGAGCTGATGCGCCTGTTCGGCACGCCCACGCCGGCCGAGGTGGCGGCGGAGGACCTCGGGCTCTCCGTGGAGCGCGCCGCAGCGATCACCGATCGGACCACGTCGGAGCAGGCCTGGTGGGGGAACCCGCTGTCGGACCCCCACTCGGTCCGCACCTGGACCCGCTGCACGGGCTCCGACCACGAAGCGCTGCTCGACCTGCTCCACACGCGCTCCGTGAACGCGGTGGACGCGGCCTCCCCGGACAGCCGTCTGGGTCACGTCGTGACGGTGCAGCTGGCGTCGGCCGACCCCTACGACGTCTCGAGCCACCTGCTGCGCCAGGTCAGCGGCGAGGCGGCGCTGGGCGAGCCGAACGCCTGGTCCCACGTGCACGTGGGCGCCTGGACCCGCCTGCGCCAGACGCTGCGCCTCTGGAACGCGACGCCCTGGTCCGCGCGAGACCTCGACCGCGTGCTGGCCTCGCTCGGCGCGCTGGACCCGAGCACCTGGACCGACGCCACCCTGGTCGCCGTCGCCGACGTCGTGAGGCTCCAGCGGGCCACGGAGCGCTCACCGACCGAGCTGGCCGCGTGGTTCGGCCCGCTGGACACGCGCGCGGACCGCGACCGCGACGACCCCAGCCCCTCGCACTTCGATCAGACCTTCGCCGACCCGTCGCTCTTCCCGGCCGCCGAGCAGGCGCGGGCCGACTTCCCGTTCGCGCTGACCGCCGACCGCACCGAGCTCGCGCGCACGCCGCCGCTCGCCGACCACACCGCCCGCGTCGCGGCCGTGCTCTCGCTCGACACCGCGGAGCTCGAGGCCCTCGTCAGCGCCCTGGGCCGCGCGACCACCGACCCGCTCACGCTCGAGCTCCTGAGCCTGCTCTGGCGCTGGACGTCGCTGGCCGGAGTGCTCGAGCTCGACCCCACCGACGCGCTGCGCGTGGCCGCCCTGCTCGGCGAGGCGCCCGCGGGCACCGATCCCGGGCTGTTCCGCACGCCCGCCGACACCTGGTCCTTCCTGGACCGGGCGCGCGCCCTGCTCGCGGCGGGGTGGACCGTCGACGAGCTCGACTACCTCGCGGTCCATCGCGGCGCCGACGTGGTCGGGCCCACCGAGGACTGGGTGCGCGGGGTGCTCGGCCGCCTGCGGGACACCGCGCGGCAGCAGGCCGAGGACGCCGACGCCACGACCGCCGCCGACGCGCTCCTGCGGCAGCTGGCGGACGAGCTGGGCCTGGACCGCGCCGTGCTCGACGACCTCGACCCCCGCGTCCACGCCGTCGCGCCCGGCACCGCGCCGGCCACGCACGTCGCCGCCACCGAGCTGCTCTTCGACCCCCCGCTGCCCGCGAGCTCGCCGCTGGCCTTCGACGCCACGACCTCGCTGGGCGTCGTCACGGTCCCGGCCGGCGCGAGCCTCCTGCTCGGCGCCCTCCCCGCCGACACGGGGCTGGTGCCGAGCGGGGCGACCTTCCGCGCGGACGCCGTCCTCGACGTGGGCGCGGTCGTCGTCCTCCTGGCGGGGACCGCCGTCACCGGCCCCGACGGCCCAGCGACCCTGACGGCCGACGAGACGGCCACGCTGGTGGCGTCGGTCGCGCTCGAGGTGCCGGCCCTCGAGCCCACCTCGGCCACTGCCTCGCTCGTCCAGCGCTTCCTGCGTCCCGCCTTCCTCGCCGAGGGCGCGACCGACGAGGGCGACCCGTGGTCCGACCTGGGCGAAGCCGCCTTCCCCACCGACCACCGCGTGATCGCCGTGCTGCACCAGGTCGCGCTGCTGGTCGCGCGGCTCGACGTCGACGCGGACCTGTACACGGCCTGGCGGGAGGCGAGCTGGGCCGCGCCGCTCGACCCCGCATCGCTGTTCGAGCTGGTCCCCGACAGCGCCGACCCTGGGCTGTTCGACGCACTCCACCGCACGATCCGCGCGCTCGGGCTCCGCGACCGCCTCCCCGGCTCCGCACCTTCGTTCGCCGAGCTGCTCGCCGCCCCCGCGGCCGAGGCCTTCGCCGAGCGCACGGGCTGGGACCTCACGACCCTGACCACGCTGTGGCCGACCGCGCTCGATGTCGACGCGATGGAGCTCCTCCTCGACCAGATGGACGTGCTGGGCCGCGTGGGAGCCGAGCTCGACACCGTCCGAGGCTAGGCCGTGCCCGGTGATGTCACCGGGTTCACCGCGGAGCTCGGGCGTCAGGTGGTGGAGGCGGCGCGCTCGCGGCACCCCGACGCGAACCGATGGGGCGCGGTGGCCCGTCCCATCCGCGACCCGCTCCGCAAGCAGCAGCGAGACGCGCTCGTCCACCACCTCCTCGCCACCGACACCACCGGCGAGCTGTGGACCGCCGACGACCTGTACCAGCGGCTGCTCATCGACGTGAGCATGAACCCCGAGATGCTCACGAGCCGCGTCGTCCAGGCGTCGGCGACCGTACAGCTCTTCGTCCACCGCTGCCTGTTCGGCCTCGAGCCCGATGTGGACTTCCTCGACGACGAGGACCGCCGCGAGTGGGAGTGGATGCGCACGTTCCGCGTGTGGGAGGCCGCGCGCAAGGTCTTCCTCTACCCGGAGAACTGGATCGAGCCCGAGCTGCGCAGCGACAAGACGCCGTTCTTCGCGGCGCTCGAGACCGAGCTCGCGCAGGGCGACACGACCGACGACCGGGTCGAGGAGGTCACGCTGGCCTACCTCGACCAGCTGCACGCCGTCGCCAGCCTCGAGATCATGGCCTGCCACCACCAGCTGGAGCGAGACGCGGACGGCGTCATCGACCGGTTCCACGTGTTCGCGAGGACCCGCGCGACGCCCGCGACCTGGTGGTATCGGCGGCGCGAGGACGGCGCCGTGTGGACGCCGTGGACGGAGATCCGGGTGGGGCTGACCGGCGACCACCTGATCCCCGTGGTCCACGACCGGCGGCTGATGCTGTTCTGGGCCGAGCTCGTGGAGCAGCAGGCCGAGCAGGAGGGGGCGCAGCCCTCCAGCTGGTGGGAGATCGCGCTGTCCTGGACGGAGCACCGCGACGGGATCTGGTCCGCGCGGCGCCAGGGGTCCCGGCGACTCGCGCTGAACGTGCGCTGGATGGACGACGACGGCCTCGAGAAGCGGTCCCCGCCCTGGTACGGCTTCGTCAGCCGGATCACCGACGACGGCGAGCTGCGCATCCGCGCCATCGCGGCGAAGGACACGTCCGCCATCGCCTATTGGAGTCGGTTCTTCGAGCTCGGCACGTTCGTGTTGAACCCGTGCACGATGGACCTCGACATCGAGCGGAACGACTCCGAGACCGAGATCACCCGGATAGCGCTCGACCCCACCCGCTGGCAGGCGCCCGCCTTCGTCGACGGCGTGCTGGACCTCACGGACGACGACTTCGCCGCCATCCAGGAGCTCGACGTCTACGCCGGCGAGGTGAGCGACGCCGGCTACGCGCGAGCCGGCGCGACCGCCATCGACGTGCTGGACCGGATCACCCCGCTGCGGGCCGTCGTGCCCTCCCAGTGGAACGACTTCGTGAGCCAGTCGCCGTTCTTCGTGTCCAGCGGGGAGCGCGTCTGGTTCGTCGAGCCCACGCTCGAGCCCGGCCTGTCCCGGGTGGTCGCCGAGGCGGATCCGCCGCTCGCCGGCCTCCAGACGTACACCCACGGCACCTTCGCCGCCGTCGCCGACGTCACCCCGATCGAGCAGCCGCGAGAGCGCGCCCGGGCGGTCCGCCTGGAGGAGACGGGGATCGTGGTCACGCCCGACACGGCGTTCGAGCCCGTGGAGCTCGACGGTCGCCCCGGCGCCTTGCTGGGCCACCTCGCGACCTACCGGTTCTCCACGTTCCACCACCCCTACGTGTGCCGCTTCCTCTCGGAGGTCCGTCGCAGCGGCGTGTTCGGCCTGCTCGACCCCGATCCCGACGGCGTGGCGGGCGACCTGTTCCGCCAGGCGCTCCACGGAGCCCCCGACGCGTTCGACCTGCGGTACCAGCCCACCGAGGCCGTGGTCCTGCCCCGCCCCGTCGACACCATCGACTTCGACGCGGACGGCGCCTACGCCCCCTACAACTGGGAGCTCTTCTTCCACCTGCCGGTCTACGTGGCCACCCGCCTGGCGGACGCTGGCCGCTAGGACGATGCGATCCGCTGGTTCCACACCATCTTCGACCCGCGCACGCGCACCTCGTCCGCGGCCTCTGGCTTCGACGCGGCGCTCGAGAACGGCGACTGGTGGAAGCTCGCGCCGTTCCTGGAGCCCGTGAGCGCCCCGGTGACCGACTGGATCGCGTTCACGGGTGCGGCCGGAGACACCGACGCCGCCAGCGCCTTCGAGGCCCAGGTGGACGCCTGGCGGTCCGACCCCTTCGACCCCCACCTGCTGGCGCGGATGCGACCGGGGACCTACCAGCGCTCGCTCGTCATGAAGTACCTGGACACGCTCATCGCCTGGGGCGACCAGCTGTTCACGCGCGACACGCTCGAGACGGTGAACGAGGCGATCCAGCTCTACGTGTTCGCGAAGCAGGTCCTGGGGGAGCGCCCGGCCGAGCTGCCCGCCGCCGAGCGCCCCGAGCCGCGCACCTGGAACGATCTGCAGGCCGACATCGACGCCTTCGGCAACCCCCTGCTGGCGCTCGAGAACAGCGGGGCGGTCGCCACGAGCGGAGGTGTCGGCGCCACGGGGGCCGCGGCGAGCGCCGGCCTCGTGCTGAGCCCGTACTTCTGCGTGCCGTTCAACCGCCGCCTGCTGTCGTACTGGGACACCCTCGACGATCGGCTGTTCAAGATCCGAAACGGGATGAACATCGCCGGGGTCGTGCGCTCCCTGCCGCTGTTCCAGCCCGAGCTCGACCCGGCCGCGCTGGTGCGAGCGGCCGCAGCCGGCGTGGACATCGGCGCCGCGCTGTCGGACACCGCGTCCGTCGGGAGCTACCGCTTCTCGACGATGCTCGGGCGCGCCCAGTCGCTGGCGGCCTCGGTCGCCGGGCTCGGCCAGGCGCTGCTCTCCGCGCTCGAAAAGCGGGACGCCGAGGCGCTCGCGCTGCTGCGCCAGGAGCACGAGGGCGCCTTGCTCGACGCGATCGAGCACGTCCGCGAGCTGCAGGTCGAGGAGGCTGGCGAGGCGCTCGGAGGACTGCGCGAGAACCTGCGGTCCGCCGAGGCGCGCCTGGCCTACTACGAACGGCTGCTGGACCAGGGCTGGCTACAGGTCGAGACCGACGCCAACGCGAAGATCCTCGACGCGAAGGGGCTGAGCCGCGCGGCCACCACCGTCCAGGGCATCGCGGCGGTGCTGTCCATGTTCCCCGAGATCGCCATCGGGCTCGGCGCCCACGTCAAGGCGGGCACCGGGACGCACTTCTTCAACGCGTTCAGCTCGACCGCGGGGACGCTGTCCGGGGGAGCGGGGATCGCGTCGATGGAGGCCGGACGCCTGACCACGGTGGCGAGCTACGGCCGCCGCAAGGCGGAGTGGAAGCACCAGGTGAAGCTGGCGAAGCAGGAGATCGCCGCGCTCGGCAGGCAGATCGAGGCCGCGAAGCTCCGCGTCGAGATCGCGAAGGCCGAGCGGGAGAACCACGCGCTGCAGATCGCCCACTCCGCCCAGGTGCGCGAGTGGATGGAGCGCAAGTACACCCGCCAGGAGCTCTACGCCTGGATGGTCACGCAGCTCTCGACCCTGCACTTCCAGACCTGGCAGCTCGCCTGGGCCACCGCGCGCAAGGCCGAGGCCTGCTTCCGCCACGAGCTCGGCCGCGACGACACCTGGATCCAGCCGGTCCACTGGGACGGCACGCGCAAGGGGCTGTTGGCCGGGGAGCGGCTACGGCTCGATCTCGAGCGCATGGACCAGGCCTACCTCGACCTCGATCAGCGCGAGCTCGAGCTCACGCGGCACGTCTCGCTGGCCCGCCTCGATCCGATCGCCCTGGCCCAGCTCCGCACCGGCGGGGAGTGCTGGTTCGAGGTGCCCGAGGCGCTGTTCGACCTGGACTGCCCCGGCCACTGGTTCCGCCGCCTGACCAGCGTGGCGCTCACGGCCGCCTGCGTGACCGGCGCCCAGGGCCAGGTGAACCTGCGCCTGACGCTGCACGAGTCCACGCTGCGGGTCCGCGCGGACCTCGACGCCGTCGAGGCCTCGGTCCACGCCTACCCGTCCGTCGTCACGAGCACCGCGCGTCAGGACAGCGGGCTGTTCGACCCCAGCCGCAGCCAGCCGCGGTACCTCCCGTTCGAGCGCCTGGGCGCCGCCAGTCGCTGGCACCTGGCCTTCGCGAACCCCGACCACCGTCAGCTCGACTGGAACAGCGTGACCGACGTGGTCCTGCACCTGCAGTACACCGCACGGGACGGGGGCGAGACCTTCCGCGACGCCGTGCTGGCGGCCCTGCCCGACGCGCTCGCCGGCCTGCGTGGGGGCTTCGCCACCGTGGACGGCACCGTCGCCGCCTCCGAGCGCGTCGTGGTCGGGCTCTCCGCCCGCCGGGACGATCCGGACGCCTGGTACGCCGCGCAGCAGGCTGCGAGCGGGTCGCTCACGCTGTCGGTGGGCGTCGACCGTCTGCCGTGGTTCGCCGTGGGCCGCGATCCCCGCGTCGCGCGCGTCCACGTCCTGACGCAGGGCACGGCACTCACCGGCGGCGAGGTCGCGCTGCCCGATCCGGTCCCGCTCGCCGGGGTCACCGCCTGGCCGCCCTCCAGCGACGCCGGACTGTGGCTCGGCACCGCCGAGATCGACGCTGCCTGGCCCGAGACGGTCGCCATCACGCTCACCGGGGTGGACCTCTCCCAAGCCACCGACGTCCTGCTGGTCCTCGAGCTCGAGGAGGGTTGATGGACCCGGAGCGCCAGCCTCCGCGGCCCCCGTCCACCGAGCCGCCCCGCGACCCCCTCCCGCAGCGTGGGCCCGACGGCCTGCTGCCCGAGGACTTCCGGTTCACGGCGCCCGCGGTCACCGTGCCCAAGGGCGGCGGCGCGATCGGGGGGATGGGCGAGAAGCTGTCGGCGAACCCCGCGACCGGCACGGCGACCCTGGCGCTGCCGCTGCCGCTCTCCCCGGGGCGAGGCGGGAAGGCGCCCGAGCTGACGCTGACCTACGACTCGGGCGCACCCAACGGCCCGTTCGGCCTCGGCTGGCAGCTCTCGCTCCCCGCCGTGCGGCGCAAGACCAGCAGGGGCCTGCCCCGCTACCGCGACGAGGGCCCGGACGCCGACGTCTTCGTGATGTCCGACACCGAGGACCTCGTGCCGCTCCTGCGCCTCGACGCCGCGCGGCAGGTCTGGGAGCGCGTCCCCGACCGCTCCGAGGTGCTCGACGGCGAGGTCTGGGCGGTGCGTCGCTATCGGCCGCGGACCGAGGGCGGCTTCGCGCGGATCGAGCGGTGGACCCGCGGCAGCGACGGCGACGTCCACTGGCGGACGACCTCGTCGGCGAACGTCCGCCGGATCTACGGCCGCACCCCCTCGGCCCGCGTCGCCGATCCCGCCGACCCCAGGCGCGTCTTCGAGTGGCTGATCGAGGAGGAGCGCACCGAGACCGGAGAGGTCGTCGCCTGGCGCTATCGAGCGGAGGACGGTGCGGGGACCGAGGGCCAGCCCTGGGAGGAGCGCCGGGCCGCCGCTTACGCCCACCTCGATCGCGTGTCCTGGGGCAACACGGCGATGGGCTGCCACCCGGACCTCGGCGAGGGCGGCGAGTGGCTGTTCCACCTGGTCTTCGACTACGGCGCCCACGACGAGGAGGACCCCGGGCTCGACGGCTCGGGCACCTGGTCGCTGCGCGAGGACCCCTTCTCCAGCTTCCGGGCGGGCTTCGACATCCGCTGCCGCCGGCTCTGTCGCCGCGTCCTGATGGTCCACCGGTTCGCCGAGCTGCGCGACGACGGCGCGGGCACCGCCGTCCCCGTGGTCGTCCGCTCCCTCGAGCTCACCCACCACACCCGTCCCACGGTCACGACGCTGGCCGCCGCCCGGACGCGTGGCTGGGCGTGGACCGCCGCCGGCTACGAGCACCTCGACGACGCGGCCCTGCAGCTGTCGTACGTCGAGCCGGTGATCGGATCCGCGGTCCGGTTCGTGGAGGGTCTGGAGGAGCTGGCCGGCGGCCGCGATCTGCAGCAGTGGCGCTTCGTCGACCTCGACGGCGAGGGTGTCGCCGGGCTGCTCACCGAGCAGGGCGACACCTGGTTCTACAAGCGCAACGAGGGCGAGGGGCGCTTCGCTCCGGCGCGCGCCCTCGGCCGACGACCGGATCTGGCGCTCGCCGGCCCCGGGGTCCAGCTCCGCGATGTCGACGGGGACGGGCGCCTCGAGGCCGTGGTCCTGCGCTCGGGCGTGGCGGGCAGCTACGCACGCACCACCGACGGCGGCTGGGAGGGCTTCCGCTCGCTGCGGCGCGTCCCCGTCCCCGGGCTCGACGACCCCGACGCCCGCCTGGTGGACCTCGACGGCGACGGCATCGCCGACCTGCTGCGCACCGAGGGGGACCGCTTCGTCTGGCACCGGTGCGAGGCGCGCGACGGCTTCGGCGAGGGCGAGCGAGCGCCGATGGCCCACGCGCAGGACGACGGCCCGCGCTTCCTGTTCTCGCGCGACGGCGCCGAGTACCACCTCGCCGACATGGTGGGCGACGGGCTGCAGGACGTGGTGCGCATCCGCGACGGCGCCGTCCACTACTGGCCCAACCTCGGGTACGGCCGCTTCGGACCCCGCGTCCACATGGCCGGCGCCCCGCGCTTCGACCACCCCGACCGCTACGACCCCGCTCGGCTGCGGCTCGCCGACGTGGACGGCAGCGGCCCGACCGACCTGATCTACCTCGGGCCCGACGGCGTCCGCGTGTGGTTCAACCAGGCGGGGAACGGGTTCTCGGCGCCCGTGGAGGTCCCGTTCCCGGCGGTCGCCTCCCCGGCGGAGATCCAGGTGAGCGACCTGCTGGGCACCGGCACCGCCTGCCTCGTCTGGTCGAGCCCGTTGATCAGCGAGGCCGCGCGGCCGCTCCGCTACGTCGAGCTGATGGCCGGCGGCAAGCCCTGGTTGCTGTCGACCGTCCGGAACGGGCGCGGGCGCGAGACCCGCCTGATGTACACCCCGTCCACCGCCTTCTACCTGGCGGATCGCCGCGACGGACGTCCGTGGGCGACGCGCCTGCCGTTCCCGGTCCAGTGCCTCACACGCGTCGAGCAGCTCGATCACGTCACCGGCTGGCGCTTCGTCACCGAGTCCGCCTACCACCACGGCACGTTCGACGGTGCCGAGCGCGAGTTCCGCGGCTTCGGCATGGTCGAGACCTGGGACACCGAGCGCTTCTCCGACTACGACGACCCCGACCGCGCGGACGCCGCCCTGGTCCACACCGTCCCACCGATCCGCACGCGCACGTGGCTGCACACCGGCGGCTGGGAGACGCACCGTTCGCTGCTGCAGGCCTACCGCGCGGAGTTCTGGGCGGGCGACGCGACCGTGCTGCCCGAGCCCGTCGTCCCCGAGGGTCGGGAGGCGGCCCGGGCCCTGCGCGGGCGGCCGCTGCGCGTGGAGGTCTACGCCGACGACGCCGATCCCGACGACGCGGCCTCCGTGGCGCGCGCCGCCCTCCCCTACACGGTCACGGAGACCACCTGGGAGGTCCGGGAGCTCCAGCCGGCCGACGGGCACGCACACGCCGTCCACCACGTCGTCCCCGGACCCTCCCGCACGGTGACCTGGGACCGGGTGGCCGACGACCCGCGCGTGTCCGTGAGCACGCCCACCCGGATCGACGCCTACGGCACCGTCACGCGCTCCTTCGCCGTCGCCTATCCGCGCCGGGCGGCGCGCGGCCCCACGGCCGAGCAGGCAGCGACGCACGTCGTCGTCACCGAGCAGGACGTCCACCACCAGGACGCGGACGGCGCCCCCGCCTACCACCTCGCGGTCCCGGTGCGGACGCGGGCGTGGGAGCTCTCGGGCCCGAGCGGTGACGACGCCTCCCCGTTCGGTGCCGACGAGCTCGAGCAGCTGTTCGCCGCCGCCATCGAGATCCCATCGGAGGAGCGGCCTGGTGCGGGTGTCCAGAAGCGGCTGCTGACCGAGCAGATCACGGAGTACTGGAACGACGGCGCCGACGCTCCCCTGCGGCTCGCGCCCTTCGGCACCGACGAGCTCCAGCGCGTCGCGCTGCCCCGCCGACGTTGGCAGCGCGCCTTCACCCCCGGGATGCTCGCCCGGCTCACGGACATCGGGCCCGCCGAGCTGAGCGCCGCTGGCTACGAGGACCTGCTCGGCGACGGGCAC
This sequence comes from Alphaproteobacteria bacterium, assembly GCA_020632925.1. Lineage (GTDB taxonomy): Bacteria > Myxococcota_A > UBA796 > UBA796 > JACKER01. The sequence goes on along the minus strand of JACKER010000012.1, from coordinate 50,909 downwards.
CGCTGGGTGGGCTCGGGGGTCCGCGAGCACGACCCCGCCGCGTTCTACGTCGTCACGGCCGTGACCGATCCGTTCGGGAACACGACCCGGATCGCGCACGACACCTACCAGCTCGCGCCGGTGGAGGTCACCGACCCCGTCGGGAACACGGTGAGCGCCACCCTGGACTACCGCGCGCTCGCGCCGGCGCGGACGACCGACGCCAACGGCCACGCCCGCCGGGCCGCCTTCGACGCCCAGGGCCGGGTCGTCGCCACCTGGTGGGAGGGACGGGACGGCGAGGGCGACACCGCCGACGACCCCACCGAGCGCTTCGCCTACGACCCGCTGGCGTGGGAGGACCGCGAGGAGCCCGTCTCCGCGCACCGCTGGGCGCGCCGCCTGCACGTCCACGTCGAGCCCGACCCCACCGTCGCCGGCCACGAGCAGGAGCGGGTCTACGCCGACGGCGGCGGGAACGTCGTCCAGCAGCTCGTCCGCGCGGCCGACGGCGACGTACCGGTCCCGCACGAGAACGGGTCGCTGTCGTGGGAGCCGAGCGCGGACCGCTGGATCGGCACGGGCCGCACCGTCGTGGACAACAAGGGCCACGTGGTCCGCCGCTACGAGCCCTTCTTCAAGGAGGGCCCGGGGTACGAGACCGAGAAGCGGCTCGTCCAGTGGGGGGTCTCGCCCGTCTTCCACTACGATCCGCCCGGCCGGCTGGTCCGCACCGACTTCCCCGACGGGACGGTCGCCCGGGTCGCCTTCGACCCCTGGCGAACCCGGTCCCACGACGCGAACGACACCGCCGCCGACAGCCGTTGGTACGCGGAGCGCACGGCGCTGCCGCCCGACGACCCCGATCGCGCCGCGGCCCTGTCCACCGATCCCCACCACGACACGCCCACCACCACGCACCTCGACACCCTCGGGCGCGCCTACCAGACCGACGCCGACAGCGGCGGCGCGCTGTTCACGACCCACCTCACGCTCGACGTCCAGGGCAGCCCGCTCGTGGTCACCGACGCGCTCGGCCACCGCACCCAGGAGCAGGACGTCGACCAGCTCGGGCGACCGCTCGCGACGCGCACGCTCGACGCCGGCGACACGCTGGTGCTGCTGGACGCCGCGGGGCAGCCGGCGTGGACCTGGCGGAGCGGCGGCCTGCGCACCCGGGTCACCTCCGACGCGCTCCGTCGGCCCATCCGGCTCGAGGTGGACGAGGGCTCCGGCTGGCGCACGCACCAGCTCGTGGTCTTCGGGGACGCCATCGACGAGCCCACGCTCGTGCGCGACGCGAACCTCCGCGGCCGCCCCTGGCGGGTCTACGACGGCGCCGGACGTGTGGTCACCACCGACCACGACTTCAAGGGCAACGCGCTGCGGACCGAGCGCGCGGTGCTCGCCGACGTCGATCGGGAGGTCGACTGGAGCGCGCTGGTCGGCCTGGACACGGCCGCAGCGCTCGACGCCGCCGACGGCTCCTCGCTCGCCGAGACCTGGGCCACCGGCCTGGTGGTGGACGCCCTGGACCGCCCCGTCGAGCAGACGGCCCCCGACGGCGCGCTCACGACCACCACCTACGACGAGGGCGGCCGCGTCCGCACGATCGGCGTCACCCTGCCAGGAGGGGTCGTCGCGCAGCCCGTCGTCGCCGACGTCACCTACGACGCAAAGGGCCGCCGCCTGTCCGTCGATCGCGGCAACGGCACCCGCACCACGTACACGTACGACCCCGTGGACCAGCGTCTGACCGAGCTGCGCACGGTGCGGACCTCCGCCCCCGACGCCCCGCTGCAGCTCCTGACGTACCACTACGACGCCGTCGGCAACCTCACGCAGATCACGGACGCAGCGCAGCAGACGCACTTCTTCGCCAACGCCGCGCTGACAGCCACCCAGACCTTCCGCTACGACCCGCTCTACCGCCTGATCGAGGCCACGGGGCGCGAGAAGACGGGTGCCCCCGCCCCGGGCTGGGGCGGGATGTCGGCGGGGTCGGTGCCGGACGCCACGGAGGTCCTCCAGGCGTACACCCAGCGCTACGCCTACGACGCCGTCGGCAACCTCACGGAGGTCCGCAGCCCCTTCGGCGCGACCCCGTGGACGCGCACCTACGCGCTGGATCCCGCCAGCAACCGGCTGCTCTCGACGACGGTCGGCGGCGTGACCTATCCATGCACGACCAACGTCCGCGGCGCGCTCACGTCCATGGCCCACCTGCCGACGATGGTGCGCCAGTACGACGATCAGCTCCGCGCCGTGGACTTCGGGAACGGCGACGACGCGGTCTACCACTACGACGCCGCTGGCCGGCGGGTCCGCAAGATCGTGCGCCGGGGGTCGCGGATCGAGGACACGATCCAGCTCGAGGGGTGGGAACGGTACGAGAAGCGCGGCGCGGCCAGCGGCGTCGTGGACACGGCGACCACCACGCTCCACGTGATGGACGCAGGGTCGCGCGTGTGTCTGGTGGAGACGGTCACGGAGCGCTCCGGTCCCCTGCCCGCCCAGCCCGTGGTGTTCCGCTTCCAGCTCGGCAACCACCAGGAGAGCGCTGCCCTCGAGCTCGACGAGCGCGGGCGGATCATCAGCTACGAGGAGTTCCACCCCTACGGCACGACCTCCTGGTGGGCCGCCGACGCGGCGATCGAGGTGTCCGCGAAGCGCTACCGCTACACGGGCATGGAGCGCGACGAGGAGACGGGCCTCGGTCACCACGGAGCGCGGTACTACGCCGCCTGGCTGGGGAGATGGGACCGGCCAGATCCGATCGGTCTGAAGAGTGGAACCAACCGATTCAGCTACCTGTCGGACGCTCCGTCCATCGGGCGAGACCCCTCAGGTCTGGCCACTGAGCAGGAGCTGGCGCGTCTCGTCGCGCAACAGGCTGCCAGACGGGGTGAAGAGACCATCACTCGAATCGTGGCCGAGCAGTCCGTTCAACACGGCTCGACCATCGCCGAGGGAATGGCGCTCGGGGAGGGAACCGGTACCGCAGCCACCGGCGTCGCGAGCTACAGCGCCGGCGCCGCCATGGGCTGGGGTGCGCTCGCGGGACTGGTCATCTATGGTGGACTGGTGGTCGTGGACGACGCAGCCGCGCTTCCAGTACTGGACGGGACCTTCTCAACCTCGGGTTCTGGCTGGAAGCAGCTGTTCGACTACACGTACGAGAATGGACTCGATGCCGGCTGGACGGTTCTCGGTCAGGCCACCGACTCCCTGGTCTCCGACTCCGTCGCTGGCTGGTCCGCCTTCGGTCGGTATGGAGCGGAGCACGGTGCACTCGCTGCCATCGACGTAGCGTTCTTCGAAGGGACGCCCGTACCGGTGGCGCCACCAGGTACCCTCGAGCGTGATGTCGGCCTGGTCCTGAACGAGCAGATCGCGGGCGGTGTTCCTTCGGGGTATGCGGGGCATCACATCATCTCCATTCACGTGGCGCGCGACTACGGCGTAGCCGTCCGGGCTGCCGAGTTGGGGTACAACATCAATCGGAGTTCCAACGGGATCGCGCTACCAACGACACTGGAAGAAGCGATCAGCAGCGGGCTGACTCTCCATTCCGGCCGCCATCTGAGCGCGCGCCACGAGGGTTCTGCAGACCAACTGCTCCATTCACTCTTCGGCGATCTCCAGGCGCGATACGACGCTGGAGAGGTAGACGACAGCGAACTCCTCGACGCGATGACGACGATCGAAGACACAGTCAGGCTCGCCATCGAGGAGAACGCAGTTCGATTGCAGTCCGCCGACCCACACTGGCAACCCCGATGATGAGGGAAGGAATGTTCGAGACCCACCTGACCGATGCCCTCGTGACCGCGCTGCAACACGTGAAGCACCAGCTCGGCGACGAGCGGATCTCCCGACTGGCACTGGATGTCCAGCCGTGGAGCGGCTTCCTGGAAGGCGCCATCCTGACCGCCAGCGAGGTCCGGGCGGACCCCGCGCTACTCGACCCGGCCGAGATGGCTGCCTGGCGGTGGTACGCCTTCACCGAGAAGGACTCGACCTGGCAGCGCGACACAGCTTCCTGGAGGGCGGACATGAGGGCGGCCTACGACACCGCGGCGGATCGGCGGGCGGCGGCCAGGGAGGTCTTCCTCGCCTGCGCTCGCTCGCTGGCCTCCGACGCCGTCCGGCAGGCACTGGGTGCGTTCAGCCTGGCGGACGACTTCGCGTGCTCGGTGACGGACCCGGACTCCGGAGAGGAATTCGTCTCCCTCTCTGGGTCGTAGCCTCATCGCGGTATCTTCCCCGGATGCGTCCCTCCCTGCCCGCGAAGGTCATCGTCACGCGTCCCGACGGACGGCCGCCGATCCAGCTGTTCCTGTCGTCCCCGTTCGACATCGGGCGAGATCCGCGTTGCGGTCTGGTGCTGGCCGATGTTGCGGCGTCGAAGAAGCACGCGCGGATCGAGCTCCGCGGGGATCGTTGGTGGTTGGTGGACCAGGGGAGCCGCAATGGCACGTTGGTCGACGACCGGCTGGTCGTGAACGACGCCACGGCCCTCAGCGGCGGCGAGCTGCTCCGCATCGGTCAGACCTCCATTCGCTTCACGCTGGACACGCGGTCCGAGGACCAGGACGACGTGGAGACCTTCAAGCTGCCAGCGGGCACGGTGCTCCTGGCGGCCCGCACGACGGAGCAGGTGCACTCCATCCCCACCATCGCCGACCTCGGAGCGGTGGGGATCGAGCAGGCCTACGAGAAGGTGCGCGCCGCGCTCGTGCTGGCAGGTCGGATCGGCGCCTCCCGCGATCTCGAGGGGCTCCTGACGGAGGTGGTCGAGGCATGCGTGGAGCTCTTGCACGCGGACGCGGCCGGGCTGTTCGAGGTCCAGGGCAGCCGCGCGGAGCCGCTGGCCTGTCACGGCGAGCTGCAGGTCTCCGGTACGCTCGTGCGGCGGGTGGCGGAGGAGAGACGCGGTGTCCTGGTGGCCGACGTCGCCGAGGACGCTGCGCTGGCGGCGGCCCAGTCGGTGCTCTCCGGAGCCATCCGCAGCATGATCGCGGTGCCCGTCGTGGTCTTCGACGAGGTGTTCGGCGTGCTCGCGCTCGACAGCCGGGAGCAGAGCGCCGCGTTCGACGAGGGCGACCTCGAGATGCTCGTCGCCCTCGCCTCCCAGGTGGGTCTCGCCATCGAGCGCCAGCGCGTCGCCGACGAGCGCGCGAAGGAGGAGGCCGCTCGGGCCGCGCTCTCCCGCTTCCTCTCGCCCGACCTCGTGGAGCAGGTGCGCGCGGGCTCGCTCCGGCTCGATCGCGGGGGCGAGATGAAGGAGGTCGCCGTCCTGTACAGCGACATCCGCGGGTACACGACGTGGTGCGAGCGAGTGGGGCCACAGGCGACGGTCAGGGGCCTGAACGAGTACTTCGAGCGCATGGTCGCGCTGGTGTTCGACCGGGGCGGCACGCTGGACAAGTTCATCGGCGACGCGCTGATGGCGACGTGGGGCGCCTCGACGCCGGCACCGCACGGCGCGCGGCAGGCGTTGTCCTGCGCCCGGGACATGATGCGGGAGCTGCAGCGGCTCAACGTCATCCGCGCCAAGCGGAGGGAGGAACCCCTCGACATCGGGATCGGCGTGCACCTCGGGCCCGCGATGGTGGGGCTGATCGGCGCGCCGCAGCGCGTGGAGTTCACGGTGATCGGCGACTCCGTCAACGTCGCGGCACGGTTGATGGGCCGAGCGAACCCCGGTCAGATCCTGGCCTCGCGCTCGATCCACCAGGCGGCGGGCGCGGATCTCCGGATGAGCGAGGTGGGGATGCTCACCGTGAAGGGACGCCAACAACCCGTCGAGGTCGTCGAGATCGCGCCCTGAGCGCGCTACCCCTCGAGCCGTAGGGCAGGGCCTACCGGGCCCGAAGGTACGTCGCGCCCGTAGTCGTCCTCGTGGCGCACGACGTCGTCCAGCTCGGGCGTCGAGACCTCCACCAGCCGCACGCCGACGCGCGACCCGAGCCGGTGGACGGTTCCCGCGGGCAGGTGGAGCCGCTCGCCGGGACCGAGCACCAGCGTGCGACCGCCGACCTCCGCCACCAGCTCGCCGTCGAGCACCAGCAACGTCTCCGTCTTGTGCACGTGGTGCTGCAGCGACGTGCGGTGGCCCGCCGAGATCTCCAGGATCTTCGCCGCGTACCGATCGGTCGCCGCCCACAGCGTCTGCGCGCCCCAGGGGGTCGGGGTCCGCACGATCACGCTCCCGCCGACGCGAGCTCGCCGAGCGCCTCGCGGACGGCCGCCCGCGCACGGTGCAGCAACACCCGCTGGTTGCCCTCGGAGACCCCCAGCTGGCGACAGACCTCGCTCGCCTCGACGTTCCGCACGTCCCGCAGCAACAGCACCTCACGCTGGCGCCGCGGGAGCGCGTCGATCGCCTCCCCCACCCGATCCACGAGCTCCCGGCGATGGGCGACGGCCTCCGGGGTCTCCGACGACCACGCGCGACCCCAGGCCACCCGGTCGTCGAACCGCGCAGTGTCCAGCGGGTCGATCGAGGGCTCCGCGATGGACGACATCGGCACGGTCCGGGCCTCGCGCCGCGCGCGCGTGCGAGAGCGGTTGGTGAGGATCGTGTACATCCAGCGCTCCAAGGTCGATCGTCCCTCGAACCCGACCAGGCCCGTCAGGACAGCCTCCCACGTCTCCTGCACGATCTCCTCCGCCAGCGCCCGGTTGGCCGTGAACCGACCGGCCACGCCGAGCATCCGCTCGTGGTGCCGGCGGACGAGGCTCGGCGACAGCTCGAGGGTGGCGGCGCACGCGGTGGGCATGTGGTGTCCTGGGGTGGGTGTTCCTCCAGGTGTCCGCCGGCCCTCGCGGGCTGTTACCGAGCGTCGAACCTCGCGCGGACCGCGGACAGCAACAACGCCGGATCCATCGCACGCGGATCGCTGGGTTCGAGCTGGAGGACCTCCAGACCCGAGCGCTCGCCGCGGAGGCACTTGTAGAGCAGGTTCCCGCTCATGTCGGGCAGGTGTCGGGTCGTCACCAACAGGTCGATCGGGTGGTCCGCCTCGATCGTCAGGTCGATCGCCTCCGCGCCGTCCCGGGCCGTCATCACCCCGTACCCGGCGGCCTCCAGCGTTCGCTCGGCGAGATCGAGGACCCTCGTGTTCGGCGAGGCCACCAGCACCGTCTCGGACCCGCGGACCGGCGTGGGGATCACCGCGGGGAGCGGCTGCCCGGACGCGCGCGGCAGCCGGACGGAGAACGTCGTCCCCAGGTTCTCGTCGCTGTGGACCTGGATGGACCCACCGGCCTGACGCACGATGCCCATGCACGTCGAGAGCCCGAGCCCGGTCCCACGTCCCATGGCCTTGGTGGTGAAGAAGGGCTCGAACACGTGGTCCATCGTCTCGGCGCTCATGCCCTCCCCACCGTCGGACACGGTGATGAGCACCTGGTCCTCCTCGATCGCCCGCGTCTCGATGACCACGGTCCCGCCCCGTGGCATCGCGTCACGCGCGTTCACCACCAGGTTCACCACGACCCGCTCGAGCCCCGTGCGATCCATCCGCACCTCGCCCACGGCCTCGCCGGGCACGTACCGGACCTCGACCGCCGGACCCGCCAGGCGACGGAGCATCGGCAGCAACCCGTCGAGGTGGGCGCCGACATCCACCAGATCGGGATGCACCACCCGGCGCGCCGACAGCGCCAGGAGCTGGGAGACCAGGCCACCGGCGCGCTCGACCGCCTCCATGATCTGCACGACGTCCTCGTAGACCTCGTGCCGCGGACCCACGGCGTCCAGGACGACCTCGCCGAAGCCCCCGATCGCCGCGAGGACGTTGTTGAAGTCGTGGGCGACACCACCGGCGAGCCGACCCACGGCCTCCATGGCCTGCGCCCGCTTGAGGCGGTCGTCCAACCGCCGACGCTCGGTCACGTCGAGCGACAACACCACCACGCCCTGCGGCACCGGGCGCATCCGCAGCTCGAACCACGCGGTCGAGCCGTCCGGATAGGTGAACTCGTTGTCGAACTCGACCGGGACCCGCTCCTCCATGCACCTGGTCATCGTGGCGAACAACGGCGTCTTCTCGATCCCCGGATAGCACTCGAACATCGACCGGCCGAGCAGCTGACGCGAGGTCGAGCGGCCGTGTCGCGCCGCGGACTCGTTGACATAGAGGTAGGTCCAGTCGGGTGAGAGGACCTGAAGACCCTCCAGGAGCTGGTCGAACACCGCGGCCAGCTGTTCCGGAGGCATCTGGGGGTCCCCGCTCCCCGTCCGGTCGTTCATATCGACTCCGGCAAGCAGGATATCCGGACGTGGGGCGATCGTCCGGAGAATGTCGCACCGAGAACGGGGAGGTTCAGCGATGGGCCAACGGGTCGGTCGCACGCCACGCGTCGAGCTCGCGAATCCGGCCGAACCAGGCCACCACGGACGGGTACTCGTCCAGCGGGAGGTCCGCGCCCGGCGCGTAGGTCAGGCTCGCCGCGATCGCCAGATCCGCCAGCGTGAGGTGATCGCTCGCGAGCCAGTCGTGCTGGCTCAGACGTCCCTCCATCACCGCGAGCTCCTTGCGCAGCTCGGGCAGCTTGGCCGCCACGACACCCTCGTCCGCCTCCCCCATGCCGAAGAAGCCCTTGACCACGCGCTCGAAGAGGATCGGGTTGAGGGCGAGGTTGAAGTGGGAGTGCATCCAGAACTGCCATCGCGACACGTCCGCCTGCTCCGCCGGATCGGTCGGCCACAGGTCCGTGCGTCCCGCCTTCGCCGCCAGGTACTGGCAGATCGCGTTCGACTCCCACAGCGCGAGGTCGCCGTCGGTGAGCGCCGGGACCTTGTGGTTCGGGTTGATGGCCAGGTAGGCCGGCTGCTTGTGCTCCCCCGACCGCATGTCGACCTGCACCACCTCGACCGGCAGGTCCACCAGGTGGGCGACCAGCATGGCGCGGCGGGCGTTCGGGGACATGGGGTTGACGTACAGCTTCATGGGCTCCCTCCTCGAGCTTCGGCGCTCGTCGGAGCCACCTGTCTCGTCGAGGGCGCAGCCGTTTCACACGAGATCCGATCGGGGAAGAGGTCGCACGGATCGACCCGTTGGGAGCGATAGCCGCCGATCGCGTCGCTGGTGGCGGCCAGCTGCCACACGATCTCGTCCGTGGCAGGGTCCACCTCGAGCACCCGCGTCGGTCCGGCGCCGGACTGGCAGCTCGAGCAGTGCGCCACCGTGATCGACACGTGGCCGTCGGGCAGCCGGTCGGCGTCGCCCCAGATCGGCTCGAACCAGTCCGGCTCGGTCCACTCCCACACGATCCGCGCGGTCCGAGCGGCCTCGTCGAGCGCGAGCTCGAGCGCCCGGGAGCGGCCCACCCCGACCGCCTCCTTGCCGTTGTCGTAGACCAGCAGCCGATCGCCCGCCAGCTCGGGATCGTGGGTCTGGTGGAACCAGCGCGAGGGGTCCGCGGGGGTCCCGTCGGCCTCCAGGAGCTCGAAGTCCCCTCCCCGCCCCAGGGTCCACATCCGGCTGCCATCGGACTTCAGGCGGACGATCCAGCCGCGCTGGTACAGGCTGACCAGCGCACCTCCGTCGTCCAGGGGCTCGAGCGCGTTCGCGTGGTAGGGGTCGACCTGCCCCGTCGACGGCGGAAGCCAACCGTCGTCGACGCCCCGCTGGCTCTCCCACGTGAGCGTCTCGTCCTGCAGGTCGGGTGACAGCCGGACGATGGCGAAGCCCGTCCAGGGCTCGCCGCCGGCGTTGGCCTCGCTCTCCCGCAGCGCGAGCAGCCCCCCACCGGGCAGCGGCTCCGCGTGGTGGTTCCAGTGCCCCTCGGCCGCCTGCGCGAGCACGGCGCCGTCGAGCCCCAACCGGGTCGGCGCGACGCCGAAGCCGCCCCCGTAGACGAAGGCGTCACCCGTCCAGGTCGCGTCCACGTCGGGGCTGCCGCCGACGACCGGCAGGTACCAGCGGATGCGCCCCTCGACGTCGACGACGAGCAGGTCCTGGCCAGCGCCGTCCCGCCGGGGACTGGCGTTCATCAGCACCCACGCGCCCGACGGGGACCCCGGCCCGGAGACCTCGAACACGGGCAGATCGTCGGGGAGCGGATCGGTCACGAAGGAGAGGGTCGCGAGCTCCCCGCCCGCCTCGATCTCGCAGTCGTAGGTGGTGTCGGCCAGCAGCCCGTACAGCGTCGCGCTCGGTCGCACGCTCGGCTCCAGGTGGAGCAGGTGCTCGTCTCGCGGATCGTCCCAGGCGCGGCAGCGCAACGTGGTCGCGAGCGGCTCGCCGAGCTCGCCGGCGATCCGCACGGCGGTCACGAGCCCGTCCACCCGCTCCGTCCACCACGTCAGCGGCGGCGACGTCCCGCCGGTCTCGGCGGTGGGGGTGCTCGGGGTCGTGGGCCCCCCGGTGTGGACCAGGGGCGGCGGCGGCACCTTGACCTCCTCCGAGCAACCCGCGACCAGCCACACCCACCACACGGGACCATCATGGCTCCCCGAGCCGCGTGCGTCACCCCGCTTCGTGCACCAGCACCGCGGTGTGCAGCGGTCGCACGCGCTCCGAGGTCTGCCCGCCCGCGACGACCTCCGTGGTGGCCAGGTCGACCACACGACCCCGAACCACCATGCGCTTGCTCGAGCCACCGTCGAGGTTGGTGGCCCGCTCGCAGCCCAGCGAGGTCAGCAACGCCCCCGTGGACCGCAGCGTGAGCCCGGGCGCGCGGTCCAGGTCCCGACCGTCGACCGCCAGCACGATGAGCTCGTCCCCGCGCAGGCCGACCGCCATCCGCGGCAGCAGGTTCGTGTCGTAGGTCTCGTCGCGGGAGAACGTGAGCGGTGGCGCGCTCCCCGCGAACTGTTCGGCGACGAGATCGAGCGCGTCGGGTCCCACCAGCGTCGGGCCGCCCGCCATCGCGGTGCGGACACCCGGCAGCTCGGCGCGCACCTCGCTCCCGACCTCGCCGTCGACCCCGAGCAGCACCAGCCCGGCGAGCGGCACGGGCAGCCGACGTCCGCGCGCCACGACCCGGCCCGAGGCGACCGCGAGCCCCTCCTGGTCCGGGCCCACCTCGGCGTCCGCGCGCTGGACGAAGCCCGTGGGACGTACGGAGCGTCCGCCCACGGTCCACCGCGCGTCCTCGGGCCCGATCCGATCGATGCGGACGGCGCCGTCGTGGTCCTGGATCAGCGCCGAGCGGCGGAACACGGGCCACCCGCGGACGTGGCCGTCGTGGACCAGCAGGCCGACCGGGTCGCCCCGGCGCGCGGGGTGCTCGATGTCCGGCTCGCTGTAGAGGAAGAACCCGCCCGAGAACAGCGCCGTGGCGCCCGTGTCCGCCGCGAGCACCACCGGATCGCCCCGATCGCGCGCGTCGATCGCCGTGAGGCGGACCCCGCGGAGCCGGAGCAGGTTGAGGTGTACGGGGCCCTGCCGGGTCGGACCCGCGACCGTCGCGTGTCGCACGCCTGGCGCCACCTCGCTCCAGCGGGCTCGGGCGACCAGCTCCTCGGCGGTCGGCGCGTCGGGCCGCTCGTGGACCAGCAGGGCGGAGCGGCCGAACACGTAGTCGACGAGCGCGCGGATCCGCAGCGCCCGCGGACCCGGGGCCTCGAGGATGCCCGCGGCCCGCTCTCCGAGCACGTGCTCGAGGATGCGGGCCTCCGCGCGGTCGAGCGTGGCGAGCAGCCCGCGCACGCTGCTGAAGCGGCGGGAGAACAGGGCCGCCTGGTCCGCGTCGACCTCCTCGGCCAGGGTGCTCGCGATGCGGGTGGGCAGCTCGCGCAGATCGCCCGGCGGCCCCTCGAAGGCGCGCAGCACGTCGGCCCAGGAGCCGTCCAGGCCGTGCTCCTCCACCAGCTCGAGGCAACGCTGCCGCCAGGGCATCGGAGCGCCCTCCCCGCCCGCAGGGTAACCTCGGGCCATGGGACGACTGCTGGACGAGGTCGACGGCTGCGCGCTGGTCGGCATGGTGCACCTGGGACCGCTGCCGGGGAGCCCCGGGTGGCGGGGGGACCTCGGCGCGGTGCTCGACGCCGCCGAGCGCGACGCCGACGCGCTGCTCGAGGGCGGGGCGGACGCGCTGCTCGTGGAGAACATGGGTGACCTGCCCTACCTGCGCGGGGGCGTGCCGCCGTGGACCGTCGCGGCGATGGCGCTGGCCACCGAGCGCGTGGTCCGGCGCGGGGTGCCCGTGGGGGTGCAGGTGCTCGCCGCCGCCAACCGGGAGGCGCTGGGGGTCGCGCTGGCCGCTGGCGCGCGCTTCCTCCGCGTCGAGGCCTTCGCCTACGCCCACGTCGCGGACGAGGGCTGGCTCGACGCCTGCGCGGGTCCGCTGCTCCGCGACCGCGCCGCCCTCGGGGCCGACGTGCGCGTGTGGGCCGACATCCGCAAGAAGCACGCGGCGCACGCGGTCACCGCCGACCTCGATCTCGGCGCCATCGCCAAGGGCACGGCGTTCTGCGGGGCGGACGCGCTGATCGTCACGGGCGAGTCGACGGGCGCGCCGACCTCCCGCGCCGACGTGGTGGCCGCGCGGGCGGCGGGGCTGCCGGTGGTCGTGGGATCGGGCGTGGACGAGCGCGACGCGGGCGTGCTCGGCGAGGTCGCGGACGCGCTGATCGTCGGCACCTCACTCAAGGTGGGCGGCGACTGGCGCGCCCCGGTCGACCCCGCGCGCGTGCGCACGCTGAAGGCTGCGATCAGCGCAGGACGCGGCTGAGGAGGAACTCGTCGAGCAGGGCGCCGAGCGACGGCTCCCCCGGGAGCTCCGCCAGGTCGTAGCGGACACGGTGCAGGGGTCGCCCGCGCGGATCGGTGACCAGCCTCGCGAGATCGATCGGCGTTCCCGACAGGATCACGTCGGCGTCGACCGCGCCCAGCGTGGCCTGGAGGTCCGCGCGCTGGGCCTCTGAGTACCCGACGGCCGGCACGAGCGGTCCGAGCCCCGGGTACGCCTCGAGGGTGTGGCGCAGCTCGCCGACGAAGGCGGGACGCGGGTCGACGACGACCGCGCCGGCGCGGCGGGCGAGGAGCGTGGCAGCACCGTAGGGGACGCCGCCATGGGTCGTGGTGGGTCCGTCCTCCACGCACACCACGCGCTTGCCCGCGAGCGAGCGCGCATCGAGGCCCACCAGCGACAGCCGGCTCGCCACCGCGATCACCTGGGCGTTGGGGTTGGCGCGGGCCGCCAGCGCCCGCTCCGACGCCACCGCCTCCGGGGACGCCGTGTCGCTCTTGGCGACGAGGATCACGTCCGCCAGCGCGAGCTGCGAGCGGCTCGGCCAGTAGCGCAGCGCGTCGCCCGGCCGGTGGGGGTCCGTCAGCACGAGGTACAGGTCCGGGCGGACGAAGGGCAGGTCGTTGTTGCCGCCGTCCCAGAGCACCACGTCCGCCTCGGCCTCCGCGCGGGCCAGGATCGCCCGGTAGTCGACGCCCGCGTACACCACGCGGCCCCGCTCGACGTAGGGCTCGTACTCCTCGCGCTCCTCGATCGTGCAGCGACCCTCCACCAGGTCCTCGCGGCTCGCGAAGCGCTGGACGATCTGGTGGGTCAGATCGGGGTCGTAGGGCATGGGATGGCGGATGCCGACGGCCCTCACGCCGCCGCGTTCACCGAGCCGGTCCAGCAACCAACGGACCGTCTGGCTCTTCCCGCAGCCCGTCCGCACCGCACCCACGCCGATCACCGGCTTCGCGGACCGGAGCATCGTCCTCGCGCCGGGCAGCACCAGGTCCGCGCCGGCCGCCACCGCGCGCGCTCCGAGCGCCATCACGTGGTCCTCCGTCACGTCGGAGTAGGCGAACACGACCTGATCGACGCGGTGCTCCCGGATCAGGCGCTCGAGCTCCTCCTCCGGGTGGACGGCGATCCCGCGCGGGTACCGCTCGCCCGCGAGCTCGGCGGGGAAGCGTCGCTCGTCGATGTACGGGATCTGGGTGGCGGTGAAGGCGACGACCTCGACGTTCGGATCGTCCCGGTACAGGGTCAGGTAGTCGTGGAAGTCGCGGCCGGCTGCCCCACAGATGACGATGCGCAACGGCTCCCTCTCAGTGGCCGGTGAGGCGCTCCTCGACGAGCGCGTACAGAAGAGCGACCGCGGTGTGCAGCCGGTTCTCGGCCTGATCGAACACCACGGAGGCGGGGCCGTCCACCACCTCCGCCGTGACCTCCTCCCCCCGGTGGTCCGGCAGGCAGTGCAGGAACGCGGCGCCTGGCCGCGCGCGGGCCATCAGGGCGGCGTCCACGCGGTACGGCGTGAGCAGCGCGCTCCGCCGGGCACGCTCCTCGTCCGCGTCACCCATCGACAGCCACACGTCGGTGTACAGCGCATCGGCGCCCCTCGCGGCCTCCGCAGGGTCCTCCACGAGCTCGACGCTGCCTCCCGTGCGCTCCCCGATCGCCCGCGCGACCGCGATGACGTCCGGGTCCGGCGAGAGCTCGGGCGGCGTGGCGACCGCGATGCTGCCCCCGAGCATCACGACCCCCTCGACCAGGCTGTGGCACACGTTGTTCCCGTCCCCGAGGTACGCCACGCGTAGCCGGTCGATCGGACCGAGCTTCTCCTGCAGCGTGAGCAGGTCCGCGAGGCTCTGGCAGGGGTGGTGCCCGTCGGTCAGCGCGTTCACGACGGGGATCGAGGCCGCGGCCGCGAACCGGCGGACGTCCTCGTCGGCGAAGGTGCGCACCACGAACGCCCGCGCGTACCGGCTGATCGTGCGCGCGGTGTCCTCGATCGTCTCGCCGCGCCCGAGCTGGAGCTCCGACGCACCCACCGTGATGGGGACGCCGCCCAGCCGCGCCACCGCGGTTGCCATCGAGATCCGCGTCCGGGTGCTCGGCTTCGCGAAGTACAGCACGACCGACTGGTTCGACAGCTCCGACCGGTGCTGGTACGGCCGTTGCTTGAAGCGGGCAGCGAGCTCGAGCAGCAGCCGCAGGTCGTCGACCGACAGGTCGCTGGTCCTCAGCAGATCCTTCAAGGCTACGGCTTCGGCGCGGGGTTCTCGGCGAGCGACCTGAGGTACGCCAGGAGGTTGTCGGCCTGGTCGTCCGGCATCGGGAAGCCGCGCATGATGGTGCCCGGCAGGCCCTGACGCACCACCGTCTTCACCGCGTCGTCCGTCGTGCTGGACCAGAACTCCGCGCTCGTGAAGTCCCGAGGCGGCTTCGGCAGCGCGCGCGCGGCGGGACCGTCGCCCTTGCCCGACGCGCCGTGGCACGCCTGGCACTTCGCGACGTAGATGGGGCGTCCTTCCTCCGCTCCGGCGAACGCGGGGGCGGTCGCCGTCAGCAGGGTGGCGCCCACGACCCACGCCCATCCTCGCGATGGCGTCCTCACGATGGCCCTCCCCTGGGAAAAGTGTACACCAGACCCACGTCGGAGGTCCCCGGACCTTTCACTCGGGCCCTTCACCCGGCGCTTCCTGCGCATCGTCCGCCGGCGGTTCCTCCTCGTCCGGCGCGGGATCGTCGGCAGAAGCGGGCTCGTCGGGCATCCGATCGAGCTTGGCCATGTACATCAGCACGCGCTTGGCGTCGGCCGCGTCGAAGCTCGGCTGGAACGACGGCATCGCCCCGCGGCCCAGCTCCACCACGTCGACCGTGGCGGGATCGGCCTTCACCTTCCCCATCAGGTCCGGGACCGGAGCGACCAGGGCCGTGGTCGCGGGTCCGTCGCCCGCGCCGCGCGTGCCGTGGCAGGCGAGGCAGTGCCGCTCGTACAGCTCCTTGCCACGCACCTCGTCCGTCGGGCGCTTGGTGGGCTGCGCGGCCAGCGCGACGCCGCACGACAGCAGCACGGCGGCGAGTCCGAGGGATCGAAGGGTCACCGAACCTCCGTCTGCCGCCCGACCTCGTGGAGGCAGAAACGAGAACGCCGACCCGGGCAGTGCCACGGATCGGCGTTCGCAGAAGAAAAAGTGGCGGGATGGACGGGACTCGAACCCGCGGCCTCCGGCGTGACAGGCCGGCGTTATAACCGACTTAACTACCACCCCGCGCGCAATAGAACAGAACGTGTGGAGCCATGGGCGGAACAGGAATCGAACCTGCAACCGTCGGCGTGTAAAGCCGATGCTCTCCCGTTGAGCTATCCGCCCGACGGGCTGACCCGAGACCAGCGCCCCGAGCCACATGCCATGGGTACCCCGCACGCCCGAGACCGTCAAGGACCGACGTGCGGGGACCCGGCGACCGTCAGCCGTTGACGGCGTCCTTCATCGCCTTGCCCGCCTTGAAGCGGACGGCCTTGCTGGCGGGGATCTTGATCGGCTTCTTGGTCTGCGGGTCGCGGCCGGTGCGAGCCTTGCGGTCCGCGACCGAGAACGTCCCGAACCCGATCAAGGTGACCTTCTTCCCCGACTGCAGCGCGTCCTGGATCGCGCCGGTCATGGCGGCGAGCGCCTTCTCGGCGTCCACCTTCTTCATGCCGGTGTCGGACGCGATCTTGGACACCAGTTCGGCCTTGGTGACACTCTTGCTAGCCATGGTTCGAGTCTCCTGTTCGGTGGTGGTGGGCAGGGCGGCGGCCCGGCTGCCGTGGCGAGTCTACGCAGGAAAGACCCTCATGGTTGGCGTCGATCCGCACCAGCGCGGGACCGTCGGCCGATGGCGCCCGAAACCACCACGTCCAACGCCGACAATGGAAAACACTGCACCGGCGGAAGAAATTTCTACGTCCGCCAGCGGTGGATCGTGGTTTTTCGGGCGGTGCGTGGCGCGCGAGCCGTCAGGGCTCGGCGGACGAGGCCACGCCACCGCTCTCGGGGGCCCCGGAGTCCCCGCGGAAGACGGGCGGGCTCGCCAGCGCCTCCTTGAGCACCCGATCCATGTGGCCCACGGGGATGATGTCCACCTCGGCCCGGATGTTGGCAGGGATGTCCTCGAGGTCCTTCACGTTCTCGTCGGGCACGAGCACGCGGGTGATGCCACCGCGGTGCGCCGCGAGCACCTTCTCCTTGAGGCCGCCGATGGGGAGCACGCGCCCGCGCAGCGTGATCTCACCGGTCATCGCGGTGTCCGCGCGGACGGGGATGCCCGTGAGCGCCGAGACCATGGCGGTCGCCATCGCGATGCCCGCGGACGGGCCGTCGGTCTTGAGCGCGTTGCCCGGGTAGTGGACGTGGAGATCGTGCGTCTCGTGGAAGTCGGACTCGAGGCCGAGGGCCTCCGCGCGGGAGCGGAGGTACGTGAAGCCGGCGCGGCCGGACTCCTGGAGCCACTCGCCGAGGCGGCCCGTGAGCTCGAGCTTCCCCTTCCCCGGGACCGCGGCGACCTCGATGTTGAGCAGCTCCCCGCCCCACGGGGACACGGCGAGGCCCTTCACGAGGCCGATCTGGTCCTCCTTCTCCCGCTGCCCCACCAGGAAGCGCTGGGCGCCGAGGAGCTTCTCGAGGTTCGCGCTGACCACCTTGATGTGCGTCTCGGGGCCGTGCTTGACCACGCGCCGCGCGACCTTGCGGCTGATGCGCGCGAGCTGCCGCTCGAGGTCACGAACGCCGGACTCCTTCGTCCAGCCACGGATGATCTGGAGCAGCGCCTTGTTCGAGATCTCGAGGTGCTGCTCGCCGATGCCGTTGAGCTCCTGCTGACGGGGCAGCAGGTACTTCCTCGCGATCGCGACCTTCTCCTGCTCGGTGTACCCCGACAGCTCGATGATCTCGAGGCGGTCCTGGAGCGGCAGCGGGATGCCCTGCAGCGTGTTCGCGGTGCAGATGAAGGTCACCTTCGACAGGTCGTAGTCGATGTCGAGGTAGTGGTCCTGGAACTGCGTGTTCTGCTCGGGATCGAGGACCTCGAGCAGCGCCGCCGACGGGTCGCCGCGGAAGTCCGCGCTCATCTTGTCGACCTCGTCGAGCAGGATGACGGGGTCCACCTTCTCCGCGCGCTTCATCGCGTGCAGCAGCTTGCCCGGCATGGCGCCGATGTACGTCCGGCGGTGCCCGCGGATCTCGGCCTCGTCGCGCACGCCGCCGAGGCTGATCTTCACGAAGGGACGCTGGGTCGCGTTCGCGATGCTGCGCGCGAGGCTCGTCTTGCCGACGCCCGGGGGGCCGACCAGGCACAGGATCGGTCCGCGCATCTTGTCCACGAGCGTCGAGACCGCGAGGTACTCGAGGATGCGCTCCTTGATGCGCCGCAGCCCGAAGTGCTCCGCGTCGAGCACGCGCGCCGCCTCCGCCAGGCTCGTCTCGCCCTCGGACTCCTCGGTCCACGGCAACGCCACGACCCAGTCGAGGTAGTTGCGCACGACCGTGGCCTCGGCCGACATCGTGTTCATCTGCGAGAGCTTGCGCAGCTCCTTCTCGGCGCGGTTCTGGACGTCGGCCGGCAGGTTCTTGGCCGCGAGCGCCTGGGCGAGCTCCTCGAGGTCGGAGCGGCCCTCCTTGTCGCCGAGCTCCTTCTGGATGGCCTTCATCTGCTCGTTGAGCCAGTACTCGCGCTGGTTCGTCTCGCGCTCGCGCTTGACCCGGCTCTTGAGCTTCTTCTCGACCTGGAGGAACTCGATCTCGGTCAGGAGCGCCTTGTAGATCCGCTCGAGCCGCGCGCCCACGGAGACGGTCTCCAGCAGCTCCTGACGCTCCTCCAGCTTGAACTGGAGCGGCGCGACCAGCGTGTCCGCCAGCCGGTCCGGGTCCTCGAGCGCGTTGACCGTGAGCAGCATCTCGGGCGGCACCGCCCGGTTGAGCTTCACGTACCGCTCGAACGTCGTCTTCACCGTGCGGACGAGGGCCTGGACCTCCACGTCCACGTCGGCCTCGGGCGGGAACTCCTCGAGCTCCACCTCGAACCAGTCGTCGCTGCGCGTGAAGCGCACGATGCGGGCGCGACGGAGGCCCTCGACCAGGATCTTCGTGTTCCCGTCGGGCAGGTTGAGCACCTGCTCGATCGTCGCGATGGTGCCGAACGGGAAGACGTCCCCCTCGTCGGGGTTCGCGTTCTCGCCCGAGCGCTGGGCCGCGAGGAAGATCTCGCGCGGCTCGCGCTGGTTCGCGACCTCCACCGCCGCCAGCGACTTCGGCCGGCCGATGATGAGCGACATCGGCGTGTGCGGGAACACGACGACCTCGCGGAGGGGGAGGAGGGGCCAGGTACCGGAGGGGGCGGACGCGCTCATCTCAGCCCCACTCTGCCTCGTTCTCGTAGACCAGGATCGGCGGGCGCTTCCGCTCGACCACGTCCTCGCTCACGATGCACTCCTTCACGTGGGTCTTGGAGGGCAGATCGTACATCGCGTCGAGCATGATCTCCTCGAGGATGCCGCGCAGGCCGCGCGCGCCGGCCTTCCGCTTGAGCGCCTCGCGGGCGATCAGCTCGAGGCTCTTCTCCGTGAACTTGAGCTGGACGCCGTCCATGTCGAAGAGCTTCTGGTACTGCTTGGTGAGCGCGTTGCGAGGGCGGGTCAGGATGTCGACCAGCGCGGACTCGTCGAGCTGATCGAGGGTCGCGATGACCGGGACGCGGCCGATGAACTCCGGGATCATCCCGAACTTCATGATGTCCTCGGCCTCGACCTGCGCGAGCAGCTCGTCCTGGCTGTACCGACGCTTGTCCTTGGGCTGGCTGCCGAAGCCGACCGCCTGCTGGCCGAGCCGGCCCTCGACGATCTTCTCGAGGCCCACGAAAGCGCCGCCGCAGATGAACAGGATGTTCGTCGTGTCGATCTGCAGGAAGTCCTGCTGCGGGTGCTTGCGGCCCCCCTTGGGCGGGACGTTCGCGATCGTACCCTCGATGATCTTGAGGAGCGCCTGCTGCACGCCCTCGCCCGACACGTCGCGCGTGATCGACGGGTTCTCGCCCTTTCGGGCGATCTTGTCGATCTCGTCGATGTAGATGATGCCCTTCGTCGTCCGCTCGACGTTGTACTCGGCGGACTGGAAGAGGTTCAGGATGATGTTCTCGACGTCCTCGCCGACGTACCCGGCCTCGGTGAGGCTCGTCGCGTCCGCGATGGCGAACGGGACGTTGAGGTACTTCGCGAGCGTCTGCGCGAGCAGCGTCTTGCCCGAACCGGTCGGCCCGATGAGGAGCACGTTCGACTTCTGCAGCTCGATGTCGTCGTGCCCGGCGCGCGCGTCGATCCGCTTGTAGTGGTTGTGCACCGCCACGGACATGACCTTCTTCGCGCGCGACTGGCCCACGACGTACTCGTCGAGGAAGTCGTAGATCTCCTTGGGCTTCGGCACGAGCCCGCGGGTGGCGTAGAAGTCCTCCCGCTCGTACTCCTCGGTGATGATGTCGTTGCACAGCTCGACGCACTCGTCGCAGATGTACACCGAGGGACCGGCGATGAGCTTGCGCACCTCCTTCTGGGACTTCCCGCAGAAGGAGCAGCACAGGTCCTTGCCGTTGGTCGACTTCCGCTTCACGCCGCCTCCGGTTCTGACGACCGACCTACTTGTCTTCGGACCTGTCGGACGAGATGACCTCGTCGATGAGACCGTACTCGAGGGCCTGGGGCGCGGTCATGATGTTGTCGCGCTCCGTGTCCTCCTTGACCCGCGCCACCGGCTGGCCGGTGTGGCTGGAGAGGACGTTGTTCAGCGTCTCCTTCCAGCGGAGGATCTCCTTCGCGTGGATCTCGATGTCGGTCGCCTGGCCGCGGAACCCGCCGAGCGGCTGGTGGATGAGGACCCGGCTGTTGGGGAGCGCACGGCGCTTGCCCTTGGCGCCGGCCGCGAGCAGCACCGCCGCCATCGACGCGCACTGGCCCACGCAGATGGTCGCCACGTCGGAGCGGACGTGGTGCATCGTGTCGTAGATCGCCATGCCCGCGGTGATCACGCCGCCCGGGCTGTTCAGGTACAGGTAGATGTCCTTCTCCGGATCCTGGCTGTCGAGGAACAGGAGCTGGGCGATGATCAGGTTCGCGACGGTGTCGTCGATCGCCGTGCCCAGGAAGATGATCCGGTCCACGAGGAGCCGCGACCAGATGTCGTGCCGGGCCTCGCCGCGGTGGGTCATCTCCGTGACCGTCGGGACCCAGTAGCTGGTCGGGGTCAGGTCCATCGACGTGGACATCAGCGGCTGCACAGGCTTGTTCATCGGGCTCCCCTCGGGGTGGATGCGACCCCGTAACCACGCCGATCGGGCCATGCGACCCGCCCGTACGGGGAGCACGCATCGTGTATGATGCCCGGCGATGTGGGCCGTATGCATCATCGCCGATGGGATCGTGGTCGCCGAGAAGTCGGTCGCCACCGCCGTGTTTCGCATGGGTCGCGATCCAGCCGGCGATCTGGTCCTCGACGACCCGCTCGCGAGCTGGTCGCACGCCACGCTGGTGGTCGAGGGCGACAAGCTGCTGGTGCGGGACGAGCGCTCCAGCAACGGGACGTACGTCGACGAGGAGCGGGTCGTGTCCCCCGTCGAGCTCGAGGGCGACGAGACCCTCCGGGTCGGCGGAACGCTGCTGCGGGTGCGCAAGGGCGCGGGTGGCGCGGCGACGCGTTGGCTGCTGGTGGAGCCCGCGACCGGGGTGCGCCTGCCGCTCGACACCGAGATCTTCCGCGTCGGAGGCGGCGAGGAGGACGATCTACGGGTCCCCGACGCCGACGCCGGCGCGCTCGTGCTCACGATCCGGGGCGGCGAGGTGTGGCGCGAGGGAGAGGCGGTTCCGCTCCAGCGCGGGGTCGAGCTGGTGGTCGGCAGCGCGCGCTTCCGGCTGGACGTGGCCGACGGCCAGCGCGTCCCGACCGCGATCGACGCCGCCCAGCAGACGCCGTACACGGTGAGCGCGCGGCGCAACGGACCGCACGGCCCCGAAGCGACCGTGGAGTCGACGACCGGCGAGCGGTACCACGTGCAGACGGGCAACCGCGCGATCCTGCTGTACCTCCTGGCCCGCAAGGTGGCGGACGACGGCGAGCTGCCGGCCAAGGACCGCGGCTGGATCGACGAGCACGACGTGCAGCGGGGGATCTGGGGCCGCGACGGCGACCAGAACAAGCTCGACGTCCTGCTCTACCGACTGCGGCGCGAGCTCCAGCGCGCGGGCATCGACCCGTGGTTCGTGGAGAAGCGCAACCGCCAGCTTCGGGTGCGGGTGCTGACCTCGAACGTCACCGAGTAGCTCAGCCGCTGACGTTGTCCGTGCCGACGAGGCGCCACACGCCGTCCTCGCCGCGCTCGAACACCAGCCAGACGGCCCAGTCCTCTCCGCCCCAGATGCCCACGCCGCGGCCGTTCTCGCCGAGTTCGACCGGGTTGGGAGCGGCGACGTGGGCCCGCGCCTCCTTGTCGAACAGCCTGGGCCACGCCGCGACGAACGCGTCGTGCTCGAGGGACACCGGCCCTCCCTCGCTGCCCCGCGTGAGCTTCTTCGGCACCTTCCCCACGAGATCCCAGCTCGTGAACGGGAAGCCGGTCAGCGCGGCGGTCGCCTCGCGGTCCTTCGCCGCGACGGCCTGCTGGAACGTCGCGAAGTAGGCGTCGAAGCCATCGTCCTGCGCATACGCGGCGCAAGTGGACAGCGCGATCCACCACATCGGGCCACCCTCGATTCAGTTCGCCCCAGGGTACACCCGCAGCGTCATGCACGACGTGCTCCGGGCTTGAGGGCCGTGAGACGCATGGCCATCTCCGCCCGCCGGCGCGCCTCCTCGGGGGTCATCGGGGTGGGCGCGTCGTAGCCGGCCGCCTCGAGCACCCCGGCCACCGCCTCCACCGCCGCCGAGATCTGCACCCGGTCGTAACGCCGCCAACGACCCACGGAGCCTGTGTCCAGCGCCGTCTTCTCCCAGGTCTTCCAGTCGCCGAACCCGCCCGCACCCGGGCGCGACAGGGCGTCCGCCGCCCAACCGTCGGGGCGCGGCACCCCGAGGAAGGAGGTCAACGCGTCGAGGGTGGCGTCGGGCTCCCGGACGAGGTCCTCGTACCGCAGGAGGTGGACGCGCTCGGGGCGCCGGTGACGCAGGCCGAGCAGCGCCTCGGTGGCGTCCGCCCACGCGCGCGCGGCAGCCACCAGCGGGCGGGGCTCGACGGCCTGGTACCGGTGGAGCTCCTCGAACCAGGCGCCCGTCTTGGTGACCAGCTCGAGGAGGCTCACGGCGACGTCGAGACCGTGGCGCAGGACGCCCACGTAGCGGACCTCCTCCCCGCAGAGCTGCTCGATCTCGGGCAGGTGGAACACGTCGACCGCGGTCTTGCAGGCCCAGCGCGGCTTGCCGGCCCGAGCGGCGTGCTCCTCGAGGAACCCGAAGCACAGCGCGCGGACGCGGCGGACGACCTCGTCCTGTTCGACCCCGAGGGTGGCCAGGCCCGAGAGCACGCCGAAGGACGCGCCGCTGCCCATCCGCTGCGATGCGAGGAAGCGCGCCCCCGCGGTGAGCGCCAGCGTCTCCGGGGGTGCGGCGATCTCCGGGTGGGCGTCGAGCAGGCGCTGCACGAGCGTCGTCCCGGACCGGGAGATGCCGAGCACGACGACCCCTTCAGCCACGAGCGGCGCGCTCCGCCACCAGCGTCAGCATGCGACCCACGGTGTCCAGGTTCTCCAGCGTCACATCGGCGATGTCCAGGTGAAACCGCCCTTCGCGCTCGAGGAAGGCCATCAGGTCGACCATGGCCAGCGAATCCACGCGCCCGCTGGAGAAGAGGGCGGTCTCGAGCTCCACGCCCTCGGTGTCGACGTCCAGGTCGTCGCGGAGGAAGGTCAGGATGCGGTCGGCGGTCAGCGTCACGGGGACTCCGGGGGCTCGAGCAGGCGCAGATCGCGGAGACGCGCCACCAGGGGGGCGGCCGCCTCGGCGCAGCGCGCGCGGAAGGCGGGGTGGGCGAGCGTGGCGGCGCGGACCTCGTGCGGCTCGGGGATGCCGGCGTCGGCGAGCGCCCGCGCGTTGCACAGGTCCTCGAGCGACTGGCGGAGGTAGGTCGTCGTCCAGCGGCGGAGCTTGGGCAGGGCGTCCTCGTCGACCGCCGCCACCGCCTCGCGCAGCGCCTCGCGCCCCCAGGCCACGTGCCGCAGCTCGTCGCGGCGGTGCAGGGCGTTGATCTGGCGGACGATCGGCGGGAGGCGCTCGTCGGCGGCGTAGACCGCGTTGAAGTGCAGGCCGACCTCCTCGACCACGAGCGCGCGCACGCCGAAGCGCACCTCGTCGTCGGGGTCGGGGCCGCCCAGCGCCAGCCGGGGCATCGGGTACACGCGGTGGTAGCGGTCGCAGAACTCGCCGAACATCACCATGTGCCGGCTCTCCTCCTCCAGGAAGTGGTGGAGGTAGCGGCTGGCGAGCCGGTCGCGGCGACCGTCGTGCATCCGGTGGACGAGCCCGGCCACGAGCGGGCGTTCGCCGTGCAGCGTGAGGCTGAAGAAGGCGGCGAGCTCGGTCAGCGAGAGCCGCTTGCGCGTGCGCTCGTCCGCCGCCTCCCAGGCCGGCGTGCCGAAGATGGAGAGCCACTCCGGGCTCGAGGCCCACTGGTCGCGGTCGAGCGCGTCGGGCCACGCCAGCCCGTCGAGCGACCAGACCCCGCTCACCGAGCCACGGACCAGCCTTCCATCGAGATCGGCCGACGGTGACATCGATCGCACCATAGCCGCGCCCTGCCGGGACGTCACCGGTTGTGTATCGTGCGGCGCGGAGGAGGCTTGATCGGCCTGGCAGCTCGCTTCCTGAACCAGCTCGACCGCCGTCCCGAACAGGTCGCGCTGGTCTGGGAGGACGAGCCGTGGACCTGGGCGGGCCTGGCGTCCGAGGCGCACGGGGTGGCGGCGACGCTGCAGCGCTGCGGCCACGGTGCCACCGGGGTCCTCGGGAAGCACAGCCGCGCCGCGCTGGTCGGCGTGCTCGCGGGCGCTTCGCGCGGAGGGCCCTACGTCCCGCTCGGCCCGGACCTCCCCGCGGCCCGCCTCCTCGACATGATGCGCGCGGCCTCGGTGAGCGCGGTGGTGGTCGACGCCGCGGGCGCGGCGGTGCTGCCCGCCCTCCTCGACGGTCCGGCGCGGACCTGGCTGCTGCTCGAAGGCGCGCCGCCGCCCGACGCCCCCGAGCGTTGGCCCCACCAGCGCCTGCTGGGCCCGACCGACCTGCTGCCGTCGCGCCGCTGGGAGGCGCCCACCCCGACCGCGGACGACCTCGCCTGGGTGCTCTTCACCTCGGGGAGCACGGGAGCACCGAAGGCGGTGGGGGTGACGCAGGGCAACGCGAGCGCGTTCCTGGACGCGGCCACCGAGCGGCTCGGCCTCGAGCCCGGCGACCGCTTCTCCCAGCTCTTCGAGCTCGGCTTCGACCTGTCGGCCTTCGATCTGTTCGCGGCGTGGTCCGTGGGCGGCACGGTCTGCGCGACCGCGGGGGTGCTGGCGCCGGGCCGTTGGCTCGGGTCGGCGGCCCTGACGGTGTTCTTCGCGGCCCCCACGACCGCGCACCGGCTGCGACGGATGGGGCTCGCGTCGCCCGGGGCCTGGCCGGGGTGGCGGCGGGTGCTGTTCTGCGGGGAGGCGCTGCCCGGAGAGCTCGCGTCCACCTGGGCCGCCGCGGCGCCGAACGCGGAGGTGCACAACCTGTACGGCCCCACGGAGGCCACGATCGCGTGCACCAGCCACCGGTTCGACCCGACGACCGAGGGCGGGCTGCCGGTGGTGCCGATCGGGACCGCGCTGCCGGGGACGCGGGTGGACGTGGTGGACGAGGAGCTCTGGGTGGCCGGACCGCAGCTGGCGTCCGGCTACCTCGGGGACCCGGAGCGCACGTCCGCGGCCTTCGTCGAGCGCGGTGGGGAGCGGTGGTACCGCACGGGCGACCGCGTGGCGCTGCGCGAGGGCGTGCTGTGGTTCCGGGGACGCGCGGACCACCAGCTCAAGGTGCGCGGACACCGCGTGGAGCTCGGTGAGGTCGAGCACGCGCTGGCGTCGGTGACGGGCGCTCGCGCCGTGGTGGTGGGGTGGCCGCTCGGGGCGACGGGCGCCGAGGGGCTCGTGGGCTTCGTGGAGGTCGAGAGCATCGACGCCGACGGCGTGCGCGCCCGGCTCGCGGAGCGTCTGCCCCCGGTGATGGTGCCGCGGAGGCTGCTCGCGGTCCCCACCTTCCCGACGACGCCGAACGGGAAGCTGGACCGGGGGGCGCTGGTCGCGCGGCTCGACACCGGGAGACGCGCCGGTTGAATCGACTCAGGGCGCGATGCTCGGAAGCGCCGGCACAGCGCGTTGGCGTGGCTTGGCCGCGGATGCGGTCGTATCTCGGGAGACGTTCCATCCTTCGGGTGGTCGGAGGTTCGACCCGCCGCCGACGCCTCCTACATCGCCTCGGGAGCGGGAGCGGGAGCGGGAGCGGGAGCGGGTGGTCGTTCCCTACGGGCCGTCCGAGGTATGCCGGCGCACCGTTCGGGAGCGGGAGCGGGAGCGGAGGCACCTGGCGGAGCAGATCGGGCTGGCTTCAAGGGATCGCGCCCAGTGGATGGTTGGCCCACTCACCGCGCGGACCATCGCCACTCACCTTCCAGGCGCCACATGTCCTCGGGCACACCCACCCACAGCGTGAGCTGGCGATGGCCCCAGTACGGGCTCACCGAGGTGAAGAGCCGGCCGCCGGGGACGCCCTCGGCCTCACCAGAGCGTGATCGCCACGCCTCCACCAAGGCGTCGCCGACGCGGACCATGGACGGCGCTCGCTCGCTGAGTGCCCACGTCCCCGGCTCGTCCGAGTTGACCAGCAGCCACGCGGTCAGGGTCCCGCTCACACCACCGTCCGCCGTGGTCAGCTCGAGCACGATGGGCACACGCAACACCCGACGCCAGGGGCAGTCGTGGATCAGGCGGTCCCGGCTGTGTCTCCATGGGATGATCGTCCACTCCGAAGGGATCGCCTCGTCGAGGTGAGCGGAGAAGGCCGCGGGCCCCGAGGCCACGAGCGTGTCCCCTTCCTCCAGGCACCAGTGGACCTCCACCACACCCGCGTTCCAGGTGGAGAGGGCCTGGCGCGGCGACGGGACACCTGGCAGCCCTTCCATCGGACCGACCTCGGTTGCGTGCCCGTCGCCACACGTCTCCGAGTCCTCGAGGAGGTCGAATCCGTGGACCTGCCGGCGTGGCGGTACGGTGCGACCCACCGGATCGAACGGGCGCAGCCCCGCCTCGTGGCACGCATACGGCCAGTCGCGGACCACGACGTTGTGGCGCCACGGGTGCCCGGTGCCGCTGGCGGTCCGCGCTTGGGCGGACGCGAGGAGGAGCCACGTCGTCATCGGATCCAACCCATCTCCGTCGCCAACGCCGCGCGTGAGCGAGCGACGCCACCTCCATCCTAAGGTGGCGGGCCGACTGCGCACGTGACGGTGAGGACCGTGACGACATCAGGTGACGTGCTGGACCCACACCATGGCGAACACCCCACGGTGACCGAGCTCCAGGTGGCGTGGGACGCCGCCGAGGCCCGGCTCGCTGCCGATCCGCAGGACCTCGACGCCGTTCAGCGCGCGATCTCCGCGGCGCGCGAGCTCGGACGGCGGTGGCTGGAGCGAGGGGAACCGAGCCGTGCGCTGGGGTTCCTCCGACGAGCCGACGTCCTGCTGGAGGCCGAGGACCTGGCTACGGGGCGACGCGACGCCCAGCTCGCGAGGGTTCGCGCCCAGGTGCTCGGCCACCTGGTGGAGGCGCGGAAGCTGCTGGGGTCGTCCGACGACGCCGTCCGCGAAGCCGAGTTGGCGATCCTCTGCTGGGAACGCGTCGTGGCGGTCGACGGCGATCGGAAGGACAGCCTCGCCCGCGCGCTGCACCGCCTGGCCGGTCTGCTGGACGACCGGCGGGATCCCGCGGCGGCGACGCTCATCGTCCGCGCGGTGGCGCTGATGGAGGACGCCGCGGCGGACGGAACTCCTCATGCAAGCGTCCAGATCGTGCACTTCCTGGTCGACCTGGCCGCGATCACGGTTCTCGGAGACGGGGGGCCGGGACACGCGCTGCGCTGCCTCGAACGAGCCATGGCGCTGGCCGAGGGCGTCGTGGAGCCCGAGCGCGACCAGCTGATGGTGGCCGTCGTCCTCGGTCACGCCAGGGCCGCAAGGCGGGCGCCCGACGTCGCGGACGCCATGGCGATCTACGAACCCGTGCTGGCGTGGTCCGAGCGGCACCGACTGCCCTGGTGGTACCCGGTCGAGCTGCTCGATGGGCTGATCGTCCGCGTACCGGAGCCCGACCCGGAGGTCCTCGCGCAGGTCCAGCGGCTGTGGAGCCCCTGGATGAGCCACCCGACGTCGGCCTGGCCGCCCCGGAAGGCTCCCGTCGGCCGGTGACGGTGTCGATCAGGGCTGGATGACGACACCGATCATGGTGATGCCGGCGACGGCGGCGCCGTCGTACACCGGAGACTTCCAGCGCCACTGCATCATGGACGCTCGGACCGGGCCGTGCAGCGCCTCGGGACACGCCTCCACGACCACCTCCGTCGGCACCCCCGTCGGATCGATCGTCACGGTGGACAGACACCGCACCTGCGTCGTGGGGCGCAGCTCGACCGGCACGTCGATCGGCACCTGGCTCACCACCTCGAGCTCGCTGTGGTGGAACCGACGGGGAACGCCTCCCACCGATGGCGGTGGGGGAGGCGCAGCCGGAGAGGGCAAGGGACGGGCCGGGTCGTACAGCACGATGGCAGCGGCACCCGCCTGGCGCGCGACCACCACCAGCTCCAGCGTGTCCTGCCAGGGTCGATCCGGTGCGACCTCGACCACCACGCGCTTGCTGGCGGTCGCGCGGAGGCGCCGCCGCAGCTCGTACAGCACTGTTTCCCGGTCCATGGACAGCCGCATCAGCGTCCACGACCCTCCGGCGTCGATGGCGACCAGGGGCATCCCGTTCTCGTCCGGCACCACGAGCTCGATCCCGGGCACGACGGAGATCTGCGGGACGTCGAGCTGGGGTCGGGGATCACCGAGGCGCAGCGAGAGCCTCGGAGCCGGGTCGGCCTTCCCCAGATCGGCGATCGCTGCGAGCACGGCTCGGCCAGGAACTCGCCGATCGGCGTCGAGCCGCCAGGTGGTGTCGGGCGCGAGGACCGAGGGCCCCCCGCGAACACCCGCCGCATCGACGGTGATCACCGTGTGTTGACCGATGTCGTTCACCACCACCGCATCGGACGCGTCTCCAGCGAGATCGAGCGCGGCGCCCCCCGCGAACGCCGTTCGCACGCACCAGACGAACGACACCGCGACCAGCACCGGAAACCGCCGAGGGGACTGGAACATCATGGGCACCTCACCCGAACCGTACGTCGGGGGACGCGAGCCAGGCGTCGATGTGGGGCCGGAGCCGCGCGCCGCTGTCGTTGGGATCGTCCGACACCTGCTGCATCAGGGCACGTCCCTCCTCCCGATCGGGCGTGAGCCAGGCGCGGGCGACCTGCAGCGTGCGGACCTCGAACATCGACGCGAGCCCCTCGCCCGAGCCGCTCGACCAGGTGCCGATCTCCCACTGGCGCTCCTCGGCGGCGAGGCTGACACGCAGGGTCGCGATCTGGCTCGCGAAGTCCTCCGGCACACGTCCCCCCTGCGCGACAGGGTGCCACGAACCGATGGTGCAGCCAATCCTTCGGCGGGGCGCTAGCGTGCTGGCGAGGTGGTCGTGACGGCACGGACCTGGGTGGTGGTGACGCTCCTCGCGTGCGGCGGACCGAAGCCGACGGCGGACGAGACCGACGAGGACGCAGACGCGGACGCGGACGCGGACGCGGACAGTGACGCGGACGCAGACGCGGACAGCGACTCCGACACCGACGAGCACAGCGGTGAGCCCACCGAGACCGGCGACTCCGGGCTCGCGAGCTCGACGTGTTCGGACGGCGACGGGGACGGGGTCTCGGACGACGCCGAGCAGGTGGTCCTGAACACCGATCCCACCCGCTTCGACGGGGGGTGCCTGCCCTGGACCAGGACGATCGTGGACGACTTCGTACCCTTCTTCGGCGACGACCTGGTGCTCGGTGACGTCGACGGCGACGGCGACCTCGACGTCCTGGCCACCGAGGAGTACGCGACGCTCTACTGGTACGAGAACCAGGGCGGAGGCGTGTTCACCAACGAGATCCGGTTGTGGGACCACCAGGTCTGGGTCCCGTACTACAACTACTGGACGACGGTGCAGGGCGCCGGCCTGGCCGTGGCCGACCTCACGGGCGACGGCGTGCCGGACCTGGTCGTCTCGGCTCTGGACATCTGGGTGCTGCGCGGACTCGGAGGCGGTGCCTTCGCTCCACCGCTGGAGGTGGCGCAGCCCACCTACGACGGTCCGCTGACCGCCGCGGATCTCGACGGGGACGGGGACGTCGACCTCGTCGGCTGGAACGGATTCCACGAGCTCGCCTGGTTCGAGAACGTCGGCGGCGCCAACCTGATCCCCCACCGCATCCACGTGGGGACCTACTGGATCGAGGTGTCGCCGGCCGATCTCGACGGGGACGGCGACCTGGACCTGGCGTACATGGAGCAGGGACGCTCGACCGCCGCGGGCTGGTTGGAGAACAGCGGCGGCGCGATGACCTGGACCGTCCACGACCTGGGCGGGTTCGCCTACTCGGTCGCCGTCACCACGGGCGACCTGGATGGGGACGGGGTGCCCGACATCGTCCTGAACGGCAGCTCCCAGCCGGGCCAGGCGCCGTCGATGCGGACCTGGCGCAACCTCGGTGGGGGGTCCTTCGCCGCCCCGGTGGACCGCCCCGGACCGGCCATGACCCGCGTGGGCGACCTCGACCACGATGGCGACGACGACCTCGTGCTCCTCGATGCGACGGGACTGAGCTGGATCCCGCTCGAATCCGGCGCGCCCCAGGGACAGCTCACCGTCGGGAGCTGGGGGCAGGTGCTGCACCTCGGTGATCTGGACGGCGACGGCTGGACCGACGTCGTCACCGAGCCGGGGGTCACCTGGTACCGCAACCCGATGGGCGACGACACCGACGCCGACGGCCTCCGAGACGATGCCGAGCGGTGCGTGGCCGGGACCGACCCGCTGGTCGCGGACAGCGACGGCGACGGCTGGACCGACGGCGCCGAGCTCTGTGCCGTCCACGATCCGTCCGACGCTGCGGATCACCCGTGATCCGAGGCGCTGCGAGGACCGCCCGGCGCGGATAGGCGTCGGGGCGATGCAGCTCGCGATCCTCGTCGTGGCAGGCGCCGCCAGCGGCGTGGTGACGGGCCTGACAGGCGGCAACGGGTTCTCGGTCGTGATGGCCGGCCTGTTGCTCGCGGGCTTCGACGTCCACGCGGCCATCGGGCTGTGCCTCGGGACACAGGTGTTCTCGATGGCGGCGGCGCTGTGGCCCCAGGCGCGCGCCGACGGGCTGCCATGGGCGCTCGTGCCGCTGGTCTGCCTACCGGCGATCCCCGGCTCGCTCGCAGGGGCGGCGCTCGCGCTGCGGCTGCCGAGCGAGGTGCTCCAGGCGATCGTGGCTGCCGGCGTGCTGCTCATCGGCGTCTCCCTCCTCCGCGCCCGCGAACGCGAGGAGCGCGCCGAGCCTCGGGAGACCTCGCGCGCCCGGCTGGTCGGGGTCGGCGCCATCGGTGCGGCCTCGGGCCTGCTCGCCGGCCTGTTCGGCGGCGGCGGCAACATCGTCGTCGCCAACGCGCTCTACGCCTTCGTGGGGCTGCCGTTCCGCCGCGCGGTCGCCCTGAGCCTGTGCCTCGGGATCGTGAGCGCGGGCAGCGGGGTCCTCCCCTACCTGCAGGCCGGACGCCTCGACCCGACGCTCGCGCCATGGCTCGTGCTGCCCGCGCTGGTGGTCGCCCCGGTCGTCAGCCACCTCGCCACGCGCGTGCCGGTCGCCGTCGTGCGGAGACTCCAGGGAGGCTTCCTGGTCGTCGTCGCGCTCGTCCTCGTGACGCGCCTGCTCACGCGGGGCTGAGGCCCACCAGCGTCGCCAGCAGCGCCTCGCGGACCTCCGCGTCCACCGCGTTGCGCGGCGCGCGCAGCCGGGAGTGGCGGATCAGGAGCACCCGGCCCCCGTCCACCGCCACCACGCTCTCCGGGCGCCGTCCGTCGGGCGTGAAGGCCGCCCGCGCCCCGAGCAGCGCCCCGGCACCCGCGGTCCTCACCACCTGGTCGCCCCGGCGGATCTCCCAGCGGCCGCCGAGCGCCAGGTAGGCCTCCTTCTCGGCGATGCCCTGCGCGGTGAGCCGCGTTCCCGCAGGGACGTCCATCGCGAGCGCGTTCTGGAGCAGGCGGCGGGTGGCCGCCTCGGAGAGCCCGTGCAAGGGTCCCGTGGGAGCAGTCGCGAGCTCGGCGCGCAGCCCCTCGGGGGAGGTCACGATCCGCCCCTGCCGCTCGAGCCGCTCCATCACCGGGTGCCCGGCCGGCAGCGGCGTCACGACCCCGCGCCGCACCGCGCGCTCGGTCGCTGCCCGGAACACCGAGCCCGTCCGCCGGTGGTGCTCCAGATCCCCCGTCAACAGCACCAGCGGGACCAGCGCCACGTCCTTGACGCGAGGGCCGGCGCCGAAGTCCCTGAAGCCGACGCGTTGGTAGGTCGAGACGAGCCCGGGGGCACAGGACATGACGAAGGCCTCGATGCCGTGGGCCGCGACGAAGTGCTCGGCGGCGCGCAGCAGCAACGCCACCCCCGTGCGCCCGCCGCGGAGGTCGGGGGCGACGGAGAAGGCGTTCGCCGTGCAGAGGCGGAGCCGGTCCAGGCCCGGGAGCTCGTCGATCCCGAAGCCCTCCCGCACATCGGCCGGGAGCTCGTCGGGAACGAGGCGGCTGTACCGCACCGACGCCGCGATGCGGCCGCGCTGCGCCACGTAGTAGTGCTCGGTGCCCGGCGCCTCGTCCTCCGGCACGAAGATCCGCTTCCGCACCGGGTCGGCGCCCGCGTACGCCACCCGGTTCCGCTCGGCCACGTAGATGTCGTACCGGAACCGGTAGATGGCCTCCCGCTCCTCGGGGCTCCGAGCGATGCGCAGGCGGCAGCCACGCGCGAGCAGGTCGACCAGGTGGGGCACCAGGGCCTTCTCGAGGTCGGCGCGCGTCGGCAGCTTCGGGCGCCAGCCCGAGACCGGCGGGGTCACACGGGGGAGCGCGAGGGTGAGGGCGTTCATGTCGAGCCTCCGTGCCCCTGCTCACCAGAAGCGCTCGAAGACCTCGCCAAGAAAAATGATCGCCACGACGGAGCGCCGATGGCGCCTGGCGATACGTCGGGTCGGCATGGACCTCGAGGTGCTGGCCAGGGCGCGTGCGGCCTTCGAGCGGGTGGTGGACCTGCCCGCGGACGAGCGTGCCGCCGAGCTCGCGAAGCTGGCGGCCGAGGATCCCGAGCTCGCGAGGGCCGTCGAGGAGCTGCTCGCCGCCGACCAGGAGGCCTTCGGTGCGCTCGACACCGTCGACGGGCTCGCCGGCGTGGTCCACCGGGCGGCGGGGCTCGCCGTCCCCGCACGCATCGGGGAGTTCGAGATCCTCGGGGAGCTCGGTCGCGGCGGCATGGGGGTGGTCTACGAGGCGCGTCAGGCCTTCCCCGCGCGTCGGGTCGCGCTCAAGACCCTCCACCCGCTCCGCCACGGCGAGGCCGCCCGCGCCCAGTTCCTCCGCGAGGTCGACATCCTGGCGCGGGTGCTCCACCCGGGCATCCCGCAGGTCTATGGCGCCTTCGACGCCGACGGTGCACCGGTGCTGGTCATGGAGCTCGTGGAGGGCGACCCGCTCCCGAAGGCCGCCGCGGGCCGATCGCTCGACGAGCGGCTCGCGTGGATGGTGCAGGTGGCGGACGCCGTCGCCCACGCCCACCACCGCGGCGTCGTCCACCGTGACATCAAGCCCGGCAACGTGCTGGTGGAGCGGGAGTCGGGGCGGGTGAAGGTCCTCGACTTCGGCATCGCCGCGCTCGACGACGAGACGGCGCGCTCGGGAGGGACGCTGGCCTATGTCGCGCCCGAGCAGCTCGGCGACGCGCCGGTGGACGCTCGGGCCGACGTCTACGGGCTCGGCGCCACCCTGTTCGAGCTCGTGACCGGACGGTCGCCGCTGACCGGGGACGCCGTCACCTCGGTCGCGACCGCGCTCGCCGCGAAGTCCACGCCCCCTCCCCTCTCCGAGGACGTGCCCGCGGAGCTCGCGGCCGTGGTGCGGATGGCGATGTCGCCGACCGTGGAGGGGCGGCAGGCCACGGCGGCCGACTTCGCCGACGACCTGCGGCGGATCCGAGCGCACCGGGTGCCACGAGCCCTCGAGGACGACCCGGGCGCCCGCCTGCGCTCGTGGTGGCGACGGTCGCGGCGCTCGCTCGCGCTCGGGGCAGCGGCGACCGCCCTCGGGTCGCTGCTCGTCCCGCTGGGCCAGTCCGCGCTGGACCGACAGGCGGAGGCACGTCGCGTCGGAGCCGCCGAGGCGGCGCTCGGGGTCGCGCTCGCGCTCGAGGACCCGCAGCAGCGCCGCGCCTCGCTCCGGGCGCTCGTGGAGGACGAGGGGCTGCTCGGGACCCCCGTGCTCGCGCAGGCCTGGCTGGCGTTGGCGGAGGAGGCCACCGGTGCGGACGACCGCCTCCTGGCGCTGGCGGCTGCCTTCGCTCACGCGACCTCCCGCGCCACCGAGGAGCGGTCGCTCACCGCGCTGGCCCGGGAGCTCGTGCGCCAGGGGCAGTGGGCCAGCCTGGTGGCGGTGGTCCAGCGCCTGGGGGACGCCGCGGACCCCGATCTGGTCCAGCTCGCCGCGCTCTCCTCCGGGGACTGGGCGCGGGCGAAGGCGGTGATGCCCGCCGACCTCGCGCCGCTCGTTGACCTGTTCGAGCACGCGCGCCCCGACTCTGCCTTCGTCGGCGACGGCGAGGTCGATCTCGACGGCGCGCGGTGGTCGTTCCGCGAGGGGCACCTGCGACGCCACGGTCCGACGGGCGAGGTCGAGCAGGACGTGGAGGTGCCCTGGAGCGGTGTGGCGCACCTCCCGCCGCCGATCGCCTTCCACGACGGGCAGGTGCGCCTCGTGACGCCGCTCGGCGGGCCGATGGTCGACGTGGCCGGCGACGGGTCGGCGACACGGCTGCCGTGGCCCGGCACGACCTGGACGCTGGGCATGCGGATCGACGGCGACCGGACGCTGGTGGGGGTGGACGATCCCCACGGGGGCCTCCTGGTCGCCGACGCCCGCGGGGTCCGCCCCTACGACCCGCACCTCGTCGACACCCGCGGCTACGTCTACCGCGTCCGGCTCGCGGACCTGAACGGCGACGGCGTGGACGAGGTCGCGTACGGGGTCCACGGCTGGGGGCTGCGCGATCTGCGCGTCCGAGACGAGGTCAGCGGCCAGCTCGCCACCTACCGCATCGGGCTGCGCCGCTTCGACATCGCCCACACCCCGCAGGGACCTCGGATCGTCGCGCTGGGCCTGGACCCCACGCTGCCGCCGCTGGTGGAGGAGGCGCTCCGTACGCCCCCCACCCTGGTGACGCTGGCGCTGCGCGACGGAGCGCTCGTCGAGCTCGCGCGGACGCCCATCGACTTCCTCGCGTCGCGGGTCCACGTCGGCGACCTCGATGGCGACGGGTTCGACGAGGTCATCGTGTCCCGGCACGAGGTCGAGATGGCGGTGGGCCGGCTCGACGACCAGGGACGCTGGCGCGGCTTCCTGGTGCCGGGCGTCTGGCTGCACCGGGTGGCGGATCTCGACGAGGACGACGCCGACGAGGTGTGGATGGTCCGCGACGGGAGCCGGTCGGGCGTCCTCGGTGTCCCCGGCGGCGAGCCGTTGGACATGGCGCTCCCCGAGCCGCCGCACGTCGCGCTGACCGTGCCCGACACCGCCTCCACCCAGGTCCGCGAGCGGGTCCGGCGCATCGGGGTGCTCGCGGACCTCGGCCTGCGATACGAGGCGAGCGAGCTGCTCCTCGCCCTGGCCGACGCCGACCCGTCGATGGCGGCGGACGCGCTCGACCAGGGCCTGCGCCTCACGAAGGGTCTGCGGGACGAGGTGGACGAGGAGCGACGGCTCCGGATCGGCGCCACGCGGTCGGAGCTCGCCCGGCGTCGCGTCCGCCTCGACGGTCCGCCGCCCGACGAGGCCGTGGAGGTCCTGCGCGACGCCCACGCGTGGGACGACCTGCCCCCCGGGCTCGGGCCCAGCTGGACCGCGAGCGACGAGCTGCGCCCGACGGACGGCCTGCCCGACGCCACCTGGGTGCTGCGGCCCGGGTCGGTCGCGTGGGACCCCGTCCGCCGCAGGCTCGCGGCCGACACCATGAGCCGCGAGGGCGACGTGCTCGGCTTCGCGATCGAGCCGGCGGACGAGGCGCTCGAGGTCACGCTCGACCTGCGCTGGCTCGAGCAGGACTTCGGGTCGAAGCTCCGCGTGGACCTCGGCACGGGGCCGAGCGCGCTCGGGTTCGAGTCGCTGCGCGGCGGCGGGGGCCCCCGCGAGAACCGGACGAACACGGTGATCTGCGGTCCGCGCGGCGTCGGCTACGGCGATCTCGATGTGGTGTCGGGGCCTGTGTTCCCCGAGGACGTCCAGCTGCGCCTGACCTGGGAGCGTCGAGGCGGCCAGGTGCGCCTGAGGTGCCAGGTGGGCGACCTGATCTCGAGCTGGACCGGCCCCGACGACGGCCGCCCGGCGCCCGACGTGATCAGCCTGGCCCGCCCGGTGGACGACGCCGACGCCGCCCGGGTGCTCGTGGGCATCGACCGCGTCCGGATCCGCGGTGGACGCTTCGTGCGGGCGCCCTCTCCCGCGCTGGACGTGTTCCTCGCCCCCACCGCGCCGCCGCCGCTGGCCGACCGGTCCGACGCCGAGCTGCTCCGGCTCGTGCGGACGCGACCCGAGACCTCGCTCGCCGCCATTCGCGCGGCCGTCCCCGACCGCTTCCCGGACCTCGTGGCCGCCGTGCTCGTCCGCCTCACCGAGCGGGACGACTCGCCGCACGGCGGGCTGCTCGCGAGCGATGCGCTGGCGGACCTGCCCCTGCGCAGCGACGATCTGCGCACGTTGGTCGCGCGCCGCGCCGAGGCCCTGATCACGGAGGGGCGGTTGGCAGAGGCGAGGCACGAGATCGAGCGCCTCCGGACCCGCGACGACGCATTGGTGGGCAGTCTGCTCGCGGCCCGGCTCGACGCCGCAGTGGGCGACCTGGACGCCGCGCGCGACACCGTCGCCCGCCTGCTCCAGACTTCGCGGACGCCGGAGCTGGCGCTGATCCAGGTCCACGCCGACCCGGTGCTGGCCCCGCTCGCGCCCCTCCCCCTGCCACCCGGACTCGACCCACCGTGAGTGAATCGCTTCCCGAGCTCGACGAGGAGACCTACGCGACCCTGCGGCGCGTCGCCGGACGCATCGCGGGCGGCCACCAGACGCTGCAGCCGACGGCGCTGCTGCACGAGGCCTGGGTGAAGCTCGAGCGCAGCGACCTCCGCTACGAGAGCCGCGCACACTTCCTCGCCGTCGCCAGCAAGGCGATGCGCCAGATCCTCGTGAACCACGCGGTCGCGCGACGCGCCGACAAGCGCGGCGGCGGGAGGCTCCACACGACGCTCGGCGACGTGGGTGGGTGGTCCGAGGAGATCGACGTGCTCGAGGTCGACGAGGCGCTCCGGCGCCTGGAGGCGACCGAGCCCGAGGCGGCGCGCGTCGTCCTGCTCCGCGTGTTCGGGGGCATGACGATCGAGGAGGTGGCGGAGGTCCTGGACACGTCCCCCCGCTCGGTCAGCCGCACCTGGCGATTCGCTCGCGCCTGGCTGAAGAAGGCCGTCGAAGGCTGACGAGGGGCGCTACCGCACGACGCGGGCGGTGATCTGGATCATCCGGGCGCCGTGGGTCACGGGAGGCTCGAACACCAGATCGTTGCGACGCTGGAGCCCCTCCCACAAGCGGATGCCGCGGCCGAGGACCAGCGGCAGGAAGCTCAGGCAGATCTCGTCCACCAGACCCGCGTCCAGCGCCTGCCGCACGATGTCGCCGCCGTCCAGGTAGACGTCCTTGCCCCCCGCCGCGTCCAGCGCTTGCGCGACGAGCTCCTCGATCGGCCCCTGCACCGCTCGCGCGATGCCACCCTTCGGGGCGGGCGGGAGCGGGTGGTGCGTGGCGACGAGGACCGGGCGCTCGCCATAGAACCAGGCGTCGTAGTCCAGCGGCACCTGGTATGTCCGCCGACCCATGAGCAGCGCCCCGACCTGCTCCATGAAGGCCTCGAACCCCAGCCCGGCGTCGGGCACGGACGGATCGGGCTCGGGCGTCTGCTCGTGCAGGAAGGACAGGTCGTGCTCGGGGCCCGCGATGCAACCGTCGAGCGAGCAACCCAGGTAGACGCGAACGCGACCGGTCCCCATCGAGCCTCCAGCGACGCCCCCTATCGTCCGACCTCGTCCCGGGCAGCTACGGGCCAGGCCAGGTCTCCGCGACCCCGCGGGCCAGGCCGTCGGTGTACCGCTCGCGGCCCCGGTCGGTGGCGAGGTGGATCAGGTCCGCGAAGTCGTCGGTGGACAGCCCGACGCCGGGATCGAGCACCACGGTGTCCGGCCGTCGCTCGGCCAGGCGCTCGAGGTGGTTTCGGTAGCTCTCCATCCGCTCGGGTCCCACGGTGTGGGCATAGAGCTCCCGCCACTCCGGCTGCTCGCAGAGCACGAACCGCACGTCCGTCGACCTGGCCGCGAACCGTTCCATCACCTGCCACAGGAGTGGGAAGGCGATCTCCTTGCCCTCGGCGTAGTGCGAGATCTTGCCGCCGAGGTTGCGGATGCTGGCGTCGAGCGTGGTCCTCGGGGGCGGGCTGCGATGCGGCGCGTAGGCCGGCTGTCGTCCCGCCAGCACCCGGATCGGCACCAGCGCGCGCGGCAGCAGGAAGTCCTGCACGTCCAGGACGTACATGCCGGTCGGACGTGGCGTCGCGACGCCCACCCGGGCCAGCGCCGCGTCCCGATCCGCCGACCGCCATCCGAGCGCCAGATCCCGACGGTCCGTGGCCCGTTGCACCCGCTCCACGTGGCTCCGGGCGACGAGCGACGGCGACACGCCGAGCACCACGACGCCGCGGAACCCGTCGGGCATCGCATCGAGGATGGCGGCGTACTCGAAGGGCGTCTCGGCGTCCGCGGCCAGCAGGTACGTCGCGACGGGCCTGCCCACCCGTCGGGTGACCTCGGCGCCCAGCGCCTCCGCCGACGTGATGCCCTCGCGCGTGGAGGACGGACCGAGCACGAGCAGCGTGTCGGATCCCCAGGTGACGCGCTGCAGCTGCAGCACCAGGTGCGTCAGGTGGCCGTAGTCGTCGTCCGGACCCGCCAGCAGCCAGCGCTCGTCGACCCGCGCCAGCACGTCGGGGCGGACCAGGCCGAGCAGCAGCGCCCACCAGCCGAGGAACACCGCGAGGGCGCCCAGCAACGTGCTCCCCGACGGGCGCAGCACCTCGGTCACAGGCCCACCAGGTGGCCGAGCAGCCGCAACGCGTCGCGGCCGGCGTTCGCGCTGCCGCTCACCACGACGAAGCACTGGCTCGCCGTGAGCCAACCGAGCGTCAGTTCGTGCCCGATGGGCTGGAACCACCTGGCCTGGGACCACCGCCGCCGTCGACGACGCTGGAACCGAGCCCACACCAGCGCCACCGACACCCCCGTCGCGTGCCACAGGCCCCAGCCCAGCCAGGGCCAGCTGCAGCCATGCCACATCCCCATCACGAAGAAGGTCGCGAAGGTGGCCACGAACGGGTTGCGGGTCGCGCCGAGCGTCGGGAGGTAGACGTAGGCCTGGCACCAGGCGCTCAGCGTGCGGTGGTTGCGCTTCCAGTAGTCGCCCACGCTGCTCGCGAGGATCGGCCAGTCGAAGTTCTCGGCGACCCGAAGCCCGAACAGCCGGCTCGCGCCGATGGCGAGGTCCGAGTAGGCGCTGAAGTCCATCCAGCCGATGAGGAACGCACCGAACAGCCAGGCCAGGAGGCGCGGCGCCGACCAGGCATCGAGATCGGCGAGCAGGGCGGCCAACGGCGTTCGGCCCAGCGACAGGATCTCGACGAACACGAAGCGCTTGATGACGCCGTGGACGATGCGGCTGCCGCCCTCGACCACGGCCGCGCGCTCGAGATCGACGGGCCGGCTCTGCACGAAGTGGTCGAGCCGCTCGATGGGGCCGGCCGTGAAGGTCGGGAACAGGAAGAGCCAGGCGACGAACGTGGCGACGTCGGGCTGGGCGAGGGTCCCGCGGACGCGCTCCACCGCGAAGTGGACGAGCTTGAAGGTCGCGTAGGACAGGCCCAGCGGCACCAGCACGCCCGAGGCGACGCGCAGCTTGAACCCGAGCAGCAACACCACCAGCGCGGCCGCGAACACGCCCACCAGCCGCCCCTGGACACGCCCTCCGGCCGTCGCACCGTACAAAGTGAGCCCGGCCAGCAGCACCAGCGCCGCCGCCGAGGGGGCCAGCCACGCCACCCACCCCACCGAGGCCAGCGCGAGGAACGCCCGCCGCCACGTCGGAGGCAGCCCCCAATACACCCCGAACACCGGCACCAGCGCCGCCCAGAACCACAGTTCCTGCGGCACTAGAACCCCTGGTAGCGGAACGGGTGGGCGGCGGTGGCCACCTGGAGCCAGCGGAGCACCGCGATGAACAGCAGGGTCCCGAGCAGCAGGGCGCTCACCGCACGCGCAACGACGACCTGCACACCACCTCCGCGCGCCAGCCTACCCCGACCCGACGGCGGACTGCAGCACGGTACGACCGGGCAGAGTCCACTCCCATGGACCGCCTCGAACCCACAGGATAGGCGGACTGGATTGGGGTGCGGGAATGCGGGTCTGGGTGGTCGCGCTGGCGATGATCGCGTGCAAGAAGGACCCGGAGGGGACGAGCCCGCCCGAGGGTGGGGAGGCGTTCGCGTTCCTGCCGGACGCCGGACCGGTGGAGGTCGACCCCGCCCTCGTGGGGGACGACGGTCTGATCCGGAACCGGCTGGTGGTGCGGCTGGGCGCGGGCGCCGACGCGGACGACCTGGACGCGGCGCTGGCCGAGGTCGATGGGACGGTGGCGTCGGCGCGGCCGGGCCTGCCGTGGATCACGATCACGATCCCGGAGGTCCAGGATCTCGCCGAGGCCGAAGCCGTCGCCGCGCGACTGTCGGTCGCGGACGGCATCGGGGGAGCGCGCCCGGCCTGGCTCGTGGTCCCGGACCCGCCCGCTGACGACTTCCGCGAGGCCCCGGCGCCGCTCGAGGCCAACGGGAACGCGGCGCTCGGCGACCAGCGCTTCTTCGCGGCCTGGAACGTGGCGTCCCTCGCCACCACGAAGGTCCCCGTGGTGGTGGTCGACTTCTTCACGGCCAACAAGCCGATCGACCAGCTCCCGGAACTCCGATTCCTCGGCCCCAAGGCCCCGTTCATCCAGCTGAGGAACGAGGTGGGGGAGCTCGACGGGAACCACGGCTTCTGGGTCGCGAGCCTGCTCGGCGCCAAGGCGGACGGGAAGGCGGCCATCGGGACCCACCCCGCTCCCGAGACCACGCTCGATCTCAGGGGGATCAACGTCCTGTCCGCCGGAGACACCGCGGACATCCTGCTCATCCTGGACCGGAACCTCCCGAACGACTTCTTCGTGCTCAACACGTCCCTCGGGTTCGTGCCCGAGACGCCCCCGGATGCGCGGGCCGAGGCGGCGCTCCTGTGGCGGGAGGTGATCCTGCGGCACGGGGGAGCCTTCCTGCACACCAGCTCGTCGGGCAACGCCGGCATCACCGATCCGGTCCGGTCGCGCCTCAACAGCGCCTACGACGCGCAGGCCACGGTCGGCGATCTGCGCACGCTGCTCGCGGGAGAGGATCTGGAGGACTTCGAGGAGGTCTGGGAGGAAGCGCTCGAACGGCGACCGGACCTCGCCACGATCCAGGGGCACACGGTGGTCGTCGGCGCTTCGGACGAGACGGGCGCCGAGGCCGGCTTCTCGAACCGTGCCGCGGACGTCCGCATGCTGGGCACCGATCTGCTGGGCGCGTGCCAGAAGAAGGACTCGAGCTGCGCCGAAACCCCCCTGGGCCTGCTGCTCACGGACGAGGGCACGAGCGGTTCCGCTCCCCAGGCTGCCGGGCTCGCTGCGTGGCTGCGTGCGATCGACCCGACGTTGGACGCCGCCGCCCTGCGGCTGCTCCTGATCGAGCACGACGACGGCCGCTGGGTCGACGCCCTCTCGGCGACGCTCGCGCTCGAGGCGCGCGGCAAGCCCGTGCGGAAGCTCTGGGTCGACCAGAACCGCGATGGCGACTTCGACGACGAAGATGTCATCGACATCGACCGGGCGTTGACCGCGGGAGACCGGGAGCCCGCGGACAGCCAGCGCACCTGGCCGCGCGCCGACCTCAACGGCGACGGACGGGTCCGCAGCGACACCCGGACCGCCCTCGACCTCGACGGCGACGGGGAGCTCGGGGTGGCCCTGGTCACGATCCCGAACGTCGAGGGCATCCTCGAGGAGGTGCCGCTGAACGAGACCGCACTCTCCGACGAGGACATCCTCTGTTGGGCGGCCTACGGGAGCCTGTTCACCGGCGACGAGGCCATCCGCGACGGCCTGATCCTCTCTCGGTGTCAGCCGTCCCCGACCGGCACCGTGACGTACAGCTTCCACCAGGAGGGCGAGACCACCTACGACGAGCAGGCCACCTTCGTCCTCGCCATCGGGTTGGACGAGACGTTGAAGGCGGTGAGTGGAGAGCTGGTGGGCACCCGGGAACAACCAGCTGCGAACGGGAACTGCGGCCGCAGCGAGACCGTGGCCGCCACCTTCGCCCTGCACCTTCCCGCCACCGGCACCCTGCCCGAGGCGACCTCCCTCAACTACTTCGGTGGGGTCTACGTGATGGGCGACTGGACGGTGGTAGGGACGGCGTTCGACTGTACCGAAGCGGGCCCCTACTCCTACACGAATCGAGGGGGCCTCTGGCTCGATCACGCCAGGACGCCGGAAGGCGCCTACGACTTCACCTATGACGACGGCTACAAACGTCAGACCGGTATCGTCGTCCCTCGGTAGCCGTCACCCGGCGGCGCTCTCATCGGTGGCCCGGTCACGGTGGACGAGCAGCGTCGCGGCCGTGAACAGGAGCCACACCCAGGGCGCGCCGTGCAGGGCGAGGTCGAACCAGTCCATCGGCCCCATGCCAACGGCGCCGCCGGCGACCCAGCGGAGCTTGCCGACGATGTGCGGCTCCGGGACGAACGGCGCCATGCCGAGGGTGAGAGACATCAG
Source organism: Alphaproteobacteria bacterium (assembly GCA_020632925.1). Classification (GTDB taxonomy): domain Bacteria; phylum Myxococcota_A; class UBA796; order UBA796; genus JACKER01. The sequence continues at coordinate 7,840 of JACKER010000012.1, read as the reverse complement.
GAGCGGACTGAGGATCGATGGTTTCATAATCGGAACCCAAGCACGCTCCGTGCCAACGCCCACGAACGAAACAACGCACCTTCTCACGCATGCATGGCGCTGTCCGTCTCACGGCATGTTGCATGTTTCACGTCACTCGGTGGTGGTGGTCGACGCTACCTCCCACACCGTCTCCACGAAGCTCGCCTCGTCCGAGAACGTGGTGCAGGTCCCGCCATCGCCACCGAAGCCATCGTCTGGACTGCACAGACGCTCGCAGCTGTCCGCGTCGAAGGCCACGGTGGGAATGTCGCAACAGCCGTAGTCCACCAGATAGACCAGCCGGTCCTGCCACATCCAGGACTGGACCGAGACCGCGTCGCCGATCGCCGAGGAACACGGGGGCGAGTCCCCGCAGGCGACCAGACCGATCAGAGCAGCGAACCCAGCGCGCATCGTCGACCTCCAGCTCCCCGAGCTACCTGGCCGCGCGGCGCCCCGAACCCTGCACCGATCCTACTTCTTCTTGCCCTTCTTGCCGCCGATGCCGAAGTTGCCCAGCACGTCCTTCACGCCGTCCGCAACGCCCGCGGCGGGCTCGGTGATGCCGTGCGAGGCGGTGTCCATCAGGCTGCGCGTGACCGTCGCCACGATCTCGTCGATGGGCGAGCAGGCCGGGGCGTCGAGCGCGCAGCTCGCCAGGATGGGCACCTGGCTGTCGTCGATCGTGAACTTCCCGCCCTTGAAGGTGCCCAGGAACACCGCACCCACCTTCTTCTTGTCCGCGATCACCAGCGTGAGGTTCTTGACCGCCACCTGGCCGTCGACGATGAGCCGCTTGCGGTCGAGCTTCACGTCCGCGTCCAGCGCGACGCGCCCGGGCCCCACGCCGAGCCCCGACTTCGCGAGCAGCGGCGTGCCGTAGGGCTCGAACTCCTTCGCGTCCAGCGCGCGCGCCTTGACCGCGAGCGTCACCTGCCCCGCCGAGGTCGCCTGCCCGTTGGCCTGGAACGTCCCGCCCGCCATCGTCCCGTTCGCGGAGATGGGAGCGCTGTCGCCGCCGAAGGGCCCGAGCACGAAGCGCTCCGCCACCACGTCCCAGGTCTTGCGCGCGATCGCCTCGTCCTTGAGGTGCAACGTGCCCGAGCCCCCGATGCGCCTGGGCACCCAGGGCAGGTCGGAGAGCGCGATGTCCCACCAGCTCGCAGCCGTCTTCGCGGAGCCGCCGAGCCCGGCGGGGACGTGCTCCGTGAGCACCGGCGGGATGGCGAGCTCGTGGGGGCCCGTGAGCGCCGTCCACGCCTCGCCGCCCGACACCGTCACGACGCCGTCGTCACCGAGCTCGATGTTGCTGGCGGACGCCACGCGCCCGCGCCCGCCCTCGCTCGCCGAGACCGACGACAGCGTCCCGCCCGCGACCGTGGTGCGCTCGGCCAGGGCCACGCCGTGCACCCGGCCGCTGCCCACGTGCGTCGAGAGCGCACCCGAGGACGAGCGCAGCGTCGCGTCCAGGCCCGAGAACGTAGCGTTCGCGACCGTCCACCCCGCGGCCCCCGCCACCACGTCGTCGCTGCTCACGCTGCCGACCGTCGCGTCCGCCGAGCGCTTCCCGGCCTTCACCGCGACCTTCGTGTCGTCGAGCGTCAGCCGCTCGAAGCTGGTGCCCGCCGGCATCGCGCCCACGAGCCCGGACAGGCCGAGGTGGGGAGCGTACAGATCGACGTCGATCGAGCCGCCGCTGGCGCGGGTCGGCGGCAGGCGCAGCGTCTTGCTCGGCCCGACCGCGAGCGGGTCGATGCGCAGCGAGGACACCGTCACCGGGCCCACCGTCGCCTGGGTCGCGGCGAGCCCGTCGAAGGCCACCTGGGCCGGCGAGGCCCGCAACGCGCTCACCTCCACGCCCGACAGCGCCGTCCCGCCGACCTTCGCGCGGTCGATCGTGAGCTTCGCGACCTCCACCCGCTCGACGCCGGTGCCCTGCACCTTGCCCCAGGACCGCATGCCCGCGCCGAGCCCGTCCCAGTCCGCGAGCGAGCCCGTCACGCCGGTGACCGCCACCAGCGGCACCGTGAGCACCGGCGCCCCCGGGTCCGGGTCGAGCGCGATCTTGTCGATGCGGACGGTGTCTCCGGCGAGCTTCGCCTCCACGCCGGTCGCCTCCGCGGCCCCGAGATCCAGCGTGGCCACGTCGAAGCCGGCGGCCGCCAGCCCCTTCACGGTGGCGTGGACCTTCCCGGCCTCCACCCGCGCGTCCGCCGCCGCCAGCGAGGCCAGCGCCCACCCGCCCTGCAACGTCCACGGACCGGGGCTCGTCGCCGCCAGCGTCCCGGCGACCGCGGTGAAGCCCTCGCCCGAGACCGATCCGTCGCGGCCCTTGACCTGCCCGAAGGCGAGCGTGACGCCGCCGTTCTCCGGGGTCGCCACGACGTTCTCGACGTGCAGCTCGTCGGCCCCGAGCAGCAGCGGTGGCCCCTTCGCGTCGAGCGGAACCGAGAGCTTCGCCCCGCGCACGCGCACCGTCGGCACCTCCACCGTCGGCAGCGGGATCGCGGTGGGCGCGTCGTCCTCCAGCCAGGCGAGCGTCTGGCGGGGCATCGCCCACCCGTCGCCGTGGCGGCGCAGCTCGAGGTCGACGCCCTGCAGGTCGAGCGACGACAGCGTCCAGCGCTCGGTCCGCAGGGTGTCCAACCGCCGCACGCCGACCTTGATCTTGTCCGCGCGCAGCACGGGCTCTCCGTCCTCGGCGGTCACGACGACGCCGTGCACGACGACGCCCGACCAGGAGAGCCCGAGGTGGTCGAAGGTGACCTCCCCGCCCGTGCCCGAGTCGAGCGCGGACCGGAGCGCCGCCTCCCACTGGGCCGCGACCGTCACGACCACGCCGGTGATGGTCGCCGCCAGCAGCACGCCGCCGACGCCGCCGGCCATCAGCCCGAGGCAACCGCACCCACTGGTGCCCGCGGCGATCCTCCGCCAGCGCGCCAACGCCCCTCCCCGCGCAGCATACCCACTCCCCCGACCCGTCACCCGCCCCCGCGCTTCCACCGCGCGCGCAGGGTTCCCGCCTGCTCCGGGTTCACGGCGCCCACCCAGCCGAGCTGCCCAGCGATGCGGTCACGCCAGGCGGGGTCGCCTCCGTGCTGGTGGATCATCGCGCGCACCCGGCGACGCTCCCGTCGCGAGACGCCGAGCACCTGGTTCACCGTCACGCCGGTCACGCGCTGGCGGCCCCCGGCGCGCATCACGCGGGTCTTGGCGTCGTTGAGCCGGAAGCCCTCGCCCACCACGATCTTGCGGACCAGCCCGAGCAGCGCGGAGACCCGGGTGGCGTCGTCGCCGGAGAACGTGAGGTCGTCGGCGTAGCGGGTGTACGTGAAGCCCAGCGCGCGCGCCGCGCCGAGCAGCCGCCGGTCGAGCTTGTGGGCGATGGCGTTGCAGAGCGCAGGGCTCGTGGGCGCGCCCTGGACGCAGCGCCGCGGACCGACGGGCACGTGCACCACGCGGTCGCCGAGGTCGACGGGCTGGCGCTCGGCCTCCGTCACCAGCACCGCGATGGTCGTCGCCACCGGGTAGCCGTAGCCCATCGCGATCAGGTACCCGCGCACCCGCTGCCAGGTGACCGTGTGGAAGAAGTCCTCGAGGTCGAGCTTCACGACCACCTTGCGGCCCACGTGCGGGGCGGCGTGCGTCGCGACGGAGCGCCCCTTGCGGAAGCCGTGGGCGGCGTCGCTCACGGGGAGCAGGTCCACGAGACGCGCGAGCAGGCGGCGCTGGACCGTGCGCAGGCGGCGCTTGGGGGCCGTGATCGTACGGAAGCCCCCTCCCCGCTTGGGGATGCGGAACACGACGTGGTGCGGTTGGCGCTCGGCCACGCGATGGATGGAGAAGAACCGCAGCTCGGTGAGCGAGACATCGAGCAGCGCCGCGAGCTCCACCTCCGACGCGAGGTGCGGCAGGCCGTGGCGCTGGAGCTGGTCCGGGTCCGGCAGCAGGTCCCGGATCTCGCGGTTGCGCGTCCGCAGGGTGCCGCCGAACAGGCGGTAGGCTTCGTCCCGCGTCAGGATCCGCGGGCGCTTCCCCATGGACCAGCCCGCCGTCTTCGGCTTGGGCAGGAGCTTCGGGTCGCGCAGCACGCGCCGTCGTCCGTGCTCGGTCAGCGTCCCCGAGAGGCGCACCGTCTCGACGACCTGGTCGACGTCGGCGTCGCCGCCGATCCGCGCCACCGAGCGCGTCGGCTCCCCGCGCCACCAGGCCGTCAGGCGCTCCCACAGCGAGCTCCACCAGCTCATCTCGCCGTCCCCCTGGAGGGTGCCCGCGGCGGGAGAGCGTTCACCTGCGAAGCCGTGGACCCGTGGATCCCAGCGTTTCGTACGTTGGGACCGCGGCGAAGGAGTGGTGGGAGTCCGCCACCACGGCGAAACACCGTGGCATGGTTGGCTGAGCGCTGCGAGAGGTCCCGCCGCGGGCGGTCAGAGCGTACCATCGCCGCTCCCCTCCCCATCGGAGGACCGCGCACGGAGCGCGTCGGCGGCGAGCCTCGTGGCGACGAGGTGCGCGCAGGGCCCCTGGTTGAGGAGGTGCTCCGCGAAGAAGGTGCACGTGCAGCGGCCGAAGATCAGGCGGTCCTCGTCCGACAGCACGATCTCCGTCGTCTGCCCGTCGACCTCCGCGCCCACGACGAGATCGCGGAACACGAGCTCGCGCTCGATCGGGCCGTCGGGCGTCTTGAGGCGCCGCAGCTTGCGGGTCTCCCGGAAGCCCGAGGAGGTGAGCCGCACCGCGGGCAGCAGGCGCCTCCCCTCGAGCTCGCGCTCGTCGGGCGGGAAGAGCGCCTCCTCGTCGACGGGATCGGCGAGCAGCTCGCGGTGGCGGAGCTCGCGCCGCTCGAGGTCCCAGATCCCGAGGCCGCGGCGACACAGGCGGGCGGTCGCGCGAGCGGCGGTGGGCAGATCGACGCCAAGCGCCTCCGCGAGCGCCGGCGTACCGATGGCGACCCGCTCGCGCAGCAGCGCGTGGGCCCGGCGGACGACGTCCTCGGGGGCGTCGTCGGGCGCGAGCAGGCGGTACCCGGAGCCGGCGAAGGCCCGCGCGGTGAAGCCCGAGAGCACCAGCAGGAACGTGATGCCGCCGGGCAGATCGACGGCCACCGCCCACGGCAGCGCGCGCCCCTTGAGGTAGACCCGGGCCGCGGTCGCGTGCGGCAGCAGCGGCTCGAGCAGGCGCAGCCGCCGGCGTCCCCACACCCGCACCGTGCGCGCCTCGGTCCCGCCGTGCCAGGCCCCCTTCAGCGCGATCTCGTGCTCCCAGGGCTCGAGGATCAGCGCCGCGTCCTCGTCGGGCCGGAGCTCGAAGCGCAGCCCGCGCGGGCTCACGCGGGCCTTGGTGACCGAGAGGTAGCGGACGGCGTGCAGCAGGTCGACCGGGCGGACCTCGAGGCGCGTGCCGGGCATCGCCATCGCCGCCTGCAGCGAGAGGTAGGCGCGCAGCCAGGGGTCGGGCACGTCGACCTTGGGCTCGTGCCGTCCGCCGTACCCGTCGGTGCGCACCTCGACGCCGCCCGGCTCCACCCGCAGCCACGTCTGGCGGCTGCTGCGCATCTCGTCGAGCGCCGCCGCCAGCCAGGCGGTGAAGTCGACGTTCGTGGTGCCGCACACGACCTCGCCCTCGGTCTCGAAGCGCTCGCGCGGGAGCAGCACGCAGCCCCAGGTGGACAGGTCCTGCGAGAAGGCCTCGAGCATCAGGCGGTCGGGGTGGACGGTGACCACGGGGTCGAGCGTGCGCCAGCCGAAGGTCACGTCGTCGTGCCAGGTGTCGTCGTTCCAGATCACGCGCCCGAGCGCCTGCAGCGCGAAGCGGACCTGGAGCACGTGATTGGTCACGCGACCGACGAAGCGCAGGGGACGGCGAGCGTCGGGGGCCAGCGAGAGGGAGGCGCGGTCGCGGGCGCTGTCGAAGGCCGAGGGGATCGCGTAGGAGAAGCTCGTGATCACGCCGGCCCCCAGACGTGCGGTTGCTCCGTGGGGTGGCGGAGGTCGGGCCAGCGGTGGAGGGACTCGGCGATGAGCCGGATCACCGCCTCCTTCGGGTACTTCCGGTCCGGGAGGTCCAGCGCGTCGCGGGCGCGGGCGACCACCTGCGCGGCGGTCCCGGCGTCGAGGCGGGCGGCGTTCCCGAGGGCGGCCAGCGCGGCGTGCCGCGTCCGGGTGTGGAGCGGGCGGAGCAGCGTGGGCAGCAGCAGGTCGAGGTTGTCCGCGGCCAGCACCATCGCGCGCGGGTCGTCGCGGCCGAGCAGGCGGAACGCGAGGTGCTGGACGTGGATCGACGGCGACTCGAGCAGCTCGCGCAGGGCGGCGGGCTCGTCGAGCCAGCGCTGGCCGGAGCGCTCGAAGAGCAGGCGCGCGAACGCGTTGTCCTTCACCAGCCGCTCGTAGGACCACACCGCGTACGCCGGGACGCGTCCCAGCACGGCGGCCGCGCGCCGGGGGAAGGTCTCGTCCGGCAGCGCCCGGAAGACCGCGGTGAGCCGCTCGACGACCGTGGCCTGGGGCCCGCGCAGCCACTGGAGCATCACCACCCGCGACGCGAGGACCTCGACCAGCTCGTCGTCCTCGGAGGCCAGCGCCGCCTCGAGCAGCTTGGGGTAGGGCGTGTAGCCGCCCGAGACGTGCACCCGCAGCGGGCCGCGGAGCAGCTCGGGCCACCGGCCGTAGACCTGGACGGCGACGGCGTCGGTGAGCGGCATGACCGTCGCGATGCCGAAGCCGGGCGCGTTCCACTCGTGCCCCACGCCGGACAGCGCGAGGAGGCGGGCGCGCGCGTCGTCGTCCCCGCGGCGCACGAGCTCGGTCACCTCGGCGCCGAACTGGTCGCTCGTCCCCGCCCGTCGGACCAGCGTGCCCCACAGGTCGATCCAGCCGCGCTCGAGCGCCAGGTCCCGCAGTGCCTGGTACCCCTTGGGCTCGCGCCACCAGCGCCGCACGCCGAACAGGTGCTTCGTCACCCACGGCATCACGCCCCGGCCGCGCAGGCGCAGCACGTCGGCCGCGGTCACCAGCATCTGGTCCCCAGCGTGGATCGACTGCCGGCGTTCGAGCTCCATCAGCAGGCGCTCGTCGTCGATGGGGCTCTTCGCGAGCGCGACCACGTCCCGACGCCACTCCTCGGCCGGCGTCTGGCGGCGGTAGAGCTCGTACACCAGCTCGTCGTCCCCGCGCGTCCGGGCGGCCTCGACCAGCTTCGGCCAGCGCTCGAGCGTCGCTCCGCGGAACCACCGCTGCCCCCAGACCGGCAGGTGGCGGAGCACGAACGGCCGCGCGACCACGGGGTCGGCCTCGTACAGCGTCACCGCCGTGGGCTCGTCGAGCCACAGGCCGAGCTCCAGTCGGTCGAGCACCCCCTGGCGCTGGCGGACGCCGGTGGCGGCGCCGAACCGGGCGACGAGGTCCGCGCGCCAGCTCTCCACGGACGGCATCCGCAGGCGGTAGAGCGTGCGGTACAGCTCGATCTCGTCGGCGCGATCGAGCTCGTCGAGCCAGGCCGTGAGATCGGGTGCGCTCCAGATGGGCTTCGTGTCCCGGACGGGCTGCCCGCTCGCGTCGAGCACCCAGCCCGACGGCTGGTGGGTGCGGACGAGCGGCGCGAACAGCACGCGGTTCCGCCGCCAGAGCGTGGGCGCCCAGAGGTGCGCCAGCGCACCCAGCACCCAGCGGTCCTGCGCGGCCAGGCGGTCGAAGGCGTCGCGCACGGCGCGGTCGTCGGCGTGCTGCAGCCAGCCCGCGACCTCTGCCGCGAACCGACGGTGCTGCTCCCGGATCTCGGACGCCGTGGTCACGGGCGCAGCATACGCGACGCGGCTACTGCC
>JACKER010000011.1 GCA_020632925.1 Alphaproteobacteria bacterium | reverse complement strand
AATCGAGTTCTACTCGGCCTCCCTCCGCTGCGGCCGACTCGACGCCTGGTCCGCTGATGAACGGCGTACCACTCGAGTTACGGACCGCACCGCTCTGGATCCGGTTCGGGGAGCGACCACGCCTCCAACAAGCAGGCCCTCGCACCCTCCCGGTCGATCGGCTCGAACCCGTCGTCCATCCTGAGGCCGTTGAACACGTTCCAGTGGGCGGTGTCGTCCATCCATCGCCAGCCGTGCTCCCAGGAGAGCCACACGTGCGCGATCTGCCAACGCGCCGGATCGCGGAGGGCGCAGATGGCGTTGTCGTGGGTCGCTGAAGGGTTGCCGGACGAACGACGGGGACCGCCACTGAACGCGCGGTCGGGGCGACGTGCCGGGAAGGGCAACGTGTCCAGGACCGGCACCGGCCCCGTCCAGCACGAGAAGTTCCACTCGAGGTCCTGATCGCTGGCCCGGGCGAACGGACCGAGGTCGCAGCCATCCCCACCGAACGCCACCGGCTCCAGGGAGCAGGAGCGAGGTACCACGAGGACCATCGACGCCATCAGGAGCATGCGTCATGGTAGCCGCCCCCCATTGGAACCGCGCCACCGAACCCGAGCGGGGTCAGCCCACAGCGGCGGCGAACCCCGGGTGGCGGCGGGCGGCGGCGTAGTCATCGAGCTCGTGGAAATACCGTGCGAAGCTCGCGTCGCGCGCGACCGTTTCCGCCATCGCCGCCACGCAGGCGTCGACGTCTCCCGTGGCGGCGCACGCCCAGGCACGCAGGTAGTGCGTCCACGCCATGTCCGGGGCTCGCTCGAGGTCGGGCAGGGCCACCGCGGCGTGGCCGAGCTGCAGGTTGCAGAAGGCGCGGAGCTGGCGCACCTCGGGGTGGTCGGCGACCCGCAGGAAGTGGTCGAAGTCGGCCAGCGCGGCCGCCGGATCGGTCTCACAGGTGAGCTTGCCACGGAGGTGCCGTGGACCCGGTTGATCGGGCGCGAGCGCGATGCTGGCGGCGTAGGCGGTGAGCGCCTCGTCCGTGCGCCCCAGGGCCGCGAGCGCCATGCCCTGCTGGAAGTGGTACTGCGCCTGGTGGGGCGGAGGCTCGTTCATCGCCAACGCCGCCCCGTAGTCGGCGATCGCCTCCTCGAGCCGCCCCATCCGATGCCGGCAGAAGGCCCGTTGCGCGTAGGAGGTGATCCACCGCTGGCGGAAGTGGTCGTCCAGCCCGATCGCCTCGGTGAACGCTGCGTCGGCGTCCCCCAGCCGATTCTCCGCCAACGCCCGCTCCCCCTCTGCGTACAAGGCCACCAGCCGGTCGAACATCCCGGGGACGGTGTGCATCGGTCGCTCGCTCATGCCTGACCTCCATTCGCTTCCGACCGTAGCCAACGGCGTGTCGCCCACCCCGTGAAACGAACCCCCGACCCATTAAACGACCGAGGAGGACCGGGGGCGTGATGGACGGCGACGAACGATGACCGCCTTCGCTCCGGCGAGCCGGTGACGCTGGGGAGGGAGGCGAGATGATCTCTTGGCCGAGCTGGATGATGAGCCGCGGCGTGGCGTTGGCGGCGTCGCTGGGTGTGGGTGCCCTGGGGATGGTGTCGGCGGCGGCGCTCGCGTCGGGCAGCGTCCGCCCGGCGCCCGAGCCCACGCAGATGGAGGCGACCCAGGCCGCGAGCCTGTCCGAGTCACCCCCAGCGCACGGAGAGGAGCAGCGGCACGGGTCGTGCCACGGTCGCCACGATCGGCAGCGGGACGCGCAGGAGCCTCGCCACGGGCATGGCCGCCACCGCGGCGACCACCACCACCACCCCGATGGGCACCACCCGGGCTGAAGCGAACGGGCCTCAGTCGACGTCGACGAAGGGCGTCGTGTCGGGGTCCTCCACGTCCTCGTCGTCGACCTGGGCGCCTCGCTGGGCCTTCGACTTCCGGGGAGGGCCGGGCGGGGGTGCCGATGGAGGAGGCGGCAGCGGCGCGCGGGGCGGGGGCCGCGAGGGCCGGACCAGCCGCGGCGGGAGTGGAGCAGCAGCCCCTTCGGGCCACCGCAGCTCGATCAGCGCGCTGCAATGCCGACATGGCACCGTGCCACTACCGCCTCGGACCCGGTGGTCCGAGATTGAATAGAGCGCGTTGCACTTGGGACAGTTGAACTCCATGGCAGCTCCGGGCGGCGCCCAGTCTCCCACATCTGGGACGGCGCTGCCTCTCCAGCCCCGAAGCAGCTACTTCGTGGGTTGCGGCACCACGGTCTTCGAAACGCCGGAGAACGTCGCACCCGCGCCGACCAGGGTGCCGTGCACCGAGACTCCATCGCCCGCGTCGAAGCTCATCCGATCGCCCTCGACGCCGATCAGGGCGAACGTGCGCTGCAGCGTCGTCCCGGCGTATCCGCTGCACGCCAGCTTCCCGCCGTCGGCCATGCAGACCACCACGATCGTGTCGCGCCCCTTCGTGAACGAGCCGACCTCGTAGGCCACGCCCATGTCGCCCTCGACCTTCTTCGCGTCGACCCGGGTGGTGGGTGGGGACAGGGTCACCGGATCGGCGGCGAGAGCGACGGTACAGAGCGCCAGCAGGGACACGGGACCTCCAGGTCGGCCGGATTCAAGATACTCCAGGCCCGGCGATGAAACACTCACCCGTCGTGCACGTCCCCGTCGTCCTGACCGGCTGGGTGTCGGACGACCCGCAGCCCGGTCTGGTCCGCGCGGAGCTGGTCGACGCCGCAGGTCGACGTCACCTGTTCGTGGAGAAGGTCGCGGTGCTCACCGACGAGGCGCTGGGAGCCGCCGGGCCGTGGCCGCGCCGAGGCACGCTGGCCGGGCGCGTGGTCGCCATCTCGGGTGTGGTCAGGGTCGACAGCGCGGAGCCCTGGGGCGTGGTGTCCCTCGAAGGCGAAGCACTGTTCGACGTGGACACGTTGGCGCTGGGTCCGGTGGACATCGACCTGCCGTCGGCCAGCGATCCGTCGTGCTCCTTCCTGGTGGACCTGGCGGCGCTGACGAGCGCGACGACGCAAGCGGAGGCGGCTGAGCGTTTCGCCGCGGCGTGGCACGCGGACCAGGGCGGTCGCCTCGACGTGGACGTGGAGGCGGACGCGGTGGCCGTCACCGGCGGGAGAGACGCCGTGGTCCGTGCTGCCGCGTTGGTCGCGCGCCAATCTGGCAGACCGGTCGCCGACGCCGACGTGCAGGCCGTTGGTGCCGTGCTCCGGGCGTTGCGCAGACCTCGCGCGTTGCCCTGGCGCGTGGGCGACGTGTTCGCGGTGCCGCTCACCGACGGCAGCTGGGCCTTCGGGCAGGTGCTCTGGGAGCAGGACCTCGCGGCCGGTTCGGGCCTCCGCGCGCCCACCTGCGCCCTGCTGGAACACCGTGCCGCGGCGCTCGACGTCGATCTGCTCGACGCCCTCACCTCGCGCACGCTGGCCATCCTCCACGTGGCGTCCGACCACCTCGATCGCGGCCGTTGGCGGGTCGTCGGGCACCACGACCCCGTGGACGATCCTTTCCGCGGACCTCACGGCCGACCAGGCCACGGCGCCACCTCGTGGGACGGGCTGCAGGAGCTGGCCGAAGCCTGGCACGGCCTGGCGCCCTGGAACGCCTGGGCGGTCCCCTACGAAGGCGCCCTGGTGCGCGGAGTGGAGGCGCCTCGCGAACGGTGGCTCCTCACCCCGGACGAGATCGGTGCCTGGCGCTCCGGCAGCCGCTGGGCGCGTGGCCGCTGATGGAGGGGGACGCCGTGTCGTTCGAGATCGTGGACGATGGCAGCCTCGGCCGGCGGCGCCTGATGGCCGCCACCGTGGCCGCCGTGACGGTCCTGGTCGCGATCGAGGCGATGACGGGTGCGTTCACGCGGTTGCCGATGGGGTGGGCCGTGCCTCTGGGCCTGATCCTGGGCTTCGGCAACCAGTGGAGTCGCGTCCGGCGCCAACCACCGATGCGGGCGACCGTTCGACTCGAGCGAACCGGAATCCGGATGGAAGGCGACGGTTGGCGCAACACGTCGGCCTGGTCCGCCATCACCGGCATCCGCACGCGGCGGGGAGCGGTCGAGCTGCACGGCGTGGGGGGCCGTCGGCTGTTGCGCCTCCCGCGAGGGACCATCGTCCCCCCGTACGACCTGGCGGCCCTGATCGCCGACGTCGAGGCGCGGATCGCGGCTGCTCCCCCAGGCATCGCCCCCGAACCCACGCGACTCCGCGGGCCCGAGCGCGGCGCGGTGACGATCCGTCGGGATCGCGCGCTCGAATTCGAGGGGGCCGGTACGCCGTTCATCGGCGGACCGGGCGCCGAGTCGGCCGCAGCGGAGGGACGGCGTTCGCGGGCCGCCCCCCCAGCGTGCATCGGCCAAGGAGCAGGAAGTAAGGGCGGAACGCGAACGGTTGTCCGCCCGGAGCGGAGGACGCCAAGTAGAATTGTCCACGACGCTGTCATTGCTCCCCTACCTGCCGCTGGTCCGCCTCTATGGTTGGGTCTGCGTGGTGAGTGGTGTGGCGTTCGGCATCTGGCAGGCCTGGACCGCTCCCGGGCCCTCCGCCTGGCTCGTGCTCGTGGGCACCACCTCGTTCGGCATCGCTGTGCTCTGGTGGGAACGGGGCCTCCGGACACAGCAGGCCGACGCCCTGGACCAGCACCTCCAGGCGATCGGCGGACCCATTCGCGCTGCCTGGAACGAGGAAGGCATAGCAGGTTGCTGAAGAAGTGCCGGCAGGCGCTTCTCGGCTACCTGCGGGCGAGCGGGAGCGTCCCCTGAGCTGGTCCCTGACGGACGCCCGAAGCGACTGTAGAACCGAAGGTTCGGAGGGAGTGGAGGGCAGGCCGGTAGGTAGCCAGGGGACGCGGGAGCGGTACGCTGAAGAGCAGGCTGCTGACTTGTTCAGCAGCCTGCTAGCGGTCGAGGCGGCCAACGCCTCCTCGGTCACCGCCTGGTCCGGCGTGGCCGGCATCGTCCGACACGGGGGCGCGGTCCGCGTGCGGCTGGCATCGGGGGTGCTGCTCCTCCCGGACGCACAGCTCGACGACCCGGACGCGTTGGTCCGCGAGCTCGCAGCCCTCCGCTCTGCCAAGGCCCTCCCCCCTCGCTGATGGCAGGAGATGCACGTTCGACGTGGCGGGTGTTCCGCGCCCCGCTACGATGGGCTGCGCGACGGAGTGTCCATGATCCTGCTGAGCCTGTGGGCCTGTGCTGCCACCACCACGCCGTCCGACGACGCCGAGGTCCCCGCCGTCAACGGCCGCCTCGAGCACCAGGGCGAGCGCGACGTCCTGTACCTGTGGGGGAGCCGGTACGAGATGGGCTATGCCGAGGGCACCCTCACCTGCCACCAGATCGGCCCGCTGTTCAAGCACTACCTCGTGGACTTCATGGTCGGCGAGTACTCGAGCTACAGCTACGCCGACGCGCGGCTGCTCGTCCTCGGCAGCGCCGCGTTCGAGCCCGGCGAGATCGAGGAGATCCAGGGCTACTTCGACGGGGCCAGCGACGCGTGCACCGCCGAGCAGCTCACCATCGACAGCCCTGACGCGTTCGTGGAGCCCTACCACCTCCAGGTCGAGGATCTGCTGTTCGCCAATGCAGCGGCCGACTTCGGCTGCTCGTCCTTCACGGTCTGGGGGGACGCGTCGACCACGGGCGACACGATCCATGGGCGGAACTTCGACTGGATCATCGATCCCGAGGGGACGTTCATCCACGACCACCTGCTCAAGGTCTACGACTCGGTCGACGAGGACGCGCGCTTCGCGTCGGTCATGCTCCCCGCCATGGCGGGCTGCGTGTCCTGCGTCACCGACGAGGTCGTGAGCGCCACGCTCCACGACGCGCCCGAGCTCCCCGCCTCCCAGATGGTGGGCATCTCCGCACGCATGCTGGCCACCCGTAGCGCCCTGCTCGCGACCATCGGCGCATCGGATCCGGTGGCGGCAGTGGAGGACGTGCTCGAGGCGCGACCCCAGATCTCGGGGAGCAACATCCACCTCGCCATGCCGATGGCCCGCAACGGCGGACAAGGTGGCGTGGTGCTCGAGATGGACGGTGAGCGCACCCATCCCGACGGCCAGGTCACGGTGCGCCGCGCGGGCGAGGACAGCGAGGAGAGCCGCACGGACGTGACGCTCGCGGCCAACCACTACGCGAAGCGTCGGATTGACCTGGGTGATCCCGACACGAACGGTCGGGTGGAGACGCTCGCGGCGATGATCGACACCGCTCCCGTCGGCGCGGACGACGCGGGCACCCTGCTCGATGCGGTCAAGAACGGGTACTCCGGCATCACGGCACACAGCATCGTGGTCGACACCGCGAACCGGGAGCTCCGCCTGTACGTGGCGGACGAGGTGGACCGCTCGGCCACCGAGGGGGTGTCCACGAACTTCGACCTGGACGTGCTGTTCGATCACGTCCGCGAGCTCTCCGGCCTCTGAGCGCGCCGTGACCGGGGACGAGCTTCGATACCGGCTGCAGGACGCCGGATGGACGGTCCTGTCGGGGCGGCCGAGCGCCGGTGTCACGACCGCGACCTGCCGTCGGGACGACACCCACGCGTTCGTCGTCGTGATCGATCGCGCCGACGAGAACGCTCTCACCGACGTGATCGGTCGGCACCCGTTCGCCGTCACGGAGCGTCTCGGCACCGCGGTCGTCCGGGTCCACGTCCGCGACGGCGCTGCGGCGCTGGCCGAGCTCGCCGTGATCGCGGGTGTCGCCGTGTCCGACGCCGGGCTCGCCGCCGTGTCGGCAGCCGTCACCGCCCGCGGTTGGACCGTCGACCGTTCCGCCGAGCGAGACCACGACGGCTTCGGCTGGGAGCTGAAGGCGCACCGCGCCGACGAAGGGCTCGAGCTGGACTGCGACCTGCTGTGCCACCCGTCCGGTCCCGAGGTGCGCGACGGCAGCGCCGTGCACCCGATCGGCGCCTCGGCGAGCCTGCGTGCGACCCTCCACAGCCGCGCGCTGGCCCGGGAGCTGCTCCACACGCTGGGCTGCTGAGGCCTATGCCTCCTGGCGCGCCGGCGATCGCTCGACGCCGGTCGGCGTGCGGAACAGGGCCTCCGCGATGGCCCCCCGCGGGTCGGCCCCCTTGGCCAGGATGCGGGTCGCGTGCGAGAGGCGGGCCCGATCCTCGCTCGACAGGTCGGCCGCGCTGAGCACCACCACCGGGATCGAGGACAGCTCCGGGTCGCTGCGCATCGCCTCGAGGACGCCGAAGCCGTCGAGCTCGGGCATCATCAGGTCCAGCAGGACCAGCCCCGGCAGATGCTCGCGCATCCGTTCCAACGCCTCCCCCCCGTGGCGCGCCTGGCGCACCGAGCGCCCCAGATCGGTGAGCACCCGCACGGCGAGCTCGCGCAGCGCGTCGTCGTCGTCCACCACCAGCACGTCGCCGGCGAAGGTCACCATCGACTGCACCACGGAGACCAGCGTGCGCCGATCCACCGGCTTGAGCAGCCAGGCCGAGGCTCCGAGCGCCCGCCCGCGCTCCGCGTGGTCCACGATCGTGAGCATGGCCACCGGCACGTCGCGGGTCGCCTCGTCCTGCTTGAGCGCCTCGAGGACCTCCCACCCGTCCATCCCCGGCATCATGACGTCGAGGGTGATGGCGTTGGGACGGAGCTGGCGAGCGAGCTCGATCCCCTCCTCCCCCGACCGCGCGGACACCACGCGGATGCCCCGGGACTCGAGCGTGCGCGTCACGATCTCGTGGACCATCGGATCGTCGTCGATGCAGACCACCAGCACCCCCTCGGGTCGCGGCATCTCCGCGATGGCCTGCTCGGCGCCCGGGTAGGAGGCCGTCGTGTCGGGCAGCGTGACGGTGAAGGTGCTGCCCTTGCCGACGGTGCTCTGGACGCTCACGTCGCCCCCGAGCAGGTGGGCGAAGTGCCGGACCAGCGCCAGCCCGAGACCCGTGCCGCCGAAGCGGCGGGTGGTCGAGCCGTCCGCCTGCATGAACGGCTGGAACAGTCGGGCGAGCGCCTCGGGGCTGATGCCGATGCCGGTGTCCGCCACGGAGAACGACACCACCTCCCCCTGACGGCGGGCGCCGAGCCGGATCTCACCGCTGGTCGTGAACTTGGCGGCGTTCGAGAGCAGGTTGAGCAGCACCTGACGCACCCGGATCACGTCGGAGGACATGGTCCCCAGATCCGGCGGCAGGTCCAGCACCAACCGGTTCTGTCCCCGCTCCAGCTGGGGGGCGACGATCTGGGCGAGCTCGCGGCAGGTCGCGGCCACGTCGAACCGCTCGCGGTGGATCTCCATCCGACCGGCCTCGATCTTCGACAGGTCGAGGATGTCGTTGATCAGCGCCAGCAGGTGACGACCGGCACCCTCGATCCGCCCGAGGTCCTGTCGAGCGGCCCGGTCGCGCGCGTCTTCGCGCAGCATCTCGCTGTACCCGATGATCGCGTTGAGCGGCGTGCGCAGCTCGTGGCTCATGTTGGCCAGGAACTGGCTCTTGCTGCGGTTGGCGGCCTCCGCGGCCTCGGCGGCGGCCCGCAGGCGGCGTTCGGCCTCCCGTCGGTGCCGCACGTCCTTGAGCACCCACACGGCGAGCCCCGGGATCACACCCTTCGAGGCAGCGACCGCGATCGGGTGCCCGTCGACGTCGTAGATCACCGTCTCCCCCTCCGTGGGGGTGGCGCGGAACAGGGTCTCGACCGAGGAGCCGACCAGGTCCTCCCGGCCCACCAGCGAGGTCATCGCGGGGTTGGCCCGCTGGACGATGCCGTCGTCGCCCACGCACACCAGCGGCTCGGCCATGACCTGGAGGACGTCGTCGACCGCCTGACGGCTGAGACGCGCCTCGTCGCGGGCCGCACGCGCGTCGTCGAGCGCGCTCTGGAGGAGCCGCCCCGCGAGCGTGAGCACGCCGCCGACCAGGCCCTGTAGCAGCAGGAACGGGATCAGCAGGTGCTGCTCGGAGGGCGCGGGGCTCGACCAGCCGCGTGCGTCGGCTGCCGCGATGACGAGCGCACCCACGGTGGTGGCGACCAGCGCCGCCAGGATGCCGCGCGTGCCGAACAGGACGCTCGCGAGCACGAGCGAGAACGTCAGGAACCAGGGGAAGACACCCCCGAAGCCTCCATTGACGACCGCCCCACCGACGATGATCAGGTAGGCCGAGCCGAGGTAGTAGATCCCGACGCCACGGGCCTGCCCCAGGCGGATGGCGACCAGACAGGCGATGTTCGACACCAGGGCCGGTCCGTACCAGCGCATCCCGGACCAGGCCTCGCTCGGGGACACGAGGGTCGTGCCGACCAGCGCCAGCACCATCCCGGTGGTGCCGATGAGCAGCAGGGCGTCGAGGATGCGTGCGGACCGGTTCCGATCCTCGTCACCGAGATCGGGCAGCTGCAGGAACCTCCATCCGGCACCCGATGCGCCGTTCGGCTCGACGCCCACCTGACCTCCGACGCCGCAAGATAGCACCCTCACGCAGCCACGATGGGTGTCGTCGCGGGGTACAGACGTGCCGTCCTACCCTTCCGGCAACGTCCCCGACGACGGGCGGTCGAGCGCGACGATGGCTGGCGGATACGGCCGAAGTCATCCGCGGTACGGGTGTCGGTCAGGTCAGTCGTGGCTCGGACCGAGCAGTCCGGCTACGGGTGGCCATGAAGACCGGGTACGTCCTGATCCTGGTGGTGGGCTGTGCCAGCGGAACCGCCGAGGCCCCGAGCACGCGGACCTCGGGGTCCACCAGCACCTGCGCGACCGCGGACTGCGAGGAGACGCCGACGGAGACGTCCCAGCCCTCGGGGTGCGACCAGGCCTGTCAGCCGGGCGAGACGCGCTGCGAGGCCGACTACCTGTACCCCTGCGTGGTCGACGGCGACGGGTGCTACGACTGGGGCACGGGCGAGCCCTGCCCGTCGGGGAACTGTTCGGGCGACGCCGAGTGCGAGCCGTGTTCGGGTGCCTGCGACCACGAGGGTGACCAGCAGTGCTCGGCGGGGGTGCTGTTCACCTGCGAGCTCACGCAGACCGGGTGCCTGTCCTGGGACCGTGGACGTCCCTGCCCCACATACATTTGCGCCAACGACACGACGTGCGAGTGAGCGCGGCTCAGCGCTCCGACCAGCACAACGTGTCGAGGACCAGGGCGACACCCGCGGCGTCGAGGCGCTCGGTGGCCTCGTCCCACACGACCCAGGCGGTGGCCGACCGCCGTTCCCCCTCCACGACCGACCACGCAGTGACGTTCCATGGGGGGAGCACCACCCCTCCCGCCGAGAGCCGAAGGGAGGTCGTCGCGCCCTCGGCGCGCGCCCCGAACAGGGTGCGAGTCGGTGCCGGCAGCGTGGGCCCCTCGGCCGAGGCCGACATGCCCGTCTGCGCGCTGGTCGCCCTGGCGACGTCGAAGGCGATCGCCTCGACGTCGGTGCGAGGCGAGGACACCAGACCCGGCTCCGCGGTCCGGATCGACAACACGCCCTGACCAGCTGCATCGGCGAGCGCCACCTGACGAACCTGCCGGGAAGGCAGGCGCACCTCCTCGACCCGCCAGTTGCCCGGGTAGGAGAAGCGGATCCGGCCGTCGTCCCACACCTCGGGTCGCGCGACGTCGGGAGGCGAGAGCCAGGGGGCCGCCAACAGCACGCCCCCCGCACAGGCGAGGAGCGCGAGCAGTAAGCCGGCGAACGCCAACCACCGTCGCAGGAGGGACGGTCTGGGTGAGGGTGGTTCGAAGGGTCCCGACAGGGCCGACTCCTGCGCGCAGCGACGCGACCGAGACCGGGATTCTAGCCACCTGGATGGGGCGCCTGCCCCTGCGGGGCACCGGGGCCCCTGCGGGGTCGGCCCTTCGGCCTCCGTCCGCCCTGCGGGCGGGACCGGCCTGACGGCCGCCCTCCGGTCCCCCTGGCGCGGATCGACGACGGGAGCCAGCGCCGCTCTCGGGCACGGGCACGGGACACCGGCCTGGTGCCGGTTCTTCTATCGGGGAGGGGTCGGGGGACCGAAGCGGGAGCGCGCGGCGGCGAACACGTCGGCGCGACCGGGCTCCTCCCGGACCACGGCGTCCAGACGGGCGCGGGCGAAGAGCGCGACCTCGGCGGCCCCCGGATCCGCCGGATCGACCAGCATCAGCAGGGGTAGGAGCTCCTCCAGGCCCACCCGGTCGAACAGGGCTCGCGTCACGGCGTGGAGCGCGTCGCGGTCCTCGGCGCCAGCGAGACGTGCGGCGGCCGCGGCCACCAGGCGGGTGCGGTCCCGCGGGTGGGCCTGGACCCGATCGAGGAGCGTGGGCAGGTCGGTCACGGGCCGGCGCGCCGCGAACCCGTCGACGTCGAGGGCGCGGCGCCAACGGAGCTCCGCGAGCGCGGCGTCCGCCCGGCGGCGATCGAGCAGGGCCCCGTGCAGGTCGCCCTCCCCTGCCCCCTCCGCCCACGCGAGGTCGCCCGCCCGGTCGAACGCGGCGCGGATCCGCGCGCTGCCGGGCTCCTCGTCCCGCAGGGCGGCCGTGCATCCCACGCCGGACACCACCCACACCCGGTCACCGACCCGCAGGCTCGATGGTGGCACCTCGCCCTCGATCCGCAGGAACACCGGGTGGCTGTGGGCATCGGTCGCGACGGGGGGTGGTGTGAGCTCGAACCTCCGCTCGACGGGCGCCGGGACGGTGGCGGGCCGCCATCGACGCCACCAGCGTGCCGGCCAGCGCGCAGGCTGGGGCAACGCGCGGCTCAGCACCACGTCGACGAGCACCTGGACCGTGCACGCCGAGGGATCCACCGCCAGCAGCCGGCCCCCGGCGGCGTTCCCCCCGCGACAGGCCACGTCCTCGATCGAATCGAAGTGCAGGTGAATCGCACCCATTTGGAGATTCTATCCCGTCCCCTGGCGCTCGGGTCGCGGTGTACCCCTCCGAGACGCGGTGGGGAAGGCGCCGCTGGGGTAACGTCGCGCCGATGGACCCCTGGGATCGCGATTGCCTGCAGCGCGACCGGGCGGCGGCGTGGACCATGGCCTTGATGACCGTGCTCCTGCCGCTGCCGTGGACGGTCTTCGACCGGATGCTCGAGCCGGACCGCTGGGTCGTCTACCTGATGTTGCGCCTGGTGATGGTCACGACCGGTGTGGCGATCACCGCCTGGCTCTGGCACGAACGGAGCCGCGTCCAGGTGGACGTGGCGATCGCCGTGATCGTGGCCGCCACCGGGGGCTGCATCGCCTGGATGCTGCCCACCGCGGTGAACTGGTACGAGGTCTACGTCCTCGGGTTCTCCGTCGTCTCCTGGGGCTGCGGGCTGGTCTACGCCTTCCCCGCATGGCGAATGGCGATCGTGCAAGGTGCCCTGGTCGGGCTGTTCGCGGTCGCGCACGTCGTCCAGCCCCACCGGCTCGATCCGGTCGAGGTCGCGGGCGCGAGCTTCTACCTCGTGACCGCCGGGCTGATCTGCGTCGCCGCGTCCCAGGTCCGCTACAACCTGTACCGCTCGACCTTCGAGGCCCACCAGGCGCTGCTGGCCCGTGAGCGCGACCTGGCGCGTGCCCAGCTGGAGGGCGCCGAGGAGCGCGCCGCGAACCGGGCGAAGAGCGCGTTCCTGGCGCGCATGAGCCACGAACTGCGCACGCCGCTGAACGCCATCCTCGGGTACGCCGAGCTCCTCGGAGAGGATCTGGACGACGCAGGCGTGACCATCGGACGCGAGGACCTGCAGCGGATCGGGGGCGCGGGGCGACACCTCCTGGCGCTCATCGACGACGTGCTGGACCTGTCGCGGGTCGAGGCGGGCGATCTGGTGGTGGAGCACGAGCGGGTCGACCTCGTGGCGTTGGCCCGCGAGGTCGCGGACGCGGCCCGCCCGATGGCGGTTCGGCAAGGGCTGGTGCTGGAGCTCGAGGCCACGGGCGAGCTCTGGATCGACTCGGACCGCCGGCGCCTGCGCCAGATCCTCCTCAATCTGGTGTCCAACGCCCTGAAGTTCACCGAGCGAGGCGCCGTCACGGTGGGGGTCACGGGCGGCGCCGAGCCTCGGCTCTGGGTGCGCGACACCGGGCCGGGGATCGCCGCGGATCGCGTGGAACACCTGTTCGAGCCGTTCGTGCAGGGCGACGACTCCACCACCCGCCGCCACGAGGGCTCGGGGCTCGGGCTGACCATCGTGCGCGAGCTCGCCCAACGGCTGCACGGCAGGGTCGAGGTGCTCTCCGAGGTCGGCCGGGGCACCACCTTCGTGGTGCATCTGTCGGAAAGCTAGACCGCCCACCAGGTGGACGGGTCCTCCGGGCGGAAGCGGAGGGGGATGTCCGGCCAGCAGACCCCCTCGGCGTCCACCAGCGCCACGTCGGCGGCCCCCGCGTCGAAGCGCGCGACCAGCCCGTCGTCGAGCTGCCAGACGGCGTCGGCTCCGGGGACCTCCCAGCGTCCGCGCGCCTCCGCTCGCACCCAGAGCGCACCCGCGTCGTCCCACCCGAAGCGCAGTCGTCGCACGGCGGCCGCGCGGGCCATCGCGCCCTCTCCGCCCAGCACCTCCCCCGCCCGCGACCAGGCGAGCCAGGCGTCCGGGCGCTCCGCGTCGATCGACAGGCGTCCCTGCGGCTCCACCCGGCTGGGCGGCTCGGCCGTCGCGATCGGACGCGTCACGGCCTCGGGCACGGGGCGCCCGAGCGCTCGCCATCCGGCGGCGACGTGCTCGCGGAACATGAGGTCGAACATCCACTTCCACGACGTCCGGAAGTCGTCCCCGAACCACCAGAACCAGTCCGAGCCCTCCGCCGCCAGCACGTGCCGCATCGCCGCCTCTCGCGCCGGCTCGGGCGCCTCGGCCACCGCCTCCCGCAGGTCGGCCAGCAGGCGCCAGGCGCGGCGGTCGTCCTCGTGCCCGATCCAGATCCGGAAGTCGGCCCCGATCCAGCTGCCGGTCCACAGCTCGCGGACCTCGCCCACCACGGGGAGCGCCGCCGCCGCGTCGGCCGTCACCGCCCGCACGGGACCCTTCGCCAACGCGGACCGCAGCTCCCGACGGAACGCCGCGCCCGCGTCCGCGAAGCACTCCCACGGGTTCTCCCCGTCGAGGGCGACCAGCACCGTGCCACCGTCCGCGCGGTGAGCCGCGTGCGCGACGAGATCGGCGGCCGCCTCGCGCGGGTCGCGGTCCGCGTACCGGAAGCCCACACGGTCCGACAGGTCGGTGTCGCGGAACAGCCCCACCACGCCGTGCCCCAGCGCCCATCCGCCCTGACCCGCGCCCTGCCGCTCCGAGCGCCACAACACGCCGTGATCGGTCGCGAGCCAGCGGAACCCGGCCTCGGCGGCGAGCGCCGCGACCTCCGGCGAGACCGATCCCTCGGAGGGCCACAGCCCCACGGGACGCACCCCGCACAGCTCCTCCACCCGATCGCGGGCGGAGACCAGCTGCAGCAGTGCGTCCTCGGGCCAGGCGAAGCGCACCTCGTCCGGCAGGTCGGGCATGCAGCGCCGCGCGTGGCGGGCGTCCACCACCAGCGGCAGGATCGGGTGGTAGTAGGGCGAGCAGGACACCGAGACCTCACCCAGCCGGCGCAACCAGGACGGCACCTCCGCGAGGATCCGGTCCTGCACGGCGATCAGCGCCGCGTGGTCGGCCTCGGAGAAGGACCCGCCCTTGCGAGCGAGCTCACGGAGCTCGGGGAAGTCTCGGTGCGCGGTGGCGCCGAACCAGGCGAGCAGCGACCAGACCTGGACGTCGCGGATCTCGGCGAGCCCCGGGCGACGCCCCCCCTCGAGCTCCGACCGCAGCGCGGCCCAGCGCGGATGGGCCCGCGTCATCGTCGGGTGCCCGGAGGGAAGCGTCGCGACCACCTCGTCGGCGACCTCCGCCGCCTCCTCGGCCGAGCAGCGCTGGAGCTCGTGGACACGATCGCGCGGTCCGTCGGCGAGCGCGAGGAGCTGATCGAGGAGGCTGGGGACGACGTTGAGGGTCCACGGCGTGCCCTCCTCCACCGTCTCGAGGATCAGATCCCGGTAGCCACGGAGCGCGTGCAGACGCACCCACGGCATCAGCGGCCGACCGTCCACCGGATCGCGGTAGTCGGGCTGGTGGAGGTGCCAGAGGAACGCCACCCGGGGTGCGGTCATCGGCGCATCGTACCGGACCGGCGACGACCGGGGTCCGTCTCGGCCCCGCTTCGGTTACCATGCCGAACCCCGAGCGAGGCCGGCCGCGGAGGACCGGCACGGAGCCACGATGCAGCTGTCCATGGTCGATCGCTACTGCGCCGCACCGCACGCCGCGCCGGTGTCGGCCGCTGCGTTCGACTCCCAGTCGGGGGCCCTGATCACCGCGGACGAGTGGGGCACGGTCGCGATCACCCGCCAGGGCGAGGCGTATCCGGCGCTCCTGTTCGACATGGGCTCGCCCGTGATGGGCTCGGTCGCGATGTGCCGCGGGGGCGCGCTCGCGGCCGTGGGCGACGAGCAGGGCACGGTCGCGGTCTACAAGACCTGGGACGCGACCTGCGTGTTCGAGGACACCAAGGAGGGCCCGACCGGCTCGCAGCGGGCCATGCGCGCGCTGGCCTTCAACCCGGCGGCCACCATCGTGGCGACGCTCTCCATCGACGGCATCGTCCGCATCTTCGACATCCAGCGCTGGGAGCGCCTCGCGAACTACCAGGGGTTCTCGGGCGAGAGCATCGAGTTCAACGAGCGCGGCGATCGGCTGCTGGTGATCGACACCCTCGGCCAGCCCAAGCTGCTCGACCTGATGAGCCAGGAGCAGCTCGACCTCGAGATGGTCCCCGGCGGCGTGCGCGTCGCGCGCTTCGTTCCCGACGGGCGCCACGTCGTGGCGATCGGCCAGGCCGGGATCACGCTCATCGGCCTGCCGGACGGGCGCATCCGCAACAGCTTCAGCGCCCGCGGATCGAGCGGCATGCAGACGGTCGTGCTCTCGCCCAAGGGCGACGCCATCGCCGCGATCACCGGCCGCTCGGTCCACGTCTTCTCGCTCCCCGACCTGCAGCCCGTCGGCTCCGAGAAGCACGGTGCCGCCGAGCCCACGACGGCCGCGTTCTGGGACTGGCGCGGGGTGGCCGTGGGTGGGCGCGACGGGCTGCTGCACCGGCCGGGCGCCAAGCCCTCCCTCGAGGCGATCGTGTGCTGCTCGGGGTTCGGCGAGCACCGCGTGGCCGTGCACGGCGACAAGGTCGCGGTCTGGCTCGGCAACGTCCAGAAGCGTCCGTTCCAGACCCGCCACCGGTTCGTGGAGAGCCGCATCGATCGCGACGGGCGGCTGCTGATCGCGCTGCCGGACGACGGAACCGGCGTCCAGGTCTACGAGGCCAAGACCGGTCGTCACCTGTTCGACGCGGGTCCCGACACGACGGACACGCCGAAGCTCGAGGTGGGCGGGCCCTTCGTGGGCTGCATGCTCACGCGCGGCGGGCTCCGCTGGTACGACCTGCGTCAGAACAACGTCTTCGAGCTCCCCTGGGTCACCACCTTCGCCCTTTCGGGCTCGGGCACCTGGCTCGCGGTCGTGACGCCGAAGGGTCAGGTGCGGGTCCTCGATCCGGCGTCGGGCAAGGACGCGGTCCCCAAGCCCGATCCGCTGTCCGACTCGCCGATCCGCCTCGTCTCCTTCGTGAACCGCCGACCCGACATGCTCGTGCTCGACGCGCAGGGCGTGCTGTCGGTCTACGACCTGACCGACTCCGTGAAGAGCCAGGTCCCCGCCGTGGGACGCGACGTGCTCGACATGAACGTCGAGGTGGACCGCCTGTGGGGCATCACGGGCGGCAAGTACGCGGCCGTGCGCTTCCAGAACCCCGAGACCCAGACCGCGACCGTGATCTACGTCGATCTCGGCACCTGCGAGGTGGTCAGCGAGGTCTCCGACCTGCTCCCGTACGCCTGGGTCGACCCGGAGACGGGCGACATCCTCCAGCCGGCGCGGGGAGCCGCCATCCTCGAGCTGGACATGTGGGGCAAGGAGAAGCGGGTGCTGCGCGCGCTCCCCGAGGGGGAGTGGATCTCGTTCAACGAGCGAGGCGTGCTCGACGCGTCCGAGGGCGTCCGGCGCTGACCGCGGAGGCGTGGACGTGATAGGATGGAGGTCTCCCGCTTTCCTCCCCCTCCCTCCCCGAGCCTCCCGATGGCGAAGAAGAAGGCCGACCCAGGCCTCGACGCGCTGGACGCCGTGAAGAAGTCCGCCTCGCGGTCCAAGCCCCGTGCCGCCAGCGACAAGGACGCGACCGTGCCCCGCCCGCCCCGCGCGAAGAAGGCCGCGGGCAAGCCGAAGGTCACGGCGAAGACCACTCGGGGGCGCAAGCCCGGCGGGCGGAAGGGCAAGCCGACGGCGCCGGTGTCCTGGCGGCGCTGGCTGCTGACCGAGGCCGTCGTGTGGGGCGTCGGCGCGGCGGCAGGGCTCGCCATCACCGGCGGGCTGCTGTGGGCGCGGGCGGAGCGCGACGTCCAGACCTACCTCGCGAACCCGCCGCACCGCGTCCCGAGCGTGGTGTGGTCGGCGCCGATGCGGATCGAGCCCGGCATGCGCGCCTCGGTGCAGGCCATCGCGGGCGACCTGCTCGCCGCCGGGTACGAGCGGGTGGACCAGGTCGAGCCCGCGGAGCACGAGGGGTCGGACGGTCTGTTCGCGGTGCGCGCCAACGGCTTCGACATCTGGACCGCGCCGTCCAGCGGGCCTGGCGGCAAGGTGCCCGGCGGCCGGGCGGCCGTGCGCATCGAGGACGGCTTCGTCGTCGAGACGAGCGGGCGCGACGGCATCACGCTGCGCCCCACCGTGCTCGGGACGATCGGCGACCTCGACGAGCGTCGCACGCCGGTCACCCTGGACAAGCTGTCGAAGTGGGTCGAGCCCGCCCTGCTGTCGATGGAGGACGCGCGCTTCCGGCAGCACCACGGCGTCGACCCGATCGGCGTCGGCCGGGCCCTGGTCGGCAACCTCATGGGCCGCGACGTGCAGGGCGGGAGCACGCTCACGCAGCAGCTCGCGAAGAACCTGTTCCTGAGCCGCGAGAAGACGATCCGCCGCAAGGTGCGCGAGGTCTTCTTCGCCGCCGCGCTGGAGCACGAGCTCGACAAGGACCAGCTGCTGGAGCTGTACCTGTCGGAGGTCTACCTCGGGCAGATGGGTGGCCTGCCGCTTTATGGTGTGGACCAGGCCGCGCGCGCCTGGTTCGGGGTCTCGGCGTCGAGCCTGGAGCTGCACGAGGCCGCGACGCTCGTGGGCGCGATCCCGGCGCCGAACAGCTGGTCGCCGGTGCGCAACCCCGACGCCTCGCTGCAGCGCCGCAACCTCGTGCTCGCCAAGATGAAGGAGCGCGGCGTCATCGACGACGACCAGTACACCAACGCCGTCGCCCGATCGCTCGAGCTGCAGGGCCTCGAGCCGAGCAAGGTCCGCCGGGCGCCCTACGCGGTGGACGCGGCGGTGGACCGTGCGGAGGTGGCGCTCGGCGACGGCGCGCTGGCGAACGGGGGCTGGGGCGTGTACACCGCCATCCAGCCGCTGCTCCAGCGGGCCGCCGAGGAGGCCGTCCAGGCGGGCATGGAGGAGCTGGACGCGGACTACCCCGACGCCGCGGGCGCGCAGGCGGCGCTGGTGGCGATCCGGGTGTCCGACGGCGCGGTGGTCGCGTTGGTGGGTGGCCGCAGCTACGCCGAGTCCCCCTTCGATCGCGCGCGGGACGCGCACCGGCAGGCGGGCTCCACGGTCAAGCCGCTCACCATGATCAAGGCGTTCGAGGACGGCGCCGCCACGCCCGCCACCAAGCTCCTCGACGCCCCGATCACCCGCCGCATCGACGGCACGACCTGGACCCCACACGACAGCGACGGGCGCTGGCTCGGCGAGATCACCGTCCGCAAGACGATCGAGGCCAGCCGCAACATCCCCGCCATCCTGCTCGCCGAACAGGTCGGAGCGGCGCGCCTGCAGCGCTTCTACCGGGACGCCGGGCTGTCCGAGGCCACCCACCTCCCCTCCGCGGCGCTCGGCTCCTTCCTGGTGACGCCGATGGAGCTCGCGGGGGCGTACACCGTCTTCCACCACGGCGAGGCCTACGAGCCGCGCGTGCTGACCGCGATCACCCGCGCCGACGGCGAGCCCCTGCTCACGTTGCCCGCGACGGGCCACCGCCTCGCCTCCGAGCAGGCCGCCGCCCAGGCCATGAGCGTGCTCCAGGGCGTGCTCGCGGCGGGGACGGGCGCTCGCGCGGGGCGCTTCGGCGTCGGACCCCCCGCCGGCGGCAAGACCGGCACCACCGACGACTACCGCGACGCCTGGTTCGCGGGGCTGTCGGGCGATCTCGCGATCGTGGTCTGGGTCGGGCGGGACTCGGGCACGCTCGGCCTGTCCGGCAGCCGGGCGGCGCTCCCCACCTGGGCGCGCTTCGTGGCCGCCAGCGGGACGCTCGGCGACGCCATGCCCCGGCCCGACGGGCTCGTGGAGGTCGCGATGTGTCCGGAGTCCGGGCGCCCCGCGCGCGACGCGTGCCCGCTCACGTACACCGAGCTCTTCACGGCCAGGAGCGTGCCCGAGGACAAGTGCGACCTGCACGGGGGTGGGCCCGCGGCGGAGGCAGGCCGCCTGCTGGGCTCGCTGTTCCGCAAGGAGGACGACCCCGAGGTCCCCGAGGTTCCGGCGACCCCGCCGAAGCGCAAGCGCCGCGAGCGGGAGCACGGCCAGCAGCAGTGATAGGCGGAGGCATGCCCACCGCCATGCTCGAGATCCCGGGACGCCCGGAGGTCCTGTTCCTCGCACCCCATGCGCCCGCGCCCTTCCCCGCCGCCGTGCCCTACGTCGTCCAGGACCCCGAGGTCCTGGGTGAGCTCGAGGCCCGCGTCGAGGACTGGCACGATCCGGGGACGGACGTCGCGCTCGACGCCGCGACCGCGCGCTCGGGCAAGCACGGCCTCAAGCAGTCGCTCCCGCGGGGCCTGCTGGACCTCAACCGCGGCTGGCGCGGGCGTCCCGAGGAGAAGGAGACGCTGTTCGGCAAGGGCACGCTCGACCAGTGGGTCCGAGCGAACCTCCGCCCGGGCGCCGAAGAGGAGCTGCGCGCCTGGTACGTGCAGGCCCTCTCGGAGATCCGCGCGGCCTCCCAGGGCGCCCGCGGGGTGGTCGAGCTGCACGGGTACGGCGACCTCGGGAGCACCTACGACCGGATGGCCGGCGGGCGCCCCAACCGCCGCAGCGAGGTGTCGGTCGTGCACGGCGCGCCCTGGGCCTCGGCCTTCCCCATCGGCGTCGCGCGGCTCGTGCCCGCCAACCTGCGCGGGACGCCCTGGTCCGTCGAAGCGCGGCTCGGCGAGCAGCTCGCGCGTCGCCACCTCGCCCTCGGGCCGAGCCCGTACCCGGCGATCCTGCCGTGGACGGTGTCCGCTCGCTTCCTGGTCGAGCGCTGGTTCTCGTGGCTGGCCCGGATCGGGCGGGTGGACACGGAGGTCGCTGCCCGGCTCTCGGACCTCGCGTGGACCGACGAGCTGTCGACCGAGATCGACCGCGCCGTCGCCGGCGAGCCCACGGCGCAACCGTGGCCCGGTGTGCGTCAGCTCGCCGAGGTGATCGGGGCCTGGACGCACGAGGGCGCGGATCTCGCCGACGCCTTCGCCCGGGAGGACGGCTCGTTCACGCTCGGCGTCGAGCTCCGCTGCGATCGGGTCGACCGGGCGCGGGACTTCGGCGAGGCGGTCGCGGACGCGGTCACCGCCTGAGGCGGCGTCGCCGGGTGAGCAGGGCGATCCCCACGCCGAGCCACGACGCACCACCCCCGTGGGCGCAGCCGCAACCGCCGGAGCTCGGCGCGGGCTCGCTCGGGGGAGCCTCCGGGACGGGGAGGCCGGTCACCAGGTAGACGCGACTGCCCGTGGCGGCGGACACGGCCAGGTCGATCGCGCCGTCCCCGTCGACGTCGCCGACGCCCACCACGTCGAAGCCCAGGTTCTCGCCCTCCCGGGTGCCGGTGACCGTCCGCAGCACGCTGCCGTCGGCGCCGGAGAACAGCGTGAACCGTCCCGCGCCCGGCGCACCGCCCGAGTGCTGCCACGAGCCGATGGCGAGGTCCGGCACGCCGTCCCCATCCACGTCGCCCGCGTATCGCCCGGTCCCGAGGCCCTCACCCGCGGACTCGCCCGTGAACGTGTGGAGCGTCGCGCCGGTGGCGCCGGACCACACGAACGCGCGCCCCGTGCCCGGCCCCTTCGCGGGGTTGGCGTAGTCGCCGCCGAACACGTCCGGCACACCGTCGCCGTCCAGGTCGCCCACGCCGGACACGAAGAACTGCCCGAGCACGCCGCCGCCGTCGGGATCGACGTGCTCGCGGACGAGGCTGCCGTCGGCGCCGTCGAGGACCAGCACGCGCCCCCCGTTCCCGTGCGCCCCCACGACCACGTCGGGCACGCCGTCGCCCGTCACGTCGCCGAGGTGGCCCGCGCCTCCGCCGAGCTGGCCGCCGGCCATGGCACCCTCGACCGTCCACAGGACCGCTCTCGTCCGCCCGGACAGGAGCACCACCCGGCCCGCGTCGGTGCCGCCGCCGTCGGCCGACTCCGCCCCCACGAGGAGGTCGTCGACACCGTCGCCGTCCACGTCGCCGACCCGCCCGACCGCGGAGCCGAGGCGCTCGTCCGCCACCCCTTCGACGGCGGCGAGCTCGCTCCCGTCGACGCCGGACATCAGGACCACGCGGTCGATGCCCGGCTCGCCCACCACCACGTCCCAGACACCGTCGCCGTCGAGATCGCCCGCGGCGGCGATCGCGTAGCCGCCCTCGGCGTGGAGCTCCCCGGACGCGGTTCGCCACAGCTCACGCCCGTCGACGCCCGACAGCGCCACGACGAACCCCGTGGCCGCGGCGTAGGGGGCGGACGTGATCACGTCGCGGACACCGTCGCCGTCGAGATCCTCGATGTCCGCCACCGCCCAGCCGAACTGGCTTCCCGGCCCCCCCTCGGCCACCCACAGACGCTGCGCCTCCTCCTCCACGAACGTGCCGGGCGCCGCCACGGCGATGGACCACCACCACATCCCCACCTCCTGCGCCCAGGATGCGGACGGTGGATGGCGCGCGCTTCCAGGATCGTGCTCGTGAACGATCGGCGGTGACCCGCCACCTCCGGTGCATGCCGAGGCGCGATCAGACATCGGTGGGCCCGCTGCTCCGGGAGCGGATGGTGTCCACCGACCGCTGGGCCGTGGGCCGCTTCACCTGTGGTGCCGGACACCGCCGCTGGGCCGAGGACAACGTCATCGGTCCGCACGCGCTGATCGTGCTGCCCGGGCGACCGGTCGAGATCGCGCCCGCCGGACGGCGAAGCGTGGTGGCGACCGCCAACGTGGCGATGTTCTACCTGCCCCGTCAGCCGTACCGTCGGCGGTTGATCGATCCGCGCGGCGACGACTGCCACCACCTCACGCTCCCCGCTCCGGTGCTGCGCGACGTGCTGGGCCACCACGGCGTCGACGACGACGGGTGGTTCCCGTGGACGCGCGGCCCCGTCCGTCCGGAGGTGCGCCTGCGGTTCGAGCGGCTGCGCCGGGCGGTGGCGACCGATCCGGTGGACGAGCTGGGTGTGGAGGAGGAGGTGCTGGCGCTGGTCTCCGAGCTGGTCGGCGACGCTGCGGCCGCCTGGCGCGAGCGGGTCCGCGCCACCTCCCCGACCACCCGGAGGCACGTCGACCAGGTCCACCTGCTGGAGCGTACGATCGCCGCCCGCTTCCGCGAGGACCTGTCGCTGCGCGAGCTGGCGGGCGAGGTCGAGCTCTCGCCCTTCCACGCCGCGCGGTTGTTCAAGCAGCACACGGGCCAGACGATCGCCGGTTGGCGCGACCAGCTCCGCCTACGGGCCGCGCTGGCGGCGGTGGAACGTGGCCGACGACTCGACGACCTGGCGCTGGAGCTCGGCTACGCGAGCCACAGCCACCTCACCGACCGGTTCCGGGCGGCGTTCGGCGTCCCCCCATCCGCCCTGCGCGCCGGTCAGAGCCGGCAGACGAAGGGCTGTACGCCGCTGCACCGGTAGTCGTTCCACTTCCCGTCACCGCCGTAGTTGATGGACACGCAGTCCTCGTCGCCGCCGGCGTCGTTGGGCTCCCCCCGGTACCAGGAGGTGTAGGTCGCGGGCGTGCCGTCCACCCAGCGGAACGTCCCCTCCGTGACCGTGTCCGTCAGGCCCACCCAGTAGGTGCCTGGCGCGGACAGCTGGGCGACCGCTCGGTTCTCGAGCTCGGAGTGGATGAAGACGAGGTCGCCGCCGAGGTCCTGGCACACCTGCCGCGCGTCCGCCCACGGCAGGCCGTGGTCGCAGACCAGCACGGGGCCGGTGGCCGCGCAGGACCAGCACGACGGGAGCTCGTCCACCGCGCCGTCGCAGTCGTCGTCCACGCCGTCGCAGGTCTCGGCGCCCTGCGGCCCGATCGCGGGGTCGCCGTCGTTGCAGTCGCCGCCGAGGGGGATGGTGTCCGGCGGGGCCGCGCAGGCCAGCACGCCGTCGCCGCCGCCGGCCCCGTCGCCGTCGACATCGGGGAACCAGGCCGTCCGCGCGAAGTCCTCGTCGATCTCGCCGTCGCAGTCCTCGTCGCGGCCGTCGCAGGTCTCGGCGGCGCCGGCGTGAACGGTGGGATCGAGGTCGTCGCAGTCGCCCGCGCAGGAGGAGACGCCGTCGTTGTCGTCGTCGGTGGGAGCGCCACCGTTGCCGCACGGGTCGAACACGTCGGCCAGCTCCGCGAGGCGTGCGTCCACCGCCGGGCAAGCGCCGGCGAGCCCGATCAGGTCGCAGGCGTCCACGCGCTCGGCCCGGTAGATCGCGTCGTTGGGGTCCGTGAAGTCCATGCGCCACGGCACGTCGCCCGTGAGCGGGTCCACCTCGACGACGCTGGAGACGTCGCCCGGCTCGGGCGCGTGGCAGGAGTGGGCCTCGGTGGCCAGCACGTGTCCGCCCGGCAGCCAGTCCACGTCGCCCCACTGCGGCTCGTACCAGTGGGGCTCGGTCCAGCTCCAGTCCATGGTGGCGACGTGGGTGGCCTCGTCGAGGTCGTACTGGACGAGCCGCGACCAGCCGCGCCCGTGCGCACCGTTGTCGTAGACGAGCAGCTTGCCGCCACCACCGCCGGGGCGGGGTTCGAACTCGAGCCCGTGCTGGCACTGCGGCCAGGCCAGCCCCTCCTCGACCGGGTCACCGGCAGGGTCGACGACGGTGAAGTCCCCGCCCTCGCCGAAGGTCCAGGCGACGTGCTGCGACGCGGCGTCGATGGCGAGCACCTGCCCGAGGAAGCACAGCGAGACGTAGAGCCGCTCGCCACCACCGGGCTCCGGGATCACGTCGGCCCAGTTCGCGTGCCAGACGTCGCCGTTGCCGCCCGGCAGGTCGCCGTCGTCCACCGCGGTCTGCGAGGAGTAGCGGTAGACGTCGGTGTTCGTGGCGGGGTCCACCAAGCTCACGCCGAAGCCGTCCCAGCTCCGCGTGCCGTCGCTCACGCGGTCGACCGTCAGCGCCAGCAGCCGCCCGTCGGCGAGCAGCTTGCCGTCGTGGTGGTAGAAGCGGTCCGTCGTGTTCGGCGTGGACGGCTCGAACAGCACGTTGCCGTCGACGTCCACGATCTGCGGCGGGTACCGGTCGTAGTAGCCGCCGCCCCAGGTGAACGTGCCACCCCCGAGGTACTGGGTCTCGTAGGCCACGTCGATGTCGGGCACGCCGTCCCAGGCCCAGCGAAGCACGCCGTCGGTGTCGAAGAGCAGCATGCGCGCGGCGTCGCCGACGCAGTGCCGATCGTGGCCCACGAGCAGGAAGGGAGGGGCCGTCGAGGGCTGGCCCGAGCCGCCGATGGTGACCTCGGGCATGGTCGGCCGCAGGGGCATCGTGCGGAACGAGACGTGGCGCGGCTGCGAGGGTGGGCAGGTGGCGACCACGTCGCAGTCGTAGTCGGTGTCGCCGGCGAGCCCGCGGACGGGCAGCAGGTGGCTGGTGGCAGCGTCCGACTCGACCAGCAGCACCTCGGACGGACGGTCCCGACGCTCGCAGCGCACCGCGACCGGCGCCGCCACGTCGAGATCGATCGCCAGGTCGACCGTGTGGACCTGCTGGAGGCGGGGCGTCGCATCGATCCGCGTCACCACGGGCGCTGCGCCGTCACAGGCGCCCGGGGTGGTGGTGGCGCCGGTGTCTCCGGTCGGCGTGGTCGGGGTCGTGACCCGGGTGTCGCCGGTGTCGCCAGTGGGGAGGGACGGGGTGGTCCCCGTCTCGGTGGTCCCGTCGTCCCCGCTCGTCTCCTGCTTTCCGCACGCCGCGAGCACCGCCAGCAGCCACCACGATCGCATCCCGACCTCCACGGGCACCGTAGCGTCCGGATCGGCGATCGTAAACACAATGTATACGGGGTCACGGTCGGGCGATCGCCCCCCGGCGGGTTATGCCGCGCGGCCGGAGGACCGATGGACGCCGATCTGCACCGGCAGTGCGTGAACACCCTGAAGGGCCTGGCCATGGACGCGGTCCAGAAGGCCAACAGCGGCCACCCCGGCATGCCCATGGGCATGGCGGACGTGGCGACGGTGCTGTTCACGCGGTTCGTGAAGTTCGATGCGTCCGCGCCCGACTGGGCCGACCGCGACCGGTTCGTCCTCTCCGGCGGGCACGGCTCGATGCTGCTGTACTCGGTGCTCCACCTCAGCGGGTACGACGTGTCGCTGGACGACCTGAAGGCGTTCCGGCAGTGGGGCAGCAAGACGCCGGGACACCCCGAGGCGGGCCACACGCCAGGCGTCGAGACGACCACCGGGCCGCTCGGCCAGGGCTTCGCGAACGCTGTCGGGATGGCCATCGCCGAGCGCACGCTGCGCGAGGAGTTCGGCGCCGAGCTGTGCGACCACTGGACCTGGGCGATGTGCGGCGACGGCGACCTGATGGAGGGCATCTCCTGCGAGGCCGCGTCGATGGCCGGCCACCTCGGCCTGGGCCGCCTGGTCGTGCTGTGGGACGACAACCACATCAGCATCGACGGGGGCACCCACCTCGCGTTCACCGAGGACGTGGGCGCGCGCTTCGAGGCCCAGGGCTGGCACGTGCAGAAGGTCGACGGCCACGATCGGGACGCGGTGAGCCGCGCGATCGAGGCGGCCCGCGGCGTGACCGACCGCCCCTCGCTGATCGCGTGCCGCACGGTGATCGGCCAGGGCAGCCCCTCGTTCGAGGGGACCGCGCGCACGCACGGCGCGCCGCTCGGGGTCGAGGAGGTCGCGAAGACCAAGGCGCGGCTGGGGATGGACCCCGACGCCACCTTCGTCGTGCCCGAGGCCGTCGCGAACGCGTTCCGCGACGCCGGCCGCTCCGACCTGCGCGAGGCGTGGGAGGGCCGGGTGGCGGGTCACGCCGAGGCCGAGCGCTTCCGGTCCTGGGTCAAGCCGGACTGGAGGAAGGTCGCCGAGAGCGTGGCGTGGCCGGTGTTCGAGGCGGGCAAGGGGCTCGCGACCCGCAAGGCCAACGCGAAGTGCCTGCAGGCCATCATCGACGCCGCCCCGAACGTGGTCGGCGGCTCTGCGGACCTCGCGGAGTCCAACGGGGTGCACCTCGGGCGGCCCTCGATGAACCGCGAGCGCTTCGCGGGCACGGGCAACATCCACTACGGCGTCCGCGAGCACGCGATGGCCGCGGTCAACAACGGCATCGCGTACCACGGCGGGCTGCGGGCCTACGGCGCCACCTTCCTCGTGTTCCACGACTACCAGCGGCCGGCCGTGCGCCTGTCCGCGTTGGTCGGGCTGCCCGTGGTCCACATCTACTCCCACGACTCCTTCTGGCTCGGCGAGGACGGGCCGACGCACCAGCCGATCGAGACCCTGCTCGCGCTGCGGGCGACGCCGAAGCTCGACGTCTGGCGGCCGGCCGACGCGACCGAGACGGCCCTCGCCTGGCGCCAGATCCTCGAGCGCACCGACCGCCCGTCCGCGATCGTGCTCACGCGCCAGGACCTGCCGATCATCGACCGGTCGCGGCTGCCCGAGGACGGCGTGGCCCGCGGCGGGTACGTCCTGGTCGACGCCGAGGACCCGAAGGTGGTGTTGATGGGCACCGGCTCCGAGGTCGCGCTCTGCGTCCAGGCCGCCGAGCTGCTGGCCGAGCGCGGGATCGCCGCCCGGGTCGTGAGCCTGCCCAACCGCGAGCGGTTCTGGGAGCAGGACGCCGACTGGCGCGCCTCGATCCTGCCCGTCGGGGTGCCGCGGGTCGCCGTGGAGGCCGGGGTCACCCTCGGCTGGGAGCGGTACGTCGGCGACGGCGGCGCCATCGTCGGCATCGATCACTTCGGCGCGTCGGCGCCCGCGAAGGTCCTCGCCGAGAAGTTCGGCTTCACCCCCGCCCGGGTGGCCGAGGTCGCGCAGGGCCTGTGCTGAGCGGCGTCGAGGTCCGGCTCCGCGGCGCGCTCCCCTCCCCGAGCGACGCCCACGACGCGGGGCAGCGCCTCGGCCGACGCCTGGTGCTCCGGCACGCCCTCGACGGCTGCCGGGTCACGGTCAACGCCAACAAGCGCCGGGTGCTGGCCTGGCGCCTCGAGCCCTTCCCCGAGCTGTTCGTCCACTGGTCGCTCGCGCCCTGGGCCGACGACGTGCTCGCCGTCCTCGACGGGGATCGGCAGGCCTGGATCCGCCTGCGCGACCGGCTGCCCTCGCACGACCCCGAGGCCGTCCCCACCGACACACGCCCCCGTGGGCGGGTCCACGACCTCACCGAGCTGATGCGCACCCAGCGCGAGTGGCTCACGCGCGCGCCCGAGGTGCCCGTGACCTGGGGCCGCTGGCCGCGCATGGTCCCGCGCCGGACGCTTCGGCTCGGCTCGTGCACCACGAGCGGCGCGCCGTTGATCCGCATCCACCCGGTGCTGGACCACGAGGACGTTCCCGACTGGTTCGTCGGCTTCGTCGTCTTCCACGAGCTGCTCCACGTCGTGTTCCCGCCGCTGGTCGGCGCCTCGCGGCGGGTGGTCCACCCGCGCTCCTTCCGCATGGCGGAGCGGAGGCACCCGGACCACGCGCGCGCGCTGGCCTGGGAGCGTCGCCACGTGGGGACGCTGGTCCGGCGCTGCGCCGAGCGGGTGTCGGGATGAAGGAACGCCTGGACAAGCGGGTCTCCGCCCGGTCGGGACGCTCGCGCACCGAGGCCGCGCGCGCGATCCGCAAGGGGCGCGTGACGGTGAACGGCGCCGTGGTGACCGATCCGGCCCGCCCGATCCGCGACGAGGAGGTGGCGCTCGACGAGGAGGTGCTCTCGTCGCCACCCCGGCTCGCGATCTTCCACAAGCCCTTCGGCGTCCACAGCACGCTGTCCGACGACCAGGGTCGCAGCAGCCTCGCGACCGCGGCGTCCGAGCTCGTGGGCCTCGGTCTGCACCCGGTCGGCCGCCTGGACGCGGAGACGACAGGGCTGCTCCTGTTCAGCAGCGACGGCGTCCTGACGCAGCACCTGCTCCACCCCAAGCGCGCGCTGCGGCGGGTGTACGTCGCGCGCGTGGAAGGTCGGCCGGCGGACACGCTGGGGGACGTGCTCGCGGCGGGCGTGAAGACCAGCGACGGCGTGTTCACCGGCGACCTGCTGGAGCTCGACGGCGACCGGCTGGTGCTGGCGGTGACCGAGGGCAAGCACCGGATGGTCCGGCGGATGCTCGCCAACGCGGGCCATCCCGTGGTGGACCTCGCGCGCATCGCCTACGGACCGTTCCAGCTCGGGGACCTGGCGGAGGGCACGTGGCGCCTCCCCACGGACGAGGAGCTAGCCGCCCTGAATCGATGATTTCGATCCAGATTGCAATCATCCATAGAATTGGGGCTTAGAAACCCACCCGAATGTTGGCACGGCGCTCGCATTCATGTCTCCGTGTCCGGATGTGCCCGGACGTGGAGGTGCCGATGTCCCGCCTGTACACGATGTCGATCCTGATGGCCTGCGCCTGCGGTGCGCGCCTGTCCGCGACCGGACCCGAACCCACGGACGGCCCGTACGCCTTCGTCGAAGACGAGGAGGTCCTCGCCGAGGAGCTGGTGACCGATCCCTCGATCGACCCGGTGGCGCGCGCGGTGGCCGCGACCGAGGAGGAGGTGGTCGAGGAGGTGGTCGAGCCCGAGCCCGTGCTGGTCTACGAGCTCCGTCGCGGCGAGACCCTCGCCCACTTCGCGCGCTGGGCGGAGCTGCCCGTCGAGACGATCGCGGCCGCCAGCGGGCTGTCGCCGCTCGACGACCTGCTCCCCGTCGGCACCGTGGTGAAGGTCCCCTGGTCCGAGGGGCTCGAGGGGCTCGTCGTGCAGCGTCGCGACGCGCACCACGTCCGCCGGGCCGAGGGCTGGCTGGCGTCCCGGGGCGGCAGCGTCGGCGTCACGTTCCACACCGTCACCTCGGGCGAGAGCGCCTGGAGCATCGCGCACGACCACGGCGACCTGCCGGTCTGGCTGCTCGAGACGTACAACCCCACGGTGGACCTCGAGCGGCTCCGCCCCGGCCAGGAGCTGATGCTCCCCGAGTTCCCGGATCCGATCGCCGAGCTCAGCCCGGCGGAGTGACCGCGCCCAGGACGAGGCTCACGTTGGTGCCGCCGAAGCCGAAGCTGTTGGACATCGCGATCGGCACCCGGCGGGCCACGGGCGCCGTGAGCGGCGGGTCCTCGGTGAGCTCGGGATCGACGGGCTCCGCGTGGCTGCACCGTGCCAGGAAGCCGTCGCGCAGCATCCACGCGGTGAACGCTGCCTCGATGGCGCCGGCGCCGCTGATCGTGTGCCCCGTGAGCCCCTTGGTCGACGCGTAGGGCGGGGGGTGGCCGAATACCCGGCGCAGCGCGCGCACCTCGCACACGTCACCCGCGGAGGTGCCCGTCGCGTGCGTGTTGACGTACCCGACCTCCTCGGGCCGCACGCCCGCCCGCGCCAGCGCGGCCTCCATCGCCCCCGCGGCCCCGTCCGAGGACGGCGACACCATCTGCCCCTCGCCGTCCGAGGAGGCGCCCCAGCCGAGCAGGCGAGCGAGGATCGGCGCACCACGGGCCTCGGCCGACGCCCGCGTCTCCACCACCACGATGCCCGCACCCTCCGCGAACACGAAGCCCTTGCGGTCCGCCGCGTACGGCCTCGACGGGCGCTCCGGGCCATCGACCCGGTTGTAGGCCCGCATCGCGTCGAAGCCCGCGTGGAAGTGGAGATCTGCGGCTTCCGCGCCTCCCGCGAGCGCCGCGGGCGCCATCCCCGACGCCACGAGCTGCGCGGCGACGACGACGTTCCACGCGCCCCCCGCGCAGGCCGCCGACACCGACAGCGACGGGCCCGTGACCCGCAGCAGGTGCGCGAGGTTGGCGGACACCGACGACGCCATGATCCGGGGGATCACCGTGGGCGGGACGCGGCGCGCGCCCGACCGCGCCAGCACGTCGCCGATCTGCCGGTGGGTGTCCACGTCGCCCGTGCCGCTGCCGACGACCACCGCGGCCGAGCGAGGGTCGAGCCCCGAAGCGGCGAGCGCCCGACGCGCCGCCACGAGCGCGAGCCGCGAGGCCCGCCCGGCGAAGCGACCGTCGCTGCGGTCGAGCCCGAGCGCCTCGTCCGACAGATCCCCCGGGTACCGACCGATGACGGTGCACGCGCAGCCGGCCTCCTCGGCCTCCGCGTACCGGTCGAACGGCGGAGAGGCGCCCGACCGCAGCGCCTCGATCAGGGTCCCCTCGTCGTCGCCCAGGCGACAGGCCACGCCCGCGCCGGTCAGCACGAGCTCCGTCATCACTTCTGCTCGAGCGTCTCCCGGAGCGACCGCAGGCCGTTGCGCCACTCCTTCTCGAGCGCGTCCCGCGCCGCCTCGTCGTCGAGCACGCCGCCGCCGCTGTGGACCATCGCGAGCCTGGTCTCGTCACCGTCGCGGGAGATCGTGAACTGCAGGCGGGTGCCCTTGGTCTTCGCAGGGCTCGTGTTGTCCCAGGTGATCTCCAGCCGGCGCGTCGGCTTGATCTCGTGGCAGATGCCGCGCTCCTCGACCGGATTGCCGTCGTCTCCCTCGGTCGTCAACACGATGCGTCCGCCTTCGCGGGCCTCGAACCGGGCTTCGTCCGCCCACCACGACGTCCACCCCTCGGCGGTGGTGAGGGCGTTCCACACCGTCCGCTGGGGTGCGGCGATGTTGATCTGCTGCCGGATCGCGGCCATTCGGACTCCTGCTACCGGGGGGCCTTCAAGATGCCGGGGAACTGTACCCCGGCGCGGGGATCGACGCCCTCGTACTGGAGGCGCGCCGCCGAGAGCTGGACGGTGAAGTCGAAGTCGGGGAGGTACACGCGCCCGTCGGGCTTGACCAGGCCGGGCGGCGGGTTCTCGAAGGGCGCGGCCAGGCGGAAGGCCCGCACGACGCAGTCGTCGAGCTCCGGGCTGCCCGACGCCTTGCTGACCTCGATGTGCTCGAGGGCACCGTCCGCGTTCAGGATGACCTCCACGCCGCTCGTGTACTGGTCGCGGGCCAGGCGAACCGAGGAAGGCAGGTTGTCCAGGTTCTGCTGCCACCAGTAGTTCACCTGTCGCCGGATCCGCTCGATGTAGCTCGCGTACGGGTACTTCGTGGTGTTCAGGTCGACCCGGTCGCCGACCTCCTCGTCGAGCAGGTCGTTCTGGGGAGCCCCCGACAGCGACGCGGTGCGACTGCTGCTCGGGATCGGATCCTGTGGCCCGACCTTGTTCGTGCGCTCCCAGGGCGAGGGCAGCGCCGCGAGGGCGCCGTCGCGGTCCGGGTCGAAGCGGTGGTTGCCGACCGTGGCCCCCGTGCTCTTGCGCTCGACGTTCAGATCGATGGCCTCCTCGCTCTCGGCCGCCTGCTCCCTGCTCCAGGTCGGCGCGAGGACCTCGGGGTTGATCTCGAACTTCTCGGTCTTCGTCTCGTGCTCGGTCGCGTGGTCCGCCTGCGCCAGGTACTCCGACTCCTCGGGGACCTCCTCCACCTCGGGCGGCGCCACCTCGACGATCTGGCCCTCGAAGACGGGCTCGGGCGGCTCGACCTCGGGCTCGGGCTCGGGCGGCGGACGCTCGACGACCACGAGCTCCATCGGGCGCGGACGCGGACGGGTCCTGCGCTCGAGCATGGGCGTCAGCACGACGAGGACGAAGATCCCCAGCAGCACGGCGTGGACGCCGAGCGACATCAGGAAGAACACGGGGTGCAGCGGCCCCCACCGACGGTGCCTGCGACGGCTCGACGGCGACCGCTCCGCCGAGACCTGTGCTGGCAGCGTGGAGCCCACCACCACCGATCCTATCCTCACACCGGGGCGATCACGGGGGATTGTGGTACCGGAAGAGGATCTCGTGACGCAGCTCGGTGAGCCCGAGCTCGCGGGGGAGCCGCGGAAGGCGCAGGGGGATCGCGTGCACCGCCATCGCGTCGAGCGCGGGCAGCCCCGAGCTCCGCGAGACCCGAACGTCGCGCACGGTGCCGTTCGCGGCGATGGTGTATTGGACGGCGACGTCCCCCTGGATCCCGACGGCGCGCGCGTGGGTGTCGAGATCGGTCGAGCGCCAGCGGGCGAACACCTGGGCCTCGATGTCCTCGATGTAGGCCCCGAGGGGGGTGCCGTGGGCGGCGGCGGCGCTCTCCCAGGTGGGATCGGGCTCGCCGTCGGCGGGCTCCTCCAGCGTGCAGCCGGGTCCGAGGTCCTGGAACATGGCGCCCTGGAGCGTGCGGCGCGGCCCGAGGCGCGAGCGATCGATCGGCGCGAACCCGAGCGCCTCGCGGAGCTCGTCGAGCGGATCGACCCGGGGCGCGGGCGCGAGCTGGACGGCCTCGGCCACCAGGACCTCGGGAGACGCCTCGACCTTTACGTCCGCGACCGCTGGCTCCGGGTTCGATCGGGCGGGCGCAGGCGACGCCGCGATCCGCGTGGACCGTGCGCCATGCCGCGGCACGCCGTCGGTCCGCTCCTCCGGAACCGGCGGTGGAGGCGGTCGGTGGGCCTGCTCCGGCGGGAGCACGACGAGCTCGATCGGCGCGGGCGCGGGATGCTCGACGGGGCGGACGGGCGCCAGGTGGGCGACGGCCAGCGACACGACGACGCCGAGATGCACCCACACCGACGCCAGCGCGGCCCAGCGCGCGCCCATGCCCACGCGGTCGCCGCGCCACAGCCGTCGCGTGAGCCACCGCGCCTGGTTGTCCTCGGGACGGTCCATCTGTCTCCAGGTTATCCGCGCCGAGGTGCGACCCTCGTCACGTCTCGATCGGTTGTTCGTCCCACGCGACCTCCGCACGGAGGTGGAGCGCGCGCGGGCGCTCCTCGCCGAGCTGGTCGACGAGGGGGCGCTCGATGCCTCCCACGGACCCGGACCACGGTCGGCGGCCCTGGTTCCGGACGGCTTCTCGCGCGCGGGCCTCGAGCTGCCCGACGGCGAGGTCGGGTTCTGGGCCAACCGCCAGGGGGGCTTCACCGTGCGGTGCCCGGTGGACGACACGCCCGTGGTCGCCGCGTTCGCCCGGGCGCACGAGGCGTGGCGCGCACGCACGGGG
Organism: Alphaproteobacteria bacterium; assembly: GCA_020632925.1. GTDB lineage: Bacteria > Myxococcota_A > UBA796 > UBA796 > JACKER01. The sequence goes on along the minus strand of JACKER010000011.1, from coordinate 310,895 downwards.
CCACCGCCCCCGGTCGCCTGCACGGCCTGCGGCGCGACGCACCGCGCCGACGAGCTGGTGTTCCGCCCCGAGGTCGCGTGGGGGCCGTTCGCCCTCGTGTTCGGCCAGGTGGGGAGCGCGGCGGCGACCCCGGAGGAGGTCGAGCGCGTCACGCGCGCGCTGGGCCCGTGCGCCGTCGTGCTGCGGCGAGGCTGACGTCGTGTGAAGGGAGGGACATGCAACCCCTCCGCTTTCGCGCGCTCGGATTCGACGTGGTCGTGCACCCGTGGTTCGGGCTGACCGTCCTGATCGCCGTGCTCTATCGCCTGCCCTCGGGAAACCTGCTCCTCGCCTTCACCTGGGGCCTGGTCGTCTTCGTGTCGATCCTGGTCCACGAGCTCGGCCACGCGCTGGTGGCGCGCGCGCTGAAGGTGCGGGTCGGCGCGATCCAGATCCACGGGCTCGGCGGCCAGGTGGAGCATGCGCGCACCTCCCCCGGTCGGCAGCTCGCGATCAGCCTGGCGGGACCCGGCGCGGGCCTGAGCCTGGGCCTGCTGACGCTGACGGTCGCGGCCGCCATCCCCTCCCTCACCCTCTCCAGCGTCGGCTCCGCCGTCGTCGCGGACCTGCTGTTCGTGAACGTGGTGTGGTCGGTCTTCAACCTGCTGCCGCTCTTCCCGCTCGACGGTGGGAACGCGCTGCGGTCGGGCCTCGCGCTGTTCATCCGCGAGGTGGAGGCCTGGCGCATCACCGCCGGGCTCGGCCTGCTGATCGGCGCGGGCCTCGTGTTCCTCGGCTACACCAGCGGCGAGATCTTCGTGCTGTACATCGCCGGCTCGGCCACCGTCACGAACTGGCAGATCCTCCAGCAGCTCCCGGCCCGCTGAGCGGCCAGACGGCCTCCATCACCGTGCCGCTCGCGTCGGAGCGCACGGCCCGCAACGTCCCTCCCGCCTCCACGATCAGCCCGTGTGCCACCCACAGGCCGAGTCCCGTGCCGCGGCCGGGCGGCTTGGTGGTGACGAAGGGCTCGAACAGGCGCGCGAGCACCTCCGGGTCGATGCCCGGCCCGGTGTCGGACACCCGCACCGACGCGGTGTCGGCCGCCACGTCGACTCGGAGCTCGACCCGCCGACGAGCACGCCCGTCCACCGCGTCGAGCGCGTTGCCCAGGAGGTTCAGGAGCACCTGGCGGACCGCCGTGGAGCGAGCCCGCACGAGGACCACCTCCCCCTCGACGACGAGGTCCACGCCTGCATGGCGCGCGCGCGGAGACAGGCTCGTGCACGTGCGGTGGACCATCGCGAGCAGGTCGATCGCCTCCGGGGGATCGTCGCGGCGACCGAGCCCACCGTGCGCCTCCAGCAGCGCCTCGATGTGCCTGAGCTCCTCGAGCGCGGTGGTGAGCTCTTCCGGTGTCGGCGAGCGGCCCTCGGCGCGCGCCAGCTCGAGCGTGCCCTTCGCCGCGAACAACGGCTGACGGATCTCGTGGATCAGGCTGCCGGCGGAGATGCCCAGCTCTGCGAGCTCCGCGATGCGCGCGAGATCGGGCTCGTCACCGAGGAGAGGTGCGTCGGGTGACGGGGGCGGGAACGAGGCTTCCTGGAATCGGAGGCGTCGGGTCATGGGATCCCCGGTGGCAGGTTGTCGACGATCACGGTGCTCACGCAGGCGGCGCCAGCGTTCCCGAGCCCGTCGTCCGGAGCGATGGAGACGGCGTAGGTCCCGTCGGGGACGATGGTCCCCGTCAGATCCCGCCCGTCCCACGAGAGCGTGTCGGTCGCGCCGAGCGGCACGATCCACTGGACGTCCACCAGATCCGCCTGACCGTCGACGACCTCCAGCACCCACCAGGCAGGCGCCGAGCTCGAGCGGACGGTGATCCGGAAGGTGTCGGCCTCCTCGCCCCCACCGTCGTCCCCGTCGGGCCGGAACAGGAGGGTCGAGGGGACGAAGGACTCACAGGTCGCGGGCGGTGGGAGCGTTCCCGAGCCACCCACGCCGCCGATCCATGCGGCTGGCTGCGTGCCCCAGGAGCCCGCCAGGCGGTTGCCCGCGAGATCGCGCAGGTTGGAGGACGCGGTGACGGTGTGGACGCCGAGCGACTGATCGAGGGCCGGCGAGAGGTCCAGGAACACGTCGTCCCCCGACGCCGTCGCCCCCACGACGGTGACCGCCGAGGGGCCCGCGATCGAGAAGTTGGCGGGGACGATGGTGGCGGGCAAGAGGGGCTCGGAGAACCGCAGGGCCAACGTGGTGGTGGTGCCGATGCCGAACCCGCCCGGGTCGCTGCCGAGCACCACCGGGCGCACGTTGTCGCCCACGACGGGGATCTCGAGGCGGCCGCTGGCGGAGCCGTTGTCGGTCCAGGCGAGCACCTCGCCGGTGGTCGCGGACAGCCCGCCGGTGGTGGTCAGCAGCGTCGAGCCGTCGCCGTTCACGTCGAGCACCGCCTCGAGGCCCGCGCCGCTGGCCACCAGTCCCGGGAGCGTCCCGACGGTGGCGGCCACCTCCAGCGTGGCGAACGAGGCCGGATCGCGCGCACAGTCCACCACGCCCGTCACCTGTACGGTCACGGTGTCCACGACGCCGATGGTCGCGGCGCTCGCCGAGAGGGGGACGGGCCCGGTGGCCGAGCCGTCGTCCGGCCCCGCCCAGGCGTCCGCGCCGACCTCCGACCCGCAGCCGCTGCTGTCGATGACCAGGCCGTACAGGTCGTGGCGGCCCACCGAAGGCAGCGTGGCCACCAGCGCCGGCTGACCGCCGACCACCGCCGTCCCGCCCGCGACCGACACGCCGTAGGCGACGAGGTTGGCCACCCCGCGCACCGAGCCCGACAGGTCGGTCACGAGCGGCGCCGTGCCCGACGGATCCGTGCAGGCGATCCCCTCCGGATGGCCGCCGAAGTCCACGTCCGCCGTCGGACCCAGGGCGCCGCAGACCCGTGCCACCAGCAGCTGGACCTCACCATCCCAGGTGGTCGAGGTGGCGCGCAGGGTGTCGGGCAGCGCCGCCTCGGTCCACGTGAAGGTCCCCACACCGACCCCGTTGACGACGTTGACGGGCACGGACGGGCTCGTGGTCGCGCTGGAGGTCAGGGTCGCGGCGAGCGTCTGGTCCGTCCGGTTGTCCCAGTCGTCCACCGACTGGACGGTGACCTCCATCGGTGCGGCGACCCAACCCCAGGGATCGGACGGCACCACCCGCAGCCCCACGGTGGCACCCGGGGCGACGGCGATGGCCGACGACCGCCCGAGCTCGACCCCCGCCTGCTCCGCGATCAGGTGGGTGGTCCCGGCCTTGGTGAAGTTCCCCGACACCATCGTGGTGCCCGCCGCGCCCAACGTGGCCTGTGGGACGTCGAAGGTGCCGGTGTCGTCGTCCAGCAGCACCACGGGGTCGGTCTGGACGACGTAGAGGTTGCCGAAGGCGTCGCGCCCCTCGAGCGACACCTGGATCGGGACACCGGCCGTGGTGGAGGACGCATGCGAGAAGCTGACGACCGCCAGCGCGCCGTTGACCACGCGGGTGGTCGCCTGATCCGTGAGAGACGCCGACGGCAGGGTGACCTCGAGGGTCGCGGTGGGACGCGCGACGTGGAACCGGCACAGGAAGCGCTCGCGGTCACCCACCGTCCCCGCGTCCACGCAGGTCGCGTCCCCGAGCTCGTCCGCCACCTGCAACGCACCCGGTCCGAGCGTGGACGGGTCGATGGTGTTGTCCCAGGTGTCGGCCACGCGCACCAGGACCTCGGTGTCCTCGCCCGCGACGGAGCGCACCCCCACGGTGAGCTCGAGCGAACCGGGGACATCGTCGGCGACGACCGCGATCGCGTTGGACTCGCCGGTGGTGCCGTCCATGCCCTCCGCGGTGACGGTGACCACCGGAGCCGCTCGCGTGACCGTCCCCGTGCACAGGATGGTCGTGGCGAACACCTGGCAATCGTCGTCGATCATCCCCGACTCGGAGTCCTGGATCGAGACCGCGCCCGTCCACGTCGACCGGTTCCCGAAGGCGTCCTCCGGATCCACGAGCACGTCGACCTGATCGCCGGCCTGGCTCAGCGGCGGGGAGGCGGACACGCGGAAGTGGTCCGTCGGCCCGGCGAGCACGGTGTACGGCGTGGAGCTCCCCACGAGCGAGGTCGGCTGCACCACCTCGACGCGGTCCTCGCTGCAGAAGTCGGTGGTGGCGAGGCGCGGGACCACCGACAGCGTCGTGCGTCCCTCCAGCACGACGTCCTCGACCCAGCCCGAGCAAGCCGTCCGCAGGGTGACGGGGATGGGATCGTCGACGGCGTTGTCGTACTGGTCCACCACGCGTGCCACCACGTCCACCGCCTCGCCCGCCGTGGCGATCGCGGGTTCCCCCATCGACTTCGGGAGCTGGAAGGTGACGTGCAGATCGTCGCCCGGTTCGAAGGTCAGGACCATCTGGTCGCCGACCACGTTGGAGGCCGCGTCCCAGGGCACGACCGAGATGGACAGGCGATCGGGGACCGTCGGCCGGACGCCGAGGCGCGCCGTTCCGTTGAGGAGGATCCCGCGCAGTCCGTCGCCATCCGGTGTGGGCACCGCCTGGTCCAGCGTCCCCGCGTCGAAGCTCACGCCCGTCCCGCTGGCGCCCGGAACGGCGACGACGGCCACCTCGAGGGGTAGATCGACGATGTCGCCGCCTACGTCCACGAGCTCGAGCACCAGCTCGGCCTCCTCGGTGACCGAGTACACGACCTTCGGGCTGGACACGAGCAGCTGGGCCGCCTGCGCATCCGTCACCCGGAACGCGCCGGTCAGCGCGGCCGTCGCGCCGGTCGGTGCCTCGACCACCACGTCGTAGCTGCCGGGATCCAGTCCCCGCGCGACGGTCGCCGACAGGTGCCGCTCGTCGAGGATGCCGACGCCGATCAACTCGTGGCGCGCGAGCCCTCCCTCGGGACCGACCAGGAACGCCTGGTAGCTCGGGTTGATGGTGGGCTCGCCGCTGCGGGCGTCCACGTCCACCATGGGGAAGAAGTGGTCGCCGACGAGGGTGATGGTGTTGTCCTGCCCGTTCCAGGCGTACTCGGGCACCACCGCGTCGAGCGAGGGCTCGGGGAGCGCGGGTCGCCGGCACGCCATCAGCAAGGGCAGGAGCGCGATCACCACACCAACCTGTAGCCCAGCGTAGCAGCCACCCCGCCCAGGTTGCCGGTGTATCCGACGTCCTGGGAGGACACGGGGATCCAGGTCCCGCGGAGCCCCGCCGCCAGCTCACCACCGGGCACCCGCCGGGCCACGGCGCCGTGCAGCTCGGGACCGAAGACGGGGATCTCGCCGGTGGACACGAGCTCACCGCCGAACCGCACCTCCTGGTGGTGGACGCCCACCGCGCCGCCGAGCCCACCCCACAGCGACCAGGGTCCCATGTCCTGCCGCAGCAACAGCGCGAGCCCGAAGGGCACCACCGTGGAGCGGAGCTCGAGATCCGGCCCGACACCCGTGGAGGCGGTGCTGGAGAACGCCGAAGCCGAGAGCGACGCACGCACCATGAGCGCCTCGCCCGCGAAGCGCGTCCGCGTACGCACGTCCAGGTCCACGCCCAGCAGCGGCCTGAAGTCGGGTCCGAAGTTGCTGGAGACGCCGACCCAGGGACCGAGCGACATCCGCACGACGCGCGGCTCGAGGAGCAGGCGGGTGGTCGAGTGCATCGTCGGGGTGGACGCCGTGATCTCCACCTGCCGCGACGACTCGACCGGGAGCGGGGTGTACTCGGCCACCAGCGTGCCGTCGGGGCGGGTGTGTGCCTCGCCCACCTGGCCCTCGGTCGCCACCAGCTCCACCGGTTCGTCCGTGATGGGCTGCCCCGCGCCGTCCTCGAGGCGGACGTAGATCCAGGCCACCGCACCGGGTCCCGCGCGGAGGATGGCCGGCTCGACCTCGATGTCCAGCCCGCTGGCGCGCCCCGGTCGCACGGTGATCGCGCTCGATGCTTCCAGATCGGGAGACCCGGGGCCGCGGGAGGCCGCCTCGCCGGGGAGCACCAGCGCGCGATGCGTGACGCCGCCGACCTCGGCGACCGCCACCATCGGCACGCCGCCCCCGGGGACGGCCACCTCGACCTTCGCCCAGCCGTCGCTGCCGGTCGTGACGTCCTGCGAGGCCTGCCCGATACCCAGGCGGAGCGGCACGCTGACGGGCCGGCGATCCGCGTCCAGGGCTCGCGCGAACAGCTGGAAGGAGCCCCGGAGGGGCACAGCCTCCCAGCCGAACACGATCTCCGTCGGGGGACCGCCTCCCGGTGGGGCGAAGTACCTGGCGTGGAGCCGATCCTCGCCCGCCTGCGCCGCCGCGCCCCCGTCGTAGTCGCCGCGGAGCACGATGCCGCCCGGGTCGTCCATGGTGACGGTGCCCGATCCCGCCGTCACCACGACGTCCTCCACGGGCAGCCGCTCGCCGCGCCAGTCCTCCATGGTCACGCGGATCTCGGACCACGGGAAGTCCGCGCGGAGGTCCTGCGGCCAGACCCGCAGCGCCAGCCGGGCGGGGACGCCGGCGGCGACGGGGACCCGCCGACGGATGCGCGTCGGCCCGAGGACGCAGACCACGTGCACGTCCTGTGGAGGCTCCAGGGCCGGGATCGGCACGAACCACTCCCCCGGACCGTCGGCCACGACCGACAGCTCGCCGAAGGGGGCTCCGCAGGTCGGCGCGTCCCTCGACGGCTCACCGGTGGGCGTGAGCCCGCGGAGATGGAGCGCCGGAGCGGCCCTCCCGGGCAACACCTCGCCGTCGCTCACAGCCACCAGCAGCGGGTCGGCGCCCGCCAACAGCGCGATCTCGGTGCGCGTCTCGTTCCCGAGATCGTCGGTGAGGACCGCGGTGGCCGCCACCTCCCCGGGGTACTGGTCGACGCGCGCGTCGATCGCGCCGCTCGCCGAGGCCTCGAACGGGCCGTAGGTCCGGCTGCCGATCCGCAGCGAGAGCTGGGCGCCGGGCTCGGCCTGGAGGGGGATCCGCGGACGCGCGTGCAGGCGGATCCGGGTCCAGGTGGGTCGTCGATCGCGACGCCGGTCCCAGACCCCGACGGGGACGAAGCGGGGGTACGGCAGGTCGTCGGGGGCGATGGACACCTCGACCCCGCCCTCCACGTCGCGGAGACCGAGCACCGTCCCCTCCCCCGTGGCCACCACGAGGTCGCTCGCTCGCAGACCGGGGTCCCCGCCGACCAGGAACCGCACGGTCTCGGTGCCTGCCACGGCGTCGACGGGATCGGGCAGGACGAGGTCGCCGGCTGCGGGCGGCTCGATCGGCCACTCGAGCATCCCTGCGGCGGTCCGCAGGCTCAACCGATCGCTCTCCACCGACGGCACCAGGACCGCCGACCAGACGCCGGGCCTCGCCCGCTCCATCCGCAGGACGGTGCCCCCCTCGAGGTCCAGCCTGGGCGCAGCGCCCCCTTCCACCGCGACCTGGAGCTCGACCGCCGATCCCGGACGAAGTGGACCGACGACCGCTGCCCCGGTGACGGTCTGGGCCACGGCGGCCCCGAGGAGCAGCGCGATCACCGTGGCCCACCCCGGTCGTAGTGGACGCCGCCGGAGAAGGCGGGGCCGCGCGTGTCACGGACGAGCACCCCGGACACCTCGTTGCGGTGCCCGAGCACGTCGGTGGACTCGACGGACACCTCGTTCTCTCCTTCCGCGAGGGCGACCGTGGCCTCGAACCGGCCATCGTGGTCGGCGATCACCGTGCGCTCGCCGAAGGAGCCCCGCAGCACCACCCGCGAACCGGGGGTGGTGGTTCCCACGACCTGCCCCGACTCCGCTCGGGTGCGGGCCTCGACCGGCCACTCCACCGCCAGCAGGAGCTCCTCGGGGACCTCGCCCACCTGCGCGTGCCGGTCGATCACCACCACCTGCTGACCCGCGGCCAGGCGGCTCTGATCCATACCGCTCAGCGCGACGTCCCCCGAGGTCGCGGCCACCTGCATCACGTCGTCGCGGACGCCGACCTGGAAGGAGCCGTTGGCCGAGAGCACGGCGCGCCCGCGGTTGCCGACGCGGACGGCGCCGGACTCGGGGCGGACGGTGGCCTCGAGGGCGCCGTTCTCGAGCTCCAGGCTCACGCCCGTCGCGTCCACCGACAGCACCTGGAGCGACGAGGTGGGCCCGATGCGGATGTGTGTCTCGGGTCCGAGGGTGAGCTCTGCGCGCGCGGTGGCGGCGGTGGAGAGCCGATCGTCGGGGCCGAGGACGGTCCCTGCCCGAGCGACCTCGGGGGGTGCTGCGCCCTCGCCCGACGGATGCGCGACGGTGACCTCCCCGTGGACCTCGCTGATCGACAGCTGCGGGATGGGCGCCTCGGCGCGCAGGTATCTCCACACCGCGCCCGCCATGACGACGAGCACGACGATCGCGAGCACGGCGATCAGGGAGCGACGCAACCCAACCCTCTGCGGGCGAAGATCGGCTTCGCGCGTGGCGAACACCGGACCGAACCACGACGGTGCCCCCGAAGGGGGCGAGCGAAGCGCAGTATACGCGAAAAGGGCCGCGAGGTGCACCCGACCGACGCTCGAGGCGGGGCGAGCTCAGACGGATGGCAGCGCGATGCGCCAGATCTGGCCGTCGTCCTCCAGTCGTCCACCCATGCGGTGGAGGAGCTGGTGGGCGACCCAGAGCCCGTGCCCCGACGCCATCCAGTCGTCGTGCCGGTCGGGGTGCTCCGCGACCTGGCGGTCCGCGCTCGCCACCAACACCACCCACGGGCCCTCGGTCCGACCCTCGAGGTCCACCACGGCGCCCGGCTCCAGGCCCGCGCGCAGCGCGTTGAGGACCTGGGCCACGACGCGGGCGGCCGCCGCTGGATCCGCACGCATGGTCCCGGGAATGGGGTGGGCGACGCGCAACGTCACGCCGCGTTGACGGAACGACCCGGCGACCAGCTCCTCCACGTCCGTCACCACCGACTCCGCGTCGACGGCCGGCAGATCCCTGGGCTCGATCTCGGGCGCCTGGACACGCTGGAGCGTGACGACCACCTCACGGCAGCGCGCCGCCTCCCGTTCGAGGTCGGCCAGATCGGGGTCCTCGGGATCGCGCAGGCGCAGGAGCTGGGCCAGCCCGAGCACCGCCGCCAGCGGGTTGTTGAGCTCGTGCGCCAGCCCCGCGCCGAGCTCGGCCACCGCGGCCAGCTGCCCGGCGCGAACCAGCTCCTGCTGGGCCTCCTCCAGCGCCCGCGTGCGATCGAGGACCCGCTCCTGCAGCTCCCGGTTGAACGCCTCGATCTCGTCCTGCTGCTGACGGATCTCCTCGTGGCTCGTCCTGAGGCGCTCGCGCATGTGGTCGAAGGCGGAAGCCAGCTCGCCGATCTCGTCCCGTCGCGCGATGCGGGTGCTCTCGCCGAACCGACCGGCGGCCACCTCGAGCGCAGCGTCCCGCAGCCGTTCCACCGGGCGCGACAGGCCCGACGCCGTCGCCAGGGCCACCAGCACCGCGGCCAGCGTCGCGAGCGCCAGGAAGACCAGCACGTTGCGCCGGATGTCGGTCGCCGACGCGAGCACGACGCTGCCCGGCTCCGCGACGACCAGCGACCAGCCCGTGTACGGCACGAGCACGATGGCGCCACGGACGTCGCCGTCGTCGAGGCTGAAGTCGACCGCCTGATCGGTGCCCAGCAACGGGCGGAGCCGCTCCGGCCGGACGAGGGGGTGGTCGCCCCCCAGGAGCGGCGCGCCGTTGCGGTCGAGAACGGCCACGGCGTGCGTGGAGGTGGTCGCGGCGAGCAGCTCCTCCCTCAGGTCGAGCGCGATCTCGACGCCGAGGACCCGCTGCTCGGCGGCCGACGGTGCCCCCGCGGCCAGCACCGCGAACGGGATGGAGGGGGTGGTCGCACCCTGGGGGAAGTAGGGATCGCCCAGGTGGACCACGTCCGGCCCCGCGAGCGCGTCGGAGAGGGGCAACCGCTCGACCAGCTCCTGCGCGCGGGAGGCGCTGCCGACGGGGCGCTCACCGGGCACCGTCGCGTAGACGGGCATGCCCACCACCACGCCGTCGCCGTCGACCATGAGGGCGGTCACCGCGTTCGGCGTCCCCCGGTACACCGCGGTCGGGAAGCTGCGTTGCGCCTCCTGCGACATCGAGAGGAGCCGGTCCCCCCCGTAGAGCTGCGGCCAGGACAGCACCATGCGCGCCTGGTCCTCGGTCCACAGCGCCACCATCGCGGCGTGCAGCGCGGCCTCGCGTCGCAAGCCCTCCTTGGAGGCGTCCTCCGCGTGCCCCGTCGCGATGTCGACCGCGGACCACGTGACGACGACCAGCGGCACGACGGCCACCAGCGCCATCGCCACGGCGAGGCGTAGCCAGAGGCTGATCCCCCGCGGGGTCCGGTGTGGGGAGGCGTCGCCCGGGGCGGTCAATCGCCCGACGTGACCGGGTCGGGCTCGATGGGGAAGCGGACGTGGAAGGTCGTCCCCTCGCCCTCCGTGCTCTCGACCGTGATCTGGCCGCGGTACTTCGTCAGGATGCGGTAGACGATGTTCAGCCCGAGGCCGGTGCCACGGCCGGGGGGCTTCGTCGTGTAGAACGGGTCGAAGATGACGGCGAGCCGGTCCGCGGGGATGCCTGCACCGTCGTCCGCCACCTCCGCGAACACCGCGGCACGGGGCGCGGGGGTGGCCCCCACCCGGACCGTGACACACCCACCACCGGGGCCGTACCGGTCCACCACCGCCTCGATCGCGTTCTTCACGAGGTTGACGAAGACCTGCTGGATCTCGCTGGTCCGGGCGTTCACGTACAGCCCGCCGCCCGGGTCCTCGACCTCGAGCCGGACGCGCGCCGGATCGAAGGACGTGGAGCGGACGACGAGCTTGACCGCGTCCTCCACCACCTTCGGCAGGTCGATCGTCGTGTGGTACTCCGACTCCGCCGCACGGGAGTACCCCGACAGCTGCACGACGATGTCCTTGATGCTCCTCGCGTACTCCACGATCTCCGAGGCATAGCCGCGGACGAGCTCCCGCTCCTCCTCGTCGAGGATGGCCTCCGCCAGACCCATCACGCCGAACAGGGGCGAGCTGATCTCGTGGGCGATGCCGGCGGCGAGCGTCCCGATACCAGCCAGCTTCTCCGACTGGATCAGCTCGGCCTGGACCTCCTTGAGCTCGGTCAGCGCGCGCTCGAGCTCCAGGTTTCGCTGTGTCAGGTCCGACATCAGCCGCTTGTTCTCCCGGGACATCGCCTGCTTGTCGAGCGCCTGCTTCACCTTGCGCTTGACGTCCAGGATGTCCTTGGGCGGCTTGACGATGTAGTCGAAGACGTCGAGCTCCATCGCCGCTAGCGCCGTGTCGAGCGACGCATACCCGGTGATGATGATGACCTCGGAGTCCGGCTGGCGCTCCTTGGCGCGGCGAGCGAGCTCGAGCCCCCCCACGTCCGGGAGGTTCTTGTCGGTGAGCAGGACGTCCACGCCCTCCTCGATGGCCGCCAGGGCGGACGCGCCGTCCGCGCACCGGACGACCTGCAGCCCTTCCTCGCCACGGAACACCGCAGCCAGGAGCTGAAGGACGACGGGCTCGTCGTCCACGATGATGAGACGCGCCTCGGACACCGACCTCTCCGCGACCGTCCACCTACCACACCACGTCGACGCAGGCTCATGTTTTGCGGCCGCCAGCCGATGATCCCCACACACCGGCTCGCTGCCTCTGGCCTCCCCCGGTTACACTCCGGAGCCCCGAGACGGGTCCGAGGAGACGGATGTACTCACGGCTGACTTCCATCATCGCGATGATGTTGATCGCAGGCTGCTCGAAGGGGGGGACCAGCACCAGTCCGGCCGCCGAGGCGGATGCGCGTCGGGTGACCGAACGCCCCACCGAGGCGGGGCTCGTGGAGCAGACGATCGATCTCGACACCGATGGTCGACCCGACATCCACAACTTCTACCGTGAGCGCGCCGACGCGCCCCGGCTGCTCGTCCGCAAGGAGATGGACCTCAACCGCGACGGCCGCGTCGACGTGGTGTCCTTCTTCGACGACGACGGCCAGCTCGAGCGCGAGGAGATGGACTCGGACTACGACGGGTTCTTCGACTGGACGGATCACTACCAGAAGGGCGTGCGGGTCATGTCGGAGTACGACTCCGACAACGACGGTCGACCCAACGTCTTCAAGTACTTCATCCGCGCCGAGGACGGCACCGTCCACCTCGACCGCAAGGAGCGCGACGAGGACGGCGACGGCCGCATCGACGTGTGGGAGCGCTTCGACGCGAGCGGCCAGGTGATCCGCTCCGGGCGCGACACCGACGGCGACGGCAAGGTCGACGTCCGCGACGAGTAACGCCCGGGAGACCGGCGAGCGCTACAGACCCTCGGCCGCGTACTGCTCGATGGCGGTGCGCGCCGCGGGATCGAGCGGGGTCATGCGCCAGGCGATGGCCAGCCGCAGGCGGTCGTCGGTCTTCGTGATCGCGATCTCGCCGCGCTCGGCGGTCCCGACGCGCCACCTCCGCCCCGACCGGGTCTTGTCGGACCACGTCACCGGGAACGGGACGATGAGGTCGGACTTGGCGAAGCCCGCGAGGCCCATGTACGCGGAGGGGTCGTCCGAGAGCCACCGCTGCAGGTCCGCCTCGAGCCACTTCACCGGGTCGCCACCCGCGACCGCCGTGACGTCGGCCACCGCGTAGTCCAGCACCAGGAAGTGCAGCGTCGCCGCGAGGCCTCCGGTCGTCGCCGGGAGATCGAAGCGGCTGCCCGTCCACGCCACCGCGTGCCAGGCGCCGTTGCCGTCCGCCAGCTGCAGCTGGCCGTGGACGGGCTTGTCGAGCGCCGGTCGCAGCACGTCGTCGGGCGGCTGCTCCCCCACCGGCTTCTGGAGCGTGGGGACCGACATCGCGACGAGATCCCTGCCCTCGTCGTACGTCGGGACGCGCTGGACGACCCCGCCATCCATCACCTCCTCCGCGAACCCGGTCTGGCGATGTGCGGAGACCTCGATGGACAGCGGCACGCGCGAGCGCTGCCCCGGGATCCCGCCCGGCTGCACCAGCGGACACCAGTCGGTGTGGGAGGCGGACTGCCCCACCACCAGGCCGTGCGTCGCCTTGGTCGCCTGGAAGCCCCCGGGCCGAAGACGCGCGCCCGTCAGGGCGACCTGGAAGTGCTGCTGGTCCGACAGCGGCACGCGAGCCTCGGTGTGCAGGTCGTACGCGTCGATGGACGCGCGGACGCGCACCTTGCCCGTGGCCTCCGGGAGGTCGCAGGCGAGGACCCAGGCGCCGACCTGCTCGCAGTCCAGGGAGTCCGCGGGCTCACCGTCCACCAGGAGCTGGCAGCCGGCCCGAGCCACGCTCGACCACAGCGCGAGCACCATCATTCGCCGCCCCCTTCCGAACCGCCGAAGTCCAGGGCCTCCCACAGACCGATCAGCGCGTACGCCGCGGCCTCGCCGAGGGTGTCGCCCGCCCAGCCCTGCACGCCGTCCTCGGGCAGATCGACCGCGACGATCCACTCGTCGCCCTGCTTGACCACGTCCGTGAGCCGGCCGGTCTCGCCCAGCAACCCGAGCAGGATCCCCGCCGTGGCCCAGTCCGAGAGGTCTGGCGCCGAGGTGGCGTCGAACAGATCGAGGTCGAACACCCGCACGCCCGCCCGGTCGCGCATCCCCTCGCGCCAGGCGAACCGAGGGTGTCGGAGCAGCTCTTCCGCCGGATCGCTCATTCGGTTCCTCCGAGACCGTCGTCGGGGACGGCCCGTTCGATGAGACACGCCATGAGGCGATCGTATCTCCAGGGATCGAGGTGCTCGGTCCCCTCGGCGGCGCTCGGGGGCAGCCCCAGGTCCGCGCAGATCTGACGCGCGGTGCGCAGCCGGCTCTTCCGCCCGCTCGGGAACCGCAGCCCGACCACGACCGCCCAGCCCGGCTCGCACTGCGTGATCAGCTCCTCGACGGAGCCGTCGGGCTCGGTCTGGCAGAAGACCGTGCGGTACCCCTTGAGGGCACGCTGGCGCGCGAGCTCGAGCAGCAGCGCGACCGCGCTCGGCCGGTGTCGCATCCCGACCGGCCCGTCGATCACCAGCGGGCGATCCTCGAGCATCTCGTCGGGCCAGGCGCCGAGCCGCACGCGCTCGATCAGCCGGTGGGCCAGACCGGGGGTGTCGAGCTCGTCGCGCGGCTCGGTGCACAGCACGCGGGCGACCGTGGACTTGCCCACGCCCGACGGACCCAGCACGAACAGCATCCGACGCTCGGACACCAGCCGAGGAAGAGGCTTCTTCCCCATGAACTCGGCGCTCGTCCCCGTGAGCAGCGCGGGAGCGAGGAAGGTGCCGGAGTCCTCGGCGTTCCGCATCCCTCACACGCCGTCGGCGAGCGGGTTCGGGGCGTTCGCGCGCACGAAGTCCACGATCGTGCTCACCGGCGTCCCCGGGGGGAACACGGCCGACACCCCGGCCTCCCGCAGGCGGACGACGTCGTCCTCGGGGATGATGCCCCCCGCGATCACCAGGACGTCGTCGAGCCCCTCACGACGCAGGCCCTCGACGACCTCGGGCAGCAGCCGCATGTGGGCGCCCGACAGGATGGAGAGGCCGACGACCTGCACGTCCTCCTCGAGCGCGGTGCGCACGATCTGCTCGGGCGTGCGGTGCAGTCCGGAATAGACGACCTCCATCCCCGCGTCGCGGAGCCCACGCGCGATCACCTTGGCGCCGCGATCGTGCCCGTCGAGACCCGGCTTGGCGACGAGCACCCGGAGGCGCTGGCCCGCGCCCGTCCCCTCGGCTCCTGCAGTCGGCATGGCGCCCCCTGTCAGCCCAGCGTGGCCTTGGCGATCACCAGCCGCTGGATCTCCGACGTCCCTTCGTACAACGTGGTGATGCGCGCGTCACGGTAGAGCCGCTCCACCTCGTACTCCTGACTGTAGCCGTACCCGCCGAAGATCTGCACCGCCTCGTAGGCACAGAAGTTGGCGGTCTCGGACGCCATGAGCTTCGCCATGGACGCCTCCGCGGTGCAACGCTCACCAGCGTCCTTGAGCGCCGCGGCGCGCCAGGTCAGCAGGCGGGCGGCCTCGATGCGGGAGCGCATGTCGGCGATCTTCCACTGGATGGCCTGGTGCTGCGCGATCGGCTTGCCGAACGTCTTGCGCTCGTTCGCGTAGGTCACCGACAGGTCCAGGCAGCGCTGGGCGATCCCGAGGGCCTGGGCGGCGATGCCGATGCGCCCGCCGTCGAGCGTCGCCATCGCGACCTTGAAGCCCTCGCGCTCGGTGTGCAGCAGGTTCTCGGCCGGGACCCGCAGGTCGTCGTACACCAGCTCCGAGGTGCAGGAGCTGCGCAGCCCCATCTTCTCCTCGACCTTGCCGACCGCGTACCCGGAGAAGGCCTTCTCCACGATGAACGCGCACACGCCGCGGTGGCGGCTCTCCACGTCGAGGTTCCCGTAGGTCACGATGATGTCGGCCACCGGGCCGTTCGTGATCCACATCTTGTTGCCGGTCAGGCGGTACCCGCCGTCCACCTTCTCCGCCCGCGTCCGCTGCGACCCGGCGTCCGAGCCGGCCATGGGCTCGGTCAGCGCGTAGCAGCCGAACACCTTCCCCGTCGCGAGCGGCTCGAGGTACTTCAGCTTCTGCTCGTGCGTCCCGAACGCGAGGATCGGCCAGCCCGCGAGGCTGTTCTGCACGCTCATGGTCACGCCGACCGAGGCGTCCGCGTAGCAGATCTCCTCGAGCGCCACGACGTAGGACAGCACGTCGAGCCCGGCCCCGCCGTACTCCTCGGGCACGAACATGCCCATCATGCCGAGCTCGGACAGACCGGCGTACAGGTCGGCGGCCCAGGTGTGGTCGCGGTCGCGCGCCATCGCACCGGGCAGGATCTCGGCGCGGGCGAAGTCGCGGGCCATGCTGCGGATGGCCTTCTGGTCCTCGGTCAGGTCGAACACCGGGCACCTCTCGTGGGGGCGCCCTCCTAACCGTTCCTCACCCCTCCTGGGCGGTCAGCGCGGTGAGCTCTTCGACCATCTCCCGACTACCGAGGATCAACGGCGTCCGCTCGTGCAGATCGGTGGGGACCCGGTCCAGGATGCGCATCTTGCCGTCCGTCGCCGCACCACCCGCGCGCTCCACCAGGTAGGCCAGGGGGAACGCCTCGTACAGCAGACGCAGCTTGCCCTCGGGGTCCTTCTTCGTGGCCGGGTAGAAGAAGATCCCCCCCTTGAGCAGGTTGCGGTGGAAGTCGGCGACCAGGCTCCCGATGTAACGAGCGCTGTACCCCCGGTCCTTGCACAGCCCGAGGTAGGTCTGGATCCCCTCCGACCACTTCTTCGCGTAGGCCTCGTTGCAGCTGTAGATCTTGCCGGGCTTGAGCTGGATGTGCGGGTGGGAGAGGAAGAACTCCCCGACGACCGGATCGAGCGTGAACCCGTGGACGCCCGCCTCGGTCCCGAGCACCAGCAGCGTGCCCGAGCCGTACACGATGTACCCGGCGGCGACGAGCTCCGTGCCCGGACGCAGCGCGTCCTTCAGGTCGGCCTGCGTGCCCTCCTCCGACTTGCGGCGGAACACGCCGAAGATCGTGCCGATCGTGGCGTTGACGTCGATGTTGCTGGAGCCGTCCAGCGGGTCGACGGTGACGACGTACCGCCCGGAGTGCCACTGCTCCCCCACGAGCGAGGGCTGCTCGTCCTCCTCGCTGACCACCATGCAGGTGTGGCCGCGGTGCTCGAGGGAGCGCTTGAACGTGTGGTTCGCGTACTCGTCGAGCTTCTGGACGAACTCGCCCTGGATGTTGACCTCGCCGGTCGCGCCGAGCATGCCCGCGAGACCCGCCCGGTTGACGCGCGCCGAGATCATCTTGCCGGCCAGCGCGATGCTCTGGCACAGGTTGACGAAGGTGCCGGTGGCGCCGGGGTACGTCCGGAGCGTCTCCATCAGGAAGCGGTCGAGCGTCGTGCCTTCGTCGAACTGGGGCTCTTCGGTCACGGGTCCTCCCTGGTCGCGGGCCTCCGTGGTAACCCGCTGGCCGGGGGGCCCGACGTGGTGATCGGAGCGCTGACGGAACGACGAGCAGGCGCGGCCCTGGTGGCGTCCGGCGTCGTGCTCCACGTCGCGCTCGCCTGGCCCTCGCTCTGGTCGACCGTCGACGACGCCTGGATCACGGCCCGGGTCGCGCAGAACCTCGTCGCGGGCCTGGGGCCGGTGTTCTCGGCCGGCGAGCCCGTGGAGGCCTACTCGGACCCCGAGTGGATGCTCCTCCTGGCTGCGGCGCTGCGCCTGGGCCTCGACCCCTACCCGGTGATGGTCTTCGTGGGCCTCGCGTTCGGCGCGATCGTACCCGTGCTCTCCGCGTGGCTCACGTCCACGCTCGCGGGGCGCTTCGACCTGCGCGCCGGGGCGGCGGCGCTGATCTGCGGCGCGTCGATGCACCTGGCGATCGTCGCGACCAACGGGCTCGAGACCTCCACCTGGATCGCGGCGGTGGTGGCGACCTGCGCGGCCAGCTTGTCCGCGACGACGCCCCGCGGGTGGATGGTCGCCGGCACCCTGGCGGGCACCCTGGCCTGGATCCGACCCGAGGGTCCGTTCGTCGCGCTCGCCGCCGCGTGCTGGGCGCTCGTGGTGGGGCGGCGCAACGCGATCCCGTTCCTCGCGAGCGCGCTGCCGTGGGTGGCGGGCATCCAGGCCTGGCGCGCCTGGACCTTCGGGACCCTCGTGGCGAACCCGGTCACGGCGAAGGCCAGCGCGGACTGGGCGCGCGTCCTGCGCAAGAACCTGGCCTACGTCGATCTGGACCTCGGGCTGTGGGAGGTGGTCGCCGTGGTCGTGCTCGCCTCCCTGGCGCTGCCGGGGGACCGGCGGCGACGGCTGGTGCCGGTGGTCCTCGCCTTCCTGTTGCTGACGGGCATGGTCCGGGTGGAGGAGTGGATGCCGGGGGCACGCCTGCTCGTGCCGATGTGGGTGCTCGGCGCCGCGGCCTGGTGCTCGGCGGACGTGCGACGCGCCTGGCTGATCGCGCCGGTGCTGGGCGCCTTCGGCGTGCTGGCCTCGCCGATCGGGGAGCGGGCGCGCGCCTACGACGAGCGGAACACCGTGCTGCCCGGCAACCAGGCTGGTCGCGCCGCGGCGTGGCTCGCCGAGCAGGTCCCGGCGGGGACGGTCGCGATGCGGGACGCGGGCGTCGTCGCGTACCACCTGGGACCCGGGTACCGCGTGGACGAGACGCACCCCCAGGCGCTCTCCAAGCCGCACCCCGGTGGCCACCCGACCAGGCCCGCGCGCGGCGCCCCCGACCTGCTGGTCACGACGCTCCGCGAGCCGGACGCCGAGGACTTCGTCTACAAGGAGGACCGGATGTTGTTCGAGCGTCGGGAGTGGCGCTTCCTGGGCCGCGTCGAGCAACACCATCGCCGCTACTACGACCTCTGGGCGCGCCCCGGGAGCGACCTGCCCGAGCTCCCGCCGGACCTGCGTCTCCGATAGGCCAGGACCAGCGACCCCAGCGCGAGGAGCCCTCCGCCCTCCGAACCGCCGACCTCGCAGCTGCAGCCGCCACCCTCGACCACGCCGACCAGCTCGGTGCCCGAACAGTCCTGGTCGATCCCGTCGTTGGGGAGATCGACGCCTTCCGGGTTCACGTCGCCCCGGGCGTCGTCACAGTCCCCGTCGACCGCCACCAGCCCCTCGCTGTTGTCGGGGCAGAGGTACACCGGCGTGCCCGTCCCGAACCCATCGTCGTCGACATCCTCGTAGAACGGCACCAGATCGTTGATCGTCGGGTCGGTGTCGTCGCAGTCCCATTGGCTCCCGGAGCCGCACACGTCGGGCGGCGGGTACGAGATCCACCCGTCGCGGTCGGCGTCCTCCGTCCAGGGCGGCATGTCCTGCGTGTCGTAGCAGTCGATGAACCCGTCGCAGTCGTCGTCGAACCCGTCGACCCTGAACTCGGGCTGCAGCGCGTGGATGGTGGGGTCGTCGTCGTCGCAGTCGAACCGGTACGGGACGCCGTCGCCATCAGGGCCGTCGGTGACGGCCAGCGCGTACAGGCCTGCCACCCGGGGGGCGGTCAGCCAGTCCGGGTTCTCGGGCATCTCGGGGTGGTAGCGGAACTCCGCGCACTGCCGGAAGGAGTCGCGGGTGGCGGACACCAGCTCGCGAAGGTGCACCTCCTGATCGCCGAGGTCGAGCCCTGGCGGCACCTGGACGGCCGCGTCGACCAGCGACTCGCTGACCGACAGCGCTCCCTGCCCTCCGAGAGAGGTGGTTCCGAACACCACGATCTGCTGGAGATCGATGGCCGAGTTCTGCCCGGCGACCACCAGGTCCAGGTCCCGGAAGGTCGACTGGTGGACCAGGAGCGGTGCGTCGCTGCTGAGCGCGATGCCGGGGCTCGCGAAGGCGCTGGCACCCACACCGACCCGATCGAGCACGCAGCCCTCACCACATCCGCCCTCCACCTGGACCACGCGCGGGGAGGGCCCACAGAACTGCGTGTCCGTCACGCCGACCTGCGCCACGTCCGACACCGACAGCGCGCCACCCGCCAGATCCTGGAAGCGGGTCCACGCGATCGTCGTGGACTCGCCGCCCGTGGTCAGCACCCCTCCACGGCCACTGGCGCCGAACGTCACCGGGCGGTCCTGCGTCCCCAGCACCGACGTGATCGAGGACGTGGTCTGCAGGAGCCAACCGTTCTGGGTGCCGCCCCTCAGCGACGTCCCGGCCTCGAGCTGGACGTGCCCGTGGTTCGCAGTCACCAGCGTCTTGGGCGAGCCCCTGGTGGAGATCGAGGTCTCGACCGCTCGGAAGGAGGCGGTGTCGATCGTGATGCACTCCTTGTTGTCCGAGCACACCACCTCGACGCGGTCCAGTGACAGCGCCAGGGTCTCTGGCAGCTCCCCCTGCGCCCGCAAGGTCTCGTCGTCCCTCGGGTCGAGCGAGAGCCGCTCCAGGTCGACGGTCCAAGCCCCACCGCCCTGGTGGTCCAGCGCGATCCGACCCTCGATCACGCTCGTGACGCCCGCGCCGTGGATCACGACCTGACGGAACCCCGTTCCCTGCAGCCCGAAGCCCTCGTAGGCGCCGGGGGCGAGGGTGATGTCGGTGCAGCCGCGCTCCAACGCCTCCTGGATGGAGTCGTAGGGCGTGCCCGGTGAGAGCGAGCACCATTGCGCCGCGTGGGCAGCTGCGAAGAGCCAGGCGGACCACATGGCCCATCCTACCCTCAGTCCGTGTGTTCGCTCGTGTCTTCCATGGGCATCGCGTCCTCCGGGCTCTGCCCGCGGTGGCTGGAGGGCCGCTCGTGCACCTCGAGGGTGATGTCCGGTGGCCCGAGATCACCGTACCGGTCGCTCCCCATCGGCGTCTTCTCGCTGGGCCGGGCCGTGTACGCCAACGCCAGCCCGCCCTCCTCGGGGACGAAGAGTCGCACGGTCCCCCGGGGCAGCTCCGCCTCGATCGTGCCGGCCTTCACCGCCTCGATGAGCTTCGCGTGGGCCGCGATGGCGCGGGACATGGCGAGGACCAGGTCGCCGTCGGTGAGCGGGAGGAACCCGGAAGCCACCAGGAGGAGCTGGTCCCAGTCCTGCTGCTGGAGTGCGCGGACCTTCATGAGTCGTTCCCCGGGTGCCGACGCCAGGCGGCCGTCTGCTCCGACTCGTACACCGGTTCACCGTCCTGCTCGAACACGAAGCGGTAGTTCACGAACCACACGCCCTGCATCTGCCGCTTGCGGGTCGCCTGGAGCGTGGCGCGGATCGGCGGTCCGATCCGGCCCATCTTGCGGAACCGCGCGTCGCGGACGTGGGTGCCGTACCCTACCCAGCCCTCCGAGGCCCGAAGCCCCAGGACATAGAGCGCGTGCAGGTTGCCGAGGGTGCCCGTCACCTGGATGGCGACCGCGCCGGGCAGGTGCGGCTCGTGGCCGGGCCACGGACGCTGCGCCTCGACCAGCTCGCCGATGCGGTTGGTGTCGATCAGCGCGACCACCCGATCGGCGTCACGATCGATCTCCAGCACGTCGTGGACGTACCACTGCGACGGTGCGTAGAGGGACTCCTGCTCGAAGTCGTCCGGGATCGCCAAGGCTCACCTCGGAATGGGCTTGCGGCCGTGGGCGAGATCGAGGAGCGCACCCACGTCCCGCAGCCGGGGGTCGCTCATCGCGTGGTCCCTGCCGTCCCGCGTCCGCAGGTGGAACGCGGCGCCGGGCACGGGGACCCGCGTGTACGACTGGATGTCGTCCCAGGCGACGAAGGCCGCCCCCCCGTCGAAGCGCGCGACCAGGCCCTCGGCGTACAGGCCGGCGACCTCGTCGTCGTCGAGGCGGATGCTGCACAGCAGGCGACACCCGGGCGGGACCGCGCGCTCGAGGTCGGACTCGAGCGGGTCGCGGGAGGGCATCAGCACGTCCCACCACATGTGGCGGAGCGCGTCGCGCACGAGCGGCTCGTCCACGGCGCCACCCCGCGCGATCACCTCGTCCAGCACGGACCGGGGCGCGGTCGAGGGCAGCGAGAAGCGGTGCGCGAGCTGCTGCATCACGCCGAGCTCCTCCTCCGCCAGCTCGCCGTCGAGGCAGACCATGCGCGCGGCCAGGCGGAGGACGTCCCAGCGGATCTCCTCGGTCGCACCGATGCGGAGCAGCCCGTCCCAGTCCAGCGGCGCCGCCGCGAGGCGCTCGGTCCACGACATCAGCTCGTCCCGCGACAGGTCGGCGCGGACCCGCGCGAGCAGGGCCAGCTCGTCACCCGCGACCTTGCCGTCGCCCGCGGCGAGGTGCGCGAGCAGGGAGAACAGCGGGGCATCGGCGGCCAGATCGGACGCGAGCGCGGCGTGCTCCGGGTCGTCGATGAGGGCCAGGTATTCGCGGACACGGGTCATCGGGGCTCCCGTCGGTCGTCCCGCCACATAGCACGCCAGGAGGCCGGGGCGCCCAGCTGCCCGACCGACTCCCCTGCCCCGCCCCGGGCTCAGTCCAGCGACGGTCGCTTCAGCCGGACGTCGACGTCGCCGCCCATCATCCGCCCGCGGAGCACGAGCCGGTCCGCGGGCCCTCCCTGCCAGGCCCAGGTCTCCTCGCCGAGCGCCTCGATCCACTCGCCGAGGCCGAAGCCCCGCGCCGGGACGAGGAACCGATCGCGCTGGCGGCCGTGAAGGGTCAGCGAGCTCGTCGTCAGGCCGTGGAAGCGCAGCCGACGAGGGCCCGCGACGCTCCAGCGCCCCTGGCAGACGCCGGAGGTCCCCACCTGCTCCGCCATCGCGATCGCCGCCAGCGGGCCGACGAAGGCGTCCGCGAGCACGATCTGCAGGCCCCCGTCCGACGCCAGCACGAACCGGACGCCGCGGGCCCCCATCACCTGGCCGAAGCCCTCGGCGCTCGCGACCTCCCACTCGCCCACCGGTGCGCCGGGCTCGGGCACGAGCCGCACGGGGGTGGACGCCGCCGACGCGAGGGTGCGCAGCTCACCGTCCGCGACGGCCCAGGGCTCGGCGACCTGTCCGTCCCCCTCGACCGCGACGAAGCCCCCGCGCGGGTGGGGTGGGACCCGCAGCGGCTGCCAGCTCCAGGCGGGCAGATCGCAGGGGATGTCCGCGTCGCCCACGCGGTCGACGGGCACCGGGAGCGTCGAGAGCAGCCCGCTCGGACCGAGCACCCACGCCCCGAGCCGCGCCCACTCGGCGGCGCTGACCACGCCCCCCTCGAGCAGGTACCGCACCTGGCGGATCGGGTCGGAGCCCTCCGCCTGCCAGGCCCGCATCACCGCGACCCCCGCTCGGGGGAAGCTGCCCGGTGAGCCCGTGCGCAGCGCGGTCTCGAGATCGGGGAGCGCCAGCGACAGCTCGGGCGCCACGGCGTCCGCGGCATGGATCGCGGCCCCCAGCCACCGCCAGTCCTCCACCGGTTCGACGCCGGTCCGCCGGACGAGCTCCCGCAGGGAGGCGGCCTCGAGCACGGACCCGGCCGCGCGCCGCCAGCGGTCGAGCGGAGGCACCGCGCCGCCGCGGGTCACGTCGTCGGGGTGGCTGGTCCCTGGTCCCGACAGGTCGGAGGACAGGACCACGACGTCGTCCTCGAGACGCCAGAAGCCTCGCACGCCACCGGTCCTGACCTCGAGCGGAGGAGCGTCCGGGAGCAGCACCAGGGCGCGCTCCAACAGCGCACGCACGGGCTTGAGGAGCTCCGTGCAGGCCTCGTCGGGTCGGAGGTTCACCATCGCCGGCCTGGGTATCTCGCCCGGCGCGGTGTCGTCGCGATCGGTTAGGCTCGCTCCCCGAGACGCCGAGACGACATGCCCAGACCCGACACCGCCGCGATGCTCGCCGCCTTCCGCGCGGACCTCGACCGGGCGCAGGATCCGGCCGCACTGGACGAGGTGCGGCGGCTGCACACCGGGAAGAAGAGCCCCCTGAAGGAGAGCCTGCGCTCCCTGCGCGACCTGACGCCCGACGAGCGTCCGGTCGTCGCCCAGCAGATCAACGAGGCCGGCGCGGCCATGGAGCAGGAGCTCGCCGACGCCGCCGTCCGCATCGAGGCGCGCGCCGACGAGCTGCGCATCGAGCGGGAGTGGGAGGACGGCTCGCTGCCGGGCCTGGCCCCTCCCCGCGGATCGCGCCACCCGCTGAGCCAGGTCGAGGACCGCTGCACCGAGGTGCTGCGGCAGCTCGGGTTCACCGTGGTGGACGGCCCCGAGGTCGAGCACCCGTTCTACAACTTCGACGCGCTCAACATCCCCGAGCACCACCCCGCCCGCGACATGCAGGACACCTTCTGGGTGGACGGGGGCTGGCTGCTCCGCTCGCACACGACGACCGTGCAGGCCCGCGTGCTCGAGCAGCGGCCGACGCCCCCGATCCGCGTCGTGTCCAAGGGGCGCGCGTACCGCAACGAGGCGGTCGACGCGACGCACACCGCCATGTTCCACCAGTACGAAGGGATCTGGCTCGAGCGCGGGCTGTCCTTCGCGCACCTGCAGGGCGTGCTCTCGTTCGTCGCGCGCTCGCTGTACGGCGACGGACGGATCCGCTTCAAGCCCAAGTTCTACCCGTACACCGAGCCGTCGGTGGGCGTGGACCTCGCGTGCCGCAAGTGCGACACGGCCGGCTGCGACGCGTGCCACGGCGCGGGCTGGGTCACCATCCTCGGCGCCGGCATGATCCACCCGAAGCTGCTGCTCGCCTTCGGGTACGACCCCGACGAGGTCAGCGGCATCGCGTTCGGGCTCGGCACCACCCGCATGGCGGCGCAGCGGGTCGGCATCGCCCGGAGCGCGTCGATGTACGAGCAGGATCAGCGCGTCCACTCGCGGATGCATCGAGGTGGCCGGTGAAGGTCGGGCTGGACGTCCTGCGTCGATTCACCGACCTGCCGGAGGAGCCGCACGAGGTCCGCCGCTGGATGGACCAGGTGGGCCTCGAGGTCAAGCGCGTCCACCACGAGGACGGCGTCTGGGGGTACACCCTCGAGCTGCTCGCCAACCGCGGCGACCACCACTGCTACGACGGGATCGCGCGCGAGCTCGCGTCGCGCCTCGATCGCCCGCTGCGTCGCCCCGACGTGACCGAGCTCGAGGTCGGCACCTCGCCCTGGCCGCTGCGCCTCGAGACCGACGCCGTCCTGCGGTACAGCGCCACCCTGCTCGTCGCGTCGGGGGCGCTCGACCCGCTCTCGCCGGAGAGCCTCCGGCTGCTGGCGTCGGCGGGCATGCAGTCGGTCGGGCCGGTGGTCGACGCCACGAACGTCGCGAACCTCGAGCTCGGCCAGCCGACCCACGCGTTCGACGCCGACACGCTGCGCGGGCCGATCACCCTGCGGCACAGCGCCCCCGGCGAGCGCGCGTGGCCCCTGTTCACGCCCGAACCGGTCGAGATCCCGGCGGGAACCCTGGTCGTCGCCGACGACGAGAAGATCCTGGCCATCGCCGGTGTGATCGGGTGCGAGGAGTCGAAGACCACCGAGCGCACGCGCCGGATCCTGCTCGAATCCGCGACCTTCGATCCCGTGGCGGTGCGCAAGGCGTCCCGAGCCATCGGCATCACCACCGACTCCTCCGCGCGCTTCGAGCGAGGCGCGGACCCTGCGCGCGTCCTGCTCGGCGCCGGGCGGGTGACGCGGCTGCTGGAGGAGACCGGGGGGTGGCAGCGCTCGGGCGCCACCGGGCTCGTCGGCGAGTGGCACAACCCCGGCCGGGTGATCTCGTTCCGCATGGACGCCGCGCGGTCGGCCCTCGGGTTCGAGCTCGAGCCCGCCGACGTGGCCGAACGCCTCGGTCGGCAGGGCTTCGAGACGCGCGTCGAGGCCGACGGCCACGTGCACGCCTCGGTCCCGACCTGGCGCCTGTGGGACGTGGAGTTCCCCGCCGACGTGTACGAGGAGCTCGCGAAGTCCATCGGGTACGAGAACTTCACGCCGAGCCTCCCGCCGATCCCGATGGGCTCGGTCGCCTCGGTCGAGGAGGTCGCGCGCCAGCGGACCGACGAGGTGCTCGTCGGGTACGGGTTCTACGAGGTGTTCACCGACGGGTTCTACGGCCGCAACGCCATCGACCTGCTCGGCCTCGACGAGGCGCACCCCCTCTTCCGCCACGTCGAGACGACGAACGCGCTCGACCGCGCCTACTCCCTGCTGAAGAACAACTGCCTGCACCAGGCGCTGCTCACGGTCGCGAGCAACGAGCGGCGCCGCGTGCCCGACGTGCGGATGTTCGAGTGGACGCGCACCTTCCACCCCGTCGAGGGCCTGCTCCCCGACCGCGCCGACCCCCGGCGCCCTCCCTGTGTCGAGCGGCCCTTGATGTGGCTCGTCGCCTCGGGCCGCGATCGCCCGCGCGCCTGGCACGACACCTCGCGCCGCGCCGACCTCGCCTGGCTGCGGGGTGTGGTGCACGAGCTCTCCGTCGAGCTCGGCATCGACCTCGAGGTCGGTGAGGCGGACCGGGAGCACCCGCTGTTCGGGCTCCTCCACCCGCACCGGCGGCAGGGGATCGTGTCGGGCGGGCGGACCGTGGGTATCCTCGGTGAGCCACACCCCGCCGTGTCCCGGCGGTACAAGCTCAAGCAGGCCACCCCGGTGTACCTGGAGATCGATGCGGACGCGCTGTTGGTGGAGGGGACCCGGCCCGAGTGGTCCGATCCGCCCTCCGTCCAGCCCGTGGTCCGCTCCCTCGCCTTCGGGCTCCCGCGTGGCGTGGAGGCCGGTGACATCGCGGCCGTCCTGCACGCCAACGGGCCCGATTGGCTCGACCAGGTGCTGATCGTGGACCTGTTCCGCCTGGAGCCCGCCGCCCCGGACGAGCCCGATCGAGCCATCACCTACGAGCTCCGCTTCGAAGGCGCGGGCGCGGACGACGAGCCGCGGACCGCGGACGAGATCAACGCCGCCGTGGTCGACATGGTCGCCGTCGTGTCCGAGCAGTTCGGGCCGATGGGTGTGCGTCAGAGGTAGCGCTGGCTGGTGACCGCGAGCACTCGCGCAAGAAGCAGTCGGTCGAGGACTGGCTGGCGTCCCGGCTCGCCTCCAGCTCGGGCGAGGACGATCTCACCGAGCCCGACCCGATGGACGAGGGCGACGACGAGACGCTGCCCGCACCCGACCCGACGCTGACCTTCCCCGACGACCCCGTCCACACCTCCGTCCGACTCAACCCGGACGAACCGGCCGACCCCTCGCGCACCCCGGACATCGGCCCGATGTCCTCGCGGGCCTCCGAGCTCGGGCTGGGACGGGTGGTGGCACGGCGGCCCGAGGCCCAGGAGGTCCGGTACGCCGTCGACGAGGACCCCACGCCGATCGCGTGGGACTCGATGGAGACGGTGCTCAACGACCGGCCCGCTCCGCCGCGGGACTTCGCGTCCATGCTGCGCCGCGAGGACACGCCGATCGAGCTGTCCGACCCCGGCGAGTACACCCTCCCCGACGTCGATCTGCCGAGCGACGTCGTGCCCGACGACGACGAGGCGCTGCCCACGGGTCCGACCCCACGCAGCCTGCCTCCGGACGGGTACGACGAGGTGTTCCCGGTGCGCACCGATCCCCGCCTCGCCCTCCCCGCCCCGCCGCCTCGGGTGGGACGCGCGGGCGAGGAGACGCGGGACCTGCTCCAGACCGGCGACGTCCCCTTCCCCTCGCCCCTCACGGGCGACGACTACCAGCCCACCGACGCTGGCCGGGACCCCGACGAGCCCGGCACCCAGTGGATGCAGCGCCCCCGCGACGACGTGCCCGACCACCTCATGATGGGCAGACCCCTGCGCCCCGCCCAGGGGCACAGCCCCGCAGGTGCGCTCGATCGCCAGCGGCCGTCGGACGAGAAGACCGAGATCCGCGGGGTGTCCGGGCACCCGTCGTTCGACGACGACGAGGCCCCCACGGTCATCGTGAAGCCGACGCCCGGCCAGTTCGGCACGCCCGCGCCCGAGGAGCGGGAGTACTCCCCGCTGGACGAGCCGACGGCGCCCGCGCCGGTGCTCACCGTGAAGCTCCCGCGCCCGCCGCTGTCCGAGCCCGAGCCCGCCGGCTGGTCCACGGTGGCCTGGGCCGCGAGCACCCTCGGCATCGTGCTCTTCGTCGCGGTCGTCGGCCTCGTGGTGGTCGCGGGCCTGCGCTGGTCCGGGGTGTGGTGAGCGCCGCGCTGCTCCCCGCCTGGATGGGCTGCAGCGAGGGGCGGGTGGACACCGCGCGGGTCGAGCCTCCCGTCCTCGCGGACCCCGATCGCGTGCGGTTCGTGGCCCTCGGCGACGCGGGCAAGGGCAACGCCGTCCAGGCGCGGGTGGCCCGCTCGGTGGCGAACACCTGCGACGAGCTCGGCTGCGACCTGATCCTGCTGCTGGGCGACAACCTCTACCCGGCGGGCATGGAGGCGCCGGACGACCCGCGCGCCGAGGAGCGGATCGCCCTCCCCTACGTGCCCACCGCCCCGGTCTACGCCGTGCTCGGCAACCACGACTGGAACAACCGCGACGACGAGCGCGCCGCCTGGCAGATCGCGTGGGCGAGCCAGCGCGACGGGATCGAGCTCCCCGCCCCCGCATGGTCGATGGCGGCGGGTCCGGTGACGTTCGCGGCGATCGACACGAACACCGTGTTCCAGCGGGGCCGCAGCTTCCAGCAGGCCTGGCTGGTGGAGACGCTCGACGCGGCCGACACGCCCTGGAAAGTGGTGCTCGGCCATCACCCCTGGCGCAGCGACGGTCCGCACGGCAACGCCGGCGCCTACGAGGGGATCTCCTGGGGGCCGATCGTCAGCGGGCGAGGCCTGCGCAAGCTCTTCGACGGTGCGGTGTGCGGGAGGGCAGATCTGTACCTCGCGGGGCACGACCACCTGCGCGAGCTCCTCCGGGCCTGCGACACGGATCTGGTGATCTCCGGGGCCGGCGCCTCCGCCACCGAGGTCGTGGATCGCGGCAACCAACCCCGCTTCGCGCGCGCGACCCCGGGGTTCGTCTGGCTGGAGCTGGGGACGACGGAGGGGGAGCTGCGGTTCTACGACGAGGTCGGAACGTTGGAGGCCGCCTTCCCCTTGCGGCCCTGACGGGCGGTCCGGGCTTGCCACGGGCCCTCCGACCGGGCACCTTCGTGGGGTTGGAGGGTCGCGATGCGCTACGGATGGCTCCTGACGGCGCTGTTGATCGCAGGGTGCAAGGACTCGGATCACGACGGCGTGCGCGACGGCAAGGACTGCCTGCCCGACGACCCGCGGGCGAACCCCGACGCGACCGAGGTCTGCGACGGGATCGACAACGACTGCGATGGTCTGATCGACGAGGACGTCGCCATCGTGGCGTACCTCGACCAGGATCGGGACGGCTTCGGCGACGAGGCGAGCCGACGCCGGGTCTGCGAGCTGCCCGAGAACGGCTCGACGGTGGCCGGGGACTGCGACGACGCCGATCCTGCGGTGAACCCGGACGCGGCCGAGATCTGCAACGAGCTGGACGACGACTGCGACGGGGACGTGGACGAGGGCGTGACCCGGACCTACTACGCCGACGCCGACGACGACGGCCACGGCGATCCCGCGGACACCCTCGAGGCCTGCTTCACGCCCGACGGATACGCGATCGCCGGCGACGACTGCGACGACGCGGAGCCAGCGGCCTGGGACGGCGCCGCGGAGGTCTGCGACGGCATCGACAACGACTGCGACGGCACCTCGGACGAGGATCTGCCCGTCCTGCGGCAGTGGGCCGATCTCGACGGCGACGGGTACGGCGACCCGAACGCTCCCGTGCTGGCCTGTGGCGCGGGCGTCGACGTGGCGGACAACGCGCTCGACTGCGACGACACCGACCCCAACGTGTCCCCGGACGCCATCGAGGCCCGCGGGAACGGCACGGACGAGGACTGCGACGGCTACGTCGACGAGTACGGCGTGGGCCCCGGCAACGAGTACGCGACGGTCGACGACGCGCTCGCCGCGGCCCCCGACGGCTCGGTGATCCAGCTCGACCAGGGCCTGTTCACCGGCACCATCGACCTGACGGGCCGCGACGTGACGCTCGCGGGCGAGGGCTGCGACCGGACCACGGTGTACGCCGACGGCGACGGCTCGGGCATCACGCTCGACGCGGGCTCGGTCGTGGGGCTCACGGTCAGCGGCGGCACTGGCACGGACGTCGACGGGCACCTGACGGGCGGCGGCATCCTGGCGCGTGGTGACGTCACCATCGAGCGCGTGTGCGCCACGTCGAACCACGCCGTCTCGGGCGGCGGCATCGCGGCGGTGGCGGGCACGGTCAGGGTCCTCGACTGCACGATCTCGGAGAACAGCGCGGACGGCGACGGCGGCGGGCTGTTCGCCGGACAGGGGACCACGCTGTTCGTCGTCCACGGCTCGCGCGTCCTGAGCAACGAGGCCACCGCCCGCGGCGGTGGCATCTCCGTCGAGGGGACGTCGCTGCAGCTCACGAACTCGGTCGTGGCCGACAACGTCTGCCGGGATCGCGGCTGCGGCGTCGAGGTCGACGAGGTGGACCTCCAGACCGACCCCGCCAGCTCCCTCCGGTCGAACGCCGTGATGGTGAACGACACCTTCCACGGCAACCGCTCCACCCAGGTGTTCGGGCCGGGGGTGGGCGTCGCCATCCTGTCGCGCGGCAGCGACACCGAGATCCGCAACACGCTGTTCACGGGTCACGAAGACCCGGGGCACCTGATCGAGGCGTCCAACGGCGTGGGCGTCGGCGCGTTCACGACGGCCTTCGTCGGGTTCCGCGGCAACGCCGGCGCGGACGTGGACCTCGACCTGTACGTGCCCGATCGGGTCGACGGCGACCCGCTGTTCGTCCTGGTCGATCCCACCCTGCCCTCCACCGCGTGGGACTTCCGCCTGCGGGACGGGTCGGGGATGGTCGACGCTGGCGACACGGCGCTGCAGGACCCCGACGGCAGCCGGTCCGACATCGGCGCGTTCGGCGGCCCCAACGCCCCGGACGGCTGGGACTTCGGACAGACCGCGGACTCCGACGCCGACGGCATGCTCGACGGCTGGGAGATCCACTACGGGACGAACCGCTGGGTGGACGACACGGCCAGCGACGACGACGGCGACGGTGTCACGAACCTCGAGGAGCACGACGCGGGCAGCGATCCCGGCGCCATCGACACCGACGGCGACGGGGTCGAGGACGGCGTCGAGCTGGGCGCGGGCGACCGACCGGCCGCGGCCTGGGACCAGGCACCCACCGCGGACGCCGGCATGGACCGCTTCGCGCTGGTCGGCCGGCAGCTCCAGCTCGTCGGCGCAGGCATCGACCCGAACGCCGACACCCTCGCGATGACGTGGACGTTGGTGAGCCAGCCGCTCACGTCGGCGGCGGCGCTCGGCGGCGCGGGCGGGACGGTCACGCTGACCCCGGACCAGCCCGGCGAGTACGTGCTGTCGCTCCAGGTCGACGACGGCAGCACGACCCGCACGGACGAGGTCGTGGTGAAGGCCTGGACGGGCGTGGTGGTCCCCGACGATCAGCCGGACCCGATCTCGGCCCTCGCGGTGGTGCCGGACGGCGGCGCGATCGCGCTCCAGCCGGGGATCTGGCGTGGCACGCTCGACACCTCGGGACGTGACGTGGCCGTCTTCGGGCTCGGCGACGCCGACGAGGTCGTGTTCGAGGGGCGCGGTCAGGGCTCGGTGATCACCGCGTCCGGCGGCCGTCTCTCGCTCGGTCACCTGACGCTCCAGGGCGGCTTCGCGGTCCAGGGCGGCGGGCTGTACGCCGACGGGCTCGACGGGCTCGACCTGCTGGACGTGACGTTCCGCGAGAACCACGCGACCGAGGGCGGCGGCGCCTTCATCGAGGACTCGCCCACCACGGCGCGCGACCTGCTGGTCCGCGGCAACGTGGCCGACGACCACGGCGGCGGCATGGCGCTGGGCGAGCTGCCCGATGCGTACGCCTTCGACGGGGAGCGCCTCGTGTTCGAGGGGAACCGCGCGAGCTCGGGCGGGGCGCTGTACCTGCACGGCGGCCCGAGCAACACGAACACGAACTACCGCCTGCGCTCGATCGTGTTGCTCGACAACGAGGCGACCGACGGCGCGGGCTGGTGGCACTCGGGCGGCGGCAGCGATGTGCGCGCCGACCACGTGACGGCGGCGTACAACCGCGGGACGTCGCTGTTCTGGGCCGACGAGGGCCGTGACGTGATCCTCGGGAGCACGCTGGACGCGAACGAGCTCACGGTCGTCTTCTCGGGGCCCAACTCCGCGAGCCGCGCGACCTTCAACGCGTTCGGCGGTGTGTGGGACGACCTGCCGTTCCCGGTGTCCAACCCCACGGCGCAGGTCTCGGACACCATCGGTCGGTGGATGGAGTTCGAGCCCGACCTGGCGCTGGTCGTGGACGACGGCGCCTCTGGGGACAGCTTCGTCGCGCGCGGCGCGACCGTGGCCGACTTCGGCTTCGTCGAGCACCTCGACGTGGACGGTAGCCGGGCCGACGCCGGCGCCTGCGCGGGTCCGGTCGCCTGGCGGGACTGCGTGCGCTTCTCCGTCGACAGCGATGGTGACGGCCTGCCCGATGCCTGGGAGGCCGCGGTCGGGCTCGTGGTGGGCACCAACGACGCCACCACCGACGGCGACGGCGACGGCGCCAACGCGCAGGCCGAGCTGGCGCTGGGGACGAGCGCGGCGCTCGCGGACACCGACCTCGACGGCGTCGCGGACGGGGCCGAGGCGACGGTGGGCGACGACCCGCTGTCCGACCGCGACCACCGGCCGCAGGTCCTGCTGCCCGACGTGACCTTCGCGGACGTGGGCACGCCCGCGGTGCTCGACGCCACGCGGTCCTTCGATCCCGATGGCGACACGCTCACGTGGCAGTGGCGCATCATCGAGTCGCCTCCCGGATCGTCCGCCCAGATCATCGGCGGTACCGGCCAGGTCGTGGGCCTGACGCCCGATGTCGTGGGCACCTGGCGCATCGGCGCCATCGCCAGCGACACCGACGGCCCCTCGCGCGAGCGGGTGGTGTGGGTCTCCGTCGCGAACAACATCAACGTCCCCGGCGACTTCGCGACGCTCGACGAGGCCTACCAGGCGGCCCACCCCAACGACACCATCCTGGTGGCGGCCGGGGTGTGGACGGTGAGCTTCGACGTGCTGAACAAGCCGATCACCATCGCGGGTGTCGGCGTCGATCAGACCATCCTCGTCCCGCCCCCGAACCGCACCGTCTTCACCGTCGGCACCAGCGTCGACGGTCCGGACCGGCTCCACGTGCGCGACCTCACGGTGGCCGGCGGCACCAACCAGTCCGGCGGCGGGCTGTACTGCAACGGCGGCATCGTCGACGTGGAGCGCGCGCTGTTCCGCGACAACGTCGGCCACGCCGGCGGCGCCATGAGCCTCACCAACTGCAACACCAGCCTGGTGGACACCGACTTCAAGTACAACCACGCCTCGTCCTCGGGCGCGGCGATCGACGCCCAGGGCGGACAGCTGTTGATCACCCGCGGGATGATGAGCCAGAACGAGGTGGACGGGGTCGGCGGCGCGCTGTCGCTGACCGACACCATCGCCGAGCTGTACAACGTCCAGCTCCACCGCAACCGGTCGACCGGCCAGGGGGCCGCGATCTACCTCGAGACCGCGTTCGCGTACCCGGTCGGGAACGGGCCGTTGGGCTCGCTGCTGCTCGACCACGTGACCCTCGCCGGCAACATCGGCGCCCAGGGCGCGGTCCAGCGCGCCGACGAGACCCCGCTGGTGGTGGTGAACTCCCTGTTCGTCGACAACGAGGCCGTCGGGCTCACCGACCAGGGCGGGCAGGTGGACCTGACCATGGACCACAATGGCTGGTCCAAGAACCTCCAGCACACCAACCCCTCGGGCCTCTCGGGCGGCGCGACCGACCTGCGCGACCCGAACCACCGGCTCGTGACGTACGACATCGACGGCGAGCTCTACCCCTACGACGACGAGGATCTGCGACTGACCGCGCGGTCCCCCTTCCGCGACATGGGCTCGGACCTCGACCGCGACGGTTCGGCAGCGGACGCCGGGGCCTACGGTGGCCCGCTCGCGCCGGACGGCTGGGACGACGAGTTCGTGGACAGCGACGGCGACGGGATGCCGGACACCTGGGAGATCGAGAACGGCCTCGACCCGGCCACGGCGAACGCCGGCGGTGACCCGGACGGGGACGGGGTCGCGAACCTCGCGGAGTTCGGACGTTTCTCGGACCCGGGTGTGCGTGACACCGACGGGGACGGCGTGAGCGACGCGACCGACGCCGACAACGAGGATCCGGCCGACAACGCGCCCACGGCGAACGCGGGCAACAACATCAACAACGCGACGGTCGGCACGCCCGTGGTGCGCTCCGCCACGGCCACCGACCCGACCAACGACCCCATCACGTACACCTGGACGCTGACGGACAAGCCGGGTCGCTCGGCGCTGACCACCGCGAGCCTGTCCGGCCGGACCACGGCGACCGTGACCTTCACGCCGGACATGGCGGGCATGTACGAGCTGACCGTCGTCGCGAGCGACGCGGGCGGCAGCGGTCCGCCGGACGCGTTCATCGTGCGGGTCCCGGGTGAGGTGGTCGTCCCGCTCGACTACGCCGACCTCGAGGACGCCGTGTTCGCGGCGTGGGACGGCGGCACCGTCCGCGTCGGGCCCGGGACCTGGCCGTGCCGCGTGGACGTCGCCGGCCGCGACGTCACCATCATCGGCGTCGGTCGCGACCAGACCATCCTCGACGGCGGCGGGCGGGGGCGCGTCCTCACCGTGGACGCCGGCGAGAACGTGGCGCTGCAGGACCTCACGCTCCGCAACGGCGTCGCGAGCCGCGGCGGGCACCTCCTGGTCGAGGCGGGCGCCGCCAGCGTCACCGTCGACAACGTGGCGTTCGAGGGCGGGCGTGCCGGCGAGGGCGGCTCCACCTACGTGTACGCGGGCACGCTCGTCGCGGCCGGTGCCCGGTGGACGGACAACCTCGCGGCGTTCCGCGCCGGCGGCGTCAGCATCAACTCCGGGGCCGACTTCACCGTCGACCAGTCGTTGTTCGCCAACAACCAGATCGACGACAACGACGGCGGCGCCATCCGCCTGTTCGACTCGAACCTGGTCGCGTCCAACATCGTGCTGCACGACAACCTCGCCTACCGCGGCGCGGGCATCTACGCGGTGACCGGCGGCACGATGTCGCTCGACCACGTGACCGCCACGCTGAACCGCGGGTTGCGCGAGGGCGCCGTCCTGTTGGTGGGCGTGGGGACCGACTGGACCGTGACCAACTCACTCTTCGCGTTCAACGATGGGGCACCGCTGGTCACCGACCAGTCCGACTCGACCTACGTGCAGACCTTCACGATGGTCGAGTCCAACCCGCTCGGCGCCACCCCGATCTACGAGATCACGTCGATGCTCAGCACCGAGCCGGTCGACGGGGTGCAGGGCAACCTCATCGACAACGCCTACATCGTGGGCATGCCTGGCCTCACGGACGACGGGGACTGGACCGACGACGACTGGTCGCTGTCCGCCTCCTCCGACGCGGTCGACGCGGGCAACCCGGCCGACCCCCGCGACACCGACAACTCGCGGGCGGACATGGGCGCCTTCGGCGGCCCGGGCGGCGACTTCATTCCGTGATGCGGACCTCGACGTCCCCCGGGCCGAGCGTTCGGGGGCCGTCGGGCCGCACGAGCCCACCGAACGGATCGGTGCCCGCCGGCGCATAGACCGCCGCCTCCCCCACCGGCGGTCCGACCAGCGCCGTCCAGTCCTCCGCCACGACGACCTGTTCGCCGTCGGGTCCGAAGCGCACCGTCAGTCGGCGCCCCGCGTACGGCAGCACGCGCGGATCCAGCGCGCCCTGGCCGAACACCGCGCCACCCGCGGCCAGCGCGGCGGCGAGCGCCTCTTCGCCCTCCGCGGGCTCCGGGAGCGGCCACCACCACCGCCCGGCGGCGAAGCCCAGCGCGCCTCGCTCCTGGGTGGTCGCGCCGACCCCGAAGCCGTCCACGAGCCCGACCGAGGGCAGGACGGGGGCCCCGGTCACCCACAGCTGGACGCCGGGACCGAGCGCGTCGCGGATCCGTTGGAGGGCCAGGCGGTAGGCGGCGACCCCGGGCAGCGGCCCGCCCTGCTCCACGGCCCCCGCCGCCGCGCG
The DNA here is from genome assembly GCA_020632925.1 of Alphaproteobacteria bacterium. Classification (GTDB taxonomy): domain Bacteria; phylum Myxococcota_A; class UBA796; order UBA796; genus JACKER01. The sequence goes on along the minus strand of JACKER010000011.1, from coordinate 275,313 downwards.
GCGAAGCTCGAGCGCGCCCACACCGTCCGCGGACACCGACGACGCACGCTCCGCCAGCCAGGCGACCACCTCGGGGTTCGTCGCGTCCAGGACGGGCCCCCCGTCGACGGTCACGCCGGACACCGCCCAGTCCGGGTGGTCCGTCCACACGAGCGCGCCGGGAGGGGGAGCGAACGCGTCGACCGTGACGGCGACGGGGCGCGCACTGTCGAGCGCCAGCCCCGTGGGCCACCCCTCCCCCGCCACCCACGGGTCCTCGTCCGCGGACCACCCTGGCCCGAGCCGTGCCCACGCCCCCTCGGGCAGCTCGCCCACGAGCGAGGCGAGCGAGGCGGCGTCCGCGTCGTCGAGCGAGGCCCCCACCGCCGCCGGCGACGTGGGGCCCGTCAGGTCGGTCGCCACCGCCGCTGCCCAGGAGGCCCAGCCCTGCGCCGGCTCGTCGTCCACCGAGAGGAAGAGTGGGTCGAGGTAGAGGCTGTCGCCGTCGTCGAGCGGGACCGCCTCGCCGCGCCCACCCCACGCGAACCAGGCCCGACCGTCCTCGTCGAAGGCCAACGAGATCCGCACCACGCCGGCCGAGAGCGCACCCACCAGCGCCGCGCCGCCGTCCGCGCGCGACACCTGTCCCGCCCACCACGAGGTCCCGGGGCGCGCGTCCGCTCCGTCGTCCTCACCCAGGATCGGCCAGCCGTCGTCGTCGAGCGCCACGGTTCCCAGCGCCGAGGGCCCGGCCGCGCCGCCGCTCGCGAACGGCAGCCGCCACAGCGTCGTCGGCCCGTCTCCCTCGAGCTCGATCTCGCCGTCCATCCGCAGGGCGCGGAAGACCGAACCGTCGCTGCGCGCGGTCACCCGCGGCAACAGCTGGTGGCTGTCCGTGAACAACGAGAGCTCGAACTCGCCGTCGCCCACCACCTCGTAGCCGCCGAGCGTGATGTCGCCGCAACCGTCGAGGAAGGTGTGCGTGGCGACCTCGGTCGCGAACTGCTCCGTGGTCGAACCCGAGCAGGAAGCCACTTCCGCGGCGGGCTTGCACCCGGCCAGCGCCAGGGGGATCCACCGAACACGTCGCCACATCACCATCAGGGTAGCCCGCTCCGCACAGACCAGGATATCGAGCCCCGGACGTTCGATCGCGCCCGCACGGAGGGTCCATGTTCCGCGCCACGCCCGAGTCCCCGAGGATGTTCGAGTCCGACTTCCTCGATCTGTTCTCCCGCGTCCCGGCCTGGGTCGTGCCGGTGATGTACGTGCCCGTGGTCACCGGCTTCGTCGTGCACGCCGCGGCCTGGTCCGGCGTGAGCCTGCCGCTGCTGGCGGCCCAGTTCGCCGCAGGCTGGATCGTGTGGTCGCTCATGGAGTACTGGCTGCACCGCACGCTCTTCCACTGGATCCCCGCCGCTCCCTGGGGCGAGGCCTTCCACTTCTACCTCCACGGCGTCCACCACAAGTGGTTCGAGGACAAGCTGCGCCTCGTGATGCCCCCGGCGGTCAGCATCGGCGTGGCGGTGGTGGTGTACTCGGTGCTCACCATGACGGCCTCGGCGCTCGCACCCCTCGTGAGCCCCACCTGGATCGAGGGGTTCTTCGCCGGCGTGGCCATGGGGTACATGGTGTACGACTGCACCCACTACTACATCCACCACTTCAAGCCGAAGACCCGGATCGGGCTGGCGCTTCGCGCACACCACAACAAGCACCACCACAACCCGAAGTTCAAGGACAAGAAGTTCGGCGTGTCCTCCACGATCTGGGACCACGTCTTCGGCACGTACGAGTAGAGCGCGTGCTCCTCGACCAGATCCTCGACGACATCCCCGTCGAATACCGCGATCGGTACGAGGCGCTGCACGCGCGTGCCGGGGTGGAGGTCCAGGCCCTGCGGCCGCACCTCGACGAGTACCTCGCGACGCTGGGACAGGTGGCGGCGGTCGCGCGAGGCATGGACTTCTCGGTGGCCGAGCGGCTCGCCAACGCGCTGCTGAACCTGGTGGACGCCGTAGGTGCCGCCGAAGAGGCGCCGCGTCGCGCCGTGCACGCAGCGGTGATCTACTTCGTCCAGGAAGACGACGACGAGGAGATCACGGGCGTCCTCGGCTTCGACGACGACGTGCAGGTGGTCAACGCGGTGGCGCGCGCCGTCGGTCGGCCGGACCTCGTGGTCGCGCTCCCGCGCACCGAGGGCTGATCGGGGTTCGCTCGACCTCCCGGCGGCGTCCGGTGCAGGTCAGTCGGCGCTCACCGGACCGTCCCCGTAGACCGCGCGCCACGCGGCCAGGACGAACATCGGGTACAGCGTGAAGAGCAGCGCATACCCGATGAACGGGATGTAGGGCAGGACCATCCCCATCACGAACGCCACGGCGAACAGGCCGAGGTGCCACGCCACGTTGTCCCGCGTGTGCTGGACCGAGATGCGCATCGCCTCGCCGATCGACATCCCGTGCACGATGACGGCCGGGTAGGCGAACGTGAGCGCGAACGCAGCGATCAGCCCGGGGATGTAGCAGAGCATCGAGCCGACCAGGATGGCGCCGATGTACACCACGTGGAACACGAGCACCCGGGGCAGATCCTGGAAGGCATGACGGAACCCGGCGTCGAAGCCGAGCTTCTCCTCACCCACCATGTGCTTCCAGACGGAGCGCCACATGCTCGCGTTCATGGGTGCGAACAGCAGCGCCATGCCGAGGAACAGGGCGAAGATGCCGAGGACCATGCCCCCGGCGCCTCCGATCAGCATCAGGTCCTCGTCGTTGGCGGCGATGCCGGGCGCGGCCCCGAGGAACATCCCGCCGTAGATGAGGAACACGCCGAGCACGCCCGCGCTCATGGCCAGCATCGCGGGCAGGATCCCGGCGATCAGGAACGGCACGAAGTCCTGCTGGAGCTCGCCGGCGCACTGCGACACCAGATCCATCACGTTGGGGAGCCCCGCTTCCGGGTTGCGGCTCGCCCCCTCGCCCGAGGTCCACGGGTTGTCGCTCACACCCACCCCCAGGCCCAGGATGTACCGCGCGGTCCCACCCGGATCCAGGGTAGGCTGCACGCGGGCAGGGAGGGAGGGACGATGTCCGCACCGAAGTGGCTGGGCCTGGCGCTGGTGGTGGCGCTCGCCGCGTGCAACGGCGACGACAAGGACGGGACCGACACCTCGGGCACCTCCTACACGTTCGAGTGCGAGGTCCCCGATCCGTACGACCTCGGCGATCCGATGGACACCATCGTGGGTCACGAGGCGGACTGCGAAGACGGCGCCTACTACAACCCCGATGTCCCGACGGCGACCTCCTACTTCATCGGCGAGTTCCACTGGGACGAGTGCGGCACGGTCTTCGGCAAGGAGATCTGGGTGCTGTACCCCAACGACACCTGGTCGGACCTGGGGGGCAGGGAGTGCCAGGTCGTGTGGCGCGCGAGCGGCGTGAAGGAGGAGCGCGTCTCCATCGGCAACTACTCGCTCAACCTGTCGATGGTGGTGGACGAGGACGCGACGACCTGCGCGGACATCAAGGACTTCGAGTACGAGCAGGCGTTCACCATCGTGTACGACGTGGTCGTGCAGGGCAGCGACTCCACGGTCTACTTCACGAGCGGCACCAAGCTCGGCGAGGGCAGCGTCAACAACAACCACGTCACCTACGTCAGCGGCGTGAACTGCAAGCTGTTCTGAGCCCGTGCGCCGGGTCCAGCTCGACCTGCTCGTGGCGGCCCCTCCCGAGGAGGTGGAGCGGACCTTTCGCGAGGCCACGCGCCACACCGTCCTGCCTTCGACCGGCACCGTGGTCCACAGCGTGTCGCAGCCCCTGCAGGGACGGGTGTCGGCCGAGAAGCTGGTCGTCGCACCCAACGTGCTGGCCGGGCGCCAGGTGCTCCCCACCGCGCGCCTCCAGCTGACCCGAGAGGGCTCCGGCACGCGCCTGCGCGGGGAGGTCGGGCTCGGCCCCTTCGTCGTGTGGTCGCTGCGAACGAGCTGGTTGGCGGGGACCTTCGCGTTGCTCGCGATGACGTTCGGGGCGGCGACCGGCGCGCTCGAGAGCTGGATGCTCCTGCTGCCGCTCCTGGCGCTGTTCGCGACGGCGGTGACCGGATGGCACGTGGCGAAGGCCGAGTCGCGCGTGGATGGCCTGCTCGACCAGGTGGAGGGGCTGGCCCGATCCGCCGAGAGCGCGGCACCACCAGCCGAAGCGACGGTTGAAACACCGAGGCAACCCATCCCACCGCGCCAGGCGGAGTAGGCTCCACCCGCGGGGAGGTGCGCGTTGCGCCGATGGATGCTGACTGCGTGGCTGGGCTCCGCGTGCCACGCGCCGGCGAGCGTCGACCCCTCGGCCGCTGGGGACGCCGACACGGACGCCGATGCGGACAGCGACGCCGACACCGATGCGGACAGCGACGCGGACACCGACGCCGACACCGATGCGGACGCCGACGCCGACACCGACACCGATGCGGACACCGACGCCGACGCCGACACGGACACCCACACCGGGTGGAGCCCGCTGGACCTCGACGGCGACGGCCTCACGGGCGCCGAGGAGGCCGCGCTGGGGACGGACCCGCTGCTCGCCGACACCGACGGCGACGGGCTCTCCGATGGTCGAGAGGGCGTCTACGGGACCGAGCCCCTGCTCGCCGACACCGACGGCGACGGGCTCTCCGACGGGTACGAGGTAGGCAACGGGCTCGACCCGCTCGACCCGGACTCGGACGGCGACGGGGTGCGCGACGGGACCGACGTCTGCCCGCGGACCCCCGATCCGGCTCAGACCGACAGCGACGGTGACGGGATCGGCGACGCCTGCTCGGGCGGGTGCATCGGCGACCAGGACGGCGACGGGGTCTGCGACGCCGTCGACCTCTGCCCGCTCGACCCCGACCCGCTCCAGCGCGACACCGACGGTGACGGGACCGGGAACGCGTGCGACTGCGGGCCGTTGGACGCCGCCGCGCACCCGGGAGCGCCCGAGGTGTGCGGCGACGGCGTCGACCAGGACTGCGACGGCAGCGACGCCCCGTGCCAGGGCATCGACCTGTCGGCGGTGCTGATCCACGACACGGTGGTCAACGACGGCAACGGGCTGGACCTGACGCGCGACGTGATGGACGCGTCGGGCTTCGACTTCCTGACCCAGTCGGTCGCCACGGCGGCCGGCGCTGCGCTCGGCCAGGGTCTCCCCGACGACGGCTTCTTCCCGGCCGACGCGCAGCACCCGGACCTGCAGCTCGGTTGGTCCAACGACGACGACGGCCCCAACTCCCGCATCCTCCGCCAGGGTGAGAGCCTGGCGTTCGCGGTCCCCCCGGGGTCGTACACCCACCTGCAGCTCTACGCGTTGTCGACCGAGGGGGCGTCCACGATCCAGGTGGTGGTGACCTACGACGACGCGACCCGGGACAGCCAGGCCATCACGGTGCGCGACTGGTACGACGACGTGGTGACCGCGAACCAGTACCAGCTGGTGAACGGCCTCGACCGCTACGGGAACCTCGGCTGGACCGACGCGAACGATCCGTGCCTGTACGCGATCGAGCTGAACCCCGATCCGGCGCGCCTGGTGGTCTCGGTCGACGTGTCCCAGCCGTCCACCGACTGGTTCGTGTTCTACGGCGCGCTGGCGTGGTGAGCGGCGCTCACTCGAGCGCGCGGACCGAGCCCCGGGTGTTGATCGAGCGGATGATCTTGGCCAGCAGGGGCTCGAGCGCGAAGCTGTGGTACCAGTCGGGAAGCCCCGGCTGGAGGACCGACGAGGTGCCGGCGACACGCAGCGTGAACCCGCGGGCGACGGCCTCCTCGCGCAGGGTCAGCAGGCGGTCCCTGCCCTCCCCCGACAGCAGCATGTGGATGCCGGCGATGACGATGTCGGTGGCGCCTCGCTCCCACAGGCTGTGCACCGCGGAGCGCATCGAGCCCGCCGTGTCCACGATGTCGTCCACCAGCATGACCGAGCGGCCCGCGACCTCGCCGATGACCGTCGACTGCAGGACCGTGTTGGCCTTGCTGTAGTCGCGCTCCTTGGCGAGGGCCGCGATGGGCTTGCCGAGCCGCTGGGCATAGGCGCGAGCGCGCTCCAGGCCCCCCACGTCCGTCGACGCGACGACGTCGCAGACGAGCCCCCGCTCCGCCAGGAAGGACGAGAAGGGGCCGTCGACGCTCACCGCCTCGAACACGCAGCGGGACGGGTCGTAGGCTCCCGCCATCGCCTCGTCGTGCGGCTCCACGGTCACCACCATCGCCACGCCGGCCGCCGTCAGCATCCGCGCCATCAGGCCCGTCGAGATGCCCTCCCGCACGTGGCCCTTGCGCTTGTCCTGGCGAGAACCCGGGAGGTACGGCAGCACGACGGTCACCCGAGCGGCGTCGGCGTGCCTCGCGGCGTCCACGGCGAGCAGCACCGCCATCGTCCGGTCGTAGACCGAGCGGGTGGAGCCGGGGTCGCCGCTCGCGCCGATGGTGCGCTGGAAGATGTAGATGTCGCAGCCGCGCACGTTCGTCTGCAGGACGTGCTTGGCCTCGCCGCACGCGAACCAGGCCTCGCGGGAGGGCGCGACGGACACGCCGAGGCACTGCCCGACGTCGGCGGCCAGGTCACCGCTGTCACCGCAAGCGACCAGACACAGGGGCGCGCGCTCGTTCATCGGCGCGACCACTCGAGCACGAGCGACGCGAGCGCCTGGCGCGTGGTCCCCAGCGGATGCTCCTTGTGGCCGTCCCACCGGCTCACCTTGCCGTCGCGCTCGAGGTAGATCGAGTCTCCGGCGACCGCGAACAGCTCCCCGGGCTCGTCTCCCGGTGGCGGCCGGCCGACCACGGCGGTCGCGACCTCGGCCACGTCGGCACCGCGCGAGGCGACCAGGCCACCGTCGCCGGCGACCGTCGTGCCCGTGGCCAGGCGGTGGAGCGCGACGATCTCGCACAGCGGCCAGCCCTCGCGCAGCACCAGGACCTTCGAGCTGGGCCGGCGGAGGTCGGGGAAGCCCCAGATGGAGTAGGTCCGGCCGTCCTCGAGGGTCAGCGTCCCCACGTCGCCGGCGCCCACGAGCACGTCGACCACCGGAGCCATGCGCTCGACCTCGTCCGGGAAGGGCTCGCGCCGGTCGAGGTGGACGGTCCCACCGAGCTCCTTGATGCGGCGCTGCCAGGGGCCGTCGTCGCCCGCCGGTGGCGCCTGCTCCTCGCCCTTGTGCCGCATGTCCACGCCCGTCCGGCCACCCGTGGGCGCCGCGGGCACCGACACCGGGGGGACCGCGGCCGGCTGCTCCTCGGTCACGATCTCGAGCTCCGCGGTGGGCTCGTCGAGCGTGGGGACCGCAGCCCTCGTCGCTGCGCCCGCCCGCAGCAGCCCCACGAGGTGGGAGAGCTCCGGCGCGATGAGGCGGTCCACGGCCAGCCGACAGGCCGCGGGTGAGCCCGGCACCGCGAAGACCGGGGTCTTGCCGACCACGCCCGCGACCGCCCGCGAGAGCATCGCGGCCGCGCCCACCTCGTCGAAGGACAGCATCCGGAAGAGCTCGCCGAAGCCGTCCAGCCGACGCGTGAACAGCGGCGCGAGCGCCTCGGGGGTCACGTCGGACGGCGCCATCCCGGTGCCGCCCGTGAGGATCACCGCGGGGACACCGTCCTCCACGGCCTTGCGCACCGCGCGGCGGATGGCCTCGACCTCGTCGCCGACCACCGAGCGCGAGATGGCGCGGTGGCCCGCGGCCGTGAGGCGCTCCGCGATCACCGTCCCACCGCCGTCGTCCGCCACCGTGCGCGTGCTGGAGACCACCAGGACCGCGACGTCGACGGCGCCGCCGTGTCCCTCTCGATGTCCGCCCATGTCCTCGTCCTCCGCCGTCAGGGGGGCGACGATAAACCGGGCATCGGGTCGGGGTCCAGGATGCCCCGCGCGCGCAGCCGCTCCCGCTCTCCGTCGAGGATGCGGGCCACCACCTCGGCGGGCAGGTGGGGCAGCCGGGACCGGAGGTGCGCGATCGGGCCGGGACCGAGGTCCTCGGGGCGGTTGCGGTCCACGAGCTCGCCGACCGGCAGGGCCACCTCCTGGCAGCCGCTCACGAGGTCGCGGGCCCCCGCACCCGCGGCCGCCAGCCCCGCGGCACGCTCGGCCCAGGCGCGCGGGAGCACGGCCACCAGCGGGTGGATCCGGCCACCGTCCGAGGCGACCGACGGGGCGTCGGCGACCAGGCGGGCCCAGCTCTCCCGCGAGACCCCCGGCACGTCGCACGGGACGATCGCCACCAGCGGGGTCCGCGCCGAGCGAAGGGCCTGGGCCACCCCCCAGAGCGGGTGTCGGTCGGGCGCCTCGGGCTCGAGGACGACCTCGATGGCGCCTCCGTCCGCCCACCGCCAGGGCAGGCCGTCGTCCGCCCGCCGCACCAGTGCCGCGCGGCCGCAGACCTCGCGCAACCCCTCGGCTGCCGCCACCGCGAGGGGTCGACCGCCAAAGGGCGCGCGCGCCTTGTCCACGCCCATGCGCGTCGACGCACCACCCGCGAGCACGAACCCGTCGATCACCACGGGTAGCCGGGGTCCGACCGCGACCACACGTCGTCGAAGACCTGCACCCGGACCCGATCCCCCTTCGAGGGCGACGGGGCCTCGGCCGCCACGAGCAGCAGCCCCTGCCCCCGCACCAGGCCCGTGAGCACCCCGCTCGACTGGAGGCCGGCGGCGCGCGCCACGAGCCCGTCGGGGCCCTGCTCGAGCGCCACGCGGAACAGCCGCGCCCGCCCCGACCCGTCACGCAGGTCGTCCGCGAGCGTCGCGTCCACCACCGGCAGGTAGGGCCGCGGATCGCCGAGCGCCCCCCGCAGCCACGGGCGCACGAACTGCAGGAAGTTCACGACGCAGCTGACCGGGTTGCCCGGGAGCCCGAACAGGGGAACGGCGCGTCCGTCACCGCCCGGCACCAGGCCGAACGCGAGCGGCTTGCCGGGCTTCATGGCCACCTTCCAGAAGTCGATGGGCGCGCCGAGAACGCCGAAGGCCTCCTTGACCACGTCGTAGTGCCCGACGGAAACGCCCCCGGTGGTCAGCACCGCGTCCGCGTCCGCCACCGCGCGCCGCAGCACGTCGACGGTGGCCTCCAGGTCGTCGGGCGCCGTGCCCGCGTCGATCGAGATCCCGCCCGAGGCTCGCACCCAGCCCGCGAGGGACAGGTGGTTGGAGGACCAGATCTGCCCCGGCCGCAGCGGGGTCCCCGGCCGGATCACCTCGTCCCCGGTGGACACGATCGCCACCCGTGGGCGGCGCGCCACCGCCACCTCCGTGCGCCCGATCGACCCCAGCAGGCCGAGCGCCGCCGGGCCGAGGACCGCGCCCGCCGTCAGCACCACGTCCCCGACGGCCACGTCTTCGCCCCGCCGCCGGACGTGCTGCCCCTCGCGCGCCCGGATCCGGAGCGCGACCTGGCCGGACCGCGACCGGTCGGTGTCCTCGAGCATCACGACGCTGTCCGCCCCGTTCGGGATCGGAGCACCGGTCATCACGCCCATCGCGGTCCCGGCCGTGACCTCGCCGTCGGCGGACGCGCCCGCCCCCACGGTCCCGAGCAGGCGCAGCGTCACGTCCTCGCCCGTGTCCTCGGCGCGGACCGCGTACCCGTCCATGGCCGAGTTGTCCCAGGGCGGGACGTCCACGTCGCTGCGGACGTCCTCCGCGAGGACCCGCGCGAGCGCGTCCTCCACCGCCACCCGCTCCGGCCGGGGCCGAGGGGTGTGGGCGAGGATGCGCTCGAGCGCCTGATCGATGGTCAACATGCCCACCTCGCGCCGGAGCGCAGGTGTCAGGCGCGCCGGACCTTCAGCTTCTGCCCCGGCTGGATGACGGACCCCGAGAGGCCGTTCCAGCTCTTGAGCTGCGACACGGTGCACCCGTAACGGGTCGCGATGGCTCCGAGCGAGTCACCCGAGCGGACCGTGTACGTCGTCCAGCTCGAAGCGCTCGAGGAGCTCGTCGAGGACCCGCCCGAGCCACTGACCTTGAGGCTCTGCCCGACCTCGATGTGACCGGCGTTGCTGATGCCGTTCCAGCGCTGCAGGTCCGAGGTGCTCACGCCGTACCGCGAGGCGATCGAGGAGAGCGTCTCGCCGCTGCGCACCGTGTGCGTCCGGGAGCTGCTGGACGCCGTCGACGCGGTCGACGTGGACGAGCTGCCCGAGGAGCTGCCACCCGAGGACGACACCTTGAGCTTCTGGCCCACCATGATGGTGGAGCCCGAGAGCGAGTTCCAGGACCGCAGCTGGCTCACGGTGACGCCGTAGCGCGTGGCGATGCCGGACAGCGTGTCGCCGCGCGCGACGGTGTGGGTCGACGGCTTCGACGGCGCCGAGCTCGAGCGCGAGGAAGAGGCCGACGACGAGGTCGCCGACGACGAGGTGGAGGCGGTCCGGCTCGCGGTCGCGGAGGGCGCCTCGCCGCCACGCGGGATCACCAGGCTCATGCCGACGTAGATCCGGTTGACGTTCTTGAGGTTGTTCGCCCGCGACAGGGCGGACACCGAGGTGTGGTACTTGGACGCGATGGTGGACAGCGTCTCGCCCCGGCGCACCGTGTGCCGGCTGACGGCGGCCACGCGCTCCTCCTTCGGCACGTCGGCGAGCGCGACCACGAACCGGTCCTTCGTCCCGACGGGCAGCCGCAGATCGTAGCCCTCGGGGGGCGTCGCGTAGCGCCGCAGCGCGGGGTTGAGCTCCTTGAGGTCGTCCACCGAGACGCCGGCGCAGCGGGCGAGGGTCTCGAAGCCGAGGGAACCGTCGACGTGCGCGGTCTCGTAGACCAGCTCGTCCTGGAACTCGATCCCCGTGAAGCCGTAGCGCTCCGGGTGGTGGCCGATGATGGCCGCCGCCATGATCTTGGGGACGTAGTTGTCGGTCTCGGGGTGCAGGTACGTCCCGTCGGCCAGCGTCCAGAAGTCCTTCGTGCCGGCCTTCTCGGTCGCCCGACGCACGCGGCCCGGGCCGCCGTTGTACGACGCCCAGGCGAGCCGCCAGTCGCCGAACATGTTGTGCAGCTCGGAGAGGAAGGTGGCGGCGGCGTCCAGCGCCTCCTCGGGGTCGCGGCGCTCGTCCACCCAGTAGTCGATGCGCAGCTTGTACAGCTTCCCGGTCGACGTGATGAACTGCCACAGGCCAGCCGCGTCGGCGGTGCTGTAGGCGTGCGCGTTGTACCCGCTCTCGATCATCGAGAGGTAGACGAGGTCCTGCGGCAGGCCGCGCTCGGCGAGCTCCCTCCGCATCATCGGCTGGTACCGCGTGGAGCGCGACAGCCAGCGGGCGTAGTACTTGCGGCCGTCACCGGTGAAGTACCGGACCCACTTCTCCACCCACGGGTTGACCTCGATCGGGATGTCGAACTCCGAGGGGTCCACCATGTCGAGGTAGAGCGGATCGACCTTCATGGCGCCCGCGGGGTCGCCGTAGAGCGCGAGCGGCGGGGCGGCGCCCGACAGGTCGTCCACCAGCGCGCGCTCCTCGCCCTGCTCCTCGGCCAGCTCGCGGGCGGCCTCGAGCGTCTCCGGGCTCGGGATCTCGCCCTCGAGGCGATCCACCCACTCCCACACACCCCCTTCGGGCTGCTCGTCGGTCGCGGGGGCGTCCGGGGACGGACCGTCACCCGTGGGCTCGACCTCGACCTCGGCCTCCTCGGCGGGAGCCTCCACGACCAGCACGCCCGCGTCGGGCCGTGAGCGCTTGCGGAACGGGGGGAAGAGCCCTCCCCGCTTCTCGGGCGCCTGCTCGGTGGCGGTCTCGCCCTCGGGCCCCATGTCGGCGGCGCGCGCAGCGCTGGAGAAGGCGAGCAGGACGACGAGCGGCGAGAGCCGCACGGCACGGATCAGCTTCATGGTGGTTTCCGGGAGGATGGGGAGGGGTCGGGGATCCCGGGAAAGGGCCCGGGAGGGAGGATGGGCGACGCGCTCGGGCGAGCACGTGCGAAGAGGGTACAAGGAGTATTGCATGGGTCCTCCATCGGAGCAAGCGACACAGCGCAGACCCGAGCACCCGCGACCCGACGGCGATAACGGGGCCGCATGAGCGCTCGCTCCGAGGCCCGTCAGCGCGTGCGGGGGCTGTACGCCCTGACCGATGCCGCCACCACCCCCGACCCCGTCGCCCACGGGGCGAGGCTGGTGACTGCCGGGGTGCGCCTGCTCCAGCTGCGCTGCAAGGGCTGGGCGGCCGACGACGTGCTCCGCGCCGCGCGCGAGCTCGCCCCCCGCTGCGTGGCCGCGGGAGCCACCTTCCTCGTGAACGACCTGCCCGAGGTCGCGATCGCTTCGGGGGCCCACGGCGTCCACGTCGGTCAGGACGACGGACCGGCGGCCGCCATCCGCCAGGTGCTGGGCGAGGACCTGATCCTCGGGCGCTCCACCGGCCGGCTCGAGGAGCTCGACGCCGCGTGCGAGGGAGCGGACTACGTGGCGTTCGGCCCCATCTGGGAGACGACGCGCATGTCGCGCCCCAAGCCCGTGCGGGGTCCCGAGCTACTGGCGGCGGCCGTCGCGCGGGTGGGCGGGCGCGTCCCCTTGGTCGCCATCGGCGGGATCGACGCGGACCGCGTGGCGGCGGTGATCGACGCCGGCGCGGACGCCTGGGCGGTGATCGGGGCGCTCGCGGTGGCCGACGTGGACGAGGCGGTCGAGCGTCTGTCGTGCGGGCGCTGACGGCCGAGGACCTGTTCGTCGCGGTGGCCGACCGGCCAGGCGTGGCGTGGCTCGACAGCAGCGACGGTCGCGGGTGGTCCCTCCTCGCGTGGGACCCGGTCGACGTGGTCACGGGCGATGGCTGGGTGGACGACGCGCGGCGCCGCATCCGTGCGAACGCCGATCCTCGGGTCCCCTTCTCCGGGGGGCTCATCGGCTACGTGGGCTACGAGGCGGGCCACACGGTCGAGCGGGTGCCCGTCGGTCGTGCCACCCCCGAGCCGGGCGTCCACCTCGCGCGCTACGACGGTGCGCTGTGCCTCGACCACGCGACCGGGGGGTGGATCGCTGCGGGCACGCCCGGCTTCCGCGCAGACGCCGAGCGCCTGCTGCGGACCGCCCTCCCCGCTCCCCCGCCTCGGGCTGCCACGGGCCACGGGGAGCGGACGACGCCACGCGACCGGTACGAGTCAGCCGTTCGCGAGGTGCTGGCGCTGATCACGGCGGGTGACTGCTACCAGGTCAACCTCACCCGCCCGGTCCACGTCTCGGACGCCGGCGACCCGGTCGACGCCTTCCGCCGGCTGCGCCGCGCACCCGCCGCCTACGGCGCCTACGTGAAGGTCGACGAGCGCCGTGCCATCCTCTCCAACAGCCCGGAGCTCTTCCTCGAGGTGCGCGGACGCACCGTGGTCTCCGACCCCATCAAGGGCACCCGCCCGCGCGGGCTCGACACCCTCGACGACCAGCGCCTGCGCCACGAGCTGTGGAACAGCACGAAGGACGCCGCCGAGCTCACGATGATCGTCGACCTCGTCCGGAACGATCTGTCCCGCGTGTGTCGCCCGGGGAGCGTGGCCGCGACGGCGCGGGAGGTCCGTGCCCACGCCACGGTGCTCCACACCCACTGGCCGGTGCGCGGCGAGCTCGCCGAGGGTCGGGGCGCGCTCGACGCCGTGGCGGCCACGTTCCCGCCCGGCTCGGTCACCGGCGCGCCCAAGATCCGCGCCACCGAGCGGATCCGCCAGCTCGAGGACGAGCCTCGCGGCGTCTACACCGGCGCCATCGGGTACCTCGCCGACGGAGGGGACGCGACGCTCTCGGTCGCCATCCGCGTCGCCGTGTTCGACGGCGAGGACGCCCGCTACCACGTCGGCGGAGGCGTGGTGGCGGCGAGCGACCCCACGGAGGAGTGGCAGGAGACCGAGGTGAAGGCGCGCGCGCTGCAGCGGGCGCTGCTCACTGCTCCCCGTCGTCGATGATCTCCCCGTCGAGGCCCTCGTCCAGGATGTCCTCCGGGATGAGATCCTCGAAGCCCTCCTCGTCCTCGAAGGGCCCCTCGTCGTCCTGCGGATCGTCGGGGGTCGTGGCGGCCGGGGTCGCCAGCTCGGGGCGGGTCCGGTCCTCGCGCTTCTGGCGGAGGCGCTCGCGGATCTCGTCGCGACGGCGGCGGCGCTCGTCGTCGGTCTGCGGCGTGCGCGCCTGCGCGTCCTCGCCCTCGCCGTCGATCGCGAGGTCGTCGGAACCGGGGTCGGCGCCGATCGGGCCGCTGGACGGGCGTGCGGGGCGCGCACGGTTCGCGGAGCCACGGTCGTTGGACGAGCAGGAGCGCCCGTTGAGGCGGGAGACCACCCCCCGACAGTAGAAGTGGTACCCGCCGTCGCTGCCCTTGGCGCTGCCCATCATCGACTCGAAGGCAGCCAGCTCGGGGCCGAGGTGGGACACCACGATCTGGAGGTCGATCGAGGAGCGCTCGAGGTTGTCGCGGAGCGCGATGTCGCCCGAGACGTCCACCGTGAGCAGCGAGCTGACGATCTGGCCGCGGGTGATCTTCGCGTGCCCATCGGCCACGTCCGCCGCGATGTCGATCGAGCTGATGGGGACGTCCATCCCGAGCGGACCGATGTCGGGCAGGTCCACATCCGACACGGTCAGGTCCTCGCCGGTCAGCGAGAGGTGGCCGATGGCCTGGTTCATCCCCTCCTCGCCCGCCTTCAGGGCCAGATCGATCCCGAGGTTCCCCACGATCATGCCGGGGAACGAAGGCACCAGCGCGAGCAGGTCCCCCACCGGGACGCCGTCGGACTGCAGCACCACGTCGGTGACACCGACGCCACCCTTGGGCGTGGTGGTCGTCCCGACCTCGTACGTCAGGCTGCCGTCGAGCATGTCGACCCGCCCGGAGACATAGGGCGAGCGACGCAGCAGCGACTTCGGGCTGAGGGCGATCTTGAAGCGACTCAGCATCGCGACCGGGACGCGGGCCTCCTCCCCCTCCACGAGCTTGTCCTCGTAGAGCCGGAAATCGGCGATGGACGTTCCGAACCACCAGGGTCCGGCGCTGCCCACATCCGCGCTGAAGTCGTCGCCGAGGCGCCGCGGCACCTCGTACCGGATGCGGTCGGCGATGGGCTCGGACGGGAAGGTCAGCCACAGGGTGAAGCAGAAGACCAGGAAGCACCAGAACCCGGTCGCGACGATGGCCAGCAGGGTGCGCATCAGCCCTCCACCGCCGACAGGACGACGATGTCGAGCGTGCAGTCCAACATCTTCTCCTTCTTCACCATCGTCACCTTGAACCGCGCCTCGTCGACCGACGCCGGGAAGTCCGAGGTCTCGAGCGCGTAGAGGAAGCGGTACAGCGCCTCCTGCGGCGCCTTCTTGAGCTCCACGGTGTAGTGGGTCTGGACGATGCTGCCGACGGCCTCGGCGTTGTCCGGCGTGACCTTCGCGAGCTGCTGATCCAGCTGGTGCTCCTTCGCGAGGTTCTCCACCCACGCGGTCACCGGGATCTGGCTGCTGCGTCGCAGCCGAACCTCCTGGCTCGCGAACTGGGCGTTGGCACGCTTCAGCTCGGCGTTCGAGTCCAGGACCGCCTGATAGACGCGCTTGGCAT
Organism: Alphaproteobacteria bacterium; assembly: GCA_020632925.1. GTDB lineage: Bacteria > Myxococcota_A > UBA796 > UBA796 > JACKER01. The sequence continues at coordinate 259,776 of JACKER010000011.1, read as the reverse complement.
CGACCACCCGGCTGGCCTCGCTCTGGAGCATGGTCTGCAGGGTGTACCAGTAGCCGAAGGTGGCGACGGCCACGAAGAACAGGATCATCGCCACCAGCAGCTTCCGATCACGCGGAGACAGCGTGTCGAGCGTGCGGTCGACGAAGGCGAGCGGTCCGCGCTGGACGTTCAGGGTGGCCATGTCAGCCCTCGTCGTCGACGGTGCTGCCGTCGAGCGGGATGGTGATCGGGAAGCGGACGGCGCCGCTGGCGAGCCGCGTCTCCTGCCCCTTGGTGGCGGCGTGGAAGCGCGGGTTCTGCTTGAGCGTGGTCTCGACGGTCGCCGAGGAGGCGTACCCGCCGACCGCCTCGGCGTTGAACGAGATCGCGGCCTTGGTGATGGTGAGGTCGGACAGCTCGACCTCCACGTCCGGGTGCGGTGGGAAGGCCTGCGTCAGCTGGTACAGCGCGTCCACCGTCGGCGGCACGCCGTTGGAGCCGTCACCGAGCACCTCGGCCCGCTGGACGGCGTCCGCGGTGTTCTGCGCCATGACCGCGGAGGCCTGGTCCATGGTCTCGAGCAGGTGCTCGGGGACCTCCGGGAAGGCCGTCGCGACGATCTCCCGGACGGCACCCTCGGTCGCGTGCAGCTCGACCACCAGCCCGCGGTACCGCACGGCGAAGAGCAGCGTGAGCGCCAGGGAGAACACGAACGCCCCGGCCACGCCGTACCCCAACGCCGCCCGCAGGATGTCCGTCCGCCCCTTGTACGCGAGCGCGCCCACCCGGAGGTCGACCGGGTTGGAAGGCCCGCTGGTCGCGACCGCCAGGCCGTGGGTGACGGCGTAGATCGGCGGGATCGGCTGCCCACGGGCGTCGGCCAGCTCGTGCACGGGCACGCCGAGGTCCGCGTGGAGGTAGTCCAGCAGCTCGTCGATGGCCGTGGAGCCGCCGCAGACCCGCACCTCCACGATCTCGCCGCCGAGTTGGTCCTCGGCCTTGATCAGCGTCGACCGGATCTCGGCGAGCAGCAGCCCGATGGCCGCGTCGATCTGCTGGCGAGCGGGCTGCGGCAGCGCCGCGTACCCCGACTTCGCCGCAGGCGTGTTGCCGATGTCGGTGATGGCCTCGTCCTCGAGGACGAGCCCCGTGGTGGCGCCGCCGTGCTTGAGCCGCTCGGCCTCCTCCCAGGTACAGCCCATGCCCTGCTGGATGGCGCGGGTGAACGCGTGACCCGCGACGTTGACCGAACGCGCGTACTGGACGGCCTGATCGCGCACCACGCTGATCGTGGTGTGGAGGTGGCCGATGTCGATCACCGCCACCAGCGGGGTCTTGCCCACGCCCGGCAGGCCGTCGTCGCCGAACGGCTGGATGGGTGCCGTGCCCATGGGCCCGAACAGGTCGCCGACGACGTGGATCGAGGCGGGATCGATGCCGCGCTCGCCGAGGGCGCCGAGCCACTCCTGGACCCGCTCCCGGCGGGCCAGCACGGTGAGGACCTGCGTCTGCTCGCCCTGCTCGGCCGTCCGCCAGGACAGGACCATGTCGTCGAGCTCGAACGGGACCTCGTTCTCGACCGCGAACGGGAGCGTCCGTTCGATCTGCGCCTTGTCCGAGAACGGCATGGCTACACGGTGGAAGGCCGCCTCGTGGCTCGGCCAGGACAGCACCACCACGTCCGAGCTCTGCGGCTTGAGCCGGGGCGAGTCGTCCAGCAGCGCGTCCAGCGCAGCCAGTCGGTGCTCGAGCGTGGGCGGCACACCGTCCTGCGGGACGATCTGGGTGTACCGCTTGTCGAGCTCGACCGGCCCTCGGCCAGCGACCTTGTAGGTCGCCACCTTGATGGCGTGCGAGCCGATGTCCATCGCGATCAGACGTGCCATGCGGTCCTCATCGAATCTTCCAGAACAGCACCTTTCCGGTGGCGTCGTCGGTGAAGTCCATCACCATGTTCAGCTCGACCCGCGCGTTGCCCACCTCGCCGACGCTCCCGATGCGGAAGGTGTTCGACTGGGAGGTGACCGCGTTCTTGATCTCGGGCTTGAGCGGGATGGCGGGGATCAGGTACCGACCGGTGGTGACCGAGTCGAAGAAATGCTCGGCGGAGGCGAAGTAGAGCCCGCCGTCCTCGGTGGGCTGGCCGCGCAGCTTCACGATCTCGTCGACCGTGGGCATGACGGCGTTCTCGTTGACCACGCCCTGGTAGTAGGCCATCAGCAGCCCGGTGAGCACGGCCTTGTTCGCCGTGTTCACGTTGATCTTGCCGGAGCCGTAGATGGTCAGCGACTGACCGACACGCTCCCAGACGCCGTCGAGGTGCCAACCGTCGACGAGCCGGATCTCCTCGCGCGTGTCGAAGGGCGCGTTCTTCACGTGGTACGGGTACTCGAGGCGCGAGTAGAGCTGGTCCTCGCTGCCACCGCCGTAGATGCGCAGGTCGTCGGGGTCGACCCAGTCGGCCAGGTTCCCCACCAGCTCCTCGCGGACGAGGTTGTTCCGGTTGAGGTACTGGACGCTCGCCTCCGTCTGGAACATGGCGAGGATCTCCTGGGCCTGCGGCAGCTGCAGCAGGTCGCCCAGGTTGGTGGCCGTCAGCTTGCTGACGTTGATCCTGCGCTCCTCGTCCACCACATCCGAACGGAAGTCACCGTCGAAGTCCAGGAAGTTCCGCTTGAGCATGCTGGTCTGCTCGCGGGACTCGGCGACCTGCTCGTCGGTCAGGCCGCCTGCCGTCTTCACGTCCGCGATGTCGCCCCCGTCCACGTCCCCGTCGTTGACGAAGATGAGGCGCATCATGCGGGTGTCGAGGTACGGCAGCGCCTGCCAGAGCTCCTGGGCGTTGGTGCCGAACATCGGCGCGATCATCGCGAACATCTCGTTGCGGCCGATGGCCTTGGACGCGATGAGGATCAGCCGGTGGAAGGCCGCCCCGCCATAGGCGAGCTGCTCGGCCTTCACGTCGTCACGCTGCTGCGCAGCCAGCTGCACGCGGATGAGGGCGCCGCGGGCGATCTCGGTGACGAGCACGGTGAGCAGCAGGATGGAGCTGATGACCATGAGCAGCGCGATGCCGCTCTCCGAGCGCCGGCCACCGCGGTAGAACCGGTGCCGGACGTGCCCCCGCGGGCGTACGAGCTCGTGCCAGAGCTTGCCGATGCCGGTGCGGATCGCGCTCATCGCCGCCCCCCGCGCGGCCCGCCCGTCGGACCACCGAAGCCACCACCCATGGTGCCGCCACGACCGCCGCGACCGCCGCGGGTGCCGTTGGTGGTCCCACCCTTGCCACCGCCCTTGCCACCGGAGCTCCCGCCCATCCCCGCGAAGGCCCCGTTCGTGATGGGGCCGCCGCCGAGGCCGCCGAAGCCCGTCCCCGCCAGGCCACCCAGCCCCGCGGCCGAGAAGTTGACCGGCGGCTGGCTCGGGTTGGGCATCCGCGGGGCGTACTCGAGGAGCACGGTCTCCAGGAACGGCACGTCGACCGTGTCCTGGCCGCTCGGGTCCGCCGGGTCCGGCGCGATCAGCACGAGCCCGATCTCGACGGCGCGCGGCAGGCGGTACGGCGTGGTGGCCGAGCGCGTGTCCCACGAGGTCTGCCACTCGCCGTTCTGCTGGTCGAGGTACCGCAGGTGGAACGAGCGGACGTTGTACGCGAGCGGCCAGACCTTGCCGCCCTCGGCGGGTTCCTCGTCGATGCGCGGCGCCTCGCGGTGGTAGAGGACGTACCCCTGGCCGCGATCGCGCGGCGCGTCCTCCGCCCACACCGTGATCTCCGTCTGATCACACTCGCGGCTGTCGAGGTACAGCCGCTGGTGGTTGAGCGACGCGAGGTAGAGCTTGCTCGGATCCTCGTCGAGCCCGACGAACACCGTCTGGTACGAGTTCACGGCGAGCTTGTTCGGCGTGAGGTACGCCAGCTGCAGGTCTCGGGTGAGCTTCGACATCGCCACCCGGGCCGTGCGGATGGTCTCGTCGCGCGCCTCGAGCAGGTTGTGGAACTCGACCGAGTTGTGCAGCGACTCGAACACGATGGCGCTCATGATGAGGAGGACGGCGATGGCCACCATCGTCTCCATGAGCGTGAGCCCGCGCCGACGCGCCCGGTGCTGGTGGAGCGGCGTCATTGGGGGAGCTGCTGCTCGAGCGCGAGCGCGCCCGTGGGATTGATGACGTGCGTGGTCAGCACGATCTCGGTGCCGTCCTCCTCGGCCGCGTCGCTGTCCTCGCCCCACCACACGCGCACCCGGACCTCCCGGATGTAGGGCCCGAGGAACTGCGCGATCATGTCGGGACCGATGCCCATCATGCCGAGCGCGTCGAGGGCGGAGCCATTGGCGTCCGCGCCCTGCTTGTTCGCGTCCGCCTGGTCGGACAGATCGTCCGCCGCCGCGGCGAGGTCGCCGAGGGTGTCGATGTCCACCTCGGACACCAGCCACTCCCAGTGGTAGTCCTCGAGCTCGTCGCCGAACTCGAGGTCCATCGCGTCCTCGCCGAAGTCGGAGAAGTCGCCGAACTCGTTCTGGTCCGACTGCTGGAAACCGTCCTCCTCGATCATCAGGAGGACCTCGGACATCTTGTACCGAGCGAGGTCGGAGGCCGTGATCGTGCGCTCGGCCTCGTTGGTGAGGACCACCGCGCTCGACTGGGTCTCCACCAGGATGACCAGGCTCACGGTGAGGATCGCGAGCGCGATCATCACCTCGAGCAGCGAGAAACCCCGCCTGTGTCGCCTGTCGATGTCGATCGCCATGACGCTCACCTCGGGAGGGAGGGGCCCTCTTCGGGCAACCACTTGAAGTCCGTGTCCGGTGTCAGCAGCTCACCCGTCATCCGCACCGCGCCAGAGAGCGGCTCGACCTCGACGGTCCAGCCGTCGGTGGCGCCCGGCTCGTCGACCAGCCAGATGATGGTGTGCTCGGAGAAACCGCTGTTCATCACGAAGGAATGGACGACGAGCTTCTTGTCCTCGCGGTCCGGATCGAGGACCTCGCCGGGCTTGATGACCCGACCGTACTGGGGGGTGTAGAACCCGCCGAAGTGCACACCACCGGGCAGGTGGACGTTCATCTTGGCGTCGGGTCCGTTCAGCGCCTCGAAGGGTTGTTCGGACTTCTTCAGGTACGCGACCTTCTCCTCGTCCGACATGTAGGAGAGCTTGGACTTGAGCTCCTGCTCGAACCGCTCGCGGTCCTCGGGGGTCGCCGCGATCAGCGCGCCGGGCTCGCCGGCCTCGATCTCGTAGCGGTCCTCGTCGAGGTAGAAGTTGATGCGGAAGGAGCGGTTACGCATCACCGCTTCGTCGTGCAGCTGCTCGTAGGTCGCGGCGAGTCGCTTGGCGCCCTCGCGCTGGTGGACCTCGAAGATGCTCCGGGTGGACGGGATCAGCACGGCGAGCAGGATCATGACGAGGGCGATGACGACCATCACCTCCATCAGCGACATGCCGCGCCGGCCGGTCCGGATCATCAGCGCTCGTCCACCCAGTGGAGATCCTCGTCGGTGCCCGTGCCGCCTTCCTTGCCGTCGGCGCCGAGGCTGATCAGGTCGTACGGACGACCGCCGGGCCCGGGCGAGACGTAGATGAAGTCGTGGCCCCAGGCGTCCTGCGGGACCTTCTCGTTGCCGAAGACGGCCGCCAGCCCGTCCGCGGAGCTCGGTGGGTGCTTCTTCCGCAGCTGGTAGATCTCGATCCGCTCGCTGACCTTGCTCATGGTCAGGCGGGTGGTGTCGACCTGCGACTCGCCGAAGATGCCCCAGACGCCGATGGCGAGGACGCTCATGAGGGTCAGGATGATGGCGATGACGACCATCACCTCGACCAGGGACATGCCGCGGCGGCGAGCACGCCGACCCGACGGGGTCGAACGCCACTGTGCCAGGGCGCTATTCACGATGGAAGTCATGCTCCCTCCTTCACTTCAACGAATCATGGAAGAGATGTTCATCATGGGCGTCAACAGGCCCAGCGCGACCACGAAGACCACACCGCCGATGCTGAGGATCATCACCGGCCCCAGCAGCGACGTCATGGCAGCAATTGTCGCTTCTACTTCGTCCTCGTACGCATTCGCGACGATGGTCAGCATCTTCTCGAGCTCGCCGGTCTTCTCCCCGATGGAGATCATGTGGGTCACCAGCGGGGGGAACTGTCCGGAGTTCTTCAGCGGGACGGCGATGGACTGGCCTTCCTGGATGCTCTCGGCGCACTTGGACACCGCGCTCGACAGCACGACGTTGCCGATGACGCGCTCGACGATGTTCAGCGCGGACACGATGGGAACGCCACTGAGGAGCAGCGTGGAGAGCGTGCGGCAGAACCGGGAGACGCCGACGAGTCGGTTCATCTTGCCGAACACCGGGATCTTGAGGCGGGTGCGGTCCCACCACTCGCGGCCGCGCTTGGACGCGACCAAGCGTCGCCACCCGAAGACGGCGAGGCCGGCCAGGATCGGCGCGAGCCACCACCCACCCACCAGCATGTCCCCGAAGAAGAACACCACCTTGGTGATCAGCGGCAACGCCTCCTCGCCACCGGGCATCGACTCGAACATGCCGCGGATCCGGGGGATGACCCCGAGGAACAGGCCCAGGAGGATGAGCACCCCGACGACGCCGAGGATGATCGGATACGCGATGGCACCGAAGATCTGACCCTGCAGCTTGACCTGGCTGTCGCCGTAGGTCGCGAGGCGGATGAGGACCTGATCGAGAGCGCCCGAGCGCTCACCCGCGCGCACCATCTGCACGTACAGGTCACCGAACACCTTGGGGTGATCCTGCATCGCGTCCGCGAGGCTGCTCCCCTCCATCACCTTCTCCTTGACCTTGGAGAGGATGATCTTGAGCTTCTCCTTCTCGCTCTGATCGACGAGCGCGGAGAGCGCTTCGGCCATGGGGACGTGCGCCGACACCAGCGTGGACAGCTGGGTCGTCATCACGGAGATGTCGCGCGTGGTGATGAACTGGAAGTACTTCTGGAGGTCGATCTGGGTCGACAGGATCGACTGGCCGGCCGCACGGCGCGTGCCGCCCTCCTGCTGCTCCCGCACCTCCGTGGGGAACAGTCCCTGCTTCCGCAGGCGGACGCGGGCGAGCTTGGCGGAGTCGGCGTCGATGATGCCGGCGACCCCCTTCCCCGCTGCGTCCAGCCCTTTGTATTCGAAGACCGCCATCTCAGAACTCCGACGCCGTCGTGACGCGCTTGAGCTCCTCGAACGTCGTGATGCCCTGGAAGACCTTGCGGATGCCGTCGTCGAAGAGCGTCAGCATCCCCTGCTCGATCGCGACCTTCTTGATCTGCCCGGAAGGTGCGTTCTGGATCACCAGTCGCTGGATCTCCTCGCTGTTCTCCATGAACTCGTAGATGCCGGTCCGGCCGCTGTACCCGAGGTTGTTGCACTCGGAGCACCCGACCGCCTTGCACACCGTCGCATTGGCGACCTGCGCGATCTGCTCGTCGGTGCAGCCCGCCTCCTGCAGCTCGTCGAGCGAGGGCTGGTACTGCCGGCGGCAGGCGGAGCACAGGGTCCGCACCAGGCGCTGGGCCACGACGCCGAGCAACGTGTCGGCCACGAGGAAGGGCTCGACGTTCATGTCGCACAGTCGGGCGAAGGCGGTCGCCGAGTCGTTCGTGTGCAGCGTCGAGAACACGAGGTGACCCGTCAGCGAGGCCTGGATCGCGTTGTTCGCCGTCTCGCTGTCTCGGACCTCGCCCACGAGGATGACGTCGGGGTCCTGGCGGAGGAAGGCGCGCAGCGCGCTCGCGAACGTCAGGTCGATCTTGTGGTTGACCTGGACCTGGCCGATGCCGGGCGCCTCGTACTCGACGGGGTCCTCGATGGTGAGGATGTTCACGTCGGGGCTGTTGATCTCCATCAGCGCCGAGTAGAGCGTGGTCGACTTGCCCGAGCCGGTGGGGCCCGTGACGAGAAGGATGCCGTGCGGGCGCTGGATGAGCTCCCGGAACCGACCGAGCGTCTGGCCCTCCATCCCGATGCGGTCGAGCGAGAAGACCTTGCCCTTCTCGAGGATCCGCATGACCACGCGCTCGCCGTGCCGCACCGGGACCGTCGACACGCGGAGGTCGATCTCGCGGCCACCGAGCTTGCGTCGGATGCGGCCGTCCTGGGGGAGCCGCTTCTCCGCGATGTTCAGCCCGGCCATGATCTTGATGCGGGCGATGATGGTGTTCTTGAACTTCGCGGGCGGGTTCAGGGACTCCTTGAGCACGCCGTCCACGCGGAAGCGCACCACGAGGTCCTTCTCGTAGGGCTCGACGTGGATGTCCGACGCGCGCTCCTTGATCGCCTGCGACAGCACCGCGTTCACGAAGCGGATGATGGGCGCCTGGTTCGGGTCGTCGAGGAGCTCGGCGTCGTCGAGATCGAGGTCCGCCTCACCCTCGACCTCGTCGTCGGCCTTCTCGATGATGGCCTCGGCCGAGGAGGCAGCCTTGTCGTACGCCTGCTGCGTGGTCTCGGCGAGCAGTCGGGCGGGCACGATCACCGGCCGCACCGGCATGGCGTAGAGCACGCGCAGGTCGTCGAGGACCGCCAGCGCCTGCAGGTCGGCCATCCCCACGACCATCTCACCCGCGTCGTCCACGTACAGCGGCAGGATGCCGTTCTCGCGCGAGATGTGGTGCGGGAGCGCCCGGATATGCTCCGGCACGATGTTGTCGACGGTGATCTGTTCGAGCACCGGCAGGCCGGACAGGTTCGACCACGCCCGGGCGATGGCCTTGTCGTCCACGCCCTCCGTCTCGAGCAGCGCCTGGCGCAACCCGATGTCCTTCTTGGCGGCGGTCGCCCGCGCCCGGGCCACCGCGTCGGCCTGGATGCCCTGCTGCTGCAGGGAGTCGTCGAGCGCAGCGCGGCGGATGGCCATGGGTCAGTTCCCTCCCGAGGTGGCGGACTCGTCCGGCAGGTCGTCGTCGATCTGGATGCCGCCGCTCTCGGGCAGCTCGCCCGCGCCCGCACCCGGGGTGTCGGCGCGGGACTCGTCGAGCGCGTCCTGGATGGCGGCGCGGGTCTCGTCGGAGAGCTCGGCGTCGTCCAGACGCAGGTCCTCGCCCACCGTGGTGGGGCCGCGCCACAGGGTGGGCGCGTCGACGAAGTTCATCGAGTACCGCAGCAGGCTCTGCAGCTCCTGCCAGAACTGCTCGCGGGACTTGCCGTAGAAGCGGCGCAGGAACTCCTGGCGCTGAGCCTCCTTCACCCGCTGGATCTCGAGCACGTCGTCGCTGCTGTCCACGATGTGCGGGGTCAGGAAGATCATCAGGTTGGTCTTGCGCTCCTTCGTGGTCTGCGACCGGAAGAGCGCGCCGAGCACCGGGATGTCGCCGAGGATGGGGACCTTGGTCTCGGTGCGGGTGTCCGTCGTGCCCACGAGGCCGCCGATCACCATCGTCTGGTTGTCGCCGACCATCGCGACGGTGTCGAGCTTGCGCTGGCTGGTGATGAACCCGCCGCCGGCCGCCTGGACGCTCTGGCCCTGGGCGCTGTCCTCGACCTCCTGGACCTCGACCTCGAGCTCGAGCGTGACGTAGTTGCTGCTGTTGACGCGCGGCGTCACCTTCAGGGTGATCGCCACGTCCTCGCGCTGGAAGCTCACCACCGGCTGGCCGAGGTTGTTCAGGCCGGACGTCGTCGGGAACGGGATCTTCCGGCCGACGAGGATGGTGGCCTCCTCGTTGTCCATGGTCATCAGCGAGGGGTTGCTGATGATGTTCGTGGAGCCGCTGGACTTGAGCGCGTTGAGCACGATGCCGAAGGCGGGGATGGGCAGGACCGACCCGTCGATCAGCGGCACGTCGATGGAGTCGCCGAACACGCCGACGGCGAGCCCGGACAGCGCGTCGGGCGACAGGCCGAGCGAGGTGGCGCCGAGCTGCGCGCCGATGAATCCGGCGGCGTCCGCGGAGGGCTGCTGGGGAAGGTGGGCCGCAAGCCCGAGGCTCATGGCGTCTTCCGAGGACAGCTCCATCACCACGGCGTCGACGAACACCTGCTTGCGCTCGACGTCGAGCTGCTTGATCACCGAGTACACGACCTTGAAGTCGTCCTGGTCCGCGATGATGACCAGCGAGTTGGTCGCCTCGTCCGCCGCGATCCGCATGCCCGAGTCGAAGGCCGCGAGCGCGCCGCCCTCCCCTTCGCCCTCGGCGCCGCCCGCCGTCGCCGTCCGACCCGCAGGGGCCGCCGGCTGGTTGCGGTTGTTCGTGGTCTGCCGGCCCGCGCGGCCGCTGGACTGGGTCGTCCGACCACCCTGCGACAGGGCGGAGAGCACGTTCTGCACCTCCTCCGCCTTCGCGTACTCGAGGTAGACCACGTGGATCTCGCCTTCGGGCGTGACGTTCACGTCGATCTTCTCGATGAGCTCGCGGACCGCCTTGTGGCCGTCGTCGTTCGCCAGGATGATCAGGGTGTTCGTCCGCTCGTCCTCGATCACCTTCGCGATGAACTTGGACTCCTCGCCGACGTTCTGGGGCTCCGCAGCGACCACGGGCTCCGGACGGCGGGTGTTCCGAGTGCTCCGGCGGCTGCTCGCCGGCGTCCGAGCGGCCTGCGCGGCGGGCGCCTCCTCCGCGGCCGTGCCGTAGAGCTCCTGGATGATCTGCTTGATGTCGGCCGCCGACGCGTACCGGATCTGGTACATCTCCATCGTCGACTTCGGGCTGGCGACGTCGAGCTCCTTCATCAGCTTGTACAGCTTGCGGATGTTCGCGGCCGTGTCCGTGATGATCATCGTGTTCGTCGGCGGATACGACACGATCTTCGCCTCGCCGCCGACCATGTTCTGGATGATCTTCGACATGTCGTCGACGCGGGTGTTCTCGAGCGTGATCAGCTGCGTGACGTAGCCGTCGCTGTCCCGCGGCGGTCCCGACCGGATGTCGATGGGCTTCGTCGCCGCGTCCGCCGCCTTCACGATCTTGGCGGTGCGACCGGTCACGCTGATGCTGTACCCGCTGACCTCGAGGGCGGACAGGAACGCCTCCCAGGCCGCGTCGTACGACACCTCCTGGTTGCTGATGATGGTCACCTTGGCGCTCTCGAGCGCCTTCACGTCGCTGATGATGAAGTTCATCCGCTTGAGATCGGCGAAGAACTTCACCAGGAACCACAGGCTCGTGTCCGAGCCGAAGTTCAGCATCACCTTCTCGGCCCGGCGAGCGTCCGCTGGGAGCTGGGGCGAGACGACGGGGTTCGGCGACACCGTGACCGTGCCGTCGGGGTTCTCGGTCACGACCGAGGACGAAGGCGCCTCCTGGGCGAAGGCCAGGCTCGGCGCGAAGGCACCGGCGAGGAGGGCGGCGAGGAAGAGAGTGGAGCGCATGCGGAGGTCGGGTCCTGTGGAGAAGGAGTCGCGCGGCGGCCAGAGCCGGTCAGCGCACGTCGTAGCAGAGCTCGGTCGGCGTGCCGCGTCGCGAGATCTCGAAGCAGAACGAAGACTGGGTCTTCATGGTGTTGTAGGCGTTCATCGCGGCTTGCATCGAGTTCAGCGACTCGCCGTTGACCGAGTGGATGATGTCGCCGTTCTTGATCCCGAGCTGGTCGGCGAGCGTCCCGCGCCGGATGGCGGACAGGCGGTACCCGTCGTACTCCCCGTCGGGCCCGCGGTGCAGCAGCGCCCGACCCATCTTGGAGATGGACTCGAGGTCGTTGATGTTCTTCTCGAACGTGTCCTTCGAGACGGTGAAGCGGTTCTCGCCCGTCTGGGAGACGGAGCCGTCACCCTCGTCCGTCGCGGCGGCCGGCCCCTCGTCGTGCCGCGCGACCACGGCCGTGCCGAGGGTGAGGTACTCGATCTCGCCGTTGGGCTTCTCGAGCGCGACCTGCTCCTTCTCGATGGACTTCACGGTCCGGTCGTAGAGCTTGTCGCCGATGGAGTACGCCTTCGGGTAGTCCTTGCTGTCCTCGTCCAGGATGAGCGCCGAGCTCAGGCTCGACGGCACCGCCACGAACACCAGGACCAGCTTCACGTGCAGCTCGGACTTGGCGATGACGGGGCCCCCCTCGGTCGCCGTCTGCGGCTGCCAGGTGGCGATCACCTCCTTGTCGAAGAGGTTCCGCCCCATGATCCCCTGGAGGTAGTTGTCGATGCCGAGCGCGCGGGGCCGCGGCGTGCGTGGCGTGGCGCGGGCCGAGGCGACCGCCGCGTGGTCCTCGGGGAGCTCACCCGGTGAGATCCACCGGCCGAGCAGCAGGTTGATGGCCCACGCCGAGCCGCCCGCCAGCAGGGTGGCCATCAGGAACGTGACGATGGGCAGGGCTCGCCGCAAGGCATCCTCCGGAGGGCTGTCCCATAACCGAGCAAGAGGCGTGCCAGCGATCGCGGTCCCAGATGCGGCCGAGATCGGCTTCGCTCCGTGGGCTCCGAGCGGTCAGCGCCGACAAGTTGTCATCGCCCGGGTTCGGGAGCCGTGACCCGTGACAGGTTGTCAGCGTGCTCCACGAGCGAGCCCAGCCTCGGGTCCTCGACCGGCCCCAGCCCGCGGACCATCGCCGACCACCGATCGCTGTGTGGCGACGCGGGCTCCCAGCCCACCAACAGGTCGGCGAGACCCGCGGGGTCGGTGCGCGCCCAGTGACGCAGGAGCGACGGCGACCAGCCCACCGTCCCGCGCACCAGGCGGGTCGCACGGTCGAGGTCGAACGGGACCTCCTCGCGCCAGGCGTTCCACAGGGACCAGGTCTTCTCCGGGTGGTGGGTCAGACACAGCTCCACCGCCTCGGTCGGGTCGACGTCAGGACCGAGTTCGATCGTGTCCTTCAGCGCCGACAGCGCGGTCGCGGCGGCGCGTCCACGAGCGCCGGGCTCCGTGATGCCCGCCATCGCCAGCGTCCAGGTCTGCATCGGCGGGGCGGCCTCCTCCCGACTCCGGGTCGCGAGCGAGCCGAGCGCGGCGCGCTGGACCCCTCCCCCCTCGGTCGCGAGCGCCGACAGCACCTCGTTGGCCTCGCGCTCCTGGGACTGCCCCGGCTCCCGCAGGTCGCGCAGGCGCGAGGCCAGCCGCTTGCGGACGATGACGTCGTGGTCGCCCGCGAGGGTGAGGACCAGCCCCTCGGGCACGATGGCGGGAGCACCCAGCGGGATCGGATCGGAGGCCGTGTGGCGCCACCAGGGGAGGAGTGCGTCGGGGAGGACGCGGCGCACGCGGACGTCGGGGTGATCGACCAGCGCGACGAGATCCCGGAGCTGGCCGTACGACGGCGGCAGCGGCTCGTGATCGCCCGTCCGCACGAACAACGCGGTCACGTCCTGCTCGGTCACCACGCCCGGCGCCAGGCGCGCACGCTCGGCCACCCGAGCGTCGTCCGGAGGCAGCACCCAGGCCGAGACCCGCTGACCGGCCTGGACCTCGACGACCCCCTCCGACGTACCGTCGGTCAACACGTAGGGGCCATCGCCCGCATAGCGGAAGGCGACGGGTCCGAGCCTGGCGGGGCACTGGATCGACTCCGCGGCCACCACGCACTGGCCCGACGCGCCGTCCGAGGCCACGTCGAACACGGTCCCCGCGTCGCGCAGCACCCCCACCCACAACACGGCGACGGCGGAACCCTCCGGCGCGGGGGACTGCGCGTGACCCTCGGTCGATACCGCGAAGAGCGCGAGCGTGGTAGTCCAGGAGACGGTCCCGACCATGACACTCACCCTACCCGAGTCGCTCATGCTCTTCGCGCTCCACGACGCGAAGGGAACGATCCACCACGCGGCCTTCGTCGCCATCGACCACGGTCTGCGCGGAGCGTTGATCGCCGAGCTCAAGCTCCGGGGGTACGTGCAGACCCGAGCGGATGGCACGGCGCGTCTGCATCCGGCGCCACCGCCGCCGCCGACCACGCCGCTGTTGCGCGACGGTCTGGCCGCGCTCGCGCCGTCACCCGCCCCCGTGGCCGACTGGCTCGATCGACTGGCGCAGGTCATGCCCGATCTCCGGGTCCGGACGGTCGCCCTCCTCGAGGGGCGTGGGCTGCTGCGGCACGAGGACCGCGACCGGGCCGGGCTCGCCGAGGCCCACTCGTTCCCGATGGTGGACGGATCGGCGGAGCGGGCCAGCCGACGCGAGACGCTGGACGCGCTGGACGCAGGCGACGAGATCGACCCACGCGCCGGGATGCTCGTGGGTCTGACCGTGGCGTGCCACCTCGAGCAGGAGGTGCTCGGAGCCCGGGCCGCGGACGGGGTCGCCCGCGCCGCCTGGGTCGAAGAGCGAGACGCGATCGTGCGAGCCACGGTGCGCGCCGTGGCCATCGCCGAGGGGACCTGGGAAGGCTGACGGCCTCAGCCGTGCGTGCGCTTGAAGTAGAGCTGGGCCGTGTCCTGCCCCTCGGGGTCGACGCCGACGAGCTCCCAACCCTGGGCGCCCGCCTCCTCGAGGTACTCGAACAGGCTCGGGCACGACGCGGCGGCCTCGGGCGTGCCCCGTTCCTCCGTCCCCTGCCAGTGACCGTTGGCCGTCACCACGCGATCGTGCTCCATCCGAACCACCAGGTACTCGAAACGCTTCATGCGCCCTCCGGGGGCAGCCTACCCCCTCACGGCCGTGGCCGACAGATCCCGGTGAACGGCGAATCCGCTTGCGGCCTCGCGTGTCGTTCGGTACACACGCGCAAACCCGGAGCCAGAACATGTGGTCTCGCCTCCTGCCCCTCGTTGCCGTCGTCGCGGTGGCGCTGGCGCTCCCCACCGCAGCTCGTGCCCAGGGCGAGGCGCGTGATCTGGCCCTCGCCGCGCTGCGCCTGGAGTATGGGCGTGACAACGTCGCGGTGCCGGCCGACGACCTCGATCGCCAGTTCAAGGAAGCCTGCCAGCGGGGATACAACCCCGCCTGCCGCCGCTCGACGTGGCTCGTGGACGGCAAGCCCGATCCGAACAAGATCCTCGAGGTCTTCCAGCCGAGCTGTGAGTCGGGCGACCGGGTGGCCTGCCTGGTGATGGGTTGGGCGCTCGACGAGATCGCCCAGAACACCAGCAACCCCGACGAGCGCGACCGCACCTGGCGCCGCGCCGCCCGCCAGCTCAAGGCCGACTGCGACGGCGGCTTCTCCCCGGCCTGCAACGACTACGCGACCTACCTGTACGAGAACAAGGGCATCGTCAGCGATCCGCGCCCGGCGATCGCGCGCTGGAAGACCGCCTGCGACAACGGCGAGGCGGCGAGCTGCACGAAGCTCGCGCGGCTCTCGTTCCAGGGTGGTCCCGGCGTGGCGGTGTCCCTGACCAGCGCCCGGACGTACGCCAGCAAGGCGTGCAACATGGGGTACCCCGACGGGTGCGCCGTCCTCGGTGAGATCGAGGGCAAGGGTTGGAGCGCCGACAAGATGGACGAGTACTGGGGTCACCTGTGCGACCAGGGCCACCGGGACTCCTGCTGGCTGCTCGCCCGCACGTACTACGACGGGATCTACCCCGAGCCCTCGAACGGGCGGATCCGCGGGCTGTTCCGCCAGGCCTGTGCCCTCTCCCACCCGCGCGCCTGCTACGAGGCGGGCCGCTGGGAGATCGAGCACCAGGGCTCCGAGGTCGAGGCGGCCCAGTTCTTCGCGCAGGCCTGCGACCTCGACGACGCCGCCGGGTGCTCGGAGGAGGTCGACATGATCCTCTCCGGCAAGGTCCAGCGGAACATCAAGGAGGCGCGGGACGCGTTCGAGGTGGCGTGTGAGCAGCGGCAGTCGGTGCCCGCCTGCAAGACGCTCGCGTTCGCGCTGCTCGACGGCGTCGACATCCCGCGCGACGCCGACCGCGGGCGCGAGCTGCTGGGCCGGGTCTGCACCGACACGGACTCTCCCGCCGACGCCTGCCTCCGCCTGGGCCAGTGCTACGAAGAGGGCGTGGGCGGCGAGCGGGACCGCACCGAGGCCAGCAAGTACTACCGCTGGGCCTGCTCGAGCGGGAACGCGCAGAGCTGCGACTGGCGCGGCGACCTGCTCACGAGCGACGTGGGCGTGCGCCGTGACGACGGCGAGGCGCTGGCCATGTTCACCCAGGCCTGCGACGGCGGCATCCTCCAGGCCTGCTACAAGGCCGGTCAGATCGTGGACACGGGGACCTACGTGAAGCAGGACCTCGCGAAGGCGGCCGAGCTGTACGAGGCCGGATGTTCGGGCGGCGTGGTCGTCTCCTGCACCGCGCTCGGAGCGGTGTACGAGAAGAGCCCGGAGCCGAACCTGGCGCTGGCCCGCGCGGCGTACGAGCGGGCGCTCCAGTCCGGCGGCTCCACCGAGTCCCGTCGCCGCCTCGCCCGCCTGCTGTACAACGGGTACGGCGGCAAGAAGGAGCGTGGTCGCGCCAAGCAGCTGTGCGCCGAGGCGTGCCGCGCGGGTGACGAGCTCGCCTGCCGCGGGCCCGCCGCCCAGTAGTCGACCGGGGCCCTCTTCCGGTAACTCCGGCCGATTCTCGGCCTCCGCGGCCCGCAGTAGCGGCCTTGGCGGAGAATTCGAGGGGGCCGGTACGCCGTTCATCGGCGGACCGGGCGCCGAGTCGGCCGCAGCGGAGGGACGGCGTTCGCGGGCCGCCCCCCGGTTCGCATCGGCCAAAGAGCACGAAGCAAGGGCGGAACGCGAACGGTTGTCCGCCCGGAGCGGAGGACGCCAAGTAGAATCTCCTCGCGGTCACCCCGCGCGAGAGCGGGGCGCAAGCGCCTTTTCCGCCCTCACGCGCCGTGACCGCGAGTCGACTCGAAGAGCCCTGCCCACCATCGCTCGAACGGCTCGGTGGCCACGACCGCCACCAGCCGCTCGGTGAGCAGCTCGGTCGTCGTGTCCGTCCACACCTCGCGCAGGCCGACCTCCTCGAGCCACGCGCCGAAGGTGCCGTCGCCGGCCTCCTCCATCACCTTCGCGATGCGCTCCTCGGTCCGCTCCGCGAAGTCCTCCGCGTCCACCATGGAGCGGACGGCGGCCACCACCACGTCGACCGCCACCTCGGGCTCCATCTTGTCGAGCTCGGTCGCCAGCTCCCGGATCGTGGCGTCCAGCAGGACGTCGAGCACCGCGAGCCGCATCTGGGCGAACTGCTCGCTGTTGCGAGGGTTCGCGACGTAGCGCGCGGCGGTCTTGACCGCCTCGGAGGTGGCGCCCTGGATGAACTCGCCGACGCGGCCCTCCATGGCAGCGTCCACCTCCTCCTTCACGACCTCCACGAGGTTCTCGGCCATCCCCCCGAGGTTGCGCCCGACGTTGCCGAACAGCCCCTTGCCACGCGCCGCAGCGCGCTTGCCGAGCCCACCGAGCATGCCGCTGTCCCACTCGGACAGGCGCTTGCGGAAGCGGGTCACCGTGTCGGTGAGCACGACCCCGAGCAGCCCGCGGATCGCTGGCTGGTCGACCACCCGGATCATCAGCGACTCGCTGGGGGTGTAGGGCCGGCCGAGGAGCTTGCGCAGCGGCTCGTCCGCCTCGAGCGGTACGAACGTCCTCAGCGTCCGCTCCTCCGTACCCCAACGCTCCCGCTCGGACGCGATTCGTCGGCGCACCCACTCGCGTAGCAGGTCGCCACGGACGCCCGCCTCGAGGACGGCCTTGAGCTGGCTCGCCACCCACTTCGGGTGGGCGATCGCTCGCAGCGGCGTGGCCGTCGTCTGCTCCACCGTCAGGCGGGCGAGCGCGGCGAGAGCCTGGTTGTCGGGATCGCGGAGTCGGCGCAGGGCGCGCTGGGCTGCTTCGTCCATCGACCCCTCCTATCCGCTGATACGATCCTTTTCCGTCCCGCGTCGCTCGGGTGTCCGACCGACAGGAGGTCCCATGCGCTTCGTTGCCGTCCCACTGGCCCTCGCCGCGGTGGGCTGCGCGCCCGCCGGCGACGAGGACGCGCCGATCCGCTACCGCTCGACGCTCACGGCCAGCACCGCCGGGCTCGTGCTCCATGACGACGGAGAGACGGGCCACGCCGGGATGTTCGAGACGAACTGCCCGTTCGAGACGCAGGGCGGCGACGTCACCGGCGACTACGACCTGCCGGACCACGGCGAGGAGGTCCAGGACGGCGGCAACAGCGCGATGGGGCCGGCGACGGTGGTGCTGGTGCTCGACAGCAAGGTCCATCTGCTCGAGAAGAGCACCGGGCAGTACCTCGTCGACAAGCTCCTCTGGGAGGGTGTGGAGGAGGTCCGGCTCTATGACGAGGGGCTCGTGGGCGAGGTCGACGACGGGCCCCAGGGCTGCGCGATCGAGTGGCGCGTCGACCACGCGCTCATCGCGAGCGTCGCGCTCGACGGCTCGGTCTGCGGCGGCGCGATGGACGCCGGCTGGGACGGCACGACGGTCGTGGGCGGCCAGGAACGCCTGGCCTTCGTCACGCCTGCGGGGGCCACCTTCGTCGACACCGGCGCCGATCGCCTGGCCTGGGACGACGTGACCGGCTTGGCCTACGCCACCGCCGACGGCGAGGGCGAGGTGCGCGCGTGGACGCCCGCGGGTGCGCTCGCCTGGAGCTCGCAGGTCGACGGGCGCATCCACTCGTTGAGCCAGGCGGGTGAGCAGGGTGCCGCGGTGCTCTCCTGGGAGCGGGAAGACGGCAGCGGTGTCGTCAGCTGGCTGTCGGGCGCCGACGGCACGGTGGTGGCCGAGATCGCGACGCCCAGCGCGGCGGACGCGGTCCGGGTGTCCGCCGATGGTTCGGTCATCGCCCTGGTCCGCCCGGACGAGACGTATTTCTACGGGGTCCACGACCTCCGGTGAACGACACCGCGCGGAACTGCGCGTAGAATCCGTCCCACATGTCGTCCCCGAGCGAATCTCCCGCCGCCTGCCTCGCGCTGGTGCAGGTGGTGGACGAGGCCGCCCTGCGCAACCGCGTCCCGACCGCGTTGGCGCGGGGGTTGGAGCTGGTGCGCTCCGCCATCGTCGCGACCGCGGGGACCACCCACGGCTCGATCGTCCCCACGGTCGCCCGCGGCACGCTCGTGATGTTCGAGGAGTGCGCCGACGCCATCGGCTTCGCGATCGAGCTGCAGCGGACGCTCGTCGATCTCGACTGGCCCCCCACGCTCCTGGTCCGTCCGGAGGCCGCGGCGGAACGGGGGCCCAACCAGCAGGTGCTCCACCGCGGGCTGCGCATCCGGGTGGCGCTGCACCGCGGGCGAGCCACGCAGGGGCCCGACGGCCGCCTGGGCGGCGCCGGCGTCTACCACGTCGCTCGTGCGATCTCGGTGACGGCGGGCGGGCAGGTCCTGATGACCGAGGCGCTGTGGCGTCGCTGGCGCGGCCTGCTGCCCGGCGCGGGGCAGTCGGACGGGCGGGGATCGGTCGTCCTGCGCGACCTGGGCGAGCACACGCTGCCGGGGGTGGACGGGACGAGCCGGCTGCTGCAGGTCCTGCCCGAGGAGCTCGATGCCCGCACGTTCCCCGACCTGGATCATGCAGGCTCCGGGACCTCCCGGCTGCTCGTGTCGGACGACCCGATCCTGGGCCGGCAGACGGACCTGTCCGCCCTCCAGGAGCTGGTCGTCCTCGGGATCCGGCTCGTGTCGATCGTCGGGCCGGTCGGCGTCGGCAAGAGCCGCCTGAGCCGCCAGTTCGCCCAGGCGAGGTCCGGCGACCCGCGCTTCCCGGGAGGCGTGTGGTTCGTGCGCCCCGGCGAGCCTCGGGTCGAGGCGGTGGTCCGTGCCGTCGCCAATGTCCTCGGCGTGCCGCTGGACGAGGCGAAGACCCTGTCCGAGGCGGTCCATCGCGTGGGATACGCCCTGTCGTACCGGGGTCGGATGCTCGTCGTCCTCGACCACCTGCCGCGTCAGGGAACCGACCCGGATCTCCCGACCCTGCTGGACACCTGGATGCGGACCGCGCGCCAGGCCTCGTTCGTGCTCCAGACGGACGTTCGTTGGGGCCTCCCGGGGGAGGTGGCCTACGTCGTGCGCCCCCTGCCCTCGCCCACGGCCGACACCGCCCGCCACGCCGACGCCGTGCGCATGTTCGCCGCGCGAGCGCGCATGGTGGACAGCGACTTCTCGCTCGACGATCCGACGATCGTGGCCGAGATCGCCGCCCTCGTGGGCGGCCTCCCGCTCTCCATCCGCATGTTGGCGGGGTTCGTCGACCGCGTCCCCGCCGAGCAACAGCTCGAGCTCATCCGCGTCGGTCAGCTCGATCCCGACGACCTCCTCACGGGCATCCTCGGGCACCTCGACCGGGCGGAGCGGCGGGTGCTCGCCACGTGCTGCGCGCTCCCGGGGAGCTTCGAGGCCGGGCTGCTGGGGGTCCGTGACGAGCGCGGCGAGCCGGTGCTCTCCGAGGACGTCCTCGAGATGCTGCTGAGGCGGGGGTTGCTCCGCAAGGCGAGCGAGCCCGAGGCACCCCAGATCGTCCGATACGCGGTGGAGCGCGACGTCCGCAACCACGTCCTGGCGGACCTCCCGGTGGAGGAGCTGCGCAGCCTGCGCGACCTCCGTGCGCGAACGCTCGTCGCCGCCTGCGAGCGGTGGGCCACGCGCGCCTACCACCGGGACCGTCCGGAGCTCGTGGCGCGGCTCGTGGTGGAGTGGGACGGGCTGGTCGAGGCGGTCCGCGCGGGTGTGGACCCGGAGCGCGAGGACCTCGAGGCGATCCACGTCGCCGCCCGCGCCGTCCTCGCGCTGCGTCCGGTGCTGGAGGCGCGTGGCCCGGCGTGGCTGGCGGGTGACCTGCTCGATGCGACCCTGCGCAAGCTGGACGCCGTGCTGGGCGCCGACCCGCTGCTCCAGGTGCGCGTGCTGCACATGCGGGCGGCGACCGGCCGTCGTCTCGGGCGGCTCCAGCAGGCGATGCAGGATCTGGCGCGGGCCGAGAGCATCGCCGTGCGGTGGTCCGATGCCGAGGGCCTGGCCCAGTGCCGCGTCGAGCTCGGGCGACTCCACGCGGACCAGGGCGCCCACGAGCTGGCCATCCGCGCCCTCGAGGCCGCGTCCGAGACCTGGACGGAGCTCGGCGACAACAACGGGGACGCCGAGTGCGCCGCCTACCTCGGGGCGGTCCTGATGAACGTCGGCCGGTACGAGGAGGCGGAGGGGCGGTTGCACCAGGCGCTGCACCAGCTGCGTCGTGGTGAGCAACGCTTCCACGAGGCGCGCGCGATGTCCTACCTCGCGCTCCTGCACCGCCGGACCGGACGCCCCGACTCGTCGCGCTCGCTGTACCGCGAAGCGCTCCGGATCCTGCGGGAGTGTGGGGTGCCCTCGACCGAGAGCCGCGTGCTCTCCGAGATCGGTCTGCTCGACCTCAACCTCGGCCGGCTCGAGGAGGCCCGAGAGGTGCTGGGCCAGGCGGTGGGCGTGGCGCGCTCCGTGGGCGACCGGTCGGCTGAGGGCATCGCCCGGCGCGACCTGGGCATGGTCGCCATCGTGTCCGGCGACCTGGCGCTCGCACGCGAGGAGCTGCTCGGCGCCGTCGCCATCCACCGCGATCGCGGCGATCGGTTCAGCGAAGCCGTCGACGCGGGCTGCCTCGGGTGGGTGCTCCACCTCGAGGAGCGCCTGGACGAGGCCCGCCAGGAGTACCGCCGCGCGACGGAGATGCTCGAGGACGCCGGCCAGGTCCGCCTGGAGGCCCTGTTCTCCGCGTGGCTCGCGGCCTGCGAGGCCGAGCGGGGCGATCTCGGCGCGGCGCGCGGCGCGCTCGAGGTGGCGGAGGTCAAGCACACCCAGACGCTCGACCCGCAGATCGCCGAGACGATGGACCTGCTCCGCATCCCCGTCGAGGAGCAGGAGCTGGCGCTCGCGGAGCGCTCCGGGGACGCCGCCCGACGGGACGAGCTGGCGGCGTCGCTCGAGATCCGCTGGCAGCAGGCGGCGCTGGTCGGGACCTCGGCCTTCGCGACGATCGCGCGGATGCGGCTGCGGCAGCGCCGTGGTCAGCGCAGCGCCAACCCCACGATCAGCGAGACCACCCGCGCGAGCAGCGAGGCCGACGGCCCGCCCCGGTAGGCCAGGGTCGCGAGCAACGCCCCTCCGAGCAGCCCTCGCACGGGATCGAGCGGGCAGACCACCAGGGTCCAGGCCAGCGTGGCGAGCACCGGCCCGGCGCCGCGCTGCACCCAACCGCGGAACATGAGCTCCTGCGCCAGCACCACGAGCAGGCCGAGGCCCAGCGTGGGCGGATCGGCGGCGAAGGACAGGCGTTCGGCCACGAGCGGGGCGGCCTCGAACGGCAGCGGCGTCACCTTCGGCAGCCAGGGCCACACCAGCCCCACGCCTACCGCCGCGGCCCACACCCACGGGGGCGTCGCCGCCACCGCCGGACGCCGACCACCTCGCGCGGCGCGCACCGCCGAGACCGCGAGCAGGCAGATGGCCGCTGCCCGCGCACCCGCCTCGACCGGTAGCCCCTCGAGCATGCGCGGGTTCCCCGCTGGCGCCCACAAGAGCGGCGCCGCGACGGGCAGCCACCAGCAGACGGCCCCGATGACCGACGCCACGACCGCCAGCCCGACCGAGAACTCCGGCGGCTCGCGCTCGGGCGACTCCTCCAGATCCCGCACCGTGCCCGCCAGCGCCAGCAGCCCCAGCAGGCACGTGCTCGCGGTCGCCACGAGCGGCGGGAGCCACCCCTCCCAGGTGTCGCCGGCCGCGATCAGCGCGCCGCCGAGGGGGACGGCCGCACCGAGGATCGGGTCCCACTCCCCCACCAGGAAGGCGGTCACCGCGCTGATCGCGAGCGCCGCGGGCAACGCGCGCAGGGTGGTGGCGGTGCCC
The DNA here is from genome assembly GCA_020632925.1 of Alphaproteobacteria bacterium. GTDB lineage: Bacteria > Myxococcota_A > UBA796 > UBA796 > JACKER01. Next base: position 237,125 of record JACKER010000011.1, on the reverse strand, counting down.
GCGACCACGTCCGCGGCGGACCGCACCAGCCACATGCCGATGGCCACGGTCGCGAACGGCACGGACACCATCGGAAGCAGCCAGGCGCCGGCCTCCACGTGCCCCCACGCGATGGCCGCACCCGCGGCGAGACAGGCCGCACCCACCCCCCACGCCGTCCAGGCGAACGTCTTGCCCGCGACGATCTCGGCCCGCGAGATCGCCGCCGAGAGCAGCACGACCAGGGTCTTCCGCGAGCGTTCGCCGCCGATGGAGTTCGCGACCGCGCCGGTCAAGGTCGACGACGAGACCATCGCGAAGAGCATGGTGCGGCCCGGGAAGATGAAGCCGCGCCGCGTGTTCTCGACCCGGACCACGGGGGCGTCCCCGTCCAGGACGCCGCGCACCTCGGCCGGGATGACGTTGGCGCGGACCCACAGCACCCCGTCCTCCCCCCGCCGGAACCCGAGCTGGTTCAGGGCGCCGGGACGCAGGTCGGGCAAGGCCATCACCTCGGCCGGGACGTCGCCATGGACGGCGTAGGTGGGATCGGAGAGCCGCTGGGTGGCCCGCTGTAGTGGACTGGGCACCGAGGCCGCGGGGAGCAGCAGCGTGGTCATCACGAAGGGCAGCACCAGACCCTGACGACCCTTGAGCTCGACCGCCCAGTCGCTGCGCGCGACGGCCCAGATCCTCGAGGGCCGCATCAGGCGCCCCCTGCTCGACGGCCATAGAGCGCGCTCGCCACGACGCCGAACAGGATCGAGACCGCGAGCGAGGTCCAGCCCGGCTCCCGCGACAGCAGGCTCCCCATCGGCAGGAAGTGCAGGCCGAGCGTGGCGCCCGTCCCACCGACCGCCGTGGCCAGCGTCATTCCCAGCGCGAACGGCCCTGAGAAGCCCTGTCGGAGCCCCGAGGTCCCCACGACGGCGATCCCGATGGCCACCGCGCCGAACGACGCCGCCCAGCCGTGCGTGAGCACGCTCCACGGCGCGCGCAGGGGCAACAACGCGCCGAGGAGCACCACCGTCAGCCCGAAGAAGGCCGCGAGGACGAGCGAGCTCGCCAGCCACCGGGCGAAGCCGCCCACGAACCGCGGGATGGGCAGGGCCAGCTCGGCCTCGAGGATGCCGGCGTCCCGGTCGCGGGCGACCCCGCCCAGGCCGAACACGAGCCCATAGAGCGAGAACAGGAGGCCGACCACCCGGCACACCAGATCCGGATCGAGCGTCTCGTTCGGGTCGCGCGGCGCCGGCTTCTCGGGCACGACGGGCGACCAGGTCGCCCCGCGCTCGGCGCGGATCATCGCCTCCACCTCGAGCGCGCTCGGAGCCGCCCCATAGACCCAGAGGGTCTCGCCGTCGGTCCCCACGGCCGCGTCACCCCCCAGGACCAGCCGGCGGGCGTCGGGCTCCACCAACACCCTCAGGTCCCGGTCACGCATCTTCTGCACGAGGTGCGCCGGCGTCTCGGGCGTCACGAGGACCGTCCGGCCAGGTGCGCTGTACGCCAGCACGCCGAGCGTCACCGCCAGTGTCACCGCGGTCACCAGGCCCGGGAAGATCATCGAGCGCAGGACGAGCCCCTCGCGCAGGAGCCGGACCACGAGCCCCGCCGTCAGCCAGAAGCCCGCGCGCAGGGCCCGGACGTTCACTCCACCCACCGGAGGAACGCGTCGTCGAGCCGGGTGGTACCGCTCTTCTCCAGCACCTCCCGGACCGTCCCCTCCACGACCACCTGGCCGCGCGTCACGATGCCGATCCGGTCCACGACCTGCTCCACCTCGCCCATGATGTGCGAGGAGAGCACCACCGCCCGTCCGGCGCGGGCCTGCTCCCGGATCTGTGCCAGCACGTCGCGTCGGCCCGGGACGTCCAGACCGTCCGTCGGCTCGTCGAGCAGCAACACCTTCGGCTCGTGGACCAGCGCCCGCGCGAGTACCACCCGACGCTTCATCCCGGTCGACAGATCGCCGCACGGCGTGTCGCGGTACGAGGTCGCGCCGAGCCGATCGAGCAGACGGTCGGCGACGGCGTGCGGATCCGCCACCCCCTGGATGCGCGCGAACAGGACCACCACCTCTCGCGGCGACAGCCGATCGGGCAGCCCCGCCTCGGCGGGGACGTAGGCGAGGCGCTCGCGGGCCTTCACCGGGTGGCGCCTGGCGTCCACCGAGTCCACCAGCAGCTCCCCCTCGTCCGGAACCGCCAGCGTCGCGATCATCCGCAACGTCGTGGTCTTGCCCGCCCCGTTGGGGCCGAGCAACCCGTAGATCTCCCCGGCCGCGACCGAGAACGACACGTGGTCGACGGCGGTGAAGGTGCCCCGGGAGGCGGTACGGAAGCGCTTCGTGAGGTCACGGACGACGAGCATCGGCACGAAGGCTACCAGCTGCGCTGCCCCATCGCGCACCAACGGTTAGGACGCCCGGCCCGGAGGTGGCGGATGGCGCTGAAGAGCTGGCTCGAAGGTCGATGGGTGGAGGGCACCGGTGCCCCGTCTCCGCTGGTGGACCCCACCACCGGCGCCCAGGTCGCGGAGGTGCGCAGCGGTGGCGCGGACCTCGGCGCGGCGCTCGATCATGCCCGTCGGCACGGCGGACCGGCCCTGCGCGCCCTCACGTTCGCCCAGCGCGGCGCGATCCTCGACGGTCTCGCGGCGCTGATCCACGCCAACCGCGAGGAGCTGATCGACGTGTCGCGGACCTCGGGCGGCACGACGCGCGGCGACGCCAAGTTCGACATCGACGGCGCCGCCGGGACGCTGTCCTGGTACGGCCACCTCGGGAAGAAGCTCGGCGACCGGACCTTCCTGCTCGACGGCGAGGCCGAGGGCGTGCTGCGGAGCAAGCGCTTCGTCGGGCAGCACGTCCTGGTCCCGCGGCACGGCGTCGCCATCCACATCAACGCCTTCAACTTCCCCGCCTGGGGCATGGCCGAGAAGGCCGCGGTGGCCTGGCTCGCGGGCGTCCCCGTGCTGTCCAAGCCCGGCACCGCGACCTGCGCGCTGTCGGTGCGGATCGCCGAGCTCTGGGTGGAGAGCGGCCTGCTCCCGGCGGGCGCCTTCTCGCTGCTCACGGGCTCGATCGGCGACCTGCTGGACCACGTCGGTCCGCAGGACTGCGTGGCGTTCACCGGCGGCTCGGAGACGGGCCGGGTGGTGCGCGGGCATCCCGCGATCGTGCGGCACAACGTCCGCGTGAACATCGAGGCCGACTCGCTCAACGCCTCGATCCTCGGGCCGGACGTGGAGCCGGGCTCCGACACGTTCCAGATGTTCCTCAACGACGTGACGCGCGACCTCATCCAGAAGGCCGGGCAGAAGTGCACCGCGGTGCGCCGCATCTTCGTGGCCGCCGACCGCGTCGAGGAGACCGTGGAGGCGCTCACCGACCGGATGTCCAGGGTCGTCGTGGGCGACCCCGGCGAGAAGGGCACCGAGATCGGCCCCGTCGCGAGCCCGTCCCAGCACCGCTCCGTCACGGCGGGCATCGCCGAGCTCGAGAAGGTCGCGAAGGTGGCCTGGCGCGCGGAGGCGCCGGGTGGCGGCTGCTTCGTGACGCCGACCCTGTTCCGCGCGGACGGTGCGGACGTCCCCTACGTCCACGAGCACGAGGTGTTCGGGCCCGTGGCGACGGTCCTGCCCTGGTCGGGCGACGCCGACGAGCTCGTACAGCTCGTGTCGCGCGGTGGCGGTGGTCTGGTCTGCAGCGTCTACTCGGACGATCTGGCCTGGGCCGGACCGGTGGTCCTCGGACTCGCTCCGTGGCACGGCCGGATCCTCTGGGGCAGCGCCAAGGTCCACGACCAGAGCCCCGGGCCGGGCACGGTGCTGCCGAACCTGGTCCACGGTGGGCCCGGCAAGGCGGGTGGCGGCGAGGAGCTCGGCGGTCAGCGCGGGCTGTCGTTCTATTGCCAGCGCACCGCGATCCAGGCCGATCGCGGCCTGCTGGATCGTGTGCTCGGGAAGGCGTGATCTCCCCGGGGATCGGGGCCCGTGACGCGTCGTGACCGAAAAGCGTTGCGGTGCGGGCCGAACAGAACCTACAGTGAGATCATCTGGAGGGATGACCTTGGCTGGATGGCGCGACCACCTCTCGGACCTCCTCCGCAAGGCGGAAGACATGGTGCGCGATCTGGCTGCTCCCCGACCGGAGCCCGTCCCCGTGCCGGTTCCGGTGCGCGTGGGTGACGGTCGTCGGCCCGCGAGGATGCCGAGCCGCTGACCGACGTCCTGTCCGTCGCGCTGACCGGCGTGGCCGGCGTCCTGGCGGTCGGGATCGCCTGGCTGCAGGTGCCACGAGCGCCCGCGCTCGACGGCGAGCGCTGGTTCAAGACCATGTTGTGCACCCTCGCGCGCGGCGAGGTCGAGCGGGCCGGTGGAGATGCCGATCGCTTCGAGGCGGTCGTGCGTGCCGAGGTGCCCTACCACCCGGCCGCCCGCCTGGTGGAGCGCAAGATCTCGAACCCCGCGGCCTCGGTCCCGGGCGTCGCCCTGGAGGGTGAGCAGGCCCTGGTGGAGCGACTCTCCGCCATCTCCGATCCCCAGGAGCGGCTGCGGTTCCTGTTCGAGGAGGACCCGGCCGCGATCGGCGCGCGGACCAGCGATCCGTTCGAGCTGGGTCCCGCCTACGACCCTGCGCTCCACCTGGGCGAGCCCGCCTCCTGGGACACGCTCGCGGCCTGGCGCGAGGGCGACGACGCCTTCGGGGTCGCGGTGCGGCGTGGCGTGGACGCGCGGTGGGTGCTGCTCGAGGGTCCTCCCGAGCACGCGTCGGGCTGGCTCGCGGCGATGGCGGCGGTCCTGGGGGCGAGCGCGACCCTGATCGGCTGGCAGCCGTGGGGGGCCGAACCCCTGGCCCAACGCCTCCGCGAGCTGGCCCCGCGACCCGAGGACCGCCTGGTGCTGGTGGCCGAGGGAGCGGCCGTCCCGCCCCTGCTCACCGCGCTCGTCGAGCACGCCACCCTCCGCGACCAGGTGTTGGCCGTCCTGTCCGTGGCCGGCGCGATCGGGGGACGGGCGGACGAGCCTGAGGGCCCGCTGTCCACCCAGGCCCGCGAGGACTGGATGGCCGCCAACTTCGACCAGGCCGCGCTGGACACCGAGGTCGTCCGCCTCACCCCGTACCTGGCCGTCCAGCGCCTCGCGCGCGCGGCGTGGCCTCCGGGGCTGCCGGGGTTGCCCCTCCAGGCCCAGCGCTTCCCCGTGCCGGGCCAGGGGGACGCGGTCGTCGAGACCATCGAGGCGGTCGACCTCGGGCCGCTGTGGGCGGACGCCGAGCGGGCCGGACCGCCGGAGCGGGTCGCGCGCGCGCTGGTCGCCGTCGTGGCGTCGTGGGTGACGAGCCGCGGGAACGGATAAGAGCGGCGCATGGACGATCTCCGACCCATGCACCCCTTCCACCGCGCCGAGCTGCTCGTCGGCGGCGCGGGCTTCGATCACCTCCAGGCCTCGACCGCGCTCGTCGTCGGCATGGGAGGCGTGGGCGGGCACGTCGCCGAGGCCCTCGTCCGCACCGGCGTGGGCCGCCTGATCCTCGTCGACTTCGACGTCGTCTGCATCACGAACGTGAACCGTCAGATCGTCGCGACCCGCAAGACGGTGCGCAAGTCGAAGGTGCAGGTGATGGCGGAGCGCTGCCGCGACATCGCCGCGAAGGTGAGGGTCGAGCCGCTGGACCTGTTCTACGACGCCGAGACGTCCGAGCAGATCTTCGCCACGAACCCCGACATCGTGTTCGACTGCATCGACAACATGACGGCCAAGATCCACCTCCTCGAGACCTGTGTGAACCGGGGCCTCCCCGTGTTCTCCGCGATGGGGGCCGGCGGCCGGATGGACCCGACGCGGGTGCGGGTGAGCGACCTGTCCGAGACCCGCGCCGACCCGTTCGCGCGGATCGTGCGCGATCTGTTGCGGCAGCGGGGCATCGAGTCGGGCGTCCGCTGCGTGTGGTCGGACGAGCCCCCCAACGACCTCGACCAGGCCGCCGAGTCCTCGTTCCGCTGCATCTGCCCGGACAAGGACCTCAAGTCGCGCCACTCCTGCGAGAGCCGGCACCAGGTGCAGGGCACCGTGGCCTGGATGCCCGCCATCTTCGGCCTGACGCTGGCGGCCGCCGGGGTGCACCACCTGCTCGGCCTGGCGCCCGTCGAGGACCGCGTGACCCGGGCGCCCAAGCAGCGGATGGCACCGTCCTCCCGCAAGCCCTCGCGCGCCCGGAAGAAGGAGCTGGCCGCCGCCGCCGATCAGGGGAGCGCGGACGCCAGCTGAGCGACCCGCTCGCGCACCTCGTCGAGGCTCACGCCGGTCCCCAGGGTGTGCACCAACGGCGCCACCCGCTCGGACTCCTGCTGCCACAACGCCTTGAGGAAGACCTGGAAGTCGGCGTCGCTCGCGTCCCCGCTCCGGCGCGAGAGGCGCTCCTCGACGACGCTGTCGGGGGCGATGCAGCGCACGAAGGCACACGGCACGCCGTACCGCGCAGCGAGCTCCAGGAGCTCCACCCGCCACGCATCGCGGGTGAAGGACGCGTCGACGACCACGCGCCGGCCGGCCGCCAGCAACGCCCCCGCGCGGCGAAAGCTCGCGGTGTACACCCGCTCCCGCGATCCCAGGTCGTAGGCGTCGGGATCGAGCCGCTCGCTCTCCGCGAGGCCTGCGAGCTCCTTGCGGACCACGTCCGAGCGCACGATCTCCCAGCCGTGCTCGCCGAGCATCCGCGCGACCGTGGTCTTCCCGGTGCCGGGCCGACCGCCGACCCCGAGCAGCGCGGGCCCCTCCCCTCGCGGCACCAGCCGCCCGAGCGCCCACAGCCAGTGGCGCAGGGCACGGTGGGCGAGGTCCGCGCGCTGACCCGGGTCGACCGCCGGGTCCAGGAGGGTCATGCCCGCGACCTTGGCCCGCACGATCGACCGGTAGGCCGAGAAGAAGGGCAACAGCGGGAGCGCCTGCTCGTCGCCCGTGACCTCGAGCCACCCCTCGACGAGCGCGTCGGCGAGGTCGTCACGGCCGCGCACGGAGAGGTCCATCACGAGGAAGGCGAGGTCCATCGCGACGTCGCTGCAGCGGTAGGCGTCGGAGAACTCGACGCAGTCGATGACGAGGATCCGGCCCTCGTGGAGGTAGACGTGCTCGAGCCGCAGGTCGCCGTGCACGTCGCGGATCGCGGCCGTGCGCGCGGCGATGGTCTCCCGCCAGCGCCGCAAGCCGTCGAGCGACGCCTCCTCGCAGCGCTGGTGGACGTCGGGGTGGACCAGTGCGGGGACGTGGCTGCGCGTCTGGTCGAAGTTCTCGCGCACGTGGTGGTCGAGCCGCGCGAAGGAGCCGTGCTGCGCGATCGCGTCCGAAGCCTCGGCTCGACGGTGGAACGCGCCGATCACGCGTCCCACCTCGCGCAGCGTGCCCGCGTCGACCTCGCCGCGCTCCAGGTGCGCGAGGAGCGAGCCCTCGTCCGGCAGGCGCACCATCTCGACCGCCGGCTCCCCGTCCGGCATGGTGACGACCCCCAGGTAGATGTCGGGCGCCAGTCGTCGGTTGAGGCGCACCTCCGCCTCGCACGCCGCGCGACGCAGCTCGCGGGTGCCGTAGTCGACGAAGCCGAGCGAGACCGGACGTTTCACCTTGTACGCGCGGTCCCGCGTGAGGAACACCTCGCTGATGTGGGTCCTGCGGACCTCGAGGATCTCTCCCGGAACCGCGGTCATCTACTCGACCTCGACCTCGCGGGTGCCGTCCGCACCGGAGCGCGGGAGCTCGATCCGCAACAGACCGTCCTCGAGCCGCGCGCGGATCGCCTCGGCGCGGACGTGGAACGGCAGAAGGAACTCGCGGCTGAAGTCGCCGGTCGAGCGCTCGGCGACCCGCGCCTGGCCCTGCCGGTGGGTGGGCGTCGAGCCGCTGACCGTCAGGCGCGTCCCGTCGAGGCGCACCTTGACTCCACCCTTGGCGACACCCGGGACCTCCATCAGGATCGTCCAGCCCGACTCCGTCTCCACGACATCGACCGCCGGCACGTTGCGGGCCTGACGGCGCGCGCTCGGCAGCGACGGGTTGACGATGTCCCGCAGGATCGGGTCCTTGCTGATCAGCCGCTCGAGGTTGCGCAGCGCGAGGTCGGCGGCATCGGGCCGCATGGGCACCTCCCGGTGGAGGATATAGCAGGGGACCACCATCGGGGAGGGAGGATGGACGCCGTCGCGCGGCGCCGCCTGGACGCGATCCAAGGAGCCGCAGGGCGCGACGCCGGTCTGCCCGTGGTGGTGTGGTCCGCCGGCCCCGGGCCGACCGTGGCGATCACGGCGAACGTCCACGGCGACGAGGTCGTGGGGGTCGCCGCCGCCCACGCGCTGGACGACGCGATGAGCTCCACGCTGCGTCGCGGCACGCTCCTGATCTACCCGTCGCTCAACCCGCGCGGTCTTCAACAGATGGTGCGGGTCCACCCGGAGGAGGGCACGGACCTGAACCGGCTGTTCCCCGGGGATCGTCAGGGCGGCGGCACGGCGCGGTGCGCGGCGCTGATCTGGTCGGACCTGCTCGCGCGCCGGCCGGACCTGCTGATCGACCTGCACTCGGACTCCTCGGTCTCGATCCCGTACGCGATCGTGGACCGGGCGACCTCGCTGCGACCGGACGCGCGGACCGAGATGGAGGCGCGCCTCGAGGAGCTGGCGCGCGCCACCGGCCTGCTCGTGCTCCACGAGTACCCGCCCGAGGAATACGTCCGGTTCCGCCTCGACCGATCGCTCGCGGGTGCGATGGTGAACCACGCCCGCGTCCCGGCCCTCACCCTCGAGGTCGGCGCCCGTCGCACCGTCGACCCCGCCTCGGTGCGCACGGCGACCCACGCCGTCCTGCGCGTGCTGCACCACGCCGACATGCTCGTCGCGCCGCCCGCCGAGCCGGACCTCGCGCCACCCTCGGGTGCCTGGCGACGCGCCGCTGCGCCGAGGAGCCAGACGGCTGGCCTGTTCACGCCCGCGCTGCCCCCGGGCGCGCGGTTCGCCGCGGGGCAGGTGCTCGGCACGGTCCGTGCCGTCGACGGCTCGGTCCGCGAGGTCGTCCGGTCGGAGTCGCGAGGCATCGTCGTGTCGTGGTCGGAGTCGCCCTGGCTGGAGGCGCGCGGCGTGCCCGGCACGCTGGGCCTGGAGGAGCAGACGTGACGGACCTGGTGGTCGACGCGTACAGCGAGGGCTGGCTGCGCAAGGGCTTCCCGTGGGTGTACCCGAAGGAGGTCCAGCGCGGACGTGCCCGGCCCGGGGATCGGGTGCGCCTGCGGTCCGCGAAGGGGGACGTGCTCGGCACCGGACTCGCCGACGACGGTTTCCTGGCGGCGCGCGTGCTCCGGCACGGCGACGAGACCGCCGACCGCGCGTGGGTGCACGCCCTGCTCGATCGCGCGGCCGCGCTGCGGGACGTGGTGATCGACGGGGGCACGGACGGGTACCGGCTCGTGAACGCGGAGTGTGACGGGCTGCCGGGGGTGCGCATCGACTGGTGGCGGACCTTCGCCGTCGTCTGTCTGGACAGCGCGTCGCTGCGTCCCATCGTCGACGACCTCGTGGCCTGGCTGGAGGAGCACCGCCAGCCGCGGGGGATCGTCCTGTGCTACCGACCGGATCACCGCGATCCCGACCGTGGGGCGCTCCCCGGCCCGTCGCTCGTCGCCGGCCACCCACCTCCGGGCGCGGTGCGGGTGCGCGAGCGCGAGCTGCGGTTCGACGTGTGGCCGCTGGAGGGCCCCGACGTCGGCCTGTACCCGGACATGCGCGAGGTGCGGGCGTGGCTCGAGCCCACGTGGGGTGGAACGAGCGTCCTCAACACGTTCGCGTACACGGGCGCCTTCTCGGTGTCGGCCGCGCGCAACGGGGCCGCCGAGGTGGTCTCCGTGGACCTGTCCGGCCGGTACCTCTCGCGGGCGGAGGACAACTTCCGCGCGAACGAGCTCGACCCCGAGCAGCACGAGTTCCTCGAGGAGGACGTGTTCAAGGCGCTGGACCGGTTCCGGCGGACGGGGCGCTCCTTCGACCGCGTCGTCCTGGACCCGCCGTCGTTCTCGCACGGCGCCGGGGTGTTCTCGGCGAAGAACGACTCGGCGCGGCTCGTCGCGGCCGCTGCGCGCGTGACCGCCCCGGGGGGCTGGATCATCGCGTGCAGCAACCTCGGGGAGGTGTCACCGAAGGTGTTCGACGGCTGGATCGGGGACGGCCTGCGCAAGGCGGGACGGCAAGCGCAGGTGCTCGCCTCGCTCGGCCAGGCCGCCGATCACCCCGCTGCCACCTGGTTCCCCGAGGGCCGGTACCTCAAGGTGCGGGTGCTGCGCCTGGATTGAGGGCCGCGAGCAGCTCGCGCACGGACTGGTGGGTGCCCACCTCGAGCGCACGGACGATCTGGGCGTGCCCGATGCTGACCTCGAGCAACCCGGGGAGTCCGACCAGGCCGGCGAGGTTGTGGCGGTCCAGATCGTGCCCCGCGTTCACCGCGAGCCCGGCCGCGACCGCCGCGGTGGCGGTGTCCCACACCTCCGCGGTGCGCACCGCCTGCTCGGGCGTCTCCCAGGCCCACGCGTACGGGCCGGTGTACAGCTCGACCCGGTCCGTGCCCGTCTCGGCGAAGGCCGCCACCGCGTCGGGCGCGCAGTCCGCGAAACAGCTCACCCGGACACCCGCGTCCCGGAGCGGACGGCTCGCCGCCAGCAGGCGCTCCCGGTCGGCGATCGGATCCCAGCCGTGGTCGCTCGTCACCTCGCCGGGACGCACCGGCACCAGCGTGCACTGCGCGGGACGCACCGCCAGCACGAGCTCGATCAGCGTGGGGTGGTCCTCGCACTCGATGTTCAGCTCCACGCCGGGGTGCCGCTCCCGCAGGTGGCGCGCGACCACGGGCACGTCGTCCAGCCGCACGTGGCGCTGATCGAGGCGCGGATGGACCGTGATCCCGCGGGCACCGGCCTCGACGCACAGGTCGATCGCCCAGCACAGGTCGGGCACGTTGCGCCCGCGGCTGTTCCGGAGGAGCGCGTACTTGTTGACGTTGACCGAGAGGGTGGCGGGCACGGACACCTCGAGACGGCGACCCGCAGAACCGCCGACGCTCCCCACGTAGCCAACCCGCCAGAAACGGGCGACGCTCCGACCGCGAAGACACCAGCGCGCGACCATCCGAAATCACTCGTTTCTCCGTACGATTCCAGCCGGACCCGCGGAACTGGCCGCAGCTTTGCACGCTCGTGCGGCCCGGATGCTCGACGCAGACGCGCCCGACGAGGTAGCCTACCGTGCGCTATGGGGGGTCCCGTAGCGGGCGGAGCAAGCGTGGGGACGGTCACCCGTACGGTCGCGTTCACCGATCTCGCGAACTACACCCAGAAGGTGTCGCGCACCGACCGGGAGGGTCTGCGCAAGATCCTGGCGGACCACGAGCAGCTCGTGCAGCCGATCGTCGAGCGCAATGGTGGCCGGATCGTCAAGAACCTCGGCGACTCCTTCATGGTCCTGTTCGTCTCCGCGACCGACGCCCTCCGCGCCGCGCTGGAGATCCAGCACATGGTGACGGGCTCCGGTGGGATCTCCATCCGCCTCGCGATGGTCACGGGAGACGTGGAGGAGATCGAGGGGGACGCGTTCGGCGAGGCGGTGAACCTCGCGGCGCGGATCCTGGCGCAGACCCCCTCGGGCGAGATCTGGTTCGGCCCGGGCACCCGCGTCTGCATGAACGCCGCCGAGATCCCGTGGGAGAGCGTCGGCCGCTTCCGCCTCAAGGGCATCCCGGGCGAGAAGGAGATCTTCCGCTCCGTCCCGAAGCACAAGTGCTGGCTGCCCGACCCGCTGGTCCAGGCGGTCCGCAGCAACAACCTGGTCCGCATCCGGCGTGGCGCGCGCCCGCCCGTGCTCCCGCCGGACCCGGTGATCCTGCTGGAGGGCTTCGCCCCAGGCTCGCCGGCCCTGATGGACGCGGTGGACAGCCTCCCCGTCCTCAACCCGGCCTCGCTGTGGCTCTCGGCGTACAACATCGCCTCCGAGGACCGGAACCAGTGGACCGAGTCCGGCCGCGGGCTCGTCATCGGCACGCCCGAGGCCCTGGAGGAGTCGCTCCTCGAGGCCACCAAGCAGATCACGCGCACCTCGGGCTCGGACACGATCGTGCTCGAGGTCGGCGTCCAGGCGGACGTGGAGCTCGTGATGTGCGGCCTGGCGCTGCCGGCGGTGCCGCTGTCCGACGTGGTCTCGAGCTACTTCTACGACCTGCTGCCCGACGCGCGCTGGGTCAACCGCTCCGACCGCTCGCTGCTCCGCGTCGAGGTGACCCCCTCGGGGACGCGCCTGCAGGCGATGGCGAACGGGATCACGGTGAACGGCCGCGCGGTGCCGTCGGGTGACGCCGTCGACCTGCGGGACGACGACGAGATCCGCACGCCCTCGGGGACGCTGCGCTTCGAGGCGACGAACCACACGTACGCCGGCCTGCTGCTGCAGGACACGGAGATGCGCCTGGGCGTGGTCGACGGCACCACCGCCGAGCTCGGCCGTGAGCCCAACCACCCGGGCCTCGCCTTCCCCGATCGTCGCGGGCAGGACAACATCCGCTGGTGCCCCGGACCGCGCGCCGCCAAGGCCCGCGCCCACGGCTTCACGCTCGACCGCGCGCTCGCCGGCCGTCGCCAGGCCGCCCTGCACGTGCACGGCGACAACCTGAAGCTCACGCCGCTCCACGAGCGTTGCGCGACGTACGTGCTGCGCGACGGCCGCAAGGGCCTCGAGCGCGCCGACTTCGAGATCGGCGTGAACATCGGGGACCGCGTGGTGGCCGGCACCACGGTCGTCGCGATCCGGCACCCGGACAGCGAGTAGCGCGGGCCGGCCGTAGGCTGCGGGCGGGCGGCCACGAGTGCGCGGCGTACGAGCGCGACTTGGAACCCGTCCCTCACACACGAGCTCGGCATGCGGGGCACCAGGCCGCCGCCCTTTCCGGCTACGAGCGCGGTGATGGCCCTGAATCTGGTCTCGCTGGCGCCATCACCAGAGTCGATGATCCAGCTTTCGCAGATCGGCGCGCTGGCCCCCGACGGCGTCTGCAAGCGGTTCTCTGCCGACACCACGGCTGCGGTCGCGGCGAGGGCTGCGACATGGTCGGGCTCGAGCGGGGCCTGTCAGCCGAACTCAGCCCGTAGTCCGGAGCCGGTACTCCGGAGCCTGTAGCCTGTAGCCTGTAGCCTGTAGCCCGTAGTCCGCGCGCTACTTCGCAGGCGAGTAGATCTCGCCACCGCCCGCGGCGAACTCCTTCGCCTTCTCGGCCATCCCCGCGGCCACCTCGTCCGACGCCATCGCGCGGACCTCCTGCGTGATCTGCATCGAACAGAACCGCGGGCCGCACATCGAGCAGAAGTGAGCGGTCTTCGCGCCCTCCGCCGGCAGCGTCTGGTCGTGGTACGCACGGGCGACGCCGGGGTCGATCGCCAGGTTGAACTGGTCTTCCCAGCGGAACTCGAAGCGCGCCTTGGAGAGGGCGTCGTCCCAGTCGCGCGCGCCCGGCAGGCCCTTCGCGATGTCTGCGGTGTGAGCGGCGATGCGGTACGCGATCAGCCCCTGCTTCACGTCGTCCTTGTCCGGCAGCCCCAGGTGCTCCTTGGGCGTGACGTAGCAGAGGAGCGCCGTGCCCAGCATGCCGATCATGGCGGCACCGATCGCCGAGGCCAGGTGGTCGTAGCCCGGGCTCACGTCGATCGGCAGCGGGCCGAGGGTGTAGAACGGGGCGCCGTGGCAGTGCTTGTGCTGCTCCGCCATGTTGTCCGCGATCAGGTGCAGCGGCACGTGGCCCGGCCCCTCGATCATCACCTGGACGTCGTGCTCCCAGGCGGTCTTCGTCAGCTCGCCCAGCGTCCGCAGCTCGCCGAACTGGGCCTCGTCGTTCGCGTCCGCCGTGCAGCCGGGGCGCAGCCCGTCGCCGAGCGAGAAGGACACGTCGTACTTGCGGAGGACCGCGCAGATCCGGTCGAAGTGCTCGTACAGGAAGTTCTGCTTGTGGTGGTGCAGGCACCACTTCGCCAGGATCGAGCCGCCGCGGCTCACGATGCCGGTCACCCGGCGCGCGGTCAGCGGCACGTACTGGATGAGCACGCCGGCGTGGACCGTGAAGTAGTCGACGCCCTGCTCGCACTGGGCCTCGAGGACGTCGAGGTACCGCTCGATGTCCAGCTTCTCGACGCGGCCCGCGACCTGCTCGAGGCACTCGTAGATCGGGACGGTGCCGATGGGAACGGGGCTGTTGCGGAGGATCGCCTCGCGGGTCTGCGGGATGTCCGGCCCGGTCGAGAGGTCCATCACCGTGTCCGCGCCCCAGCGAACAGCCCAGCGCAGCTTCTCGACCTCCTCGTCGATCGAGGCACGGACGCGGCTGTTGCCGATGTTCGCGTTGACCTTGGTCTTGAAGGCACGCCCCACGATCATCGGCTCGAGCTCGAGGTGCCGACGGTTGGAGGGGATGATCGCCCGACCCCGGCTGAGCTCCTCGATGACCCGCTCGACCGGGACGCCCTCGCGCTCGGCGCAGAAGCGCATCTCCGGCGAGACCACGCCCCTGCGCGCCAGGGAGAGCTGTGTCTCCCCCTCCGGCCGGTCGGCGATCCACGGAGCGCGGAGCTTCGGCAGCTCGCCGTCCACCGCGACCGGACCGGCGGTGTCGTACGTGCGGAAGACCTCCCCGTTGGTCAGCGGGATCTCCCGGAACGGAACCCGGAGATCACCCACTTCGATGCGCCGCGAGCGGCCCCCGTTCCAGTCCTCGTACGCGTCCATGACGACCTCCGGGCGAGCGCGCTCCGTACCCCGGGGAAGTCCGGGTGCCCAGGACCGCGGGTCGCCCGCCGGGCGAGTTAGCCGTTGGGGATGCGGGTGGTGGTGGCCGAGAAGCCGAGCGTGGCGCGCGACCTGGCGCGGGTGCTCGGCGCGACGCGCAAGGCCGAGGGGTACCTCGAGGGCCAGGGCCTGCGCATCACCTGGTGCCACGGGCACATGGCGGAGCTCGAAGAGCCCGCGCACTACGACGCGGCCTGGAAGCGCTGGTCGATGGACACGTTGCCCATGCTCCCCGAGCGGTTCGAGCTGCGGCTGCGCCAGGGTGCGAAGGACCAGTTCGCCGTGCTCCGCAAGCTCCTGCGCGACGCCGACACCGAGGACGTGGTCAACGCCTGCGACGCCGGCCGCGAGGGCGAGCTCATCTTCCGCTTCGTCTACGAGCTGGCGGGCTGCCGCAAGCCCGTGTCGCGCCTGTGGGTCAGCTCGCTCACGGACCAGGCGATCAAGGACGGCTGGAAGCGGCTGCGGCCGGGCTCGGACCTCGATCCGCTGGCGGATGCCGCTCGCTGCCGCGCCGAGGCGGACTGGCTCGTCGGCCTCAACGCCACCCGCGCCATGACCTGCCGAGCGCGGGATGCCGGTGGCGAGGGCCTGCTGTCCGTCGGTCGCGTGCAGACGCCCACGCTCGCGATGATCGTGCGTCGCGACCAGCAGATCGCGGCGTTCGTACCGGAGACCTTCTGGCAGGTGAAGGCGACGTTCGAGCCCGTCCCCGAAGGGGCGCGCTTCGCCGCGGTGTTCTTCCGCCCCGAGGTCGAGGAGCCGAAGACCACCGGCGAGGACCGTCCGAGCCAGGACGACGACGCGAACAAGGAGGTCTCGCACGCCGAGCGCCTGGACCAACCCACTGCGCAGGCGGTGGCCGAGGCCGCGATGGATCGCCCCGCCCGCGTGGATCGCGCCGAGCGCCGGAGCACCCGCGAGCGCCCTCCCCTGCTGTACGACCTGACGAGCCTCCAGCGGCGAGCGAACCAACGGTACGGCCTGTCCGCCCAACGCACGCTCGACATCGCGCAGGCGCTGTACGAGCGGCACAAGCTGATCACGTACCCGAGGACCGACGCGCGCTACCTCCTGCCGGACCAGGTGCCCGAGCTCGCGGGGGTGCTCGCGGGCCTGCGCCCCGTCCCGCCCTACACCGCCTGCGTGGACGACCTGCTGTCGCGACCGATCGCGCCCGGTCCGCGCGTCGTGAACCCCGCGGAGGTCGGCGACCACCCCGCGATCCTGCCCACCGGCCGCACCCCCTCCTCCTCGCTCGACCCGGACGAGAAGCGCGTGTTCGACCTGGTCGCGAGGCGCCTGCTCGCCGCGCTCTCGGCGGACGCGCTGTTCGACGTGACGCGGCTCGTGGTGGCGATCGACCTGCCCGAGCCGGTCGCGGGCCTCGCGCCGCCGCTGCGCTTCCGGACGCGGGGGCGCGTGTGCCGTCAGCAGGGCTGGCGCGCGATCGATCCGCCAGGCAAGCAGGTGGACCTCGATCTCCCGCCGGTGGAGACCGGTGACCCGCTGCTGACGGTGGGGACGGAGTCCACCGAGGGCGTGACGCGCCCACCGCGGCCGCACAACGACGCGAGCATCCTCCGCTCGATGGAGACGGCCGGTCGCGAGCTCGACGACGAGGCGCTCGCGCGGGTCATGCGCGGCTGTGGGCTGGGCACCCCGGCGACGCGCGCGGCGATCCTCCAGGTCCTGCTGGACCGGAAGTACGTGGAGCGACGCGGGAAGGACCTCCGGGCCACGCCCGCCGGCATCGCGCTCATCGAGGCGATCCCCGTGGACGCGCTGAAGAGCGCGGAGCTGACGGCCGCGTGGGAGGGGCGCCTGACGGAGGTGGCGGAGGCGCGCGATCGCCGCGAGGCCTTCATGCGGGACGTGTCCACCCACCTCGCCGGGATCGTGACGGCCCTGCGGGGTGCCGAGCTCCGGGTGGCGGCCTTCGACGGACCCGTGGTCGGCACCTGCCCCGCATGCGGCAAGGAGGTGCGGGAGCGCCCCCGACGGTACGCGTGCGATGGCGTGGGGACGTGCGGCTTCGAGGTGTCGACGCGCATCGCCAGGCGCGCCATCAGCACGCGGATGGTCAAGCAGCTGCTGACGACCGGGAAGACCGCACCGGTGAAGGGCTTCAAGTCGAAGGCGGGCAAGGACTTCGAGGCGGGCCTGCGCTGGGACGGCGACCAGCGGAAGGTCGTGTTCTGGTTCGAGGATCGGCCCCGACAGACCCAGCCGGAGACCCCGCCCCCGATCCGCGAGGGAGCGGCCTGCCCGAGCTGCGGCGAAGGGACGGTGATCCGCGGGAGGTCGGCGCTCGGGTGCTCCCGGTGGAGGGAGGGCTGCGCGTTCCGAGCGCCCTTCCCTACTGGTGGCGCGAGCGATCTGCGGCTACCATCCTCCGGGCGGCCGGCGGAACGGACGCGCGGGGGACGTTCGTGAGCACTTCGACCATCATCATCGTCGTCGTCTTCTCGCTGCTGGTGCTGATGTGCGGCGGCGGCGGGCTGGTCCTCCTCCTGCTCTTCGTGATCGGCGTCGTCCTGCTGCGTCGGCGCGGCCAGAAGAAGGTGACGGCGACCGCGGCGGTGAAGGCCGGGGCCGAGTCGGTCAGCCAGATGTTCATGCGGACGAAGGACGGCGGCCTCGCCCCCATGGAAGACGACGAGGACGACGAGTAGCACGTCGGCGGAGGCCGTCGGCGGAGGGGCCCCCGGTCGACGCCGCGCGGGTGTCGCGCCCGGGTCCTCTCAGAGGTGCTCTTCGATCGCCGCGATCAGCTCGGCGTCCGTCGGCGGGTTGATCCGCTCGACGACCTGCAGCTCGGTGTCGATCAGGAGCAACGCCGGGTACTGCCCGTTGTCGATCGCGGCACCCGTCCCTTCGTAGGTCCCGTCGCCGAGCACGGGCGTGGACAGGCCGTACACGTTGGCCCAGGCGCCGAGGTCCTCCATCGTGGGCGGTTCACCGTCCGGATCCTCCTGGAGGACGGTCACGTACTGGAGCTCCTCGCCATAGGTGTCGACGGTGTGCTGCGTGGTCTCCGCGAGCTCGCGGCAGGGCGCGCACCACATCGTGCTCACATCGAGCACCACCAGGTGACCGAAGAACTGCCAGACGCTGACCTCGTCGTCGAACTGATCCGGGAGCCGGACGTCGGGGACGATGTCGCCCACGTCGAAGCCCTCGCCCACCAGACCCGACGGCGGCGGCGAGATCGCCCAGGAGTTCTCCGGAGCGCTCCACTCGCCGACCGGTTCCACGGGATGTTCCGTGTTCAGGTGCGGCACACAGGCGATCATCGCCAGCGGCGTGAAACGGATCACGGGACCTCCAGGACAACAGTGTGCCGTCCCCTCGGGCGAGCGTCAAAGACCTCCCGGAGCGTTAGATCCCTCCATGTCCAACCCGTCCCTCACCCGGGACCAGCTGGTGTCCGGGTACTTCGAGTCCGGCAAGCCCCGAGCGGCGTTTCGCGTCGGCGCGGAGTTCGAGCGTCACCTCCTCCGGACCGACGGCGCCCCCCTGCCCTACTTCGGCACCCCGGGCGTCGGCTGGCTGCTCGAGCGGCTCTCCGGGCGGAACGGCTGGGAGCCGTACGTCGAGGGCGGTCACCTGATCGCGCTCCAGCGCGGCATGGCGAGCGTCACGCTGGAGCCCGGCAGCCAGTTCGAGCTGTCCGGCTCACCGTTCCACACCATCGCGGAGATCGAGGCCGAGGCGCGCGCCTTCGCGATGGAGGTGGACGACGCGCTGGTCGGCACGAACGTGGGCCAGGTCGCGCTGGGGTACACCCCCTTCGCCCGGATCGAGGACGTGAGCTGGGTGCCCAAGGGACGATACGTCGTGATGCGCGACTTCCTCGGGCGAACCGGCGACCTCGCTCACTCCATGATGAAGGGGACGGCCGCCGTCCAGGCGACGTACGACTACAGCGACGAGGTGGACTGCGCCCGCAAGATCCGTCTCGCGACCCTGCTCGGTCCGCTGACCACCGCCACCTTCGCGAACAGCCCCTGGGTCCGGGGCCGCCCCTCGGGGTACCTCTCGTGGCGGGGGAAGATCTGGACGCGGACCGATCCCGCGCGCACCGGGTTCCCGGCCGCGGCCAGCGCGTTCACCTTCGAGCGATGGGTGGACTGGCTGCTCCAGGTCCCCATGATGTTCAAGAAGGACCGCCAGGGCGCCTGGCAGTTCGCGCGGGGCCAGACCTTCGGGGAGTGGATGGGCGACGCGACGGCCGGACCGACCGCCGCGGACTGGGAGCTCCACCTCACCAGCGTGTTCCCGGAGGTGCGTGTGAAGCGCGCCATCGAGATCCGCGGTGCGGACTGCGTGCCCCTGCCGCTCGCGATGGGCTTCGCGGCCTTCTGGAAGGGGCTGTTCTACGACGAGCGTTCCCTCGAGCTCGCGCTCGGGGTCGCGGAGCGCTTCGCCGCCGAGGGCACCTCCGCCGACCGGTTCGAGACGGCGTGTCGTCTGGGCCTCGAGGGTCGCGTGGGGACGCGGACGATGGCCGCCTGGGCGGAGGACCTGGTGGACCTGGCGGACGCGGGCCTCGAACGGGTCTGTCCGGACGACCGACGGTGGCTCGCGCCGCTGCAACGACAGGTGGCGTCCGGTGAGAGCCCGGCTCGGACCCTGCTGAGGAGGCTGGGAGAGCACCCTTCTCCCCTGGCGTTGATCGCGGCCGCGCCCATGGTCGATTAGAACGGGAGAGTGACGGTCCACCTCCTCACCGAGCAGAGTCTCCCCGGGCTGGATGCCGCGCGGCTGCGCGCGCTGGCCGATGCGGGCATGCTCACGGTCGAGCAGCTCGTCAACGCCGGCCCCGAGCGCCTCAGCGGCCTGCTCGGGTTCGACACCAAGACGTGCCGGGCCCTGGTTCGGCTCGCAGCCGGCAGCCTGGAACCGACGATGGTGATCCCATTCGCCACGCCGTCGGACGAGCCGGGCTCCGTCAGCGCGACCCGCGGCCTGGACGCCGCGCGGAGGATCGAGCGCAGCCTGGGTATCGTCCGCCAGGCGCTCGCCTCTACGGGCCACAAGCCCGCGAAGAAGGGATGGCGCAAGAACCACCGCCGCGCGCGCAAGCAGCTCTCGCGCCTCGCCGACGCGTTGGCCACGCTGCAGCAGGGGCTGCTCCAGGACGGCCTGACGCACAGCGCCGAGGACCACCTCCGCACCGAGCTCGACGCCCTCGAGCGCCGGCTGCTGGCGACGCTCGACCTGCAGCACGACCACGACTTCTACCGCCGGCTCCGCAAGGTCGCGCGTCGCGCCCGCAAGCGGCTGTAGCGGCGACCGAGCCCTACCGCAGGGTCTTCGGGCGGATCAGCTCCACGAGACGCCAACCGCCGGTCGACGCGGCCTGCCACCACGGCCGCTCACCCTCGAGCTCGAGCAGCGCCGCGCACGCCGTCGGCATCTCCACGCCCTGACCACTGAGGCCCGCGACCAGCTGCTCCCAGCCCGGGTTGTGGCCCAGCAGCAGCAGCGTCCGCGCGCCCTCGTCGACCTCGAACAGCGCGTCCACGACCTCCGCCGGACCCGCGAGGTAGAGCTGGCGGGTGAAGGTCGGGACGAGCGGCTGGGTCAGGACCTCGGACAGCCGATCCCAGGTCTCGCGGGTGCGCGCGGCGTCCGACGACAGCACCCGGTCCGGCGACCAGCCCAGGGCGACGAGGCGACGGCCGACGAGCTGGGCGTCGGTGCGCCCACGATCGGCGAGCGACCGCGCGTGGTCACCACGAGCGTCGACCTCCGACACCGCCTTCGCGTGTCGCATCACGATCAGTCGCCTCACGGCTGCTCCCCGGAGACGGCCGTGCGTGCCCAGGTCCCGTCGGGCCGCAGCTCGAGCAGCTGGGTGGGCCAGTAGGCCAGGTCGAGCTGGAGCGTCGTCACGCCCCGGCTCCCGTCGAGCCGCTCGGTCTCGAGCCGCACCGCGGCACCCTCATCGAGCCCCGACACCACCTCGAGGAAGGCGTCGAGCGTCGGTGTGGGCTCGCCGTCGACCGCCACGATCCGCCACGTGGGGCGCATGCCGTATCGAGCGCCCGGAGAGCCGAACCACAACCACGCGACGTAGACGCCCTGCGGATCGAGGCCACCCTGCGCGGCCACGTCGGCGTGCGGCTCGTGGAGCACCAGACCCGCCCACGACAACGCCCGGTCCACCCCGCCACCGTCGAGCGGCAGCGTCTCCACCACCACGTCCTGTTCCTGGCCCTTGCGCAGGATGGTGAGCGTCAGCATCGGCGCCTGCATGCGCAGCTCGAGGTCGCTCGGGTGGGTCACCAGCTCGCCGTCGACGGCGAGGAGCAGGTCCGTGTCGCGGAGCGCGCCGAAGGCCGGCGCCCGACCGTTCACGCGCTGCACCTCCAGCACCTGGCGACCCCGAGGATCGGCCTGGAGGAACTGCCGGATGCGGTCGTCGGACAACCCGCGGTCTCGAGCCGAGGCCAGCGACAGCGGTGCCAGCTCGACGCCGAGCGTGCGGTACACCGGCTGTTGGCCCCGTAGCAGCGGACCGACCACCGGATCGGCGATCCATGCCGGCAGCCCCCAGAACGTGCGCTCGCCGGAGGCCGGATCGAGGAACGAGGCCCAGAGCGCGCGCAGACGCCCCTTCCCGTCTGCCAACAGGCCGCCGTAGCTGTCGACGCCCTCGTCGATGCTGACCCCGTCCACGTTGGTGTCGCGGAACCGCGGCGTGGTGGAGATGCCGAGGAGGACGGGCTGGATGGTGTCGACCTTCGTCTTGCGCGAGACGAGCTCGCGGTCCCCGCCGAGCCCCACCTGCCACACCCGCTCGCCGGGGTGCAGCGGGCGGGTGTCGAACGGCGCGGCCGACACCGGCAGATCGCCCAGCAGGGACGGGTCGTACGCGATGACGGCGAGATCGTGGACCGGGTGGAGGTAGACCAGGTGGCCCGGGACGCGCACGGTGCCCGCGAAGGTCAAGGTCATGTCCCCCAGCGACACCGGGACCGTGTCCCGATCCACGAGGACGAGGCCGCGGTCGGCGTCGATCACCGTGCCCACGCCGACGTAGTTGAGGTCCTTCACGCCGGCGGTCGGGTGCGGGATGTCGAACTCGACGAGGACGAGGGTCGTGGCGAGGCGCCGGGAGACGCGGTCGTCGGCGAGGATCGGCAGGCGCTCGGGCGGTGGCGGCCGGACCGGGTCGGGCGGAGGCGGTGACTCCACGCAGGGCCAGGCGCCGAGCGCGTCGTCGCGGGTGCAGCGGGCCATGCGATGCCAGCGGCGATCGTTGACCACGACCGTCTCGTACGACTCGCGCAGGTCGTCGACCATCGAGAAGCGGACGCGCATGCGCTGGCCATCCGACTTCCCCTCGAGCATCCGCTGGAAGGCGTCGAGGTCCGTGACCCGCTCGCCGTCGAGCTCGGTGATGATCGAGGACGACGGCACGTCGCCCGCGTTCCAGGAGTACCCGGAGACCGCGACGTACACCCCCTGGACCGGGAGATGGTGGTTGCGTGCCTGCACCAGCGACAGGTCGTGGAACACGGCCCGGCCCTGCTCGAGGAAGGTGGCCGGCGACAGACGCTGGAGGTCCGCGACCTCGACCTCCGAGCGGACCTCGGTCCCGCCTCGTTCGACGAGGACCTCGAGCCGCTCACCGACGTGCTCGTCGAGCACCGCGTCGAGCTCGGCGAAACCGAGCACCAGCTGGCCTCCCACCTCGATCAGCACGTCGCCGGGGGTGAGCGCCTCCTCCGCGGGCGAGCCCGGGACGACGTCGGCCACGACGAGCATCCCCACCGCCTTGCCGTCCGCGGCTCCGCGCGCGCGGTCCTCCGCGGTCGGGGACAGCCCGAGGCGACGCAGCTCGTCGAACGGAGTCAGCAGGAAGGTCGCGAGCATGCCGCCGCGCGTCACGGGGCGCCCCGCCTGGACGAGGTCCAGCGCCCGCACGACCCGGTCGAGCGGGAGGTAGAAGCTCGAGGCCGCCTCGGTGGCCCCTCCGGCGTTCAGCGCGACCACCACGCCGCGCTGGTCCACGACCGGCGACCCGCTGGAGCCACCCGAGGTGTTCGACGCCGCCTGGATGTAGAACGTGTTCACGTCGTTGTACGTGTCCGACCCGTAGAACGGCGGGTTGCGGTCCAGCCGCGCGAGCGTGCCGTCGAGGATGCTGATCTTCTCGCCGGCGTCGTTGCCGACCACCCGGATCTCGAGCCCGACCCTCGCACCGCCCGGATCGAGCGGGAGGGCGCGCACGTCCTGGTGGCGGACCAGCGCGGGGTCGAAGGCATACAACCCGAAGTCGTGCACCGGATCGCGGTAGACCGCGCGCAGCGGCACCTCTTCGTGGTCGGCGAACACGGCCTGCGCGATCACCGGCCCCGCGTGCACCATGTGTCGGTTGGTGAGGATCAGGCCCCGCTCGGCATCCACGACGAAGCCGGTGCCCTGCGACACGCTCGCGTCCTCGGTGTCGAAGTCCCGCACCGCGGTGACCCTCAACGAGACGACCGAGGGGACGACGGTGTCCAGCGTGCGTTGCCAGTCCGTGTCTGCGGCGGGTGCGATGCGGGCGAGAGCGAGGAGGGCGATCATGGCCCCCACCCTATCCCCCGAATCGGACGCGGACGCGCTGGGTGCTCTCCACCATCTCCCCGTCCGCCACAGCCGGCGACCAGCGCCACTTCTTGACCGCCCGGGTGGCCTCCGCCATGAACGGCGACGGGCAGGCCTGCGGATCCTCGACGGGCACGAGCTGTCCGGGGCGGCCCGACCGCGTGATCGTCGCGTCGATCTCGCACACGATCCCCCCGTCGGGGACCGTGGTGCCGCTGGGGAGCCTCGGCGGGACCTTCACGGTCGCGAGCGCCGCGGTCCAGGTGCGCACACCCTCGGGCAGGACCGCCTTGTCACCCACGTCGGCGTCCGCGAGGAGCAGCTCGACCCGATCCCCGTCGAAGCGCCAGGTCCCGCGGAAGCGGGCCACCCGCTCGTCGGGACCACCCTGGCCGGCCGCCACGAGCCACTGGTCGGTGACCTTCTCGACCGCGCTCCGAGCCGCTTCGTCGCACCGCTCGGGCCAGACCTGCGCCCGGTAGGCGGGCCCGACCTGGAGCAGCACGTCGCAGCTCGCCGAGGCGCCCACCGGCTCCGGTCGGCCGAACCCGTAGATCTCGACGGGGAGGTACCCCTTGTGGTGCACCACCAGCAGGGGGTCACCCTCGGGATGCGGGGTCTCGACGGTCTTCGCGACCACCGGTGTCGGCCGGTCGCCGACGTCGGGGGGGACCGCCTTCTCGAAGGCCACCGTCGGCGGGGCCCCGTCCCCCGCCGGCTCGAAGGACACGCCGATCTCGGCCGAGACGGGCAGGGTGTAGGAACCGATGGTGGCGGGGGCGAGCTGCCACACCGACAGCGACTCCCGGACGCGGGCGGCGAAGCGGTCGTCGCAGCCCACCACCTCGACCGTCCGGACCGCGCCGGTTCCGTCCGTGATCGCCCACGCCCGGCAGGTCACGGCCGCGCCCTCGGGCGCATCCTTGCGGCGCTGGATCCCGTCGGGATGGACCGGGAAGCGCAGCGCGAGGATGCCAAAGGGGATCACGTCCACGCCGAGGTCGTGCACCTTCACGGTCGCGCGGTTGGGCGCAACCAGCGTGTGCACCGTGTGATCCGGCAGGAATGCATACCAGGTGTCGATCACGATCTCGTCGGTGGCCCCGGTCGCCGCGAAGCTCCACGCGTCGGCGGCTGCACCGACGTTGGCCATGAGCTGCTCGGGGCAGTTGTCGACGGCGTGTCGGGGACCCTCGGCCGTCACCACGAAGCGCACGCGACAGGCGGTCGGGTGCACCACGTCGACCGCCGCCGGAACGCCTCGCTCGCGCACCTCGATCCTGCCCTCCTGCTCGGCGAAGACGAAGGCGTGAGCGGGCACCTGCACCACCTCGGGGCCTTCCTCCGCACGGGCCTCGGGGGCCAGCGCCAGCAGCATCGGGATCATCGGCCGCTCCTCCGACCACCGGTTATGCCGGCTGGCCCACCTCCTGCCATCGGAGAGCGCATGAGTGGCATCCGTCGGGTCGCGGTCCTCGGAGCGGGCGTCATGGGTACGGGCATCGCCACCCATCTCGCCAACGCCGGGATCGATTCGCTCCTCTACGACATGAAGAAGGAAGGGCCCGATCCGTCGGTGCTCGCCAACAAGGCCATCCAGGCCGCCGGCAAGGCCCGCCCCGCGCCCCTGTTCCGGGGGACGGACGCGAGCCGCATCCGTGCCTGCAACTACGACGACGACGCAGCGCTGCTCGAGACCTGCGACTGGATCGTCGAGGTGGTCGTCGAGCGCCTGGACATCAAGCAGAAGGTCTTCGACTGGGTGGCGAAGAACCGCCGTCCGGGCTCGATCGTCAGCTCGAACACGTCCGGCATCAAGCTCGCCGACATGGCCGCCACGATGTCCGAGGAGATGCGGCGCCACTTCCTGGTGACGCACTTCTTCAACCCCGTGCGGTACATGCGGCTGCTCGAGCTCGTCGTCGGGCCCGACACCGACCCGGCCGTCGCGCAGCAGATGGCGGACTTCGGTGATCGCGTGCTCGGCAAGGGCATCGTGTGGTGCAAGGACACCCCGAACTTCATCGCCAACCGGATCGGCACCTACGGCATGGGCTCGGTCTTCCGGCACATGAAGGAGGCGAACCTCACCGTGGGCCAGGTGGACGCGATCTTCGGCACGCCGATGGGGCGCCCCTCCTCCGCCGTCTTCCGGACCGCGGACATCGTCGGCCTCGACACGCTGGTGCACGTCTTCGAGAACCTGCACGCCTACCTCGTCGACGACGAGGAGCGCGACGTGTTCCAGGTCCCCGACCTCGTCCGCACGCTGGTGGCCGCGGGCCAGACCGGCGAGAAGGCGGGTGCCGGCTTCTACAAGAAGGTCAAGGGTCCGGACGGCAAGTCCGTCATCCTCCAGTACGACTTCGCCAGCGGCGACTACGTCGCGCAGGAGAAGGTCCGGGCCGACAGCATCGGCAAGGCGAAGAAGGCCGAGACCCCGGCCGGCAAGATCGCCGCGATGGTGTGGGGGGACGACGACGCCGCGAAGGCCGCCTGGCGCTGCACCGCGGACACGCTGATCTACGCCGCGAACCGCATCCCGGAGATCGCGGACGACGTGGTCAACGTGGACCGCGCGATGCGCTGGGGCTTCGGCTGGGAGCTCGGGCCCTTCGAGACCTGGGACGCGATCGGCGTCGGCAGGTCCGTCTCCCGTATGCAGGAGGAGGGTCGCACGGTCCCGCAGTGGGTCCTCGACATGCTCGCCTCGGGCCGCGAGACCTTCTACGCCCGCGACGGTGGTTCCTGGAACCAGGCGGCCCGCAAGGGCGGCGTCGAGCCCGTCCCGCAGTACGCAGGCCAGATCTTCCTCGCCGACCTCAAGGCCGCCGGAAAGGTCGTGGACCGCTCGGTGAGCGCGGACCTCGTCGACCTCGGCGACGGCGTGTTGGGCCTCGAGTTCCACAGCAAGATGAACGCCCTCGACGACGTGATCTTCGGCATGTACGGCAAGGCGCTGGACAAGCTGGACGCCGGAGAGTTCGAGGCGCTCGTCGTCGGCAACCAGGACCCGCGGGCCTTCTGCGCCGGCGCGAACATCCTGATGATCCTCATGGGCGCCATGCAGGGCCAGTGGGACCAGATCGAGACGCAGATGAGGGCCCTGCAGGACCTCGTCATGCGCGCCAAGTACAGCGCGCGCCCCGTCGTCACCGCCCCCTTCGGCCTGACGCTCGGCGGCGGCTGCGAGGTCTCGATGCACAGCGCCGCCACCGTGGCCGGCGGTGAGCTGTACATGGGCCTGGTCGAGGTCGGAATCGGCCTCATCCCGGGCGCCGGCGGCTGCAAGGAGATGGTCGTCCGGTACCTCGGCGACTTCCCGCAGGACGTGGAGGTCGACCCGAACCCGTTCGTGCAGAGCATCTTCCAGAAGCTCGGCCTCGCCAAGGTCTCGACGAGCGCCGAGGAGGCCCGTGACATGGGCTTCCTCCGCCCGACCGACCGCGTCGTCACCAACCCGGACCGCCTGATCGCCGAGGCCAAGCGCACCGCGATGGGCCTGGCCGCCTCGGGCTACGTCCCGGCGCGCCCCCGCACGGTGAAGGTGCCCGGCACCACGGGCCGCGCGGCCATCGAGCTCGCGCTGTACCAGATGCAGAACGGCGGCTTCGCCTCCGCGCACGACGTGGTCGTGGGCAAGGCGCTGGCCAACGTGCTCTGCGGCGGCGACGTGCCCTGGGGCACCGTCCGCACCGAGCAGGACCTGCTCGACCTCGAGCGCGAGGCCTTCCTGTCCCTCGCCGGAACCCCCGCCACCCAGGCCCGGATGCAGCACATGCTGCAGACCGGCAAGCCCCTTCGCAACTAGGCCGAGGAGAACCCAATCATGCGCGAAGTCGTCGTCGTCTCCGCCGTCCGCACGCCGGTCGGCAAGTCGAAGAAGGGATCTCTCAAGGACACGCGTCCGGACGAGCTGCTCGGGCTGGTGCTGAAGTCCGCGCTCGAGCGCGGCGGGGTCGACCCGGCCGTCGTGGACGACGTGGTGGTCGGGACCGCCATGCCGGAGGCCGAGCAGGGCATGAACGTCGCTCGGATCGGCGGGTTCCTGGCGGGCCTGCCGGACGAGGTCCCGGCGCTCACGATCAACCGCTTCTGTAGCTCGGGCCTGCAGTCCATCGCCCAGGGCGCCTCAGCCATCCTCGCCGGCTGGCAGGACGTGGTGCTCGCGGGCGGCGTCGAGTCGATGTCGCTCATCGCGATGGGCGGCGAGAAGCCTGCGCCGAACCCCAAGCTCATGGCCGAGCGCCCCGAGACGTACACCCCGATGGGCATCACGGCCGAGAACGTCGCGAGCCAGTTCGGCGTCTCCCGCGAGGACCAGGACGCGTTCGCCCTCCGCAGCCACGAGCGCGCGCTGGCCGCGCAGGCCGAGGGCAGGTTCGCCGACGAGCTCGTCCCCGTGCCCGCCAAGGTGTTCGTGGACGGCGCCTGGACGGACATGACCGTCGCCGCCGACGAGGGGCCGCGCGCCTCGACGATCGAGGGTCTCGCCAAGCTCAAGCCTGCGTTCAAGCAGGGTGGCAGCGTGACCGCCGGCAACTCGTCGCAGACCTCCGACGGCGCCGCCGCCGTGGTCATCGCCTCCCGTGAGCGCGCCGAGCGCGAGGGCTGGCCGGTCCTCGGCGTGCTGAAGAGCTACCAGGTCGCCGGCGTGCCGCCCGAGATCATGGGCATCGGCCCGGTCAAGGCCATCCCGAAGGCGGTCGCGTCCGCGGGCCTGAAGCTCGAGGACATCGGCCTGTTCGAGATCAACGAGGCCTTCGCCGCGCAGGCGGTCTACTGCGTGCGCGAGCTCGGCATCGATCCCGAGAAGGTCAACGTCAACGGCGGCGCCATCGCGCTCGGCCACCCGCTCGGGTGTACGGGCGCCAAGCTCACGGCGACCCTGCTGCACGAGATGAAGCGCCGCGGCATCCGCTACGGTGTGGTCAGCATGTGCATCGGCGGCGGCATGGGCGCGGCAGCGGTGTTCGAGAACCCGTCCGCGGCCTGATCCGCGAGGGGATCAGAAGCGGAAGCCCACCTGGGCGGCGGCGGTGAGGATGCCGGTGTTGTCCGGCGTCCAGCCCTGCTGGAGCTCGAAGCCCACGTCGACGCGCCCGGGCGCCTCCACCCAGATCGCCTCCGACAGTCGGAACGGTGCGCTGGCGCTGACCGTGGCGTAGGGCGTGATCACGACCCAGGCGCTCGGGACCAGCGCGATCCCGACGGGCACGCCGACGCTGCCGTAGAGGAAGCCGCCCGAGAGCTGGGGCGCGACGAACACCCGGTCCGTGTCCAGCACCCGGTACGCGAAGGACCCGCCGACGCCCACGAGGGTGGACAGGCCCCCGAAGGCGGTGACCCTCACGTCCGCGTGGCCCCGGTCGTACCGGTACCAGGCCTGGAACGCCGGACCGCCGCAGCCGCTGGTGAGCGGGCCCGAGTCGCAGAAGACGTCCGCCTCGAGCGCGCCCGTCGAGAGGTTCTCCCCGATCGCGACCCCTTCGGAGGCCCCGAGACCGAGCTCGTGGCTCCGCCCGTCGGACATGGGGGCCGGCGGTGGCCCGAACACCGCTGGGGCGCAAGCCCACAAGGCGAAGTACGCCACGCCGAGGACGAGCAGACCGCGCCGGAGTGCTGAGGATCGCGTCATGTCCGCGAGGATAGCGCGCCACGTTCGGCGGTCCACAGACGGGTCGCGATGGTCGCTGCGACCAGCAGGCAGGCCCACTGCAGCATCGACAGCGGGCCGAACATCCAGCGATCGTCGGCGCGCAGCGGGTCGAGCACGAACCGGATCAGCGCGTAGCCGGCGACCACGCGGCGGAACGCGTGCCCCTCGGGCCACCGCCCTTGGGCGACCCAGGCGGCGAGCGCCAGATCGAGTGAGGCCTCCAGGAGCTGGACCGGCACCCTCCCCTCGCCCCACGCCACCCCGGCGCAGCAGCCCTCGAGGAAGCAGCCCAGCCGCCCGATGGCCTGGCCCACCGGGAGCGCCACCGCGAACCCGTCACCGGTCGAGCGGGTGAAACCGAGGGCCAGCTTCGCGAACTCGACGGCGGCCCACCCACCGAGGATCGCGCCCAGCACGGTCTTCCCGGTGAGGTCCAGCCCGAGCAGCGAGCTCCACGCGCCCTCCCACGCGGTCGGCCCGAACAGCAGCAGCCCCGCCTTGCTCCCGACCACCGCGCCCGCCATCGCCGCCAGTCCGACCCAGGCGTGCCGCGGATCGGCGTCGAGGTCGAGGCGGCGCACCGCCCGCGCGCGGATCAGCCCGGCCACGACGAAGGCCGCCACCACGCACACGGCGTAGCTGCGCACCTCGATCGGACCGACGTGGAACAGGACGGGCCACACGCCCACGAGATACCCGGCCGTCCCATGATCCACCACGTCACCCCGCTCCTCCCCTCGCCCGCGCTCTCCGGCCGCACCGGGGCCGACGTGTGGCTCAAGATGGAGGCGCTGCAGCCCTCGGGCTCCTTCAAGCTCCGGGGTATGGGGAACGCCTGCCGCAAGGCGGTGGAGCGAGGTGCTCGGCGGCTCCTCACCTCGTCGGGGGGCAACGCGGGCCTGGCGGTGGCGATGGCCGCACGCCAGCTCCGGGTGCCGGTCACGGTCGTCGTCCCGCGTCGCACCGACGCCCGCATGCGCGAGCTCATCGCCGAGCAGGGGGCGACGGTCGAGGTGCACGGCGAGGTCTGGGACGACGCCCACGCGCACGCCCTGGAGCTGGCCAGCGCCCCCGACGTCGCCCTGATCCACCCGTTCGACCACCCGGACGTCTGGGAGGGGCACGCGACGCTCGTGGACGAGGTGCTCCCGCGCGTCGTGCCGGACGCGGTGGTGGTCGCGGTCGGGGGCGGCGGGCTGCTCGCGGGCGTGGTCCAGGGCCTTCGCGCCCACGGCCTCGACGAGGTCCCCGTGATCGCGGCGGAGACCGTCGGCGCCGCATCGTTCGCGGCCGCGGTGCGCGCCGGGCGGCCGGTGACGCTCCCGTCGATCGACAGCATCGCGCTGACGTTGGGCGCCAGGACCGTGTGCGAGCGCGCGGTGGAGCTCGCTCGGCAGCACCCGATCCTCCCCTGGCAGTGCACGGACGAGGCCGCGCTCGATGCCTGCGAGCTGTTCCTCGACGACCACCGCGTGCTGGTCGAGCCCGCGTGCGGGGCGGCCCTGGCAGCGGTCGGCGCAGCCCCACACACCACGGAGGGGGTCGTCCTCGTGGTCGTGTGCGGCGGGGCGGGTGTCACGGCCGACCGACTGCGGAGCTGGCGCACCGGTTAAGGCGGGCGGCGATGGACCTCTCTCGCACCGTCACCGAGGGCTACAAGATCTGGATCGCGGGCGGGGCGATGCTGCTCGCGCTGCTCTGGGGCGTCATCCCCAAGACCTGGCGGCGTCAGCTGCTGGTCGCCACCGTCCTGATCGCGGCCATCAACTACGCCCGGTGGGGCGTGGACGCGCTCGCCACGCGGCTCGACGCCTACGATCTGCTCCACTACTACGTGAACGCCAAGTACATCGACGAGCTGGGGTACCTCGACCTGTACCCCGCGATGCTCCTGGTGGACGCCGAGAACGAGGGGCCGTTCTTCCACGGCCAGGGCCCGGTGTACATGGCGCAGGACGAGGCGGGCCACCACCTCGAGCCCATCGCGTCGGGCGTGGCGCGGGGCCGCCAGGTCCGGGAGGAGAAGTTCACCCCCGAACGCTGGAAGGCCTTCGAGCACGACGTGCTGTACCTCACACGCGTCATCGGCTGTACCGAGCGGAACAAGAAGGGCCGCTGCATCCGCGAGATGTCCGACGAGCTCTGGCTGCAGCTCATCAACGACCACGGCTTCAACGGGACGCCGGGGTGGACGTTGCTGGCCGAACCCATCGCGCACGTGGTCCCGGTCGAGTCGGTGAAGGTGCTGGGGTACCTCGATCTGGTGCTGCTCGGCGGCTCCATCGCGCTCGTGGCCTGGGCGATGGGCGCGGACGCGGCGCTGTGGACCGCGCTCTTCCTGCTCCTGACGTACAGCACGCGCTGGCCGTACATCACCTGGGTCTTCCTGCGCTACGACTGGGTCGCCTGCCTGATCGGGGCCACGGCGCTGATCGCGCGGGGGCGGATGGCGCCCGCGGGCGTGATGGCCGGTGTCGCCGCGACGGCGCGGATGTTCCCCGCGATGTGGATGTGGGGGCCGTTCGTCCGCGGGCTGTGGGGGCTCTGGGAGCGAGAGGTCCGACGCCCCCTGCTCGTGCTCGCGGGCGGCTTCCTGATCGCCGTGGCCGTCGTCCAGGGCGGCGCGACCCTCCGCTACGGCCCGGGCCGCGTGGTGGAGCACTTCGAGAACATGATGGACCACAACCGGGCGGAGCAGTTGTCCTCCCGGCGCATCGGCCTCGCCCTCGCGCTGGCGACCGAGCCCTGGAAGGGCAGCTCCATCGAGCAGGTCATCACGCCGGAGCGCAAGGAGCTCATCGAGCGCCAGTCACCGCTGCGGTACGCCCTGGCGGGCCTCGGCGTCCTGTTGCTGGGCATGGCCCTGCGCCGCCAGAAGGACGAGGAGGCCTACGCGATGGGCTTCGCGCCCTTCTTCCTGTTCACCACGGCCAGCTATTATTACTACGTGGCCCGGGCCCCGCTCGCAGTGGTGCACGGAGCCAACCTCGATCGATGGCGTCACCGCGTGGGCCTGTCCATGTTGCTGGGTCTCGAGACCTTCTCGAACTGGGTGGAGACGACCTTTCCGGGGCACCGCCTCCTCCTGATCGGCGACCTCGCGTGGGGCCTCCTGCTCTACCTCGTGGTCCAGATCGGGTGGATGATGTGGGAGAGCTGGCGTCCAGCGCCCACGATCGAAGGGCCGAACCGTGAGGCCACACAAGGAGCCTGACCGATGCTGGTCGCGACGCACGATGGACCGTTCCACGCCGACGACGTGATGGCGGTCGCCCTCCTGCGCGTCTTCGTCGACCCCGACTGCACCGTGGTCCGAACCCGCGACCCGGCCCGGCTCGACACGGCCGACGTCGTGGTGGACGTGGGTGGGCTGCACGACGCCTCCCACGGTCGCTTCGACCACCACCAGGCGACGTACGTGGGTCCCCACAGCAGCGCGGGCATGGTGCTCACCTGGCTCCTCGCGACGGGCCGGATCGACGCCGAGCTCGGCGACGGGCTGCGCGAGGGCGCTGTCGACTACCTCGACGACGTGGACAACGGTCGCCGGCCCGCCGATCCGCGCGTGCCCTGCTTCCCGCGCATCGTCGATGCCCTGAACCAGCCGGCCCACACCCACGCCGAGTTCGACGCCGCCTTCCTCGGTGCGGTCCGCTTCGCGGAGGCGTGGCTGCGCGGGCTGCGCGCGGAGCACGATCAGGTGGTCGAGGCGCGCCGTGCGGTGCGCGAGGCGATGGCGGCGGCGGTCGCGTCGGGCTCGCGGGTGATCGAGCTCGACCGGTACCTGCCGTGGAAGGCGGTCTACTTCGAGAGCGGCGGCGAGGACCACCCCACCGACTACGTCCTCCACCCCGGCACCGACGGCTCCTGGCGGGTCGTCGCCATCCCTCCGCGGCTCGGCGACTTCGGCCAGAAGCGCTCGCTGCCCGAGGCCTGGGCCGGGCTCACCGACGAAGCACTCGAGGCCGCGACCGGCGTGCCCGGATCGGTGTTCTGCCACAAGAACCGGTTCATCGCCGTGTTCCGGACCCGGGAGGCGGCGGTCGAGGCGCTTCGGACGCACGGGCTCTGGTCGTGACGCCGCTCGAGCGCGCCCAGCGGGAGGCCGCGCTCTGGCGGACGCTGGTGCAGCTCGGGACCGAGGTCGAGCCCGAGCGGTACGTCCGCGCCGTGCTCCGCGGGCTGGTCGACCTGTTGGACGCCCGTCGCGGGTACGTCGCCCTGCGCGACGACGAGCACGGCGTGCGGGTCCACGTGAGCGAGGGGTGCAGCGAGGACCAGGAGCACGCGATCCGCGCCGCCCTGTCCACCGGCATCATCGCGACGGCGCTCGAGGAGGGGCGCCCCATCCGCACCGAGTCCGCGCTCGAGGACAGCCGCTTCCAGAAGCGCCCGAGCGTGGTCCGCCATCGCATCGAGTCGGTGCTGTGCGCTCCCCTCGGGAAGCCACCGATCGGCGTGCTGTACGTCCAGGGGCGGTCCGGTGGGCGGGTGTTCGACACCGACGACGAGACCCTGCTCGTCGATCTCGCGGGCATGCTCGAGGAGCCTCTGCGCGCGCTCCAGGTGGCCGCCGTCCGCCGGCGGCGCGTCGACCCGACCCAGCCCTTCCGGGACCGCCACGACCTGTCCCGCCTGATCGGTCGCTCCGAGGCCATCGCGACGGTGCTCGAGGGGGTGGAGGCGGTCTACCCCATCGACATCGACGTGCTGCTCACGGGTCCGTCGGGGAGCGGCAAGAACGTCGTCGCCCGCCTGATCCACGACCTGAGCCCGCGCGCCGAGCGGCCCTTCGTCGAGGTCTCCTGCACCTCGATCCCCGAGAACCTCGTGGAGGCCGAGCTGTTCGGCACCGTCCCCGGCGCGTACACCGGAGCGGTCGATCGCAAGGGGCTGCTGCGCGAGGCGCACGGCGGGACGCTGTTCCTGGACGAGATCGGCGACCTGCCGCTCTCCCAACAGGGGCGGCTGCTCCGAGCGCTCGAGTCGCGCGAGGTGGTCCCGGTCGGAGGCGCACGACCGACCCGGATCGACGTCCGGGTCGTCGCCGCCACCCACGTCGACCTCGAGGAGGCCGTCGACCAGAAGCGCTTCCGGGGCGACCTCTACTCCCGGCTGCACGCGTTCCCCATCCGGATCCCGGGGCTCGAGGAGCGGCCGGAGGACATCGAGCTGCTGGCGGAGGCGTTCTGCACGATGGCCGCCCGACAGTACAAGTGCCAGCGCCCGACAATCTCGCCCGGCGCGGTGGCGGCGCTCACCACCGCCGAGTGGCCGCGCCAGGTCCGAGAACTGCGCCACGTCGTCGAGTCCGCGGTCGCACGGGTCCGGAGCACGAAGGAGCTGACCATCGAGGTGCGGCACCTCTTCCCGGGCTCGCGCGCAGCACCTCTGACCTGGCAGGAACACACGCGGGAGTTCCAGCGGAACCTCCTGCGCCGGAAGCTCGAGCAGCACGGCGGCGACCTGAACAAGGTGCGCGAGGAGCTGGACCTGTCGAGGTCCTACCTGTACGCCCTGCTCAAGGCCTTCGACCTGCCCTGACCCGCGTCCAGAAAAGTGGACGCCAGTCCGGGATGTCGGACCGCGCCGCGGCCTGACAACGCTGGAACGCCGATGATGGCTGGCACGCCGTGGCCTGCGCCTTGCTCTGGTGCTGGGGCAAGGAGGTCACATGCTGTTCCTGCTCACCGCCCTGACGCCTGCCCACGCCATCCTCATCGGCGGCAACCCCAACGTCGGGGTCTCGATCGACAACGTCCTGGGTCAGTACGACGACGGGAGCGTGTACATCACGAAGGTCCGCGCGATGGAGTGCGGCGGCGGGTTCACCGACTACACCATCAACAAGTGGATCGACCCCGTGGCCGGGTACGCGCTGACCATCGAGGGCGGCGACCTGTGCAACATCCGGTACTACTTCGGCTCGACGATGACCCTGCACGGCACGAACGCCAACGGTGCCTTCACCGTCACCTACGACGAGCCCTACGGAACGATCGACATCGACCCCGAGATCGCGACCCCCGCGCTCACGCCGTACATCGTCAGCCAGGGCGCTACGTCGATCGCTCCGCGTGCCTACCTGTCGCTCGAGTGACAGGCACCAGACCGATCACCAGGTGCATCACCCGGGTCTTGGGTCCGGGCATCGCCTCGACCATACCCCCCACCTCCATCAACGCCCTGACGATCTGCTGGTGCAGCACGAGCAGCTGATCATTCGGGAGGGACATGGTGATCCCGAGCTGGAGCCGAATGTCGTTCGGCGTGTCCATCATCCGGTCGTTGACGTTGTTCAGGTGGTGACGATGCCACGACACCAGGGCCTGGTTGTAGGCTTCCGTGGGCAGCTCTGGGGGGGTACTCCGGTCCTCGGAGACGCCGACGAGCCGCCCGTCCACCCGCTCCAGCAACCCGAGCGAGACCAACCCCTCGATGGCGTCCCGCGCCTCGTTCTCCGTGACCTGCGGGATCAGCGTCCGGGCGATCCACCTCGGATCCTCATCGAAGCCCTCGCACAGCGAGAGCTGCCAGACCGCGCCCCAGATCCACTCCGAGAACAGGCGCACGGCGTCGTCGCGGACCGCCTCGCTCTCCGCCTTCCGTCGAGCCGTCGAGATCCTGGACCACGCTCCCCGGTGGACGCTCTCGACGGGCGACTCGAGCGCGATGAGGGACTCCATGTAGGCCACCTCCTCCGCCCCGAGGCCCATGACGTCGCAGAGCGTGGGGAGCTTGCTCGGATCGAGCTCCCGCTTGCGCTTCAGGATCTGGGAGATCCAGGACACCGAGCAGTCCATGCGGCGAGCGAGCTCCCGCATGCTGATGTACGGATTGTCAGCCAAGAACGCCGTGATGACGTCACGGTAGTCGAGGTGATCGTACACCCTCATGGCGGCGCCAGCGACGCGACGTCCGGCCACGACCGATCGCCACGAGACCCGGGCGAGCGCCAGGCCCGCAACAGGGTCTCCGCGTCGATGAAGCGGTGGCGGGGCTCGGCTGACAGCGCCACGTCGACGGCAGCCACCAGCGCGGGGGGAAGATCCGGGCGCTGCTGGCCCAGCGGGCAGTGAAGTCCCTCGACGGTCGCGAGGACCCGGTCCCATCGACAGGAGCCGTCGAAGACCGCCCCGCCGGTCGCCGCGAAGTACAGCACCGCAGCGGCCCCGAACAGGTCGGCGCGCACATCGATCCCGGACGGGTCGAGCACCTGCTCGGGGGCGGCGAAGCCCAGGGTGCCGATCGAGCCGTCGACGCTCCGCCCGCCGGCGTACCGGGCCAGGCCGAGATCCGCGATCCGGACGTCGAAGCCGTGCCCCGACGTGCCGATGAGCACGTTGGCGGGTGTCAGGTCGCCGTGGAGGACGCCGGCGGCGTGCAGATCCCGAAGACCCGAGAGGAGCCCGAGCCCCAGCCGCTGCCACAGCGGGACGGGCAACACGCCGCGCTTGTCCACCCACGCCTCGAGCGACACGCCCTCGACGAGCTCGGTCACGATCACCGGCGCTGGGTCCCAGACGCAGTCCAGCAACCGCACGACGTGCTCGCTGCGGACGCGCCGCAGAGCCTCGGCCTCGTTCAGCGCCCGATCGGCGTCGGAGGCACGGAAGACCTTCGCAGCGGCCAGGGTCCCGAGCCGCGCGTGGCGGGCTCTCCACACACCCCCACACGCCCCCTCGCCGATCAGGGTCTCGAGCTGCCAGGAACCAGCGGTTCGGAGCGTCATGGGGATGCAGTGTACCCGCCCGCGGCGCGAGGTGTACTGTTCACCCGTGAACAGTGCACCCGGTTGCCGCTGCGGAGGATCCGCGACGCTCCCGGCGACCCACCGGGCCAGAAGATCGCCAGCATCGCGAGGCCGTCGGGCCGGATCCGGATCCAGCGCGGCACGGAGGATCGCCGCGCGGCGCTCGCAGAGGTCCGCGCGGGCCACCCGCGGGTCGACGAATCGCCCCGCCGCGCGCGCCCGGTAGCGGTCCAGCAGGTCCCCTTCGTCGGGGAAGGGCTCGGCACCGGTCGCCATGCGGTAGAGCAGCACCCCGAGCGACCACACGTCCGCCGTGGGATCGGGCTCGGCACCCCGGAGCTGCTCGGGGGCGGCCCAGTCCTCGCTCCCCACCATGTCGTCGGTGCAGGTGTGGCGCGGGCAGTCCTCACCGCGCGCGAAGCCCAGATCGATCAGCACGGGACGCAGCCCCTCCGACGGCGATCCCGCGACCACGACGTTGTGGGCCTTGATGTCCCGGTGGACCAGGCCCGCGCCGTGCAGAGCGCTCACCGCCGACAGCAGCGGAAGCGCGATCTCGTCCACCCGGTCCGGGGACCACCACGCGCTGCCGAGCACATCGGCGAGCGACGACCCTTCCACCCACTCCAGCAGGAGCGCGGGCCGATCGCCGAGCTCGACCATCCCGACGACCGCCACCAGGTTCGGGTGCCGGACCGAGGCCAGCTGAGCGCCTTCGCGCCCCAGCCTCGCGACCGCTGCCCGATCGGAGGTCCGCGGAACCTTGAGAGCGCACGTCCGACCGCTCGACGGGTCCCGAACCTTGTAGACCCGCGCCTGCCCTCCTGACTCGACCTCCAGCTCGATGCTCCAGATCGCTGCCGGAGGTGTGTTCGTCATCGTGCAAGGCACGCCCGGCGCAGTGCCCCGCGCAGGCACGTCGTTCATGACCCCCCTCCCTGCACGTCGGATGAGGACGCGCCAGCGGCGACCTTAGGGTCGGCCCTGGAAGGCGGCGGTTACACGCTGTTCACCACTCGTGAACAGCGGCGGTCGTGCTGGTTGGACGTGCCCTTCTCACGCCGTGGCGGCGTAGTACTTCCGGTGCCAGTCCACGTACTCGTCGAGCGATCCACCGTAGTGGATCAGCTCGCGGTGCTGCGGGTACGTCCAGATCTTGTTCGCGACCGACGCCAGATCACGGTCGTGGGTGACGAAGAACACCGTCCCGTCGTACGCCTCGAGGGCCTCCCGGAGCGCCGAGCAGCTCTCCAGATCCAGGTGGTCGGTGGGCTCGTCCAGCACCAGCACGTTGTGCTCGAGCAGCATGAGCTCGCACATCACGAGCCGAGCCGCCTCGCCTCCGGACAGGGTCGCCGTCGGCTTCTCGCCGTCCTTGTTCGAGAACAGCATCCGGCCGAGGATGCCGCGCACGTGCTGCTCGCCGACCTCCGGCCGCTGCTCGAAGAGCCAGGAGTAGACCGTGCGGCCCGGCGTGATCCGGTCGCGATGGTCGTGCCCGAACACGCCGATCCGCGTGTTGTGGCCCCACTTCACCTTGCCGGCGAGCTGGTTCTCGTCCGAGAGCAGCGCCCGCACGAGGGTGGTCTTGCCGACGCCGTTGCGGCCCAGGATCGCCACCTTGTCGCCGCGCTGGACGTCCGCGTGGAAGCCCTCGAAGACGAGATCGTCGCCGTAGCTGTGCGAGAGGTTCTCGACGTGGAGGACGTCGCGGCCCGAGGGCTCGCCGCTCGGGAACCGGATGAACGGACGTGCGATGTTGCTGCGCTTGACCTCTTCCGGGCGGAGCTTCTCGACCTGCTTGGCGCGGCTGCGCGTCTGGCTCGAGCGGGTGCCCGCGGCGAACCGGGCGATGAAGTCCTGCAGCTGCGCGATCTTCTTCTCGCGAGCGGCGTTGTCCTTGTCCACCCGATTGCGGACCTGGGCCTTCTGACGAACCATCTCGTCGTAGTTGCCCGGGTAGATGATGATGGTCTCGTAGTCGATGTCCGCGATGTGGTCGCAGACCGCGTTCAGGAAGCGCCGGTCGTGGGAGATCACCACCAGGACGCCCGCGTAGGCGACCAGGAACTCCTCGAGCCAGATGATCGCGTCCATGTCGAGGCCGTTCGTGGGCTCGTCGAGCAGCAGCGCGTCGGGGTCGCCGAAGAGCGCCTGGGCCAGCAGCACCCGCACCCGCGCACCGGCCTGGAGCTCCGACAGCTTCTTCTCGTGCTCGGCCTGGGTCACCCCGAGGCCGTCGAGCAGGATCGCGGCGCGAGCCTCGGCCTCGTACCCGTCCTCCTCGGCGACGATCCCTTCGAGCTCGCCGAGGCGCTCACCGTCCTCGTCGGTCAGGTCCTCCTTCGCGTAGAGCGCCTCGCGCTCGACCATCGCCGACCACAGGCGCTGGTTGCCCATGATGACGGTGTCGATGGCGCGATGCTCGTCGAACGCGGCCTGATCCTGGCGGAGCCAGCCGACGCGACGCGGGAGGTTCACCGTCCCCTGGTCGGTCTCCTCGGCGTGCAGCAGGATCTTCATGAACGTCGACTTGCCGCAGCCGTTCGGCCCCGTGAGGCCGTAGTTGGCGCCGGGCGAGAACGCGACGTTCACGTCTCTGAACAGCGTGCGACCGCCGAAGCCCTTCGTGACCTCGCTCACCGTGATCATCACGTCCTCCGGGGGCACCCAGGTGGCCCTCGACCCCACGGCGGGGACCGGACGCGGCTCCGCCGAGGCGGTTGGGCGTAACAGGTTGGCCGGTGTCGGTCAGCCCGTCGAGGATCGCGTCAGGCCTCGGCCGCCTGACGCTCGGCGATCTCCTTGCGGACCTGCTCCATGTCGAGCCCCTTGACCTGCTCGATGAGGTCCTCGAAGACCGGCGCGGGCAGCGCCCCGGCCTCGCGGTACAGCAGGATCTGGTCCCGGAACACCATCAGGGTCGGGATGGACTGGATCTGGAGCTGGGCGGCGAGCATCTGCTGCGCCTGCGTGTCGATCTTGCCGAAGACGACATCGGTGTGCTTCTCGGAAGCGGCCTCGAAGACCGGCGCGAAGCGGACGCAGGGTCCACACCACGAGGCCCAGAAGTCGAGGATGACGATGCCGTTGTCGGCGATGGTGGATTCGAGGTTGTCGGAAGTGACGGTCAGCGTGCCCATGGGGCCCTCCGTGTTCGATCGTACGGTCCCACGAGCGGGCCCATCGTTACAGCTTCGGCTCGAGGGTCAGTCCATGAACAGCGACACGACCCACACCACGACGCCCAGGCCCGACATCAGCAGCCCCCCGATCAGCAGCGCGATCGCGAGGCCCATCGGCGCTTCGGAGCTGTCGAGGTACATCCCGAGCGGGATGGCCGCGAGCAGCAAGCCGCCCGCGAGGGAGACCATCACCCCGATGCACCCGCACCCGCAGCCGCCACCTCCCGTGAGGTTCTTCGTCAGGGACGGCTCGGGTTCCTCCATCGGTCCTCCGTCGCTGTGGCCGGTGGGAGTCCACGATGGTTAACCGGGATGGACGCTCGGCGCCCCAGGAGGTCGCGGTGACCGACTCCCAGGACAAGGACGAGAACGGACGCGCCGCTGCGCAGGCCCGACTCGCCCACCGGATCAACAACGCGGTCTCCTACGTGGTGACCAACCTGAACCTCGTCCTCGAGGAGCTGGAAGGTGTCCCGCTGACACCGCAGCTGCTCAGGATCCAGCAGCTCGTGATCGAGGCGGCCTCGGGCGCCGATCGCGTCGGAGACCTGGTCCGCGAGCTCCGGCTGCTGGAGTACGGCCAGGAGCGCCTCGACGACTCCAACGACGACACCTGGGACGAGGAGCGCCGTCGCCACCGCATCCTGGTGGTGGACGACGAGCCGTTCATCCTGGCCTCGATCCGGCGCGCGCTCCAGCGGTACGACGTGGTGGTCGCGGAAGGCGGCCAGGCGGCGGAGGAGGCGCTGCGCACGCGCGGACCGTTCGACCTCGTCCTCTGCGATCTCGTGATGCCGCCGTACGACGGGCCCAAGGTCTACCAGTGGATCGTCGAGCACCAGCCCGAGCTGGTGGGCCGCGTCATCTTCATGACGGCCGGCGCGTTCACGAACGCCCAGCGGACCTTCCTGCACGCGATCACGAACCCCGTGCTGCACAAGCCCTTCGACACCAAGACGCTCCGCTGGGCGATCGCCCAGTCCCTGCGTGCCCGGCCGGCGGTCACCCCGGCCACCCGGAGCCGGGAGGAGAGCTGATGTCCTCCGAGCTCCCTGCCGCGATCGCAGGGGTCGAGCGCCTGGGTGCCCCGGACGCACCCCGAATCGCCTGGTTCCTCCATGGCATCCTCGGTCGCGGACGCAACTGGCGAACCTTCGCTCGCCGGATGGTCACCGAGGATCCCGGCTGCCAGGCCCTGCTCGTCGACCTGCGCTGCCACGGCGACGCACCGGCGCGTCCCGCTCCCCACACGCTCGCCGCCTGCGGGCGTGATCTCGCCGAGCTCGCGGACCTGACCGGCCAGCCCCACCGCGTGATCGGCCACTCGTTCGGCGGGAAGGTGGCGCTGACCTGGCTCGAACACCACGCGACCGGGCGCCCGACCACCTGGGTGCTCGACAGCCCGCCAGGCACCGGCGAGACCCGCTCGGTGGATCCGCTCTCGGACCCGGTGTTCATCCTCGGCCTGCTGCGCTCGGTGCCGGTCCCCGCCGCCGACCGGGGCGCCCTCCGCGCGCCGCTGATCGCCGCCGGTCTTCCCGAGACCCTCGTCGCCTGGCTCCTCACGTCCACGCGCCACGACGCGGGGGGGTGGACCTGGTGCTGGGACCTCGACGGCGTCGAGCAGATGCTCGAGGACTACCTGCGGACCGACCTGTGGGGCTTCCTCGCCCGCACCGACCAGCGCGTCGGCCTCGTCCGCGCGGGGAGATCGGAGCGCTGGGGTGTGGACGACGACGAGCGGCCCGTCGGCCCGAACGTCTCGCGCCACCTGCTGCCCGACGCCGGGCACTGGGTCCACGTCGACGCACCCGACGCGGTGTTCGCGCTGATCACGAGCCCCTGACGGCCGCGGTCACCGTGTAGGCGCAGGGGTAGACCCGTCGGTCGTCGCGAACGTAGCGGCGGGCCAGCTCGTCGGGCGGCGCCACGTCCACCGTGTCGAAGCCGGCGGACGCGAGGAAGGCCGGGACATCCTCGGGGTGCATCGAGAAGGTGACGGGCTCGCCGAGCACGTGCAGCAGGCTCGGCGCCGTGCGCCACCACGTGCCCCGCCAGCTCGCCTCGTCCACCAGGAACCAGAAGTCCATCGCGAGCCGCGACCCTGGCGCGCTGGTCGTGCGGATGAGCTCGAAGGTCGCCCGCAGCGCCGGCCGCTGCAGGTACATCGACACGCCCTCCCAGATCCAGAACGTGCGCGCGCCCGGAGTCAGCCCCGCACCGATCAACACCGACCGGACGTCGTCGCGCTCGAAGTCCACGGCCACCCGCGTGACGTCGGCGCCGTTCCAGCCGTGCCCCTCCACGATCGCCCGCTTGCGCCCACCGGTCGCCGGGTGGTCCACCTCGAACACGCGAACGCCCGCCAGCCGGTCGGCCAGGCGCAGCGCGCGGCTGTCGTACCCGGCACCGAGGATGACGAGCTGGTCGATGCCCTCGTCGCAGGCCGCGAGCAGCGCGTCGTCGATGTATCGGTGGCGGATGATCGCGAAGCCCGTGAGCCCCCCGAGCGA
Source organism: Alphaproteobacteria bacterium (assembly GCA_020632925.1). GTDB lineage: Bacteria > Myxococcota_A > UBA796 > UBA796 > JACKER01. The sequence goes on along the minus strand of JACKER010000011.1, from coordinate 194,577 downwards.
CGGGCCCAGCAGCTGCATCGACGCCCGGCGCAAGCGCTGGGAGCCGCCCGCCCCCATCGCACGGAGGAGCGCGCGGTACGGCGGGGTCAGGAAGGAGCGCGCCAGGTGGTCGTCGAGCACCCGACGGTCCGCGGGCACGAGCTGGTCGGTGGCGCGCATGAAGCAGACGGCGAGCGCGGTCTGGCTCGGACGGTCCGCCTTCATCCGCCGCCCGACCGCCACTTGCGGAAGCGGTCCACGAGCTCGGCCCTGGCGCAGGTCCCACGATCGCCGGGGAGCCGGCGGACCAGCTCCACCGTCATCCCCATCTGGCGGACGTACTCGGCGCACGGGGGGCAGCGCTCGAGGTGATCCTTGAACGAACCCCAGATCTCGTCACCGAGCGTGCCCTCCAGGAAGGCGGAGCTGTGCTCGGTGAGCTGGCGACAGGACAGCGGGTGGTGTGGATGGTCGGTCATCGGACACGCTCCAGCTGCGGGGCGATCGCGGCGCGGACCTTGGCCCGGGCGCGATGGAGGAGGACCCGTTGATTCGTCTCCGAGAGGTCCAGAGCATTACGCACCTCCTCGCTCGACCACCCCTCCACGTCGCGGAGGACCAGCACCGTGCGCTGGCGCTCGGGGAGATCGTCGATGGCGGACATGACCCGCGACGCGAGCTCGCGGTCGGCCGTCAGAGACTCGGGATCGGTGGACCATCGCTCGGGCGGCGTCCGCCAGAAGCCCCGCTCGTCGAAGCGATCGGCGTCCAGCGGCTCGTCGTTTCCGCCGTCGAGCGCGGACATGGGCACGGAGCGCCCCTCCCGCTTGGCGCGCGTGCGCGCGCGGTTGGCGAGGATCCGGAACATCCACGTCTTGAGCGAGGAGCGCCCCTCGAAGGTGGCGAGCCCGTCCAGGATCGCGAGCCAGGTCTCCTGGGTGACCTCCTCCGCCACCTGGTCGTTGGACACGTACCACCGGGCGACGCGGAGCATCGTCGGGTGGTGCTCGTCGACGAGATCGCCGAAAGCATCCGCGTCACCGGCGAGCAAGGCGGCTACGCGGGCGCGATCGGTGGTGTGGACGGGTTGATCGTGCATGGCGGGAAGCGGGTACCCTCTGTGCTGGATGGCGTCGACGCGTATCCTAGCGCTGGTGTACGCGAAGCCCCCTCGGGCGGGCGCCGTGAAGACACGCCTGGCGGCCACGATGGGGGCCGACGTCGCGGCGGAGGTGGCGCGCGCGCTGTTGTCGGACACCTGGCGCCTCCTCCGGGACGTGCCCTGGCTCGACGTCGTCCTCAGCACGCCCGAGCCCGGCGAGGACCATGGCGTGGACGCGATCGTGTGGGACCAGGGTGGGGGCGACCTCGGACAGCGACTGGAACGGGGCTTCCGTCGCGGCCTGCTCGAGCACGACGCGGTGATCGCGCTGGGCGGGGACGCCCCTCACCTGCCGGTCACCCACCTGCAGCGCCTCGTGGACGCGCTCGAGGAGCACGACGCCGCGATCGGCCCCACCGCCGACGGCGGGTTCTGGGGGCTGGGGCTACGACGCTGTCCGCCGGGTCTGCTCGCGGACATCCCGTGGAGCACGGCCTCCACCCTCGACGCCACGGTGGCCCGACTGGCGGACCTCGACCCGATCCGCGTCGATCCGTGGTGGGATGTGGACGAGGAGGCGGACCTCCGGCGAATGCGCGCCGAGATCCCGCGGGAGCGCGTGCCGCTCACCTCGGCGTTGTTGGACCGGCTGTGGGACTGACCGCCGCCGTGCTCACCGCGGGCCTGCTCCCCGCCTCCGGCTTCCTCGCGCTGGCGGCCTGGCTGGACCGGCAGGGGCGCGACGAGCCCCCCGATCGCAGCTGGGACGTGGCGGTGGTCGCCGGGTGCCGGGTGATGCCGGACGGCACGCCGAGCCTGGCCCTCGCGCGCCGGGTGGGCCTGGCGGTCCACCTGTTCCACACGCGCCGCGCGCGGCTCATCGTGCTCACGGGTGGGCAGGGGGCGGACGCGCCGATCACCGAGGCGCACTGCGCCGCCGAGCTGTGCCGGCACCAGGGCGTGCCCGACGCGGCGCTGATCCTGGAGGACCGTTCGACCACCACGCTCGAGAACGCGGCGTTCACGCATCGAGTCCTCGGATCGGGTTCCACGGACCTCCACGTGATCGTGGTGACCGACGCGGCCCACACCTTCCGCTGCCGCCGCATGTTCGGCCGGCACTTCCGCGTGGTGCACTCGGCCGGGGCCGCGGTCGAGGGCTGGCCGCGCGTGCGTGCCGCGCTCCGGGAGGCGGCGGCGGTCCTGCGTCACGGCCTGTCGGGTCGACTCTGACCGCGTTACTCGATCCGAGCCACGGGGGCGTGGCGGAATTGGTAGACGCGCGCGACTCAAAATCGTGTGGCCGGAAGGTCTTGAGGGTTCGATTCCCTCCGCCCCCACTCCCTCGCCGGCCATCGCTGGACCAGGACGCCCGTGGTCGGCGTCACCGGCCTTCGCCGCCGCGCTGACTCCCTCGCCGGCCATCGCTGGACCAGGACGCCCGTGTTCAGCGTCACCGGCCTTCGGCCGCCGCGCTGACGCGCGGTTCGTCGGTCGCGTACAGGAGTACGCTTCCCTCCTCGTTCCTTGCCCACGAACGCCCTGGCCTCAGCGCTGTTGGCTCGGGTGGCGGTGGTGCAGGGGCGATGAAGACTGACGCGCGGTTCGTCGGTCGCGTACAGGAGTACGCTTCCCTCCTCGTTCCTTGCCCACGAACGCCCTGGCCCTCGGTGCTGTTGGCTCGGGTGTGTCGCGGGCGAGGTTGGGCGGATACCAGCCATCACGGTCGTGAAGGAAGAAGTCGTCACGCGCCGCCGTACCCGCCGCGCAGCCTGGCCTGGATGTACTCGGGCGCCGGTTGGGACCCGTCGAGACGAGGTCGCAGCTTGCGCCCGTCGTACCTCTGGTAATCGCCCATCACCAGCAGCGGCGAGACCTTGATCCTGCCTCCAGGCTCGACCACCAGCATGCCCGCATCGAAGAGCCGCCGAATGTCGGAGCGAAGCAACAGGCCGTTCTCAACGACATGCCCCGCATCCAGGTCGATCGCGACGACATCGAGGGCGACCTCCGGACATGGTCCGGTGACCGCGCAAGCCTCGCCGTACAGCCGCCGCATCACATGGAAGAAAGCGGTTTCGTCGTTCATGGGCGCTAGCGTCGGGGAAGAGCGGGGTTTCGCCGTCCCGCGCCCACAGACACCGCACATGGCGTCTCCGCGACCGACGGCGGGAAACCCTCGAGCCTGGGCCCACGACCAAAGCTCGTCGAACGAATCGGACACGACCTTGATGTAGTCGTTGGTCAACGGGTTCGGACTGACCGGCGCGTTGGCTGACGCGGCCCATCGACATGTCGCCACGTGGATCTTCAGGTACGAACTCTTGCCGCGGTCGACGTTGGCCACCCACCCGCTCGGGTGCGCCGTGAGCCAACGCCTGTAGCCCGCGTCGTCCAGGGAGAACTCGGTCATCATCACCTCGCCTCGGACAGGGTACGTGCTCTGGCAGGATCTTGTGGCGCGCCCGGACCCTCCACTCCATGTCGCCGCTCCCGAATCCGCCGCTGAGCCCGGCCAATCGTGGCGTTCGGTTCGTGGGTCGGAGCGGGAGGACGAGGGGCGAATGGGGTAGGCTGCGGCGGGAGGCGGCATGCTCTACAGCTCGACCATCGAGATCGCGGCTTCGCCAGAGGCGATCTGGGCGATCCTCACCGACGGGGACGGCTGGCCGACCTGGGAGCCGAACTGCACGAAGGTGGATGGGAAGATTGAGCTGGGCGAGCAGCTCACCATCCACACCAGGCTCTCGGATCGGGCGTTCCCAGCGAAGGTCTCGGCGATGGATCCGCCGCGATCGATGGTGTGGTCCTGGTCGATGCCGCTGAACATGTTCTCCGGGGTCCGCACGTTCACGCTCACCCCCAAGGGTGAGGGCGTGACCGAGGTGTACTGCGGCGAGCAGTTCTCCGGCTGGATGCTGTGGCTGTTCGGCCGGAGCGTCCCCGACCTCACCGACGCGTTCCGTCAGTTCTCGGAGGGCCTCAAGAAGCACGCCGAGGCGGGGTGACGGGCAACCTCCACGCAGGGTCCGATGGGTACCAGATCGCACCTTCCCCGGGCTCGTTGTCCGTCACGGACAATCGCGGGACGACCTCGTCGTCGCCGTTGCGCCACCCCAGCGCCAGGATGGCGGCGAGCGCAGCGTCGTAGATGTCCGTGCCGACCACGAAGTCCGACAACAGCGAGCCGTAGGGTACACACGCCGGCGCCGCACGACGCGGGAGCTGCTTGCAGAAGGCCGGGTAGACCTCGATGATCGACGGAACACCTTCTGTGGGTACATCCCGTCCCACCGTCGGCCCCCTCCCTCCGGTCCAGGCGTGGACGTGGCGCACGGCCACGGACGCCGGGTTGCCGAGCTTGTCGAACGTCGCGGACAAGGGCGGCTTCGACGGGAAGCGTCGCGCGATCTCTCGGTCCGTTTTGCGGAAGGCCAGGGGGTTGTCCAGGAAGGCCCCACACAGACGGGCATCCGAAATCGACGTTCCGGCATCGGCCACGAACGCACGAAACGTGGTGGGGAGGCCGAGCGGCGCGTCCACCCCGACCACGGTACCCGGCGCGGCCACGGCGACGGCTGCCTCGTCTCCACAGAAGTGACGCACGAAGCCACGCAAATCCAACAGGTTGCTGGGCAACCGTCCAGATGCCGCTCCGAGCCACTTCGGACCCGCATCGGTGAGCACCAGCACCGCCACGGCGTTCCCCGTCCCGTGCCACCCTCCGACGTCCCAACCGACTGCGACGTTGGTCATCCGTTGGTGCCGACGACCCGGTTGACGGCGGCCACGAGGTCCACGCCGGTGTAGGGCTTCTGCAGGACGGGGCCCGAGTCCTCGGGGACGACGACCGACTCGGGGGTGTGGCCCGTGCTCCACAGGACCCGGGCGCCGACGCCGCGCTGGCGGAGCTCGTGGTAGACGGAGGCGCCGTCCCCGTCGGGGAGCTGCAGGTCGAGCACGAGCAGGTCCGGCGGCTCGCCCTCCGCGCCGAGGATCTGCTGGACGCTGGAGAACGTGCGTACCTGGTGACCCTCGGCCTCCAGCGACACCCGCGAGAACTCGAGCACCGCCTCCTGGTCGTCCAGGATCCAGATGCGGACCGCGCCGCCCTCCCCCGTCGCCAGGAGGCGCGTCATCGCGACCTCGGGGCGCGTCGAGGCAGGCAGCCACAGCGTGATCACCGCACCGTCGTCGTTGACGACCTCCACGCAGCCCCGATGGGTGGCAGCCACGTTTCGGACGGCGGGCAGCCCCATCCCGTGCCCATCCTTCTTCGACGTGAAGAACGGTTCGAACAGGCGCTCGAGCGCCTCCGTCGAGAAGCCCGTTCCGCGGTCGCGGACGGTGACGGCGACCATCGCAGCACCCACAGGCGGAGCGTCCGCCGCCCGAAACCGCACGTCCGCAGGCAGGTGGTCCGCGCGCACCCCGATCCCGATCGTGCCGCCTTCCGGCATGGCCTCCGCCGCGTTGACCACCAGGTTGATCAGCGCCTGCTGGAGGAGGTTCGGGTCCACCTCGCCCGGCGGGACGTTCGGCTCGAGGTCCAGCACGACCCGGACGTCGGGCGGCAGCCGAGGGGTGTACAGATCCACCACCTGGCGGACGGCCTGCGCGAGATCGACGGCGGCGGGGCGGGCGCTCGCGGTGCCGGTGAACGCGAGCAACCGGCTCGAGAGGTACGCCCCACGCCGCGCCGACCGCAGGATGGTCTCGGCTCGTCGCTCCACGCCCGCCGGCACACCCGGCGTCAGCCCGATCAGCTCGGCGTGCCCCATCACGGCGCAGAGCAGGTTGTTGTACTCGTGGGCGATGCCCCCGGCGATACGCCCGAGCTGCGCGAGCCCCTCCTCCCGCGCCGCACGCCGACGGGTGTCCTCCGCCGTGGTCACGTCGCGCATGAGGCCGATCATGGCGGGCGCGCCGCCGGCTGGGTTGGGGACCAGGCGGCTCCAGATGGCCATCCGTACCTCGCCGCCGTCCTTGCGCGCGAGCGTCCGCACCACCCCCTCCGACGGGACGCCACGGACCAGGGCAGCGATCCCTCGCTGCACGTCCGCGCGGACGTCCGGATCGGGGTAGACCAGGTTCGTCCAGCCATGCTCGCGGATCTCCTCCGCGGTCCAGCCGACGGCCTCGCTCATGCTGCGGCTCAGCCCGATCATCTCGCCGTCCGCACTCGCGACGATGACGCCGTCGGAGACCAGCGCCAGCAGTTCATCGAGCGTCGTCGCACGCTGGCGGGCCGCGTCGGCGTCCACGCAGCGACCGAGCGTCTCGCCGATGAGCGGGATCAGGGCGGGCGGGCGGAACGGCACCGGGAGGACCACCAGGCCCACGACCTCGTCCCCGCGCCGCAGCAGGTGGAGCAGGTGATCACGGAGGCCCGGAGCGCGTACCCGCCCACGGGCGCTGAGCTCGGACCACGGGTGTCCCGGGGGCTGCGGGGGACGCCAGTCCTCGGGCAGCCCATGGACACAGACCCGCTCGGTGCGGTCACCGCGAAGCCGCCACAGGCCGACCGAGGTGGTGAAACCCGCCTCCACCCATTCCCCGAGCGCGGACGCGAGCTCGCAGACACCTGCAGCACGCACCAACGACGGAACCACCGACTCGAGCACCCCGCCTCCAGACGCGACCTTAGCAGCGGATCATCGCGCCGGCCGCTCCAGGATAGCTCGCGCCCCGAGCCAGGCCAGGGACATGACCGGCAGCTGCGTGTGGCTGCTCGCGGTCGTCGGGAAGACGCTGGCATCCAGGACGGAGAGGTTGGGTGCGTCGTGCAGGCGCAGATCGGTATCGACCACCGCCTCGCCCGCCCGCGGCCCCATCCGGCAGGTCCCCTGGGGATGCGCGCTGATCATGGGTGTGCTCGCGGGTCGGACGGAGACACGGTCCAACGCCGCCAGATCAGCCTCGGACCGCGCCATCGGCAGCCCCGGGAACGGTAGGGCCACCCCCTCGGCACCGGCAGCCAGCCAGCACCGCGCCGCCGTCCGGATCGCGTCGATCATCGTCGCCTGTACGGCGGGGGTGAGCGCGTACGAGATGCGCGGTCGCCCGTTGCGATCGGCCGTCACCGTCCCCCCGGGCCGGTCGGGCACGAGGCAGAGGTTGGCCGCCACCTGGCGATAGCGCGTCATGAAGCGGTGCAGGTCGGCCGTGGGCAACGCGGTCGTGATGGCGGACATCCCCGGGGTGGCGCTCACCGCCTCCAGACGGAAGCCCCCGAGGCCTTCCTCGGCCGTCGCGGTCTCCGCGTCGACGTAGCCGGCCTGCGGGATGCCGCGGAACATCACGACGTCGTCGGCGAACAACGCCGCCACCGGGGCCTGCGGCTGCAGCGAGAGGTTCCGCCCGACGGCCGCCCCACCCAGCCCCGAGACCTTCAGCAGGAGGGGGCTGTGGATCGCGCCGGCCGCGAGCACGAAGGTGTCTGCCTCCACGCGGAAGGGCGCGAGCTTCGCACCGTCCGCCGGCCGCACGAGGTGCCCCACCACCGCCACGACCCGCCCGCGGTCGTGCTCGAAGCGATCCACCCGCGCCTCGGACTGGACCATCACCCGCCCGGTCGCGAGCGCCCTCGGGATCCACGACACCGCTACCGAGCGCTTCGCGTCGTAGGCGCAGCCGATGAGGCAATAGCCCGAGCCGACGCAGCCGACGCGGTTGTGCTCCATCGTGGCCGTGCGCATCCCCAGGCGGTCGCCGCCGCGGACGAGCAGCGCGTTGTTCCGGTTCAGCTGCTCGGCGGTCACGTGGTTCGCGCCGATCGTCGCCCGGCAGTCCGCCGCGGCCTCCGCCAGATCGTCCATCGACCAACGATCGCAGCCGAACAGGGTGCGCCAGTGCGCCCAGACCTCCTCGGTGATGCCCACGACGTCGGCCATGTTCACGACGGTGCTGCCGCCGACCACCCTCCCCTGCAGGACGCTGATCCCGCCGTCGTCCGTGAGCTGGTTGCCGCCGTCGCGGTAGAGCAGCGGGTACATCTGCTCCTCGCGCTGCGTCATGCGCTCGCGCGGGACGTGCGGCCCCTCCTCGAGGACCAGGACCTCCCGCCCACCCTCGGAGAGCAGCGCCGCCGCCACGCCCCCGCCCGCTCCCGAGCCGACGACGCAGACCTCCGTGCGCACGGTGAAGCCCTCGGGGACCTCCGCTGCGCCGCGGATCACGGGTGCACCCAGGGCCCGTCGTACCCGATGGCCGCCCAGGTCTGCTCCCGCGTGTACCAGGAGAACAGGGCGACCCGGCGCATCGCGTCGGCGATCTGGCGACGTGTCTGCAGCGACGAGGACCGCCAGCCCTCGAGGATCTCGCGGCGCTCGTCGAGCGTCCGGCGGGAGAACCGCGAGAAGCTCCAGAGCGAGGCCCCGCCGGTGTGCTCGAGCACCGTCAGCGCGAGGCCGAGCTGACCGCCCTGGATGGGGTCGCCCTGGGCGAGGAAGCCCTCGATGCCGTCCGCGACCTCGCCCACGGGGGCGCCGTCCGGGAGCAGGGCCTCCAGCACGGACTCGAGCGTGGTGCGCCCCGAGGACCCGAGGAAAGCGCTCGCCCGCTCCTCCATCGGGCGGTGGCCGACCGCGTGCGCGACCAGCGTCCCGCCGACGAGCAGCAATCCTCCCCCCAGGAACCAACGTCGGCTCGGCCCGTTCACCCGCCGATCCTACCTCCGACGAGCACACCCACCCACGGCAGCGTGCCCGCGACCCTGCGCGGAACCCGATCGGGCACCACCGCGCCCGGCCCCGGCTCCGGGAAGCGCTCCACGCCGGCCATCGACAGCGGCACGCCGATCTCCGTCAGCGCACCCAGCCCCGGACGCTGGACGCGGCGCACGAGCTCCGGTCGCCGACCGAGCACCGTCTTCAGGCCCGCCCGTCGGACGGCCGTCCGTCCCGGCGCACCCCGTCGCAGCTCGAGGGCCGTGCCGAGCAGCGTGGCGTCCACCCGCGCCGCGCGACCACCCACCAGCGCGGCGACGGTGCCCAGCGCGAGCAGGAGCCCCGTACACAGGTCGGTGGCCGGCAGCGGCACCAGATCGGGACGCCCCCGCCCGTAGTCGAGCTCCGTCCCCGCCAGCGCCTGCGCCGTCTGCTCCCAGCCCGGCCAGCCACCGAACGGGCCGTCCCACCCGTAGGCGCTGACGACGCCGATCACCGCGGCCGGCGCGTGGCGGCGGATCGCGGCGTCGGAGACCCCGAGGCGGTCGGCGGCCTCGGGGCGGAACCCGTGGATCACCACGTCGGCGTCGCGCAGCAGCGCGTGCAGCGAGGCTCGCCCCGCTTCCGTGCGCAGGTCGAGCGGGAGGATGCGCTTGCCCGCGTCGAAGGCGGCGCGGAAGGCTTCGACCCAGCCCTGACGGGCGCCCGGATCGACCACCTTCGTGACCTCCGCACCGAGCGCCGCGAGGGCTCGCCCCGCCGTGGGGCCGGCGATCACCTGGGTGAGGTCGACGACGCGCAGCCCGCCGAGCGGACGACCGTCGGGCGGGGACGGCACCCGGAGGGGCACGTCCAGCGTGCGCACCTCCACCGCACGCACGTCCGGGAACATCGCCCGAGACTCGGGCTCGGTGCGGCACATCACGGCGCACAGCCCGTCACCCCCGAGCCCCTCCTCCCAGCGCCGCGCCGGGTGGCGGCGGAAGAGCGCGCGCAGCGCACGCCGCTGGCGCCAGGCCTCGCGAGGCGAGCCCACGCGGAGCGGATCGGTCAGCGTCTCCGGGCTCACCAGGCCCGCGAGCGCCCCGTCCACGAGCGGGTGGCGCAGGAGCCGCGCGAGGTGCGACGGCAGCCCGGCGTGCAGCTGCACCCAGCGCCCGTCGGCGCAGGCGTAGGTCCCCACCCAGGGGCTCGCCGCCCACCGGACGGGTTCCCAGCCGCGCGGCGGGTCGTCCACCAGCAACGCCGAGAGCTCGGAGGCCGTGATCGCGGCGTCCAGGACCGGGACGCTCCCCTCCCGGATGGACCCTCCACGCCCGGTGTCCAGGGTCGCGGCGAGCAGCCCGAGCCCCGCCCACGCCGCCGCCACGCACCCCGGGACGTCGAGCGGGTGCCAGCGCGCGGGGCCCACGGGCCCGTCGTAGACCCCGGCCTCGCACCCGAGCGCGACCGGATCGTCGCCGGCGCCCGGCAGCGCGACGCGGACGTCCCCACACGAGAGCTGGTCGCCGTCGACCACGGTGGCGCCGAGTTCCTCGAGCCATCGCGCGCACCGGTCGATGGCCGGCAGGCGTCGATCGGCGCCGACCTCGCGACCCTGCAGCGGCCTCACTTCCGCTCCTCGGGCCCGCTCACCGGGATCTCGCCCACCCAGCGCACGCGCGCCGGCCTCGCGCCGAGCCGGGCGACGGACAGCCCGAGCGCGACCGCCCCGCACAGGAGCAGGGCACCGACCGCGCCCGCACGCACGCCCTCCGAGGGCGCCCACGTCCCCCCGAGGCCCACCGCGACCGCCAGCGCGGCGATCCCCGCGGACAGCTCGGGACGGGCCACGCCAGCGCGGCTCGAGCGCCAGGTGCCGAGCGCCGCCGCCACCGCGATCCCGACCGCCACCGCCACCGCCCGCGGACCGGCCGAGCCTCCGAGGCAGAAGGCAGCTCCACCCAGCGCGATCGTCGCAGCCCCGAGATCCCGCCAGCGCGCGAGCAACAGCTGGAGCGCCGCGACGAGAGCGGCGGTGACGGTCGCGGCGAGGAACATGTCCGGCGGCGTCATCGGTGCTCCGTGCAAGCTCGGCCGTGGCGGGCTAATCCGGCCCCCCGGGGTCGTCACCACCCCGTACCTGAGAAGGAGCACGGCATGGCCAGCGACGCCCCATCCCAGCACATCGAGAGCTTCCACGCCCACCCCTCGACGTACAAGCACTGGAAGCTGTCGCTCGACGGCGCCGTGGCGCACCTCGTGCTCGACGTGAAGGAAGAGAACGGGCTGCGCCCCGACGACTACGTGCTCAAGCAGAACAGCTACGATCTGGGCGTCGACATCGAGCTGAACGACGCGATCGAGCGCCTGCGCTTCGAGCACCCCGAGGTCCGCGCGCTGGTGATGGAGTCGGCGCAGGCCAAGGTCTTCTGCGCGGGCGCGAACATCCGGATGCTCGCGACCTCGACCCACAGCTTCAAGGTGAACTTCTGCAAGTACACCAACGAGACGCGCGTGGGCCTGGAGGAGGCGTCCGAGCAGTCGGGCATCAAGACCATCGCCGCCCTCAACGGCACCGCGGCGGGCGGCGGGTACGAGCTCGCGCTGGCCTGCGACGAGATCATGCTGATCGACGACGGCAACTCGGCGGTCTCGCTGCCCGAGGTGCCGCTGCTGGGCGTGCTCCCGGGCACCGGCGGGCTGACCCGCCTGGTCGACAAGCGGAAGGTCCGGCGCGACGTGGCCGACCTGTTCTGCACCAAGGCCGAGGGCTTCCGCGCCCGCGACGCCGTGAAGTACCGCCTGGTCGACGCGTCCGTGCCGCGCTCGAAGTGGGAGGAGGGGGTGGCCAAGCGCGCCGCCGAGCTCGCCGACCGCCCGGCCCCGGCCACGAAGGGCATCGAGCTCATCGAGGTGAGCTCCAAGGTGGACGCCGAGGGTGTGCGCCGTTGGAAGCACGTCGAGCTCGCGATCGACGAGGAGCAGCGCGTGGCCCGGCTCACGCTGCACGCCCCCACGGACGAGGCCCCCACCGTCGACCAGCTCCGCGCCCAGGGCTCCGAGTCCTGGCTGCTGCGCGCCTGGCGCGAGATGGAGGACGCGCTCCTGCACCTCCGCTTCAACCACGAGCAGGTCGGCCTCTGGTTGCTCCACACCCGCGGGGACGCGGAGAAGGTCCTCGCGCACGACGCGGTGCTGCTCGCGAACCAGGACGACTGGCTCTGCCGCGAGATCCGCCTCAAGCAGGCCCGCGTGCTCCGTCGCTTCGACAACACGGCGCGCAGCATGTTCGCCATCGTCGACCCCGGCTCCTGCTGGGCGGGCTCGATCTTCGAGCTCCTGCTCTCGGCCGACCGGTCGTACATGCTGCAGGACGAGGACGAGGCGGTCACCGTGCGCGTGACCCGCGCCGCCAGCGACGGGGCGTACCCCATGGCGACGGGCATCACCCGCCTGCAGGCGCGCTTCGCGGGCGAGCCCGAGAAGGTGGGCGAGGCGCTGCAGACCGACGGGGAGCCGCTCGCGGCCGAGCAGGCCCTCGACATGGGTCTGGTCACGCTGACGCCGGACGACATCGACTGGGACGACGAGCTGCGCATCGCGATCGAGGAGCGGGTCAGCCTTTCCCCCGACGCGCTCACCGGCATGGAGCAGAACCTCCGCTTCGTCGGCAGCGAGAACTGCGACTCGAAGATCTTCGGCCGCCTCTCGGCCTGGCAGAACTGGATCTTCCAGCGTCCGAACGCGGTCGGCGAGGAGGGCGCGCTCACGCTCTACGGCCACCCCACCCGCCCGCGCTTCGACTGGCGCCGCACCTGATCGCGCTGCTGCTGCTGGGCTGCGTCCACCGCCCCGTCGCCACCGGGACCGCGTCCTGGTACGGCAAGGAGCTGCGGGGACGCCCCACGGCCAGCGGCGAGCCCTTCCGCCCCTCGAGGCGAACGGCGGCGCACAAGGAGCTCCCTTTCGGTACGGTCCTGCGGGTCACGCGGACCGACACCGGGCAGCACGTCCGCGTCGTGGTCAACGACCGCGGCCCCTACGTGAAGGGTCGGATCGTCGACCTGTCGCAGAAGGCCGCCCGCCGCATCGACCTGATCGATCGCGGGACCGCGACCGTCGAGCTCAGGGTCGTGGGCTGCAAGCGGCGCTACGGCGGGTGCGAGTAGCGATCAGGGCTTCGCGAAGAAGGGCCCCTCGCCGTCCGCGGTCCACGTCATGGACCAGCTCCCGTCCTCGGCGAGCAGCGTCCAGTCGTCGGCCAGCGGAGCGAGATCGATCGCGTGCGCCGCCTCGACCTCGAAGCCCACGTGGACCCCGTCGCGCGCCGAGAGCACCAGGAACCGGTGGGTGTGCGCGGTGCTGTTCTCCATCGCCTGCTCGGCGACCTCGCCCTCCACCGCCTCGTGCCGGTGGTACGAGAACACGTGCCAGTCGTATCCCTGGCGCGACCAGGACCACGCCGGCCGGCCGAGGGCGGGTCCGTACAGCTCCCGCCAGCGCTCCCGATCGCGTTGGAACTCCTCCGGCCCCAGACGACGGACGGTCGCCCCCGAGTTCCGCAGCAACATCTCGAGGGAGGCCATCGCCTCCTCGGTGGTGGACGCTTCCATCCGACACCTCCGTGGGCAACATAGGTCGATCGGGACTCGATCGGGCGCTCCGGTCCCCGGTCCCGACGTTCATCGACGCACCGTCGCTTCCCTCGACCGACCAACATCTGTCCGCACACCCGGATACCTTCCACGACCCTCCTGTCATGCGTCTCCTCCACACCAGCGACTGGCACCTCGGACGCACCCTGCACGGCCACTCCCGGGCGCGGGAGCACGAGGCGTTCCTCGACGAGCTCGTCGAGGTCGCGCAGGACGTGGATCTGGTGTTGATCGCGGGTGACGTCTTCGAGACGTCGAACCCGCCGATCGAGGCCGAGGAGCTCCTGTTCGACGCGCTCGCCAGGCTCGGGGACGGGGGCCGTCGCGCGGTCGTGGTGATCGCCGGCAACCACGACTCCCCCGATCGGCTCGCCGCCCCCCGCCCGCTCACGACGACGCACGGCGTGTGGATCCTCGGTCGCCCCGGCGACGTCCCGCGTCCGCGGCGTGGTCCGGGGGTGGAGCTGCTGGCCGGCGCACCCGGCACCCTCACCCTCGCGCTGCCCTCGGGGATCGCCGTCGTCGCCGCCCTGCCGTACCCGTCGGAGGCGCGGCTCGCGCAGGTGCTGTCGACGTCGATCGAGGAGACCGACATGCAGCGGGCGTACGAGCACCGCGTGCGCGAGGTCCTCGCGAGCCAGGCGCAGGCCTTCCGCCCCGACGCGGTCAACGTCGTCACGAGCCACCTCTCCATGACGGCGTGCATGCCCTCGTCGTCGGAGCGCACGCTCGTGGGCGGCGCCTGGCAGGTCGCGGGCGACGTCCTCCCCGCCGGCACGCAGTACGCCGCCCTCGGCCACCTGCACCTCGCGCAGGCCGTGCCCGACGCCCCGTGTGTCGCGCGGTACGCCGGCAGCCCACTGCATCTGCGCTTCTCGGAGAAGGACTACCCCCGGCACCACGTGCTGATCGAGCTCGAGCCCGGCGGGGAGCCCCAGGTGGAGCTCGTCCCCGTCGCCGCCGGCCGCCCGCTCGTCACCTGGGAGGTGGACGGTGTGGCGGCGCTCGAGGCGCAGGTCGCGGACGGGCTGCATCCCGACGCGTTCGTGGACCTCGCCGTGCGGACGCCGACCCGCCTGACGCACGCCGAGATCGCGCGGATCAAGAAGCTGCCGCGCGACATCGTGAAGATCCGGGCGATCCTGCCGGAAGGGACCGCGCCCGAGCTCGAGGGTGCGGGCCGCCGCGACCTGCCGCTGTCGGACGTGTTCCGGGCCTTCTACGCCACCCAGACCAACCACGAGCCCGATCCCGAGCTCGTCCGCCTGTTCCTCGAGCTGGCGGGGGAGTCGGCCTAGGTGCGCCCCGTCTCCCTCACCGTCTCCGGACTCCACTCGTACCGCGAGCCTGTCACCGTCGACTTCGAGGAGCTCGGCCGGTACGGGCTGTTCGGCATCTTCGGGTCCATCGGCAGCGGGAAGTCCACGCTGCTCGACGCGATGACGCTCGCGCTCTACGGCGTGGTCGATCGGACGGCGACCCGCTCCCGACGCGGGCTCGTGCACCTGGGCGCGACGCGCTGCGAGGTGCGCTTCCGCTTCGTCGTCGCGCCGCGGACCGCGGACGGCGCGATCGAGACCTACGAGGTGCACCGGGCGTACAGGGACGAGAACGGCGTCGCCCAGCGCGTCGCGAGCCGGCTGGTCCAGGTGGTGGACGACCCGCACACGATCGGCGGGCGACGGCTGGTGCTCGCGGAGAAGGAGCTCGAGGTCAACGCCGCCATCGAGCGGATCGTGGGGCTCGGGGCCGAGGACTTCATGCGGGCCGTGGTCCTGCCGCAGGGCCGTTTCGTCCAGCTGCTGCACCTCAAGGGCGCGGAGCGCCGCCAGATGCTCCAGCGCATCTTCCGGCTCCAGGCGTACGGCGAGCAGCTGCGCCAGCGGATCCGCGAGCGCCAGTCCGGCGTGCGCGCGGATCAGGCCGCGGCGAAGGGCGAGCTGGTGGGGCTCGGGGACGCCTCGCCCTCGGCGGTCGCGAGGGCCGAGGCGCGGCGGACGCAGACACAGGCGGCGCGCGCGGCCGAGGAGGAGGCGCACGCCCTCGCGGGGCTACGGCACGCCTCGGCGCTGCGGGGACGGGCGCAGGCGGCGCGCTGGCGGGAGGCCTCGCACGAGCTCCGCACCCACCTGGAGCGCACCCCCGCGATCGAGGCGCTCGCTCGCTCGGTGGAGCGCGCGGACCGCCTCGCACCCCTGCTCGAGCCGGCGCGGCGGTTCGTGGCCTGTCGGCAGCGGCTGGCGACGGCGGCGGGCGAGGCGGAGCGGCGAGCGGCGGACCGCGCGGGAGCCACCGCGGCGGCGGCGACGGCCGAGGCGCGGCAGCAGGGCCTCCGCGCGCGAACGGCCGACCGCGACCCCGAGCTGCGCACCCTGCTCACCCGCCTCGAGGAGGCGCTGCGCTGGCAGGAGGAGATCGGGCGCCTCGAGGAGCGGATCACCCAGCTCGCGGAGGAGGCCGCGTCCCACGCCGTCGCGCAGAGCGAGGCCCGGACGACCGCGGACGCTGCCCGCACGCGCGTCGGGGAGCTCGACCGCGAGCGCCGCAAGGTCCGTCGTCAGCACGACAAGAAGCGCGTCCTGCCCGAGGAGCGGGAGAAGCTGCACCGGGCCACGCGCGCGGGCGACGCCGTCCAGCGCGCCACCCGTCTGGTGGAGGAGGCGCGGGCCGAGGATCTCGCCGCCAAGGGCGCCGTGCTGATCGCGGAGCAGCGGTGCGCCGAGGCGCGCGAGGCCCTGGACGCGGCCAGCGAGGCGCGCCGGCTCGCGCAGGCCGAGCAGGCGGAGGCCGAGGCGGATCCGGCGCTGCGCCTCGATCCGTCGGATCTGCAGGCGCGGCTGGCGGCCGCGGAGCGCGCGGGCACCGTGCGGCTGGAGCGGGTCTCGGAGCTCGCGACGGCCGAGGAGCGCGCCGTGCAGGCCGCCGGGCGTCTGCGGGAGGCCGAGGTCGAGCTGGCCGCCGCCGCCGAGGAGCTGGTCGCCGCGCGCCAGATCCTGCGGGGGGCCGAGCGGACGCTGGCGGACGCCGCGCAGGCGCTGGAGGAGGCCCGTCGTCGCGGCGCCGCCTCGGAGCTCGCGGCCCAGCTCCAGCCGGGGGCCGCCTGCCCGGTGTGCGGCAGCAAGCACCACCCCGCACCCACCACGCCCCTCGAGGGTGCCTTCGAGGCGGCGGTGGAGGCCCACCGCGCGGGCCAGGCCCGAGCCGCCGAGCGCCACCAGGTCGCGCTCACCCGCGACGGCGCCGCTCAGGCCGCCCACCGCGCCGCCGTGGAGGCCCGTCGGGAGGCGGACGAGCGCGTGGACCAGGCCCGCCGCGGCCTCGAGGAGGTCGCGGATCCCGGGGATCTGCTGGCGCAGCTGCACCAGGAGCGGCTCGCCGCGCAGCGGGCCGCCGAGCGCCTCACCGAGGTCCGGCAGCGGGCGGCGAGCGCGGAGCTCGCGTGGGAGCGGGCCACGGCCCCCCTCGCCGGCGCGAACGCCACGCTGGCCGCCTCGCGCGCCGAGCAGGAGCGCACGACGGTCATGCTGGCGGGCCGCCTGGCGGAGTCGAACGCGGCCTGGGACGACTTCGACCGGGACCGCGGCGAGCTGACGCTGTTCGACCTCAAGACCGCGGCCGCCGCCCTGGAGGCGCGCGACCGGGAGGCGGAGGCGCTGCTCGCCCGCGCCGAGGAGCTGGACCAGGAGCGGGAGGCCGCCAGCCGCGCCGCCGACGACCACCGCTCGGCCGCGGACCGGCACCTCGCGGCGCACGAGCGGGCGGTGGAGCGAGCGACGGAGGCCCGCGCCCGCCTGGTGGAGCTCTCGGAGCGCCTGGCGGAGGTCGCGCCCGACCAGGACGTACACACCGCCATCGCCCAGGCGCGCGAGGAGCTCCGGCAGCACGTCGAGGCCACCGCCGCGGCCGAGCTGGCGTCGACCGAGGCCCGCGCGGCCCGCGAGCTCGCGGTGGAGGCGCACGCGGCCGCGGAGGCCGAGGTGCGGGGCGCGGAGGGCGAGATGTCCGAGGCCCGCGCCTCGCTCGACGCCGCTGCCGAGGTCCTCGGGGAGCGCTTCGACGACGACGGACGACGAGCGGAGCGCGCGCGGGAGCTGCTGGCGGAGCTCGCCGATCCGGACGCCGTCCGCCGCATGCGCGAGGAGGTCGCGGGCTGGTCGGCGCGACGGCTGCAGCTCGAGGCCCGCCTGTCCGCCATCGAGGACGAGCGCACCGGCGACGAGCCCGTGTCCGACGAGGTCTTCGCCGCGCTCGAGGCCGAGCTGGCCGCCCGGACCACCGCCCTCGACGCCGCGCGCGAGGAGGCGATCGGAGCGCAGCGGGCGCACGACGAGCTCGTGCACCGCGCCGGACGCTGGACCGAGCTGGTCGAGACCTGCGAGCGCCTGGACCGCCTGGGGAGCCAGCTCGACGAGCTCTCCCAGCTGCTCCGCGGCGATCGGTTCGTGGAGTACGTCGCGAACGACCACCTCGTGGAGCTCACCGCCCGCGCCAGCGACCACCTCGCCGAGCTCACGGGCGGCCGGTACGCGCTGCGGCTCGACGAGGAGTCCGCGTTCGTCGTCCGCGACGAGGATCTCGGCGGCGAGGTCCGCCCGGTGCACGGCCTCTCCGGCGGCGAGAGCTTCCTGTGCGCGCTGGCGCTGGCGCTGGCGCTCTCGGCCCAGGTGCAGGCCCGCTCCGAGCGTCCGCTCGGCTTCTTCTTCCTCGACGAGGGCTTCGGCACGCTCGATCCGGAGGCGCTGGACCGTGTCATGACCGCGATCGAGGGCCTGCGCAGCGCGGATCGCATCATCGGCCTCATCAGCCACCTACCCGCCATCCGCGACCGCGTCCCCCGCTGGCTGTGGGTCTCGCGCGAGCAGGGCTCGGGCTCGTCGGTGGAGATGCGCGACACCTGATCGAACAGGCTACGGACTACAGGCTACAGGGCGGGCGGGCCCATCGTCAGAGCCATGGAGCCGCGTCGGGCACGGGCGCGGACGGTGGATGCCAGACGGCCGGCGACATCACCGGGTGGGGAATCTTCTTCGTGGCATGGTCCGGACGACCCGTCGCCCGCCAAGGCCCTGTGGCCTGTAGCCTGTAGCCTGTAGCCTGTAGCCTGTAGCCTGTAGCCCGCAGCCCGCTGCTGCCTGCACCCGCTCCTCCTGAGCGAGGATGCGTCGATGGAGCTGCGCACCTACGTCGGGACCCTGCTGTTCGCGATGCCCGTCTGCTTCGTGCTGGTGTGGGGCGGCGGGCTGCTCGGGCTCGACCCGGACTGGCTGCTGCACGTGGTCTATGGCCGGGCGGTGATGGCGGCGCACGGCCCGTGGCTCGTGGGCGACCCCACGATCTTCACGGAGCCCGAGCGGTTCTCGCCGGTGCTGCACGAGTGGGGTGCCGAGGTGCTGTTCGCGCTGCTCGGCGCCAAGGGCTCCCTCGCGTTCGCGAGCCTGGTCGTGGGCGGCCTCGTCGCGGGGGCCTACCGCCGCATCGAGCCGTACGTCGGGCACCTGATGGGCCTCGTGGTCTCCCTCGCCACCTTCCTCGGCGTCGCGACCTCGATGACCGTGCGGCCGCACCTGTGGAGCTTCGTCGGCGTGGCGGCGCTGCTCGCGCTGATCGAGGCGCACGAGCGGGGGTGGGTCCCGGGGTCGCGAGCGATCGCGCTGGCGCTCGGGCTGAGCGCGGTCTGGTGCAACCTCCACGGCGGCGTGCTGCTGGGCCTGCCGCTGATCGCGGTGCTCGCCGCCACCCGAGGTGCCGTGGGCGTCGGCATGCTCGGCGCCTGGTGCGTGGGCATGTGCTGCAACCCCTGGGGGACGGGCCTCTGGGAGCACGTGCTCACCTTCCTCCGCAGCGACGCGCCGACCGTGGCGAACGACTTCCAGCCCAGCCTGAAGGCCTTCGCGATCTGGGCCGCGGTGGTGATCTCGCTCGTGGCCTCCGTCGCCCGCGCCCGGACGCCGGTCCCCGCGCTGCGCGCCGCCTGGCGTCCGATCGCGCTCCTCGCGGCGCTGGCGCTGATGGGTCTCACGGCGCACCGGAACGTCGTGTGGCTCGCGCTGGTGGGCGCCTGGTCGCTACCGAACCTGCTCCCCGAGCCCACCGAACGCCCCACGGGTCCGGCGGTGCGCTGGTGGCCCGGCCTCGCTGCGCTGGCGGCCTGGCTCGTCCTCGCGCCGACCCCCACGGTCCACGGAGGTGCGGTCCCCGAGGCAGCGGCGGCCTGGCTCGCCGAGCACCCGGAGCTCGCCACGGCCCGCGGATACGCCGGGTACAGCGACGGCGGGTACCTCGTGGGGATGGGCGTGATCGGCGAGACCTACCTGCACGGCCTGACGGCGAACGAGCCGCTGGAGCTGTCGACGCAGTACCTGAACGTGCTCGGCCCCGGCGGCCAGGGCTGGTCCGAGCTGCTCGACGAGCACGGCGTCCGCTGGGTCCTGCTCCGCCCCTGGGACCCGCTGCGCGACGACGTGGAGGCCTCCAACGCCTTCGAGAAGGTGTTCGACGGCGGCCCCGGGGGCGCCCTCTTCGTCCGCCAATAGACCTGGACCCGTGTTACACGGATCCCGTGGAGCACGAGATATGGCCAACCTGACCATCACGGTGGACGAGGATCTCCTGCGCCGAGCGAGGATTCGCGCCCTCGAGCACGGCACCAGCGTCAACGCCGTGCTCCGGGACTACCTGGCGGCGTGGGCGGCCGACCCCGACGCCCAGCGCGTGACCGACGAGATCCTCGACGCCTCGCTGCGGTCCACCTCTGGCCGCGGGGGGCGCCGGTGGACCCGGGACGACCTGCATGAGCGGTAGGGTCTTCCTCGACACGAACGTGCTCGTCTACCTCCACGACTCGGACGCGCCCGACAAGCAACGCCAGGCCCGCGAGCTCGTCTCCGAGCTGGCCCGGGAGCGGCGGGCGGTGGTGAGCACGCAGGTCCTCCAGGAGTTCTTCGTGGTGGTCACTCGAAAGCTCGGCCGTCCCCTGCCTGTCGCGGAGGCCGAAGCCCAGGTGCGGAGGTTCGCCACCTGGCCCGTCGCGCGCACGGACGCCGACCTCGTGCTCGAGGCCATCTCGCTGCATCGCGAGTTGCCCCTGTCGTTCTGGGACGCGCTCATCGTCGCCGCCGCCCGTCGAGAGGCCTGCGATCGGGTGTTCAGCGAGGATCTCGGCGACGGGACCACGTACGCCGGCGTGACCGTCCACAATCCCTTCGCGTGAGCGCGCCGCATCAGGGTGGTGGTGGGCTCCGCCAACGGAAGGCACCCGTGAGGTCGACCTCGACGGTCCCCGTGCCCGCGGCGTCGAAGGTCCCACCCCACAGCACCGACCCGTCCGGCTCGACGACCATCTCGTCCACGTCGATCGCGAATCGGTCGACGCCGTTCAGCGCGCAGTTCCATCCATCCGCGGTGCCGAAAGCGTAGACCTGGATGCCCCATTGTCCCGGCGTACACGCCGACACCGACGCGGGTCCGTCCGCGACGACCGCGAGGTTGAACACGAGCACCGGATCCCCGTCGAGGCAGGCGCCGCCCAGCGCGTAGGTGCCCGAGCCGTCCGTCGCCTGGCTGGCGTAGAACTCCCACGGCTCGCTCTGCTCGTCGCACGACAGCGTGACCGCCTCGCCGTCGAACGTTCCGGAGGCCTCGAAGAACAGTTGGCCCGCGTCCGTGTCGGCGTCGCTGTCGGCGTCGCTGTCCGCGTCGGCGTCGGTGTCGCTGTCCGTGTCGGCGTCGGCCTCGTCCGTCGGGGTCGTGTCGGCGCTCCCCGCACCCCCGCACCCCACCAGCACACAGGCTCCCAGCCAACGCATCGCCACCTCCCCGCACAGCCTCCTCCAGAAGCGCTTGCAGCTCCTTTCACGGCTGGAGACGTTGACGCACCTGCGTCGGCCCGAGTCCCAGCGCCGCGTGCTCCACGGTGATCGCCGCCCACCAGCTCGGCTCGCCAGCGGTCCACCCGCGACGCTCCAGCCGGGCGACCAGGTCGGCGACGTGGTCCGCGCCGTAGATCACGCAGGAGGACCCCTCTCCGAGCGCCTCCACCGCGCGCTCGTCGCGCTCCCCGATGACGACGTCCCAGTACAGGTTCGCGTCCGGCCCGTGGACGGGGTCGGGCAGCGCCATCCCGCGGAGCACCGTGAACCGGGCGAGCGCGTCCCCGCGCGGCGTCGCCGGCAACCCCGCCAACAGCTCGCCGAGCGAGACCTGCCCGCGATCCTCGAGCAGCACGCCCACGTCTCCGGCGTCCGCGCCCGCCGCCACCAGCCGATCGCGCAGCTCTCGCGCCGTCGGGTCCACCGCCCGCCAGGTCGGCGCCGGACGCAGCGCGTCGCCCTGCAACGCGAGCCCCCGCGAGGCCAGCGCCGGCCCGAGCGTGTCGTCCACCGGTGCCACCTCGTCGTCGGGCGCGATGCCCTCCACCAGGACGTCCGCGCACGCCGCGACCCGCTCGTTCACCTGCTCGTAGTAGGCGGCGTCCGCGACGTGGACCGTGCCCACCAGCAGCACCCGGTCCGACCCGCGCACCAGCTCGATCCTGGGCGCCTGCAGGGTCGTGCGCTCGGGCTCGATCACCACCCGGGTCCCCTCCTCCCGCACCACCGCCACCGGGGCCGATCCACAGCGACACGCCAGCAGCCAGGCGATCACACGAACCGCTCGAGGGTCACGCGCGCCAGGGAATACGACGTCTCCTGCGTGATCTGCAGCCTCCCCTCGCCCACCACCTTCGTCCGCATCACGAGCTCGGCGCCGAGCAGCCTCATCCGGTACACCGCGGAGGCAGCGTCCTCGCCGATCACCACCCCGCCGTCGATCGGCGTCCGCTGCCAGATCAGCGGCCAGCGGCGCTGCTCCCCCTCGAGCTCCGCGGCCTTGCCGCTCGGGCCGACGACGATGCGCTCCTCGCTCCACATCATCGGCCAGAACAGGCACCACAGCGCGGTCGTGTGGACGAACACGTCGGGGTCCCGGGTCGCGGTGACCGTGGTCGCCAGGCGCAGCGGCAGCCAGGGCAGCATCCGCACGGAGAGCCGGTCGAGCACGGACGGCACGTCGCCCAGGTTCTCGGGAGCCGTCAGCTCGTAGGTGTACCTCCCCGCCCACTCCCCGATCATCGACCGGTAGTAGGTGCGCGCTACCCCATCCGCTGACGGATCCACAGCTCCTCGATGGCCTTGACCGTGTCGGCGTCGCGCGCGGTCTTGTCCGACCGCAGGTGCACGAGCTTCGGGTCCCGCAGCTTGAGCTCGCCGGTCACGTTGTCCTTCACGATGCCCTCGAAGCGGACGGTCCCGACGATGTGCGGCCGCAGGTCCATGCCCGGCCGCACGCCCGAGGAGCTCTTCCGCTCGATGCGCTGGCCCGTGATCAGCCCTTCGCGCAGGATCTCCGACTGGATCTGCGCGTCGCGCTGCACGTCCACCCCGGCCACGTCGCCCACGTCCGCGAAGCCGCCGTCCGCGGTGCGCGCGCCGATGACGTAGCTGCCGAACATGCCCGCCTTCTTCTTCTCGGTGACGGCGAAGACCGCCCCCAGCAGTACGAGATCGAGCGTGATCTCGGGCTTGCGCTTGAGCCAGGTGGGGTCGCGCTGGGCCAGCAGGTACGGCGTGTCCAGGCGCTTCGTGATGATGCCCTCGTAGCCCTGGCTGCGGAAGTGCTGGTACAGCCGGCTCACGTCGTCCTTGGTCTGGGCGAGCTGGCCCTCCGCGAGCACCAGCGGCACCGGCAACGGCGCGTTCGCCATCGGGCCGAGGAGCTGCTGGAGCCACTTGCGGCGCTCGGACAGCGGCAGCGACGTGAGATCCTTGCCGTTGAGGTAGACCAGATCGAACGCCGCGAAGCGCACGTTCATCGCCCGCCGCTCCCCCTGGAGCAGGGCGTAGAGCTCGTACACGCTGGCCGGCCGCGCACCCCCCTCCGGATCGAGGGTGGTGCCGTAGAGCTCGCCGTCGATGATGCAGTTGCGAGCGGGCAGCGCGCGGATGGACGCGTCCAGGCCCGGGACGAGCTCGAGCCAGTCGCGGCGGTTCCGCGTGTACGCCCCGCACAGCGTCGATCCGTGCGCGTCGGTCGACTTGTGCAGCATGAAGCGGACGCCGTCGTACTTGCGCTCCACCCACACCGGGAACTGCTTGATCTCCTCGGTCGTGCCGGACGCGAGCGCGGGACGCACCGCCACCAGCGGCTGCAGCTGGATCGCGAGCAGGCCCTTGGGCCCGTCCTTCGCCAGCACGTCGGCCACGTGGAAGGCGTCCGTCAGCGCGGTGGCGTGCGCCACGAGGTCTGGCGGGGCGCCGAAGCGCTCACCCAGCGCCCGGGCGAGCAGCGGCCCCTCGTAGTCGAAGCCGAAGCCCGCCTTCTTGAGGACGAGGCGCGCGAGGAAGTAGGCCTCGAGCTTGCCGCAGCGCTGGACCAGCGAGCGGAGGATGTCGAAGCGCGTCGAGCGCGACACCCCGCGCTTCGCCATGCAGCGCAGCGTCTCCAGCACCTCGGCGGCGGTGAGCGGGGGATCGGCGTGCAGGGCGGGTCGCGACTCGGCGAACAGCACGGCCACGTCGCCCACGATCGTGAGACGGTCGAGGAGCTGCCGCTGGGTCTTGAGCTCGAGCGAGAGCAGCAGGCGGATGAGCGAGTCCCGCTTCATCGTGGCGGGGCCGCCGCGGAACGGGTCGCCGAGGATGCAGGAGAGCTTCTGCACCAGCGACAGGCCCACGTCCTTCGTCAGGAACTGCTGGAGCAGCGCCTCGCGCCCGGCGGTGTCCGGGGCGGCCGGGGCCTGGAATCCGAACAGGCTGGCCACCTTCTCCGGCGCCATGCCCGACAGCGGCAGGAACAGCCCCTTGCACAGGCTGAAGAACGGGATGGAGTCCAGCGTGTGCGGCGCGACCTGCACGTCCTCGGTCGCGAGCGAGCGGATGGTGAACGCGAGGTGGAACGGCAGGCCGACCTCGTCCTCGAGCCAGTTGGCGTCGACGAGGTTGCGGCCGATGCCGCGCGTGATCGGCGCCAGATCGTCGCCGTTGGCGATCCAGCCGCGCAGCTCGGGCTGGCCGACGAAGTGCACGTCAGCCCGCCAGGCTCGGCAGCGCGTACTCCGCGGGCTGGGCCTCGTGCGCCACGAGCACGCCGGTCCCGGCCTCCTGGGCGACGCGGACCATGTGCGGGAAGGTCGGCGTGGTCACGGACTTCACGGCGCGGATCACGTCGATCTTGTCGCGGTACTTGCCGCCCCACTGCTCGGCCATCTCCTTGCTCCCGAGGCCCATCTCCTCGATGAGGAACACGGCGTCGGCCGTGTGCATCAGCGCCTCGCCGCCGACCGGCAGGCCGGTGTCGCGGATCTGGCCGATGCAGACGCAGGTGACACCCTTCTCGTGGTTGTACGTCTTGAGGGCGGAGAGGTTGTCGGCGGTGCGGTTCTTCGTCGGGTCGAGCATGTTCAGCGAGTCGATGACCACGAAGCCGATCTGCTCCTTCTCGACGAGGTAGCGGTACTTTGCGATGAAGTCGTCCCAGGTCTGGCCCTTGTGGTACTGCGACTCGAGGACGTAGACGTTGGCCAGCGCCTTCTCGCGCAGCGTCGCCTCGTCCATGCCGCACACCTGCATCCCGATCTTCACCATGCGGGAGCACAGGTCGTCGCGGCCGCTGCCCTCGGCGTTGTGGAAGCCCTCCTCGGCGACCACGAAGGCCACCTTGGTGCCCGTCGCCGCCACGCGCAGGAGCGTCGCGAGCGAGGTGCGGGTCTTCCCCTTGCCCGGGGGCCCGACGAACGTGATCGTGCAGCCCATGGGCAGGCCGCCGAGCGCGTGCTGGGCGTCGGACGAGAGGCAGAGGTAGTCGAGCACCGAACCCGTCGGCATCGGCTTCTGCTCGCGGATGAGCTCGGTCAGCGTCGCGGGGCGGATGATGTCGGCGTCGAGCCCGGAGTCGGCGTCCTGCCCGACGTTGCCCATCGCGAAGGGCATCGCGGACGGGTCCATCATCGGCATCGCCGGCGCACCGCCCATCATCATCTGCATCATCTGCATCATCTGCATCATGGGGTTTCCGCCGTAGCCCGGCATCATCCCCGGCATCTGGCCAGGCATCATCTGGCCGGGCATCATCCCCGGCATCTGGCCAGGCATCATCCCCGGCATCTGGCCAGGCATCATCCCCGGCATCATCCCGGGCATGCCCTGGGGGTTGTTCGGATCGTTGCCCGC
This sequence comes from Alphaproteobacteria bacterium, assembly GCA_020632925.1. GTDB lineage: Bacteria > Myxococcota_A > UBA796 > UBA796 > JACKER01. Next base: position 168,986 of record JACKER010000011.1, on the reverse strand, counting down.
CATGCCTGACCTCCTGCGAGCCATCGTCCTACCACGACCTGCCCGCGCTAGGATCACGGGGCATGCCAGGCATGGAGAACGGCGAGGTCGCGGCGATCTTCTCGGAGATGGCCGATCTGACGCACATCGTGGGCGGGGACGAGCACCGGATCCGCTCGTTCCGCCGCGCTGCGCGCATCATCGAGAACCTGCCCGAGGACCTCGCGACGGGGATCCGCTACGGCACGTTCGAGAAGCGCGCCGGCATCGGTCCGGGCACCGTGCGCCGGGTCAAGCAGATCCTGCGCGAGGGCACCTGCGACGACCTGCGCGAGCTGCGCCGCCAGCTCCCGCCCGGCCTGCGCGATCTGCTCGACGTGAAGGGCATCGGCGCCTCGACCGCCCGCCGGCTCTGGCAGCACCTGAAGATCCGCTCGATCGAGGAGCTGGAGCGCGCGCTGATCCGCGGCGACGTCGCGAAGCTGCCGCGCATGGGCCAGAAGACGGCCGAGAAGCTGATGAAGGCGCTGCAGGACCACAAGCACCGTATCGGCCGCATCGCGTACGTCGACGCCCGCCGGATGGGCGCGCGCGTGCTCGCGGGGATGGAGGGGCTGCCCGAGATCCAGCGGATCACGCTCGCGGGCAGCCTGCGGCGCGGCAAGGCCACGATCGGCGACCTCGACGTGCTGGTGGCGAGCGACGACCCGGGGCGGGTGGCGGCGCGCTTCGTGACGCTGCCCGAGGTGGAGGAGGTGCTGGTCCGCGGCGAGGGGCGCTGCTCGGTGCGCCTGCTCAACCGCCAGCAGTGCGACCTGCGCGTGCTCCCGCCCGAGAACTGGGGCGCCGGCCTGCACTACTTCACGGGCTCCCAGCTCCACAACATCGCGGTGCGGAGCCGCGGCCTGCGGGTGGCGGGCCTCAAGATCAGCGACAAGGGCATCTTCGTCCGCGACACCGAGATCCGCGTCCACCCCGGGGGCACGGAGGAGGACATCTTCGCGGCCGCCAAGCTCCCGTTCATCGAGCCCGAGCTGCGCGAGAACACGGGCGAGATCGAGGCCGGCGAGCAGGGACGGCTGCCGCGGCTCCTCGTCGCCGGCGATCTGAAGGGCGACCTGCACATGCACACGGTCGCCTCTGACGGGAAAGGCACCGCCGAGGACATGGCGCGCGCCGCCATCGCGCTGGGCCACGCGTACATCGCGATCACCGACCACACGAAGTCGCTCGAGGTGGCGAACGGGCTCGACGAGGGGCGGCTGCTCGCCCAGGTGCGCCACCTGCGGGAGGTCGAGGACCGGATCGGGCGCCTGCGGATCGCCGCGGGCACCGAGGTCGACATCCTGGGCGACGGCTCGCTCGACCTCGACGAGCAGGTGCTGCGCGGGCTCGACTGGGTCGTCGCGAGCGTCCACAGCCACCTGGACATGAACGGCGAGGCGATGACCACGCGCCTGATCGCGGCGATGGAGACCGGCCTCGTCGACTGCATCGGGCACCCGACGGCCCGGCGCCTCGATCGGCGTGGCGGCGCCGAGCTCGACTGGGAGCGGCTGTTCCAGGCGGCCCGTCGCACGGGCGTCGCGATGGAGGTCAACGGCAACCCGTACCGCATGGACCTGCCGGACGTGGCCTGCCGGCGCGCGAAGGAGATGGGCGTGCACCTCGTGGTGAACACGGACGCGCACGCGCCCGGTCACCTCTCGCGCCAGGAGTACGGGGTGATCACCGCGCGGCGCGGGTGGGCGGAGGCGCGGGACATCGCGAACACGAAGCCCTTCGAGCACCTGGCGGAGCTTCGGCGGGAGCGCTTCCGGACGCGAGGGCTGGCGCTCGGCGCGCTCCCCTCCCCCGAGCCCGGTGTCGTCGAGGTCGTGGCCCACGAGCCCGTGGCGGACGAGCACTGGCCCGAGGAGGTCGACGATCTCGCGGCCGCGGACGCGCCCGACGACGACGCCGATCTCGCCGGCCGGCTGGCGCGCGCCGAGGTGGACGACGCGCTGCGCGAGCGGCTGGACGACTGGCTGCGCAACAGCGGCGACGGCCCGCTCGAGGACGCGCTGCGGACGCTCGGGGAGAACCCGATGATGGTGGCGTTCGAGATCTTGTCGAAGATTTCTTGAAGGGACGGCGGGGGCGGCGACACCCCATTGGTCGGGAGGATCGATGATCGCGATGTGGGTGGCGTTGGCGGGCTGTGGGTCGAGGGCCGACTTCGCGACGTTCACGGAGACCGGGTTCGGTCCGCGCGTGACCGGAGGAACAATGTCGGCCGACGACTGCCTGGTGGTCTACGAGGGTCCCGTCCTGGTCACGCACTCGCGCATCACCTGCGCCGACGACGACATGACGCTGTGGTTCCAGACGGAGGGCTGGACCTCGGGAGGCCAGGTGTTCGTCCAGGACACCTCGGGCGGCTCCCCGCAGTGGGCCGAGGAGCACGCGCTCGAGTCCGTCGGGCACGACGTCTGCGGCGCCTGGGACGAGCTCGAGGTCGACATCCACGCTGGCGTCCGCACCGACCAGTACATCCCCGACGTGACCAGCGCGTTCGCCTGCTCGGACCCGGGCGCTGGGCGCCTGACGTACGCGGTGGCCGTCCAGGACATCGAGGGCGACCTCGCGGACTGCGTGGTCTTCGGCCACGACCCGCAGGCGCTGCTCGCCGGCGGCGACCGGGCGCTCGACCCCACGTTCGACACCTCCCGCTGCGTGGTGGCCGAGCTCACGCGGTAGATCCTGGGGATTCGGGCCAGAGGCCAGGGCTACGGGCAACAGGCTTCGGGCCCCAGACCGCGAGCCACGGGCTTCAGGCTCGACGACCCGAGGGGGCCGGCACGCCGTTCATCGGCGGCGTTCGCAGCCGTCCCCCGCCGTGTACCGGCCAACGAGCGGCGAGTCACTCCGACCTGCCGCGCGTTCGGGAGCGCTGGAGCCCGTAGCCTCTAGCCTGTAGCCCGGATGTTGAGCCCGCTTCAGCGCGTTTCAGACGACCGTCGAAAGGCCCTCCCATAGCTGTCGTGGCGGGAGGACCCGATGTCTCGTCTGTCGCATCCATCTGTGCTGTTCCTGTTCTCGGCCGTCGCGTGCGAGCCCACCCTGCTGCCCCCCGACGCCCTCGAGGACCTCGACGTCGACCGCGCGGCGGTCTGTGACCCGCTGATGGACACGTTCCCCGTCGCTGGGGAGCACAACATCGGCTACGACAACGCCAGCTGCGGCACCGGCACCTGCCGCATCAGCTGCCCCGACGCCAACGCGAACAGCGACTGGGGCGGCAGCCACCACGGCATCGACGTGTTCGCCTGGCACCGCGCGCCGCTGGTCGCCGTCGCGGACGCCACGGTGGTCGCGGTCGGCACGCCCAGCTCCACCTCGGGCCTTCGGGTGCGCATCCAGGACGCCTGCGGCTGGGAGTACTACTACGGCCACCTCGACCAGGCGGTCGTGCAGGTCGGCCAGAAGGTGAAGTCGGGCGATCTGCTCGGCTACATGGGGCTCACGGGCACCCAGTCCGACCACCTGCACTTCAACGTGTCCCCCTGGGGCGACTACAGCCACGACATCAACCCGTTCTCGCTGCTCGAGGAGACCAGCCCGACGGCCTGCGGCGGCCAGCCGACGCCGAACAGCGGTGGTTCCAGCGGCGGCTCCTCGGGCGGCTCGGGGAGCGTGGCGGTGCCGACGCACCCGGGGGGCTGCGGCTTCGTGGGCGCGAACCAGGGGCTTCCCGCGAACAGCTTCATGCCCAGCTGCGACGGACGGTTCAGCCTGTGGATGCAGGACGACGGCAACCTGGTGCTGTACGGCCGCAGTGGCGCGATGTGGTCGAGCGGCACCTGGGGTCACCCGGGCGCGGTGATGTGGATGCAGGGCGACGGGAACATGGTCGTCTACGATCGGGACGGTCGCCCGCTGTGGGACAGCCACACCTGGAGCCACCCGGGAGCGTCGCTGTCGGTGCAGGACGACGGCAACGTCGTGATCTACGAGCGGGGCCGGGCGATCTGGAACACGGGTACCTGCTGCCACTAGAGCCGAGCAAAGCAAGCTCCCCGCGCCCGTGCCCGTGCCCGGGGCGCGATGCTCGGAAGCGGCGCCGGCATACCTCCGACGGCCTCCAGGGAACGACCACCCGCTCCCGCTCCCGCTCCCGCTCCCGCTCCCGAGGCGATTTCGGAGGCGTCGGCGCCGGGTCGAACCTCCGACCACCCGAAGGATGGGACGTGTCGAGAGATACGACCGCATCCCCGGCCATCTGGCGGCCACACCACGCCAACGCGCTGTGCCGGCGCGTTCGGGAGCGGGAGCGGGAGCGGGAGCGGAGGCACCTGGCGGAGCAGAGGCTGGCCCAGGCAGGTGTCAGGACGTAATCATTGATCATTTCCGAGGAGGCGCTTCCAGCGTCCGATCGGGCACGGGCACGGGCACGGGCACGGGAAGGTGGGGGCAGGTCGAGAGGTGGATCAGCGCGGTGACATCACCACGTCGCACACCGACGCTGCCACCTTCGCCTGGCCCTGATCCGACAGGCTCCCCGTCTCGGAGACCAGCCCGGCCCGGGGATGCTCCGCGCGGGTCCACTCCACCAGCGGGTCGACGTGGAAGACCCCGCGCGCGCCCCCGGCGACCGACGCCACCACCTCGTTGAACGCCTTCACCCGCGCGTCCGCAGTCGCCTGGGCCTCCTCCTCCGCCAGGGTCGGGGGCACGGGGCCCACCAGCACGACCGAAGGGCCCTTCCCCTTGCGCAGCTCGGCGACGACAGCGCCCAGCTCCGAGCCCACCGCCTTCGGGTCGGCCTCGGCGACGGCGAGCTCTCGCGCCCCGAGCGTCACGATGACCCAGGAGGGGCCGAGCTCGCGCACCTCGCCGAGCTTGCCGCGGAACGTCTCCAGCGTCTCCCCGGCCACGGCGCGATCCACGACCCGGAAGCGGGCGGGCGAGCGCTCCTCGAGGCAGTCCGCCAGCACGGCCACGAAGCCGCCCGACGCCACGTCCCCCGGGGCCGCCGTGGGCACGACGATGCCATCGCCCACGGCCACCACGGGCTCGGGCTCCGCCGCCGACGCGGACATGGGCAGGGTCAACACGAGCACCGCTCTCTCCGTCGCGCGACACAACCCACGACCGGGTGCGCACGTTCCACCGCGCGCGAGCGTAACATGCGCTCCCCATCTCCTCCCCGGAGGTCCCTTGTCCCGCCTGGCGCCCGGCCACCACACCCTCTGGCCCACCGTCCACGCCACCGTCCTCGACGCGCGCGAGCCCGGGCCCACGGCACTCGTCCAGGCGGGCATCCACGGCGACGAGATCGCAGGCGTGCACGCGCTCCAGGAGCTGCTCGAGGAGGGGCTGCGGCCGCGGCGCGGACGGCTGGTCGTGATCCCCGTGATGAACCCGCCCGCGTACCGGGCGCGCACGCGCGCCGTGGAGGGCGGGCTCGACCTCAACCGCAGCTTCCCGGGCGATCCGGCCGGCGAGCGCTACGAGACCCGCCTCGCCGCGACCTACCTCGCGCTGTGCGAGAGCGAGCGACCCGCGCTCGTCGCGACGCTGCACGAGTCGCGCAAGCGGTACGACCCCGCCGTCGTCCCGAGCTTCGGCCAGACCCTGGTCTACGGGGTCGACCCCTGTCCCCCGCTGCTGCAGCAGGTGGTGGACGGGATGAACGAGGTGATCCCCGACCCCGAGGAGCGCTGGGCCACCCTGTACTACCCCGTGGCCACGAGCTCGACCGAGATCATCGTGGACCGCATCGGGTGCATCGGCGTGTGCGTCGAGACCTGGTCCGGCTTCCCCGAGCGGCGGCGCATCGACATGCACCGGGACGTGGTGCTGCGGCTGCTGGAGGGCGTGGGCGTCGGCGTGGCGTGACCCTGCCCCCGAGATAGTCCCGGGAGCGGAGGCCTCGATGACCGCGCCCCTGCGCACCCGCTTCGCTCCCTCGCCCACCGGCTCGCTGCACGTGGGCGGCGTCCGCACCGCCCTGTACTGCCTGCTCGAGGCGCACGGCAGCGGCGGGCACTTCCTGCTGCGGATCGAAGACACGGACCAGGCGCGCTCCACCGAAGAGGCCGCCAACGGCATCCTCCGCGACATGCGCTGGCTCGACCTGCTGTGGGACGAGGGTCCGGGGACGCCCGACCAGACCTTCGGACCCTTCTTCCAGAGCCAGCGTCTCGATCGGTACCGCGCTTGCGTGCAGCAGCTGCTCGACGAGGGCAAGGCCTACGAGGCCTGGGAGTCGCGCGAGGAGCTCGACGTCGAGCGCAAGCACGCCGAGGCCGCCAAGGAGAACTTCCGCTACCGCCGGCGGCCGTACACCGCCGACCAGATCGCCGCCTGGCGGGACGAGGGGCGTCTGCCGGTCGTCCGCTTCGCCACGCCGCGCAAGCCCGTGACCGTCGTGGACCGCATCCTCGGCGAGGTCACGGTGGACGAGGACACCGTCGACGACTTCGTCATCCTCAAGGACGACGGCTTCCCGACGTACCACTTCGCCGTCGTGGTGGACGACCACGACATGCAGATCGATCTCGTACTCCGCGGGCAGGAGCACCTGATGAACACGCACAAGCACCTGCTCCTCTACGAAGCGTTCGGCTGGCGCGCGCCGCAGCACGGCCACCTGCCGCTCATCTTCAACCCCACCGGCCAGAAGATGAGCAAGCGGGACAAGGCGCGGGTCGCGCGGGAGAAGGCCAGGGAGAAGGCCAAGAGCACGGGGGCGGACGCCAAGACCTGGACCTGGCTGGCCGAGGAGGCCGGCATCGACCGGGAGGACCTGGTCGCGTTCATGGCGAAGAAGCACGACGGCGTCTCGATGGCCGAGGCGGTGGCCCGCGCGACGGGTGCCACGCTGCCGCTCATCGAGGTGAACGACTTCCGCCGCGACGGCTACCTGCCCGAGGCCATCGTCAACTACCTGTGCCTGCTCGGCTGGTCGCCCGGGGACGACCGCGAGGTCCTGACCCGGGACGAGATGGTCGCCGTCTTCTCGATCGACCGCGTCCAGAAGACCGCGGCGCGCTTCGACGCGGACAAGCTGCTCTGGATGAACCAGGAGTACATGAAGTCCCTGCCCGAGGACACGCTGCTCGAGCACCTCGGAGAGTGGCTCGACGCCGTCCACGGCTCGCCCTTGCACGCGCTGGACGAGGCCGGGCGCCGGGCGATGATCCGGATGTACCGGCCGCGCGCGCGGACCTTCGAGGACCTCCACCGCCTCGGAGGCTTCCTGTTCGTCCGCCCGACGACGTGGGCCGAGAAGCAGGTGAAGAAGCACGTCCTGGCCGACGGCGGCGTCGAGCGGCTGCGGGCGACCCGCGACACGCTCTCCGCGCAGGAGGACTTCGGCGCCGACGCGCTCGCGGCCATGTTCCAGCGCCTCGCGGACGACACGGGGCTCGGCTTCGGTAAGGTCGCGCAGCCCGTGCGGGTGGCCGTGTCGGGCGACGGCGTGAGCCCCGAGATCCAGGACACGCTGGCGTTCCTCGGCCGCACCGAGACCCTGGCTCGAATCGACGCCTTCCTCGTCTCGCTGAGCTGAGACCGACGAGGCGCGGCTTGGTTGGTCGCCGTTGACAAGAGGTCAACGCGACGTCACGCCCGGACCTCGCCTGCGAGACGAGCGAGGGCCACTCTCTCCCTGAACCCAAGGACCGCCGGTGGCGGCAGTGGAGGGAGTGATGGCGACCAGCGGTCTGGTCAGCGCAGGACGGGGGGCTGTGGACGTCGACGTCGCCGTCGGTCCCAACGGACCCGTGTTCCTGGTCGTCTCCTGGGTCCCGACCGGTGGCAGTGTCGTGCCGGGGCCGACGTTCGACGAGGTTCTGGCGGGTGGGCACGTCCGCCACCGGTTGGCGGTGCCCGCCTCCGGCGTCGCCCGCATGATGTTGATCGAGTTCCACCTCGACCCGGGCGAGACGGTGACCGTGACCGTCGGCCAGCCTGGCGGCCCCGCCGCGCGGACCTACCACCTCACGCCGGCGCAGTCCCGCCTCCGCTTCACGGTGGTGCCGTGATGTGGCCCTCCCTCTGGCTCTCCGTCGCGTCCGCCCAGGACCCTGCCCCCACACCAGCCCCGGAGGTCACCGTCGAGTCCGCCGCGGAGGCCCCCACACCAGAGCCGTCCGCCATGGACCGCGCGCGCGCCTGGCAGAACGGCCTGACGGACGTGCAGCGACGGTGCTGGGTGGCCCTGACGTCCCTCTTCCCGGAATCCGCCCGGGATGGCGTGAGCGATGCCCTGGACCTCGGCGACTCGACGTTTCCGTGCCGGACCCTGGCGAATGACGTTGCGCACGCCGTCGTGCCACCGACCACGCAGCAGGACCCGGCGTTGGATCAATATCGGGAGTTCCTGCTCCGTCCGCGCAACCCGTCATCGGCCTCGTCCACGGGCATCGGCCAGGTCGAGGCTGCACCGTCCGTGACTCCTCAGAGCGCGGCGGGCGCGGGCGTCGCCCTCACCGGGACAGCAGAGGGAGCGCGCGCGATCGGTGTGCTCACGATCAATCCGCTGGGGCTGGGGTCACCCACGGGCACGCGAGCGGGACTGGCAGCCTGGCGCACCCTCGACGTGAGTCTGCTGGTGCCGGTCGATGGCCAGACGAACGAGGTCGACACGACCGTGGACTACGCCGGGGTTCGGGTCAGGGCCAACCTGCTGGCGCCCTTCGACTCCAAGGGCGCAGAGACGGTGGACGCGGCGCTCAAGGAGCTGAAGACGACGATCACTTCTCGCAACGCCCTGCTCGGCGCCGAGGCGGACGAGTGGGAGGCCATCCTGATGGCGGCACCCGACACGTTGGGCTGCGCCCGCGCCGGCATGAGCGGGGACGAACAGCAAGCCGCGCTCTCCTGCGGGCAGGCGCGACCGGACACCCACGAGCTGGTGGAGCAGTACGAGCGCACCCATGCCGCGCTGGCCGACGTGAGCTCCAAGCTGGAGGACGACTACCTCGGCCTCGACCTCCGCTACGACCATGGCGACCCAACGTTCTCCGGCGACGCGGCCAGGGAGGGGGACACGCTCGTGGGGCTCGTCGCGCTCGGTGCTCGGGCGTGGAAGCGCTCGACCCAGATCCGGGCGAACGGCGGCATGTACTACTTCAGTCCTGCTTCCTCGCCCGACGAGCCAGCGTTCGCTGCGCAGGGCGCCGTCTCCCTGCACCTCGCCTCGGCGTCTGATGATCCCGCGCGGGCCATCGAGGCCGACCTCGGTTTACAGGGCCGGGTGGGTCTGGCGAAGCTCCCCACGGATCCCGCGGACCTCGTAGGGGACCCGCAGTTCCTGGATCTGGTCCTGGGCGCGTCCATCCCCACGGCGACGGGGACGAGGGTGGCGGTCGGCTACCGACTGCCTCTGTCGTCGGCGACGGGCACGCGAACCCCGACCCTCACGATCACCGGAGACTGGAGCCTCCTGCCGTCGCTACGGTGACGGTGTCAAAGGAAATCCATGTCGAAACTGCTCTCGGCGGGCAACTCCCGGCCATAGACCGAGACCTCGAACGCGAGGCACCCCTCGGTGTCCCGGGTGGTCGCCCACGGGTAGAGCCGGCGGGCGAGCTCGTCGAGGACGCGATCACCGCACGACGTCGCCACGTCGGCGCCGAGCACCTCCCGGTTCCGGACATAGACCTTCAGGAGGACGCGCCGGAGTGGGCCGTTGCCCTTCTTGGCCGTCCGCAGCGCGCGATAGGCGCCGACCGCCTGCGGGCACGTCATGCGCGGACCGTTGGTCACGCCGGGATCGGGCCAGCGATCCAACGTGTACCAGAACCAGCTCCGATCGTCGTCGACGACCGGCAGGTCGGACGGCGGGAGCGGGGGGTCGTCGATCTCGGCGAGGATCGCGAACACGATCGGACCCTATCGTGGATCTCGGGCACCGTGGGGTGACCCTCGGCGAACGTCGTGGCAGCGCGGATTGACGCAACGGAAGATCGTGTCGACCCACGGCGCGCGTCGTGGCCCTCGGGGTTCGCCAGGAGCGGCCGTCATCGATAGGCATCGCCATGCCCAAAGCCCTCCTCGTCATCGACGTCCAGAACGACTTCTGCCCCGGAGGTGCCCTGGCCGTGCCCCACGGCGACGAGGTCGTCGGTCCGTGCAACGTCCTGATCTCCGAGTTCCCGCTGGTCGTCCTGACCCAGGACTGGCACCCCGTCGGGCACCGCAGCTTCGCTAGCAGCCACCCCGGCCGCTCGCCCTTCGAGAGCGTGACCCTGCCCTACGGCCCACAGGTCCTGTGGCCCGACCACTGCGTGCAGGGCACGCACGGCGCCGAGCTCCACCGCTCGCTCCACACCCACCGCGCCCGGTGGATCGTGCGCAAGGGCCACGACCCCGCCATCGACAGCTACTCGGCCTTCCAGGAGAACGATCGGCGCACCACCACGGGCCTCGTCGGCGCCCTGCGCGAGCTCGGCGTGGACGAGGTCGTGATCTGCGGCCTCGCGACGGACTACTGCGTGCGGTACAGCGCGATCGACGCCGTCGAGGCGGGCTTCCGCGCCACCGTGGTCGAGGAGGCCTGCCGCGGGATCGATCTCGACGGGAGCGTGGGCGCCGCCTGGGACGCGATGGGCCTGGCGGGCGTGCGCCGCGTCGAGCGGGTCAAGGATGTTCGGCCTTGATTCCCGGGTGGTCGAGCTCGTCGAGGAGCCAGCGGAAGGTGGCCTCGGCGTCGGTGTCCACGAACTGGTAGCCGCAGTCCGTCAGCTTGCGCGGCACCGCCCGCACGCTGGCGATGAGCAGGCTGTCGGCGAGCTCCCCGAGCGCCCCGCGGAGGGCCCACTTCGGGGCGTGCGTCACCACGGGCACGTGCATCACGCGGCCCAGCGCCTCCAGCCACTCACGGTTGCGGGTCGGACCGGGGACCGTGCCGTTGAAGCCACCGCGGCAACCCGGCGTGTCCGCCAGGTGCAGGAGCGCGCCCACGCAGTCCCGCACCGAGATCCACGGCGTGTACTGCCGGCCGTTGCCGATCCATCCGCCGACGATGCGGAACGGACGGACCATCAGGGGGAACGCGCCTCCGGTCGGCGACAACACCACGCTCATGCGCAGCACCGCGCACCGCATCCCGAGGTTCTCCCCCGCGAGGTTCGCGTGCTCCCAGGCCACGCAGAGCTCCGAGAGGAAACCCGCGCCCGGCGGATCGTCGTCGTCGATCTCCGCGTCCTCGCGATCCCCGAAGATGCCGAGACCACCGACGCCGATCAGCGTCCGCGGCGGACGCTCGAGCCCATCGAGGGCCTGCAACAGAGTCTCCGTCGCGCGGACGCGGCTGTCGTAGAGCACCCTGCGGCGCTGCGTCGTCCACGGCCGATCCGCGAGCGGCGCGCCCGCCAGGTGGAACACGGTGTCGACGCCGTCGAGGAGCCGCGGCTGGCTCACACCGCGGTTCGGGTCCCACTGGATCTCCTCCTCGGACTTCGGGCTGCGCCGGGTCAGGATGCGCACCTCGTCGCCGCGCTCGCGCAGGGCGCGCGCGAGCCAGGTACCGATCATCCCGGTGCCACCGACGATCGCCGTGCGCAGGGGCCCTCCGGTCCAGCGGATACCGTCCGAGAGCCCCCCCGGTCAAGGCGCGCCCCCCCATCCGAGTGATACGCGGGTCCCGCGGAGGACGGGATGGAGGCACCGCCATCGGGGCTGCGCTCGGCGCTGCGGCGCGAAGCGGACAAGGCCCAGTGGGTCGACTGGGTGTTCACCCGGATCGCCGATCGGTACGACCTGGGCAACGACATCATGTCGCTCGGCTGGCACACCCGCTGGAAGCAGCGGCTGGTCGGGATCGCCAGCCCCCGCCCGGGTGAGCGCGTGCTCGATCTCGCCACGGGGACCGGAGACGTGGCGCTCGCCATCGCGCCGCTCGTGGCGCCGGGCGGCGAGGTGGTCGGCGTCGACCCGAACCAGGCCATGCTCGCGCTCGCCGAGCAGAAGCGGCCCACGTCCGTCACCAACGTCACGTGGGTCGAGGCGGAGGGGGGCGCCCTGCCCTTCGAGGACGCGAGCTTCGATCTCGTCACCGTGAGCTACGCCGGACGGGGTTTCGAGGACTGGGACGCCGTCCTGGCCGAGATCCACCGGGTGCTCGTGCCCGGTGGTCGCTTCGTGAACCTCGACTTTGCGCGCCCACCCGCCCGGTGGTGGGACCGGACGTACCGCGGCTGGATGATCGGCTCGGGCGCGGTGCTCGGCACCGTGTTGCACGGCCACCCCAAGACCTACGTGTACATCCCGCTGTCGATGAAGGCCTATGCGGGTCAGCGCTGGCTCGACGCGCGCATGCGGGACGCCGGGTTCGAGACGCGTCTGGTGGAGACGACGGCCTGCCTGATGGCCTACAACATCGGCATCAAGCCCCGCGGGTGAGCGCCGGCCTGCTGGTCGTGGCCGACCTCGGGCTCACCTCGGAGGGCCGCGACGCCCTGGTGGCCGCCGGGATCGTGCCGCGCGACGCGCTCGACGGTGACTGGGCGGTCGTCCGGACGCTCGACGAGCTCGCGCGCGCGGCGGCGGCGGGCCGCGACCTGTGGCTGTCCGGCCTCGAGGGCGCCGACGAGGTGGGCGACACCACCGTCCTGACGCTGATGGCGGCGGCATCGACCACGGGTCGTCGCTGGCTGCCGACCGGCCTCGGCGTACGGGGCATGGCGGCGGCGCTGGCTTGCGGGGCGGCGGGCATCGTGCTCGACGCCCACCTGTGGGCGACCGCGGAGTCCACCCTGCCCGACCGCCACCGGGCGCTCGTCGTGGGAGCGCGCTCCGGCCTCGACACCGTCGTGCACGGCGAGCTGACCGACCGGCGTCGACGGTGCCTGGCCCGCGCCCCGGACGTGGCCGCGCCACAGCACGTGGCCGAGGCTGCGGCACACGCGGGACGGCCGGTGGCCGAGGCCGCTCGCGCTGTGATCGAGGAGGTCCTGCGCCGTCGCGATCGGTCGGCCGAGACGCAGGAGCCGCTGCCGGGCGAGCTGGTCCGATCCGCGGAGCGCGCGGCGACGCTGTTCGCCGCTGGTCGCCCCGTGCGGCTGGCGGGCAGCGAGGACGCAGGCAGCGTGGGACGGCTCACGTCGGTCGGCCTCTGGGAGGAGGCGCTGGCGGCGGCGGAGGCCCACCCCGGCGCCGATCCGACGCTCATCGTCGCACCAGACACGAGCTTCACGCGATGCTTCGCGTCAGCGATGTGCGGCACGATCGGCGTCGCTCGCACGGCACCACCCTCCGCACCGCCCTCCCCGAGGACGACCCTGGTCGGAGCCTCGCTCGGGCGGCCGACGCGCGTCGCTGCCGATCCGGCGGCCTCCGCCCTCAGGGCGCTCGAGCGGTCCTGGGAGACGGCCCGACGGCCGCGCGCGGAGCGGGACCGCGACTGGGTCATCGCCCTGCGCGAGCATCCCGTGGTCGAGGCGTCCGTAGGCCTCGACGCGGTGACGCGACCGACGTTCGCGGCGGGACCGGTCCGGCGGGTGGCCGGGGCACCGAGGCGCGTCACGACGACCGCGGAGGACGAGGGCGCGATCGCCGTGGTGGGGCTCGGCTGCGTGCTGCCCGGCGGCCTGGACGTGGCCAGCTTCTGGCGCACCCTGGTCGAAGGCCGCAGTGCCATCGGCCCGATCCCGCGTGAGCGCTGGGACGAGGCGCGCTACCACCTGCCGGGCGCCGGTGCCGACGGACCCGTGCTCTCCTCCTCGCGCCTGGCTGGCACGGTGCGCGGCTTCCGCTTCGAGGCGGCGCGCTTCCGCATCCCCCCGCGCGTGGCACCCACGATGGACCCGTCGCAGCGGCTCGCCCTCGCGGCCGCGGAGCAGGCCGTCCGCGCCGCGGGCCTGGATCGTGGCATCGATCGCACCCGCGCCGCCGTCATCCTCGGCAACTCGATGGGCGGCGAGCACGCCAAGTCGCTGGCGCTGCGCGTCCGCTTCCGCGACGTGTTGGACGCGGTGGCGCGCGACGAGGCGCTCTCCGGGTGGTCGGTCGAGGACCTGCGGGCGCTCGAGGACCGCGTCGAGGCGCGCATCGCCGAGCGGCTGCCGCCCATCGGCCAGGACAGCATGGCGGGCCTGCTGTCGAACGTCGTCGCTGGGCGGGTCGCCGCCTGGCTCGACTGGATGGGCGGGAACCTGACCGTGGACGCGGCCTGCGCCGCGAGCCTGGCGTCGCTGACGGTGGCGGTCGACTGGCTGCGCGCCGGACGCTGCGACGTGGTGCTGGCCGGCGGCGTCGACACCGACCTGTCCCCCGAGACCTATGTCGGCTTCACGCGCACGCTCGCGCTGTCGAACACGGGCAGCTCGCCGTTCTCGACGCGCGCCGACGGGTTCGTGATGGGCGAAGGCGCCGCGGTGCTCGCGCTGCAGCGCCTCGCGGACGCGCGGCGGGACGGACGGCGGGTGTTGGCGGTGATCCGCGGGGTCGGGCAGTCCAGCGACGGCCGCGGCAAGGGCATCACCGCCCCCCGCGCAGAGGGGCAGGCGCTCGCCATGGAGCGCGCGTGGGCCGAGGCGCGCCGCTCGCCCTACGACGTCGGCAGCATCGAGGCGCACGGCACGGGCACCTCCGTCGGCGACCGGACCGAGGCGCAGGTCCTGGTCCGCCAGTTCGCCCACGCCCCGACGCCGACCTGGCTGGGCTCGGTCAAGTCCGTCGTCGGCCACCTCAAGGGTGGTGCTGGCGCGGCCTCGCTCACTCGTGCCGTGCTCACGCTCGCGACCGGCGTGGTGCCGCCGACGCTGCACGCCGGTCCCGTCGATCCGGAGCTCGGCCTGTACGACTCGCCGCTGCGGCTGCCCCGCTTCCCGACGCCGCTCCCCCGCCCGCTGGTGGCGGTGAGCGCCTTCGGCTTCGGAGGCACCGACTTCCACGCGGTTCTATCGGCCGATGATCCGCGTGAGACCGATGTGACGCGCGTCTGGCGTGCCACATCCGCACCCACCGTGCAGCCCGCGGAGCTGGCCGCCTGGGAGCCCGACGCGACCGCCGCCGAGGTGGCATGCTTCGCCTCGGCAGCCGACGTGGGGGAGCGCCGTGTGTGCGCGCCCGAAGAGGCCCTCGACGCTGATGAACGCCTGGTCGCCGTCGCCCGCGCGGGCCGGATGGGGCCCACGCTCGACCGGGCGACGCCCTTCCTCGCCACGGGGGAGCGCAGGCTCGGGACCGAGCTGTTCCGCGGCTCGAGCACCCGACCGGTGGTGCTGCTCTTCCCCGGCCAGGGCGCCCCGACCGAGGGAGCGTGGGCCGCCGCGCGTCGCATCCCGGCAGCCGCCCGAGTCCTGTGGCGGCTGGCCGAGCGGCTGGGCGACCCGGAGCGGCTCGAGGAGGCCGCCGAGCGGGGGGATCCGGAGGCCGTCCACGCCGTGATCTACGCGGTGGGCGTCGCGGTGGCGGCCGCGCTCGACCTCCGTCCCGCCGAGGTGATCGGCCACTCGCTCGGCGGGCTCGGGGCCGCGGTGGCGGCGGGGGCGTGGACCGACGAGCAGCTGCTCCCCGCCGTGCAGGCGCGGGGCCGGGCGCTGGCCGCCTGCGAGCCGGGCGCGATGGCCGCCGTGCGCCTCTCCGAGGCCGCCGCCCAGGAGTTCGCGGCTTCCAGGGGCCTGTGGGTCGCGACGGTCAACGCCGAGGACCAGGTGGTGCTGGCCGGACCGCCGGAAGCCGTCGCGGGGCTGGGACCCGACGCGCACCTGCTCCCCGTCGCCCGGGCCTACCACACGCCGATGGTGGCGGCCGCGGAGGCGAGCCTGCGCGACGCCCTCGCGGCCCTGCCGCCGCCGCTGGAGGCCTCGGCGCTCCGGTCGGCCCGCACGGGCGACCGCGTGACCGATCCCGCCGAGGATCTCGCCGCCGCCGTGGTCGAGCCCGTGCGCTTCGCAGCCGCCCTGAAGCGGGTGATGGAAGCACACCCCGACGCACTGTTCGTCGACGTGGGGCCCGGGCGCACCCTGGCCGGGCTCGCGTCCCGGGCGGGTGCCGACGCCGTGGCGGTCGACGATCCACGGGGTCCCGCCGTCGCCGCGGCCGCGCTGCTCGCGGCGGGACACCCGGGCTTGCTGTACGCGCTCCCCGCGACGCTCGCCGAGCTCGTGCCGCCCACCGGGGCCGCCGCCGTCCAGCCGCAGACCGCGGTCCCCACCACGGTGGAGGAGAACGAGGAGGCGCTCGGCGACGACGTGCGCGCCGAGGTGCTGCGGATCGTGTCCGAGGTCACCGGATACCCGGCGGCCTTCCTCACCGACGACGCGGAGCTCGAGGCCGATCTGGGCGTGGACTCCATCCGCAAGATGCAGATCCTCGGGGCGCTGGAGCAGCGGTTCCGCTTCGCCACGCCCGAGGCTGACCTGACGCGCCTCGTGGGCGCCGACCTGACGTTCCTGGTGGCGCACGTCGAGCGCCTCCGCGGCACCCTGGACGAGCGAGCGCCAGCGCCCGTCGTCGCCGACGCCGCCGTGCGGGTCCGTGCCCGGGTGGGCCCGGTGAGCGTCGATCGCGCGCCCACGGTGCGGCCGGATCTGGTCGTGCCGCCAGGCCTCGAACCCCTCGAAGCGCTCGGCCACCTCCCGAGCGAGCCCCCGTTGGCGGCGGTGCTGCCGACGGATGCGGGTGGCGCGGCGGCAGCCGGCTGGTTGCGGTGCCTGGCGCGCGAGCACGGCGCTCCGCTGCGCATCGTCCACGCCGAGGATCCCGGGGCGGTCGCGGCGGTGGCGACGGGCGAGGAGGCCGACGTGGACGGGCGGCGAGCGGCCTGGACCGACGTCGCGCCGGGCTGCGACGATCCACTTCCCGACGGCGTGATCGTGTTGGCGACGGGCGGCCTGCGGGGCATCCTCCTCCCCTGCCTGCTGGCGCTGGCACCCCACCGTCCGCGGGTCGTGCTGCTCCACCGTCCCGGCTCCTCACAGGCCGACGGCGTCGCCGCCCTGCGGGCCGCTGGCGTCGAGATCCATCACGTGGCTGGAGACGTGGCCGACGCCGGGGACGCCGCTCGCGCGGTCGAGGCGGCGCGTGAGGCCTTCGGTCCGGTGCAGGTCGTGATCCATGCGGCGGGGGTGCTCCGCGACATGCCCGCCGCCCGCCTCACCGTGGAGGACGTGGCCGCCGTGCTGCGCCCGAAGTGGGATGGCGCCCGTGCGCTGCTGGCGGCGACCGCCGACCTTCCGCTGCTGCGCTTCGTCACGTTCTCGTCGCTCTCGGCGCACGGAGGGAACGTGGGGCAGGCCGCGTACGCCGCCGCCAACGCCGCGATGGAGACGCTGCGGCACCCCGCTGGGCGCACGCTCCACCTGGCATTCGGCCCCTGGTCGGGGGTGGGCATGGCGTCCGATCCCACGCTCCAGCGGGTCCTCGAGCAGCGCGGGCTCCTGCCGCTCTCCCCCGACGACGGCGCCAGGACGTTCGCTTCGTTGCTGGACAGCCGGCTCGAGGGGACGCTGCAGGTAGGCGGCACCCGGGCGAGCGAGGGTCCACGCGTCCTGCTGGGGCCGCCGTCGTCGCTGCTCTCGGACCGCGCGACCTTCGAGCTCCGCCTCGATCCCGAGGATCCGACGCTGCGCGACCACCAGGTCTCCGGTCGCCCGCTCGTGCCCGCCGCGACGTGGTTGGCGTGCATGCTCCGCGCCGTTCGCCTGCTCGAGGGGTCCTCGGGTGCCGTGGCGGTCGACGGCTTCGAGGTGAGCGCGCCGGTGTTCGTGGACCGCCCACGGTCCGACGTGCGGCTCGTCGTGCGGCACACCGACCACTCATACGAGGCGTTCATCGAAGCTGATTCTACGACAGTGTGCCGCGCATCGCTGCGCATCGATGCGCCACCGCAGCGCCGGTCGCCCCCCGCGCCGTTGGTGGGCGCCGAGCCCGCGCTGTCGCTCTATCGCCCGGACCTGCTGTTCCACGGGCCGAGCTGGCAGGTGCTGAGCAGCGTGGCTGCCGGCGACGACGGGCAGCTCGCCGCCGATCTGGTGCCTTCCCCCACGACCGCGATGGCCGTGGACGCCGTCCACCAGGTGCTGGCCGCCTGGTCGGGGCGCACGGCGGGCTGGCTCGGGCTGCCGGTCGGGGCCGCGCGATGGATCGCGAACGGTGGCACGGCCGTTCGCATCGAGACACGCGCCCGCCTCGAGGGACGCGAGCTGCTGGCCGACGTGGTGGCGCTCGACGCCGATGGGGTGGTCGTGCTGCGGGGCGAAGGCGTGCGGCTGCGCGCCGCCAACGGAGGGCTGGATGCCTGAGGCCCTGCCGCGCATCGTCGCCCTCGGGCGCGCCGTCCCCGAGACCTCGTACACACAGGCCCAGCTGTACGCGCACAACCCGTGGGAGCCGACGCCGCTGACCGACCGGCTGTTCCTCGACTCCCCCATCCGCACGCGCCAGCTCTTCGTCCCCCCGAGCTTCCACCTCGGCGGACGCACGCTGGCGGACGCCAACGGGGCGTGGCGCGAGGGGGCGATGCTGCTCTCCGGCTCGGCCCTGGACGACGCCCTGGACCTGGCCGGGCGTTCCCCCGAGGAGATCGACGTCATCGGCGTCACCACCGTCACCGGGTACACGACCCCCGGCCTGGACGTGCTGCTCGCGGTCGAGCACGGGCTCCGCCGCGACGTGCAGCGCCTGCACTTCAACAACGTCGGCTGCCACGCCGCCGTGCCCCTCCTGCGCTCGGTCGCCGACCACGTCGCCCGCCGGCCGGGAACGCTCGGTGTGTCGGTGGCGGTCGAGGTGTGCAGCGCGTGCTTCGCTTTCGACCGCGATCCGCAGAACCTCGTGGCCGCCTCCCTGTTCGGCGACGGCGCCGCGGCGCTGGTGGTCTCGACCGAGGGCGACGGTCCGGCGCTCCTCGACTTCGCCAGCGGCTTCGACTTCGCGCACGTCGCCCTGCTGGGCTTCGAGCTCGGCGACCAGGGCTTCCGCATCGTGCTCGACCCCGCCGTCCCCGATCGCGTGGGAGCGTCCGTCGGCGACGTGGTCCGCGGCCTGCTCGCCCGGCACGGCCTGCGGGTCGGGGACGTGGGCCGGTGGGCGCTGCACCCGGGTGGAAGCCGCATCCTCGACGCCGCGCAGCGAGCGCTCGGGTTGTCGGAGGAGGCGATGGCTCCGAGCCGGGCGGTCCTCGAGAACCACGGGAACATGAGCTCCCCGTCCGTGGTCTTCGCGCTGGGCGAGGCGCTCGCGGCGCGGCCGCTGGAGCCCGGAGAGCACCTGGTGATGGCGGCCTTCGGGCCGGGGCTCGGCATCGAGGTCGCGCTGCTCCGCGGCTGAGGTGCCTACTCCCTCCGCGGGTCCACGAGGCGACCGATCCGCCAGGTC
Source organism: Alphaproteobacteria bacterium (assembly GCA_020632925.1). GTDB lineage: Bacteria > Myxococcota_A > UBA796 > UBA796 > JACKER01. The sequence goes on along the minus strand of JACKER010000011.1, from coordinate 149,693 downwards.
TCGGGCTGCTCGGCGTCCCCTCGCCGCGACTCCGCCCTCGGGATCGCGTCCCGGAGCAGCTGCGCCACCTCCTCCACCTCCGCCCGCGACGCTGCGGAGGTGTCGATCACCTCGGGGAACAGCGGACCCGGCTGCGGATCGAGCACCAGGCAGCCGCCGTCGTCGACCCAGGCGCCCGCGAGGTCGAGGAACGGGCGCTCGCGCCACCGCCCTCCCCTCCGCCACCGCACCACGTAGCGGTCGCAGGTCAGCTCCAGCGGACGCGGACGGGACCAGACCCAGGTGGCGCCCCCCAACACCAGGGCGCCCACGAGGGTGACCGGAGGAGCTCCGACGCCGAGCAGCACGCCGGCCCCGGCCACCGTCGACAGCCCCGCCACCACCAGCCGGCGCAGCAGCCTCGAAGGCGGCTGGATGACCCACCGGAGCCCTCCGGGATCGAGCTCGGGAGGCATCAGCCCTCCTCGGCGCGCAGGGCTGCCGTGCGCAGTCGCCGGCCGAGCCCCGTGCGGCGCTCGTCCCCGCCCACCTGCCGCACGGCGCGTCCCCAGGCGTCGGGGGCGCCGACGACGCACACGAAGCGCTTCGCGCGCGTGATGGCCGTGTAGAACAGGTTGCGTCGCAGGAGCAGCCCGTGGCTGCCGTGGAGCGCCAGCACGACCGCCGGGTACTCGCTGCCCTGGCTCTTGTGGACCGTCGTCGCCCAGGCGAGGTCCAGCATCGTGAGGTCGTCGCGCTCCCACACCACGGTGCGGCCGTCGAAGTCGATGGTGAGGCGCTCGAGCTCGACCCGCGTGACCCGGCCCACGTCGCCGTTGAACACCTCGACGTCGTACCGGTTCTTGGTGCAGATCACCCGATCGTGGAGCCGGAACTCGGTCTCTCCACGCTTCAGCCCGGGGCTGTCCGGGTTGAGGCGGGCCTGGAGCTCCTGGTTGAGCCGCTCGGTACCGAGCGCGCCGCGCCGGGTGGGTGCCAGCACCTGCACGTCGGCCCGCGCGTCGAAGCCGTTGGCGGGCAGGCGCTCGGCGACCACCGTGAGCAGCGTGCGCAGGGCGTCCTCGGCCTCGGGCCGCGCCAGCAGGAACACGTCGCGCACCTCCGAGCGCGGCGCCGGCACCCTCCCCTGCCGCACGTCGCGGGCGGCCTCGAGGATGCCCGAGTCGCCCGCCTGCCGGTGGACCGTGTCGAGCCGCGCCACGCCGAGCACCTCGCTGGCGATGAGGTCGCGCAGCACCTGGCCCGGTCCCACCGACGGCAGCTGATCGGCGTCCCCCACCAGCACGAGCGACGGCGTCACCGGGCCCCCGATGGGCAGCGCGTCCACCAGCGCGCGCAGCAGTGGGAGGTCGACCATCGAGGTCTCGTCCACCACCACGACGTCGACCTCGAGCGGCTCGGTCACCCCGAGCTGGAAGCCCCCACGCCCCGGGTCGTACTTGAGGAGCCGATGGAGCGTGCTCGCCGGCATGCCCGTCGCCTCCTCCATCCGCCGTGCCGCGCGCCCGGTCGGGCTGGCGAGCGCGACCTTCGCCCCCCGCTCGACGAGGACCCGCAGCAGGACGCGGAGCAGCGTCGTCTTGCCGGTGCCCGGTCCGCCCGTGACCACGCACACGCCACCCCGCAGGGCGAGCCGAACGGCCTCTCGCTGCGAGGGGTCGAGGGTGACGCCCACCCAGCGCTCGGCGCGCGCGATCTCCTCGCCGGGATCGAGGTCCGGACCGGGCGCGAGGGCGGCGAGCTCGCGCGCCACGAGGTCCTCGGACTGGTGCAGCTCGGCAGGCCACACCTCGTCGCCCTCGAGCACCACCCGCCCCGCGCCCTCCGCGGCGTCCAGCGCGTCGTCGAGCCGGTCGGTGGGCACGTCCAGCGCCTCCAGCCGGCGGGCCAGCTCGGCGCGGGTGGTGAAGCAGTGGCCGTTGTTCTCGGCCTCCTGCTCCACGACGTACCGCAGCGCTGCGCGGACGCGGCCAGGGTCGTCGCGCGGCAGTCCCTGCTGGCGGGCGAGCGCGTCGGCGGTCTTGAACCCGACCCCACCGATCTCGTCGGCCAGGCGGAAGGGCTCGTGGCGCACGACGTGGGTGGCGCGCTCGCCGTAGCGCTGGCGGATGCGGTCGGCGAGCCGCTGCGACAGCCCGAGCCCGCGGAGCAGCAGCGTGAGCGCGCGCCCCTCCTCGTCGCGGCTCCAGGCCTCGGTCAGCGCGGAGATGCGCGAGGGTCCCATGCCCTCGACCTCGCGGAGGCGGCGCGGCTCCTGCTGCATGACGCGCACGAGATCGAAGCCGAAGTGGTCGACCAGGCGCCCGGCGATCGCGGGCCCGATGCCCTTGACGCCTGCGGAGGCGAGCCAGACGCGCAGCCCCTGCTCGGTGTGTGGCGTGGCCTCGAGGAGCCCCGTGGCGCGGAACTGGCGGCCATGGACGGCGTGGTCCTCGAAGTCGCCCTCGAGCGCGACGAACGCGCCCTCCTCCTGGGCATCGAGCGAAGCGAGCGACCCGACGGCCATGACGGAGCCCTGGTCGACGGTGTGCAGCCGCACGACCGCCCAGCCCGAGCTGTCGCTGGACCAGAGCACCCTCTCCAGCGTGCCTTCGAGCCATGGCATGGGGAGGTTCTATTCCCTCGCCCATCCCCATGCCCATGCCCATCCCCATCCCCATCCCCATGCCCATGCCCATCCCCATCCCCATCCCCATCCCCATGCCCGTGCCACTACCCATGCCCGTGCCCGTGCCCGTGCCCGTGCCCGGCCGGTTGCAGATCGGCCACCTTGCCCGGGCATCCCCCGCCCGGCGCACGCCCCGTGTTGCAGGTCGGCCACCTTGCCCTGGCATCCCCCGCCCGGCGCACGCCCCGTGTTGCAGGTCGGCCACCTTGCCCCGGCATCCCCCGCCCGGTGCACGCCCCGTGTTGCAGATCGGCCACCTTGCCCGGGCATCCCCGGTCGTCTGCAACGACAGCGGAGGCAAGGGGGTCCGAATGCAACGGATCGAGCGAGATCCCGTCCCACTCCTTTCCCGGGACCATCGATAAGCCAGGTTTCCTCGTACTGACGGCCGGCGCATGTTGCATACGGGGCACCTTGCCTCGCGCTCGGTTGCAGAGATGCCACCTTGCCCGGGCATCCCCAGCCCGGTGCACGCCCCGTGTTGCAGATCGGCCACCTTGCCCGGCCATTCCCCGCCCGGTGTACGGGGAGCGGGAGCGGGAGCGGGAGCGGGAGCGGGAGGGAGGGGTCAGGTGGGCCAGGTGCGGGAGATCCACGCCAGGTTGTCGTGCAGGACGCGAGCGCCGTCGCCGAAGGCGCACTCCCCGTGCGCGATGACGAGGTTCTCCGGTTCCCACGCCATCGCGCGGGCCAGTGCTGTGCGGGCGGCCTCGCGGTTCACGAAGGTCGCGCGCCACTCGCGGGGGGTCGAGCCGTCGGGTCCCACGAGATCGTCCAGCCGCGCGACCGCCAGCTTCCAGCCCTCCATCGCGTGCTCGTCGTGCCGCTGGATCAGGTCGCCGACCAGGCACGTGCGGGACGCGCGGTGGAAGAAGAGCACCTCGTCCATCACCAGGCTCCCGCCGACCACCACGTGCTCGATCCCATCGCCCCAGGGCACCGCGCCGCCGTCGGTCAGCTCGCCCGCGAAGCGCAGATCCTTCCGACGCGGTGGCAGACCCGGGGGCGCCCAGGCCTCGGCACCCGGGTACCGCTCGAGCCAGGGTCCGAGGAACAGATGGTGGATCTTGTTCGGCGTCACCAGCCAGCGCACCTCGCCCAGGGCCTCCACCTCGGCCGCCAGCTCGTCCGTGAGGGCGACCGGCGACCAGCACCACAGGCCTTCGGGGAGCCGGGCCACCGCCATCCGCGTCGGGTACGGGAAGCCGTAGAACGAGACCACCGGGCCCTCCGCGAGCCAGAGGTCGTCGCCCACCGGTCGCAACGCGCTCATCGGACCTCCTGTCGGAAGCGCTCGTGACAGGCCGTGCACGCCTGCACCGTGTCCGCGGTGGCCGCCACGACGCCCGCGCGGTCCCCCGCCCTCGCCGCCGCCGCGATCGCGTCCGCGCGCCGGTGGAAGGCCAGCGCCTCGTCCGTGAACCCCTCGGCCTCGGCCCCCATCCGCTCGCACATCGTGGACATCTCGGGCGAGGTCCCCATGCGCATCGCTGCCGCCTCGACCGCCGCGAGATCGTCGGCCGCCAGCCCCGCGAGCACCTCCTGCACCACCACGAGGTGACCGCGCATCTGCTTCTTCTGGTGCAGCGCCATCATCGCGGGCATCGGCACCGGCTGGCGGTGGTCCATGCCGGCGAGCGTCTCCCAACCCGTGACCGCGAAGGTCGGGTCGGCAGGCGGTGTCGGCGGGTGGCCACAAGCCCAGAGCAGCAGGATGATCATGACGGAGCTCCTATCCGCGTGGGCCGAGCCCCCTCCACCCGGGAGGGGGCGGCCCGCAGGGCCGGGGTGGGTGGGGAGCGAGCGCAGCGAGCGGGAATCCAAGCAGCCCTCTGCTATCCTCGGCGCGCATGGACACCGCCTCCGACCTCCGGGCCCTGCCCGATCGGACCCTGAACCTCTACCTGTACCCACTGGGTGCGTGGGGCTTCGCCACGCTCGGCCTGTGGTTCACGAACTACGGGCAGTGGGCGATCCCGCTGTGCTACCCGCTCGCGCTCTGGCAGATCGGGCTTTCCGCGATCTGGGGGACGCGCCTGATGCGCCGCGTGGACCGCGGGGAGGTCAGCAACGCGGAGGCCTCCGAGGGGATCCGCACGGTGGGCCACATCCTGGCGGGCTCCTCGCTCGCGCCAGCCATCCTGTTCCTCGCCAACGACCCCATCGCGCCGCAGGCCTGGAGCACGACCGTCGGGTGCGCGCTGGTCGGAGGGCTCACGGTGCTCGCGCTGCGCGGCCTCATCCGGTTGGCGACGCGCTGGTCGCACGCGGTCGCGCTGGCGGCCGCCTGCCTCGCGCTCCCGATCAACGCCACCGGCACGGTCACGGTCGCGACGATGCTCGGGCTCTACGACGTGGTCGTCGAGGCCGCGCCGCTCCCCGACGAGCTCAAGCCTCCGACCATCCCCCTCGACGACGGCACGTCCGGTCGAGACGGCAAGCGCAAGGCCAAGCGGCGCGACTGATGGCGCGGCCCACGAGGTCCACGGGGCTTGCGATCCGCTGCCGCGCGGGTTTGAATGGGTCCCCCTCCTCCATCCCTCCCGCCCGGAGCCCCCATGGCCGGCGTCGTCGAGCAGGTCCCCCTGCACCAGGCGGCCGCGGAGCGCTACCTGTCGTACGCGCTCTCGGTCATCTCCTCTCGCGCCCTCCCGGACGTGCGCGACGGGCTCAAGCCCGTCCAGCGCCGCATCCTGTACACGATGCACGTCGAGATGAACCTCGCGCCGTCGGGCCGATACCACAAGTGCGCGGCCGTGGTCGGCGAGGTCATGGGGAAGTACCACCCCCATGGCGACAGCTCGATCTACGAGGCGCTGGTCCGCATGGCCCAGCCGTGGTCGCTGCTCGCGCCGCTCGTCGACGGCCAGGGGAACTTCGGCTCGCTCGACGGCGACCCGCCCGCCGCCATGCGGTACACCGAGTGCAAGCTCCGTCCGATGGCGGTCGAGCTGCTCTCCGAGATCAAGAAGCGCACCGTCGACTTCCGCCCGAGCTACGACGGCCAGCGCTTCGAGCCCGTGGTGCTGCCGGCCCAGCTCCCGCACCTGCTGGTCAACGGCTCCGAGGGCATCGCGGTCGGCATGGCGACGCGCATCCCGCCGCACAACCTCGCCGAGGTCGTGGACGCCGCGGTGGCGCTGATCGACGACCGCACGATCGGTGTGCGCGAGCTGCTGCAACACGTGCAGGGCCCCGACTTCCCCACCGGCGGCCACGTGCTCGCCACGCCCGACGAGCTGCTGCGCCTCTACGAGGCCGGCCAGGGCACGCTCAAGGTGCGGGCCACCTGGGAGACGGACAAGGACGGTCGCCGGCGCCAGGTCGTGGTCACGTCGATCCCGTACGGCACGAACAAGGCCAAGATCGTCGAGGACATGGGCGCCCACGTCCGCGACAAGAAGCTGCCCCAGGTGGTCGACGTCCGCGACGAGTCCACCGACGACGTGCGCATCGTCCTCGAGCTCAAGCAGGACGCCTCGCCCGAGCAGGTCATGGCCTACCTGTTCAAGCACACGCAGCTGCAGGCGAGCTGGCCCGTGAACCTCACCGCGCTCGTGCCCAACGTGCGCGACGACGACACGGTCTCCGAGGTCCCGACCCCCGCGCGCCTCGACCTCAAGTCCATGCTGGTCTACTGGCTCGACTTCCGCTTCGAGACGGTGCGCCGGCGGTACGAGTACGACCTCGCCCAGCTCCGCGACCGCATCCACCTCCTCGAGGGTTTCGCGAAGATCTTCGACGCGCTCGACGAGGCCATCGCGATCATCCGCGGGTCCGAGGGCAAGCGCGACGCCGCCGAGAAGCTGATCTCGCGGTTCGATCTCTCCGATCTGCAGGCGGACGCGATCCTCGAGCTGCGGCTGTACAAGCTCGCCCGCCTCGAGATCCTCGCCATCCTCGAGGAGCTGGCCGAGCTCCGCGCCGAGGCCGACCGGCTCGAGCGTCTGCTCGCCTCCGACAAGAAGCTCTGGAAGGAGGTCCGCAAGGAGCTCCTCGAGATCCGCAAGGCGTACGCCGAGGAGCGACGGACGACGGTCGGCGTGCCGCGGGTGGACGTGTCCTACGACGAGGACGCGTACATCGTGAAGGAGGACGCCTACTGCGTGGTGACGCGCGAGGGCTGGATCAAGCGCCAGAACAGCTTCTCGGACCTCTCGAAGATCCGCGTGCGCGACGGCGACGAGGTCGGCTGGCTCATCAAGGCCCACACGCGGTCGACGTTGACGGTCTTCACCAACCACGGCTCGGCCTATGTCGTGCGCGTCGGCGACATCGACGCGACGACCGGGTACGGGAGCCCGCTCCAGGCGTCGTTCTCGTTCGCGGACGGCGAGAAGGTGGTGGGCGTGGTGTCGCACGACGCGCGCCACCGGCCGCTGCTCCAGGAGTCGCTGCCGCTCGACACCGGCGACGATCCGCCCCCGCCGTACGGCGTCGCCATGACGCGCCAGGGCCGGGCGCTGCGCTTCCCGCTCAAGCCGCACGAGGAGCTGTCGACGCGCGCGGGCCGCAAGTACGCCCGTCTCAACGACGGGGACGAGGTCTTCGTGGCGCTGCCCCAGCGGACGGAGGAGGACCGGGTCTGCCTCGCCTCGACGGGCGGGCGCGCGACGGTGTTCCTCGCGAGCGAGATCCCGATCCTCAAGGCGGCGGGCAAGGGTGTGACCGGCCTCAAGCTCAAGGAAGACGACGAGATCATGTGCTTCGAGCTGGCGGAGGGGCCGATGGAGGGGCCGGTCGTGGTGACCAGCTTCGGTCGCGAGCTCGAGGTGCGGGAACGCAAGTTCGGGCTCAACAAGCGCGGGGCGCGCGGGAAGGTCGTGCTCCAGCGCGGCAGCATCGAGACGTGGAAGCGCGAGCCGATCGTGATGACCGGCGACCCGCCCAAGCCCGCTCCAACGCCGCGTGAGCCCAGCGTGGTCGCCGACGACGCAGCCCCGGTGCGCGCCGCCGCGGACGGGGAGGAGTGATGGCCGCCGGACCGCCCGCCGCGAGCAACTACGACGAGGGCGCGATCACCGTCCTCGAGGGCATCGAGGCCGTCCGCAAGCGCCCGGGCATGTACATCGGGGGCACCGGCACCGACGGCCTGCACCACCTGCTCTGGGAGATCGTCGACAACGGCTGCGACGAGGCGCAGAACGGCCACGCCACGACGGTCACGGTGACGCTCCACGCCGACGGCAGCACCTGCACGGTCGACGACAACGGCCGCGGCATCCCCGTCGGGATGCACAAGAAGGGCGTGTCCGCGCTCGAGGTCGTGTTCACGGTCCTGCACGCGGGCGGCAAGTTCGGCGGCGGGTCGTACGTCACGTCGGGCGGCCTGCACGGCGTCGGCGCCTCCGCGGTCAACGCGCTCTCCTCCAAGCTCGAGGTCAAGGTCCGGCGCGACGGGCAGACCTGGTTCCAGGAGTACCGCCGCGGGCGGCCCAAGGAGCCCGTGAAGGCCGTCGGCCCCGCTCGTGGGACGGGCACGACCGTGACCTTCACGCCCGACACGCAGATCTTCGAGGACACGATCTACGACGCGGACCGCATCGCGAAGCAGCTGGAGGTCAAGTCCTTCCTGCACCGCGGCCTGCGCATCGTGTTCCGCGACCAGGTGCGCGGCCAGACGCACGAGTTCAAACACGACGGCGGCGTGTCGGACTACCTCGCGGTCTCGGTCAAGCGCGCCGAGGCCCGCCGCATCGTGGACGCGACCTTCGAGGTCGAGCGCGAGGGCGAGGTCTCCGTCGAACTCGCCGCCGGGTGGACCGACGCTCCCCGCGAGCGGCTCCTGTCCTACGTCAACGGCATCCCCACGCCCGACGGCGGCACGCACGAGCAGGGCTGGCGCGACGCGCTGGGCAAGGCGGTGCGGGCCTTCGTGGAGGCGCACCAGCTCCAGCCGCGCGGGCTCACGCTCACCGCGGACGACCTGCGCGAGGGCGTGTTCGCGGTGCTCTCGGTGCGGGTGCGCGAGCCGCAGTTCCAGGGCCAGACCAAGGGGCGGCTGAACAACCCCGAGGTCCGCGGCGCGCTGGACGGCGTGCTGCGTCCGGCCCTCGAGCAGTGGCTGCACGACAACCGCTCCGTCGGCGAGGCCATCGTCGCGCGCGCTGCCCAGGCGGCCCGGGCGCGGATCGCGTCGCGCGAGGCCGAGGCCAGCGTGCGCCGCAAGACGGCGACCTCGGGGCGCATGGCGCTGCCGGGCAAGCTCGCGGACTGCAGCTCGAGCAACCCGGACGAGTGCGAGCTGTTCCTGGTGGAGGGCGACTCCGCCGGCGGCTCGGCCAAGCAGGCGCGCGACCGCAAGGTGCAGGCCGTGCTCCCGCTGCGCGGCAAGGTGCTCAACGCCGAGCAGGCCACGCTGAAGAAGGTCCTCGAGAACGAGGAGCTCAACAACGTGGTGCAGGCGCTCGGCTGCGGTGTGGGCTCCGAATACCGCGCCGACAAGCTCCGCTACGGCCGCATCATCCTGCTGATGGACGCGGACAGCGACGGCCACCACATCGCCACGCTGCTGCTGACGTTCCTGTACCGCTTCATGCCGCAGCTCATCCAGGACGGTCGGGTCTACCTCGCGCTGCCGCCGCTGTATCGGATCAACGTCGGCAAGCAGACGTTCTGGGCGCTCGACGACCGTGACCGCAAGCGCATCGTGTCCAAGCTGCGGACCAGCGCCAAGCCCGAGATCACACGGTTCAAGGGGCTCGGCGAGATGCCGCCCAAGACGCTGTTCGAGACCACCCTCGACCCCGACAGCCGTCGGCTGCTCCAGGTGACGCTCGAGGAGCCGATCAAGACGAACAACGTGGTCACGGACCTGATGGGCAAGGATCCGGCGCCGCGGTACCGCTTCATCATGGAGCGCAGCGCCGAGGTCGACCCCGAGGAGCTCGACCTGTAGTGGCTCGCGCCTCCGCCATGGACCCGGACGAGCGCCGGGCGGCGATCCTGGCGGCGGCACGCCGGGTGTTCGTCCGCAAGGGGTACCACCGGGCGGGCGTGGCGGACATCGTGCAGGAGGTGGGCGTCGCGCGCGGCACGTTCTACCGGTACTTCGAGGGCAAGCGCGAGGTGTTCGCGGCGGTCCTCGGCGGCGTGATGGACGAGGTGGTCGGCGTGGTCCGCCCGATCGACGTGACCCGGCCCATCCCGGAGCAGATCCGCGCGAACCTCGACCGCCTCGTGCGCGCCGTGACCGACGAGGACGTCGTGCGGGTGCTGTTCGCCGAGGCGCAGGGCATCGACGACGAGGGCGACGCGGCGCTGCGCGACTTCTACGGCGCGGCCCTCGGCCGGATCGAGGCCGCCCTGCGTACGGGGCAGGCGCTCGGCGTGGTGCGCGCGGGAGACACCCGCCTGCTCGCCCGCTGCCTGCTCGGGTTGATCAAGGAGCCCGTGGTCCAGGCAGCGCTGTTCGGGGAGTCGCTCGACGCCGCCGGCCTCGTGGACGAGATCACCGCGGTGCTCGCGGGGGGCATCGTGAAAATCTAGCGGTGGAGGTAGCCGCGGACCTCTTCGCAGGCGCCGTCGGTCGCGCAGGTCGCGGCCGCCCGCTGCACCCGCCCCACCGCCGGACCGCTCCTCGGGCCCCAGGTCTGCAGCGCCAGCGCCAGCAGGGCCGTTCGCTCCTCGGCGCTGGCACCGTCCAGGAGCCGCTCCAGCAGCGCGTCGTCCGCCGCGCGCAGCTCGCACCGCTGGAAGCCGCTGGCCGCGACCACGCCCGGGTCCTGCAGGCCCAGCTCCCCGGAGACGCCGACGACGTCGCGTCGATCGCCCCTCCGCACCTCCAGCCTCACGTCGAACGGACCCTCCGCGGCCATCGGCGGTTCGGGCGCAGGCAGCCCACCCAGCGGAACGTCGATCCCGCGGATGCGGCACCCTCCCTCCCACACCTCGACCAGCGGGGCGCGCGCGACCTCCCCGTCGAGCAGCGCGATCGTGGACACGCCGGGCGCCAGCACGACGCCGAGATCCGTGAACCGGATCCGGAGCTTGCCCGAGGCGTCTCGGTGGTCGGTGGCGATCGTGAGCGGACCGAGGTGGACCGGCGCCTCGAACGTGGTGGAGAGCGTCGGCTCCTCGGCACCGCCGCGGTGGAAGGACCACGCGACGATGGCGCCCGCGCGGACGAACAGGTCGTACCGGTCGCCGGGGGTGTAGCCCCCGCCCTCCGACGGCCAGGTCGCGACCAGCATCCGCGCGCTCCCCTGCCCCACGGGGACGGGCTGCTCGCCGCGATCCTCGACCGTCACCGCGTCGCCTGCCCAGCGCAGGTGCAGGTGCGGCAGCAACCAGAAGCCGTCGTTGACGAACTGCGCGTCCACCTCGCGTTCCGCGTCGCTCGACGGGTGGAAGGCGCGGAAGGTGACGGGCTCCCCGGGCCCTCGGCGGGTGGCGAGGCCCTCGTCGGGTCGCCAGCTCCAGGCGCGCTCGGCGGCCACCACCCCGTCGCGCTCGACGACGAAGGTGAACCGCAGCTCCTCGACGCGCTCGAGGTGGTCGGTGCCAGCGGGATCGGGCAGCGCGCCGACGGGGCTGGCGAAGGCTCTCGCGAACAGGACGAACAAGGGTCACCCACGGAGGTGTCTCGCGCGCTGCTCAGTATGCGTACGAGGCGGATCGCGCTTGCGCACCGCAGCCGTTTCGTACATGCTCTGCGGACACCTTCTCCTCGGGTGTCACATGCGTGGCTTTCGTCGTCAGTCCTCTCCTGATTTCGGGGGCTCGGCCCCTGAGTCCGCTCCAACCACCTCCGCGCCGGAGGTCGCCGCTCCGGTGGCGCCCGTCGTCGAGAACGAGGTCCCGGCCTCGAACAGCGAGGCGCTCGCGCCGGCCAGTGAGGCTCCGGCCCCCGAAGCCGTCAGCGGTTCGATGTTCGGCGGTCTCCTCGATCTGGCGCTGAACATGTTCGGCAGTGGCGGTCAGCGGGCAGCAGCCCCCACCGCCGCCCCGGAACAGCCGACCTTCCAGACTGCGGCCTTCCACCCGCGCGCGCAGCGCCGTGGCGCGGGCATGGGCATGGGTCGTCGCCGGCTCGGTCGCGGCCGCATGGCTGGCCCCGCACCCGACCTGGGATCGCCCGACGTGGAAGCGCCCGCGCCGGAGATCGCGCCTGTCGTCGAGGCCCCGGCACCCGCCGTCGAGGCCCCGGCGCCCGTCGTCGAAGCCCCCGCGCCCGCCATCGCCGCGCCGGTCGCCGCGACCCCCGAGGTCGCCACCCCCGCGGTCGAAGCCCCGGCACCCGCCGTCGAGGCCCCCAAGACCGCCCAGGAGGTGGTCAAGGCCGTCGAAGCCAAGGTGGACACGGCCCCGGCCAAGACCGAGGAGGCGCCCGCCCCCGGCACGATGGGTCATCGTCCGACCGGCGACAAGATGGGCGCCGTGTGGGACAGCAACCAGCGCGACGTCGCCAACATGGACCTCGAGCTGACGAAGTCCCAGCAGGGCGAGCTCGACCGGTTCAAGAAGATCTACGCCGAGAACCTCGAGAAGTACGAGGCCGTCTCCAAGGAGACCGGCATCCCCCCGATGCTGATCGCGGCCATCCACTACCGCGAATCGTCCATGAACTTCGGGACGTACCTCCACCAGGGCGACAAGCTCGGAAAGCCCGCGGTCCACGTCCCGAGCAACATCCCCGTGTTCGACGAGTGGGCGCCGGCCGCCGTCCACGCCCTGAACATGAAGAAGAACATCCGCGACCAGGTCGGCCTGACCGCGGACAGCAAGGATCCGGTCGCGATGGCGACGTACGCCGAGGCATACAACGGCCTCGGGTACCACAACCGGGGCCTCGCCAGCCCGTACCTGTACGCCGGTTCGGACGTGTACACCGGCGGCATGTACGTCGCGGACGGAAAGTTCAGCTCCACCGCCAAGGACAAGCGCCTCGGCGTCATGACGATCATGAAGGCGATGGAGGGCTTCGACCCGAAGGCCGTCGGCACGCCGGACATGAACGCCAACTCGGCCGCCTGGCAGCAGGTGATCGAGGGCAACAGCGTCCTGAAGAAGGACTCCCACGGCGACGCCGTCACCGCCCTCCAGCTGCGCATGAAGTCCAGCGGCATCGAGGTCGACGCGGACGGCAAGTTCGGGCCGAAGACCCGCGCCGCGGTCATCGAGTTCCAGAAGGCCAACGGCCTGAAGCCCGACGGCATCGTCGGACCGGCCACCTCGGCCCTGCTCCAGTCCCAGGCCGACAAGGCCGAGGCCGCCCGCAAGGCCGCTGCCGCCCCCGCCGAGCCCGCCAAGGAGGCGACCGCGCCCGCGCCCGCGCCCAAGGTCGAGGAGCCTGCGCCGAAGGTCGAGGAGCCCGCCGCGAAGGTCGAGGAGCCCGCCAAGGTCGAGGCGCCCAAGGTCGAGGAGCCCGCCAAGGACGCCCCCAAGACCGAGGACGCCCCGGTGGCCGGCGCCAAGACCGAGCCCTCCCCCGCCATGAAGGCCGCCGCCGACGCATACCTCGCGAAGGTGCCCGCCGACATGAAGGAGGAGGCCGCGGCCAACGTGCCCCGGATCCTCGCCGAGTGTGCCGCCGCCGGGGTCACCGACCCCAACCAGGTGGCCTACATCCTCGCCACCGCCCAGCACGAGTCGGGCTTCGGCAAGGAGAAGTACAGCCGCAGCGTCTCGCTGGTCGAGGACAACAACAAGTACACGCAGAACGCCGACGGCACCTGGTCCGCCAAGCACCACCTGACGGGCAACACCGTCACCGCGAACTCCGAGGCCGAGCTCGACACGCTCTACTGGAACACGGCCTACGGCAACCGCACCGACCTCGGGAACCGTCCCGGCACCAACGACGGCTCGGACTACCGCGGCCGCGGCTTCGTCCAGCTGACCGGCCGCGACAACTACTCCAAGATGACCGACATCCTCCAGGAGCAGGGGTACACCTACACCGTCGACGGGGTCACCTACGGGACGAAGGAGAACCCGATCGACCTGCTCAAGCACCCCGAGCACGTGAACCTCGCGCCCGATCTGGCCGCGCGGATCCTGGTCGAGGGCATGGTCCGCGGCACGTTCACGACGAAGAAGCTCGACGACTACATCGATGGCGACGACGTCGACTTCTTCAACGCCCGCAAGATCATCAACGGCAAGGACAAGGCCAGCGACATCGAGAAGATCGCGATCAAGTACTCGGAGTCCGGGGCCGACTGGTCCGCTGCCGTCAAGGACCCGGTGGTCAAGACCGAGGAGGTCCAGCCCACCAAGCCCGAGCCCGTCAAGGAGTCCGCTCCCCCCGAGGTCGTCGTCGCCGACCCCGAGAAGAAGGAGGGCACGACCCCGACCGGCGCGAAGCTCACGCCGGATCAGCAGCAGAAGCACCTGACCGAGATCGACTCGATCCTCGCCGCGAAGTGGGGCGCCACCAAGGTGGGCCGCGACGTGACCACGGACGAGACCTCGGCCAAGCTGGTGCAGCGCTCGCTGGTCGAGCTCGGGTACCTCCCGCCCGACACCAAGATCGACGGGAAGTGGGGTCCGATCTCCACCAACGCCCTGATGGCGTTCCAGGTGGCGAACTCGGGCGTCGACCAGATCGAGAAGGGCGTCGACGCCAAGGGCAAGCCCATCTACATGACCGACAAGGACGATCCGCGCCTGAAGGGGATCGTGACGGGCAAGCTCGACGAGGCGACCAAGAAGAAGCTGCTCGACTCGCTCACCTCCCAGAAGGACGCGATCACGAAGGACGGCGCCCTGCCCGAGCTGAAGCTGATGCGCGAGCTCGGCGACACGCCGGAGCAGAAGGCCGCCCTCGAGAAGGCGTTCAAGGCCAACGGGATGGATCCGGCGCTGATGAAGTCGCTGGACACCAACGCGTACAGCAAGCTGGGCCTGCGCCCGCACGTCCTGGCCTCCGCCATCGACGGCTGGGAGAACGCCTACGCGGCGGGTGCCACCAAGTCCACGATCATCACGGTCACGGACTACGAGCTGCCCGGCAACATGCGCCGCAGCTTCACCATCGACCTCTCCAAGATGGGCGCGGCGCCGATCCTGCACGAGGTCATGGCGCACGGCAGCGGCAGCGACAACGGTGACGGCTCGGGCATCTGGTCGACGAAGTTCGCCGGGGCCCAGAGCGATGGGTCGCACCAGTCGATGCTCGGCGGCTTCATCAGCGGCCGCAAGGGGTACCAGGGCAGCAAGGTGTCCGGCACCACGGTCGAGGGCCTCGAGAAGGGCGTCAACGACATGGCCGAGCCGCGGCTCGTCCGGACGCACGCCCCGACCAAGGACACCTGGAACTCCGAGAGCGTGATCGGCCGCAACATGGGCTACCACTCGTGGGGCTGCATGGTCATGGACCGCCAGGGCGCGGCCGACTTCAAGAAGCTGACCGAGTCCCAGGGTGGCACCTACATGTTCAACTTCTCCCCGCACGAGCAGTACTGGAAGAAGACGAACGCGGTCAACGGCGACTGATCCCGGGGTGACATCCCCGGGGTATCGTCCGACCGATGCCCACCCCCCTCGGTCCCTTCGAGCTGCACTCCCCTCTCGCACGCGGCGGCATGGCCACGGTCTGGACCGGCCGCCACGTCGAGCAGGACGTCCCCGTCGCCATCAAGGTGATGTCGGGTCTCACCGGCACCACCGACGATCAGCAACGGTTCGCGGAGGAGGTGCGCGCGGTGGCGGCGCTCGACCACCCGGGCGTCGTCATGGTCCTCGACCACGGACGCATCGACGCGCGCGCGGCGGCGGCGGACGAGCGCCTGGTCGAGGGGAGCCCCTGGCTGGCGATGGAGTTCGCGAGCGGAGGCACGCTCGCCAGGCTCAAGGAGCCGCTCCCCTGGCCCGCCCTCAAGGCGTTGCTGCTGGCGCTGCTCGACGCCCTCGCGCACGCCCACGCCCACGGGGTGGTCCACCGCGACCTGAAGCCCGCCAACGTGCTGCTCGCCACGCGCCAGGACCAGCGGCCGGGCCTGAAGCTGTCCGACTTCGGCATCGCGTCGGCGGCGGCGGCCGACGAGGGCGATCTGGTGGTGGGCACGCCGGCCTTCATGGCGCCCGAGCAGGTGCGGGCCGAGTGGCGCGACCAGGGGCCGTGGACCGATCTGTATGCGCTGGGCTGCGTCGTGTGGTGGCTCGTCACCGGACGACCACCGTTCCAGGAGTCGCGCCCGCAGGCCACGATGATGGCCCACCTCCTCCAGGAGCTGCCCGCGTTCCAGCCGCGCCTGCCCGTGCCGGACGGCTTCGAGGACTGGACGCGCACGCTCCTCCGGCGGGACTTCGACCGCCGGTACCAGCGGGCGGCGGACGCGGCCTGGGCGCTCGACGCGCTCGGAGAGCCGCCGCTCCCCACGCTCGAAGAGGAGATCCCCGACCTCGACCCCGCCTTCCAGGACACGCTGACCGCGACGCGCGTGAGCTTCGCGGAGTCGTGGCGCCTGGTGGGGTCCGAGACCACCGATCCGGCGCTGCCGTCCGACATCCCCGCCATCCCTCCCTTCCCCGCGACCTGGCGCCGCCCCGTGCCGCGTCCACCCCCGCTCCGGCTCAAGGGCGCGGGCCTGTCGCTGTACGGCCTGCGGAAGGTGCCGCTCGCGGGCCGCGAGAGCGAGCGCGATCTGCTGTGGGCCGAGCTGCAGGAGGTGGCGCGGACCGGTCGGGCACGCCTGGTGCTGGTCCGCGGACCCGCGGGCACCGGCAAGACCCGGCTGTGCGAGTGGCTGTGCCGCCGCGCCCACGAGCTCGGAGCGGCCGAGATCGCCAAGGCCGTGTTCGCGCGCGAGCTGCCGCCCGGCGAGGCGATCCGCCGCATGGGGACGAGCTGGCTGAAGACGGAGGGCCTGCCCCGCGATCGGGTCGCGGACCGCGTGGGCGACTTCCTGCGCCGGCACGGCTCGGAGGACGAGGACGAAGCGGCCGTGCTCACCGAGCTGCTCTGCCCCGCCACGGCCGAGGACCTGTCCCGCGGGGAACGCGTCGTCCGGCTCACGCGTCCGCGCGAGTACTACGCCGGCACCAGCGCCACGATGTACCGCCTGGCGACGCGACGCCCGCTCATCGCGTGGCTCGACGACGTGCAGTGGGGGCTGCACGGGCTGGGGCTCGCGCTCGAGGTGCTCCGGACCCAGGAGCTGCGCCCGTTCCCGTGCCTGCTGCTGCTCGCGATGCGCGACGAGGCGCTGGACGAGGAGGGCGACGAGGCGCGTCGGCTGGCGCGGTTGATGGACACCCCTGGCGCCACTCGCCTGGCGCTGCGCCCGCTGCCCAAGGCGGCCCACCGCGAGCTCGTCCGCGATCTGTTGGGCCTCGACGACACGCTCGCGACCCGCGTGGAGGAGCGCACCGCAGGCAACCCGCTGTTCGCGGTCCAGCTCGTGGGCAGCTGGGTCCAGGACGGCACGCTCGAGGTCGGCGGCCGCGGCTTCGTCCTGAAGCGAGGGGCGCGCGCCGAGCTGCCCGACGACCTGTTCGCCGTGTGGACGGGGCACCTCGATCGCGTGCTCGCCGATTTCCGCGGAGACGCCGAGTTCCCCACCGCCGTCGGGGAGTACCTCGAGATCGCCGCGTGCCTCGGGCAGGAGGTGTCGCGCCGCGAGTGGCGTCGCGCCTGCGACGACCCGGCGGGGCACTTCGGCGACCGATTCCCCGGCGACGAGGCGCTGCGCACCCGGCTCGTCGACCGCCTGCTCGCGCACCACCTCGTGGTCTCCTCCGACCGGGAGAGCTTCGCGTTCGTCCACGCGATGCTGCGGGAGGCGCTGCTGCGGCAAGCTCGCGAGGGCGGCCGCTGGACGCGTCACCAGCGGTCCTGCGCGCAGATGTTGGCCTCGTTGCCCAGCGATCCCCAGCGCAGCGAGCGCCTCGGCCGACACCTGCTGGAGGCGGGCAGCGTGCTCGAGGCCGTCGAGCCGCTGTTGCAGGGCGTCGAGCACCGCCTGCAGACGATCGGCCCCGTCCCCGCCGAGGCCCTGCTCGCCACCGCCGCCGACGCGCTGCGAACGGCCGACCCACCCCCGACGGACCCGCGCTGGGGACGGAGCTGGACGGTGACCGCGCGCTGCCTCGAGGAGCTCGGGAGGTTCGAGCCCGCGCTCGTCGAGGCCCAGCGCGCTCGCCTGGCGGGGCGGAGGCACGGGTGGCGCGACGTGGAGCAGGCGGCCACCGCGATCGAGGGCTCGCTGCTGGTGCGCCTCCGCCGCGACGCCGAGGCCGAGGAGCTCTTGCGCGGAGCGACCCGACCCGAGGGGCTGATGCTGCTGGGGCGCATGGCGCGGCGCAAGGGCGACGTGGGACGCGCGCGCGGGCTGCTGGCGCGGGCGGCGGAGCAGGCCGAAGGCCTCGTGTTGGCCGACATCCGCCTGGAGGAGGGTCGTGTCGAGGACCTCGGCGGCGACCCCGAGGAGGCGGCGCGGCGCTGGGAGCAGGCGGCCGCAGTGTTCGAGGAGGCGGGTGCTGCGTCGGGCGCGTCGGAGGCCCGCGAGCACCTCGGGCTGCAGCTGTTCCGTCGCGATCTGGTGGATCAGGCGGTGACGCAGCTCGCGCGGGCGGCGTCGCTGCAGGAGGCCCTGGGTTCGGAGCGCCAGCTGCGGACGCGTCTCTGGCTCGCACGCGCCCAGGCGCGGACGGAGGGCGGCTCTCGCCTCGCCTGGGACACGGTCGAGCGCCTCGTTCCGCTCCTGTCGCTGCTCGACCACCACGGGAGGGCGGCGGCGACCCTGGGCGTCCGCCTGGTGAAGAGCGCGGCCGAGGGTGCCTGGGCGACGTGGGACGAGGTGGTGTCGGAGGCCATGACCGTCCTGCCGCGCGCCGGGGCGCAGGGCGAGCCGGCCATCGGTCTCGCGCTGATCGGCGTCGAGCTCGCGGCCGTCGGCGGCCAGGCGCACCGCGCCGACGTGGTCCGCACCGCGCTCCGCATGCTCCTCGAGGCGAGTGGGCAGCGAGACCGCCTGGGCGCGCTCCAGGTGTAAGCTCCCGGGAGCTTCTGCGTAGGTGAGGTACGGGGGCTGCGGTGGAGCTGGCGCCGGGGACGATGGTCGACAAGTACGTGGTCGAGGAGCTCCTCGGTCGCGGCGGGATGGCCTCGGTCTACCGCATCCGCCACAAGTCGCTGCGCAGCGTCCACGCGCTGAAGGTGCTGGACCTCCCGAGCAGGCAGATCCGGGAGCGCCTGCAGAGCGAAGGGATGTACCAGGCCAACCTGCGCCACCCCAACGTGGTCTCGGTGGTGGACGTGGTGAGCATCGACGGCTCGCCCGCGCTGGTCATGGAGTACGTCGACGGCCCCTCGCTCGACGGCCTCCTGCGCGTCCACCGACCCACGATCGAGCAGATCGACGAGGTCGCGCGCGGCATCCTGAAGGGCGTTCGGGCGGCGCACCGCGTGGGCCTCATCCATCGCGACCTGAAGCCCGCCAACGTGCTCATGGCGCGCACGGACGACGGGTTCACCCCGAAGATCGCCGACTTCGGTCTCGCGAAGATGACGCAGGGCGACGGCTCGAACCCCGGACGCACGCGCACCGGCGCGATGATGGGCACACCGGCGTACATGGCGCCGGAGCAGTTCCGCAGCGCCAAGGAGGTCGACGAGCGGGCCGACGTCTATGCCCTCGGGGTCACCCTCTACGAGCTCTGCACGGGGCGCCGGCCGGTCCAGAGCGACGACCTGTTCGACATCTACGAGCAGGTGAAGGCGGGGACCTTCCCCCACCCCACCGAGCTGGTCCCAGAGCTGCCCGAGCGGATGGAGAAGGCCATCCTGGGCGCGTTGGTGGTCGACCCCGACAAGCGCACGCCATCCGTGGATGCGCTGTACGCGACGTGGGTCGGGCTCGAGGAGCTGGCGTCGGACCGCGGTGCCGCCTGGGACCGGAGCCTGCTCGACTCCGTCAGCAGCAGTGCCGTGAGCGGCCTGTCGGGCGGCGGCTCGGCCGGTTCGGCCCAGACCCCGCAGACCTGGCAGACGGGCCTGGTGTCGGGCCATGGCGAGGGATCGCTCGCGACCGATCCGCCCCCGCAGCGTCGATCGAGCTTCGCGCGCCGCGCCGCCCCGTTCGTCGCGGTGATGGGACTGGCGCTGACGATGATGCTGGTGGTCGGCGGCACGGGCGTGGGCGGCCTGGTGGTGATGTCCGCCAACCGAGGCGTGGCACCGGCCTCGATGGACGCTGGGCCGGCGGCGGAGGTCGGTGGCGAGGGGATGTTCGAGAAGGAGGACGGTCAGCCGCCGCCACCGGCGCCGATGCCCGCCGCCGCCCCGAGGCAGGTCGACGGCCCGCCGCCCGGGCTCGGGGCGCGGACGAACCAGCGACCGGCGATCACCCTCCCCAAGACCTCGGCGACGCCGCAGGTGGCGAACGAACAGCCGCTCGCCGAGGAGGCGCCCACGGTCACGCGCGACGAGACCATCGGCCTCGCGGATCAGGCGGCGGGCGGCGCGTGGACGCTGAGCTCCGACCATCCGCTGGTCCTGGTCGACGACGCCGAGCACGTGTTCGCGCCGGGGCCCGTCCCCGCAGGCCACTACCGCCTCACCGACGGCACGCCCGATGGAGCGGTGCTGCTCGAGCTCGACGTGGT
The DNA here is from genome assembly GCA_020632925.1 of Alphaproteobacteria bacterium. Lineage (GTDB taxonomy): Bacteria > Myxococcota_A > UBA796 > UBA796 > JACKER01. The sequence goes on along the minus strand of JACKER010000011.1, from coordinate 129,475 downwards.
CGAAGGGCAGCAGGTGGCCGTGCGGTGCGCCGATGGGAGCTGCTCCGTCGCGCCGTGAGCCGGGCTACCGGCCCACGTCCCAGCTCAGCCAACCCCAGGCGGCCCAGTCCTCGACGTGCTGGCAGGCTTGCGGCTGCAGGCCGAGCCCCGGCCCCTCCACGCGGCACGCGACCCCCAGACCCAACGACGACGCTGGCACGCGGACGAACGGCTGGGCATCGACCGCCTGCTCGACCCGCAGCCCGACGCTCGTGTACCCACGCGGGCCGAGCTCGGCGCCGCCCACGCGATGCCGCAGGGCGACCACCGAGATCGGCGCGCCCACGGACACCTCGAGCTCGTCGTGGTCGGTGCCCCAGGCGGTTCCCGGCGCGAACGCGGGGTCCATCACCCGGAAGGCCTCGGCGAGGTCGGGGACGACGGTGTTCTGCACCCCGCCGAGCGCGAAGCCGCCGATGCCGCCACGGTTCGAGCGCCCCCGCCGGTACGAGGCGGCGACGTGCCCGATCCCGTCGAAGGCCCACCCGCCGACCGCGCCCTCGACCGTCCACAGCTCGTCCGTCCCGAGCCGACCCGCCTGACCACCCGTGGAGGCGGACAGGCCGAACCCCCGAGCACGACCCTCGCGCCAGGCGCCGCCGACCTGGGCCGAAACGAGATCGCGCCCCGGGTGCTCGTCGCCGTCCAGCGGGCGGTCCACCAGCGCACCGGATCGGACGGTGACCCGAGCGTTGCTGTCCCGCCAGGTGCCCGACGCCCCGAGCATCGTCCCGATGCGCCGCGTGCCGAGGCGATCGTCGCCGGCCATCCACACATCGCCGGTGGTGGTCACCGGCAACACCCGCAGCGCCAAGCCGAGCCGACCGCCCCCGGCACCACCCGTGTTGGCCGGGATCGCCCCCACGAGCAGCGCCTCCGTCCGGCCCACGACGTCGCCCACGCGCACGCCCAGCTCGAGCTGGCCGGCGTCTCCCGCGGTCGTCCCTCCCCCCGCGATCAGCGGCCACGCCTCCATCGGACCCAACCCGTAGGGCTCGGGCGTCAGGTCGATGCGCGAGGGCAGCTCGGGAGCGGCCGTCGGCGTGGGCGGACGACCGACCGGCGGGGGTGCGGGCTCGCGCGCAGGCAGCCCGTCGGCGGTCAGCGGGAGCCGGACCAGGTCCTGGCCGAGCGGGCCGAGCGTGACCGCGAGCACCTCGTCGGCGGTGGCGTCCATCGCGAGGATCCCGCCCGGGAGCGACGCCTCGCGACGCCCCACGGGGAGCCCGTCCCGCCACAGGGTCACGACGTCCAGCCCGCCCTCCTCGCCCACGACGCCGAGCAGCGCACCGTCGGGCGTCCACGCGAGCTGGGTGACCGCGCCCCCACGGCGGTTCGCGGGCAACAACAGTCGGTCCTCGCCGTCGGGACCCGCGACCACCGCGCTCCATCCCTCGCGTCGGGACTCGAGCCAGGCGACGTGTGCACCGTCGGGCGACACGCGCGGACCGTCGAGCGCGACGCCCGGCTCACCGAGCGCCAGCGGGGTGACCTCCCCGGTGGCACGCTCCACCCGGACCAGCTCCGTGCGGCCCCAGTCCTGGCGGACGGCGAACAGCGCGGCACCGTCGGGGGTGGCGTCGGGCGACCGGACGTCCGCGCGTCGCGTCACCCGGCGCAGCCGCCCCGACGCGAGGTTCCACTCGAACAGATCCCACCGGAGCCTGCCGGATCCGTCCGTGCGGCCCGCGGTGAGGACCACCTGGTCACCGTCTGGCAGGAAGCTCACGTCCCGCACCATCCAGCCGCGCAGGTGGAGCTGGTGCAGGACCTCGTGCGGCGGATGTGTCGGAGGCACGGGTGCCACGTCCAGCGGGTCGCGCTCGAGCGCGCGAGCGACCGCTTCCTCGCGCTTGCGCTGCGCCTCCTCGTCGGGGGCCAGCGCCCACACCTTCACCCAGGTCCCCTCGGCTTCGTTGCGGCCCGTCGCCACCACGGACGACCCGTCGGGCGAGAGCGACACCGCGCTCACCGCGCCCCGCACCGCCTGGAACAACGCCCCCGGAGGATCCCCCTCCGCGCGCGCCGCCAGCACGGCGTCCGCGGTCAGCTCAGCGGAGAAGCGCCCGTAGAGGACGGCCGGGGGCTCGCCGAACACGCCGGTGAACGCGTCGTCGAACGTGCGGACCTCCCGGGCCGACATCCGCCGCCAGAGCTGGCGCAGCGCGTCCTCACCGGCGCGGGCCGACAGCCACTCGAGGTAGGCCGAGCCCACGAGGTACGCGTCGCTGCCGCCGAGGAAGCGCTCGTTGCCGGACAGCTCGTCGTAGTCGGGCAAGGCGCCCGCCAGCGCCAGCCCGCGCAGGTAGGTCGGTCGGTAGTCCCCGTTGGGGCGCCCGAGCCCCGTGAGCCGGCCCTCCACCACCGTCGCGTACCCCTCCATCACCCAGCGCGGTGCGCCCGTGGCGAGCGGCCCGAGCCCGGTGATGGCGTCGATCGCGGAGCGAGCGGGGTTGCGCGAGGGGCGGGTCAGGTGGACGACGTGCGCGTCCTCGTGGACGAGCAGCAGCTCGCCCCAGCTCCGGTAGTGGCCGATCACCGAGGAGGCCTCGGGTGCGGTCGCCCACAGCTCGATCCGCGGGTGGCCCAGGAAGGGCAGCGCGAACCCGTTCGCCAGGCCGTAGGGGTTGGCGACGCGCACGCGCACGCGGCGGCCGTCCTCGTACCCCACCTCCTCGACGACCCGCGCATGCAGCTCCTCCATGCGCCCCACGGTCTCGAGGGTCCACGGTTCCGCCGCGAGCGGGTAGTGCACGGTGAAGTGCTCGGTCCGCACGGTGCGCCAGGGCTCGTCCGCCCGCTGCGCCAGCGCCGTCGCCGCGACCAGCCACAGCAGCGTCAACGGTCCAGCAGCCCGACCGGAGGTGTCATGGCCGCATCGTACCCCAGGGGAAGGGGCGCTACTTCTTCTTGCCCGGACCGCCCGCGGGCTTGTTGCCGGGCCCACCGGCGGGCTTGTTGCCCGTCGTCCCCTGGTTCCCGCGCCCGTTGCTCGGACCGCTGCCGCCGGGCGCGAACTCGGTCGTCACCAGGTCGAGCAGGTCCGTCATCCGGTTCGTGAGCGACATCGCCCGGTCGTCGAGCCCGAGCGTCAGATCGATGTCCGCCTTGAGCGCCTTGGTGGTCTTCGGCAGCTTGAAGAGCTGGTCGACGATGTTGGCGGTGCCGCCGGAGAACTCGTCCTTGAGGCGGTCCGGCATCTGACCGGCCTCGTCGATCAGCCCCTGGATCTCGGGGACGAGCGACTCCATGTCCGTCAGCGAGGTCGTCATGTTCAGGCTCAGCGCGTTCACCGCGTCGACCGCGCTCTGGACGTTCGACGGGATGGCGTCGGTCGCGGAGAGCTTCGGTACGTTGCCCTTCGCCATCGTGACCTGGAGCTTGCCCTCGGCGCGCTTCTGCAGCTCTGCGATGCCGTCCGTCAGCGGGGTGCCGCGCTGCAGGTCGAGCGCGGTGTTGAGGTTGCGCTTGCCCGTGCGCAGCTCGGACTCCGTCGACGTCAGCTGCGCGTCGATCTCGCCGACACGAGCGAAGACGGCGTCGAAGGCCTCGATGCCCGTCTCCTGGACCCCGGTGTCCGTCTTCTTCTTCTTCGCGTTCTTGTCCTTGGACGCTCCGAAGGCGTCGCCAGCGACGAGCAGGGACAACACGCAGACGATCAGGCCAGCGGAACGCACGGGGGCACCTCCCACACCACGACGCCGATCCGACGTTCGGGTGCTCCTTCGTATTCGAAGTCCGCCCCACGATCGAGCGGCGTATGCTCGCGCCGTGATCACGCTCATCGACGACGACCCCGTGGTGCTGGTGATGGTGGGCCTGCCCGCGCGCGGCAAGACCTTCCTCGCCCGCAAGCTCGCCCGCTACCTCACCTGGCTCGGGCGCGAGGCCCGCGTCTTCAACGTCGGCAACTACCGGCGCGAGCGGCTCGGCTCGACGCAGCCGGCGTCGTTCTTCGATCCCGACAACCCCGAGGGCTTCCAGTCCCGCCACCAGGTCGCGGTCGAGGCGCTGCGGGACCTGGTGGCGTGGGTCGGGGACGGGAAGGGACGCATCGCGATCTACGACGCGACCAACGCGACCCGCGAGCGGCGCGACATGGTGGCGCGAGTGCTCGGTGAGCGAGGACTCACGCCCATCTTCATCGAGACCGTGTGCAACGACCCCGCGCAGATCGAGGCCAACATCCGCGAGTCCAAGCTGTCGATGCCCGACTACGTCGGGGTCGACCCGGACGCCGCGGTCGCCGACTTCCGCGCGCGGATCGCGCACTACGAGCGCGCGTACGAGCCGATGGACGAGGTGGAGCGCTCCTGGATCCGCCTCGTGGACGTGGGGGAGCGGGTGGAGATCCATCGGCTCCGCGGATCGGTGCCGACCGCGATCGTCCCGCTGCTGCTCAACCAGCACCTGATGTCGCGCCCGATCTACCTCACGCGACACGGGCAGTCGGCGTACAACACGCAGCACCGCATCGGCGGGGACAGCCCGCTCACGGCCGCCGGGCAGCAGTTCGCGGGTCGACTGGCCGCCTTCCTCGGCGAGCGCATCGAGGGGCGCCCGGTCGTGTGGACGAGCACGCTGCAGCGCACGCGCCAGACCGCGGCCCCCCTCCCCTGGCCGACGCGCGCGCTGCGCAACCTCGACGAGATCGACGGCGGTCGCTTCGACGGCTGGACCTACGACGCGATCGAGCAGAACGCTCCCGAGGAGTGGGCCGCCCGCAAGGCCGACAAGCTGCGGTACCGCTACCCGCGCGGCGAGAGCTACCTCGACGTGATCCAGCGGCTCGACCCCGTCATCGTCGAGATCGAGCGGACGCGCGCCCCACTGGTCGTGGTCGCCCACCAGGCCGTCGTCCGCTGCCTGTACGCGTTCCTCACGGACCAGCCGATGGCCTCGGTCCCCCGCTTGCCCATCCCCCTGCACACCGTGATCGAGCTCGTCCCGAAAGCCTATGGTGCCGTCGAGACCCGACACGGGCTCGGGCCCCAGCCAATCGATCAGTAGGCGAGCGGCTGGCGGTCACCGTTGCCTCCATGCGCTTCACGTCGTCGTAGAGCGGACGGAGCATCCTCTCTCTGCAGCGGCGGCTGTCGTCGGCTCGCGGGGACGGGTGACGCTGTGCCCGGCTCTCAGCGCGAGCGTCCCCTGCCACCCTCGATGGTCAGCGTTCCAACAACACCCTCGCATCCGCCACGAGCTGCTCGACCGAGCGTCGGTTCAGCCCGTTGTAGATCCCACGGAGGTGGCGGTCCTGGTCGACCAGCACGAGGTTCTCGGTGTGGAGGAAGTCGTCGGTCGACTTGTCGACGCCGAGGTCCTCCTCGACGAAGTACGCCGAGCGGCCCAGATCGTAGATCAGGTCGCGGTCGCCGGTCAGGAGGTGCCACCGTCGGGAGGTGATGTCGCGCGCCTCGGCGTACGACGCGAGCACCTCCACGGTGTCCTTCGCCGGGGTGACGCTGTGCGAGAGGACCAACAGCGGCTCGTCCTCCGCGAACGCCTCGTCCACGAGCCGGAGGTGGTCCGTGGTCCTGGGACAGATCCCGTCGCAGGTGGAGAAGAAGAAGTTGGCGACGGTGACGTGACCGGTCATGTCGGCTTCGGTCACGGGGTTCCCCCTCTGGTCCGTCAGGGTGAAGGCGGGGATCGCGTGGAACCCATCGGGAGCCTCGTCCAGCCATTGCGGCGTGAACTCCGGGCTGTCGAAGTAGGGGAGCGTGTCGACGGGAGCCGTCGAGGTCGAGCATCCGCTGACGAGCAGCGCCACGAAGCTAGGGAGCAAGCGTCACCTTCTCTTCCTCCAGGCTGAAGCACAGCTTCGACCGACGAAGTCCGTAGATCCGTCCGTCGCGGGCCTCGTAGTTGTTGTAGATCGCTCCGTTCTCGCGCCAGGCACGCTGCAGGCCCTGCTCGACCCCGCCCACCAGGTGCCGCTCCTTGAACGGCGCCCCGGAGGCGTACCACTGGCGCTGGACGCCTTCCCCGACGCCGTCGACCATCGTGCCCTCGGAGCGGAGTGTTCCGTCGTCGAACCAGGTCCTCTGCAGGCCGTCGAGGCGTCCATCGACGTACCGCGCCTCCTGACCCACGGTTCCGTTCGCGTGGTAGCTCACCCGGAGACCCGAGCGACGACCCTCGAGGAAGCCGGCCCGCTCCCGCGGTTCGCCGCGGTCGTCGGTGGCCACCGCGTAGCCGGAGTAGGGCTCACCCTCGAGCAGGAACAGCCCTCGGTCCCGGTCGAGGACGAGGTCGTCCAGCGGCACCTCCACGTCGGGTGGAGCGGTGGGTGCGGTCGCGCAGCTCCAGAGCCACACGACGAGCGGAACGGGTCCCACGGCTACTGCACCTGGCTGGGAGTACCCTGGTAGTCACCAGAGAACAGGATGTAGTACTGGCCGAGGTAGACCTCGTTGGGGACATGGTAGTGGTAGGTCTCCACGCTGTCGTACTGCGTGGTCGACGTATGCCCACCAGAGGCGTCGAGATCGCTCGGGTGGTCCCCGGTGGAGGCGCACTTGCGCCCGAAGAGGAGGAAGCCGTCGCCGATGATCCCGATCAACGCGTCGTCGTCCTCGGTCCAGGCGACCGGTTCGAGGTGGTAGTGATAGCTCTGGGGGCCCGTGTGCGCGCCCGTGTAGTCGAGCGACCCGATCGCGTTGTCGATGGGGACGTTGGGTCCCTCCTCATCGTTGTAGATCACGGCACCACTCACGGCGATCCCGATGGGACCCAGTCCGGTCGACGTCGTGCTGGACGCCTTCTCGGGGGCGAAAGGAACCCGCAGCGTGTAGCTCCCGTTGAAGTCGTCGATGTACCCAGGTGCGATGTCCACGTCCGACTCGTCGATGTGCAGCTCGTGCGAAGGGCTCCAATAGACCGACGTGTGGTCGGGCAGGCCGGTGGTCTCGATGACGACTTCGTCGCCGTCCTTGTAGGTGACGACGTTGTCGCGGAAGGCGTCGAACGCGGTGCTCAGTCCGGACGCCGAGCCGGTGGTCTCCGGAGTGGCGTCGCCGGCGCAGCCTCCGGCGAACAGCACGAATGCGAACAGGTGCTTGTGATTGCTCAAGGGCCCCTCGGGTGGTTGCTTCCTCCCCAGGGGTAGCCATCGTTCCCCGTGCTCGTCCAAGGGTACTGTGTCGTCGAATGGTCAGGACCCGCTGACACACGCGTACATGGGCGACGGCGACGCAGGAACGCGGTCGAACGGAAACGCTACATCATGTAGCATTCGACCGGGTTGAACTTGCAGATCTTGCGTTCGTTGCCGCGGATGTACGTCTTCGCGGGCTCCGAGCCCTGGAAGGTCACGACGCAGCTCTCGTCGCCGGGCACGTTCGGGACGGTCGCCGACATCATCTGGGTGTCGACGTTCTTGAAGCGACCTCGGTTGCGGTACCCGCCCGGACAGTTGATCTCGATCGAGTGGAACATCATGTCGCGCGAGACGACGACGGTGGACGGTCCCGGCGGGATGAAGTTCGGGTCGCGGTTGGTGCCGTCGCCAGGGTCGCCGGGGTCGCGGGGGCCCGGCCCGTGGCGCACGGACCGCTGCGGGTCGGCGAAGCCCGTGTCCCGGATGTGCTGTGGGCCGTCCTCGCCGTTCGCGAGATCCCCAGCGCGCTGGTTCGCCGTCCACCACAGCATCACGAGCAGCACGGCGAACAGGATGACGAAGGTGGACGCCGCCATGAACACGAGCCCGCCGACGATCGCGAGCACGCCGCGGCTCTGGGACCGCGAGCCCTCGAGGCCGCCGGCCATCTGCCGGGCGTCGGGGCCGTAGTTCGCGAAGGGTGCAGGACCCCGCGCCGCCGGCGCACCGCCTCCGGGGGCGAACCCCTGGGGGTCCGTCGTCTCCGGATCGCCAGCCTTCCGTGGGCGGAAGGATCGCCCCGCCGCACCACGACGATCGGCCGACGGCGTCTCGGACGGACCGACGGCGGAGGGTTGCGCGAACGCGCTCGGAGCCCCCTTCACCGAGGGGCGAGCGCCGAGTCCGTGCTTGGCGGGCGAGGGTCGAGCCATCTGCGACGATTGTAGCAGGCCACGGGGCCGGCGCGCGTCACAGGAACAGGTCGGGGGCCAGCTCCTGCGTCGGGTCCACGGCGTACGCCGAGAAGTCCGTCACGCCCGCGGCCCGCAGCACATCCTCGTCGAGGTGGAACGCACCCGTCGCGCTCACCGGTCCCGAGAGCACCTCGAACGCCGCGTCGGCCATGATCGTGTCCTTGCGCGATCGGCGAGCGAGCGCATCACCCCCGATCATCTCGATCGCCGCCGTCGCGATGGTCGTCCTCGGCCACAGGGCGTTGACGGCGACCTTGCCCGCGAACTCCTTCGCGAGCCCGAGCACGCACATGCTCATGCCCATCTTGCTCATCGTGTATGCCAGGTGGTTGCCGTACCAGCTGGGATCGAGCGTGATCGGCGGCGACAGGACGAGCACGTGCGCGGAGGGGGATCGGAGCAGGTGCGGCATCGCGGCGCGGCTCACCGAGTACGTTCCCCGCACGTTGACCGAGAACATGAGGTCGAAGCGCTTCATCGCGGTGTCGAGCGTGCCCGTGAGCTGGATGGCGGAGGCGTTGTTCACCACGACGTCGATGCCGCCGAAGGTCTCGGCGGTGCGGGCCACCGCGGCCTCGACCACGGCGTCGTCCCGGACGTCGACGACGAGGGGCAGCGCCTTGCCCCCCGCGGCCTCGATCTCGGCGGCGACGGTGTGGATGGTGCCGGACAGCTTGGGGTGGGGCTCGGCGGTCTTGGCGGCGATCGCGACGTTGGCCCCCGCCCGTGCCGCCCGCAGCGCGATCGCGCGCCCGATCCCACGGCTTCCCCCCGTCACCAGCACGGTCCGTCCCTTCCACTCCACGGGCACCTCCGGCGCGACGATAGCAGCGACGACGGATAGGTGGCCGGCCCGGAGGAGACGTGCCCGAGCCCCACGTGACGAACGTGTCGATCTACTACGAGGACACCGACCACTCCGGGCTCGTCTACCACGCGAACTACCTCAAGTACGCGGAGCGCTCGCGCGAGCACGTCCTCGGGCGCGAGTCGCTGGTGGCGCTCTACCGCGACGAGGGCGTGGGCTTCGTCGTCTACAAGGCGGAGATGGTGTTCCGCGAGGGCGCCCGCTTCGGCGACGAGCTCGAGGTCCGCACGACGGTCGAGATGGCCAGCACCTACCGCCTGATCTTCCGGCAGCCGGTCTTCCGCAGGGGCGGTGCCACGCCGCTGGTCGAGATCCTGATCGAGCTCGTGGCGGTGGACGCCCAGAACAAGCTCGTGCGACTGCCCCCGACCATCCAGGCGATGGTGGCCGAGCGCTTCCCGGCCTGATCGGGACGTCAGCCGACGATGCGCACGTCCGCCTCCAACGCGTAGGCGAGCTCGCCGTCCACCTCGGTCGTCACCAGCGGCACGCCCTGCTTGCGGAGCGTGGAGATGGCGACGTGCAGCCTCGCGTCGCCCGAGCGCCCCACCAGCCGCTCTCCGGGCCACACGGCCTCCATCAGCGCGCCGCGCCCGACCGTCCCCCCGGCGCCGGCCTCCACGAGCGTGCGGACCAGCCGGACGAGCAGGGGCCGGCGGCTCAGATCCACCCGGCTGCCGTCGCGCAGCACGAACGTCGACCCGTCCGCGGTGCAGGTCACGCCCGAGCGGTCCGACAGCATCAAGAGCAGCCGGGCGTCCGCCCGTCCCCAGCTCCGCGCCTCCTCGCGCAGCCCCGGATCCACGCCGCCACCCCTCGCCGCCTCGAGAAGACGATCCAGCGCGGGATCACCACATCCCCCGGGGCGGCTCGGGTCCGCCAGCGCCAGGAACGCGCGCCAGCTCGCGGCCATCGCTCCGCGGCCCAGCCGCTCGAGCTCGCCCACCACCTGCTCGTAGATCGGGACCGCCGCAGCGGTGTCGTCCTCGAAGTGCAGGATCAACGATCGATGTCCGAGCGCGGTCGCCCGGGAGACCGCGGTGGCGGCGGTGACCTCCATGGCGGGTGCCAGCGCCTCCCGGGCGTCGTCCGGACGGCCCTGCTCCAGCCTCACCTGGCAGAGGTAGGTGGCGGCGTTGGCCACGAACGGCGCGTTCTCGACGCTCGCGCAGCGACGGGCGGAGCGGATCAGCAGCTCCGCGGCCTCGTCGAGCTCACCGCGGTCGGCGAGGAGCAGCCCGAGCCACTGGGCCACGACCCCCTCCCGGCGGACGTCCCCGCACTGGGTCGCCGCCTCCAGCGCGCGCCGGAGGTGCTCCTCCGCGGCCGGCGGGTCGATGGTCCTCAGCATGGCGCCGAGGTGCGCGAAGGTGCGCGCTCGCAGGTCCGGGAGCGGCTCCGTCCCGATGGCTGCAAGGCCCTCGCGGAGCACCTCCACCGCGCGATCGAGGTCCCCCAGGCGCCGGTGGAACACCGCCTCCGCGAGGCGTGCGCGCGCGATCCGCTCCGGGTCCACGGACGACGCCCGCCGGACCTCCGGCAGGAGCGCCCGCGCCTCGTCGAGCCGGTCGAGCGCGACGAGGTGGTGGAGGCGCTCGATGACGATCTCGGCGCCGATGACGCCGTCGGTCCCCCACGCCTCCAACAGCTGGAGCGCGTCGGCGTGCGCGAGGCGGCGGCCCGCCAGCCGGGCGCGGAGCAGCGCGAGGCGGGGCGCCACCTCGGCGGGGATGTCCGTCCCCAGAGTGGGGTCGACCAGCGGTCCTCGCTGGAGATGCAGGCCGAGCAGGGCCACCCCCGCCCAGGCGTGCGTCGGCGCGAGCGCGCGCAGGTCGCCGCGGAGCGCCTCGTAGTCGTCCGTCCGGCCCGTGCTCCGGCAGGTCCGCGCCGCGCGGTCGGCGGCCTCGCGTACCCAGGACGCCCAGCGAGCGCGGACCTCCGCCCGATCGGCCTCGTCCCACCGCTCGGCCGCGAGGTGCCGCACCACCCGGAGCAGGTGCAGCCTCCCTGGTCCCGTCACGCCGACGAGCGACGCGTCGACCAGCCACTCGAGCACCTCGTCCGAGGCGCCGCCCACCGTGCGGAAGCCGGCGGCGTCGAACACGCCCTCGAACAGCGTGACCCGACCCAGCGCACGCCTGGCCTCCTCGTCCAGCGCGTCGATGCTCGCGCCGACGGCGGCCGCGAGCGGTCCCGAGCGCGCCACCGCCCCGAGCAGCGCAGGATCGTCCAGGCCCACCGTCCGCACGCGCGAGGCCGCCACGAGCACGGCCAGCGGCACCCCGTCGAGGGCGCGGACCAGCGTCTCGACCTGTCCCTGGTCGAGAGGACCCGACACCAGGCGACGGGCGCTCGCGAGGAACAGGGTCACGGCGTCGTCGACCGGGAGCGGCCCGAGCGCGATGGTGCGGTCGAGGTCGAGACGGATCCTGGACCCTACGACCACGGCCGGAGGGGCCCATCGCTCGATCAGCTCGACCAACGCGGTCCCCGCGCGCTCCGCCCCATCGAGGATCAGCAGCGCACCGGGCCGCGCCGCCAGGGCCGCGCCGATGGCTGCGCCCCGATCCGCCCCGATGTCCAGCGCGCTCGCCACCGCGTCGACGATCGAGCCCGGCGTCGACCGCTCCCCGAGATCACACCGGATCACCTCCCCCGGCCAGCCCTCGGCCAGCCGCTCGAGCAGCGCCGTCTTGCCGATCCCAGGTGGACCCGTGACCACCGTCGAGCCCTCGGAGACCGCGCGGCGCACCGCCTCGAGCTCCGCCGTGCGCCCGACCCACATCTGCTTCGCCACGGTGCTACCCTCTCGCCGGAGCCCCATGATGGCAGACGACACCGACGAGACGCAGGCGCCCCCCGAGGATGAGGTCAAGACCGAGATCCTGCAGTTCAAGGTGCCCATGGAGCTGGTGCCCGACTGGTCGAACGTGCTCGAGAAGATGGGCGCGTGGTACGGCGAGTCCGTCGAGATCGGGCTCGAGGGGACCTCGCTCGTGGTCCGGGTGACGCTCCTCCCGGAGAAGAAGGAGGTCATGCTCGCCGACATGCAGCGGACCTGGAACATCTTCGTCGAGGACCGCAAGCGTCAGGGGCGCTGGAAACCCAGCTAGAACCTGGTCGGTACCGACCACCGGCCCGCGCTGTACCGGACGCGGTTGGCGTCGCGGAGCTGCTTGAGGATGGTGGTGATCTCGATGGGGGTCATGTCCGGGTACAGGTCGCGCCCGGCGTGCCGGACGCCGGCGACCAGCACGGTCTCGGCCAGCCCGCGGTCCGACGTGCACCGCGAGAGACGCTCGACGCACTGCCGCACCACGTAGTCGTGGCGCTCGGTGTCCAGGATCGGCTTCGCGCGCGGGGTGGAGGTCTTCGCTCCGTCCCCCGACGACCGGGACGAGGAGCTGGAGCCGCCCGCCCGCGGCGTGCGCTCGCGGGGCGCAGCGCTGGACTCGGGCGACGGACCCCGCGGCTGCTGCATCTGCGCCTTCTGGATCCGGACGTGGCGGGTGCCGATCTCGAACGGCTCCGGCTCCACCTCCGCCCATCGGGCGAGCAGATCGTCGACGCGGGAGCGCAGCTCGGACCGGCGCTCGGCCTCGGCGCGGACGACCTCGCGGAACATCTCGGGCACCTGCGAGGCAGGGAGCTCCTCGAGATCCTCGACGAACATCTCCCAGCTGCGGCCGCGCGGGATGTCGGCGACCTGACGGCCCACCCCTCCCACGAACGTCTGCAGCTGCTTGTCGATGGCCTTGGGGCGACCCTCGGTGATCGAGAGCTGCACGAGGTCCATGACGTTGACGAGGGCGACCTGGCCGATGGGACGGCGCAGCATCTCCGGGATCTGGACCTGGAGCAGCGAGCTGTCCGAGCCACGCAGCGGAACGACCGGGGCCGATCGATTCACGTTCCTCCTCCCGCACGGTCGCAGTCGACCGGTGCCCCGGGAGGTTAACGAGACGGGCCCGGAGCGGAAAGGAGGGACCCGTGCGCATCACTCGCGTGTACACCCGGACGGGCGACGCCGGCACCACCCGGCTGGTCGGCGGGAGCGAGGTCCGCAAGGACGATGTCCGCGTCGAAGCCTACGGCACGGTCGACGAGCTGAACGCCGTGATCGGGGTCGCCCGAGCGGGGCTGGACGATCTCCCCGAGGCGGCGCGAGATCGCCTGGACGAGGTCCTCGGACGCGTCCAGGACGATCTGTTCAACGTCGGGACGGACCTCGCGACACCGGCGGACGCGCGCTGGGAGGGCATGTACCGCACCGGCGACGACGACGTGACCTGGCTCGAGGCGACGCTCGACGCCTTCAACGACGAGCTGCCGCCCCTGACGGAGTTCGTGCTCCCCGGCGGCGGGCCCGCCGGCGCCACGCTCCACCAGGCCCGCACGGTCTGCCGCCGCGCCGAGCGTCGCTCGCTCCTGGTCGCCGACGTGCAGCCCGACCTGCTCGACGGCCCCGTGCGGTACCTGAACCGCCTGTCCGACCTGCTGTTCGTGGTCGCGAGATGGGCAGCCCACCAGGCGGGCCGCCCCGAGGTCACCTGGCGCAACCCCTCGCGCCGCCGAAGGGCCTGAACGCCGCGTCAGCGGGCGCGCATCCGGTTGTTCCGCGCCTGGTGCTCGACCTCGGCCAGGCCGAGCACCTCGAGCACAGGCGGCACGTACATCCCGAAGCGCCCGCGCAGCCCCTTCTTCAGGCCGTACCACCCGCCGACCGGGTTGTCCGCGGATCGGCCCCAGGCCTCGATCGTCCCGTCGGCGGCAGCCTTCTGCTCGTCCGCCGACCCGAGCGGCACCCAGTCCGCGCGCTCCTTCAGCATCGCGTGCAGGTCGTCGATGCAGCGCAGCGCGTACCGCAGCTGGGTCTTGCCCACCTGCACCACCAACGCCGGCGGATCCGCGGCCTCGTCACGCCACGCCTGGTACTCCGAGGTGCCAGGCGGCGTCTTCAGCGTCCACGGCTCGTCCTTCGTCCCCTTCCCCTCGCTCATGCTCCCTCCTCGGCGGCTCGCTTCAGGTCCTTCGCGTACTGCTCGAACGGCGGCCCGAAGTCGGGAAGGGTCCGAGCGATCATCGGGAGCATCAGCCCCGTGAACACCTCCTCCATCGCGAAGTCGGTGCCGCCCTCGACCTCGTGCAGCTCGAAGGTGCGGACGCCACGGAACATCGGCCAGAACCCGTCGCTCCAGGTCATCTGCTGCCCGGGGTCGAGGCGGGTGACGGTGGGCGTGAATGTCCGCTCCGAGATCGGGACCTGGATCGCCAGCTTCTGCCCGAGCGCGATCGTCCCGCCGATCCGCGTGACCGTCGAGTTCCAGCGAGGGAACCCCTCCGCGTCCGTGAGCAGGGCCCACACCGCCGCCCGCGGCGCCGCGACACGGACACGCACCCCACACGATCGGCGGAAGAGGCTCTCCTCCTTCCGCGCCACACCGTCAACCATCGCCCCTCCCGCCTCTTGGTAACACATAGGTTACCTAATGGGAAGTGGCGTCCTCGCATCGCTCCGCGAGATGTCGGAGCAGGAGCTCCCAGTTGCGGTCGAAGCGCGGTGCCGTGCCCTCGAAGCGCTCGCGCGACAGCTCCCCCGGGCCGTGCTCGACCTCCACCCGCGTCCCCTCCTCGACCGTCGAGAAGCGGACGTCGACCCGCGTAGGCGACGCAGGCCCGCTGCCCGGGAAGAAGGCCAGCGCGAGCGCGTTCGGAGGATCCCACGCCAACACCCGCCCCAGCAGCACCTCTGCCCCGTCGTCGGAGCGCTCGGCGAGCGCGCCACCCACGCCCGGCTCCAGCGAGAGTCGAGCATCGGCGCGACCCATGGGTCGATGGTCGCGCGGCCACCAGAGGTCCGTGCGCTCGGTGAACACCCGGAACGCCACCTCGGGTGCGACGCGCACGACGATGGAGCGACGGATCACGGCTCCTCCAGGTTCTCCGCGACCAGCCGGAAGCGGTGCAGCGCATCGTCCCAGAACCGGCCGACGTAGGTGGCGACGGGCTCGAAGCCCTCGGGGCGGATCGCGTAGACGTGGCTGGTCCCGCGCGCGACGTGGTCGACCAGACCAGCGTCCTGCAGCACCCGCAGGTGGCGCGAGACCGCGGGACGGCTGATGTCGAAGCCCGACGTCAGCTCCTGCACGGTGCGTGGTCGCTCGGCGAGGAGCTCCAGCATCTGCCGGCGCACGGGGCTCCCCAGGGCGTCGAGGGCGTTCACGGTCGACCTCCGGCGGGCCCGGCCGCGCAGGCCCGATCGATCAGGTACCAGCTGGTCCAGCCGACGACGAGCTGGGCCACCACCCCCGCCAACACGGCACCGGTGGTCGCGAAGCAGGCCCCGAGCGCCAGCCCCGTCACCACCGCGGTCAGCGGCCAGGGCCACAGATCCCGGCGCCATGGCGGGTGGACCAGCGCGAACAGCCCGACGGTGGGCAGCAGCCCCAGGAGCGGCTGCAGGACCGCGCGGAACAACATCTCCTCCCCGATCGCGCCGACGGCCAGGCCCATCCCCCGCGACCACGCGCCCTGGCGCGTCCGCAGCGCCCGGAACATCCGCTCCCCCACGGGCACGCGCGCGAAGGCCACCAGCGACGCCGCCAGCACCGACCCCACCAGCAGCCCGATCCCCGCGTCCCGCAGCGGCGTGAAGCCGATCGTGCGCGCGACGACGGTGTACTCCCCGTAGACCAGCTCCAGGTAGAGGATCGAGCCGTTCGCCACCGGCAGGTAGAACACCACCGCGGCCGTGGACCACAGCGCCTGCTCGAGCGATGCCATGTCGACGCGAGGTGCGCGACCCGCCACTACGACATCGACCAGATCAGGATCGTGAGGACCAGGGTGATGCCGAGCGTCAGCGCCTGCAGCAGGAACATGGCCCCGAGCGCGACCCCCACCCACCCGAGCTGCGACGCCCAGGTCGGCACGCCCGAGCGCGACGGGGTCGGCGTGGCGGACCGGAGCCGCACGATCTCCGCCTCGAGCTCCGAGACGCGCGCCGCCAGCTGCCCCGCGCGTCGCTGCGACACCGCCAGCTCCCGCGCGAGCTGATCGGGGCTCGCGGCCGACAGCGGGCCCTGGACCACGAGCGCGGAGATCGCGAGGTAGTTGCGGGTCAGCGTCTGGAACGCGGCCGCGAGGTCCCGGAGGTTCGTGAACCGGTGCGCCGGATCGATGGACATCGCCCGGTCGAGCAGGCCGACGAGCTCCTCGTACAGCTCCTCCTCGCGGGCGAGCGCGTCCTCGGAGGCGCCGAACAGGCCGCGGACCGCGTCGCGCACCGTCCGCCGGTCCTCCTCCGGCAACACCAGCGGATCGGGGAAGGCCTGGGCGTCCAGGTCCCGGTCGACGAAGCGCCTCGGGTCGCGACCGAACACCTCGAAGACCTTGCCGACACGCTCCATCCGGAAGCGCGGGCTGGCGGTGCCGTTGAACGGCAGCGGCGCGCCGTCGTCGACCATGCGCTTGAGCTTGAGGAGCGCGAACAGCGTGGCCCCGAGCGACCAGCAGTCCACGGAGCCCGGGTACTGCACGCGCGCCGAGAACAGCACCTCGGGCGCGACGAAGTTCTCCGTCGCCACGACCATCTGGCTGTCCGCCCACACCTCGTCGTCCGGCGGAGCGAAGGGCGGCGCGCCGAAGCCGGACACGAGCCAGCGACCGTGCGCCGACAGCAGGATGTTCGTGGGCTTCACGTCCCCGTGCGCGGCGTCCAGGCCGCTGCTCCCCTTGCGGAACTCGTGGTACTCGTCGAGGCGGGTGGCGGCGTCGGCGAGCGCGGCGAACAAACGGCCGAGAGCGTCGGGCTCACGCAGCTTGTCGCGCCACCAGCGCTCCACGTCGACCGGGCACCACTCCATGACGACGCCGGTGACGAGCGGGTCGCCGACGAGGTCGTACAGCCTCGGGGACGGGATCTCGGCGCCGCGGCTCGCGAGCTCGACGAGGATGCGCGCCTCCTGCTGGAGGCGGTCGAGGCTCGTCTCGTCGCCCTCGCGCCACAGCTTCAGCGCGACCGGGATCCCCTCGTCGGCCTCGGAGGTCCCGACGACCGCGCCGCGGCCCACGACCTTGCGGACGGTCGCGAGCTCGCCGTAGCGCAGGCGCGTGCGTCCGGGCGCCGGCACGTACTCGCGCCCGGAGCGACCCTTCCACACCATCGGCAGCGTGGCGGTGGTCATCGCCTCTTCGCGACGCTCCTCAGAAGCGGAACTGGACGGCGGGCGCGGGGGTGCCCGAGCCGTCCAGGATCACGCCCCAGGTGAACGTGCCCGCGCCGACCGCGAACACCGACATCGACGCGATGGTGAACAGGCGGGCGTCCCGCCAGCTCGACTGGACGATCTCGCTGTCCACCTGCTCGTTCTTGAAGTCCTGCACGTTGGCGGAGGCCAGGTAGTACAGGACGCCGCCGCCGCCGAGCGCGATCAGGCCGCCACCCAGCATCAGCGGCGTCTTCTCGGGGGGCCGGTTCCGGCTCGCCTGCTGCACCTCGCCGAGGCCGGTCGTGGTCGTCGGCTGGTTGCGCGACGGCTTGGGCGGCTTGGCCGCGGCCACCGGCTCCTCGCCCTTCGGGGGCTTCTCTCCCTTCGGCGGCTTCGGGGGCTTGGGCGCCTTCTCCCCCTTCGGCGGCTTCTCGCCCCGGGTGTCCGTGACGGTCATCACCATGGCCGCGCTCGGGAACTCGCTGCCCGTCACGATCCAGGACTGGACGCCGCCGCCCTCGGGCACGACCTGCACGAGGTGCAGGCGGTCCTCCTTGGCCTTCGGCTCCTCCAGCTTGCGGCCGTCGACGTACCCCTCGCCCGCCCAGGTCGCGGAGAGCACGGTCTCCTCGCCGCTGGCGCTGGACCTGGCGTTCGCGTACGCCGCGCGGACCGGGTGCTCCGCCGGCAGATCCTCGAGCCCGAACTCGAACGTGGGCTCGACCTCGGCGGCGGTGCGCAGCCACTTCGTGCCCCGCTCCTCCTGCCCGCCGATGATGAGGCCCGCACCCATCGCGCGGTACGTCTTGCCGACGATCGGGCGGCGCATGGGCTCGCTCATGCAGACGATGCCGTTCTCGATCTGCGTCGCGCCCTTCACGGCGTTCGGATCGTCGCCCGCCCGCAACGCCGACTCGACCGTGCCCAGATCGGCGAGGAGCGCGTCGAGGGTGTACGGCGAGGGGCAGTCCGCCAGGGCGACGGCGGGAAGGAGCAGACCGGCGAAGAGCGCACCGGCGAGGGGTCGTGGCATCGGCACTGAGCCTCCGGAGCGCGATCCTACCACCCCCCTCACCGGATCCAGAACAGCGGCGCTCCCGCACGGACGCTGGCGCCGTCCTTCGCGAGGATCCGCTCCACCACCCCGGCCGCGGGCGACCGCAGCGGCGTGAACGTCTTCATCACCTCGATGAGGCCGAGCGAGGCGGCCTCGGCGACGGTGGCACCGACCTCCACGAAGGCGGGCGCGCTCGGCTCGGGACGCAACCACAGCGTGCCGTCGCTCTCGGCGCGGACGACCACCGTCCCCGGCGGAGCGCCGTCGGTGGCGGCGGGTGCGGCGCCGGTGACCGCGGCGTCCTCGGCCGACAGCGCGCGACGGCGCGCGAGCACCGTCCCGTAGGCCACGGAGGTACCGGCGGCAGGCAGGTCCACCGCCGCGCCGCCACCGGTGTCGACCACGATCGGCACCGCGCGACCGGCGCGCTCCACGGTCCCGAGGCGCATCCCGGCCACGAGCGGCGTCCCGGGCGCGACGGCCGGCACGAACACCCCGACGGTCGGCGCGCGCAGCTCGTCGCCCTCCTCGGCGGCGGTCATGGCCGCGGACGGCGCCAGCGCCCTCGGCCCCGCGAGCGTCTCGAGGTCGTGCAGGCTCCAGATCCGGGGGTTCTTGGTCCGGCGGTACCCGGCTCCCTGCCAGGACGCCTCGGCGAGCGCCTCGAGCCAGGAGCGCAGGCGATCCAGCGGCACGATCTCGTCGGTGTCCATCACCGCGGCGGCACGCACCGGGTCCATGTCGACCTCGATCCGCGCGGCGGTCTTCGCCATCCCCTCCTCGATCTGGCGGCGCTCCTCGGGATCGGAGGTCGCGATCTGGAAGTCGTCGTCGAGCTTGCTGTTGTACGTCGCGATCGCGAGCGTCCGTCCCTCCATCACGGCGAGGCGCGTGAGCGGGGTCGCGAGCTGGACCACCGGCTCGTACGGCAGGCCCGACATCGCGTAGTAGCCGGCACCCGAGGCCTTGCGGAGCAGCACCGTGAAGAAGGGCGCCTGCTGGGTGCTGTTCTGGTAGATCAGGTTGCTGCCGAAGCCCAGCAGACCGAGGTGCTCGGCCTGCACGCCGATGTCGAAGCCGCTGATGTCCTGCAGCCAGACGAGCGGGATGCCGTCGCTGTCGCAGGCGCGCGCGAAGGCGCTGATCTTGGCGATGCCCTCGCGATAGAGCACGCCGCCGGGCCGCTTGCCGATGCCGGGCTCGTCGATCAGGCCCTGGCGGTTGGCGACGAAGCCCATCCACAGGCCCGAGACGCGGGCGACGCCGGTGATCATCTCGCGGCCGACGCCGGGCAGGAACTCGTGGAAGAGGCTGCCGTCGACCAGGCGCGCCAGCACCTCCTCGATGTCGTAGGTCTGACGCCCGTCCGCGGGGAACAGAGCCGGCATCTCGGACGGATCGTGCCGCGGGGGCTCGGGGTCGGCGCCGTGGCGGTAGAACGCGACCGCCGTGGTCGGCAGCTTCTCCACCTCGGCCCGGATCGCGCGGATCGCGGTCGCGTCGTCGGGGACGCGCTCGTCGGCGCAGCGGCTCTGGTGGACGTGGACCTCGGGCCCGCCGATGTCGAGCGAGGTCAGGTGCAGCGACTTCGCTCCCTTGATGAGCGCGGCGCCGGCGATGACCATGTACGCCGACTCGGTCATCACGACGCGGTCGCTGATGATGGGCATGTACCCGCCGCCCGCGATGCAGTCGCCGAACACGCCCGCGATCTGCGGCACGCCCTCGGCCGCGAGGCGCGCGTTCTGCGTGAAGATGTGGCCCGCCCCCGTGGCGCCGGAGAACGACCGGCTCTGCTCCGGCAGGAACAGCCCGCTGCAGTCCACGAGGTAGACCACCGGCAGGCGCAGCCGGCGCGCGACGGCCTGCGCCCGCTCGATCTTCTCCGGGGTCAGCGGCCACCAGGCCCCCGACGCCACGGTGTTGTCGTTGGCGATCACGACCACCCAGCGCGCGTGGACCCGCGCGAGCAGCGTGATCACGCCCGCACCCGGCGCCTGGCGCTTGCTGCCCGCGAACTCGCGGCCCCAGTTCACGAGGGTGCCGACCTCGAACACGTCGGTGCCCGGGTCCTTGAGCGCCTCGATCCGCTCCCAGGCCGTCCACTTGCCCTTCTCGTGGACGCGGGCGACGGCGGACTCGCCCCAGCCGGCGTGGACCGTCGCGACCTTGTCCGCGAGGGCGGCGTCGAGCTCGGCGGCGCGGCCCCGGTTGCGCGCCTGGTCGTCGGGTCCGAGCACGTGCGACAGCTCGCGCCCGATGGGGTGGAGCAGGATGCGCGCCATCAGCGGCCTCCAGGGGTCGAGCCCGCGAGCCAGGTCTCGAGCGAGGTGGTGTCGTAGCGGCCGGAGACGAAGGCCTCCCAGCCCAGGATGCGGCGGTGCAGCTCGATGTTCGTGCGTACCCCCTCGACCACGAGCTGCGCGAGGGCGCCGCGCATCCGCTCGATGGCGGCCTGTCGCGTCGGTCCGTGGGTGATGAGCTTCGCGATCATCGAGTCGTAGTCGGGCGGGATGCGGTCGCCGCCGCGCAGGTGCGTGTCCACGCGGATCCCCTCCCCCTCCGGCAGGCGGAGCGCGGTGAGCGTCCCGGGGCACGGGCGGAAGTTGGCGTCGGGGTCCTCGGCGTTGATGCGGCACTCGATCGCGTGCCCGGACCGCGGGGGTTCCTCGGGGAGCGGCTCGCCGCAGGCCACGCGCAGCTGCCACTCGACGAGGTCCACGCCCGTGACCTCCTCGGTGACGCAGTGCTCGACCTGCAGGCGGGTGTTCATCTCCATGAACCAGAGCTTGCCGTCGGCGTCGAGCAGCATCTCGATCGTGCCGGCGTTGCGGTACCCGGAGCGGGCGACGACGTCGGCCACCAGCGGCAGGATCCGCGCGCGCTCGGCCTCGGAGAGCCCGGGCGAGGGCGACTCCTCGAGCACCTTCTGGTGACGGCGCTGCAGCGAGCACTCGCGCTCCCCGAGCGCCAGGCAGCGCCCGAAGCGGTCCGCGATCACCTGGACCTCGACGTGCCGGCCGCCCACGATGCGCCGCTCGAGGTACATCCGGCCGTCCCCGAACGCCGAGGTCGCCTCGGCGCTGGCCTCGCGGAACGCCGCCTCGAGGCCCGACGGATCGTCCACGCGACGCATCCCGCGCCCGCCGCCGCCGGCGACCGCCTTGAGGAGCACGGGGTACCCCACGCGGTCCGCCTCGGCGCGGGCCTCCTCGACGCTGGCGAGCGGCTCGCGCGTGCCCGGGATGACGGGCATCCCGAGGTCCGCCATCGTGCTGCGGGCGAGCGACTTGTCCCCCATCAGCCGCATGTGGCGCGGCTCGGGCCCCACGAAGGTGATGCCCGCGGCCTGCACGCGCGTGGCGAAGGAGGCGTTCTCGGAGAGGAAGCCCCAACCCGGATGGATCGCGGCGCACCGGTGCTGGAGCGCCACCTCGATCAGGGCGTCCGCGTCGAGGTAGCTGGCGGAGGCGCGCGCGGGCCCGATGGGGACGACCTCGTCCGCGTCGGCGAGGAAGGCCGCGTCGCGATCGGCGTCGGACGTGACCATGACGACCTGCACACCCAGGCGACGGCAGGTCCGCAGCACCCGGGCGGCGACCTCGCCCCGGTTGGCGATGAGGATGCGGCGGAACATCGGTCCTCCATGAGGCGGGCACGATATCCACCCGGCGCCTGCGCGGTCTACCTCGCCGACAGCCCCGGGAGTTGCCAGCTGGCGACGAGGTCCTGGGGGCGCGCTGCGATGTTGGAGAACGTGTACAGGACCTGGCCGTCGACGTGCCAGGGGCGGGGCGAGATCTGGCGCTCGCGCTGCAACGCGCCGTCCGCCGTCGTCAGGGTCATGCGCAGGCGGGCGTCGGCGGAGATCGTGTACCACCCGAGCCGCTCCCCCAGCCGCACGACGTCGTGCACCTCCAGCGTCGGCCCGACCCGCCGCGCCGCGGGATCCACCACGACCAGCCCGCGCCCGAGCTCCTGGATCCACAGCTCGCCCGCGTCGACGTGCGCGCCGAGCTCGAGATCCACCCGCGGCACCCGCAGGACCTCGACCCCCGGGCCCATCAGCCACCCGTCGCCGCCGCCCAGCCCGCCGCCGTGGAACAGGGGTGCGCCCTCGCGCCACACGCACGCCGCCACCCAGCCCGGCGTGGCCTGCTCGAGCCGCCCGGTCGCCTTCCCCGTCGTCAGGTCGATGGAGACGACGTGATCGGGTTGCGCCAGCCAGAGCTGCCCGGCGCCGACGCAGCCGCCCGCGACCCCCTCCGCCCGCCAGCGCACCACCCCCGTCGCGGCGTCCAGCGCCGACCAGACGCCGTTCGCGTGCACGAGCACGGCGTCCTCGGTCCAGAGCACCTCGTCGGGCCAGCGCGGCAGCGCGCGGCGCCAGCGCGGTTGGATCCGGTCGGGGTGCCAGGACTCGATCGCGTAGACCGTCTGCTCGCCGTCGTCCGCCACCACCCCGGCGAGCCCGTGGTTCGTGAGCAGCACGACGCCGCCGTCCCGCGCCCACAGCGCCCCTCCGGCCACCTTTCCCTCGGTCGGCAGCCCCAGGTCGAAGCGCGCGACCGCCTCCAGCGTGCCCGGGTCGAGCACCGCCACCGCCCGCAGACCGTCCGCGGTGCGCTCGTCCAGCAACAGCCCACCCACGAGCATCATCGACGAGCTGCCGGGCGGTGGGAGCACGCAGCCGCTGGTCTCGCCCGACGGCGACAGGAAGCACCTGTCGGTCTTGCGGGTGCGCGTGAGGTCCGCGTCCTGGCGGGTCGCCGTGATGTCCGCCACGATCCGCCCGCCCGGCAGGACCACCGCCTGGTCGACGCCGAGCCAGGCCTCGGGCGCGGTTGGCCCGCACCCGGCGAGGACGGCGACCAGCACGGTCAGGTCGACCCCTCGGCAGGCTCCGTGGGTGCTGCCGGCTCCGTCGGCTCGGGGGGTGCGGGCGGCTCGGGGGCGGCACCACCCGCGAGGTCCACGCCCTTCCAGCCCTTGTGGTCGCGCGTGGCGAAGAAGGCCGCCGCCACCAGGAACATCAGCACCATCCCGTACTGGGCGGGCGTCAGCCCGAGGTAGCGGGCGTCCTGGTGCGCGAGGTCGTCGTTGCGCAGGAACTCGAACACGAAGCGGACCGGCGCGTAGAGCATGCCGAAGGCGCCGAGGAAGAAGCCCGGCACGCGGTCCCTGCGCCCCCACCACAGGAACAGCCCGGTCACGAGCACCATGTAGGCGGCTTCGTACAGCCCGAGCTCGTGCCGGATGCCGGTCGCGTAGGTCGCGCCGTCCACCCAGGGGCCGAAGCCGTGGTCGAAGTCCATCGCCAGCGGGAAGGTGGTGACCTTGCCGATGTGATCGTGGACCACCCCGCAGCCCATCCGCCCGAAGAACCAGCCCAGCGGGAAGCCGTAGCAGATGGTGTCCGCGTACCGCAGGGCCGGGAGCTTCTTCCACACGCGGTAGAAGAACCACGCCCCCACCACCGCGCCGAAGAAGCCGCCGCTCGACGCGAAGCCCTCCCAGACGCGCAGGATGGCCATGATCCCGGACTCGGCCAGGCGCTCCGGGAAGTAGAACAGCACCGTCACGACGTGCGCCCAGAAGAAGCCGGACAGCACGGTGAACACGGCCCCGTCCACCAGATCGCGGACCTCGAGCCCCAGCCGGATCGCGCGCCAGCGCGCCATCTCGAGCCCGACCACGAACCCGACGCACACGAGCGTGGCCCACGGATCGATGGGCAGCACGCCCACACCCGGGACGTGGAGGTTGTAGACCGAGAGCTGGAAGAACGGGATCGCGGCGAGCATCAGATGCCGAAGTAATTCGCTGCCACCCGATCCCACTCGGCGGGCCCGGCCTTCAGCGGCCGGCGCTCGTACTCGCAGAGGTGGACGATCTGCGCGAGCAGGTCGCGCGGGTGGCACATCCGCATCGGTCGCTTGTTCATCTTGTAGTGGCGCTCGACGAGGTACTTCACGGAGTGCGGCTCGAGCGTGACCTTCATGCCCTCCGCCACCTTGACCACGAGCTCCGCGAACTCGTCCTCGGCCGGGTCGCCGACATGGATCTTGTACGGGATGCGGCGGAGGAAGGCCTCGTCCGCCAGATCGCGCGGCTCGAGGTTGGTGCTGAAGACGAGCAGCGCGTCGAAGGGTGCCTCGACCTTGCGGCCGTCGGGGATCGACAGGAAGTCCCGCTTCTTCTCGAGCGGGAAGATCCAGCGGTTCAGCAGGTCGCGGGGCTTGGTGTTGCCGCGGCCGAAGTCGTCGATGACCAGCGTGCCGGCGTTCGCCTTGAGCTGCATCGGCGCCTCGCAGGTCCGGCTGGTCTCGTCGTACCGGATCTCGAGCATCTCGAGCGTGAGCTCGCCGCCGGCGATGACGGTGGGCCGCTCGATGCGGATCCAGCGGCGGTCCCGGCCGCGGTGGCGCGTCGGATCGGGCTCCACGGGCTTGTGGATCGCCGCGTCGAACAGCTTGACGTAGTACCCGCCGATGTCGAGCGTGCGCGGGATCCAGATCGTGCCGCCGAAGCAGCGCGTCATGCGCTCGGCGAGGCTGGTCTTGCCGTTGCCGGGCTCGCCGAACAGGAACATGGCCTTGCCCGAGGTCACCGCGGGGCCGAGCCGGTCGAACATGTCCTCGCTGACCTGCAGATCGGCGAACGCGCGCTGCAGGTCCTCGACACCCGGGTTCTTGTTCGTCAGGGCCTGGTACTTCATGGCCTCGACGTAGTGCTCCCAGGGGACGGGGGCGTGGCCGACGTAGGACGTGAGCTTGCGAGACTCGTGCGCCCAGGTCTGGCCGGTCTCGGTGAGCTCCGTCACGTAGTCGCCCATCACCGTCGTGCTGCGGTAGGCGACGAGCTTCTCGTTCTTGGCGCGGTCCAGGACCTCGCGGATCATCGCGAGCGGCAGCCCCAGCGCCTCCGCGATGTTCTTGCCGGTCTGCGCCGAAGACCCGAGGAGGAAGCGGAGCACGAGCGCCATCGTCTGCGTGTCGCTGATGCCCGCCTCGTCCCAGGAGCGAGGCTCGAGCGGATAGAACTCCGGCTCCTCGGGCTTGGACCTCGCGGTGTCGGGCGGTGGCGGACGGGAGACCGCGACGGCGCGAGGGGCGGCGCTGCGACCGTCCCCCTGCGGGCCCACGGCGACGGCCACCGGCTGGATCGCGGGGCGCCCTCCCTGCATGCTCACCTGCGCCATCGCGCGGGCCTGGGCGGCGCGGACATCGGCGGGCACCGTCCCCGCGCGGGGAGCGGCCGCGGGCGAGGGGGCGGGACGCGGGGCCGCGGCGGGCGACGGAGCCGGCGCGGCCGACGCGGGCACGGCCGGGCGCGGCGCGGGGCGCTGCGGGGGCGTGGACGGCGGCGGACGGGTCGGGAACGGCGGACGCGACTTGCTGTCGTCGGGCATCAGGGCTCCTCGGGAGTGGCGGCGGTCGGGCAGGCGTCGAGACGCCGCGGCGGCGGGGGCGGGTTGCCCATCACCAGGCAGGCGCACTCGGAGAGGTCCTCGGTGGCCTGGACGGTGCCGAGACAGGCGTCCCAGCTCGCGTCGGACATGTGGGGCGGACAGGCCGTGTCCTGCTGCGGCGGCGGGCGGAAGCTGATCGGGGGACCCTCGGCGGGCGGCAGGGGCAGGTTCACGTAGCAGGTGCCGTCGCTGCGCCGCAGGATGCGCCGCTCCTCCGCGTCCTTGCCGTTGAGCACGCGCGTGAAGCGGGTCAGGTCGTGCGTCGAGAGCGGCTGGGGCTCGGGCGGCGGCTCCGGGGCCGGCGGGTTGCCCACCATCGGCTCGGGCGGCGGCGGGTTGGCGATCACCGGCGGCTCGGGCGTGGGGCTCGCCGGTGGGTCCTTGTGCCCGCAGGCGACAGCGGCGCCGAGCAGCGTGGTGACGACGATCCGACGACCCATCCCATCCCTCCGGGTCCGAGAATCTAGCACCTCAGGAGTCGAAGCGGCCGATCAGCTCCACGTCACCGGCGAGCACCCGGGTGGGGCCCGTGGCCGTCCGGACGAGCAGGGCGCCGTCCGTGTCCACGTCCTCCGCCACCCCCTCGACCTCACCGACCCGGACCCGACGTCCGAGCGTCGCGGACCGCGCGCGCCAGCGGTCCAGCAGGACCTCAGAGGGCAGCTCGACCACCTCGATCAGCCTGCGCACGACGGCGCGAGCGAAGTCGTCGGCGTCCCGGGGCGTCCCGTCCGCACACAGGGAGGTGGCCGTGGGGAGGGCGGGCGCGGCGGACACGTTCACCCCCACACCGACCACCAGGAAGGCCAGCTCGCCCCCTTCCCACTCGGCCTCCGCGAGGATGCCCGACACCTTGCGTCCATCGGGCGCCAGCACGTCGTTGGGCCACTTGATCCCGTAGGCCTCGCCCGCCTCCTCGGCGACGGCGATCGCGGCCGCCAGACAGGCGAGCGGCACCCGGCTCGGCTCCCAGCGCCGCCGCAGGATCACCGAGAGGTAGACGTTGCCCGCCGCCTCACTCTCCCAGCGCCGACCGAGGCGGCCGCGGCCCGCGGTCTGCCGGCGAGCGACGACCGCGGCGCCGTGCGGAGCGCCCTCGCGCGCCCAGGCTCGGGCATCGTCGTTGGTGGAAGCGGTGACGTCGACGGAGCGGAGCATGGTCCTCGGCGCTGCGAGCGGCTGTGCGGCGTGCTAACCGTGCCTCATGCTCCCTCTCTTCGCCACTGCACCGTTCGGCCTCCACCTCCTCGACCAGGGCGGCCAGCCCGCGCCGTGCGTCGAGCTCCACACCACCGACGGCCAGCGCCTCGTCAGCGACGAGACCGGCTGGGTCGCGTTCGACGAGCCCGGCCTGGTGGACGAGCGCGTGTGGTTCGAGGTCACGCCGACCCTGAACTACACCCTCGCCCCCGACGCGCTCGGGTTCCGCGGTCAGGCCTTCGATGTGGTGGAGGGCGGCCGCGAGGATCTGGTCCTCGAGAAGCTGTCCGACCCACCGGCCTGCGTCCTCGGGACCATCAACCGCGATCTGCTGCTCACCGGCGCGACGGACGATCCGTTCGAGATCCTGGTCGTCGACAGCTCGGGTCGCGGGGTGCCGATGGTGCACGTGACCGGGCCGGTCGCCGAGTACTGGACGGACAGCGGCGGCCGCATCGCCGTGCGCGATCCCTCGCTGTACGGGCGCTCCGTCACGTTCGAGATCGACGCGCTGCACGGGTACCAGGGCAGCCCGTTCCAGGCGACGGTCACCGAGGGAGGGTCGACCACGACCTCCGTCGTCCGCACGAACGTCGCCGACCGGCTGTACCGCGTGACGGGGCGCGGCATCTACCGCGACTCGGTGCTGCTCGGGCAGAACGTGCCCATCGACGAGGGGCTGCTCAACGCGCGGGTGATGGGGCAGGACTCGGTGATGGTGGTGCCCGGCCAGAACGCCGACGTCTGGCTCTATGGCGCGACCGTGGGTCCGGGGTACCCGGTGAGCGGCGTGGACGTGGCCGGCGCCCTCGCGCGCCCCCTGGCCGACCCGGAAGACGGCGTGAACCTGTCGTACTTCCTCGACGGCGTGTCCGGCTCGCCGAGGCTCGTGCTGGACGTCCCCAAGGGCGTGGACGAGACGCTGTCCGTCGCGGGCCCCGCGCTGGTGGACGACAACGGCGTCCCCAAGACGGTCGTGTTCTATGCCAAGTCGGACGGGGTCGACGTGATCGAGCGCGGCGTCACCGTCTGGAACCAGGCGACGCTGACCTTCGAGCACGAGGTGGCGTGGAGCACGGTGGCCCCGGCCGTGGGTGTCTCCGTCCCGAACAACCGTGGCGGCGACGTCTATCTCGAGGAGGGCTTCCGCTTCCCGGCCACCCTGGAGGACGCGGGCACCCCCCTCAACAGCTGGGAGGTCTACACCCCCACCCTCGCGAACGGCTCGACCGACACCTGGCCCGACGGGTCGGAGCGGTGGACCTGGCGCCTGATCCGCGATCGGCTCGACGCGCGCACGGTGGCCGACGAGGACCCGCCCGTCGACGTCGCCACGGGCGCGGCGGTCGTTCCGTACAGCGACTCCATCGCGTACTCGCCCTACCGCCACCGCTGGCAGCGCGTCTTCAACCAGACCGGAGGCACGAGCTCGCTGCTCGGTGATGTCTGGTACGCCGAGGCGGACGCCCCGACGGGGCCCTGGCCGTACGCGGTGCGCATCGTCGAGCACGACGGGTACAACGTCTACGACCCGTACATCCACGCCGAGCTCGGCTCCGGCCGCCGGATGCTGTTCGAGCTGACGATGTCGAACCGGCTGACGACGTCCGATCCGATCCCCCGGTACGACTACAACCAGACGATGTACGCGCTGGAGACGGCGGACGTGCGCGTGACGGCGCCGATCCCGCTGTACCGCACGAGCGACGGGCTGGTCACGGTGTCGGGCCTGCCGTCGTCGACCTCGGACGCAGTGATCGAGTTCCTGGCCCTCGACCACCCCACGGCGAGCGCTCTGGCGGTGGCCTGGGACGGACCGGCCTGCGACGGCGGGAAGATGGTGGTGGGCGGCACCCCCGCCGGGCTGGCGGCGTTCTACGTCAACCCGGCCACCAGCAGCTCGCCCGGCACCGTGTCCCTGCGCCGGGCCACCAACGGGACGCAGGAGGGGCTGTTCGTCGACGTCCCCGCGGGCTGGACGCCCGACGCCTCGCCCGTGGGCAAGGTGTGGCCCGCGCCCGCGCGGCTCCACAACGACGTCGAGGACTGGCTGCCGTCGGTCCGCGTGAACGCGGGCGCCGACCTGTGCGCCGACGAGACCACCGAGGGCGGCGGGTACCTCGCGCACGTCGACGTGACCTCGGGCTCGAGCGGGACGACCGGGGGCACGTGGACGCTGAAGCTCGACGGCGCCACGGTGGCATCGAGCCCGGTCGCGGACATCACCGTCCCCGCCGGCCGGCACGTCCTCGTCGCCACCTGGACCTCGCCCGACGGCGCGGCCTGGTCCGACGAGCGCTGGTTCGCGATCGCGGGCGAGCCCGTCGTCACGGAGACCGGCGACACGGGGCTGCCCACGGACACGGGCGACACCGACGTGCCCACGACGGACGGCGTCACCACCGACGACACGGACGACGGCGGCGGCTGCAAGTGCGCCACGCCGGGGACCGGCCGCGGCGCGTGGGCCTTCACCCCGCTCCTCGCCCTCCTCCTGCGTCGTCGTCGCCGGAGCTGAGCCCCGGGCGGGGCTACCGGAGGCGGAGCAGGACGAGGTCCGCGAGCTCGTCGATGTTCGCGCACTCGAACACGGTGGCCACGCCGAGCTCGGTACCCGTGGCGCGCTCGAGCCACTCGACCAGCTCCACGGCGGCGACCGAGTCCAGGCCCTGCTCGCGCAGCGCGCGGTCCGCGGAGACCTGGTCGGCGGGCAGGCCCACGAGCGAGCCCGCCTTGCCCCGCAGGCGCTCCACGACCAGCGCCCGCGCCCGCTTCGGCCGCTCGGCGATGCGCTCGCGCAGGTCGGAGGCGTCGGACCCCGGCGGCGGCGGCTCCATCGTCCACTCGGCGACGAGCGGGAGCTTGCCCTGCTTGAGCAGGTCGCGCGTCAGGCGGCGCTGGACCTTGCCCGACGAGGTCTTGGGCAGCGAGCGGGGCTGGATGAGCGCGATCTTCGCGACCGTGAGCCCGTTGAGGCCGGCGACCTCGAACACCGCGGCGTACACCTTCTGCAGGTCGTCCACGAGCTCGGGCTTGACCTCGGACACGAAGCCCAGCCGCTCCTCGCCCTCGACGTACAGCCCGAAGGCGGCGCCACAGGACGGACGGAAGGCGGGGTGCAGCGCCTGGATCTGCCACTCGATGTCCTGCGGGTGCTTGTTGGCGCCGTGGACGATGATCAGATCCTTGTGGCGGCCGGAGATGTAGAGCCGGCCGTCGTGGATGAACCCGAGGTCGCCGGTGCGCAGGAAGGGCCCCTCGTCCGAGCCGACGATCCGGGCGCGGAAGGTCTCCTCCGTCGCCTCCTCGTTCTTCCAGTACCCGTGGCAGACGATGCCGCCCGCGACCCACACCTCGCCCACGCGCCCGTCCGCGAGCGCCTTGCTCGTCTGCGGGTCGACGATGCGCACCGTCGTGCCCGGGAGCGGCGGGCCGCAGCTGGCCACGCTCTGCATGCCGGGGGCCTGCTCGTCGACCAGGACGACCTCGTTGCGCTCGTACGCGTCGCCGTCGATGTGGAGGAAGCGGCCGTCGCGGTCGTACGGCTCGACCGAGATGATCAGCGTGGACTCGGCCATGCCGTACGCGTGCACCATCTGCTTCGTCTGGAAGTTCGCGACCGCGAAGGCCTCCCCGAAGCGGCGCTCCGTGTCCTCGTGGATGGGCTCGGAGCCGTTGAGCAGCGTCCAGCAGGACAGGTCCAGCTTGGCGCGCTCGGCGGGCGTGGACTTCGAGACGCAGAGGTCGAGCGCGAAGTTCGGCGTCGGCGAGAAGGTCCCGCGGTACTTCGAGATGGCCTCGAGCCAGCGCATGGGCCGCTGCACGAAGGCCTGTGGCGAGAGCAGGACCGCGTCGCAGCCGACGTAGAGCGCGTGGAACAGGCCGTAGACCAGCCCGTAGTCGTGGAACAGGGGCAGCCAGCTCACCATCGTCCCCTCGGGCGGGTGAGCGTGCCACTCCTGCACGCCCCACGCGTGGGCGAGGAGGTTGCGGTACTTCACCATCACGCCCTTGGGGGCGCTCGTGGAGCCCGAGGTGTACTGCAGGTAGGCCACGTCGTCCGCGGTGGACGTGACCTCGACGTAGGCCTGGGCCTTGTCGTCGGAGATGCCGTCGGTCACGAGCCAGGCGATGTCCGGCAGCTCGCTCGGGAGGTACTCGTGCAGCTCGTACAGCCCGGAGTGGACGAGCACCACCTTGGCGCCGGCGTTGCGGGCGATCTGGGCGAGGCGGGGCGCGGTCCGCGCGAGGCGGGACGGGTCCGGGGAGGGTGCGGGGACCCCGAGCACGCCCGCGTACATGCAGCCGACGAGCGCGCTGACGAAGTCGAGCCCCTGCGGGTACACCAGGAGCGCCGCGTCGCCCTTCACGAGCCCGAGCGCCTGGAGCTCGGCGGCCACGGCGCGCGCCTTGCGGTCGAGGTCGGCCCGGGTCCACACCGCGCCCTCGCGCTCACCGTCCTCGAGGAAGGTGTACATCCGGCGGTCGGGGTCCTCGGAGACGCGCAGCTTCAGCAGGTCGACGAGCGTGCCCACGGACTCGGGCGGGTGGATGCTGGCTCCGGACAAGGTACCTCCCCAGGGACGGAGTTCGCGGGTATCACGCCGTCGGGGACGTGACCCACCGCGGATTCGCTCACGGCTCGCACGTCCCACGATGCGAGTACCGCATCCCGGGGCAGTTGCCGCTCGAGCTGACCGTCCGTCCATCACATCGGCAGTACGGCGTGAGGTTCTGCCAACACGATCGGAGCACCGGGACGCATCGACCCGGCTCGTCGGGACCACAGCCCTCGCCTTCGCACCTCCCGCTGGCGCACTCCTCGGCCGCGAAGCAGCGTGCACCCTCCCGCGCCAGGTGCTCCTGGGGTCCGTGCGCCTGCGGTTCGTGTCGACACGCAAGGAACAGGATGACCAGGAGACGAAGGTGCATGGCGGGATCCTCTCGCGATCAGGTGGTGCCCTCCAAACGCGACACGGTAAACGTGCGCTGGCGCACGCCTCACTGCCCGCCACCGGGATCCGGCGGTGCCTCAGGAGCAGGCACCTCCTCGGGCACCGGCTCTTCGACGGGGTCTCCGACGCGCTGGGGCGGGAGGCGGTAGGGCGCGTCGCGCAGCTCGCCGGTCCAGGGGATGGGGAAGCTCTTCGGGTACTCGGGGAGGTCGTCGGTCGGGTACTGGCGGACGATGCGGAACTCGACGCGCCGGTTGGGCTGCAGGGAGGCCTCGTCGGTGCCCTCCACCAACGTCTCGACCTCGCCCATCGCGCGGTACCCGAGGCGGCTCGGGTGCACGCCGAGCTCCAGCAGCTCCTCGTAGACCCGCTGGGCGCGGCTCTCGGACAGGTCGTAGTTGTGGCGGTGGCTGCCCTCGATGCTGGCGTGCCCGACGATGACGACGAACCCGATGCGCGGCTCGGCCTTGAGGATGTCGGCGACCGCCACCAGCGTGGGGCGCGACTTCTCGAGGAGCGTGTTCGTGTCGACCACGAACTCCAGCATGTCGCGGATGACGATCTGGTCGTCGACCACGCGGGCGAGCTGGCCCTCCTCCCACCCGGGCTCCGGCGGCGGCGCGGGGGCGGGCACCTCCACCTCGACGATGCGGTCGATGTAGACCGGGACCTCGACCTGCACGATCTCGGGCTCGGGCGGCGGACGGCGGACGAAGCGCCAGGTCACCTGAGCGTAGAGCCGCACGTCCGTCGTACCGTACCCCTCGGTGAACCCGCGGCCGACGCCCGCGTCCAGCAGCAGCGCGTCCACCGGCCGCACCTGGGGACCGATCAGCGCCTCGACGGCGTTCTCGGCGCCGCCCTGCAGGAACGACGGGAGCCCGGCGCGGCCGAACACCACCGCCGCCACGCCCACCCGGGGTGTCGCCGCGAACAGCCCGCCGAGGGTGAGCGAGAGCTCGTCGCCCTGCGTGAAGCCCGCCCCGGTCGGCGTGTCCTCGCGGATGGTGGTCCCGAGGTCGGTCGCCACCCGCACCTTGCCGACCTCGAGCTGCGCGAGCAGCCCCGCCATCAGCCGCGGCGACTCCTCCCCGAGGTACGACAGCTGCAGCCCGCTCGGCAGCGTCCCGCCCGCCCGCAGCCCCAGGGTCACCGGGCCCGCCGCGGGCGCCACCAGCCGGATCGTGCCCCCGATGTCGCCGAGCCCGCCGCCGTCCCCCGCGAGCTCGGGGATCTCCGTCCCGCCGTGCCACCCGAAGGGCAGGGTCGCGTCCACCGCGAGCCACTTCGTGAGATCGACGGACACCCCGAGCGCGGCGCCGCCGTGGTTCGCGACGATGGCGCCTCGCTCGACCTGCTCGATCGGATCGAACAGCGTGACCGGCGCGCGCTCGTACTGGACGAGCGTCCCCGCGCGGATCGCACCTGGCGCGTCGATGGACGGGGTCGCGAGGCCCGGCAGCGCGCCCGCGCCGAACCCCGGCCGGACGAACTCGAAGTCGATCGAGTACCCCTGAGCCTGGGCCGAGCCGGTGGCGAGCAGCGAGAGGATCCAGGGGGTCACGGCGGGAGCATAGCCGGCGGCGAGGTATGGTGTGCGCGATGGGCCTCCCTGCCTTGCTCCTCCTCGTCGGGTGTCCGAACCCCGAGTGCCCGACGGGCACGCACTTCGAGCACGGCGCGTGCGTCGAGGATCCCACCACGCCCACCGGGACCACCGGCGAGACCGGGCGCGAGGACACCGGCGGGACCCTCCACCACAGCGCCGTGGAGCACACGGGGATCCCCACTCGCCCGACGCCCACGGGCCCCTCCATGCTGCGGTCCGACGAGGGACGCTCCGGCTACGCACCCGGCCCCGCGCCCGCGACCGGAGCGCTCCTGTGGGGCGCACCGATCGGCCCCGTCTGCCAGGTCCCGATCCTCCGTGACCGCGTGGCCTACGTGGTGAGCGACCGCACCCTGTTCGCATTGGACACCATCGATCACACGGTCGCCTGGACCTTCCGCGCGGACGCCGTGATCGTCGCCTCCCCCGCCGTGGACGACGAGATCGTGGTCTTCGGGGACCGGCTGGGTGGGATCTATGCCCTCGACACCGACGGTGACGAGCTCTGGCGGGCCGCCGGCCCCAGCGCGTGCTCGTCCCCCGCGATCGGCGACGACGGCGTCTGGTTCTCCTGCGGTGCCATCGCGCTGCTCGACCGGTCCACGGGCGCCATCGTGCGGTCGGTGTTCGCCCCGAACCTCGACCCCGAGCAGGCCCCCACCCTCACCAGCGAGCTCGTCATCGCCGGCAAGCAGCCGATGCGGGCCTGGAGCCGCGCGACGCTCGACCTCGCCTGGCAGGTGGATCTCGGCCGCTCGACGGCGACCTCGCCTGCGACCGATCTGTTCGCGTGGGCCTCGACGAGCAACGGGACCTTCCAGGTGGGCACGAACCAGGGCGGCGTGGTGTGGGCGGTCGACAACACGGCCGCGGTCGGCAAGAGCTCGCCGGCGCTCGGAGGCGGTGTGGTCTATGTCGGGACCACCCGCGGGGTGCGCGCCCGCGACGCCGAGACCGGGGTGGAGCGGTGGACGACCCAGCTGCCCGCGCCCACGAAGGGTGGGCTCGTGCTCGCCGGCGACGGGCTGTTCGTGGCCGACGATCTCGGCAACGTCCACGCGCTCGCGCGCTCCGACGGCGCGCTCCGCTGGTCCGTCGACGCCGGCGCCTGCGCGGGCCCCGCCCTGGACGGGGGCCTGCTCTATGTCGGGACGCAGGAGGGGCTGGCCGTCCTGCAGTGACCGCCGGTCAGAGCTCGGCGCCGTCGAAGTCGAAGCACCCCGAGAAGTCGAGCGGGTCGGACACGCCGTCGGTGGGCGCGCCGCCGTCGCGGACCAGGGCGTCGTCGTGCCCCCAGGTGATGCAGTCCACGAGCTGGTCGTCGAGGTCGTACACCCGGATCGCGTAGCTGAGGAAGCCGGCCTCGAGGTCGTAGCAGCTCAGCACGGTGTGCACGTTGCGCACCGCGAGCGAGGGCGGCGTCTCGGCGATCAGCGGCCCCACCGCCAGCGCGTCCCACCAGCCGTTCTCGTCGGCGTCGACGGAGAACAGGTCGTGCTCCTCGGCGATCGGGTTCACGAGGCCGGTCCCGAACAACACGATGTTCGCTCGCCAGGCCCAGCCGCGCGTGCGCGCGCTCAGGACGAAGGCGTTGTCGTCGAGCGTGCAGCGGACGGTCGCCGTCTCCACGAACACGGGCCCGTCGTACCGCACGGCTTCGGGAGTGGTGGGCAGGGTCTCGGTCGTGGGCGTCGTCGGGATCGTGTCCGTGGTGGTCGTGGTCGGCACGGGGATCGGGTAGCAGTTGAGGTCCGCGCCCCGCTCGAAGCCGTCCGCGCAGGGCTCCGCCGTGGTGGTGCACGCGACGAGGGAGAGCAGGGCGACGGCGGTGCGCATACGGGATCCTACTGCGGCGCGAGGCGAGCCGCGACAGGGCGGTCGGCGACGGCATACGATGGCGCATGCTGTTCGTCCTCGCGTCCGTCTCGCTCGCGCTCGCCCAGTGCATCTCGACGCTGGACCAGGACCTGAACTGCAACCACATCGACGTGGCGGACGAGCAGCGCATCAACGTGCTCGACCCGGCCTGCACCGTGCGCGATCCGACGACCGGCCAGAAGGAGACCTCGGCCGACTACTACTTCGACTACACGTCCTACGGCTGCGAGTACCCGGTCACGGACTTCGACGCCGACGGCGACCTGTTCTCGTCGGGCACGTTCACCATCCCGCCGGGCGCGCTCTATCCCGACCTGATCGCGGTGCTGAACTGCGACAACTGCCCCGACATCCCGAACCACGACCAGTTCGACAGCGACTGCGACGACGTGGGGGATGTCTGCGACAACTGCGTCGACGTGCCGAACAACAGCCAGGCGAACGACGACGGGGATCCGCTCGGGAACGCGTGCGACATCTGCCCGCACCACACCGACCCGGGCCAGGAGGACACCGACGCGGACGGCGTGGGCGACGCCTGCGACCTGTGCCCGCTGGCCTACGACCCGGTGAACGGCGACCACGACCACGACGGCGTGGGCGACGTGTGCGACGACTGTCCGGTGGACGCGGACGCCGACCAGCGGGACACGGACGGCGACGGCCGCGGCGACGCCTGCGACAACTGCCCCACCGTCGCGAACGAGGACCAGGCGGACCACGACGGCGACGGGCACGGCGACGCCTGCGACCGCTGCCCGGAGCTGCCGACGGTCGGCGATCCGGACGCCGACGAGGACGGCATCGGGAACGCCTGCGACAACTGTCCGGGGGTCGCGAACCCGGACCAGACGGACACCGACGGGGACGGCTTCGGCGACGCCTGCGACGTCTGCCCCCTCGACCCCGACCCCGACCAGCCCGACCGCGACGGGGACGGCGCGGGGGACGACTGCGACGTGTGCCCGAACGTCAGCGATCCGCGCCAGCTCGACGCCGACGGGGACGGCTTCGGGGATGTGTGCGACGTGTGTCCGTTCTCGGCGGACCCCGATCAGCGCGACGTGGACGGCGACGGGCGCGGGGACGTGTGCGACGGGCTGGTCCGCGGCGGCGGGCGGCTCTCGAACGGGTGTGGCTGTGACGGCACCGGGGGTGTGCCGTGGGTGGCGGGCGCGCTGCTCGCCGGCCTGCTGTTCCGTCGTCGCGAGGACTGAGGACCTACGCGTGCTCGCCTACGGGTTCGGTGGAATGGCGATCGGCGCGAGGGCCTCCGAGTCCACCTGACCCATCTTCAGGCCTTCGAGTCGAACCGACCGCCGAACGCCGGTGGCACCTGGTCCCTCGACGTCCTGCAGCGCCAGCACGAACCCGCCGGAGACCGAGGAGTAGCCACGGAAGAGCTCCCGGTACACCTGCCACAGCGCCGTGTCGTGCCAGACGCGACCATCCGCCGGCTGCAGCCCGCCACCGACGCCCCCGACCACCATCATGGGGAGCATCCCGATCCCCTCCTGCCCGAACTGCGCCAACGCGCAGCGCTGCTGGTCGACGCGCCGCCACTCCCCACTCTCCGTGGGGCACCTGCTCGGGTCGAGGTCGACGCTGCGGCGAAGCAGCTGCTCCGGTGACGAGACGACGAGAAAGCCATCCTCGACGGACTGAATGGTGGCCGGTGTCTCGCCCGTCTGGGACGCGACCTGGCGCGCGACGTCCTCCAGCTTGCGCCGAATCTCGTCGCGCGTCCAGACACGCAGGGGGTGCGCGGGCGCGTCCGCCAGACCGGCGAGCCGTCCCGCGAGCTCGGGGTCGACCGCCTCGAGGTTCTCCAGCGTGCCCACCTGGTCGACACCCGCATCGACCGGAGTGTCCGCCAGCACGTCTCCGCACCGATCGGGGATGGCCCCCGAGCCACGTCCATCACAGACCGAGCTCTCCTCGACGTAGAAGCTGGTTCCGCTCGTCATGACGGTGTTCGACAGGCACTTCGCGATGGTCGTCGACACCGGGAAGCAGGTCGCCGCAGGTTCCGCCGCCGACATGCTCGCGATGCTGAAGAGAAGCATGTGTCACTTCCTGGTAGCAGGGTCGTGCCATGGATGGGTCTTGGACGGCGCGAGCAACGGACCAGCCGTTTCGTGACGCGGAACGTCACGGACCCGGATCGGGGACCATCTCCGGGGGAGGTGCGTGAAGGACCTCGAAGCGCGCCTGTCGGCGGCCCAACGCATCCACAGTGGCGTCGTCGATCAGGATCGCGAAGCCCACGACGCCAGGATCGTGAGGGGTATAGACGCCCTCCAACACCTCGGCGACGGGTGCATTCACGAACGACGCCGTGTTGGCACGCTCGTCGAGCGCGCAGGCAGCGGCGTCGAAGGGGTTC
Organism: Alphaproteobacteria bacterium; assembly: GCA_020632925.1. Lineage (GTDB taxonomy): Bacteria > Myxococcota_A > UBA796 > UBA796 > JACKER01. The sequence continues at coordinate 91,726 of JACKER010000011.1, read as the reverse complement.
GTCGCTGGAGGGATCCAGATCCTATCCTGGATGGCCAACTGTGAGAAGAGAGTCGCGCGCACGGCAGCCACCGTGGGATGGGTGTCGGCGTCGAGCGAGACGCGTCGGTCCATGATGGGTTCCTTCCCCACGGGAGCAACCACCCACCCGCCAGCAAGCTCCACGACCTGATAGGCGTGACCAGGCCTGGCCGCATTCGCAGAACGGACGAGGTCGTCGATGGCCTGTCTGCCGGTCACGGACGACGGAGCAGGCGACGGCTGGGCGGCGCCGAGGTCATGTCGCCCACAGTCCGCCACCTCCTCGACGAACACGGGGCGTCCTTCGAGCCGATCCGCCTGCACCAGGGCGCGGATCCCGGCGACCATCGGGAAGCAGGACGTGCCTGGCCCGGCGGCCATGGCGCTCCACGGAAACAGGACGAGGATCATGATCGCTCCTTCATGCGAGGTCACCGCAGGCCCGAGGCGCCGAGGAAGAGGTAGACCGCTCCGGACTCCGTGGCGACCGCCGAGTCGTAGGGAGCGCCGATGACGAGATCGTCGATGTCGTCGCCGTCGATGTCACCCGCGTCGAGCGCCATCCCGAAACCGTCCGGGTCCACGGACCCGACGAGCTGACGCCCGGCCTCCGAGAGGTCGTGGGCCCCACCCGCCAGGGGCCCGAAGAAGATCGCGACGCGGCCCGGCCTGTCGAAGGCGAAGTACACATCGCGCGGCACGCCCACCGCCAGGTCGGAGGCGCCGTCGCCGTCGAAGTCACCGAGCGCCGCGTCGAAGCCGGCCCAGTCTCCGCGCTCCGCGCCATCGACCACGAAGAACGCATCGGCCAGGTCGCCCCCGGTCGGACGCGTCACCACGTATCCCCGACCGCGTTGTTCATTCCATTGTGGCGCGCCGATGAACAGATCCTGCTGACCATCCCCGTCCAGGTCCCCACCGACGGCGAGCGACTGCCCGGCCTGACCGCCGCCCGGCTCCCCCAGCCACGGGGTCGAGCCGGCCTCCTCGTAGGTGACCCTCGCGTGCGGCGGGAGCGACACCACGTAGACCGCACCGTCGCCGCCCGATTGCCGGTCCGCGCCGGCCACGAGATCGACCACGCCGTCGCCGTCGAGGTCGGAGTGGCATGCCAGCGTCCTTCCCGCCCAGGTCTCGCCAGGCGCGAGCAGGGCGGCGGACGCACCCTCGATGGAATGGTCTCCGGGCTCGATCGGCCCGAAGAAGATCGGCAGCACCGCGCCAGCCTCGGTCGCGGTCATGGCGAGGGCGAGGTCCGCTCGAGCGTCCCCGTCGAAGTCGTCCGCGCACATGCCGAAGGGCTGACCAGCGGTGAAGTCGATGGTCAGCCGGGCCCAGGCAACCTGGGTCCCCACGGTTCCCGTCTGGCCGGCGTCGTAGAGGAGAACATCCGGGCGCGGGATCTGGAAGGGCCAGATGCCCTGGAGGGCCACGTCCGGGTCGCCGTCGCCGTCGAGGTCCCCGGCGAAGGCCACCCCGTGCCCGAAGTTCGCGTCCGGCGCCGTGTAGTGGACCGCCGCCACGTCATCGAGGACCCCCGACGGGGTCTCGGGTCGGAGCCTGTACGCCCCACCTGGCGCGCCCTCCGCGACATCCGAGTCGGCCCTCGACGCGCTCGGCGTCCCCACCAGGATCGGGGAGGACACGGCACCACTGGAACGGTCCAGGTCGATGGCCCTACCGGCCAGATCCAGAGCCTGTGCACCGTGCCAGAGCCGGTCGGGCTGCACCTCGTCGGTGACAGGGCCCGAACCATCACAAGCACAGACCAGAGCCAGAGCCAACATCGTCAGGAGCGGCCTATCGCTGGCGCCGTCGGCGGGTGGTGGAGAGCGCGAGCGCCGCGAGCAACAGCGCCGAGCTCCCCGACGGTGCGGTGTCGCAGGCGCCCGGCGTGCGGATCCCGTTGTCGAGCCCGTCACAGTCCTGGTCGAGCCCGTCGTCCTGGATCTCCTTCGCCCCCGGGTGGCTACCGGCCCGGGTGTCGTCGCAGTCCGTGTCGTCGAGCACGTGGCTCGGCGGCGCGTCGCATCCGCGCACTGAGATCTCGGGGTCGCCGAAGCCGTCCCCATCGGCGTCCGCGAACCACTCGAGCTCCTGGCAGCCGGTGTCCGTGGGGCCGGTGGGGCCCTCCCCCGAGGGCAGGACCACCAGCGACACGAGCGCGGGCGCCGACGAGGCCCCTGCCCCGTCCCGCGCGACGTACCGGAAGCCGTCGGCCCCGACGAAGCCCTCCTCCGCGGTGTACGTGAACGTGCCGTCCGGCTGGAGGACCACCGTGCCACCGAGCGGCGCGGACACGAGCTCGGCGTTGAGCGCGTCCCCTTCGGCGTCGCTGTCGTTCTCGAGCACGGCGCCGCTGACCGTCGAGCGCACCTCGCCCGCGTCGTCGTCGCGCGCCACGGGGGCGTCGTTCACCGGCACGATCGTCACCGTCACCAGCACAGGAGCCGACACCGCGTTCTCGTTGTCGACCGCCCGGTAGGTGAAGTGATCGGTGCCGTAGACGTCCCGCTGCGGCGAGTAGATGAAGTCGTTCGTGAGGCTGTCGAACGACACGGTCCCGAGGGTCGGTGTGATCACGGGGTCCAGCCTGGCCGTGAGGACCACGCTGTCCGGGTCGATGTCGTTTCGCAGCAGGGCGCTCGCGTCGATGTGCAGGATGTTGTCCTCGAGCGTCTGGAACGGACCGTCCGCCACGCCGATGGGCGGGTCGTCGACCGGGCGCACCGTGAGGCGTACGGTGATGGGCTCGGTGGTCGTCGTCCCGTCGTCCGCCACGTAGGTGAAGCTGTCCTGCCCCACGAAGTCCGGCGCGGGGACGTACCCCCAGGAACCGTCCGTTTCCACCCGCACCGAGCCGTGCGTGGTCGGCGTCTGCAACGTCGCAGTGAGATCGTCGCCGTCGGGGTCCTCGACGATCTGCGGGTCGAGCAGCCCAACCCCGTGCGAGCCGCGGATGCTCCCGTCCTCGTCCACGTCGACGGGTACGACCGAGGCGTGCACGATGGGCGGGTCGTTCGACGGAGCCAGCGCGATCGTCACGGTCGCGGGGAACGAGATCCCATGGTCGGGGTCGACCGCTACGTAGGTGAAGGTCACGACGCCGAACTGGTCACGGGCCCCTAGGTAGGTGAAGGTCCCGTTCTCCTCGAGCATCAGGGTGCCTTCGGCGACATCCTGGACCAGAACCGCGCGTAGATCGTCCGGGGACTCGACATCCCAGTCGTTGGCCAGGACATCGCCGACGACCAGCTCGTCCTCGATTCCCCCGAGGAAGTCGTTCGCGGCCACCGGGAGATCATTGACGGGGGTCACCACGATGTCGACGGTGGCGTTCGTCGGTGAGCCGACATCGCTGTGCGCCGCGTAGACGAAGCTGTCCGTACCTTCGTAGTTCTCATCGGGTGTGTAACGGAAGCCACCATCGGGAGCGAGGACAACGTGTCCGTGCGAGGGCTGCGCGACGACCGTCGCGGTGAGCAACGTCCCCATCGGATCGTGGTCGTTCTCGAGCACTCCCGCGCCCACAGGGACATCCAACGGAACGTCCTCTTCGGTGGTGTACCGATCGTCGTTGGCGACCGGCGGCAGGTTCGCGCCCAACTCGATGAGGTGGACGGTACCATCGCTCGAGGCGTTGACGCCAGGCTCGCCGATGACGAGCGTGGTGTCGTCGAAGGACAAGGTCGCACCGAAGCGCTGATTGCCGGTGCCGCTCCACGTCTCGACGACCCCCCAGGCATCCGTTCCGCCCTGGTTGCGACGCCGGTGCTGAACCAGTTGCGAGGAGGGCGCACCTACGAACAGATCGTCGCCACGCAACGCCACCGCCGCCCCGAAGTCCCCAGGTCCATTCAACGTGGACCTCAATGCCCATGTTGCCGTGGGCGTGAGTGTATACAATCGCACCCTTCCGACGCCGGACGACCCGACGGCGAGCACTCCGCCATCGGCCGCCAGTGAGGTCCCCAACCCCTCCCCACCCACTCCGACCAGGTAAGTCATCGGCGTGGCCACCTGAGTCGACGGAAACGTACTTGGATAGTGTCGAATATGTACCTCGCCATTGCCTCCAGCAGCGTCGGCAGACGAGGCGAAGGTCCAGTCGCCCCAGACACACGACTCCAGTCCGATGTGATCGCCGAACGTATTGCCGATGGCGACGAGGTCCTCCGAGACGTACGAGTCGCCCCCAAGACTCGCGAAGCGCTCGAACACGTGTGTCAACCCGTACGAAACCCACGAGGGATCACCGACCACGAGCAGCTCTCCATCGACGTCCAGCGACTGGCCGAATCCGTACCGGTCCTCGGTCGTGGTGGGCTGCTGGATTGCCGACGCCAGAGAGTCGCCGTCGAACAACATGGCATCCACCCGCCCACCCCCGACGCCGGGCGCTCCGACCACGACGATGTCGCCATCCACGTCGACAGCGGTCCCGTAGCGTTCGTTGGGCGTCGCCGAGACCTTCTCGACGACCTGGGACCACGATCCTGGGGCGTCGCGACGGAACAGGGTCACCGCACCAGCATCCGAACCGCCCACATCACTGCTCTTCGCGCCGACGACCACCAGGTCACCCGACACTGCCACAGCAGACCCGAACTGTGCGCCACGGGTGGACGTGCGAACGTCCTCCGACCATCCAGTACCGGAGCGCCTCCAGACGTGCGCGACACCCTCGTCCGGCACACCGACGGCGAGCACACTGGCACGCAGCGACACGGACAACGGCGACCCGTCCGTCACGCCGGCATCGAATGACTCCACCCACGCCCACTGGTCCCCGTCTCGTCGCTCGAACAGGTGGACCTTCGCCATCCCCGGCGCGAGCGGATGGTCGAGCGCGACCAGAGTGTCCGTGGTCATCGCGATGCGGTCGCCGAACGTCCCCACAGCGGTCGGCGGCGCCTCGATGGTGCTGGTCTGCTCCAGCCGGTCGGTTCCCACCCGTCGGCGATAGGTGCGTACGACACCGAGGCTCGGCGCGGAGGCGGCAGCGACGTCGCCTGCGATGGCGACCGATGTCCCCAGGTCAGAGCCGGGCGCGGTCTGCGTCCAGGTCGGCGCGACGAGGCGGCGAGCGTTGAAGAGGGCCACTCCACCCACGCCAGGCGCGCCGACCAACAGCCAATCACCCGATGCGGACACAGCCGTGCCGAACCGCCCGCGCTCAGTGGGCCATGGGCTGGCGTACCACCACCAGTAATCGTAGTTGGGCTGGTACTGATACACGCGACCGGCGTCGGAGACGCCATCGGAGAAGCCAGGACTGCCGATATACACCATCTCCCGGGTGATGGCCACGCTCGCCCCGTACTCCTCCGCTGCCGGCTGGGCCGCCGTTTCCTCCAGGACCCAACCTCCGGCCTGCATCCCATAGACCCAGGCCGTTCGTGCTTCGTCGCTGGCGACGACGGCGACGGACCCTTCCATGGCGACCGCCTGACCGACGTGGACGGCTGTGGCGGGACTGAGCTCCTGCTCGAAACCCCAGTGGTCCTCCCCCCCCTGGTTGCGTTCGAGGATGAAACCCGAGCCGTCCGTCCGGAGGTTCGCCCGGGGATCACCGACCAACAACCGATCACCGTCGGCAGCGATGGACCACCCGAACAAGGAGTTCCCCGACCCCACACCGGGACCCGCGGACGCCTCGAACACCGTGAGCATGGGGTCGACCTCGATCGGCCACTCCGCTCCGTCGACATCCACCACGAGCCGGAGCACATCGCCATCGACCTCGGTGAACGCGTCCAGCGTCCGACCTCGGCGGTCTCTGACCAACAGCTCTCTCCAGTCCACCCGAGCGCGACCCTTGATGACGAAGGTGGCGCCATCGGACAGCGGGTAGGGCTTGGCCCCCGTCACCCGCAGGTCCAGCGTGACGGCCCCGCCTCCACCGGGGTCACGCAACAACCGGAACCGGTGTTCGATCTCGTCGTCGCGCTGCTCGAGCACCTCGACGAGGTCATCGTGGACGGCCTCGAACAGCCCCTGGTCCGTCCAGACCGACGCGGGGCCCGGCGCTCGTCGCCCCCCTCCCCTGCCCCAGCCCGTCACCTCCAAGCCGACGGTCCACTCGGGGTCGGAGTGACGGCGGTCCACGACCGTCAGGCCGCGTTCGTTGGCGTACACCCGAGCCAGGCCTGCTCTGGCCTGCCAGCTGGGCTCGAGCCCAGGGACCAATGGGTGCTCGATGAACGCCAGCGAAGTGCCCGCGAGGCGATGGAGCGCTCCCAGGTCGATCGGAGCGTCGGGAAGCGGGGTCCCGTCCGCCGCTCGATGCTCAGGCGGTGGGGTACAGGCGAACGCGAGGACAGCCACCAGGGGGGTCATGGGTCGCATGGGGTACTCCGATCGGTCAGCCGCGGCGGCGGCGAAGCACGAGCAACGGAAGCAGGCCGACGAGCGCGAGAGCGCCGCGGGGGCTGTCGGAGCTGTCGCAGTGACAGCCGCCAGGGTCCTCCTCCACCACCTTGTCCTGCTGGGCGATACCGTCGCAGTCCTGGTCGATGTCGTCGTTGGGGATCTCTTCCTGCGCCGGGTTGATGGCCGCGATCCCGTCGTTGCAGTCTTGATCGTTGTCTGCCCAGTCCTCGTCGAGCTCGTCGGGGCAGAGCGGATCGGGATCACAGCCCGGGACGCCGTCGGGACAGCCGCCGAAGCCATCGTGGTCGATGTCGGGCCACGCCGTCACCGCGTCGACCGCGCCGTCCTCCGCATCCAGAGCGCCGTCGCAGTCGTCGTCGACGTCGTTGCAGGTCTCGGTGGCGCCTGGGTGGATGTCGGCGTCCAGGTCGTCACAGTCGCCGCCCTGCTCCGTCCACCGCTCCTCTGGAGCACAGTCGTCGACGAACGGGAAGCGCTGATCACCATAGCCGTCGCCGTCGCCGTCCTCGTACCAGGTGCGCTCTCCGCCCACGTCGTCGATCGTACCGTCACAGTCGTCGTCCACGAGGTTGCACACCTCGGGGGCGCCCGGGTACACGGTGTCGAGCGTGTCGTCGCAATCCGTCGCCAACGTCAGCGACGTGTACCCCGCGGGTCCGGTGACGCTGCAGTCCGGCTGGGGGAGTGCGTACGGATCGCCGAACCCATCGCCGTCGGTGTCCGGAAACCACGGACGAATCGTCGCATCGTCGCCATCGGCACCGTTGCAGTCGCTATCGATCCCGTCACCGCACGGATCGGCAGCGTTGGGATGGATGAGGGACTGGTTGTCGTTGCAGTCGCCATCCCGCGTGACGGAACCGGGAGGTGGGCTCACGTTGCAGGATCGGACGGGGGTATCACCCCACGTGTCACCGTCCGCATCCACGTAGAACGTCGCGGCGTTGTACGCGCCCAGGTCGTCGTCGCCGTCGCAGTTCTGGTCCCCGGGGTCGCAGGTCTCCTGCGCACCGAAGAACACGAGCTCGTTGTCGTCGTCGCAGTCGCTCCAGGCGTCCTCGCCGTCCCGGAGGTAGCTGACCCACGCACAGGGCGCGCCGACGGGCTCGAAGCATCCCTCGGTGGCTGTGGCGATGTCGCCCTGACCGTCCCCGTCGCAGTCCTGGTAGAAGGTATCGACGTTGATGGGGTCGTTGTCGACGACGCCGTCACAGTCGTCGTCGACGAGGTTGCACCGCTCCGGGGCGCCAGGGTGCGCCGAGGCGTGGTCGTCCCCACAGTCCTGCACGACCGTGAAGCCGTCGTTGTCGTTGTCGGCGTGGGCCGCCGGATCGGCGTCGGGTCCGCCGAACGCGCCGATGTCGGACCGCGATCCGTCAGGGTCGTTGAAGGCAGGACTGGGGTCACCCGCGTCGAGGAGCGGGCTGTCCCAGCGGGGCATCAGGTCGTCGTTGGAGCAATCGCCGTCGTTGACCCAGTAACGGAGAAGTGGGCCCTCGTTGTAGATGCCGACGTTGGCGGTGACGTTCGAGTAGTCGGTGCTGTTCCCGAAGAAGTCGGAGTACCGAACGGTGATGGTCGCGGAGCTGATGCCCTGAACGCCGGTCCCGAGGGTGTCGGCCACCAGGTCGTTGACCAGGGTCAGGGTGGTGCCCAGGTTCTGGCCAAGCACGGCAGAGCCTGGATGCCCGAGAAAGTCGTCATTCGCGAGGGTCCAGCTGCCACCGGTGGCGGAGATAGCCGATCCAAACGATGCAGAGTTGTTCGTGAACGTGGACGCGGTCACCGTCACGGTCGAGGGAGCTCCACCGATCGCGCCACCGGACGTGGCGGAGTTGCTGCAGAAGCTGCCGCGGACCACCGTCAGCTGGGACGACGAGCTCAGCGAGATCGCGCCACCAGTCGCAACCGCCGACCCACCCTCAAAGGCCGAGTCCACCACCGTCATCGCGGACCCGGCAGAATCGGCGATCGCGCCCCCATTCGTCGCCGCAGCCCCGAGGAACGAGCACCGAACACATGCGAGATCCGCGTACGCCAGACGAAGGGCGCCGCCATCTCCAGAACCAGCGTCGGTGTGATCGAACACCGTGTCGGTGATGGTCATCGGAAAGCTGGACGAGTTGCTGACGTACACCGCACCACCGGCATCCGCCGCGGTGTGGTCGAAGGTGACTCCCGTGATGGTCACCGAGGTAGGGTCCACCAGAAGGAGCCCGCCGCCGTTCCCTGATGCTGCCACGGTCGATATCGTGAGCGCCTGAAGCGTGACGTCGTTCCCACCAAGCAGGCCGCCGACGGCGCGTCGGCTGGCAGACGTGAGGTCAACCGCCACAACGCCGAGCGACACACCCGGGTTCAACTCGAGGATGGCGTTCCCGGCGCCCTCCCAGGTGATCTCGCTGGTGGCGGCCAGGTGGCCGTCCAGCACGATGTTCCGGTCGACGACGACGTGCTCGTCGTACACCCCGTCCACGCGCAGCACGTCGCCGCTCGACGCTGCGGCGATGGCTGCGCTCACGGAGCTGTAGTCCAGTCCCGTGCGCGCGTTCGTCACCATGCCCGGCGTCGCAAACGCTGTCCCCATCAGGCTCAGTACCGCAATCATCGCGTCTCCCTGCTCTCGCGAAGGCCCATTCTAGCCCGGACGGACCGCCCGGTCACCCCGAAAGCGGTCCGGCGAGCTGCCCCCATCTGCGCCTTCTGGGCCCGTTCACCGCCGTTGGTCATGCCGATCACGACCACGACACGATCGTCCGTGCGGCAACCGCTCGCGACCACGTCCTTCGAGCTCCAGGCGGTTCGTGACCCGCCCGTGGTCGCAAACACCGTGCCCACCAGACTCGTGTGTCCGTCCATCGTCCCCCCCTTCCGCGACTGGACGGGTCGTAGCCAGGGGTCGCCGAGCGGTCGCGGAAATCTGAGGCCCCAGGATCGATTTCCGTCCCGACGCCCCCTGGCGTTCGCGGGCTCGCGCTCTCGCGCGCGACGCGCGACGATCCACGCTAGCTTGCGCGCACCGGGAGGGGGACGGCGATGGTGCGAGCAGACGATCACGGTGGGGGCGGGCTCCTCGACGAGCTGGACGCGACCACCGAGGTGCGGGAGCTGCTCGAGTCGCTGCGCACGGGACCCGACCCCAGGGACGCCCTCGGGCTGGCCCTCGCCCTGCGCGAACGCCTCGGCGAGCCCCAGGGCTACGAGGCCCGGCGCGTCACGGCGGCCCGCCACGCGCTCGACGCCTGGCTCGGCCGACGCCGCCCCGCACCCGCGCTGCTCGCCGATCCACAGGCCCGCATCGCGCTCACCTTCGGCGGCCAGGGCAGCAGCTTCGTCGACGAGCTCGCCCACCTCGTCCGCCGCAGCCCCGCCGCCGACCGCCTCGTGCGCGCCCTCGCCGACCGCGTCCGCGGCGTGGTCGCCGACCTGTCCCCCGCCGACCGCGCCTGGTTCGCCCACGGCATGGACCCGCTCCGCTGGCTCGAGGACCCCACGAGCCGACCGCCCGCGGCCTACCTCGCGTCCTCCCCCGTCTCCCAGCCGCTCATCTTCGCCACCCAGGTCGGGCACTACGCCGCCCTGCTCGAAGCTGGCTACGACCGCCCCGAGCTCGCCGAGCGCACGGTGGCGGCGACCGGGCACAGCCAGGGGATCATGGCCGCGATCCTCTGACGGCTCCTGCTTCTGCACCAGATCACCACCCGTGCGACCGTCCACACCGTCACAGTCGCCGCCGGCGCCCTGGTCCGCCGACTCGACGCCATCCGGAGACACCGTGGCACGCCCAGCCCGTCACCATCCGCGGGTGCGGATCCGTTGGTGTGAGCTGACGACCCAGGAGAGACCTGCGTCGTACGATCTCCTCCCGCTCACCAGGGTTCGATGGGCCCCGGAAGGAGGTACACGACGCCCGCTTCCAGCGCACTCGGGTGGGCGTCCGCGAGTGGCGCTGCGACAACCAGATCCTGTACGCCGTTGCCGTCGACGTCCCCGGCCCTCACACGCCATCCGTCCTGGTCGCCGGCTCGCTCCCCCGCGAAGACGCGGCCCGCGTCCGTTACGTCCAGGTGCCCTTCCAATGGCCCGAAGAACACGAGAACACTTCCCACGACGTCCGGAACCAGAGACGCGAGCCCGGGAGCACCCACCGCCAGGTCGGACAGTCCGTCGCCATCCAGGTCCGCAACGGCGGCGCCGACACCCAGATGGTGCACCCCGGGCGGTCCGTCGATGATGATGGGCGCCTGGTCCACCTGTGACACGGTCTCGTTCAACACATAGAGGCGACCACGGCGCTCGCCCTCAGGCCAGGCCATGGCGCAGGCCAACACCTCGTCGGACCCGTCGCCGTCCACGTCCCCGCCATACAACTCCTGCCCCAACCAGTCGTCGGGATGCTCGCCGTTCCAGACGACCTCTGCCGACGACACGTCGTAGTGGCCTTCCGCGAAGGGACCAGGGAACAGGTAGACCGCGCCCGCATCGTCGCTCTCTCCGTCGGCGCCGACCGCGAGATCTTCTCGACCGTCGCCGTCCACGTCCACCCCCGCGAACGAGGACCCGAGAAACGCGGCCCCGTCGATGATCACGTCGGACTCCCCCAGCACACGGTGCTCGGTCACGGGCGCAGCGACGATGCAGACACCCGGGACCCAGGTGCTTCCCACGTCGAGTCCGCACTCCATGACCACGTCCCGCGCCCCATCCCGGAGCAGATCGACGGCCGCCACCCTGTTGCCGGGCAGATAGTCGTCACGGTTCGCAGCTGAGATCAAGGTGCCACCAACGTCTCCGGGATAGCCGCTCGCCGATCCTGGAGCCACGACCCAGTACCCCTCCAGCGAGCGCATCACGAGCTGGACCTCAGGTCCCGACCGGGCTCCGGCGATCGCCACGGATTGCCCCAGGAGCTGTTCCCCGAATCCCCCCGTCCAGAACCCGATCGACCCCATCGTCGGTCCACGGAACAGATACGCCTCACCAGCATCCAGGTAGTGCGGAACCTCCTGTGATCCGACGAACAGGTCGTCCGTGCCGTCACCATCGACATCCGCTACCACGAAGTCGTGGCCGAACTGCAGGCCCCGTCTGGCATCCGGCGCCAGGACGACCTGGTCCGAGAAGGCATCGGAGGGCCCGTCGACGCCGTCACAATCAGAGTCGACGCCGTCCCCGGGTGGGTCGACGGCTCCCGGATGTATGGAAGCGTGGTCGTCGTCGCAATCCGTCGGTGCCTCGAACCCGTCATGGTCGCGATCAGCCCCATGGCAGGCCATGGCCAGGGCGAACAGTGGCAGCCCTTCCATCCTCACCTTCTCTGCCCCAACGTACACGAGTCCGTTCGTCCTTCGACTCGGAACTCTCGCGTTGACGGGCAGGAGCGGGCAGGCGCGATCCACGCTAGCGTGCGCGCACCTGGAGGGGGCGGCGATGGCGCGAGCAGACGATCACGGTGGGGGCGGGCTCCTCGACGAGCTGGACGCGACCACCGAGGTGCGGGAGCTGCTCGAGTCGCTGCGCACGGGACCCGACCCCAGGGACGCCCTCGGGCTGGCCCTCGCCCTGCGCGAACGCCTCGGCGAGCCCCAGGGCTACGAGGCCCGGCGCGTCACGGCGGCCCGCCACGCGCTCGACGCCTGGCTCGGCCGACGCCGCCCCGCACCCGCGCTGCTCGCCGATCCACAGGCCCGCATCGCGCTCACCTTCGGCGGCCAGGGCAGCAGCTTCGTCGACGAGCTCGCCCACCTCGTCCGCCGCAGCCCCGCCGCCGACCGCCTCGTGCGCGCCCTCGCCGACCGCGTCCGCGGCGTGGTCGCCGACCTGTCCCCCGCCGACCGCGCCTGGTTCGCCCACGGCATGGATCCCCTCCGCTGGCTCGAGGACCCCACGAGCCGCCCGCCCGCGGCCTACCTCGCGTCCTCCCCCGTCTCCCAGCCGCTCATCTTCGCCACCCAGGTCGGGCACTACGCCGCCCTGCTCGAAGCCGGCTACGACCGCCCCGAGCTCGCCGAGCGCACGGTGGCGGCGACCGGGCACAGCCAGGGGATCATGGCCGCGATCCTCGTCTCCGAGCAGTGGGGACAGAGCGACCTCACCGAGCGCGCGGCCGACTTCGGGGCGTACATGGTGCTCCAGGGCCTGCGGATGCAGCAGTGCTCCGCGACCAGCGCGCCCCCGCCCGAGCTGGTCGCCGACGGCCTGGAGGCCGGGGTGGGCGAGCCGAGCCCCATGGCGGCGATCACGGGGCTGACCGCCGACGAGCTGGACCGCACGCTGCGCCGCCTCGGGCTCCCGCTCGGCATCACGCTCGACAACGGGCGCGTGCGCAAGGTGGTCTCCGGGCGCCCGATCGATCTCGAGCCCCTGCGACGGGCGCTGGTGGACGAGGCCGACCGGCGGCGCAAGGCCCGCGCGCGCGGACAGCACGCGGGCGCGATGCCCGAGCCCGGCTGGCAGTACCTCCCGGTCAGCGTCCCCTTCCACAGCCCGTGGATGGAGCCCGGCGCCGCCGTGTTCCGCGAGGACCTCCAGCACCTCGGCTTCGCCGTCCAGGGGCGCGACCTGAAGCTGCCGGTCGTCGACACCGGGACCACCGAGGACCTGCAGGGGCACCCCGACCTGATGGAGCGGCTCGTGCTCCAGCAGTTCGTGGAGGCGGTGCGCTGGGTGGGCCAGGTCGCGGCGCTGCGCGAGCGCGGGGCGACCACCGTGCTCGACTTCGGGCCCGGCGACACCGTGTTCCGCCTGACGGCCTCGGCACTCAAGGGCTGGGGCGTGGCGACCGTCCCCGTGGCGCTGGACGAGGGGCGGGCGGCGGCCCTCGACACCCACCGCCCCCCGAAGCGCCCCGCGCCCTGGGCGCGCCTCCCCGAGCGCTGGACCCGCTGGACCGGCACGCCGCGCGTGTTCCTCCCCGGGATGACGCCCACGACCGTCGAGGCGCCCATCGTGGCGGCGGCCGCGAACGCCGGCTTCGTGGCGGAGCTGGCGGGCGGCGGGCAGCCGACCGAGGCCATCCTGCGCGCGCGCCTCGAGGAGCTGAAGGCCACGCTGCGGCCGGGGCACGGCGTGGTGCTCAATGCGCTCTACCTCGATCCGTACCTGTGGAGGCTCCAGATCGCCGACGGGCTCGTGACCCGGCTGCGCGACGAGGGCGCCCCGCTGATCGGCGTCACGATCAGCGCCGGCGTGCCGCCGGTGGACGAGGCGATCGCGCTCCTGCGCGAGCTGAACGCGCACGGCCTGTGGCTCGACGCGTTCAAGCCCGGCAACGACGCGCAGATCAAGCAGGTGCTCGCCATCGCCGACGCGGCACCCGATCTGACGTTCGCGGCGCACGTGGAGGGCGGCAAGGCCGGTGGTCACCACTCGTGGGAGGACCTGCGCGACGTGGTGGGGCGGCACTACGAGGCGCTGCGCAAGCGGCCCAACCTCGTGCTGGCGGTGGGCGGTGGCATCGGGACGCCCGACCAGGCGACCGCCTGGCTCGACGGGAGCTGGTCGGTGCCGCTCGGGTACCCGCCGATGCCGGTGGACGCCGTGTTCGTGGGGACGGTCTGCATGGCCGCGCGCGAAGCCATGACCTCCCCGCAGGTCAAGGCGCGACTGGTGAGCTGCCCGGGGACGGGGGACTGGGTGCTCGAGGGCAAGGTCGGGGGCGGCGTCCGCTCCGGTCGCAGCCAGCTCGACGCCGACATCCACTACCTCGACAACGCCGCCTCCCGCTGCGGCCGCCTGCTCGACGAGATCGCGCGCGCCCCGGAGACGCTGGAGGCCCGCCGCGACGAGGTGATCGAGGCGCTCGACGCCACCGCCAAGCCGTGGTTCGGCGACCTGGCCGCCATGAGCTGGCTCGACGTGCTGCGCCGCTACGTGGCGCTCTGCACGCCCTGGGTGGACGTGACCCACCGCGACCGGCTGGCGGCGCTGGTGCGGCTCGCGGAGGCGCGCCTGACGGACGTGGAGGTGCCGTCGCTGCTCCAGGACGAGGCCGTTCTCGACGACGCCGGGGCGTTCCTCGCGCGGTTCGAGGAGCGCTGGCCCGCGGCGGCGACCGAGCGGCTCCACCCCGACGACGTCGCAGCCTTCGTGGCGGAGTGCCGTCGTCCGGGCAAGCCGGTCCCCTTCGTGCCCGTGCTCGACGCCGAGGTGCGTCGCTGGTTCAAGTCGGACAGCCTCTGGCAGGCGCACGACCCGCGGTACGACGCCGACGCCGTGCTCGTGATCCCGGGACCCGAGGCCGTGAGCGGGATCACCACCGCCGACGAGCCCGTGGCCGAGCTGCTCGCCCGCTTCGCCCACGCGCACGCGCGGACGCCGGACCTGCGCACCGCGCGCGACGTGGCGCTGCCGGGCGGGCGGCTGGCGGCGAACCCGGTCCCGGCGCTGCTGGCGGCAGGGCACGAGGTCCGGGTGGAGCACGGGCGGGCGGTGCTGATCGCCGGCGACCGCGAGCTCGACCTGTGCCTGCGGGTGGAGGAGAGCGCGGTGATTTGGGACCGCGAGGCCTTCCTCGAGGCCCAGCGGACGTTCTGGGGGCTGCCCGAGCCGGCGGCCGACCCCTGGCGCCCCCGGCTCGTGCGCACCCGCCTGACCCGCGACCAGATCACGAGCTTCGTGCTCGCCACGAGCGACCCCTCGCGCGGCCTGTGCGACCCCGCCGAGCCAGGGACCGCCCCGCTCGCGCTGTGCTTCCCTCTCGCCTGGGACGCCGTGTGGCAGGCGCTGGGCAACGTGCGGCCCGACGTGCTCGATCTCGTGCACGAGGACCAGGCGCTCGTGGCGGGGCCCGGCTGGCCGCTGCGCGAGGGGGACGTGGTCGACGCCGTGGCCCGCGTCGTCGGGCTGCACGCCACCAGCGGCGGACGGCGCGTCGTGGTCGCGGCCGAGCTGTTCCGCGGGCGCGCGCTCTGCGCCGAGCTGCGCTCGACCTTCTTCGTCCGCGGTCACCTGGGGGAGGGCTCCACCGACGACCGCGAGCCCTTCCGCCTGTCCGTGCGCCTGCCGGACGAGGGCAGCCGCGACCTGTTGCTGGAGCAACCGTGGTTCCACGCCAACGTGGAGCTGCCGCTCGGCGTCACCATGTCGGTGAGCTGCGCGCACCACATCGAGCGCCGAGGCCCGGAGGGGTCCCGGTTCGCGAGCCGCGGCGTGGCGCGCCTGGGCGACGACATCGTCGGCCGCATCGAGCTCGACACGACGGAGGACCTGCGCGCCCACCCGGTCGCCGCCGTGGTCCGGCTGCTCGAGGACCACCGGATCGACCGCCCGCTCGCCGCGGTCCGCGACCTCGGGAGCGTGAAGCTGTTGGCGCCGACGGATCTGTCCGACTACGCGCGCGCCAGCGGCGACCACAACCCGATCCACCTGTCCGAGCCGGTCGCGCGCCTGGCGGGGCACGACGGTCGCATCGTGCACGGGATGTGGACGGCGTCGGCCGCGGCCCACGCGGTGGTGACGCTGGCCGCGGACGGCGACGGGCGGCGGCTGGTGGAGCTGCGCACGCGCTTCGTGGCGAAGGTGATGCCCGGCGACCGCCTCGAGGTCACCGCGCGGCACACCGCGATGCGCGACGGCCACCGGCTGATCGAGCTCGACGTCGCCGCCGGTCGCGGCGAGGAGCGCCGGGTCGTGCTCACCGGGACGGCACGCGTGCGCCCGCCGACCACCGCCTACCTCTTCCCCGGCCAGGGCCTGCAGCAGCAAGGCATGGGGATGGCCGCCTACGGGCGGTCCGCCGCCGCGCGCGCGGTGTGGGACGAGGCCGACGCCGCCTGCCGCGAGCACCTCGGGTTCTCGCTGCTCCGCGTGGTCCGGGAGAACCCCGGCCAGCTCGTGGTCGACGGCGAGGTCCTGCAGCACCCGGACGGCGTGCTGAACATCACGCGGTTCACCCAGGTGGCGCTGGTCGTGCTCGGGCTCGCGCAGGTCGCCGAGCTCAGGGACGAGGGCAGCTTCGTGCCCGACGCGATGTTCTGCGGCCACAGCCTCGGCGAGCACACGGCCCTCGGGGTGTTCGCGCGCGGCCTGCCGCTCTCCGGGCTGCTGCAGGTCGTCTACCACCGCGGGCGGGCGATGGACGAGCTCGTGGAGCGTGACGCGACGGGACGCAGCCCCTACGGCATGGGCGCCGTCCGCCCGCACCACGCGGGCATCGACGAGGCGCGCGCGCGGGCGCTGGTCGACCGGATCGCGCGCGACACCGGCCGCTTCCTCGAGGTCGTGAACCTGAACGTGCGGGGGCGGCAGTACGCGGTGACGGGTCACCTCGACGCCCTGCGCCGGCTCGAGGCCGAGCTCGAAGCGCTCCAGACCCACCTGCCGGCCGACCGGCCGCGCAAGCCACCGTTCGTGTGGGTGCACGGCGTGGACGTGCCGTTCCACAGCTCCGTCCTTCGCGACGGCGTGGTCATGATGCGCGAGACGCTGCAGCGCACCTGGCCGCGAACGGTCGATCCCGAGCACCTGATCGGCCGCTACGTCCCCAACCTGCTCGCCGAGCCCTTCCGGCTGGACCGTGACTACGTCGAGGCGATCGTCGCGCTCACCGGCACGACCGAGCTGGACACGGCGCTCGCCGACTGGGACACCTGGCGGGCGGCGCCGGGGCTCCTGGCGCGGGCGATGCTCGTGGAGCTGCTGGCCTGGCAGTTCGCGATGCCGGTCCGGTGGATCGAGACGCAGGACGTGTTGCTGGACGAGGCCACCGGCGTCGACCAGATCGTGGAGATCGGGCTCGCCGAGCAGCCCATCCTCTCGAACATGGCGCTGCAGTCGCTGTCGCTCCGGCCCTATGCCCGCCGGCGCGCCCGCGTCCTGCACAGCGAGGGCCACCACGCCGAGCTCTTCGGGCCTCCGAGCCAGGAGGCCCCCGCACATTCAGCACCAGAAGTAGCGGATGTACCGGACGTTACCGCTGTCGATGTGCCGCCACCGAGCGCTGTAGCGACCCCCGCGCCGAGCGCCGCGAGGAGCGTGGCCGACGCCGCACCGACCGCGCAGGAGGCCCTGTTCGCCCTGGTGGCGCTGCAGTCGAAGAACCGGGTGGACCAGGTGCTCCCCGGCGAGACGCTGGACGAGCTGCTGGGCGGCAACTCGGCGCGCCGCAACCAGGTGCTGGCCGACGTGGGCGCCGAGTTCGGCGGCGGGGTGCCGGACGGGGCGCACGAGCTGCCGTTGGCGGAGCTGGCGTCGCAGATCGGCAAGCGCGCCGCCTCCTGGCGTCCGCCCGGCCGGTACCTCGGGGCCGCGATCGACCAGGCGCTCGGCAAGGCGCTCGGTGCTGTGCGCATGGACCGGGCCGCCGTGCTGGCCTACCTCGAGCGGGCCTGGGGCCTGCCGTCGGGGCGGGCGACCTCCGTGCTCTTGCGCCTGCCGCTGGCGGCGCGCGACGGCGGCGCCGGACGCGGGGGAGCGCTGTCGGCCTCGCCGCCCAAGGGGGTGTCGGACAAGGCCGGGGCCGAGCGCTGGCTCGACGCCGTGGTGGATGGCTGGGCCGCCGAGCTCGGGCTCGCCGTCGGCAAGGCGGCCAGCGGAGGCGCTGGCGCCTCGACGGCGGTCGACAGCGCCGCGCTCGACGAGCTCCGGGACGAGCTGACCGGTGACCAGGGGCTGCTCACGCGGGCCGGGCGGGTGCTCGCGGGCCACGACCCGCACCAGGGCGGGCTCCCCGTCCCCTCCCCCGACCCGCTCCGGCATCGCGTCGCGCTGCTCGATCGGGAGCACGACGCCGACTACGAGGCCGCCGTCGCCCCGCGCTTCGACCCCGAGCTGCACCTCGCCCTCACGTCGGCCTGGGCGTGGATCCGCCGGGACCGCATGCTGGGCCGCGACCGCGTCTCCTCGGGGGCGTACCGCGGGCAGACCGCCCTGGTGACGGGCGCCTCGCCGGGGTCCATCGCGGTCGAGGTCGTGCGCGGCCTGCTCGCGGGCGGCGCACGGGTGGTCCTGACGACGACGAACACGAGCCCCGCGCGCCAGACCTTCTACAAGCGGCTCTACCAGCGGCACGCGTCCGAGGGCGCCGAGCTGCACGTGGTGCCCTTCAACCAGGGCTCCTTCGCCGACACCGACGCGCTGCTCGCGTGGCTGGAGACCGTCGGCGAGCGCCCGTGGCTGCCCGACGTGCTCGTGCCCTTCGCCGCCACCTCCGAGATCGGGCACCTCGGCGGCGGGGCGTCGTCGCTCGCGAGCCTGCGCGTGCTGCTGCTCGGCGTCGAGCGCCTGGTGGCCGGCGTCGCCGCCCGGTACCGCGAGCACGCGGTGCGCGAGCGGCGCTGCCACGTGCTGCTGCCGCTCTCGCCGAACCACGGCACCTTCGGGGGTGACGGGGTCTATGGCGAGACCAAGGCGGCGCTGGAGACGATGTTCGCCCGGTGGCGCAGCGAGTCCGCGGTCTGGGGGCGGTACGTCACGCTCGTGGGCGCGCGCATCGGCTGGGTGCGCGGCACGGGCCTGATGGCGGGCAACGATCCGGTCGCGGAACCCCTCGAGGCGGCGACCGGCTGCCACACGTTCTCGACCGAGGAGATGGGCGAGCAGCTCCTGGCCCTGCTGTCGCCGGAGACGCGCACCTGGGCCGCGCGGGAGCCGCTGCGCGTCGACCTGTCGGGCGGGCTCGACCGCGTGGAGGACCTCGGCGGCGAGGTGGCTCGCATCCGGGCCGCGCTGGACGCCGAGACCGCCCGCGCGCGCAAGCTCGGCGACCTGCGGGAGGCGGCCCGCCTCGCGATGCACGGCCCGACCGCGCAGCCCGTGGTGGTGCGCCCGAGGGCGATGCCGCGCGTCACCGTCCCCGTGCCGAGCGACCAGGAGCTGCACGGGTGGCCCGAGCTCGATCACCTCGATCCGAGGCACGTCGTGGTGATGGTGGGGTACGGCGAGGTCGGTCCGTGGGGCAGCGCCCGCACCCGCTGGGCCATCGAGCGCGACGGGCTGCTCTCGCTCGAGGCGGCGGCCGAGCTCGCGTGGATGACGGGGCTCGTGGTGCCGCGCCAGGACGGGACCGGCTGGCAGGACGCGAAGAGCGGCGAGGCCGTCGAGGACGCCGACCTGATCGAGCGCTACGGCGAGCGCCTCACGACGCACGCCGGCATCCGGCTGGTCGAGCCCGAGGTGTTGCGCTTCGACCCCGCGCGGCTCTCGACGCTGCTCGACGTGCACCTCGACCAGGACTTCTCCTTCCCCGTCCCCACGCGCGAGCTCGCCGAGCAGCTCCGCGCCGCCGACCCCGAGCACACCTCGGTGCTCGCCGGTCCCGGCGACGGGTTCACGGTGGTGCGCAAGGCCGGTGCGGTGGTCCGCGTGCCGCGCGCCATCCGCTTCGACCGCGCGGTCGGCGGCCAGGTACCCACCGGCTGGGACCCCCGCCGCTACGGCATCCCCGGCGAGCTCGTCGAGCAGGTGGATCGGGCGACGCTGTTCGTGCTGGTGGCGACGGCCGAGGCCTTCGTGAGCGCAGGGCTCACGCCCGAAGAAGCGCTCTCGCACCTCCACCCGACGCGCGTGGGATCGACCCAGGGCTCGGCGATGGGGGGCATGGCGAAGATCGGGCGGATGTACCGCGACCTGCCCGAGGGGCGCGAGCGTCAGACCGACGTGCTGCAGGAGGGCCTGATCAACGTGATGGTCGGGTACGTCGTGCAGAGCTGGCTCGGCTCCTACGGGCCCATGAGCTTCCCGGTCGCGGCGTGTGCCACGGCCGCGGTCTCGGTGGCGGACGCCGTCGACAAGATCCGCGCCGGCGTGGCCGACCTGATCATCGCGGGCGGCACCGACGACTACGTCGAGGAGGTCTCGGTCGCCTTCGCGGACATGAACGCCTGCGCCTCGAGCGACGAACTCGGCCGCCAGGGCATCGCGCCGGCGCACATGTCGAGGCCCAACGACCGTCGGCGGAACGGGTTCGTCGAGTCGCAGGGCGCCGGCGCGTGCGTGCTGTGCCGCGCGAGCACCGCCATCGAGCTCGGCCTGCCCGTGCACGCGATCGTGGCGTTCGCAGGGAGCTTCGGCGACGGCCTCTACCGCTCGGTGCCCGCACCCGGCATCGGCCCGCTGGGCTCGGTCGCCGAGGACCCGGACCTCGGCACATCGATGGCGGATCTCTCCGTACGAAGGAGCCGGATCGCCGAGCTGAAGGCGAAGCGTGGCGAGCTCGTGGCGCTCCTGGGCGAGGCGTCCGCCGACCGCCTCCTGGCCGAGAGCGTGCGGCACATCGGTCACGACTTCTACAAGGATGACGCCGGTATCTCACCGCTGCGTGGCGCCTTGTCCGTCCTGGGGCTGACCGCGGACGACATCGGGGTGGTGAGCAAGCACGACACGTCGACGCAGGCCAACGACCTGAACGAGAACCGGCTGCACGACGCGCTGCAGCGCAAGCTCGGGCGCACGCCGGGGCTGCCGCTCCCCGTGATCTCCCAGAAGTCGCTCACGGGGCACCCGCTGGGCGCGGCCGCCGGCTGGCAGCTCGATGGGCTCGCACAGGTGCTGGCGGAGGGCGTGATCCCGGGCAACCGCTCGCTGGACGACGTGGACCCGAAGATGGAGGCCTTCGGCGATCTGGTGTTCACCGACGAGCCGCTGCACCTCGGCCCCGGGCGCCTGCGCTGCGGGCTCGTGACCAGCCTCGGGTTCGGTCACGTCGGCGCGCTGGTGGCGCTGGCCCACCCGTTCCTGTTCTGGCGGATGCTCGATGCCGAGACGCGGGCCACCTACGAGGAGCGGCTCCACCCGCGCCTGCAGCGCGCCACGGCCTCGCTGCGGTCCGTGCTCTCCGGGCGTGAGCCGCTGTTCGTGCCACGCACGAAGCGCCCCTTCGCCAGCAAGGATGGCACCGACGAGCAGCTCGCCGAGGAGATGGCGGCGCTGACCGACGCGCGCTGGCGCCCGGGGTCGGCGTGATCCTCGGGGTGGGCGTCGATCTCGTGGACGTGCCCGGGTTCGCCGAGCAGCTCGCGGACCGCGCCAGCACCTTCGTCGAGCAGACGTTCAGCGACCGGGAGCGCGCGTACGCCGACCAGGCGCCGAGCCGGGAGCCCGAGCGGCACCTGGCCGCACGCTACGCGGCGAAGGAAGCGGCTCTCAAGGCGATGGACGCCGCCTGTGCCCGCGCGGGCATCCAACCCCCGCGGGTGGCGCTCGGCGAGATCGAGGTGCTCCGGGACGGTCGGGGACGCCCGAGCCTCGGGCTGTCGGGCGCCGCCGCCGCGCTGGCGACGGCCCTCGGCGTCGACCGCGTCCACCTGTCGCTGTCGCACGACGGCAGATCGGCCATCGCGATGGTGGTGCTGGAGCGCCTCGGCGCCGACGCCCCGTGAGTCAGAGGCTCCGGCCGTCGTAGCGCTTGGTGATCTCGAGCGTGTGGACGTCGAGGTCGTTCAGGCACCGGACGTTGACCATCGCCCACGCCGACCCGTCCTCGCCCTTCCCCCACGCGTAGGGCCGCGACCCGCAGACGGAGCAGAACGCGTGGTGGATGTGCTTCTTCCCGAACTGGTAGTCGGTGAGCAGCTCCTCACCCTTCGTGCGCGTCAGCGCCGTGTCGGGCACGAACACCATGATGGCGCCGCTGCGGCCGCACATCGAGCAGTTGCACGTCGCGAGCCCCTCGAGCTCCGCGTCCACCTCGAACGTCACGCCGCCGCAGTGGCAGCTCCCCTCGTGTCGCGCCATCGAACACCTCCGTGCCGGATGCAGTACCGTGGGGTCGGGAGCGGGGCTTGAAGGAACGCGACAGCCTGGAGCCGAGGGGCGCGGTGCTCGATCCCGCCGCGGCCATCCACCCCTCGCGGCACGCGCCCCCGGAGGCGCTCACGCCCTGGGTGCGGCACGTCTGGATCGTGCGCTGGTCGCTCGGGTCGCACTGCCACGTGCAGCACACGCTCACCGTGCCGGCGGTGAACGCGGTGGTGGAGGCGGACACGGCCACGGTGAGCGGCGTCTGGACGAGGCGCTTCGAGCGGGCGCTGACCGGCGAGGGCGCCGTGTTCGGTGTGCTGTTCCACGCGACCGGCTTCGCGCCCGTGTGGGGCGGCTCGATGCACGCGCTGACCGACCGCGAGCTGCCGTGGGAGGACCTGCTGGGCGAGGTGGCGCACCTGCGGCAGGGGCTGTTCGCTGCCCCGGACGACGCTGCGGCGGCGGACGTGCTGTTCGAGCGGCTGTCCGACCGGCTGCGCGGGCTGCCGGCACCCGACCCCGAGGTGAGCGCCTGGGCGCGCACGGCCGAGGCGGACCCGACGCTCGGGAAGGCGGAGGCGCTCGCGGAGGTCGCCGGGGTCTCGCTCCGCACGCTGCAGCGCGGGTTCCGCCGGCACGTGGGCTGGGGGCCGAAGCAGGTGCTGCGCCGCCACCGCCTGCTCGAGGCCTCCCACCGCCTCGCGCACGGCGAGTCCGTGGACCTCGCGGAGCTCGCGCTGCGCCTGGGGTACGCCGACCAGGCCCACCTCGCGCGGGACTTCGCCGACGCCGTGGGTCGTCCGCCCGGCCGCTACGCCGCCGCGCAGCGCGGGTCGGTCAGGCGGGAGGAAGGGTCGCGAGCAGGTCGCGGACGCCCTCGGCGGCACGCCGGGTCAGGGTCGTGAGCTCGGCCGCCTCGTAGGGCACGCCGCCGAACACCACGTGCGCGATGCCCCCGCGCGGATCGGCGGTGATCGTGGTCTGCGCGAGCGCCTCGCCGTCCTTGAAGTGCTCCCGCAGGGCGAGGAGGTGCGCGCGTGCCGCCTCCGTGGGCGGCTCCCGCACCGAGCGGAGCCAGCGGATCACCGTCTCCGGACGAGCCCCCTGCCCGGCCACCTGGCGCCGCACGAGCGCGTCCCACACCTCGGTCGCCGGGGGGAGCACGCCCGCGTCCGGCGCGAGCTCCCGCAGGGCGCGGTGGTCGTCCCAGCCGCCGCGCTGCACCAGCCGCTCGAGGTGGTTGGCGGCCGCGTGGACGGCGGGGGCGAGCGCCATGGACCCCAACGTCAGCGCGACGCCGCGCCAGACCCAGGGTCGGCCCAGGTCGATGGGCGGCGCTCCATCGAAGGTGTGGTGCTGCATCCACCACACGAAGCCGGCGGCCCCGCCCGCGGAGAACACCGTCGACACCGTGATCGCCACGCCGACCATCGCCAGCACCCCCAGCGCGAGCGGCACGGGGCGGAGCCGGCGAGCCGCGTCCTGGCACCAGCGCTCGCGGGGCCCGACGGGATCCGTGTCCAGACGGAGCTGCTCGGTGCGGACCTTCGTGAACCGGCCGCGCTCGGGGGGCAACGGGACGTCTCGGCCGATCCGCGTCATGCGCTCAGCTACCAGGTTCCTCGTCGGCGAGCGAGAGCTGGCCTCCGCCCGGCCGAGGGGCAGCGCCCACCTCCGCCCGGCCGTCCCAGACGTGGGCAGGATCCGGGACGAACGTCACGGAGTCCGCGGTGTTGGCCTGGAAGGTCGCCACCAGCCACCCCCCCGGCAGCTTGGCCCGCCACACGTTGTACCCGAGCTTCTGCCAGGCCTCGTTCTTCCCCAGTGCGACGCGCATCAGCCCCGCCGGATCTTGAGGGAGAGGTCCGCCCAGGTGGCCTGGTGGATCAGGCCCCCCACGCTGACGAGGTCGAGCCCGAACCCGCGGATCCGCTCGGTGCGCTCGATGCTCATGTTGCCCGAGGCCTCGAGGACCACCGACGGCTTGCGCTCGCGGGCGATGCGGACGGCCTCGCGCAGGGTGGCGTCGTCCATGTTGTCCAGCAGGAACGCGTCGGCGGCGGTGCCGAGGGCCTCCTCGAGCTCCACCAGCGAGCGGACCTCGACCTCCACCCGGATCAGGTGGTGGTTGGCGGCGCGGGCGCGGCGCACGGCCTCGGTCAGCGAGCCGACCGCGTCCACGTGGTTGTCCTTGACCAGGACCCCGTCGAAGAGCGCGTGCCGGTGGTTGAAGCCGCCGCCGCAGCGGACCGCGTGCTTCTCGAGGTCGCGGTGCAGCGGGGTGGTCTTGCGGGTGTCGACCACCCGAGGGCCGTCCGGACCCGCCGCGTCCACGAAGCGACGGGTGTTCGTCGCGATGCCGCACATGCGCATGAGGAAGTTCAGCGCCGTGCGCTCGCCGATCACCACGTTGCGCAGGGGGCCCGCGACCGTCGCGACGACGGTGCCCGCCTCCACACCCGTGCCCTCGGGGACGAGCACGTCGTAGGTCACGGAGCCGCCGAGGCGGGCGTCGACCTCGGCGAACACCGCGCGCGCGACCTCGTGGCCGGCGACCACGAGCGCCTGCTTCGCGAGCACCCGGCCTGTGCCCGCGACCTCGGGGCCGATGGTCGGCTCGGTCGTCACGTCGCCGTGGCCGAGGTCCTCGTCGATGGCGGCCGCGACGAGCGCCGAGAGCCTCACGGCGCCTCCAGGCGGGCGCGGGCGGCGGCGAGCGTGTCCTTGCGCTGGCGCGCGGCGTCCAGCTTGTCGCGGAACTCCTGCACGACCTCGGCGGGCGCGCGGTCCACGAAGCCCGG
This sequence comes from Alphaproteobacteria bacterium, assembly GCA_020632925.1. GTDB lineage: Bacteria > Myxococcota_A > UBA796 > UBA796 > JACKER01. The sequence continues at coordinate 66,834 of JACKER010000011.1, read as the reverse complement.
GTTCGCCAGGCGGCGCTCGAGCTGGTCCACGTCCTTGACGACCTTGGTGAGCTCCTTGTCGAGGCGCGCGCGCTCGGCGTCGCGGTCCACCACGCCCTCGAGCGGGATGACCAGCTTGTGCCCGCTGACCACACCGGTCGCCGCGAAGGACGGGACCTCCCTCGAGAGCACGACCCGGCACTTCACGGCGTCCCACACGGCCCGCTCGTGCGCCTGGAGGATGGCGTAGAGCGGCTCCTCCCCTACACGGACCTCGAGGTCGACCTTGAGCGCGATCTCCATCTCCCCGCGGATGCGGCGGATCTCCGTGATCAGGTCCTGGAGCAGCGCGATCTCGGAGAGCACCGCGGGGTCCGACGGGTAGTCGTCGGCCTGCGGGTACGGCGCGGTCGCCACGAAGCCCTCGCCCTCACGGATCGCCTCGGGCAGCAGGCTCCAGATCTCCTCGGTGAAGAACGGCATCATCGGGTGCAGCAGGCGCACCAGCACCGCCATCGTCTCGAAGAGCGTGTGCTTGACGGCGTTCTTCTGTTCGAACGTGGCCGACTCGTCGTAGATCGTCGCCTTCGACAGCTCGATGTACCAGTCGCAGAGCTCGTTCCAGGCGAACGCGTACACCTCGGTGGCGGCCTCGTTGAACTTGTAGTCGTCGAGGGCCTGGCGGACGCTGGCCACCGCGGCGCCGGTCCGGGCGCGGATCCAGTCCTCGTAGGGCCCGAAGGCCATCGGCCCGTCCGGATCGTATCCATCGGCCTGGAGGAAACAGTATCGCAGCGCCTGCCAGATCTTCGTCGAGAACCGGTGGTACCCCTCCACTCGCTTCTCGTCCCACAGCACGTCGCGGCCCTGCGCGGCGAAGGCGATCAGCGTGAACCGGAAGGCGTCCGCTCCCCACTGATCGATCACCACCAGCGGATCGACGACGTTGCCCTTGGTCTTGGACATCTTGTCGCCGTTCTTGTCGCGCACCAGCGCGTGGATGTAGACATCCCGGAACGGCACCTCGCCCATGAAGTGGATGCCGGCGAACATCATCCGGGCGACCCAGAAGAAGATGATGTCGAAGCCGGTGACGAGCACCGAGGTGGGGTAGTAGCGGGCGAGGTCCTCGGTGGACTCGGGCCAGCCGAAGACCGAGAAGGGCCACAGGGCCGAGCTGAACCAGGTGTCCAGCACGTCCTCGTCCTGGCGAAGGTTCGAGGAGCCGCAGGTGGCGCAGGCCTCGGGGGTCGCCCGGCTCACGGTCGCGTGGTCGTGCTCGCAGTACCAGGCGGGGATGCGGTGACCCCACCAGAGCTGGCGGCTGATGCACCAGTCCTGGATGTCGCGGAGCCAGGCGTAGTAGGTGTTCTCCCACTGCTTGGGGACGAAGCGGGTGGCGCCGTGGCGGACCGCGGCGAGCGCGGGCGTCGCGAGCGGCTTCATCTTCACGAACCACTGGGTGGAGAGCATGGGCTCGACCACCGCCCCGGACCGCTGGCTGCGGCCGAGGTTCATGGTGTGCTCCTGCGTCCCGCGGAACAGCCCGAGCTCGGTCAGGTGCGACTTGACCGCCTCGCGCGCCTCGAGCACCGTCATGCCGGTGAACGGCCCGGCCTCGGTGTTCATCGTGCCGTCGAGGTTCAGCAGGTTGATCATGGGCAGGCTGTGCCGCTGACCGACCGCGAAGTCGTTGAAGTCGTGCGCGGGCGTGACCTTGACCACGCCGGTCCCGAACTCGGGGTCGACGAGGATGGCGTCGGCGATGATCGGGATGTCGCGGGGCAGGATCGGGTGCCGGATGGTGTGCCCGATCAGGTGCTGGTACCGCGGATCGTCGGGGTGGACCGCCACCGCGGTGTCGCCGAGCATCGTCTCCGGGCGGGTGGTCGCGACCACGATCTCGCCGCCGCCGTCCTCCTCACGGATCGGGTACGCGAAGCTCCACAGCTCGGTCTTGAAGCCCTCCTCGTGCTCGACCTCGAGATCCGACAGCGCCGTCTGATCGATGGGGTCCCAGTTGATCAGGCGCCGACCGCGGTAGATCAGGCCGTCCTCGTAGAGCTGGACGAAGTGCTCGGTCACCGCCCGCTGCAGGTCGGTGTCGAGGGTGAAGCGCTCGCGCGTCCAGTCGGTGCTCACGCCGAGCCGGCGCAGCTGGGTGGTGATCGTGTCGCCCGAGACGCCCTTCCACTTCCACACGCGGTCGAGGAAGCCCTCACGGCCCAGATCGCGGAAGTCGATGCCCTCCTTCTCGAGCTGGCGGCGCACCACCCACTGGGTCGCGATGCCCGCGTGGTCGGTGCCCGGCACCCACAGGACGTTGTACCCGTCCATCCGCTTGTACCGGATGAGCACGTCCTGCAGCGTGTTGTTGAGCGCGTGCCCCATGTGGAGCGAGCCGGTGATGTTCGGCGGCGGGATGACGATCGAGTAGACCTCGCCGGGAGCCTTGGGGTCGGCGCGGAACAGGTCGGCCTGGTTCCAGGCCTCGCTCCAGCGCTTCGCTGCGGCGTGGGGATCGTAGCTCGGGGGCAGGTCGGTGCTCATCGGCTCCTCGGTCGTGCGGAGGAGGGACGTAATCCGCCCCGCACCTCACGGCAGCGACGGGACCGGCACGTCCCACAAGGAGCGCAGGCTGCGCACGGTCGCCGCCCGCGGCGTGAGGCCCACGACCGTGTTCCGCAGCCACACGAGCGGTGCCGCGTCGAGCTGGCCGATCCGACCGAGGCTCCAGGAACGCGAGACGACGCCCTGCACCCGGGCCGTGCGCTGGCCCTCCCAGGCGAGCAGGCCCGCCGGCGTCGGATCGGCCGCCAGGGCCGCGGCGAGCAGCACGCCGTCCTCGATGGCCATGCACGCTCCCTGCCCCATGTTCGGCGTGGTCGCGTGCGCCGCGTCGCCGATCAGCGCCACGCGCCCGCGCACCCAGCTCTCCATCGGCGCCAGATCCACGATGTCGTTGCGGATCACTGCGTCGATCGGCGTGGCCGCGACGAGATCGGGCACCGGCGAGGCGTACGTGCCGAAGCGCCGCACGACCTCCGCGTGGTGGTCCTCGCCCTCCCCTCCCCCGGGCTCGGCGTTGGCGGTCGCGAACCAGTAGGTCTCCGCGGCGGTGGTCCCGACGAACCCGAAGCGCTGCCCCTCCCCCCAGATCTCGGCCGAGCCACCCTCGGGGGCCGGGACCGGCGCGATGCCTCGCCAGCAGGTGTAGCCGGCGTAGCGGGTGGGTCGGGGTCCGAGGACGGCGGCGCGCACGCGCGAGTGCAGGCCGTCCGCGCCGACGAGCACGTCGCCCTCGAAGGTGCGACCGCCCGTGGTGCGGACGCGGACCCCACGGTCGTCCTGCTCGACGGCGTCCACCCCGGCGTCGAACACGAGCTCGGACGGCGCGAGGTGTCGCGCGAGCAGGCCCGAGAGCGCCGCGCGGTGGATGCCGACGCCGGGCACGCCGAGTCCCTCGCCCGCCTTCTCGAGGTCCAGATCAGCGAGCACCCGCCCGTCCGCGCGCCGGATCTGGCCGCTGCGGATGGCGCGCCCGGCGGCGACCACCTCCTCCGCGAGGCCGAGCGCGCCCAACATCCGGACCGCGTTGATCTGCAGGGTCAGGCCGGCGCCGGCGGTGCGCAGCTCCGGGCTGCGCTCGAGCACCACGACCTCGAACCCGACGCGACGCAGAGCGAGCGCGGTGGTCAGCCCGCCCGGTCCTCCGCCCGCCACCAGGATGCGCATGGCCACGACCACCTCCTGTCCACGATCTATGCGGACCGACCCGCCGCGGTTACTCGCATGCGCGAGGGCGCAGATGGCGCGGCGACGTTCGCTGGAACCCAGGAAGAAGGCCACTCAGCCGAGAGCGCAGGAGACCGTCCGCGCGCTGCGCGAGGCGGCGGCTCGCATCCTGGCCAGCGAGGGGCCGGACCGGCTCACGACGAACCGCGTCGCCGAGGTCGCCGGCGTCGGGATCGGCTCGCTGTACCAGTACTTCCCGAACAAGGCGGCCATCGTCGCCGACCTGGTGGAGCACCGGCTGACCGAGGACACGGCCCTGCTCGGCGCGAGCGCGCTGGCGCTGGCGGAGGCCCCGGACCCGGCGCGCGCGCTGGTCGACGCCGTGTGCGACCGCCAGCTCGAGGGTGCGCCCCTGATGGCGGCGCTCTTGCCGCTGCTGTCCCAGCTCGAGCGCGATCGGACCGCCCGCGAGGTCACCGCCCGCCTCGTGGAGGAGCTCGGGAGCGCGCTGCAGGCCACACCGGAGCGGCTCGCGGCCGACCTGCGGGAGCCCGAGGCGCTGCGCACCGCCCTGTTCGTCGTGTCGCGCGCCATCCGCTGGGTGACGAACGAGGCCATCGTGGAACGCCCCGACCTGCTCGCCGACGAGGCCTTTCGCGAGGAGCTGAGCCGGATCGCGCGCCGCCTGTTCGCGCCGGTCCCGCCTCGCGGGGATATCGACGGGCGTACCGAGGAGTGAGGCATGGGCTGGACGCCTGATCAGCTGAGCGATCTGTCCGACAAGACCGTCGTGATCACGGGAGGCAACTCCGGCCTGGGCCTGGAGGCGGCGAAGATCCTGTGCGGGAAGGGCGCGCGGGTCGTCATCACGTCCCGCAACGAGGGCAAGGGGCGGGACGCGGTGTCCGCCGTCAGCGCGGTGGCACCGCGCGCGAAGATCGAGCTCGTCCTCCTCGATCTGGCGGATCCGGAGAGCGTGGCCACGGCGACCGCGAGCATCGCGAGCTCCTGCCCGACGATCGACGCCGTCATCAACAACGCGGGCGTGATGCAGACGCCGCTCATCCGTACGAAGGAAGGGTTCGAGCTCCAGATCGCGACGAACCACCTCGGTCACTTCCGCTTCGACCGGGCGCTCTTCCCGCAGGTCGAGGCCGCCGGCGGCCGGTTCGTGGCCGTGAGCAGCGTGGCCCACAAGTTCGGTCGCATCGCGCTCGACGACCTGAACTCGGAGAAGAGCTACGACCCGACCGTCGCCTACGGCCAGTCGAAGCTCGCGAACCTGATGTACGCGTTCGAGCTGCAGCGGCGGCTGGCGGCGCGCGGAGCGAAGGCCACGGCGCTCGCCGCCCACCCCGGGTACTCCGCCACCAACCTCCAGTCCGCCGGCGTCGGCATGGAGGGTGGCAGCGCGATGTTCCGCTGGCTCTACAAGGTGTCGAACGCGGTGCTCGCGCAGACCGCGACCGAGGGGGCGTACCCGCTGGTGCTCGCGGCCGTCGACCCGTCGGCGAAGCCCGGCGCCTACTACGGACCCACCGGCTTCCAGCAGGCGCGGGGGCCGGTGGGCGAGAGCTTCGTGGCGGATCGCGCGAAGGACGAGGAGGTCGCGCGCAAGCTCTGGGAGCTGACGGAGTCCCTCGTCGGGCCGTTCTGGACCGCATCGTGAGCTGGAAGCGGATCCAGGCCTGGGAGAAGGCGCACCTCCCGAAAGCTCCCCGCAAGCGCCGAGGAGCCACCAAGGCGGTCGCAGACCAGGCCATCGCGATGGGTCTGCCCGAGGACTACGTCGCTCGCATGCGCGAGACCGACGGCAGCGACTCCCCGGTGTTCGGCCGATGGCGCCTCTACGCGTTGGGTGAGGTGCCCGAGGCGTGGCGCAACCTCCAGGAATGGTCGGTGGTCGGGGGCGCTGGGGTCCCGACCGGACCCGTGCGGCCGGTCTACCTGAGCCCGAGGTGGTTCCCGATCGGGTCGGACATCGATGGCGATCGGCTCTGCCTGGATTTGGACCCCGCCGATGGTGGTCACGTGGGCCAGCTGGTGGAGTTCTTGCACGACGACAGTCCTCGTCGCGTGGTGGCCACCTCGTTCACCGCGTGGCTCGACAGCCTGGCCGACGACCTGGAGACGGGCCGGATGGTGTGGGACGTCGACCTGAAGCGGGTGACCTCGCCAGCGACCGCGCCCGGTCCGCGCGCGACCTGGGAGGCGGTGGCGGAACGAGCGCTGGAGGTGCTCGCGGACGACGAAGGCAAGGCGCGGCTCGGTCTGCCGCGGCTGGGCGTGCTGGGCGTGCACTACAAGAAGGGCTTCACGCTCGAGTTCGCCGGACGGTCCCAGGTCGTGCGTCCCGTCCGGGCGCTCGCGTTCTGGGCCTCGGAGGACCTGCTGGCGGCACTCAACCCGGGTGTCGCCGGGCTGCGAGGACCCAAGCCAGCGTCGTCCGCGTGGCTGGAGGGCCTGGACACGGCAGCGCTCGCTGCCGGCGTGCTGGACTCGATCGGGCCCACCACGAAGGCGATGGCGCTGCCCGGGCTCGGACGACTGAAGGTGGTGACCCACAAGCAGACGGGCGAGCGTCGGGTCGTGCTGGAAGCGGCGCGGACCGCACGCGACCGTCTGAACCCCTGACGGCCCTCACCAGAAGGCAGGCCGTTCAGGCAGATCGGCTCCGCACCTCGCGCAGGCGCGATGGTCGTCGCTCACGTCCTCCAGCGCCGCGCAGGACGCGCAGCGCACCCAGATCCGGTTGATCCGGGTCGGCGTCCAGACCGAGGTCCAGACGCTCGCGACGAAGTCCTCCGCGAACAGCTCGCGCATCGCGGTCGCGTGGTGCCGGGAGAGCGCTGCGCGCATCGCGGCCTCGTCCTCCCAGGCGGTGACCGTGAAGCCGCGCAACCCGACGAAGCCCGTGACGATCGAGATGAACCCGGGCTCCTCGCGGAAGTCCGCGACGTTGCGACGCGCATGCTCCCGGATGCGCTCGCGTTCGGCGGCGTCCTTGCCGGTGATCCAGGTCAGCGCCATGCAGCCCGGCGGGTTGGGGTTGCCGCTCGCCACGCGCAGCGCGTAGCCGAAGCCACCCTCGTCGGTCCCTGGCGCCGAGGCCAGCGAGAGCGCGACGAAGTCCTCGGGGGTCATCGTCGCCGTCATCGGCCGAGGGCCTCGATCACCAGGCGGGCCGCCGCGGCGCCCGAGTTCTGCTGCTGGCCGGTGACGAGGTGGCCGTCGCGCACCGCGAAGGGACGGAAGCGCTGCTCCACGAGGAACGTCGTGTCGGGGAGCGCGCGCGCCTCGCTCTCGATCCAGAACGGCTGGATGCGCTGACCCACGAACGCGTCCGCGTACGCCTCCTCGCTGTCGGCGAACCCGGTCCAGCTGCGCCCCTTCACCAGCAGCTCGCCGTTCGAGAGACGAGCGCGGAGCAGCACGCACGTCGCGTGGCACACCAGCGCGGTGACCTTGCCGGCCTCGAAGAAGCGGACGACGAGCGCGTGCAGCGGTCCGTGCTCGACGAAGCTGACCATCGGCGACTGGCCGCCGACGAGGAAGATGGCGTCGTAGTCCGCGGGGTCGACACCCTCGATGCTCGCGGTGTCCTCGAGCAGGGCGACGTGGCTCGGGGAGTGCTTGAAGCCGAGCGAGAGCAGGTCGTGGGCCGAGTACCCGCTCGGATCCTCGGGATCGGAGTAGGCGTCCGCGACGAGCGCTCCGCCGTCCGGGCTCCGGATCTCCACCTCGTACCCGGCCTCGACGAACGCCTGGTACGGGTGGGTGAGCTCGGCCCACCAGAAGCCGATGGGCCATCCGGTGGTGGGGCTGGTCGCAGCGTTGGCGGCGACGAGCAGGACCTTCTTGCGCGCGATGGTGGTGTCGGTGTGCTCGCTCACGGGGACCTCCAGGTGGTTGCCGGGCGGGCGGCCCGGTCGCTCAGAACCTAGGGTTCCCAGACACATGAATCGAGTCGAACGTGTTCATGCTACAGATGAATAATGTCGAACAATCTGGCGGGCGTGGACCTGAACCTGCTGGTGGCGCTGGACCTGCTGCTCGACGAGCGATCTGTACGCGCGGCGGCCCGCCGGGCGGGGGTGACGCCGTCCGCCATGAGCCACACGCTGTCCCGCCTGCGCGACGTGTTCGGCGACGAGCTGCTGGTGCGGTCCGGTCGCCGGCTGCTCCCCACGCGGCGGGCGGAGGCGCTGGCCGATCCCGTGCGGCAGGTGCTGGTCCTGGCGGGCGATCTGCTCGACGACAGCGCGCCGTTCGAGCCGGCCGCCTCCACCCGCGCCTTCCGCGTCGTGTGCACCGACCACGTGTCGACCGTGCTGTTGGCCGGCGTCGAGCAGCGCGTCCGGGAGCGGGCGCCCGGCGTCGACCTGCACGTGCGGCCGCTGGTGCCCGAGACGATGGAGGACCTGCGCGACGGCCGGGCGGACGTGGCGATCGGCATCTTCCCCGACGCGTCGCCCGAGGTCCGCATGCGGCGCCTGTTCGACGACGGCTTCGTCACGGTCGCGCGGCAGCGGCACCCGCGGATCGGCCCGCCGTCGGTGTCGATGGAGGCCTTCCTGCGCGAGACCCACGTGCTGGTCGCGCCCCGCGGGGACGCGCGCGGCACGGTGGACGAGGATCTGGACGCGCTCGGGCTGCGTCGGCGGGTCGCGCGCACCTTCCCGTCCTTCCTGGCGGCGGCGTGGCACGTGGCGGACAGCGACGACCTGCTCACGGTCTCGGCGCGCCTGGTGGCCGCCGTCGCGCCGCGCCTGGGGCTGGCAGCGCTCCCGCCACCGATGCCCCTGCCCCGCTACGCGATGCACCTCGCGTGGCACCCGAGGACCGATCGCTCGCGGGAGGACGCGTGGTTCCGCGCGCTGTTGCTCGAGGTCTCCGAGGCGCTGCCGGCGGCTCCGCTCACGGCGTGATCCAAAACGACGAAGCCCCTCGGCAACACAGGGTCACCGAGGGGCCACGAAAATGGTCGGGGCGACTGGATTCGAACCAGCGACCACCAGACCCCCAGTCTGGTGCGCTACCAGGCTGCGCTACGCCCCGAACGTCTCTCGACTAACCGATGGGCATCGGCACGCAAGGGCTCAGGCGCGTCCGGAGCCGTCCTTGTTCGAGTCCGGCGCGCCGACGCCGACCATCGCGTACCGCTGGCGGAGCTCGCCGATGCGGCCACGGACCTCGTTGATCCGCTCCACGGCTTCTCCGAAGCGGGTGGGATCCATCGAGACGCCGCTGGACTCCACGGTCCCGCCGGCCGCCTCCGCGAGCGCCTTGCGGGCTCCCGCGATCGTGAAGCCCTCCTCGTGCAGGAGGCGCCGGATCCGCAGGAAGCGCGCGATGTCCTTGCGGCGGTACATCCGCTGCCCGGCGGGCGAGCGGGTCGGCCGCATCTTGAACTCGGACTCCCAGTACCGCAACGCGTGCGGCTCGACGCCGACCAACGTGGCGGCCTCGCCGATCCGGAAGAACAGCTTGTCGGGGAGCTCGGCCTCCTCGGCCTCGAACCCGGTCTCGGCGGGCGGGCGGGGCGGGGCCAGCTCGAGCTCGGGTTGCTCGACCGCTTCCTCGGGCGCCGGCGACTTCCCGCTCACTGCGTCGTGGTCTCCGGCAGCAGCTCGTCGGGCTGCCAGAGGTTGATCGTGAACACGTCCTCGCGCTGCTCGTCGCTGCTGCCCAGCGACATCACCGTCACCTGCCAGGCGCCGGGGTCGGCCGAGTCCTGCTGGAGCTCGTACTCATCTGAGCCGCGGCTCTCGATCTCGCCGTCGCCGTCGAGATCCTTGGTGGCCTCGGGGTTCACGCCGACCGTCACCCGGCCCACGATCGCCTCGAAGTCGTCGAGCACGTCGACCATGATCACGTGCTCGGTGCCGACCGGGCCGGAGCCCGGATCGATCGTCGCCTGGCCGACCACGGTGCGGCCGAGGTTCGACAACAGCTCGAGCGACACCGGGTCACCGACGGCCGAGCCCTCGGGCAGCACGTCGACGACCAGGGTCTGATCCTCGAGGTTGAACGGCACCCAGGTGATCTCGTCCTTCTTGCAGCCAGCGGCGGCAAGCAAGAAGATCAGGGACGCCCCGAGGTGCCGCACGCGACTAGCCGAGCGCGGACTTGGCGCGGACGACCAGCGCCTCGAACGCCGCGGGCTCGCGGACGGCGAGGTCCGCCATCATCTTGCGGTTCACGACGATCCCCGCCTTCTTGAGGCCGAAGATCATCCGCGAGTACGACAGGCCGTGCAGACGGGCCGCGGCGTTGATCCGCTGGTTCCAGAGCACGCGGAACTGCCGCTTGCGCTGCTTGCGGCCGATGAACTCCTGCTTCTCGGCCTTCATCCGGGCTTCGATCGCCATCCGGAGGCGGCGACGACCGACGAAGAAACCGCGGACGCGGCGGAACAGGTTCTTCTTGCGGGTCTTGCGGATCTGTGCGCGCTTGACGCGTGCCATGACTCACTCCTTGGGAACCGCTTCCCTCCCCGATTCCGGGGGGTGGCGGTGGGTGTTGGTGGGTGGAGACGGAGCGGACTTCAGCCGCCCCGGAGCATCCGCTCGACGCGCTCCTGATCGGTGGCGTCGACGATGCCGGTCTGGCGCAGATCGCGCTTCACCGACTTCTTCTTGGCGGACAGGTTGTGGCGCATGCCAGCGCGCTTGAACTTGATCCTGCCCGAGCCGGTCGGCTTGAAGCGCTTGGAGGCGCCGCTGTGGGACTTCATCTTCGGCATGGGGACTCCTGCAACCGGGCTGTGCTAACCGGGCGGTTCGAGACGGGCCAGCGCGCGCGGAAGACCGCGCTGTGGAGCGACGCCATCCCGCGGAGGACGGCGATCGGATCAGGTGGCCGCGGGCTCCGCGGGCTCCTCGGCCGCCTCGTCCTCGTCCTCGTCGATCTCCTCGCTCTCGTCCTCGGTGAGCGAGTCGTCCTCGAGCAGCTCCTCCTCCTCCTCGTCCTCGCGGCGAGCGCTGCGCGGGCGGATCCCGCCCGGCTTGAGGGGAGCCATGATCATGAACATCTGGCGGCCGTCCATGCGCGGGTGGGCCTCGATCGAGCCCAGATCCTCGCACTCCTTGGCCATCCGGAGGCACTGCTGCGAGCCGATGTCGCGGTGGGCGAGCTCGCGACCACGGAAGCGGATCGTCACCTTGACCTTGTTCCCCTCTTCGAGGAACCGGCGGGCGTGACGCACCTTCACCGCGATGTCGTGCTCGTCGGTCTTCGGGCGCAGCTTCACTTCCTTGATCTGCACCTGGACCTGGTTCTTCCGCGCTTGGGCTTCCTTCTTCTTCCGCTCGTACTTGAGCTTGCCGAAGTCACCGATGCGGCAGACGGGGGGACGGCCGTCGGGCGCCACCTCGATCAGGTCCAGCCCCCGCTCCTCCGCCAGGCGGACGGCGTCCTCCGTCATGAACTCACCGAGCTTCTTGCCCTCCTCGTCGATGACCAGGACCCGAGGGACCCTGATGCGGAAGTTGACGCGGGGCTCGTTCTTGTCGGGCTCAGGCTGGATCCGACGGCGGGGTGTCCTTCGCAAAGTGGGCTCTTCTCCTCGCGGGTGTGGATGCGGGCGGAGGGGGGATCGTGCGCCGGGGATTCTACACCGAATCTCGTGTCGCGCGACCGTCCGTCGACGCGCAGTCACCGAGACGGGATTCCCCCCGGGATCCGGGAAAGAAAAGTGGTAGGCACGAGCGGATTTGAACCGCTGACCCCCGCCGTGTCAGGGCGGTGCTCTCCCGCTGAGCTACGTGCCTCCGGAAGACGTTGGCGACCTATCCACTGACGCGGAAGGTGTCAACGAGCGCCGTCGAGACGGAGGTCGCGACCTCGCGCCAGACCTCGTGGGGCTCGGGGGAGGACCCACACACCTGCCCGAGCGAGGTGACCTCGGCGTCCGCGATCCCACAGGGGACGAACCGTCGGAAGGTCCCGAGATCGGCCGTGAGGTTCAACGCGAAGCCGTGCATGCAGACGCCCCGACGGAAGTGCATCCCGACCGCGCAGATCTTGGCGCCCCCGACCCAGACGCCCGGCCGGCCGGCCACCCGCGAAGCGTCCACGCCGCGCCCGACCAACCAGTCGATCACGCCCTGCTCCACGCCGGCGATCGTGCCCTTCACGGATCCGCCGCGCCGTGCCACGGCGAGGATCGGGTACCCCACGAGCTGACCAGGGCCGTGCCACGTGGCGAGCCCGCCGCGCTCGGTGCGGACGACGGGCACGCCCACCTTCTCCTCGTCGACGTCGTCGACCGGTCGCAGGCCGGTGGTCACCACGGGATCGTGCTCGAGCAGGAAGAACGCCTCGCCCCCGGTCCCGTCCACCACGCCGTCCCGCGTGCGGCGCTGGCGCTCCAACGCGTCGAGGTACGGGATCCGCCCGAGCCAGGTCGGCTCAGGGAACATCGAGGACGACCACCACCGGCGCACGACCGAGGAGCAGGTCGGACAGCTCGGTGACGCGTGCGGCGCCGGCAGCGTCGAGCGTCAGGTCCGAGGCCGACGCGGACACCGCGCGCAGGAGCACCGGACGGTCGCCGGCGCGTGCCGCCTCGGGGTGGGCAGGATCGAGGACGTACAGGAAGGGCGCCACCGTGACCGCTTCCTCCTCGTACAGCTCACCCGCGTAGAGCACGGTCCCGGTCGGCCCCAGCAACCGAAGGGCGTACGCCGGCTCCACGCCCGTCCCGCGCGCGTCCACGACGAGCCCGGTGGGAGCGCTCGGCTCGGCCGGAGGCGCGGCGCCCGCGCGGGCGATCTGCAGCGCCCAGGGCTTGAGCAGCTCCTGCAGCGACAGGACCGCGCGCAGCTCCACCTTGTGCGACGTCCCGTACACCGCCTCCGCCACGTCCCACCGCGTCAGGCGGCCCTCGATCGAGGGACCGAGCCGCGCGTCCGCGAGCAGATCCGACACCCGCGCGGAGGTCGTCACCCGGACCTTGGGCGCCGCCTGCCCGATCGCCGCGTCCACCTGCCGACGGGCCAGCTGTTCGACCGCTTCGAACGTCTGGATCGCGGCGCCGTGGGACGTGGTGTGGACGTGCAGCTCCATCCGCGTCCAGTCCACGACCACCCCCTGGGCGATCACCTGCTCGACATCCGCCGGGGGTGCGGGGACCTCCGGCTCGGCCGGCTCGGTCGACGAGGCCTGCGGCTCGGCCTCGGGCTCGGCCTCGGGCTCGGCGCGGGCGGTCAGCGCGAGGAGGAAGGCGATCACGACGACAGCGCCACGACGTCGGTGCGTCCGAAGAGCGCGGTCACCGACTCCTCGAGCGCCACGGAGGGCTCGACGGGGAGCTGCGGCAGCCCGAGCTCGGCCTCGAACCGACCGTCCACCGTCACGAACAGGCGGCTGCGGCACGCCCCGCGCATCGTCTGCAGCAGCTCCAGGAAGCGATCGAGCCGATCTCCCTGCAGCTCGGTGCTGGTCAGGCGGAAGCGGACCTCCCGCGTCATGCGCCCCCGCAGCTCGGAGAGGGGCTCGGCCGAGTTCGCGCGCAGCTTGGGCTCGTCGTCCCCCGTCGCCGGCTCCACCTTGCCGCTCACGAGCACCGGCTCACCCTGCTCGATGGCTCGCTGCGACCGGCTCCAGGCCTCGGAGAAGAACACGCACTCGATGCTGCGCTCGGCGTCCTCGAGCCTGACGAAGGCCATCTTGTCGTTGCGCCGGGTCCGGACGACACGCGTGTCGACCACCATCCCGAGCACCCGCACGTCCTCCGCCTCCCCCACCTCGGCCAGACGCCTGGTGGCGAAACGGGCGATGTCGGCCGTGTGCGCCTGCATCGGGTGCCCCGAGAGGTACAGCCCCAGGACCTCCTTCTCGAAGGCGAGCTTCTGCGAGAGCGGCCACTCGGGGATGTCGGGGAACCGGAAGCTGGCGCCCTTCTTCGGCGCGGCGGCGAACAACCCGATCTGCCCGGCGGCGCGGTCCTCCTGGGCGCGGGTCCCCAGCGTGATCGCGGCGTCGAGCCCCGCCATCAGCGCGCCCCGGTGCACCCCGGTGAAGTCGAAGGCGCCGGCCTTCACGAGCCCCTCGAGCACGCGCCGGTTCACGCGGCGGTAGTCCACGCGCTCGAAGAAGTCCATCGCGTCGCGGAAACGCCCACCGGCGGCCTTGCGGGCCTCGAGGATCGCCTCGATCGCGCCCTCGCCGACGTTGCGGACCGCCGCGAGCCCGAAGCGGATCACCTGACCGTCGCCCGTGCGCTCCCGCAGCGGAGGCACGGAGAACGCTCGCACCGACGCGTTGAGGCAGACCGGCAGGACCTGGATGCCGACCTTCCGGCAATCGAGGATGTACGTGAGGATCTTGTCGGTCGACGCCGCTTCGATCGTCATCAGCGCGGCCATGTACTCGGGGCGGTACCGCGCCTTGAGCCAGGCCGTCTGGTACGCGATGTACCCGTACGCGGCGCTGTGGCTCTTGTTGAAGCCGTAAGCCGCGAACTTCTCCATCATGTCGAAGATCTCGCCGGCCTTCTCCCCGGAGACCTCGTTGGCGATCGCCCCGTCGACGAAGCGGGTCCGCTGCTTCGCCATCTCCTCGGCGTTCTTCTTGCCCATCGCCCGGCGGAGGAGGTCCGCCTCGCCCAGCGAGTACCCCGCCAGGACCTGGGCGATCTGCATCACCTGCTCCTGGTAGATGACGGTGCCGTAGGTCGGGGCGAGGATGGGCTCGAGCTGGGGGAGCGCGTACTCCACGGGGACGCGCCCGTGCTTGCGCTCGACGAAGTCGTCGACCATGCCGGACTGGAGCGGGCCCGGGCGGTACAGCGCGACCAGCGCGACCATGTCGTCCATGCAGTTCGGTCGCAGGCGCGTCAGCAGCTCGCGCATCCCGCTGGACTCGAGCTGGAAGACGCCGAGCGCGTCGCCGTCCTGCAGCAGCGCATACGCCTGCTCGTCGTCCTCCGGGATGGCGCTCATGTCCACGTCGATGCCGTGGTTCACCCGGATCGACGCCACCGCGTCGCGGATCTGGTCGAGCGTCTTGAGGCCGAGGAAGTCGAACTTGATGAGGCCGATGCTCTCGGCGCTCTTCATGTCGTACTGGACGACCGGGCCACCACCGGGCTCGTCCCGGTAGAGCGGGGCGTACTCCACCAACGGCCGGTCGGCGATGACCACACCCGCCGCGTGCACGCCGGTCTGGCGGTACGTCCCCTCGATGGCCTGGGCGAGGGCCAGCACCCGCCGCACCTTGGGGTCGCCGTCGCGCAGGTCGCGGAGCCGGGGCTCCTGTTCGATCGCCTCGGAGAGCTTGATCCCCAGCTGATCGGGGACCAGCTTCGCGATCCGGTCGGCCTCCTGGAAGTTCAGGTCGAGCACGCGCGCCACGTCGCGCACCGCCGCCTTCGCCTTCAGCGCACCGTACGTGATGATCTGGGACACGAGCTCGGTGCCGTACTTCTGGCGGACGTGCTCGATCGCCTCCTCGCGGCGGTCCTGGCAGAAGTCGACGTCGATGTCCGGCATCGACACGCGCTCCGGGTTCAGGAACCGCTCCATGAGCAGCCCGTACCGGATGGGGTCGATGTCCGTGATGCGCATCGCCCAGGCGACGAGGGAGCCGGCCGCCGAGCCTCGCCCCGGCCCCACGGGGATGTCGTTGTCCTTCGACCAGTTGATGAACTCGGCGACGATCAACAGGTACGCCGGGAAGCCCATCCGCACGATCATCACGAGCTCGGACTCGAGCCGCTCCCAGTACGCCGGGTGCTTCTCGGGATCGACGCGCTGCAGTCGGAGCTCGAGACCGCGGCGCGAGTACCACCCGAAGTACCCGTCGATGTTGCCGGCGCCCTCGGGGCGGGGCGGGATCTCGACGACCGGGTCGGGCATGCCGAAGTCGCGTGGCGGGGGGAAGGCGGCGTAGAAGTACGCCCAGTTCGCGTCGGTGTCCGGCTGGGGACCGTCGGTGGCGGCGTCGGGCGGCGTCGTCGCCGGGAAGTGGTAGACCCCGAACTCGAACTTGAAGTGGCAGCGCTCGGCGAGCTCCGCGGTCCGCTCGATCGCGTCCAGATCCTCGGGGAAGAGCGACCGCATCTCCTCTTCGGACTTGAGGTACGCCTGGTCGGTCGGGCACTGCAGGCGCGTGTCGTCCGCGAGCGAGGCGGCGGTCGCGATCGCGTTGAGCACGTCGTGGACCGGCGCGTCCTCGGGCGACAGGTAGTGGACGGCGTTGGTGACGACGGTGGGCAGATCGTGCTCGTGGGCGAGCTGCCGACAGAGCGCGAGCAGGTCCTCCTGGCCGGCGAGCCCCTGGTCGGAGAGCTCGACGAACAGCCGCTCGCGACCGACCCGCGCGACGAGATCGGCCAGGCGCTGGCGGGCCTCGGCCTCGTCGTTGCGCTGCATCGAGCGCCCGAGCACGCCCTTGGAGCCACCGGTGAGGAAGAGCAGGCCCTCCCGGTGCTTCTCCAGGCGGTCCAGGTCGACGCGGGGTTTGTAGCTCATGCCGTCGAAGATGCCGTCGGTCACGAGCTGACAGAGGTTCGCGTACCCCGTGTCGTCCTCGACGAGGACCACGATCTGGTACCCGCCCTCCTCGCGCATGGGGTCGACGTGCTCGATGCCCTCGGGCTGCACGTGCAGCTCGGCGCCGAGGATGGGCCGGATCTTCGCGCCCTTGCACGCCTTGAAGAACGCGACCGCACCGTACAGGTTGCCGGTGTCCGTCAGCGCGAGCGCGGTCTGGCCGAGCGCCGCAGCGCGCTTCACCAGCGCGTCGACCGTCGAGGTGCCGTCGAGGATCGAGAACTGGCTGTGGGTGTGGAGGTGGACGAACGCCATCGGACACCTCCTCTACCCCAATCGGCGGACGTTTTCTGTCCCTCAGCGGGGAGGTGCGCAGTCGTCCGGCGAGCTGACCACGGACTCGAGGGAGCGATCGTGCGCCAGCCAGCGCGCGACGAGGTCCTCGGGCCAGCCGTGCGCGCGCAGCGTGGCCTCGAGCACGTGGAGCCGACGGCGGAAGTGGCCGCGGTGGATCCGCAGCGGCGCGTGGACCTCGGAGAGCGAGCGTCCGCCGTACCGATCCCCTCCTCCGAGGTGCTCCGACGCCAGCTCGACCTCGCGGTGCACGATGCGATCGAGGTCCTTGCCCTCGAAGTGGAAGCCCACGACGAAGTCCGACGCCATGCGCTCCACGAACGCGCGCACGACCCGCTCGAGCCCGTCGCGCCCACCCACGTCGTCGAGCGTGCTCACGGCTTTGCGTGATGGTTGAAGGCGGACAGATCGGCGAACGCGTCGCCCTGGTCGAAGCGGTACCGGTAGGTCTGCCAGGTCCCCATCACGCGGGAGACGTACCCCCGGGTCTCGTCGAACGGGATCGTGACGACGAACTCGTCGGTGGGCGGGTTGCCCTTCGCGGTGAGCCACTTGTTCACGTTGCCCGCTCCCCCGTTGTACGCCGCGAGCGCCAGGTACGGGCTGTGGCCGAGCTGCGCGTGCATGGCCTGGAGGTACCGAGCGCCGATCTGGAGGTTGGTCGTGGGGATCGCGAGGTCGTCCATCGTGATCTTCAGCCCGAGCCAGCCCGCGGTCTGCCGCGCGGTCGCCGGCATCAGCTGCGAGAGGCCGCGAGCGCCGGCGAACGAGACGATCGAGCGGTTGAAGTTCGACTCCTCGCGCACGAGCCCGTGGAACAGCCGGGGCTCGTAGTCCCAGTCCGCCTTCACGGACGCCTGCACCTCGGTCCAGTAGCGGTCCGGATAGGCGATCCGCTGGATCTGGGGCTCGCGCGGCCCGAGCGTGCCGACCGGGTGCTCCTTGATCCACTGGCGCATCTCGTCGTGGGCGAACAGCCAGTCGCCCGCGGCGATCCGGAGCTCCGTGAACCACGCGCGCTCGTCCGGGGTCAGGTCGGTGAGCGAGGCGGCGTCGAGCTCCTCGAGCGCCTCCCCCGCCAGCCCCACGCGGAACAGGGCCACGGCGTCCTTCACCCGCGGGTCGGACGCGACCTCGGGCCGGACCTCCCACGCCACCGGGGTCGTGCCGTCGTCGTGCGCCTCGGGGCGCTTCGCGAGCCGCGCCGCGACCTCGGGCGCCAGCTCCTCGAGGCGCGACCACGCGAGGATCGACCAGAAGGACTGGGGCATGTCGCGGCACAGCGCGCTCCACTCCTCGATCGCGCGGGCCCTGGCGGCCTCGTCGGTCGTCGGCGTGGACGGCGCGTGCGGATCTCCGTAGATCAGCCACCGCGCGGCCCAGTAGCGACCAGCGGCCACGTGCAGGGCATCCCCGTCGATCGGCAGCGCCCCCACCGTCCGCGCCAACGCGATCGCGTCGGCGGTGTCCCCGGCCTCGTACCGGGCGTAGGCCAACCGGAACAGCGCCTCGGGCACCGTGTCCCCCGTGGGGAACTCCTTCGCCGCGCGCTCCCAGCTCTCGCGCGCATCGGCCTCCATCCCCGCCTCGCGCAGCGCGATCCCGCCGCGGGTCAGCCCGTCGTCCGCCATGCTGTGGGTCGGGTAGAGCGCGGTGAGCTCGGCGTAGGCGTCGGCGGACTCGCGGTACCGCTTCACGCGGGAGAGCGCGGTGCCACGGAGGTAGGCCGCGCGCGGGCCGTAGTCCCCCTCCGCGTTCACGCAGGCCTTCGCGGCGTCCGCCATCGTGGCCGCGGCGTCGCTCCACAGGTTCTTGCGGGTCTGCGAGCGACCACGGACGTACCGGTACCGACAGGCGTCGACCGAGTCACCCTTCACCGCCTCCGGTGGCAGACCGTTCGTCTCCTCGATCGCCTGGGTGTACCCCCGCTGGGCCATCCACCGCTCGGCGCGCAGCACGCGCTGCGTCCAGTCGAGCGGGTGGGTCGCGGCGACCGAGGCCACCGCGAGGTCCTCGGGCGTGCCCGGGTAGTGGGTGCGGATGCGGACCACGTACGGGCGGGCCGCCTCCGACGCGAGCCCGTGGTGTTGCGCCAGGGCGAGCAGCGCCTCGGCGTTGCCCGGTGCCGGATCCTGGCGTTCGACCAACCGCTCGAGGCGCTCCCAGGCCTCCTTCTCGCGGGACAGGTCTCGCAGGGCGCGGTGGGCGTCCATCGCGGCACGCGCACCGACGAGCTCGCCATCCGCCACCCGCTCCAGGATCGCGAGCGCCCCGAGGGCATCACCCGAGGCGAGCGTGAGCTCCCCGCGCACGAGATCGACGAACGCATCGGGCGCGGTGTGGGGACCGTCCAGCGCCGAGAGCTGATCCACGGCGCGCTCGGGGTGGTCGGTGTGGATGGCCGCCCAGCCGACGAGGAAGGCGAGATCGGTCTTCGCGTCCCCGACCGCCGGCGGCAACGCCTTCAGCCCGGCATATGCCTGCTCCCAGGCGCCGGTCCGCATCTGGTCCAGCACGTCGGTGGGGACGGGGACGCGCAGGGTCCGGTCCTCGGGCGGGATGGCGACGGTCGCCGGGACCGCTGGCGCTGCAGCCGGAGCGGGCTCGACCGCCGGCGGCTCGGGCTCGGCGGAAGCGAAGCACGCGGACGCGACCAACCACAGCAGCGAGGGCCTCATGGGACGAGCTCCAGCCAGGCACGGACGGCCGCGTCGGGCACGCGCAGGCCAGCGCCATCGGAGTCGCGCTCGTGGAGCGTCCGGGTCTCGTCGGGCTGCACGGGGCCGAGCTCCCACACGACGGGCTCCGTGTCGGGATCGTCGACGGTCACCACGAGCTCCGGGGCGACGATCGGCGGCGGCGAACCGATCCGGTACTCCACGGGGATGGCGGCGAGGCGACGCACCCGGTCCGCGACGTCGCGGGGCTCGGCACCCTCGGCTTCCCAGGCGATGCCATTGCGGTGTGCATCGAGCAGGGTGCGCTCACCGGTGACCACCGTGATCGCGTCGGTGCTCTCGAGGTCGATCGGGAAGGCCGTGCGCTGCCCCACGTCCGTCGGTCCCCGACCGAGCTGCTGCAGGGACTCCGGGAACACCACCCCGCTGCGGCCGTCGGTCCCGACGACCACGACGCCCATCGTCGTCTCCTCGCCCACGTCCACCCCGAGCACCGAGCCGTCCTCGAGCCCCACGCGCACGACGAAGCGCGGGTCGTCGAGCGGCGGGACCTCGCCCTGGTGGTCGAAGCGCAGGTCCAGCAACCCCATGACCCAGTCGTCGACCGCGTCGGCGTTCGCGCGCTCGAAGCCCGTGAGCGCCCAGCGCTTCCCCTTCCCCGTCGCCTCGAGCGTCCCCTCGGGCGAGCTCACGCTCACGGCCCGCACCAGCGCCGGGTCGAACCGCAGCACCCGCGTGTCCCGGAACCGCTCGGGCTCGGCACCGAGGATGCGGCTCGGATCGCCCGTGGCCGCGGCGACGCTCCCCTGCTCGTTGCGCACGTAGGTTCGATATCCCACGGCCGCGGTGGTCCCGACCTGCAGGACGTGGCTGGTGCCGTCGGCCAGGGTGACCTCCACGCTCGCGCTCGGCGACGTGCCGAGCCCGAACTCCTCAGCGCGATCGGCCGGCATGTCGACCGGGATGCCACGCTTCATCGCGGTCAGCGAGCGGAGCAGGTCGTCCACCCGCCGCTGGTCGGCGACCGCGGCGAACGGCTCGACGACGGACCAGTCGGCCTCCTCGTCGGCCCGCTCCAGCACGAGCCGGCTGTCCGCCCGGGTCACGACGATCCGCCGGACGTCGTCGTCCTCGATCGACCACACCGCCACGGTGGCGTCGGGGTCCATGTCGACGGGCTGCTCGCCCTGCCACCACAGGAGCCCTCCCGCCAGGGCGACGAGCAGGGAGAGGACGACCAGGGCGCGGGTCTGGCTGCGATCCAAGGTCAGGCCTCGCCGGCGGTCTCCGTGTACTTCCCGATCACGACCTGCGCGGCCTGCAGGACCTTGCCCTTCACGGTGTACCCCGTGGTGTGGACGATGAGGACCTTGCCGTCCTGCTCCTGGTCGGCGACCGGGCTGACCGCGAGCGCCTCGTGCACCTGCGGATCGAAGACGGCGCCCTCGCCCGGGACCTCCTCGAGACCGAGCCGGGTCAGGGCGTCCATGAACTGGTGATGCACGATCTTGAGGCCGTCGACGAGCGCGTGCACGTCCTCGCCGGTGGCCGCGAGGGAGCGCTTGAGGTTCATCACCGGATCGAAGAACGCGCGGACCTGGTCGAAGGCCTGCAGCTCGGAGTCCTGGCGGGCGCGCGCCTCCATCCGCTGCTTGAAAGCGGACATCTCGGACTGAAGATCGGTGTATGCCTTGGAGACCGCGCGCAGCCGTCCCTGGGCCGCTTCGAGATCCGCCCGGGCCTTCGCGGCGTCTTCGCGCGCAGCGACCAGCTCCGGATCCTCCGCCGGCGCCGTCGGCTCGACGACCTCCTCCGCCACGACCTCCGGCTGCGGCGCCTCGGCGGCGGCCTCGCTCGTCGCGGCCTCGGCCGTCTCGGGCGCGCCCTTCGGCTCGCCGGACGCGGTGGACTCGGTCGTCTCGGTGCCCTGGCTCATGCTTGCTCCCTGCGGGGCCCTTGACTAACCGCGGGGATCGGCACGGCAAGACCTTCAGCTGACGCGCGGGCTGCTCCGGGATCGCCGGTGGAGACGACGCAGGCCCTGCGAGATCTCCTCGAACCTCTGGCGGTCCGCGATGCTCCGCAGCTCGTGCCGGAACGCGGCCTGCCCGAGCGCGGCGACGACCACCCCGGGGATCACGAGCAGCGCCCCCAGCAGCCCCACGTGGCTCGATGCACCCCAGATCAGGGTGCCGAGGGTCGCGAACACGCCGAGACCGACGAGCGCGATCCCTGCCCACAACGTCCACGTCCGCCACCGCAGCCACTGCTCGAGCAGCGCGAGGTCCGCCTCGGCCCGCCGATCGTCGGGGACCACCGAACCCCGTTCGGCGAGGAGCTCGCGGGCCTGCGCCATCCGGCCGCTCTGCAGCAGGTTCACGGCGAGCATGAGCCGCGCGGACACGAGGTCGGGGGCGTTGGCGACCGAGGCCCGGAGCGCCTGCTCGGCCTCGGCGAGGCGTCCCTGCCGGAGACGGGACATGCCCAGGTAGTAGAGCAGCGTGCCGTCGGCGGGGAAGTACCGGCTGCCGATCAGCGCCAGGTCCTCACCCACCAGGTGCTCGCCGAGGTAGTTCGCGATCATCGCACCCGCGACGTACGCGTTGCGGTGCCAGGGCTGCTCCTGGGCAAGATCCTTGCACCGGCGGAGGGCCGCCTCGTAGTCGCCCTTGCGGACGATCTCGAGCAGCTCGTCCCACGGGGTCGGAGCGAGATCGACCGGCTGGGACACGAGGTCCTTCGGCGGAGGCAACGCGTCGCAGTCGGCGGCGCGTCCCGTGAGCACGAGCCCGCAGTCGACGGTGTGGTGGAAGGCCACGAGCCGCTCCGCGTCGCCCGTGCCGCGCCCGGACCGCTCGAGATCCTTGAGCCGACGGAAGAAGGCGTCGCGCGCGGGATCCTTGGGCTTCGACCGCGCCTCGCCCTCGGCGGCCGTCGACTCACCCTTCGTGCGGCCCGTCCCACCCGTCGGAGGTCCGTCGGCGCGCACGTCCTGCGGCCGTGCCTCGAAGCGGTGGAAGTACAGCAGCATCCCGGAGGTGGTCGGAGCGCCCGGGATGTGGGGCGTGAGGTACCAGGTGGCGACGCCGTCCCGCTCGGCCTCGACGAGGTCGAAGCGCACGTCCGGCCGACCCTCGATCCCGAGGACACGGCAGAGGAAGGCGGCGACCTCGCCGGCCAGGTCCCCGAAGGACTCCTCCGCCGTCGGCAGGCCCTCGGGCGTCCCCCACCCGTAGCGGTGGAAGTAGCTCCGGCGCAGCTGGTCGATCCGACTGGAGCAGTGGTTGACCTCCGCTCGCACCAGATCGGCGTCCCGATACCGGTTCGAGGCGGACGTGATCCGCTTCTGGTAGAGGCGGATGGAGTCCTCGTACGAGTACCTCCGGACCACCCCGTCGCGTCCCACGATCTCCACGGGGAAATCGACGAGCTCGGTGTAGTCCTTCCGGTCGTAGCGAAGGAGCTTCCAGTTCTTGTCCATCTCGTACCGGACACCCTCGTCCCCAAGATACCAGATCGGCGGCTCCGTGAAATAGAGAATCCAGGGCTGCGTAAGGATCGGCGAACTCGAGCCGGAGACGACGCTGCTGGCCCTGCGACTGCACGAAGGAGACGAGGACGAACCCGCGCGGATCCTGGCCGCTCGGGACGGTGACGAGTCCGCTCGTTCCTGGCTCGTCGAGCGATGGACGCCGCCCGTCTGGCGGTTCTGTCGGCGCATGCTCATGAACGACGAGGACGCGGGGGACGCCGCCCAGGAGACCCTGGTCAAGGTGCTCCGCAACCTCGACCGCTACGATCCCGATCGCAGCTTCTCGACCTGGGTGTTCGGCATCGCCCGCAACACCTGCATCGACGAGCACCGCCGCCGCCGCCGCCGGGCCTGGGACGAGCCCGGCGAGATCCCCGACACGTCCGCCTCGCCCCTGCAGGACGCGGCCCGCTCCCAGCGTGCCGAGCTCCTCGAGCACTCCCTGATGGCCCTGCCCCCGATGTACCGGGAGATCCTCGTGCTGTACCACTTCGAACACCGAAAGTACACCGAGATCGCCGAGATCCTGGAGCTACCCCTCGGGACCGTCATGAACCGCATCTTCCGAGCCCGGAAGAAGCTGCGGACCCTCTACGAAGAGAACGGTGGAGATCAGCCATGAGCCAGCACGTCCCGGAAGACCTGCTGCAGGCGTTCGTCGACGGCGACGTCGGCGAGCAGCTCGCCATCCACATCGCCGAGCACGTCGACGCGTGCCCGTCCTGCGCGACGCGCGCTGCGGGGCTCGAGCCCCTCGCCGCTGCCTTCGCCGCGGTGACGGACCCGGTGCCGCCGCCCGAGCTCGTCGCCCGCGTCCTGGCCGCGGCACCCGTGGAGGAGCCCGAGCGGCTCCCGACGCAGGAGATCGCGATCGGCGCGCTGCTGCTCGCGGGGGCCACGCTCCTCCTGATCGGGCTCGACGGCCCGCTCGCGATGGCGGCCGACCTCGGCGTGGCGCTGAACGCGGCCATCGCCCTGACCCGCAGCCTGACCATCGCCGTGTCATCGTTCCAGCTCACGCTCGGAGTCGCGACCGTCGCCACCCTGGGCGCCCTGCTCGTCACCCTTCACTTCGCCTCGAGCGAGCGGGTCCTTCCCCGCGGGTTCCTCCGGAGGATCGCGTGATCACGCCCTTCCTGTTCCAGGTGGCGCTCGCCGCGCCCGAGACCGAGGCCGTCGAGGCCGAGCAGGCCCCGGTCACCGAGGCGATCGAGGCCGGCGCCGACGCGCGGACCCAGGCCGAGGTCGAGCGTGACGAGCTGCGGGCCGAGATGGCCGCGCTGCGTCGCGAGGTCGAGGAGCTCCGCAGCCGCGACGCGCAGGAGGCCGAGGAGGCCGACGAACCCGAGGCCCGACGCGGCAGCTCGCGGACCGGCTTCGGTGAGTCGGTGCGCGTCGCGGTCGACGAGGAGGTCGACGAGGTCGTGTCCTTCGGCGACGACGTCGAGGTGGCGGGCCACGTGCTCGGCGACGCGGTCTCCTTCGGCGGCAACGTGATCGTCCACCCGACCGGCGTGGTCGGCGGTGACGCCGTCTCCTTCGGCGGCCGCGTGGTGGTCGACGATGGCGGCGCCATCCGCGGGGATCGGGTGGCGATGGGGATTCCGAGCGCGGGACCGGTCGTGATCGAGCCGAGCGGCCCGGTGGGTGCCGCGAACCTCACGGCCACGTCGCCGTCGTGGTCGCCCGGCGAGATGCTGCACACGCTGTACCGCAAGCTCGTGTGGCTGATGTCGATCGCGGGCGCGGGCGTCCTCGTGGTGGGGCTCTTCCCGCAGCGCGTGGCCCGGGTGGCGACCGACGTGGAGGCCCGCCCCGTGCGCGCCGCCGTCGTGGGCACCCTCGCGACCGGCCTGCTGCTCCTGTTCAGCCTGCTGTTCACGGTGGTCACGCTCGGCCTCGGCCTCCCGATCAGCCTGCTGCTGGTCGGCGTGCTCGGCATCGCCTGGCTCTTCGGGTTCGTGGGCCTCTGCCAGGCCGTCGGCGACCGGCTCCCGTTCGAGGACCGTCCGCACGGCCGGTGGATCGCGTTCCTGGTCGGCATCGTGCTCGTGTCCTTCCTGTCCTCCCTGCCGTGGGTCGGCTGGCTGGTGGTGATGGCGGCGAGCGTGCTCGGCGTGGGCTCGGCGCTCTCGACCCGCTTCGGCGGCCGCACCTGAGAGGCTCGGGCAGGCTACGGGCTACAGGCTACGGGCTTCGGCCGGCTCGCGTCGTGGTCCCGCTCGTGACCCGCGCGTCCTCCCTCGCACAGCTCGGAATGCGGGTGGACGGCTCCGAGTTCCAGCGGGGCTCGGGTCCGGGCTCCCGGAGGCACACATTCCAGCCCATAGTCCCGAGCCCGTAGCTCCCGAGCGCCTCGAGCCCGCAGCCCGGAGCCGAGCCCGCAGCCCGCAGCCCGCAGCCCGCCCGAAGCCTGTAGCCTGTAGCCTGTAGCCTGTAGCCTGTAGCCTGTAGCCCGTAGCCCGTAGCCCGTGCCTCCGAGCGCCCGGAGCCCGGACCCTGGTACGCTGCCGCGCTCCCGTGCTCTCGGGGGCGCGGGAGGGGGCGTGCGCTACCGCTGGTACGGGCTCGGAGACCTCAACGCGTTCTTCGGGTTGATGCTCGACAACGTGGTGAACCTGGTGATCCTCGCCGGAATCCTCATCCACGTGTTCGGCTTCCCCGAGGACATCGTGTACGGCCGCATGTTCCCGGGCACGGCCCTCGGCGTGATGTTCGGGGACCTCGTCTACACCTGGCTCGCGTTCCGCCTGGCCGCGAAGACGGGCCGCGACGACGTGACCGCGATGCCGCTGGGGCTCGACTCGCCCTCGACCATCGGGATGGCCTTCGCGGTCCTCGGTCCCGCGTTCCTCGTCGCGAAGCAGGGCGGCATGTCGCCGGACGAGGCCGGCATGCACGCCTGGTACGTCGGCATGGCGACGATGGTGCTCATGGGCGGGCTCAAGCTCGTGCTCGCCTTCTTCGGCCCCCTGGTGCAGCGGCTCGTGCCCGCCGCGGGGCTGCTCGGCTCGCTCGCGGGCATCGGCGTGGCGCTCCTGGGCACGCTGCAGCTCGGCGAGCTCCTGCACGAGCCGATCGTCGGCTTCGCGGCGCTCGGGGTGATGTGGTACTCGCTGGTCTCCAGGATCAAGCTCCCGTTCAAGACGCCCGAGGTGCTGGCCTCGGTGCTCGTCGGTACGGTCCTGTTCTACGCTCTGGCCGCCGCGGGCCTCGCCCACACCCCGGTCGATCTGTCCTCGGTCGGGCTGCGGCTCGGCTTCCCCATGCCCACCCTCGGGTTCGTCTCCGGCATGAGCGAGGCCGTGGGGACGTACCTGACGGTCGCGGTGCCGTTCGCGGCGCTCACCGTGGTCGGTGGCATCAACGTGACCGAGAGCGCGCGCCTGGCGGGCGACGACTACGACACCCGCGAGATCCTGCTCACGGAGGCCTTCGCGACCCTGATCGCGGGCGTGTGCGGCGGCGTGTCGCAGTCGACACCGTACATCGGGCAGCCGGCGTACAAGGCGATGGGCGGCAAGGCGGCGTACACGCTCGCCACCGGGCTGTTCGTCGGCCTCGGCGGCATGCTCGGGTACATCCCGCTCCTCGCGCAGGTCCTGCCCAAGGCCGCGCTCATCCCCATCCTGCTGTTCGTCGGCGCCGACATCACGGAGCAGTCGTTCCACGCCGTCCCGCGCCGGCACGCGATGGCCGTCGTGTTCGCGATGCTCCCCAACATCGCGCAGCTCGGGCTGATCCTGCTCACCCAGGCGAACCCCGCGCTCGCGGGCGCCGCGGTGACGCAAGCGATCGAGGGGATGTCGCCCGACTTCGTGTCCACCGCGGGCGTGATGGTCATGATGGCCCACGGCTTCATCCTCACGGGGATGCTCTGGGGCGGCGCGCTGGCCTACCTCGCCGACCGGAAGGCGGGCCCTGCGGTGATCACGATGCTCACCTGCAGCGGGCTCACCCTCTTCGGCATCATCCACTCGGTGGATCCGTCCGGAGGCGTCTACCTCCCCTGGGCCGCGCCCGATCCTCGGGTCTGGGAGTGGGCCGCCGGGTACGCGATCATCGCGCTCACGTTCCTGGGCCTGTCCCGCACGCCGGAGTTCCGCGAACCAGCGCCCGGTTGACGCGACACCGTCCCGCACGCTATCCCGGCGGGCCTGGAGGTGGACGATGGCGCTCTTCCCACGCGCGCTCCGGCTCGCGCCGATCCTGCTCGCGCTGGCCTGCTCGGGTCAGACCGCGGACAAGGGGCCCGACGCCGGTCAGGGCGGCGGCGAGCACGGCTCCGACGTGATCCTGGTCGGAGAGTACGGCTCGATGACGGGCGCCGAGGCCACCTTCGGCCAGTCGACCCACAACGGCATCATGCTGGCGATCGAGGAGATCAACGCCGCCGGCGGGGTCGGCGGCAAGAAGATCGAGCTGAAGACCTACGACGACGCCGGCAAGACCCAGGAGGCCGGCACCGTCGTGACGCGCCTGGTCACCGAGGACAAGGTCGTGGCCGTCCTCGGCGAGGTCAACAGCAAGCTCTCGCTCGCCGGCGGGCGCATCGCGCAGCAGTTCGGCGTCCCGATGGTGTCCCCCTCCTCGACCAACGCCCAGGTCACGCAGGTCGGCGACATGATCTTCCGCGTCTGCTTCGTGGACGAGTTCCAGGGCTTCGTCGGCGCGAAGTTCGCGGCGGAGAACCTCCAGGCCAAGAAGGCCGCCATCCTGTACGACCAGGGCTCGCCGTACAGCAAGGGCCTCAAGGACGACTTCACCAAGGCCTTCGTCGGCTTCGGCGGTGAGGTCGTGACCGACCAGGCGTACACCACGGGCGACCAGGACTTCGGCGCGCAGCTCACCTCGATCAAGCAGGCGGGCGTCGATGTGATCTACCTCCCCGGGTACTACACCGACGTGGGCAACATCGCGATCCAGATGCGCGCCCAGGGCATCACGGTGCCGATGGTCGGCGGTGACGGCTGGGACAGCAGCAAGCTCGCGGAGATCGGCGGTCCCGCCATCGAGGGCAGCTACTACAGCAACCACTACGCCGCCGAGGAGGACCGCCCGGAGGTCAAGGCCTTCGTGAAGGCGTTCACCGACAAGTACGGCGCCACGCCGGACGGCCTCGCCGCGCTGGGGTACGACGCGGCCCGCGTGCTGGCCGACGCGATGAAGCGCTCCCCGTCGCTCGGCGGCAAGGACCTCGCGAAGGCGATCGCCGAGACGAAGGACTTCCCGGGTGTGACGGGCCACATCACGATCGACGACCACCGCAACGCCCAGAAGCCCGCGGTCGTCGTCGAGATGAAGGGCGGAGCCCCCCACTTCGTGGCTTCGGTCGCGCCCGGCCAGTGACCAAGTTCCTCCAGACCCTGATGGACGGCACGGCCGTCGGCAGCCTCTACGCGCTGATCGCGTTGGGGTACACGATGGTCTACGGCATCCTCCGCTTCATCAACTTCGCCCACAGCGACGTGTTCATGCTCGGCGCGTGGTTCTCGTACGAGGTGGCGAAGATCATGGGGTGGACGGGGCAGGACCAGAGCCACCCGGTCTGGGCCTCGGCCTTCGTCATCGTCGCCGTCATGGTCGCCTGCGGCACGCTCGGCTTCGTCATCGAGCGCGGCGCGTACCGGCCGCTGCGCAGCGCACCCCGGATCAACGTGCTCATCACGGCGATCGGCGTGAGCCTGTTCCTCGAGAACAGCGGCCAGCTCCCCTTCCTGCTCGGCACCCAGCCACAGCGCATGCCCACGCTGATGCCCGAGCACGCGCTCTTCGCGGTCGCCGGCGTGAGCGTGCGTGCCGTGGACCTGCTGGTCATCGGCATCTCGTTCGCACTCATGGCGCTGCTCGAGTGGATCATCTACGGCACCAAGCTCGGGCTCGCGATGCGCGCCGTGTCGTACGACACCAAGGTCGCAGCCCTGATGGGGATCCCCGTCGACCGGGTCATCTCGATGACCTTCGTCGTCGGCTCGGCGCTCGCGGCCGCCGCGGGCTTCCTGTACGCGACCAAGTACCCGGGCATCAACCAGCCCGCGCACCCCACCTGGGTCCTGCTCGGCCTCAAGGCCTTCGTCGCCGCGGTGGTCGGCGGCATCGGCAACCTGCGGGGCGCGATGGCCGGCGGCCTGATGATCGGCCTCGTGGAGCTCTTCGGCGCGGCGTATCTCTCCCCTCACCTGCGCGACGTCTACGTCTTCACCCTCCTCATCCTCGTCTTGCTGTTCCGCCCCGAGGGGCTGCTCGGCAAGGCCACCATCGAGAAGGTGTGACGATGGAGGCGAGCTTCCAGGATCGGAGCGCCGCCCTGCGGCCGAGCATGGGCAAGGCGGCCGTGAGCGCGCTGCTCCCGCCAGCCGTGGTCATCGGCCTCGCGGCCCTGCTGCACTTCGTGATCGGCCCGGCCATCGGGTACTTCTACGCGAAGGTCCTGACCGATGTGGGCATCGCGGTCGTGATGGCAGTCTCCCTGAACCTGGTCAACGGGTACACCGGCCAGTTCAGCATCGGGCACGCCGCGTTCATGACCGTAGGCGGGTACGCCGCCGGCTCGGTCGTCTACTACGGCCACTACCTGATCTGGGGCTCCCTGCAGCAGCAGGGCGGCTTCCTCGGGCCCTCCACGCTGCTGTACGTGGTGGCGCTGCTCGTTGGTGGGCTCGCCGCCGCCCTCGCCGGCTTCGTCGTCGGGCTGCCCTCGCTCCGCCTGCGCGGCGACTACCTCGCCATCGTCACGCTCGGGTTCGGCGAGATCGTGCGCGTGCTCGTCACCCGCACGAACGACGTGCTGTTCGACGCGGACGAGATCGCCGCGGCCTCCCCGGTGACGCTGCTGACCAGCGTGGGCGGTTCGCTCGGGTTCACCGGGCTCCCGTTCCTGACGAACCTGTTCTGGGTGTGGGTCGCCGCAGGCGCGGTCATCCTGTTCTCCTACCGCCTCAAGCGCAGCGACCAGGGCCGAGCGCTGCTCTCCATCCGCGAGGACGAGATCGCCGCCGAGGCGATGGGCATCCCGACCACGCGCTTCAAGGTGCAGGCCTTCGTCTATGCCGCGTTCTTCGCCGGCATCGCGGGCGGGCTCTTCGCGCACGAGGTGGGCACCACGCTCAACCCCCAGGAGCTCGGCTTCCAGAAGTCCTTCGAGGTCGTGATCATGGTGGTGCTCGGCGGCATGGGCTCGGTCACGGGCACCACGATCGCCGCCGCCGCGCTGGTCATCCTCCCCGAAGCCCTGCGCAGCTTCTCGGACTACCGGATGATCGCCTACGCGCTCACCCTCATCCTCGTGATGCTGCTCCGTCCGCAGGGGCTGATGGGGCTGCGCGAGGTGTGGGAGATCCCCGCCGTCCGCAAGCTGCTCCGGAGCGGCCGATGAGCGGCGTGTTGGTCGCGGAGAACGTCTCCATCAGCTTCGGCGGGCTCAAGGCCGTCAACGGCTTCAGCCTGGACCTGCGCGAGGGTGGGCTGCAGGGGCTGATCGGGCCCAACGGCGCTGGCAAGACGACGCTGTTCAACCTGCTCACCGGGGTCTACACCCCCGACGAGGGCTCGATCCGGCTGCGCGGCCAGGTGATCAACGGCATGAAGCCGCACCGGATCGCCGCGAGCGGGATGGCCCGTACATTCCAGAACATCCGGCTGTTCGGCGACCTGCCGGTGCTCGACAACGTGCGCATCGCCTGCCACCAGCGGACGAAGACCCGCCTGCTCGACGCGCTCCTGCGCACCCCGCGCTGGCGTGGCGAGGAGGAGGCGATCGGCGAGCTGTCGATGCGCCTGCTGAAGCTCTTCTCGCTCGACGACCGGCTCGACGAGCTCGCGCGCAACCTCCCCTACGGCGACCAGCGCCGCCTCGAGATCGCGCGGGCGCTCGCCCTCGACCCGAAGGTCCTGCTGCTGGACGAGCCCGCCGCCGGCATGAACCCGCAGGAGAAGGGCGAGCTGCGCGACCTCATCCGCCGCATCCGCGACGAGTTCGGGCTGTCCGTCCTGCTCATCGAGCACGACATGGGCCTGGTGATGGACATCTGCGAGCGCATCACCGTGCTCGACCACGGGGTCGTCATCGCCGACGGGACCCCGCAGGAGATCCAGGCCGACCCCAAGGTCATCGAGGCCTACCTCGGCTCGGAAGAGGGCGGTCACTGATGCTGCGGCTGAACGATCTGCACGTCCACTACGGCGCCGTCCACGCCCTGCAGGGCGTCGAGCTCGAGGTGAACCAGGGCGAGATCGTGACCCTGATCGGCAGCAACGGGGCGGGCAAGTCGACCACCCTGCGCGCGATCTCCGGCATGCTCCGTCCGTCTCGGGGGACGATCGACTTCGAGGGCAAGCCCATCGCCGGCCTCGCCCCACACGTCGTCGTCGGCCTCGGCATCGCCCACTCGCCCGAAGGGCGCGGCGTGTTCGCCAACCTCACGGTCGAGGAGAACCTGCAGGTCGGGGCGTACACCCGGTCGGACAAGGCGGGCATCGCCGAGGACATGAAGAAGGTCTACGGCCTGTTCCCCCGCCTCGAGGAGCGCCGTCGGCAGCTCGCGGGGACCCTGTCCGGCGGCGAGCAGCAGATGCTGGCGATGGGCCGCGCGCTGCTCGCCCGTCCGCGCCTGCTCCTGCTCGACGAGCCCTCGCTCGGACTGGCGCCGCAGATCGTGAAGGTCATCTTCCAGATCATCCGCGACATCAACGCGCTCGGGACCACCATCCTCCTCGTCGAGCAGAACGCCCACAAGGCGCTCGAGGTCGCGAACCGCGGCTACGTGATCGAGGTGGGCAAGATCGTGCTCGCCGACGACGCGAAGGTCCTGGCCGCGAGCGACGAGGTCCGCAAGGCCTACCTCGGAGGCTGAGAGGTCAGCCCAGCAGGTGCCCGTCGTCGTCGCAGGACAGGAGCCAGCGGCGGAGATCGAGGCTGCGGACCCCCTGCGCCACGAACGGGTCCCGCTCGGCGACGGCGCGCGCCTCGTCCTCGCTGGACGCGCGGATCACGACCATGCCCGCACCACGGCCGGGGAACGGTCCAGCGAGCTCGAGGCGTCCCTGCCGCTCCAGCGAGCGCAGGTGGTCCACGTGCGCCTCGATCTGGGCACGCGTGGTGGGGACGCCGGGGACCTCGGTGAGCAGCGCCACCCAGCGGGTGTACGGATCCCCCTCCCCGTCCCGCACACCTCGGAGGTACCGGGTGCGGGAGGCGGCGACCTCGCGCTCGGCGCCTGCGAGCCGCAGGACGGCCTTGCCGAAGTCCAGCGCGGCCCAGGGCTTGGCCGTCACCAGGCGACCGTCCACGACCACGTCCTCGTCCACGTACGTCGTGCCCGCGAACAGGGGACCCGCGATGGCGAGGAGCTCGGTGAACGCTGGCTCGGGCGCGTAGCGCGGCACCGAGGTGTGGGTCACGCGGCGTCCGTCGAGCGCGCCGGCACGGGCGAGCAGCAGCGCGCCGTGGCAGATCCCGCCCACCAGGCGGTCCGCGACCGCACGACGGAGGAGCGTGTGCAGCGCGGGATCGTCGAACACGGCCTCCGGATCGCCCCCCGGCACGAGGAGGACCTCGCCGGGCTCTTCGTCGTAGCGCACGTCCGGAGCGATCCTCACGCCCTCGGCCGTCCGCACCGGCTCGAGGCTCGGGCCCGCGACGCGCAGCGTGCGCTCCCGGGACAGCAGCGCGACCGCGGGCGCCACCTCGGTCCACGCACAGCCGGGCCAGGCCACCACGGTCACGTCGTTCACGGCGGCGAACCGACATAAGCGAAGTGGTAGCACATCTCGTCGGTCGTGGCCTCGCCGTACTGGGAAGGCGCTCCGGTCTGGTTGTCGTACACGCACCAGGTGTGGAGCCGGTCGCCCTTCTCGAGCCGGCGGTCGTACCGATAGAAGCGCTGCGACTCGAAGTTCCACCCCTCGAGGTCGAACACGGGCTCGAACAGGCCGTCCCTGCGCTCGACCACCTGGTGCATCTCGACGCCGAGCTGGTGCATGTGCGGCATGCCGGCGAGCAGCATCATCGGCTCGGCCACCTTCGTCTCGTTGCAGGCCTCGGAGGTGCCCTCGGGCACGTCGAAGCCCGTCGGCCCGAGGTCCCGCATGAACCACTCGGTGCCCTTCACGGGGCCGTGGAACACGCGGATGCCGGAGCGGTCGCGGACACCGACGACGCCAGCGCCGTTGTTGTAGTGGATCTGGACGACGATGCGGTCACCCGGTCGGATCCGCAGCCCGCCGTCCTCGAAGTCGAACGCGTCCGTCCCCGGCGCCCAGGCGTACAGGAACGGCGTCTCCCGGTACGGGAAGTCGAAGCACGTGAACTCGTCCCGTCCCTCGGTCACGCGGTCGGGGTCGATGGCGAGCACCGCGTGGTGGAGCACGCGCGCGTCGTCCACCACGACCTGCATCCGGCGGATGAAGCGCTCCTCGTCGACGGGAACGTCCATCGCGAAGCAGCGGTACATGTCCAGCGTGTCGCGCTCCACGCGGTAGTCGTCCGCCACCACGTCGAAGGTCGGGAGATCGATCAGGTCGGGGACCGAGGCCTGGTACACCTCGGCGTTGATCGAGACGCCGACGTCGGGGCTCGGGTGGACCTCGCCGCAGGTCGCCCACGCGACCAGGCTGTCGAGATCGGTGTGCGGCAGCTGGGTGCTCGACGGCGGAGGCATCGTCCGCGCGGACGAGCGGTGCGCGAGGCGATCCACGGGTCGTGTCCCGGGGATCCCGGCGATCAGCGCGTCGTAGTCCGTGAGCGGCAGCGGCGCCCCGAACGCCGGCGGGTCGCTGTGGCAGCCGTTGCAGTACGTGTCCAGGATCGGCGCGGCGACGTCGACGTACGCCTGCTGGTCGGGGACGCAAGCAGCCGGATCATAGCCTTGGAACACGTCTTCGACGGGCGCCGGCGGCGGCGAGCTCCCGAGCGGCGTATCGGCACAGGGATCGCGGGAACAACCGAGCAGAAGGACGGTGATCACGTCGCAGGATAGCCTGGCGCCCATGTTGCTGCCGCTGCTGTGCGCGTCCGCCTTCGCCGCCGAGCCGTCCACCGCGGTCGTGTGGACCGGCGGCGCGGTCGCCACGGCCGGACTGCTGACGGTCGGCACCGGTGTGCTCGTGCTCTATTCGCCCGGCGACCCGATCCTGAGCCTCGATCCCGTGGAGACGACGACGAGCCTCCGGACCGGCACGGCCCTGTTCGACGTGGGCACGGTGGCGCTCGGCGCCGGCGTCGCGACGCTGGACGTGGGGGCGCTGGTCGGGGCCTACGCCGCCCGCGCACACGGACACCGCGTGTCCACCGGACTCGGCTGGGCCTCGGTCGCGATGCTCGGTGCCGGCGCGGTCGTCGCGACCCGCTCCCCCGTGTTGGGAGACGGGCTGTTCGTCGGCTCGGGGGTCCTCGGCCTCGCGCAGCACGGCAAGGCGCTGCACGTCTCGTCGAACGGACGGTCGGTCACCCTGAGCGGGACGTTCTGATCAACCGCCCGCGGCGCTGCCGCCCGAGCCCCCGGATCCACCCGTCCCCGAGCCCCCGCCGCTGCCGCCCGAGCCACCGAGCAGCCACCACGGGATGCCGGACCCGCCGGATCCACCCGTCCCGCTGCCGCCCGAGCCACCGAGCAGCCACCACGGGATGCCGGACCCGCCGGATCCCCCCGTGCCCGACCCGCCCGTGCCCGACCCGCCGGTCCCGGAGCCACCACCCGAGCCCGTGCCCGACCCGCCGCCGACGGTGTCGTTCGTGTTCACGACCCAGCCGGTGTCGGCGTCCGCGTCGGTGTCGGCGTCCGTGTCACTGTCGCTGTCGGCGTCCGCATCGGTGTCGGCGTCGGTGTCCGTGTCGGCGTCGGTGTCCGTGTCGCCCTCGGCGTCCGGCGGGGTGCCGTCGATGTCCACCTTGGACGAATCGAGCACCGCCTCACCGCTGGTGCAGGCAACCGACAACAGCACGATCGCGACCCAACCACGCATGGAGTGATGTTAGTCGATGCCGCGGCGGAACGCGACGGCATGCTCGCGTCGCTCGGCGTCGCGCGCGTGATCGCGGCGGCCGACCGTCGCTCGCGCGACCAGCTCGAGGCCCGCGGCCCGCCCGGCGTCCAGCGTCGGACCGAGCGCGTCGACGGTGCCCGACGGCGTCAGCCCGTCACCGACGACGACCACCAGGTGTCCGCCGGGCACGAGCGCGCCCGCCACCTTCCGCGTCCAGGCGATGGTGTCGTCCGCCCAGCGACGTCGGGCCTCCGCCTCGCCCTTGCGCCAGGAGCGACGCGACCCGATCTCGCCCTGCCCCTCCTCGAGCCCCAGCCACACGGACCGCAGCAGCTGCAGCGGGAGGTAGTCGTAGGTCGAGGGGTACGGCGGGCTCGTGAGCGCCAGATCCACCGGGTGCCGCAGCGAGAGCCGACGCGCGTCCCCGCGAGCGACGTGGGGCGCCGGGGTGCCGGCGGGCACCAGCTCGCGCAGCGCCGCCACGCGCCGACCGTACTCGCGGACCTTCTTGTGGAAGAGCACCGAGGTGGTTCCGCGCGGACGGTCGCGCACCTGCCTGCGGGCGCTGGTGTCGGACACGCGGAAGCTCGTCTTCACGAGGATCGAGGAGAAGCACAGGCGGAGGATCGGCCGGATCTCCTCGTCCGCGGCCAACATCGACTGGCGCAGGCTCTCGAGCTCGGCGAGCACGTGAGGGTGGTACCAGCCCTGCAGCACGCGGTGCATCTGCTCGGGCGGCGGCTCGGTGGCGTGCTGGGCGAGCTCGGTGGCCTTCCGGGCGGCGGAGCGCGCGCGCGTGAGCTGCTCCTCGGTCCACGTCGTCGCGCGTCCGGTGGCGACCATCAGCGCGATCGGGCTCACGTCTCGGCCGATGGCCACCCGCCCGGCGATCCGCGCCTCGACCAGCACGGTCCCGCCGCCGCAGAACGGATCGAGCACCGCGCGCCCCGGAAACGCCTCGATCAGCAACGCCGCCGCGTCGGGGTGCAGCCCCGCGGGCCAGGTGTGGAACCCGTGGGTGCCGCGGTCGACCTCGCCCGAGGCGAGCAGCGCCGCCCCGAGCACGCCGCCGACGCCGGCATCTCCCTGGAGGACCGGCTCGCCGACGGAGACGACGCCGGGCTGACGCGCGGGCCCGCTCAAGCGCGCACGACCTCGACGGACACGCTCTCTCCGCCGACCTTGCCCTCGGCGGCCAGCGGCCCGTCCACCCGCTCGAGCGTCAGCGCGAGCAGCTCGTTGCGCAGCCAGCCGTCGTGTTCCGCGACCGCCGCAGCGACCGCGTCAGACCCCGCCCACTTCACGTGGATGCGGTCCGTGACCAGCAGCTCGCCAGCCTTGCGCTGATCCTGCGCGAGGCGGTTGAAGTCGCGGGCCACGCCCTCGCGCTCGAGCTCGGGAGTGAGGTTGGTGTCGAGGAGCACGAGCGTGCCGCCGTCCGCGGCCACCAGCACGCCCGGGGGCCCCGAGCGGCGCACCTCGACCTCGTCGGCGCCGATGTCCACGACCTCACCGTCCACGACCACCCGGTAGCCGCCACCCGGCAGCACCTCGGCCGTGGGCAGCGCCGCCGCCACCGCCTTCATCTTCGGCCCGAGCCGGGGCCCGAGCTTCTTGAAGTCGGCCTTGATCTCCGTCTTCACCAGATCGGAGGCGTCGTCGAGGAGCAGCAGCTGCTTGACGTTGCCCTCCTCGAGGACCTGCGCCACGAGCGCGTCGTCGGACAGCACCGCGCGCTCGGCGGGACCGGCCGGACGCACCCACACGGTCGCCATCGGCTGGCGCGCGCGGACCTTGGCCTGGTTCCGCAGCGACAGAACCAGCTCCTTGGCGCGGATGACCGTGCCCACGCGGGTCTCGAGCGCCTCGTCGATCCGCCCGGCGACCTGCTGCGGGTAGGGCGCGAGGTGGACGCTTCCCGCGTCCGGACGCACGGTGACCACGAGGTTCTGCCACATCTCCTCGGTGAGGAAGGGCAGCACGGGCGCGAGCAGCCGGCACAGGGTCGTCAGGACCTCGTACAGCGTTTCCATCGCCGCCTGCTTGTCGGCCGAGGCCTCGCCCCAGAACCGACGGCGCGACCGGCGGAGCCACCAGTTCGACAGCTCGTCGACGAAGCCCTCGAGGTCGCTCACGAAGCGGTAGAGCAGCTGCTCGCGGAAGGCCGTGTGCGCCTGTCCGACCAGGCGGTCGAGGCGGGAGAGCAGCCAGCGATCGAGCTCGGTGCGGTCGGACAGCGCCATCGGCTGCTCCGGCGGCACCCAGCCATCGGCCGAGGCGTAGGTCACGAAGAAGCTGTAGCAGTTCCACCAGGTCAGCAGGCGCGAGCGGACCTCGCCGTCCAGCGTCGACTTGCCGCCGCCCGACTGCCCCGGCTTGGGGAGATCCGGGAAGTTCAGGTTCTGCACGGGGTTCTGCGCGGCGTACATGTACCGCATGACCTCGGCGCCGAGCACCTCCGCGGCCTCGTCGAACGCGATCGAGTTGCCGGCGGACTTGTGCATCTCGTGCCCGCGGGCGTCCTTGACCAGCCCGTGGCCGAGCAGGACCTTGAACGGCGCCCGACGCTCGAGCATCGCGGACATCGCCAGCAGCGCATAGAACCAGTTCCGGAACTGTCCCGGGAAGCACTCCACCACGAAGTCCGCCGGGAACCAGCGCTCCCAGTACTCGCGGTCCGAGTTGTAGTGGACCGTGCTGAACGGGACGATGCCCGCGTCGAGCCACGGGTTGCCCACGTCCTCGATGCGGTGCGCCGCGCCGCCGCAGCCCTCGCAGCGGACCTTCACGGCGTCGATCCACGGGCGGTGCGGGGTGTGGCCCTCGTAGACCTCCCAGCCCTCCACGGCCCGGCTCTTCAGCTCCTCGTCGCTGCCGATCACGTCGAACCAGCCGCACTTGCAGGTCCAGATCGGGAGCGCGAGACCCCAGAACCGCTTCTTGGAGATCATCCAGTCGCCCATGTTCTTGAGCCAGTCCTGCTCGCGGGCCTCCCCGTCGGGCGGGATCCACCGGATCGTCGGGACGACCTCCTGGATGCGGTCGCGCCAGTCCATCCGCACGAACCACTCGTCGACCAGCCGGAACACGAGCTCGCGCGAGCAGCGCCAGCAGTGCGGGTAGACGTGCGGGTACGCCTCCTTGCTGACCAGGCGGCCGCGGGCCTTGAGGTCGGCGGCGATCGGCTCGGCCACCTCCCCCACGTGCTGCCCGGTCCACTCGCCGAAGCCCTCGAGGTAGCGACCGCCCTCGTCGAGCGGCGCGACCACGGCGAGCCCGAGCTCCTTGCCGACGCGATGGTCCTCCGCACCGCAGCCGGGCGCGATGTGGACGATGCCGGTGCCTTCCTTCTCGCTGACCTCCTCCCACGCGATGACGCGGTGGTTCGCGGCGCTGCCGGTGCGCTGCTGGATGTCGAGGTGGTCGAAGGGACCGTCGTAGGCCAGACCCACGAGCTCGCTGCCCTTCAGCTCGCCGAGGACCTCGGACTGGCCGAGCACCTTGCGGACGGACGGGAGCTTGTGCGACTGGCGCTGGCCGGCGGCCTCGAGGTCGAGCACGCGGTCGTTCTCGTAGCAGCCCTTCGCGATGTACAGCACCTGATCGCGCCAGCTCACCTTCAGGTAGGTCAGCTCGGGGTTCACGGCCGCCGCGACGTTGCTGGTCAGCGTCCACGGAGTCGTCGTCCACACGAGCAGCGCCTCGTCCGTGCGGTCGCGCAGCGGGAAGCGCACGAACACCGAGGTGTGCTTCGTGATCTTGCGGCCCTCGGCCACCTCCATCTGCGACAGGCCGGTCCCGCAGCGGGTGCACCACGGCATCACGTCCGTGCCGCGGTAGACGAAGCCCTCGTGGTGGCACTTCTTGAGGAAGCCCCAGATGGTGTGGTTGTTCTCGGTCGAGAACGTGAAGTAGCTGCCGCCGTTCGCGGGGCTGCCGAGCTGCCCCACGATGCGCTCGGGGTGGGCCGTCACCGAGCGGCCGGACGGCAGCGTGACCGTGACCTCCTCCTCCTCGGCGTGCAGCGCGTCGCGCAGGCGCCGCAGCGTGTCCCCGTCGTCCCAGTCCATCCAGTAGCCGAGGCGCACCGACTGCTCGGTCTGGCGCGCGGCGTAGGTCAGCACGCGCTCCTTGCAGCGGCGAACGAAGCGATCGAGGCCGTACGTCACGATGTCGGCCTTGGACTCGAAGCCCAGCTCCTTCTCGACCTCGACCTCGACCCACAGCCCCTGGCAGTCGAAGCCGTTCTGGTACCGCAGGCGGCGGCCGTTCATGGCGTGGTACCGCTGGAACATGTCCTTGTAGGACCGGCCCCAGGCGTGGTGCACACCCATCGGGTTGTTGGCGGTGATCGGGCCGTCCAGGAACGACCACGGCTCGCCGGCCTCGTTCTGGCGGCGCAGCTTGGCGAAGGTCTGGTCGCGCTTCCAGAACGCGAGGATCTCGCGCTCGAGCGCGGGAAGATCGGGGACCTTGTCGACGGGGCGGTACATCGCGACCTCTCGGGGCCCGACCACCTATCTGGTTCAGCGCGGTCGAGGAACGGGCGGCGGGCGACGAAGGCGGCCGGACAGCATCTCCAGCACCAGGCCCTCGAGGATCCGGTCGGCGCCCGCGCGGTGGCTGTTCATGTGCCGGTTGGCGGTCGCGAGCCGACGCAGGAGCTCCGCGGGATCGGGGAACGTCCCGCGCTCCATCTCGGGGCGGACCCGGCGCAGCAGATCCCAACGGATCCGGACCGCCGACGCGATCTGGCGGTCGTCCGCTCCCTTGAGCACGAGCTCGCGGACCTTGAGCAGCTCGCGCATCTGCCAGGCGATCATCCCGAGCAGCTTGCGCGCGTCCTCACCCGCGGAGGTGAGCCGGTGGAGCGCGCCGAGCGCCACCTCGGGGTCCCGGGCCGCGAGACCCGCCGTCAGATCCCAGATCACCGCCTCGGCCGTGGCACCGGTGGCCGCGACGATCGCGTCCGCGTCGATGCGATCGGCCTCGCCGACGAACAGCGCGAGCTTGCGCACCTCCTGGTCGACCCGGCCCAGATCCTGCCCCACGAGCTCGATCAGCAGCTCGGCGTCCGATCGGTCCAGCCGCTTGTCGAGCGAGCGCGCCACGTCGGCCGCGAAGGCGGCGGCATCGCTCGCGTCGAGCTGCATCAGCACGGAGTCGCCCAGCGCGGACTTCACCCGCGCGCCCCAGTTCGAGCCCCCCTTCTCGACCTTGGGGAAGCCCGATCCGACGACGAGCAACACCGCCGAGGAGCACGGCTCCTTCAGGTAGTTGACGAGCGCCTCCCAGACGTCGGCCGGTGCCTCGTGCACGTCGCGCAGCTCGACCAGGCGCAGATCAGCCATCATCGGGAGCGTCCTCGCCCCCGAGAAGGCACGGATGGCATCCGGATCCCCGGCCCGCACCCGCGCGTGGTTGAAGGCCACGGGCCCCATCCTCGGACGCACCGCCGCCAGCACCGCAGCCGCCGCCTGGTCCACGAGCGGCGTCGCCTGACCGAGGATCAGGTACGCGGGGGCGAAGGCGCCAGCAGCGAGCACACCCTGCAGATCCGCGACCGTGGCCGGACCCGAGGCACGCCCCCTGCCCCCGCTTGACGACGAGGCGCCACGTCCGGTAGGTCTGTTCGCCATGGGAGGCCCCTTGTACCCGATCGCGGTGGCACTGTGGATGGTGAACGTCCCCGCCGCTGCCGGAACGTTCGACGACGGGTACGGCGACGATCCCACGAAACCGCTGGGATACGCGCTGGAGAAGGCCGCGCCGTTGCCGACGCACGACCGGAAGTACGACATGGAGGTCGGTGTCCGCGTGCGTCAGGTGAGCGTCCCGCGCTCGATCCTCGACATCTGGTACTACGATCAGGACGATC
Organism: Alphaproteobacteria bacterium; assembly: GCA_020632925.1. GTDB lineage: Bacteria > Myxococcota_A > UBA796 > UBA796 > JACKER01. Next base: position 26,199 of record JACKER010000011.1, on the reverse strand, counting down.
CCGACTGGGCCTACATCGACGCCCGCCCGAGCATCCTCGGGACCGCGATGGGCCTCGAGTACTCGCTGCGCGGCGACAGCGCGAACGGCATCTTCTACGCGGAGTGGATCGATTCCGCGATGAAGGACGGGTACTGGGACGACGTGGAGGAGCCCCCCGATCACCTCGACGGGGACTACCTCGACCCCTCGCGCGGCCTCGGGATGGTGGCGTTCGGCGCGAACTATGCGTACGAAGCACACATGGTCCGCTCGGATCAGACCGACGGTCGTTTCGGGCTCGGCTTCATGATCGGCGGTGGCCTCGGCCTCGGCGTGCTCGTCGGCCGGCTGGACCGGTGGGGACCCGACGACCAGGGCAATCCGTCGTACAAGCGGTTCCTCGACGGCGTCCCCGCGGACGAGGACAAGCGCGTCCCGCGGGTGTTCCCGATGGTGGACGTGAACACCGGCCTGCGGTTCCGCTTCGGCGAGCGCGTGTCGTGGCGCGTCGAAGGCGGCCTGCACACGCTGCTCTACTACGGCACGAGCCTCGGCGTCTCCTTCTGAGCCTTGCCCCTGCCCGGGCCCCGTGCTACCTGCGTGGGTCCCACCGAGATGCGGAGATGCCGTCGTGATCCTTGTGACCGTGCGCGAGAACGAGCCCTTCGAGAAGGCGTTGCGCCGCTTCCGCCGCAAGGTGGAGCGCGAGGGAATCCGCAAGGACATCAAGAAGAACAGCTTCTACCTGAAGCCGGGTGAGAAGCGCCGCCTGAAGCAGCGCCTGGCCGAGAAGCGTCGCCGGAAGGCCTCGCGCCGCGCCGCGCGCCGCGCCACCCGTCCGGGCCGCGCGTAGCCTTCGGTTCGTGGGGCCCACCGGCCTCACGCCAGACCGCCGCTCTAGTCGCCGAGCGTCGTCCTCCTCGCGCCCTGGTCCTCCGGTACGTCAGCCGGTAGCGACCGGATACGCTGGGCCAAGGCGTCGACGGCGTCGGGCTCTCCGATCGGGAGCACCGCCCAGCGGTAGAGGTCGCACCAGCGCACGACCGAGGTCGGTTCGCGCTGCGCGGCCACCCGCAGCTCTCGCTCCGCCCGCCCGGCATCGCCGCCAGCGAACCGGGGTCGGACGCCGAGCAGGAGCGCTCCGGCCCAGTCCGCCACATCGTCGTCCGGATCGGTGGCCGTGAGGATCGCGTCGATGGTCGGGAGATCGAGCGTGGACGCCTCCGGGCCGAGCGCCCCCGCCCAGCGGACCCAGGCCATCGCGAGCCAGGACGCGCACGCCGCGCGCTCGGGCCCGAGGACCTCGAGCGCCGCCTCCCAGCCCCTCGCCTCCCGCTGCTGACGGAAGAGGGGATCGGCGTCGAGGCAGGCCACGCCCTGCTCGCGCGCCTGCCCGAAGGCGCTGCGCGCCGCGCGGTGGTCGTCCGTCGCCAGCCCCTCGGCGACCCGCCACCGCACCAGGCGCCAGCCGACCTCGGGGTCGTCGGGCGACAAGCGCCAGGCCTCCAGGAGCGCGGCGCCAGCGACGTCCAGCCCCGTCGTCCCGCGCTCCTCCCAGGCGGCGTCGGCGCGCGCCAGGGCGGCGGCCAGCAACGCCGCAGGGTCGGGGGCCCGGTGACCGCAGCCCAACACCAGCCAGGTGATCCACACGCCGCGACGGTACACTCTGCGCCCCATGAGCGTCGCCCCCACCCTGCCCGCCGAAGCGCCCGCTGGTCCCCCCGGACTGGCCGCCAGTCTCGGGGGAGCCTGGGATCTGCTGCGGACCGATCCGGTGGGCCTGCTCCTGCCCACGGGTGGATGCCTGCTGGTGGACGTGGTGGCGGCGATGGTGCTCCGCGAGGCGCTGGTGCACGGGGCCACGCCTGCCGCCTTCGCGCTGATCGGAGGCTGGGTGGCGAGGACGGTGCTCGGAGCGCCGCTCCGGAGCCGGATGCTGGCGGTGGCCGCACGCGCCCGCGGTCACCGGGCGCCGCCCTGGGGACGACCGCTCGCGGTGCTCGGCGCCGAGCTCGTCGTCGGCCCCGCCAGCCTCGGGATCGGCGGCGTCGTCGGGGCCGTCGGTGTCCTCGCGGCCGCGCTCGTGCTCTCCGAGGGCTGGGTCGCGACCGCGTCGGTGATCCTGGCGATCGGGACGGTCGCGGGCGTCGCCCTGGCGCTGCTGGTGCGGGCCTGCTTCGCGACCGCCGGGCTCGAGGCGGCGGTGGCGGGCGCATCGGGCCTCGGCTCCCTCCGCGACGCGATCACCGCCGGCCCGCGGACGATCGCGATCTCGTACGGGTTGCTCGTGATCGGGGGAACGTTGACGGGGGTGGGCGCGCTCGCGTGCGGGGCGCTCCTCCTGCCGGGTTACCCGATCGCGGACCTGGCCATCGCGGACCGGTGGCTGGCCGAGCGGAGGTCTGGATGATGACGGTGCTGCTGGCCGCCTGCGCGGTGGGCGCCGAGCCGAAGCCTGCCCCGAGCGTCGTGCCGGAGCGGGTGACTGCGGAGGCGGTGGACGCCGAGACGCTGCGCAAGCGGCTGTTCGAGCCCGCCGACCGCGAGCGCCTCGTCAACTTCTGGGCGACCTGGTGCGGCCCGTGTGAGGCGGAGATGCCCGTCCTCGCGGCCTATGCGCGCAGCCACCCCGAGATCGAGACCATCTTCGTCGACCTCGATCTCCCCAAGCTCCGCCCGTCCAAGGTGGAGCCCTTCCTGACCGAGCGACAGATGACGGGTTTCGTGCACCTCGTGCTCGACGACCCCGATCCGATCGGTGCCCTGCCCAAGCTGATCCCGAACTGGCCCGACCAGATCCCGGTCACCTTGATCGTCGCCCCGGACGGCACGGTCCGGAAGCGGTGGGACCACGCGGTCAGCGCCGAGGAGCTCGCCGCTCCCTAGGACGACGTGCCCGGATGGTGGAACGGCAGACACCGGGGATTTAAAATCCTCTGCCTCGGAAGGGGCGTCCGGGTTCGAGTCCCGGTCCGGGCATCACCTCCCCTCGAGCTGCTCCGCGTCGGCGAGCCGGTCCACACCCTCGACGACGTGTCGCCAGCAGGTCTCGGCGAAGACATGGGCGTCGGCGAAGTCGGCCGGACGCAGCGTCGGACCGATCACCAGATCGACGGGGCGCGCACGCCAGGCGCGGAACACGCCCACCGGCAGGACGTTCTCGGTCCGCCACACCGAACAGCAGACCACCGGGACACCTGCATGGAAGCAGTCCATGGCCAGGTTGAGGTAGATCCGGTCGCCGATGCGACCCGAGCGGGTGCGCGTGCCCTCGGGGAAGACCTGGACGCGGTGACCCGAGCGGACCAGGTCCATGACCTCCTTGCGTGCCCGGGCGCGCTGGTCCTTGTCGCGACGATCGAAGTAGACCGCCCCGCACAGCCACCCCATCAGGCCGACGAACGGGATGTAGAGCACCTCCTTCTTCGACAGGCCGTTGCTGCGCAGGTGGTGCATCAGGAGGAGCGGATCGAGCCACGATCGGTGGTTGGACAGCACCAACGCGCCCTCGTCCTCGGCGAGCGCCAGCCGGCCCTCCACGCGCTCCTGCAGACCGAGGACCTGGTGCAGCACCAGGCCGGACCAGCGGACGGCGCCGGGCATCGTGAGCCGCTCCCGCCGCCCGCGCGGCACCACCACGAAGGGCAGGACCAGGAACACGCCCATCGTCAGCGCCAGGAACATGGCGGCACCGAGGGCCCACCCGGCCATGACGAAGCCCCACGCCTCGCCCCACCAGGGACGCTGCTCCACAGCCCGAACCTCGACCGACTGGACGGCGCTTGGCAGACCCACGCCCCGAAGATAGCGGACCCGACCATGCCCGACGAGCGCCCACCCCCGCGATCCCAGCTCGAACCCCTCCTCGGAGACGTCCTCCGCAGCGCCGTGCGACGCCTGGTCGGCCGTGGCCGCACCGAGCTCGGCAAGGCGGCGGAGAGCGGTCGTGCGCGCCTGGCCCTGCGTCAGCACCAGAAGGACCTCGACCACTTCTGGATCCGCCTCGGGAAGACGGCGTTCCGCCTGGTGGAGGCCGGCGAGATCGACCACCCGGCGCTGCGCAAGGCGATGGAGCGGATCGACGAGCTCGAGACCCGGATCGACGAGATCCGCGGGCCGCAGCCCGACAGCGACGAGACGCAGACGCCCTGATCCGCCGTTGCCCTTGCCCCGCCTCGGCCTGCGCATTAAGCCAGAAGGCGTCGGGGCTGTAGCTCAGCTGGGAGAGCGCCAGAATGGCATTCTGGAGGTAGTGGGTTCGAGTCCCATCAGCTCCACTCGACTTCGAAGACCCTCGGAACCACGGTTCCGGGGGTTTTCTCGTTCAGGGGGTGGCCGGGACGGCCTCGCCGAACGGCAGCCACACCTTGCCGTCCCACTGCCAGACGTGTGGGCTCACCGCCTGCGGACCGCGATCGTGGATCTCCTTCACCCCGATCGCCATGATCCGGTCGAGCTCCTCGCCCTCGGCACGCCACGCGAGCAGCGCCCCCTGGACCGGTGCGGACATGCGGACAGGACCGCCTCCGAGCCGAGCAGCCACGAGATCCGGCCGCAGCACGCCGACGGCGGACCACCCGTCTCCGTCGAGCAGCTGCAGGTACGTCGAGGACGAACCCGTGACCGGCTCCAGCGTCGCGGCCGCGAGGTGCGCCTCGGCCGCCCTGGTGACGAGATCGTGCAGCTCGCCCGCGGTCGCGCCCCACGCGGCCAGGTCGGAAGCGTGGACGAAGCGCCGCTGCTCGCCCTCCCACACCCGGAAGCACAGCAGGGCGGTCGACGACCAGGCCACCTCGCAGACCGGATCGTCCGGCGGGAGCCCGTGCTGGGCGCGCCACACCGAGTACCGATCGGGGGTGTCGATGCCGACGAGGGCCGGACGGATGCGGTCGGCCGGGACGGTCCCGGCGAGGGCGGCCGCCACCAGCCCCCAGATCACTCGGCGACCGAGGACTGGTCCATCAGCGGGCCCAGCCGCTCGCGCAGCCCCGTGTCCACCGCGCCCAGCAGCTCGGCGAGCCGATGCGTGGTGCGCCGCTGACGCGAGACCAGGACCAACGCCATCTGGTGGACCAGCTTGTACGCCGACAGGTTGCCCGACGCGAGCAGTGCCGAGAACTGGGTCCTGGCGAAACGGAACACCACGGAGTCGCGGGTCGCGCGGACCGAGGCGGAGCGCGGGGAGCCGTCGAGGATGGCCATCTCGCCGAAGCAGGCGCGCTTCCCGAGGACGGCGATGATCCGCACCCCGTCCTTCATCTCCTTCACGACCTCGACCTCACCGTCGAACACCACGTACCAGGCGTCGCCGGGGTCGCCCTCGCGGAACACCCAGTCGCCCACGCCGAGGCGCTGGATCTGCGTGATCTGCACGAGGTGGGCGAGCTCCTCCTCGTCCAGATCGCCGAACATGGGGGCGTCCTGGAGGAACCTCAGGATCTGCTCAGTGGGAATCTCGGCCATCCGGCTCTCCGCAGACCACCCTGATAGCATGTACGGACGATGCACGTCGCAGCGTGCGACGTCGGGTTGGCGCGGGTGCAAGAGGGAACGCGGGTCGCGGGCCACCTGGTGGTGAGCGGGCTGCCACATCGGGACGGGGTCGGCAGGTGGCGGGCGGTCGCCGAGGACACGGGCGAGCCCGCGGAGCTGCTGGTGCTGCAGCGGGAGGACGCTCGGGCGAGGAAGGCCTTCCTCGACGCGCACGCGCTCCTGGCGGGCCTCCGCGAGGTCGGCCTGCTGCGTACCTCGAGGGTGCTCACCTCACCGCGCCCGTCGGCGCTGCGGCCCCCCGTCGAAGACCAGGGCCTGGAGAGGATCCGCGGTCCGCTGGACCCCGCCACCGTCGCATGGATCGGCGCCACGCTCCTCCCCGGCGTGCTCGCCGCGCACGGCGCCCTGGGCGGGCTGATCCGACCCGAGGACATCGGGCTCACCTCGCGGGGTTCCCCCGTGCTCGCGCCCCTGGGGCTCCTCCCCGACCGGCTCCCGCGCGAGTGGACGGACCGCCTCGCCCCGGAGCTGTCCTCGGGCGTCGCCCCCGACGCCGCCGCCGCGGCCTACGGCCTCGGGGTGCTGCTGTGGACGCTCGCGACGGGTCGCTCGTGGCAGCGGGCGAACCCGGCGAGCACCCCGGTCGCCCCCGGCGTGCTCCGACCGGGCCTGCCCGCAGAGCTCGACACGGCCCTGCTGCAGCTGCTCGGCCGCGATCCGGCGCGTCGTGCGGGGGCGCTGCCGCTCCTGCAGGAGCTGGGCCGCTCGACCGACCTGCGCACGCTGGCAGCGAGGCACCCGGCCACCGTCGAGGTGCGGACGACACGGGCCCCGCCGCCCCCCGACCGCGTCCCCGATCCGGGCTCGGTGGTGCTCGTGGAGCCCGGGCGGATCGCGGAGCTGGACGCCCAGCAGCGCTCGCTCCTCGCAGGGCTCACGGGGCTCCCCGACACCGTGCTCCAGCAGCTCGCCACCCGAGGACTCCCCGTGGTGGTGGAGGGGACCTCGGGTCGGCGCGCAGCGCGGGACCGCGCCAACCAGCTCGCGACCGCCACCGGGTTGCCCGTCACCTGGGGCAGTCGCGCAGGTGTTCCGTGGTGGCTCCCGGCGGCGGTCGGGGCGGGCGGCGGTCTGGTCGCGCTCGCGGTGGGCGTCGCGCTCGCGGCGATCGGTTTCCTGCCGGCCCTCTTCGTGTCGCTGATCGTCGCGGGAGGATCGCTCGCCGCCGGCGCCTGGGTCGGTCGGCAGCTGGGGCGGACGCGGGCGCTGCAGGCCGCCGGGGTCACGGCCCATCGCCAGGCGCGCGCGCTGCTGGCCGACCACTCGGCCGGCGGCCGGCTCGACCCCGCGTGGGCGGCGCTCGCTCGGACGCGACGCGAGCTCGGGGAGTCCTCACTCCCCCCGGCGGTCGCCACCGATGTCCGCGCGGCGCTGCGCGAGATCGAACGGGAGCTGGTGGGGCTCGCTGACGCCGCGCGGACCGAGCTGCCCGGCGTGGACGCGGACGTCGTGCGTCACCGGCTCTCCGTCCTCGATGCGCGCCCGCTGGACGAGGCGCAGCGCGCCGAGCGCGACCGGCTCGCGCGCACGGTCGCCGACCTCGACGCGGCCGCGGTCCGCAGGGAGCGCATGCTCGCCTCGCAGCGCACGCTCACCGACCACCTGGACGCCATCGGTGCGGCGCTGGCGGCGGCGGACGACGACGACGACCCCACGGCGCTCGACCGGCTGGCGGCCGTGCTCCGAGGGTCCCCGTGAAGCGTGCCGGGCTGAAGCGACGGCGGGTGATGGCCTCGCTCGTCCCGGCCGGCGCGGGGATCGTGGTGGACGTCGGCGCCGACCACGGGCACGTCGCGCGCGCGCTCGGCGCCATCGCGACGGAGCGCATGCCCAACCGGATGCGACGCCTCCCCGGCGACGACGAGGTCGCGTGGGTGGTGGCCGACGGGCTCCTCCCCTTTCGGCGGGTGGACGTGGCGGTCATCGGGGGTATGGGCGCGCTCACGATCGCCGGCATCCTCGAGCGCGGGCCCCGCCCTTCGGTCGCCGTGCTCCATGCCCAGGACGATCCGCCGCGCCTGCGGCTGTGGCTGGCGGAGCACGGCTGGCGCATCGAGGAGGAGGCCCTGGCCCCCGAGGCCGGCCGATACGCCGAGATCCTCCGCGCCGTCCCCGGGGAGGAGACGTCCGCCGGCCTCGCGCTGGAGCTCGGACCCCGTCTGCTCGAGGGAACCGATCCATACCTGATCCCGCACCTCGAACAGCTGGCGGGCTGGCTCCGGGAGGTCGTCCTGGCGACAGAGGGCCGCGCCGCGGACAAGCACGCACGCGCGGCCGAGCGGCTCACGTACGTGGAGGGGGCCCTGAAACGTCGCCGATGACGTTGTGAGGTGGGTGTCCGGCCGGCTAAGGTGGGGCCTTCGCGTCCCGGAGTGCCCATGTCCACCGTCCGTCGCCTGGCCTGCTTCGCCGCGGGTCTGTCGCTGCCCGCCACCGCGCTCGCCGAGCACCCGGTGGGGTCGATCGTCGACAACGGCGTGGTGCTGGAGATCAACGAGAACGGGTTCGGCATCCTCACCGACATGGTGGGCGACCTCATCCCGCCTCGGATCGACGTCCCGCCCTACCACTCCGCCGACGCCAGCGGCTGCTTCCTCGGCGCGTGTGCGTACCGCTACGTACTCGATCTGTCCGGCATGTGGGTGGAGGTCAACCTCGACCAGCTCGTCGTCGTCCCCGGGACCGACGCGCTGACGATGAGCGCCGTCGCGACGGTCAACGTGAACAGCGCCGCCGATCCAGCGGACCTGTACGTGTTCGCCGAGCTCGCGACGATCGACATCTTCGACGACACCTGCGACCTGTACTTCGACCCGGTCCACGTCACCTTCGACGTGCCGATGACCCTGACCCTGGCGCCCGACCCCAACGGGGTGGACGTGGACGGCGACGGCACGAAGGACACCAAGCGGCTCGACGTGCAGATCCCCACGCCGGTCTGGAACTGGGACGCGGACAGCACCGACTTCAACTTCCAGGGATGCGCGCTGGCCGACACGATCGACGTGGTCAACGAGGTGACGTCCTTCTTCGGATTCGACATCTACCAGTCGATCCTCGACCAGATGGAGCCCGCGGTCGACGCCGTCGTCGCGGCGATCCCGGCCGCCGTCGAACCGATCCTGGAGGACACGTTCTCCTCGCTCACCATCTCGGAGGTGGTCGACCTGGGCGTGCCCATGACGTTCAACGTCTGGCCGAACGCCGTCGACATCACGCCCCAGCAGGGCCAGACGCCGGGTGCGCTGCGGATCGCGCTCTCCACCGCCATCGACGTTCCCGTCGCGGACTGTGTCGCGGACTACGTCGGCACCGGTAGCGCCTCCACCCCCTCCTCCCCGCCTCCGGTCGGCGACGACGGCGGCGTGGCCTTCGTGCCCGAGATCAGCGCGTTCGTGGACGACGACTTCGTGAACTACGCGCTCTACTCGGCCTGGGCGGGCGGCCTGCTCTGCTACGACCTGCGGTCCGACGATCCGTCGCTGGCGCTGCCCATCCCCCTCGACACCAGCCTGCTCGCGATCATCGCGCCCAGCGGCGCCTTCAAGACGCTGTTCCCCGAGGCGGCGCCGATGTCCATCCTCGTGGACCCGAAGTCGCCGCCGATCACCGATCCGGCTGGCAGCCACGACGTGGACATCCTCACCAACGATCTCGGCCTGGGCTTCGTGGCCGAGGTGGACGGTCGGCGCACCCGCCTGTTCCAGGTGGACGCGAGCGCGGTGGCAGGCTTGGACCTGAACTTCGATCCGCTGACCGGGAACCTGAACTTCGCGCTCGACGTGGACGGCGACAACTTCGTCGCGACGACGACGTACGGCGAGATCCTGCCCAGCGCCAACGACGAGGTCGCGGGCCAGTTCTCCGCGCTGTTCGACATCCTGGCCGCCCCGATCATCAGCGACCTCGGCAACAGCCTCGTGTTCCCACCGTCGGACATCGAGGGGCTCGGTATCCTCGAGCTCGACGCCGCCCAGACCGGCCCGAGCGGCGACTGGCTGGGTGCGTACATGCGGGCCGGTCCCGTCCCCTACTACTCGACCGGCTGCGACACCTCGAAGAAGGGCAAGAGCTGTGACACCTCGAGCTGCGACAAGGGCTGCTCGTCGTCCGGTGGCCCGATCGCGCTGTTCGGCTTCCCGCTCGTCGTCGCCGCTCTCCGGCGTCGGCGCCGCCGGTAGGTCTCAGCGCCCGGTCGTGCAGAGGCCGGCGACGAGGGCGTGCAGCAGGTCGTAGCTCGCGGTTGCCGAGTCCAGAGGTGTCGTCACCGCCACCTCCACCTCCTGCCCACCGACCTGGCCGTACCAGGCCTGGACGAGCGGACCGTAGGGATCGACCGACTGCCAGCTGCGGGTCCCGCCGCCGATCAGCAGGGGGACGGTGCGGTAGCTGCCGTCGTCCTCGAACAGCAGCTCGTACCCTTCGCGCTGGGACGGGAAGGGCAGCGCCGAGACGGACAGCTCGACGCGGCGGCCCGCGTCGTCCGCGATCTCGAGCACGAGCGGCGCCGGACCCGTCGTCCCGGACCAGCCGCTCGGGATGGGGAGGCACAGCCCGGGCTCGCGGTCCATGATCCAGGTGATGGGCCCGTCGACCGCCACGCGCACCTCGGTCGGTGCACCGTGATCGACCGTCTCCAGCGGTGGCGGTTCGACCCGACGCTTCGGGCAACCCGCGAGGATCAGGAGGAGCACAGGCGCCTCGCCACCTCGTGCGGCGAGAGGCTGCCGTCCCGAAGCGCGTCCGCCCAGCGGTTCGCTGCGAGCCGCTCCTGGGCCTCCCGCCGCGCCTGCTCGGCGACCAGATCGAGCGCCAACCGAACCCTGGCGTCCCCGCGCCGCCGCGACCAGGTCGAACGCCCCTCGCCCGCGCACCACGCCGCGTGCCTCGCGACCTCGGCAGCGACCTCCGCCACCCCCTTCCCTTCGGTCGCCACCGCGGAGAGCACCGGGGGTGTCCACACGCCCTCGCCGTGGGTCCCGAGATGCACCATCTGGCGCAGATCGCGCACCATCCGGTCCGCTCCCGGTCGGTCCGCCTTGTTCACGACGAAGAGGTCCGCAATCTCCAGCAGGCCCGCCTTCATCGCCTGCACGGCGTCGCCGGACTCGGGCGTGAGGACGACGATCACCGTGTCGGCGACCTCCATCACGCCGAGCTCGGACTGCCCGACCCCCACCGTCTCCACCACCACGCGGTCGAAGCCGGCCACGTCGAGCAGGTCCACCACTTCGGTGGCCGCCGGGGACAGCCCCCCGAGGTGCCCCCGCGAGGACAGCGACCGGATGAAGACCCCGTCGTCGCCGGTGTGCCGCTCCATGCGGATGCGGTCTCCGAGGATCGCGCCGCCCGAGAACGGTGAGCTCGGGTCGACCGCCACCACCGCGACCCGCTCGCCCCGAGCGCGGGACTCGGTCACCAGCCCGTCCACGAAGGTCGACTTGCCGGCGCCGGGTGCCCCGGTGACCCCGATGACGACGGGCTGCCCGGGTCCGGACGTGCGACGCGGAGGCCGAGCCCCCACGCGCTCCGCCAGCCCTCCGTGGCGCAGCTCCACCCAGGTCACGGCGCGCGCCAGCGCGCGTCGCTCACCCGCGATCACCCGCCGCAGCAGCTCCTCGCTCGTCACGGCTCCTCCGCGCGGTACACGGCCAGCGCGGTGCCGCCGTACCCCTTGCGGCGGTCCAGCACCAGACCAGCCACCGGCGGGGGTTCGCTGGAGGCGTCGTGTTCGAGGACCAGCGAGCCTGCCACCGCGGGTGCCAGCCGGGCGAGGATCGGACCGGGATCGAGGGCGTAGGGCGGATCGACGAGCACCAGATCGAACCGTCCCAGGCCAGGGACCAGCGCGAGCACGTCGCCGGCCACGACCTCGAGGCTCGCACCGAGCGCGCGGATGTTGGCTCGGATCGCGGCGACGGCCCTGGGGTCGCGCTCGACGACCACGACCTCCGCCCCTCGAGACCAGGCCTCCAGCCCCAGGAGCCCGGCCCCGCCGAAAGCGTCGAGCACGCGCTGCCCCTCGAGGTGCTGGCCCACCATCGAGAACAGCGCTTCGCGGACCCTCGCCGACGTCGGGCGAGCGCTGCTCGGCACCTCCGCCGCCAGGGGTCGGTTGCGGGCGGTGCCCCCGGTGAGGCGGGGCCGCCCCTGCGGCGCGCTCACGGCTCGGCGGGCTTGGGGGCCGTCAGCGGCAGCGAGTTGTTGGGCGTCGTGGGGATCTGGCTCTCGGGCACCTTGTCGAGCAGCGTCCAGGTGCACTTCCCCTCGTGACAGCCGCAGGCGTCGACCACCTTGAAGCAGAGCTTCTCGTCGCAGGTGGTCATCACGTCGGCCTTGGCGGCCACGGTGGTGCAGACCTCGCCGCCGCAACCGGCCGTCGCGCAGTCGGCGTCGGTCTGGCACTCGCCGTCCGCCTGGGGCAGCTCCATGCGGTCCTTGCACTGCTCGTACAGCTCCGCCGGGGTCTGCACGGGCGCGGGGGGCGGCGTCGGGGCGGGGGCCGGCGCGGGCGGAGGCATCGGCGGCTCCGTCTCCTTCTTCCCGTTGCCCCCACAAGCGGCCATCGAGAGCCACAGCAGCACGAACCGGGTCATTCGAGATCTCCTCCGTCGGCCACGCATTGTGGCACGGCTCGAAGCGCTGGTTACTCCGCGCACCCTGTCTCGGGTAGGGAGGACGAGGATGAGCGCGGGTTCCATCCTGCGATGGTCGGTGATCGGTGTGGGGGTCGCCGGTCGGGCGCGCGCTCGCGCGATCGCCGCGGACCCGCGCGCGCAGCTCGCCTGTGTGTGGCGCGGCAAGCACGCCCCGGAGACGGGTGCCCGGATGGCGACGGACCTCGCGGACGCCATCGCCAGCGCGGACGTCGTCGCGATCTGCAGCCCGACCGGGGTCCATGCGGATCAGGCCCGACAGGTCCTGCGCGCAGGGCGCCACTGCCTCGTCGAGTTCCCCCTGGCGACGACCGCGAGCGAGGCTGCGTCGCTGTTCGCGCTGGCCCGTGAGCGAGGCCTGGTGCTCCACGTGGAGCACATCGAGCTCCTCGAAGCAGCAGGCCGCACGCTCGGGTCGCACGTCCGTCCCGAGATCGTCGCGTCCGCCTCGGTCTCCTTCCGCGGCGTCGGTCCCGAGGGCGCGAGCGCACCGGATCTCGCCCTCGCCAACGTCGCGCGGCTCCACCGGCTGTGCGCCGTGACCGGCCCGATCGCTTCGGTGGTCGCGGTGGATCACGAGCCCGGGCGGCTGACCGCCGAGCTCCTGACCGCCCACGGCAGCCGTGCCACCTGCCTCTTCGAGCAGGCGCCCTACTTCCAGCGACGCACCCTGCTCGAGGTCCGGACCGCTGCCGGTGCTGCCTGGAAGCAGTCGAACGATCTCCTCACGCGGGACGGGGTCCCGCAGACGCTGCTCGGCGTGGGCGAGCTCTTCCCCAAGGATCAGCGACGGGTGTCCGCGAGGATCCTGGACGGAACCGCCCCGTACGTGGCCGAGGAACGCGTCCTGCACGTGCTCGATCTCGTCGCGATGCTGGGGGCTCGGACCACCGGTACGCTCCCGCATCGATCCGATGCAGGCGGGACCGACTGACGGGTCATTCGCGGTTTTGTGCGGCTGCCGGTGCCGCCCGTCGTTGCGGTGCCCTTGAACCCCGATCCGCGCCTCGGTACGTCGTTGGCCCTCAGAGCCACTGGAGGGCGCATGCGCCACCTGGTCCTTCTGCCCGTAGCAGCCGGAATCTTCCTGATTCCCACCGCGTGCACCGTGGCCGAAGCCGAGAAGATGGGCGATCCCAAGTTCCCGCTCGACTACCACCCCGTCCTGCCGCAGTACGGCCCGAACACCGGGCAGATCGCTGCGGGCCGGGCCACCGGGAAGGCGCTCGAGCAGCCGATCCAGTTCTCGCACTTCGTGCATGCGAGCGAGCTCGGGATCGACTGCCAGTACTGCCACTCGGAGGCCCGCCGGTCGATCCACAGCGGCGTGCCGCCGATGCAGGCCTGTATGGGCTGCCATCAGTACGTGAAGCTGGAGTCGCCCGAGGTCCAGAAGATCCACGACCACTGGTGTGGCCAGCCGAAGTGCACCGTCCGCAAGGACGAGTTCGGCCAGCCGATCCGCGAGGCGAACGCCAAGCCGATCCCGTGGCAGAAGGTCCACGACCTGCCGGACTACGTCCACTTCAACCACAGCCGACACATCGCTGGCGGGCTGAACTGCACGGAGTGTCACGGCCAGGTGCAGCTGCAGGGCCAGTACCGGCTGGAGCCCATCCCGGGCGACGCCGAGGGCCGCAAGTACCGGGTGGTGGACGAGGTCATGATCCGCGAGGCGACCCTGCAGATGGGCTGGTGCCTCGATTGCCACCGGAACCACCCGTCGATCGACAAGAACTACGGAGAGGCCGCGGACCTTCGGCGTGCAGAGCTGAAGGACTGCTGGACCTGCCACAAGTAGGGGCCCGCGATGAACCGACGCGACTTCCTCAAGGCACTCGGGCTCGGCGGGACCGTTTCTGCGGCTTCGGCGTGCACGCTCGACGACAACGTGTACTTCACGCCCGTCGAGAAGGTCCTTCCCTTCGTCACCCGCCCCGAGCAGACCACGCCGGGCACCAACTCGCACTTCGCGACCACGATCGGCACCGGGCCCCGCGCCTGGCCGGTCGTGTCCGTGCACCGCGACGGACGGGTGATCAACGTCGGCGCGAACGACAACACGGGCGTCGCCCGCGCCGTCACCGCCGCCAACCTGTTCGAGCTCCAGAAGCACTGGTCCCCCGACCGCGTGACGGCGCCCCGCAAGGACGGCGCCCCCGCGACCTGGGACGATGCGACCAGGGAGCTCGTCGGCAAGGCCGTCGCCGCGCGTTCCGCGGGCAAGAAGGTGGCCTACGTCGGCCCCTACCGCTCGGGCACGATCGTCGATGTCCTGCGGACCGTCACCAGCGGCAACGCGCTCTTCTTCGAGCCGCTCGGGCTCGACGCGGAAGCGCTCGCCGCCAAGGCGCTGTTCGGCGACGTGGGCCTGCCTCGGTACCTCCTCGACGACGCTCGGATGGTGCTGTCCTTCGGCGCGCCGTTCCTCGGCGACGCGTACGCGTCCCCCGGGCTGCGTGCCTCCTTCGCCACCGCGAAGAGCGCCAACCACGGCAACTACGTCGCCCGCTTCGTCGCGGTGACCCCGGTGAAGGACCAGACCGCCGCCAACGCCGACGACTGGCACGGCTGCGTGCCCGGCACCGAGGCGATGGTCGCGCTGGCGATCGCGAAGCTCGTGGCCGACGCGAAGCACTACTCCGGGCCCGCGACGGCGATGCTCGCAGCCGCCAACGTCGAGGCCGCCGCCAGCGCCTCGGGCATCAGCGCCGAGACGATCCAGTCGATCGCCAAGGCCTTCGCCATGGAGTCGGCGGTCGCCCTCCCCGGCGGCATCAACGGCGCCTCCGCGGCCGCCACCCGGCTCGCGGGCGCCGTGTACCTCCTCAACCACGTCTCGGGACACGAGACGATGCGTCCCGGCGGGTACCGCGGTCCCATCTCGAGCCTCGCCGACGTCCAGGCGCTGGTCGCGGACATGCAGGCCGGCAAGGTCGGCGTGCTGCTGCTCGACGACGTGGACCTCGTCCACGCGCTGCCCGGTGGCACCTTCGCCGCCGCGCTGGCCAACGTCGGGACGGTGGTGTCGCTCACGGGCTCGCCGAACGAGACCAACGCCGCCGCCAAGCTCTGGATGCCGACGCACGACGCGTTCGAGGACTGGGGCGACGAGGAGATGGCCGCCGGTGTCCTCCTCACCCGCCAGCCCGGCGCCACGCCTCGCGGCGACACCCGTTCGATGGGCGACGTGCTCTTCGACCTGTGGCGCGCCCTCGACGCCGCCACCGCGCCGGCCCTGTCTTGGCGCGACCACCTCTGGACGGTGTGGGCGCGGTTCGCTCCGGTCCCCGCACCGCCCGAGGACGCCCCGGCCGACTGGACCCCGCCGCCCGTGGACATCTCGGCCGCGCGCACCCGCCAGTGGCTCGACGGCACCCTCCAGCGTGGCATGGTCGCCACCGGTATGGCCGGCGGCTCGCTGACGGTGACGGGCTCCATGGACCTCGCGTCCACGGCGGAGCACGCGGGTGACGGCGCGTACCACCTCGCGGTCTACGCCCACAACTTCAAGCTCGACGGCCGGTACGCCAACGAGCCGTGGGCGCAGGAGACGCCGGACCCCATGACGGGTCACGTGTGGGACACCTGGGCGCTGGTCCACCCCGAGACCGCCGGCAAGCTCGGCGTCCGGGACAACGACGAGATCAAGATCACGGCGCCCGGCGGCGAGATCAAGGTCGGCGTCGAGGTCCACCCCTGCGTCGCGAAGGACGTGATCGCGGTGGCCATGGGCGGCGGCAAGACGGCCGCCTCCGGTCGGTACGCCGAGGAGGGCCGCGGCGCCAACGTCCTGGCCATCCTGCCGGACCGCAAGGACCCGAGCGGGGCCTATGTCGTGCAGGGCGTGAAGGTCGCCGTCGCCGCCACCGGTGCCCGCGCGAACCTCGTCTCGACCTACGGCAACGACGACGACGCCGACCGCAACTTCGCCGTCGTCTGCGAAGCCGAGGAGTGGTCCAAGGTCGGGGACGCCGAGACCGAGCACGTCGGCCACCTCAACGGCATCCACCACATGGAGATGGATCGCCGGCTGACGGCCAACGAGTCCGCCTGGCGCAAGCAGAACCCGGACGCCGAGATGGAGAAGACGAGCTTCGTCGACTTCTACCCGGTGCCCGACCACCCGACGTACCGCTTCACGCTGACGGTCGACACCAACGCGTGCAACGGCTGCGGCGCCTGCATGGTGGCCTGCCAGGCCGAGAACAACCTGCCGGTCGTCGGCAAGTGGAAGATGGAGAAGGCCCGCCAGCTGGCCTGGATCCGCATCGACCGCTTCTTCGCGAAGCACACGGACGACGAGAGCCCCTCCGTCCACTTCGTGCCGATGATGTGCCAGCAGTGCGCCCACGCGCCCTGCGAGTCGGTCTGCCCGGTCCTCGCGACCTACCACACGATCGACGGCCTCAACGCGATGGTCTACAACCGGTGCGTCGGCACCCGGTACTGCGCCAACGCCTGCCCCTACTCGGTCCGTCGCTTCAACTACCACTCCTACGTCTGGCCGGAGCCCTTCAACCTCCAGCTGAACCCGGACGTGGTGGCGCGCACGATGGGCGTCATGGAGAAGTGCACGTTCTGCGTGCAGCGGATCCGCCGCACCAAGGCCGCGTACCGCGCCGAGGGCTTCACCAACACGGTGCCGAACGAGGCGCTGAACCAGCTGACGGCGTGCGCCGAGGCCTGCCCCTCGCAGGCCCTGTCCTTCGGCAACCTCAACGACCCCGAGTCGACGCCGCACAAGACCCGTAAGTCGGGCCGCAACTACCTCGCCCTGTCCGACATCAACACCTTCCCCGCGGTCAACTACCTCTCCCGCGCGTCGTTCCACGTCCACCGCCCCCATCACGGCGGCGGCGGCGAGCACGCAGCGGCGAGCGGTCACGAGACCGAGGGAACCCACCACGAGCCGGCGCATGACGCCGGCGGCCATTGAGGTGAACGGTGGCGCTCGTCGATCCCATCGATGCGAATGATCCGGGCAGGCCGAACCGGCCCGCGACCTACGGGGAGACCAACCGGGACATCATCCGGGTCCTCCTGAAGCCGACCGTCGGCTGGGCGGTGGCCGTCGTCCTGGCTGCCATCGCCATGGTCTACGGCGGTTGGTGCTGGTACCAGCAGTTCACCTGGGGCATGGGTGTCTCCGGCTACCATCCGCCGATCCAGTGGGGCGTGTACATCGTCACGTTCGTCTTCTGGATCGGTATCGGTCACGCCGGCACGCTGATCTCCGCCATCCTCTTCCTCGTCCGCAGCCGCTGGCGGACCGGGGTGTACCGCGCGTCCGAGGCGATGACCGTCTTCGCCGTCATGACCGCGCTGCTCTTCCCGGTCCTCCACCTCGGCCGTTGCTGGCAGGCGTACTGGTTCTTCCCGTACCCGAACCAGCGTCAGCTGTGGATGAACTTCAAGAGCCCGCTGATGTGGGACGTGTTCGCGATCAGCACGTACTTCACGGTCTCCGCGGTGTTCTTCTACGTCGGGCTGATCCCGGACATCGCGGTCTTCCGCGACCACTCCCGCGGCCTGGTCCGTCGGGTGTACGGGGTGCTCTCGGTCGGCTGGCGCGGCACGCACGTCCAGTGGCACTCCTACATGGGGTCCTACGGGTTCTTCGCCGCCTTCGCCGCCCCGCTGGTGCTCTCGGTGCACAGCGTCGTCTCCTGGGACTTCGCGATGGCGCCGACCCCGGGCTGGCACAGCACGATCTTCCCGCCCTACTTCGTCGCCGGCGCCATCTTCTCCGGCTGCGCGATGGTCATCAGCCTCCTGATGCCGATGGCGTACCTGTTCGACTGGCACAAGTACGTCAACACCTGGCACTACGAGAACCTGGCCAAGATGTGCCTGCTGACCAGCGGCATCCTGACCTACGCGTACGGCATGGAGTACTTCGTCGGCTGGTACAGCCAGAACCCCTTCGAGCAGTCCATCTTCTTCTGGCGTGCGACCCCGACCGCCGACTACGGCTGGGCCTTCTACCTGATGGTGTTCTGCAACTGCATCGCGCCCATCGCCTGGTACAGCAAGAAGCTCCGGACGAACCACGTCAGCCTGTTCATCGTGGCGGCGATCATCAACGTCGGCATGTGGATGGAGCGGTTCAACATCATCGTGAGCTCGCTCGCCCACAACTTCGACCCCGCCACCTGGACGACGTACGCGCCGACCTGGATCGAGTGGGGCGTCCTCATCGGGTCGGCCGGCTGGTTCTCCTTCTGGTTCCTCCTGTTCTCCAAGACCTTCCCCGCCATCGCCATCACCGAGATCAAGGAGATGGTGGCTCCCCCGGTTCGAGGGCACTGAGCCATGGATCAGACGCAGCGCATCAAGGCGGTCTACTCGCACCTCGACAGCCTCCTCACCGGTGTCGACCGGCTGAAGAAGGCCGGCATCACGGGCTACACGGTCCAGGCGCCGCTCCCGAGGCACGAGATCGAAGAGATCGTGTACGAAGGGAAGCCCTCGCCGGTTCGCTGGTGGGTGCTGACCGGAGCGCTGGTGGGCATCACCACCGGCTTCCTCCTCACCTCCCTCACCCACTCGGCCTGGCCGATGATCAACCCGGGCGGGAAGCCCGTCGTGGCCATCGTCCCGTTCGCGGTCATCATGTTCGAGTGCACGATCCTGTTCGGCTCGCTGGCCAACGGGCTCGGGTTCCTCTTCCACTGCGGGCTTCCCGGCTACTGGCTGGACAAGTCGCTGTGTGACCCGCGGATGACCGACGCCTCCTTCGGCATCACCTTCCTCGAGGCCCCGGTCTCCGACACCGACCGCATCACGAAGCTCCTCGAGGGCTCCGGCGCGATCGAGGTCACCACCGGCCCCGACACCTTCTACGAGGTGCCCAATGCGTGACCTCCGGCGCATGCTCACCCACCGCGCCACGCCCTGGATCGTCGCCGGGACCGCCAGCGTGGCGGTCGCGACGGCCGCGTTCGGTCTCCCCTGGGACATCGACATGGCCGACAGCCAGACCACCAAGGGGTACGAGCGGGACATGGGAACGCTCCCCGACGGGGTCGTGGCCCAGCCCAGCGTGGAGTCGCCCAAGACCCACGTGACCAACTTCAAGCGCGGCAGCCCCGAGGGCCAGGCGCTGGTCAACCCCCTGGCGCAGGGTCCCGAGACCCTGGCTCGGGGCGAGAAGATGTACCAGACCTACTGCTCGCCCTGCCACGGCAAGGACGGCGCGAACCTCGGCCCCGTGGCCCAGCCCGGGCGCGTCCCCGGCGTGGTGCCCCTGGCCGGCGCCGCGGGCGTCGCCAAGCTGCGGACCGACGGCTGGCTCTACCTCACCATCCGCAACGGCGGCGCGGTCATGCCTCCGTACGACTGGGCGCTGTCCGACCAGGAGATGTGGTCGATCGTGTCCTACGTGCGGACGCTGAACAACGCCAAGTACGTCCCTCCGGTGGAGGCCCCGTGAGCTCGCATCACGACACTGACGTCAACCCCGTGATCGACGCGATCGCGGGCCGCTCCCTCCCCGGGTCGGCCAACGTCGCATCGCTCGCGATGATCGGCATCGGCGTGGCCGCCTTCGCCACCGGTCTGTTCGCCATGGGCGACCACGGCGCGGTCGCCTGGGGCGCCTTCCTGGTGGGCCTCCTCTGGACGCTCGCCGTCTCGCAGGGCGGCATCCTGTTCGCCATCATCCAGACCGGCACCTGGGGCCGCTGGGGCCGGCCGGTGAAGCGCATCGCCGAGTCCTTCGCGTTCTTCCTGCCGGTCGCCTGGGTGCTGCTGCTCGTGTTCCTGGTGCTCGGCCTCAAGATCTACGCCTGGAACCCCTCGACGATCATCGAGGGTGGCGCGGTGTCGCTCGAGCCGCACTCCGCCGAGGCGATCCGCAGCAAGCCCATCTGGCTGACCCCCATGTTCTTCATGGGCCGCCAGCTGCTCGGCGTCGGGCTGCTGATCGCGCTCGACTTCGTCTACCTCCGCGCGTCCCTCAAGCCGGACCTCATCCTCGCGGCCCAGCGCCTCGGCGACAAGGCTCCGGGCTGGTGGAAGTCGATCACGGGTGGCTCGACGGACGTGACCGGCGCGCTCAAGAGCGGCCTGGCGACGCAGGCGCGCATGGTGCCCTTCATCGCCATCGCGTACGCGCTGATCTTCAGCCTCGTGGCCTTCGACCTGATGATGAGCCTCTCCCCCTGGTGGTACTCGAACATGTTCGGCGCGTGGACCTTCGTGTCCTCGTTCTGGCTGTCGCTCGCCACCTTGGGCTTCGTGGCGATGGTCGGTCGCGACTGGCTGAAGATCGGGCCGTTCCTCAAGACCAACGTGACCCACGACATCGGCAAGCTGATGCTCGCGGGCTCGATGTTCTGGGCCTACACCGCCTTCGCCCAGCTCCTCCCCATCTGGTACACCGACATGCCGGAGGAGACGGACTTCCTGCTGGTGCGCGCGTACCTCCCCGAGTGGGCCTGGCTGACCCAGTCGGTCGCCATCCTCTGCTTCCTGGCGCCCTTCACGATCCTGCTCTCCCGCGGCATCAAGAAGATGCGCTGGCCCTTCGCCGGCATCTGCGCGCTGGTGATGTTCGGCATGTTCGCCGAGCGGACGCTCATCGTGCAGCCCAGCATCTTCTTCGGTGACCCCCGCACCAACTTCGTGTGGCTGTTCACCACGACCGGCACCTGGCTCGGGTTCGTCGGGCTCTGGATCCAGGTCGTCGGCCGCGCGCTGGCCCAGCTGCCGCCGTTGGTCCTCACCGACCCCTACCTCGAGACCCACCCCTGGGACGTGCACGTGCACTCGGCGGACGCCGCGCACTGACCGACCCCGGTTCGAGGTACCGCAGGCCCGGAGGCACGACGCCGTCCGGGCCTTCGTGTCTCAGGGAGGCAGCGACGCAGGACGTGTTCGGTTAATCACCTGGGACTTCGGCTCCGCCCGACGGCGGACCTGGGGGCCGTTCCATGTTGCTTCCGCTCCTGCTCGCCTGCTCCGGCACCACCGACACCGTGACCACCGTCGACGGTCCATCCGCCTGCGACGGGCTGTACCAGCTCGACGACGGTGACTCGGTCGACGCCATCTACGACCGTGACGGCGACGGCTACCTCGACCAGTACAACGCGGAGTGTGCGGCGACCTACGGGCTCAACCGCCTCGACTGCGACGACGACGACCCCGGGATCCACCCCGACGCGGTCGAGATCACCTGCAACGACATCGACGACGACTGCAACGAGGACACGCCCGACCTGCTCGACAACGATCTGGACGGCACCCCCGGCTGCTACGACTGTGACGACGACGACCCCGCACAGTCCCCGATCGCCGAGGAGAAGTGCTGGGACGAGATCGACAACAACTGCGACGGACACATCGACGAGGACTGCGGGCTCAACTACTCGGGCCGCTTCGACCTGTCCCAGCGCATCCGGTACAACTGCCTGCTCGGTCTGGTGATCATCGACTTCGATCAGGTGGGCATCATCTACGACCCGCCCGCGGCCTCGCTGTACAGCGTCAACGGCGGACAGCCCGGGACGATGTCGGGCACCATCGAGGATGACGGGAGCTTCTCCTTCACCCGTGTCATCGACATCAAGACCGCCGCCTCCTGCGCGGAGCACTACGAGATCAGCGGCACGTTCTCGGACGAGGACAACTTCGTGATGGACTTCACGGCGCGGTTCGTCCCGACCTCCGCGGGCGCGTGCCTGAGCTGCACCAACCAGCAGTGGACCGGGGTCATCGGGAGTCGCGCCGAAGGCGCCAGGTAGCCCGCGGGTGTCAGCGGATCTGCAAGGCCAGCCCCTCGAGGTCGCCGAACTCCATCAGCGGCGCACCCTCGACGACGCTCCACTCCAGGATCACGCACAGCCGCTCGACCTCCCCGAACGGCACCTTCTGCACGTCGCTGATCGGCACCCAGCCGGGCCCCTTCAGCTCGCGTGGCAGCTCGATGGCGCCGCCGGGCCGCGGCATGCCGGACACCGCCTTGCCCGCCAGCACGATCAGGTCGCGGTGCGGCACCATGTACGTCTTCTCCACCTCGAAGGCCGCCACGGTCCCCTCCGTCAGCGACGGTACCAGAGGCGGGCCGGGGCGGGCACGTGATCCCCGTCGAGGCGGAAGGGCTCGCCGACGCCCTGCGCGACGTGATGGAGCAGGACCACGACCGCGTGCTCGAGGAGTACCTGGAAGAGCACGGCCGCTTCGATCCGATGGCCTGGCTCACGCACCTCGAGCGCTGGGAGCTCGCTCCGGCCGACCTGATCGCCCAGCTGCGCGCCGAGCGGTCGGTCGAGGGCGACGCACCCCGCTCCGAGCGGGCCCAGCGTGCGGCGGAGGGCCAACGTCGTGCCCGTTTCCGCAAGGTCGCCGGCGGCCTGCGCCAGACCGGTGGGTTCGAGGAGCTCGACGCCAAGGCCACACCGACGCTGCGCGCCGACCGACGCGACGGTCGGTACGAGTTCGTGGGCACCATCGGCGAGGGGGCGATGGGTCGGGTGGAGCTGGCCCGCGATCGGGTGCTCCAACGCCGCGTGGCGTACAAGTCCATGAGCGAAGGCCTCGAGCGCGAGCCCGTCCTCGCGCGGCGCTTCGCGACCGAGGTGCGGATCACCGCGCAGCTCGACCACCCGAACATCGTGCCGATCTACGCGCTCGAGGGCGAGCACGCGTACACCATGAAGTGGGTGGAGGGACGGACGCTGTCCGGGCTGCTCGAGGACCAGCGGCAAGCCGTCGCCGCGGGGCGGGGCCACGGATCGGAGACCTCCCGCAACCGGTTGCTGGACCGCTTCCTCGCCGTGTGCGACGCCGTCTCCTACGCCCACGCGCGCGGCGTGGTCCATCGGGACCTGAAGCCCGAGAACGTGATGATCGGGCCCTTCGGCGAGACCTACGTGATGGACTGGGGAATCGCCCGGGTCTTCCGCAAGGACCTGCCGCACCCGGTCGAGGTCCCCGACGAGGAGGACGAGGGAGGCCTCGTCATCGGCACGCCGGGGTACATGTCGCCCGAGCAGGCGCGTGGCCAGCAGGACCGCGTCGGTCCCGCGTCGGACCAGTACGCCCTCGGCCTCGTGCTGTTCGAGATCCTCGCGCTGGCGCCCGCCGTGTCGGGGAAGAACTCGGTCGCGCTCGTCACGCGCAACCAGGAGGGCGAGACCGACCCCCTGCGCAACGCGTTCGGCCAGCCCATCTCCCGCGAGATGGCCGCTGTCGTCGCGAAGGCGACCGCGCGCGCACCCGAGCGCAGGTACGCCACGGTGGAGGCGCTGGCGGACGACCTCCGGCGCGCCCAGCGAGGGGAGCCGGTCCTGGCGCGTCCCGAGGGACCGATCGCGCGACTGTCGCGGGCGGTCGCTCGGCGGGCCGACGTGTTCCTGGTGGTGTTCGTCGTCCTCGTGCTGAGCGCGTTCGGGGCGGCCGCGGTGGGCATCGGCGTCGTCTCGCTCCACGCGGCGGGCCAGCAGGCGGCGGAGCAGACCACGCGGGCCGTCCTCACCACGGCCTCCAGCCACGCCGCTCGGGTCGAGGGCCAGCTCTTGAAGTTCGAGGGGCTGGTCTCCGTCGTCGCGACCACGGCGACGGAGGCGCTGGCCCACGGCCCGGCGGAGGACGCCCCGCGGGCCTACCTCTCGAGCGACTTCGCCGACGCCTCGACGGCGCCCCCGGACGCCGTGATGCAGGCCGCGGGCACGAAGTACGGCGTGGGGCTCGTCAGCGCCTCCGACGTGGTGGCGGTGGTGGCGCCCGGCGTGGAGCCGACGCGCGCGCAGGACCTGCTCGCGGCGCTGGTGGGGCCCGCGCAGCGTCACCTCCCCCGGGTGCTGATCCGCAGCCACGACGAGCGTCGGGCGACCGTCAGCGAGGGGCTGCTCCGCAGGACGTTGCTCGACGTACCGATCCCCGCGCGACGGGCCTGGATCGCCCTGGAGCCCGGCGTGCTGGTGGCGTCGCCGGGGCAGGCCTGGCCCCAGGACCACGAGGATCCGCGCACCCTCCCAGCGTTCTCGCCGGGGCTGCAGGCCAGCGCGCCGACCTGGTTGCCGCCCATGCCCGACATCCAGGGGCGTCCGGTGGTGACGGTGGTGCTCGCCATCCCAGGCGCGGACGGCTCGCCCACGGGTGCCGCCGCCGTGGAGATCGACGCTGGCTGGATGCGCGAACAGCTGCTCGTCCCGGAGCCCTGGCGGTCGGTCGACGGCGTCCGGGGGCGCTTCGTGGACGCCGACGGTCGCGTGGTGCTGTCGACGACGGACGAGCCGACGGGGGTGCCCGTCGACGATCCCGCGCTGGCCGCCGCCATCGCCGAACGGCGCTCGGGGCAGACGGTGTCGGGTGGGCGACGGATCCTCCACCACCGACTCGCCTCGAACGGCTGGTGGTCGGTCGTCGACGCGCCAGCGGAGACCGCGCTGGGCGAGTAGGTCAGGAGCCCCCGGGATCGAGCGGCGGGAGCAGGTCGTCCCAGGGCATGTCCGTGAGCTGCTCGATCCGCGTCAGCAGCCGGCGGAACACGATCACCGCGAACACGAGCGAAGGGATGGTGATCACGGGGAAGGACCAGCCGGTGTAGTACCCGACCTCCGCCCCGAACGCCTCGGTCCCGGCGGGCGAACGAACGATGGATCGAGCGAGGAGCCCGGCGACGACCGCCGCGGCCACGGAGATCACGCCGAGGGTCAGGGTCGAGCGACGCACGGCCGTCCGGTAGGCCTCGGTCGTGCCATGCCGCGTGAGCGCCTCCTCCAGCGTCTCCTTCACGAACAGGCGATCCAGCACCACCGCGACCACGCACCACCGCGTGAAGGCGGAGAGGCCGGTCGCGAGCCCGATCACCACGCCCAGGGCCGCCTCCTTCCAGGCGAACCAGCGGGTGTCGAGCTGGAGCAGGCCGACGATCCCGCTGGCGGACACACCGATGATGGCGAGGACCGCCATCGGGCTCACGGCGCGCTGACGCACCATGCCGCGGACGGCCCAGAGCACCGGCGGGGCGAGCCCGACCAGCAGCACGCCCGTGCCGCCGAACACGTCCGAGCCCATGACGAGGACCAGCGACGGCAGCACCACCGTCGCCGCGATCTCGCCCCAGGCCTCACGCGCGTCGTCCATGGGCCGCCCGTATTCGACGTCGGCGTCCTTGACGAGGGCGACGCCTGCGTCGTACACCGACCCCCTGCCAGGAGTCCCGATGAGCCTCGACCAGAAGTTCCAGGATGCGGCCGATCGCGTCAAGCAGCTGCAGAAGCGGCCCTCCAACGAGGACCTGCTCCAGCTCTATGCGTTGTTCAAGCAGGGGTCGGAGGGAGACGTGAAGGGCTCCCGCCCGGGCATGCTCGACCTGAAGGGACGCGCGAAGTACGACGCCTGGGCGTCGAAGAAGGGCACCGGGAGCGACGCCGCCAAGGAGGCCTACGTCGCGCTGGTCGATCGCCTCACCGGCTGATCAAGGAGCCGGTGGCGCCCAGCTCACGTCGATCGAGACGCGCGTCTTCTTCGCCCCCTCCGCGAGCGCGACCGCGCCGACGTGCGTGAGGACGCACGACGATACGGGGTCTTCCTCCTCGACCAACGCCAGCTTCTTCCACCGGCCGTCCGGAAGCGTCAGTCCCGTGAGGACGACGTGGCGCTCCACGGCGCCTTCGCCCGTCTCGAAGCACGCGCCCAGCAGGGGGCGAGCGTTCGAGAACACGCGCTGGATCTCCGGTCGCGGAGCGGCATCCCCGTCCACCACCTCGACCGACGCCAGGGGCGCCTCGTCCCACTGGCGGACCACGACGAGGCGCGACGCACGGGTGGCCTCGTAGGCGATGGTCTGCGCCGCGACGTCGACGCACTGCACGTCCACACCCGTGCCCTCGATCGGGATGCCGAAGGCGCCTGCGTAGGTGTCCGCCATGGGACGGACGATCGGACAAGGGGCCTGCTCGAGCCACAGGACCCGGTCGTCCGCCAGGCGCAGCCCCAGGTGGTGCACGTCGTCGTCCACGTCGTGCATGACCGACTTGAGGTCGCTGTGGAGGAGC
>JACKER010000108.1 GCA_020632925.1 Alphaproteobacteria bacterium | reverse complement strand
TGCCGTGTCCCCCCGACTGCAAGACATTCGACGCCGCGGGAATCGGTCGACCCCACATCGAACGCCTGGTAGCTGATCCGGCCACCCACCCCGAGCGTCGGCGGCTGGTCGGCCTCCGCCCGCCCGTCACTGCCGGGACGTACCGCCGGGCTCTGCTCCGGCCACGTCGCGGTCCTCGCCATCCTCGCCGTGCTCGCGCACCGACCTGCGGTCGGTACCCTGTGCGCGTCTGCGGGTGGCTCCGGCCGCTCGGTGGCCTGCGCGTCGCCCTTGCGGTCCCCGCTGCGCGTGGGTGACGGGCGGACGGATGCCTCCGGCGGGGGCTCTGCGACCCCGGATGGGAGCGCCAGCCCGCTCACGCGGCCGCCCTCGTCGGGGACAACCCCAGCTTCGCAGCGCGCACCTCGGACGGCGTCCTCCAGCCGAGGGCCTGGTGGGGGCGCTCGTCGTTGAACGACAGGCGCCACGCCTCCAGAGCGACTTGGAGGTCCTCGACGCCGTCGAACTCGGACGGCCAGAGGCACTCGATCTTCATCGTCTGGATGGTGCGTTCGGCCAGGGCATTACCGGTGGGCCGCCCGACGGGCGCGAAGGTCTGGACGAGGTTCCAGCGGAGGGCCAGGTCCTGAGCGTCCTGGCCGGTGTACTGCGGGCCGTGGTCCGAGCGCAGCTCCACCCCCTCGGGCACCTGGTCGGGCCTGCCGAAGGCCCGTTCCAGCGCGCGCTCGACGGTCGCCAACACCGGTCCGGACTCCTGAGACTTCGTGGCGGCGACGTCGAGCACGCTCCTGCACCCGGAGTCGACCGTCAGGACCACCGCCACGAGCCCATCCCGGCGCGTCCACACGGTCGTCAGGTCGGTCGCGAACCGGCGGTTGGGCTCCGGCACGACAACGTGCCCGCGAGGCCGCACAGCATCGGCCCGAGGGGCGTTGGCCTCCTGCATCTCCCCGTTGGCCTTCATGACTTCCGCGACCCGCCGGCGGCCCACCCGCGTGCCCTGCCGCCTCAGCGTCGCCCAGACCTTCCGGTGGCCCCAGCTCGCGTGGTCCTTCAACACCGCCCGGATGGCCACCAGCAGCTCGGCCCCCGACACCCCCGTCCGGACGGCCGGTGGAGCCGCGGCCTTGCGCTCCTCCGCCGGCGACCGCCGCGCCGCGTACACCCCGGCACGCGACACCCCGAGCAGCCTGCACAGACCCACCACGGTCACTACGCCCGCGTCGGTCTCCCGGCTCATCGCCGCGACCTCGCGGGCACTGAAGGGGGGCGGCACTTGTCGAGCTCCCGCTTCAGAATCGCCTTCTCGATGGACAGGTCCGTGACCGCACCGCGTAGCTCCCGGTTCTCCTTCTCGAGCTCGAGCTCCCGACCCGTGCGCCCGGTGCCTCGCCGCAGCGCCGCCTCCAGCCCCTCCAGCGCGTCCTGCCGCCAGCCCTCCACCGTTTCGGGCTTCACCCCGTACCGCCGCGCCAGCTGGTCCACCGTCGCCTTCCCACCGATGAGCTCCAGCACTGCGCTCCGGCGGTCCTCGACGCTCCGACGTCCGGGACGGCCGCGCTGCCCGCCGTCCACTTCCGGACGGTCTCCACCCACGCCCTCGTCCTGCTCGCTCACGTGCACCTGCCCCAGACCGACCCGCGGGGATTAACGCACCGCCGGATGTCTACTCCGGCACGGGGGACAGCATACGGCGCACCGGCCCAC
>JACKER010000107.1 GCA_020632925.1 Alphaproteobacteria bacterium | reverse complement strand
CTTCGAGGTGGACGCGTGCCGGGTGCGGACGCCCACCGACAAGGCCCGGGTGGAACGGCAGGTCCAGTACGTGCGGAACGACTTCTTCCTGGGCGAGCGGTTCCGGTCGGTGGCCGAGGCCCGCGTGGAGGCCGAGCGGTGGTGCCGCGAGGACGCGGGCCGGCGGAAGCATGGCCGGACGCGGCGGGCGCCGATCGAGGTGTTCGAGGCCGAGGAGCGGGCGGTCCTGCGGCCCGCGCCCGAGGAGCCGTACGACATCCCGCGGTGGACGGACCACCACGTCGACCGCAGCCACGCCGTCGTCGTCGGGCACGCACTGTACTCCGTCCCGTTCCAGATTGAGGCCGGGACAGCGCTGCGTGCGCGGCGCGACCGGTCGACGGTGAAGCTCTACTGCAATCGGCTGCTGGTGAAGACGCACCCCCGGCAGCCGGAGGGCGGGACCTGCCTCGACGCCGCCGACATGCCGCCCGAAAAGGCCGCGCTGGCCCTACGTGACCCGTCGTCGCTGATCACAGAGGCTGTGTCGTACGGCGAGCACGTCGGGGTGTACGCCGAGCGTCTGATCGCGGGACGGCTCCCGTGGACGCGGATGCGGCACGTGTACTGCCTGCTGGGGCTGGCGAAGCGGTACGGCCCGGAGGTGGTGAACCAGGCCTGCGGCCAGGCGCTCGCGCTGGACGTGGTCGAGGTCGTCCGGATCAAGCGGATGCTCGAGAAGGGGCTGGTCGGTCGTACGAGCCCTCCCGCGTCCGTGGCCCCGAGCGCGACGCCGGCGACGCCGGCAGCCGGTCGCCACCGCTTCGAGCGGAAGGCGTCGGAGTTCCGGACGGAGGCCTCGCATGCCCGTCCGTGAACTGTCGGTGGACCTGCGGAAGGTCCTGGGCGAGCTCAAGCTCGGCAAACTGCTGCCCACGCTGCCGGAGCGGCTGCGCCAGGCGCGGGAGCGGAAGATGGACCCTGAGGACGTGCTGCTGCTCGTCCTCGGCGACGAGGTGCAGCGGCGCGCGAACCAGCGGGTCGCCGTCCAGGCCGACCGGGCGCACCTCGACCCGGACCTGGTCTTCGATGCGTGGGACGCGGCGGCGAAGGTCACGTACGATCGGCGGCTGCTCGACGACCTGCGGACGCTGCAGTTTCTGCAGCGGCACCACCACATAGCTCTGATGGGACCGGTCGGCGTCGGCAAGACGATGCTGGCGCACGCCCTGGGCCATGAAGCCGTGCGCCGCGGGCACACCGTGCTGTGCCTGACCGCCGACAAGATGTTCGCCCGCCTGAAGGGCAGCCGCCTGGACGGCACGCACGAGGCCGAGCTGCGCCGACTCGCCACAGTCGAACTGCTCATCGTGGATGACCTCGCCCTGAAGGCCCTCGACGTCCTCGAGACGAACGACCTGTACGAGATCGTGACCGCGCGGCACCGCACGGCGTCGATGGTGGTCACCTCCAACCGCTCGCCGGAGGAGTGGCTCCCGATGCTGGCCGACCCGCTCCACGCGCAGGCGCTGGTGGATCGGTTCACGAACAACGCCTACGACTTGGTGGTCGAGGGCGAGTCGTATCGCAAGAAGCAGAAGCCGCGGCCGCCCATCGCCTGACCGGGTGGCCGGGCGACCCCGCCGGGTTGTTCCGGTGCTGGGGCTCGCGCTCCGCTTCGCTCCGCGCAAGCCCCAGCCCCTCCACCACCCGGCGGTCCCTCCCCGCGGCGGGGACCCGCCCCTTCGTCGAGCCAGATTCAGGCCCTCAGGTGGTCCCTAGATCGTGGCGCGAGGCTGGTCCCATCGCTGTGGCGCTTGACAGCAGAG
>JACKER010000106.1 GCA_020632925.1 Alphaproteobacteria bacterium | reverse complement strand
CACACGCTCGCGCTGCCCGAGCTGGCCTCGCTGCGGTCGAGGTTCGGGTACGCCGTCACGCTGCGCCCGTTCAGCCTCGAGGACACCGGCAACTACGTCCGCTTCCACCTCCAGGAGGCTGGCGCCGCACCCACCCTGCTATCCGAGGACGCTGTCCGCGCCGTCTTCCACGCCTCCCAGGGCGTCCCGCGGCAGATCAATCAGCTCGTCCTGCAGGCTCTCATCCAGGCCACCGTCCAGGGCATCGACCAGGTCGACGGCCGGTTCATGACGAACCAGATCGCCGCGCACCCGCTCTACCCGCGGGGGGAGCCATGAACCGCGACCTGCTCGAGGCGCTGGGCTGTCTGGCGGCCGACGTGTACTTCGACGCCATCAAGCGGCACCCGGGGCTGTTCTGGATCACGGGCGAGACCGAGCAGACGGCCGAGGACCGCGCGATGCTGCCGGTGCTGGTGTGCATCGACGAGCTGTTCATGGCCCTCGACCACGCGCTGAACCCGCGTCCACCGACCTCGGCGCCACCCCCGCCGCCAGACGACGACATCCCGTTCTAGGACGGGACCTCGGTCAGCGCTGGGTCCCGTCCCTCTGTTTCGGTCGGGACCCAGCTCCGCGCCTCGTCCCATCCCTGGAGATCCCAAGTGGGACCGGACCCCACCGCATGATGTGTCCCATCCCGGCTGCGTCTCGGGAAGCCTGCACGGGACGGGACCCAACATCCGCCCCCGTCCCGAGCGTTGTCCCGGGAAACGTGGCTGGGACGGACCTGGGCGACGAAGGCGGGACTGTACACTTCGAGCGCGTTTGCATGCCCGGCGCATGCGTCCGTGGACGGCCTCGAGCCGCTGTTGAAGGAGCGATGGGGTCTCCATCAACAGGGCTCCTTGCGGTGGAACGCCAACCAGACCAGTCCGATGACGACTTCGACCCAGACGACGCTTCCGCCCCAGGCCGCGGCCCCCCAGGTCCACGCTCCGGCGCCGAACGCCTGGAGGACAACGGGCGCGCAGAGCAGTGCCACAGCGGCGTGGTGCACCCACCACCATCGGGAGTCGACCGGCAGACCGACCAAGGGTGCCAGCGATGGCAGCGCTACACTCAGCGCGGCAAAGTGTACGGCGCCGATCACGACGGGCCGGGAGTTCGGCAACAGGCCGATCGCCATTCCGAGTACACCCAACCCGAGTGCCGCCCAGGCGAGACGAAGGTGGGCGGGGTGACGGGGCCAGCCGACCGGGAGCATCAGTGCGCCGAATGCCGCCAGGCCGAGCTGCGAGAGGGGGTGCGACCAGACCCCGAGCGCGAGCGCGCCGAGCACGCCCGAGACGACCAGGGCGGGCCATGGCCGCACAACCCTGAGCACGCCCAACGCCGACGGGAGCACGACGAGAAGGAGCAGGGCGGAGAGGAAGGTCGCGACCCACTCCTGGGCCTGGCTCGGGGCCAGGCGGGTGGTTCGGGCGACGAAGGGCACACAAGCCATCGCCGCCGTCATCCCCAGCGGGACGGTGCCCATGGGGTCTCTCCAGACGCCGAGGCGTGGCCAGAGCCGCCAGGCGGTCCACAGCCAGACGATCCCCACCGCGGTGCTCCCGACGATCGCTTCGGGTGCATACCCGGCTCTTAGGAACCCGATGAGCGCGAGTACCACCGCCGAGGCATAGACGAGAGCGACGCGCGACGAGGGAACCGGGAGGCCTCTGGAGCGCCATCCGAGCCAGACCAGCGGGATGAGGAGGCCGTAGTAGGCCAGGTGGGCGTGGGCGTGCCGCAGGCGCGTGAAGTCCCAGACCATGGGCACGCGACCCGCGAGGGCCCAGCGCATGGCGAGGCCCGCCGTCACGGTCAGCACCAGCGCCGCGGCGATAGCGGTCGTTGTGGACGCGGACGGGCGACGTGGTGAGAAATCCGGCATCTGCCATTCCAGTATTTCGCGACGGACGTTCCGTCCGAACATTGGAGGACTCCAATCCTGCGCACATGGAGGCCCAATCCCCGCGGGTGACGTGGATTGCAGCCA
>JACKER010000105.1 GCA_020632925.1 Alphaproteobacteria bacterium | reverse complement strand
CTCGTCGGATGCAACCGGAGCGGAGGCATTCGGAGGGTGCACGTGGTGGGCCCGCGCCAGGGGGACCGGAGGGCGGCCGCCAGGCCGGTCCCGCCCGAAGGGCGGACGGAGGCCGACAGGCCGACCCCGCAGGGGACCCGGTGCCCCGTAGGGGCAGGCGCCCGAATTCGCCTCTCTTCTTCGGCACGGGCCACCCGCACGCCGGCGCGAACTTCTCGGTCAGCGGCCCGCGAGCGTGGTGAGGACCGCGCGGACGTCGGTGTCGACGACGTTGCCGTGCCCCGGGATCAGCCGCACCACGCTGCCCTCGTCGAGCCACTTCCCCATCAGGGCGCGGAACGGGGCCGCGCTGCGCGTGAACAGCATCATCAGCTTGCCGATCAGCGTGACCCTGGGCCCGCCCGTGCTCCCGAGCAGCCGCCCGTACACGAACCAGAAGAAACCCTTGCGGTGCGGCAGGTTGAACAGGCTGTCGGCGAACACGAGGCTCGTGCCGTCCGCGCTGCGCACCGACATCACGCCCTCCATGTGGCGCTCGGCGTCGATGTGCTCGAGCCGCACGGTGCCCTCGGGGTCGAGCGAGGGGAAGTCCGCGTAGGTCCCGTCCACCGGTACCTTGTCGGCCACGTTCTTCCGCGCCTGGGCCGGGCACACCACCTTCAGGTCCGGGTAGCGCGCCTTGTACCGGGGGGCGTCGAGGCGGTGCCAGCCGTTGGGGACCACCAGCCAGGCCGGGCGGCCGAGCGCCTCGAGCTGCGCCATGTGGGGCTCGTCCATCGCGATCGCGCTGTGCAGCACGAGCTCGCCGGTCGACGTGCGCGCGACGACCATGCACCGCTCGAGGTCCATGTTCGGCAGCCTGCCCTCGACGCGCCAGAGGTTCTCCGCGAGCTGCACGAGCTCGCCGTGCGGCAGCACTTCCCAGTCGGTCTCGGCCATGGGGCGGTCTATCGCGCGGAGGGACCCGATGGCCACGGCGACCGGTCGTCACGGGCGACCCGGATCGGCCGTCACGGATCTCGGCCGCTACACGCGCCGACCTCGGTTCTCGCTTGGCACCGGTCCTGCACCCCGGGCGCGGAGGGGACCCCGATGATCATCGCCATGCACGCAGCCCAGGCCAGCGAAGCCGTCGTGACCGCCGCCGTGGGGAGCGGTGTCACCATCACCTCCGCCGACGAGCGCTTCTCCATGAACCTGCGCGGGCGCGTTCAGCTCCGGGAGACGCTGGTGGTGGGCGCGCCGGAAGGAGAGGTCCCGCGCGAGCTCGCGAGCCAGGCCCAGGTCCAGACCGCGCGCCTGACGCTCCGGGGCCACACGCTGTCCGAGGACCTCCGGTACACGGTCCAGCTCGCGTTCTCCCAGCGAGACTACCGCGACGGGACGGTCAGCCCCCTCTACGACGCCTACCTCGACGCGGCCGCGAGTCGTGACCTGTCGGTGCGGGTCGGACAGATGTTCGTACCCTTCGACCGCCTCCGGACGATCCGGGAGTTCGCGCTCCAGCTCCCCGATCGTCCCCGGGTCGTGTCCGAGCTCACGTTGGACCGGGACGTGGGCGTGGTGGCCTCCTCGGACCACCTGGGCGGTGATCGCTCGGTGCTGGCCTACCGGCTCGGCGCCTTCGGCGGCGGAGGACCCAACACGGCCGCACCCCGCGAGCTCGGGGGACTCCTCGTCGGACGCGTCGAGCTGCGACCGCTCGGACCCCTGGACGACGACTCGGAGGGGGACCTCGAGCGGCGCCGTGCGCCAGGGCTCGCGCTGGGGATGGGCGCCGCCTACAACGTCAACGCCTCCCGCGTCCGCAGCACCACCTCCACCGTGTTCGAGGGAGGCACGGTGGACTACCTGCACCTCTGCGGCGACGCGGTGTTCAAGGTCCGGGGCTTCGCCGTCGCGTCGGAGGTCGTGCTCCGAGACGCGGCGGACGACAGGATCGTGTCCATCGACGACGCCGGCACGGCGCGTGTCGAGTACGCTCGATCCGGATGGGGTGTGGTGGTCCAACCGTCGATGATGCTGACCCCGCGGG
>JACKER010000104.1 GCA_020632925.1 Alphaproteobacteria bacterium | reverse complement strand
GGCGTCGATCACGTCTACCCCTCCTACGACTACGTGGCCTGCACCAAGGCCGTGCTGGAGGAGCGCTGTCGCGCGCTCGCGGAGCGACTCCCCGGCGCGCGGGTCAACGCCGTCCGGACCAGGCTCGTGGTCACCGAGGGGCTCGAGGAGGTCTTCGGGCCCGACCTCGTGCGGGTCATGGCCGCCTTCCCGGAGCTGCACCTCGCGGCCGAGGAGGTCGCCGACGCGGTGCTCGCGCTGTGTGGCGACGAGCTGCCGCTCACGGGCCAGGTCCTGCGCGTCGATCGCGGCGCGCACGCTGTCGACAACCTCGCGGCGCGGGGGCCCGAGCTGGTCGCGCGGCTGGCGGGCGCGCCCCCTCCACCCCGCACGCCTCCCGAACCCACGGAGCTCGAGGTCGAGCTGGTGGGCGACGGGAGCTGGGTGCCCGAGCTGCGCCGGTCGCTCGCGGAGGCCGGCTGGACGGAGCGGCCCGGCGCGTGGGCGGTGGTGGCGTCCGCCGCCGGGGACGAGGATCCGGCCGGCCGCGTGTGGCCGGTCGTCGACGCGATGAAGGCCCATCCCCGTCGCGCAGCCGTGCTCGTCCACGAGGGCGGGTCGGTCGGCGCCCTCGGCCGGACCCTCGTGCGTCACCTCGCCGCCCACGAGCCCTCGGTCCGGATCAACGCCGTCCGCGCGGGCGCCCCCCGGGAGACCGCGCTGGCCGTGCGGACGCTGCTCGGACCCGCGCTGCGCGCCGTGCGCGGCCAGCAGCTCTGCGTCGGGGTCGCCTGATGGACTGGCTCCGGCACGCCCGCCGCCGGCCGCTCCTCGAGCCCGGACCGACCACGCTCGCCGTCGACCTCGATCGGAGCGCGCTCGAGCGCCTCCTCCGCCACCGCGGCCCCATGCTGCTGCTCGATCGGATCACCGCGGTGGATCGCGAGCAGGGCACGGTCGTCGCCGAGCGGCTGCTTCGGGCGGAGGACCCGGCCTTCGACGGTCACTTCCCGGGTGATCCGGTCTACCCGGGCTCCTTCCAGGTCGAGGCCATGGGCCAGCTCGGGCTCACGCTGTCGCACCTGCTGTCGCGCGGCGTGGAGGTCCCGGTGGACCTGCGCCCGCCGCCCGTCCGCCTGCTCGCCATCCACGGCGCGAGCTTCGTCAGCGAGGCGCGGCCGGGCGACCTGCTCCGGGTGGTGGCGCGCTGCGTCGCCGACACCGGCATGACGCTGTCCTGCGTCGGTCAGCTCGCGGTGGGCGAGCGCGTCGTGTCCGCCTGCACCTTCGAGGCCCTGGTGGGCGAGGAGGCCGCGTGAACCGCACGGTCTTCGTGAGTGGAGGCTCCCGCGGCATCGGGCGGGCGCTGGTCCTCGGCGCCGCGCGCGCCGGCTACGACGTGGCCTTCACCTGGCGCTCCTCCGAGGCCGCCGCCGACGAGGTGCTCGCCGCCTGCGCCGAGGCCGCTCCCGAGCGCCGGGTGCGGGCGTACCCGCTCGACGTCCGCGACGCCGACGCCACCGAGGCCGTCGCCGAGCGCGTGCTCGACGATCTGGGCTCGGTCTGGGGCGTGGTGTGCAACGCCGGCGTGAGCCGCAACGGCCTCGCGTTCTCGCTGTCGGACCAGGACTGGCGCGAGGTGCTCGACACCAACCTCACCGGCGCCTTCCACGTCGCCCGCGCCTTCCTGCCCGAGCTGATCGGTGCGCGCGGCGGGCGGATCCTGTTCCTCGGCTCGATCACCGCCCCGGGCGCGACCGGCCAGGTGGCCTACGCGGCGTCCAAGGCGGGGCTGCTCGGGCTGTGCGGGACGCTCGCCCGCGAGGTCGGGCGCAAGGGCGTGACCGCCAACGTCGTGGTCCCGGGGTACTTCGAGACCGACATGACGCGCGAGCAGGTCTCCGCGTCCAACCACGAGTTCGCCCATCGGTTCGGGCCGTCGGGCCGCGGCGGCGAGATGGCCGAGCTCACCTCGACGGTGCTGTTCCTGCTCTCGGACGGCGCCGCCTACGTCAACGGTGCCCAGGTCCCCGTCACGGGCGGCCTGGACTGGGTGCCCTGATGCGCGTCGGCATCGACACGATCCGCTGCTGGCCGAGCACGCTGGCGCTCCCGATGCGTGCGCTGGTCGAGGCCCGCGGCGCGGACCCGGTCGAGGTCGTGGACCGCATGCTCATCGACGAGCGCACGGTGTGCCCGCCCTGGGAGGATCCGGTCACGCTCGCGGTGAACGCGGCCCGCGGGCTGGTCTCGGAGGACGAGCTCTCCCACGTGGACCTGCTGCTCGTCGGCAGCGAGAGCGGGCCGGACCAGGAGAAGGCGCTGTCCACCTGGGTCCACCGGTACCTCGATCTGCCGTCGGGCTGCCGGAACCTCGAGCTCAAGCACGCCTGCTACGCCGGGGTCGGGGCGCTCCACCTCGCCGCGAGCTGGGTCGCGACCCGGCCCGATCCCGAGGCCCGGGCGCTCGTGATCACCACCGACCTGAGCCGCCAGCACTTCCACCG
>JACKER010000103.1 GCA_020632925.1 Alphaproteobacteria bacterium | reverse complement strand
TTCACCGCCGCCACGAACTGGATGTTGTCGGGGATGGACACGAACTGGTTGGTGACGGGGTCGAAGATGCGGCGCGTGGCGTCCAGCGCAGGCATCAGCGCGTTGCGCGCGGACTCGGGGCAGCGGTTCAGCTCGTCGAGGAACACCAGGAAGCGGCGCGCGGGGGCGGCGACCGCGGCCAGCAGCGCGTTGCGCAGATCGGTGGAGACGAAGTCCGTGACCGGCGCTCCGCTGTCGCTGGCCCGGACCTGGATCGTCGCCATGAAGTCGGTCGCGTCCAGCACGGCGGCGCAGTTGAAGAACACGAAGTCCATGCCGAGCGTCCGTGCGATGGCGCGCACCATCGTCGTCTTGCCGGAGCCCTGGGGCCCGTCGAGCAGGATGTTCAGGCCGCTCTCGAGCAGCACCTGCAGCTTCCGCGTGACCATGGGGTCGAGGTAGATGCCGTCGAGCTGCAGCTCGCGGGCCGCCACGTATTCGATCTGGATCCAGCCCCGGTCGCTGCGCTCGGGCTTGTGGACCGCCACGATGCGGACCTGTGTGGGCACGCCGGGGCGGATGCGCGGGTCGTCCGAGAGCACGACCTTCGGGGCGCGACGGCCGTCGAGGTGGGTGGCCCGGAACGGGTAGGGGGAGTCGCCCACCGGGTTGCGGAAGAAGGTCGTCTCCAGGACCTTGCCCGGCTCGAGCTCCTCGGACTTCCACTTGGTGCTCATCGTTCCCTCAGCGTGACGTGGACAGGGTTCGGGTGACGAGGCGGGCGACGATGGCGCCGAAGGCCCGGACGGCCGTGGCGACGTCGTCGTCGAGCACCTCGAGGTAGGTGTCGAAGCAGCGCTCGTTCAAGCGGTTCACGACCACCTGCGCGCAGGCGACGCCCCGCCGCCGCTCGAGGTGCTGCACGAGCTTGCGGAGCGCGGTCGTGGTGCACTCGGTGGGTGCGCCGTCGCTGATCATGACGAGCAGACGCCCGCGGCGGCGGCTGGCGAGCGCGACCTCTGCGGCGTGGTGCAGGCCGGCGGCGTCGTTGTTGCCACCCCCGGCGCGCAGGGCGTGGGCCGCGGGACGGACGGCGTCCCCGCCGTCGAAGATCACCTTGTCCGTGAACCCGAAGATCCGGAGGTCCACGCCGGGCAGCCCGCGGCAGGCCTCGGCGACGAGCGCGGCGAACCGGCGGGCGCGCTCCATGCGGGCGCCGTTCATGCTGCCCGAGCAGTCCACGACCAAGCCGACGAACAGGTCGCTGTGGACCTCCACCCGGCGGCTGATCAGCACGCGCGGCTCGCCCCGGATCGCGAGCGCCACGAGGCGGCTGCGGTCCAGGCGGTTGCCCGACAGGCGTGGCTTGACCGGCACCGTGCGCAGCCCGAGGCGCTCGAGGACGCGACGCAGGTGGCGCGCGGGGAGGGCGACCTCGGAGGCGAGCTGGCGATGGGCGGCCGGGTCGTAGGGGAGGACCTCCACCCGATCGATGCGCTGGAAGTCGCTCTCCGCGCCCACGTTCGCCTTGTCGTTGCCCCCCGGTCGGCGCGGGCTGTCGCTGCGTCGGCGCGTGGGCCGGTCGCTCTCGTCGTCCCCGTCCGCCTCCCGATCCACCTGGTCCGAGGTGACGCCGCGGCCGGCGATCTTGCCGTCGCCGGGGTCGTCGCCCGCGGTCTCGTGCAGATCCACCAGGTCCGCCAGCTTGCACTCGTCGCCGAACAGGTCGCGCAGCGCCTCGGTGACCTTCCACAGGCCCTCGTTGTCGAGCCGTCGGAACTCGGGCCCGAAGAGCGCCAGCGCCGCCGCCACCCTGGCGTCGCCCTCCCGGTTGCCGAGGCCCATCCGCAGCGCGCGGACGAAGCGCCCGAAGCTGCTGGTGGCGTCCATCCCGCGCAGGAGCCTGCCGACGCCGACGGTGACGTGGCCGTTGCGGCGCGCCGGGCCGAGCCGGGCCCCGAGCAGGACCGGGACCATCGAGGGACCCAGGGCGTTCGCCAGCGCCGAGGTGGGGATCTCGCGCTGGGCGTGCTGGAAGGCCCAGGCGGCGAGGCGCTTGAGGTGGTCGCCGTAGATCGGGTCGAACACCCGCAGGTTGCGCTCCAGGTGCTCGTCGCAGACCAGGTTGTGCAGCCGGGCGAGCCCGGCGTCGTTGGCGCGCCTCCATACCGCGAGGCCCTGCGCGTCCGCGTTGTACAGGTGGTGGCCGAGCTCGTGGACGATGAGCCCGCGCGCCACGTCCTCGCCGTCGCGCTCCCCGCGGAGGAACGCGACGGGGTTGATGTGGATGGCGTCCTCGTGCAGGCGCGTCCAGCCGAGCGCGTCGCCGCCGATCACCTCGATGCGGAAGGAGCGCCCGAGCAGCTTGCGGGCCTGCTGTCGCCCCCAGAGCACGAGCCCGGCGAGCCGGCGAGCGGCGCGTGCGCGGTGCATCACGTCGTACAGGTGCGTCAGCGCCTCGTCCTGGAGCTCCGCGGTGCGGGCCGCGTGGAGCACCTCCTCCGCCACCACCTCCTCGGCGTACGGGTCGACGCCGCGGTCGGTCAGGGTCTGGAGCAGGCGCTTGGGGGGCACGACGGAGGCGCCGGCGATCATCGCGGAGCGCGCCAGCGCGCGAGCCTCGGGGACCCTGAGGCCCTCGCACCAGCCCTTCGCGGCGCCGTCCGAGGTGACCAGCATCGTCGCGGAGG
Source organism: Alphaproteobacteria bacterium (assembly GCA_020632925.1). Taxonomy (GTDB): domain Bacteria; phylum Myxococcota_A; class UBA796; order UBA796; genus JACKER01. The sequence continues at coordinate 87 of JACKER010000103.1, read as the reverse complement.
CGAGCACCGGGGGTGGTGGTGGAGGTGTCGGTGCAGGAGGTTCGGGCGTCGGGGTGGCAGGCACCTCGGGCGCGGGCACGGGCACGG
>JACKER010000102.1 GCA_020632925.1 Alphaproteobacteria bacterium | reverse complement strand
CTAGCGTGTGGCGGATGAACGTCCCGTGCTTCGCCCTGCTGACGGCGAGAGCGTCCGCATCCGAGCCCGTCGTCGTGGAGGGTGTGCTCGACGCGCCCGCTCGCATCTACGTCCACCAGGGCGGTCGGCGCGGCGTCCTCGTGGCCCGGGGCTCGGGCGACGACCTGTACCTGCACTGGCTCGAGACCACCCCACCGCCCGACCGGGACCCGGCGCTCCCACCCTGCGCCGACTGGGCCCGTGCGATCCGGCAGAGCGCGTCGTTGTGCGAGCAGGCACCGCCGACGGGCGGCAAGCTCCGGGGGGAGGTCCGGCTCCGGCGTCGCTCGTGGGGACTGTCGGCGGAGCTCGCCGGCTATGGGCGCGGGACCGAGCAGTGGGTGTGGCAGCCCGTACCGGCGCGGATGGCGCTCGAGCCGCCGGACGCCTGGGAGATCGCGCTGCCCGGCTTCGGGTGGGAGGCCGCGGCGTGGGGCGTCGGGGTGCCGCTCTTCCTGCCCGAGCCCGTGACCCCACCGCCCACCCGGGTGGTGAGGGGGATCTGCTCGCTCGACGAGATCGAGCGGGTGCTCGACGACGCCGACGGCGTCGAGGTCGTGGGGCCGACGCTGGCGGAGGCGCTCGAGCGGGTGCGGCAGTTGGGGACGGTCGAGCGGCCGCCGCTGGTGGTCGTGCGCGCCGAGGTCCCAGCGTCCGTCGAGCTGCCCCCGCACACGATGCGCGCGAAGCCGGTCCTCGTCAGCCCCGATCTCGACGGCCTCGCCGCGACCGGCGACCGGTACGTCCTCACCCGCCTCTGGGAGGTGACCGAGCCGCCGACGGACTGGCACTCGGTCCGTCACCGGGTGGAGGGCGTCGTCTTCACGGCCGAGGCGCTGCGGGAGCGTCCCGATCTCATCGAGCAGGCCTGGCTCGCCGGGCTTTGGGTGTTCGTGGGGGCGCGCGCGTCCGACCTCGCCGGGCTGCCGCGCACGGATGCCGTGCTCCTCGTCCCAGAGGGCGGGTGCTATCCTCCCGGAGTCGAGGAGGGACCCTGACACCCGAGGAGCTCGCCGCCGCCGCTGGCGCGGATCCGGACCACCCGCTGATCGCCGGGCACGCGCCCGCGGTGCGTTTGCGGACGGACGGGGAGGGGGTGCGCGGTGGGAGCCGGATCGGCGGACACCCGGATCTGCCGGACGAGGTCGCGTGGCCGACCTGGGACGCCGGTCCGTACTTCCTGCGCGAGGCCGAGCTGGTGCGGGAGCGCCTCGGACGCGTCACCGACGAGGGGGCTCGGGCCGAGCTGCTGGACGAGATCCGGTCGTTCGAGGCCGCGGCGGCGGCAGGACCCCGTCCGCTGTCCTTCGTCGCGCAGCTGCGGTGCGCGGACCTGCGGGAGTGTGGGCTGCCGCTGCCGGCGGACGGCCTGCTCTCGTTCTTCTACGACCTCGGCGAGCAGCCATGGGGGTACGACCCGCTCCACCGCGGTGCCTGGCGGCTGCTGCACCTCCCCGAGGGCCGATGGGCCGAGCGCCCCGCTCCGGGCGGTGACGGGCCACTACTTCGGCGGGGCCTCCGAGCGGAGGCGGTCATCACCTTCCCGAGGTGGGTCGAGCGTGACGACGAGGTGCTCGACTGGCTCGACGACGAGGATCTCGAGGCCGCGTGGGACCTGCTCCAGGAGAGCGATCCTGCGCCGCGGCACCAGGTGGGGGGCCACGCCGATCCGGTGCAGGGGGACCTCGGCCGCTCCTGCGCGCTCGTGACGAACGGGATCTACGTCGGCGAATCGCCGAGGCTCCCGGCCGAGGATCTCGCGGAGCTCACCCGGGACGCCCCGCGGTGGAAGCTCGTGCTCCAGCTCGACAGCGACGACGAGCTCGAGATGGGCTGGGGCGACGAGGGGAGGATCTACGTGATGATGCGCGACGACGACCTCGAGCGGGGGGCCTGGGACCGGGCCTGGCTCCGGCTGCAGTGCGGATGACGCCCACGGAGCGCGTCCGCGCCTTCCTGGCCGCGTACACCGACGCCCACGCGCGCGCCGCCGAGCTGTTCCGGGGCGGCCGCGTGGACTTCGCCCGGTGGCGGGAGCTGGCCGCCGAGGTCGCCGCCGCGCACTTCGTGGCGGGTGCGGGCGCCGAGCTCGGCCACAGCTACGGCAAGCCGCCGATGTACGACGTCGCCGAGACCGTGCTCGACGAGGAGGCGGACGGCGACCTGGTCCGCGTGGTCACCACGCACCGCGGCCAGTTCCACGAGTTCGAGGTGCGGACCGTCGACGGAGAGCCGCGGATCGCCCACGTCCGCACGTTCCAGGACCCGCGCGGGGCGCCCTTCGTCCCGCCCGAGGAGCGGGCGCGTATCGAGGACCCGGGCCCCCATCCGCTCCGGGAGGTGCCGGACGTCGACGTGGCCGGGGACCGCCTGTTCCAGCACGGACGCGAAGTGTCCCGCGAGCACGGCGACACGGTGGTCGAGGTGCGCGACGTGGGCCAGCTCCGGGTGACCTCGGGCGTGCTGGTGACGGGCGACCTCGGGTACCGCGTGTCGTCGCTGGAGGCGCTCGCGGTCCGGGTTCCGCCGGGGACGTACCCGGTGCAGGTCGCGGTGGCCTTCGAGCGCAACGCCGCGCTCCGCGTGGTGCTCTCGGATCGGCCCGTGGTCGCCTGGCGGGCGGCGGACACCCCACAGGGCGGGCACGTCGTCGGCGTGGACGCGGCGAACGTGGCCGTGCTCGACGCCGACGCGCTGCTCGGCACCACCTGCTGGGACAAGGAGCGCGCGTTCGACCGCTGGGTGCGGGACGAGGACCACCCGGTCACGCAGATGCTGTCGCTGTCCGGGCCCGACGACGGCGTGATCGCG
>JACKER010000101.1 GCA_020632925.1 Alphaproteobacteria bacterium | reverse complement strand
GGCGCGCAGACCCCCTGGAGGAAGCCGAGCTCCCGCACCATCGTCCGACTGTCCGCCCGAAAGCTGCGCAGCGCCGCCGACTCCATATCCGTGACCCCCATCCATCATTACTTGACCATTATCAAGTACCAGCTTCACGGAACTTTGCAAACGGGAAAGCCCAGCGACACGCCCACGGGTGACACTGGCATCGGAGGGAGGAGGACCCATGAGCATCGAGCAGGCCATCGCCGCGCGGCGCTTCGGGCTGGGCGCCCGACCCGGCGACCTGGCGCGCCAGCGGGACCCGCGCGAGAACCTGGCGGCCGGCCTCGACGATCCCGGACGGTTCGCGCTGGCCGGACCCTCGCTGCCCTCGATCGCGGACGCGGTCGCCGTCGTCGAGCGGATCCGCGACGCCAAGAAGGCCGAGGAGACCGACGTGAAGCCCGGGATGATGATCGCCGAGGTCGTCGGCCCGGACCTCGAGGCGCGCATGAAGCGGGCGTTGACGACCGACGACGGGTTCGCCGAGCGGCTCGTGTGGTTCTGGTCCAACCACTTCACGGTCGCGGCGACCAAGGCCCAGTGCGCGCCGTTCGTGGGGCTCTTCGAGCGGGAGGTGGTGCGGGCCAACGTCGCCGGCACCTTCGAGGACATGCTGCTCGCGTCGAGCCGGCACCCCGCGATGCTGCTCTACCTGGACCAGGCGCGCTCCGCGGGCCCCGACTCGAAGGTCGGCAAGGCGCGGGAGCTCGGGCTCAACGAGAACCTCGCCCGGGAGGTGCTGGAGCTGCACACGCTGGGCGTCCACGGGGGGTACACCCAGGAGGACGTGACCGAGCTGGCCCGCGCGATGACCGGGCTCACCGTGATGCGCGCGCCCTTCGAGCGGTTCGCGCCCGGCGTCCCCGAAGGGACCTACGTCTGGGCCGAGCCGATGCACCAGCCCGGAGCGCGGACCGTGCTGGGCACGACGTACTCCGAGCAGGGCGAGGAGCAGCCCGTCGCGATCCTGAAGGACCTCGCCCGCCACCCCTCGACCGCGAAGCACGTCGCCACCAAGCTCGCGCGGCACTTCGTCGCCGACGATCCGCCCGCGGACGTGGTGAGCGCCCTCGAGCAGGCCTTTCTCGCGTCCCGCGGCCACCTCCCGACGGTCCACCGGGTCCTGCTCGAGCAGGAGGCCGCCTGGACGCCCGAGCCGCGCAAGCTGCTCACGCCGCTCGAGTTCCTCGTCGCCGCCCTGCGCGCGACCGGGCTCACGCCGGAGGCGAAGGCGATGGTCAGCGTCCTGAACACGCTGGGACAGCCGCCGTGGCGCGCGCCCTCCCCCGCGGGCTGGTCGGATGTCGCCGCCGACTGGAGCGGCCCGGACGCGCTGATGAAGCGCGTGGAGTGGTCGCAGAAGCTGGCCGGGACGATCGGCGTGCGCACCCGACCCGAGGCCTGGCTCGCGGACGTGCTCGGTCCGATGGCCAGCGAGCGGACGCTGACGGCCGTGTCGCGCGCCGCGTCCGGCACCCAGGGCATCGTGCTGGGGCTCATGAGCCCCGAGTTCCAGCGGAGGTAGGCGGTGGAGTTTCGACGTCGTGACCTGTTGTTCGCCGGCGGCGCCCTGCTCGTGCCCGCGCTCGCGTTCGGTGGCGCCAAGCAGCGCCCGGAGCACAAGCTCGTGGTCGTCGTCCTCCGCGGCGCCCTCGACGGGCTGGCGGCGGTGGCGCCCCTGGAAGACCCGGACTACCGCCGGCTGCGGGGGGCGCTCGCGTTGCCCGAGCCCGGCGCGGAGCACGGCGCGCTGCCACTGACCGGGGGCTTCGCGCTCCACCCGCGGCTCGCGTTCCTCCACGACCGGTGGGGTGCCGGCGAGCTCGCCTTCCTGCACGCCGCGAGCACGCCCTACCGCGACCGCTCGCACTTCGACGGCCAGGACGTGCTCGAGAGCGGCGGCGATCAGGTGTTCGGCACGGACACCGGCTGGCTCTCGAGAGCGCTCGCGCTGCGCGGAGGCACCGGGATCTCCGTGGGCGCGACGGTCCCGCTGGTGCTGCGCGGACCCGGACAGGCGACGTCCTGGTCGCCCTCGGTGGCTCCGCCGGCCGACGACGACACGCTCGCGCGCCTCGCGGACCTGTACGCCGAGGACGAGGTGCTCTCCGCGGACCTCGCCGAGGCCGTGAAGACCGCGGGCCTGCTCGACGCCCACGGGCGAGGGCGCGATGGCGGCTGGCGCTCGGTGGTCGAGGCGGGCGCCAAGCTCCTGCTCGCGCCGGACGGGCCCGCCGCGGCGGTGGTCTCGCTCGACGGCTGGGACACGCACGCCGGCCAGGGCGCCGCGGAGGGCCAGCTCGCGAACCGCCTCGGGAACCTGGACGAGGCGCTGGGCGCGCTGCGCGAGGCGCTCGGCGAGGACTGGGACCGCACCACGGTCGTCGTCGCGACCGAGTTCGGGCGCACCGTCGCCATCAACGGCACCGACGGCACCGACCACGGCACCGGCGGCGTGGCCTTCGTCCTCGGGGGGCGCGTGCGCGGCGGGCGGATGCTCGGCGACTGGCCCACGCTCGGAGGGCTGCACGAGGACCGCGACCTGCTCCCTGCGAACGATCTCCGCGCGCTCTTCGCGGGCGTCCTGCACGACACCTGGGGGGTCGACGGGGTGTTCGCCGGGGTTCGTCCGATCAACGGGGTGGTCCGCGCCTGAGGTAGGCTCGGGGCCCGCCCTGGAGAGCCCTTGCGTCCCTTCGCCGTCCTGCTGCCCGCCGTCCTGTTCCTCTCGCTCGCCTGCAGCTCCGGCGGCGCGGACAAGGCGCGCGACAAGGCCTGCACGGCCGCCTGCGAGCAGGGTCGCGAGCGGTGCGCGGCGGAGTGCCCGGACGGG
>JACKER010000100.1 GCA_020632925.1 Alphaproteobacteria bacterium | reverse complement strand
GCGCGCTGCTCGACGCCAGGCAGCGGCTCGACGTCCGTGGCTACGAGGAGGCCGAGCGCGAGCGCAGCGCCTTCGTCGACCAGGGCGACTACCGCACCTCGCTCGACGGCCACGACGACCACCACGCCCGCGCCTGGCTCGGCCGCGGCCTGCTCACCTTCCACGGCGTCCGCGACTGGGTCCGCCAGTACGGTTGGAGCTGACGTGATCCCGATGCCCCCACGGATCGAGCCCGACGGCCTCGCCGCGCTGACGGCCGCGCTGCGCGACCTGCGCGACGGTCAGGTGGCGGTGCTCGTGGGCGCGAGCCCCGAGACCTTCTGCCTGGGCATGGATCTGGCCCGCTACGCGCACGGCGCCGCGGACGAGCTGGCGGCACCGCTCACGGCGTACCGGGACGCGCTGCTGGCCCTGCGCACGGCCCCCTGCCCGACGGTCGCGGTGGTCCGCGGCGCCGCGATGGGCGGAGGGCTCGGGCTGGCGGCCGCCTGCGACGTGGTGCTGGCCTCGCCCGACGCGCGCTTCGGCCTCCCGGAGGCGACGTTCGGGCTCGTCCCCGGGATGGTGCTGGCGGTCGTGGGTGAGCGGATCTCGCCGGCACGGGTGCGGCGCATGGCGCTCCAGGGGGACAGCGTCGACGCCGAGCAGGCGCTGGCCTGGGGCCTCGTCGACCAGGTGGAGACGGACCCCGACCGGGCGGCCGCGCGCTGGGTCCGGCGGCTCTCGCGGGTCGCTCCCGGCGCGGTCCGCAGCGTCCGCGAGGTGACGGGCGCGCTCGTGGAGGAGCGCCTCACGGCCGGGCTCGGCGTGACCCGGTCGCTCCTCGCGCGCCCCGACGTGCAGGCCCGCGTCCGGCGCTTCGTGGACGAGGGGGTGGCGCCCTGGGAGCCGTTGGTGGAGGACCGATGAGCGCGTTCCCCACCCGTGCCGACCCCGAGAGGGTGGTCACCACCAACGCCGGCGGCATCGCCACGCTGCGGCTCGTGGACCAGGCGGGTGCGAACGGCCTCGGCTCCGCGCTGGTCGGCGCGCTGCTGCACGCCCTCGACGGCGTCGCCGCCGACCCGGAGGTCCGCGCCGTCGTCCTGTGCGGCCGCGAGGACTGGTTCTGCAGCGGCGCGACGCGCGAGGTGCTCGCCGAGCTCCGCTCGAGCCGACTCCCACCCACCGAGCTCGTCCTCGCTCGTCGCCTGCTCGACCTGCCCGTGCCCGTCGTCGCGGCCGCGAGCGGTGCTGCCCTCGGCGGGGGTCTCGCGCTCCTGTTCGCCGCCGACCTCGTGGTGCTGGCCTCGGACCGCCGCTACGGCGCGAACTTCCTCGATCTCGGCATCACGCCGGGCATGGGGACCACCCGCCTGCTGGAGCACGCGCTCTCGCCCGCGCTGGCGCACGAGCTGCTGCTCACGGCCGCGTCGCGCAAGGGGTCGGAGCTCGTCGGCCTCGCCCACGTCGTCCCGTCGGCGCGGGTCGAGGAGGTGGCGCACGACCTCGCCTTCCGCATCGCCGGTCACGACCGCCGGGCGGTGGGCCTGCTCAAGCGGACCCTGACGCTGCCTCGCCGCCGCGCGCTGGAGGAGGCCTTCACCCTGGAGGGGCTGATGCACGAGATCACGCTGCCCGGGCTCGATCTCGACGCCCTGGGAGACCGCCGATGATCGACCTGCGCGGACGCGTGGCGCTGGTCACCGGCGGCACGATGGGCATCGGGCTCGCCACCGGGCTGGCCTATGGGCGGGCGGGCGCCCGCGCCGTGCTGACCCACCGCTGGGGCTCGGCGGACGAGGACCAGGTGCGCGCCCGCTTCGCGGAGGTGGGCGCCCCCGAGCCGCTCATCGTGCAGGCGGACTGCAGCGACGCCGGCGACACCGAGCGCCTGCTCGCGCGGGTCGCCGAGGAGCACGACGGCGTGGACGTCCTCGTGAGCAACGTGGCCTTCGCGCTGCGCACCGCGGGCCTGCAGGACTACCGGTTCCGGAGCCTGTCGAAGAGCCTGGAGTACACGAGCTGGCCGATGGTGGCGTACACCCAGGCCATCCACGACCGCTTCGGCCGCTGGCCGCGCTACGTCATCGGCCTGTCCAGCGACGGTCCGGACGCGTTCTTCCAGAACTACGACTTCGTCGCCATGTCGAAGGCCGTGCTCGAGACGCAGGCCCGGTACCTGAACTTCCGGCTGTTCGACGAGGGCGTCCGGGTCAACGTCGTGCGCAGCCGCCTCGTCCGGACCGAGAGCTTCGACGCGACCTTCGGCGCCGAGTTCCACGCCTTCCTCGAAGAGCTCGGCGGCTTCGAGGACTGCTACACGACGCCCGAGGACGTGGCGAACGTGGTGCTCGCGCTCGGCAGCGGCCTCTGCGACGCCATCGGTGGCCAGGTGCTGATGGCCGACAAGGGCTTCTCCTTCTTCGACAACCTCATGGGCATCTCCGAGCGACAGCGCCGACGGGGCCCGCAACGGGAGGAACGATGAGCAACGACGACGTGTACGACGTGATCGTGCGGTACATCACCGAGATCTGTGAAGACGTGGATCCGGGGCAGGTCGCGCGCGACCGGTCCATGAAGGACCTCGGCGCCAACAGCCTCGACATCGTGGAGGTCGTGAGCTGCTCGATGCGCGAGCTCGGCGTGCGCATCCCGCGGTCCGAGCTCGGCGACATCCGGACGATCGGCGGCCTCGCCGACCGGCTCGAGGCGGCCTGGGCCGCGAAGCACGCGTAGGAGGCCGCGGTGCCCGAGCAGGACCTGTTCGACACGACCTACGACATGTTCCTGTCGAGCATCGACGGGGAGGCCCACGAGGCCGTTCGCTTCAGCGCGTGGATGGACGAGGTCCAGGCCCGCGGGATGTACGCGTTCGAGGCCGTCCGCCAGGAGGCCCAGCGGCCCGTCGTCCACGCCCGCCGCACCAGCGGGCTCGACCTCGAGCTGCTCAA
>JACKER010000010.1 GCA_020632925.1 Alphaproteobacteria bacterium | reverse complement strand
GAGCTACCTCGAGTACGGGCTGTGCCTGATCGTCCCTGCGAAGTCCCCCATCAAGACGACGAACGACCTGTTCGGCAAGCCCATCGGCATCTTCGACGACGACGCGGCCGCCGACGAGGTCAAGAAGCTGGTCAAGGGGTACACGGAGATGGTCCGGCTGGAGGACGGCTACTGGGATCAGCTGCTCCAGGGCCGGTTCGCCGGCTTCCTGTACGACTACCCGTACGCGGCCGCCGAGATCAACGCCTGGTACAAGCAGAACCCGTCCCGTGCCGGATCCCTGCGCATCGCGCAGTACAACCTGACCGACTCGAGCTACTCGGTGGGCGTCCGCCAGGGTGAGCCCGAGCTGCTCGCGGTGGTCGATCAGGCCATCGCGACCTGGCGCGACAGCGACGCCTACGGCGCGGCCATCAAGCAGTACCTCTCGGGTGGGCTCGCGGTCGAGGCCCCCGTCGAGGGCAAGGTGCACGTCGTGAAGGCCGGCGAGACGCTGTCGCTCATCGCGAAGGAGGAGCTCGGGAGCGTGGATCGGTGGACCGACCTGTGGAAGGCGAACCAGAGCCGGTTCCCGAACCCGCACCTCATCGACGTGGGCGACAAGGTGGTGATCCCGTGAGCGAGGGCAGCGGGAACGTCGGCAAGGGCTGCATCCTCGTCCTGTTCCTGCTGATGGCCGTGGGCATGATCGGCGCAGGCGTGGTGGTGACCTTCTTCACGCTCGAGCAGTCCGGCCCCGACGGCGGGGGACCCGTCGCTGGCCCCGCGGAGCCCGCCCAGGTCACGAGCGACCATCCGGTCGCCACTCCCGTGGCGCCGCGCGCGAAGCAGGGCGCGCTCAAGCGCATCCAGGACCGTGGCGTGCTGTTGGTGGGCATGGACACCGGCGAGCCGCCGTTCACGGGGACGCCGCCGATGTACGTCCCGAGCGAGACCGGCGACCCCGACGGCTTCGACACCGCGCTGGCCCGGCAGATCGCGGCGGCGGTCGGTGTGTCGGACATCAAGGTCGTGCACGCGAAGTACTCGGGGCTCGAGGACCTGTTGCTCGACCCGACCCCCAAGGTGGACGTGCTGATCTCGGGCTACGTCCCGACCGACACCGACGGTATCGCCTGGTCGGCGTCGTACCTCGAGTTCGGGCTGTGCCTGGTGGTGCCCGCGAAGAGCAAGGTGCGCACGGTCGCGGACCTCTTCGGCCAACCGATCGGCATCTTCGACGACGACGCCGCGGCGGAGGAGGTGGGGCGCCTGGTGAAGGGGTACACCGAGATGGTGCGGTTGGAGGACGGCTACTGGGACCAGCTCGCGTCCGGTCGCTTCGCGGGCTTCCTGTACGACTACCCGTACGCGGCGGCGGAGATCGAGGCCTGGTACGTCCAGAACCCGTCCCGGGCGGGCTCGCTGCGGATCGCCCAGTACAACCTGACCGACTCGACGTACAACGTGGGCGTGCGGGCCGGGGAGCAGGACCTGCTCGGTGTGGTGAACCAGGCCGTGACCTCCTGGCGCGACAGCGACGCCTACGGCGAGGCGGTGAAGCGCTGGCTCAAGGGCGGCAAGGCGGTCGAGGCGGCGGTCCCGGCGGGCAAGCGCGCGGTGAAGGTCGAGAAGGGCGACACGCTCTCGCTGATCGCGCAACGCGAGCTGGGCTCGGTCGACCGCTGGCCCGAGCTGTGGGACCTGAACCGCGACCGCTTCCCCAACCCGCACCTGATCGAAGTGGGTGACGAGGTGGTCCTGCCTTGATCACTCCGGCTCCGCTTCGCTCCGCCTCCGCGGGCGGCAGAGCCGCCCTTGGCGACCCACTCCTCGCGAGAAATCCCACGCGCTTCGAATGCTTCGACGGGTTCGGGACGAACGGGATTTTCGCGGGAGCCTCGGGTCATGGGGGCTCTGCCCCCACCCCCCGCTGGGGCTTCGCCCCAGACCCCGGCCAGGGGCTGGTGTGAGCAGCACGGCGCGTGGGGGGAAGCGGAGCGAGGCGGACCACTACCCCACGCCTGCGTGGTGCGTGGACCGCCTGCTCGAGGCATGCGCGCTCCCGGGCGGGCGGTGGCTCGAGCCGTGCGCGGGCGAGGGGGCCATCGCGCAGGCCGTGCTCGCGTCCCGCGACGACGTGCGGTTCGATCTGCACGAGCTGCGCGCTGACTGCCTCCCCGCGCTGCAGCGGGTCGTGCCCGATGGTCGGATCGCGCTCGGCGACGTGCTCCAGCGGCCACCTCCGCGCACCCGCTACGACGTGGTGATCACGAACCCACCGTTCTCGCTCGCCCAGCCGGTGCTCGAGTGGAGCCTGCGCGCCGGGTCGACGGTCGTCCTGCTGCTGCGCCTGAACTTCCTCGGCACCCGCGGACGCGCGTCGTTCATGCGTCGTCATCCGCCCGACGTCTACGTCCTGCCCGACCGCCCCTCGTTCACGGGGCGTGGCACGGACAGCATCGAGTACGCCTGGTTCGTCTGGCCGCGGGAGCCGAGGGAGGCGGGCACCCTGCGGGTCCTCGCCACCACCGACAAGGCTCAGCGGCAGCAGCGGAAGCCGGTCCTCGGTCCCGACCAGCCCGCGCCGAAGGACGCGTTGCGGCGGTAGCAGCGGGCGTGGTCGGTGTCGGTGTCCCAGGCGCCGCCCAGCAGGACCGCGTGCTCCGGGTCCTCGCCCACCCACTCCTCGACGTTGCCCGTCAGGTCCATGACGCCGTCCTTGGAGGCGCAGCCGGGCATCTCACCCGTGTACACCGGGCGGAAGCCCTCCCCCTCGTGGTCGTCCCAGCAGCGCCCACGGTCGTGGTAGTCGCCGTACGGGTACGCCGTGCCCTCGATGAGGTCGTCGGCGAACTCGCCGTTGCCGTTGTCGTCCTGCGCCTCGGCACCCTGGCACGCGCTGACCCACTCGCGCTCGGTGCACATGCGCTTGCCGGCGGCCTCGCAGGCCTCCTTGGCCTCGAACCAGCTCACGTGGAACGCAGGGACCTCGTGCAGCGCGCTCACGGCGGAGCCGTCCTTCACCGCCGCCTCGAACGTGTCCATCTCGAAGGCATGGCCGTAGCTCAGTGAGCGGGTGGCCGGGGTGTCGGCCGGCAGCGGCGGCGCGGCGTCGGGGCGGTCCCGCAGCGTGGCCGCCTGCTTCGCGGCCTCCTCGGCGGTGGCACCGAGCGCGAGCTCGATGACCCGCGCCATCACCTCGGCCGAGCTGCCGGAGCGGTGGAGCTGGCCGTTGACCCAGATCCGGGGCGTGCCGTGCTGCTCGAGCGCCGCCCCCACCTTCGCGTCCTCCACCACCGGCTTCAGCGACTCGGGCGTGGCCATGCACGCCGTGAACGCTTCCGGATCGGCGCCGGCCTCCGCGGCGTACCGCGTGAGGTACTCGTCGCCGAGCTGGTGCTGGTTCTTGTACGCGAGATCGTGGAAGGCCCAGAACACGCCTTGCTGCTGGGCGCAGACGGCGGCCTGCGAGGCCCGGCAGGCGTACCGGTGCTTGCGGTTCTTCACACCGGGGTTGCAGGCCGGATCCATCGGGTAGTGCTTGAAGACGAAGAGCACGCGGTCGCCGTAGGTCGCCTCCAGGCGTGCCAGCTCGGCGCTCGAACGCTTGCAGAACCCACACTCGAGGTCGCCGAACATCACCACCGACACCTTCGCGTCGCGGTTGCCGGTCCAGGCGTCGTCGGGCTCGACCTTCAGCGTGGCGGGGTGCCCGTCCTCGGTCGTGACCTGCAGCTCGATGGTCGGGGCGGGACCCTCGGGGTCCTTCGTGCGCTCCGCACCCTCGGCCGCGACCTGCTCCTTCGGTCCCTCGCCGGCCAGGGTGCCACGCCACATCCGCTCGCCACCCGCGCCGACGACGGCGAGCCCGAGCCACACCGCGAGCGCCGTGCCGATGGTGCCGCCGGAGGGGAGGGGAGCCTTGCCACCCAACAGGGCCATCAACAGCAACCCGGCGTTGGTCGCGTACAGTCGGATGCACCAGGCGCAGACGTAGTGCAGCTCGACCTTCGAGACGCCGTAGAGCAGGGCGCTGTACGCCACCGCGCCCACACCCGCTGCGATCAGCACGGCCCGCGCCTCGTCGCGCTTGATGGCGAGCGCGCCCAGCACGGCCGTACCGGCATAGAACGCCATCGCCAGCGTCGCGATCGGGATCCCGAGGAGCTCGCTCCACGCGCTGGTGTTGACGATGTCGCAGTTGACCTCGGTGCTCTCGGCGCAGCCCCAGAGCGTGCCCGCGGCCGCGCCGGCGTAGAGCTGGGTGTCGTGGTGCCAGGTGAGCAGACCGCCGACGAAGATGCCGAAGAGCGACAGCAGGATCACGCCCGCCAGACCGACCGTGCGCAGGTTCTTCACCGCATCGCTCCGGGAAGGGCAGCGTCGAGCTCGGTGAACCCGCGCTGCGCGCTGTACCCCGTGTGCCGCCAGGACAGGCGGTGCTGACGATCGAACAGCAGCGTCGTGGGCATGGACTCCACGCCGAACGATCCCAGCTGGTGCCCGTCGGGGTCGAACGCCGTGGGCAGCTCGAAGGACACGCCCTTGATGAAGCGCTCGGCGGGCGCGCGGTCACGGTCCACGTTCACCGCGAGCACGGTCACGTCGGGGTGCTCCTTGGCCCACACCGCCAGCGCGGGGAGCTCCGCGCGACACGGACCGCACCAGCTCGCCCAGAACGCGAGCAACAGCGGCTTGCCGCGGGCGTCGGAGGACACGAAGGTCCCGCCCTCGCGCAGCGGCAACTGCACGTCGAGGACCGCGCCCTCCTCGGGCTTCGCGGCCTCGAGCACGGCGCGGAACACGTCCTCGGGGATCATCTCGGGAGCGGCCCACGCCGCTGCCACCAGCCAGGTCCACATGCGCCCGCATGTAACCCCGGTCGGGAAGGCCTACCCGGCGTCAGCCGCCGACATCTGCTGCGCCAGCCGCTCGAGATCCGCCTGGCGGGCCGTGAGATCGGCGACGTACCCGCGGCTCCGCCCACTGTCGAGCGCCACCGCGGCCCTGGTGGCGAGCTTGATCGCGCCGTCCAGGTCGCCGTGGAGCTCCTTGCCGATCGCCAGGTTGTACCGCGCCTTGGCGGCGTCCTTGGCCGATCCCTGCGCCCGGACCTGCTTCCAGATCGCGACCGCGCCCGCCCAGTCGCCAGCCTTCACGTGCTTGCTCGCCTCCTTGAGCTCGGGCGAGCCCGTGGCATAGAGGCGGCGCTCCGCGAGGACCTCGTGCGGGGCGATGCGCTGGCCGTACATCACGCCGGCTTCCCAGGCGAGGTCGCGCTGGATCTGGATCGGATCGGCGAGCCCCGAGAGCGCGCCCTGGGTCGTGTCGTCCTCGCTGCTGTCCTCGACCGCCGACCGGACGTAGTGCGAGTCCAGCATCGATCCGTCCGCGTCGTAGGAGCGGAACGTGGCGGTGAGCTGCGTGGTGGACGTGGCCTCGGCGGACCGCCCGGTCGTGTCGCGCGTGACCTCGACCTGGGCCGACGTGTCGGTGTCGAGGGCGTCGAGCGACACGATCGCGTCGCACTCGTGGCGGCGGCAGAGCTTCTGCACCTCCTTGGGGTCGAGCGTGCCGCCGAACAGCGCCTGGTCGACCTGCTTGCCGTCCACCATCAGCTCCACCTCGTAGCGACCGGTCTGCTGCAGGACGGCCATCAGCCCTTGCAGGGCGATCTCCGCGGTGTCGCGATCGCCATCGAGGCCCTCGCCCGAGAGCACGGCCTCCGCGGCGTCGATGAAGCTCTCGGCGGCGTTGTCGGCCCCGACGCGGTCGATCACGAGGATCTGGTGGACGCCGTCGCCCAGGTCCACGTCCGCCGACTCGAGGTAGCCGACGGAGACCTTGTGGCCGCAGCCAGCGAGGGTGAACAGGGCGCAGAGGGCGGACAGGACGAGACGACGGGGCTGCATGGTGTTCCTCCGCTCAGCCCGACGTTCCTCCAACGGGTGTCATTCGTCACGGGATCTCACGGTCGTCGTGTACACTCCGATCGGGAGCGGGACGTGGGCAACGAAGAGCTGGTCGGCGGCGTGGTGGCAGGCAAATACCGGCTCGACGAGCACCTCCGTCCGGGGCGCTTCGGCGATTTCTGGCTCGGGACCCGCCTGTCGGACAAGGCCAAGGTCGTCGTCAAGCTGCTCAAGCTCGAGAACTTCTCGAACGACAAGGCGATCCAGCGGTTCGAGCGCGAGACGAAGGTGCTGTCCTCGCTCGACCACCCGAACCTCCTGCGCGTGCTCGACAACGGCGTGACCGTCGGTGGTGCCCCGTGGGTGGTCACGGAGGTCCACACGGGGCGGATGCTGTCGGACGACATCGCCGAGCTCGATCTGTCCGTCGAGCGCGTGGCCCACATCGGCGCACAGATCGCCGACGTCCTCGCGCATGCCCACTCGCGGGGGGTGATCCACCGCGGGCTCGAGCCCGAGGCGGTGCTGCTCGTCGAGGTCGAGGGCGATCGCGATCGCGTGAAGGTGCTGGACTTCGGGCTCTCGAACGTCGACGACTCCGACATCGCCGAGGACGGCCCGCAGCTCACGCAGGTGGGCGAGCGGCTCGGGCGCTTCGAGTACATGGCGCCGGAGTACGTCGAGGAGCAGGTCATCGACGCGCGGACCGACCTGTATGCGCTCGGCATCCTCCTGTTCGAGATGCTGACCGGCCAGCCGCCGTTCGTGGGGCGCGCGCTCTCCGTGATGCAGAAGCAGGTCGAGGAGGAGCCGTTCCCGCCGAGCGAGCTCGCGGCGGAGGTCGAGGTCCCCGAGTGGTTGGACGCGGTCGTGCTCTCGCTCCTGGCGAAGAACCCCGACGAGCGCCCGCAGTCCGGCGCCGACGTCGCCCGGATCCTCCGCAACCACGGCGAGTAGGTCCTCGTGATCGCGCTGTGGGCCCCGCTCGCGTCCGCTGCCACGTTCTCGACCGTGGAGGCCCGCCTGCACGATCCGGGCGATGGGCGGCCGCTCCCCACGGTGGTGCTCTTCCACGGCTATGGCGCCACCCCCGAGGGCATCCTGGGCCTGTACCAGGGGTACCCGGGGCCGCTGCGGGTGATCGCGGTGCGGGGTCCGGCGCCGGTCGGGGACGGCTTCGCCTGGTACGACGCACCCTGGACGAAGCCCGAGCTCTTCCCGGGCGACGGGGAGGCCGAGCGACGGGAACGCGCCGAGGAGCTCGCGACGTTCCTCGAGGAGCTGGAGCCCTCCGGGGCGCTGCCGGTGGTGGTGGGGTTCTCGCAGGGCGGCATGACGGCCTTCCTGCTCGCGGCGCGCCACCCGGAGCTCGTCGCGGGCGCGATCCCGCTCGGTGGCGAGCTGCCGGCGTCGTTGCTGCCCCCGACGCTCGCGCCGGTGGTCCCCGTGCGCGCGCTGCACGGCGAGGCGGATCCGGTGATCCCGGTGGCGTCGGCGAAGCGGACCGTCGAGGCCTTCCTGGCGCACGGCGGCGACGCGAGGATCGAGACGTTCGCGGGCGTGGAGCACACGGTCTCCCCGCAGATGCGCGAGCGCCTGTGGACCCTGACCGCCGAGATGCTCGCTCGCGTTCCGTGACCGGCGGCGACGGACCGCCACCGGGCGTGCCGCACGGACGCCGACCGACACACGACCTCACCACGTGCGACCCGCAGCTCCTCGAGGCGCGAGGCATGACGTCGACGTGCCCGGACGGTCGGGCACGGGGTCTTCGGACCCAGGAGGTCGAGATGTCCGCACGGTACCTGCTGTTCACCGCGCTGCTCACCTCCCCGCACGTGGCCTCCGCGGCCACGCCCGAGGTGGTGAGCCCTGCCTTGTCCGCGTCGATCGAAGCCGAGATCAACGCGCTGGATCACACGATCGACCGGCTCCGGCTGATGGGGCACGACGAGGTCGCCGCCAGCCCCCGCGGCACCCTGGGCCGGTCCGCCGCCACGGCTCAGCTGCGCCTCGCGCGCACCCTCGCCGCTCGCCGGGACTGGTACGGCGCCGAGGCCGCCGTGAGCGACGCCTGGAACGATCTCGTGCCCTCGATCCGCAACGTCGAGGTCTTCGGCACCACCGACCAGCTCCAGGGCCTGATCGACGGGATGGACCTCGTGATCGCTCGCCGTACCGAGGTCCTGGCGCCGCTGGTGCGGGACACGGGCGACTGGGACCACGAGCTGTTCGACCAGGGGTTGGACGAGCACTGGACCTCGCTCGACCGCGACGCCAACGCCCGGATCGCGCATGCCCTGTCCTGGGAGACGCTCGCCCTGTCGACGCTCGACAGCGTCACCCTGGACCTGTTGCCAGAGGCCTGAGGCCTGGCACGGTCGCTGCACCAGGGGAGACCCGTGAGGTGACCCTTGGTGCTGTGGCTGTGGCTGGCAGGGTGCGACGACACGACGTACCCGGCCATCGGGGGAGACGCGGTCGTCGGTGACACGTACGACGACGTGGTGACGGTGTTCGAGGGCGACTGCCTGGCCTGCCACGGCAGCGCCGCGCCGCTCGGGGACCTGGACCTCGAGACCGACGCCTGCTCGGCGATCGTGGAGGTGGACGCCGCGAACTACGACGGCGTGCTGGTGGTCCCGGGCGATCACGCGGCGAGCGTGCTCTGGGCGAAGATGAGCGACTCCGGGGAGTATGGCGGGGTGATGCCGCCGACCGGCACGATCGCCCAGGCGTCCATCGACACGGTCGCTGCCTGGATCGACGCGGGCGCGGACTGCGGAGGTGCCCGATGATCGCGCTGATCACGGCCTCCGCATGGGCCCAGGTCGATCCGGCGTGCGCCGACGTGGCCGCTGGCGACGCGCCGGGCTGGTACGTCGACGATCAGCACCAACAGGACTTCCTGCTGAACTTCTTCGCGCTCGCGACGACCTTCTCTCCGATCCACGCGCCGATCCCGAACGAACCGGGCCACGGCGACGTGGGGCTGGAGCTCTCCTTGATCCCGCCGCTGTCCTGCGATCGCCGGCTGGTGCTGTCGCGGACCAAGACCGAGGAGACGAACAAGGCGCCGATCCTGCCGCGTCCCCGCGGGACCTTCACCTTCCCGGCGATCGGGCGATTCCGGATCTACGGAGGGGCCGGGTACGTCCCGCCGGTCACCGTGTTCGGTACGCGCAACGTCATCGCGTCGGGCGAGGTCGGGCTCGGCTGGGAGTCGGACGGCGGCTGGCAGCTGGCGGGCCGGTACCACTGGACGTTGATGAAGACCATCGCCGAGATCGCGGGTCCCTTCGACCCGGCCACCGATCCGGTGGTGCTGGACTTCTTCTCGGGCTCGACCTTCGGGGTCGACCTGATGGCGGGCAAGCGCTTCGAGCACGTCCTGCCCTACGTCGCGCTCGGCCTCACCGACGCATCCACGTTCTTCTACATCGGTGACGACGCGGTCGTGAGCAACAACCTCACCCCGTACTTCGGTCCCGTCGCCTCCCTGGGCGTGCAGGGCGACGTGAAGCGGCTCGTCTTCGCGGGTGAGCTGTACGCGGCCCCCAACACCTTCGACGCCTCCCTCGGCCACCTCTACACGGCGCGCGTTCGCGCGGGAGTGAGCTTCTGATGCTGATCACCACGATGCTGCTGTCGACCTCCGCACACGCGGAGGGGCGGACCTGGGACCTCGATCCGGCCGCGAGCACGCTGTTCGTGCTCGTGAAGCACGATCCGAACACGGCGCTCGCGGGGATGGCGCACGATCACACCATCGCCGCCACCGGCTGGTCGGGCTCGGTGACCTGGGACCCCGACGCGCCCGGTACCTGCGCGGTCCACATCGACGTGCCGGTCTCGGGGCTGGTCGTCGACCCCCCGGGATACCGCGCGCGCGCCGGCCTGGAGGGCGACGTCCCCGACGGGGACAAGGTGAAGATCGCGGAGAACATGTGGGGCAATCGGCAGCTCGAGAAGGACCGTTTCCCCTCGATCAGCTTCTCGTCCACCCGCTGCGAGGGCTCGGGCCCCACCTACGTGGTGGTCGGGGACATGACGATCCATGGCGTCACGAAGCAGGTGAGCACCCAGATGACGATCCAGGCGGACGACGCGGGCTTCCACGCGTCGGGCACGCTCCCCGCGGCCCTGACGACCTGGGACATGAGCCCGTTCACCGCGGCGATGGGGATGATCAAGAACCTCAACGAGCTCGCGTTCACCATCGACGTGAAGGGGCACTGAGCGAAAGAGATCTTGCGGTGGGGGCGCAAGAGGTCTTGCGCTCCGTCCGTCAGGGGGTCGGCGTCCAGCGCAGGCCGATCCAACCGTAGGGGTCGAGCAGGTCGTTCGCCCCGATGCGCCAGGCGGCCAGACCGACCAGCCCGTGCACCGCGAGCTGGTCCGACAGGGGACGGGCGAGATCCACGGTCGCGTTGAGGGTCTCGTACGGTCCCCGGTCGCGGATCCGGCCCCGCGCCTGCACGGTGAGCTCCGCGGGCCCCAGATCGGTCCACGCCCGCAGGTCGAGGCCGTGCTGGACGAAGCCGCCCGCCGAGAGCGCGTCCGCGTCGCCGTTCGGCGCCCCCATGGGGTCGAAGGGCGGGCGGAACACGGTGTCGTCCTCGCCCCCCGTCGCCACGATCAGGTCGTAGCCGAGCGCGAGATCGAGCCGGGGCGCGGTCCACCCGAGCGACCCCCGCGTCCGGAGCTGGGCGCCCGCGTCGTCCTCCCCCTGGTTCACCTGCCCGCCGGCGCGGACCAGGGTCGCCAGGTGGTCCCCCTGGGTCCGCCACTGCGCGCCCGCCTCCGCCGCTCGCAGGCTCCAGGCCGGGCGCTGCCAGTACGCGTGGTCCAGCGCGCCGCCCACGAGCTCGAGGCGGTGCGGGCCACCACCCCAGCCGAAGCGCCCCACCAGCTCCGCGCGGCCCGAGACCACCTCGGGGAACCCCAGCACCTCCAGGAGCGCGTACCGGACGGCCAGATCGCCGTGCCAGCCTTCGCTCCGTCCGAGGACCAGGCCCGCCCCGGGCTCGAGCCGCAGCAGGCTCGCCTCGCCCTCCGGCAGGTATCCCCAGGCAGCGCCCGAGACCGAGACCCAGGGTGCACCGAAGGCATGCCTGCCCTGGGCCACGAGCCCCACCAGGGCCGAGGTCTCGGAGTCCTCGACCTCACCGGCCTCCGATTGCTCGAAGACCGACTCGGGCTCCGCTCGCGCGCCCGCGACCGCGTCGACCGTGACGCTCACGGTGTCGTCCCCGCCGCGCGCGCCTCGACGCGCCGTGCCGCCTGCTCCACCACCACCGCCTCCTGCTGTCGCGTCGTCGCCGCCGCCGCCTCCCGCTCGAGCCGCTCCGCGTCGGCCACGCCCTCGAGCGCTTCCGGGGTCCCCGACCTCGCCGCCGCCCGCAGCGCCGCCGCCCGCCCCGCGTCCCGTGCCGCGTCCCGACCAGCCTCGGCCGCGTCGTAGGTCGCGCACACCGCGAGCGCCCCGGCCACCTCGGCGACATCGGCGCGCAGGGCCTCCCCGAGGATCGGGTCCTGCTCGGCCTGATCCAGCGCTGCCGACAGTCGCTCCACCGTGGCGCCGTCCGCCGCACCGATCCACGCCGCGAGCACCTGGCGGGCCTCGAGGTCGCGCTGTCCCCGGGCCGTCGCCTCGATCACCGCGGTGAGCGCCGCCGCCCGCGCGCGTCGCCGCTCGTCCTGTTCGGCGGCCTGCAGCGGCTCCAGCAGGTCCTGCAGCACCTGAGCGCGCGCCCGGTAGGACGCCATCAGTCCCTCCACGACCTGGCGCCGCGCACCCTCGGTGCGGGCTCGCCCTACGGCTGCCGCGAGCTCCGCGACCTCCCGCTGCAGCTCGCGCACGTCCTCGTCCCCGGCGCGCGCGCCGGCGATCAGGAGCATGGCGAGCCAGACGATCACTCCTCGATCCCGTACTTCTTGAGCTTGTACCGGAACGCGTTGCGCTCGAGGCCGAGCGAGGCGGCCGCGCGCGCCTTGACCCCGTCGTGTCGCTCCAGCGCCCGCCGCAGCAGGCTCTCCTCGAGACCCTCGAGCCAGGCCGTGAGATCGAAGTCGCCCTCGGGGATGCCCAGGAGCGCCTCGCTCGCGCCGGTTCCCTCCGCGCCGCGGCCGATCTCGGGCGGCAGATCCGCGGCGGTCACGCGGTCGTCGGCGGCCAGGACCGCCACCCGCTCGGCCACGTTGAGCAGCTCGCGGACGTTGCCGGGCCACCGGTGCCGCGCGAGGCGCTCGAGCACGCCCGGGACCACCTGCGGCACGGGGCGGCCGACACGCTCACAGGCCTGCCGCAGCGCGTGCGCGAACAGGACCGGCACGTCGTCGGGACGCGCTCGCAGCGGAGGGAGCTCGATCGTGATGACCGCCAGCCGGTAGTAGAGGTCCCGGCGGAACTGCTCCTCGTTCGACAGGTCGCGGTGGGTCGCGGCGACGATCCGCACGTCGACCGGCCGATCGCGCGTCTCGCCGACGCGGCGCAGCACGCGCTCCTGCAAGACGCGCAACAGACGGGTCTGGGCGGGCCCCCCGAGCTCGCCGACCTCGTCGAGGAACAACGTGCCGCCCTGGGCCGCCTCGAACAGGCCCGCGCGGTCCGTCGCGGCGCCGGTGAACGCTCCCTTCGCGTGCCCGAACAGCTCGCTCTCCACGAGGCTCTCGGGGATGGCGCCCATGTTGACGGCCACGAAGGGCCCGCGCGCGCGGGGGGATCGGCTGTGGATGCGCTTGGCGAACAGCTCCTTGCCCGTGCCGGTCTCGCCGTGGAGGAGCACCGTGGCGTCGCTGGCGGCCGCGCGATCCGCGGTGACCAGCGCGCGCGTCAGCGCCGGGGAGCGGCCGACGATCGGATCCGCCTGGTCGCCTCGAGGGCGGGAGAGGCGACGGAGCGCCAGCGCGTTCCGGACCTGGATCGCGAGCTCCGCGAGCCGCAGCGGCTTGGTGAGGAAGCACCAGGCACCGGCCTGGGTCGCAGCCACCGCCTGGTCGATCGTCGCGTGCGCCGTCACGAGGAGGACGGGGATCTGGGGATCCAGCGCCCGGACCTCCTGGAGCAGCTCCACGCCGTCCATCCCGGCCATGCGCAGGTCGGTGATCACCACGTCCAC
The DNA here is from genome assembly GCA_020632925.1 of Alphaproteobacteria bacterium. Lineage (GTDB taxonomy): Bacteria > Myxococcota_A > UBA796 > UBA796 > JACKER01. The sequence goes on along the minus strand of JACKER010000010.1, from coordinate 350,487 downwards.
CGGCTGCTCGCGGACGATCGCCAGCGCGCTGGCCCCGTCGCCGGCCCGCAGCACGTCGTACCCCTCGTCCGCCAGGCCCTCGGCCATGGCCTCGAGGCTCGGGAGGTGGTCGTCGACGACGAGGACGCGCGCGCTCACGTGGGCTCCTGGACCGGTCCGCCACGCAGGACGACGCGGAACCGGGCGGGGTGGTGGTCGATGAGATCGAGGTCGCCGCCCATCGCGCGAGCGAGCTTGCGGGACCAGGGGAGCCCGAGCCCCGTGCCGAGCTCGCGGCCGGTGGCGAACCACCCGAACAGGTCGAGGTCGGGAGGTACGCCCGGCCCGTCGTCCCCCACGTCGATCGTGACGGGCGCGGCGTTGCTGACGGACACGGTGACGGTGGTGGCGCCCGCCTCTCGCGCGTTGCGAACGAGGTTCCGTAGGATCTGACGGAGCAGATCCGCGTCGGTGTCGACGGTCGGCGCCGTCGTGGGGACCACCATCGTCGTCCCCTCCGATTCCTGAGCGAGCTCGCCGAGCAAGGCGCCCAGGTCCACGGGAGCGAGCGTCGGCACGACGGGCCGCGAGATGTCCAGGAAGCGCTGGATGATGCCCTCCATCTCGTCCAGGCGTGCGCGCGCGCGGCCCAGCAGGCGCCGGCGCTTCTCGGGCTCGTCGGTGTCGATGCGGTCGAGCGTCATGCCGAGCGCGTGCAGCGGGTTGCGGACCTCGTGCGCGACCGTCGCGGCGAGCGTCTCCATGTCCCGCATGCGCCGGGCGTGTGCCTCCGCCAGCGCCAGGTCCCGGACCCGCAGCCCGGTGAGCAGCGAGCGCGCCGTCCGGGCGACCGACCGGACCTCCCGCGGCCCCTGGACCACGATCGCCTCGGCGTCGGCGGGGGTGGCGCCGGACAGGTCGAGCTCGAGTCGGTGCAGCGGGCGGGTGGTCGCGGCGGCGGCCAGTCCCGCGAGCACGGCGGCGACCAGCAGCGCGCCGCTCCCGGCGAGGACCTGGCGGCGCGTGAGCTCGTCGACCGCGGCGAGCGTCGAGTTGCTGCCCTCCACGCCCACGACCCAACCCGGCCGGCCCGGGACCGGCGCATAGGCCGTTCGGTACAGCGCCTGGTCCGACGCGCTGCGGTACTGGAGACCCGCGGTGGGGGTGCCGTCGGCGGCTGCTGCCACGAGGTCCGCGTCCGCCTGCAGGGCCACCCAGCCCCGGGCCGACAGGGCCACGTCGCGGTCCGGGCGCGCCAGCAGCACGTCGTGGAGGCCCGCGCCGTCGCGCAGATCCGCCAGCCGCTGCTCGAGCTGGCTCCGCGAGCGCTCGCCCCCCACGTCGATCGCCGCGTCCAGCGACAGGGGAGCCACCGACGCCGCGACCACCCCCGCCTGGGCTGCCAGCTGGTCGGAGAGCGCGCCGTCCAGGGTGGTGCGCATCGTGCCGACCGCTGCCACGCCGACCGCGAGCGCCGCCGACACCGACGCGAGCAGGGTCGCACCCCACGCCACCGCCCACGCCGGGGCACCGTCGGACCTCGATTCCACGACGCACACCTTTGCACGGATCGTGCCTGGGGAGGCACGCCCGGGTCAGGAGGTCGAGGGGCTCCAGTACACCGCGACGTCCTCGCAGCTCCACTGGTTCTCGATGGCGGCGGGATCCCCGTAGTCCCGACAGGCCTTCGCGTCGTCGTGATCGATCTTCTTCTGGCGCTCGAAGCACGCCTTCAGGTCGGCGTCGGGGACCTGGACGCCACAGTCCTGGGCGTAGTTCTTCATCCGCGTGCAGACGCTCTGGCAGGGGTTGTGACAGCCCGCCAACGCCACCCATCCGCACCACAGCAAGACCGCGCGCCGCATCCGCTCTCCTGGCCGACGGCAGCCTACCTCAGCAGGAGCAGACCGCCCAGCAACAGCGCGACGAAGGACGCGAGCAGCGCACCGACGACGAGCGAGAGCACGAGCCAGCCGACCTGCACCGTCGACTGTGGCGCGCTCCGCTTCACGGGCGGGGGCGTCACGTCCTCCTTGGGGGCGGTGACCTCCTCGGACGGGTCGTCGTCCTCGCCCATGCCGGCGAGCACACCGATGGGGAACGCCGCGGTGGGGTCGTCGATGCGAGGTACGTACTGCTTGTCGACCGGCTTCTTCGCCATCCGACGCCCGAGGGGTGGAGCTGCAGTCTACCCGATCCTGTCCGACAGACCCAAGACCTGGGCCATGTCGTACCGGCCGGGCGGGCGGTGACCGATCCACCGGGCCGCGCGGACGGCTCCCCGTGCGAACGTCACTCGCGACGAGGCGGCGTGCGTCAGCGAGACCCGCTCGCCGTCGTCGAGGAACCACACGGTGTGCTCGCCCACCACGTCGCCCCCGCGGAGCGCGTGCACGCCGATCTCGGTCGGCGCTCGCTCGCCGGTGCGGCCCGAGCGTCCGAAGCGGCGCTCGAGCGGCGCGCTGCGTCCCGCCTCCGCGGCCTCCGCCAGGGCCAGCGCGGTCCCCGACGGCGCGTCGATCTTCTTTCGGTGGTGGGTCTCCACGATCTCGAGATCCGCGTGCGGCAGGGCGCTGGCGGCGCGTCGCACGAGATCCATCAGGAGGTGGACCCCGAGGGAGAAGTTGGCCGCGGCCAGGAGTGGGCCTCGCGCGGCGTGCGCGTCGCGTCGCGCCACGAGCTCCGGGGGCAGGCCGGTGGTGCCGCTCACGAGCGCCCGATCGCCGAGGTGGGGCAGGGCGGCCGAGAGCGCCTCGGGCAGCGAGAAGTCGATGACCACGCGAGCCTCGCCGAAGGCGTCGGGGCCCGGACGGACCACCCCCACGCCGCAGGCGGCCCTCCCGGCCAGCGTGCCTGCGTCCGCTCCGACCGCCGCCCCGCCGGGGCTCGCGAGCGCGGCCACGAGGGCCAGGTCGGGTGCGTCCAGGATCTCGGCGATCACCAGCCGCCCCATCCGCCCGGTCGCGCCGAGCACGGCGACCGGGAGAGGTCCGCCCTCGCTCATGCCTCCGCCAGCGCGCGCCGGACGAGCTCGCCGGGGTCGCTGCCGGACCAGGTGGCGAGCGGCAGCCGGACGCGCGGATCGCACAGGCCGAGCGAGGCCATCGCGGCCTTGCAGGGCACCGGGTTCGGGTCCGAGAACAGGAAGCCGACCAGCTCGTAGAGCGCGCGGAAGCGTCGGGTCGCCTCCTCGGTGCGGCCGGTGGTGAACGCGTCCCACACGGCCACGGTCTGCGCCGGCGCCACGTTGGACAGCACGCTGATGCAGCCGCGACCGCCCTGCGCGAGCAGCCCGAGGAACGAGAAGTCGTCGCCCGAGAGCACCGGGGTCGTGGTCTTCGCCATCACGTCGGTGCCGTACTTCAGATCGCCCGTCGCCTCCTTGACCCCGACCACGCCCGGGAGGCTGGCGAGCTCGGCGAGCAGCCCCTCGGACAGCCGCTGACCGGTGCGTCCGGGCACGTGGTAGAGCACGAGCGGCAACCCGACGGAGAGCGCCTCCCGGACGTGCGCGCGCAGGCCGGCGGCGTTGGGCTTGTTGTAGTAGGGGAAGACCAGCAGGCCCTGATCGGCGCCCAGCTCGGCGGCGGCCGCGACCAGCCGGACCGTGGAGCGCGTGCTGTTGGTGCCGACGCCCGCCGTGACCGGGACCTTGCCGCCGGCCACGGAGACGGCCGCCGCGACCAGCGTGGACCACTCCGTCGGCTCGAGCGTGGGCGTCTCGCCGGTCGTCCCGCAGGGGACCAGGCCGTGGATCCCGGCGTCGAGCTGACGCTGACAGAGGCGTTCGAAGCAGGCCAGATCGACGCTTCCGTCGTCGGCGAAGGGGGTCACGAGGGCGGTGTGGATGCCTTGCATGTCGAGCTCCCGGGCTTGGTGTAGCGCGTCCGCTCGATGCGAGCCGCGTGCCACGGGTCCGGCAGCACTGGAATCGGCCGTCAGTCGGGCTTGAACGAGCCCATTCCCTGGACCTGGAAGAACCACCCGATCTGCCAGGTGTCGGCGCTCGTCTGCACATCGTAGACGTGCTCGAGCGTGTACGGCGTGCGGTACGTGAACTCGCTGCCGGCGCGGATCTGCACGTACTCGTTGACGGCGGCGTCCAGCGCGATGCCGGCGATGCCCGCGAGGCTGTCGCCCGAGGTGACCGGGATGGAGCGAGCCCCCTCGAGGACGTTCGGGAGGTAGACCCCCGAGGCCACGTCCTCCCAGGTGCGGTACTGGCCGCCGAGGTACAGGTCGACGTCGAAGGAGGCGCCGAGGTCCGGGTCCTCCCAGCCCTCGATCGCGACGCCGAAGCGCGTGAGCAGGGTGGACGCCGGCTTGACCGCGAGCTCCTTCGCCCACTCGTTGCCGTTCTCGTCGACGACGTCGATCGCGACGCGGCCCTCGCTCTGGTAGACCGCCTGGAGCCAGGGGTTGCCGACGCCCCGGTCCACGCTGAAGGCGCCGCCCACGCGCAGGCCGAGACCGCCCGGCGCCGTCCCGCGCTTGGCGTCCACCGTCGTCCAGAGGTTCCGACCCGCGCTCGGGGGGCGCAGCGCGGCGTCGATCCGCCAGCTGGACTGCTGGCCCTTCGCGTACGTCTCGCTGAAGGGCGCGAAGGCCGCGCCCACCCAGAAGCCCGTCAGCCCGCCGGCACGGATCTCGACCGGCTGCGCGATCGCCTCGCCCGCGAGGTACGACCCCGACCCGTCCTCGGGCTCGACGATCATCGCGCGGGAGTCGGCGTAGGTGTACGTCAGGGAGGGCGTCAGGGCGAGGTCGAGCGTGAGCGCGACGCCGGGGGCCGGCGCGAACTCGAGCCCCACGTCGAGATCGTGCCGCTGGACCTTGCGGCCGGACACCACCTCGCCGCTCTCGACCAGGTGACCATCGAGGGAGGACCCGGCGTATCGCAGTGTCCCCAGCACCCCGAGGCCGGGCGCCATGTCGGTCACGTCCGCGGCGGACGCGGGGTGAGCGAGGAACAGGACGAGCCAGGACAACGGCACCCCTCGGGCAGCGGCGACCAGAAGGCTACGGCGGGCGGTGGCGACGGTCAACCACCGTCGCGCAGGCCGTACTCCTTCATCTTGGTCTGCAAGGACTTGCGGCTGATGCCGAGGCGCCTCGCGGCCCGCGTGACGTTGCCGTCCTCGACCTGGAGCACGCGCTGGATGCGCGCCCGCTCGATCCGCGCCAGGTGGACGCGGACGTACTCCTTGAGGTCCAGCGCATCGAGCTCCTCGCCGTCGAGCGCGGGACCCGACCCCCGGCGGAGCGCGGGCAGATCGGCGAGGGTGACGGTGTCGGACTCCGTCAGCAGGACGGCGCGCTCCACGAGGTTCTCGAGCTCGCGGATGTTCCCCGGCCACGGGTGCTCGAGGAGCGCCGCGAGCGCGTCGGGCGACACCCGCGTCACGCTCTTGCCGAGGCGCGTCGAGAACTGGCGCAGGAAGTGCTCGACCAGGATGGGCAGGTCGTCGACCCGCTCGCGCAACGAGGGGAGGTGGATCGGGAAGACGGAGAGCCGGTAGTACAGGTCGTTGCGGAACCGGCCGTCCTCGACCGCCTTCTGCAGATCGACGTTGGTGGCCGCCACCACGCGCACGTCGACCTCGATCGGCTTGACTCCGCCCACGCGGTCGATGCGGCGCTCCTGCAGGGCGCGGAGCAGCTTGACCTGCAGGTCGCGCGGCAGCTCCCCGATCTCGTCGAGGAAGAGCGTGCCGCCGTGCGCGAGCTCGAAGCGGCCGGGCTTGCTGCCCACCGCGCCGGTGAACGCGCCCTTCTCGTACCCGAAGAGCTCGGCCTCGAAGAGGGTCTCGGGGATGGCGCCACAGTTCACCTGGATGAAGGGCGCGTCGCGGCGCTCGGACTTCTCGTGCAGCGCGCGCGCCACGAGCTCCTTGCCGGTTCCGGACTCGCCCGTGATCAGGACCGTCGTGGGGCTCGCCGCCACCTTGTCCACCAGGCGGAAGACCTCGCGCATCTGGGGCGTCGACCCGATGATGGCCTTGCTCGCCGAGCCGGGCTCCGCGTGCATCTGCTGCGCGTTCTTCGCCTCGGTCGCGAGCGCCTTCGCGATGGTCCGCTCGAGCTCGCCGAGGTCGAACGGCTTGGTGAGGTAGTCGTGGGCGCCGTGCTTGAGCGCCTCCACCGCCGTCTCCACCGTCCCGTGCGCCGTCACGAGGACCAGCGGCAGGCCGGGCTGGTGCCGCTCCACCCACCGCAGCAACGACATGCCGTCCGTGCGTGGCATCTTCAGGTCGCTCACCACCAGGTGGTAGGGCTCCTCCGACAGGCGCGCGATCGCGATCTCACCGTCCTCCGCGGTGTCCACCTCGTGCCCCATGCGGCGGAGGTGGGCTGAGAGGACCTTCCGGATGGAGGGCTCGTCGTCGACGACGAGGATGCGCCGGGTCATGCGCAGGGGTAACACGGACGGAACGTCCCGCTCCGCGGGTTGGTCGTTCTCCGGAGGTCCTCGATGGCGTGGTGGCGCAAGGCGGTGGTCGGGCTCGGGCTGATGGTCGCGCTCGGAGGCTCGGCTCGGGCGGACGAGGCCTCGGACTTCACGCTTCGGGACGTGAACGGCCAGGAGGTCGTCCTCTCCAAGCTCGAGGGCAACGTCGTCGTGATGTCCTTCTGGGCGACCTGGTGCGGCCCCTGCAAGGAGGAGATGCCCCACCTGTTCAAGATGTACGAGGCGCACAAGGCCGAGGGTCTGGTGGTGCTCTCCATCTCGACGGACGACGCCCGGTCCGTGTCCAAGGTCAAGCCGTTCATCCAGAAGATGGGGTACACCTTCCCCGTCCTGCTGGATCGCGAGTCCTCGGTGATCAGCGCGTACAACCCGGCGAAGACGCTGCCGTACACCGTGGTGGTCGACCGCGCGGGGCAGGTGGTGCGCCGCACCAGCGGGTACAACCCCGGTGACGAGGTCGAGCTCGAGCAGTTCGTGGTCTCTCAGCTCGCCGCAGCCCCCGCTTCGGCGCCCGCGCCCGCTCCGGCCCCCGCCGAGCCCGCTCCCGCGACCCCCTGACGTGCTCGGGTGGTTCGCGCTGGCCTGGGCGCAGGACCCGGTGCTGAAGCTCGTCGTCACCGACCCCTCGGGCTCGGTGGTGCTCGAGGATGCCCGTCCGTTGCCCTTCGAGATCGTGCTGCCCGGTGACGGGCACGCGCTGATGATCTACGCCGCGCCCTTCGAGGGTGGTCGGGCCCTGATCGACCTGGTGACGGGGCCGATGCGCGACGGCGACCGCCCGGTGACCCGGTTCGAGCGGTCGTCGGAGCTGGAGCCCTGGGTGGGGCGGGTCGTGGAGGTCCCGTGGAAGCACAAGGGGACCTGGTCGGTCCGCGCGGCCTGGGGCACGACCTGGGAGGCGCCGGCACCCGAGCCGTCCGCCGAGGCCTGCGAGCCCGCGTCGGGCCCGGTGCTGACCCGTGCGCTGAGCGTGCGCTTCGACGACGGCACCGGCTACGCGGTGGCGCCCGGGGTGGCGGCGACGCCGAGCGGCGAGGGGAGGGCGCGGGTGAGCACCGGCGGCCTGTCCTTCGACGTCGGGGTGGAGCCCGGCGACGTGGGTGAGGCCGTGCTCGATCCGACGGGACACCGCTACGTCAGCGGCCCGACGCCCCGCAGGCTTCCCGCGGGCCTCGTGGGCCGCACGACCCTCGGGGAGGTGTGGTTCGAGGGCGCGGAGGCGATCGCCGTCACCACGCAGCCGAGGATCGACGCGACGGTCGTGGAGGTGCGGACGGCGTGCGCCAGCGTGTGGCTCGCGCCGCCTCCTCCGACGATCCGCATCGAGTGACCGCGAGACGACTACCGGGTGCCGTCCGCGAACATCACGGTCCAGCTGCCGCCGACGGCGACCTCGTCGCGCTGGTTGATCACCTCGGAGGTGAACGTCACCACGCCGCGCCCGCCCTTGCTCGACGCCTTGGTCGAGGCGACGGTGAGCCGCAGCTTCAGGGTGTCGCCGAAGAAGACGGGCGCCTTGTACTCGAAGGTCTGCCCCATGAGCGCCAGCGTCGTGCCCTCGAAGATCCCCGTGGTCTGACCGAGGCCGGTCGAGATCGAGGCCGCGAGCATGCCGTGCGCCACGCGCTGCTTGAACGGCGTGGACGCGGCGAACACGGCGTCGGTGTGGAGCGGGTTGAAGTCGCCCGACAGGCCGGCGAACAAGCTCACGTCGCCCTCGGTGACCGTGCGGCCGCCCGACTCGTAGACCTGTCCGACCTCGAACTCGCTGAAGTACCGACCGCGTCCCATCTGCACCTCCGGGGCCGTCGGGGTTAACACGGGGGCCCCGACGTGACGTGCGTCGTCGCGGAAGGGAATCGTCGTCGTGGCGGGATCGGGTACATTGGCCCGACGTGAGGTCGAGGATGCGCGTTGCGATCGTGATGGCTCTGCTCGCTGGCTGCTCGGGTGGCGGTCCCGTCGAGGAGTGCTCCGAGATCGACAAGATCATCGTCTATGCGGACGGTGACAAGGACGGCTTCGGCAGCCCGGACACGGCGAAGGCCGTCTGTCCCCCGCTCGACGAGAGCGGCGTGCCGACGGGTGCGATCCCCCGTGGCTTCTCGGCCAACGACCAGGACTGCGACGACCTGCGCGCCGAGATCAACCCCGACCAGATCGAGCTGTGCGACGGCATGGACAACGACTGCGACGGCACCTCGGACGAGGGGCTGCGCCAGATCCTGTTCTACCTCGACGCCGACGCGGACGGCTTCGGCGACCCCGACCTCGACAACGCGGTCGAGGCCTGCAACGCGCCGCAGGGCTGGGTCGACAACAACATCGACTGCGACGACGAGAACTCGGGCATCAGCCCCGACGCGCCGGAGATCTGCAACGACGGCGTGGACGACGACTGCGACGGGCGCAGCGACGACGCCGACTTCGACCTCGACCTGACGAACGCACCGCACTGGTACTACGACAACGACGGCGACAGCTACGGCAACCCCAACGTGGAGCGGATCCAGTGCCTCGCCCCGGGTGAGCAGTGGGTCGGCAACGCGGACGACTGCCTCGACGCCAACCCCGACATCTCGCCCGCCGCGACCGAGGTCTGCAACCACATCGACGACGACTGCGACCAGCGCATCGACGACTCCGACACCGACATCGACCCCAGCACCCAGCTCACCTGGTACGCGGACGAGGACGACGACGGGTACGGCGATCCGAACGTGTCGGTGCTCGCGTGCTTCCAGCCGTGGTTCCACGTCGCCAACGACCAGGACTGCAACGACCAGGAGCCGCTGCTCGGGTTGCCCGCGCCCTGGATGCGCGACGGCGACGGCGACGGCTATGGCGTGCGCCCGCTGTCCGCCGCGAGCTGCACCCCACCGACCCCGGATCACGTGCTCGCCGTCCTCGGCGAGGACTGCGACGACACGGAGCCCTCGATCAACCCGCTCGGCAACGAGATCTGCGACGGCGTCGACAACGACTGCGACGAGCTGATCGACGACGCCGACGACTCGCTCGATCCGTACTTCGCGACGGAGTGGTTCGCCGATCTGGACCGCGACGGCTTCGGAGATCCGGATCTCTCCGTCGTCCGCTGCATCGCGCCGCCGCTCGGCGTCGAGGACGACACGGACTGCAACGACGCCAACGAGGACATCTTCCCGGGCGCGGTCGAGGTCTGCGACGGCGCCGACAACGACTGCGACGAGCAGATCGACGACGACGACACCGACGTGGACCTCAGCACGGCCGGCGTCTGGTACGCGGACTTCGACGGCGACGGCTTCGGCGACGCGAACCTCTCGACCCGGGCCTGCAGCCAGCCGAACCAGTACGTGAGCAACCAGCTCGACTGCGACGACACCGACGACCAGTCCCTCGCCAACCTGCCCTGGCTGCCGGACAACGACGGCGACGGGGTCGGGCGCGGCGCACCCACCGCGCCATCCTGCACCCAGCCCCAGCCGGACTACGCCATCTTCCTCGGCGTCCAGGACTGCGACGACACCGACGACAGCCGCTTCCCGGGCAACGTCGAGATCTGCAACAACGGCAACGACGAGGACTGCGACGGGATCGACCCCTCGTGCTTCCGCAGCGTCGAGCCCTTCCAGCTGCGGACCAGCGAGCTGCGCGACAGCGTGCTGGACCACCTCGAGGCGCAGAGCATCGCGCCCTGATGGCCGTCGAGCGGCTGGTCTACGACGGGCTCCAGCCCTGCCCCTATCGCCCCGGCCAGATCGCGCGGATGCCGCTCCGACAGCAGCTCCGCGCGCTCACGCTGGACGAGACCGACGAGCGCTTCGCCCGATCCGAGCGGCGGGTGGGGACGTGCCTGTACCGCACCGAGTGTCCGTCCTGCACCGCCTGTGAGGGCCTGCGCGTCCCCGTGGACGACTTCCGCCCGGGGAAGACCCAGCGCCGGGTCGCGAGGCGCTGGGAGGGGCACGCGCGGGTGGACGTGGTCCCGCCGTCCTGGAGCGACGAGCACCTGCGGCTGTACAACCGCCACAAGGGCGAGCGCGGCCTGCGCGGGGACGACGACGGTGAGATGACGGCCGCGTCCTACGTCGGGTGGCTCGTCCACTCCTGCTCGCTGACCGTCGAGATGCGGTACCACTACGACGACCACCTCGTGGGCATCGGCGTCGTCGACCTCGGCCGCACCTCGGCGAGCTCGGTCTACTTCTACTTCGACCCCGACTACTCCGAGCTCTCCCCCGGCACCTGGTCCGCCCTGCAGGAGATCGAGCTGTGCCGCCGCACCGGGCGCCGCTGGCTGTACCTCGGGTTGTGGGTGGAGGAGTGCGGCCACCTGTCGTACAAGGCCAACTACCGCCCCCACGAGCGCCAGCGCGGAGGGTCCTGGATCAGGTCCGGTCCAACACCTCCTCGAGGTGACGGAACACCGGGCGGCTGAAGATCAGGTACTGGTGCTTCAGCGGCCCCGGAGGCCCGTCGAACACCTGGTTGTCGGCCCCGCGGACCGCGCACCGCTCGGCCGGGCACACCGGATCTCCCCGGATGGAGAGGGTGGTGAGTTCGGCGCCGTCCGGCAGGGGAACGTCGAGCTCGGGCAGGAAGGGGGAGCTCGGCAGCATCTGCCAGATCCCGCGGGAGACGGCGCCCAGCACCGGCAGTCCGACCGCCGCCGCCCAGGTCCCTCGCACGGGGGAGCCCACCAGCACCAGGCGGCGCACCTTGCTCCATCCCCCGACGTGGTGCGCCCACCACAGCGACAGGATGCCCCCCTGGCTCACGCCCACGACGTCCACGCGCTCCTGGCCGAGCTCGCGTCGGGCACGGTCCACCGTCACGTCGAGCTGGCGGGCGAGCTTGCGCACGTCCTGGATGCACAGCGGCGACAGCTTCGGCGTCACCACGCGGCGCCCACCGCGCTCGAGGCGCCAGCGCATGGGCGACATCAGGGTCGGGGTCGCGAGGAAGCCGTGGACCAGGACCACGGGAGGGTGGCTCATCGACCCCACCTAACGCTACGGTCGGTGGGGAGACCCGCCATGGACCGCATCGACGCCTTTCGCGCCCTGCTCGAGAAGAAGCCCGACGACCGCTTCGCGCTGTACAGCCTCGCGTTCGAGCTGAAGAAGGCGGGTCGCGCGGAGGAGGCGCTCACGGCGTTCGGTGAGCTGCTCCGGCGACACCCGACGAGCGGCGCGGGGCACCTGCAGCTCGGCATGCTCCTGCAGGACCTGGGTCGCGACGACGACGCGCGGGAGGCCTGGGAGGCGGGGCTCGGGGCGCTGGCTGGCTGCGAGGACCCCGAGGCCAGGCGCTCGGTGGGGGAGATCCAGGCCGCCCTCGACGCGTCGTGAGGGGACACCGGCAGGTCAGATGGTCCGGGTCCGCCACTCGGGCTTGATCTCGGTCACGCCCAGCGCCTCGGCCACGCGCTCGAGCGCCGCCTTCTCGTCCGCCGAGACGGACATCATGCGGGAGCCGAAGAGCCCGCCCGCGGCCGCGGCGAGCGCCCAGCACCAGGCGACGACCTCGGTCGCGTCGAGATCCTCGGGCAGGCGGTTCCCCAGCTCACCGATGAGCAGGCGCGTGTGGTGGAGGAAGAGGCCCGACGGCTTCTCCGACAGCCAGTCCTCCACGATCGGCCGATCCTCGTCCGTCAGCAGGCCGTGCTTGTCGGCGACCGCGAGGATCATGCGCCGCTCCTCGTCGGCGATGCTCCCGTCGGACCACGCCACCTCCACCAGCGGCAGCAGCGCCACGAGACGAAGGCGATCCTTCGGAATGCACAGGTGTTCCAGGGCTCGCTCGATCCGATCGTGCAGGCTCACGGGACCTCCGACCGGAGCCATGTAATCCTTCACGACCGGAGGGGGAGCGATGTGGTGGTGGGGCGTGGCCTTCGCCCAGGACGCGGGCGAGTCGAAGGGCCCCAGCGTCACGTTCACGAACGACATCGAGCTCCGGTACTGGCAGGTCGACCAGCGCCTGCCGGACCCCGACGACGTCCCCGTCTTCGACTACTGGGAGCAGGTCGACCGGCTGAACACCGTCGTCAGCGAGGGGATCTTCACGGCGTCGCTCCAGCTGGACCAGGTCGCCCTGTGGGCCAACCGGTACTACCTCGACGACGTGCTCTACGTGGAGCGGGAGCTCGTCACCCCGGGGACGCCCACGCCGTTCCCGTCGGGCGTGGATGTCTACCTGAACCCCGAGAAGGTGAGCGGTCGGTTCGAGCTCGAGCACGCGACGATCGTGATCGGCGACGCGTACACCGCGTTCGGGCGCGGGCTGGCGCTCAACCTGAACCGCAACGTGGACATCGACATCGACACCTCGCTGCAGGGCGTGAAGGCCGTCGTGCGGCCCGGCGCGTGGGACCTGACGGCCGTGGTGGCCACCGCCAACCGCCAGCAGGTGTTCCAGGACAACCCGAACATCGGGATCTACGGCGACCTGCGCCACCGCGTCGCGGGCGTGCGTGCGGAGCGCTTCGGGCTCGGTCCGGCCAACGTCGGCGCGCACGGTGTGGTCTACGACTTCGTGGAGACCACGGGCTTCGCCTCGCTCACCGACGATCCCGTGGCAGCCGACGCGATCGTGGGCGGTGCCACCACGGAGCTCATCGGCGTCGCGGGGATCGACTGGTTCGTCGAGGGCGACGTTTACTCGTACAGCCACGATCTCGCGCTGCCCGACACCTCGCCCATCGGGTACGCCGGCTACCTCTCCGCCTCCGGGTATCCCGGACCCTTCGTCATCCTCGTCGAAGGGAAGCGGTACCTCGGCGTCGAGCGCGTCAACAGCAAGCTGACGCCGGAGCTGTACGAGGTGTCGGTCGGTCCGACCCTCGAGTACGAGCGGGTGATCCTCGAGGACACCTCCGCGGCGGTGAACAGCAACGACATCTGGGGTGCGCGGGTCCAGGTGGACTGGGCGGCGGTGCCGGGAAAGCTGGTGCCCTACGTGGCCCTCGCGACCTTCCGCGACCTCGACACGACCGGCCTGCACTTCAACGACGTGCCCGAGACGATCGGCCACGTGACGACGGGGCTCGAGTACATCGACGGGGACCGCGCGGTCCTGTTCAACACGGGCTTCCGCGTCGACGATCGCGACGGGAACACGGACGGCGCCGACCGCCTCGCGCACGCCGACCTCTCCACGAACTTCCCGCTCCCCGGGGGCCTGCTGGCCTACATCTCCGCTGCCTCGCGGTACTTCGCCTGGGGCATCAACGGCGACCTGCAGCAGGCGCCCTTCGGGGACGCCGAGAGCTCGTGGGGGCTGACGAAGGGGATGGTCACCGGGACCGTCTCGCTCGACTGGACGGCGAACCCGCTCGTCCGCAGCACGGGCAACGTGTCGGACAGCGTCTACATGGGCGGCGAGCTCCAGGTGAAGCCGGCGCGGGCCTGGACGATGAAGGCCTTCTATGGGGCGCAGAAGGCGGGGATCCGTTGTTCGGGCGGGCAGTGCCGCACGCTGCCCGGCTTCGAGGGGCTGCGCCTGTCCGCGGTCGGCACGTTCTGACCGGATACAGGGCGCGGGTGAGGTGAACGTGGTGATGGCGCTGTGGCTGTGGGCCTGCGGATCCTCCGGCGTCGCGGTCTCCGAGCGGGTGGTCCCCGCCGCCTGCGGTCTGTGCGTCTTCCACATGGAGGGCGCGAAGAGCTGCTTCTGGGCCGTCGAGATCGACGGTGAGCACTACGCGGTGAGCGGGGTCGCGCCGCCCTTCGACATGGCCGAGGCCCACGAGGACGACGGCCAGTGCAAGGTGGAGCGCAGCGCCCGCGTGGAGGGGACGCTGACCGCCGACCACCGCTTCGTCGCCACCCGCTTCGAGCTGCTGCCCTACGACGGGTCGGGGCGGAAGGGGACCAAGGAGCACGACTGAGCGCGGCGCCGGCGTCGGAGGCCGACGAGCAGGGCCGGCAGCAGTGAGGCCGCCCCGGCCGCGCCCGACGACGCGCACCCGCAGCGCGGGTCCTCCGGTTCGGGTGCGGGGCTCGGATCGGTGGTGGGCGTCCCGGTCTCCTGAGGCTGCCCGGTGTCCTCGGGGCAGGCGCCGACGGCGGGATCGTCGTCGTCGCAGTCCGTGGGCCCTGTGATCCCGTCCCGGTCGGCATCCAGCAGCTCGTCGGACGCGCCGCCGTACACCCCCACGTCCGCGGGCGAACCGTCGGGGTCGAGCCCGGTCGCGGCGTCGATCAGCGGGCTACCCAAGCTCGGTCGCAGGTCGCCCACGCAGTCCCCGGGCGCCCGATCGACGAACGACGGGTCGCCGACCACCTGCCCGGCGGGGACTCCGTCGACCTCGAAGAACACCGCGTGGTCGGCCGTCACGTCGCCCAGCTCGCCGTCCGCCCAGGCGACCACGGTGTTCGTGAGCGTCGCGCCCGTGAACACGGTGGTGCCCGTGGTCTCGAGGACGTCGGCGTGGACCACGCGCAGCGAGCCGGGCGCCTGGACCGTGCCCACCGCGCCCGATGCGCCCGTGGAGCGCGAGATCACGGTGTGATCGAGCAGCAGCTCGCCACCGGTCGCCACCACGCCTCCGGTCGGCGCCGAGCTCTCGCAGATCACCGCGCCCCGGATCTCGGCGGCCCCCGACGCCAGATCGATCGTACCGCCCCCCTGCTCCGCGACGTTCCGCTCGAAGCTGCTCCCGACGACCGACGCGCTCGGCGAGTCGACCAGTTCGATCGCCCCACCCCGCACGGCGGCGTTGTCCCGGAACACCGTGCCTCGGACCTCGACCGGCGAGCCCCACGCGAAGATGGCGCCGCCCACCCCGTTGGCCGAACCCACCAGGCCCGCGCGACCCTCCGCGAAGGTCGCGTCGGTGACGGTGAGCGCTCCGTCGACGACGCTGATCGCCCCGCCCGCTTCGAAGGCCACGTCGTCGACGAAGGACACCCCCTCGATGTCGACGCTGCTCTCGAACGCGAAGATCGCGCCGCCGTCACCCAGATCGGCCCGTCCACCGCGCAGCTCGCCGCCGCGCACCACCAGGCTCGCGCCCGCCAGCGCGATGTAGCCGCCACGGCGGAATCCCCGGGGAGGCTGATCGAGCGCGGGCTCCTCCAGCACGAGCGAGGCACCCGGTCGCACGAGGATGGCACCGCCATCGCCGTAGTCTCCGTTCGCGGGGCCTCGCAGCGCGAGCTTCCGGACCGTCGCCGTCGTGTCGTCTTCGAGCCACAGGACCCGGTGCCGGCCGCCGCCGTCGACGGTGATGCCGTCCATCGTGAGGTCGGCGCCCATCCGCACCCGGATCACGGCCGCTCCGTCCGCGGCGTCGGGTCCGCGGAGCGTCACCGTGCCTGGCCCCTCCGCCGCCACCAGGGTCAGCGTCCGATCGATCGACAACGCGCCCGACCAGGTGCCCGCCGCGATCGAGATGGTGTCTCCGGAGCGCGCGGCCGCCACCGCGTCCACGACGGTCGCGTGATCTCCGGGGACCTCGAGCACGGCCGCCGCCGCGAACCCCACGCCCCAGGCGGTGGCGATCAAGTCTCGGCGCGCCCCGGCTTGAGCACCAGCACCGGGCACGGCGAGTGTCGGATGATCTGCTCGGCCACGGACCCGAGCAGCAGGCGGCTGAGCCCGCTGCGGCCGTGGGAAGGGAGGACGACCAGGTCCACCTTCAGCGCGCCCGCCAGCTCCGAGATCGCCTTCTCGGGCGCCGTCGACACCGAGACGTGGGTCCGGATGCCCGCCGGCAGGCCACGCTGCTCGAGCCAGGTCCGCAGCTCCGCCCTGACCTCGGCGATCTTCGTGGCCGGGTCCGGGAGCATCGGAGAGACCTCGACCGGGGGGAGGACGTACATCACGTGCACGTTGTCGGGATGCCCCGAGGCCTCGAGGGCCAGACGCACCCCGCTGTCGTCCGGCTCCGCCAGGTCGATGGGCGCCAACACGTGGCGGACGGCGTTCCACTTCATCGAGGACTCCTACGCGCGGACTCTATCAGCATGCGTGCGTCCGCGAGTGTCCGGCACGCGCGCCGTCCCGGTCCATAATGGCCCGACGGGGATGGCATGACGGAGTGGGAGGAGCTGCGGACCTATGTCGGGGTGACAGACGAGGATCTCTCGTTTCTCCTCGACTTCTGGCCATCGGTCGAGCCGGAGGTGGATCGGGTCGTGGCCCACTTCTACGAGCGGGTCTGGCAGAGCCCCGGCGCGCGCGGTGTGCTCGAGGACGAGCAGCAGATCCAGCGCCTCGAGCGAACGATGAAGGTGTGGCTCCGCGAGCTCCTCGTGGGTCCCCACGACGCGGCCTACGTCGAGCGTCGGCGCCGGATCGGCTGGCGCCACGTCCAGGTGGGGCTCGAGGCCCGGTACATGCACGCCGCCATGCAGGTGATGGCCGACGATCTCCAGCAGATCGCGTACCGCACGCTCCCCGTGGACCACCACCAGCAGGTGTGCGCCTCGCTGCACCGGGTGATGAGCCTGGACCTCGCGATCATGACGGGTGGGTACGTCACGACCCGCGAGCGCGCGAGCTTCGAGAGCCTCCAGCAGCTGCTCGTCTCCCACCTGCGCACGATGGTGGTGCTCATCGACCGCGAGGATCACGTGGTCATGGCGACGCGCTCCACCAGCCGGTGGCTCGGCGGCGTGTCCATCCTCGGGCTGCGCTGGGAGGAGGTGCTCCCCGCCGACCTCGTGGCCGCCGCCAGCCTCGAGCAGGTCGTGCGGGCGGCGATGGAGGAGGGGAAGGCGCGGTCGCTCCCCCGGGTCGACATCCGGTCCGAGGGGGGGGCGACGCGCAGCTATCGTGTCGACGTGGTGCCCACGCACCACCCGCTGGCCGCCGCGGTGGTCGAGATCGAGGAGCTGACGGAGACCGTCGAGCTCGAGGGACGGCTGCGCCGCTCGGAGGCGCTCGCGCAGCTCGGGTCGCTGTCGGCCGCGGTGGCGCACGAGCTGCGGAACCCGCTGGCGGGGATCAGCGGCGCCATCCAGGTGATCTCGCGCAGCGTGCCCAAGGATGCCCCCTACGCGCCGGTCATGCTGCGCGTCGAGCGCGAGATCAAGCGCCTGGACGAGCTGGTGACCGACCTGCTCGCGTTCGCGCGCCCCGGCGCCGTGCGGCTGCAGCCCGTGGATCTGGCCGACCCCGTCTCCGCCGCCGTCGAGTGGGTTCGCGAGGACCACCCCGACGTGGTGGTGACGGTCGAGGGCTCGGGCGAGGTGCAGGCGGACGCCAACCTCGTCCAGCAGATCCTGCTGAACCTGCTGCAGAACGCAGCGCAGGCCATGGACGGGCGCGGGCGGATCGCGGTGGTGATCGAGGGGTCCCGGGTGTCGGTCTGCGACGACGGGCCCGGAATCCCGACGGAGCTCGGCGAGCGGGTGTTCGAGCCGTTCACGACGACGAAGGTGCGTGGCACCGGACTCGGGTTGGCCATCTGTACGCGATCGGCGCACGCGATGGGCGGGTCGTTGTCGCTGGGCAGGGGCCCGTTGCCGGGCGCCTGCTTCGTGCTGGAGCTACGTCCCCCAGTCCATGGATGATGGCCCGCGGCTTGCACTGGCCCCAGGCGTTCGGGAGGGAGCATGTGGTTGTGGATCCTGGCGGCTCGGGCGGAGCCGACGGCGCCGCCGGTCGTCGACGAGATGCACCAGCGCTACGGGGCGCTGACCTCGTCGCGTGACGCGGTGATCGACGGTGATCTGGCGAAGGCGAAGACGTACGCCGCGACGCTGCTGGATCTGGGTTCGGACACCGCGCTCCCGAACGACTGGCGCCCCTACGTCGCGCGGGTCAACACGGCGGCCCAGAAGCTGAACGACGCTCCCGATCTGGTCGGCGCAGCGCTCGCTGTGGCGAATGTCGCAGCGGCGTGTGCGGAATGCCACGACGCGCTGAACGGCGGCCCCAAGCTCGACCACCGGGACGCGGTGCCGCCCCAGAAGTGGAGCGAGGGCCAGAACATGCCGCTGCACAAGTGGTCGGCGGACTGGCTCTGGCTCGGGCTGCTCGCGAACGACGACGCGTCCTGGAACCGAGGTGCCGCGGAGCTCGACAAGATGCCCCTCGTACCCAGGTTCGAGGGCGCTCCTCCCAACGGCATGCGCGAGCTCGAGCAGGGGGTCTACGTCATCGCGGGTCGCGCCCGCACCGTCGACGACCCCGCCGAGCGGACGGAGCTGTACGGCCAGCTCCTCGCGACCTGCTCCCAGTGCCACACCCAGCACCGCAACGCGGCCCCGGCCCCAGCAGCCGCTCCGGCCCCCGCCCAGGAGAAGAAGGAATGACCCGGCCCATCGTGCTGGTCCCCCACGACCTCACCGACTTCTCGGATCCGGCGATCCAGGCGGTGCTGCAGGCTCCCTGGGCCGGCTCACAGGTCCACGTGGTGCACGTGTTGCCACGGTTCGACCTGGGATACCCGGGTGTGGTCTACAGCCAGCAGGACGACGAGCCCCGCAGGCAGCACGCGCTCACGGCGCTGGCCGAGCGCCTCGAGGGGCGCGTCGAGGACCCCGTGCTGCACGTGGTGATCGGTGATCCCGGGACGCGCATCGTGGAGCTCGCGAAGGAGATCGGCGCCACCTCGATCATCCTGCCGTCCCACGGGCGTCAGGGGCTGGAGCGCCTGATGCTCGGTTCGGTCGCAGAGCACGTCGCTCGCTTCGCGCCCTGTCCCGTGGTCGTGCTGCCGACCGCGGTCCTGCAGTCCAAGGAGCGTCGGGCACGCCCCACGGGCCGCACGCGCGACGAGCTGGTGGACGAGCTCGGGACCGAGATCTGCGCTCGGGTGGACGCCCAGCGCGGCGCCTTCCTGACGGCGTTGCGCGTCGGGCTCCCGACCGGAGAGGACGAGCAGTGGTGGGAGGACGCGCTCGAGAAGCGCCTCGCCGCTGCAGGCATCGAGTTCGTCGACCTGGTGTTCTCGCCCAGCCCCCGTCCGGCCGTGCTGGCCGCGCGCTTCGAGCAGCGCTGGGCGTGAGCGGGCCGCGTGCGGTCAGGCGGAGATGTGGAACTTCTCCATGCGGTACCGCAGCGCGTACCGGCTGATGCCCAGCAGGCGGGCCGCCGCGCTCTGGTTGCCGCTCGTGCGGGCGAGCGCCTGCTCGAGCAGGCCACGCTCCACGGCCTCCAGATCCACACCCTCCTCGGGGAGCTCGAAGGGGCAACCGCCGGTGGACGCGCTGCTCGGGGGCCGAGCGAACCGGATCTCGGGGGGCAGGTGCTCGGCGCGGATCACGTCGTCGGGGCCGAGCAGGACCAGCCGCTCCACCAGGTTTCGCAGCTCGCGCACGTTGCCCGGCCAGCGGTGCTGCTGGAGCAGGGCCATCGCCTCGCCGTCCATGCCGATCCGGCCCTTCCCGAAGTTGCGGGTGAACCGCTCGAGGAAGTGCTCCACCAGCAGCGGGACGTCCGATGCCCGGTCGCGCAGCGGAGGCACGCGGACGCTGATGACGTCGAGCCGGAAGTACAGATCCTCGCGGAACGTGCCCTTCTCGACGCACTCCTTGAGGTTCCGGTTGGTCGCGGCGACGATCCCGGCGTCCAGGGCGTACTGGCGGACGCCACCGACCCGGCGGAAGCTCCGGTCCTCGATCGCGCGCAGCAGCTTGCTCTGCGTCGCCAGGGGCAGCTCGCCGATCTCGTCGAGGAACACCATCCCGCGCTGGGCGATCTCGAAGAGCCCCGGCTTCTGCGCCTTGGCGTCGGTGAAGCTGCCTCGCTCGTGGCCGAAGAGCTCGCTCTCGATCAGCTGCTCGGGCAGCGACGCGCAGTCGACCGCGACGAACGGCTGGTCCTTGCGGGGTCCACGCGAGTGGATCGAGCGCGCGATCACGTCCTTGCCGGTCCCCGACTCCCCGAGGATGAGCACGGTGGGCGCGTCCACGGTCTCGAGCCGGCGGAGCGTGTCGAACAGGGGCTTGAGGCAGGGGTGGCCGCCGATGAAGTCGCCGTACCCGGCGCGCTCGCGGCGCCTGAGGTAGTGGACCTCGTGCTTGAGGCGGTCGTGGGCCAGCGCCTTCTCGACCGCGAGGCTGATCTCGCGCACGTCGAACGGCTTGGACAGGTACCCGGCCGCGCCCAGGCGCGTGGCCTCGATGGCGCTCTCGACGCCGCCGTGCGCCGTCAACACGAGGACGGGCACCTCGTGGCCCGCCGCCCGGAGCTCCCGCAACGTGGTCAACCCGTCCTTTCGGGGCATCTTCAGGTCCATCAGGACCAGCCCGATCCCCCCCTGACGCCCCACCAGCTCCAGGCACTCCTGACCGTCCGAAGCGGTGAGGACCGTGTACCCCTCCTGCTCGAGGTGTGTCGCGAGCGACCAGCGGATCAGCTCCTCGTCGTCGCACACCAAGACGGTCGCTTTGCCCGACACTCGCACCCCCCGGAACCCGAACAACTATCATCCTCGAGCGCGGAGGGTCCAATGGAACGTGGGCGGTGGCTGGTCGTGAGCGGGTGGTGGGCCGTCGCGTGCGGTGGTGGGGGCGACGACGGAGGGACGACCGCCCTCGAGCCCATCGAGACCTGGGCGTGCGTCCACGTGGCCGAGGGTGCGATCGTGGATGCCTCCACCACCCGCGCCGACGCGGGGTCCATCTCCCCCGGCCGCTCGCCGTACCGGGTGAACATCGTGCAGGCCGAGACGAACTACGTGGCGTTCGACGTGACCAGCGGCGGCACCTGGACGCTGCTCGCCGACGCCGCGGACGCGCTGCCGGCGGTGTGGGAGGGGGACGACAGGATCGAGCTCGACGCGTCGGTCCCCGACCCCGAGTGCGACGAGGACATCCCCGAGATGCGGACGGTGCAGCTGCAGCCGGGGCCGCACCACCTCGAGATCGGCCCCGTGTTCCAGGGCAACGTCTGGATCGTCGTCGGGCAGTGAGCCCGACTACTCGGTCGCGGCCGTCGTCTTGGGGGCGGACATGCCCGGATCGATGGTGTACGCCACGGTGATCTGCGCGCCACGCTCCGGGACCGAGGCGCCGTGGAACTCGATGTACCAGGTGTCCTGGTCGTAGGTCCAGCCGTCGGCGGCGCCCTGCAGCACGGGCTCGTCGTCGACGGTCACCTCGATCGTGTCGGGCTGCGCGGCCTTCTCGAGCTGGAACCGCGTCCGGATGCCCGTCGCGTTCAGCCCGAGGTCGCCCAGCATCCCGGCCCAGTTCGCCTGGCAGATGTCGCCGTTGAGGCCGCCCATGAGCCCCGTGAACACGAGGTACCGCGTGCCCTCGACGACCTCGCTGCACGTCGAGTTCGTCGTGCCCACGATGGAGCTCGCGGAGACGTCGTCCTCGTTCGGCTTGAGGGATCGGTAGTCCTCGACGAAGCTCGTGACCGAGGTCAGCTTGTCCTGCGAGGTGTAGCAGGCGGTGGCGGCCTCGCCCTCGAGCGCGCCGCCGTCGCTGCAGTCGTCCTCGTCGGACACGAAGATCACGAGCAGCTGGGCGTCCGCGCGGACGAAGCCCTCGTTGTATCCCCCGGGGCCAGCGAGGCCGGCAGGGCTCAGGGCGTAGAGCCCGGCCTCGAGGCCCTTCTCCTTGTCCGCCCCGCCGATGCCGGCAGAGGTCGCGCGGTCCGCGAACATCGCCTCGTAGTCGTCGGTGTTCGTGATCCACCGCGGGTCGCCGAGCAGCCGGCCGCGCGTGTCGTCGTCGTAGTCGAAGCTCGTGGTGATGACGCCGATCTGGAAGTCGGTGCCCGAGGCCTCGAGCTGGCTCGCGAACGCGACGAACCCGGTCGCGAGGGCCGCCTGCTCCTCCTCCATGGAGTTGGAGTTGTCGACGACCCAGAGGATGTCGACCTTGTTGTTCGGCGCCTGGGCGAACGACTCGATGTTGTCGAGGAAGTCGACCGTGTTGTCGATGGGTGCGCAGCCCGCGAGGAGGGCGACGATCAGGGCGTTCCGCGTCGAGGTCATGGGACAACTCCTCGAGGGTGCCGACCCGCGTGGGCACCCGTCGGGACATTCTGGACCCGACGGCGCCCCACCGTCCAGAGAAACCCGCCGTCACCTCACGGAGTCGTGGCAGAGGACTCCGTCGTGGTCGGTTGGACCTGCGGTTCGGACACGCCCGGCTGAACGGTGTACTGCACGCTGATCACCGAGCCGCGCGGCGGGAGGCGGTCGTGGAACGACAGGAACCACGTGGCCTCGTCGTACGTCCAGCCATTCACCGGGTCTTCCGTCCACTCTTCCTCGTCCACCCACACCTTGATCGTGTCGGGGATGGCGGCGGCCGAGAGCTGGAACTGGCTCCGCATCCCGGTCGCGTTCAGGCCGAGGTCCGAGAGGATACCGTCCCAATCCGTCTGGCAGATGTCGCCGACGAGCCCGCCCGTCAGCGCGGCGACGTTGATGTACCGCGTGCCGGGGACGGCCTGACAGCTCGTGTTCACCGTGCCGACGATGGCGCCGATCTGCACGAAGCTCTTGTCCTTCTTGAGGGCCTCGAAGCCCTGCACGTACTTCGAGATCGGGGGCAGGAGCTCCTCGTCGCGGTAGCACGCGTCCGCGCCCTGGCCCTCGAGCACGCCGCCGTCCGAGCAGTCCTCCTCGTCGGACACGAACACCACGAGGAGCTGGGCGTCCGGCCGGACGAAGCCCTCGTTGGGGCCTCCCTCGAAGGTCATGGTCGGCTGCAGCGCGTACAGCGCGGCCTCGAGCCCCTTCTCCTTGTCGGAGCCGTCGATCCCGAGGGTCGCGCGCTGGGTGAACGCGGAGACGTAGTCGTCCTCGGGCGTCAGGAACGGGGGATCACCCACCAGCACGCCGCGGGTGGGGTCGTCGTAGTCGAAGGAGGTGCTGATGACCCCGAGGTGGAAGTCGGTGCCCGACTCGTCGAGCTGATCGGCGAACAGCCCGAAGCCCGCGCGGAGCGTGGCCTGCTCCTCCGTCATCGAGTTCGAGTTGTCGATCACCCAGAGGATGTCGACCTCGTTGCTCGGCGCCTGGGCGAAGGAGTCGGTGTTGACCTGCTCGAACAGGTTCCCCTCGCTCTTGCAGCCGGCGGCGAGGAGCGACAGGACGAGGACGACGGCAGCGGATCCGTTGCGCTTCATGATTCCACCCGTGGACGCGCCTACATCCTAGCACCTTCCGACCTCGCTTGACGGAGAACCGGGGGTCTGCGAAGGTGGCAGGCCTCATGCCCTTCTACACGTCGTTGCTGACGCCGTTCGACTCTCGTGCGCGGGTCGATCTCGCGCGGTTGAGGGCGCACGTGCTCTGGCTGTCCACGCAGGGCGTCGACGGCTTCCTGGTGACGGGGACGACGGGCGAGCTGCCCTACCTGTCGGATCGCGAGCGCGAGGCCGTGCACCGCACCGTGCTGGACGCGGCGCGCGGCAAGGTGGTGTTCGCGTGTACGTGGGATCCGAACCCGGCGACCACGGCGTATTTGACGGACGCCGCCCGCGAGCAGGGGGCAGGTGCGGTCGTGGTGCCCCCGCCCGCGTGGTACCGCGTGGACGACGCGACCAGCCGCGCGTGGTTCGAGAGCGTGGCGGGCAAGGGGATCCCCGTGCTCGCGCTCCACGATCCGCACCACGTGTCGACACCGATGACACCGAAGCTGTACGCGGCGCTGCGTGCGGCGGGCACCGTGACCGGCATGGTGGACGCGGGCGCCGACGTCTACCGCCTGGAGCGCATGGCGAACGAGGATCCCGGCGTGATCTGGGCCAAGGGCGACGCCGTCCTGCCGATGGCCGCGAAGAGCACGCAGCTGGCGGGCTTCGTCAGCGTGATCGCGAACGTGTGGCCGAGCTTCTGCATGCGCCTGTTCCGGTCGGGCGAGCACCAGCTCGAGGTCGCGCTGGTCGAGCGGCTGAACCGGGTGGAGCGGGCAGGGGGCATCCGGGCGCTCAAGGCGCTGACGCGGATGGGCTGTCGTGCGCCCCTGATCGAGCCCGCCGACGATCTGCTGATGGGGTTGCCGCCAGCCGAGGGCCCGTAGGCGATGTGGTGGGTCGTCGCCTGGTTCGCCTGTCGACGCGACGCCCCGGGAACGGAGCCCAGCCCCACGCCCACGCCCGCCCCGACCCCCGCGCCCGCTCCGAAGCCCGAGCCGCACGGAACGACGACCACGACCTGGACCGGGGAGCCGTGCTTCTCGGACCTGTGCCCGTCGGTGCTGGTGGCCTGGGCGGTCCCCGAGCCGGTGCCGATCGACGTGATCACGCTGGGTCGCATCACGGTCGGGGACTGCGACCTCTACGAGGCCTCGGTCGTGATCGACGGGGTGCCTGGCGAGACGACCTCGGACGACGACTGGCTCCGCTTCGTCCCAGCGTCGCGCCTGCTGCCGGACACGACCTACCTCGTCGAGACCTCGCTCACCGCCTGGTGCATGGAGGACGTGTGCTCGCAGGAGTGCTACGCGTCCCGGTCGATCCCCCTGACGACCTGGGCCAAGGTCGATCCCGACCCCACGCTGGGCGGGACCTACGTCCTGCCGTGGAGCGAGCTGCACGTCACGGATCCGCGGCCCTCTGCGGTGGTGGGCCTCGACGTGGACGCCATCGTGATCCGCGTGTGGCCCGGGCTGGACCGCGTGCACATGGGCTCCGCCACGGGCGGCGCCTTCGACTGCGAGACGCTCACCGCGTGGCCTGCGGACTTCGTGACCAACCCGGTGCTGCGGGCGAGCGGCGAGCTGGCGCTGCATCGGACGGGTGGGGGCACGCTGCGGCTCTGGGACGCCGAGCTCGCGGCGGTCTTCACGGAGGACGGCGCCAGCCTCGTCCAGCTCGAGCTGACGGCCCTGGTGCCGCCGACCGACCTCGAGGCGGGTGCGACGTGTCGCGACATCGCGGGGGCCCGCTGCGAGCCCTGCGACGGGCTGCGTCCGGCTGCGGGTGTCCGCCGATGCCGCGGCCAGGGACCCGAGCGTCGATCCCCTCGTGACCTGCAACTAGCGCTGTGGCGCGTAGGCTGCTCCGCGCCAGGCCCGACGGGCTCCTGGGCCTGCCGGGGGCTACTGCGCCATCTGCTTCGGGATCTTCCGGAGCAGCTTGAAGGTCAGGACGACCTGGCCCACGTGGATCACCTCGCCGCCGATGAGCCGACGCTGCGACACGCGCTCCTTGCCCACGAAGGTGCCGGTCTCCGAGTCGAGGTCCTGGACGTAGAACTTGCGGTTCTCCTCGTAGAAGCGGCAGTGCAGGCCGCTGATCTCGGGATCGTCCTCCACGCGGAGGTCCGCGCGGTCGTCGCTGCCGATGGTCACGCCCTGCCGGTCGACGGGGATCCGACCGGACATCCCGAACATCGGGTCGGGCTCGAGCACGCCGCCCTTGGTGCCCGCCATGTCGAGCGTCATGGTGTTGGCGAAGGTGATCGTGACGCGGCCCTTCTTGTCGCTGAACGTCTTGGGCAGCGGGGGCGGGCCCTTGCCCACGGCGCCGTCGGCGAGCGCGCGCGCGAGCTGGTCGATCGTCGCCGCCTCGGACCGGCTCACCGACCCGATGCCGAACAGACCGCCCGCGGCCTTCGCCACCTGCCGGGCGTGGTCCACGAGCTCGGTCAGCACGTCGTCCCCGAGGCCGTGCTCGCCGTCCTTGGTCACCAGCGTGACCAGAGCCTCGATGCCGCGGCGGTAGTAGTCTTCGGAGGGTGCGTACTTGAGCCAGTCCTCGATCAGACGGGTCCCTTCCTCGCCCACCGCGAACCGCTCCTCGGCCAGCTGGCTGATCAGCTCGTGCTCGGCTTCCTGGATCGCTCCGTCGGCCCAGGCGACCTGGACCAGGGGGAGCAGGGCGATGGCCTTGTAGGACAGATCGTCCATGCCGATCTCGGCGAGCTGCCGGATGGCGTCGGGGTGGTTCATGCAACCTCCGTCAGAGGGCGGACGTTATCACCTGCGGCCGGCCGTGGGCACCGCCCGTCACACCAGCAGCGTGGTCTCTTTCCGCCATGGCGTCTGACGCTCGGTGAGGCGGCCCGCTGCCGCCCGCTGCATGAGCTTGAGGATGTGAGGTCCCAGCAGGTCGATCTCGGTGCTCGCGTACCGCTGCTCGCCGAAGGCCTGCATCGTCGCGGTCTGCTTCGCGAGCAACAGCGCGTCCTGGCGGAAGATCCACAGCGCGAAGGGCAGCACGACGGGCTTGAGCAGCCAGCCCGGGACCCGCGTCCTCACCGACACGACCGCGTGCAGCACCGTCCGATAGTCGTCCTCCGGGGTGAGCACGGCGTCGACGAGGATGTGGTTCTCGGTGCCGATGCGGTACTCGACCTCGACCACCGACGGCAGGTAGAACCGGTCGAAGTGGGTCACCGTGCCGCCGGACGGTGAGAGCAGCCGGCCGACGAGCCCCTCCGGGCGCGCCTCCCCGACGTACTCGCACACGACCCGGTCCGCTTCACGCTCGACGACGCAGGTGATGGGGGTCCGCTCTGGCTTGTCGTTGCGGAACAGGCCCGCATGGACAAAGGCGGTGTGCGGGACGTCGAGCGCGTTCTCCGCCACCATGTGCATGGAGCCCTCGGCGCGCACGGTCCGGCGGACGGTCGTGTACGTCGGGTCGTCGGCGAGACGGAAGCGGAAGGGCTCGCCCTCGGGCGCGACCTCGGGGTCCCCCCAGATCCACACGAAGCCCTGCTGTTCGCGCACCGGGTACGCCGAGGCTCCGTGGGCCTTGCCGGGTGCACCGGACAGGCCGGGGACGTGCGTGCAGGCGCCGTCGGGGCGGAAGCGCCACCCGTGGTACGGGCACTGGAGGGTGCCGTCGACGACGGTGCCGTCGGACAGCGGCACGTTGCGGTGTGGGCAGCGGTCGACCAGCGCGCCGACGCCGCCCTCGGTGCGGAACAGCGTGATCGGCAGGCCCCACAGGCGCGTGACGATCGGGCGCGCGCGCAGGTCCGCGGAGCGGCAGGCCACGAACCATCCCCGGCGGACCCGGGGAGGGACCAGCAGCGCGGCCGCCCCGCCTTCCATCACGGCACCGAGATCGTGATGGTCTTCGGCACCTTGCCCGCCTTGAGCTTCATCAGGTCGGCCTGCAGCGAGGTGTACATCTCCACGTTCTCCGTGGTGGTGCCGAGCTCGGGCACGGCCTCCTCCTGGGCGCGCGCGGGCAGCTTGTAGATCCAGAACTCGAGCACGTCGCCGCTCTCGAGGATCAGGCGCCACTTGTGACGGTCGGCCGCCTTCCAGGACTTGCCGTCCGCGGTCTTCACGGTCGTGTCGGTCCGCAGCGTGCACTGGTACATCACCGGCGTGAAGCCGCTGTCCATCGCGCAGTCGATGTCCTGCTGGCCGAGGTAGCTCACGTTGATGGTGCGCAGCTGGGACCACTCGGCCGACGTGGCCGCGCTGTCCGCCTCGAGGTCGACGGTGAGCTTGGCCTTCGCGTCGGTCCAGCTGTCGCCGAACCAGTCCTCGGAGCGCTCCACGCGGACCACGTGGCCCTTGCTGCCGCTGCCGTCGGCGTACGTGATCGCGACCATGAAGTCGGCGTTGTGCGCGCGTTCCGCAGGCGGTCGCTCGACCTGGGCCACGACCTCGGGCTCGGGCTCGGGGGCGGGCATCGGAGCGGGCGCCGGAGCGGGCGCGGCGGGCGCAGGCGCAGGGGTCGGGGCCTCCACCGGAGCCTTCTTCCCACACGCCACCAGGAGGGCCAGACAGGCCACCAGTCTCATCGTCCTCCTCCTTCGCCGGCAGACCCGGCGGTCGGTCGGGCCCACCCTAACCCCTCGCCCGGCGAGTCAGCGCGAACGCATCCGCTCGAGCTGTGCCTCCAGCTTCTCCAGGTCCCGCTGGGAGAGCTCGCCGTCCTCGGTCAGGTCGTCGATGCGGACGGACAGGTTCAGCACACCCCAGGCGTTGATCCGCCCGTGCTCGCAGGCGGTCTGGGTCTCGTCGAGGAGCGGCTCGAGGTCGTCGGCCCAGCGGTGGTCGGCGGCGTCGTCGCGCGCGGTGTCCACGGCGCTCACGCACATGTCCTCGGACCACAGGAACGCGCCCGCGAAGGCGGCCACCACGGCCGCGACCGAGCCCACGGCGCCCACCACGAGCGCGGCGGCGCCGAGCACCAGCGTGACCGCGAGCGCGACGAGCACCGCCATCGCCACCCGTCCGGCGCCCCCCTCGCGCGCCGGTCGCTCGAGCGCCGGCCTGGGTGTTCCATCGAGGATGGCGACCGCGGGCAACGCGTCGAACTCGGGCGTGCTGTCGTCGGGCTCCCGGGTGAGGACCGACGCCTGGGACGGGGTCTCCTCCAGCGGGAGCACGGGGCGCACGGGCTCGATCGGTCCGCCGTCCGTCGTCGCGTCCGGCGAGATCTCGGGCATGGGCGGGTGGCTCGGGTCGTCGAAGGTCCGCGGCGCCTTCCCGCCCACGAGGTCCAGCAGGTTGTCCGCGCTCGCCCCCTCGGTGAACACCATGCCCGTCAGCTCGCCCGCGTGGGGGCGGTGCTCGTCGAGCACGGGGCCGACGTGGTCCTGGGCCCACTCGCGCGGGTCGAAGACGGTGAACAGGCGCTGGACCCGCTTGAGCTCGTGCTCGAGCTCCCGGGCGTCGGGTCTGGCCTCGGGTGCCTCGGCGAGCGCCCGATCGAGCAACGCGACCAGCTGGGGTGGGGCCGCGATCTCCTCGAGGCTGGTGCGCGCGGCCTGCGCTCGCTCGGCGGGGGCGACACCCGTGAGCGGCAGCGTTCCGGTGATGGTCTGGACCAGCGTGAGCGCGAGAGCGTAGACGTCGGCCTGGTGCGTGTCGCGCAGCTCGAGCCGCTCGGGCGCGAGGTAGGGGACCGAGCCGTAGACGACGCCCCCACGGCGGTCCCGCTCCATCTCGGCGCGGGCGATGCCGAAGTCCAGCAGCTTGACCTCGCCGTAGCGGGTGACCTGGAGGTTGCTCGGCTTCACGTCGCGGTGGAGCAGGCGCAGCGGCTGCCCGTCGGGCCCGGGGAGGGTGTACGCCGCGTGCAGGGCGCTCGCGACGTGCTCGCCGATCTCGAGCGCCATCGGCAGCGGCAGGGGACCGTAGCGCTCCAGGAGGTCGCGGACGGTCGCGCCCGGGACGTACTCCATCACGACGGTCCACCGGTCGTGCATGCGGGTGAGCGTGTCGACGCCGACGATCGAGCGGTGCTTGAGCAGCCCGAGCAGGCGGGCTTCGTCGCGGAGGCGGGAGAGCTGCTCGGGGTTCGCCTCGACCCCGGGGTGCAGCACCTTGAGCGCGACCTCCTTGACGAAGCCGCCCGCACCCATGGCTTCGCCGCGGTAGACCGTACCGAACCCGCCCCGGCCCACGACGTCCAGGATGCGATACCTGCGGTTGTCGGTGCCGTGGTCCATCCGACGACGAGTGTATCCGGAGCCAGGCGGTGGGCGAGTCCGTGTGCGAGGTGGCGGAGCGGGTCCTGTTCGGGCGGACGTTGGCGGACAAGCTGGCGCCGGTCGCGCCGGGAGCCGTGGACCTGCCCGGTCCGGCGATCCCGCTCCCGGACCGACCGGGACGTCCACCGGAGCTGGCGTTCGACCGGGACGTGCCTCGGCCGCGCGTGCGGGCGCTGCGGGACGAGCGCGACCGTGGCGTGCTCCTGCACGCGCTCGCGAACCACGAGCTGCTGGCGGCCGAGCTGTTCGCGCTGGCCCTGCTCCGCTTCCCGGACGCCCCGCCCCGGCTCCGGCGCGCGTGGTTCGCGACGCTGGCCGAGGAGCAGGCACACCTGTCGGCCTACCTCGAGCGGATGGGGGAGGCGGGGACGTCACTGGGCGAGGTGGGCGTCTCCACGCACTTCTGGGACGTGCTGGCGCCGGTGGAGGATGCGGGCGCCTTCGTGATCGGCATGGCGCTGGTGCTCGAGCAGGCCAACCTGGACTTCTCCGGCCACTGGCGGGCGCGGTTCGAAGAGGCGGGCGACCCGCGCACGGCGGAGACGCTGCGCCAGGTCTACGAGGACGAGATCCGGCACGTGCGGATCGGGGCTCGCTGGATGCGGCGGCTCTCGCAGCGCGAGGGCGAGTCGGACTGGGACACCTTCGTTCGCGCGGCTCCGCCCGGCCTGGGCCCGGCGCGTGCCCGGGGACCGGTGATCGACGTGGAGGCGCGGCGCCGCGCGGGGCTCGACGACGACTACGTCCGACGGCTGCGGACCGCGGGCGGCTCGCGCGGGCGGGTGCCGCGGGTGTTCGTGATGAACGCCGGGGTGGAGGACCTGCTCGGCGGGCGCTCGTCGTCGGACGCCGTGGACGCCGATCTCGCGGCCCTGCCCCTGTGGTCGGCCGAGCGCGAGGACGTGGTGCTGGCGCCCTCCCCGTCGCTGCCGTGGCTGGCGGCGCTCGCGGAGCGCGGCGTGCCCGTCCCGGCCTTCGCCGACGAGCTCCCCGAGCGGGCGACCGAGATCGTGCCGTGGTCCTGGTCGCCCGGCGTGCCCGCGTCCCAGGCCAGGGGCGACGACGCGCGTCGGGTCGAGCTGTTCTCGAAGGTCTGGAGCGCCCGGCTCGCGCGGAGGTTGATCGAGGGGTGCACCGTGGCCTGCGATCCGCGCGACCTCGGTGTCGTGTGCGAGAGCCTCGGGGAGGTCGAGGCAGCGGTGGCGGACGGTGGATCGTACGTGGTGAAGGCCGCCTACAGCGCGTCGGGAAGGCACCGGGTGCGGGTGGAGGGCGGGCTGGACGACCGGGCCCGGACCTTCGTGGCCGGCGCGGGTCCGGTGGTCGTGGAGCGCTGGCTCGACGTCGTGGCGGAGCTCTCGGCCCACGCGGACGTGGAGCCCGACCGTGTGCGGCACCTCGGCATCACCCGCTTCGGAGCACGCAACGGCGTCTTCCGCGGGGTGGTGCTCGGACCGCCGGACAGCGGGTTGCCGCGCGAGGTGGTCGCCTTCCTCGACGGCGGTGGCGCCGGTCGCGCGTGGGACGAGCTGCAGCGCGTGCTCGCGGCGGTGGCGGAGGAGGCGCGCGACGCCGGCCACCTGGGTCCGCTCTCGATCGACGCGCTGGTCGTGCGAGGGGAGGGCGGGCTGCGCCTCGAGGCGCTGTCGGAGGTCAACCCGCGCCAGACGATGGGCCGCCTGTCGCTGTCCGTGCGGCGTCGGCTCGCGCCGGGCGCGCGCGGGGTGTGGTGGTTCGCGCCGATCACGGCACTCCGCCGGGAGGGCCTGGACCCCATGGGGGTGGAGCGGGTGTTGGCGGAGGCGCTGCCCGCCTCGCTGCGGGACGGGCGGCTCGCGCGGGGTGTGCTGGCCACCACGGATCCGACCGCCGCGCGACGGGTGGCGACCTTCGCGGTCGTCGCGCCCACCTACGCCGAGGTCGCGGACACCCTGGAGCGCTTCGCGACGGCGCGTCCCGGGCTGCGCGCCACCCTCGACTGGGTCCGCCCGGCCGGACGTGGCATCATCGCGGCGGGGGGCGGGGACGGTGTTGGAGGAGGCGCTCGAGGAGGCGCGTGAGAGGACGTGGGCCTGCGTCCTCGGCGCGGCCGTGGGGGACGCGCTGGGTTGGGCGCTCGACGCCGCCGTCGCGCACCCGCTGATCCACCCACGCCAGGAGCGCTCCCCCGTCCTGCGGCGGTTCGTGTCCGTCGAGGGTCGCACGGGCCTCGCCGGCGACACGACGCAGCTGATGCTGTTCACGGCCGAGGGCGTCCTGCGCGCGCACAACCGCGTGGCCTCGCAGCAACCGGCGGATCCGATCGCGTCGGTCCACCGGGCCTGGCTGCGATGGCTCGACACCCAGCGCAAGGGTGCGCCGCCACCGCGTCCGGACGGTTGGCTGTCCGCCACCGAGCAGCTCTATGCCCGTCGGGGCCGCACCACGGTGACGGGCCAGGCGCTGCGCTCTGGCTGGATGGGCACGCCGGAGCGGCCGATCAACAACGCGTCCGAGGGTGGCATCCTGCCGCGCATGGTGCCGATCGCGCTGTCCCGGGGCTGGTCGCTGCCGGATCTCGCGCGCGGCGCGGCCGCCCTGACACACGGGCATCCGAGCGCGGGCTTCGCCTCGGTCACGGTGGTCCAGATGCTGTCGGACCTGATCCGGGGGGCCGCCTGGGACGAGGTGGTCGACCACGTGTGGTCGGATCTGGAGGCGGCGGGTGCCGAGGCGCTCCCGGTGCTGGAGGCGCTCGGGCTCGCGCTCGAGCAGGCGGACCTCGGGGAACCCTCCGCCGAGCGGCTGACGGCCTTCGGCGACGGG
The DNA here is from genome assembly GCA_020632925.1 of Alphaproteobacteria bacterium. Classification (GTDB taxonomy): domain Bacteria; phylum Myxococcota_A; class UBA796; order UBA796; genus JACKER01. Next base: position 317,923 of record JACKER010000010.1, on the reverse strand, counting down.
TGGTCGGTCGAGAGCGTGCTGGCCATCGCGGTGTACGCCTGCGCGGCGGTCCGGGATCCGGCGGACGCTTCCGGGTTGGCGGTACTCCACCCGGGTGGCTCGGACTGGACCGGCGCGCTGGCGGGTGCGCTCGCGGGCGCGCGCTGGGGTCGTGCGGCCGTGCGCGCCGAGCTCGCGGACGACCTCGAGCTGCGCGGCATCGTGAGCCAGGTGGCCGACGACCTGTGGGGGCACTTCGGGCCCGGTCCGTTCTTCGAGCCGAGCGAGTCCGACTGGACGCGCTACCCCGGGTAGTCCGGCTACTCGAAGATCTCGTCGAGGCGGGCGGCGACGGCGGGGCAGTACTTCGCGTTCGCGAACAGGTCGCACCCGTCGATGCGCTGGGTGCGGTACGAGCCCCACAGGTCGTTCGGGTACGTCATGCGGTTGGCGACGCGGCCCGTCGCACGGTCGACCTCCACGATCTGCGACAGCCGCGGCACGTGGCAGCCGATGTCCGCCTGCGTGAGCAGGACGCGGCCGTTCCCGAGGTCGTCGGCGTCGCCCAGGAAGGGCTGGAACCAACCCGGCTCGGTCCAGTTCCAGACGCGCTGGGCGACCTTCGTGTCGGGGTCGAAGTACCACTCCGTCGCGCGGCTCTCGCCCCGGAGCTGGCCGTTGTCGTAGAACAGGAAGTGCTTCGCGTCGATCCGCTCGGTGCCGTGCTGACACTGGGGCAGGTCGCTCTGGCTCAGCGGGTTTCCGTTCTCGTCGAGCACGGTCCACCCGAGGTTCGCGCCGACCCGCCACTTCATCGAGCCGTCGGTGCCGTCGATCGCCCAGAACTGCTGCCCGTAGCAGAGGCTGACGTACAGGACGGGTCCGTCCGGGTCGTCGAACCACTCCACGCTGTTCGCGTGCCACGGATCACGGGCGATCACCCCGTTGGTACCGTCCGGAACGACCTCGAGCAGCAGCCCCTCGTCGTAGTAGCGCTGGCTGTCGAGCTGGAACAGCACCGCGTCGCCCTTCGACTGATCGATCAGTCGGATGCCGAAGCCGGCCCAGGTGCGCGTGTTCGCGGTGTTGTGGTTGTCGATGTACTGCAACGTCAGCAGACGGTTCGCGTCCACCCGGTTGCCGTCGTGCGAGAACAGGTTGTCGTCCCAGACCGGGAGGTTCGCCGCGTACACCCGGCCGTCCCAGGGGTCGAGGGAGTTGAACGCGCCGAACTCGGTCTCGCCGCCGCCCCACTCGATCAGCCCGGTGGTCTTGTCGTAGAGCACCTCGAGGTCGGCGTACACGTCGGGGGCGAGCTCCCACCACCAGCGCGGCCGGCCCTCGGGGTCCCACATCATGAGCCACGAGGGGCTGTTGAAGTGCCTGCAGCCGTCCACGAGCCACGGGGCGAGGCTGTACGTCCCGGTCATGCCGAGCTCGGGGTCCACCTGGACCTGGAGCTCCGGGATCTCGATCCGCGCGGATCCGGTCGTGTGCGACACGGGCTCGGAGACCGCCGAGGCCGGACAGGTCGACACCGCGCGGCAGGTGTACGTCGTGTCCTGGAGGAGCCCGAGCAGGCGCAGCTCGTGGTGCCGGGCCGCGCCGGTGCTCTCGATCAGGTGCCGCTCGTCGGGCTCGGTCGTCGACGCGCAGGTCACCGCGACCTGGGCCGCGGCGGAGGTGTCCACGGTGAGCGCCGCCAGCGACGCGTCGGGACCCGCGGCCACGGAGAGCTCCACCGTCAGCGACTCGTCGAAGCTGCAGTCGCTCGGGATGGTGGTGTCCCCGGTCTCGGCGGTGGTCCCGACGCCATCGGTGTCGGAGTCCGTCGGGGAGGTGTCCGTCTCGCCGTCCTTGTCGGACGTGCACGCCAGGAGGATCGACAGGAAGATCATGTGGGCAGTTGTATCTGTCCGCAGGCCCGGTTGTCACTGCGCGAATACGGAGCGCGGGGAGGGTCGGATGTGGATCGGTGGACAGGCGACCGAGGCGGTGGGCGGCGGGCGATGGACGCTGATCGATCCGGCGACCGAGGCGCCGATCGAGGAGGTGGCCTACGGTGACGATCGAGACGCCGTCCGCGCGCTGGACGCCGCCGCCTCGGCCTTCCCCGACTGGTCACGGCGCACCGCCTACCAGCGGGCGGCCGTGCTCGAGGCCGCAGCCGACCGGATCGTGGCACGCCTGGACGAGCTCGCCCGCCGCACCACCGAGGAGTCTGGCAAGCCGCTCGCGCAGTCGCGAGGGGAGTGGGCGGGTGCCCCGAACTACCTCCGGGTCGCGGCGGAGGAGGCGCGTCGCCTCGGCGGGCGCTGGATCCCCTCGCGGGTCCCGAGCCGCCGCATCGACGTGACGTACGCGCCCATGGGGGTCATCGGCGTCATCACCGCGTGGAACTTCCCGGTCTACAACGTCAACCGGGCGGTCTCCTCCGCGCTCGCGGCGGGCTGCACCGTCGTCGTGCGCCCCTCCGAGCTCACGCCACGCTCCGCCCTCGACTACGCGCGCGCGTTCGAGGAGGCCGGACTGCCGCCGGGGGTGCTCAACGTGATCAACGGCGACCCGCACGGCATGGGCCAGGCCATGCTCGACGACCCGCGCTGCCGCAAGATCGCGTTCACGGGCAGCACGCGCGTCGGCAAGCTGCTGATGGACGGCGCCTCCCGGACGGTGACCCGGCTCGCCCTCGAGCTCGGTGGCAACGCCCCCGTGCTGGTGTTCCCCGACGTGGACGTGGAGGCCGTCGCCCGCGCGGGTGTCGTCGCGAAGACGCGCAACGGCGGGCAGGTGTGCATCGCACCCCAGCGCTTCCTGGTCCACGCCTCCATCGCCGAGCGCTTCGCGCAGGCGGCGGCCGCCGCTGCCGAGCGCGAGGTCGTCGGCCACGGGCTCGATCCGAAGACGACCGTGGGCCCGATGATCAACGCCCGCCAGCGGGACCGGATCGCGGATCTCGTGGACCGCTCGGTGGCGATGGGGGCGAAGGTGCTGGCGGGCGGACGGGTGCCCGAGGGCAAGGGCTTCTTCTACCCGCCGACGGTGCTGACGGACGTGCCGCACGAGGCCCCCGTGATGCGCGAGGAGATCTTCGGGCCCGTGATGCCCATCGTGCCCTTCGACACGACGGAGGACGCGCTGCGGATGGCGAACGACACCGAGTACGGCCTGGCGTCCTTCGTGTTCACGCGCGATCTGGCGACCGCGATGACCGTGTCCGAGCAGCTCGAGTTCGGGATGGTCGGCGTCAACGACTGGTACCCGGTGACCGCCGAGGCGCCCTTCGGCGGCGTGAAGCAGTCGGGCATGGGCCGCGAGTCGGGCGTCGAGGGCGTCCACGAGTACAGCGAGGCCCGCACCCGCTACTTCTCGATCAAGTAGCCGGCGCGGGGGTGGCGTCGCGGAGCCCGGCCGACCACGCGCCGGCGCGCGCGTCGACCAGCGCCCACGAGGCGGCGCCGAGCAGCAGCAGCACCAGCGGTGCGCCCGCGCCGCCCATCCCGTCGCCCGAGATCAGGTGCGAGGCGGCGGCCCCCGACAGGTCGAAGAAGAAGCCCGCGTAGGCCCACTCCTTGAGCCGGCGGGTGCCGGGGGCGAGCAGCGCCAGCACGCCCAGCACCTTCCAGACGCCCAGGATGCGCGCGAAGTAGTCCGGGTACCCCAGGTGCTGCATGGACTCCGCGAGCATCGGCGGAAGCACCAGGTCCATCACACCGCTCGCGCCGAGCGCGAACACGAACAGGCCGGTCGCGGCCCAGTATCCAGCGATCTTCGGGTTCATCGTTCCCTCCTGGATGCTGAGTACGATGCCGCCGATTTGCATGCCATGTGCAATGATGGGTACGACTCGACAGGAAATCGTACAGATGGCAGACGACCTCCCCGAGACCTCCGAGCTGGCCGCGTTCGTGGCGGTGGTGGACGCCGGGTCCGTGTCCGGCGCGGCCGACGAGCTGGGGCTGCCGCGAGCGACCGTGAGCCGACGCCTGGCGCGCCTGGAGGAGCGGCTGGGCGTGCGTCTGCTACGCCGGACCACGCGCCGCACGGCGCTGACGGACGCGGGGACGGAGCTGTACGGGCACGCCCGGACCGCGCTGGCGGCGGTGGGCGAGGGCTGGGCGGCGCTGCGTCGGGCCGACGGGGTCCCGCGCGGCCTGCTCCGCGTGAGCGTGCCGCCGGTGAGCGGGGAGCTCACCGAGGTCCTCCTGACGTTCGTGCACGCGTTCCCCGAGGTGCGCCTCGAGGTCGAGGTCTCCACGCGGCACGTCGACCTCGTCGGCGAGGGCTTCGACGTGGCCGTGCGCGCGACCGGTCGCCTCGACCCCGGTCTGGTCGCACGTCAGCTGGCGCGGTTTCGCAGCCAGGCGTTCGCGTCGCCGGCGTACGTCGAGCGTCACGGGGTGCCGAGCACACCGGAGGAGCTGCGAGACCACGCCTGCCTGCTGGGCTTCGACCGCGGCGTGCGCCCGGTCACGTGGTGGCCGCTGCTCGACGGCGGGCGCGTGCGGGTCGACGGGCGGCTGGTGTGCAACGACATGGACGTGCTCTGGGAAGCGACCAGGCAGGGCCTCGGGATCGCGATGCTCCCGCCGTTCCGGAACGAGGGTCTGGTGCCCGTCCTGGACGGGGTGGTCGGCGCGGACACGCGGCTCGCGCTGGTCTACCCGGAGCGTGAGTTCCTGCCGCCGGCGGTGCGTGCGTTCGTCGACCACATGGTCGTCGCCGCCCCTCGCATGGACTGACGGGTCACGTGGAGATCCCGAAGTAGCGGGAGAGAACCTCGTACAGCTCGGGGTGGTGCGCGCGCATGGCTTCCCCGCGCTCGAAGAAGGCCTCGGTACACACCGCGAAGAACTCCGCGGGGTTGGTCGCGCCGTAGGGGTCGAGGTCCGTGGGGCGGGCGGCGGCGACGTCGGCCACGAGCTGCTCGTAGGCCTCGCCCAGCGCGTGCGCCCAGGGGCCGTAGCAGCTCGCGTCGCGCAGCACGGGTGCCCCGTTGGCCGAGCCCGAGGCGGCGTCGAGCTGGTGGGCGAACTCGTGCAGCACGACGTTCTGGCCGTCCGACGGGTCGAGCGCGCCCGCGAGGGTGTCCCGCCAGGAGAGCACGACGTACCCGCGGTGGCTGGACTCCCCGAGCCGATGGTCGATGCGCTCGCCGACGCCGACGGGTAGCGCCCGCACGGCCTTCGCGCGGTACCCGGTCGGGTAGACGCGGATGACGTCGAGCCCGGGGTAGGGGTCGGTCACGTCGAGCCCGACCAGCAGCAGGCAGGCCTGGGCCGCGATCGTGACCCGGATCTCGTCGGTCATCTCGAGCCCGCCGCAGCCCTCGAAGGTCTTGTCGTCCAGGAAGAGCTGGACGAGGCCGTCGAGGCGCCGGCGCTGCCCGACGTCGAGCGAGCGCGCCAGCGGCACCCGGCGCTCGACGATGTCCGCCCACGCCGCCGGCAGAGGGGTGTCCCGCAGTCGGCGTCGTCGGCGCCAGGGCAGCCAGTCGAGCATTCACTTCCCCGGCGTCGGGTGGGGTTCGGGGTGCGCCGGACGCGCGGGCATCACCCAGCGCATCACGGTGTCGCGAGCCCCCGCCAGCATGTCGTAGATGGTCGGGATGACGAGCAGCGTCAGGAAGGTCGACGTGATGACGCCGCCGATCACCGCGCGGCCCAGCGGCGCCCGGAAGTCCGCACCCTCGCCGGCGCCGATCGCGACCGGGAGCATGCCCGCCACGATCGCCACGCTCGTCATCAGGATGGGCCGTAGCCGCGTCCCACCCGCCTGGATCAGCGCCTGCTTGCGGTCCATGCCCTCCTCCTCCGCCCACTTCGCGAAGTCGATCAACAGGATGGCGTTCTTGGCGACGATGCCCATCAGCAGCAGCACCCCGATCATCGACATCAGGTTGACGGTCGAGTCCGTGAACAGCAGCGCCAGCATGACCCCGATGAGCGACAGGGGCAGCGACGCCATGATCGCGATCGGGTCCACGAAGCTGCCGAACTGCACCACGAGGATCAGGTACATCAGCATCACCGCGACGCCCAGCGCGCCGAACATCCGCCCGAAGACCTCCGCCTGGTCCTCGGAGTCGCCGCCCTGGCGCACGCCGTAGCCGGCGGGCATCTCGATCTCCTTCAGGGCGTCGTCGATGCCCGCGACCACCTCGGACAGCGGCACGCCTCGCGCGTTCGCCTCCACCGCGACCACGCGCTGGCGGTCGATGTGCTGGATCTGCGCGGGTCCCTTCCCGTTGCGGATGGCGGCCACCTGGCCGAGCGGGATGGTGGCGGGGCGCCCGTCGGGTCCCAGCACCACGAGCGGCACGGACGCGAGGTCCTCGGGGCGGCGGCGCGCGTCCTGCTCGAAGCGCACCCGCACGTCGCGGGTCTCCCCCTGCGGGTCCACCCAGTCGCCCACGTCGATGCCGGCGAAGGCCGGGCGCAGCGACTGCGCGACCGCACCCACGGTGAGCCCGACGCTGGCGGCCAGATCGCGGTCCAGCGTCACCTCGAGCTCGGGCTTCTCGCCGCCCGTCGACAGCCCCACGTCGACCGCGCCCGGGATCTGCTTCACCTTCTCCTCGAGCTGGTGCGCGATCTGCTGGAGCACGTCCATGTCGGGGCCCGAGAGCTCGACGGCGATCTGCTTCTGCGGCCCGAACCCGCCCTGGACCGAGGCCTGGACGCCGGCGAGGCGGTCGACCTGGCGCACGATCCGCCCCGCGACGATGTCCTGGTGGACGTCGCGCTCCTTCTTGGGGGTGAGCCGGACATAGATGGTGGCCTCGTCCGTCGTGCCGCCGGTGCCGCCGATGGTCGAGTAGGTGTACCGGACGGTCGGATCCTTCCGGATGAGCTCGACGGCCTGCGCGACCTTGCGCTGGCTGTGCTCGAGGCTGCTGCCCGCGGGCAGATCGATGCTGAGCGCGAACTCGGACCGGTCGGACACCGGGAAGAACGAGGAGCCGACGAGGCCCGTGGCCGGGAGCGCGAGCGCGCCGACGAAGCTCGCGAGGGCGATGCCGAGCATCGTGAAGCGCCAGCGCAGGGCCCAGCCGATGAGGCGCTCGTAGCGGCGCGTCCAGCGGTCCAGGAAGCGGTCGAAGGCGCTCAGGATGCGCCCCATCAGCCCCTTCCGCTCGGTGTGCACCGCGGGGTCCGGCCAGTAGGCGGACAGCATCGGGTCGAGCGAGAAGCTCACGAAGAGCGAGACCATCACGGAGCTCGCGATGGTGAGCGCCATCGGCCCCATCCACTGCTCGGCCAGGCCGCCCATGAACGCCACCGGCACGAAGACGACGACGATGGAGAAGGTGGTGGCGGCGACGGCGAGCCCGATCTCCGCCGTCCCCTCGTGCGCTGCGGTGAGGTGGTCCTTGCCCATCTCCATGTGCCGCACGATGTTCTCGCGCACGACGATGGCGTCGTCGATCAGGATGCCGATCGCGAGCGAGAGCCCGAGCAGCGACATCGTGTTGAGCGTGTACCCGAAGGCCCACACCATCACGAAGCTCGCGAGCACGCTCACCGGCAGCGCGAGGCCCGTGATGATGGTCGAACGCCAGGAGCCGAGGAACAGGAACACGACGAGGACCGTGAGCACGGCGCCCTCGATGAGGGTGTACTTCACGTCCTCGACGCTGTGGTCGACGCGCTCGCCGGCGTTGCGGACGACCTTCATCGTCACGCCCTCGGGCAGCGTCTCCCCGATGCGCTCGACGCGCTGGATCAGCCGCTCGGCGACGTCGGTGGTGCTGGCACCCGTGGCCTTGACGATGTCGATGCCGACGGCCTGGTGGTCGTCGTACATCGCGAGCGAGCGTGGCTCCTCCGACCCCGCGCGCACGTCCGCCACGTCTCCGAGCCGAACGAGCCGGCCGTTCGCGGAGACCAGCGAGATCGCCTCGAACTCGGCGGGCGTCGTCAGGCGACCCTGGAGGCGGATGGTCCGCTCCTCGCGGGGGGTGACGATGCTGCCCACCGGGGCCGCGAGGTTCGCGAACTGCAGCGCCTGGACCACCTGGCCGACGCCGATGCCCGAGGCTTCGAGCGCGTCGGGCCGCAGCGCGACGGTCAGCTCGGGGTCGACGGCACCCACCACCGTGACGGAGGCGACGCCGCCGAGGCTCTGGAGCTCGCCCGTGATGCCCGGGTCCGCGATCCGCGTGAGCTCCTCGGGGCCGTAGCGGTCCGACGAGAGCACCATGGACATGATCGGCATGTTCTGCGGATCGAAGCGGACGAGGATCGGCTCCTCCATCTCCGGCGGCAGGTCCGAGCGGTGCTCGCTGATCTTGTCGCGGATGTCCTGCGTGGCCTCCTGCAGGTCCTTCTCGAAGTCGAACTCGATGACGAGGATGCAGTAGCCGTCGAGCGCCGTGCTCCGGATCTTGTCCACCCCGCTGATGCTGGTGAACGCGTCCTCGAGCGGGTCGACGATCTCGCGCTCCACGGACTCGGGCGAGCTGCCCGGGTAGGGGATGCTGACAGCGACGACCGGCGGGTTGACCTCGGGGAACTCGTCGGTGTCGAGCATCAGCAGGGCGAAGAACCCGAACACCACCAGCGCCACCATGCTGACCACGGTGACGATGGGGCGGGTGATGGCGAAGTCGCTGATCCACATGGCTCAGCCCTCCTTCGCCGCGTCGCCGATCTCGACCTCGGCGCCGTCGGGTACGTCGCGGACGCTGCCGAGGAGCAGCGTGTCGCCCTCCTCCACGCCGGACACGATCTCGACGGTGTCGGCCTGCTCGTCGGCGAGGCCCAGTCGGACCTCGGCGCGCTCGACCTTGCCTGAGACGATGCGGTGCACCGCGGGGCGTGGGCCCGCGTCGTCGATCGCGTCCGCGGGGACCACGATGCCGTCGCGGCGCTCGACCGCGACCCGGCCCTCGGCGAACAGCCCCGCCAGCAGCTCGCCGCCCTGGTTCGGCACGCTGACCAGCACCGGGATCTGGCGGCTCACCGGGTCGACCGCGGGCGCGATGCGCTCGATGTGACCCTCGAAGCTCCGGTCGTAGCCCTGGATCTCGAAGAACACGGGCGCCTCGAGGTGGAGCAGGCCCACGGCCGAGGCGGGGACGGAGGCCTCCAGGCGCAGGGAGCTCGGCTCGATCACGGTGAACAGCGGGCTGCCCATCGCGACCACGTCGCCGTCGGAGACGTTGCGCTGCGCCACCACGCCGGCGATCGGGCTCTTCACCGTCGTCGCGTCGACGGCCTCGCCCTGCATCGCGAGCTGCGCCTTCGCGGCCGCCAGCCGGGCCTTCGCCTGGACCAGCCCGGACTGCGCGAGCTCGCGGTCCCGGGCGGACAGGGCCCCGGCGGCGACCAGCTTGTCGACGCGCTCGAGCTCGCGCTCGGCGATGAGCACGTCCTGCTCGGCGCTCGTGACCGAGGACCGCGCGGACTGGAAGCCCGAGCCGGCGGCGCTGTTGTCGATGCGAGCGAGGAGCTGGCCCTCGCGCACCGTGTCGCCGATCTCGACGCCCACGTCCTTGACCGAGCCGTTGGTCTCGGCACGGAGCACGGCCTTGGCGGCGGGCTCGAGCGAGCCGGACAGCCGCGGGCCGGTGGCGATGGGGCGCTTGCTGACCACGACCACGTCGTCGGCCTGGAGGAGCACGGTGCTCGGCTCCTCGACGGTGTTCGCGGCCTCGCCGGTGCAGGCGAGCGCGCTCGCCAGGACCAGGGCGCCGGCGAGCAGGGTGGGGAGTGCGGGACGACGGACGGACATGGGTGCCTCAGCGCGTCTGGAAGGGGAGGAGAGGGAGGAGCGCGACCCGGATGCGCGCCACCTGCAGGTCGCGGGCGGCCTGGGCGCGGTTCGCGAGGGCGCGCTGCCGGAGCAGGCGGGCGTCGGACAGCTCGATCTGGCGCGAGACGCCCTCCTCGAAGCGGACCACCGCGATCGCGTAGGCGCGCTCGGCCTGCTCGACGGTGCCGCTCGTGGCCTCCCACTGCGCCTCGGCGGCGCGGAGCTGCTCGGCGGCGTCGATCGCCTCGGCGCGGTCGGCCTCCATGGCCTGGTCGAGGCGGGTGTGGGACTCGGAGATGCCGGCGCGGGCGTTGCGGAGCTCGCCGCCCACGGCGCCCCCGCCGAACAGCGGGACGGTGAGCGTGGCGCCGACGGCGACGGTGTCGCGCCAGTCGCTGCCTGGGAGCGGCGGCAGGACCTCGCCCGGCCAGGCCACCCAGCCCACCTGCGCGTTGGCGGACAGCGAGGGCAGCGCGTAGCTGCGGGACAGGACCAGCGTCTGCTCCGAGAGGAAGACGCCGGCCTGCGCTTGCTGGACCCCCACGCGCTCGCCAGAGGCCGGCATACCCACGAGCTCGGCCGCGAGTGTCTCCGCGGGCTCGATCGCCTCGAGGTCGACGGCCTGCTCGAGCTGCGCGGGGTCGGCGTCCAGCAGGTTGGCGAGCATCAGCCTGGCGACGACGCGGGCGCGCTCCGCCTGGATGACGGCGACCCGCTGGTTCTCGACCTCGACCTGCGCCCGGAGGACGTCGAACTCGGCGCCGCGGCCGACCTCGCTCGCCAGGCGGGCGTTCTCGAAGGTGGCCTCGGCCTGCTCGAGCGTGGAGCGGGCGATGTCCAGCAGCCGATCGGCGAGCGCCGCGTCGTACCAGGCCTGGGCGACCGAGAGCACCACCGCCGCGCGCGTGCTGCGCCAGCCGAGCTCGGCCAGGTCCACGGAGGTCGAGGACATGCGGTCCTGCGCGATCACCCGGTTGCCCGACCAGATCGGCTGGGTCGCCGAGAGCGTGAGCCGCCAGGTGTTGTCCGCCCCGAACGGGAGCCCACCGCCGCTGTCGTCCGTCGTGGTGGTGGTCGTCGCGGTCGTGGTCGGTGTGCCGTAGCCGGTGGGCCCGGCAGGCACGTCGAACAGCCCGTCGTACTCGCTGGCGAACTGGTGGGTGTAGGCGAGCTGCGCGCCGACCTGCGGGAAGTGGCCCGCCCGCGCCTTGCGGACGTCGCCCGCCGCCCGCTCGCGCGCGGCCTCCGCCAGCTCGACCTGCTCGCTCGCGTCGAGCCCACGGCGCAGCGCGTCCTCGAGGGTGAGCGCCTCAGCGTGGGCCGTGAACGGCCATAGCCAGATCATGCGGATTCCTCCGGGCAGATGCCCTTCCACAGCACCGAGACCACCGCGTCCACGTGCCCCTCGGGCGAGCCGAGCGGCGTCTGCCCGAGGTGCGACAGGAAGGACCGGCCGTTGACCGCGCCGATCACCATCGACGCCACCGCGTCGCAGTCGATCGGGCGGACGCGTCCCGCCTCGACCGCGCGCCCGAGCCACGCCGCGAGCAGGCGGTGGTTCTGGACGGGCGGAGGGACGGGGTGTTTCGCCATCTCCTCGTACAGATCGACGCCCGCGGCCCGCAGCGTCGCGAAGCAGGGCATGAACCGGTCGAAGAAGCGCACCATCGACAGCACGAGCTCGCGGAGCTGAGCGTCGATCGGTCGATCGTCGGGCCCCACCTGCAGCATCGAGACGAAGTCGGGGTCCTCGGTCGGCATCAGCGCGTCACGCATCAGCTGGTCCTTCGTGCCGAAGCGCTTGAACAGCGCCGCCGAGGAGATGCCGAGCCGATCGGCGATCACGTTGGTCGACACGGCCGGACCGTGCTCGAGAAAGCACGCGCGGGCTGCGTCGAGGATGTCGGCGTCCGAGACCTGGCGGGGGCGTGCCATGGTCTGCTCCATAGTTAGTGGCCGGTCACTAACAAACACCTCGAGCGATGTCGGTCACGTTTTGTCGACGGGTCGGTGACGGCGTACACTCCGGGGTCCGGGGGTGTGGTTGCGCAGCGGTCTGGGGCTCGTTCTGGCGGGAGGGGCCGCGCGAGGGGCCTACGAAGTGGGGGTGCTCCGCTACCTGTTCGGGGAGTTCACCCGACGCCACCGCGCTCCCTGGCCCGACGTCATCAGCGGCACGTCGGTCGGCGCCATGAACGGCGCCTTCGTGGCGGCGCGGGACCCCGCCGGCGTGGACTGGCTCGCGAAGACGTGGCGCGAGCTGCAGATCCCCCAGGTGTTCGGCATCACGTACACCGACGTGTTCCGGACGATGCGGCTGGCGTTCTCCGACCAGCCCTTCGCGCTCGCGGATCCACGGCCCCTGCAGCGCCTGGTCGCCCGCAACTGGCCGACCGAGTCCATCAAGCAGGCCATCGCGGAGCACGGCACCTCCTGGATGGTGGGGACGACCGACCTCACGTCGGGCCGCACGCTGCTGTTCCACGACGGGCCCGAGGCGCCCGACTGGACCCCGCGCCCTGGCGTCCGGCTCGTGCACACGCGGATCAAGCCCATCCACGCGCTCGCCAGCGCGGCGCTGCCGCTGCTCTTCCCGCCCATCCCGCTCGGGGGAGCGCAGCTCGTGGACGGCGGGTTGCGCCAGAACACGCCGCTCGGGCCGGTCCTCCGCGCGGGCGCCGACCGCGTGCTGGTGCTGTCCATGAAGCGACAGGCGATGGACGACGAGCGCCCCGCCGTGCCGCCCAACCTGAGCTTCCTGGTGGGCAAGACGCTCAACGCCCTGCTGCTCGATCCCGTCGAGCAAGACGTGTTCGAGGCCCGCAACATCAATCGGATCGTGGACTGGGGCGTGCGGACCTATGGGGAGGACTTCGCCCGCCAGCTCGAGCAGGATCTGGGGGTACGCCGCGCGGAGGTGCTGTTCCTGACGCCCTCGGAGGACCTCGGTGAGGTCGCGGTCCAGCTGTTCCGGACCCGACCGCCTCGGGTCGCCGGCGCCGTGCACCAGCTGCTGGAGCGGGCGGCGGGCAGCTCCGGACCCGACAGCGACCTGCTCTCCTACGTGTACTTCGACCGGGAGTACACCGGGACCCTGGAGGCGCTGGGCCACGAGGACGCCCGGAGACGGGAGGGCGAGATCGCGTCGGTGCTGCTGGGCCCCAGAGGCTGACCAACGGACTGTTCCAGCAATGGGACAATGCTTGTTCGTAGACCGACATAGATGCTGTGCATGGGAGGAAAGACCATGTTCGCAGCACTCGCCCTCGTCCTGAGCCCGTCCGTCGCCCACGCCGCCACCTACGACGTCGACCCGACCCACAGCATGGTGGGCTTCAGCGTGTCCCACATGGGCTTCTCGTCGGTCCGTGGCTTCTTCGGGACCGTCAGCGGCACCGTGGAGATCGATCCCGCCAACCCGTCGACCGCGAAGGTCGAGGGCACGGTGGGCGTGGAGAGCGTCAACACCATGAACCAGGACCGCGACGACCACCTGCGGAACCCGGACTTCTTCGACGTGGCCAGCTTCCCGGAGATGACCTTCCGGTCCACCGCGGTCCGGAACGTCACGAAGGACGGCTTCGACCTGGTGGGCGACTTCACCCTGCACGGCGTCACCAAGCCGGTGGTGTTCCACGTCGCGCGCCTCTCCCCCGAGGCCACCGATCCGTGGGGGAACACCAAGGTCGCCACCAGCGCCACCGCGACGATCGCCCGCAAGGACTTCGGGATGACCTGGAACAAGCAGCTGGACCAGGGAGGCTGGCTCGTCGGTGACGAGGTGCAGGTCACGCTCGACCTGGAGCTCGTCAAGCGGAAGTAGGGCATGCTTCGGCGGAACGAGGAGCCCCATGCCCGTCGCCGCCGAGGACGCCCGCCGCCTGATGCAGGACATCGCCGACCACCCGGCCACGCACAAGCTCGCCATCGAGAACGTGGTCAAGCGGTACCGGCGGCTGGGCAAGTGGATGAAGGTCAACGCCGAGCACCTCGGGGCCCACCTCGGCGTGAGCGCGGCGTACACCATGGGCGTCGTGGGCCGGGTGCTCGAGCTCACCGGTCACCAGCTCGGCGCCGTGAGCGACGCGGAGCTCGAGGCCACCGGCGCGCAGGTGATGGAGGCCGTACCCGGACTGCTGCCGCTCGACGCAGGGTTGCCGGAACGGCTCGCCGCCGTGCCCTGGCTGGCGGAACCCGGCATCCTCCAGGTGCTGGTCGAGGACGTGTTCGCCGAGAAGGACGACGTCGAGGGCCGGCAGCCTCCCGAGGTCCTGTTCCAGGTGTTCGTGCTCGTGTGGGTCGCGGTCGAGGCCCTGTCCATGGCAGCGAGCGTCCCCCAGCGCTGACCGCTGGGTGTGGGAGAACACCCGATCGGGGTGTGTGGAACCACACCATGCCGTCTCGGCGCGCCGCGTGAAACGAAGCGGTGTCCCTGGAGTATTTGGAGAACCGGGACTGCCGGGTACTACAGGTACGCGACTTCACCCGGATCGAAGGATGGTTCGGGCTTCACGACGTCGACCAGGACGCACTCGTTGGGGTTCCGGAGTCTTTTCTATTGTTATTGATACTGGTGATAGGTTGGTGATCCGGGTACCGCATCCCTGGATGACATCTCGAGATGAACACGGCCCCGGGTTTGCTCTACGTTGATGCCAGGGAGGCGCGATGGAGACCGTCGGGGAGCACGACACGACCGACTCCCTGACGTTCCGGGTCGGTGGCGTCTCCGACGGTGGCCGCACCACGCTGCAGCCGCTCCGCCACGTGGGTCCCGCCGAGGTGCTCTACGTGGCGTCCGACATGGACGACGCGGGACTGGCGGTCGTGGGGCAGGCGTTGAGCGAGGCGCTCCGAGACGCTCCCGAGACGCCGCAGCAGCTCCGTCTGACGTTGCTCCGCCTGACCCGGACGCTCCGGCCTCGCCCGCGCAGCCTGGCGGTGGTGTGGTGGAGCGGCTCGAGGGCGTTGCTGGCCTCGACGGGCGGCGCGTCGGTGGCCCTGGTTCGGGCCGGTCGCGTGGTGGGGCACTGCGGCGATGCCGAAGAGCAGACCCTGCGCGAGGGCGATCGGGTGGCGCTGGTGTGCCACGAGCTCGACGAGCGGCTGCGAGATGCCGAGGAGCTCGGTCGCCTCGTGGGTGAGGGGCCGGTCGGTGCCTGCGGCACCACGCTCGTGGACGTCGGGCGGCTCCGCGGCGGCGAGCTCCTCTCCGCGGTGGTGGCGGAGGTGGCCCCCGTCGACGCGCCCCACCCCGCGCTGGCGGAGGGGTTCCTCGATCTCGCGGATCTGCTCGCGCCGCTGCGCACACCCCCGCCCACCGCTCCGCGCATCGAGGCCGAGCCCGAGAGCTGGGACATGTTCGGGGACGAGGACATCTCGCTCGTCGTGGGCGAGGAGGACCCCGCCCGCCTGGGACCCGTCCCGAGCCTCACGCTGTCACTCCCCGCTCCCAGCCTCGCCGCGCATCCGTCCCCCGTCCGGAGGTACGAGGAGCCTGCCGAGGCGCCCCCGAGCGGGGCGGACGCCGAGCTCCCGACGCTGCGCCCACCGCCCTTCCTGCTGGCCGCCTGCGCGGTCCTCGCCGCGACGGCGCTCATGGTCGTCAGCTGGGTCCTCGTCACCTGACGCCGAGCAGCGCGGACGCGTGCTCGCGCAGGACCTTCGGGCGCTTGTCGTCGTAGCCGATGGTCCGCTGGCGGATCTCGCCGTCCGCCGTCACCCAGAAGCTGGTGGGCGTGCCGCGGGTGTCCCAGCCGGCCATGAAGCGACCACCCGGATCGACGCCGATCGGGAAGGGCAGCGGCGTCTTGCGCAGCCAGGCCTCACCGCGCGCCGGCACCTCGTCGATGTCGACGGCCACGATCTCCAGCGCACCTCCGAGCTCGGCGTACAGCTTCGCCAGCTCCGGGAGCTCCTTTCGGCAGGGCTCGCACCAGGACGCCCAGAACGTCACCACGTACGGCTTGCCCGCCAGCGTGTCGCTGCCGATGGTTCCCCCGCCGACCAGGGGGAGCGACCAGGTCTGTGCGACATCACCCACCTTGCCCCCGGGGTGGTGATCCGCGATCTCGGGCTCGGGGCCGTCGCAGCACCGGAAGCCGTCGGCGCGGTCGTTCTCGGTCGGATCCGCTTCCTTGTGGTACGCGCAACGCGCGGCGTCCTGCGAGTAGTAGGAGCCCCCCTGGAGCGCGGCGCGGTCCACGGTCAGCCCGACCCACTCCTTGACGCCGCCCTCGAGGTCGTAGACCCCCTCGGGCGTGCCGCAGCCGGGGTGGTCACCCGTGAGCAGCGGGCGAGGATCGAGGCGCGCCCGCGCCGATGCGCAGCGGGAGGGGTCGTAGTCGGCGCCGTAGGGGTGGGCCCGACCGGCGATCGACTCGGAGAACAGCCCGTCTCCGTCGGGGTCCGACTGCGGTGCGCCCGTGCACGCCACGAGCCACTCGTCCTCCGTGCACAGGCGGCGTCCCGAGGCGCGGCAGGCGGCGTCCGCCTGGGCCCAACCGATCCCGCGGGCCGGCTCGACGCCCGGGCGGGACACGGCCTTGCCGTCCTCGATGGACGCTTCGAAGGCGTCGATGGTGAACGGGCCGCGCGGCCCCTGCAGCTCGACCGTGGCGGGACCCGCGACCGCGCCGGTGGTCTCCTGCGGGCCGCTCGGCGCGGGCGCGGGGGCCTCCTTCGGGGCGGGGCGGTCCTCCAGCGCGTCTCCCAGTGCCTTCAGCGCTGCGACCGGCAGGTTCCCGACGAAGCGGCGGCCGTTCACGAACGAGGTCGGCGTCCCGGTCACCCCCAGCGCCCGACCGTGGCGTGCATCCGAGACGATGGGCTGGGACACCGTGGGGTCCGCCAGACAGGCGGCGAAGGCCTGGGTGTCCAGGCCGAGCTCTCCGGCGCGGCGCTCCAGATCCGCCGTCTTCAGGCCTTCCTGGCCGAACAGCGCGTCGTACATCTCCCAGAAGCGTCCCTGGCGCTCCGCGCACACTGCCGCGGCGGCGGCGGAGCAGGCGTCGGGGTGCAGGTCACGGGTCACGCCGGGATTGCAGGCCGTGTGCATGGGGTAGTGGCGGAACGCGATGCGCCAGCGGTCCGGCTGCTCCTCGACGACCGCGTGGAGGTTGCGCGTGAGCGCCCGGCAGTAGGGGCACTCGAAGTCCTCGAAGACCACGACCTGCAGCGGAGCGTCGGCCGGACCCCTGGTGGGCGTGTCGGACGACATCGGGTTCGGGATCACCTGTCGCGGCACGACCAGCACCCGGGTGCCGTTCGGGACCTCGGGCTGCGGGTCTCCCTCGTCGATCACCACGATGGCGACGGACGGATCGACGGGCTCGGGCACCACGAGCGCGAAGATCGCGGCGCCCACGGCCGTGACCACGCCCACACCGAGCAGGCCGGGCACGGCGCCCACCAGGGAGCCGGCAGCACCCCGCGGGCCGCGAGGGTGCAAGAACGCCGCGGCCACCGTCGTCGCGAGGACGAGGGTGTCGAGGACCAGGCAGTAGCGGCAGACGTGCCCGATCCCTCCGAGCATGATCGCGAGCATGGCGACGCTGGCGGCGAGCCCCAGGACGCTCGTGCCGAACACCGTCCCCGCGACCTTCTCCGCGGAGAGCCGGCCCGCCGCGACCAGCGCGCCCAGCACGGCGACCGCGCCGAACGCGAAGATGGCCGGGGCGCTCACCGGCACGCCGCCCACGACGGACCACGGCGAGGCGAGCACCTGTTCGCAGCCGCCGTCGGCGCCGCACAGCAGGCCCGGCTCCAGCAGGTGCATGACCGCGCGCTGATGCGCGTCCACCAGCACCGCGGACCAGGCGGACGTCGCGGTCGCCACCACCGCCAGCACCATCCCCCGGACCCGGTCGCTCACGTCCACCTCCACCGGCGCCCGTTACCACGATCGGGCGGGTCACCGCGGTCATCAGCTGTCGCGGACCGCGTCCCACAGCCGGGCGGCGCATGCGCCTGCGGCCTCGGCGGCATCGTCCTCACCGGCGTCGGCGGCGAGCCGCGCGGCGTGCCACCACCCGCGGGCCTCCATCCGAGAGGGGACCAGGTCGTCCGCGCCCGTGGCGAGCTCGAGCAGGTCCTGCCACCGGCCCTCCAGGGCGGCGCGCTCCGCCTCCAGCAGGCGGAACAACCCGTTGCCGAGGTCCACGCCCGGCAGCGGCTGCAGATCGGGGTCGCGCCCCAGCCACAGCGCGACCAACCGGCCGAGCAGGCGTGTGTTGGGTGCGGTCAGCCCGCTGGCGGTCCAGTGCTCCAGCGACCGTTGGACCGCGGCGTCCGCCCCCTCGAGGTCGCCCTGCTCCACCAGCAGCGAGGCGCGCACGGCCTCGAGCTGCGCGAGCTGGAGCCTCGAGCCGAGGGCGCCGGCCGCGGCCTCCTGCACCGCGAGCTGCTCGGCCGCCTCGTCCGCCCGCCCGAGCTCCACGAGGGCCGCCACCCCGTACAGCGCGATCCAGACCCGGGTCTGGGCGTCGAAGTCCTCGAGCGCCAGCGCCTCCTCCACGGACGCCAGGCAGTCCCGGAACCGGCCCAGGTTCAGCTGGACGCTCGCCACCTCGCCCAGGATGCGCTGGCGAGCCTGCGGGGTGTCGGTGAAGGCCAGCGCTCGCTGGAACCACACGAGCGCCCGCTCGCGGTCCCGCGAGAGGTTGGCGGCCAGGCCACGCAGGTGGTGCGCGATCCGGAGGTACTGGCGGTTGCCGTGGGTCCGCGCCCAGGACATCACCACCGCGGCGTCCTGCTCGACGCGCGCGTGGTCGTCGCGGAGGTACGCGATCCGCGCGCGCTGGACCCGGGCCCGCATCTGGCGCTCGTCGTCGGCGGGCAGCTCCCGCGCCCACTCGAGCGCGATGTCGAGGGCGCGCTCCTGGCGGAGCAGGTCGCGATAGCCCCACCAGTCGGCCGAACGCAGCATCGCGTCCACCGCCCGTGCCACGTCACCAGCGCGGTGGTGGTGCCAGGCGCACCGGTCGGCCGCGGCGTCGCGTGGCTGGAGGTGCTCCGCGCAGGCGGCGTGGATCGGTGCGGGCAGGTCGGTCGCCAGGGTGTCGCGCAGCGAGGCGTGGACGAACACCAGGCGGTCGTTCTCCCGGTCGATCCGCGCCATGCCCTCGGCCACCAGCCGCGGCAACAACGAGCGGGGCGGTTCGATTCCCAGGCGCAGGCACACCGCCGACCAGTCGGACAGCGGCGCCTCGAGACCGAGCGCCAGCGCGACCTGCAGGGCCGTGCGCTCCTCGGGTCTGGGCGCCACCCGCTGGGCCTGATCGCGCCAGAGGCTCTCCAGGCTCGCCGTCTCGCCATCGGCCACACGGGTCCAGCCGGCGGGCGTCCGCACGAGCTCGCCCGCGCGGATCCACCCGAGCAGGAGGTGGACGGCGAGCAGCGGATGGCCGTGGGTCCGGCCGACCAGGTCCTCCACCAGGTCGGCGGCGCAGGGCAGGATCTGGCGCACGACCTCGGCCTGTTCGACGTCGTCGAGCGGCGGGAGCGCCAGGCGGTGCTCGCCGAGCGACCCGAGGAGCTCGTCCGCCAGCGGGTCCTCCGCTCGGCGGTCGGAGCGGACCGTCAGCACGAGCAGCGCGGGTGGACCCGCCGCGTCGACCCAGTCCTTCACGAAGCGGACCGCCTGTGGATCGGCGTGAGCGTCGTCGACCCACAGCAGGATCGGGCGTCCCGCGCGCTCTGCCATCACGCTCCGGAGCACCGCGGACCGTCGCTCCGGCGGAATCTCTCCACGCCACAGGGCCAGGGCGTCGGCGGCGTGGGCGGGCACGAGCGCTTCGATCCGCCGGCGGGTCTCGTCGTCGTCGGTGGCGTCCCGCAGGTGGAGCAGGTCCTCGAGCGCGTCCTCCAGACCGCCCGAGCCGTCGATCCGCGCCCGGATACGGATCGGCCAGGCGGCCCCGAGCTCGGCCGCGTGCTCGGTGACCCACCGCGCGAGGTGCGACTTGCCCACGCCGCCCGCGCCCTCGATCACGGCGGCACGCACTCCGCCGGAGAGGGCGCCGCGCAGCAACCCCCACAGCGCCTGCCGCTCCGTCGTACGACCGACCAGCGACACGACCCGCAGCGGCGCCAGCGTGGGCGCGCCGTGGATCTGGCGGCGCATGGGGTGCGGCGCGACCGCCGGCAGCGCCACCCCCGCGACGGATGGCCGCAGTACCTCTTCCGTGAACGTGGTCGGCCCGTCGTCGGCCTCGGGCCCGTCCAGCGACGGCGTCCAGGTGGCGGTGCCGTCGTCGAGGAGGGACCCGACCACCCGGGCCATCGGCGCCGTGTTCGGATCGTCGAGCGCGGACAGCACGCGCCTCGCGTCGGCTGCCATGCGGAATCGCTCGGCCGGATCGCGCGCGGCGCAGGTCCGGATCCAGCCCTCGAAGCCCGCCGGGACCGGGTACCGGGGGCGGAGCGGCGGCAGGTCGCGCGAGTCCTGGATCTGGCGCCAGACCTGCACCGTCTCGGCGGAGAACGCGGATCGGCCGCTGGCGACCGTCCACGCGAGCAGGCCCAGCGCGTACAGATCGGTCCACGGGCCCTCTGCCCACCACCAGCCGCGGGACTGCTCGGGCGCCATGACGCCCGGGGTGCCACCGCGCGTGGGCTTGTCCGGCGTGTCCGCGAGGACCTGGCGCACGCCGATGCCGAAGTCCACGAGCATCGGCTCCCGGGCCGCGTCCAGCAACACGTTCGCGGGCTTCAGATCGCGGTGCAGCACGCCGCGCGCGTGGGCGTGGGCGAGCGCGCCGAGCAGGCTCAGCAACAGGTCGCGGAGCTCGACCCAGTCCATGGGCGGCTCGTCGGCGATGCTGCCGCCGGCCAGCCAGGGCATCGCGAACCAGGGCGACCCCACGGGCGCGTCGGTGACGCCCTCCGGGACCTCGCCCGTGTCGAGGATCGGCACGACGTGCGGGTGGTCGAGCCCCGCCACCACCTGGATCTCGCGCCGCATGGCCTCCGCGAGCGCCGGGTGGGCGCCGCTGATCACCTTGATGGCGACGCGCTTGCCGTCGGGGTCGCGGGCGGACCACACCTCTCCCATGCCGCCGCGGGCGACCGGTGCGTGGAGGGTGAACGCGCCGAGCGTCTGTCCGGTCATGTGCCGGCATCATGACGCGCTCAGTCGCAGGTGGCGAGGTCGAGCTCGGACTTGGGGGCCGCGGAGTACGTGGTGTCCCCCGCCAGGACCACGCACCTTCCGGACGGGCTGCTCGCGCAGGGGACGCACGGGTTGACGTTGCAGGTCCTGGTGCCGAACAGCTCCATGGCCGCCAGCGCGCGCAGGTGCAGGTCGCGCAACGCGGCACCACCCTCCACCAACCGCGCGGAGATCTCGACCTGCTCGAGCTCGATCGGTGTGCCTTCGGCGAGGAGCTTCACGTCGCCCGCGGCGCGGAGCACGGGGTTCGCGGCGAGGGACGCGGGCCACGTCGCGCGGGTGCCGCAGTCGACCGTGGGTGGGTAGTGCGAGCC
Source organism: Alphaproteobacteria bacterium (assembly GCA_020632925.1). Classification (GTDB taxonomy): domain Bacteria; phylum Myxococcota_A; class UBA796; order UBA796; genus JACKER01. The sequence continues at coordinate 296,704 of JACKER010000010.1, read as the reverse complement.
CGAGGCCACCACGAGCGTCGCGTCCTGCCCGTCCACCGACGCCAGCTCCAGCAGGAGCTGGTCGACGGGCAACGGATCGACCCCCCAGGGTTCGGTCCAGTCCCAGCGGTACCACGAGAATGCGAAGGTCGTCCCCACGCTCGGCCCTGTGTCCACCACGTCCCAGGTGGTGAAGGTGCTCGCCACGTCGAGCTCGCAGGAGTATCCGCAGACCGGCGTCCAGCAGACACCGTCGCCCACCACCTGGTAGGCGTAGGACGTCCCGGGCGACAGCGGTGCGTCCGGGTGGAAGACCGCACCGAAGTCGTCGGTCGTGGTGGTCCCGGTCACGCCGTCGACCCTCACCACGACCCTGTCCCGCACGCTGCACTCGTAGGCGGAGGACAGCACGAGATCCTCGTCGATCGCGAGGGTCGGGTGCGGGACGAGCGACTCCTCCAGCTCCGGGCACGGGTCGGAGTAGCAGCAGGCTTCCGGACAGTAGCCATGCGACCAGGTGTTCGTGTCCGTGGTGGTCGGTGTGCCCGGTGGCGTGGGCTCCGGCGACGGGTGGCAGCCGACCAGCAGGGCGAGGAGCGCAGACATGGGCGTAGGATACGTTGCCCCATGCACGAGGATCACCAGCGAGAGCAGTACTTCTTCGACCCGCCGACGGTCGCGCGGCTGGCCGACCTGCTCGAGGTCTACGACCGGCCCTGCTGCCTGTGTGCGCCCACGGTCGCGCGCGCGCTGGCGGACCGCGGGAGGGCGGTGACGCTGCTCGAGGTGGACGAGCGGTTCGCCTCCGTCCCCGGGTTTCGTCGCTGGGACCTGTACCGGCCCACGCCGCTGGCGCAGACCTTCGACGCGATCCTGGTGGACCCGCCGTTCTGGAAGGTGACGCTCTCGCAGCTGTTCACAGCGCTGCGGGTGCTGGCCCGGGGCGACCTGACCCTGCCCACCTGGGTCTGCCACCTCGCGAGCCGCGAGGCCGACGTGTGTGGCACGTTGGCGCCCTTCGGCCTCGGTCCGACGGAGATCGAGCCCGGCTACGTCTCCGTCCGCCCCATCGAGGCGAACCGCGTCCGGCTCTATTCCAACGTCACAGCAGGCGGTGGCGGAACGCCTTGCTGACGGCCTCGGCGGCGCCCTCGACCTGGAGCGCGTCATAGAGCCGGCGGACGTGGGTGCGGACGGTGTTGACGCTGATCTGCATCTCGTCGGCGATGCGCTCGTAGCTCATGCCGTCCGCGAGGCAGGCGAGCACCTCCTTCTGGCGCTGGGTGAGCGCGACCGGCGGTGGCGGGCGCAGCAGGCGCGGGCGGCTCTCGCGCAGCAGGCCGAGCACGCAGCGCGCCACGCTCGGCGACATCGCGGCGCCCCCGTCCGACAGCACCCGAAGCTGCTCGAGGAGCTCCTCGATCCGCGCGCCCTTCAGCAGGTACCCGTCCGCGCCCGCGGAGATGGCGCGCACGATGACCGGCGGGTCGTCGAACACCGTGAGCACCACGACCTGGAGCGACGGCCAGAGCGCCTTGAACGCCGTGATCGCCTCGGTGCCGTGCATCCCCGGGAGATCGAGGTCCATCAACAGCACGTCCCAGGGCGGCGCCTCGGGCGGGTGCTCTCGGGCGGCGCGCAGCGCGCTCTCGGCGCGGTCCCACCCGCCGCACAGCTCGATGCCGTCGACACGATCGACCGCCTCGGCCAGGGAGGCCCGGTACCCGGCGTGGTCCTCGACGTGGGCGATGCGCAGCGTCATCGGACGGACCGGTAACCCCTCACGGGTCGAAGACGACGGTGACCGTCGTGCCCGATGGGCCGGAGACGATGGTGAGCCCTGCGCTCACGCGCGATGCCCGGGCGCGCATCGAGTCGAGCCCGAGCCCGTGGCGGACGGTCTTGGGGTCGAAGCCGCGCCCGTCGTCCCGGACCGTGAACGACCAGCGCTCCTCGACCGGCGCCAGCGTGAGCCACACGGTCTTCGCGCCGGCGTGCCGCGCGGCGTTGTCCAGCGCCTGCGTCACCACGAGCTGGATCTCGCGCACGACCTCGAGCCGCAGCGGCACCTCGGGCAGCGGGCGTGGGGAGGACCAGCGCAGGTCGGCGTGCGCGAACAGGCTCCGCGCGTGGTCGAGCAGGTGCAGCGAGAGCGCGTCCAGCCGGGCGCTGCCGTCGCGCAGGGACCAGTCGATGCCGACGACGGCCCTCCGCAGGCGGGCGCTCTGGTCGGCGAGCCCGCGCAGCGCCGCGTCCGCCCGGTCCCCGCCCGCGGCCGTCCGCGCGGACAGCTCCATCGCGGCGAGCGTGGCGGCGACGGTGTCGTGCAGGTCGTGGCGGAAGCGCTCCCGGAGCTCGGCCTCCCGCCGCACGCGACGCTCGCGCACCCGGGCCACGCCCGCGAACCCGGCCAGCAGCCCCACACCCGCGAGGACCCAGGTGCTCGTCCGCCGCCACCAGGGTGCCAGCACCTCCACGTCGAGCGCGGCGGGCACCGAGGACCAGGTCCGCCCGTCCACGGTGGCCTCGAAGCGCAGCGCGTGGTGGCCGGCGTCGAGCGCGCCCAGGGCCACCCGACGCTCGCTGGGCACGGTCCGCTCGCCGTCGCGCAGGCGGTAGCGGACGGCGCGGGACGCGCGCGGGGCGTCGACCGCGAGCGTGACCTCGAGGCGCTCACCGGGCGACAGTCGGAGGGCCCCAGCGGCCACGGGCTCGTCGTCCACGAGGATCTCCTCGAGGCGCACGGGGAGATCGGGCCGCGCCTGCCAGGTCGCGGGCGGGAGGTGGACGAGCGCGCCGTCCGCGGCCACCCACAGGCTCCCGTCGGGGCTCGTGACCGCGTCGGTGACCAGGCCGGGAGGGACGCCGTGCCACGCCGAGAGCGTGACGGTGGGCCGGAGCTGCGCGTCGACGTGCGCGAGCGGGCGGGCGCCGAGCAGCCACAGGCCGTCGTCCTCCGCGTGCAGGCCGGTGAGCAGCAGGTCGTCGACGGGCTGCCCGACCCGCTCCCAGCTCCCCGCGTCGCGTCGCAGCAGCCCCTCCCACCGCGACAGCGCCCAGAGCGTGCCGCCCGCGGGCTGCAGCGCCAGGATCTGCCGGTCGGGCCGACCGCTGTCCGTCACGGCCTCCCGCGACCAGCTCGGAGCCCCGCGCAGCAGGTCCGCGATGCGCGCGTGGAAGGCCTCCGTACGGACCGTCAGCCAGAGCTCGCCGTCGAGGATCGCCACCCGCTTGGTCCGGATCAGCGCGTCGACCGGGAAGGGCAGGGGTGCGACCCAGCGCGCGGGCCCCTCGGGCGGCACGAGCACCAGGCCCCCGCGCGTCACGTGCCACACGCCGTCCTCGCCCGCGACGCAGCCCTCGGCCCAGTTGTTCGGCCCCTCGCCCGGGAAGGTCACGTCGAGCGCGATCACCTCGCGCCCCACGATCCGAGCGGGCGTCGGCGTCTCCCCGGTCCAGGCCACGAGCGTCGAGGGCACACCGTCGGGGCCGACGCAGATCTGACCCGCGGCGCCCACACCCTCGGCCGTCCACGCCCCGTCCGCGTCCACGCCGCCCAGCCCGTACCAGCTCGTCGCCACCACGCCGCCGTCCACGGGCGCCAGGAAGCGCCCCGGGTCGCGCGGGAGCCCGTCCTGGGGCCGCCACACGTACACCTCGGGGGCCGGCAGGTGCACGAGCGTCCGCGCCGCCCCCGTCCACAGCCCGCCGTCGCCGTCCACGAGCAGCCCGCTCGCGCGCTCCAGCCCCGCCACCCGCAGCGTCTCCACCCCGCTCTCGTCGACCCGCAGCACCACGCCGTCGAGGGCCGCCCACGCCACGCCGGGCCCGCGCGCGAGCGCCCGCACGGTCGCCGCCCGGCCGTCCACGAGCGTCCGTACGGCACCTCCCTCCACGAGCCGCACGCGCCCTGCGTCGCGTACCAGCGCGCGTCCGTCGGGCAGGCCCAGGACCTCGTCGGGAGCGCCGTCGAGCGCCAGCACCGCGCTCCCGTCCGACCGCCAGAGCCCGCCCGCCCCCGCCAGCAGCCCGGCCATCGCGTCCACGCAGACCACCGCGCCCGGCGTGGGCAGCGCCTGCCAGTCGGGTCCGATCCAGGCGCGCCCGGCGCCGTCGACGACCCAGGGACGGCCTCGATCGTCGGCGCCCAGGTCGCGCACGGCTTCGAAGGGAGCGTGGGCCACGGGCACGGCACCCTCCGGCGTGATCCGCCAGGGCTGCCGCGCGGCGTCCACCGCCCAGATCTCGTCGCCCACCGCCACCACCCGGTCCCAGGCGGAGAGGTGGACGGGCGCGGGCCGCAGCGCGTCGCCCTCGAGCACGAGCAGCCCCTCGCCGGTGGCCGCCCACAGCCGCCCGCGCGCGTCGAGCGCCAGGTCCTGCACCGGGGCACGGACGCCGTCGCGGGCGTCGTAGACCTCCTGGTGCAGCTCGGCCGCGAGGGCTGGGGCGACGAGCAGCATCGCGTCAGCTTGCCACGCTCCCCGCCGCTGTCCGTCGCATCCCCATGCGACGAGCGGACCGCACGCTCGGGCGATGGTGCGCTCCCGCCCGCGGCGTGACGTTGTCGCGGGGGGAAGGTCTGGAACCGAACACGCTGGTGGACCTGGCGCGCGGCGTGGCCGAGGGGTGCGGGGACCTGCCGCTCTACACCTGGCTGGCCGACGGGCGGACGCCGAGCGCCGAGCTGGACGCGGCGTCGCTGGACCGCCGGGCGCGTGCGCTGGCCGCCGGGTTGGTGGCTCGGGACCTCGGCGGTCGGCGGGTGGTGCTCGGCGTGCCCGCGGGGCTGGACTTCGTCGTCGGGCTGCTCGGCTGCCTCTACGCCGGTGCGGTCGCCGTGCCCGTGCCGCTCGCGCGGAGAGGGGCCGCCCGGGAGCGCGCGGCGGTCGTCGTGCGTCGGTCGGGTGCGGCCGCGCTGTTGGTCGCGGACCCGGACGACCCGGCGGCCGACGGCCTGCACCCGGTCACGCTGGGGCTCGCGGTGGCCGGCGAGGCCGAGGACTGGCGTCCACCCGCGATCGTCGGTGCCGACCCCGCCATCGTGCAGTACACGTCGGGCTCGACGGGCGACCCCAAGGGCGTGGTGCTCGCGCACGGGCAGATCCTCGCGAACCTCGCGGCCATCGCGCACGGCGTCGACGTCGGCCCCGGTGTGTGCTGGTTGCCCCCGCAGCACGACATGGGGCTCGTGGGCGGCGTGTTGCACGGCCTGTGGCGACGGGCGCACACGGCGCTCCTGCCGCCGCTCGAGTTCCTCAAGAACCCTGCGACCTGGCTGCTCGCCGTCACCCGCTACCGCGCGGAGGGGACGCCGTGCCCGGACTTCGGGCTCCGCCACTGCCTGGACCGCGTGGGCGACGAGGTGTTGCCCGAGCTGGACCTGTCCTCGCTGCGCCTCGTCTACTGCGGCGCCGAGCCCGTGCGGGCCGACACGCTGGCGCGCTTCGCCGAGCGCTTCGGGCCCCGAGGCTTCGACCCGAGGGCCTTCGCGCCCTGCTACGGGTTGGCCGAGGCCACGCTGGTCGTCACCTGCGCGCGTGCGTGGACGACCCCACGCACGGTCGTGGACGGGGCGCGGACCCGCGTGAGCTGCGGGACGCCCGCACCCGGCACCGAGGTTCGCGTCGTCGTGGACGGGCGCGTCGTGCCGGACCGTGTCGTGGGCGAGATCTGGGTCCGCGGGCCGTCCGTGTCCTGGGGCACGCTCGAGGGCGACGACGGGGAGCGCTTCGACCGCTGGCTCGAGGGCGAGGGGCGCGGGTGGCTCGCGACCGGCGACCTCGGGCTGCTGGACGACGGCGAGCTCGTGGTGACGGGGCGCCGCGCGGAGCTCCTGCTGGTCCGTGGTCGCAACGTGTACGCGCACGACGTGGAGCGCGCGGCGGCGGCGGTCGCGGGCGGCGAGCTGGCCTGTGCCTTCGCGGTCGAGCGCGGCGAGGAGGAGGACGTCGTGCTGGTCGTCGAGGCCCCACGCCGCCCGCCGTGCGATCTCGACGCGCTCGCGCGAGGGGCCTGGGAGGCCGTGCGGCGGGAGGCGGGCTTCGCGGCGGCGCGCGTGGTGGTCGTCGGTCCGCGCCGGATCCCGCGGACGACGAGCGGCAAGCCCCGTCGGGCGACCTGTCGGGAGCAGGTGTTGGCGGGGCTGCTCCCGACGCTGTGCGACTGGGCGGCGCCGTGAGCCACGGGGCGCTGGTGGGGACCTGGGAACAGCGGCTCCGCACGCGAGGGAAGAGTCCTCGGGACGCCCACTCCGGGATGTGTGTCCGCGTCGATCCCGCCCTGTCGGTGCGGGCGGCGGTCGCGCGCCAGGCGAGGCGGGCGTTCCCCGTCGACGGCCTGCAGGCGCTGCACGAGCGGGGGACGAGCGCGCTGCACGTGCCCGTCGCGCTCGGCGGGACCGGGGGCTCGGTGCCCGAGCTGCTCGCCGTCACCATCGCCGTCGCCCGCCGAGATCCGTCGCTGGCGCTCACGGTGGGGATGCAGGTGTGGTCGGCGGCCGTGTTCGCCGCCGGGAGCGAGGAGACCCGCGGGTGGCTCGCGGACCTGGTGCTCAGCGGGGCGAGCCCGTGCCTGGCGGTGTCCGAGGCGGACCACGGCGCGGAGCTGCTCGCCACGTCGACGGTGGTCGCGGACGGGCGCCTGACGGGCGAGAAGTGGCCCATCGGGCGCACGGTGGACGCCCCGGTGGCGCTCGTGCTGGCGCGAGACGGCGACCGTCGGGGTCCGCGCGGGCTGTCGCTGTGGGCGGCACCGCTGCGAGACGAGGAGCGGGGCCCGCGCGAGCGCACCACGGGCTTCCGTTCCGCCTGGCTCGCGGGACTGACCTTCCGCGATCGCGCGCTCCCCGACACGGCGCGGGTCGGCGAGCCGGGCGGTGGGCTCGAGCTCGTGCTCCGCCTGTTCCAGCTGACGCGGGTGCTGGTCGTCGGCATCGGGCTCGGGGCCGCCGACCTCGCGCTCCGCACGGCCACGCGCTTCGCGGAGGAGCGCAGGCTCTATGGCGCGCCGCTGATCGAGCTGCCGGCCGTCGGGCGCCGCCTGGCCCGCGCGTTCCACCAGCTGCGCCGCGCGACGCTCGTGACCGCGTCCGCCGCCCGCTGCGCCCACACCCGCCCCGAGGAGCTCGGTCACGCCTCGCTCGTCGCCAAGATCGTGGCGGGCGAGGCGAGCCTGCGGGTGACCGAGGCGGCGGCCGAGGTGGTGGGTGCCAGGGCGCTGATGGAGGACGGCCCGCTGGCGGCGCTGGCGATGGCGCGACGCGACGTGCTCGCGGTGCCCGTGTTCGACGGGAGCTCGGCGGTCTGCCTGACGTCGCTGGCGGCGCGCATGCCCGCCCTGCTCGCGTCCCCCGCGGACCCCGATCCCACGCGGATCGTGGGTGATCTGCCGCCGCGCGAGCGGCTCCCCGCGCTGGCGGCCTCCCCCGTGGATGGCGCGCTGGAGGCCGTGGACGACGACGCGCGCGTCCGCCTCGCCGAGCGCCACCGCGAGGTGCTGGCCGACGGGGTGCGCCGGGATCCGCGGCTGCTGGATCTGGCGGCTGCCTGGTGCGCGCTACACGCCGACGCGCTGGCCCGGCGCGCGGGCCTGGTGGAGGACGACGAGGCCGCGCTGCACGAGCTCCGGTCCTGGGTCGCGGGCGACCTGCCGCTCGCCGGGGAGACCTGGTGAGCCGCCCGGAAACCCTGTTCCTGCGGCCCGACCGCCTGCGCGAGCAGCGGGTCGCCTTCCTGCTCGCGACCGCGCTCCCCGCGATCGGGGCCCTTGCGGCGCCCGTCGCGACCGCGGCGGCGGGGCACCTCGGCTGGCCCGAGGCGACGTTCCTCCCGATGCTCGTCGTGTCCGGGGTCGGCGTCGAGCTCGGCTACCACCGGCTCCTCGCGCACCGTGCCTTCGAGACCGTGCCGGCCGTGCGCCTGTTGTTCGCCGCCGCGGGCGCCACCGCGGTCCAGGGGCCACCGCTGTACTGGGTGGCGAACCACCGCCTCCACCACGCGCACAGCGACGGCCCCGGCGACCCCCACACCCCGCACGGCCACCCGCGGGGGCGCTGGGCGGGGCTGTGGCACGCGCACCTGGGCTGGATCTTCGACGCGAGCCGTCCGAACCCGGGCCACTGGGCGCGCGACCTGCTCGCGGACCGGGCGCTGATGCGCGTCAACCGCCTGCACCTGCTGTGGGCCGCGCTGTCCGTCGTCCTGCCCGCGCTCCTCGGTGCGGCGACGGAGGGCGCGAGCGGGGCCCTGCGCGGCGCGCTCTGGGGTGGCCTGCTGCGCATCTTCGTCGCCCAGCAGGGCACGTACGCCATCAACTCGCTGTGCCACGTGATCGGGACGCGTCCGTACCGCTCGAACGACCTGAGCACCAACGTGGGCTGGCTCGCGCTGCCGAGCTTCGGCGGCTCGCTGCACAACAACCACCACGCCTTCCCGAGCACGGCGACCAACGACCTGGACCCGGGTCAGCTCGACCCGAGCGGGTGGGTGGTGCGAGGGCTCGCGGCGGTCGGCCTGGCCTGGGACCTGCGGCGACCCAGCGAGGAACAACGTCGACGGCGCCTCCGGGTGCCCGGAGGGGGAGGGGACGATGACACATGACGAGCTCCAGGACCAGGTGGTCCGCCGCGTGGCGCGCACGCTCGGCAAGCCGCCGGACGCCATCGACCCGCAGGCCGATCTCGAGCGCTTCGGGCTGGACAGCGTGGAGGCCGTGGCGCTGGCGGGCGAGCTCGAGCAGCTCCTCGGCCGCCCCGTGGAGGCGACCACCCTCTGGGATCACCGGTGCATCGCGGACCTCTGCGCGGCGCTGTGCAACGACGAGAGCACCGACCTCGACGATGAGCTGCGCCGTCGGCTGGAGGCCACGTGATTGCGGCCGCTACGGGCCATGGGCCACGGGCTACAGCTGCGGTTCGGTGGAACCTACCACCCGCTCCCGCTCCCGCTCCCGCTCCCGCTCCCGCTCCCGCTCCCGCTCCCGAGGCGAATCGGCGGACATCGGCGCACGGTCGAGCGCACGCAGGATCCCCATGCGGCCGCGGGGTGAGGGGTCGACGACCGGGACATCTGTCGCGGCACACCGCCGCATCGAGGGGTGAGTGATGATCGACGAACGAGCCTCCCGCGTCGCTCCCTCTCGCCCCTTCCGTCTCCCATGACCGCGATCCAGGGACTCTCCGCGTCCGACAAGCGCGCGCTGCTCGAGGCGCTCGACGCCGAAGCCGCCGAGGGGCCGTCCGCCCCGGCTCGTCCCGACCCGTCGACCTGGCGCGAGGTCCGTGTGCTGCGGAGCCGCCTCGACGTCGTGTCGGGCTGGGCGGGCGAGGTGCCCTTCTTCCGCGAGCACCCGGCGCGCGCGGGCGCGACCAGTCACGTCGCGGGGCGTGAGGTGATCCACTTCGGCAGCTACGACTACCTCGGGCTCTGCGGCCACCCGTGCGTGTCCGAGGCCGCCGTCGAGGCCGTCGCCCGCTACGGGACCTCCCCGTCCGCGAGCCGCGTGGCGTCGGGCCAGCGCACGCTCCACCGCGAGCTCGAGGAGGCGCTGGCGGCGCTGCACGGCGTGGACGCGGCGCTCGCGATGGTCAGCGGTCACGCCACGAACGTGAGCGTGCTCGGTCAGCTCGTGGGGCCGCGCGATCTGGTGGTGGCCGACGAGCTCGTACACAACAGCATCCTCGAGGGGGTGCGCCTGGCCGGGGCGACCCTGCGCCTGCACCGGCACCTCGATCTCGACCACCTCTCGCTGCTCCTGCGCGCCCTGCGCCGCCGCGCCCGCCGCGTGCTGGTCGTGACCGAGGGCGTGTTCAGCATGGACGGCGACGCGCCCGATCTCGTCGGCCTGCTCGAGGTCGTCCGCCGCCACGGTGCCCTGCTCATGGTCGACGAGGCGCACTCCATCGGCGTGCTCGGCGAGACCGGCCGTGGGCTGGCGGAGCACGCGGGCGTCGATCCTCGCGAGGTCGACCTGTGGATGGGAACCCTCTCCAAGGCCTTCGCGGGCTGTGGTGGGTACGTCGCCGGGTCCGCCGCGCTGATCGACTGGCTGCGGTACACGGTGCCAGGCTTCGTCTACAGCGTCGGCATGTCACCGCCGGTCGCCGCCGCCAGCCTCGCGGCGATCGGCGTGCTGCGCGAGGAACCGGAGCGGGTGCGGCGGCTGATGCGCAACGCGCGCGCCTTCCGTGACGGCGCACGGGCCGCGGGCCTGGACACGGGCTCGTCCTCGGCGGGTGCCGTCGTGCCGGTCATCACCGGCAGCAGCTACCGCAGCATCAAGCTCTCGGACGCGCTGCTGCGCGAGGGCATCAACGTGGACGCCGCCATCGCGCCCGCGGTGCCGCAGGGTGGCGCCCGCCTGCGCTTCTTCCTCACCGCGGCGCACACGCCGGCCCAGATCGAGCGCACGCTCTCGGTCCTCGCCGAGCAGATCCAGCGACTGCCCGCGCGCCGCTCGCTCGACGGGGTGGCGCTCGCGGCGCTGCCGGGCGTGGACGCCGTCACCCTGGGCCGCCTGACCGATCCGGGGACGGTCGGGCTGCGCAAGGCGCGCACCGAAGGCTACGACCCCGACCGCGAGGCCGCCCGGGCCACGCTCCTGCGCACCGCCTACGCCGGGGGCCTGCTCGAGGTGCCGATCGCGGGGCCGATGGGTCGCTGGCCGCACCTGTCCGCCTGGCGCGCCGACCGGGCGTCGCGCGGGCTCGAGCTCCCGTACGTCCTCCCCCACGGCGACGACGTCGTGGTCGTGGGCACCGCGACCGACGCCGCCGGACCGCGCCCCTTCCTGCACCGCGTGCGCTTCGGCCCCGACGGACCGTCGAGCGTCGACGAGGTGGTGGACCTGCCGAGCCCCGGGGGCGAGGAGCGCCGGGCGGGGACGCTCGCGCTCTACGACCTGTTCATGGCGCGCGCGGACATCGGCGCGTTCCTGGGTCGCTGCACCGAGGACGTCGACTGGCGCGTGCCCGGCCCGGCGGCGCTGCCCTTCACCGGCGCCTGGCGAGGACCCGAGGCCGTGCTCGCGTTCTGGCAGGCGCTGGCCTCGGTGATGGACGTGCACGAGCACTGGGTGGACCACACCTTCGTGGACGGCGATCACGTCTGGGTCGTGGGCGGCTTCCGGTCCACGGCGATCGAGACCGGCCTCGCCTACGCCGATCCCTTCGTCCACCGCGCGACCTGGCGGGACGGGCGTCTGTCCGCGTTCCGCGAGTTCTTCGACGCCTGCGTGACGCTCGCGGCCTACCGCCCGGAGCTCTGCACCGGTACCTGAGCGCGATGGCCGATCTCCCGTTCGCCCGCCCCCCCGTCTCCGAGCCCCTCGCCGCCCGCATGCGCCCGCGCACGCTCGACGAGTTCGTGGGCCAGGCACACGTCGTGGGCCCGGGGCGCCTGCTGCGGCGGGCGATCGAGGCGGATCAGCTCTCGTCGGTGCTCTTCTTCGGCCCGCCCGGCACCGGGAAGACCACGCTCGCGCGCGTGATCGCGCAGCGCACGAAGGCCGCGTTCGTGGCGATCAACGCCGTGCTCGCGGGGGTGAAGGACATCCGCGAGGCGGTCGCCGCCGCGAAGGCCCTGCGCGAGCGCACGGGGCAGCGCACGATCCTGTTCGTCGACGAGGTGCACCGCTTCAACAAGGCCCAGCAGGACGCGCTGCTCCCCTGGGTCGAGGACGGCACGCTGATCCTCGTGGGCGCGACCACCGAGAACCCGTACTTCGAGGTCAACCCCGCGCTGGTCAGCCGCTCGCGCCTGTTCCGCCTCGAGTCGCTCGGCCCGGACGACCTGCGCGAGGTGCTGCGCCGGGCGCTGGCCGATCCCGTCCGGGGCTACGGCGGCCGCCGCGTCGAGGTGAGCGAGGAGGCCGCGGCGCACTGGGTCGACGTGGCGAACGGGGACGCGCGGACGGTGCTCAACGCGCTCGAGCTCGCCGTCGACACCACGCCCGCGGGCCCCGACGGCGTCGTCCGCGTGGACCTCGAGGTCGCGGAGGAGTCCATCCAGCGTCGGGCGGTGCTCTACGACCGCGAGGGGGACGCGCACTTCGACACGATCAGCGCGTTCATCAAGTCGATCCGCGGCTCGGACCCCGACGCCGCGCTCTACTGGCTCGCGCGCATGATCTACGCCGGCGAGGACCCTCGCTTCGTGTTCCGGCGGCTCATCATCCTGGCCTCGGAGGACGTGGGGCTCGCGGACCCGACGGCGCTCGGGGTCGTGATGAGCTGTGCTGAGGCCTTCGACCGCGTGGGGCTGCCGGAGGGCCGCTTCCCCCTCGCGCAGGCCACGCTGCACCTGTCGCTGGCGCCCAAGTCGAACAGCACGATGGGCTTCTTCGACGCGCTGGCGGCGGTCGAGAAGGAGCGTACGGGACCGGTCCCCAATCACCTCAAGGATCCGAGTCGGGACGGCAAGGACCTGGGGCACGGCCAGGGGTACAGCTACCCACACGCCTTCCGCGATCACTGGGTGGCGCAACAGTACCTCCCGAGTGCCCTGCAGGGCCGCATCTTCTACCACCCCTCGGATCTGGGGCACGAAGGCCGGGTCGCGGCGGAGGTGGCGCGGCGGCGGGAGGCGCAGCTCGCGGCGATGGTGGAGGCAGTGCCCGAGGCGCTGTCCTGGTCGCCTTCGGACCGCGGCACCGAGCGCTGGCTCGCGCGAGCCATCGGGCAGGGCGGTGCGCGCCTCGACACGCTGCGGGACGCCGTGTTCGAGGTGGCCGCGATCGAGCGTCACCACCTGGTCCTCGACTGGCACGCGCGCAGCGGGTTGCTCGTGTGGGAGGCCGTACGCCGGACGCCCGAGGGGCATGTCTGGGCGCGGGTCCACGAGGGTGCCGAGGCGGACGCGCTCCAGGAGCTCGCCACCCGCCTGCCCGAGCTGCGCCGCCCCCACGTGATCCGCGACCCGTCGACGGAGCTCGGCGAGGTGCGCTTCGAGCGGGTGATCGGGCGCGACGCGCTGGGACCGCGGCTGCGCTGGGCATCGGAGGCGGCGGCGATCCGGGCGTGCCTGCAGCCCGACGGGTTGGCGGTGCTGGTGCAGACGGTGCCGCGACACACGCAGCGGCTGTCGGCGTTGATCCCCGACGGAGCGCTGGACACCCCACTGCACGCCGCCTTCCGCGCGGCCGAGGAGGCGCTGTACGCCGATCCCGCCGAGGAGCGCACCGCCTGGGACGTGGCGGATCTGTCGGAGGCGCTCGGGGCCGAGGTGGAGCTCGTGCGCCTGCCGGGCGAGCTGCTGGTGACCGAGGCGAGCGTGGACCGCTGGTTCTCGGGGGAGGACGGCAGCTACGGCGAGCGCCTGGCGCGGCGCCTCCCCAACGTGGCCCCGGTGGCGGCCGTCGTGCGCCGCACGCTGCTCGGCCGGACGGTGAGCTGGACCACCACGGTCGCGCGCGCGATCCTTCGGTAGGTACGACGATGTGCGCACGATCATCATACTCTCGTTAGACTGGATGCGGAGGTGCGAGTGGCGCGCAAGGAGCGGCTCACCGTGACCATCGATCCCGACCTCCTCGAAGCCGGGCAGCAGGCGGTCGCGAGCGGCAGGGCGGACTCGCTCAGCGCCTGGGTGTCCGGTGCCCTGGCCGACCGGGTGGCCGCGGATCGAGTCGTGGTTGTCGTGCGTGAGGGCGGAAAAGGCGCTTGCGCCCCGCTCTCTCGCGCGGCAATCACGAGGAGGTTCTTCGTCAAGGCCCGCGACTGCGGGCCGCGGAGGCCGAGAATCGGCCGGAGTGACCTGAATCGGCGCCTGGAAGCGCTTCGGGCAGCGATCGCGCAGTACGAGGCGGAGTTCGGTGCGATCACCTCCGAGGAGATCGCGGCGCAGGCCCTCGCCGACAGTCGCGCTTAGGTGGTCGTGCGGGGCTGCTCGCCCGCGCCCTGGAGGGGTTGGAGGTGCGTGCGGTGGACGAGCGACTGGGGAGGTTGGCCGGCGAGCTCCTGGCGGCGGCTGGAGCACGCGACGTGGTCGACGCGTCGCTGGTGCTGGTCGCGGAGCATGGCGACTCGTTGTTCACCTCGGACCCGGCCGACCTCGCACAGCTGGCGGCGTCCGCAGGGTTGCACGTCGACATCGTCCAGGTGTGACGTAGACTGTCCGGATGCTCGCTGCGATCCTGCTGGCTTGTCGAGGGGAGGGGAGCGCCACCACGCACTCCGGGGAGGAGGGCTGCCGCCCGCCGGACGTGGACTGGCCCGACGCGGTCACCACGTTGTCCGAGGTCTGGCGCTCGGACACGCCGCTGCCCGAGCCCGCCGAGCTCGATCCTGCCTGGCCCGAGGGGCTGGCCGCGGCCGAGGAGATGGGCCTCGGGGGTGCCGTCCTCGCGCCGGGGGAACCGCGCACGCTGCGGGACGAGCTGGTCCCCGGCTGGACGCCGCCGAGCGCGGGCCGGCGCTCGCTGTGGATGGTGTTCCACGAGACCGACGCGCAGATCGCCGACACCGAGTCCCCCACGCGCCTCGCGACCACCGACCTGCCGTCCGCCACCGAGGCCGCGGCACGCGCCCAGGAGCTCTTCGCCATCCACGCGCTGGACGCGCTGATCCGGCGCGCGAACCAGCTGTCTGCATTCGCCCCGGTGGACTTCGGGCTGGCGACGGGCGACGACGCGGACAACAACCAGCGCAACGAGCTGCGGTGGTTCATGGCCGTCTGGGACGGCGTCCCCGTGCGTCCGGACGCCGGCACCGACGACACGCAGCTCGACGCCGCCTGCCTCGACCCGATCGAGCTGTTCGAGCCGGTGGGGGCCGACTTCCCCTGGTACGCGGTGGCCGGCAACCACGACGTGCTCATCCAGGGCAACTTCGGAAACGACGGGTTCGCGGACGACGCGCTGGGCGAGGCGGCCTTCGGGGGCACGCGGGACCTGTCCCTGCCCGGCGGGCCGCTCGCCTTCGTGACCGACGCCGACCCCGAGCGTGTGGTGATGGACCGCGCGGACATCGCCGCCACCTTCCTCGAGGGCCCCGCCACCCCCGGGCCGCCGGGCCACGGGTTCACCGAGCAGGACGTGCGCGACGGCAGCATCGTGTGGTCGGTGCTGCCCGTCGATGGTGTCCCGGTGCGGCTGATCGCGGTGGACGCGAACCCGGACGGGCTGTCGGGCGGCGAGCTGAGCATCGCGGAGCGCGACGGGTGGTTGATCCCGCAGCTCGAGGCGGCCACCGCGGCGGGCGAGCTCATCGTCCTCACCAGTCACTACGCGCTCGGCGATCTGTCGATGGAGGGGGGCGGCCGCCTCGGGGATCTGCTGGTGGCCTACCCGAACGTGGTGCTGGTGCTCGCCGGCCACACCCACGAGCACCGGATCCGGGCGTTCGGGACCCCCGACGACCCGAGCGCGTTCTGGCAGATCGAGACGAGCTCCACGGTCGACTGGCCCGGCCAGGGTCGCATGGTGGAAGTCGTGGACAACGGGGACGGCACGCTCTCGGTCCTCACCACCACGTTCGACTACCCCACGCCTCCCGGGAGCCTGGCGGAGCGCGCGGCGGAGCTCATGCGCATCGACTGGCAGACCGGCTGGCGGACGGACGACGGCGTGGGGCGGGTGGAGGACCGGAACACGGAGCTCGTGCAGCGCCTGCCAGCGGGCTTCTCGACGACCGCCGGGCGGGCGGGCGTGCGTTCGGAGGCGCTTCCCTGACGGCTGCCGCCGGCGCTCGGTGGATTCACCGCGGAGGACGCGGAGGACGCGGAGTACAGGGCCCTCACGACGTCGTGCGCTGGAGACTGGTAGGTGCGCAGTCACGTGCAGCATCGTGCGCTACCTCCGGCGACCTCCGCGCTCTCCGCGTCCTCCGCGGTGCAACACTTCATTGAAGCTTGCCGGGTCCAGTCGTAAAGTATGGAGAAGATTTGATGTACTCGAAGGATTCACCGCGGAGGACGCGGAGAACAGGGTCCTCCCGTCGTCGTCCGCTGGAGGCTGGGCAGTCACGTGCAGCATCGTGCGCCACCTCCGCGCTCTCCGCGGTGCAACACTTCAAGCCTTCAGGGTCCAATCGCAACGTATGGAGAAATTGCCATTCTACCAGACTCGTGGTGTCGGATGCGTCGACCTGAAGGGTCCGCCGGTACCATCGTGTTGTACCGACCCCCGTGCATCGCGCGAGCGAGAAAGGCGCGCGCCAGCTACGGTACCCTCCAGGCCATGAGGCCCCGATAGAAACCACCACAAGGATTTGTCACCAGGAAGACCTAGTCGAGTGGCTTGGCGTCCGAACTCCTTCGACGCTCTGCAATGAACGCTGCAATCAGGACGAGCCCTGACATTGCGCATGGGATCCAGGTGAGTCTCGCTAGCAGCATGATATAGTAAAATGCGGGTGCTGGTGGAGCCATTCCAAATCCAATGCCGACGCTCTGAATCGCCGGCTCCGCCACTGGAGCGACCACCAAGAGTGCAATACCGATGGCTAGCCATGCGCCCCTTTTGGTTCCAGCTGCCTTCGCGGTTCGTTGACACATCACTGTTCAGGCCGCTGCAAGGCTGGTGCGAACGAATAGGGGAGCTCCTCCGGTTGGGGTGGCGTATCCTGACATTCCGCTTCTGATGCTGCCTCCTCGAAGACCCTGCCAAGCTCTCGCAGAACGTGTGGAGCCACGACAGGAAAGATGAAGGCATGCGCGTTCGATGAGACGTCTTCCCCGCTGACGGTAACGAAGTACCGCGGGTCCACCAGGATGTTGTATCCGACAGTATCGGTGAGGTCCTCCGCTAACAACTCGTTGCCCCAAAGGGGAGGAGCCACAGCGACGTTCTGTCTGTAGCCAATGAAATCAGACACAGCGGGACCCACGGACGTTGTCTGTGTTGGCACACCGTGTGTAGCGTCAATTGCATCTAGCGAGAACGTCCTCCCATCTAGATCTGCGTGAGACAGACGCACCCCTTGTTCTCCTCCCATACTGAAACCGATCACGACTATCCTGGTGTTAGGATCAGTGTTTCTAACCACGTCGGCCACATCATCCGTCACACCTGGAACAGGAATCATGCCTGGTGTAAACACGTGGTCTTCGTGTCTGACCCCGTATCTATCCGCGAGACCGGCGACGTCCTCAATCAAGTATTCGATTGGCCCAGGGAGACCTGAGGCGGACGTAAACGGTCCACCCTGTAGGCCAATGATCATGAAGTCGGGCGAGGGGTGCGGCGCAGTACCAAGTGTTGGCATCCGACCGATCATCTTGGCTTCAAGCTCCAGATCAGTGGTGGCCAGTCCCGTTGGATCACGGCCTTGACCCAGGCTCTGCCTCGCATACCTCCACCTATTTGGGCCATCGACCATCCCCGCGGGGTCTGGCCGCTCCCACCTCCCGAGCCACGCCGCGTAGTACCTGGCACCGGGGTACCCGAGCCCCGTCTCGTCGTCCCGCTCCTTCCCCGTGTATCGGTACCTCTTGGCCGACACGTCGGTCCCGCCGTCCGTCGCCCACCAGGAGGTCGTCCCGAACGGGTGATACTCTTCATATGTGATGACTAGGACCAGAGCGTCGAGGTCGTGTCCGCTACCGCGATTGCGCAGAAGGGGAGTCTGCCGCAGACAGCCCTCCGGGAGGATGTCCGAGTCCACGTTGTCGAACGCCTGCATCGACCGAGCCTGGTCCTGGCTGCCGCGACGGCTTGCGTGCAAGGCTCGGGGAAGGACGACCACGTCCGATGCTACCCCTCGCCGACCGCAGCGACCAGCTGCCCATCGTTCGCGCGGCCCGAGGCCGTGGATCATCCCGACCAGGACCAGGCGTCGCACAGCGGTCCAACGAGATGGCGGACGACGAGGGGCTCGCGCGTGAGGAAGGAAGCGAGATCGGCGCGATCACGCTCGGTGGCGCCGCCGTTGCCCGCACGCGTGACGTATCCGTGGAGCGCGCCATCCCCTCCGATCCCACCGCCGATGCAGAGCTCTCGTGCCTCGACAGCCGCGACGAGCCGGTCGACGAACGCGTCGATGTCGTCGGGGGACGCGCTGGAGGCAACTTCGGCGCCCACCGCGAAGCCCAGCTCCTGAAACTCGCCGACGCGCTTCTTCTTGCGGAGTCGCTTGTTCATCGGCCGTCCATCCCATCAGCTTTCCCCGTGTCGACGGGTCGGGCCCCACCGTCCCAGTTCAGCGCGGAGCGGGTTTCTCGTGGGCGATCCATGGGGAGAAGAGGACTGTGAGGAACGCCACGATCATCGCCACCACCTCGAGCCATCCGACAGACCTGAGCGTGATGCAGGTCCCGTGGAGCGTTCGTGAGAGGGGCGAGTTCCGCGCTGCCAGATCCATCGCGTCCGCGCACTCGCCGAGCGGAACGGTAGAGCCCATCACGCACGCCGCGAAGACGAGGACCTCCGCGACGAGCAACACCAGGAGCAGCGCGACCCCGGTCACGTCGCTGGCGACACAACCCGGGGGCGAGAGGTCCTGCCTGCGCTGTGGTACGTCGATCATGCACCCCGTTGAACCGTACACCGAGTCGAGGCCACGAGCGCGGCATGTTCCTGGTCATCCCTCCCTTCGAGGAGCGCGAGCGCAGGCGCGTCGACACCTTCGCGGCCCTGGATGACGGGTTCGTGACGCCGGTCGAGGTGTTGTTCGAGGCGCAGACGCGGGCGCACCTCGACGACATCGACCGGTGGATGGCGCATCCGGCGCTGGCCGGCCTCGTTCGTCGCTCGGAGTACTTCGCTGCCGCACCTCGGTTGTACGCGACGTCGTCAGGGCAGGTGCGGGAGGGGACGCTCTTGGGCCAGTGGGTCGTGTACAGCTGGCTCGAGGCGCCTCGGACCTGGCGGCGACCGGGGCCGACGCGGTGGAGCTCGCCCGAGTGGGAGACGCTCGAGGAGCTGGAGCGCTCCCTGGCGGGCGAGCCGGACCGCGCGCTGGTGCGCTGGGCGCTCGCCCAGGCCACGCCCGTGGCGCGGGGTTGGGGTGTGCTCGCCTTGCAGGCCCTCGGGGATGTCGACGGGTTGACGGTCATGGCTGGCGACCCCGATGCCCAGGTCGCCCTGCTCGCGGCGGCCTGCGCGCTCGAGCTGGGCGTGTGGCCGACGGCCATCGGCGATCACGTGGGTCGGTGGCTGCGAGGGGACGACGACGCGCGTGGTCGCGCGGCCGAGCTGTTGGGGGAGGCCGGCGACCGGACCCACCTCGAGCGCCTGGTGGAGCTCGCTCGGGAGTCCACCCCAGGCAGCCACTCGGCGATCTCCGCGCTCGGACGACTCGCCGCCGTCGACGCGCTGGTGGGCTTGATCGACCTTCCATCCGAACGCGGTCACGAGGTGCTGACGCAGCTCGACGGGCTCGGATCCGCGGTCGCGGGCCACGCGGACCTCTTCCTCGAGCGCTTTCGGGCGGGCGATCGGAGGAAACGGATGGCCCGGCTGCTCGCCGTGTGCGGGCCGAAGGGCGAGGAGATCATTCCCGACCTGATCCAGTGGTTCGTCGAGGCACGCGTCGATCCCATCCTCGGCGTGGACGTCGCTCCGTCCGCCTGGTGCATGGCGCAGCTCGGGGAGCCTGGGTGGCGCGAGCTGGAGCACCTGCTGGACGAGGACGACGTCGATCGGCTCGGTGCGATCGCGCGGGCGTTCGCGTCGGTGCGCGCCGCCCCCGAGGGGGTGCGCGAACGCTTGTGGGCGGTGACGCTGTGTCGGCCGGAGTCGTGGAGAGCGTTCTCGGGCTGGGGTTGGGTGCTGCAGGCCGTCGCGACCTTCGATCTCGCCGGGCTTGCCCACGTCGCGCGCGGCTACGCCGACCTGATCGACGATGGGCTCGAGCCTGACAATCACCACACCACCCCGTCGTCCTTCCAGGTCCTCGGCGCCGAGCTGGCGGCCGCCGTTCCTCCTCGACTGCTCGCGGAGACCGATCGGGCTCGGGCGTGGCGGTGGGTTCGGGTCCTTGGTGCGGTGGGCTCGCACCTCACGGAGGCGGGGCGCGAGGCGCTCGCGCACGAGACCCTGTCCATCGACCGCGAGCGAGCCGCCAACGCCCGTCGCGTGCTCAGCTCGCTCGGCTAGCCCGGACGCCTGTCCTCTGGACGCAGCGAGTCCACATACGCCGCCACATCCGGTCGAATGGAATCGATGTGCTTGGCGGCCCAGATCAGGACATCCTCAGCGTGGTCGTGCCGTGTTGCACCGATCCGTCTGGCGCATTCGACGATCTCGTGGACCACAGCTGTTTCGGGGCGCGCTGTGACTTCAGTCAGGGCACGCATGTGCTCGAGATACTGGACCAGGCGGTCGCATTGAAGCCGTTCGAAGAGCTGAATGAGTGGCGCAACGCGAGGAGCGAGGTGCGGGCGATAGTCGATTCCCGCGCCCTTCTGGTGGTCCTTCCTGCGCAGGAACAGGAGATGGACGTCGCGCCACCAGTCCAGCAAGAACAGGGCAGCCTCGAGGAGGTCCGCCTCTGTGGGCGACAGCAGCCCGGGGCCGAACTCCCAAGGAGGCACGACGGACTCGGGAACCGGGTGGCCACTCTGCTCTGCTGCGGCATATGCGAGGTCGGTGACCATCGCCGCCAGCACCCTCAGGTGATCCCACTTCACGTCGTTCTCGGGTGGATCGGGTACCCAGGTGGCCGAGATTCGAGCTACCGCCTCGTCCACGGTGTCGGTGGTGCGGAGTGCGTCGACGCAAACGTGAAGGGGGGCGTCTGTCCGGCGTCGCACCTCCTTGATCATCCGAATGTCGGGTCTCGCTCCGTCAGCGCTCATGCAGGTCGTGAGCACCACCGGTTCGCCTGCGCCAGGGGGACCGGAGGGCGGCCGCCAGGCCGGTCCCGCCCGAAGGGCGGACGGAGGCCGAATGGCCGACCCCGCAGGGGCCCCGGTGCCCCGTAGGGGCAGGCGCCCGGATCGTCCCGATCCGCTCGGGTCAAGCGGCGTCCTCGTCCTCCAGGTCGCCCTCGTCGCCCGAGGAAGCGTTCGCCTCGATCGAGGTGGCGTAGGAGGCCAGGTCGTCGTCGGTGCCGGTGAACGACACGCCCGAGCGGTCGGCGAGGAGCATCGTGAGCAGCGAGGGCAGCGTGCCCGCCGCGTCGGCACCCGTGGCCACCAGACGCTCGGGCACCAGCGGCTGGCGCGAGGTCGCGAGGCGGGTGGCGACGTCGGTGACGGTCACCAGTCGGCTGTCACCCAACGCCTTCGACCGCATCCGCGCGACCTCCGCCTCCGCCAGGCCCACGCGCGCGACGGTCTCCGCCTCGGCACGCCCCCGCACCCGCCGCGCCCGCGCCTCACCGATCGCGAGCGCCACGTCGCTCTTCGCCTTGCGTCGGGCCTCGGCCAGCGCCGCCTCGGCGCGCTGCGTCGCGATCTGGACGTGCATCTCGGCCTCCGTCAGCTCGGTCTGGCGCTCGGCCTCGGCCTGCACGCGGTGCAGCGAGCGGAGCTGGACGGCGGCCTCCTCCTGCCGCGCGAAGGTCGCGATCTGCTCCTCCGCCAGGCGGCGCTCGCGGAGCTGCGCGAACAGGTGGTCGATGGGATCGTCGCCAGCGCGAGTGGCCTCGGGGCGCCCGATCATCACCGCCACACAGTTGATGTCGAAGTCCTTGAACCGCCGCCCGAGCTCCGCCGTCGCGTGCTGCTGGATGCGCTCGCGATCGGTGAGCAGGTCCAGCATCGAGCAGTTCTGCGCGATGTCTCGGAAGTAGGCCGACAGGATGGGGTCGAGCGTCTGGCTGATCAGTCGCTGGATGTCGCCGAAGCGCTGCACCACGCTCGGCGCCTTCTCGTAGTCGATGTGCAGCACGAGCGACAGCGGCAGGCGCGGCTCGAAGCCGTCGGCCGTGATGAGCTCGATGCTCTTGAGGTCCTTGTCGTACTCGTGGGCCTCGACCAGCCCCGTGACCCAGCGCAGCACGAAGTTCACCGTGGGCACGAGCTCGACCTTCAGCGCGTACGGGTTGAGCGCGTACTTGCCGGGAGGCAACGCCCGCTTCCACACGCCGCGCCCGCCGGGCTCGACCTGCTCGCCGTAGCGGAAGCGCTCCCCCGTCACGTCCTCCCCAGACGCGCCGTGGTAGCTCACGACCACGCCGACGAAGCCGATGGGGATGACGGTCTTGGGCCGCTTCTCGACGGTCGCGAACCAGCGGTTCACGAAGTAGGTGCCGTCGGTCAGCACCTGGAGCTGCTTGCCGCGCCGCCCGCCCTGCGCGAGGAACCGCTCGGGGTCCTGGAAGCAGCCGTGCGCGCCGGTGTCGGGGGCGATGACCTCCTCGGCGTCGATGGGCGGACCGTCGTGCGCCGTGACCACGCCGATCTCGTCGCCGTGCTCCGCACTCGAGCTGATGACGACGGGCTCGAAGCCGTCGCACGACGCGAGCTCGCCCTGCCAGCCGCGCAGCTCCTTCTCGAGCCCCCGGGAGAGCGGCCCCGCATAGACCCGGTCGCGCGTCAGGACCACGAACTGCGCGAGGTTGATGGCGTACACGCCCTCGCGCAGGATGGCGCGCTGGCGGCCGCGCTGACCGCCCGAGGACAGGAACGCCCGCGCGTCCTGGAAGTCGTTGCAGGCGACGACCCGGCCGAGCGTCTGGCCGAGCTCGAGCGGCTTGCCGTCACGGGCATAGACGTAGCCGAGCTGACCCTCGGGGATCGTGACCAGCGGCTGGCCGTGGACACGCCAGGCGAGTGGCGAGTAGCCGAGGTGCAGGCCGCCGCGCAGGACGTCCGCCTGGAAGCCCGCCTCCTGCTCGGTCGCCACGATGCGGCCGTCGACGAGCGAGCCACGGGGCGACCACAGGCGCTCCACGACGCCCACGCGCTGGTGGGGGATGTAGGTGATGCCGGAGATCCACGCGGAGAGCACCACGCCGAGAGGGATCAGGCCGCCGAACAGGAACGAGGTCACGAGGTCCATGGGACACCTCCGCCTCCCCGTCCTGCGAGCGGTGTGCCACCACCGTGACGTAGGGATGGTGCGGATCGTAGCTCCGGACATGGCGTGTGGGACCAGATCGGCTGGTGTCTGGGACCAGGTCCTCGTAGGCTGCGGGCATGGAACTCCGCCGCGTGCTGCTCCTCGACGACCCCGCCACCCGCACGTTCGAGGTGGGCCTGCGCGAGGTGGTGCCGCACGCCACGGTCCACGCGGTGTCCGCGCTCGGCGAGCTGCTCGCGGAGCTCCAGGGCGGCAGCTACGACCTGGTCGGGATCTGGGCAGCGCGGACGGACGCGCTGGCTGCGGCCCGGGCGGCGGACGCGGAGCTCCCGGTCGCGGCGGTGGCCGATCGGGGCGACGTGGACAGCGCCGCGGAGGCCGTGCACGCCGGCGCCTCCGACTTCCTGGTGCTGGGCCCCAAGCTGCGCGAGCGGGTGCAGATCCTGGTGCGCAAGCTGTCGTCGGTCGTGCGGATGCGCCGGGAGAACCGACGGTTGCGCCAGGCCGAGAGCCCGTGGGCGCTGCTCGGGGACTCCGCACCCATGCGCGAGCTGCGGGCGGCGATCCTGCGGGTGGCGAAGGTGCCGCGGCCGGTGCTGGTCGTCGGCGAGCGCGGGAGCGGCAAGGAGCTCGTCGCCCGCGCGATCCACGAGGCCTCCGGGCTCGGCCCGCTGGTGGTCGTGAACTGCGCGGCGTTCACCGACACGCTGCTCGAGACGGAGCTGTTCGGGCACGAGAAGGGCGCGTTCACCGGTGCGGATCAGCGCGTGCCGGGCAAGTTCGAGGTCGCCGACCGCGGCACGCTCTTCCTCGACGAGGTCGCGTGCATGTCCGTCGCCTTCCAGCAGAAGGTGCTGCGGGTGGTCGAGTACGGCGCGCTGCACCGGGTGGGTGGCGTCGACGAGATCCGGACGTCGGCGCGGGTGGTGGCGGCGACCAACGCCGACCTCTCGCAGCACATCGCCGCCGGCACGTTCCTGCCCGACCTGTACGACCGGCTGGCCTTCGCGGTCCTGCGGGTGCCGCCGCTGCGCGAGCGACGGGAGGACGTGCCCCTGCTCGCCGCCCACTTCCTGGAGCGCTTCGGCAAGGAGATGCCCGAGCTCGCGGGCCGCACGCTGTCGGAGGGGGCCCTGCACGCGCTGCGGGACCACGCCTTCCCGGGCAACGTGCGCGAGCTCAAGCACCTGGTGGAGCGCGCGGCGATCCGCGGCACCGACGGCCCGGTGGAGGCCGCCGACCTCGAGCTGCACGTGGAGCCCGCGCCGGTGGGCACGCTCGACGAGCGGGTGGACGCCTACCGCCGCCGCCAGATCCGGGACGCGCTCGCCCGCTGCGGGGGCAACCAGGCGGCCGCGGCGAGGTCGCTCGGCCTGACCTACGACCAGATTCGGCACTGGGTGAAGCGCTACGGCCTGTAGTCGCTCGGACCTCGCGTAACGGCGCGTAACGGCGGTCCTGGGGCGACGGAGGCCGCCGATACCCCCTCCGCACGTCCCCGGAGGTCCCTTGCGTCCCGAAGACCCGATTCCCTGCTCGCCCCCGTCACCCGCCGAGCGTTCGCCGGCCCCCGAGCAGCCCGCCACGTTCCGTCGGCCGCGCCTGCGCCGCCTGGGCGCTCTCCCCGCCGTCACCACCGCCTTCGGCGGCAGCTTCAGCCCATGAGCGGAGGTCTCCCCATGCGCCCGTTCGCTCTCCTCGTCCTCCTCGCCGCCTGCGCGGATCCGGCAGGGCCCATCACCCCCGACGACCTCACGGTGGTCGGCACGCTGCCGCACGGCGTGGACCTCGACGAGGTCCGTGGCGCCATCGATGACGGCGGCTTCGCGGTCGTCGCCGACCCTCGCACCGGTGAGGTGGCGACCATCACGGCCGACCCTTCGCCGCTCGCTCGCGTCGCCAGCGCCGAGTTCAGTGTGGCCGCCCCTGCGTCGTGCCCGGACTGCGTCGATCCGACGTGCGCCTCGACGGCTCGGACCGTCGACATCACGCTCACCCACGACACCGGCAACGCCACGGACGTGTTCTTCGTGTCGACGAGCAGCGCGACCAACTTCGTGTCGCCGTCCACCGCGCACGACTGGTTCGAAGCCGCCCCAGGCACCGACGTGACGTTGTCCACGACGGGCACGCTGCCTTCGTGTGCGCCCTTCTCCTGGTACTTCGAGGTCGCCACGAACGGCGGGCCGCTCCGATCGTTCACGACCTCCACCACCGTGCTCGGCGACTTCGGGGCGACCGGCAACGCGACGGCCGCCGATGGCATCTGTCTCCAGCGGGCGCAGGCTGCCGGCTTCGGTGGCGCCTGGAGGGCGTGGGTGCGCGACGATGTCGAGGGTCTTCCGCAGGACCGGTTCGTCTCCGACGGTCCGTGGGTACGGCTCGGCGACGGCGCGCTGGTCGCGCTCGACCTGTCCGACCTGTCCGATGGCGACCTGCGCAACGCCGTGTCCTTCGACGAGTTCGGTTCTCCCGTCGCCGTCCAGGTGTGGACCGGGTTCAGCTCGTTCCCGTTCAGCGCGACCTGCAGCAGCTGGACCTCGCAGGGCACGGGGTTCCTCTTCGGCGGCCACGGCCTGTCCGACCGTACCGACGGAGCCTGGGAGGCGAACGGGGTGAACACCTGCCTCAGCAACCTGCACCTGTACTGCTTCGAGCAGCGCCAGGGCGCGTGAACGGGTCGGTCTGTCGTCGATCGTGGTCGGATGTCCACGCCCGATGACCGGATGTTGGCCAAAACCGGGCTTCATGGCTGGAACGAGGGCTGCACTCGTGGGTGGCGGAGGCCCCCATGTTCCTGCTCACGCTCGCCCACATCGCTCACGCCGCCGACGAACCCGGGCTGTGGATGCGTCAGGCCGTCGGTTTCGGCGGCTGGCCCAGCGGCGCCGTCATCGACACCCGCGCCCAGCTCCGCACACCGCTGCACCGCTCCGACAGCATCGTGTTCCAGAAGACGTACGCCGGCGCAGGCGGTCGGCTCGCCGTCACCCCGGCCTACGCCGACGTGGGCCCCCGCGTCTCGATCGCGCCGATCGACGTCTTCGACCTCGACCTGCAGGCCTCCTTCGTCGGCTACTGGCCGTCCTCCTTCGGTCCGATGGTGTTCGGCGACCTGGGGGGCACGCTCTCGAAGGACCGCGCGGACCGTCCCGAGGACGCCGTCAGCACCTGGGCGCTCGTGCTCACGGCGGCGCCCACGCTCAAGCTCAGGGTGGGACCGATCGTCGCCTTCGACGCGTGGACGATCTCGCACTGGCGCTTCCACCAGCCAGACGCCGTGGACGAGCCCTACACGTACGAGCCCTACTCGGACATGGTGCTCGCCTGGACCGACACGCTGCTCGAGCACCAGGCCGTCGTGATGGCGACGGTGCTGCCCGGCGACGGCGGCCCGCTGCTGTGGCTCGGGCCCACCTTCCGCGACCGCATCGCGACCGGGTCCGGCGACCGATCGACCTGCCTCGGCGGGATCCTCACCACGCGCCCCATCGTCGCGAGCTGGGCCCCCCAGGCGGTCGTCCAGGTCCTGCCCTACCTGAAGGACACCGACCGGTTGGGTGGCGTGCCCAACATCCAGGGCCAGCTGTTCTGGGTCCTCGACTGAGGCCCTCGCCAACGCAACCCGTTGGCAGGTTGCTGAAGAAGTGCCGTCAGGCGCTTCTCAGCGACCTGCGGGCGAGCGGGAGCGGTACGCTGACGTGCAGGGTGCTGACTTGTTCAGCAACCTGTTAGACCAGGGCCCATGACGACCTTCTCCGACCTCGGGCTCGCGGAGCCCCTGGTCCGCGCGGTGGCCGACCTCGGCTACCAGACCCCCACTCCCATCCAGCTCCAGGCCATCCCGCCCGTCCTCGGCGGACGCGACCTGCTGGGCTGCGCGCGCACGGGCACCGGCAAGACGGCGGCCTTCGCGCTGCCGCTGCTCCACCGGCTGGCCGAGACGCGCGCGCCCCGGCGACGCAAGCAGCCGCGCGTCCTCGTGTTGACGCCCACCCGAGAGCTCGCGCTGCAGGTGGACGAGAGCTTCCGGGACTACGGCAAGCACCAGGGGGTGCGCACCGCCTGCATCTTCGGCGGCGTGGGGCAGAACCCGCAGATCCAGGCCATGGCGCAGGGCGTGGACGTGCTGGTCGCGTGCCCCGGGCGGCTGCTCGATCTGCTCGGCCAGAAGCACATCGAGCTCGGTGACCTCGAGGCCTTCGTGCTCGACGAGGCTGACCGCATGCTCGACATGGGCTTCCTGCCCGACGTGAAGCGCGTCCTCGCGTACCTCCCGAAGCAGCGTCACAACCTGTTCTTCTCTGCGACCATGCCGCCCGACATCGTGGCGCTGGCGCACCAGATCCTGAACGACCCCGTCAAGGTCGAGGCCTCGCCGGAGTCCTCCACGGCCGAGGGCGTGACCCAGCGCGTCATGTTCGTGGACAAGGACGGCAAGAAGGCCCTGGTGGTGCAGGTCACCTCCGACCCGCGTGTCGGCAGGGCGCTCGTGTTCACGCGCACCAAGCACGGCGCGAACCGGGTCGCGGAGCGGCTCGAGAAGGCCGGGGTGTCCGCTGCGGCCATCCACGGGAACAAGAGCCAGAACGCCCGGCAGCGCGCGCTCCAGGGCTTCAAGGACGGCACGCTCAAGGTGCTCGTGGCCACCGATCTCGCGGCGCGTGGCATCGACGTGGACGGCGTGACCCACGTCATCAACTACGACGTGCCGCACGAGCCCGAGAGCTACGTGCACCGCATCGGCCGCACGGCGCGCGCCGGCGCCACCGGGATGGCGCTGTCGTTCTGCGACCGCGAGGAGATCGCCGATCTGCGCCAGATCGAGAACCTGATCGGCGCGCGCATCGTGGTCGCCGGGGACCGGATCGGCCTGCCGCCCGACGTGGTGGAGCCCGGTCCGCTCGGGCCGAAGCGCCGCTCCGCACCCCCGCCGCGTCCCAAGGGGGGCTCGGGTCGCGGTCGGCGTCGCCGGTAGGGCCGGACACGCACTACATTCGGTCGCATGGAGCTGCTCGCCGACCTCCCGGAGCTGGTCGACCTGGCCCGCGAGGCGGGGCACGACGCCGACGCGCGCCTCGATCGCCAGACGCTCGCTGCCGCCGACGCGGTGCTGCTCGGTGCCGACGACGCCTGGGACCGGGTCCGTGGCTGGCGCACCGGAGGGTTGCGTGTGCCGGTGGTGGTCGTCACGCGCACCGAGCCCCCCTCGGACCGGGTCCGCCTGGAGCCCGTGGTGTTGCTCCGCGAGGCGAGCGCCACAGCGCTGGACCGTTGCCTTCAGGCGCTCGAGGCCGGACGGCCCGACGGCGTCGTGCAGCTCGCTGCTGGCAAGGCGGACCTGGATCGTTCGCTGTTGCGACGCGCGGACGGCGAGGTGATCGAGCTGTCGGCCCTCGAGACGCGTCTCCTGGGCTACCTCGCTGCGCGAACCGGCAGGATCGTCGAGCGGGAGGAGCTCCAGACCCAGGTGTGGGACCACCGCAAGGCGGTGCCCACGCGAGCGGTGGACATGGCGGTCTCGCGGCTGCGCAAGAAGATCGAGACCGATCCGCGCACCCCTGCCTGCCTGCTGACCGTCCGGAACGGTGGCTACCGCCTCCTCGCGGGTGCCGCGCCCGTCGCCGCCGCACCTCCCGCACCCTCGCTGGTCGGGCGGGACGCGAGCCTGGCGACGCTGGCATCGGCGCTGATCCCGGGGGCCGTCGTGGCCCTGGTCGGGCCGCCCGGGGTGGGGAAGTCGAGCCTGGCCCGTGCCTGGGGAGCGACGGTGCGGGCAGTCGAGGTGGATCTCACGGGCGCGAGCGATCCCGAGGGTGCGATCGGCCGGCTCGCTGCGGCCGTGGGGGCCAAGCCCGGAGAGGACGGAGACCTGGGGCACGTGCTCGGTCGGGCGGAGGCCTGGGTGATCGACGGCCTGGACGACTGGCCGGTGCCGGCGGCGCGGCTGACCCACCCGAACGCCCGGATCCTCCTGGTCTCCACTCGAGCGCCGGCTCCCGGGACGAGGGTGATCGCCCTCGCGCCGCTCGAGCCCGACGACGCCATCTCGCTGCTGCTGCGGCGGGTCACCGAGGCCGGCGGGATGGCGAGCGCCGACGAGCTCGGCCCGCTCGTGGACGAGCTCGACCGACTGCCGCTGGCGCTCGAGCTGGCGGCGCCCGCCGTCGTGGCGCTCGGGGCCGAGGCGACGAGGCTCGCCCTGCGCAGCGACGACCTCCTCGGCCTCGACGGTTCGCTGCGCGCGGCGTGGGAGCGGCTGGGGGAGGAAGGCCGGACGGCATGGGGCGCCCTCGCGACCTTCGAGGGGGCCTTCATCGTGGCCGATGCGCGCGCCGTGCTCGGGGCCGATCCACTCCGAGGGTGGCTCGAGCTCGCGCGGCACCAGCTCCTCGCGCCCGCCGCCCAGGGGCACCGGCTCCTCGGCATCGTGCGTGCCTTCGCCCGGCGCCAGGGGGCGGATCGGCCCTACCTCGACGCCCACCGAGGCCACGTGGCGAGGCGTGCCCGCGCGCTGGTGGAGGGTCTCACGCGCACGGACGGCGCACGCGCGTTCACCGTGCTGGTGGCGTGGCGCTCCGATCTCGAGGCGGCGCTCCGGCGGGCGCTCGAGCATGGTGAGGCCGAGCATGCGGTCACCCTGGCCGCGGGCCTCGACCGGGTGTTGCGCAACCACGGCACGTCGGCGGAGCGGCAGACGCTGTGGGAACGGGTCGTGCCCGTCGCCTCCCGTGCCACCGAGCCGCACGCTCGCGCGCTCTTCGAGCAGGCCGGCCAGTGGTTGAACCGGGATCATGCGCGGGCGGTGGAGGTCCTGGAACGTGTTCGGGAGCTGGCGCACGCCGCCGGTGCCGCCGAGCTGGAGTCACGGGCGCGGCTCGTGGCCGCCGACATCGAGCGACGCACGCGGGGCTCGAGGTACGCCCTGGATCTGCTCGCGTCCGCCGCCGTCCCGGGCGCCGAGCGCGCCACCCTGCACCGGATCGAGGCCGCACGGCATCACGTCGGTGATCTCCTGGGTACCGCCTCGATCGTGGACACGGTCCGTGCGATGGAGGGCATCTTCGAGGAGCTGCTGCTCGACGGCGAGGTCTGGGACGCGATGGTCGTCGGCAACGACATCGCTCCGCGGCTGAGGGTGACGCACTTCGAGCGCGCCACGGTCCATGCCGAGCGGTTGCTGGCGCTCGCGAGGACGCTGCCCGATCCGAGGATGCTCGGTCAGGCGCTGATCACGTACGCGATGTCCCAGTGGGACGCGCCGGGTGTCGCGCGGGCGGAGGCGGCGCTCGACGAGGCGGACGCACTGTTCGCGGCGGTCGAGCCCGTGCGGACCCTCCAGGTGGCGCACACGCGCTCGCTGGTGCTGCTCCAGGCGGGTCGTGCGGACGAGGCTCGCGCGGGCCTCGAGCGGACGCTCGCCTGGGCGATGCAGCGGGACTACCTGGCGATCCAGGCCGACGCCCGGCTCTACCTGGCCTCGCTGGAGCTGGACGTGGGCAACCTGCCGGCCGGTCTGGAGCACGCCGTCGGCGCCGTCGATGTCTCCCGTCGCCTCGGCGACCCGCACTTCGAGGCCCATGCCCAGCTGGATGTGGCGCTGGCAGAGCTGTTCGCCGGCCGTGCGCGGCCCGCCCGGGAGACCCTGCAGGGCATCGATCCCGCGCTGTTCACCGCCACCAGTCGCCACGCCTGGGCCACGCGCAGCGCCGTCGCCTCCCGGCTGCTGGGGGAGGTCGATCCGGCGGCCGAGGAGCGTTGCTGGTCGCTGGCCCACGAGCAGCCCGGCCGGTTCGGGGAGGCGCTCGTGGAGGTCATCGCCGCCGCGCGCTCGGGGGACCTGGCGACGCTCGACGCCTGGACCTCGGGGAGACGGGTCGCCCCGTACGTCCTCGAGATCCGCCTGGCGGCGCGCGCCTGGAAGATGACGATCTAGCTTAGCTAGGAGGCTGCGGGGTGTAGCCCCACAGTGCTCCTTCCGTGCCCGTGCCCGTGCCCGTGCCCGTGCCCGTCAGCGGCGCTGGAACCGGCACCATCGGTCGCCGTAGCTCGGGAGCTCGCACGGGGGCCATGCCGAGCTCCGGTCGCACCCCGAAGCGCCCGAGTGGCCGGGCGTACATGGGCGATCATCTGCGCCGGGCCGCGAACTCCACCCCGATCCCACCGCCGGGCACGGGCACGGGAGGAGCCGTCGCCTGACCCCTCCGCGGCGTAGGCGCTGGCACCGCGCCTACAGGCACCCGGCGAAACGACCGGTGTCGAACCACCAGGTCACCGTCTGCTGGGTGTTCAGGTACGTCGTCCCGCCCAGCGTCTCGACCATGCCCTCGTAGCAGGCCGTCGCGCTGCCCGACTGCACGCGCACGCCGTTCATGCGTTGGCTCGCCGTCTCGAGACCGGGGAACGCCAGGCGCATCGACCACGACAGCTGGTCGAGGCTCTCCTCCCACTCCCCCGTCGCCCCGGACGCCAGCTCGGTGGCCGTGTACGACGAGGTGAGCTCGATGTCGGCGTCGATGCAGTTCGGGTTGGTGAGGGCGTCGATCGGGCCCGTCATGTCCCACGGACAGAGGGTGACGGTGAAGACCTCCGGCAGGGCAGCGAGCTCGACCAGCGGCTGGCCACCGATCACCTGGTCGGCGTCGTCGATGCCGTTGTCGTCGTCGTCGGGATCGGCGTTGTCCCCGATCCCGTCCCCGTCCAGGTCGGACCACTCGCTGCCGTCGAGCGGCCACAGGTCGTCGGCGTCCCAGCTGCCGTCCCCGTCGGTGTCGGGGTCGAGGGGATCGGTGCCCATCGACTGCTCGACCGCGTCGTTCAGGCTGTCGCCGTCCTGGTCGCAGCGGCTCGGTTGGCGCCGGCAGTTGGCCGCGAACGCGTCGGCCGCGGGCAGCGACAGGGCGAGGACGAGGGCGAAGCGGGGGGTCCGGGTCATCATGGCCTCCAGGGATCGGAACATCGTCGTTCCGTGGAGGACATGCGCCGGGACGAGGTCCGCGGGCACCGGACGTGACCCGCCGTTGCATTGTCACGTCGGGACCGAAACCAGCTGAAAGAACCGGAGGACCGCGCCTCCGCTAGCTTCCAGGTGTCCCCTGGAGGCCCCATGCTCGTCGCCCTGTTCGCCCGGTCCGCTCTCGCAGCCTGCACCTTCGGCAACCCGCTCCCGGCGAGCGGCACCGTGGCCGTCAGCGCGCCCACGTTCTCCGCCACCACCACCTGCACCACGGTCGGTCTGCAGGTCTGGCCGACCGCCAACCCGGCCAACAAGCAGGTGCTCGGCCCACTCCC
The DNA here is from genome assembly GCA_020632925.1 of Alphaproteobacteria bacterium. Classification (GTDB taxonomy): domain Bacteria; phylum Myxococcota_A; class UBA796; order UBA796; genus JACKER01. The sequence continues at coordinate 264,532 of JACKER010000010.1, read as the reverse complement.
GGGGCCGGTCCTGTCGCCCACCGAAGACCTGTGGGACACGCTGCCCGCCGGCAACTGGTCGTGGCGCTGGATCGGCAACTCGGCTTCGGGGCCGGGGGTCTCGACGACGCAGACCATCGTGATCGAGACCGACGTGGACGACGACGGGGTCACGGTCCAGGGAGGGGACTGCGACGACGCCGATCCCGCGGTCCATCCGGGCGCGGTGGAGGCGTGCAACACCGTGGACGACGACTGTGACGGCCTCATCGACGACCAGCCGGGCGGCTACCTCGACGACGGCGGCTCGATCACGTCGATCGACGCCGTCGTCAACGCGGGCGCCCCCGGGAGCGTGACGAGCCTGCTGGTGGCGGACGAAGACCTCCATCTGTGCCCCGGCGCCTACTTCCTGAACATCAACACGACCGGGACCGTCACCCTCCAGGGGCACGGGGATGCTCGGATCGAGGCCGACGGCGGCTACGGGATCGCCCAGGGCTCGGGCGGTACGGTACGGGTGCAGGATCTGGGCATCGGTGGCGGCTCGATCGGCTGGTTCTGCGCCTCCGGGGGCACGATGATCGGCAACCGGCTGTGGATCCACGACAACACGGGCAACGAGGGGGCCGGGCTCTACCTGTCCGACTGCGACGGCCTGATCGTCGACTCGGACCTCCAGCGCAACTCGGCATCGGCCTGGGGTGGTGGGATCAAGGCGACCTACGCGTCGAACCTCGAGCTGCGGAACAGCACCGTGACGGACGGGTCGGCCGCGAACGGCGGCGGAGCGGCGCTCTTCGCGGGCTCCCACCTCACGTGTCGCGACTCGGCCTTCCTCGGCAACGCGGCGAGCACCGACGGCGCGGCCGTGTACACGAACGGCAGCACGCTGGACCTGATCCGCTGTGACCTGGGCAGCTACGGAGCGCCGGACGACAACCAGGGTGTCGACATCGCCGACGTCACCGGCCGGGCCTACCCCGCGGGGGACGCCGTCACCAACACCTGCAACGCCAGCGGGGTGTGTGGGACGGCGGTGTGGACCGAGCCCCAGAACCTCAGCTTCGTGCCCTCGGCCATCTCCCAGCACGCGGACCTGCTGTTCTACCCCATCGCCCCGCTCGCCGAGCTCTCGGTCGAGGGCGTCAGCTTCACGGTCAAGAAGACGAGCATCAACGACCCCGCCTGCACCGCCAGGGCCTTCGTGCAGGACGCCAGCGGCGGTCGCGTCTTCGGCCCCACCATCCAGGTCTCCGCGGTCCCCAACCAGGCCGTGGTGGCGGGCTTCCAGCTCGCGGCCCCGGACCCGGCGGGCGATCTGTGGGCCGGGCTGCAGGTGGACTGCGGGGTCTTCGCCAGCAGCGTCGACGTGGGAGCGGGGACGGGGATGTCGTCGCTGCTCGAGCCGCAGGCGCTGTACCGCTACGGCCTGCTCACCACCACGCTGTGAGCGTCGGGAGCGAGGTCCACGTCCACCACCGGCACCCGCCACGCATCGACGCGGAGCAGGCCCTGGAAGGCCGGTCCGCTCTCCGCGCGCTGACGGACACGGACCTCGGCCACGCGCGCCTCGCGGACGGCGGCGAGCCTCGGCGCCCAGTGGTCGCGACCCCTGGCCGAGAGCGCCGCCACCGGGCCATCCTCCGCCTCCACCATCACCCAGGGCCCCCGGCGGACGAGCTTCACCGGGTCGCCGGCGCGCAGGGACGCGAGGCGGGCGTGGACGGGATCACCCGGCGGCTTGCGGCCCGCCCAGTCGACGAAGAAGTGCGTGAGCCCAAGACTCACGGGTGGTGTGTCAGGGAGCGGCGCGCGGCCCTCGACCGCCGCCAGCACCGCCGCCGCCTTCAGCCGACGCTGGAACGGGACGACGGACACACCCTCCGGCAGGCCCTCGGTCCCGCAGTTCAGCCGCTCGTCGACGCACACGATCCAGCCTTCGCCGGCGGCCCTCCCCAGGTGCTCGAGCTTGGTGCGGAGGTACTCCGGGGTCCAGAAGCCCACGATCTCGACCATCCAGCGCTCTCGCGGGCGCTCGCGGCGGAACAGGGCGAAGTCGGGGAACAGGAGCACGCCGTCGGCCTCCACGGCCTCGGGCTCGCGCACGAGCCCCCAGTCCGGGTGCCGACGAGCGAGGTCCTTGGCGAAGGCTTCCTCGAGCGCGCTGTCGAAGCGACGGGGCGGGGCCGAGGGGAACGCGGGGTCGGCGGGTCCCAACCGCAGCGTGGCCTGCGCCCCGCCCAGCACGCAGGTGGCGGCGAGCTCGAACCGGTCGCACCACGGCAGGCGGGGCAGCAACGAGGCCTGGGCACGGCCATAGAGCGTCGTGTGGCGGAACAGCGCGAGCGGCCCGGAGAACTCGAGGGTGGTGGACGCGCCGGTGCGCCGCGCGACGCACAGCAGGCCCTGCAGGCGCGCGTGACGCACGAGGTCGCGCGCGTTGCCGTGGGCGACCACCCGCACCGTCCGCGCCCGCCGCAGGAGACCCTGCACCAGCGCCAGGTTGATGCGCGCGGCCAGGTCGACGGGGGAGGGGAGGGGCTCGGACAGCGCCACCCGCCGCTCGCCCGGCAGGTCCAGCAGCAGGCAACGCTCGACGTCGTCGGCGGTGGCTCCGAGCGTGAGCGCGGCCCGGCGCAACGCCTCCTCCCGCGACCAGACCCCGCCCGAGCGAACATCCGTGGCGGCGGCGAACAGGACCTCTCGCACCGCCCTCGGCTCGAGCGGACGCTCCGGCGGTCGCCGCTCCACGAGGCCGCGCAGCACGTGCTTCGCCATGCGCAGGCGGCGCGTGGGCGCGCGGTCGATCTCGGCCGTCGCCAGGGCCTCGTCGAGCTCCTGGGCCGTGCCGCCCACGCGGGCCTCCGCGAGGTCGAGCAGGTCCCGCAGCCAGGGGTGGTCCGCGGGCGTGAGCCAGTCGGGCACGATCTCGCCACCGCTCAGGCGGAAGCTCTGGACGTCAGCCGGCAGCAAGTTGCCTCCGATGGCGCTCCACCTGGTCGACCTCGTGCGTCCCGCGCGTCACGAGCTCCACCACCAGCGCCTTCTTGCCCTCGTGCGGACGGAGCACCCGCCCGATCCGCTGGATGTACTCCCGACTCCCCTGGCTGCCACCCGTGAGGACCGCCACCTGGGCCGCGGGAACGTCGACGCCCTCGTTGAGCACCCGCGCGCTCACCAGCGCCCGGAGCTCCCCCGACGCGAACCGGGTGAGCACCGCGTCGCGCTCCGCCCGGCCGATGTCGCAGGTCAGCGGCGCGAGCAGGTGGCGGCGGGCGATGGCGTAGGCCACCGCGTTGTCCCGCGTGAACACCAAAACCCGGTCACGCGAATGTGCCGCCAGCACCTCCGCGAGCACGGTGTCCTTCGCCTCGAACCACGCGACGCGTTGCCTGGAGCGCCGCCAGTCGGCCAGCGCCGCGCGGCCCGTCTTCGTGCGCACGGCGTCGCGCATGAACGAGGTCCAGCTCCGGTCCACCGCGGACGCCCACCAGCTCCGGTACGCCGAGCGGAACGCGGCGACCTCGGCGGCGTACGCGGCGGCCTCGTCGGGCGGCAGGTCCACCCCTCGCCGGACCAGCTCGTAGGGCGCGAGGAAGGTGCCGGCGAGCTCGTCCACGGTCACCCGCGCCACGACGTCGCCCACCAGCTGCCGCAGCCGCGCCACCTGCTCCGGCTCCTCGGGCGGGGTGGCGGTGAGCCCGAGGCGGTACGGTGCGGCATACAGCTCGAGGGTCTCGTCGCGGCCGGCGTGGTGGTGCGCCTCGTCCACGACGAGCAGCGCGAAGCGGGCACCGAGCCGCGGACCGTGGATGCGAGCCGCGGCCGTGGTCGCCACCGTCACCCGCCGAAGGTCCTTCACGCCGTCGGCGAGCTGGCCCACGTCCGGCAGCCCGCCGTCGAGCAGCGCGCGCCGCCACGGCTCCACCAGCACCCGCGTGGGGACGACGCACAGCGCGGACAGGCCGCTGCGCGCGATCGCCGCCACCGCCGTGCGTGTCTTGCCGCCGCCCGTGGGCAGCACGACGACGCCGCGCCGGCCCGCCCCGTTCCACGCGTCGAGCGCGCGCTGTTGGTACGTCCGGAGCTCGGGCCCCGGCCGCCGATCGGCGTGGGTGTCCACCCCCGAGCAGCCGAGCAGCGCGGACAGCTCCGCGTACCGCCAGGCGGGCGCCCGGTGGCACCGCGTCCGCGGGTCCCACATCACGCCGGGCAGCCCCTCCGCGAGCGAAGGGTCCCCCGGCTCCACCACCCATGTGCCACGATCCCAGGTCAGCATGGGCGGCCCTGGAACCCGCCCACCCCGGTGCGGGGAGTGAAATCCGAGGGGCCAGGACCATCGTGCGCTTCGAACGTCGTTGATGGGGCCTTCCACAGCGCGGATCGGTGCTTAGGGGGTGGCCATGGGAATCATCCACACCACGCTCATGTGCCATGCCCCGATCGTCGTCCCTGCCGTGGGCGGCGACCGCGGGTCCGACTGCGCCACCACCACCGCCGCCATGCGGACGGCCGCTCGACGGCTGGTCGCGGCGTCGCCGGATGTGCTCGTCGTCCTCTCGCCCCACACCCCGCGTCTGCACGACGCCTGGGGAGTGGTCGAGGGCGGGCGCGTCGGCGGCGATCTGTCCGCCTTCCGCGCGCCGGGCGCCGCCGTGTCCCTGCCCGCGGCGGTCGACGGTCGGGAGCGGCTGCACCAGCTCGCACCCCGCCACGGCGTCCACCTCGCGCGACTGCGCCCGCAGCCCCTCGACCACGGCGCCATCGTGCCCATGTGGTTCGTGCAGGAGGCCGGTTGGCACGGGCCCACGATCGTCATCGGCCTGCCGTGGGAGGAGGGGGGCGCCCACCACCTCGGTGCGCTGCTGGCGAAGGCGGCGGGCACCGAGCGATGGGCCGTGCTCGCCTCGGGCGACATGAGCCATCGGCTGATCCCCGGGGCCCCGTCCGGCTACCACCCGCGCGCCGCCTCGTTCGACGCGGCCTTCGTGGAGCGTCTGCGGGCGGGCGACCTCGTCGGCGCGGGCCGGGTCGATCCCGCGCTGCGCGAGATCGCGGCGGAGGACGTGGTCACCACCGTCCAGGTGGCGGCCGCCGCCACCGACTTCCGCGCCGATCATCACCAGGTCCTGGCGTACGAAGGCCCCTTCGGGGTCGGGTACTGCGAGGCCGTCCTGTTCTCGGAGGCACCGTGAGCCATCCCTACGTCGAGCTCGCCCGCCAGGCGATCCGCGCCGTCACCGCTGGCGACCGTCCCACGGTCGGCCCGCTGCCGCCCGAGCTGGACCGCGGCCGTCCGGTGTTCGTCAGCCTCCACGGGCCCGGCGGTGCGCTGCGTGGCTGTGTCGGACACACCGACAGCGACGAGCCCTCCATGGCGCGCGAGATCGTGTCCATGGCGGTCGCAGCGGCCCAGGAGGACACGCGGTTCTCGCCGGTACGCCCCGAGGAGCTGGCGACGCTGGACATCGAGGTGAGCGTCCTCGGCCCGCACGAACCGGTGACGGACCTGGAGAGCCTCGACCCCCGCCGCTACGGCGTCGTCATCAGCGACGGGCGTCGACGGGCGGTCCTGCTCCCCGATCTGCCCGGCATCGACACGGTCGAGCAACAACTCTCGATCGCCAGGCGCAAGGCGGGCATCTCGCCGGACGCGCCCATCCGCGTGGACCGCTTCGAGGTGGAGGTGTACCGATGAGCGCCACGCACACCGGCATCCCGGGCCGCTGGTGGAGTCGCACCGAGGACGGGAAGATCCGGTGCGATCTCTGCCCGCGGGCCTGCACCATGAACCCCGGCCAGCGAGGCTTCTGCTACGTCCGCCGCGCCACCGAGGAGGGCGTGCGCCTCGAGACCTGGGGCCGCAGCAGCGGGTTCTGCGTCGATCCCATCGAGAAGAAGCCGCTCAACCACTTCCTCCCCGGCACGCCGATCCTGTCGTTCGGCACGGCGGGCTGCAACCTGGGCTGTCGCTTCTGCCAGAACTGGGACATCAGCAAGGCGAAGCAGGACGACGCGCTGATGGACAGCGCCACGCCCGAGGATCTCGTCGCGGCCGCGAAGCGCACCGGCTCCCGGAGCATCGCCTTCACGTACAACGACCCGGTGATCTTCGCGGAGTACGCCATCGATGTCGCCAAGGCGTGCCGCCCGGAGGGCATCCGCACGGTCGCCGTGACCGCCGGGTACATCTCGCCCGAGCCGCGCCAGGAGTTCTATGCCCACATGGACGCCGCCAACATCGATCTGAAGGCGTTCACCGAGGATTTCTACCACCGGCTGTGCTTCGCCCACCTGCAGCCCGTGCTCGAGACCATCGAGGAGGTCGTGACGACGACGGACTGCTGGGTGGAGCTCACGACGCTGCTGATCCCGGGCGAGAACGACTCGAACGCCGAGATCGAGCGGCTCTCCACCTGGGTCGCCGATCACCTCGGACCCGACGTGCCGCTGCACTTCACGGCCTACCACCCGGACTTCAAGCTGACGAACCCCGCCACGCCGCACACGACGCTGCGCAAGGCGAGGGAGATCGCCAAGAAGCACGGACTGCACCACGTGTACACCGGCAACGTTCACGACCCCGAGGGCCAGTCGACGTGGTGCCCGTCGTGTGGTGAGCGGGTCATCGAGCGCGACGGGTACACCATCGGTGCCTGGCGGCTGACCGCGGAGGGGGCCTGCGCGAGGTGCGGGACGGCCATCGCGGGTCGCTGGGATCCCGACGGGCCCGGTCGCTGGGGTGCCCGGAGGATGCCGGTCAGGATCCACTGAAGCGGCGAACGGCCAGGTCCACCAGCGCACCGGGATCGTCGGGCATCGCACCCCCGACCGCGACGGGCGGATCGGGAAGCGTATAGGGCGGAGGCAGCCCCAGCCTCGCCAGCGCCATCCCGGCGCCGGGTGTCCCGACCAGCCGCCGCCAGCTCTCGATCGCGGCTTCCCGGTCTCGGCCCGTGCGATGGAACCAGGTGTCCAGCGCCCTCGCTGTCGGCTCGGGTCCGGTCTCGGCCAGGCGTGAGCGCAGCTCGTCGAGGCTGGAGGACGTCCAGGCCGCGTGGGTGGTGTCGTTGGCGGGCGTGGGGGGTGCCGCCACGAGCTCGCGGACGCGCTCGGGCGCCCCCAGCCGGGCCGCCACCCACAGTCGCGGATCGCGAGCCGCACCCAGGCGAACCACCAGCTCGGCGGCCTTCCAGGCCCGGTCGTCCATCCCGGTCTCGGCGAACAGCTCGAGCGCCCGGCGCACGAGATCCGCGCGTCCCATGCCGATCGCCACCGCGAGGGAGGCGCCCGCCGAGCGCAATGCCAGCTCCGAGCGACCGCAACCCTGGTAGCCGAGCGCCAGCGTCATCCAGACGTGCGCCTCGGTCTCCCGGAGGCCCGCCCGTCGCGCCAGCAGGAGCGTCGTCACCGTGGAGGCCTGGGCCTCGACCGGTCGACCCGCCCGGTGCAGGGCCACACCGACGTTGCCAGACGCCCGCACGGCCGCTGTGGTGTCCCCCCGGGCCAGGGCGTCGCGCTCCTCGTCCGCGAACGCGGCTGCCGCGTCCTCCCATCGCTCCTCGCACCAGGCCAGGATGGAACGGATCACCGGGTCGCCCTGCGCCTCCCCGAACGCGGCGCGCAGCGCGGCGGGGGGCACGTCCGCGCGGTTCAGCGCGCTGATGTGCAGGTGTCGCGCCATGCGGAGGAGGCTCGGATCCGTGGTCAGCTGCCGGACCAGCCTCGCGTCCTGCGCCGCCTCCTCGAGCCTGCCGGCGGCGCGGTGCATCGCGCAGCGCAGCAGGGCGGCCTCGGCGCGCCACTCGTCGATGCCCTCGAGCCTGGGGGCCGCTCGGATCACGAGCTCGTCCACACCGAGGTGCATCGCCTGTTGGCCGACCTCCCACCAGGAGCGTGCGTCACCCCGGAGCTCCGCGACGCGGACCAGCGCCTGGAGGGTGACCGTGGGGTGGTGTCGCGACGTCTCCTCCGCCACCCGACCCCAGGCGCGCGCCGCGCCCTCCACGTCCCCGGCGGCGTCGAGCCAGCGCGCCACGCTGGTCGCGGACACCTCGTCGCCGAAGCGCGCCGCGAGCGATCGGCGGATGGCGCTCGCCCGCTCCACGGACAGCCGTGCGGCGGCGCGGCTCGCCACCGCCGGGTGGACGAGGCTCAGGCCGTCGACATCGCGCTCGAGGAGGCGATAGGCGAGCCCGGCCCGCACGCCGCCGACCTCGTCGATCCGCGCCAGGCGGTCCTCGGTCAGGTGGTCGTCGAGCCAACCGGCCGCGGCGATCACCTCGATCTGCGCATCCAGGAGGTGGTCGAGCCGTGCATCGATCAGGCCGTCGAGCGTTCCGGGCGTGCCGGGGTCGGTGGCGGGCGCCCAGCCGCCGTCGCCAGGACGGATGGCGCCCTCCGCGACAGCCGTCGTGACCCACTCGCACGCGAGCAGGGGTGACCCCCCGGTCCGTTCGGGCAGGACGTGTTCCAGCGCGAGGGGGAGGCGCTCGACCCCGAGGGCGCCCGCAGCCACGCGCAACAGATCCGGGGCCGACATGGGACCGAGGACGACGGTGGTCCCCGTTCCCAGGAGCGCCTCCACGTGCGGCGCCGCCCCCTCGTGCGCCGTGGCGAGGAGGGCGACGCGCGTCGGCTCGACCGTGAGCTCGCCCAGCGCATGGCCCAGGACCTCGATGCTCTCGGAGCCGCACTGGTCCACCTCGTCGATCACCAGCAGCACCGGTCGCTTCGCGCTCGCTCGGCGCCACTGGTCGGCGAGCTGGTGTCCGAGACCCGCGAGATCGGCGGTGGGCGACGGTGCTTCCCGCCACGCGCGCACCGGATCGTCCACCCGCGTCACCTCCGCCACCCGCTCCGAGAGCGTCCGAACGGTCGCCAGGGGGGGCCCACCGGGCCGGCCGCGAGCCCCCGCCACCGCCGCGCCGTCGGCCCTGAGCGCGGTCGTCACCTCGGACGCGAGCCTGGTGGTCCCGAGCCCGCCATCGCCGCGCAGCACGACCAGACCGCCCTGTCGCAGCGCGGCACGGGTGGCGGCCAGGGCGCGCTGTAGCTCCTCGTCGCGGCCCACCAGCGGCGCCACGAAGAGCGCCGCTCGCACGCGGCGGTGTGGCTGTACGGGGCGACCGAGCACCTGGCCCAGGACGTGGGCCACCCAGGTCGCTCCCGGAGGCCGCCGCGTCCGGTCGCGGTCCAGCAGCGAGAGCACGAGCTGGTCCAGACGTGGATCGACGCCCTGGACGCGGCTCGACGGCGGTTCTGCGGGCTGGGTCAGCCGACGGAGCGCCTCCCGTGGGTTGGCCGGGTCGGTGGGCGGGCCGCCGGTCAGGACCTCGAACAGGATGGCACCCAGCGAGAACAGGTCCGCTCGGGCGTCCAGCGGCTCCCCGCGAGCCTGCTCCGGCGAGACGTAGCCGAGGCTGCCGCGGATCCGGTCCTCCACGCGGCTGCGCGTGGCCACGGCGCGAGACAGCCCGAGATCCGCGATCACGGGCTCGCCGCTGCCACGCAGCAGGATGTTGGCGGGCTTGAGGTCCGCGTGGACCAGGCCCTCGCCGTGGAGCCAGGCCAGCGCCGGGCACAGGTCCATCACGAGCCCCAGCAGCTCCGCCTCGTCGCCGCCCGAGGCTCCCGGGTCGTCGAGGTCGAACGTGCCTGCGAAGGCCAACCGTCGCGCTGCCAGCCGATCGGCCAGGGAGCCCCCGTCGATGCGCTCCATCGCCACCCAGGAGGTGCCGTCCGCCTCCGTCCCGTGGTCCAGGACCCTCACCACCCCGGGGTGGTCCAGCCCGGCGTGCAGCCGCACCTCGCGTTCGAAGCCCGCCGCGTCGTCACCGGTGAGGACCTTGAGCGCGACGGATGCTCCATCGTCGGCGGTCGCCGCGTACACCGTGCCGGCGCCACCGCGCCCCAGCTCCCGCGTCACCGTGTACCTGCCGATCCGCACACCACCCCCGTCCGTGCACCGTCCGTATCGCCTGGCGTGAAACACTCCCAGCGGTCGGACGGACGCAGGGGTGGGAGGTCCGATGCTGACCGTGTTGTGGTCCCTGGTCGCGAGCGCTGCCGAGTGTGGCTCCGGAGGATGCCCCGTGCCTCCACACGTGGACGGTGCCGCGCTCGAGCGTCCCTCCGGGAAGGTGCCGCCGCTCGACCAGGTGGCGCACGGCGAGATCCGCGTGGCCACCTTCGCCCTTGGTTGATTCTGGGGTCCCGACGCCCGGTTCGGGCGTCTCCCGGGAGTCGTGTGGACGCGCGTGGGGTACACCGGTGGGCACACGGCCGACCCGACCTACCGCGCGCTCGATGACCACAGCGAGGCCGTGCAGATCGGGTACGACCCGGCGGTCATCTCCTACGAGCGGCTGCTGACCGAGTTCTGGGCCGCCCACGATCCGCGTGGCGAGCCCTGGTCGCGTCAGTACCGGTCCGCCATCTTCGTCGTGGACGCCGACCAGCGAAAGGCGGCCGAGCTCTCCCTGCGCGCCGCCGAGAAGCGGCTCGGCGAGTCGGTGAGCACCGCGATCGAGGATGCGGGCACGTTCACGCGCGCGGAGGACTACCACCAGAAGTACGAGCTCCGGCACGTCGGGCCCGTGTGGGCCGAGCTGACCGCGGCCTACCCGGATCTCGACGACCTCCTGCGCAGCACCGCGGCCGCGCGGATGAACGCCTACGCGGGCGGGTACCTGCCGGAGGATCAGCTCCCCGTCGATCAGCTCGGGCTCTCGCCCCGCGCCAGGGACGTGTTGCTCCGGCTGAGGTGACGGCTCCCGACGTAATCTCGTGGCGGGGGTGGCGTGGCGAAGCTGGAGTGGTCGTTCGACCTGCCCGCGGGGCTCGAGGAGGTCTGGCGGGTCGTGTCCGACACCGATGCGTTCAACCGGCGCGCCGGGCTCGGCTTCCGCTTCCACCGGGTCGACGGCGAGCTCCGCGGTGAGTCTCGCCTCGCCGGCATCCGCAGCACGTGGCGGGAGCTGCCGTTCGACATCGAGGCGCCGCGGCGCTTCCGGAGCCGTCGGATCTACGACGGCGGACCCGTGCGCGAAGCGCTCACCGACTGCGTCCTGCGCGAGCACGCCCGCGGGACGCGGTTGGACTACACGGTGGAGCTGGTGCCCCGCTCGGCGCTGCTCTCCATGGTCGTCCAGGCGGTCGCGACCACCGCCGTCCACCCACCGCTGGACCGAGCGCTGCACCGCGTCGTCGACGTGCTCGCCGGGCGGATCCCGAGCTTCGATCCGCCGCCAGAGCTCTCGTCGTCCGCGATCGCCCGGATGGATCGGAGCCTGTCGGGGGTCCGCGCGCCGATGGCCTCGCTCCTCCGCGAGCGCCTGCTGCACGCGCCCCTGGTCTCCCAGCACTGCCTGCGCCCGATGCAGATCGCGGCCCAGGAGCGACTGCCCTGGGAGGACGTGACGCTGGGGTGCCTCGAGGCCGCCGACGCCGATGTGCTCGAGCTGTTGTGGCAGCTCGTGTGCCCACGTTGCCGGGGTGTGACCGACGACCTGCCCTTCGCCTCGCTCGCCGAGCGCGGCGTGCACTGCGAGACGTGCGGCATCACCTACGACGGCTCCCTGGCGGACCACGTCGAGGTGGTGTTCCGCGTCCATCCTTCGATCCGGCCCGAGCCGCTCGCCGTCGACTGCGCGCTGTCCCCGGGACGGACACCCCACGTCCTCGCCCAGCTCCAGCTCGCGTCCCGCAGCGAGATCCGGCTGGAGGCTCGCCTCGGGTACGGCTCCTACCGGCTCGAGGCGGACAGCGGGGTGACGCTGGTGGAGGTCGTGGAGGGGGCACCGCGGGAGGCGGTGCTGGTCGTCGGCCGCCAGGGGATCCGCCCGGGGCAGGTCTCGGTGGGTCCGGGCCCCGTGGTCCTCACGCTGCGGTCGCGCCAGGCACGTCCCGCGCGCGTGGTCCTGATGGAGCGCTGGCGGCCACCCTTCGTGCTGAGCGCCGCCACGCTGCTCGCGTCCGACGCGGTCCGCCCGAGGCTGCGGTCGGCGGAGCTGGATCCCGACCTGCGCACGACCGTCGACGCCGCGTTCGCGATCGTGGTGCTCGGGCTGCCGGTCGCGGTCGATCGCGTCGTCGAGGGGCTCCCGCGCGGTACGTCCCACCACCGACCGCGCAACGACACGGTCATCGTCCGGGCGCCGACCCTCGAGCTGGCCCTCGTCGTCGCGGAGGAGGCGGTCCGCCACGCGCGCCCGACGAGCGTGGGCGTGGCCTTCGGGCCGGTGGTCCGGCTCGACGACGGGGCGCGCGAGGCCATCGGGGGCCCGGCGGTCGATCTGGCGATGGACGTGGCGCTGCACCTCGGGCGTCCCCGGGTGGCCGTGCACGAGTCCGTCAGCTCGCTGCCGGAGTGGAAGCCCTGGCTCGAGCGGAACGCGGCGGTCGCGCGGATGACCCGGCACACGGACAGTCCCGAGCTCCTCGTGTTCTCCGCCATGCTCGACTTCCGTAGCAGTCGGGCGATGCCGAGCCGTCCGCCCGAGTCCGCGCCGGCCGATCCGCGCCTGCCCGAGCGCGTCGGTCCCTATGTCGTGCTCCGCGAGCTCGGACGTGGTGGGATGGGCCTGGTGCTCGAGGCGCTCGACGAGGCCACCTCCGAGCGGCTCGCCGTCAAGGTCCTGCTACCTGGGTTCGAGGCGCACGATCCCTATGTCCAGCGCTTCTTCAACGAGGCCTGGTACGCGTCGCGGATCCGCCATCCGAACATCGTGGCCGTCCGGGACTTCGGGCTCGAGGACGAGCAGCCGTGGATCGCGATGGAGTGTCTGGTGGGCCGCTCGCTGCACGAGGCGCTGCGCCGGGACGGTCCGATGCTGGTCCCGCGCGCGATGCGCGTGCTGTCGGCCGTGTGTGACGCGCTGGGGGCGCTGCACGCTGCCGGCCTCGTTCACCGCGACCTCAAGCCCGCGAACGTGTTCCTGGTGCCGGACGACCCGGAGGTCCCGAACGGCGTCAAGCTGCTGGACTTCGGGCTGGTCCGCCGCGCCGGCACGCACCGCACGGAGGGGGTGGCGGGCACCCCGGACTACGTCTCGCCCGAGCAGCTCGTCGGGGGCCCGCTGGGTCCCGAGGCCGACGTGTTCGCGCTCGGCGTGCTCGCGTACCGCATGGTCGTGGGCCGTTCGCCCTTCCCCGGAGACCTCGCCGCCCGGGTGGTGGCGCGGGTGGGGCTCGAGCCGCAAGACATCCCGGACCTGGGCCAGCTGGGCGCGCTGCGGGAGGCGGTGGTCGCGGCGCTCCACTCCGACCCGAGCCGTCGCCCACCGACCGCGCTCGCCTTCCGCCAGATGTTCGATCCGAGCTGACGTGCCGCACACGGAATGCGAAGAACGACCGTGAGCCCGTTGCTCACGGTGGATGATGTGCGAGCCACACGCCCACGTCGAAGGACGCCACCACCGCCAGGCGCTCACCTGCGGGACCCACGTCGGGCGGAGAGAGACCGTCGACGCGTCGCTCCACGATCTCGGGAGGGCCGCCGTCCAACGGGATCCAGGCCGTCGCCCAGCCCTCGCCGGTGTTCCCGACCGCCCACACCGCCCGACCATCGGGGGAGAAGGCGCCGGACTGAATCCAGGCGAGCCCCGAGGGCACCCGTCGGGTCGTGCCGTCCACGTCGACCACCACGAGGTCGGAGGTGAGCTCGAACACCGCCACGTGGTTGCCGGCGGGGGAGACCGCGATCCGGCCGAGCTCCTCGCGAGCGATGCCGACCTTGCCGAACACCGGTCCTCGCTCGCCCGTGCGCGGATCCATCCACGCGAGTTGGAAGACGGCCGCCATCGGGGTGGCGACCACGCAGCGGTCGGCTGTGTCGCGCGCGCACGCAAGCCGCTCCCGGTCCTTCAACGGCGGAAGCTCCGTGGACGTGTCCGGGGTGCTCCGCCACAACGAGCGGGGCTGCCCCGCGTCGGCGAAGCCCTCGGCCAGCACCGCCCCGACGACCGGGTGAACCGCGGTGGCGCCCGCCGGTGACCAGGGCTCCCATGGCCCCCGTCCGTCGCCGACGACCACCCCGTCGGGCCCGCCGATGGCCACTCGGCCGTCGTTCAGGAAGCGCGCATCGAGCAGGCTGGGCGCCTCCAGGTGGTGGTCGCCCACCCAGGCCTCGCGGTAGCGACGGGCGGTCTGCAGCGCGACCTCGCCGCGCGAGGAGGAGGACCCGATGACGGGCCAGGTGCCGTCGCTCCAGCGGTGGATCTCGCGCTCGGCTCCCGGTCGTCCGTCCTCGTCCACGGCGAGCGCGAACAGCCCGACCTCCGAGCGACCGAGCGACCGAGCGAACCACAGCTCGTGGTCCCGCCAGACCGCGAAGATCGTGGTGACGGAGGAGATCAGGCGGGGGTCCTCGAGCAGCGTGACCGGGACACCCCCGTCGAGCGGCCAGAGGTGGACCGCGTACTGGCGGTCGCGGTCGGCGGTCGTGAGGAAGCGCCCGTCCGTGGACCAGGAGAGGTCGTAGATCACGGCCTGGTCGGGGAGGGTGGCGACGACGCGCTCGGGTCCGTCCGGCCAGCCGGCGACGCGGAGTTCGTTGCCGACGACGAAGGCCACCGCGTCCCCAGCGGGAGCGATGCGTGCCTGCCGGCCCACCAGGGGCAGCTCCTCCTCTCGCCCGGCGTCCCAGCGCAGCAGCGGCGAGGCCTTCCACCAGTTGGTGCGCAGCACGACGTCGGCGGGAGCGAGCTCGAACGTGGCGTCGCGCGTCCAGGGGCCGAGCGCGGTGCGCTCGCCGCCGATCGTGTGGCGCTGCAGGCGACCGTCCGCGACGTAGTACAGCGCGGAGCCGTCGCTGGAGAAGTCGACGCCGTCGAGCTCCGCGTCGCCGACCGGGAGGTGCTCGAGCGAGAGGGCGGGCGGCCCGTCGTCGGGGCTCGCCAGCCAGACGGTCGTGGCTCCGGCGACCACCAGCACAGCGCCGACCGTGGCCGCCAGCCACCGTCCACCCGGTGCTGGGACCGCGGCCGGGGGTGGTGGCGTCGGTGGTCGTGGTGGCTCGGGTGTCGGTTGGGTGCTGTGCGCCGTGTCGAACAGGTCATCCGCGAAGGTGGCTCCGACCTCCGACGTGGGTGGCGCTTCGGGCTCGGGCGCTTCGGGGAGCACGTACTCGTCGCGGTCGGGAGGCAGCTCCTCCTCGGCGCGCACCAGCACGTCCGCGAAGGCGCGCGCGCTCGGCCATCGGCGCTCCCGGTCCCAGGCGACGGCACCGCGTATCGGTTCGACCAGCGGCTCGGGGACGCCGTCGAAGTCGCTGTCCGGGACGTACAGATCGAGCGGCTCCCGCCCGACCAGGAGCGCGAAGAGCAGGCCGCCCGCCGCGTACACGTCCGCTCGGGCATCGACCTCGCGGGCGCTCGATCGCTGCTCGGGCGCCATCCATGCGAGCGTGCCCATCGCGGCGCCGGTGCGTGTCTGGTCCAGGGTGTCGATGCGCGCGATCCCGAAGTCGGCGACGAGCGCGTGGCCCTCGCGGTCCAGCAACACGTTCTGCGGCTTGATGTCCCGGTGGACGATCCCGTGGGCGTGGGCGTGCTCGAGCCCGTCGAGCACTTCGCGGACCAGGCGGCAGGCCAGGCGGGGCGGGAGGGGACCGCGCTGGTGGAGCACGTCGGCGAGGCTGCCGCGCGGGGCGTACTCCATCACCAGGAACGGGCGGTCGGTGTCGTCGACGCCGACATCGTGCACGGCGATCACGTGCGGGTGGCGCAGGCGAGCCATGGCCCGCGCCTCGTTCTCGAACCGTGAACGCGCGCTCGCCGAGCCCATGGCATCCAGCGTCTTGATGGCGCGCCAGGCCCCCAGCCGCGGTGCCCAGGCCAGCCACACGCTCGCCATGCCACCCCGGCCGAGTCGGCGGGTGACCTGGTAGCCGGGCCCGAGGGAGGGTGGTTCGGGTGCTCGATCGTCCACGGACGCAGGATCACCCGGTGGGGAGGGTGGCGACCAGCCGCTTCAGGTAGGCGCCGATCTCCTTGGCGATCATCGGCCCCACCAGCGGACGGACCGCCGGGGCCATGAGCCTGGGCACCGGGAGATCGACGGCGATGGTCTCGGAGTAGGTCAGGGTGCAGCCGGAGCCCGCCTCGACGACGCGGGCGGTGCCCGACTGCTGGCAGTTGCAGCCCCGGTCCGTGGACCAGCGCACGGTGTCGCCGTCCAGCGTGTAGGTGCAGGTGTAGTCCGCCTGGAACTTCACGACGCCGTGGTTCTCCTCGGCGATCACGAAGTGGATGCGCCCACCATCGATCTCGGAGCGCTCGACCGCCTTGGTCGCCGCGACGATCGCCGCCGGATCCGCGAAGTGCGCGCGCGCGACCGCCGCCGGCACCGCAAGCGTCAGCGTCTCGGTGTACGTGCCTTCGAACCAGCCCACGCGCCACCTCCCTCGGTCATCCGCCGTCCCGGAGCACCGCGATCGTCGCGGCCGCCCGCTCCTCGTCCACCACCCCGATGGCGACGCCGGCGTGGACGACCACCCAGTCGCCGATGGTCGCCTCCGGCACCAGCGCCAGGCACACCGCGCGGCGCAGCCCGTCGAACGAGACCGTCCCCATGCGCATCGGCGCGTCGGGACCCTCCTCGGTGACGGACTCGAGCTGGCCGGGCACGGCGAGGCACATGCGGAGCAGCTATCACCCGGACACCTCGGCGACCCACCGGCGCACGCGGTCCACCGCGCGTGGCACCGCGGCGGCGACCTCGGGCGTGAGCCCCTCGGCGAGCACCCGCGGCGCCCGGATCGCGATGCCCAGCACCGTGAGGCCGTGCAGCACCTCGGTACCGTACAGCGCGCTCGCCAGCCCGATCGCCTCGGCCACGCCGATGCCGTGCGTGGAGAAGGCGGGCACGCGGGCGAGGTGCTCGGGCGCGAGCTCGAGCAGCGTCCCCGGCTCCACCGCGACGACGGCCGCGTCCACCACCAGCGTCGGGCGCCCGTCGAGCAGCTCGATCAGCCCCTCGGCGCCCGTGAGCTCCACCACCTCGAGGTCGGGGAGCACCTGCCGGACGGCGCGCGCGATCCGCAGCCCCACGCCGTCGTCGCCTGCCGCGGGCTGCCCCAGGCCGACCAGGCGCATCAGGCGGGCTCGATCACCCGCTCGAGCGTGAGGAAGTGCGTCGAGCAGCTGATGCACGGGTCGTGGTTGCGGATGGCCATCTCCGCGCGGTGCCGCGCCGCGTCCTCGTCGAGCGACCGCAGCTCCGGCGCCAGCTCGCGGAGATCGGCCTCGATCGCGAGCTGGTTCTGGCTGGTGGGCGGCGTGATGACGGCGCTCACGATCCGCCCGTCGCCGTCGATCTCGTAGCGGTGGACGAGCGTGCCGCGCGGCGCCTCCGACGCGCCCCAGCCGACGCCCGCGCGCGGCGTGACCGGAACCGAGGGCTCGAGGTGGACCGGGAACCCGTCGAGCAGGCGGAGCGCCTCGTCGATCGCGTACAGCACCTCGACGCCGCGCACGAGGATCGACCGGAACGGGCGGACGACGCCCGCCTCGAGCCCGAGCTCGTCCGCCAGCGCGCGCAGGTCGTCGGGGAGTCGGTCGCGGTTCAACGCGAACCGGGCGAGGGGACCGGTCAGGTACGGCTGACCGTGGAGGCGACAGTGCAGCGCGGTCGAGCGCTCGACGTGCTCCTCGGCGAAGTGATCCGACCACTGGTGGACGTCGATCGTGAGGCCCGTGGTGGTGCCCAGGTCCCCCTCGAAGAACGGGTAGGTGTCGGCGGGCCGGAGCGCGACGAGCGGCACGTCCCGGTCGAGCTCCGGGAAGTCGAAGGTCCCCATCCAGCGGACCATCGCCAGGGCCTCGGGGCGGGCCGCCACGAGCTGTTCGCGCACCCGGTCGAGCTCGTCGCGGCGCGGCAGGCGCCAGAAGCCGCCCACCTTGACGTTGATCGGGTGGATCTCGCGACCGCCCAGGGCCGCCACGAGCGCGTTGCCGGCCTTCTTCACCCGCAGCCCGGCCTGCACCATGTCCCGGTTCAGGCGCGCCACGCCCATCGCGTCGGGGACGCCGAGGAAGTCCGGCGTGTGCAACATCAGCATGTGGAGCACGTGGCTCTCGATCCACTCCCCGCAGTAGAGCGCGCGGCGCATCGCGAGCAGGTGAGGGGGGAGGGTCACCCCGAAGGCGTCCTCCACCGCCACGCAGGCGCTCGTCTGGTACGCCACCGGGCAGATGCCGCAGATGCGAGCGGTGATGTCGGCGGCCTCCGTGGCCATCCGTCCGCGGAGCAGACCCTCGAAGAAGCGCGGGGGCTCGAAGATGCGCAGGCGCAGGTCCACGAGCTCCTCGCCCTTCCACGCGAGGTGCAGGGCGCCCTCGCCCTCGACCCGCGAGAGGTAGCCCACGTGGATGGTCCGCTCCTCCTCGCTCAACGGTCCTCCTCGAGGCGCTTCGCCTCCGCGTCGAAGGCGGGGGCCGCGGTGTTGAACGTCCGCAGCGCGGCCACGATGGTGTCCCGGTCGGCGCCGTGCGCCTGCCACACGCGGGAGAGCGCCGGCGCGTTCGGGTGATCCGACGGACCGAAGCACCCGTAGCAGCCGCGGTGGTACCCGGGGCACAGCGCGCCGCAGCCCGCCTGGGTCGCCGGCCCCAGGCACGGGACACCCTTCGCGACGGTGACGCACACCTGGCCCGCCCGCCGGCAGTCGGCGCACACGCTCTCGCGCGGGATGGCGGGGCGGCGGTCGTGCAGCATCGCCAGGAGCACCTCGAGCAGCTGGTGCTTGTCCACCGGGCAGCCGCGCAGCTCGAAGTCCACGGGCACGTGGTCGGCGATGGCGGTACTGGTGGCGAGGGTCGCGACGTACTCGGGCCGCGCGTAGACCACCGCGCGCCAGGCCTCGACGTCGCCGAGGTTGCGCAGGGCCTGGATGCCGCCCGCCGTCGCGCAGGCGCCGATGGTCACCAGACGCTTCGACTTGCGGCGGACCTCCTGGATGCGCTCCGCGTCGTGCGCGGTGGTGATCGAGCCCTCGACCAGCGAGCAGTCCCAGGGGCCGTCGTCCATGCGCGAGCTGGCCTCGGGGAAGTACGCGATCTCCACGGCCTCGACGATCGTGAGGAGCTCGTCCTCGCAGTCGAGCACCGAGAGCTGACAGCCGTCGCAGGACGCGAACTTGTGGACCGCGAGCCGCACCTAGACCCCCGCCACGGCGAACCGCGCGCCGACGCGATCCCAGCCGAACACAGGGCCGTCCCGGCACACGAAGTCGGCGCCCCACTGGCAGTGACCACACACCCCGATGGCGCACTGCATGTTGCGCTCCATGGACACCGCGATCCGATCGGCGGGGATGCCCTGGCGCAGCGCCTCGCGCGCCACGAACTTCATCATCACCTCCGGACCGCAGGTCATCACCCGGGTGCGCGCCGGATCGAGCCCCGCGCGCTCCAGCAGCCGCGTGACCACGCCGATCGGGCCGCGCCAGCCGGCGTCCGCCCGGTCCACCGTCACCTGTACCTCGGTGTCGAAGCGCGCTCGCCATGCGCCGAGCTGGTCGGGGAAGAGCAGGTCGGCGGGGGTGCGCGCGCCCACGAGCAGCAACACCCGCCCGTAGCGCTCGCGGTTCGCGAGCAGGTGCAGCCACGCCGGGCGCAGGGGGGCCATGCCGAGCCCGCCGGCCACCAGCACGACGTCGGAGCCCTCGGCCTCGTCGACCGGCCAGGGGCGCCCGAAGGGGCCGCGCACGCCGAGCACGTCGCCGGGGCGGAGCTGCGTGATCGGCCGGGTCACCGCACCCACGGCGCGGATCGTGTGGACCAGCCGCTCGGGCTCCCGCGGATCCCCGCTGACGCTGATCGCGACCTCGCCCAGGCCGTAGCGCCAGAGCATCGTGAACTGCCCGGGCCGGAAGCGGACGGGTGCGGCGCTCGCGTCGAGCTCGAAGGTGACCGTGTCCGACGTCTCCTGGCGGCGGGAGCGGATGGTCATCGGCACGGGCACCCAGGGGTCGTTCACGCGCCCCTCACCCGGAAGACGTCGTGGGCCTGGAGGCGGGAGCGCTCGAGCCGCCCCGTGGCCGCCCGCAGGGCCCGGCGCGCGAGCTCGAAGCCCAGCGAAGGCTCGGCGCGGCAGCGCTCGGCCAGCGCGTCGCCGTCGAGGCGGATGGCGTGGACCTCGGTCAGCGCGCGCGCGTCGGCGTGCCACTGCCACTGCCCGATCAACCAGGACCACCCGAGCAGCTCGCCGGCCTCGACCGTCTCCACGACCTCGAGCTCGTGCAGCGCGATGCCCACGCGCCCCTCGCGGATCAGCCAGCTCGCGTGCGAGCGCTCGCCGGCCTCGAACAGCGTCAGGCCCTCCGCGAGCACCTGCAGGCGGGCGTGCCCCGCGAGCGTGTCGAGTGCGGCTTCGGGCAGCCCCTGGCAGAACGGGTGGGCGGCCAGCGCCGCGCGGACCTCCTCGGTGCTCACTCGGTCCTCCGTTCGGCCGTCGCGGCCCGCTCGGCCTCGGCCACCAGATCGATGCCCGCCGGACACCAGGTCGTGCAGCGCCCGCACCCGACGCACCCCGAGGTGCCGAACTGGTCGTGCCAGGTGGCGAGCTTGTGGGTCAGCCACTGGCGGTACCGCGCCGCCAGCTCCGCGCGGGTCGGGCCGCCGTGGACGTGCGTGAACTCGGTGTGGAAGCAGCTGTCCCAGCGCCGGACCCGCTCGGCCGCGCCGGTCGCGTCGGTCACGTCGGCCACGGCGGTGCAGAAGCAGGTCGGGCAGACCATCGTGCAGCCCGCGCACCCCAGGCAGCGCGTGGCGACCTCGTCCCAATGCGGGCCGCGGAGCGCGTCCAGCAACCGCTCGCGAAGGCCCTCGGTCCGCAGGGACTTCGACTGGCCGGCGCGAGCCTCCGCCGCCTGGCGCGAGGCGGCGTCGTCGTCGTGCGGCACGTCGACGAGCGGCAGATCGGCGGCGATCGCGCGGCCCGCCTCCGACCCCGCCTCCACCACCAGGCGGTGCCCGCGCTCGTCGATCACCTCGGTCAGGCGCAGGTCGTACCCGGAGGAGACCTCGGGGCCGGTGTCCATCGACGCGCAGAAGCAGGTCTCGGCGCTGCGGTGGCACTGGACCGCGACCAGCAGCACCTCGCGGCGGCGGCTCGCGTAGGCCGGATCCTCCACGCCCGAGCCGAGCAGCACGCGATCCTGGAGCCGGATGGCGGCGAGATCGCACGCCCGCAGGCCCAGCAGCGCGAGCCGGGGAGGGCGGTCGGGGGACGTGGTGCGGAACGAGGCGCCGTCCCGCTCGGCGCGGAACAGCGTGAGCTTCGCGGGGTAGAGCCAGGTCTTGGGCGACTGGGGGCCGAGGAGCGCGCCGAAGACGCGGGGCTCGCCGGGGACCAGCCGGTACCGTCCCGGGGCCTGCTCGTCGCGCCAGCCCTGGGCCAGCTCGTCCACGATGCGCACGGGCTCCAGCACCACCGCGCCGTCCCGCGCCACCGGTCCGACGACGGTGCGCCCGTCCGCGCCCAGGCGGTCCAGCAACGCCTGGAGGTGGGTGATCGGCAGTGCCCTGGCCATGGCGCGCAGCGTAGCCGATGATGGGGGTCACGTGCCGCTCACGGTCACCGCCATCGTCCCCGCCCTCGACGAGTCCGGTCGCATCGCCGCCTGCGTCGACCACCTGGTGGGGCTCGGGCTCCCGGTGGTGGTCGTGGACGGCGGCAGCAGCGACGGGACGCTGGCGCTGGCCGCGGAGCGAGGTGCCACCGTCCTCCGGGCCGCACGTGGCCGCGCTTCGCAGATGAACGCGGGCGCGGCGGTCGCGCGCACCGACGTGCTGTGGTTCCTGCACGCCGATGTCCGCCCCGAGCCGGCGGCGCTGGAGGCGCTGCACGCGGTGCTCGCGGACCCGGAGGTGGTGGCGGGCGCCTTCCACACGCGCACCGTCGACGACGCGACCGATCGGCGGCTGCTCCTCGCCGATCTGCGTCAGAGCTACACCCGGCTCCCCTACGGCGACCAGGGCCTGTTCGTGCGGCGGGAGGCGTTCGACCGCGTGGGTGGGTTCGACCCGGGACTTCACCTCTTCGAGGACGTCGACCTCTCGCGGCGCCTCTGGCGGCTCGGGCGCGTGGTCGTCACCGACCCGCCGCTCCGCGTCTCCGCCCGTCGCTTCCGGGCGCGACCGGTCCGCAGCCTGCTGGCGATGACGATGTTTCCGCTGGCCTTCCGTGCCGGCGTCCCCACGACGACGCTCGAGCGGATCTACGGCGCGCCGCGCTGATACGATGTCGAAGCCCCGTTCGGAGCCGTGGAGGCAACATGCACCTACCGGCGCTCTTCGTCGCCGCGGCCATTTCTCCGTCCGCAGTGGCGTCGGATTCGAGCCCGCACACCTCCACGGTGCACTTGGAGTGTCCAAAGACCGGGATGCTCGGGGCAGTATTGGCGATGGGTCGGCGAACTGAGGCGCTCATCGACTTCGAAGAAGTGCCCCGGGCAGTCGAGGGTGCAGGATGGGTCTGGGTCCCGGTGAAGCCCAGGCTGGGCGGTGGACGGCTGAAGCGCTGGAGCACCCGTCCCCTGGTGGCCACATTTCCAGCCGACGCGACTCCGGAAGGAGCGATGCGTACGATCGTGGAACAGTGGAACGCCTCGGCCGGCGTGGACGCCCACTATCGCGTGGTGACGTTCGAAGACCGCGTCGACGTCGTTCCGTTCGAGGTGTTGAAGGAGGACGGGGCCTACCGACCCTACTCGTCCGTGCTGGACATGACGATTCAGCTCCCGACGCGAACGGGCGAGCCAGCGGACCTGTTTCGAGTGATCCTGGAGGAGTGGGAGGTGGCGGCGGCCGTCGCCATCGCTCACCCAGCGACCTACCTGGAGGGAGTATCCATCGAATTCGGGTCGCCGGAGATGAACGCGCTCAACAGCGTGGAATCACACCCCGAGGATTGGGAGGACGGACGACGTATCCGGCCACCCAGAGGGACGCGCGAGGTGACGCTGGTGTCGGATCGCGCCAGCGCCAGGACGCTCCTGCATGATCTGCTGGACAAGAGCCTGCCCGCTGGTCGGGTGCTCCTGATCGGGCACCAGCCTGATATTGCCGGATGGAGCGTGAACTACCCATTTCAAGTGCCCACCACCGATGGTAGCTTCGGGTGCACCTTCACCGAATGATGGGGTGTCGATCATCGAGGTCGGTGGACGGACACCCCCTTCACGTCCGCGCGATCAACGGCACACCGAGGCGCGTCGCGAGCTCCTGCTCCTCGACGCCGTAGAAGGCGGCCAGCGCGCGCGCCTCCTCCTCGGCCCCCGGTCGGGGGGCGGAGCGGCGGGTGGCGGCGATCATGAGGTTGCGGTCGGTGTGCTCGGTCGACACGAACTCGAACACCCTGGCCTCGAACCCCACCGCCTCGAGGAGCGCGGCGCGCAGCGCGTCGGTGACGAGATCGGCCTCACGGGTCTTGAGGATGCCGTGGCGGAGCACGGGGCCGAGCGCGGCGGGTGCGGCGAGCTGCGGTCGGAGCTGCTTGTGGCAGCACGGGGCGGCGACGATGACCTGGGCTCCGCGGCTCACGGCGAGCGCGAGCGCCTCGTCGGTGGCGGTGTCGCAGGCGTGCAGCGCGATCACCACGTCCGGCGCCACCTCGAGCGTGTCCGCGGTGCCGCCGACGAAGCTCAGCCCCTCGCAGCCCAGCTCCCGCGCCACGGCCTCGACCTTGGCCGCGAGCTCCGGCCGCAGCTCGACGCCGATCACCCGGGGGTGCGGGAACCCGAGGCTGCGCAGGGCCTCCCAGGCCGCGAAGGTGAGCAGGCCCTTGCCGCACCCGATGTCCACCAGGACGGGCTCGCCCTCGCGCCGTGGCGTGAGCCCCGCGAGGTGGTGGTGCAGGACCTCGACGAAGCGGTGGATCTGGCGGTGCTTGGCCTCCATCCCGCGCCGCACCTTGCCTCGCTCGTCGAGCACGCCGAGGGCGGTGAGCCAGCGCGGATCGAGGCTCGCGGCCCGCTGGCGCGCGCGGTCGTGCGCGCCGCTCGAGGCGACCTCAGCGGGCGGCCCCGAGGACAGGCGCGCGGTGCCCTTGCGCCACTCGAGCTGCAGACTGCGCTCGTCGGTGTACAGGTGGCCCGAGCGGAAGGCGGTGCCGAGCGCCTCGGACACGCGCCGCAGCAGGGCGTCGTCGTCCTCGTGCGAGGTGCGGTCGCCGCCGGGGCGCCGCTCGACGACCTGCCAGGTGGGCCCACGCGCGAGCACCACCGGCCGGACCTCCACCTTGCGCACGCCCTCGCCCGTGGGCGCCGCCAGCACGAGCTTGCGCAGGCTGCCGTCCGCCGCCGCCTCGCGCACGGCGGCGAGGAACCGCTCCTGGCTCACGCGCGGCCCCGGAACGACAGCAGCACCGCCCGCAGCGCGCGAGAGACCTCGTCGGCGTCGAGATCGGGGCCGAGCTGCCCGTCGACCACCATGCGGGCCAGCCCGTAGATCGCGCACTGGGCCGCGAACGAGGTGGCGTGCTCCCGGGAGGTGGCCGACGTCGACATGCGCGCGCGGTTGGTCTCGACCTCGCTCGCCGTCGCCTCGTCGTCGGGGTCTCGGTACTCCGGGGAGCAGAGCACGCGGTAGTGCGCGGGGTGGGAGAGCGCGAACGACACCTGCGCGTCCCCCAGCGCGACGAGCCGGTCCCAGGCGTCCGGACCCGCTTCGGCGACCCCGGCCTCGAGCCGCTGGTCGAGCAGGTCCTGGGCCTCGTCCGCGACGGCCCGGAGCAGCGCTCGCCGGTCGGGGAAGTGGCGATAGGGCGCGCCCGAGCTGACGCCGGCCTCCCGAGCCGCCTCGGCCATGCTGAAGGCATCGGGCCCACCGTCCGCGACGAGGCGCAGCGCGGCGTCCATGAGCGCTCGACGCAGGTTGCCGTGGTGGTAGGACTCGCGCTGAGCCAGCTTGCGTGCCAAGGCGCCTCCGAAGAACAGAGTACGACATACTTAACATGTTTCAAGAAGACATACATACATTCTCTCTCGCCGTCGATCCAACAGGTGTCAGGACTTGATCATTGCTGATTTTCGGGTCGACCCGGTACGGGCGAACGCCCATCATCGGGGCAGAAATGATCAATGGCCACGTCCTGACACCTGGGAGGCCCTGGGAGGCCTCGCGCGCCAGGGGGACCGGAGGGCGGCCGCAGGCCGGTCCCGCCCGAAGGGCGGACGGAGGCCGAAGGGCCGACCCCGCAGGGGCCCCGGTGCCCCGCAGGGGCAGGCGCCCAGATCGGCAGCCCACGTCTAATGCCACCCTGGTCACCAGCCACGAACGTTCGTGGAGGCCTCGACTTCGGACCGTGGACTCAGTCTCGGCGCGCGCGGGCGTCCAGCAGCTGCTCCCGCGTCCGGCGGCGTCGCTCGGCCTGCGCGGCACCCATCGTCGCCTCCTCGGCGCGCTGGATGTCGTCGAGCACCTGCTCGCGGGTCTGGGGCTCGGCCGACGGGTCGGCACCCTCGGCGGCGGCCGCCTTCCGTTCGGCCTCCAGCCGCTCGACCGTCGGGAGATCCTCTGGGTTCGGCGGCGTGTGCGTGCGGCGCTCGGCCTGCGGCGTGGTGGGCTCGGCCCAGATCCACCAGCCCGTGATGCCGGCGACGGCGACCACGGCGGCGACCAGCGCGAAGCGGACGGACGGCCTCACGTCACTGGTCCTCGACCGGGACCCAGCGGTTCTCCCAGCGCTCGTGCTTGGCGAAGCCGTCGCCCTGCGGCTCGCTGTGGCGGAAGACCTCCGGCGGGCGGATGGTCCACTCCTCGTCGATCCGGCCGTCGCGGTTCAGGTCCACGAACAGCTGGCCCGCGAGGTTCTGCTCGCCCCGCACCGCGTCCACCCGGAAGGCCTCCTCGGGCATCGCGTCGTCGACGCGGTCCTCGGTCATCGCGTACTCGCCGAACATGTTCAGCAGCAAGCGGTCGCTGTCCTTGTCGTAGACGGGGTCGCCCACGGGCTCGGGGTTGCTCGCCTCGTGCGCCTTGGCCGCCTGGTGCGCCGCGTCGCGCTCGGCCTGCACGCGCAGCGCCTCCTGCACCGCGTCCTCGGTCGGGTTCCGCGCTTCGACCTGCGTGCGCCAGGTGTTCCACACCGTCCCGAGCATGACGGGGACGATGACCGCGGCTCCGGCGGCCACCACCAGCAGCGGCAACATGGATCGGGACGAGCTCATCGCGGTCCTCCAGCAGGGCGTATCCTATCGCCTCGCCGGGGGGACGGGATGTTCTGGTGGTGGACGTGGTGGGGGTGCGGGCAGCAGGCGCAGCCGCCGATCGACCCGGTCGCTTGCTTCTCGGAGCTCGCGACCACGCTGTCGACGGACGAGATGGGTGGGCGCGGCGCCGGGACCCCCGGTCTCGAGAAGGCCGCGCTGCTGCTCGAGGAGCGCCAGCAGGCCGCGGGGCTCACCGAGCCTCCAGGTGGGCGACGGCAGCCCTTCCAGGCGGTCACCGGCGTGACCCGGGGCCCGGAGAACCGCCTCGACGATCTGTCGCTCGACGACGACTGGGGGCCGCTCGGCTTCTCGAGCAGCGGGGCCTTCGAGGGGGACGTGGTGTTCGCGGGCTACGGCATCGTCGCGAAGGATCTCGGCTACGACGACTACGCGTCGGTCGACGTGAAGGGCAAGGTCGTGCTCGCGATGCGGTACGAGCCGCGCGAGGACGACGAGGAGAGCCCCTTCGACGGGCGGAAGGCATCGCGGTGGTCGGAGCTGCGGTACAAGGCGCTGAAGGCGCGCGAGGCGGGCGCGGTCGCGCTGATCTTCGTGTCGCCGGCGCGCTCCGAGGGCGATCCGGACCGCATCCCGCCGATGGTGACCCACGGGTCGCGCTCGCGGGCCGGGCTGCCCGTGCTCCAGGTCACGCGTGAGGTCGCCGACCGCTGGCTCGCGAAGGCGGGCACGGATCTGGCCACCGAGCGCGCCCGGATCGACGCCGACCTGAAGCCCGTGTCTCGCCCGCTGCCCGGCGTGCGCGCGAGCGGGAACGTGGACGTCGTGCCGACCGAGGCCACCGTGCGCAACATCGTGGGTGTGATCCCGGGCGAGGGGGCGCCCGCGGACGAGGTCGTGGTGGTCGGCGCGCACTACGACCACCTCGGGCTCGGCGAGCAGGGCTCGATGCGCCCCGACAGCCACGAGATCCACAACGGTGCCGACGACAACGCGTCGGGCACGGCCGCCGTCATCTGCGCGGTGAGCGAGCTCGCGCGTCAGCCCCCGCCGGGCCCGCGCCGGACCATCGTGGCCATCGACTTCGCCGGGGAAGAGCTCGGCCTGCTCGGCAGCGCCTGGTACACCGACCACCCGGCCTTCCCGCTCGATCGGACGGTCGCGATGGTGAACCTCGACATGGTGGGGCGCGTCCGCGACGGCAAGCTCGCGGCGCTCGGCACGGACACGGCCCCCGAGTGGAAGGAGATGGTCGGGCACGCGGCACAGGTGTCCGGTCTCGACCCGAGCCTCGGCGGCGACGGCTACGGCCCCTCCGACCAGACCAGCTTCTACGAGCACGAGATCCCGGTCGTCCACCTGTTCTCGGGGGCCCACGAGCAGTACCACACGCCCGAGGACGACGCCGCGCTGCTCGACATGGAGGGCGGCGGCCAGGTGGTCCGGTTCACCGCGGATCTCGTCGCCTCGCTCGCGACCCGCTCCGAGAAGCCCACCTACGTCGAGGCGGGCAGCGCACCCCCGGTGGCCGGCGACAGCCGCGGCTACGGCGCCTGGCTCGGCACGATCCCCAACTTCCAGGCGATGGAGGCCTCCGAGGGGGGCGTGCTGCTCGACGGCGTGCGCAAGGGCGGCCCGGCCGAGCGCTCGGGGATCCAGAAGGGCGACGTGCTCGTCGGTCTCGGCGGGTCCGAGATCCAGAACCTGTCGGACATGGCCTTCCTGCTGCGCGACCACAAGCCGGGCGACACCGTGGACGTGGTGGTGGTGCGCGGCGAGGAGCGTCTGACCTACCGCATCACGCTGGGCGACCGCAGCAAGATGGCGGCGCCGCCGACCCCGGCGAGCGAGCTCCACCGCGCCGACCACGGCGACTTCTCGGTGGGCGCGGATCCGGCGGTCCCCGGCGACTGGAGGCCCACCGCGGGTCGCGCCGTCCCGAACCTGCTCCAGCCCGACGAGAAGCACCTCGCCGATCTCCGCCAGCTCACGTTCGGGGGCGAGAACGCGGAGGCGTACTGGGCACCCGACGGGCGCGGGGTGATCTTCCAGCGCACGCCGAGCGCCGGGACCTGCGACGCCGAGTACGCGCTCGACCTGTCCAGTGGGCAGATCTCGTTGCTGTCGAGCGGCAAGGGTCGCACGACCTGTGGCTACTGGGCCTACCCGGACGGTGGACGCTACATCTACGCGACGACCGAGGCCTCCGGCGAGGCCTGTCCGCCCGTACCCGATCACAGCCAGGGATATGTCTGGCCGCTGTATCCGACGCTCGACCTCGTGTGGCAACGCCCCGGAGAGGCGCCCGAGCCCTTCCTCGCGCAGCCCGGGTACGACGCGGAGGCCACCGCCTGCCGCACGGACGGCCGGCTGGTGTTCACGTCCACCCGCGACGGCGACCTCGATCTGTACCTGGTGAACGCCGACGGCACCGGGCTCGAGCGCGTCACGAACACCCCCGGATACGATGGTGGCGCGTTCTTCAGCAACGACTGCAGGAGCCTCGTGTGGCGGGCCAGCCGACCGCAGGGCAAGGACCTCGAGGAGTACCGCGCGCTGCTCGCCAAGGACCTCGTCCGGCCCAGCGCCCTCGAGATCTACTGGATGGACCTCGGGACCCGTGAGGTGGAGCAGCTCACGCACAACGGCGCCGCCAACTTCGCCCCGTATCCGCTGCCCGACGACTCGGGCGCGCTCTACGCCAGCAACGCGGAGGGCTCGGGACGCGAGTTCGACATCTGGCGCGTGCGCCGGGGTGGCGGTGAGCCCGAGCGCATCACGTCCGCGGCCGGCTTCGACGGCTTCCCGATGTTCAGCCCCGACGGTCGGTGGCTGATGTTCTCCTCGAACCGGGCTACGCCGGAAGGAAGCTCGGACACCAACCTGTTCGTGGCTCGCTGGGTGGACTGATGGGGTACCTGCTGGACGGTGTGTGGACGGACGACGAGCACTGGCCGACCGACGAGGGCGGCCGGTTCACGCGGGAGCAGGCGCGCTTCCGGATTCCCGACGGGGGCCTGGAGCTCGAGCCCGGCCGCTACCACCTCGTGTTGGCGCACGCCTGCCCCTGGTGCCACCGCGTGGCGATCGCCCGGGAGCTCTGCGGGCTCGCGGACGCGGTCAGCGTGTCCTTCGTCGACCCCATCATGCGGGAGGGCGGCTGGCGCTTCACGGACGAGGCGCACAGCGATCCGCTGTTCGGCAGCGCCTTCGCGCACGAGCTGTACACGCGGACCGATCGGCACTTCACCGGGCGGGTCACGGTGCCCATCCTCTGGGATCGCCGCCAGGAACGCATCGTCTGCAACGAGAGCACGGACATCGTCCGCATCTTCGACGGTGCAGGCGGCGGCCCCACGCTCTTCCCGGAGGCGCTCCGCGCCGATCAGGAGCGCTGGACGCAGCTGATCTACGAGCGGATCAACAACGGGGTCTACCGATGCGGGTTCGCGCGGACCCAGGCGGCGTACGAGGAGGCGTTCCACAGCCTGTTCGACGCGCTCGCGACCGTCTCGGCGCATCTCGCTGGCCGTTCGTTCCTCGTCGGCGACGAGCTCACGGCGGTCGATCTGTACCTGTTCGTCACGCTGGTCCGCTTCGATCCGGTCTATGTGGGGCACTTCAAGTGCAACCTGTACCGCATCCGCGACGACGCCGTCTTGCGTTCCTGGTTGAGGACGATGGCGCAGATTCCAGCTTTCCAGCAGACGATCGTGATGGACGAGATCAAGCGCCATTATTACGGCAGCCATCGCAACCTCAACCCGTCCGGGATCGTCCCGGTCGGACCCGAGCTGGATCTGGAGTAGCGCTCGCTTGGTGTGGCTGGTCCCATCGGCCGTCCGACGCACGCCCTGGGCCGTCGCCCACGAGGAGGAGCTGGCATCCGCCGGCTTCTCGCTCGCCGATGGGGCCCTGCTCGAGGTCTCGGCGGTCGGGCAGCCCGATGTCCACGTCGTGGACGACGATCGACAGGGGGTGGACGCCTTCCGTCGAGGTGCGGTGGAGGTCCTCGTCTGGCCGCGGGACGCGGGCGAGCTCGGCGCCGTGCTGGGACGAGCGCGCGAGCGCCTCGAGCAGCGGGTCCGCGCCGGCGTGATCGAGGCCGCGTGGCGAGCGGGCGGGGAGTGGGTCGAGGTCACCAACGAGGATCCCGTCCTGGTCGACGTGAACCGGGGGTTCGAGGAGGAGAGTGGGTACGCCGTGCACGAGGCGGTGGGGCGGTCGCCCGCCGAGCTCTTCCGCGCGGGGACCCACGGACCGGCGTTCTATGCCGAGGTCCACCAGGAGGCGCGCGAGCGTGGATGGCGGGGCGGCTTCGTCGGTCGACGGCGGGACGGGAGCTGGTGTGTCCAGGACGTGATGGTGGGGGCGTTCCGCATCGAGGACCGCGTCGCCGCGATGTACGCCATCAAGCGGCCCGTCAACGCGCCCGCCAGCTCGCCGCTGGCGGTGGCGATCGCCGAGCACGGCGCCCATCCGTGGTGGCTGGTCCGCCGGGACGGCACGATCGTGGAGGGGAGCGCGAGCGCGAGGCGTCGCGTGGCCGAGACCGCGCGGACGCTGGTGGACATCGGCCTGGGCGACATCGTGCTGCCCGAGCCCGGAGGGCGGACCGACGCCGACCGCTGGGTCGGGGATCTCGCCTGGGAGGTCCGCTGCCGAGGGCTGCTGGTCGGCGACGTGGAGCTCGTGCTGGTCGTGCTGCACGACGTGACCGAGCGCCGCCTCCGCGAGGAGGAGCTGGATCGGGCGGCGCGCGAGCTGGCGAAGGCGCGCGACGAGGCGAAGGCCGCCAACACCGCGAAGAGCACCTTCCTGGCCGGCATCAGCCACGAGCTGCGCACGCCCCTCAACGCGATCCTCGGGTACTCCGAGCTGCTCGAGGAGGTGCTCGTCGGCGAGGAGTCGCACGACGCGACCCGGATCCATCTCGCGGGCAGGCAGCTGCTGGAGCTGGTGGACGACCTGCTGGACCTGGCGCGGATCGAGGCGGGCCGCGTGGAGGTCGTGCTCGAGCCGGTCGACCTGCGCGAGGTGCTGGAGGACGTCGCCGACACGCTGCAGCTGAAGGCGATGGCGAGCGAGCAGCGGATCGAGATCGTGGGGGAGCCCGTCACGCTGTCGAGCGACCGCCGCCGGCTGCGCCAGATCGTGCTGAACCTCGCTGGCAACGCCACCAAGTACGCCGTCCCCGGGCGGATCGTGCTGGGCTCCTCGGGCGGTGAGCACCCCACGTTGTGGGTGGAGGACGAGGGCCCGGGGATCGGTCCGGATCAGCTCGAGCGACTCTTCCAGCCGTACACCCAGCTCGGGGAGGGCGCTGGTGGCGTGGGGCTCGGGCTGTCGATCTGCCGCGGGCTCGCGTCGCTGCTCGGCGGTGACCTGCAGGTCCGCAGCGCCGTGGGTGAGGGGACGCGGTTCACGCTCAGGTGGTGACGCGCTGCTCCAGCGCCCGGCCCACGGCTTCCCAGGCGAGGGGGTGGCTGAGCAGACCGGCGTGCCCGATGTCCGACAGCACGACGTGCTCGGCCGCGGGGACGAGCGCCGTCTCCACCGGGTAGACCACGGTGTCCGCGTCGCCTGCCACCGACACGACGCGCGCGTGCGGCAGGAGCTCGGAGAGGTGCGGGAGCTGGCGGACCAGCGCGGATCCCCGGCGAAGCGCGCTCGGCTCGGGGAGAAAGCCCACGCCCCGTGCGGCTGCGGTGCCGTGGTGCGGCGAGCCCAGGGTCACGACCGTGCGCACGGCGGCGCGCAGATCCGCCCGCGCCGCCAGCACGATGCGCAGCGTGATGCCGCCCATGGAGTGCGCTACGACGTCGAGCCCGTCGGGGCAGTCGCGGACCAGGCGCTCCAGGTGTCGCTCGAGCCGCGCCGCATACCAGGCGACGGGCGCCAGGCGGTGGTGGAGCGACACCCCCACCGTGGGGCGACCACCCGCGTACAGCCGGCGTCGCAGGCCCCAGAAGTTCGTGGCGTTCTGCGTGTATCCGTGGACGAAGAGCACCGGTCGTCCGCTCGGACGCTCGGGCTGCATGAGTCCGTCGCGGAGGAAGGCCCGGATCATCCACCAGAGCAGGGGGACGCTGTCGCGGAGCTCGAGCCACACCCAGCGCAGCCCGACCGGCGCCGATCGCCCCTTGCGGGCGTGCCAGACCAGGAAGCGCGCGTGGTGGATCAGCAGGCCAGCGAGAGCTGTGCCCGAGGCGACGGCGAGGAGCGACACCCACGTGCCCATGGCCACAGTCTAACCCCGGAGGGTACAGTCCTGGCGGAGGTGGCCGCTTGCTGCTGTTGCTGGCCGCGTGCAACGGCCCGACGTCGGGGGACGCGACCGATCGGGCACCCGACACCGACGAGAGCGGGAGCACGCCCACGGTTTCGCAGCACAGCGCGAGCTCGGCCGACACCGGGCCCCCGCCGCCGCCTCCCCCGCCACCCGACCTGTGCTGGCCGGACATCGGCGTCCCGGGCACGATCGAGGGGGACGCCATCGAGCCGCACGCCGAGGTCTACGGTCCCGGCGCCCGACCGGAGCTGGTGCGTCTGGGCTGGCCGGGCACCGACCTGTCGCGCTCGGTGTCCTTCCTCTGGAAGACCGACACCATCACACTCGCGTCCCAGGTGGAGCTCACGGAGGATGGCGGCGCCACGCGCGTGATCGACGGCGCGAGCTTCCTGTACGGCAGCGACGGCGGGCAGCGGGTCCACGAGGTCAAGCTCTGCCTCGGCGTGAAGCCCGCCACGACGTACACCTATCGCGTGGGCGGCCCGAGCTCGTGGTCGTCCCCTCGGACGTTCACCACCCCGGCCGCGCCCGGCCAGCTGGACACGGTGCGCGTCGCCTTCGGCGGGGACTCGCGCGGGTCGTACGCCCAGTGGGCGCTGTTGGTGCGGACGGCGGCGACCTGGAACCCGGACCTGTTCGTATTCACGGGCGACGCGGTCGACTCCGGGACCAGCCAGGCCCAGTGGGACTCCTGGCTGGAGGCGGGCGCCGATCTGTTCGATCACGTCCCGCTGATCGCGGCGCACGGCAACCATGAGGGCCAGGCGGTCCACTGGTTCGCGCAGGTGTCGTACCCGAACGACGAGCTGTCGTGGCCCGTGCGTTATGGCCCGCTCCAGCTGCTCTTCCTCAACGACACCACGACGGACGCCGATCTCGACGCGCAGATCACGCTCATCGACGAGGTGTTCGGGACGTCGGACGCCACCTGGAAGGTCGCCGTCCACCACCAGTCGCCGTACAGCACCTGCGACCGGCACGGCTCGAACACGAAGGTGCGCGACCGCTGGACGCCCCGCTACGAGGCGGGCGGCGTCGACCTCGTGCTCTGCGGCCACAACCACATCTACGAGCGCTCGGTGCCCATCCTGGCGGACGCGGTCGCGGAGCCCGGACCGGGGGTGACCTACATCGTGACCGGCGGCGCCGGAGCCCCGCTCTACACCGCCTTCACGCCGGCGTGGTTCTCGAACGTCGTGCAGACGAAGAAGCACTTCGGCATCGCCGACTTCGGCCCCGACCGCGTCGACGTCCAGGTGTTCGACGGCCCGGGGAACCTGATCGACGCCTTCTCGCTGCCCGCCGACCGTCCGTGATGTCGTAAGGTGCCCCCGGAGGCGGGATGACGTCGCGGAGCGCGTCGCTGCTGGTGTGGGTGTTGGGGTGGACGCTGGCGTGCGCGACGACCCCCGAGCCGGAGAAGATCGCGCCCGGCACACCGCCCGCGCCCCCAGCACCCCCCGCACCCGCCTGCGAGCCCTGCATCGCGATGCTCGACACCCCGATCGACGAGCTGCCGGACGGCTGCGGGATCCCCGACGGCGCCACCTGTGACGATCTCGACCGCCTCCGCAACTGCATGTACGCGAGGCTCGGGTACGACTTCTCCGACAACCCGTCCTGGCGGGAGGTGTTCGAGAAGGAGCCCTGGTACACCCCCGATCCGGCGTTCCGCTGGGAGGACGTGACCCGGGTGCAGAAGCGCAACGCGCAGATCCTCTGGGATCGGGTCGAGCGTCGCCGGTGTGCGAGACCGTAGGGTCCGGGCGGCGGCAACGGACGGGGCTGCGGACTGGCTACAGGCTACAGGCTGCAGGCTGCAGGCTACAGGCTTTGGGAATCTGGGCTCCGGGGCCGGTAGTTCGGCTTGGGCGTTCGGTTGGGGGACGCCTGGGTGCGGCTGTCAAGCGACATCCGGAACTGACCCCCTGACGACACGAAATCTGACCCCCTCGTGTTGAGCTGACGCTGGAGCCCGGAGGAGCCGGAGTCCGGGGCGGGAACGCTCGAGCGTGGGCGGCACGAGCATGCTCCCATCGGGCGGTCGCGCCACCAACAACGGACCACCCCGCGCCACGATCATGGGACCACCCGGAGTCTCCTGCAGGGTGCTGGACACTGCGTGGCGGCCCAGGAGCTGCATGTGTTCGAAGTCGGGGAAGTCCTAGGGCTATGGTCGTCCTGGCTCGGCCATCGACCGTCACGCGGCGGACCGGGAGCAGCAACGACGCGAGGACCCGCCATGATGGCGGCGGGCCGCTCCGAGCCAACCGCCACCGGCTTGGAAGCCCGCGTGCCTGAAGCCCGTAGCCCGTAGCCCGTAGCCTGTAGCCTGTAGCCTGTAGCCTGTAGCCCGTAGCCCGTAGCCCGTAGCCCGTAGCCCGTAGCCTGTGGCCTGCAGAGTCCCGGGGCTTCCTACGGTCTGCGTCAGGCGGCGCGCACCGCGGTCGCGAGGCCGAACGTGAGCTCGCCGTCCCGCGCGTCCACCTCGATGGTCTGGCCGGGCTGGACCTGGCCGCCGACGATCATGCGGCCGAGCTTCGTCTCGAGCAGGCGCTGGATCGTGCGGGCGAGGGGGCGCGCGCCATACACCGGGTCGTAGCCGACCTCGGCGAGCTTCGCGGCGGCGGCGTCCGTCAGGCGCAGCCCGATGTCCTGGGCGGCCAGACGCTCGGCGAGCTTGCCCACCATCAGGTGGACGATGCGCCGGATCTCGGCCTCCGCCAGCGGCTTGAACAGGATGATCTCGTCGATCCGGTTCAGGAACTCGGGGCGGAAGTGACGCCGCAGCTCACCCATGACCGCGCTCTCGGCGGCGGCGGTGATCTCGCCGTTCTCCACGCCCTCGAGGAGGTGGTGGCTGCCGATGTTGCTGGTCATGATGACCACCGTGTTCTTGAAGTCCACGGTGCGGCCCTGGCTGTCGGTCGCGCGGCCGTCGTCGAGGATCTGGAGCAGGACGTTGAACACGTCGGGGTGCGCCTTCTCGACCTCGTCGAACAGGATGACCGTGTACGGCTTGCGGCGAACGGCCTCGGTGAGCTGCCCGCCCTCGTCGTACCCGACGTAGCCCGGGGGCGCGCCGATCAGACGGCTCACGCTGTGCTTCTCCATGTACTCGGACATGTCGATGCGCACCATCGCGTCTTCACTGTCGAAGAGCGAGGCGGCCAGCGTCTTCGCGAGCTCGGTCTTGCCGACGCCGGTGGGGCCGAGGAACAGGAAGCTACCGATGGGGCGCTTCGGGTCCTTGATGCCCGCCCGGGCCCGCAGGACCGCGTCGGCGACGCGCTGGACGGCGTCGTCCTGGCCCACGACCCGCTCGTGCAGGACCTCGTCGAGGTGCAGCAGCTTCTCGCGCTCGCCTTCGACCAGCTTGGTCACGGGGATGCCCGTCCAGCGCGAGACCACGTCCGCGATCTCGTTCTCGCCGACCTCCTCGCGGAGCAGGCCGCCCGGCTTCTCGGCGAGCGCCTTCTCCTTGGCCTCGAGCCGGCGCTGCAGGTCGGGCAGCACCCCGTACTGCAGCTCGGCCGCCTTGTTCAGGTCGTACTCGCGCTGCTTCTGCTCGATCTCGCGGTTGACCTTCTCGAGCTCCTCGCGGAGCAGGCGCACCTCGTCGATGGCCTTCTTCTCGGACTCGTACTGCCCGCGCAGCGTGTCGGCCTCGGACTTGCGGTCCTGGAGCTCCTTGCGCAGCTCCTCGAGGCGACGGCGGCTGGCCTCGTCCTTCTCCTTGGCGAGCGCGGCCTCCTCGATCTCGAGCTGGAGCACCTTGCGGGTCACCTCGTCGAGCGCCTGCGGCATGCTGTCGATCTCGGTGCGGACCATCGCGCAGGCCTCGTCCACGAGATCGATGGCCTTGTCCGGCAGGAAGCGGTCGGACACGTAGCGGTCGGAGAGACCGGCGGCGGCGACCAACGCGGCGTCCTGGATGCGCACGCCGTGGTGGACCTCGTAGCGCTCCTTCAGACCGCGGAGGATGGAGACCGTGTCCTCGACGGTGGGCTCGCCGACCAGCACGGGCTGGAAGCGGCGCTCGAGCGCGGCGTCCTTCTCGATGTACTTGCGGTACTCGTCGAGCGTGGTGGCGCCGATGCAGTGCAGCTCCCCGCGAGCGAGCAGCGGCTTGAGCATGTTGCCGGCGTCCATCGCGCCCTCGGCCTTGCCCGCGCCGACGATGGTGTGGAGCTCGTCGATGAACAGGATGACCTTGCCCTCGGCCTTGCGGACCTCGTCGAGCACGGCCTTCAGGCGCTCCTCGAACTCGCCGCGGAACTTGGCGCCGGACACGAGCGCGCCCATGTCGAGCGCGAAGACCGTGCGGTCCTTGAGCCACTCGGGCACGTCGCCGGCGACGATGCGCTGGGCCAGGCCCTCGGCGATGGCGGTCTTGCCGACGCCGGGCTCGCCGATGAGCACCGGGTTGTTCTTGGTCTTGCGGGACAGGATGCGGATCGTGCGGCGGATCTCGGCGTCGCGCCCGATGACCGGGTCGAGCTTCCCGCTGCGCGCGCGGGCGACAAGATCGGTGCCGTACTTCGCGAGCGCCTCGTAGCTGGCCTCCGGGTTCTGGCTGGTGACGCGCTGGTTGCCGCGCACGGCCTGGAGCGCCTCGAGCACGGCGTCGCTCGTGAGACCCACCTCGGCCAGCACGCGACCGGCCTCGGACTTCGGGTCGTCGAACATCGCGAGCACGAGGTGCTCGACGCTGACGTACTCGTCCTTGAGGCGGCCGGCGTGGTCCAACGCGCGGGTCAGCAGCTCGTTGAGGGCGCGGGTCACGTAGAC
Organism: Alphaproteobacteria bacterium; assembly: GCA_020632925.1. Classification (GTDB taxonomy): domain Bacteria; phylum Myxococcota_A; class UBA796; order UBA796; genus JACKER01. The sequence goes on along the minus strand of JACKER010000010.1, from coordinate 227,294 downwards.
CCCGTCGCCGCTGGCGCCCGGGCCGCTGACCTTGGGTCGCTTGGCGATCTGGGCCTCGGTACGCGAGAGCAGCACCTCGGGGCGGACGCTCGTGCGCCCGATCAGCCGTGGCGCGACGCCCTCCTTGTCCTGGAGCAACGCGGCGAGCAGGTGATCGGTGTCGACAGCCTGATGCCCGTAGCGGACGGCCAGCGACTGGGCGCGCTGCAGGGCCTCGAGAGACTTCTGGGTGAGCTTGCTGGTGTCCATGTGATTCCTCCGAAGGAGGCGAGCTCACTCCCCGAACGGTGGTTCGGAGGTGCGCTATCGTCCTTGCACCCGAACCTAGGCACCCGAACTGCGGCGAAAAGGCCTCACTCGCGATCGCGATGCAGTCAGCCGTCGGGCCGAGGGTTACCGGGCGGCGTGAGCGAGCGTGTCCCGACCCCGATGACCGCGCCGACGCGGACCGGCGTCCCCACCATGCGTCTGGCCCGACCCGACACGCCGACCCGGCGGGCGCTGCGCCACGTCCGCGACCGGATGTTGGCGGGGATCGCCGTGGTCGCGCCGGTCTGGGTCACCGTGGTGGCCGTGGTGTTCCTGTTCCGCCTCGCGCGCGGTGGGTCGCTCTGGATGATCAGCGCGCTGCTGTCGAGCTCGGTGGGCGTGCCGCTGCTCACGCTGCTCGGCACGAGCCAGCAGGCCTGGCAGACGGGCGGGCTCGACGCGCTCCCGGTCCACGGCGAGTGGCTGGTGTCGATCGTGGCCATCGCGCTGACGCTGGCGACGGTCTATGGCGCGGGCCTGGTGTCGATGTTCGTGCTCGGGCGCCGCGCGATCGGCCTGCTCGAGTCGCTGGTGGGCCGGGTGCCGCTGGTGGCGACGGTCTACGGCGCGAGCAAGAAGGTCGTCGACTCCTTCACGAACGACGAGAACCAGCCCTTCCAGGAGGTCGTGCTGGTCGAGTTCCCGACGCCCGCGAGCCGGTCGGTCGCGTTCGTGACGCGTCGGTGGCGGGCCGGCGATCAGGAGTGGGCGACGGTCTTCGTGCCGACCACGCCGAACCCCACGTCGGGCTTCATGCTGGTGCTGTCGCCCGACCACATGCAGGCGCTGCCGATGACGGTCGACGAGGCCGTCGCCGTCGTGATGTCCGGGGGCGTGCTGATGAAGGACGGTCAGCGCGTCCCCGGCCTCGGCGAACGGTAGGCTCCGCCGCTCAGTTGGGGTCGGCGGTGGTCCAGCCCACGGTCCAGTCGTCCGACGGGTCCACGCCGCCGCGGTAGCTCACGGCCTGGAAGAAGGCGTCGGAGGGCGCCTGTCCGCCGGACGCCGCCGCCGAGCCCGCCGCCGGGCGGAAGTCGGGGCTCGCCACGTCGAACGGAGCGGTCAGGCCGGCCGCCGCGACGACGTTGGACGCCTGGGCCTCGAAGAAGTCCTGGATGTCGGTGTCGAGCACATCGCCGTTGTCGTCGTCGGTGAGGAAGGAGGTCGCGCAGTCGAGCAGCGAGCTCTTCATCACGAGGTCGCCCGCGTCGATCCGATCGAGCGTGGCCGCCTGGGACATCGAGAGGCAGGCCTCGTTGAAGCCCGCGATCACGACGTTGTACAGCTCGCCCTCGGTACCCTCGCGCAGCAGCGCGCCGAAGTCGGACGAGGCGCTGTCGGGGCTGCCGATGACGGTGATGTTGGAGAGGATCGGGTGGCTGCGGGGGCTCAGGTCGTTGTTCTCGGCGTTGTTGTCCGCCTCGATGCCGTTGTCACCGCTGCCCTCGTACTGCTGGCCCACGAAGAACTGCCCCTTGCCCTGCCAGCCGTCGGTCCAGTCGAGCATGTCGTCGCCGACGCCGGTGATGAGCAGGTGGGTCCACTCGGCCGTGCCGCCGAAGAACTCGACGCCGTCGTCCGCGTTCATGTGGACCTGGACGTGGTCGATGGTGGTGCCGCGTCCGACCGCCTGGAACCCGATGCCGTTGAGCTCGTTGTCCGGGCTGATGAGCGTGCCCGCGAACTCGACGCGGACGTAGCTCAGGGTGCCGCTCGTGTCGTTGGCGTCGTCACCGCCGAAGAACCCGGTGCCGCCCTCGCCGAACTGCTCGCAGACCGCGGCGCTGTCGGTGCAGTTGTTGATGGGCGCGCGGCCGTTGAGGATGAGCCCGCCCCAGTCGCCGCGGGCGCGGGAGCCCGGCGCCTTGGACGAGGTGAACACGATGGGCTCGGACGCGGTGCCGGCCGCCTCGATCCGCGAGCCGCGGCGGATCACCAGCATGCCGGCGGTGCTGTTCTCGCCGTAGACGGTGGTGCCGGGCTCGACGGTGAGCACCGTCTCGTTCGTGTCGTCGCCGATGAAGACGCCGCCGCGCAGCAGCCACTGCTTGTCCGCGGTCATCGTGAGATCCTGGGTGATGTCCCCGGAGACGACGCAGGTGTCGCCGTCGCACTCCACACCCTGGACGGTCACGCCGGGGGTGCCGGTGGGGTCGGTGCCGCCACCGGAGCAGGCGGCGAGGCCCGCCACGAGGCCGATCACGAGCTGGGTACGCATCTGGTCTCCTCCGCGGATCCGATTGGATCCTGTCACTCTGGTGGTTCTGTTTATGGGGGGACCGTGTCGGTCCGTGTCGGGTCGGGTGACGTTCGCGTCGTCCTCGGTGCCGACTCGGTGAAGGCGGCCCGGGACGTGTGTCACGGGCGCCACTCGAGCGACGCGAGCGCCGACCAGCCGGCGCGACCCTCGCGGACGACCTGGTCGCCCTGGGTGATGCGGATGTTCGGGTCGAGCAGGTTCCGACCCCGCAGGCGGACCGCCCAGCCCCGCGCGAAGCCCTGCTGCAGGAGCAGGTCGAGCCGCGGCACCGCCTCCTCGTAGGTGTCGGGGGCGCCCTGGGCGCCGACCTCGACGATGCGCCGGCCCGCCATGTTGAAGGACACGGTCGCGATCGAGCGGCGATCGGAGTCGTCGTAGCCGAGCTGGAGGTTCGCGACCCACGGGGACTGCCCCTGGAGCGCCCGCTCGTCCGAGGTCTGCACGCCGCCCGAGTCCTGCAGGTCGACGCGCGAGTGGATCACCGAGCCGTTGGCCGCGACGTAGACGTGGTCGAGGAAGGGGACGCCGAGCCCGAACATCGTCTTGCGAACGTCGGCCTCGATCCCGTAGTTCTCGGCGGAGGTCGCGTTCTCCCAGGTCGACGAGAGGGTGGCGCTCGGCACCACGACGCTCTCGATCGGATCCTGGAAGTGCTTGTAGAACGCGCCCACCGAGGCGAGCTCGCCCGACCGCGGGTACCACTCGATCCGGGCGTCGACGTGGTCGATCAGGGCGCGCTGGAGCTCGGGGTTGCCGAACACCTCGCGCCCGCCCGTGACGTCGCTGAAGGGTGCGGGCGAGAGCTCGCGGAAGTCGGGGCGCGACACCGTGCGGGCCCACCCGGCGCGGACCTGGACCACGTCGTCGGTCGGCTCGACGGGCGCGGGCAGCAGCCCCTGGGTGACGGTGACCGCCGGCAGCACGTCGGTGGTGTCGAGGTCGGCGACGATCGGCGTGGCGTCGGGGTTGAACAGCTCGAACGTCGTGACACGCTGGAGGCTGTGCTCGACGCGGGCCCCGGCGAGGACCGAGAGGTTGCGCAGCCCGCGGGCGTTGGGCGCGGGCGAGCCGAAGTCGAAGTCGGTCATCAGGTAGGCCGCCTGGAGCTGTTGCTCGGCGGTGTAGTTGTCGGTCGAGCGCGTCGTCTCGCGCAGCTCGTACCCGTCGGTCCCGATGTGCTCGGCGTCGAAGAGCTGGTCGCTCGTCAGCGTCCGGTCGTCGGGGTCGATGGCCGACCGCTCGAAGTAGCCGAAGCGGCGCGTGTCGACGGACCGGTTGCGGAACGCGGCGGCGCCACCGGCCTTCAGCTCGCTGCGCTGGCCCTCGGGGCCGAAGGGGAGCGAGAGGTCGAGGCGCGCGTCGTGGTTGAGGTCGGACAGGTGACTGTACTGGATGCCGTTGCCCTCGGGCCGGTCCGAGATGAGCCACTGACCCGTGCTCTCCTCGAGGTCGTAGCGATCCTCGCGCTGGTCGGGCGCGTCGCGCAGCGCGGTGGAGAAGGCGTAGCGCCACTCGACGTGCGCGTGCCCGAGCGGGACGAAGGTGTGCTCGCCGCGCACCTGCTCGAGCAGCAGCTGGCGCTCGACCCACTGGCTGCGATTGACCCGGATGTCGGTGCCGACGTCGCCGTTGAACCCCTGGTAGGTCCGGTTCGTCGCCTCGGAGCTGCGCGTCAGGGTCGTGGTGCTGTAGATCGCGTGCTGCTCGTTGAACTCGAGGCCCACGTTCATCAGGCCGCCCAGCAGGATCTGGTTGCCGAGCTCGACGAAGTCGTAGCCGTTCTGCAGCTCCAACGCGCCGCCGGCGCCCACGTCCCAGGTGTTCTCGCGGTACTGGTCGAGGGACCACCCGTTGTTGTACGTCAGGCCGCCGAACACGCCGAGCCGCGGCCCACCGAGCTCGAGCTTGCGCCCGAAGGCCGCCTGGATGCCGAGATCGGGAGGCAGCGTGGACTCGCCCGTGCCCCAATGGGTGGCGTCGATGGACTCGCCGATCTGCTCGAGCTGCTCGGGCGTGAACCCGGCGTTGAAGAGGTCGCCCTCCACGAGCTCCGACCCCGACGTGGCCTGAGCCAGCGGCTCGGGGAGCGCGCGCACGCTGCCGCCGAAGCCGAGGAAGTCCGTGGGGCCGACGTAGCCGTGCGCCGCGTTCGCGAAGCTGGTCTGCGCGACGTAGCCCGACGTGATCGTGACCTGCTGGAAGGGCCGCTCGGGGATGCCGCGCGTCTTGAGGCTCACGACGCCGCCGCCGAAGTCGCCGGGCAGGTCGGGCTGCCAGGTCTTGTAGACGGTGACGGAGTCGAGCAGGCCGGTGGGGAACAGGTCGAGCGGCACGACGCGACGTTCGGGCTCGGGCGAGGGGAGCGTCGACAGGTTCAGCAGGCTGCTGGCGTAGCGGTCGCCGAGGCCGCGGACGTAGACGTACCTGCCGTCCACGATCGTGAGCCCGGTGACGCGGGCGAGCGCGCTCGTGGCGTTGCTGTCACCGGACTTCGACATCTGCTCGGCACCGATGACCTCGGTGACGGCGGCGGACTCCTTGCGCTGGTCGATCGAGGCGTCGATGCCCCCCACGACCTCGGGCGCGTAGACCACGAGCTCGTAGACGTCGGCGTCGTCGAGGCGCAGCGGGATGTCGACGGTCGTTCGCTGGCCGGCCGCCACGGACGCCACCAGGTCGCCGGGCGCGAACCAGCCCGCGCTCTTCAGCGTCACGTCGTAGCTGCCCGGCGGGAGGTCCAACGAGAACCGTCCGTCGGCGTCGGTGATCACGTCGGTCTCGCCCACGCGAAGCGTGATGCCGGGAAAGGGTAGACCGTCGGGGTCGGTCACGACGCCCGTGACGATGCCCGTGGTCGGGAGCTCGGGTTCGGGTTCGGCCACCACCTCGGGCGCAGCGTCCGGCGTCGGCGCCTCCTCGGGAGCGGGCAGCGTGTCGTCGGTGGGCGTGTCCTCGGACGGCGCCTCGTTCGGTGCGTCCTGGGCCATGGCCGGCAGCACCATCCACAACGCGAGGGCTACAACCATCGATCCTCCGTTGCGTCTCAGTTCTATGGGGTGGTCGTGACACGGAGGCGTCCCTGTGGTGAGACCTCGTGGCGGCGGGTGTCGATCGCGTGCCGCACGTGACGGCGCGCAACGGAAACGAACGTGTGACGGCTCCGCGTCCGTCCTGAAACGTGTACGATGGGAGCTGCGATGCGAGCGCACCTCCTCCCCCCGCTGCTCCTCCTCCCGACGGTCGCGTGTCTCGATCCCGCAACGGGAACGCCGCGGGTCGACGTGGAGGTGTGGGTCGCCGATCAGGGAGCTGGCGAGCTGATCGTCTGGCGATCGAGGGACCCCGGCGGTGCCGACCTGGTCGCCGACGCGGCACGGCTCGGTGACGGATTCGCGCCGTCGGCCGTCGCGGTCGATGGTGACGGACTGCTCGTGGCCGACTTCGCGACCGGGGCCCTGACCTCGCTGACGACGGACGGTGCGGTGCTGGGGCGCACGCGGGTGGACCCGGCGCAGGCCGTGCGGCTGGAGGAGCCCTGCGCCGTGCGGGTCGAGGGCGCGCACCTGCTCGTGTTGGCCAACGACTCCCGCAACCTCGTGGAGCTGACGCGCGACGGGGAGGTCGTCCGCGAGCTCGGCGCCGAGCGGCCGCTGCGGTCGGCGCACGGGTTCGACCTGCTGGACGCGGACCTGGTGATCGTGGCGAGCTCGCCGACCACGCCCGACGCCGGGCTGCTCGGGATCTGGGATCTGGCGACCGGCGACCGCGTGTCCGATCTGGCGCGTTGGCCTCGGCTCGAGGAGGCGACCGACGTGCTGGCGCTCGACGACGGCACGGTGGCGGTGGCGGACTGGTGGACGGGCACCGTGTCCCGATGGGACCCGTCGACGGGCGAGCGGCTGGAAGACCTCGGGGAGGGGCTCGCGCACCCGGTGGCGCTGGATCGCGGGCCGGACGGCGCGATCTGGGTGCTCGCGGACGACGGTGCCTGGCGGATCGGCGACGACGGCGCGGAGCTCGAGGCCCCGCTGGCCCTCCGCTGGCCGCGGAACCTCGCCGTCCGCGCCGTCACGCCAGCAGGCGCATCTCCTCCTCGCTGAGGAGCGCCTCGACCTCACGCTCGTCGCGCGGCGGCCGCACGCCCGCCTCCGCCATGCCCTCCTGCAGCCAGGTGGGGACGGCCGCGCCGGGGCGCGCGTAGAGGCGGATGGTGGGCAACACCGTGTCCGCCGGGACCTCCAGCAGCTTGCGCACGGCCCACCAGGCGATCGGATCGGCGTCGCGGTCGCGGCGCGCACGCCTCGCGACGGACTTGAGGCCCGTGAGGCTTCGCATCAGCAGGTCGGCGCAGGCCCCCTCCACCCGGGTGCCCGGGCCCGGAGGCACGTCCTCGTCCTCCACGACGGCCATCAGCGTGGCGACGAGCTCCTCGTCCTGCGCCCACGGGATCAGGGCCGTGGCGGCGTCGTCGAGCGCGAGCCCCTTGGGCACCGAGAACAGCAGGTCCAGCGCCGTGTCGCGGGCGGCGGTGTCACCCGCGCGCTCCAGGATCCCCGCCAGCCGCAGGCGAGCGGGCTGGGCGTGCTCGGCCCAGTCGTGCACGAGGATCGGCCGGAGCACGCGGTCGTCCACCTGGTCCAGCACGCTCGCGAGCGCTTCGGCGGCCGAGGTGCGCCGGAGCTTCCCGCACCGGTCGATGGCGGCGACGACCATCCGCACGAAGCCCTCGTCCGAGCGCAGCTCGTCCGCGACGCCCTCGTCCATCGCGCTCAGCGCCTCCTCGGGCACACCCGGCGGGAAGCCGAGGTCGACGCCGGGCAGGGGGATGCGAGCGACGGCCTCCGCCAGCTGCATCTCGAGGCCCTCGTCGTACACCCCCTCGTCGTCGACGGCGACGCCGCCGCTGAGGGCGAGCGTCCGGCCGAAGGTGGCCTCCACGAGCTGCAGGTCGTCCCACACCTGGACCCACCAGGACGGATCACGCAGGGCGAGCCACTTGGAGAGCCCCAGGACCTGGCGGATCTCGCGGATCATCAGGTCGGGGTCGTGCGTCGGGAGCTCCACCGACAGCGTCCACCCACCCTCGTCGTCCTCCTCGGCGGCCGACCACGGACCGTGGTGGAAGGTCACCTGCTCGAACACCGACGCGAGCTCCTCGATCGCGGCAGCGAGCGCTTCGGCGACGTTCTCGGGGGACTGTGGGAAGACGCGGGTGTAGACGTGCGGCATGGCGCACCCTACCCCGCGAGCGCTCGCGCTCGGGCCTTCAGCTGCGGGAAGCCGCCGCTCTCGCAGGCCGCCACCAGGTCGTCCACGAGATCCTGGGTGATGGCGTCGCGCGCGTGGGGCGCGCGCTCCGCGTCCCGCAGCCGGTCGTGGACCACCGACCACCGTCCTGCCCGCGCCTCCGCGATGGCCGCCGCCAGGGACGCCGCCATCTGCAGCTCGGCGCGACCGTGGTCGCGCGACGCCGTCCGGGCGCGCCCGAGCTCCTGGTGCGCGGCGTCGTGCCGACCGGAGGCGGACAGCGACAGGCCCAGCACCATGCGCGCCTCGATCCCGGGGTTGCCGAGCGAGTCGAAGACCGAGACCGCCCGGTGGGAGACCTGCTCGGCGCGACGCACCTCCCCCAGGCGGAGGTGCACCTCCGCGAGCGCCGCCAGGGCCAGCGCCACCGTGTGTCGGGGACCGCGGGAGCCCAGCTGGTCGATGGCGGCCTCCAGCAACTTCCGGGCGGTCTGGAGGCGGCGCGACTCGCGGGCGAGCAACGCCCGGTTGAGGGTGAGCGCGGCCATCGCTTCGGGACGTGCGTCGCCTCGGCGGTGCCACTCGGCCGCCTCCGCGAGCAGGGCGTCGGCCACGTCCCGCTGGCCGGGATCCCCGACGAGCAGCCCGGCCTGGGCGTTGAGCAGCGACCCCATGGCCGCGGGGTCCCCGCTGGCACGAACCAGGGGCCCGAGCTGCTCGAACACCCGCCGCGCCGAGCGGGTGTCGCGCCGGGCGAGGTGCACGGCGAGCTCGGCGTCCAGCGCCTCCCGGATCAGGTTCCGCCAGGGGTCGTCCGGGCTCGGGCCGGCCCGGATCGCCGCCACGCGTTGGGCCTCGCGTGCGTGCCGCAGGGCCTCCTCGGGCTCTCCGGTCGCCATGTGGACGCGTGCCCGCGCCACCAGGAGCCGCGCCGCGGCCGGATGGTCCTCGGCGATGCCCGCACGTCGGGCGGCCACCTCCGCCTCCACCAGCAGCCCGAGCGCGCGGCGCGCGGACTCGTGCCGCACCTCCTCGACGGCGTCGAGGAACCACGGGAGCGCCTGGCCGGGCTGGCGGGCCTCGACCAGCAGGCGCGCGACACGCCCGGCTGCCCCGCGCTTGCGGCCCTGGTGGCGGATCGCGTTGGCGGCGGCGACGCAGACCCGGGGCCACCGCCCGCGCTCCTGGGACATCCGGACGACCGACTGGCGGGGCTGCGGCAGGAACTGGAAGCCGTTGGGCAGGACGGTGGCCATGCGGCTCATGAGCAGGCGGTCGCGCAGCCCGATCCGCCGAGCGACGCCGATACGGTCCCAGCCGAGCCCCGCCCCGTCCGCGTCGTCGCAGGCCGTGTGCCAGAGCCCCTCGTCGACCTCCGGACCCAGTGCGGCGGCGACCTCGAGGTCCCACGTCGCGCTCGCGGGCTGGTCGGCGAGCAGGCGCTCGAGCCGTCGGACCCACACCGCGTGCAGGCTGTCCGGCATCACCATCGCGCCGCGGACGTCGGGGCGCAGCACGAAGCCGCGATCCGATGGGATCAGCCATCCGTGGTGGACCCACTCGCCGACGATCTGGACGGCGAACATCGGGTTGCCCTCGGCGCGGTTCTCGACCTGGATCGCGAGGTCGTCGTCGAGGTGGAGCAGGCCGCGCATGAGCTCCTGGCGGGCCGTCTGGGGGAGGGGGCCGAGCGGGATGCGCAGGCCCGCGAGGGCCTCGAGGCGGTGTTGGATCCGCGGTCGCTGCGCCATCGCCTCGTCCTCGGCGAGCAGCACCACCAACACCGGACGCTGCAGCGCCAGGACGGCCTGGCAGACGTCGAGGTCGTCCTCCGCTCGGTGCGCGTCGTCCACGCACAGCACGATCGGACGCTCCATCTGACCCGCGCACAGCAGACGTGCGGCGACGCCGGCGCGCTGCGTGTCGGGCAGGTCGCCGTCGAGCAGCGCCCGGGCGGTGGCGGCGCGCTCGCGATCCCGCAGCAACGCCTCGAGGTGCTCGTCGCGGGCCTGCCCCTCGAGGCCCTCGCAGCGGAGCATGCGGGTGATCATGTGCAGGATGCCGCCGGCGTCCGCCGAGCGACTGCCGGACCACAGGACGCGCGCCGCGCCCAGCTCGTCCGCGCGTCGACACAACCAGCTCCCGAGACGCGTCTTTCCCACGCCGGCCGACCCGTGCACCAGGACGACGCGCGGCAACCGCTTGGTGTGGACGTCGCGCAGCTCGTCCCACAGCAGGTCCTGCTCGACCACCCGTCCGCTCAGCGGAGGGTCGCGCAGGCCGAACAGCCCGAGGCCGGCGCCGAGCAGCGCTGGCGGCCGCACGCTCGTCGCCTCCCGCCAGTCGGGGACGTGGGGGGGCGGTCCGATCAGCGCGGGCGCGAGCAGGATCGAGTCGGTCTCCGCGGACTCGAGCTCGTCGGTCGCGAGCTCCATCGTGTCCTCGTCGATCACCAGCGGCCCCATCCAGGAGCGGGCGTGGTCGTCGTCGAGCGGGTCGAGGGCCACCAGGGCGGCGGCAGCGTCGGCGGCCCGCTGCGGCCGCTCGTGCGGGCGCTTGGCGAGGAGGGCGCGCAGCCAGCGCTCGAAGCCCGCTGGCGCCTCGGTCGCCGGGACCCACTCGGGCAGGTCCTTCGACAGGTGGGCGCGCACGAGCTGGAGCTTCTTGAGGCCCTCGAACGGCAGGTGCCCCGTCGTCAGGCGCCAGGCGAGGATCCCGAGGCTGTACAGGTCGGTCCACGGTCCGATCGCTTCGCCCGTGAGCTGCTCTGGCGCCATGTAGTGGGGTGTGCCCGCGCCCGGCCGGGTCACGTCCTCCTCGCCGAAGCGGGCCGCGATGCCGAAGTCCGAGAGCTTGAGGCCCGGGCGCGGATCTCGCTCACCGCACACCAGCAGGTTGGCGGGCTTGAGGTCGCGGTGGACCACGCCGCGCGCGTGGGCGTGGGCCAGGGCCTGCATCGTCGCGAGCAGCACCCCGCGGATCTCCCGCCAGTCCCGCGGAGGCCGGTCGGCCACGGTCCCGTCCGACGCGTACTCCATCGCCAGCCAGGGGCTGCCGGCCACGAGCCGCCCCTCGCTCCTCTCCTCGGCCGCGGCATCGATCGTGCCCACGTCGAGCAGCGTGACGATGTGCGGGTGGTCGAGGGCGGCGACCGCGCGCACCTCGTTCTGGAAGTGACGGACGTAGGTGTCGTCGCGGGCCACCTGGCTCGTCAGCACCTTCAGCGCGATCGGCAGCCGCTGATCGCGGTGCCACCCCTTCCAGACCTCGCCGGAGGCGCCACGAGCGAAGGGTGTCGTCAGGCGGAAGGGGCCGAGATCGAGTCCCGACGCGTGGCCCGGCGCGTTCCGCGAGGGATCGGCGGGGGCCTCCTGGTCGGGCCCGGCCACGCGCCTACTTCTTCCGCTTCTTGAACAGGCCCTTCTTCTCGTCGGGCTCGGGCTCGGGCTCGGGCTCCGGAGGGGGCGGCTTCGGCTCGGGCTTCGCCACGGGGACGGGTGCCTCGGGCTCGGGCTCGGCGACGGGCTCGGGCTTCGGCTTGGGGCGACGCGGTGTCGGGCTGGCCGGGGTGTCGTCGAGCGCGGGATCCGGCTCCTCGAGCGCGGGATCCGGCTCCATCACGCCCGCGTCGGGCTCGACGGCGACGGGCTCGGGTGGAGCGGGCACCTCGATCGGCGCGGGCTCTGGCGCCACCACCACATCGTCGCTCGCGTCCGAGCCACCCATGGACCAGATGGCGAGGCCCGCGCCCACGACCAGGAGCAAGGCGGCACCGGCCAGCGCGAGCACGCCGCCGGATCCGAGGAGCGCGAGCACGCCATAGGCGGCGGTGGACTGCTGCTCCCCCTCGGTCGGTGGCGCCGCCGGGGCGGGTGCGCTCGGCGGGGGGAGCGCTGCCGTCGTCGTCGCCGTCGCAGGTGCGCGTGGGGGGACCGGAGGCGTGGCGTGCAGCCGCGGATCGCGGTCCTGCGCCGCCTGAGGCTCGAGACGCGCGCGCGGGGGCGTCTCCTGCGCGGGAGGGTCCGGCGGAGGGCGCCGCGGAGGCGCTGGCCGGCTCACCGCGGTCGCACCCGGACGGTTGGACACGGCGTCGATCGCCGGAAGTCGCACGGCCTGTGCGCTCGCCTCGTCGTCCTCGGACACGGCGTCCGCGCCGAACAGCAGCTTGCGGAAGGTCGGGTCGAGGCGGACCTCTTCCGACAGCGGATCGTCCATCGGGTAGATGTCGTCCGAGCCCTCGCGAACGAAGCCGGAGCCGGCGGCCTTGCGCTCGACGACGTCGATCATGTCGGCCATGTCATCGGCGACGGGTGGGGGACCGGTCCTCACGCGAGGGGCGATCTGCTGGAAGGTCGTGACCTCCTGATCGCTGTCGGGATCCCCGTCGTCCTCCTCCTCGCCCTCGTCGTCCTCGTCGTCTTCGAAGGACTCGAGCGCCTCCAGTTCGTCGTCGTCGCGGAGAGCATCGGCGGAACCCGGGTCGTCGCCGCCAGGCGTCCTGGACGCGCGACGCCCGAGGAGGCTGCGACGGTGGGAGGCTGACGCCATGTACTCCATCATGCCATGGCCCCGCGTCGGGCGCGACGTCGCCGCGCGCGTGTATACTGGGCGCCGATGCGTCTGACCTGGCTCCCTCTGATGCTCGCCGGTTGCCCCTACCTGTGGGGGCCGGCTGTCCCGATCGGGCTCACGGACGACACGGGAGACCCCGTGGACGGCGACGGGGACACCGACGCCGACACGGACGCGGACAGCGACGCCGACACGGACGCGGACAGCGATGCCGACACGGACGCGGACACCGATACGGACGCGGACAGCGACGCCGACACGGACGCGGACACCGACGCCGACACGGACGTGCACACGGGCACGCCGGGCTGTGTCGGGCAGCTCGCCTCCGGGGTGTTGTACACCTACTACGAGGGCGACGACCGGGTCATCGTGGGGTACGGCCTGACGGGCTGCTACCTCGACCGCGTCGAGATCTCGGAGGCCTCGGGGCTGTTCGGCCCGGTCAGCTTCGACCTCTCGAACCCCAACGCCCACTTCGACGCGGGCACGGGCACGGGGTGGGTCGAGATCGTCCTCGGCAGCTCGCTGTACCTGACGCCGGGTCCGGGGAACTGCGCCGCCGTGGCCAACCCGATCGCGATCGAGGCCGAGGTGTTCGACTCGATCGGTGGCTCTGCGCCCTCGCCGACGGCGATGCCGCTGCAGCTCGACGCCTACAACGGCATCGATGGTGGGACCGCCAACCCTCGTTCGGTCGTGAACCAGCCCAACGTGATGGTGGCCATGGTCCTGTGCGACCAGGTGTCCAACAGCGACGGGAGCATCATCTTCGACGTCGACCTCAGCGCGTTCCCGTCCACTTCGCACTACAGCTTCATCGTGAAGGACTCCTCGGCCGGCTGCGACCTCGACGTGAGGATCGACAACGCCCCGTCCACCAGGATCAACGCCGACTACGAGGTGCAGCTCTCGATGGTCTCGAGGATCGTGCCCGTCGACATCCGGCGCCACACCGGGTGCACCTCCAACGTCCAGCTGGTCGTCTCCCCATGGTGATGTGGCTCGTCTCCCTGGCCTGGGGGCAGACGACGACGGCCCCGCCCGACGCCGAGATCGTGCGCCTCCGCGAGGAGATCGTGCGCCTCGCCCAGAAGAACGCCTGGGCCGGGGTCGAACGTCTGTACGGCGATCTCGTCGCCATGGACGCGGTATTGCCCTGCGACGTCCACCTGTACGCCGCCGAGGCCGCCAAGAGCGACGGCCGGGCGACGCTCGCGTTCCGTCGCTTGCAGCGCATGACGCAGCCCGATCCGAACGCCGAGCCGAGCGTGCTCACCGCGTGGGAGACGGGACAGCAGGAGATCGCGACCCTCGGCCAGCAGTTCCGGTTCGTCGCCATCCACGTCGCCTCGCCGGCGCCCGCGACGCTGGAGCGCCCGGAGCCCCCCTTCGCACAGCTCGAGCGGGACGCGATCACCCGCGCCGCCGAGGTGTTGGCCCAGACGCGCACCTTCCGTGGCCTGCTCCCCGTCGGCTCCTACTTCGTGGGCGGCGAGCAGGTGACGGTGGAGGCCGGTGGGGACTGGCAGGTCATCGCGATCGGCTTCAAGTAGGCCCGCGAGCCGTCAGTTCGACTCGTGGAGGTACGCCACGCGGACGCGGTCGCGGAACTCGCCGGGCGGGAACTGATCCTCGATCGCCGCGAACTTGAACGGGTCGACCGTCTTCGGAGCCAGCAGGATGGCCGCCGTCGCACGCTCGATGAGACCGTCGAACGCCGAGATCAACGAGTCGACGTGCCGCATCTCGAACCAGTAGCGGTCCACGGCCTTCACCAGGATCTTGAGCCGCTTCTTGTCCGACTTCCGGGCCAGGTCGCGCTCGAGCTCCACCATCTCCTGCGCCGAGATCGTGGTGGTGGTCACGCCGAGCTCGGCGAGCGACATCCGGTTCGGGTCGAGCTTGTCGAGGCGATGGTCCTCGTACCTGAACCAGACCGGCAGATCCTCGATGAGGACGTCGGACTGCGCGAGGACGTTGCCCAGGGCGTCCACCACCTCGAGCAGGTGGTGCCCGTAGGGGAGATCCGGCACGGTCGCATCCATCACCATGCGACCGACGTAGTTGCCGTCCAGCCGATACGAGACGGGCGAATTGGCCTGGATCCGCAGGGTGCCCGCCAGCGATGCGGAGATGAGCAACCACAGCATGTCAACAGCTCCGGTCGTCGGTGGTAGGCTGCGAGCGTGATCGTAACGACCCTGCTGATGACGCGCGATGTCCTGGCCTGTGAGGAGGCTGACGTTCGCAACGCCCTGTCCGCCGTGGAGGGGGCCTTTCGCACGCTCCAGAGCGTGAAGGCGAAAGAGCCTCGCGGCCGCCAGCTGGCGACGCCTGCGGAGCTCGCGCTGACCGACGTGCACCGCGCGGTCGACTGCCTCGAGTCGCCCATGTCCGCCCAGCTCGCGGGAAGGGTGCACGCAGCCGAGGCGCTCACCGCGTGGCTCGCCGACGACCGACCCCGCGGCGTGCTCGCGCTGCGCTCGATGCTGTCGGCCAACCCGTGGGGCTCGCTCCCGATGGACCTGATCCCACCCGAGCACGGCCTCCGCGTGTGGATCGCCGAGGCCGGAGAGGTGGAGACGCTCTGGGATCCGTCCCTGTCGAAGTGGGCGCTCGTCGACGGCCTGCCGACGCGGGCGATCCCCGTCGGCCAGCCGTACGTCCTCCAGCACCGTCGTGGTTCCGGATCGATCCGGAGCGAGTTCGTCGACGCCGCGGGCAAGTCGTCGGGCGGTGGCCGGGCGCCGTTCCTCGTGACCGGCCTGGCGCTCGGGGTCGCGGGGCTCGGCGCCTATGGCGGAGCGTGGGCGACGAACGGGGCGTACCACGACGCCGCGGACCAGGCGGACTGGACGCGAGCGACCACGTTGCACACGACCACCAACGCGCTGGCCATCGGATCGGTGGTGGCAGGCGGGTTCGGCCTCGGGGTGCTGACCGTGGGCCTCGTGAAGTAGCGTCAGCCCTCGAGGGACTTGCGGCAGCGGGCGAGCCCGTCGCTCGCGAACCCCGAGTCCGGCTGCAGCGCGATGGCCTTCTCCCACCACGGCAGGGCGTGCCGCTGCCGGCCGAGCTCGGAGAGCGCTGCCGCCAGACCGAGCACCGCGAAGGCGTGGTCCGGCGCCTGCTCGAGCGCTCTCTCGAAGCCCGTGACCGCCTGCTCGGCCCGGCCCGTCATGCGGAGCGCCTCGGCGCGCCCCGCCAGCGCCCACGGGTAGGTCGGCTGGTGCTCGAGCGCCTTGTCGTACGCGTCCAGCGCGGCGCCCCACCGGTGGAGCTTGCGGCGCGCCTCGCCGAGGTTGGTCCACCCCATGGCCGAGGTCGGCTCCCGCTGGAGCGCCTCGAGGTAGAAGTCGCAGGCCACGTCGTACCGGCCCTCGTCCTCGAGCGCGAGCCCCACCGACATGTACGCGTCGCTCCGGGGCTTCGCGTCGAGCGCGGCCAGCGCGAGCTCGGCCGACCGCACCGCCGCCGGTGGCGCGTCGGCCTCCCGCAACGCGGTCAGGGCCTCCTCCAGCTTCGCCCTCGCGCCCGCCAGCTCCTCCCCCATGCCGCCCCGCCTCCGCCGCCATTCGACCGCGGGTCGCGCCGGCACGCAAGTCGCCCGCGGGTCCCGGTGTAGGATCCGGCCTCTGGAGGACGGATGCGAGCGCTGTCCCTGTCGATCCTGATCGCCGCGAGCTGCCACCGCGGCGACGACGACGCCGTCCCCACCGACGCGGACGCCGACGCGGACGCGGACAGCGACACCGACGCGGACAGCGACGCGGACACCGACAGCGACACCGACACGGAGCCCACGGGTCCGGCGCTCACCTCGCGCCCCGCGAACCCGACCTGCCTCGCGCCCGAGCGCCCCGCGCCGTCGGGGGGCGTCGAGCTCGTGCGTGCCTACCCCGCGCTGTCCTTCTCCAAGGCCGTCCAGGCCATCCAGCCGCCCGACGATCCAGGGACGTGGTGGGTCGTGGAGCAGGATGGTCGCATCCGGTCCTTCGACGACGACCCGGCGGTGGCCCGCATCGCGACCGTGCTCGACATCGACCCCCGGGTCGACAGCAGCGCCAACGAGATGGGCCTGCTCTCGATCGCGTTCCACCCGGACTGGGCGACCAATCGCGAGGTCATCGTGTCGTACACCGCGGGAGGTCCCGCGCGGACCGTGATCTCCCGGTTCCGGTCGACCGACGGCGGCGCGACGCTCGATCCCTCGAGCGAGGAGATCCTGCTGCAGCAGGACCAGCCGTACGGCAACCACAACGGCGGTCTCGTGGTGTTCGGCCCCGACGGGTACCTCTACCTCGGGCTGGGCGACGGCGGCTCCGGCGGCGACCCGCAGGGGAACGGGCAGAACCGCAACACGCTGCTCGGCAAGATGCTGCGGATCGACGTCGACCGCGGCACCCCCTACGCGATCCCGCCGGACAATCCGTTCGCGTCGGGTGGTGGGCGCCCCGAGATCTACGCCTGGGGGCTGCGCAACCCCTGGCGGTACAGCTTCGACGCGGCGACGGGCGACCTGTGGCTCGCGGACGTGGGGCAGGACGAGATCGAGGAGATCGACCGGATCCAGCGGGGCGGCAACTACGGCTGGAACACGATGGAGGGCGACCGCTGCTACGCCGCGCCGAACTGCGATCGGACGGGTCTCGAGCTGCCCGTCGCGACCATGGAGCACCGGGAGGGCCACCGCAGCGTGACCGGCGGCGTGGTCTACCGGGGCGCGGCGATCCCCGACCTGGTCGGGCGGTACGTGTGGGCGGACTACGTCTCGGGGCAGATCTTCGCGCTGGGGGACGACCCGGTGACCGGGGACCCCGTCCGCGTGGATCTGCTGCCGACGGGCATCGACCCGACGCACGTGGGTGCCGACGCCGACGGCGAGCTCGTGTTCGTGAGCCGCAACAACGGGCTGTACCGCCTGGAACCGACCGGGAATCCCGGGCCCTCGACGTTCCCCGAGTCCCTCGCGGAGACCGGGTGCTTCGACGCGAGCGGGGAGCCGCTCTCGATGCTGGTGCCGTTCGAGGTGGCGCACCCGTTCTGGTCGGATGGCGCCGACAAGGAGCGCTTCCTCGCCATTCCGGACGGCGGGCGGATGACCGTGGACGCGGACGGACGGGTGGTGTTCCCCGTCGGCAGCGTGCTGGTCAAGCAGTTCCGCGTGAGCGGCAAGAAGGTGGAGACGCGGCTGCTCGTGCGGCACGACGACGGCGCCTGGGCCGGGTACGCCTACGCCTGGGACGACACCGGGACGGTGGCCGACCTGCTGGCGGGCGCTCAGACGGTGAGCGGCGGGGCGGGTGAGGACTGGCGGGTGCCCTCGCGGGCGGAGTGCCTGCGCTGTCACAACCTGGACGGCGGTCAGCCGCTCGGTCCGCGGATCGAGCAGCTCGACATCGAGGCGGCGCAGGCGAACGGCTGGGTCGAGAACCAGATCGACGAGCTCGTGCGGCTCGACATGATGGAGGCGCCCACGGCCCGTCCGGGGGCCTTCGTGGCGCTCGAGGGTTCGGCGCCGGTCGAGGAGCGTGCGCGCACCTGGCTCGACGTGAACTGCGCGTTCTGCCACCTGCCCGCGGGCCCGGGCGGAGGCACGCTCGACCTGCGCCTGCAGACGCCGCTCGCGGCGACCGGGATGTGCGACGCGCCCGAGCGTGGCGACCTCGGGATCGCCGGTGCGCTCGTCGTCACCGCGGGCGACCCCTCGCGCTCCATCCTGTCGTCCCGCATCCGGCGTCGCGACGTCCACCAGATGCCGCCCCTCGGGACGGTGGACGTGGACACGGTCGGCGCTGGCGTGGTCGACCAGTGGATCACCGAGCTCGCGAGCTGCCCGTGACGCTGCTCGACGAGGTGCGGTCCGCGCTGGGGCGTGCGCGGGCCGACGGGTCGCTCGTCCCCCTGACCTCCACCGCGACGCGGGTCGAGCAGGACGGCGTGTGCTTCTCGGTCCGCCGGATCGAGCGCTTCGAGCACAAGCCGCTGGGCACGAAGGAGGCCGATCCGTTCCGCGCGCCCTGGACCGACGCCCTGTTCGTGCGCGCGTGGCCGCCGGATCACGCGCTGCTGCTCAACAAGTTCCCCGTGCTCGACGACCACCTGCTGATCGTGACGCGGGCGTGGGCGGACCAGGAGGAGCCGCCCGACGACGGGGATCTGGAGGCGCTGCGCACCGCGATGGCCGCGATGGCCGGGCTCGGCTTCTACAACGGTGGGCGCCTGGCAGGCGCGAGCCAGCCCCACCGCCACCTGCAGCTCGTGGGGCGCGAGGGCATCGGCGAGCTGCCGCTGGAGCCGTTGATCCGCGATGCGTTGGCGGCCGGTCGGGACACGGTGCAGCGCTTCCGCTTCCGCCACCGGCTGCTGCCCGAGCTCCCGGACGCCGCCGGCCTGCGGGAGGTCCTCGCGGGGCTCGGGCGCACCGACCCGGGGCCACACTCGCTCCTCGCGGCGCGCGGGTGGGCGTTGGTCGTCCCGCGCACGGCCGCCAAGGTCGGCGGCATCCCGGTCAACTCCCTCGGGTACGCCGGGCTGCTCGCCACCAAGGACGAGCGTGGCGACGCCTGGCTCGGCGAGCATGGCCCGTGGGCCGTCCTCGAGGGCGCGGGCGAGCCGCTCAGCTGACCATCGCGTCCCAGCGCCGCTGCATCTCCGCCGGCGAGACCTCCTCGATGCTGTGTCCGACGTTCCAGTGGTGGCCGAAGGGGTCACGGAAGGTGCCGCCACGCTCGCCGTAGAAGGCGTCGGCGGGCTCTCGGAGCACCTCTGCGCCCGCCTCCCGCGCCCGCGCGATCACCGCGTCGGCGTCGTCGACGTGCAGGTGGACGCACATCCCCGTGTTCCCCGACGGGGCGTCCAGCCCCATCTCCGGGTACGCCGCGGACAGCATCAGCACGCCCGGCCCGAGATCCAGCTCCGCATGCCCCACCCGCCCGTCGCTCGGGTCGACCAGCCGGAAGCGCTCCTTCGCCCCGAACACCTCGGTGTACCAGCGGATGGCCGCGTCGCCGTCGGACACCCGCAGGTACGGAAAACACTCGTGGATCGCCATGCTTCCTCCTGCCTACGGCACCTATGGTCCCGAACGGTCAGCCGCTTGAATGGATCGGAACCGGGACGTGGGAGGGCTCCCCCGGGACGTGCCGGCGCCACTCGGTCATCGTCACGCCCGTGACGGCGCGGAAGTCGCGGCACAGGTGGGCGTGATCGGCGTACCCGGCGAGGACGGCGACCCGCGCCCCATCACGCTCGTTCGCGGCGAGCGCCATCGCCCGTCGCACCCGACGCACCGAGGCCCAGCGGCTCGGGGACAGCCCGATCTCGTCCGCGAACCACAGCCCGAGCGTGCGTGTCCCTCGCCCGATGCGCCGCGCCGCCGCCTCGACGGACATCCCCGCCTCCAGCGATGCGAGGGCCCGCGCCAGCTCCGGCGGCGTCCGTGCCGGACGGAGGGTCGCCACCAGCTGCGCCTCGACGAGATCCAGCGCCCGGTCGGGCCGCTCCTCGAGGCGCTCCTGCAGCCCGCGGGCCCCGAGTCCCCACAGGTCGGGCAGGCCGACGTGCCGCTCGGACAGCGAGCGCGCGGAGGTTCCGAACAGGCGGGGGATCGCGCCTGGAGCCAGCATGACGCCGATGGACCAGGTGTCGGAGGTGTGGTGGAGGTGGGCCGAGGAGCGCGGGCCACCCAGCACCCCGGCCCGCTCGCGCTGGTCCTCGCCGATGCGGAGCTCGGCGCCGAGGCGCCACACGAGGTGGCTGCCGCCCGCCGGGATCACCCGCTCGCGAGCGCCCCCTCCTCGACCGGGCGCGAGCCACAAGAGGTCGACGACGCCGTGCAGGGCGGGGTGGGCGGGCGCTCGGGTGGCGGCGAGCACGGTCAGGCGGCCCAGTAGTCGGTGGCGCCGGGCGGGAAGCGGGCCAACAGGCCGTCCAGCTCCCTCGGATCGACGTGTCGACGCATCGCCCTCGCCACGCCCACGATGACGTCGGGCGGCGCGAAGTTGTGGTCCGCTCGCACGGCCAGGACCTCGCGGGTCAGCGCGTCGCGGTCCGCGAAGGGCAGGGGGGCCACCGTCGGATCCCAGCCCTGCAGGAAGATGGCGCCCAGGACGGGCGGCAGCAGCTGCGCGAAGACCACCGCCTCCGGCACCGGCAGCCGGCGCCTGAACACCCAGAGCGTGGCCTGCACCGCTGTGTACGTCTGGTGGGAGGTCTGGAGCCCGAGCTCCTCCTTCGCGTCGTCGACGAAGGCGTCGAACTCGGGCCCGGCGTGGGCGTAGCGCATCGGCATCGGCATCGACGGACCTCAGGCGACGATGCAGACCTTGCCGACGTGGGCCCTGCTCGCGAGGTGAGCGAAGGCGTCGGGCGCGTCGGTGAAGGGGAAGACCCGGTCGATCACCGGTCGGATGCGGTGCAGGTCGACGGCCCGGCACAGCTCTTCGAACGAGCGGCGGTGGCCCACGAACACCCCCTGCACCCGGATCTGCTTCATCAGGATGGGGAGGACCGAGACCGGACCCTCCGAGCTCGCCGCGTTGCCGATGAGGAGCACCGCGCCGTTGGGACGCACCGCCTCGAGCGAGCGCGGGAGCGTGGCGGCGCCCCCGACCTCCACGACCGCATCCACCCCGCCGCCCGTGAGCTTGCGGATCTCACGGCCCCACTCGGGCTGCAGGTCGTGTCGCAGCACGCGGTCCGCCCCGAGCTCGGTCAGGCGCGCGGCCTTCCCCTCGCTGCTCGTCGTCGCGATCACGGTCAGCCCCATCACCTTCGCCAGCTGCAACGCCGCGATCGAGACGCCGCCCGTGCCCAGGCAGAGGACCGTCGCCCCCGGGGGCAGTCGCGCGTGCTCCACGAGCGCGCTCCACGCGGTCAGCGCCGCGCAGGGGAGGGTGGCGGCCTCCGCAGGCTCGAGCCATCCGGGCACCTTCACGAGCTCGCCCTCGTCCAGGACGACCCGCTCGGCGAGCAGCCCCGGCACCGGCCCGCCGCGGGTCTTCCTGAGCGCGTCGGTGTCCGGTTCCCCGTCGCGCCAGGACGGGCTGAACATCGGGCACACCCGGTCCCCGACGGACACCCGGGAGACCCCCGCGCCCACCGCCACGACCTCGCCCACACCGTCCGACAGCGGGACGTAGGGCTGGGCCAGGCGAGGATCGTACGCCCCGCGCGCCATCAGCAGGTCCCGGTAGTTCAGCGACCACCCGAGCATCCGCAACAGCACCATGCCCGGGCCGGGCGGGTCGGGGTCGGGCCGCTCGACGAGCTCGGGAGGCTCACCGAAGCGGACCTGCCAGGCACGCATCAGAACGTCCCCACCAGGGCCGCGCCGGCACCTCCACCCGGGAGCGGCAGCACCGCGACGTCGGCCGAGCGCGCCCGCTGCCGCAGCCGGCCGGCCTCGCCCAGGTCGTGCCCGCCCACGAGCATCGTGACGGCCGCGCCCACACCGAGCACCCCGCCGCCTGCCGACCGCAGGCCCAGGACGAAGTCGGACTCGTCGGACACCTCGCCGGGCTCGCCGCGGTCGTAGAACAGGGTGAACGCCGCGCCGGTGCCGATGGCCGCCCCTACCCCCAGCAGGACGGCGCCTCTCGTGGTGTGCCGCCGGGCGTCGGCCAGCAGGATCTCCGGATCGTCGGGGACCTCGAACTCGCGAGCGACGGGCAGCTCGTCGGCCCAGCCGAGGGTGGCGCAGGTCAGCAGCAGCATCGGGCTCTCCAGCAGGCCTCCGATCGTAACCCCCCGCGGGGGTCTCACGGCAGGAGGCGCTGCTCGAGCTCGGCGAAGCGGTTCGCGAGCGCCTTGACGAACACCCCCATCCAGGAGTGGAGCCCGAGCCCCTCGGTCAGGACGTCGCGCGTGACCACCAGCAGATCGAGCTCCGTCACGGCGGCCACCGACGAGGTGCGGACGCCACCCTGCTGGAGGATCGCGAGCTCGCCGAACACGTCACCCGGGCCGAGCACGCGGATGTCGCCCTGGGTCTCGTTGTACACCCGGCAGCGGCCGCTCTTGATGACGTAGGCCTCGTGGCCCGGATCGCCCTCGCGCACGACCACGGTGCCCTCGGGCACGTGGCGGGTGGGGAGGTTCCACGATCCGGACAGGAAGGCCTTGATGTCGTTGCGCAGCTCGCCGACGGTGGCGTACCTGTCGTCGGGGTTCCGCGCCATCGCGCGCTTCACGATGCGACACAGCGCGATCGGCAGGCGCCCGTCCGTCACCAGGTCCTCGGGTGGCGTGATCCGGCCGTGGGCGCTGGCCATCAGCCGGAGCATGGGCGTGCGGCCCTGGTGCGGCGCGCGGCCGGTGAGGAGGGCGTACAGGATGCCGCCCAGGCAGTAGATGTCGGCGCGCTCGTCCACGCCGTCCGGGTCGTCGATCTGCTCGGGGGCGACGAAGGTGGGCGTGCCCAGGACGTTGCGCTCGTCGAAGGTCTCGGGCTCCTCGCCCACCGTGCCGGTGCGCAGCGCGATGCCCCAGTCCATCACATAGACCTCGCCGAACTCCCCGATCATGATGTTCGAAGGCTTGAGGTCGCGGTGGACGATGTCGCGCGAGTGGGCGTAGTCCACCGCGTCGATCACCCGCAGCAGGATCTGCAGCGTCTCCTCGAGGTGCACCGGGTCGAGCCGCTCCTCCCCGGCCTCGCGGATCCGATCGAGCAGGCTCTGGCCCTGCACGAGCTTCATCTGGATGAAGTCGCGGCCCGTCGGGTCGGTGCCGTACTCGTACAGCGGCACGATGTTCGGGTGCTGGAGCTGCGCGGTGATCCGCGCCTCGTCCAGGAAGCGCGACCGGGATCGGGCCACGTCTCGGCCGGGCACGAGGAACTTGATGGCCGTGTCGCGCAGCAGGAGGGGGTCGTGGACACGGCGCACCGTGCTCATCCCGCCGCGACCGATCTCGCCGAGGTCCTGGAACCGGAACGGGTGCTCGTCGCTCATCGTCAGTCGTCGTCCTCGTCGTCGTCGATGCCCGGTGCGAGGCTCCCGCTGAAGTCCGCGTAGGGCGTGGTCACGTCCAGCTCCTCGTCCCAGTCGTCGGCCGCCGGGGGCGGTGCGAGCCGTCCCGCTGGCCGGATCCGGGTGGTGTCGTCCACGGGATCGTCACCGACGCGGGTGAGGGGCTTCTTCCTAGGCAGGACGCGCGTGGTGGCGTCGTGGTCGATGTCGCTGGCGGGAGCCGGAGGGGGAGCGGGCGCGAGCGAGCGGACCGCGGGCGCGACGGACCGGATGTCCGTGGGGTCGTCGTTGGACCAGGTGGCGGCAGCCACGTCGGGCAGGGCGGGTCCGAGACGGAGGCTGGACGCGATCTCCTCCATCGCCTCCCGCTCGCTGCGGCTGACGGTGAACGCCAGGCCGAACAGCCCCCCGGCCGACTCCGCCACCTGCTGGCAGAGGTCCAGCAGCTCGTCCAGCGTCTGCGGTTGGGGGGCCTCCGTCTGACCGGCGCGCGCCCAGAGGTGCATCAGGAGGGTCCGCGCGGCCAGGAAGGTGGCCTTCGGGGGTCGGCGCCGCATCCAGCGCTCGAGGAAGGCCGCTCCCGGCTCGAAGCCACGGCGCCGGGCGACCTCGACGAGGAGGTCCCGCTCCGCCTTCTGCACCCGACCGTCCGCCCACGCGACCTCGACGAGGGGCAGCAGGGACACCGCGCGCCAGTTCGTTCGGTCCAGGCCCAACGCGGCCAGGGAGGAGGTCAGCTCACGGTCGTCCATCGGGGCGCGATGCTACCACGCACCACCGAGGTCAGTTCGCGATGTCTTCCACGTCCACCATCTGGGACAGCGCGGTGTACTTGATGTGCACCGTCGAGAGCGGGTCGGGGACGTACTCGACGAAGGTGATCGAGTTGCGGTCCGGCGAGTAGAGGTACTGCGAGCCCTGCTGGAAGGTGAGCGTGGTGACGTTGTTCGACAGCGTGACCGTCACGTCGAGCGAGGCCTCGACCGGGAGCTGGGACAGGAAGTACTCGCGCTTGAGGCCGGCCGCGAGCGAGCCGAGGTGGTCGAGCACGTTCACCCACTCGCCGAGCGCGATGTCGTGGACCTCGCCGCCGACCGCCGTGGTGATCTCGATGTAGTCCCGGCCCTGGTTCACCCCGATGCCGGTCTGGACGATGCTGCTGAAGCTGACCAGGGTGGGGTCGATGCGGAGGGTCTTCAGGTAGTCGATGAACTCGGCCTTGCTGACCGGGTTGTTCGTCGACGCGTCGTTCTCGTCGCTGATGACCACGGCGTGGAAGCCGCCCACGTCGAGGTCGCGGAGGTACCCGGCGTTGTATCCGTCCTTGAGCAGCTCGAGCCCGGTGTACGCCGCCTCGCGACCCTTCTCGTCCGGCGAGCCGTTGGCGCCGATCTGGGCCATCGCGGAGAAGGTGCCCGGCGCGTCCACCGAGTTGTTGTCGATCCACCGCTTGCCCGCGACCTCGCGCAGCTTGCCGGACATCTGCGGGTCGTCCATGTCCGTCGAGACGACGCCGATGTGGTAGTCGAGGCCGCTGTCCAGGAAGTACCCCATGAAGCTTGGGAAGTTGGTGGCGAGCGCCGTCTGGTTGTCCTGCATCGACCCGGAGTTGTCGATGATCCAGAGCACGTCGACGATCGGGGGCGTCACCTGGACGATGTCGTCCCGCACCTCGGGGTTGTCCAGCGTCACCGGGTTGGCGACGCCGAACGCGCTGGCCGGAGGATTGATATCGTAGTCCTGCGCGCACCCCACCAGGACCGTCGCAGCAAGGAAACCGAGGCTGAACCGCATGACGACCTCACACCGGAGCGACAATGGCCGCAGAAGTAGCCAGATCGTCGGTCATGTTGTGTCAAGAATATGTCAAGGAGCGGGAAGGGTGGGCGTAAGACCGTTTCTTTGGGCGATCGTCCCACTCGCCTCCGCCTGCTCGGGGGGCGCCTCGGATCCCGTGACCGAGCAACGGACCTGGGACGGCGACTTCCTGGTCGACCAGGTCGTGCTCGACTGCAACGGGGTGAACGAGTGGACCTACGACGTGTGGACGCTCGGCTGGGGTGACGAGGTCACGGTCGAGGTGGTCGCGGACGGCTTCGGGTACCGCTGGCGCGAACAGCACGCGCTGTCGGAGGTGGACTACGGCGAGGACTGGGCCCACTTCCAGGTCACGCTCGACCAGGCCTACTACGAGGAGGACTACGCGTCGTCCGAGTCCACGCTGATCGCGTGCGAGGCGAAGACCTTCGTCACCTGGGCCATCGCGACCTGGCGCTACGACGGTGAGCTCCAGGAGTGCATCGCGTACGGCGTCGATCCGGAGGGTGTGTTCCCGACCTGCGCGAACTGGGGGCAGGGCCACTGAAGCGTTCAGGTGCTCAGGCGCACCGTCGAGAGCAGGGTCCGCGTGTGTCGGAGGTGCTCCTCCACGTCCACCCGGGTCATGCGCCAGTCGGCCGCCTCGAGGCTGTTCAGGAGCCGTTCTCCGAGCGTGAGGCGCTCCTCGAGATAGGTCGCCAGGGCCTTCTTCCGCGCCGCCCGATCCTGATTGCGGAGCTTGCGGAGCTCGGCATCGATGCACGGCTCGGGGGGGACCGGCTCCCGGAGCAGGGCCTCGATGTCGACCTCCATCGCGGCTTGCGTCCGCGCCCACCTGACCGCGACCCTGCCCACCCGCGAGTACCTGCCGAACGTCTCGTGGATGTGGCCTTTCAGATCGACCTTCTCCGCCACCAGCAGGTGGGAGCGGAGGGTGACGCACCATGCGCCACATCGGCAGGAACGGTGAGTGTCCAACGTCATGGTGTCTAGACGGTAGCAGTCTCGACAGGATCGCTTGGTTACGCGAGGTATACATGGCGTCGAGTGTCCAAACTTCATGTCAAGAACGCAAATTACGATATCCTCCAATCCCCAGTGGATCGGGTTGGCCCCTCGCGGTGGGCGGGTTTGCGAGGGGGGATGCTCCCGCCCGGACGGGTCGCGTCTCTCCGAACCGGCCGACGATCCCAACGGGTGTGGATCGCCCGAAGTCTCGCGGGGTTTCACGTCGAGCGACGGTCCCGCTGATCCCTCGCGAGCGAGCGGCAGCGTCCACTCCGGGAGACCTGCCCGTGTCGCTCGAGCTCGTCCGCAGCCCGCTCCAGCAGGTGGACGAAGTCGTCGTCGGTGTGGACCGCCAGGCCGATGGCCGCACGATCCATGGCGCGATCGAAGGCCGCCCACCGCGAGCGTGAGGCGTGGCAGATGGCGAGGATGAGGGACGCTCCGGTCGCGCCGAAGGTCTCCGGTCGCAGGGACGTGGCGCGAGACTCCTGGATGACCGCCTCGGCCTCGTCGAGCCGGTGCTGCTCGAGCTTGCAGACCGCGAGGTTGAGCGAGGCGATGATCGGGAGGTACCCGGCGGCGTGGTACAGCTCGATCGCCCGCGCCAGGAGGGGCTCGGCGAGGTCGTAGCGGCCCGTCGCGCGGAACAGGTCGGCCCGATCGTTCAGGAGGCCGGCGCGCTCCTTGAGGGAGCCGTAGCGTGCGACGAGGGGCTCGGCGCGGTCGAGCAGCTCGTGCGCCTCGTCCAGCTCCCGCCGCATCGCGGCGACCGTCGCCCGGTGCACCAGCACGACGCCGCGGCGAGCCTCGTCGCCCGCGCGGAGGTGGAGGCGCTCGGCGCGCTCGGCCCACTGGGAGGCCTCGTCCAGGCGGCCCTGGCGGAGCGCGAGCGTGACCAGGCAGTCGTACGTGCGGACCGTCAGCTCGTCCGGGAGCTTCGCGTCGTCCGCGTTCCGGAGGTGGAGGAACCAGGCCTCGTCGACCCGGGCCAGGTCCGCGAGGATCTCCGCGCGGACGTGCCGTGCGCGGGCCCGCAGCTCGCCGTCCAGCTGGCCCCGATCGACCTCGTCGAGGACGGCCAGCCCCTCGTCCGCGCGTCCCCGGTCGGCCAGCAGCTGCGCGCGCAGGATGGCCCACCGGCTCCAGCGGGCGTCGCCGCGATCCACGCCCGCCCGCTCCAGCGCCTGCACCGCGAGCCGTCCGGACTCCCAGGCGGCCGCGGGTCCCTCGCGGTCGTAGCGGGTCTCGGCGGCGTCGAGCAGCGGCACCGTGGCCTCCTCCCAGGCCTCCAGCGCGACCAGGTGGCCGGCGATGACCTCGGGGCTGGCCTCGGTCACGCGGGCCCAGGTGAGGCAGGTGCGGTGCGCGTCCTTGAACCTCCCGGCCGCGCGGGCGCCCCGCAGCACGGCCGACCGGACGAGCGGGTGCGCGAAGCGGAAGCCCGTCGCCGTCGACTCGACCAGGCGCGCCGAGAGCAGCGCGTCCAGCAGGGCTCGTCGCGCCGGCTGCGCATCCTCCCCGCCCACGGCCTCCCACGCCGCCAGGGCGACCTCCTCGCCCAGGGCCGCCGCGAGCTCGAGCTGGACGGCGCGGTCCTCGTCGTCCGCGGTCGCGCGCTGGGTCCGCGACATCCAGGGGGCGAGCCGGTCCTGGGGCACCACCACGCCGCGCCCGGGAGCGAGCTGCAGCCCCTCCGGCCCCGGGCGCAGCCAACCCCGCTCGACGTGGTCGCGGAGCAGCTCGATGGTGAGCAGCGTGTTGCCGCCGGTCTCGTCGTCCAGGCGGGCCGCGAGCTGGGGCTCCACCCGCAGCCAGCGGCGGAGGAGCACCAGGCGGTCGTCGCGCGGCTGCACACCGAGGCGCATCGTCCGGCCCTTCGCGAGGAGGACCGCGCACTCGTCCGGGATCTGGCCGTCGGCGAAGGTGAGCACCACCAGGACCGAGGGACGGCGGTGGTCGCGCATCAGGTGGCCCGCGACCTCCAGGCTGTCGGCGGCGTGGTGCGCGTCGTCGACCACGAACGTCACCCGTCGCACGGCGGCGACCTCGGAGAGCCACCTCGCGACGACGTGGTTGCGGTCCGCCCGGTCCACGCTGCGCCCCGGTGGCGGCGCGAGCACGTCGACCAGCTCCCGCCGCACGTCCGGATCCACGTCGTGCAGGCCCGCACGCCAGGACAGTTGCGCGCGCAGGGCCTCGCCCTCGAGCCCGGCGCCACCGAGGCGATCCACCAGCGACCGGGTGAGCTCGCGGCCCTCGGGCGTGCCACGGACGAGCACCGAGAAGGCCTCCCCCCGCTCCTCCACGTGCTCGTGGAGCCACCGCAGCAGGCGCGAGCGACCGACACCCTCCGCGCCCTCGAAGGCCAGCAGGACCGGCTCCTCGGCCGCCTGTTCCAGCGCACCCTTGAGGACCGCCAGCTCCTCCCGCCGCCCCACCAACGGGACGTCGCGGAGCCCGAACAGCCGTAGCCCGGCGTCCTGCTGGGCGGGGCCGGTGGCGACCGTGATGGCCGCGCCGTCGTCGATGGCCTCGTCGCCGAGCAGGGCTCGCAGCGCGTCGGCCGCCGACTGGAACCGGTCGGCGGGCTCCTTGGCCAGCAGGCGGCACATCCACGCCGACAGGGCGTCGGGGACCTCGAAGCGGGCGCGGAGCGCGGGCGGCTCCTCGAGCAGGTGGGCCATGGCCAGCGGGCGGCCGGGTCGGTCGTCGAAGGGCGGCGCGCCGGTCGCGATCTCCCACAGCAGGCAGCCCAGCCCGTACAGATCGGTCCAGGGGCCGTAGTGGTGGTCCTCGACCTCGATCTGCTCGGGCGCCATGTACGTCAGCGTGCCGGTGGGCCCACGCTCGCGCGTCGCGCCGCGGGTCCACGCGATGCCGAAGTCCGTCAGCTTCAGCCCCGAGGCGACCGACCGCGCGTCCGTCAGGAGCACGTTCTGCGGCTTCAGATCCCGGTGGATCACGCGTCGGGCGTGGGCGTGGGCCAGCGCGCGGAGCAGCGAGCCCGTGACGGCCGCGAAGTCGCGCCAGCTCGTGACCGAGGCCGGCGAGAGCGTACCGCCGCCGACGTACTCCATCGCGAGCCACGGCGCGCCCGCGCGGATCTGCTGGCCTCCGGGCAGCACGGCGTCGCTGTCGACGTGTCCCAGGTCCAGCACGGACACGATCGACGGGTGGGAGAGCCCGGCGACGGCGCGGATCTCGTTGCGGAACCGATCGGCCTCGTCGGGCGTGCCGAACAGCCGGAGCACCTTCACCGCCGCCGTCAGGCCCGAGGCGTGGCGGGCACGCCAGACGGTGGACAGGCCGCCGTCGGCGATGGGCTCCAACAGGCGAAAACCGCCGAGCTCCGGTGCGGCCACCGTTCCTCCGCGGTCAGCCTACCCCGACCGGCTCGGCGCGCGTATCCTTCGGGCCCTGGAGTGCTCTTGGACCACATCGAGCTCGACGATCTCGTGAAGCTGCCCCTGCCGGGCACGGCCGCACCGCACGGGTTCCGCTACCTCGGCGACCGCGTCACCTTCTTCGAGACGGGGCCCGGCTCGATGGTGCAGGAGCTGTGGGCGGTGGACGTGCAGACGGGGGCCCGCGAGCGGCTGATCTCCGCGGGGACGCTCGGGACGGACGAGGCGGCGCTCCCGCTCGAGGAGCGGCTCCGGCGCGAGCGGCTCCGGGAGCGGGCGCTCGGCGTGACCGTGGTCCGGTGGTCCGCGGGTGGGGAGCTCGCCGTGGTGCCGCTGGCCGGCGAGGTCTGGGTCAAGGACGGCCAGGAGGGCGAGCTCCGCCACCTCGTCGCCGCGCCCGCGCTCGATCCGCGGCCCTCGCCCGACGGCAGGCTGGTGGCCTTCGTCCGCGACGCGGAGCTGTGCGTGGCGGACGCGCGGACGGGGGTGGTCCGCGAGCTGACCACGGGAGCCCGCGGCACGGGGCGCACCCACGGTCTCGCCGAGTACGTCGCCCAGGAGGAGATGAACCGGCACACCGGCTACTGGTGGTCCGAGGACGCGCGGTACATCGCGTACGCCGAGGTCGACGAGACGCACATCCCGATCTGGCGCATCCCCCACGAGGGTCGCGACACGCCCTCGTGGGAGGACCACCGGTACCCGTTCGCAGGCGCGGAGAACGCGGTCGTCCGGCTGCACGTGGTGCGCGTGGTCGACGGGCGGACGCTGCAGATGACGCTGCCCGACCACGAGTACCTGTGCTGGGTGCGCTTCCTGCCGGACGGGAGGCTGATCGCCGCGGTGCAGGACCGCCGCCAGACGCGGCTCGATCTCGTGATGCTCGATCCGGAGACGGGCGAGGGGAGGGTGGTGCTCACCGAGACCAGCGACGTCTGGATCAACCTGCACCACATCCTGCACCCGCTGCGGGACGGCGCGCTGCTGTGGGCGAGCGAGCGCACGGGGTTCCAGCACCTCGAGCGGGTGGACGCCGGCGGTGCGCGGATGCCGCTGACCTCGGGTCCGTGGATGGTCGAGGCGGTGGCGGCGGTGGACGAGGAGGCCGGCTTCGTCTGGGTCGTGGGCACGCTCGACGGTCCGCTCGAGCGCCACTTGTACCGGGTGCCGCTGGCGGGCGGCGACCCCGTCCGCATCACGACGGAGCCCGGCGTCCACCAGGTCGTGGTCGACGCGAAGACGGCGACCTTCGTGGACGCCTGGAGCCGGCGCTCGCACCCCACGAAGGTGGCCCTGCGGTCGCTCGCGGACGGCAGCCTGCGGCACGTGCTCCACACCTCCGGCGACGCTCGCGTCGAGGGGCTGCGCGTCCCCAAGCTGGTGAGCTTCCGACAGCGCGACGGGGTCGAGCTGCACGGGGCGCTCTTCCGCCCGGACGGCCACGGACCGTTCCCGCTCGTGGTCTTCGTCTATGGCGGGCCGCACGCGCAGCGCGTGGTGGACGGCTGGAGCACCACCGTGGACCTGCGCGCCCAGTACCTCTGTGAGCGTGGTATCGCGGTGTTCAAGCTGGACAACCGGGGGAGCGCCCGCCGCGGCCTGGCGTTCGAGTCCGCGCTGCGCCACCACACCGGCCCGGCGGAGGTCGCGGACCAGGTGGACGGCGTGCGGCACCTGGTGGCGCTCGGCGTGGCCGACCCGGACCGCGTGGGCATCACGGGCTGGAGCTATGGCGGGTACATGACGCTCATGGCGATGTGCCTGGCCCCGGACGTGTTCCGCGTGGGGGTCTCGGGCGCGCCGGTCACGCACTGGGATGGCTACGACACGCACTACACCGAGCGGTACATGGGCCTGCCGGCGGAGAACCCCGAGGGGTACCGCCTCTCCTCGGTGATGGCGCACGTCGAGCGGCTCCGCGGCGAGCTGATGCTGGTGCACGGCATGCTGGACGAGAACGTCCACTTCCGGCACACGGCCCGGCTGATCAACGCGCTGCTGGCCGCGGGCAAGGAGTACGTGCTCGACCTCTACCCCGACGAGCGGCACGTCCCCCGCAAGCCCGCGGATCGGCTGCGGATGGAGCGCCGGATCACGAGCTTCCTGGCGCGGGGGCTGGGCGTGGACCTCGGCGGGGAGGGTAGCGCGGGCGGTCGCCCAGACAGAGCGTGACGAGCTCGGGGATGCCGAGGTCCTCCGCGGCCCCGGCGAAGAGCGCGCCCGCGTGCGGCAGCACGAACCCCTCGTCCATCAGCCGCTCGAGGTCGGCCTCGATCCCGAAGCCGCGATGCAACACCGCCCGCACGTCGGCGGGCTTCAGCGGGTAGTGGCGCGGGTAGAAGTCCGGCAGGTGGACCATCACGTCGACCGAGGCGGTCCGTGGATCGGCCACGCGCCGTGCCAGCCAGCGCGGGAAGGGGAGGCACCCGGGCGTGGTCTCGTCCACGAGAGAGGCGGCGTAGAGCACGCGGTAGAGCACGATCTCGAGGAAGCGCTGCTCGGCCCAACGCTCCTGGCGGGCCAGGTCCGCGTAGAGCAGGTAGGCCTCGACCACCGTGGTGTTGTGGGCGCGGTACCACGTGCTCGGACCGGGGTCGGCGAGGAAGGCCATCCAGGCGTCGACCGAGCGCTCGCCGGAGGGCGGCTGGCCCTGGCGCCACCGGTGCTCTCCCTCCTCGCTCGCCTCCAGGGCCGACTGCACCGCCTT
Organism: Alphaproteobacteria bacterium; assembly: GCA_020632925.1. Taxonomy (GTDB): domain Bacteria; phylum Myxococcota_A; class UBA796; order UBA796; genus JACKER01. The sequence goes on along the minus strand of JACKER010000010.1, from coordinate 194,993 downwards.
CCACCAGGCGCTGCCACCGTCGGTGGCGAGCACGCCGCGCTCGATCTCCCAGCGCAGGAAGGCGAGCTCGGCGTCGCCCCAGGGTCGCCCGACCCGGTCGTAGAAGGCGGTGCGTCGCCCGTACCGTCCGTCCGGATCCGCCTCGACGCCCATGCTCCGACCTCCGCGCGGCATGGTACCGTGGCGGGCCGGAGCTGGCGCGGAGTGGAAGGAGCCCGGTACGGAACCTTCGATGTCGTCGACCGCCTGTCGGCTGGCGGGATGGGTGTGGTCTGGCGGGCGCGTCCGGCGGACGACGGGCCCGAGGTCGCCATCAAGACCGTCTCCGAGGCGGACGAGGCGACGTTGCGCAGCATCCGGGCGGAGATCCGCGCGCTGCGCCGGATGCGGCACCCCGGCGTCGTGCGCATCCTGGCGGACGGCGTGCGGGACGGCCTGCCCTGGTACGCGATGGAGCTCCTGCGGGGCGAGACGCTGCGGTCCTTCGTGGACGAGCTCCACGGCCGCGAGCGGCTGCCCGAGGAGTCCACGATGGACCCGGCGCTCCTGTCCGGCGACGAGGAGGAGCCGGCGGAGACCGCGCCCGTCCCCGTGGCCCGTGGCCAGCTGGGGCGCGTGCTGACGCTGTTCCGCGCGCTGGCGGAGGTGCTGGCCTGGCTGCACGGCGAGGGCGTGGTCCACCGCGACCTGAAGCCCGAGAACGTGTTCGTCGGCGCCGCTGGGCCGGTGCTGGTGGACTTCGGGATGGCGCACGACGTGGCCGGCGCGGGCACCTCGCGCGAGTCGCTCGACGCACTGGCGCTCGCCGGCGGCACCGTCAGCTACATGGCGCCCGAGCAGGCCATCGGTGATCTCGTGGACGCCCGCGCGGACCTGTACGCGTTCGGCGTGATGCTGTTCGAGGCGTTGTGTGGGCGACCGCCCTTCGTCGGGTCCCGCTCCTCGGTGGTGTTCGCGAAGATCGGGCAGCGCGCTCCCTCGATCGACCGCTTCGCCACCGACGTGCCCGGACCGCTCGCGCACCTGCTCGAGGAGCTGCTGCATCCCGACCCCCGGTCCCGGACCGCCCACGCGCGCGTGGTCTCGGGCGTGCTCGCCTCGCTGGGCGCGCAGGAGCCTCCGTCGGGCTCGGTGCAACCCCGTCCCTACGTCTACCGCCCGGCCTTCCAGCCCCCCGGCGACGTGAGCGCGCGGCTGGTGCAGGCGGCGCAGGCCGGTGGGGGCTGGTGGCACGTCCGCGGCGATGCCGGATCGGGCCGCACCCGCGCGCTCGTGGAGGTCGCCCAGAGCCTGCGCCAGGCCGGTCGGGTGGCCGTGTCCTGTCCCTGCGTGCCCGCCTCCGGTGCGCGGACGGCGGCTCCGCTCGATCCGCTCCGTCCGCTGCTGCGCCTCGCGCTCGACCGCGCCCTCGCGGTGCCTGGCGGACCCGACGCCGAGGCGCTGGCGCACCATGGCGCACTGCTCGCCCGCTACGAGCCCAGCCTGCGCGAGCTCCCCGCGGTCGCCGGCGCGGTCGAGCCGCCCGAGCTGCGTCCGGACACCGAGCGGATCCGCCTCTTCGCCGCGCTGCGCGCCGTCCTGGAGCTGCTGGCCCGCCGAGAGGCCCTGGTGCTGGTGGTGGACGATCTTCAGTACGCCGACGAGCTCACCGCGGCCTTCCTGGACTCTCTCGAGCCGGCGGACCTCGAGCGGGTCGTCGTGCTCTCGTCGGGTACCCGTCCCGCGCCGGTGGCGTCCCGCTCGGTCGAGCTGCCCCCGCTCACCGACGAGCAGGTGCGCGCCATGCTCGCGTCGATGTGTGGCGGGACGGACGTGCCGCCGGTGTTGTCGCAGGCCATCGCGTCGCGGGCGGCCGGGCATCCGTTCGTCGTCGCCGAGCTGCTGCGGGCGGCGGTCCACGCCGGACTGCTCGACCGCGACCGCAGCGGGACCTGGATGCTGCGCTCGGCGGAGCTCTCCGCGCTCGAGCTGCCAGCCACGGTGACCGAGCTCGTGGACCACCGCCTGGCCGCCGTCCCCGCCACCGCCTGGCCGGCCCTGCAGTGGGCCGCGGTGCTCGGGTTCGGCGCGGAGGAGGAGCTGCTGCTCAGGCGAGCGGATCCCGCCGACGTGGACGTGCTCGTCCGGCTCTCCATCGTGGGCTTCGACGAGCGGGGGCGGCTGCGCTTCCCCTCGCCGGCGCTGGCGGAGGTGGTGCACGACCGCATCGGCGCCGAGGAGCGGCGGGCGCTTCACGCCGAGGCCGCGACGTCGCTGCTCCCGGCTCGACCGGGACGACACGGACGGGTCGCGCGGCACCTGCGGGAGGCCGGCGATCCGAGCGCCTGGGAGGCCAGCCTGCGCGCGGGGGAGGAGGCGCTCGCGGGCATCGCGTTCGAACGAGCGGTGGGGGAGCTGGCGTACGCGCGGCACCACCTCCCGACCGACGCCCCGCCGGCGCTCCGGACCCGCGTCGAGCTGCGCCTCGGTCGGGCGCGGTGGGGTGCGGGCGACGCGACCGGTTGCAGCGAAGCCCTCGGTTCCGCCCTCGAGGTGGCGGGAGAGCGCTTCGGTGGCGGGCTCTGGGGCGGCGTCCAGCTGGTGGGTCTGCTGCTCGGCGAGCTGTGGCGGCTGCTGCGGTCCGAGCCCGCTGATCCTCCGCCGGAGCTCGCGGAGCGCCACGCCGACCTCGCGGAGGCGCACCGGTACCTCGTCTATCTCCAGATCCTCCGCAACGAGCCGCTCCCGATGCTCGCATCGGCGCTTCGGGCCTCGGCTCACGGGAGCGCGGGCGGTCGCCGCGCGCGACGGGCCTCCGACCTGGCGACGCTCGGCGTGATGGCGGGCTTCGCTGGGGTCGACCGCTTGAGCCGGCGCTGGTTCGATCGGGCCGAGGAGCGCCTCGCCGGGTCTGGCGACCGACACGACGAGGTCCTCGTGTGCCTGGCGCTCGCCAGCCTGGCGCTCGGGAACGCGCGCTGGGAGGACCTGCACGCGGCGCTGGATCGGGGCGAGTCGGCCGCGCGCGCCGTGGGGGACGCCGAGCAGGCGGCGGTCTGCGCGCAGATGCGCTGCACGGGACTGCAGCTGGCCGGACGGATCGAGGACGCCACGACCCGTTGCGACGAGGTGCTGCGGGTCTCACGGTCGCAGATGCCCCGCCTCTGGGCGCGTTGCGTGCTGGTCGACGCGCTGTCCTCGGTCGGCAACACCGACCGCGCGGTGGCCGAGGTCCGCACGGTCCGCGCCGAGCTCGGCGAGGGCGGCGACCACGCCACGCGGAGCAACGTGCTCGCGCTCCACGCGGCCCTGCTGCTGGACCAGGGCCTGGTGGCCGAGGCGCGGGAGGCCGTCGCGCGGGCGTCGGAGCTCTGCCGCCGCGGCTCGGAGGAGGCCTTCGGCGTCTTCCCCTACCACTGCCACGCCCCCGCGACGTGGCTCCGTCTGGCACACGAGGACCGGACGCTCGTGGCGGAGGCGGAACGGGCCGTCGAGGGGGCCGCGCGGTACGCCTCCCGGTTCGCGATCGGACGGGCACCCGCCCTGCGCCACGAGGGCGTGCTCCACGCGCTGACGGGGCGCAGCGAGCGGGCGAGGGACGCGCTCGGACGGTCGCGGGAGGCGGCGTCCGCGCTCGGCATGGAGGAGCACGTGCTCCTGGCGGATGCGGAGGCGCTGCGCCTCGCGCCCGACCCCGAGCGAGCGGGGGCGCTGCGGCTGGCGGCGCGGAGGCTCGGTTGCGCTGGATCGGTGCGCCGGACGGCGGTGGGAGGGTGAGCGTGCGCTGGACCGACGAGCTGCTGGACGGGATGCGGGAGCGCGGGGACCCACCCGCGGACGACGTGCTCCGCGCCATCCACGACGCCGAGGGGCTCGAGGCCGTGAACGCCGTGCTGTCCACGATGGTGCGCAACGCCGGGACACCGCCGCGCACGCTGCCCCCGGTGGTCCGCTGCTACCTCGCCGAGCAGCGCTCGCCGCCCACGGCCGAGGAGCGCCCGCTGATCGACGAGGCCGAGGCCTTCTTCGCGACGCACGGCGTCACGGTCCTCATGCTGCTCGGCTTCTCGTCGCTGCCCCAGACCTACGCGTCGAAGAACGGCTCGCACGTGCTGGTGTTCACCCAGCGCCTGACGCGGGACACCCAGCGGCGGGTGATGGAGACCTTCCAGTTCATCCTGGACGCGCTGTCGCCCGGTGGGCTGTCGCCCGGGGGCAAGGGGATCCGCGACGCCCAGAAGATCCGGCTGATGCACGCCGCGATCCGGCGGTACGTGGCGGCGCAGCCGGACTACGACGCCGCCTGGGGCCTGCCGGTGAACCAGGAGGACCTGGCGGGCACGATGCTCGCGTTCTCCACCGTCATCCTCGACGGCTTCCGGACGCTCGGCATCCCGCTGACGGCCCGCCAGGAGCTCGCGTTCTTCACGGCCTGGAAGGTCCTCGGCCGCAACCTCGGGGTCTCGCCCGAGCTGATGCCGACGGACCCGGACGACGGGCGGGCGCTGTTCGAGCGCATCCGCGAGCGGCAGTGGGGCGCCTCGGACTCGGGGCACCAGCTCGTGAGCGCCATCGTCGCGTTCTACGACCGGTTCATGCCCGGCCTGCTGGCCACCATGCCCGCAACGCAGATCCGGCACTTCGCGGGAGACCGGTGCGCGGACGCGCTCGGCCTGCCTCCCCCCGACTGGACCGGCGTCGTGCTGGCGGCGGTGAACCTGCTGGATCGCGAGTTCCACCTCGTGGAGGACCGCTCCGAGGCGCTCTCCGCGCTCGGCCGCCACGTGACCCTCGGGGTCCTGCGCGGGATGGAGGGTGCGCTGCGCGGCGACCGCCCGCTGTTCCAGATCCCGCTGCCGCTGCGAGGGCGCTGGTTCCCACCCGAGCCCGACGACGCGCCCCGCATCGACGTCTCCGAGGCGTTGACGCGCGGGGTCGGCCGGCTGCGCGCGCTGCAGGAGCCCGAGGGTTGGTGGTGGGACCGCAACCGCGGCGGTCCAGCGATGAGCGGCATGTGGCTGTGCGCCGAGGGGTTCTGCGGGACGCTCGACCGCGCGAAGCGGGACGGTGCCGTCGCCTGGCTGCGCGAGCACCAGCTCGGCAACGGCGGGTTCGCGGACAGCGTCGACGCCGACCTCGCGACGGGCACCTCCACCGCCACGGTGCTCGCCGGCCTGGTCGCCGCCGGCGTTCCGGCCTCGGACCCGCTGGTGGCGTCGGCGCGCGCCTGGCTCGACGCGAACGGGGGCTGGCCCGCGGACCCGGTGACGGGCGCCTTCCTCGCGATGGCGGGGCTGATCCCGCCGGACCAGGTCGCCGGCCCGCCCTCGTCGATCGCGCTGATCCCCGGCCTGTCGCGGGTCCTCGCCCGCCGGCTCCAGGGGTTCTACCTCCTGACACTGTTCGAGGTGCCCGCGATCCTGGACGGGCTCCGGCGAGGGCGACGCAAGCCCCCGCTGTGGCGCGTGGGTTCGCGGCTCACGCGACGGCGGATCCTGTCGTGGCTCGAGCACCGGCAGGACCGGACGGGGTCCTGGCTCGGGGTGATGCCGGTGACCGCGCTCGGCCTGTGTGCGCTGGTGGCGGAGGGGCTGCCGCTCACGGACCGCCGCGTGCGGGACGCGCTCGCCTCGCTGCGTCGGCTCGTCGTGACCGACGCGAGCGGGCGCGTGTTCGCCCAGCCCTACTCGAGCGAGGTGTGGGACACGGCGATGGCCTGCCGCGCGATGGTGGAGGCGGGGGTCTCGCCGTCGGACCCCGCCGTGCGCCGGGGGCTCGCGTTCCTGCGGGCCGAGCAGGGGCGCCGGCCGGAGCCCTGGGACCTGCAGACGCCGCGACCCGGTGCGCCGCGAACCGGTGGGTGGCCGTTCGAGGCGGGCAACGAGCTGGGCCTCGACCCCGACTCGACGGCGATGGTGCTGGCGTGCCTGGCGCGCGCGGGGGCTCCCGAAGACCGCGTGGACAACGAGGCCGCGTCGCGCGACGGGCTCGCGTGGATGCTCGGGATGCAGAACCCTGACGGCGGCTGGCCCGCGTTCGGTTGGGGGCAGGCGAGCAAGCCGCGCGGGCCGATCGGGACGGAGGTGCCGCCGACCCCCGACGGTGTGCTCGGCGTGCTGAAGCTGCTCGTCGACACCCCGCCCATCCTCCGCGACCCGGCGACCGAGGAGCTGACGGGGCGCGCGCTGCTGGCGCTCGGGCTGCTGGGGCACGGTCCGGACACGCCCGAGGTGCGCGCGGCGCGGGCCTTCCTCGCGGACCAGGTGTGGACCAACGACGCCTGGTTCGGGCGGTGGACGACGAACTTCGTGGCCTCCACCTCCTACGTGCTGCTCGGCCTGGCCTCGGTGGGCGTGGACGCGTCGGACCCGATGGTGCGCCAGGCGCTCGACTGGCTGCTCTCGTTCCAGCACCCGGACGGCGCGTGGGGCGAGGGGACGGAGACGTACGCGTCGCCCGAGCTGGCGGGTCGCGGCGCGCCCTCGGCCACGCAGACGGCGCTCGCGGTGTGGGCGCTCTGCGCGCACGGGTACGGGCGCACGCGGTCCGTCGAGCGGGGCGTGCGCTGGCTGCTCCACACCCAGGAGGAGGGCGGCGGCTGGACGGACCCGGGCCCGCTCTCGGTGCTCGTGCCGCCCACGATGTTCTACGGCGAGGACCTGCTGCCGGACTACCTCGGGCTCTTCGCGCTCTCCGCGTACGGCCGGGCGTGGTGAGTCGGCTCAGGGTTCGCAGGCGCGCATCGACAGCCCGCCCGCCAGGGCCAGGACCCCGGCCGTGAGGGTGAACAGGACGTACCTCGGGCCGCCGCCGCGCCCGATGCGACCGAGGTAGACGCCCAGCGCGACCAGCTCCAGCCCGGCGAGCACCCCCGAGGCGACGTAGGCGGAGCGCAGGTCGGGCAGGAGGTCGCCGACGGCGAAGGGCGCGAGCGGCAGCGCGCCGGCGAGCAGCGGGCTCGCGCCGTCCACGAGGGTGACGAGCCAGACGGCGACCCGGGCGGCACGGGCGAGCCTGGTGTCCGACAGGTCGGTGAGCAGCTGGTGCTCGAGCTCGCCGAGGGTGCGGTCGCGCTCCGCCGTCTCGGACAGCCAGGCGCCCGAGACCCCGCTCACGGCCATGGCGAGCGAGGCGCCGAGCCCCGTGAGCAGCACGATCCGCGGCTCCTCGACGCCGGCACCCCAGGTCCCTGCCACCACCCCGAGGACCGTGACCACGCCGTCGAACGCGTTCATCACGAAGTAGCGCCGGGCGATGCCCGAGATGTGCGTGAGGCGCTCGACCTCGCGCAGATCGTCGAGCCAACGCACGCTCAGTCCTGCGGCGTGGCGGGGTCGTCGATGATCCGTGCGCCGGCGACGACCTCGTCGATCGAGTGGACCGCGGCCCCGAGCTGGCGGATCTGGGCCTCGATCTCGTCGTAGGTCAGGGCGTCGCCCTCGAGCGTGATCTTGACATTCTCGACCTTCTGGTCGACCTCGACCACCGACACGTTCACGGCGGTCACGCCGGACAGATCGGAGAGGCGGCGGGCCAGCTCGACGACGCTGGGGGCGTGGGGCTTGAGGACGTCGAGCACGAGACGGCGGAGGGCTGCCATCGCGCCATCGTACTCTGGTGGGGAGGAGGGCGGTGTGGTGTTCTGGTCGCTCGTGGCGTGCTCGGAGGTCTGGCTGGCGTCCGATCGGCTGGCCCACCCGTTCACCGGGCCCGGGGAGTTCGCGCTGCGGCTCACGGTGACGCCCGAGGCCTGGCCGGACGGGCCGTTCGACGGCGCCGTGCGGGTGGGGTTCTCCGGGTCGGGCGAGCTCTCCTCGCTCGACGAGGACCTCGAGGTTGTGGAGGTCGGGACCAACTCGCTCAACGCGGTCGACGTCTTCGACCGCTGCCCCCACGACGAGGACTGCGAGGTCGACCTGCACTATCTCGTGCGCTGCCAGACCTGCGAGGGGCGCGTGACGGCCGACGCCTTCCTCTCCGTCCACGCCATGGGCGGCCACGACAGCCGCGACGGCTCCCTCGTGCTCGCCTGGCTCGAACCCTAGCCAGGTGCGAACCCGGGCCAGGTGTCAGGACTTGATCATTGATCATTTCCGCTGGCCGACGGATGAACGCCCACTCTGAGGGGGCGGCATCAGTGGCGTCGCACACCTCGAACGGGTCATCCAGGCCCCTGGGGTCAGGGCGAACAACGGTTGAACCTTTGATCTTCGCCAAAGAAAGATCACACGTCACGTCCTGACACCGGATCGGGGGGCGGTGCGAACCATGGACACCTTTCGTAGGCGCGTTACGAATGCGGAACCTCGTTCAGGTTTTGCATGGCGGGACGTCGAGAGCGCGAGCGGATGCGGCATCGCCAGGAGATCCTGGACGCTGCGACCGCGTTGTTGGAGGAGCGCGGCCCCGAGGGGCTGACGATGGACGAGGTCGCCAAGCGATCCGAGTTCGCCGTGGGCTCCATCTACCGGCACTTCAAGAGCAAGGACGAGCTCGTGGCCGCTGTGATCGAGGACCACCTCGGTCCCTTCTTCGCCCAGGTCCAGGACCTGTCGACCGCCGAGGGGACGTTCGAGGAGCTCTTCGACCGCTTCCTCTCGGCGTACGCGAAGACCGTCCAGGACACGCAGCCCGTCTGGCGGGCGCTGCTCCTGCTCCGGAACGACGGCAGCAACGAGCTGCACGCCGTCATCCCCGCCCTCGAGTCCATGATCGGGTACTTCGACGCCCTCGAGGCGCTGATCGAGCGCGGGCAGGCGGACGGCGTGCTGATCGAGGAGGACCCCTGGATCCTCGTCGGCGCCATCCACGGGATGCTCGAATCCTTCATCAAGCGCTCGATCTTCGGCCTCGAGGTCGACTTCGACGCCGCGACCCGCGTGGTTCGCCACGCCGTCCTGCGCGGGTTCCGCGCTGGGGAGACCTCGTGAGGAAGTTGTTCGGCTGGCTGGTGGTGCTGCTCTCCGGCCTGATGTTCCTGGTCCTCGTGGGGTACCGCGTGGTCCAGGCGGTCGAGCGCCGCAGCGTGGCCGCGGAGCGCACGGGCGCCGGTGGTCCTCCCATCGTGCGCACCGTCAGCGCCGAGGCCCACGATCTGTCCGGCCGCGTCGAGGTCTCCGGCACCCTGCGGGCCACGAGCACCGTCGACGTCGGCGCCGAGGTGCCGGGCCGCGTGGTCGAGGTCCTGGTGGACGTGGGCGACCGCGTCAAGGCCGATGCAGCGCTCGCCCGCCTCGACGCCACCGAGCTCCGGCTCGCGCTGAGCCAGGCCGAGGGCGCGCTCGCGGCCGCCGTCGCCGCCGAGGACCGCGCGAAGCGGGACGCCGAGAACGCGGAGAAGCTCGCGTCCAGCAAGGCCGTCACCGAGACGCAGCTCGTCGGCGCCCGCGCGGGGTACGCCGCCGCCACCGGGCAGCGCCAGCAGGCCAAGGCCGCCCGCGATCTCGCCGCCGAGCGCGTCCGCGACGCCACCCTCCGATCGCCCATCGCCGGTGTCGTGACCCGGGCCTCCGCCGAGGTCGGGCAGACGCTCGCGCCCGGCATGCCGCCCCCGTTCCAGGTCCAGGACGACGGCGCCTACGAGGTGGACATCGGACTCGACGAGGCAACGGCCTACGCGATCGGCCCCGACCAGCTCGTCGACGTCCAGGTCTCCGCCCGCCAGCAGCTCGTCCTCCCGGGCCGCGTGCAGACCGTGTCGTCCACGCTCGACCGCCAGACCCGCAAGGCCGCCGCCACGGTGCGCCTCGAGCCCACGACCGAGCGGCTGCTCACCGGGACCACGGTGACCGTCGTGCTCTCGCTCGAGCCGCGCAGCGGCGTCGTCACCGTCCCCGAGACCGCGGTGGTCGAGCAGGGCGGCGCGCGCGTCGTGCGGATCGTGGGCGCCGACAAGGCCGTGCGCAACGTCGTCGTCCACCCGGGCCTGCACCAGGACGGTCAGGTGGAGGTCGACGGTGTGTCCCCCGGCGCCGACGTCGTCGTCTCCGGTCCCCCCGATCTCGCCGACGGCACCGTCGTCGAGCCGCGGAGCTAGGTGATGGACCCGAACTCCTGGTCGATCTCCGACATCGCGATCCGGCGGCCGGTGTTCACGACCATGGTCATGGTCGGCATGATGGTCCTCGGGATCGTCGCGTTCTTCCGGCTCCCCGTCGACCTGTTCCCCGACGTGAGCTTCCCGCTCATCACCGTCGTCACGCCGTACCCCGGCGCGGGCCCGGAGGAGGTCGAGGAGCTCGTCACCCGCCCCATCGAGGACGCCGTCAGCTCGCTGTCCGGCATCGACACCGTCCGCAGCTACTCGCGCGAGGGCGTGTCCACCGTCATCGTCCAGTTCGAGATCGGCACGGACATCAAGACCGCGAACCTCGACGTCCGTGACCGCGTCAACACGGTGCGCCGCGACATGCCGCGCGACGTGATGGAGCCCTCCTTCCTCCGGCTGGACCCCGCGGCCTCCCCGGTCGCGACGCTGGTGCTGGGTGGCGACGCCGATCCGCGCGAGCTCCGGCGCTTCGCGGACGACGACCTGCGCCCCATCTTCGAGCAGTGCGACGGGGTGGCCTCCGTCACCGTCAAGGGCGGCGCCGTCCGCGAGATCGGGGTCGAGCTCGACGCCGACAAGCTCCTCCACTACGGCGTCTCCGTCGGCCAGGTCTCCCAGGCGCTCGCGAGCGAGAACCTCAACGTCCCCGCCGGCCGCATGACCGGTGACGCGACCGAGACCTCCCTGCGCCTGCAGGGCCGGTACACCGACCTCGATCAGATCCGGGACACGGTGGTGAGCCGCGCGGGTGGCGAGCTCGTGCGGGTGCGGGACATCGGTGAGGTCGTCGACCACCAGGTCGAGCGGCGCACCATGGTCCGCGTCAACGGGCAGGAGGCCGTCTCCCTCGAGGTGGTCAAGCAGTCCGGTGGCAACACGGTCGCCGTCGCGGAGGAGGTCAAGCACGCCCTCGAGAAGGAGGCGCTGGACCGCCTGCCGCCAGGGTGGACGCTGGACGTCGCCATCGACAGCTCGGGCTTCATCGAGGAGAGCCTCGACGACCTCAAGGTCTCGATCCTCGTCGGCGGCCTCGCCGCCATCGGCATCATCTTCCTGTTCATGCTCGACTGGCGGTCGACCTTCATCAGCGCGCTCGCCCTGCCGACCTCGGTCGTGGCGACCTTCTTCGCCATGTACATGGTCGACTTCAGCCTCAACATGATGACGATGATGGGGCTGTCGCTCGCGATCGGCTTCCTCATCGACGACGCCATCGTCGTGCGGGAGAACATCTACCGGCACATCGAGGAGGGGAGCGACCCGGTCACCGCCGCCAGCGTGGGCACCAAGGAGATCGCGCTCGCCGTCCTCGCGACCACGACCTCGATCCTCGCCGTCTTCATCCCCGTCGGGTTCACCGGCGGCATGATCGGCATGTTCTTCCGGCAGTTCGCGTTCACCGTCGCGATCGCGGTCACGATCTCGCTGTTCGTGGCGTTCACGCTCGACCCGATGCTGTCGGCCCGCATGGTCAAGGCGAAGGGGCTGCAGGAGGAGGAAGAGGACTGGGGGCCGCTGAACCTCGTGCGCAGCGGTCTCGACAGCCTCGACCACCTCTACCGGGACGTCCTCGAGTGGTCCCTGCGCTGGAAGATCACGACGATGATGCTCGCGTCGCTGATCTTCTTCCTGTCGCTCGGCTCGGTCGCGCTGATGGGCAGCGAGTTCGTGCCCAAGTCCGACCGCGGCCAGTTCGGTGTCTCCATCTTCCTGCCCGCCGGCTCCTCGCTCGAGCACACCTCCGAGGTGATGGCCGAGCTCGAGCGCATCACGCTCGCCGACCCCGACACCGAGCTGGTCTACACGACCATCGGCGTCAGCGAGGAGGCTCGCCGCGCTGGCATGCGCATCACGATGGTGCCCAAGCACGAGCGGCTGCGGAAGCTCGAGGACGTGATGGACGACTTCCGCAAGGAGTACGCCCGCGTCCCCGGCATCAAGTTCTCTTTCCAGGAGGTCGGGCTCGTCGAGGGCGACGCGGACATCCGCCAGATGCCGGTCTCGATCAACGTGCGCGGGGACTCGTTCGACACGCTGGTGCCGCTCGCGGACCGCGTGAGCGCGCTCGTGAAGTCCACGCCCGGCATCGTCGACGCCGACAGCACCTGGTCCCCGGGGTCCCCCGAGCTCTCCGTGGTCGTGGACCGCGAGGAGACCAGTCGGCTCGGCATCAGCGCCGGCGCCGTGGGTTCCGCCATGCGCGCGGCGGTCGTCGGCGACACACCGACGCGCTTCAAGGACGGCGAGTCCGACTGGGAGGTCCGGGTGCGCCTGCGCCCCGAGGACCGCAACGACCGCACGCGCGTCGAGGCGCTCCCCATCCCGACGTACGCCGGCGTGGTCCCGCTGCGGCAGGTCGCGCGCCTCCAGGAGACGACGGGCCCCTCGACCATCGAGCGGGAGCAGCGCCAGCGCCAGATCACCGTCTCCGCCAACGTGCTCGGGCGCTCGCTCGGCGAGGTCGTCGGCGAGATCGAGTCCAACATGGCCGACTGGGATCTGCCCGAGGGCACCTCGATCAGCTTCGGCGGTGAGACCGAGCAGATGCGGGAGTCGGGCGCCGCTTTCGGCGTCGCGCTGTTGCTGGCGATCATCTTCACGTACATCGTGCTGGCCAGCCAGTTCGAGAGCTTCGTCCACCCGGCCACCATCATGGCCTCGCTCCCGCTGGCGCTGGTCGGCGCGCTCCTCGCGCTCTTCCTCACGGGGAAGGCGTTCGGCATGTCGTCGTTCATCGGGATCATCCTGCTGATGGGCCTGGTGACGAAGAACGCCATCCTGCTCGTGGACCAGGCGAACCAGCTCCGCGACGAGGAGCACCTCGACAAGCACGACGCGCTCCTCAAGGCCGGTCCACGCCGGCTGCGGCCCATCCTGATGACATCGGCCGCGATGGTGCTCGGCATGCTCCCGACCGCGATGTCCACCGGCTCGGGCAGCGAGTTCCGCTCGCCGATGGCCATCGTCGTCATCGGCGGCGTCATCACCTCCACCGTGCTGACCCTCGTGGTCGTGCCGGTGCTCTACACCTGGTTCGACGTGCTGACCGCCCGCCACCGGCGCGAGAAGCAGGAGGCGGCCGCCCGCGCCGCGCTCACGGACCAGGACACCGAGATCCTGGGCACGTCCCGGGGAGACGCAGCATGATCCCGTTCCTCGTGTGGGCCTCCGCCGCGCACGCGCTGACCCTCGACGAGGCGTTCACCGCGGCCGAACGCTCCGATCTGCAGCTCCAGCTCGCGCAGGAGGCGGCCATCCAGCAGGGGACCCTGCGCGGGAAGGCCTGGTCCGCGCTGTCTCCGCGGGTCTCGGCCCACGCCGGGTACGTGATCAACAACCAGGAGATCACGCTCGACTTCGCGGAGAGCATCCCCCCGGAGTTCGCCGCGCTCTTCCCGGAGAGCGAGCCCATCATCGTCCAGAAGAAGGCCTTCTGGCAGGGCGATGTCACGGCGAGCGCCCGGCTGTTCAGCGGCACGGCGCTGCCCGGGTTGAAGGCGGCCTACGCGCTGTCCGACGCCGCGAAGATGGACGTCGCCGCCGCCCGGGCCAGCTCGCGAACGCGGGTCGCGGAGTCCTACTACGGGGTGTTGACCGCGCGCCGCGGCGTGGAGGTCGCGACGGAGGGGCTCGCGCTCGCTCGCGCGCAGCTGGAGCTCGCGCAGGCCCAGCGGGACGTGGGCGTCGGTGACGAGCGGGTCGTCCTCCAGGCCAGGCTCGGCGTCTCGCAGGCCGAGCGGGACCTCCGGTCCGCGCAGGAGGGCCAGCTGGAGGCGGAGACGGGCTTCGAGCTGGTCACGGGGCTCCCGGCCGACGACCTCGAGCTGCCCGTGCCCTTCGAGGTGCCGGCCGACGAGGAGGAGGCGGTCCGCGTCGCCCAGCGCGAGCGACCGGACATCCTGGCGCTCGACGACCGCGTGCGGGCGGCGCGCCTCGGCAACACGGGGCAGGCGATGACCTGGCTGCCGGTGGTCGACGCGGTGGGGTCGTACAACTACACCGAGAACACGGGCCTCGCGACGCCCAAGAACTGGACCTGGCGGGTGGTGTTCCAGGCGACGTGGGACCTGTGGGACGGCGGGTTCCGGCTCGCGAACCAGCGGGAGGCCGCCAGCCGGGTGCGGGCGGCCGAGCTCGGTCAGGCGCTCGCCATCGACAACGCCGAGCGCGAGGTCCGCCTGGCCTACGAGGCGCACGAGCGGGCCGGCGCGGCGCTGACCGCCGTCGAGGACGACCGGGCGGTCGCCGAGGAGTCGTTGCGGCTCGCGGAGCTCGGGTACCAGGCGGGCAACGTGACCTGGATCGAGGTCCAGGGCGCGCGCCTCCAGCTCCAGGCCACCGAGCTCGCCATCCTCCGGGAGCGTATGACCCGGGATCTCGCGGCGATCGAGCTGCTCGAGCGCACCGGCCAGCTCTGAGCGAGCGGGCTGCACCGGCTACCCGTGAATCAGCGCGGCTCGAGGAAGCGGCCGACGAGCTCGGCGGGGTCGGGTCGCGGGCCAGGCTTCCAGCGTGCGAGGTGCCGGGCGACGCGCGGGAAGGGCAACCCTCGGAACACCGACGTGTCGGCCTGCCCTTCGAGCTCCAGGATGGCGGCGAGCCCGTTCATCAGGAGGTCCGCCCTCCCCATCGACCCAATCCGATCCGCCACCACCGAGGGATCGACCTCGCCCGCCTCCCTGTCCCGGCGGAAGTCGGGGAGGAGCGCCTTGCCCTCGCGCGTGACCGTCACACGGTCCAGGATGCCGTCGTAGTACGTCCGGCGGAACTCGGCATCGCGCAGCGCCCCACCGCGTTGCACCTGCTCCAGCGCCGGCGACGGCATCAACGTGTTCGATAGCAGATACGGGATGTTCTGGTCCTTCATCCGGTCGTACATCGGCGGTCCCCAGCGCGTGGTCACGCCGAAGTTCGGCCCGCCCTCGTTCCACACCTCGTGCCACCACCAGCGCGGAAGCAGGAGCACGTCGCCCGGCTCGAGCGTGGTCGTGAGCCGCTGGGCACCCGGGTACAGCGGATACGTGTCCGCCGTAGCCGGATCCGCGTGCAGCACCGGAGAGTGACGGTAGATCCCGGAGGTCGAGGGGTATGCGTACATCCGCGCCGACTCGGCCTGATGCACGAAGGCCCAGTGTTTCCGGCCCTGGAGCTGGAAGAACAGCGTGGTGTTGTCCGCGCAGTGCGACGGGGTCGAGGTCAGTGCGCCGCCGAGAAACACCTGGGCAGCCAGGAACGACCACTCGGTCGGGAGCCGCGCCGCGACCCGATCCACCCCGACCGCCTCGCGGAACCCGGGCACACCAGCCGGGATGTCCGAGGCGTTGTCCAGGTAGGTCCGGTTGGCGCTGCCGTCGCGGAAGCGGTCGAGCAGGTCCCTGGCCCGACCCGGCGTAGACGGCTCGTCGGGTGTGCGCAGCGCGCACGAGAACTCCCCGAACAGCCGGTCCATGTCGTCGACCGACCACCGGGTCGCCTCGACGCCCGCGCACGCCCCCGCCAGCACCACCGGACGGTGCGCGTTGGCCAGCTGCTCGACCGTCGCAGGTGTGAGGTCCGAGAACGGGACGCGCTCCACCTCCATCACCACGCCCGGCTTCGACGCCGCGAGCAGTCGTCGGCGCGTGGGCGCGGCGAGCTCCGTCTCGAGCGTGGCCGGGTCGCCCGTCAGGCGGCGGGCCAGATCCACCAGGAACAAACCCCGGTCCACCACGTCGGCGAGGACCGGATCAGCGTCTGCGGGCATGACCGACGATCCCACAACACGGCCCCGCATGGAAGGCTCCCGTCGCGCCCGCGAACGGAGCGCACCGCCCACGGTGAGCTGCCGCCGCGGTAGGCTCCCGCCGTGCGCGACGTCGATCCCGATGCCTGGACACCTCCCGCGGACTTCGTGTCCGTGCCCTCCACCGTGGACGGTGTGGAGCTGTGGGGGCCGCGGCCGGCCGAGGACGACGCGAGCGCCTGGGCCCGCCAGTCGACCAAGTGCCCGCAGTGCGGAGCTTCCGCCGCCTTCGACCCGGGCGCGGGCGCGCTGACCTGCCGGTTCTGCGGCTACGTCCAGGAGCAACAGGCGCGCACCGTCGGCACCGCCGCCGAGCAGAACGAGTTCACGCTGGAGGCGCTGCGCCAGTTCGAACAGGGCTGGGGCGTCGAGCGCCGCGAGCTGCACTGCTCCGACTGCGGCGCGAACCTCGCGGTCGAGGAGGGCGGGATGACGGCGACCTGCCCGTTCTGCTCCTCGAACCACGTCAACCTCCAGGAGGCGTCGCAAGCGGGTATCCGGCCCAAGTTCCTCATCCCGTTCGCCGTGAAGAGCGACGTGCTCGAGAAGAACCTCCGGACCTTCCTCGGTCAGGGCTGGATGTTCCCCTCGTCGCTCGCCCAGCTCGCCAAGACGGACAAATTCGTAGGGATCTACCTTCCGTTCTGGGTGTTCGACGCGCGGATGGACGGGGTCTGGCGCGCCCAGATCGGCCATCCCCACACCGTGACCTACTGGGAGAACGGCAAGCCCAAGACCCGCACCGAGATCCGCTGGAAGTGGGAGAGTGGCGGCGCGTCCGACACCGTGAACGGACTGCTCGTCCCCGGGACGACGAGGATCTCCGCGAAGATCGCCCAGCGGGTCGAGGGCTTCGAGCTCGACGCGCTCAAGGAGTACGCCCCCGCCTTCCTCGCCGGCTGGCGCGCCATGACCTACGACCTCGCGCTGCCCGAGGCCTGGGACCATGGCCGCGCGAGGATGCGCGAGCGCAACCGGGCGACCAACGAGGCGCAGGCGCAGCGACGTACGGGCCACGTCCGCAGCTTCACGATGACGGCCGACTTCGAGGACGAGCGCTGGCGCTACGTCCTGCTGCCCATGTACGTCTCCGCGTACGTGTACGGCGGGAAGACCTACCAGGTGCTGGTCAACGGCCAGACCGGCGCGGTTGCCGGCCAGAAGCCCGTCGCCTGGTGGCGGATCGCGGCCGCGATCGCCGCCGCCACCACCCCGAGCATCTTCGTCGGCATCTGCCTCGGCGTGCCGCTGACCCTGTTCGCCGGCATCGGGTTCGCCGTGATGATCGTGGGCTTCCTGATGTTCCTCGGCGCGCTCTGGTGGGGCTGGGGACTCTGGCAGCGCGCGCTCGACGCGGAGTCGGCGTGACGCCCGCGACCTGCGATCGCTGCGGCGCGGACCACCTCGTCCCGGACGGCGAGCTCGGGACGTGCCCCACGTGCGGGCGCGCGGAGCTCCAGGCCGCCGAGGCGGACCCCGAGGCCGGCCAGCCCGAGCTCGTCGTGCCCTTCGTGCTGGACGATGCGGCCGCGCTGAAGGCCATTGCGGCGCACGTCCGCGAGGGCGGCTGGTTCCTCTCGGGGGACACGAGCCCCGCCACCCTCCGCAAGACGCTGCGCCGCTGCTGGTGGCCGCAGTGGCTCGTGGACGCCGATCTGGACGGCGTGTTCAGCCTCGAGGTGGGCTTCGACTACCAGGTGAAGTCGAACAAGGAGCGCTTCGACGGCAGCTCCTGGCAGACCGTCGAGGAGATCGACACGCGCATCCGCTGGGAGCCGCGCGTGGGGCGTATCCGGCGCCGGCTGCACAACGTCGAGACGCCGGCCCTGCGCGACCACGAGGGGTGGGCGAAGCGCGTCGGGCCGACCGAGCGCAGCACGGCCCGCCCCCACGCCGACGCGGACCTGCACGGGGCGGTCGTCCGCCTGCCCGACCTGCCCCCGGCCTCCGCCTGGGCCGAGGCGCTGCCCGCCCTCACCGACGCCGCTGGCGCGCTGGCCCGCTCCGGTGCCTCCGCCGAGCACAAGCGGGACATCACCCTGGCCGGGCGCTGGAACGACCAGCACTGGACCTGGCTGCTCCTGCCGATCTGGACCGCCAGCTACGCCGATCACACCGGCCAGCGCTGGCTGTTCGTCGTCAACGGCCAGACGGGTGCGGTGACGGGCGCGCGGCCGAAGAAGGTGGCGCTGCTGTGGCTGGTGTGGGGCTCGCTGGCCGCCTCCGGCTTCGCTGCGTCCGTGTTCGGCGCACTGCTCACCCTGGTCTCGATCCCCCTGCTCACCGTAGCGGTCGGTGCCGTGCTGATGATCGTCGGCATCTTCCTGTTCGTGCTGGGCCTGCTGGTGGGCGTGTTCGCGTGCATCCCGCTGTTCGGCGGCCTGTCCTGGAACAAGGCTCAGCGCGCCATCCAACCGCCCTGAGCCGCTGCCGGTGGCACACTCGAGGGCGGATCGCCCACGGTTGTCCGCTCGGTTGCGCACCCTCCCGTACTTCACCGCTGCCGCTCACGTGGTGGCGGGCACCACGTCCGTTCGTCACGTGCCCGTCCCGATGGCGAGACCAGGTCCAACCCGATCTTCCGATGTCTGGTACCGAGGTGGAGAAGCTCGTACGTCCACAACGATGAGGTTTGGTGAGACGCGGTCCGGCGGGTCCCGAGGCTACCTCGGAGAACGAACCCCGAGGGCCTCCCATGTCGCCGTCCACGTTGGTCGAGCTGCTCACCCTGCGCGCGACCACCCACGCCGATCGCACCCTGTCGTTCCTCGTCGACGGCGAGACCGACGTGGTCTCGCTCAGCTTCGCCGAGCTGGACCGCCGCGCGCGTTGCGTCGCCGCAGCGCTCCACGGGCAGGTCGAGGCCGGCGACCGCGTGCTGCTGCTGTACCCGCCAGGCCTGGACTACGTCGTCGGACTGTTCGGGGCCCTCTACGCAGGTGCGGTGGCCGTCCCGGCCTACCCCCCGGACCCGAGCCGGCTCGCGCGGACGTTGCCCCGCCTGGTAGGCATCCTCGAGGACTGCGGCGCGCACGTCGTGCTCACCACCGAGGTGGGTGCGAGCGTCTCTGCGGCGCTGGCCGGCCTCGCCCCCGCCCTCGGCGGCATGACCTGGGTTGCCACCGACGCGCTGTCCGACGGGACCTGCGACCCGGTGTGCGTGGGCGCCGAGGACCCCGCCATCATCCAGTACACCTCGGGCTCGACCGCTGAGCCCAAGGGGGTGGTCCTCCCCCACCGCGCGATCCTCGCGAACGTCGAGATGATGCGCGCTCGGGCAAACCACACCGACGAGGACCGCATCTTGTCGTGGGTGCCCGTCTACCACGACCTCGGTCTGTTCGGAGGCGTCGTCCATCCCCTCGCGCTCGGGGCGACGGCCTGGCTCATGTCTCCCATCGACTTCCTCAAGCGGCCGATGCGGTGGCTCGAGGCGATCCATCGCCTCCGCGCGACGGCGTCGAGCGGACCGAACTTCGCGTTCGACCTGTGTGTCCGCAAGTCCACTCCCGAGGAGCGAGCCCCCCTCGATCTGTCCTGTTGGCGCACCGCGTTGATCGGCGCCGAGCCCATCCGCCCGGAGACCCTGGACCGGTTCGCGGAGGCGTTCGGCCCCTCCGGGTTCGACCGGCGCGCCTTCTTCGCTGGCTACGGCCTCGCCGAGGGCGTGCTCTCGGTCACCGGGGGGTACGCGCCGTCCCTCCGCCGACTGGATCGGCGGTCGCTCGAGCGCGGCTGGATCGACGAAGGCGAGGACGCCGTGCTCGTGAGCTGCATGGCGCCGCTCGACGGCTTGTCGCTCGCCATCGTGCGTGACGGACGCCGCGCTCGCGCCGACGACGTCGGTGAGATCTGGGTGAGCGGCCCGTCCGTGGGTGCGGGCTACCTGAACCGTCCCGACGCGACCGCCGCCACCTTCGAGGCGCGTCTGCCGAACGAGCCCGGGACCTGGCTGCGCACCGGCGACCTCGGCTTCGTGCGCGACGGCGCGCTCTACGTCACCGGCCGACACAAGGACCTGATCATCGTGCGCGGCCGCAACGTGCTGCCACAGGACGTGGAGCGTGCGACCGAAGCCGCCCACCACCGGATCCGACCCGGCTGCTCGGCGGCCTTCGCCGTGGACGACGGCGAGGAGCGGCTGGGGGTGGCGGTCGAGGTGGCCCCCGGTCCCGACGACGCCGCCGTGGTCGACGCGATCCGCACCGCCGTCGTGGATGCGCTGGAGGTGACGCCAGCGGTGATTGCGCTGCTGCCGCCGGGTGCGCTCCCGAAGACCTCCAGCGGCAAGGTCCAGCGCTCCGCCACCCGCGCCGCCGTCTCCGCCGGCGGGTGGGGCGCGATCCACGCCTCGGAGCCGCCCTCGCGGCCCATCCCCTCGCCGACGGAGGACCTCGTGGGGTGGCTGCGCGCGACCGTCGCGGAGGCGCTTCGCGTCGACGAGGTGGCGGCGGACCGCCCGTTCGCCGAGCTGGGCCTGGACTCGCTGCAGCAGGCGGACATCGCCGGCCGGCTCGAGGTTGCGCTCGGCCGCCCGGTGACGCCCACCCTCCTGTACGACCACCCCACGATCGAGCGGCTCGTGGACGCGCTCCGCCCCGAGGCCCCCACCGCACCGCCCAGGCTCGATGGTCCGCGCAGCCAGAGGCCCCGCGTACCCCGACCGGAGCCGAGCGAGCGCGTGATCGTGGTGGGCGGCGGGCCGGCGGGCCTGACGACGGCCTCCAGGCTGATCGAGCACGGCTACACCGACATCGTCGTCCTGGAGCGCGACGAGGACGTGGGCGGCAAGGTGCGCACCGCCCTGATCGACGGGCGCCAAGCCGAGCTCGGGATGACGACGTTCACCCGACACTACCACCAGTCGCTCGCAATGGTGGCCGACCTGGGGCTCACGCCCGTACCCGGCAGATGGTTTCTGCTGGCCCGGTCGTCGGGCGAGCTCGGCCCGCTGGATCATCGTCGGGCCCGAAGCTGGCTCGCGCGGTTCGCGGCGGCGGGAGGCTTCGACCTGGACCGACCGATCCGCCCTGGCCTGTGCGACCACCCCAAGGACTGGTGGGAGCCCGCCGGCTACTGGCTCGGACGCCACGGACTGCTCCCGGTGCCCGAGGAGATCGACGTGGCCTGGACGACCTCCGGCTACGGGTGGATCGGCGAGGCCCCGGTCGTCTACCTGATCAAGTACCTCCACCGCATCCAGGACTGGTTCGGCGGGGGGAGCTTCTCGCTCGCGGAAGGCAACCAGGAGCTCTGGCGGCGGCTCGCCCGACGGATCGAGGCCAGCGGGCGTGCCCAGGTGCGAACCGGTACGCGCGTAGCCAGCATCGAACGAGGCGGCGACGGGGTGATCGTGCACACGGAGCGTGGCGACGTGCTCCGGGGGGCGGCGGTCGTGATGGCCTGCCCGCCAGAGGCCGCCCTCGCCGTGCTGGACGCGACCCCCGAGGAGCGGGACCTGTTGGGGCGGTTCCAGACGGTGCCCTACGTCTCGGGCGTGGTCGACGTGCCGGGCATGCGTGACCGGGGCCCCATCACCTGGCTCGACAACCTCGCGCCGCACGTCATCGGCCCCACCGTGATGTTCGTGCACCAACCGGACGTGGGTGTGGGCGTGATGTTCCAGTACACGCCAGACGACGAGCCCGGTCACGACGCGTTGCTCGACGACTGCCTGCGCGCGGATCTGGCCTCCGTCGACGCCGAGCCGGGGGCGGTCCGAATGCGCGTCCCGTGGCGGTTCTTCCCCCACCTCCCACCGGGCTCGGGCGACGTGCCGGCGCAGGTCGAGGCGCTCCAGGGGACGCGACGCACCTGGTACACGGGCGCCTGGCTCGACTTCGAGGGCATGGAGGACATCGTCGCCTACGCGGTGGACCTCGTGGACCACCTGTTCGCCGCAGCCCCGTCGGCCGAGGTGGCCATCGTGGGCGCGGCGGGTCGGTTCGCGGGTGCCCCGGACCTCGAGGTCCTGTGGGCGCTGCTCGAGGAGGGTCGCTCGGCGTTCGGTCCGCCTCCGTCCGGCCGTCGCGACGGTCCCGCCTGGGCCGCGCTGGGACCCCATGCGCACCACGGCGCCTTCGTCGACGACGTCGAGGGTTTCGACCACGTGATGTTCCGGATGTCGCCCCAGGAGGCCCAGGCCGCAGACCCGCAGCACCGCCTGCTCCTCGAGCTGACGTGGTCGGCGCTCGAGGACGCCGGCATCGCGCCCGACAGCCTCCAGGGCAGCCGCGCGGGGGTGTTCGTCGGGATTGGGGCGTCGGAGTACCTCGACGGCTGCCCCGACGACCACCCCTTGGGGGACAGCCCCTACCTCCTCCCGGGTAACCTCTCCGCGATGGCGCCCGGCCGCGTGGCGTACCTCCTCGGCGTCGAGGGGCCGGCGGTCGCCGTGGACTCGGCCTGCTCCTCGGCGCTGGTCGCGCTGCACCAGGCCGCCGCCAGCCTGCGCGCCGGAGAATGCGATCTGGCCATCGTCGGCGGGGTGGCGCTCTCGCTGTCGCCGCGGCGGATGCGCGGGGCGGCCAACGCCGGGATGCTGTCGCCGACGGGCCGCCTCGCCTCGTTCGATGCCGACGCCGACGGGTTCGTTCGCGGTGACGGCGCGGGCGTGGTGGTCCTGCAGCGGCTCGGGGAGGCCAGGGACCCGCTCGCCGTCGTACGGGGAAGCGCGGTGAACCAGGACGGCGCCCGCAACGGCCTGATGGCACCCAACCCGCGGACGCGGGAAGCCGTGGTTCGCGCGGCCCTCGATGCGGCGGCGGTATCGCCCGCCGAGCTCGACGCGGTCGAGGCGCACGGCAGTGGGACCGTGCTCGGCGACGCCATGGAGCTCACCGCGCTGTCCGCAGTGTTCGCTGGTCGGGCCACGCCGTGCGCCCTGACCTGCGTGAAGCCGCTCGTCGGTCACACCGAGGCCGCCTCCGGCATGGCGGGCCTGCTCGCCACCCTCCAGGCGATGCGCCACGAGACGCTCCCCGGCCTTCGGGTCGACCGGCCGAACGCGCACGCGGCGGTGGACCCTGCGCGCCTGACGATCGACGCCGCACCCAGGCCCTGGCCGCGCGGTCGACGCACCGCCGGGGTGGGCGCCTACTCCGTGTCCGGCACCAACGCCTGGGTGGTGCTCGCCGACCCGCCACCCCCCGACGACTCGGACGCCGGGGCTCCCCCCGTCCTGTTCCTGTCCGCCGCCACCGGGGAGAGCCTCCGAACGCTGGCCACCCGCTACCGAGACGCCCTCGCGGCCGGCGCCGCGCTCGACGTGCTGTGTCGGGTGTCCGCCGGCGGACGGGCCCACCTGCGCCACCGCGCCGCACTGGTGGCCGATCCGGAGACGCTGCTCCATGATCTCGCCCGCGTGGCGGCGGGTGAGTCCGTCCTCCACGGCTGCATCGGCGTGGCGGGTCGCGCCCCCGAATTCTGGATGAGCACCGACGGTGTCGGCGGCCCCGGGTGGGTCGACGCCGTGCGCGCCGAGGCCGAGCGCTGGCCCACGCTGCGCGGGCTCGACGACGTGGCCGCGGCCGCGAGCGCCGTCGCCGCCCTGCTCGCCTCCGCAGGCGTCCGAGGCGAGCCGAGCACGGGAACCCCGATCGAGCTCGGCTGCGCCGACACCGCATGGGCGGCGCTGGCACCCGACGGCTTCGGCCTCGCTCGACTGTTCGCCCGCCTTTACGTCGCCGGCGCCCGGCCGCCCCACACGGCCCTCCGCCCGGGCGACCGCGCCCCGAAGACCCCCTTCCATCGCGCGCCTTCGGCGTGGTGGCACACCCCGACCTCCAGGAGGAATCCATGAGCCTGCTCGACAGCATCCGTTCCCGGCTCGGCGCCCCACGCGAGCCCATCCCCGACGACATCGAGGGCGCCCTGGTACGCGCCGTCGCCACCCGCCTCGGGGTCGAGCCCGACCAGGTCGATCCGACGCTGGCCCTGGCCGATCTCGGCGTCGACTCGACGGGCGCCATGGACCTCACGAGCCAGCTCGAGGACCGGCTGGGGGTCCAGTTGACCCCGACCTTCTTCTACCGACACCCGACCCTGCGGGAAGCCGCGCGGGCCCTGCGCGAGATGACGGGAGGTGACCGTTGAACGTCGACATCGACTGGACGCCCGAGCAGCGGGTGTACCGTGAGCGGTTCCTGGCCTTCGGGCGGGAGGTCGTGCAGCCGGGCGGGCTGACCCGTGACCAGACGGGCGCTTTCGATGCAGACCTGTGGCGCGCCGTGGGCGAGAGCGGCCTGCTCGGGATCACGACCCCCACCGAGTTCGGCGGTGACGGCAAGGGCGTGCTCGAGTTCGCCGCGGCCATGGAGGGCTTCGCCGAGGGCGGTCTGGACGCCTCGATCGTGTTCTCGGTCCTGGTGCAGGTGGCGATGGTCATCGAGCCGCTGCTCCAGGTCGGCACTCCGGCCCAGAAGGCGCGATGGTTGCCCGTCCTCGCCTCGGGCCAGCGCAAGGCCGCGTTCGCGGTGACCGAGCCTCACGGCGGCTCCGACGTGTTCGAGGCGCGCACGACCCTGCGCATCGGCAACGACGACGAGCTGCTGCTCAGCGGGTCCAAGTGGAGCGTGACCGACGCCCCGTA
Organism: Alphaproteobacteria bacterium; assembly: GCA_020632925.1. Classification (GTDB taxonomy): domain Bacteria; phylum Myxococcota_A; class UBA796; order UBA796; genus JACKER01. The sequence goes on along the minus strand of JACKER010000010.1, from coordinate 170,594 downwards.
CGCCGACATGGCGATCGTGCTCGGCCGCGTCGAGGGCCTGGGCGCGAGCGGCTTGAGCATGTTCCTGGTCGATCTGGCCGGCCCCACGGTGGAGCGCGAGGGTCCGTTCGACCTCATGGGGTGCCGCGCGGCGCCCACGGGCGCGCTCCGGTTCACGAATCACCCGGTCGACCCCGAGCACGGCGTGCTGGGCAAGCTCGGCGACGGCGTGCCCCTCACCCGTCTCGCGTTCAACATGGAGCGGCTGCTCGCGGCCAACGTGGGGGTGGGCTTCCTGCAGGCGGTGCTCGACCACGCGGTCACCAACCTCTCCCGCAACGAGTCCTTCGGTCGGCCGCTCCAGTCGTACCAGTACGTCCAGGGCCGCTTCGTCGAGATCCGCAAGCACCTGGAGTTCCACCGCCTCCTCACCCGGCGCGCCCTGTGGCTCGCCCACACGAAGCAGCGGTTCAACCTCGAGGCGTCCCTGGCCAAGCTCAGCGGTGCCCAGGCGCTGCACGACGCAGCGCTGCACGCCGTCCTGCTGCTCGGCAACCGGGGCTACCGGCGCGACCTGTTCCCGTTCGAGCGGCTCTGCCGCGACGCCGTCGGCCTGATGATCGCGGGCGGCTCGGAGGAGGTGCAGAAGATGGCGATCTGGGCCGAGCTGCACGGCGAGAATCGCTCGTGACGACCGCCGTGACCACGGATGGTGCCCGCATCGCGCTGGACGTCAGGGAGCCGGAGGGCCCGGCCCGGGGCGTCGTGCTCGCCGGCCACGCGATGATGTGCAACCACCTGACCCTCGACCGCCCGCGGGGGGGCGGACTCGCCTCGGCGCTGGCCGCAGCAGGCCTGCGCGTCGCGCAGCTCGATGTGCGTGGTCACGGCGACTCGACGGGCGGCCCGGCCAGCTACGACGATGTGGTGTTGCGCGATCTGCCGGCCGTTGCCGCCTACGCCGCCGATGCCTGGCCCGACCTCCCCCTGATCGCCCTCGGGCACAGCCTGACGGCACACGGCTGGCTCGTGTCGCTGGCCCTGCGGCCCCACCCCCGGATCCGCGCCGTCGTGTCGCTGGGCGGAGGAGCGATGCTGCCCGCCGGACGACCGCTGGCTGTCTGGTGGGCGGCGCGCGGGCTCACCGAGGTCGGTCTCCTCTGGTCGCGGCTCGCTGGTCGGATCCCGGCGCGCCGGCTGGGCTGGGGCACGGAGGACGTGCACCTGCCGTTGTGGTCCCAATGGGCCACATCGACCCGGGCGCGGACCTGGGGTGGCTCCGAGGGGGATTATCGCGAGGCCCTCGCTCGGGTGTCGCTCCCCGTCCTGAGCGTGACCAGCCTGGGCGATCGATTCCTCTGTCCGCCGGCCGCCTCCCGAGGGTGGCACGCGAACGCGACCTCCGCCGACGTGACCGAGCGCGTCGTCGGGGACCGGCCGGGCGATCCGGTGGACGTGGACCACATGGGGTTGGTGATCGACCCGCGCATGGCGCCGGTGTGGCGAGAGATTGCGGCCTGGATCCTCGAATTCACGGGCCATACAGCTGGTTCGTGCTGAACGACCGGTCCACCGCCCCAGGCTACGGTCGCTGCGGGCATCCGTCAGGCCTGCCGGCGCTTCATCGGCCACCTGCCAGATCGACGCCGGCTTCAGCACCCAACACCCAGCGCAACAGGCGCGCGGCTCGCTCCTCCGCCGATCGGGCGTCACCCTCTTCCACGGCGTCGGCCAGCGCCACCAGGCCCACGTCGCGGGCTGCGGCGGAACCCAGTGCCCTGCCGCCGGCCGGACCGCGGACAGCCACCACGGCGCGGACGGCGGCCTCGGCCAGGAGTGCACCGAAGCCACGGAGCGTCGTGGCGAGCGCAGGGTGGGGCGCGTGGACCGCCGTCGCCAGGGCCGCCAGCAGCGGCTCACGGCGACGGGCGAGTCCCGCCGCGTCCCCCAGCGCGGCGGCGCGCGCGACGGCGTGGGGGAGGGCCACTGGCGGCGGCTCCTCGCCCGAGATCGCGCACCGCAAGCCCTCGGCGAATCCCTGGAGGCGCGACGCCTCGGTCTCGTCGCCCGACCTCGAGGCTTCCGCCGCCAACCGGGCGCAGCACGCCAGCGCTCGCTCCGACCGACCGCGACGCACGTCGTCCCGCATTCGCAACGACCATGCCCACGGCCGATCAGGAAGCTCGGCGGGCAGCGCAGCACCGCGACGGTGCCTCAGCACCCACGCCTCGGGCTCCACGCACGTCGCCGGGAGCGTGCCCCCCTCCCGCAGGCGGGCCCGGACCAGGGCGCGCGCGACCTCCGCGGCCAGCACGGGGTCTGAGACGTGGGCCGCAGCGAGCTCGTCGCCCTCGCCGGACACGAGCGCCCACCGGGCGTGACGCTCGCGGATGGGTGTGGGCACCTCCGAGCGCAGGACCTCCCGCATCCCGGCCCACACCGCGACCCTCCCTTCGGTCTCCCGGAGGTCGACCCCGAGCCGCAGCCCGGCGGGGAGGGGTCTACCGAGCACCTCGACCGCCACGGAGACGTCCACCGGCCCGGCGAACACCGCCAGATCCCGAACGGCGCCCCGCTCCGCGGAGCCCAGCCCGTCCAGCGCGTGGGCGACCGCTGAAGCCACGGAGCCCTGGTGGGGCGGATGCACCCGGTCCGGGTGGGTCCATGCCGGAAGCTCCTCCGGGAGCCGCGCCACCAGCCGCTCCAGTGGCATGAGGCGAAGCCGGGCCGCCGCGAAGGCCAACCACTCGGGGAGCCCGTCGAGGGTGCAGCAGAGCTCCCGGACGCCCGACGCCGAGCGGTCGTCGAGCTCGAAGCCCGGCAGCCAGCGGCGTGTGAGTCTCACGAAGGCCGCGCCCGCTTCGCTCCGCGCCACGTCCGTGGCCGTCCATCCGTCCGGGAGGGCCAGGCCACCGACGGCCACCACCTCCGCGTCGTCACCATCCGACCAGGCGTCTGGTCCCGCCCGGTCGACCAGCGCCGACCGGAGCCCGGCGATCCCCGCCCCGGGTGGGCCGACCAGACGGATCGGCCGCTCGTGTACCCGCTCGAGCAGCGCCTCGACCTGGGATCCGGGGCCGATGGCGACCGGACCCACCGTGGTCACCACCGTGTCGAGCCGCACGCCCCGACCGGGCACGGTCACCACCAGGTTCGCGTGGTCGCCCAGCGCTCGCCGCATCCGGTACAGCGCCTGGGACAGCGAGTGCTCGGTGACTGCCACGTCGGGCCACAGGAGCCCCGACAGGGTCGCTCGATCCACCACCTGGCCCGCGCGCTCCGCCAGAATCGCCGTCAGCTCGACGGTGAGGGGCTGGACGTCGAGCGCCGCCCCGTCGCGACGGAGCTGCGCAGTGTCCGTATCGACCTCGAACGGCCCGAATCTGAATCGGCTCACGCCAGGCTCACCGCGCGTCGGATCCTTCGGGCGGTGTCGGCGTCGGGCGACAGGCGATCTGCGAGCGCCAGGCCTGCGTCCACGACCAACTCCGAACGATCCACGAGCTCGAGCCAGTCCATCACGACCTGTGCGGCGTAGGCTTCGCTCTTGAGCGCCACCATCTCGTTGGACGCGCGCACCAGCTCGTCGGCCGACGAGGGGTGCTCGGCTCCGCGCGCGACGGCGAGCACGGCGGTCCCGAACGCGACCGAGAGCGAGCGCCCCTGGTCGCGGGAGATCTCGATCGCCTGTCGAAGCGACGCCATCGCCTCCTCCAGCCGCCCGATGCGCACCAACCACCGCGCCCGATGGACGACCATCGCACCGAAGCCTGCCGCGACCCCGGCGTCTCGCATCGCGGCTCCGGAGCGATCGAGCAGCGCGAGGCCTTCCTCGATCTCGCCCACCTCCGCGTGCGCCTCGCCGAGCCAGGCCACCCAGTAGGCCTGATGGACCGGCTGTCCAGCCCTCGCGTCGGCGGCGGCACGCAGGTGGGGCACGGCCTCGGCGTGTCGTCCGAGCCGCATCAGCGCGATGCCCAACGGACCGCGACACCGATCGATCAGCACCGGATCACCGAAGGAGCGCGCCCGCCCCAGCGCCTCCTCGACCAGGGCTGCCCCACCCCGCAGGTCCCCACGCTCCGTGAGGTTCTCGGCCAGCGTGCAGAGCACCAGGACCTCCTCGGGGTCACCGGCCGCGCGGAGCAGCGCGAGCCTCCGCTCGGCGACTGCGGTCTCCGCGTCCATCTCCCGCGCCAGCCGGTGCAGCAGCATCTCGTCGTTGGTCAGGAGGAGGTCGAAGGCAGCGTCGCCCGGGGACATGGTGGCTCGGGCGCGAGCGAGTGGAGCCCGGGCCGACTCGTGGTCGCCTCGGAACAGCCGCGTCCGTGCCACGTGACGCCAGACGGGCGCCACCTGTTCGGGCGTCAGCGTCAACGCCGTCGCCGCCTCGACGAGCGGCTCCAGCGCGTACAGCGTCCCCAGCCGGCCCACCGTCTCGTCCAGCCGATCCAGCGCACCCACCACATCGCCACGCTCGATCGCCGTCCAGGTGGCCTCCATGGCCTCCGGCACCTCCGCCCGCTCGAGCTCGCGGCGGTCCATCCGACCGATCACATGGGCGGCGTGGCGGTCGCGCACCTCCTCCCTCCGCTCAGCGGCACAGCGCGTGAGCGCGTGCGTGCGGACCAGGGCATAGACCGTGAGGCTGCCGTCCGGCAACGGATGGATCAGGCTGTGGTCCAACAACCGGTCCAGCTCGCCGACCGCTCCGGGCCCCAGGAGCGCTGCGGCGTCGTCGAAGGTGAAGCCCACGCGGAACGCGGACAGTTGTTCGAGCGCCGCCACATTGGACGATGTCAGCCATCGCCAGGAGGCTTCGAGCGAGCGCGCCAGGGGATCGAGCTGGCCGTCGGCCGCCGGCACGTCCTCCGGGCGCGCGGCGAGCAGCTCGATCGCCAACGGCACCCCTCCCGCGCGAGTCAGGACCTGCTGCAGGTCCTCGGGTGCCGTGTGCTCACAACGCTGCTGGAACAGCTCGAGCGCGGCTTCGGGGGACAGTGGCTCGAGTGCCACCCGGTGCTCGAACGGCAGCCCCACCGCGATTCGGCTGCCGACGAGCCAGCGCGCCTCGGGCGCTTCCCGAGACCAGTCCGCCACGACCGCGGCACCAGTCCAGGACTCGCACGTGTCGAGGACGACCAGCAGCGGGCCCGAGCCCGCGAGGGTGGCGAGGGCCACGCTCGGATCGAGCTCGGGGCGGCCCAACGCGGCCAGGAGCCGGGCGCGGACCTCGTCGTCGCTGCGAACGCCCTCCACGTCCACCCACACCGCCGTTCCCTCGCGGTGGGCGAAAGCCCGCAGGACCGTGGTCTTGCCCACGCCCGCGGTCCCGATCAGCGTCACGAGGCGATGGGCACGGATGGCGTCCGCGAGCTGGTCCAGGACCTCGTCACGACCGACGAGAGGGCGCTCGGGAGGGCGGATGGCGTGCATCGTGCCGTCGTGGACGGGGACGACCCGCGCGTACAGGCCGTAGCCGCGGCCCGGGAAGGTCACGAGCCAATCGCGGTGTTCGCCGAGGGCGACACGCACCCGGTGGACGAGCTGGTCGAGGGAGTGCGGGGTGACCACGGTGTCGGGCCACAGCCTCTGGTGCAGCCAGGAGCTGGCGACGCGGTCCCCCGCACGCTCGGCGAGCAGCACCAGCAGCTCGAGCGCGAGCGGCTGCAGCATCACGCGCTCAGCTTTCCGCCGCAGGACCCGACCGTCCACGTCGATCTCGAACGGCCCCAGCCGCAGCAGCACGCCACCCCTCCACCGCGCATCCAACCACACGCGCCGTCGCGGGCGCGCGTCGCGCTGGATGGCCGCGAAGGTCGACCACACGCCGGGGCCCGAGAGACGGAGTCTGGAGCTTGAAGCCTCGAGCCCGCCCCCACCGGTGTTAGGTTCCCGGCCCTGGGGGTGTCGGATGTCGGACGTGAGCTTCGTCGGAGCGAGGCCCGTGCTCGGGTCTCGGGATCTGCAGCGGTCCCGCTGGTTCTGGACCGAGATCCTCGGACTCCGCGTGGCCGTCGCGCGATCGGGGTACCTCGTGCTCCGCGCGGGCGACGCCGAGATCGCCCTCGACCGCCAGGAGTCGCCGGCACCCGGGCACGTGCTCCTCCACGTTCGCGGCGTGCAGAAGGTCTTCGACCGCTGCGTCGAGGCGCGGGCGCCGATCCTCGAGGAGCTGCACTTCCACGAGTCCGGCCGGCGCGACTTCGTCGTGCGCGACCCCGACGGGCACCGCGTCCAGATCGGGGAGCGCCCGCGGCACGGTGGCCGCGCGGTGGCGCCGCTGCTGGCCGCGCCCATGCCGCGCACGGCGGCGGAGTTCTGGCAGGCGGTCGTCGGCTTCGACGCCGAGCCGCGGGTCGCGGAGGTGGGTCACACCGAGGTCGTGACCCTGACCAGCGACGGCAGCCCGGTCGCGACGGTGCAGGGCGTGGCCGGCACCGAGCTGCCCCACGGCTGGATCGTGCACTTCACCGTGGACTCCATGGAGGAGGCGCTCGCGGTGGCCGAGGCCCGCGGCGGCAAGGTGCTGATCCGCGACGCCCGGACCTCCTGGGTGGCCGGTCCGACCGGTGCCGTGGCCGCTCTCACCCTCGAGTGACCCGGGACCCTCCCTCCCTGCGCTCGATCCAGCTGGCGCTCGTCGGCGCGTACCTGGCGATGGCCGCCAGCACGCTGATCTTCGACGCGGGCTGGTCCGACGGTCGGGAGGCGGTCGCCCTCGTCGTGGCCTCCGTGGCGCTCCAGGGGATGGTGCTGGGCGGGACGCTGGGATCCACCTCTCCCGAGCCGGCGCCCTCCGAGGTCCACGTCACCCCCGACGGCCTGTCCTGGGAGGTGGCGCGCTGGCCCCGTCTGCTGGCGCGGACCTGGGTCCCCCAGGTCGTGGTCGCGTCCCTGCTGTGGGCCCCTTGTGTCGTCCGGCTCGAGCCCATCGAGGCACTGGGCGTCGCCGGGCTCTGCGGGATGGGGTGCGCGGCGGGGGTCGGGGTGGCCGCCTGGCTCGGAGGGCTCCGCTCGACGGCGCGCCTGGTCGGGCACCGGCTGTCGGTGGACGGGCGCGAGGTGCTGCTGACCGCCCCGAGACGCCAGCTCGCGCGCGTCGACACGGACCGCCTCGAGGCCCGCACGGACGAGGGGACGCTCGTGCTCCGCGGCGCGCCGGAGACGCTCGACGAGGTGACGCGTCTGATCGCGTCGCTGAAGCCGCTGGCGGGTGACCGATCGGAGGTCCCGCCCCCGCTCGGGAACCTGGTCCGTGACGCGAGCGGCTAGGCTGAGGCATGTGGACCTGGCCCCTGCTGCTCCTGCTCGGCTGCGCCCCCTCCGATCCGGCTTCCCCCGAGCTCCCGATCGCGGCGGACTGGCTGCGCTCGCACGGGGTTATGGGGCAGCTGCTCGACCAGCACGTCGACCGGCGCGGCCCCGGCTACCTCCGACTCCAGCAGGACGTCGACGGTGTGCCGATCCTCGGGGCGCAGGCCATCCTCCACCTGGACGGAGACACGGTGGTCCGCGTCACGGACCACACGGTGTCGCCACCGGACCTGCCCACACCCGCGTTCACCCTGGACGGGGCCGCCCTGTGGCTCGTGGGCGACCGGCTGTGCTGGTGGGCCGAGGAGCGCTCCGGGCCGTCGCGCAGGGTGACGCTCGTGGACGCGGTCAGCGGCGAGATCGTGCGGACCTGGGAGGCGCTGCCCTCGGTGCTGGACCGCCAGACGTGGGACGCCGGGAACACCTTCCAGCTGCCGGGGACGTTGGTCCGCGCCGAGGGGGACCCGCCCACCGGCGACCCCATCGTCGACGCCGCGCACCGCAACGCCGGGCTCACCTGGGGCTACTACCGAATGCGCCACGGCCGGGACGGGTACGACGGCGCCGGCGCCCCCACGACCTCGGTGGTCCACGTGGGCGTGCAGCTCGGCAGCGCGTTCTGGGACACCGACCGGCTGCTGCTCGGGGACGGCGACGGGCTCCTCTACCGCCCGTTCGCCGGGGCCACCGACGTGGTCGCGCACGAGCTCACCCACGGCGTGATCGAGCAGACGGCGGACCTGGTCTACGCCGGGGAGTCGGGTGCCGTGAACGAGGCGGTGGCGGACATCCTGGGGACGGCGACCCAGGCGATGGCGCGCGGCTGGGTGCTCGACGAACGCACCTGGCGCTTCGGGGAGGACGCCGTGCTGCCGCTCGCCGGCGACGCGATCCGGTACCTCGACGACCCCACGCTCGACACGGTCAGCCTCGACCACTACGCCGACTACATCGACGGGACCGACGTGCACCTGGCCTCGGGCATCGCCAACGCCGCCTTCTCCGCGATGGTCCGTAGCGACGCGCTCGACCTGGGTGGGGTGACCGACCTCTGGTACGACGCGCTCACCACCGAGCTCTTCCCCGACAGCGACTTCGTCGACACCCGTCGCGCCACGGTCCAGGTGGCGGTCGACACCTACGGCGCGGGCACGCCCGAGGTCTGGGCGGTCCAGGACGCCTGGGATGGGGTCGGCGTGCACGACTGGACGCCGTTGGCGTCGCAGGCCGGGCTGCAAGGGGGCGCTGGTGCAGAGCTGCGGTTCCAGGTGGTCGTACCCCCGGGCCTGGCGGCGATGTCGGTCCGCACCACGGGCGGAACGGGGAACGCCGACCTCTACGTGCGGTTCGGCGCGCCGCCCACCACCACCACCTACGACTGCTCGTCCCGGGCGTTCACGAACGAGGAACACTGCGAGCTCGAGCCGGTCACGGCGGGCACCTGGCACGTGATGGTGCGTGGCGCGAATGCGTTCTCCGGTGTCACCGCGTCGGCCTCCACCGCCACCCCCGCGGTCCCCGTCGTGGCCGAGGTCTGTGACGACGGGCTGGACGACGACGGTGATCTCGCGGTGGACTGTGACGATGCCGACTGTGTCGGATCGCCGGCCTGTGACCCGCTGGCGGCTGGAACAGGGCAGGGGCTCCGCTTCGTCTGGGAGCGGCCCACGGGGGTCCAGCGGGTCTCGTTCGCGATCGACGGTGGGGTCGGTGACGCCGATCTCTACGTACGGGGTGGGGCGCTCCCCACGCCCACCGCCTTCGACTGTGCACCGAGGGCGGCGGGCAACCACGAGACCTGCGTGATCGATCCGGCCCTCGACGAGAGCTACCACGTGCTCGTACGTGCCCGGTCCACGTTCTCCGGCGTCACCTACGCCGTCTCTGCGAACTGATCGGGGAAGACGAACGCGCGCCGAGCCCGCTCGGACGTCAGCGTCTCCGCCCGCCACCAGCGCTGCAGCACGTCGCTGCGCAGCAGATCGGGATTGCGGTCCAGGAACGCATCGAAGGCCTCCCCCGGTCGGTGGCGGTCCGCGAGCAGGAGCAGGAAGCCGAGGGTCACGGTCTCGTTGTACTTCTCGGGCTTCCCAGCGGCGGTCGCCATGCCGCGCAGCCACGCGGGGATCTCGATGAGCGCCGCCGGCAGGCCGCCACGGTCCAGCGCCTCCCAGGCCAGACAGAGGTGGGCGCGATGGTCGAAGCTCATGGTTCCTCCTGATCCTGCAGCCGGTGAGCGTCCTCGTGGGTCAGATCCAGGCCGTACACCTCCCGCAGCCGGGCGATGGCCTCCATCGACGCAGGGCCGAAGGGGGTCTTCCCGTCGAGCGCGTGCAGCACGATGCCTTCGAGCAGGTCGCCCAACGACAGGTCGTGCAGCTCGGCGAGGCCCTTGAGCACCTTCAACAGGCGCTTCTCGATGCGGATGCCCGTCTGGACTCGTTCGACGCGCTTCATGGTACCCATGTACCAAGGTAGGTTGGTGGTGTCCACGCAGTCACACGACGCCGTCCGGAGGCTCGGATCGAGTAGGCTGGGCGGCTGTGAACCCGTTCACGGACGTGGTCACGCACGATGTGGACACTGGAGGAGAGATGGCGCGCTGGATGATGGTGATCGGTCTGTTCGGTTCGCTCGCGGCCGGGTGCGGGGGATCCAAGGACGGCTGCATCGGTGACAACTGCTCGGGGGCGTACGAGTGCGCCGAGGGCAGCTGCAGCCTGAACTGCGACGGGCCGGACTGTGACATGAGCTGCGACGGCGGCGGCTGCCAGATGAGCTGCGCCGGCGACACCTGCGCGGCCTCCTGCGACGGCGGCGGTTGCTCGCTGACCTGCTCGGCCGCCACCTGCGACCTGAGCTGCTCGGGCAACGGCTGCACGGAGAACTGCACCGGCGCCGACGAGTGCGTGGTGTCCGACTGCACCCAGGCCTGCGTGCTCGGCTGCGGTGGTGCCGCGACCTGCGAGAACTCCTGCGGCATCGCGAGCGCCTGCGTCACGAACTGAGGTCCTGGTGGAGCCGGCGGGACAGCGGATGAGGGTGGAGCTGGGGGCGGTCGACCTCGACGCGCGCTGCGTCGTCGGCACCGACATCAAGCTCAGCCCGACCGAGGCCCGCCTGCTCGCGCGGCTGGCGGAGGCCGGCGGCGAGCCCGTCGACCGGGAGCGGCTCCTGGTCGACGTCTGGGGGCACCGCCCGGGCTCGCAGAGCCGGACCCTGTTCGCGACGGTCGAGCGCCTCCGCAAGAAGATCGAGCGCGATCCGCGCCGCCCGCGACACCTGTTGACGGTCGGCGGCGCCGGCTACGCCTTCCGGCCGTTGGAGGAGGAGCCCGATGCCCGCGCCGTCCCCGCCGGGCCGCCGGCGGTGGTCTCGGACGACACCTTCGTCGGTCGCGCTCGGGAGCTCGGGGTCATCGCGAGCTGGCTGCGAGAGCCCGCACCCGGTCCGCTGACGTTGCGGGGTCCCGGTGGTGTCGGCAAGACCCGGCTCGCGCGGGAGGCGCTGGCACGGGTGCCCGAGGGGTTCGCCACCTCGTTCGTCGACCTCTCGTGGTGCGCGACGTTCGCGGACGTGGTCGAGGCCGTGGGACGGGCGATGCAGCTGCCGCTCGGACGCCAGGAGCCCGATCGCCACCTCGTGCGGATCGCCCGCGTCCTGTGTCGGGCGGGCCCCTGCCTGCTCGTGTTCGACAACGCGGAGACGGTGCCGGCCGTCCTCGCCGACGTGCTCCGGCGCTGGCCGACGGCGGCCCCACATCACCTCGTGACCAGCCGGGTGGCGCTCGGCCTCTCCGACGAGCGGGTGTTGGTCGTCGAGCCCCTGCCGGTCCCGGACGGTGACGAGCGCTCCGACGCCACCGACCTGTTCGACGCCCGCGGCGGTGTCGGCCAGGATCGTGCAGCGGTCGCCGAGCTGGTGCGGTTCCTGGAGGGGACGCCGCTGGCGATCGAGCTCGCGGCGCGCTGGAGCAAGGTCCTCGGACCGGGTGCCATCCTCGACCGGTTGCGTGCCTCGCGGCTGGTGTTGTCCGCGGCGAGCGGCGATCCACGGCCGGAGCGTCACCGCACGCTCGCCGCCACCGTGCGCTGGTCGTGGGACGCGCTCGACCCCGAGGATCGGGAGGCGCTCGCCGCCTGCTCGGTGTTCCGGGGTGGCTTCGACGCCGAGGCCGCGGACGCCGTGCTTCCGGGTGACGGGCTCGAGCGCCTGGAGCGGCTCGTCGAGCGCTCGCTGGTCCGGGTGGAGCGTCGCGGTGACGCCCGTCGGTTCGCGCTGCTCGAGGTCATCCGGAACTTCGCTGCGGAACGGCTGGCGGAGCGACCCACGCTCGCGCGGATCACGCTGGAGCGACACGCCGCCCACTACGCCGCGCTGGCGACCGACGAGCGGCTCGACCGCATGGCGCGGGCGAACGGCGAGCAAGCCTGGTGGGGACCGAGGGCCGAGCTCGCCAACCTGGAGCTGGCCGCCGCCGCCGATGCTCCCGAGGCCGCTGCCCGCGCGGCGCTGCTCGCGGCCATGACCTACCGCGTGCTCGGTCCGATCGACCGCGCCGAGCCGCCCCTGCTCAAGGCGCTGGAGCGCGCGGACGAGCTCCCGCCCGAGCTGCACGTCCGCCTGCTCGACACGCTCGGCAGCGCGCTCTCCAACCGCGGCCTGGTCAGCGACGCGTTGGCGACCTTGCATCGCGCTCGGGGGGTGGCGGAGAGCCGGGCACCGAGGGCGCTGGCGTCGGTCCTCCAGTCCATCGGCATCCTGATGATCTACCACGGGTCGGCGGAAGAAGCGTCGTCGTACCTCGATCGTGCCGAGGTCCTCTACCGCGATGCGGGAGACGACTACGGGGTCGCGATCTGCGTCGCTGAACGTGCCCAGCTCGACATCCGGTCCGGGCGGAGCGCGGAGGCGGTCGGCCAGTACCAGGATGCGCTGCGTACCCTGCGGCGGCTGGGTGCGAGGCACGCCGAGGCGGTCTACGTCGGCAACCTGGGGGTGGCGCAGCTCAAGCTCCGGCGGTTCGACGCCGCCCGCGCGAGCTTCCTGTCCTCGCTCGAGCTCCACCGCTCACTGGGTACGAACCGGTTCGACGCCCGCACCTGCTGCAACCTCGGTCTGCTCGAGGAGTCGCGGGGGCGGCTCGAGGAGGCGCTCGACTACTACCGGCAGTCGCTCGATGCCTGCCACCAGTTCGCGGACGACAAGAGCGCCGGTATCACGCAGGCCAACATCGGCGGGCTGCTGCTGCGCCTCGGTGATCTCGTGGGTGCGCGACGCAACGCCCAGGCCGCGGAGGACGCGTTCGCCGACGGCAGCTTCCCCCTGCACCTCGCGGACGTGAACCTCACCACCGCGTGGATCGAGCGGGTCGAGGGGGATCTCGACGCTGCCGAGCGGCGCCTGGCGAAGGCGGAGGCGCTCATCGAGCAGTACGACTTCGCCGAACAGCGCGTTCGCCTCCTCGCCCAGCGGGGCCTGGTGCGGCTCGGTCGCGGGGATCGGCCGGGTGCTGAGGCGCTGCTGGCGCGGGGGCGTCGCGCGCAGCGGGCGCTGACCGGCGAGCACGAGGCGCTGGTGGAGCAGGAGCTCGATCTGCTGGCTTCGGCGATCGACCACCCCGGAACGTCGTAGGCTGCACCTCCGGGAGGCGGGCATCGAGCCGGTGGCGCTGGGACCCTTCGTGCTGCAGTCGCGCCTCGGCGTGGGCGGGATGGGTGAGGTGTGGCGCGCGCGGCACCGCCAGCAGGGCGTGTCGGTGGCGGTCAAGGTGCTCACCGCGAGCGGATCGAAGCGACCGATGTTCGTGGAGTCCTTCCGCAACGAGGTGCGCGCCGTCGCGGCGCTCGATCACCCACACATCGTGATGGTCCTCGACCAGGGTGCCGTCCCCGCGGCCGCGGCGCAGGCCAGCGCCGGCGCGCTCGTGGAGGGCACGCCCTACCTCGCGATGGAGCTCGTGGAGGGCGAGACGCTCGCCGAGCACATGGGGACGCTTCCCTGGCCGGAGATCGAGCGCGTCCTGCGCGGGTTGATCGACGCGCTCGCCCACGCGCACGCCCGTGGCACGGTGCACCGCGACCTGAAGCTGTCGAACGTGCTCTACGACCCGCGCGACGGCACGTTCAAGCTCACGGACTTCGGCATCGCCCACGTCATGGCGGCGACCGGTGACCCGTTCCGCTGGGGGACCCCGGCGTACATGCCGCCGGAGCAGCTCCTCGGCCGCTGGTGGGACTACGGCCCGTGGACCGATCTGTACAGCCTGGGTTGCTGCGCCTGGGGGCTCGTGTGCGGGGAACGGCCCTTCTCCGACGACGTGGCGCAGGCGACCGCCCGACGGACGCTGCCGCAGCTGCGTCCGCGGATGCGCGTCCCCGACGGGCTCCAGGCCTGGCTCGACCAGCTCTGCGCACCCGATCCGGCCGCGCGGTACCAGCGGGCGGCGGACGCGGGCTGGGCGCTGTACGGCCTGTGCCGGAACTTCGTGTCGCGCGAGGCGGTGCTCCAGGCGACGCTCGGACGCGGACCTCGGGTCGCGCACACGACGACGCTGGCGTTCGAGCAACACGCCCTCGAGGACGAGGAGACGCTGGTGCCGAGCGATCCGAGCCCCCTGCGCCTCCCGCCGATGCCACGGAACTGGCGTCGACGGCGGGCGCCGCGTCGCTCGCAGAAGCTGTGGGGCGCGGGGCTCGGCCTGTTCGGCCTGCGGCGCGTGCCGATGGTGGCGCGGGTGCGGGAGCGTGACCTGCTGTGGGACGCGCTCGACGAGGTGCGCCGGGACCGCGTGCCGCGCGCCTTCATCGTCCAGGGCGCCCCCGGGAGCGGCAAGTCGCGGCTGGGCGAGTGGCTCTGCGAGCGTGCCCACGAGGTCGGCATCGCCCACGTGATGCGGGCGTCGCACGGGCCGGGCGGGGGGCCGTCGGACGGCCTCGCCGGCATGCTGTCCACGTTCCTGCGCACGGGCGGGCTCTCCGTCGGCCAGGTCCGGCAGCGGGTCACCGCCGCCATGGAGGCCGCCGACCAGACGGTCGACCCCTGGGAGGTCCACACGCTCGTCAGCTTGCTCCGCCCCGACGAGGAGGGCGCGGCCTTTCGCTCGCCGTCGGAGCGGCACGGCGTGGTGCGGCGCTTCGTCGAGAAGCAGGCGGCCCGTCGCCCGGTCGTGCTCTTCCTCGACGACGTCCACTGGTCGCTCGACACGCTCGAGTTCGCGCACGCCCTGCTGCGCACCGTCACGGACGCGCCCGTCCTCGTGCTGCTGGTCGCCCGCGACGACCTGCTCGTGCAGGCCCCGCTCGAGCGCGCGGTGCTCGACGACATCGCGAAGGTGGCCGGGACGCTCAAGATCCCGCTGCTCCCGCTGGCGGAGGTCGATCAGCGCTCGCTCGTCGAGGAGTTGCTCGGGCTCGAGGGGGCCGTCGCGCGGCTGGTGGAGGAGCGGAGCGCCGGAAATCCGGGCTTCGCCGTGCAGCTCGTCGGTGACTGGGTCCAGCGGGGCATCCTGGTCCCCGGGCGGCGCGGCTTCGACCTGCGGGACGGCGCGGAGGTCACGCTCCCCGACGACCTGTACACCGCCTGGGCGACGCGGATCGAGGAGCTCCTGCGCGACCGCTCCCGCGACGATCGCGCGGCGCTCGAGCTGGCGGCCCTGCTCGGCCAGCGGGTGGACCGCGACGAGTGGCGCGCGGCCTGCGTCGCCCGGGGGCTCTCGCCGTCGGCGGACCTCGTCGACACCCTGCTGTCGCTGCGGCTCGCCGTCCCCGACGAGGCGGGTGCCGCGGGCTCTTGGAAGTTCGCCCACGCCATGCTCCGGGAGAGCCTGGAGCGCAGCGCCGAGGAACACCTCCGCGCCCCGGGCCTGCACCGGGCCTGCGCCGCGATGGTCGCGGCCTCGGGCCACCCCAACCGCGAGCGGCTCGCCCGCCACCTGCTCGGTGCCGGCTCGCTGGAGCCCGCCCTCGACCCGCTCGTGGACGCGATCGAGGCCCGCAACCGCGCCGGAGAGTTCGACCGCGCCGACGGCCTGCTCGAGCTCTGGGAGTTCGCGGTGGGGCAGCTCGGCCTCCCCGACGGCGACCCGCGCTGGGTCCGCGGCCTGCGCGCCGCCGTCGCCGTGCATCGGTACAAGGACCGCCCGGAGCAGCTCCTGCGCATCTGCCGCCAGCTGGAGGACGGCGTCCGGCGCCACGGCTGGCCCGAGGACCTGCTGGTCTACGTCCGCATGCAGGAGGGACGTCTGGCGCGGATGGCGGGTGACTTCGATCGGGCCGTCGAGCTGTTCCGCGAAGGGCTCGAGCTCGTCCGCGACCCGCTCACCCGCGCCAACCTCCACGCGCGGGTGGGGCAGACGCTCGTGAACCTGGGAGCGTTCCGGGAGGCCGAGGCCGAGCTGCGCGCCTGCCTCGCGATCTCCCGGCTGCACGGCGACGAGCTGGGGTGCGGCGACGCCTGGATCGGGCTCGCCGGCATCGCGCTGCACGAGGGTGAGCTCGAGGAGGCCGGCGTCCGCACGGTGAGCGCGCGGGAGCACTACCTGTCCGCCCGCCACCGCTGGGGGCTCGCGACCTGCCAGGAGATGGCCGGGGAGATCGCTCGCCACCAGCGCGCCTGGGACACGGCGATCACCCACTACCGCGACAGCGGCGACATCTGGCGCGCGCTCGGGACCGACAGCGCCGCGCTGTACAGCGACGTGAACATCGCGATGGTCGAGGTCGAGCGGGGTCGTGCCGGGCTCGTCGCGACGGACCTCGAGGGTTGCGCGGCGCGGGCCGAGGCGTTCGGGATCCGCTCGCTGTGGGCCACGGTTCGGATCGCCCAGCTGGTCGCGGACGCCCAGATCGGACAGCCCGAGGCCTGGGACCGACACCTCGCCGAGGGTGCGATGGCCCTGGCCGAGACGAGCCTCCTGTCCCCGGACGTGGCGATGCTCGCCGAGCGCGCCGCGGAGGAGGCCGGACGCCGTGGGTGGGACACGCGCGTCGCGGAGATGCGCGCGCTCGCGATGGCCCAGTGGCAGGGCCTGGGACGTCAGGCCGACGTCGAGCGCGTCGCCCGCCACAGGTAGTTAGGGAGGCGCCGGAGGTCGGCGTGGGCTGGGCATTGGCGATCCATGGGGGTGCGGGGCTCGTGCGGCGCGACGTGCTCACCGGCGAGCGCGAGCAGCGCTGCCTGCGGACGCTGTCGGCGGCGCTCGAGGTCGGTCGGGCGGTGTTGGAGGCCGGCGGCAGCGCGCTCGACGCCGTACAGGCGACGGTCGTCCACCTCGAGGACGACCCGGTGTTCAACGCGGGTCGCGGGTCGGTGCTGACCGCTGCGGGGCGGGTGGAGATGGACGCGGCGATCGCGGACGGCAACGGGCGTCGCGCGGGGGCGGTGGCGGGCGTCACGACCGTGCGCAACGCGATCCTCCTCGCACGAGAGGTCATGGACCACACGCCGCACGTCATGCTGATCGCGGGGGGGGCCGAGCACTTCGCGCGCGAGCGCGGCCTGCAGACGGTCGATCCGGCCTGGTTCCTGGTGGAGGAGCGCCTCGAGCAGCTCGATCGCGCCAAGGCCGCCGACCGCTTCGAGCTCGACCACGGCTCGGAGGACAAGGACGTGTACGGCACGGTGGGCGCGGTCGCGTGCGACGCGAACGGGCACGTCGCGACGGCCACCAGCACGGGCGGCATGATCAACAAGCGTCCGGGTCGCGTCGGCGACTCCCCCATCCTCGGGGCGGGGACCTTCGCGGACGATGCCACCTGCGCGGTCGGCGGCACGGGTCACGGCGAGCCCTTCATCCGGTTGGGGGTAGGTGCCCGGGTCTCGGCCCTCGTCGAGCTCGCCGGCCTCTCCCTGGCCGACGCCGCGCATCGCGTCATCTTCGAGGAGCTGCCCAGGCTCGACGGCCAGGGTGGGCTCATCGCCGTCGATCGCCACGGGAACCTGGCGCTGCCCTACAACACCGCCGGCATGTTCCGCGGCTGGGTTCGCGAGGGCGAGGCACCATCCGTCGCCATCTGGTGAGTCAGTCCGGCGCGGGGCCGAACCCGAAGCGGATGGCGGAGCGGCCGAAGATGCCGTTCGCGTCGGCTTCCCAGGTGTTCCGCGTCCGACGCCAGGCGTCGTGTGCGCGGGACAGGTTCCGGGCCCGCATGCTGGTCATGTCCGTGCCGGATTCGCCGAGCATGCCCGCGGACAGGGCCAGCGTGCCGGTGGCGTAGTGATCGGCGAGCTCCAGCCGGATCCGTGGATCCTGGCTGAGCTCCCACTGGCGGTACACCTCGCCGAGCTCCGCCACCGCGTCCCGATCCGCGCCACGCTCGACGAGCTCGGGCAAGAGCTCCGCCTCGCGTCCGAGCACCTCGTACAGCTCGGCGCGGGCACCCGCCTCGAGCTCCTGATCTCCGCGGAGCGACCAGGCTCCCGTCAACATGCCGAGGAACCAGCTCGACACCACGATCAGCAGGGCCGCCAGCAGACCGATGCGGAGCGTCGGCGTCCTGGCCTCGGCGGACGGGTGCGGACTGTCCATCGTCGGCAGGGAAGGGGAGCCCTCGGTCTTGCGGCGCTCGACGCTGATCGGGCTGGCGAGGGGGACCGGCGTCTCCGGGCGCATCGCGGGGCGCTCGGGCATGCGGTAGGGGATGTGTGCCGGTGTCCGGGTCTCCGGAGAGGCGCTGCGTGCGGCCGCCGGTGACGTCGATCCGCCGGGACCCGACATGCCGTCGAGCAACGGCGTGATGGCGCTGTAGTCCTGGCTCGAGCGGTCCATGGACACGTCGTCGGGCGGCGTCCCGAGCTTCGGGATGTCGTCGGGCAGGCGTGGGAGCAGCTCGAGCACCCCCTCGAGCGCGCTCACGAGCTCCGTCGTGTCCTGGAAGCGCAGCGCGCGATCGTGGCGGCAGGCCTGCAGGACGACGGGTCGGATGGCCTGGGGCACGGGCGCGAGCAGCTTGGGATCGTGCTCCACGAGGAACAGGTCCGTGAGGACGACGCCCGTGAGCAGCTTGTACAGCATGGCGCCCACGCCGTAGACGTCGGCTCGGGCGTCCACGAGCTTGGCGTCAGCCCGCTGCTCGGGCGCCATGTACCCCACGGTGCCCATCGACGAGCCCGTACGGGTCAGGTGGTCGCCGAAGGTGACACGAGCGATCCCGAAGTCCGTGACCAGGCAGCGTCCGCGAGCGTCGAGGAGCACGTTCTGCGGCTTCACGTCGCGGTGGACGACGCCGACGGCGTGGGCCGCTCCCAGGCCACGGGCGACCTGCAGCGTGACCTCGACCGCCATTCGCGCGGGCATCTGGCCGTACCGATCGAGCCAGTCGTTGAGCGTGCCGCCCTCCGCCAGCTCCATCACGATGTACGGAAGGATCGCGTCCGCCGCGATGTCGTAGACCCGGACCACGTTCTGGTGGTCGATCGCCGCCAGCGCGCGGGCCTCGGACTCGAACCGGGACCGCAGGTTGGGCCGCTGGGCGTACTCCGGCAGCAGAACCTTGATCGCCCGCCAGGCCCGCAGCTGCTGGTCCCACGCGCGGTACACGCCGGCCATGCCGCCCTCGGCGATCTTGGCGAACAGGGCGAAGCGATTGGCGATCAGCGGCCGGCCGACGAGGTCGGGCGAGCGGGGAGGCGCTGGGTTCGCGGTCGACACCTGCACCTCCCGAGTGTACGCCCTGCCGTCCGAGCACGATAGGGCCAGGGTTCAGAGCCGAGCGCCGGCTCCCACGCGGACCACCGTCAGCGTGCGGTTCTCACCAGCCAGCGGAATGGAGCCGCCGACCTCCATCCCGAAGCGTCCCGTGCCGAACCGGAGCGCAGGTGCCAGCGCCAGGTGATCGAGGCTCGCCGTGTAACCGAGGGAAGACTGCAGATCGATCACGGTCGAGAACCCGCCGCTTGGCCTCCAGACGCCCCCGAGCGTGATCGGCAGCCCGGTCGCGAGCGCCGTCGGCCCTGCGCCCACGCCCGCCGTCGCCGCCAGCCCCACCTGGCCGTGGGCCGACCAGGGGCCGTGCTCGGCCTGCATCGCCATGCCGACGTCGGCGCTGAACGGCCAGGCATGCCCATACAGACCGATCGAGGTGGGGAGCACCAGGCGCCCGACCATCGCGAGCCCGATCGGCCCACCCTCGTCGACGCGCTGCGTGGCGGTCAGGGTGGTCGCGCCGTACCCGAACCACGACGACGACAACGCCGAGATCGTGCTCTCGTAGTGGGCGGGCTCCATCGTCAGGCCGACGGCCGTGCGCTCGGACAGCGCCAGGCGTGCCTCGATGGTGCCGGACGCGACGATCCGGCCATAGAACGCGGGGGTGTCGGCCAGCAGCAGCGCGCGCGGCCCGATCCCCACGGTGGTCGCCGGGCAGATCGGCTGCGCGAGACCGAGCATCCCATCCCACAACCAGGCCTGGACGGGCCCGGTGGGGAGCGCCCCGTCGCGGGAGCAGGCGGGCGCGGCGTGCGCTGCCGCGGCGAGCGTCAGGGGGATCATCGGGCCACCCCCGCATACCCGCCGTCGCCGTCGCGATCGAGGACCAGCGGGTTGGTGAACGCGTTCGGATGCCCGTTGGGCGTGACGCGCTCGAAGAAGAAGGCCGGCGTGTTCCAGGCGGGTTCAGGGGGCTCGGTGAACGGGCCGACCGTGTCGAAGCAGGTGTCGCCAGGGTCCTCCTCGAGGTCCTCCACGTCCCGCCAGTCGATCGTCCCGTCGCGGTTGTTGTCGCCCGTGTCCGGGATGCCGTTGCAGTCCAGATCCGCGTTGGGCTCGAGCGGGGCGCCGGCCTCGACCACGATCCAGGCGTCGCCGCTGCCGGACACGAGCTCGGTCAGGGGGAGGGTGGTGTCGAGCCGGACCAGGTCCTCGGTGCCGAACGGGTCGGCGGGGACGACGGTGGGCGTGATCGTCTTCACCAGGGCGCCGTTGACGATGATGCGGACCTCGTCGACCGGCACCCACGGCGCGGCACTGACCTTCAGCGTCAGGGCGCCGTTGGGCTCGGGGGCGAAGGGGTGGACCGAGGGGGTGTGGAAGGCGCCGTCGGTGCCGAGCATCGACACCTCGATGATGGGGCCGTTGGTGCCGATCATCCGGCCGTCGCGGACGGCGGTGTCGAACACGGGCTCGTCGAAGCTCGCGACATCGGTGTCGGACCACACCAGGTTCCGCGGCGTCCCGAGCACGTTGTCCGTCAGGGAGTGGCTGTCGCTGTTCGCGGTGCCGGCGCGGACGATGCCCTGGTTCAGGAGGTAGTGCCAGATCGCCCGGTACTGCTGGAAGAGCTCGTTGCTCGAGCTGTTCATGACCTCCTCGGTGTCGAAGTCGGCGTTGCTGTGCCGAGCCCCGGGAGGCGTCCGCAGGAACAGGCCCTGGCCCGTCCCGTCGTACTCGGTGGGCAGGTCGAGCGTGGCGTCGAGCCCGATGGCCTGGGGCCAGGCATAGTCGCGGCCGAACTGGATGCCACCCCACGGGTGGTTCATCTGCTTGACCCCGGAGGGGAGCAGGCCCATGTCCTCGACCCGATCGAACAGCTCGCCGGGCTCGGCGATCTCGTCCCAGGGAGCGCCCCGCCACGGTCCGGCCGGATCGTAGGGAAGAGGCCAGAAGTTGAAGTGCCCGATCACCTTCGGGTAGATCGTGGTCTCGACCAGCGGGAACAGGATGTGACCCGTGGTCTCGAGGCCGACGAGCAGCCGCATGCGGTCGTCCGCGGAGAGCTGCCGGACCGCGTCCGCGTAGTCGTTGACCACGTCGTGGTCCGTGCTCGCGACGACCTCGACGCGTGCGGCGAGGAAGGCCCGCACACGGTCCAGATCGGGGATGGCGGAGTCGAAGCTCTGGCGTCCGTGGACGTGGAAGTCGGCCGAGAGCGTGCCGGCGGGCTGCAGCGGCAGCGTCTGCACCTCGACGGTGGCGGAGACGGTCTCACCAGGGCCCACGGTGACGTGGTCGGTGCGCCCCAGGGTCGTGAAGGGGCCGGCGGCGGCGTACAGGTCGTACGTGCCGGCGGGGACGAGGACGGTCGTGGGCCCGTTGACGAGCACCCGGTTGCACGCCGGGGACGGGCCGAAGGGGTGGCCGAGCAGCGGCGCGCAGGAGTCCCAGTTCCCGTACAGCGGGGCGGACAGGGCCTCCTCGGCGGCCTGCTCGCTCGGGTGGACGAAGACCAGCAGCTGGTCGGTCGCGCCGTCCACCAGCCCATCGATGACGAGCTCGCCGACCGCGGGGACCGTGAGGTCACCGACCTCGACCGCCGCCCCGCCCACCTTCGTGGTCGAGGTCTGGACGACCTGGCCGTAGCTCAGGATCTCGAGGGTGTAGTCGTGGTCGGGTGGGAGCTCGACGTGCCAGCTGCCGTCGGCCTCGGGCACGACCTGGCTGGCGGCGTCTCCCTCCTCGTCGCGGATCACGAGGCTCGCGCGCGCCAGCTCGCCGAGTCCGCGACCGTCCTCGGCCACGAGGCGTCCCGAGACCGTGACGTGCTCGGAGCCGACCGACTGCCCGCGCACCTCCTGGGCGATGTCGGCGCCACCCGCGACCGACGACCGTCGATCGGTGGAGACGAAGCGCTCGAACACCTCGTAGTCCCGTGGCATGAGGATGCGCTTGGGCGCGCCCATGGCGGAGAACTCGCGGGACTGGAAGCCCTGCAGGTTCGGGTGGTCGCAGCTGGTGACGCCGTAGCTCGCGGCCCCCGCGCCGTGAGCGCCCGTCGCCATCCAGGGCACGTCGCGGAGCGCGTCGGCCAGCGTGGTGAGCCCGAAGCTCGGGTGCTCGAAGCCGGGGCCGGGCGTGAAGGGCAGGGCCTCCCGGCCGCCCCAGTAGAAGGCGTCGACGAGGAACACCGGGTACGGGTCGGGCTCGAGGTTCACGACCTCGGTGCGGATGCGAACCCCTTCGTCGCAGGGGCGGATCTCGTACCGCGTCGCCACGGGGATATCGGGGTGGCCGTCGAGCGTGCCGCGGAATTGCACCGCGCCGACGCCGTTCTCTCCGGTCTCCAGGATCCGGACCTCGGTGTAGTTCACCGCGTCGCCGGGCAGCAGCCCGGTGGCCTGGAAGATGTTGCGGAGCCCGTCGGTCCCGTCGACGGGCGCGAGATCGAGGAGACTCCCGCCGGTGGGCGCGGTGTAGTGCGGGTGATCGAGGCCATCGACGACGGCCGCGACGTGCCCGTTGCGGAGCACGATGTCCCCGGGTGAGGCGAGCACGTTCTGGCCGAGGACGGGCAGCGGGTCGCCCTCCTGCAGGACGTACACCTCGACGGTGCCTCCGTCCTCGCAGGTGAACGCGACCCCTTCGCAGGGGGAGGGGACGACGCACTGGTCGTCGGTGCCCGTGAGGCAGCCGATCTTGCAGGCGATGAACAGGGCAGCGAGCAGCATGGCGGCGGAGGATACCTCGGCCCGCAACCCCGTGCGAGCACCGTTGGGCGCCAGCGACGCCAAGAGGCACGACGCCAAGAGGTGTCAGGACTTGATCATTGATCATTTCCGGGTAGCCGCGGGGAACGGGCTCGAACGGGGGCGGGCAGCGGGCAGGGGGCAGCGGGCAGCGGAAATTCGGGGGGAGGGGACAGCGGGCAGCGAACCGCGCCAGCGGCGGCCCAGCAGCGGGGGCGTACCAAGGGCGTAGGTGACCAAGGGGCGTAGGTGTCAACCAAGGGGCATGGGTGTCAGGACTTGATCATTGATCATTTCTCGGCGCCAGGGTGTGACCGTGAACGGGGGTGGATGGCGGCCAACGAGATCTGGGCCAGGGCGGACAGCGGATCCGGGTGCAGGGGCCGAGGACCTGCGGCTCGATGTGCCCTCTGAACGGGGGCGGGCAGCGGGAAGGGGGCAGCGGGCAGCGGAAATTTCGGGGGGAGGGGACAGCGGGCAGCGAACCGCGCCAGCGGCGGCCCAGCAGCGGGGGCGTACCAAGGGCGTAGGTGACCAAGCGGCGTAGGTGACCAAGCGGCGTAGGTGTCAGGACTTGATCATTGATCATTTCTCGACGCCAGCGGACCGGGTGTGACCGTGAGCGGGGGCGTGATGGCGGCCAACGAGATCTGAGCCAGGGCGGACAACGGATCCGGGGAGGGCAACGGACCTGCGCGCGCCCCGGGGCTCGGTCGCCACGCCACGAACTCGCACGGAGTCCAGAATGCGGAACCGCAGACACCGCCAGCCCGCCGCCCGCCCCCGCTGACCCCCCTCCCGCCGGTCCGCTGCCCGCTGCCCCCTGCCCGCTGCCCGCCCCCGTTCACGCCCGATCCCCGCACCTCTGCGGAAATGATCAACGATCAAGTCCTGACACCCGTGTACACCCGTGTACACACCCGTCAGTGGTCCGAGCTCCCTTCCACGAGGGTGACGACGATCTCGTCCAGGGGCAGCCGCCCACGGACCTCGTCCAGCTCGGAGGCGAAGTGGTACCGCAGCCGCCAGCGCGCCCCCTCGCGCACCACCACCCTCCTCGGCACCCCCGGGCGCAGCGAGGTGTCGGCGGTCAGCACCTTCACGGACCCGCCCAGCGCCTCGTCGAACGCCTCGCCGAACGACCGGGCGAAGCGCGCGACCTCCACGAACCCGTGGCCTGCGTCGACCTCCAGCGTGAGCGCGCGGAACAGGTCCCCGCTCGGCAGGTCGTGGCCCACGTCGACCGTGCTCACCACGAGCTCGTGGCCCTCCCGCACCACGCGGACCGAGCTGCGCAGCCAGTCGAGGTCGTGTGCACCGCGGAACAGGTGGCGCCCGGCGGGGAGGTGGCAGTCCTGGCACACGCGGTCGTCGCCCGTGGCCTCGGCCCAGCGCCGCCACTCGTCGTACGTCCCCTGCATCGGCGTGTCCGTGGGCACCATCCGCCCGTCGACGAAGCCCGCTACCGGGAACTGGTGGCAGCTGCCGCACAGCTCGGCGGACGCGAGCTCCGGTGCGTCGGTGAAGCGGTGGGCGCCGGCGCCGTCGACCGCGAGCACGCGGCCCTCGCGCAGGTGGCACACCACGCAGGTCACGCCCTCGGAGGCCATCGGCTCCGGCGCCATCGCGGTCGGCGGCACCCCCGAGCCCGGATCGCGCGACCGGTAGAAGGGCGTGTTCGCGAGCACCTCGTCCACCTGCTCTCGGAGCGGCGCGTGGCAGGTCACGCAGAATCGGCGCGTCTCCTGGACGTACCCCTCGAACATCAGCTCGTTGCTCCACGACGCGCGGTGGCGGGAGCGCTCCCAGTCCGCGACCTCGTCGGGGTGGCAGCCGGCGCACGCGGCCGCCGAGCGGAACGGCTCGTCCAGCGCGACGTCGAGCCCACCGAGTCCGAGCACGAGGAGCGCCGGCGTCATCCCGCCGCGGGGGTCCAGCGCGTGCGGGTCAGGACGACCCAGTCCTCCTCGCCACCCGGCCGCTCCGGACGCGCGTGGACGGCGTGCTCCACCTCCACGATCTTGCCCGCCTTCCAGGTCAGGTGGATGACCTGCGTGAACAGCCGGTCGCCGTCCATCGCCTCCTCGTGCGCCTTGCCCTCCTCCAGCACCTGCGTGAGGTGGCCGTCCTGGTCCCAGGTCAGCACGAGCTGGGCGTTCTCCGTGTACAGCATGCGCCCGTCCTCGTGGGTCGCGTAGGTCATGGTCGCGAGCACGGGCGTGCGTCCGTCGGCCGCCATCTGGACCCGGAGGTCACGCCACTCCGTCCAGCAGTCGCCGTCGCACTCCTCGACCTCCCGCCGGGCCATCCCGTCGGTCGACTCGAACACCGTCAGCTTGCTGCCCTGGAGGAAGTACTGCAGGCCCAGCCGCGACAGGACGAACTCGATCCCGTCGGGCAGGACGGGGGCCTTGGCAGTCGGGCGCTGCCGTGGGAGGTGGGCCACCGACGGGGCCAACGCGCGGAGAGGGGCCGCAAGGACCTCCACCTCGGCCTCGGTCGCGTCCTTCTCCTCGCGATTCCAGCTGGTCGCGGCGAAGGGCCAGCCCTCCTGGGTCGCGGACTTCGCCGCCTCCACCCGACCGGCGATCCACGTCCCCAGCTCGGCGCGTCGGGACTTCTCCCATGCCGCGTCGTAGGGCAGGTCCGAGTCCACGAAGGTCTGGATGTCCGAGATGCAGGTGTCGGCGTACTTGCTGCCGGACCGCACCGCCAGCACCTTGAGCTCGAGGTGCGACAGCCCCTTGCCGCCGGTGGGGAGCACCAGGTCCTGCCAGCCGTCGGTCGCGGTGAGCGTGAACTCCTGCTTCGCGACGACCTCGCGCCCCTTCCAGGCCGACAGCTCGACCTTCGTGGGCGCGCCGTTCGCTGCGAGCAGACCCGACGACTTCTGGTACCCGTTGCGGACGCGCAGCTTGACTGCACGCGCCGCGGACAACGCCGAGACGTCCCAGGAGAGCACCTGCCCCACACCGTCCCCGTCGACGCCCTCGACCCAGGCCGTGGCGGGGTCGTCGTCGAACGCGAAGTTCGGGTGGTAGTTCTCGTCGAACCGGTTGTAGTTGCTACGCAGGAACGACGTTGCGGTCGCCCGGGGCGCGTAGAGCTGGTGCCAGTCGGGTTCGGCAGCCAACGCCGCGGTCGCGAGAAAGGTGAGCATCCCGGGAGCCTACCACCCACAGGTCAGGGAGGGTGGCAGCAGGTCGTCGGTGGAACCAGGCTCCCAGGGCAGCGGTCCGGCCTCGAGCTCGGCGCGCCGCGTCTGGAGGACCTCCTCCCACGCGCGCAGGACCCGAGCGCCACCGCTGCCGGAGACCTTCCAGGACCAGCTCCCGCACGGGGAGAGGTCCAGAGCGTACCGCAACGCCCAGAGCAGGCGCGGATCGGGTCGGTCGGGGTCCGCGCGGTCCACGATCAGCTCCACGAGCGCGTCGGGGCGCATCCGCGGCGCCAGGATCTCGACGAAGGCGGGGAGTCGCTCCGGGCTCGCCGCGACCGCTTCGTCCACGAGCGCGTCGAGCCACGGGCCCTCCTCCGCGCTCGCCAGCCAGGCCTCCAGCCGCTCCCCGACGCCAGGCTCTCCCACGAGAGGCGCGACCGCCCGGGCCTGCGCCGGCGTGGGCAGGAGGGGCAGCGGCCCCGATTCCGCGCTCATCCAGTCGGGTGGGATGGGGCGGTACAGCTCGAGCCAGCCCCGATCGGCGATCGCCAGGGTCAGCGGGATGGTCCATCCCTGGACCGAGAAGGCCAGCGGCCACCCACTGTGCCGAAGGCGGGCGCGTTCCCGGAGGCGGTGTTGCAGCTGGTCACCGAGCGCGGTCCCGTCGTGCTCGTCCGCCAGTGCGAGCAGGTGCTCGGCGGCCGTCACGGTCGGCACGGCGGCGATCGCCTCCGCGGCCCGGGTGGCTCGGTCCTCCGGCCCGCTCGACGCCGCGGCCAGGAGCGAGGGGAGGAAGAGGGTGTGGGCGATCACCGCGGGGCGGCCACCGGAGTCGAGGTAGTCCTCGGTGATCGCCTCGATCTCGTCGGGCGTCGGCGCTCGCACGGTCAGGGTCGTGGCGGCGCGGCGCTCGTCGTCCACCCACAGCTCGACGGTCCAGGTGCCCGGCGCCTCGAGCCAGCCGTGGTCGCCCAGATCGAACGTCGCGGGCTCTCCCCGTCGGGAGCAGGTGGTCGGGTACGGCCAAGCCGCGGTCGGGTGGGGCGGGCGCAGGTCGGTCGCGCGTCGCCCGCCGGGACCGATCGCCCGCAGCAGGGCGCCCTCCTGGTCCTCGTAGTCGGCGATGCAGAGCTGTCCGCGGGCCGTCAGCGTCATCCGCAGGGGTTCGCCGAGCACGGCCTCGGGCTCGACCGCCTCGATCAGGATCGTCGGTGTCATGCCGACAAGGTGACACGATCTCCGCGTTCGCACATGCGGAACCGGTCCTCCACGCTGGTGTCGACAGCGGAACCGGGGAGGGTCTCATGTGGTGGTGCATCATCGGGTTGGCGCTGGCGGGGGGTGACGACGACGAGCGCATGAAGGCGGTGGACTTCGAGTTCGCCGCGGATGTCCTGGCCGGCTCGTTCGGCGCGACGCCCGGGGGTGCGCAGGACATCACGTACTTCCGTGACCAGGTGGCGGCGGGGGCGGTGCCGCTGCCCGAGGTCTTCACGCCCGAGGGGCTGTTCTCCGAGCACGATCTGCCGCTCGTTCCCTCCCGTCCTTGCGAGCGCCTGCTGTGCGCGGAGCTGCGCGCGACCGAGGCCCGCCTGACCGCCCAGCCCGACGCCCGCTGGCTCGCCCAGGTCGGGTTCACCTCGGGGCTGACCGAGGCCACCTTCCACCGCCCGCCGGTGAGCCTGGTCGCCGTCATCGACAAGTCCTGCTCGATGAGCGGCGAGCCCATCGACACCGTGAAGCGCTCCCTGGTCGCGATGATCGACCAGCTCGGGCCCGAGGATCAGCTCGCGATCGTGGCCTACGGGTCCGACGTGGCGACCGTGCTGCCGCCCACCTCGGCGACCGACCGCCAGGCACTGCGCGAGGCCGTGGAGCGCGTGGCGATCGACGGCTCGACCAACCTCGAGGCCGGTCTGACCCGGGGGTACGAGCTCGCGCGCGCGGCGAGGCGCTCCTTCGACGGCGTGAGCCGCGTGGTGCTGTTCACGGACGAGCGGCCGAACACCGGGCGCACCGACGCCGCGTCGTTCATGGGGATGGCCGAGGCCGCGAGCCGCGACCACGTGGGCACGACCACGATCGGCGTCGGCACGCAGTTCGGCGCCGAGCTCGCCCAGCAGGTGTCGTCGGTGCGCGGCGGCAACCTGTTCTTCTTCTCGGACCTCGGCGCCATGCGGGAGAAGGTCGCGTCCGACTTCGCGATGATGTTCACGGAGCTCGCGTACGACCTCGATCTCGTCGTCTCCCCGAAGCCGGGCATGAAGGTGGCGGGGGTCTACGGCGTGCCCGGTGACGCGGTGCGCTGGACCGAGGGAGGTGCGCTGCAGCTGCACGTCTCCACGGTCTTCCTGTCCCGCGACGACGGCGCCATCTACGTCGCCTTCGCGCCCGACGGCCCGATGCCCGCGAGCGGTCGGCCCGAGCTCGGCGCCATCTCGCTGTCCTACGACCCCCGCGACGGCGAGCGGAGCACCGCGACGAGCACGGTGCGCTCGGGGCCGCTGGCGGACGGGGACGTGGGGCTGCGCCGCGGCCGGCTGCTGGTGGACGAGGTCACGACGCTCGAGCGCGCCACCGCGCTGCACCACCACGACAACGACCAGGAGGGCGCCTGGCAGGATGTCCACGGCCTGCTCCAGCGTCTCGTCGCGGCAGGGGATCCCGCGCTGTCGAAGGAGATCGAGCTGGTCACGGCGCTCGACGCCACCCTGGCGCAGCTGGCGGGGCGCTCCGGCGAGGTGCCCGTGAGCGGCGGCGGACGCGATCCGGTGACCGGACTGCCCACGGTGCGCTGACCGTTGGTACCGTCCTCCGAGGAGGGGACGATGAGCAACGCCGGAAGGCCGCCGTTCGTGGTGCGCGCGACGGACATCTCGGAGATCGAGGGCCACTACCCGGCGCCCTTCGACGCCGAGAAGCTGTCCTTCGGGCGCGACCTCGGACGGGCCGCGGGGAGCCGGTCGCTCGGTTGCTGGCAGGAGCGGCTGCCGCGCGGCCGTCGGACCAGCTTCACGCACGCCCACCTGCGCGAGGAGGAGCTGATCTACGTGCTCGCCGGTACCCCGACGCTCCGCTGGCGCCCACCGGGCGGCGAGGCCGAGGAGGTGCCGCTCGAGCCGGGCGATCTGGTGGCCTTCCCCGCGGGGACGGGCATTGCCCACACGTTCCGCAACGACGCCGACATGGACGCGATCCTGCTCTGCATCGGGGAGCGGCGGCTGGGCGACGGCTCGCTCTACCCCGACGACCCTGCCTGGCAGGCGTGGCGCGACGAGCATCGCCCCCAGTATCGCTGGCCCAATGACGACCGGCCGAGTGTGGCCGCGGAGTGGCCGGCCTGGCGCATCGAGACGGATCGGCTCGTGCTGCGACCGTGGGAGCAGGCGGACGTGCCCGACCTGCTGGCGCTCCAGCGGGAGAACCAGGAGCACCTGGCACCCACGATGCCCTGGGCGCGCACCTTGCCGACCCTCGACGAGCTGCTCGGGACGGTGCGCTCGTTCCTCCGCTCCTTCCTGGAGGCGGACGACCTGGTCTACGGGATCTTCCTGCCCGACGGGACGCCGATCGGCGGCACCGGGCTGCACCCGCGCATCGGGCCCGACGGCCTCGAGATCGGGTACTGGATCAGCAAGCGGCACGAGGGGCTCGGGTTGGTCACGGAGGCGGCCGGCGCGCTCACGCGCCTCGCGCTCGAGGTCCACCGCAAGCAGGTCGTGGAGATCCACTGCGACCCGCGGAACACGCGCTCCGCCGCCATCCCCGCGCGCCTCGGATACACGCACGTCGGCACGCTGCCGGGGCGGACCCGCGACGCGCTCGGGCGCCCGCGCGAGACGATGATCTGGTCGCTGCTCTCCGCCGACCTCCTGGACAGTCCCGCCCACCACACGTCCGTGATGGCCCGTGACGCCCTCGGTCGCCGGCTGATCTGACCTCAGGCCATCAGCAGGCCGCGGGCGACCTCGTCACGCCGCTCGCGACCCGCCAGGCGCTCCACGAGGTGCAGCGCGAAGGCCATGGCCGTCCCCGGTCCCTGGCTCGTGGTCACGATCCCGGCGTCGACCACGGGCTCGTCGCGGCGGCCCCCGACCGAGAGCCTGCCCTCGAGGCCCGGGTAGCAGGTGAACGCTCCCTCGGGCAGCACGCCGGCCCGATCGAGGACGAGGGGAGCGGCGCAGATCGCGGCCACCGGCCGATCGTGAGCGATCCGCGCGCGGAGCAGGGCCAGGAGCGGCTCGCAGGCCGCCATACCCTCGGTGCCGCCCATCCCGCCGGGGAGCACCACGAGGTCGAAGTCGTCGTGGGTGGGGAGGGGGCCGTCGGGGACGAACACGATCCCGCGCGAGCCCCGCGCCGGGCCAGGCCCGTCCACGCCTCCGAGGTGGACCTCGATGCCGCCGCGCCGGAGCACGTCCACGACCGTCGCCGTCTCGATCTCCTCGAACCCCGCCGCCAGCGGAACCAGCACACGCGCCACGCGACCTCCCGTGCGATTGTAGGGGCGCGGAGGACGCGGGTGAGGTTCGGCGCGTGGGAGGTCGAGGCGGAGCTCGGGCGCGGCGGCATGGGCGTGGTCTACGCCGCGACCCACCCCGACGGCCGGCGTGCCGCGCTCAAGGTCCTGCTCCACAGCTCGCCCAGGCTGCGCGCCGGGCTGTGGCGCGAGGTGTTCGCGCTGCGTCGCGTGCGCCACCCGCAGATCGTGCAGGTGCTCGACCACGGAGAGCAGGGCGACGTGCCGTGGATCGCGATGGAGCTGTTGGAGGGACGCACGCTGCGCGAGCGGGTGTCGCCCCACCCACACGGAACGCCGACCTTCGACCTCGATGGTCCCGACGACGAGCCCCTTCCCACGGGCGGCGGGGAGGGGATTCCGGTCCAGGAGGCGCTGGACCTGCTCGCGGCCCTCTGCCACCCGCTGGCCACGCTGCACGGCGCAGGGCTGGTCCACCAGGACCTGAAGCTCGAGAACGTGATGGTCCGCGACGGTGTTCCCGTGCTGCTCGACCTGGGCTTGAGCACCGTGGCGCGCTCGCGCGACCGCTTGCGCGGGGCGGGCTCGTCGAGCGCCACGCCGACCACCGTCTCGCCCGAGCAGGTGCTGGGCGACGTCGTCGACGCTCGGGCCGACCTGTATGCGCTGGGATGCATCGCGTTCGAGCTGTTGACCGGACGACCGCCCTTCACCGGCTCGGTGCGGGAGGTGGTCGCGGGGCACCTCGAGCGTCCGCCCCCGCTCGTGTCCGACCTCGCGCCCGACGTGCCCCGCTCCGTGGTCATGCTGGTGGACGCCTTGCTCCGCAAGGACCGTCGGATCCGGCCGGGGCACGCGATGGCCGTGGAGGCGGCGCTGTTGGCGTCGGGGGCCGCCACACCGCCGAGCGCCTCGCTCCCCCCGCCCCGGCCCTACCTGTACCGACCGACGCTGGCGGGGGCCTCGGAGGTCGCGGACCGCCTGCGCGCGGTCGTGCGTCGGGGGACCGGCGGTGCCGCGTGCGTCGTGGCTCGCTCGGGCCAGGGCAAGACGCGCCTGCTGCTGGAGGCCGCGACCGAGGCCCGCCAGGGTGGCGTCGCGGTGGTCACCATGGACTGCACGGCGGCCGAAGAGGGCGGCAGCGCGCCGGTGGTCCGTGTGCTGGAGCGGCTGGGTGAGCTCTCCGGAGTCGCTGGCGGTGGGTCCTGGTGGGAGGGGCTGGGACCCGTGTTGAGCGCGGTGGCTCCCTCCCTGTCGGACGTAGCGGGCGTGGTGTCGGAGCCCCGTCCGCGGCTGCTCGAGCCCGCCGCCGCCCGCGAGCGACTGGTGGAAGCGGTCGTCGAGTTGGTGACTCGGGCGAGGGCCAGGCTCCCCATCGCGATGTTGGTGGACGACCTGCAGTGGGGCTCGGACCTCGTCCGTGACCTGGTGCGCGAGCTGGCGGTGCGCGCGGGGCCAGGTCTGGCGGTACTCGTGGCCTGGCGCGAGGAGGAGGAGGACGACGAGTTGCGGTCGCTCCGTGAGGGTCGCCTGGTGGTGGTTCCGCCGCCCCTGCGCTCCGCCGACGTCGCGGCCATCCTGGGGGACATGGTCGGAGCGCCACCCCCCGAGGCGCTGATGGACGAGATCGAGGTCGCCGCTGCAGGTTCCGCGCTGTGGGTGACGGAGCTCGCCAGCGCGGCGCTGCACGCAGGGCGACTGGCACGAGAGCGGGGTGGGTGGCGCATGGTGCCCGGTCCAGCGCTGATCGCCACGCCTTCGGCCGTGGTGGAGCTGCGCACGAGCGGCCTGCAGCGCGAGGTCCTCGAGGTGTTGGGCCGCGCAGCGGCACAGGGCAAGCGGATCGAGCCCGAGCTGTTGGGCCTCCCCGAGCCGCAGGTGCGCGAGGGGCTACGGGTTCTCGCGGAGCGGGGACTGATCGAGGACGACGGGCGCCGCCTGGTCTTCGCCCACGATCAGCTGCGCACGGGTGTCCTGTCGCGGCTCGGCGACGAGGGCCGGATCGGACATCACCGAGCGCTCGCGGAGGTCCTGGGCGACGAGCCCCCACCCGAGCACCTGGAGATGCTGGCGAGGCACCTCACGGGCGCCCGAGACCCGGCGGCGGGTGAGGCCTGGGCCCGAGCGGCGCGGTGGCAGGAGGAGTGCGTGGGCGACGCGACCGGTGCCTGGTCGGCGGCGCTCGCCTGCTCCGAGGGTCCGACCCTCGAGACGATCGAGCGGCGCACGGCGCTCGTGAAGCAGCTCGCGCGGCACGGGGGGCGGCGCGCCGACGCGCAGCTCGCGACCCTGCGCGACGAGGTCGCTGCGCTCGGAGGCTCGAGGGCGGAGGCTGCCCTGATCGAGGCCGAGGCCTACCTCGCGCAGATCCGGAGCGACCTGCCCGGCCTGCTCGCGCTGGTGCGACGGGGGGTCGCCCTGTGTGGCCCCCAGGATCGCGCGCGCCGGTTGCGTCTGGCCATGATGGAGGGCGTGGCGCTGCGTCGCCTGCGGCGCACCCGGGAGGCGTCCGAGACCATGCGTGCGGCCCTGGCCGATGCGGGTCCGGAGGACGAGGTGTGCGGCATGTGGTGCATGCTCGCCATCGTCCACACCAGCATGGAGGAGCCGCATCAGGCGCGCGTGGCGCTCGCCGGGGCCGAGGCCAGCTGCCGCGGACCGATGGACGAGGCTCAGGTGGTCGACGTGCGCATGATCGTCGAGCACGAGAACATCGAGGCGGGGCTGGCGCTGTTGCCGCGCGTGGAGCTGGTGCTGGAGCGCCTGCTCGTGGATGCGCCGGTCGACTGGTGGTCCAACATCGCGGGCCACGCGGCGGCCTTCTACTTCGAGTACGGCCGCTACGAGGACGCCGTCAGGACGGCCCGGATCTCCCTGAGGGGCGCCGAGCGTATCGGGGCGCTCATCCGCCAGTGCTACGGCTGGTACTACCTCGGCCACGCGCTGCGCTCGCTCGGCGAGGACCTGGACGGTGCACGGGAAGCGGGGGAGCGCGTGGTCGCCATCGGGGACACCATCGCCAGCCCCTCGGACGCCGCGGACGGGTGGTGCCTCCTCGGATACGTCGCGCTGGCCGCTGGAACCGATGCGCGTCCCCACCTCGAGCGGGCGCGGGCGGCGGTGGCCCACCTCGACCTCGACCTGCACACGACGGGGCTGCTGGACGGGCTCGAGCGCTCGATCGCCCGGGCCGACGTCGGGCTTCCCCTGTGGCGGGGCTCCGATCCGGGCGTCCTGGCGCCCCTTCAGCTGGAGCGCGCGCTGGCGGAGGGCCTCGATCCCCGCTGGGCCGAGGCCGGCACCCTCAGTGCGGCTCGCCCTGGACCGGGGTGATCCGGACGTTCGACGCCGGCTTGCCCGCTTGCCTCGCGGCCTCGGCCTCCACCGCCCGCATCACCCGCAGCACGTTGCCGCCCGCGACGCCCGCGACCTCCTGGTCCGTCCAGCCGCGGCGCAGCAGCTCGACGAGCAGGTCCGGCACGTCGGACACGTCGGACAGGCCGTCGGGGGCGCTCGGCATCCCGTCGAAGTCGCTCCCGAGCCCGAGGTGCTCGGCCCCGATCCGCTGCCTGACATGGTCGAGGTGGTCCGCGACCTGCGCGAGCGTGGCGTGGGGCGCGGGGTTCGCCTGCTCCCAGGCCTCCAGCGCGGCCTCGCGGCCCTTGGGGTCCCCGATGTACAGCGACTCGAACCTCGCGCGCTCGCCTCGGCGCGCCGCCTCCCACGCCCAGACCTCGCGGGAGACGTAGGCCGGGAGGTAGTCCACCATCAGCACGCCGTCGTTGGTGGCGAGCAGGTCGAGGACGTCGTCGGGGACGTTGCGCGGGTGCGGGTTGACCGCGAACGCGCCCGAGTGGCTGAAGATCACCGGCGCCGTGGTCACGGCCAGCGCATCGCGCATGGTCTCGGCCGAGACGTGCGACAGGTCCACCAGCATCCCCAGCCGGTTCATCTCGCGAACGACCTCCTCACCGAAGGGCGCGAGCCCGTCGTGGCGCGGGTCGTCGGTGGCGGCGTCGGCCCAGTCGGTGTTCTGCCAGTGGGTCAGCGTCATGTACCGGGCGCCCGCACCGTACGCGACGCGCAAGGCACCCAGCGAGTCCCCGATGCTGTGGCCGCCCTCCATGCCGATCAGGCTGGCGACGCGGCCGCTCTTGTGGATGCGGACGATGTCGTCGGCGGTCGTCGCGCAGACCAGCGCGTCGTACGTGTCGCACAGCTGGTGCACGACGTCGATCTGCTCGAGCACGGTGCGGACGGCCTCGGCCCCCTCGAGGTCCGTGGGCACCCACACCGACCAGAACACGCCGCCGGCCCGGCCCTCCCGCAGGCGCGGCAGGTCGGTCATCATCGGCGGGTCGAGCTGCGACGTGTCGGCGTCGAGGCGCAGCGCGTCCACCTGCAGACCCGCGCGCTCCCGGAACTGCCAGGGGACGTCGTTGTGTCCGTCGATGAGCGGCGTCTTCGCGAGGATCTTGTCGACCCGTCGCCGGAGCGCCTCGTCGTCGGCCGCGGGGGCGGCGTGCGCCACCCCAGCGCCAGCACCAACATCAGCGGTTCACGACGTGGATGGCTTCGCCCAGGGCGGCCTTGGCGGCCTCCATGATGGACTCGCCCAGCGTCGGGTGCGGGTGGATGGTCAGCCCCACGTCCAGCGCCTCGGCGCACATCTCGATGGCCAGCGCCGCCTCGCTGATGATGTCGGAGGCGTGCGCACCGACCACCGTGACCCCGAGGATGAGGTGGGTGTCGGCGTCGATGATGCACTTCACGAAGCCGTCGGTGGCGTTGTTCGCGATGGCCTTGCCGATGGCCGCGAACGGGACCTTGCCCACCTTGATCTTCAGGCCCTTGGCCTTGCACTCCAGGCTCGGTCAGGCCGGCGGTCGCCACCTCCGGGTCGGTGAACACCACCGCCGGCACGGTCTTCGCGTCGAACTGCACCTTGTGCCCGGCGATCACCTCGGCGACGACCTCGCCCTCGTGGGTCGCCTTGTGCGCGAGCATCGGGTTGCCGACGAGGTCGCCGATGGCGTACAGCCCGGGGACGCTGGTCTTCATCTGGAGGTCGACCTTCACGAAGGGGCCGTCCATCTGCACGCCCAGCTCCTCGAGGCCGAGCCCCTTGTTGTTGGGCCGACGGCCGACCGTCACGAGCACGGCGTCCGCGGGCAGCGCCAGCGCGCCCTGCTCGGTCTGGACGTTGACGACGATCCCGTCGTCCGCCTGCTCCCAGCCCAGCGCCCTGGTCTTGAGGTGGACCTTGACGCCGTCCTTCTTCAGGCGCCGATCGACGACCTTGACCACGTCCGGATCGAAGCCGGGCAGCAGCTGGTCCATCATCTCGACCACCGTGACCTCGGTGCCGAGCCGGGCGTAGACGCCGCCGAGCTCGAGCCCGATGTACCCGCCGCCGATGACGACGAGCTTCTTCGGGATCTCGGGCAGCGCGAGCGCCTTGGTGCTGTCGAGGACGGGGCCGTCGGAGAACCGGAAGCCCGGGATCTCGATGGGCGAGGAGCCGGTCGCGAGCACGACGTGGTCCGCCGTGAGCCGCTTCGTGCCCTCGGCCGTCTGGACCTCGACGGTGGTGGGGCCGACGAGCTTGGCCGTGCCCATCATCATGTCGACCTTGTTGGCCTTGAGCAGCGTCCGGACGCCGCCCGTCAGCTTGTCGACCACGCCCTGCTTCCAGCCCTGGAGCTTGGCCGCGTCGATGGTCACCGGGCCGCTGACGTTGAAGCCGATGTCCGCGGCGTGCTGCATCTCCTGGTACTTGTGGCTGGCGTTGATCAGCGCCTTCGAGGGGATGCAGCCCACGTTCAGGCACACACCGCCCCAGTACTCCTTCTCGATGCACAGCGTCTTGACGCCGAGCTGGCCGAGCCGGATGGCAGCCGGGTACCCGCCGGGGCCCGCGCCGATGACGATCGCCTGGTAGTCGCTCACTGGGAATCCTCCACGGTCGGCCGCAGCCGGACCTGCTTCTGTTCACCGGCCTCTCGTCGGCTGGGTCCCGGCGCTCTCACCGCCGAACGTGCTTCCCTTCGGCATCTGGCTGGCGCCAGATGGCACGTCCGACGCCAAGAGCTAGTGACCTGCACCGAGTTTGGCCTCAATCAGTCTTGGGCCGCCCGCGGCCTTCGCGCGGGTGACGGCGTCGCGGACGGCGGCCGCGTCGGTGCCGTCGACCTGCTCCGCGCCGATGCCGAACGCTTCGGCGAGCGCCGACGGCGTGGCGGCGAGCTGGCGCCCGAGCGGGGCCGCACCGTCCAGCGGGTGGACGCTGACGACGAAGACGACGGGTGCCTCGAGCAGGGCGGCCGTGTTCAGCGCTTCGTGGAAGGCGCCGTCGCTGGCCGAGCCGATGCCGAGGTGCACCAGCGCGTGCCGCGAGGGGTCCGCGCTCGCGAGCCCGACGGCGACCAGCGCGCGCAGGGCAGGGGAGCCCGTCGCGGGCGCCACCTTGAAGGGCCTCGCACCCAACGCCGGGTCCACCAGCCGCTCGACGGGCACGCCGCGCAGCGTGGCGCCGACGCGCTCCCGCAGCGAGGGCACCCACCAGTCCCCGCGGCCGAGCGCCTCGAGCGCCCCGACCACGACCGGAGCGAGCTCGCCCACGGGCAGCGGGAAGGGCTTGGGGTCGAGCGCCGCCAGCGCGGCGTCCGCCTTCGCCAGCGCGACGACCTGCTCGGTCAGGCCGGCGCTCACCGCAGCTCCATCAGGAGGCGCTCCGGGTGCTCGAGGACGGCCTTGAGCGCGGCCACGAAGCGGGCGCCGACCGCGCCGTCGATGACGCGGTGGTCGAAGGAGGGCGAGAGGTACATCATCGGGCGGATGACGATCTGGCCGTCGCGGACGACCGCCTGGTCGCGGATCGCGTTGATGCCGAGGATGGCGACCTCGGGGATGTTCAGGATCGGGGTCGCGAGCACGCCGCCGATCGAGCCCACGCTGGTCATCGTGAAGGTGCCGCCCTTGAGCTCGTCGAGCTTCGCCTTGCCGGCGCGGGTGCGCTTCACGAGGTCGTCCATCTCGACCGCGATGTGCAGGATGGACTTCTGCTCGACGTTCTTGATGACGGGGACGTAGAGCCCGTTCGGCGTGTCCGTCGAGATGCCGATGTTGTGGTCGCCCTTGACCACGAGCTCCAGGTTCTCCTCGTCCATCACCGCGTTGACGTTCGGGAACTCGCGGAGGACGACGGAGACGGCCTTCATGATGATCGGGATGTAGGTCAGCTTGATGCCCTTCTCCGCCGCCACCTTCTTCAGGCGGTTGCGCAGGGTCACGAGCTCCTTGCAGTCCACCTCCTCCACGTAGGTGAAGTGGGCGGCGGTCGACTTCGACTTGCGCATCTGCTCCGCGATCTTGCGGCGGACGCCGATGAGCTTGACGCGCTCCTCGCCGCCCGACGGGAGCACCATCGGGAGCGCCGGCGCGATGACGGGGAGCGGCGCCTCGGGGGCGGCGGCGGGCTGACCGTGCAGGTCGTCGCGCGTCACGCGGCCGCCGGGGCCGGTGCCGGCCACGTCGCGCAGGTCGATGCCGAGCTCGCGGGCCTCGCGCCGGACGGCGGGGGCGGCCTTGGTCGGACCTGAGGGCGCGGGAGCGGCGGGGCGCGGGGCGGGAGCGGGTGCTGGCGCGGGAGCGGCGGCCTTCGGCGCGTGCGTGGAGACGCCGTTGGTGGGCTCCGGGGCGGGAGCGGCGGCCTTCGGCGCGACGGCGGCTCCGGCGCCGTTCTCGTCGATCTCGCACAGCGGGGAGTGGACCTTGATGATGTCGCCCGGCTTGCCGTGCAGCTTCACGACGCGGCCCGCCTTGGGCGAGCTCACCTCGAGCTGGGCCTTGTCGGTCGTGATCTCGCAGAGCGGCTGGTCGACGGCGACCATGTCACCCTCGGCCACCTTCCAGGACACGACCTCGGCCTCGACGACGCCTTCACCGACCTCGGGAAGCTCGAACACGAACGCCATGGGGAGAACTCCGAACGAAAAGGATGCGGGTAGAACGTAGAGAGATCAGGCGTGGACCGCGCGCCGCACGAGGGCGGCGACATCGTCGGTGGCCCCGTGCAGCAGCGGGGACTCGAGCCACCAGAAGGCCTCGCCGGCGACGGCGTCGCGGATGGCGCGGGCGAGCTCGGGCTCCCCGTCGTGGGCCACGACCAGGCGCCCGTTGGTGCGGACGACCGCGGCGAGGCCGGCGGTGTCGAGCGGGTGGAGCGACTCGAGCTCGACGACCGCGATCTGGAGCCCTTCGGCGGCCAGCGCGTCGGCGGCGGCGAGCGCGGACCGGACGCCCGCGCCGAAGGTGGCGACGGTGGCGTGCCCGCCCTCGCGGTGGGTGACCGTGCGGGGCGCGTGCGCCTCGCTCTCGACGGCGCCGCGGTCCTGGGCGAGCGCTCGCGGCTCGAGGAGGACGACGGGGGAGGTGCGGCCCACGGCCCAGCGCAGCAGGCCGGCCGCGGCGGCGGGGGAGGAGCCGCAGACGACGGTCACGCCAGGCAGATCGAGCAGCGTGCGACCGACGGGCCGGTCCAGGCCGACGGCCTCGGCGCCGTGCGGCACGCGAACCACCAGCGTGCAGGGGAACTCGCCCTTCGACGCGATGGCGCCGGCCTCGGCGAGCACCTCCGCGACCGCCGCGAGGCGCCCGGGACCGGAGAGCTCGACCACCACCTTGCGGCCCGCGAGCGCCGCGCCCAGCGCGACCCCGAGCGTCCCGTGATCGGCGACGGGCATCGCCCGCACGCGCACGTCGTCGGTGCCCGCGAGCAGGTCGCCCGGACGTCCGGCGGTCTCGCCGAGCACCAGCAGCGCGGGCTCGGCCTCGAGGAGGTCGACGAGCGCGGACCGCAGGGCATCGGTCGTGGTCGCGCTCGGGGGACGGTGGGTCGAAGGCTGGGTCATCGTCACGCCGGGGCAGCGGGGAGGGGTGTTCTACCCCGGGGCGGCGAGGGCGTCACCCGCCGTCCGCCAGGCGCGGCTCGACCCCTTCCAGAACCACCTCCACACGGTTCGGGACGCGCGTCAGGGGCGGCAGATCGAGGCGCACGATCTCGGTCCGTTCGATCATCAGGTCGGGATCGGTGCGAGCACGGTGCTTGGGCGGCAGCGCAGCAAGCTCATCCGCGGTCAGCCGGCGCGACGTGGTCTGACGGCGCACCCAGGTCCCGCGCTTGAAGAAGGTCGGGTAGTCGTTGAAGTTCACGCCCTTCGCGAACAACATCTCCTGCATCTGGGCGGCGCTCCGCCCGTGCAGCTCCCCGTGGGCGTAGTGGTGCCGCGCGGCCATGGCCACCGCGTTCTTCGTGGCGTCCTGCTGGCGCCAGAGCAGTGCAGCCACGGCCTCCTCCCGGGTCGGGACGGTCCAGGTGCGGCAGTCGAACACGGGGATCTGGCCGGCCTTCTCGGGGAGGGCGCCGTCCAGGTGTCGCACGAAGAATCCGGTGGCCATCGCCGCCAGGAGCGACGTGAGCTTCTGGACACGGCCATCGAGGAAGGTCTGACTCTTCGGTCCGTCGGCCAGCAACACCAGGCTGATCTCGTCGGACTGTGTGTACCCGACACGGGCCTGGGTCTGTTCGACGAGGTGCTCGGTCGTTCGGACCATCAGCTCGGACAGGCGTTCGTCGTACGGACGGCGCAGCCCGCGTGTGAACCGGGAGAAGCTGCGTCCGTCGATCCGCGCGCAGATGGGCAGCAGCGGCAGGTGGCGCCGCCCCGACTCCTGCTTCTCGTAGGCCTTCATCCGGTCGCCGAGTCCGTCGTTGGCCACGTCGCCTCCCGCTCCGGGGGATATCTGGTCGGCCGGGGGGATGTTGGACGACGCCTGGAAGCCGCCAGAGAGCGTGATCGGCGCCGAGGATCTCGCTGGGGCCGTCGGTGCCTGGCCCTCCGATCCTGCTGCCACCGATCCGCTGGCGGTGGCTCGGGTCTGCTGGGAGGAGCTGGTGTCGGCGCCGGTGGGGTACGCGCTGGCCGGTCTGTCCTACCTGGTGGTGGTGCTGGTCGTGATCGCGGTGGCCGTCGGCGCGCTGGGACTCGGCGTCGCGCCCGGGTTGGCCCTCGACGACGAGACGATCCTGATCGTGGGTGGCATGGCGGGGATGCTCGTCTACACCGGCGCCATCCTGATCGTGAGCTTCGTCGGGTACCCGCTGATGACGGCGAGCTTGATGCGGGCGGTCGACGCGCACCGTGCCGGCGGCCCCGCGCCGGGGTTCACGAGCGCGTTCTCGACCCTGACGCAGGACGCCGGCAGGATCATCGCCTTCTATGCCCTGTCGCAGCTGCTCGTGCTCGTCGGCATGCTGTTCCTCTACCTCCCCGGGTTCGTGGCGCTGGCCGTGGTGACCTATGCCCTGCCGATGGTGGTGATGGAGCGCATCGGGGCGGCGGAGGCGGTGTCGCGGTCGTTCGACCACCTGCGGCGACACCCCGTCTGGCACCTGATGGTGTGGGGGGTCCTGTTCGCGATGCTGCTGGTGGGCGAGCTGACCGTGGTGGGCCTGCTCTTCCTGTGGCCCCTGATCGCGATCTACCAGCTGGCAGCGTGGCGCGTGACCCGGGAGACGGCGTGACCCGGCAGGCCGTGCTGGACGCGTTCCGCGCACACCTCGAAGCCGCGCTGGCGGACCTCGAGCGCGAGAGCGGCGCGGCGCTCGCAGGGACGCGCGTGGACGGGGACCACCGCCCCGAGAACCGCGGGGAGCGCGCCGCCGTCACGGGCCAGGGGTACCTGATGGCCGGGCTCACGGCCCGCGTTGCCGAGCTCCGCGCCCACCTCGACACGCTCGCCGTCATCGACCCCGGACCGCGCACGAAGGTGACGCCGGGCGCGCTCGTGTCGGTGGCCGAGGACGACGGCGAGCCCACGTGGTACGCCCTGCTGCCCGGCGGCCAGGGCGCGCGGCTCGTGGTCGAGGGGACGCCCGTGGTAGCGCTCTCGCCAGAGTCCCCGCTCGGGACCGCGCTGTGGGGCGCCGTCGCGGACGACACCGTCGAGGTGCAGCGCGGAGGGCGGGTGGTGAACGTGGACGTCGTGGAGGTCGCGTGATCGAGGGGAGGCCGAGCGAGCCGCTGGTGGCGAGCGACCTGGTGGTCCGACGTCAGCGGCTGGAGGACGACGAGAGCGACTACGTCGCGGTCATGGCCAACCGCGCCTGGCTGCGCCGCTGGAGCGGGAGCGACTGGCCCGAGGACACCTTCACCCTCGCGGAGAACCGGGCGGACCTCGAGGGGCACATCGCGGACCACGAGGCCGGCGAGGCCCTGGGGTACACGCTCGCGAACCCCGCGGGCGACGTGCTGGGCTCGCTCTATGTCCAGCCGCTGGCCGAGATCCTCGACGACTACGCCGCCTCCCACGAGGTCCGCGCCGCCCTCGCCGACGCCGTGATGCGCGCCGACCTGTGGACGCGCCTCGATCAGGAGCCCGACCGCCTGCGTCGCGCGGTGGCGTCGATCGACCCGTGGCTGCGCGCGGTCTGGCCGGGGCTCGTGTGGTGCGCGCGGGTGGACTGCCCGGAGCTCGAACAGGCCTACGCCGACCACGGCCTCGCGCTCGTCGCCCGCCTGGTCAACCCGAGCTCGGGGCGGGTGCAGCTCCTGTACCGCTGACGGTCGCGCGCAGCGGCCAGCCGGCGGCGCGGGCCTCGGCCTCGATGCGTGCCGCGACGGCCGCGGGGTCCTCCACCGCGACCACCGTGCTCCCGTCGGTGTGGACGCGCAGCATCGCGCGCGCGGCCTCCACCCGGGTCGCGCCCGCGTGCCGCTCGAGCACGCCGACCACCACGTGCATGGGGGTCCGGTCGTCGTTCCACAGCACCACGCCGGCACCTTGTGCGGATCGGGGAGCCGTGTCCGGCAGCGCTCGTGGGAAGCCCGCCTGCCACAGCCGCGCGCGGATCGCGCCGACCTCCCACAGCTCGGTCAGCACCGCCTCGGCCCGGATGACCGCACCCGGATCGCGGGCCATCGCCCGGTGGAACACCTTGGCGGCGTCGGCATCCTCGCTCGGCTGCGCCCGCGTTCGAGGGCTCTCGAAGGGGTTCGTCAGGTCCGTCGTCGCCGGGATCTGCTGGGGCCCGGGCTCGGGCCGGCCCACCAGCTCGTCCGTTCGGAGCCCGGCGGCGACGAGGCGATCCCACAGCGACGGTACGGCGCAGCAGGCGAGCAGCAGGTCGCGGCAGGTCCATGGGCGCTCCTCGCCGAGAACGGCGGCCAGGGCGTACTGGTAGAGAGGCTCGAACGTCGGCTTCCTGGGGGTCACCCGATTCAGGTCGGCGCCGTCGGGCCAGGGGCCACGGCCGGCGGCGCGTAGCCTCGATGCCGCGCTCCCCGGCTCGAGCAGCCGGTTCGGGACGTAGATGTTCTCGCTGTTGGGCAGCGCGATCAGCGTCCCGCCCACCACGCTCCTCACGGTCAGGAGCGCCCAGCCCACCTCCCACACCACCCACGGTCGCTCGACGCGCAGGTGCGTGTCGTACATGGCCAGGCTCATCGGTCCGGCGCCGGTGTGTAGCCGCAGGCTCGCCGTCCGCACGATCCACACGAGCCAGGGCGCCGCGCCGATCGCCGCCAACGCCCAGCCGAGCTCGAGGTCGAGGAGCCACGCGGGCACCCCGACCCCCATGGCCGCGAGTCCGAGCTGCTGGTCGATCTCGAAGAGGTGGGCCCGCCACCAGGTGGCACGCGCGTGGGCCGTGTCCAGTGTGAACCGGGCCGTGGCCCACGGCTCGGACATCAGCCCTTGAACGCGGCGATCGCGACCGAGGGGAGCTTCAGCCAGCCGGGGCCGCTCTCCAGGCGGGTCAGCGCCTGCCCGAGCGCGAGGTTGTTCTTGTGGTCCGTGAACCAGGCAGGCGTCGGGCTCGAGGTGAACGGCGCGCGGACCACCGACTTCTGCGGGTGGTCGAGGAGCAGGCCGTTGTGGACCACGCCCTTGCCCGACTGGATGTCGGTGGGCGGGTGCCCCGGGAAGGCGCCCCAGGTCGCGTTCACGAGCCCGTAGTTCAGGCCGGTCCAGCAGTTGATGCCGATGCCGCCGTAGCGGAGGTCCGCGATGGCCTTGTCGAACGCGTCGCCCAGCGCCTTCTCGGTGCGCGGGTCCACCAGGACGTTGATGGACAGCGTGCCCCAGCACTCGTCGTTCGCGAACGGCACCGCCTTCGCCACGTATTCCGCGGCGGTCGTCGCCTCGAGCTGGACGAAGCTGAAGATGCCGCACCAGGGCTCGTTCTCGAGCGCGTACTCCCCGTGCCGCGCCACCACGCCCTCGAGCACGGTCCAGGGCAGCTCGCCCTCGGCCGGGGTCCCGAGCTTCGTGGCCTCCGGGTACTTCCCGACGAAGCGGTCCCAGGTCGCCTGCGCCGTCGGGTAGTAGGCCCGCCGGGTCGGGGTCGCCGCGAGCTTCGCCTTCACGAGCTCCTCGAAGCGCGCACGCTGGGGCCAGCCGCTCGCGACCACGATCAGCCGCGCACCGTTGCAGTTGAAGCCGCAGTTGTACGCCAGCATGGACGCGACCTGTCGCGCCTGGAAGTCGAGCTCGGTGTCCGTCCACTCGCCCGGGACCACGAGGACCGGCGACACGCAGCCGAGCTCCGACGTGATCTCCTTGTCGATGCGCGGCGTGCCGGCCTTCTTGCGCTCCTCGCCCTCGGCGCCCGGCCCCCACAGGATGGCGTCGTGCGCCGCAGCGGAGCCCGTGATGTGGATGGACTTCACGTCCGGGTGGTCCGTCAGGTGCTTGCCGACGTCGATCCCGCCGTAGCAGACGCGCAGCGCGCCGAAGCGGATCAGGGGTGCGAGCGCCTCCTCGATGACGGGCCCGAGCGCCTCGTTCACCGGGTTCATCTTGAGGATGCAGACCTCGTCGTCGACGACCAGCTTGTACAGCACGTCCATCGGCGGGATCGAGCTCTGGTTGCCGGCGCCGAGCACGACGCTGATGCCGCCGCGATCCGCCGCCTTCTCGCGGTAGATCCGGCCCTGGGTGGGCTGCTGGCCGGGCTCGATCCAGATGTCGCAGGTCACGCCGCCGAGCATGGCCTGATCCAGCAGGGACTGCGGGAAGACGCGGGCGACCCACTGGCCGTCGGGGCGCTGCCAGGTCTTGGGGAGCTTGGGCTGCCCGCCGGCTTCGAGCGCTTCGGCGAACAGCCGGAGGTTGCGCATCGTGGGGACGGTGCCGCCGAGGTACTCCTCGCCGTGGCCGTTGCTGCCGAGGGCATAGCCCTTGACCGCGCACGCCGTCTCGGCCCACCGGTCGGCGACCGCCAGC
Source organism: Alphaproteobacteria bacterium (assembly GCA_020632925.1). Lineage (GTDB taxonomy): Bacteria > Myxococcota_A > UBA796 > UBA796 > JACKER01. The sequence goes on along the minus strand of JACKER010000010.1, from coordinate 125,973 downwards.
GTGGTCTGCATGCACTCGCGCAGCAGCGCCGCCCGCTCGGCAGGGGAGAGCGCGACCCAGCGCGGGGCTGCGGCCTTCAGCTCGGCGAGCATCGCGTCGACCGTGGCGATCTCGGTGGCGGGAACGGTGGGAGCGGCGACCATCTGTCCTCCTGCGCACCCCTGGTAGCACGCTGAATAAGCGGGTCACCAACTCGACCCGGCACCTCCGCCGCCGCTGTGTCCGCCGCCCCAGGAGCCGCCCGACGAGCCCGACGAGGAGGAGGACGAGCCGGACGACCACGAGCTGCCCGAGGACGAGGAGCCCGATGACCACGAGGAGCTCGACGAGCTCGACGAGGACGTGTCCTGGAGCCGGGCGATGCTGTACGTGTGCGACTCGGAGTAGCTGCAGCTCGCGCAGGTCGTCGTGGTCCGACCGCGGCCGGTCGAGGTGTAGGTCGGGGACTCCAGGACGGTCTTCGACGTCGTGCAGGTGCGGTGCGAGCACTTCGGGCAGGTGGAGTACCCGCTGAACCACCGCCGCTTGCGGAACAGCACGACCCGGTCGCAGGTGGGGCAGGCGTGGACCTGGTGGTCGACGCTGCCGACGGTCTCCTCCATGCGCTGCCCCTCGGTGAGGTGCGCATCGTCGGCCTGCTCGTCGAGCATCGGCATGTACACGTGGCAGTCGGGGCACGTCCGCTGCCGCCGCCGCCACCCCCAGGCCGCCCCGAGCGCGAGCATCCCGAGCGCGCCGCCGAACGAGAGCTCGCCCGCCAGCAACGGGTCGATCGGGCTACCGGCCTCCCAGGTCGGCTGCTCCGGCCAGTCCGGGAGCTTCACGGCCGCCGCGGCGGTCCCGAGCATCGCCTCGGCCGGGTGCTGGCGGAGCCGCTCGTCGCACGCGACCAGTCCGGCCACCAGCCCGTCGCCGAAGCGCCCGTCCTTGAACGCGGGCACCATCTGCTGCTTCTGCATCGTGCCGAGCCAGGTGTCCGTCAGGATCGGCTCGAGCCCGTAGCCCGTCTCCATCTCGAGCCGCCGCTGCCCCATGACCATCAGCACCAGCAGCCCGTTGTTCGCCTTCGCGTCGCCGATGGTCCAGTGGTTGAACAGGGCGGTGGCGAACTCCTTGGGCGTGCGGTCCACCTCCTGCAACGTCACGACCGCGACCTCGACGTGCAGATCGCGGTGTAGCGCCTCGATCCGCTCGTTCAGCGCGGCCTCCGCGGCGTCGTCCAGGATGTCGGCGGCGTCCGTCACCCATCCCCCGGTCGGGCGAGGGTCGGGGACCTCGTTCGGGGTGGTGGCGAGGGCCGTGGCGGCGAGCAGGGTCCACATGGTCGTGAAGGTAGCACCCTTTCCCAGAGGTACGGGCTGCGCTATGGTCGCGGCGGAGGCGACGTGTCCGGGCGAGAGGCGCTGGCCGCGCGGTCCGACGTGGCCGAGGCCGACATCGACGACATCATCGGCATCGCCTCCGAGCTCCAGCAGGCGGACCGGGACGCCGCGGAACGACCGACGGCGGATGACGTGAAGGCGGTCGCGAGCGAGCTCGACATCGACCCGGCGTACATCGACGCCGCCATCGCGGAGCTCGGTCGTCGCCGCACCGAGCGGGCCCGCGTCGACCGGCTGGTGGCCCTGCAGGGCGCGGAGACCCGCCGGCGGGTGCTCGTGGGTCTGGCGGTGGTGGGTGCGGCGGTGGTGCTGCTCTTCGGCGGGCAGGTGGCCGTCGCGTGGTCCGCCGCCCACGACCTGAGCGCTGCCCGCGCGAACCTCGAGGCGACCGCGACCTACGTGGACGTCGTGCTCGACCGGCAGGCGGCGTTGGTGCCGCAGCTGGTGGCGCTCGGGGGAGGGGACCCGGCGGCGGTGCAGGTGGCGGCGGACGAGCTGTCCGGCGCGGGCTCGATCGACCTGCGCCTCGAGGCCAGCCGCAAGCTCGACCAGGAGCTCTCCGCCGTGCTCGCCGATCTCCCGCCGCCGCGCGACGAGACCGAGGCCACCCAACGGCTCGGCCTGACGCACGAGGTCGCGGGCATCCAGAACCGCCGGAGCACGGAGCTCCAGCGCCTCGCGGATGCCCGTCGGCAGTGGCAGGTCGCCGCCAGCCGGCCGGGGGCGGGCTTCGCGCTGCGGATGGGCCTCGCCACCGGCCCCGACCCCTCGCTCCTCGGGGGCCGGTGACCGCGCTCGCTCAGCCCCAGTGGGGTCGCGGGCCGTGCAGCAGGACCATCCCGAGCGGCTTGTGCGGCGCTTCGCGGGTGGCCCGCACCACGACGTGCAGGCGCTGCCGCCACGCCCGATCGGCCAGATCCTCCATGGTGTGCTCCCGGCTGTCGAAGCGCATGTCCCCACGGTCGGTGTCCAGCACGAAGCCCTCGAAGTCCCCGTAGCGGTCGTAGAGCAGGGCGCTCACCTTGCCCGCGAAGCCCAGCAGGTGGGGGTCCTGCCCGCCGTGACCGCTCGGCAGCCCCGGCACGCCGGAGCCGGTGGGAGAAGGCTCGACGAGCGAGGGGTCGCCGCCGAAGCCGCGCACGCGCAGGGCGAGCTCGTCCACGTACCGCAGGAACGCCCGATACCATCGGTCTCCCGGCGGGATCTGGAGGAGGATCCACCGCATCAGCGACAGCAGCCGCAGCTCGTCCGCGAGCAGGACCTCCCGCGTGGAGACCGGGATGCCGACCTGGAACGCACCCAGGACCTCCTGCCACACGACCATGCCGCCCTGGCCGCCGGTCTGCACGCTCGCGTGGGTGCGCACCTCGCCCTTCTCGACGACGCTCTTCCGCCCGCGTCCCGTGTGGGTGAGCTGGCGGACCACGACGTCGAAGCGCTGGCCCTTGCGCACCCCGGGAGGCAGGTCGATGCTCAGCAGCCCCGTGTGGTTGATGTCCGCTCCCTCGGGGATGGGCAGGTACGTGACGCCCCGGGCCTCGACCTGGATCGTGTGCGCGTCCACCCGGGTCAGCCCACGGGCCATGTACAGGCGCGCGGCCAGCTCGAGCACCTGATCCGGACCGGTGTCCGGCAGGTAGATCCGCGCCACCGTTCCGGCCGGCAGATCGCGCCAGTCGAACATCACCTCGTCGTGCAGCCCGAACGCCGCGTGACTGGCCGGCGTCGGTCGGACCTCGAAGGTGTTGGGGATGCGTCGCGAGCCGACGTCACCCGGGTTGTCGGACTCGACCAGGGACAGGTTCCGCTGGGCGAGCTTGTCCGACGTGGACGGTCCGTCACCGGGATCGATGGCGGGCGCGGGGTCGAAGGCGAGCTCGGCGACCAGGCACTGGTGCTCGTTGCGGACCAGCGAGAGGACCGACTGCAGGGTCCCCGTGTACGGGCCGTCCGTGGTCGGGTGCAACGGGAATCGGGCCTCCGAGGCCTGGTTGATGTCGAGCAGGCACCCGAAGTACGCCACCACCTCCGCGCCGCTCGGGTCGTGGAGGATGTCCCGGACGTTGGCCGGGTCGGCCTGGGCGGTCATGGCCGTGGTGCCCGGCGTGACACGCTGCTCGGCGAAGCACGGGATGCTGAGGATGTTGTTGTTCTGCAGGCCCAGCAGGCCGATCTTCTGCCCGTTCGGAAGCCCGTCCGAGTACTGGCGGTACGTCGTGGCGGTGTCGTAGGCCAGCGACACGGTCAGCGCCGGGAAGAGGCGGAAGAACACCCGCACCGTCGACGCGTCCTGCAGCAGGCCGCGGTACCGCACACGGGCCACGGCGAAGTTGAACACCGCGGTGCCGCTGCTGTCCGTCGGGTACAGCGCCACCTCGGTGTCGCCGGCAGAGAGTGTGTTCTCGTACGTCTGTCCGCCCGTCGCCCCGGTGTTCAGGTTGCCGATGACCGCCTTGATGAACGTGGAGGCCGCCGCCGTGCTGGTTCCATTGAGCTGCGCCCCGAAGCGGGTGTCGCCGTTCTTCGCCTGGAACACCCGGAGGTCGGTGCTCAGCCAGGACGTCTGGCCGTCCACCTCGTAGGGGTTGGGCTGCTGGATCAGGTCGATGACGGCGCTCGCGGTCACGCTGCCGATGGTGGCCGTGAGCGCGACGTTCACGACCGTCGCGGTGAAGCCGGCGTCGCTGGTGAAGGTCAGCGGGTAGACCCAGGTGAATCGCTGGGGCACGTCCGGCAGCGAGGGATCCGCGGCGATGAGCTGCGTGGGGTTACCGAACGTCAGCCCCGCGACCGAGGGCGCGCTCACGAAGGTGGGGGTCACGCTGGGGGTCCCGCTGAGGTCGGCGGCCGTGATCCCGAGCTCGGACGGGGTGAACCCGTCGACCGCCACGAAGAACGCGGGGGCTACGGTGCCCTGTGACAGCGCGACCATCGCCTGGACCTCGTCCTGGCCGAAGCTGCTGCGCTCGAGGATGAACTGTGCCTGCTTCGGAACCACGGACAGCCGGGACGTCCAGATCTCCTCGATGCCGTTGCGGTTGTCGGTCCACGACGGGAAGAACGTGCCGGCGTGCCCGTGGAGGCCGTTGTAGTCGCCGTACTGGTTGCCGTCCGCGCCGGAGACGGTCTCGTCGCTCTGGGCGCTCGTGACCTGCACCGCCGGGGTCCACGTCACGCCGTCGTCCTGGGACATCTGCATGTAGACGTGGGACTTGACGCGGTTGGTGTCGGCGACGGTGTCGCTGTACGTGACCACCAGCACCCCGTTGGTCTGATCGACGGACAGGCACGAGTGGAACTGGTCGTTCTTCGACGACTGGTTGTTGATCATCGCGGGCGTGGACCAGGTGGATCCGCCGTCCGCGGACCGCGTGATCCAGACCCGGGTCTTGCAGGTCGAGCCGACCGTCGTGCCCGGCCCGTTCCCCGTGGTGCAGCCGGTCTCGCCGCTGAGGTCGGACCAGACGACGTACACCATGTCCTTGGTGGCGGTGCGGTAGGCCCCGGTGGACATGTAGACCCGCGCGCCGCGGACCGACGTCGGCGCCGCGGGGATGTTCAGCCGTCGGCTGTTCGACCGGATGGTGGCCACGGTGACCGTCGATCCGAACGAGGCGCCACCGTTCGTGGACTTCCGCAGGTACATGCCGCTGCCGCCGTCGGCGTCGGGCCAGAACACGAACAGGTCGCCGAATGCGTTGGTGGTGATGTCGCCGCCGATCGCGTTGCCCGTGGTCTCGGTCCCGCTGAGCTGCACGGGGGCCTGCCACGTGCCCGCGGTCCCGGAGGTGCGCCGGGCGAAGAAGAACGGCACGCCGTTGTGCCAGGCGGCGTACACCTGGTCCTTGTACGGGGACGTGGCCGAGCGATCGACCCAGATCAGCTCGCGGTCGGCTCCGGTCTGGGCTCCGGACACCGTCGTCACGAAGGTCCAGTTGGCCCCGTAGTCGGTCGAGGTGAACGCGTAGAGTCGGATGTTGTTGGAGGCATCGACGCCCAGCGCGAGCGCCCAGGCCGTTCCGTCGGAGGTCCAGTCGACCGCCGGGTCCGCCTGGAAGGTGTCTCCAGGCTGTGTCGGGAGCGCCGTGGTCGACCAGCTCGCGCCCCCGTTGGTGCTGTAGTAGACGGCGAGCGCGGGGTTGGCGATGTCATTGGACGAGGCCAGCACCTTCGACGGGTCGCCCACGTTCACGCGGATGTCCGACTCGCTCCGGGGGGAGGTGGACGTTCCCGAGATTCGGAGATCGGCCATCATGCACCTCCGCGGCGCTTGGAGGTGGGCTTCTCGGGCTTCTCGGGCGGCACGGCCGCGGCACGGGAACCCCTCGGTTCGTCGGGGTTCGCCATGATGCGCTGGTGGATGGTGTACAGCACCTCCGGATAGCCGCCCAGCGGGTTGTGCTTGGGGTGCTCGAGCTCCGGATGGCTCTTCCGCCACATCACGCGCACCCACAAGGGCAGGGCGTCGCCGTCGGTCGCCTCCCCGGGTTCGAGCAGACCGAAGTCCTGGTTCTCGGCGATGAGCTTGCCGAGCTCGCTGTGTTTCGACACGCCCGCGGCCTCGATCTGCGCGTCGAGCGTGGGCCATGGTGGCGTTTGCCTTCCCATCCAATCCTCCCGTGGTGGCATGGTCGGCCCACACTACTATGGACCCCTCCCGGATCCACCCGACACGCACGAGGGATCGTCTCGGCCCGACGAACGGAGGCTGTGGATCGCGATGAACACCAGGTTCCATGGTGGTTCGGCGATGTGGGTGGGAACGCTGGCGATCACCGATCGCCCCGGATGGACCGGCGCGGAACCACCTGTGGAACGCGACCACCCTCCGGCCACGTCTTTGCCATGGGAGGTGGGCTGAGTGGGGCGGGCGCGATTCCGGCGCCGGACAGCGTCGACCTCGGCCGATGTGCCTGGAATGGCAATCGGCAGCCCTCCCGGTGCGCCCTGCGCCCGGTGAGGTCGTCGCCATGGGGACGCCGCGCATCCCTCCTGCTGGGTGCTCGGATCAGCCCTGGTGGGTCGTCTGCGCCCGATGTTGGTCGAGGTAGCGCGAGATGAAGAACTCCCCGGCCTTGTACGAGCTGCGCACGAGCGGCCCGGAGGCGACGTAGGCGTAGCCCATCTCGAGGCCGAGGCGCTCGAGCTCCGCGAAGCGCTCCGGCCGCACGAAGGACTCCACCGCCAGGTGCTTCTGCGTGGGCTGGAGGTACTGACCGATGGTCAGGAAGTCGACGCCGACCGCGCGCAGGTCGCGCATGGCCTCCAGCATCTCGTCGTCGGTCTCGCCGAGCCCCACCATGAGCGAGCTCTTCGTGAGCCGGGTCGGGTCGAGGACCTTGATCTGGCGCAGCATCTCGAGCGTGGTCTCGTAGCTGGCCTTCCGGTCGCGCACCGGGTGCGTCAGGCGCTTCACCGTCTCGAGGTTCTGCGCGATGACCTCGGGGCCGGCCTCCACCACCTTCCGCAGGTGCTCGACCTCGCCACGGAAGTCGGGGATCAGGACCTCGATCTTCGTGCTCGGCGCGAGCCGGCGGGTCTCCGTGATGCAGCGGGCGAAGTGCGAGGCGCCGCCGTCCGCCACGTCGTCCCGGTCGACCGAGGTGATGACGACGTAGTCGAGCTCCATCTCCGCGATGGCCATCGCCACGTTGGTCGGCTCGTCCGGGTCGAGCGCCGCCGGGAAGCGCGCGGTCTTCACGGCACAGAACCGGCAGCCGCGGGTGCAGGTGTCGCCCATGACCATGAAGGTCGCGGTGCCGCCACCCCAGCACTCCCCGATGTTCGGGCAGCGAGCCTCTTCGCAGACCGTGGACAGCTTGAGCTGGCGCGCACGGCCCTTGATCTCGTGGTACCGGGGCGAGCCGGGCATCCGGACCTTGAGCCAGGGCGGCTTCGGGGCCTTCGTCACGCGACCTCCAGGCGCGCGCCGTAACCCGAGCGCCGGACGCTGGCCGGCAGCGGGTTACCTCGCCGCGTGGACGCCACCCTCCAGCTCCATCTCAGCGAGCAGCTGTACGTGCGCGACCCCGAGCGGACCGAGCTCGGGCGGCGGATCGTCGACGCGAGCATCCGGCTGATGGATCGGCTGGGCCTCGAGCGCTTCACGTTCAAGAAGCTGGCCGACGAGATCGGCTCGACCGAGGCCTCGGTCTATCGGTACTTCGAGAACAAGCACCGGCTGCTGGTCTACCTGGTCTCCTGGTACTGGGCCTGGATCGACTACCGCATCCAGTTCCACACCCACAACGTCGCGGACCCGCGCGAACGCCTGCGCTCCGTGGTCGCGGTGCTCGCCGAGTCGACGACCTACGATCCGAGCTTCGCCCACGTCGACGAGGCTGCGCTGCACCGCATCGTGGTGGTCGAGTCCGGCAAGGTGTACCACGCGACCTCCGTCGACGCGGACAACGAGGTCGGGCTGTTCGCCGGCTACAAGGCCGTCTGCAACACGATCGCGAGGCACATCTCCGAGATCGCGCCGGCGTACCCGTACCCGCGGGCCCTCGCCAGCACCATCATCGAGGCATCCCACCAACAGGTGTTCTTCGCGCAGCACCTCCCGTCGCTCACCGAGGTGAAGCTGGCGGAGGAGAACCCCTACCGGCCGGTGGCGGACTTCCTGCTGGACCTGCTGGGGCGGACGCTGGAGACCGAGCTCTGAGCGCTGGGTGACGGCTACCAGTCGTCGTCGTCGTCCCCGCCGAAGTCCGACTTCCGGAACATGGTGGTCCGCACGTCGTCCTCGTCGTCGTCGTCCTCGTCGTCCTGGGCGGCGGCCGCGCGCACGATGGCCTCGAGCTGCTCCTTGGACATGAGCGTCGTCTTGGCCTCGTCCTTCACCGGCTTGCGGATGGGGCGGGGTGCGGTCGGCGCCTCGCCGAACTGGCGGGAGCGCTTCGGGATCGGGAACGGCTCGCCGGTCACCGGGTCCGTCGTGTCGGCCGGGGGCGGCGGGCTGCTGGAGGTCTGGACGGTGGGACGCGGGACGGGCGCCGAGATCCCGCTCGCGGGCGTCTGGGAGCGTCGGGTCGCGCGCGCGCGGAGACGCGCCTGGAGCTCGGCGACGCTCGGGCGACGCGCCGTCGTGGCGTCGTCCGGCTCGTCCGCCGGGGTCAGCGTCGGGGTGGTCTGGCGGGCCGTGAAGACCGGCGGCGGGGCAGGGGTCTCCGACACCGGGGGCGGTGACGCCGGGGGCGGTGGCCGAGGGGGTGGGACACTCGTGGGTGGCGGAGGGAAGGCGGAAGGGGGCACCGTCCGCGTGGTCGTGCGCGGTGGGCCGCCCGGCGCCCGCAGCGTGTCGGGGGGCAGGGACGGCGGGGCTCGCCGTGCCGGCGACGGGGCAGGGGTCTGGTCCGGCGCCGGTGGGGGCGGCGTCGGGGGACGCGCGAACGGGTTGGCCACGCGCATCGTGGGCCCGTCCTCGTCCTCGCCGCCGAGCGCGATGGGCTCGAGGCCGGCCGTGGGTACGTCGGTGGTGTCGAGCCGCTGCGGCGCCGGGGGGAGTGGTGGCGGCGCCGTGCGGGTGGCGCGCGCTGGCGCGGGAGGGAGCGAGCGCCGGATCTCCTCGCCTCCCTCGGTGTCGACGTCGGGCCAGTCGTCGAACACCCCCACCGTGTCCTCTTCCTGGAGGAACTGGTGGGGATCGGGCTCGTCCGCGACCTCCGGCTCGGGCGCGACCGAGTCGACGACCCGGCGCGGCACACCGTCCGGCTGCTCCTCCGGCGCGAGGGTGGGACCGACCATCACGGCCTTCCCGCCTTCCTCCTGTCCTGCGCGGATGCGCTCGGACAGCGTCTGCAGCCCGTCTCGAGGCTGCTCGGTGGGCTGGGCGTCAGCGGTGGTGCGGATCCGCTCGGCGAGCTGCTCGAGCTCGGATCCGACCGCCGTCACCTCGTCGCGCTCGCCACGGCCCGCGGCGCGCTCGGCCCGCGACCACAGGCGGTAGAGCTCCGACTCCAGCTCGAGCGCGGTGGGCGCGGCGACCCGGAGCGCCTGGTTCTCGGCGTCGTCGCGCAGCGCCTGGAGGCCGGCCAACGCGGCGATCGCGGAGCGGACCTCGTCCTGCAGCCGGCCGAGCAGCTCCTCGACCCGGTCGGCGGCGGCGATGGCGAGGGCGGCGTGCCAGTCGGCCTCCCCGGGGTCGCTCGTGCCTGCGCTCGCGCCCGCGGCCTCCTCCGCTTCCTGCACCGCCAGGCGCAGGGCCTCGACCTCGCGGATGGCGTCGGCCTCCTGGCGCGCGGCCCGCGCCCGCTCGGCGGCGGAGCGCGCCCGCTCGATGGCCCTGCCGGTCTCCTGGTGGCGCCACTCGATCAGCGACGACGTCGCGGCCTCGGCCAACGCGCGCGTGGTGTGGGCGACCGTGCTCACGTCGTCGGCCGCCTTGTCCACCGAGCCGAGGTCGACCGTGCCGAGGCGCTGGCGGGCCTGCTCCAGCCGCCGCAGCGCGTCGTGGGCGATGTCGATCGACGCCACGACCTCCGCCGGCGCCCCCTCGACCGTCTCCGGCAGCTGACGGACGGCGGAGCGTGCGGCCTCCACGGCCTCGCTCGCCCGAGCCTCGGCCGCCTCCCGACGCGCACGCTCCTCGAGCTCGGCGACCAGCTCGGCGAGGGCCTCGGCTCGCTGCAGGGCCGTCGTCGGGTCTCCCTCGCCCACCGCCTCGTGCGCGGCGCGCACCTGGTCCACCAGCTCCGGGCGTCCGCTCAGCCACTGCGAGGTCGCGGCCTGGCTCCAGGCGGTCGCGGCGCGCGCCCTGGCTTCGTCGAGGGCCTGTCGGGCGCGTTCCTCGGCCTCCCGAGCCCGGGCGAGGGCGCGCTCCGCCGCCAGGATCTCGCGCGCGCGCGTCTCCACGTCCCGCAGGACCGCACCCAGGCGCTCCCGGATCGCCTCGAGCTCCACCGGATCGACCGCGGCGTCCCCCTCGGCGGCGATCGAGCGGGCGGTGGTCGCGAGACCCGCCAGCGTCTCGTCGACCCGGGTCGCAGCCACGCCCTCGACGTTCTCCAGGAGCTCGGCGAGGTGGGCCCGCAGCGGTGCTGCTCGCGCCGTCAGCACCTCCCGTCTGCGGCCCTCCGCGGCGGTCGCGGACTCCTCGGCGAGCGTGACCAGGATCTGGACGTGCTCCGGCTCCTCGACGTCCTGCGCCTCGGCGGCCGCGGACGCCGCGTCTCCCCGATGGGCGTGGAGCTGGGCGTCCTGGACACCCTCGGCGGCCCGCTCGGCCCGCAGGGCTGCTTCCCTGGCCTGGGTCCGCAGGCGCACCAGCTCCTCGTCGCGCGCCCGCCGGTCGTGCTCGGCGACGATCTCCGCGATCCGCTCCCGCGCGAGCTCCACCGCCGTCTCGGCGCGGGCGACCAGGCGCTGCGCGACCTCGACGTCCTCGCAGTCCACCAGGGTGTCGGCGGCGTCCTGGGCGTCGGCAACCAGCAGCGCGAGGTCACCGTCCTCGTGCTCGGCGCCGAGGCGGTCGGACGCCTCCCGGGCCGCCGCGCCGCGCGCTCTGAGGGCCTCCAGCCGGGCGCGCCGCTGCTCCTCCGCCTCCCGGGCCAGCGCGACGAGAGCGGTGGCGCGGGCCGCCGCGCGCGCGAACGCGGCCTCGGCCTCGGCGAGGTGGGCCTCGGCGTCGGCGGGCATCTCGGCGCGCTCTCGAGGGACGCGAGCGCCGCCTCGGCGCTGCCCAGGTGGCCGCGCAGCTCGTCGTCGTCCCCGGTGATCCCGGAGGCACGCTGCCGGGCGGCCTGTCCGCGCCCCGCAGGGCCTGGAGGGTCGCGTCGCGGATCTGACGCTCCTCGGCGAGGATCTCGGCCAGCAGCTCCTCCGCGGCGTCGGCGGCGGCCTCGATCCGGCGCCGCAGCCCCTCCGCCACGTCGGCGTCGTCGCACGTCTCGAGCTCGGCCACCGCCTGCCGCGCGTCCTCGGCGTAGAGGACGACGAGCTCCGGCTCTTCCCGATCACCGTGGGCACGCGCGGCGCGGGCGGCGGGCTCGATGGCGCCCTCCCGGGCGATGCGGATCCGGTCGCGGCGCTCCTGCTCGATCGCCAGCAGGCGCTCTCGCACCGCCCCGTGCAGCGCCGTCACCTCGCCCAGGACGGCGCGGACGCGCTCCGGTTCGTCGACCTCCGCGACCTCCGCGACCTCCCGGCGCGCACGACCCGCCAGCTCGACCAGCGCCGGGTCGTGGTCATGGGGCAGGACCGACGCCACCAGCGCCGCCAGCGCGGCGTCGAGCAGGCCGCGAGCCTCGGTCAGCTCGGCCGCGAGGGCTGCCGCTCGTTGCTCGGCCTCGCGGCGAGCCTTCTCCTCGGCCTCCTTGCGAGCCTTCTCCTCGGCCTCCTTGCGAGCCTTCTCCTCGGCTTCGCGGCGAGCCTTCTCCTCGGCCTCCTTTCCGAGCCTTCTCCTCGGCCTGCTTGCGGGCCTCTTCCTCGGCCTCGCGGCGAGCCTTCTCCTCGGCCTCCCGGCGAGCCTTCTCCTCGGCCTCCTGGCGAGCCTCCTCCTCGGCCTCCTTGCGGGCCTTCTCCTCGGCCTCGCGGCGAGCCTTCTCCTCGGCCTCCTTGCGAGCCTTCTCCTCGGCTTCGCGGCGAGCCTTCTCCTCGGCCTCCTTGCGAGCCTTCTCCTCGGCTTCGCGGCGAGCCTTCTCCTCTTCGGCCTCCTCTGGCCTGCTTGCGGGCCTCTTCCTCGGCTTCGCGGCTCCTCTCGGCTTCGGGCGAGCCTTCTCCTCGGCCTGCTTGCCCTCCTCCTCAGCCTCGCGGCGGGCTGCTTCCTCCCTCCTGGCGGCCTTCTTCCTCCGCCTCTCGACGTGCTCTCTCCTCCTCGGCCCTTCGGCGCGCCTCGTGCTCGGCCTTCTCGCGGGCCTCGTGCTCGGCCTTCCGCCGGAGCTCCGCCGCCGCCTTCTCCTTCGCGGCGACCACGGCTTCGAGCGCCGCTTCGGCAGCCGCGGTGGCCCGCCCCGCCGCGCGCTCCGCCGATCGGTGATCGCGGGCCACCGACGCCTTGCGCATCGCCGCGCGTGCGGCCCCGAGCCGCGCCTCGGCCTCCTCGAGCTCGCCGAAGGCCTCCAGCGCCTCCTCCGCCCGGGCGATCGCCTCCTCCGCGGCTCCGAGCACGGCCTGGCGCTCGGCCGCAGCTCGGTCCTTGGCCGCGAGGTCGGCAGCCTCGGCCTCGGCCCGCGCCGTCGACACGCGGACCGCCGCGCTCACGGCACGGTCGGCTGCTGCCGTCGCGACGCCGAGCAGGTTGTTGGCGACGGCGAAGTCCGCGCAGGCGGCGAAGGCCTCGAGCGCTACCTCCGCCTCGTCCACGGCAGCCACCACGTCCGCCAACGCCTCCTCGGCGCGGCTGGTCGCGGCGGCGACCTCGGGCATGGCGTCGTCGACCGCCGGCGGATCGCCGAGGCCGGCCAGCGCCTCCCGCGCGCGTGCGGCCTGCGCCCGCAGCTGCGGCTCCAGCGCGTCGATCCGAGCGTCCTTGGGCGGCGGACCCACGAAGTCGTCGATCGAGGCGCCGGGAGGCAGATCCTCTTCCACGTCGGAGAGGTACTGCGCACCCTCCTCGACGAGCTCGCCGAGCGTCCGCCCTTCCGCCCGACGCGCGGCAGAGGCCACGGTCGCCAGCCAGCGCAGCGGATCGGGTCGCTGCGAGGCGTACGGAGCGAGCATGGGACGCACCGCGTCCGCGAGGGCCTGCGGGACCCCGGTCAGCAGGTCCGGCGCGTCACCCGCGCCCGCCGCGTCGAGCACCGCGCGCGCGTCACCCCGGTACACCGGGAAGCCCGTGCACAGCTCGACCGCCATCAGGCACAGGGCGTACAGGTCGGAGCGCTCCTCCTCGGCCTCCCCGTCCAGGCGCTCCGGTGGCGCGTACCGCAGGGCGTCCGCGGGCGGGACCAGCCGCTCGTCCCGCAGGAAGTCGACGACCTCGAGGGGCGGCAGACCGTACCCCAGCAGCGTCACCGAGCCGTCCGCCGACACGCCCACCCGCCAGGGGTCGAGCGACCCGTGAGAGCGGACGCCGTGGTGCTCCGCGACGCGCGCCGCCTCGACGATCGTGCGTCCTGCACGCTCGATCAGCTCCAGCGCCGCCCTGGGACCTCCGCCCCCCTCCTCCGCGAAGACCCCGATCAGCTCGCGCACGGTGCGAACGTCGGGTGTGGCGTACACCAGGAACCCACGCCGCGAGGCCCGGAGCGGCGCGATCCCGTCCACCATGGGCAGCTCGAGGAAGCTGCGCAGGACGTCCAGCCCGGTGCCGAGCGCGGGGTCGTCGCGGAAGGCGTCGTGGTAAGCGATCGCGTGCGAGCGATCGCCCGTGGGACCCCGTAGCTCCACCAGGTCGGAGACAGGCCCGCGGACACGCCGTCCGTGTGGCTTCATCTCCTCCAACCGCACCATCGCCCTGACGCCCCCTCCGTCGAGCGAAGAGGGTACCAGAGACGGGCGCTCGGGCTCGGGATAGATGCGCGCGCCGTCGTCGGGGGTCCTTCATGAACGTCGTCCTGGTCGCGCCCTATTTCGGTGGGAACATGGTTCACGCCGTGCGCTGCTTCCTCGATCTCGACGGGGTCCGCGTGGGCTTGATCACCCACGAGACCGAGGAGCGTGTGCCGCGTGATCTGCGCGAGCGGATCTCCGGACACTACCGGGTGACCGACGCGGGATCCGCGGAGCAGCTCACCGCCGCGGCGCGCGCCTTCCAGAAGGACTGGGGACGGGTCGACCGGCTCGAGGGGTACCTCGAGCAGCTCCAGGTGCCCATCGCCGACGCGCGCGAGGCCGCCGGGATCGACGGGCTGCACGGCGAGGCCGCGCGCAACTTCCGCGACAAGAACCGCATGAAGCGCGTGCTGCGGGCGGCCGGGATCGACGTTGCCCGTCAGGCGCTGATCACGAGCCCCGACCAGGCGCGCGCCTTCGTCGCCGAGGTGGGGTACCCCATCGTCGTCAAGCCGCTCGACGGCGCCGGCGCGAAGAACACCGTCCGCGTGGCCGACGAGGAGGAGCTGTGGACCGCGATGGTCCGCATGATGCCCACCCCGAGCAACCCGGTGCAGGCCGAGGAGTTCGTGCGGGGCGAGGAGCACACCTTCGAGACCGTGTTCATCGAGGGCAAGCCGGTGTGGCGGTCGTCCACGTACTACCTGCCCGGTCCGCTGGCCGTCCTCGAGAACCCCTGGATGCAGTACTGCCTGCTGCTGCCGCGGGAGCAGAACCAGCCGCACGTCCAGTCCTTCGCCCCCACCAACGAGGCGGCCCTCCGCGCGCTCGGGATGCGCAACGGCATCTCGCACATGGAGTGGTTCCTGATGAAGGACGGCCGCGCGCTGGTCTCCGAGGTCGGTGCCCGGCCGCCCGGCGCGAACATCTTCACGGTGAACAGCGCCGCCCACGACACCGACATGTGGCGGCACTGGGCTCGCCTGCAGGTGTTCCGTACGTGGGACCCGCCCGCCCGGAAGTACGCCGCCGGCTGCGCCTTCCTCCGCGCGCAGGGCCCGGGTCGCGTGGTGAGCAAGGTCTCCGGCCTCGAGAAGGCGCAGGAGAAGATCGGCAAGCTGGTCACGAGCGTGAAGCTGCCGAAGCCCGGCCAGGCCCGCTCCTCGCACTACGAAGGGGACGGCTGGGTGATCGTGCGCCACGAGACGACCCAGGGCGTGATCGAGGCGCTCCGCACCCTGGTCAGCGACGTTCGGATCGAAGCCTGACCACGCGCTCCACGAGGTCCTCGGCGCCCAGGCGGCGCAGCAGGTCCTCGTAGCCGGGGGCGGGACCGCGCCAGCGCACCTCCTCGGGATCGACGCGCACGGGCAGATCGGTGCGCAGGGTGGCGAGATCGCGCACCACCAGGGCGTCCTGGCGCAGCGCGTTCAGCGCCGCCGACAGCCGCTCGGCCCCGCGGGGACGGGCCTTCCAGGTCGCGGGGTCGTCCGGCACGTCCTCGAGCCGACCGTGGGCCGCGATCACCGTCGCCCCGCTCTTCGGCCCCCAGCCGGGCACGCCGGGGAGCCCGTCGCTCGGGTCCCCGATCAGCGCCACCAGCTCGGGGAGCTGCTCGGGCGCGACGCCGTAGCGGCGCCGGACCTCCTCCTCGTCGGTCACCCGGTCGCGGATGCGGTCCAGCACCACCACCCGGTCTCCGCGGACGCACTGGTGGAGGTCCTTGTCCGCCGTGCACAGCACGATGCGCGCCCGATCGCGCCAGACCGCGGCCGCGCTCGCCATCACATCGTCCGCCTGGCCGCGAGCGGCCGTCCAGGTCGGCAGCCCCAGCGCCCGCGAGACCTCGACCGCCAGCGCGCCCTGTGACCGCAACAGCGCGTCGGCCGATCCGTCCGCCCGGCGGGGGCGGGACATCGCGTCGAACGTGACCACGACCGCCTCGACACCCTCGCCGCGGAGCAGCTTCACCAGCGTCCAGGCCAGCGCCCTCGCGGCACCGACCTCGCGACCGTCGGCGTCCTGCGCGCGTGGCGCGCCGTGGAAGCACCGGAAGAGCTCGAACGTCCCGTCGACCAGGTGGACCGTGGTCACCGGCTCTCGTTGAGCGACCAGTCGTACGTGAAGTAGTCGTGCGGGCAGCCGCGCTGCGCCAGGTCGTAGAGCATCTGACGCTTGGTGCCCGTGGCGTGCAGGGCCGCGATCGAGCAGATGTCCTCGCCCGCCGAGAAGAACGCGAAGTCCCTCGCGTACCAGTCGAAGATGGGGCTGAAGGTGGCCTTCTCGTTCGTGACGCGGACGCCGCGCTCGTCGTCCATCACCCAGACCCGCATCTGGTCGGTGAGCTGGGTCTGCAGGAGGTTCGGGCGGTACAGCTCCGGTCGCATGGGGGGACAGCTCCGGGAGGCGCAGTTCATCGCCGCGTGGTCCCGGTAGTCCATCTCCTTCCAGCGGATCCGCTCGTGCTCGATCTCCGAGAGCGAGAGCAGGTCGCGTCCCAGCTTGAACTGCGTGCCGTGGAAGAACTTGTACCCGCGGATCGGGACCATGCCCTTCACGTCGAGCACCGAGGTCGGCCGCCCGCGGACGAGCACCTGGTACATCACGAGCGCGTTGTACGCGTTGAGGTACTGCGCGTGCCAGTCCTTCGTGATCTTGCCTTCCCAGGCCTGATCGGTCGCGAGCCAGGCGAGGTAGTCGTCCAGCGGCCCGCGGTCCGCCTCGAGGGCGCCGTAGTCCACGTACCCGTCGCGGTCGACGATGCGGGACAGCACCTGCTCCCACCGACGCGACGGATCGCGGTCGGGCACCATCACGCCCGGCGTGAGCGTCTCTCGACATCCCAGCAGCAGCAACAGGAGCGGCACCGACGACGGCTAACCGACCCGTGGGGGTTGCGTCACGGGGCCTCGGTCGCTTCCGGCTCCCCGGGAGGCTCGGGTTCGGTCTCGCGCTCCGCCTCGGGCGACGCGAAGGAGGCGCCGACAGCCGGATCCACCACCCCGGCGCGCAGCGCCAGCTGATCCGCGTTCCACTCCGGGACCACGGGCGCGACGGCCTGCGCCAGATCGCCCTCGTACAGCCACCAGGTGGAGCCGGCGGCGACGGCGGCGGCGACGACCAGGAACGTGAGCAGGCGGCGCATGCGGATCCTCGGGTGGGCGGGGCAGGGGAGGGCGAGCGGCTCGGGAGGCGGGGATGGGATCGTACTACACTCCCGGGGTGCTGCTGAGCCTCCTCGCGTGCCACGCGTCCCCCGCTCCGCCGGTGACCCGCCCCCGGTCGGACGCCCTGGTCTTCGTGATGATCGACCGCTTCGCCGACGGCACGCCCGACGCTCCGGGCGCGGTCGACCGCACCGATCCGGCCGCCTGGCACGGCGGTGATCTGCGCGGGCTGATCGATCACCTCGACCACCTCGATCGGCTCGGGTTCGGCGGCGTCTGGCTCTCGCCGATCGCGGACACGCGAGACGCCCCGATCGACGGCTGGGGCGCGTTCCACGGCTACTGGACCGAGGATCCGGGTGCCATCGAGCCCCGCTTCGGCTCCGAGGACGACCTGCGCGAGCTCCGCGCCGAGCTGGACGCGCGCGGGATGCAGCTGTGGCTCGACGTGGTCTGGAACCACGTGGGGTACGACGCACCCGTGCTGGCCGCGCACCCCGACTGGTTCCACGGGCTCGGCGACGTGAGCGACTGGGACGACCCCGTCCAGGTCGTCCGGCACGACGTCCACGGGCTGCCCGACCTCGCGCAGGAGAACGAGGAGGTCCACGCCTGGCTCCGCGACGCGGCGCTCCACTGGATCGAGGTCGCCCACCCCGACGGGCTGCGGGTGGACGCCGTTCGCCACCTGAACCCCGGCTTCGTGCGTCGGATCGGCGACGAGCTGCGCGCGGTCGACCCGTCGCTCGAGCTGCTGGGGGAGGTGTTCGACGGCGACGGCGGGAAGGTCGCGAGGGTGGCCAGGGCCGAGGCGCTCGACGAGGTCTTCGACTTCCCCCTGCACTACACCCTGGTCGACGCGATGTGCCGCGGCGGATCGCTCGGGCGGGTGGCGGGCGTCCTGTCGCCGACGCTGGGCGGCGCGGTCCCGGTGGGGATGCTCGACAACCACGACCTGCCGCGCGTCGCCTCGGTCTGTGGGGAGGACGGCGCGCTGCGAGCGCTGGCCGTGCT
Organism: Alphaproteobacteria bacterium; assembly: GCA_020632925.1. Classification (GTDB taxonomy): domain Bacteria; phylum Myxococcota_A; class UBA796; order UBA796; genus JACKER01. Next base: position 107,978 of record JACKER010000010.1, on the reverse strand, counting down.
GCTCGCCACCCGCGGTCGCCCCTCGCTCACCTGGGGGACGGAGGTGCCGCTCCTCGGCGAGGGCGAGCCCGCGAACCGCGCGGACCAGCCCTGGGATGGGCCGGGGAGGCTGGAGCCGGCGCTGGCGGAGCTGCTCGCGCTCCGGGGCGCCCACCCCCTGCTGGCGGACGCGCCGACGCGCACGCTGTGGCTCGACGACGATCGGTGGCTGTTCGCGCGGGGCGACGAGCGCGGCACGGTGCTGGTGGCGGTCAACCAGCGGGACGAGCCCTGGGCGCCCGCGCTGCCGTTCGACGTGGGGCCGGGGCGCTCGCTCCGCGTCGACGCCAGCGGGGTGGTGGACGCGCCTCCAGGGCTGCCCGGGCGTGGCGTGTGGATCGGCACCTGGGACGCCAGGTTGCCTGCCGCGCCCCCGGTCCACCTGCGGCTCCGCGTGACGGGTGCGCCCGACGGTGAGCTCCGCTGGGTCGGCGCGACCGCGGCCCTGGCCGGCTGGACGCCGGATCGCGGGAAGGTGGCGGCGGACGGCGTGCTCGACCTGGTGCTGCCGGGGGGCACCGTGCTGGTCGGGAAGCCCGTCGTCGTCGGTGGCGAGGGCGCGGTGGCATGGGATCAGGGTCCCGATCGGATCGTGCTCGCGTCCCCCGGGGAGGGCTGCGGCAGCCGCTGCGCGCTCGAGCTGGAGCTGGCGTGGACGAACTGACCCAGGTCGTCGCGATCGTGGCGCCGATGGCGGTGCTACCGCTGACCTTCCTGCTGGTGACGGTGCCGGTCGCTGGATCCTGGCTGTCGGGGGCGCCGAGCGGGCCCGTCCTCTTGCGGTGGCTCGCGACCGTCGCGCTGGTGGCGGGTGGCGGATCCGTCACCTTCGGGGCCTACGTGTCCTGGCGGCTCTCGATCGGTGCCATCGGCCCCTGGTTCCCGTTCACGATCGAGGTCCCCGACGGGGTGGAGGGCGTGGTCGCGGTCGAGATGTGCGAGCAGGGCGAGCCCGCTCGTGGCCGCGTCGTCGCGGTGGGCGAGGAGGGGCACGCGACCATCGCGTCGTCGATGTGGGACCGCCTGTACGGTCGCCATCGCATCGCCGCCCGGGAGGCTTCGGGTCGGTCGCTGGACGCCCAGAGCTACGGGTACGAGGTCGATGTCTCGCGGGGCTGCTCGCTCCTGCTGGTCGCGGTCCACCCGACCTCCGCGTGGACGGTGCCGTTCCCGGGCTCTCCAGGGTGGGAGCTGCTCGACGAGAGCCGTTCCGAGCACGTGCCGTTCCACGAGGTCGCGGCGCGCCACCCGTTGCCCGCGCCGGATCCGCCCGCCGTCGATACGGGTCCGTGATGTACGTCGAGCGTCGACCCGACGGGCTCCGGGCCTCGTTCCACGAAGCGCCGGGCTTCCTGCACGACGCCCTGACCGGGCTGTTGACGGACACGCAGCGCCGCCACCTCCGAGAGCCGCTCCCCGCCAGCGCCTCGTTGCTCGGCCTCGGGTTGCTGGTGGCGGGCGCTGCCGTCGTGCTGTTCTCCTGGGACGTGGACGGTGCCTGGGGCTTCGGCAGGCACGACGGGCAGGCCTGGCTGGGCGTGATGCTCATGGCGCTGCCGACGCTGATCCTCGCCGAGCGCACGGCCTGGCGGTGGCTCGCGCCGTCCCAGCTCACCCTCACCGTCGCTCGTGGCACGGTGTCGGTCCATCGCAAGGGTCGCCCGCAGATCGAGGCGCCACTCACCAGTTGTGACCTGCGCTTCGAGCAGAACCTGCTGGCCCTGGTGGTGAACGGTCGGGTCCACCACTGGCTGACCGGGTGCACCCAGCGCGAGCTGCGCGAGCTGTCCAACCAGTTCGACGCCATCAAGGTGGCGTTCGGGAGCCCCGACGACGTTCCGATCGAGCTCGGCGGGGTGGTCTCGGCCTCGGTCGCCGAGCGGCACGCGAAGAGACGAACGACCACGTGAACATGGCCGCCTCGTCACGTACCTTGGGGACATGCTCCCCCTCCTGCTCGCCGCAGCACACGCCCAACCCATCCCGGGCGCTTCCCTCGACGTGATCACGCCACCGCCGGTGGCCCTCGGAACCCGCATCGGGCTCGAGCTCGTGTTCTCTGCGGACGAGCAGCCCTATGACGTGGGGTTCGGGCTCGTCGCGGGGATCCGCGACCCGCAGCTCGTCGTCACCGCCATCGACGAGGGGGGCCGGGTCGCCCGGGATCCGGTGACGTGGGGGGATCCCCCGATGGTGCGGCGGAACCGGCGTCGCGTCGAACCGCACGGTTCGGCCAGCGTCTCGATCGACCTGGCGGACTACGCCTACATCGACCACCCGGGGCCCTGGACGGTGGACGTGCGCTGGCGCGGCAGCCCGACGCCACTCGCGGCCACAGCGGTGGTCGAGGTGGTGGAGGCGTCGGAGTCCACGCTCTCGGCCTGGCTGGTGGGCCGCCCGACCGAGCGGGAGTGGTCGGGGCGCTCCGCCGCGTTGCCCGAGGACGTCCCGCTGGTGGCCTCCCTCCTCCGTTCTTCGTCTGGCTCGAGGTCGCTCGTGGAGGCGCTCGCATCGTGTCCGTGTCGAGACGCCGCCGACGCCGCGCTCGAGCTGTGGGATGCGCAGCCGCAGACCAGGGCCGCGCTCGTCCCGGTGTTCCGCTTCCGCTACCCGCGCCCCGGTGCGCGTGACCACCGGCCTCCCATGCACCGTGACGGGTGGAGCGAGGCGCTCGACGAGGCGCTGCTGGCCCGTGCCAGGGGCGTGCTCGACGGTCGGGAGGAGGCCGCGGGGTCGGGGTGGCGGACGCTGATGCCCTTCGCGGTCGACGTCGTCTCGGCGCTGGGCGGACCCGAGGACGGTGTGCGGCTCACCCGGGTGCTCGACGGGCTGCTGGCGCAGACGTCGGTGGCCCCGCAGGATCTCGTCACCGTTCTCGACGCGATGGCCGAGATCCCGCCCGGGCCCGCCCCCGACGAGCTCACCGCCGCGGCCATCGGCCTCGTTGGCTTCGATGCGACGCGCGAGGGCTGGGAGTCGGTCGCGATCGGGGTCCTCGTCACGCGCCACCCAGCGCTGATCGAGTACCTCGCCCGACGACTGCCCGTAGCCCTGCCCGGCCCCGTCGAGGACGCGCTGATCGCGGCGCTGGAAGGTCAGGAGGGACCTTTCGTCCGGCGCATCCAGCAGGCGCTCGAGGCGTCGCGCGGACCCGCTGGACCCGTCACGCCACCGACGCCGGTCGACCTCCATCCACCGCCCATCGACCTGTGCGGCGACGGGTGGGACGGCGACGGGGATGGCGTGGACCCCGTGTGCACCGTCCAGTGGGCCGACCTCGATCTGGACGAGTCCGTCATGGTGGGTGTGGAGCGAACGTCGGGTCGGGTGCGCGGTTGGGGTCTCGTTCAGACCGAACGGCGCTCGGCGGTGACGGGCACGCCTCGAGGTCGGGGATACCTGGTCGCGAGGGTCGGCGCTCCGGACTGGGCCTGTGCAGCCCGTGGTCGCGGCGGGCTCGACTGTTGGGGCGAGGACGACTTCTTCGAGCCGCGGGTGCAGGGCATGGTCCGCTCCGACCGGATCGAAGCTGCGCCGCGGAGGGGTGCTCCGTATCGGGAGGTCGCCCTGTCCGAGGCCACGGGGTGCGCCGTCGACCGGCGCGGCCTGCTCGCCTGTTGGGGGTACGACCGGGATCATCTCGTTTCCGATGCGCCAGCGAACGGGACCTGGGTCGACGTGTCGGTCTCCGATCGGGCGGCCTGTGCCGTCGCAACGAGCGGGGAGCTGACCTGCTGGGGCAACGATCGCTCGCTCGAGGATCTGCGGCCGGAGGGCTCGTTCATCCGGGTCTCGGTGGCGCCGGTGGTTCGGCGCGCCTCCGATCCGCTGGACATTGCGACCAGAGCGTGTGCGGTTCGAGCGGACGGCACGCTCGTGTGTTGGGGACGGCCAGGGCTCCGACCGCCCGACGACGATGGGTTCGTCGACGTCGTGGTGGTGGGGCCGGATGGATGTGGTCTGCGAGCCGACGGGACCACGCGGTGCTGGGGTGGACCAGGCGATCGGCTCCCCGGGCACTTCGGGAAGCTGAGCGGCAGCCGGTTCGGCGTCTGTGGGCTCGGCGAGCAGGGCGGGCTGTCGTGCAGCGGCACCTCGATGGACTTCACGAACGGCCCGACGCTCCGGCAAACCCTCCAGGGCCTCGACGTGGGCTCCAGCTGGTCGTGGTGTGCGGTCACCGGCGAGGCGCGCGAGCTGGTCTGTGGGGGCCGTCCCATCGGGGGAGAGGCGCCGGCGTTGCAGGGCGTGGACGCCGTGAGCGTGGGGAGCAACACCGCGTGCGCCCTCGTCGGCGGACAGGCCACCTGCTGGGGTGCACGCAGCGTGTCGGCTCCGGAGGGGCGTCTCGCGGAGATCTCGGTCGGCTGGGATCTCGTGTGCGGCATCGACGCTGACGGTGCCCTGACCTGTCAGGGGGAAGCAGGCTCGGCGGACACGCCGACCGTGGGACGGTGGCACGGGCTCGATGTCGAGCGCAGAGGCGGATGCGCCCTCGACGACGAGGGCCGGGTGCGGTGCTGGGGCGCTCTGGAGGTGTCGGATCCGACGTGCGGCACCGAAGGCACCACCGGCTGGACCCAGGTGGCGCTCTCGCCGAAGGCCTGCTGCGCCCTCCACCAGGACGGATCGGTGAGCTGTGTGGGGCAGACGACCGACGGGCCCGCGCTCGAGGGACGGCACACGACCCGTGGCGGGTATGTCGAGGTCGGAGGGCGCTGTGCCCGGGACACTCGTGGCCACGTCGACTGCTGGGGCGTCATCGACGCGTTCCGGCCGCGCTGCGACGGGATCCAAGAGCTGGCGAACGGGCTCGCGATCGACGCCCACGGCTGGATCGAAGCGCACGGCGGCGACCAGGCCGGCCTGCTCGTCGGCCCGCGCTGGGAGGCGCCTTGCGAGCCGTGAGCGCCCTCAGCGCGGGGGGAGACCGACGACCGCGTTGGGACGGGGGTCGATGCCACGACCCTCGGACGGCCTGCGCGGAGCTGGCCCCGCGCGCTCCGGACGCTGCCCGCCGGTGACGGGGTCCGTGAGGTTCAGGCCGTCGAGCAGCCAGGTGTTCTCGTTGGTGGCGCCGCCGGCGATGCAGAAGCCGCTGCCACACCGCTGGACGCCCGCCGCCAGCACCACCCACTGCCCGGGGTCCCGGCCGAGCGGCAGGACGTGGAGCGGGTCGGGCCTGGGGTGGAGCATGTACGAGTACGCCTGGGGTGCCTCGCGCAGGTAGGTGCGCTCGGGCGGCGGAGGGGCGGGCTCTTCCGCGGCGGAGAGGCTGGGGAGCAGGGCGATGGGGAACACGTGGACCTCCTGGTGCGTGGGTGCGACCGTGGGTCCCGATGTTCACGGTCGAGCGGCGCGCGAGGGGATACGTTGCCCGGCCCAGGAGGACCCATGGCCGAGCAGCAGCGGTACGCCGCGAAGCACCCGATCCGCGTCGTCACCGCGGCGTCGTTGTTCGACGGGCACGACGCCTCGATCAACGTCATGCGGCGCCTGCTGCAGTCGGCGGGCTGCGAGGTCATCCACCTCGGCCACAACCGCGGCGCGCTCGAGGTCGTGGTCGCGGCCATCCAGGAGGACGCGCAGGCCATCGCGCTGTCGTCCTACCAGGGCGGGCACGTCGAGTACTTCCGTTACGTCCGCCAGCTCCTGAACGACCGCGGCGCGTCGCACGTGAGGGTGTTCGGCGGCGGCGGCGGCGTCATCGTGCCGGAGGAGATCCGGCTGCTCGAGGCCGAGGGGGCGGCGGACCGGATCTACAGCCCCGAGGACGGTCGCAAGCTCGGCCTGCTCGGCATGATCGACGACCTCGTCTCCCGCGCCGACTTCGACCCGATGGAGGCGGCTCCCGCCTCGGTCGAGGACCTCGGGAAGGGCGACTGGAACGCGCTCGCCCGCCTGATCACGCGCGCCGAGGCCGACGTCGACGCCCGTGGCCAGCACTTCACGGACGCCGAGCGCGCGGCGCTGCAGGCCCTCGCCAAGCCCGTGCCCGTCGTCGGCATCACGGGGACGGGTGGTGCCGGCAAGAGCTCGCTGACCGACGAGCTGCTCCGCCGCTTCCTCTACGACGGTGGCCCCGAGCGCAAGGTGGCCGTGCTCTCCGTCGACCCGACCCGCAAGCGCACCGGCGGCGCCCTGCTCGGCGACCGCATCCGCATGAACGCGCTGCAGCCCGACCGGGTGTTCATGCGCTCGCTCGCGACCCGCTCGCAGAAGGGCGAGCTGTCGGGGGCCATCCGCGACGCGCTCCTGCTCTGCCGCGCGGTGGGCTTCGATCTCGTGTTCCTGGAGACCAGCGGGATCGGGCAGGGCGACGCCGACATCGTCGAGTTCTGCGACGTCCCGATGTACGTGATGACGCCCGAGTTCGGGGCGGCCAGCCAGCTCGAGAAGATCGACATGCTGGACTACGCCGAGCTCGTCGCCATCAACAAGTTCGAGAAGCGGGGTGCCGACGACGCGTTCCGCGACGTGCGCAAGCAGGTGCGCCGCAACCGCGAGATGTTCGACGCGCCCGACGACGCGCTGCCCGTGTTCGGCACGGTCGCCTCGCGCTTCGCAGACCCCGGCGTGACCGCGCTCTACCTCGCGATGATCGACCGCCTGAACGCGAAGGCGGGGACCTCGTTCACGAGCCGCCTGCCCACGCCGCCCGAGCGTCGCTCGCCCGGCAGCCGCGCGCTCATCCCGCCCGACCACGAGCGGTACCTCGCGGAGATCGCGTCCGCCGTGCGCGGCCACCACGCCTCGATCGAGCGCCAGGCCGACGCCGCCCGCCGCCAGGCCTCGTTGAAGGCCGTGCTGGCCGAGGTTCGTGGCACGCCCGCCGAGGACGTGATCGCGAGTCGACTGGCGGAAGCGGACCGCGCCGTCGACCCCGAGATCGCGGCGTACCTGGCCTCCTGGGAGGACAAGCAGCGCGCGTACCGGCAGCAGGAGCTCGTCTACCAGGTGCGCGGCAAGGACATCCGCCAGCCGCTGGTGAGCGAGAGCCTGTCGCGGACGACCATCCCGCGCGTCGTGCTGCCCGCCACCACCGAGCCCGCGGAGGTCGTACGCTTCATGGGCAAGGAGGGCGTGCCCGGCGAGTTCCCGTACACCGCCGGCGTCTTCCCGCTCAAGCGGCTGGGCGAGGAGCCCAAGCGCATGTTCGCGGGGGAGGGTGGTCCCGCGAAGACGAACACCCGCTTCCACTTCCTCTGCCAGAACGAGGACGCCCATCGGCTGTCCACCGCGTTCGACTCGGTCACGCTCTATGGCGAGGACCCGCACGAGCGGCCCGACATCTACGGCAAGATCGGCGAGAGCGGCGTGAGCGTGCCCCACCTCGAGGACATGAAGATCCTCTACGGTGGGTTCGACCTGTGCGCGCCGAGCACGTCGGTGTCGATGACCATCAACGGCCCCGCGCCCATCCTGCTCGCGATGTTCTTCAACACCGCCATCGATCAGCAGGTCGAGAAGTTCGTGTCGGATCAGGGGCGGCAGCCGACCGACGAGGAGCGTGCGGCCATCGAGGCGAAGACGGTGTCCGTGGTCCGAGGGACGGTCCAGGCCGACATCCTCAAGGAGGACCAGGCCCAGAACACCTGCATCTTCAGCACGCCCTTCGCGCTGCGGATGATGGGTGACATCCAGCAGTGGTTCATCGACCACCAGGTCCGCAACTTCTACTCGGTGAGCATCTCGGGGTACCACATCGCCGAGGCCGGCGCGAACCCCATCAGCCAGCTCGCGTTCACGCTCGCGAACGGCTTCACCTTCGTCGAGGCGTACCGCGCACGCGGCATGGACGTGGACGCCTTCGCCCCGAACCTCTCGTTCTTCTTCAGCAACGGACTCGATCCGGAGTACACGGTCATCGGTCGCGTCGCTCGCCGTATCTGGGCCATCGCGATGCGCGACCGGTACGGTGCCGGCCCCCGCAGCCAGATGCTGAAGTACCACATCCAGACCTCCGGTCGGTCGCTGCACGCCCGCGAGATCCAGTTCAACGACATCCGCACCACGCTGCAGGCGCTGCTGGCGCTCGCCGACAACTGCAACAGCCTGCACACCAACGCGTACGACGAGGCCATCACCACACCGACCGAGGAGTCGGTGCGCCGCGCGATGGCCATCCAGCTCATCCTCAACCGCGAGTTCGGCATGATGAAGTGCGAGAACCCGTTGCAGGGGTCGCACTTCGTCGAGTGGCTGACGGACGTGGTGGAGGAGGCCGTGCTCGAGGAATTCGAGGCGATCTCGCGCCGCGGCGGCGTGCTGGGCGCGATGGAGCTGCAGTACCAGCGGTCCAAGATCCAGGACGAGTCGCTCTACTACGAGCGGCTCAAGCACGACGGCACGCTGCCGATCATCGGCGTGAACACGTGGCTCGACCCGTCGACCACCACCGACGACTGGGAGCCGCCGCCCATCGAGCTGCGGCGCGCCACGCCCGAGGAGAAGGACGGCCAGATCGCGTCGGTGCGCACGTTCCAGGCTCGCCACGCGGCGGAGGCGCCCGAGGCGCTGCGACGGCTGCAGCAGGTCGCGGTCGACGGGGGCAACGTGTTCGGTGAGCTGATGAAGACCGTGCGGGTCGCCACCCTCGGCCAGATCACACGCGCGCTGTACGAGGTCGGCGGCGAGTACCGCCGGAACCTCTGATGCTGCGGCTGGCGTCCGAGACGGAACCGGGCTGGGTTCGCGGGGTCTCCGCGCACCTGCCCGACCTCGTGCTGGACCACGCCCACTGCGAGAAGAAGGCGGCATCCACCGCGATCAACCTGATCTTCCGGTACCAGCACGACGTGGCGCTGATGCCGGTGCTCTCGGAGCTGGCCCGCGAGGAGCTCTCGCACTTCGAGCTCGTGCTCGCGCTGATGGAGCGGCGGGGATGGCGCTTCGGCCCGCAGGAGCCCTCGGCGTATGCCAAGCGCCTGCACGCCGCGGTGCGCAGCGCCGAGCCCCACCGACTCATCGACACGCTGCTCGTCTGCTCGCTCATCGAGGCGCGCAGCTGCGAGCGGATGCGGCTGCTCTCCGAGGAGCTCGACGACCCCGAGCTGGCCGCCTTCCACCGCGACCTGCTCGCCAGCGAGGCCCGCCACCACGCGACCTTCGTGGATCTCGCCATCGAGCGTGCGGGCCGCGAGCCCGTCCTCGCCCGCCTCGCCGAGCTCGCGGAGCACGAGGCCGCCGTCTTGCGGGAGCTCCCGCGCGAGCCCCGGATGCACTCACGGATCTAGCGCTCGAGGGCGAAGAGCTGGACGTTGGCGACGGCCACGATCTCCGCGTCGCGCGACTCGGACACGATGGCGCGCAGCGCCCGGTAGTACGCGAGGTGGAGCTCGCGGATCCGCTCGAGGTCCGCGCGGTTCACGCTGAACACGTTGTACGAGAACTGCCCGGGATCCCCCTGGAGGATCCGCTCGCGCGCGACCTCGGTCCAGTGGGCCTTGAGCTGCCGCCCGACCTCGGGACGCAGGCGCGTGTCCACCGCGAGCCGCTCGGGGCGCCAACGGGCACCATCGGGCACGATCTGCCCGGTGTCGGCGAGGAAGCTCACGCAGGTGGCCACGACCTCCGGCGGGACACCGAGCGCGTTCGCGACCCAGGCGTCGTCGTGCGCCGGCAGCGCTCGATAGCCGCCGAGCTCCAGCACCCGGAGCACACCCTGCGTCCACGGCAGCCGGGCGGCGCCGGTGCGCCTGGCCTCGATGCGCCGCCACAGGTCCGCCAGCTCGTCGATCGACGTCGGGTCGACGAAGCAGGCGATCAGGTCCACCAGCCGTAGCGACGCGGCCTCCACGACCGCGAAGAAATCGGGGAGGCGCGGTTGGGTCTGGCCCGACAGCCAGCGGGTCAGCTGGTAACGCGAGACGTCCGCGCGTCGTGCCAGATCCGTGATGCTCACGTCGCCGCGCAGATCGTCGAGGAACCGCGCCACCTCCCGTGGATCCGCGAGGTCGTGGACGGGGGGCTCGCGACCATAGAACCGCTCGAGCTCGGCGGCGAGGTCGTGGCCGGCGCGCCCGATGGCCCGGAAGGTCTCGGCGGCGGTGGGGAAACGTCGGCCACTCTCCCAGGCGTAGGCCACGTTGCTGCGATAGCCCAGACGTCGCGACCACTGCACCTGCGAGCGGTGACCGCGCAACGCGACCAGGAAGCGCCTCGCGATGCGCTCGGTGTCCATCCCGGACGTATAGCAGTTCTGCACACCCGCGGGCCCTGCCGCACGACGATTTCGTGCCGTGGCGCTTCCGGTCTCGGCGGGGACGGGGCACAGTGGACCATGCGTTGGTTGCACGTGTGGGTCCTGGTGTCGATGTCGAGTGGCTGCCTGGTGGCCAAACGCGATGCGTTGGATGGTCAGGAAGGGGAGGAGCTCGACAACGACGCGGACGCGGACGCGGACGCGGACACCGACTCGGACACGGACTCCGACGCCGACACTGACGCCGATACCGACGCCGATACCGACGCGGACACCGATCCGCACACCGGCCACAGCGCGCCTGTGCACAGCGGCCGTGGACACACCGGGGACACAGCGACGGCTCGCTGAGGCGAGCGCCGCGGTGACTACTTCTTCTTCGGCTCGGGGGCGGGCTCGGCGGGCTGGGCGGCCGCCATCGCCTTCTCGAGCACGTCGTGCGCGCCGAGCGCCTTCACCGCCTTGTCGTGCAGGGCCTGGGCAGCCTCGACGTCGCCCTTCGCGATGTCCGCGTCGATCAGGATCGCAGCGGCCTTCGCGCGAACGGCGTCCGGCCACTTCTCCCCACGGGACGCCAGGACCGTCTTGTCGCAGACCGGGTGGCTCGCCTCCCACTGGTCGTGGAGGATCTTGAGCTGGATGAGCGAGACGGCGTCGTCGGTCCGGCCGAGACCCACGAGGGCCTTCGCCTCGGCGAGCGCGGCGTCCAGCGCCCAGGGCGCGTCCTCGCCGAGCTTGTGCGCCAGGTTCAGCGCCTGGTCGAACTTCTCCTCCTTGAGGCGGACGAACGCGAGGGTCAGCCGGCTCTCGAGCTCGGCACCACCCTGGGAGAACTTGCCCTGGGCGCCGGCCCAGTCGTCCTCTGCGAGCAGCAGGCGGCCCTCGACCGTCCGCCGCATCTGGAGCCAGGCGTCCGCGTTGTCGCACGCGCCCCAGGCGATGCGGGCGTCGGCGAGCTCACCCTTCTGCGTCAGGATCTCGGTCTTCATGCACGCCGCGTCAGCGTCCTTGAGGCCTGCCGCCGCCGCGCCCTCGAGCCGCGCCATCGCCTCGTCGTACTTCCCGAGCATCGCGAGGTCGTGGTTGCGCTCGTACCAGGCCGTGAGCTTCGCCTTGTCCTTCGCGAGGTACGCGTCCGCCGCGGCGACGGTGGCCTCCGGGCGGTGGGCCTCCATGTTCGCGAGGAAGGTGATCCACTCGCCGTCCTTGCGGTCCGGGTACAGCTCGGTGATCCGGTTGCCGACCTGGATCGCCTCGTCCGTGTGCGCCATGCCCACCAGGGCCCGGCCGAGTCCGTACAGGCACTTGCCGCAGCCGGGCTGGATCGTCAGCGACTCGGTGAGCAGCGGCATGGCCTCGGCCCAGGCCTCGGTCTTGGCCTTGGTGTCGCCGCGACCGTACGCCTCGAGCGCCTTGCCCTTGGGCTCCCACACCGGCTTCTTGGCCGGCGCCATGGCGGGAGCGAGATCGACGGTCATGTCATCGGCGAACGCGATGGGGAGCAGGAAGGACCACAGCATGGGACACCTCGACCGCGGGCGACTATCGCGTCGCGTACACGGCGCAAACCCGTCGCGCTGCGTTCTATGCCCTGTGCCAGCGCTCGCCCTCGCGCCGAGCGCGGCCGTGGCGCTCCAGGAACAGCAGGTGGCTCGTGATCTGGGTCGCGGCGAGCGGGTACAGGGCCGGGTCCAGCTCGGGGTAGACCAGCGGTGCGACCTCCAGGGCCGTCGCCGCCCCGAGTCGCTCGAGCGCGTCCCCGATCTGCACGGTTCGCTGGTGTCGATGCGCCTGGTACATCCCGAGCACGACGTCGGCGCCCGGCAGGGAGGGGCCGTGGGCGGGCAGGAGGAGCTCGGGCCCGAGGTCGCGGAGGCGCTGGAGGCTGTCGAGGTAGTCCTGCAGGTCGCCCTCTGCGGGGTCGATGACGATGGTGCCCACACCGGCGACCATGTCGCCCGCCACCACCCAGCCGTCGCCGACCAGGCACAGGTGACCCGGCGCATGCCCGGGCGTGTGGACCGCCACGACCCCGTCGAGCACGGTCTCGCCGTCCTGGACGAGGACGTCCACGGGCAGCGTGCGCCGCAGGAGGTCCGCCGTGAGCGGGTGCGCGAGGATCGGCACCTCGTGTCCGTCGGCGCGGAGGCGCTCCCGCAGGTCGAGCGCGCCGGAGACGTGATCGTGGTGGTGGTGGGTGAGGAACAGCGACCGCACGCGTTGGCCGCGGTCGAGCCGCGCGCGGAGCTCGGCGTACAGCCGCGCGCGCTCGTCGTCCCAGGGCGACGCGGGATCCACGACGACGAGGTCGCCCGCGCCGAGGATCCAGGTGTTCGTGTGGGTGGCGGGGGGCAGCGTCGGGGTGCGCACGGGCACGACCGACACCCGCTCGGGAAGCGCTGCGTCCATGCCTTCGGTTAACCTCGCAGGAGGAGGTCAGGATGGTGGTGACCCTGCTCTCGCTCCCGGCCCTCGCGGGCCCCATCGACTTCGTCTGCGCCGACGGCGACCCCGTGGTCGGCCTGCCCGGGCTGACGGTCAACTGTGTCGCGCAGCCGCCGCTCGACGGGACGTACGACGATGTCCTGTGGCTGTTCGGCGACGGTGAGATCGGCACGGGGTCTGCGGTGTCGCACACCTACGAGGACGTCGGGCAGTACACCGTCGGCGTCGCGCTCGAGGGCTGGGTCCCCGACGACCCCGAAGACACCGAGATCCCCACCACGAAGCGCCACGGTCTGGTGACGGTCTGCGGTGAGCCCACGCCCGAGTTCACGTACGAGGGGGTCGGCGGGCTGGACGTGGTGCTGCTCAACCGGACGCCGCCCGAGCCACGCTGCATCTCGCGTATCCAGTGGGACCTGTACGAAGGCCGGTCGCAGGGCGGGCAGGCGCTGATGACGTTCGAGACCTGGGACCCCCGGCTCACGTTGCCCGACAAGGGCGTGTACACCGTGGTCCTCACGGTGGGTGGCCTCGCCGGGACGAACGCCGCCGCGCTCGAGATCGACGCACGCTACGGTCTGCCCGACGAGCTGGTCGACGGGCCGCTGCCCTTCGCTGGATGCGACACGAGCGGGCCCGGGCGCTGGGGTACGGTCGCGTGGGCACCGCTGGTGCTGCTGGCCGCGAGGCGCCGTCGCCGGTGATCGTCCTGCTCGGTGCGCTGGCGTCGGCGGAGGAGCCCGCGCCCGCCGACATCGCCCCCACGCGCCCCGTCGGGGTCCTTCGCGAGCTCGACCACCCGGTCTACGTGGACGAGGCGGGCACGTTGTTGCCGTGGGTGGACGTGAGGGCGCTCGCTGCGCCGACCGACGCGCTGGCCCACGTGCGCCGCCGACGGACCGGGCGAACGGCGTTGAAGGTCGGCTTCGCGGCGGCGACCGCGCTCGAGGCGTGGGGGACCTACGAGCTCGCGCGGCAGGAGAGCCTCGTCGCCATCCCGCTCGGGGTGCAAGCCGGCTTCACCGGGTTGTGCGAGGTCCTGCTGTGGACGCGGATCCCCGAAGACCGACGCCGTGATCGGGCGATCGTGCTCGACGCCGCCAACGCCCGGCTCCGCACGCTCCCGCGCTGAACCGTCGTCAGAGCAGGCGCAGCACGGCCCAGATCACCAGCAACAGCACCAACGCCCCGGCCAGGACGGGCGCGATCCGGGTGATGGGCACGGACTGGAGGGCCTCCGAAGGGCTCGGTCCTGCACCGTCGGCCTCGGAAGGCCCATCGTCCTGCGCGAGGGCGGGCTCGACCACGTCCGCGGCGATGCCGTCGAGGCCCAGGGAGGGATCGTGCTGATCGGGGGTGGCCGGTGCGGACGCGAACCACATCTCGGACTGGGACGGTGGGTCGCCGGGACCTTCGTTGTCGCGGAACTCGGGGGGCGGAGGTGCGGGGCTGGGGCTCGGGGTCGGGGTCGGGGTCGGGGTCGGGGTCGGGGGCACGTCGGGTTCCTCGTCGGACTCGGTCAGGGGGACCACGGTGGGAGAGGTCACGAGCTGCTCGTCGTCGAGCGACTCCTTCCAGGGGGAGGCGGGGGCGCGCACGGGCTCGGGCGCGTGCTGCGGCGGGGCGGGCGCGTCCTCCGGGAGCGGCGACTCGGCCGACAGCTCGACCTCGAGCTCGGACACCGGGTCGATCTCGATCTCCACGGAGGACGCCGGTGCGCCCGACTCGAGCTCGTCGACCGAGGAGGCGTCCAGGGCCCCGAAGGGCGCGTTCCCCGCGGCGATGGCCACGGGCGCGGGCGGCGGTGTCGCGGGACCGTCGGCCCGCCGCTCGCCGGCGATGGGCACGTCGCCCACGAGGTGGGGGCGCACCACCGGGATCTGCTCCTCGGGGAGCCGCTGGTGGGTTCGCCGCGCGGCGGGACCGGGCGTCGCCGTGGCGACCGGCGCGGGCGCGGGCGTGGCTGCGGGCGGAGGCGGATCCACCGGCGCCGCGGCCGGCGCGAGCGCCTGCGGTGCGGCCTCGGGCTCGGGCGGCTCGGGGTCGGGCGGGGGCAGGGGCTCGGCGGGCGTCAGCTCCAGCTCCACCTCGGCCGCCATCTCGGGCTCCGGGCGACGGCGCAGCAGCATCGCCGCGAGGTCACGGCGGTCCGAGACCTTGTCGGACCGGCGCGACAACCCGAGCAGCTCCTGGCGGACGGGCTGCAGGCTCGGGTACCGCTGGGCGGGGTTGGGGTCCAACATCCGGCGCACCAGTCGACCCATCGCCGGCCACCGCGCATCGACCCGGGAGGCGAGCGCAGCGGGGTCCGGCCGCTCCGGCGTGCCGTCGGCGGACCGCGGCGGCTCTCCCGTGACGAGCCCCGCCGCCAGGACCGCGAGCGACCACTGGTCGGTGGCTGGCCCCGCCGGCTCCCCGCGCAGCCGCTCGGGCGGCGCCCACACCCGGTCGAGCGGCGCGTCGGGGTGGCCGAAGCCGAAGATCCAGACGCCGCCGTCGAGCGAGAGCACGACCTGCGAGGGGTCGAGGTGGCCGTGGGCGCGGTTGCGGTGGTGGGCACGCTGCAGGGTCTCGCCGACCTCCAGCAGCAGGTCCACGATGGTCGCCTCGGACAGCGGCAGGCCCTCGGACCGCGCCTCGATCGCCTCGAGCAGGGACGCGCCGCTCACGGCCGAGACGGCGAGCGCGCCCATGCCCTCGAAGAAGGCCACCGGCTCGGGGACCCTGGGGTCCTCGATGCCGCGCAGCAGGTCGTAGCTACGTTGGAGCTCGGTGCGGGCCGCGTCGTCCGCGTCCGGATCCAGGACGCGCACGAGGACGGTGTCCGGCCCCTTGCGGAGGCTGCCCGTACGCCGCGCCACCCACCACCGGCCAGGCTCGGGGACCACGGCCGGCTCGACGATCTCGAACGGCCCGACCCGCTGGCCGATCAACGACACTCACCACCCCGCGAAGTGGCGACGATACCACGCGCGGATCGGCCGGGGGCCGCCCTACGTCGGGTCCAGCGCCGCCCACAGGGCCTCGCCGGCCGCCGCTTCCGCCACCTCGCCGGCCGGCCCGACGGGCATCCACGGCACGACGACCACGGGCAGGCCGAGGAACATCCTGAGATCGTCGGCGTTGGTCGCCGCGGAGGCGTCGGTGGTGGGCGACGTCCGGCTGAGGGCGACGGCCGCCACCTCGAGGCCCGAGCGCCGCACCGCGTCCACCGTGAGGAGCGCCTGGTTGATCACGCCCACGCGGTCCGGCGCGACCACGAGCACCCGGCCGGCCGTGGCGCGCGCGAGGTCCTCGACCCACAGGGGCGGCTCCAGCCGGAGCGGCACGCGCCACCCGCCCACGCCCTCCACGAGGACGGTGTCCGCCCGAAGTGCCGCCACGCGCTCCAGCAGCCCGTCGGGCAGCGTCCGACCCTCGAGCTCCGCCGCCCGATGCGGCGACAACGGTGCCTCGAACGCGGCGAACACGAGCGGCGGGTGCCCGGCTGCGGCGCCGAGCCGCTCGGCGTCCTCCCCGGCGGACCCGGGCGTCACGCCGCTGGCCACGGGCTTGCACGCGACGATGGTGCCCCGTGCGCGCGCGGCGCGGGCCAGGCACGCCGTCACGCGCGTCTTGCCGGCGTCGGTGTCCGTCCCGGTGACGAAGAGCCTCATGCGCCCGGCGCTCCGCGGGGGGCCCCGCCCGTCTCGTCGGCCGTCGCGTCCGGCGAGGCGCGTTGAGCGGAGTACAGCGTGAAGCGCAGGGTGAGCAGGTACGTCACGCCGCACGCGAGGATGGCGGGTGGACCGTACTCCTTGCCGAACACCTCGAGCACCAGCGCGATGGCGGCGAGGGGCACGCCGATGACGGCGACGAGCGAGCTCGCGAGGCCGACCACCGCGAACAGCGCGGGGTCCAGATCCGGCATCACGCCGGTCACGTCGAGGACGCCCGCGACCAGCGCGCCCGAGACCGCGCCGACGTACATCGAGGGCACGAGCAGCCCCGCGGATCCGCCGCCCGACAGCGTGAGCGCCGTGGTCGCGAGCTTCCCGACCATCAGCGAGAGCAGCACCCACCACACGGAGAGGTGGCCCTCGCCCGACAACAGGTCGTGCATCGTGGCCTCGCCCATGCCGAGCACGTGGTGCGGTTCGATCCCGAGCCCCCACCACAAGCCGAGCGCCACGAGCCCCGCCGCCGCCGCCGTCGCGCCGCCCTGGAAGACGGGCGGCACCCGCTCCGCCACCCTGGACGCGTTCGTCATCGCCAGGCCGAAGGCCATCGCCGCGGGTGCCGAGACCGCCACCGCCACCAGCGTGGTCGCGGCGTACTCCTCGATCGCGTAGGTGGCGCCGTGCTCGGGGGCCGGGAACAAGGGGACGTAGCCGTTGAGCCGGTTCGACAGGATGTAGGCCACGACCCCCGCCCACAGTGCGTAGGCGAGCTTGCGGTAGATGATGCGGTCGCCGTACGCGATCTCGGTCGCGAAGAGCGCCGCCGTGAACGGTGCGCCGAGCAGGGTCGACACCGCCGCCGCGATGCCTGCGAGCTGGTAGGTACGCAGCTCGTGCTCGCTGCGGACCTGCATCACGCGAGCGATGCCCGACGAGAGCGCCTCCGCCGTGAGCACCGTCGGCGCCTCGAGCCCCCCGGAGCCGCCCGAGCCCAGCGTGAGCACCGTGAACAACGCCTTGCGCGCCGCCAGCGCGAAGGCCGGGCGCGAGTAGCGGGGTTGGGGGTCGTCCCCATCGTGCACGTAGGTCACGTGGTAGTTCTCGAGGGCGACGTTCATCCCGTCGCCCGCCGCGTCCTTCCACGTCGGATCCCGCCTGAGCAGCAGGCCGCGCACGATGCCCGCGGCCGCGAGCACGAGCAGGAGGATCACGCCTCCCCCCACACCCTCCTGGGCGTGCTCCAGCACGAGGTGCGAGGTCTGGTGCACGACCAGCCGCAAGCCCGTACACGCGCCCCACACCACCGCCGCCACCAGGGTCACCACCAGCACCAGGCGGCCGATGTGGTCCCAGGAGTCGTGCAGCGCCTTCGCCTCCTCGTCGAGGTGCTGGAACGCGGACTTGGCCAAGCGGGTGCCTCCGGCGGGGATTGTAGTGTCAGCCGAGCAGGCTCAGGACGAGCTCGAGCAGCTCGACCGCGCCGGCGGCCGTGGTGCGCGGCTCCTCGCGGCCGTGCAGCACCACGATCTGGTCCTCGCCGACCACGACGTAGGGGATCAGGAGGTTGGCGGGGCCGAGCAGGAGCGCGTCCTCGCCCTTCATCCGCACGGCGAAGTCGACGCCGTCCTCCTGCCCGAGATCGGCCTGCACCACCACGAGCGCGAACCGGTGGCCGGCGAGCAGGCGCCGGGCGGTGGGCAGCGTCCACGCGCGCGCCGTGGGCCACCCACGCTGCTGCAGCGACAGCTCGAGGGTGCCGTGCGAGCGCGACACCAGCAGGACCCCGGGCGCCTCCCGACCTCGACTCATCGGGCGTCGATCCGCTGGCGGGTGGCGACGGGGCCCGAGCGCTGCACCGTCCCGTCCGGCCAGCGCACCTCGACCGCGTCGATCCGATCGAGGTCACCGAGGCCGAACAGCGCCTCGGGAGGGCCACCGCTCGCGAGCGAGGTGCCGCCAGCGCGGATCGTCCGGGTCCACCGCTGCTCACCCGACCGCAGCGTCACCGTCGCGCCCACGGCGCGAACGGCCGGCAGGGGACGCACGATCAGCCACGCCTCCTCGCCGCAGCGCGACAGCTCCAGCACCGTCGGCCCGTCGAGGTCCCGCAGGGCCAGATCGGGCCAGCCGTCGTCGTTGAGGTCCGCGACCGCGAAGCCGCGCCAGGTCCCCACGCGGTCCAGGCCGTACCGCGCCGTCGCCTCCTCGAAGCCCGTGCCCGGATCGCGCAACAACACGGTCGGCGTCTGGTCGAACTCGTTGTCGGAGCGGATGCCGCCCGCGGTGAACGCCGCCTCGGGGTCGAGGTGTCCGGCGGCCACGACCGCGTCGAGATCACCGTCGAGGTCGAGGTCCACCCACTCGGCACCCCAGCCGACCCAGGCGCCCTCGTGCGGACGAAGGCGGGCCCCGCTGGCGGCGGTGACGTCGATCCACCGCCCGATGTCGGCGTCGGAGCGCAGCAGATAGAGCCGGTCCCACACCGGCACCAGGAAGTCGTCGAGCCCGTCTCCGTCGATGTCCTCGGCGGCCACACCCATCCCGGCCGCGTCCAGGTCCAGGCCGAGGTCGGGCGCCCGCACGAAGCCGTCCGCGTGCTGGCGCAGCGCCATGCCCGACATCCAGTAGGGGTAGTCGTCGGCGAGCAGCAGATCGGGCCGGTCGTCGTCGTCCAGTCGGGCGAACGAGGCGACGAAGGTGTACGCGTCGTGCGCGCTGTCGGGGAGCAGGTCCGCGCGCTCGTCGAAGGCGCCGTCCTCCCACAGCAGCAGCCGGGTCGGGTCTCCCGGGCCGGGCACGATCACCCGCTCGCCGTCGGACTCGACGAGCCCATGACCCGCGATGGCCAGGTCCAGATCGCCGTCCCCGTCGACGTCGGCGAGGGCAGGGGACTGGCTGTGGAGCGCGGGGCCCGACAGCGCGGCGTCCTCCGCCAGCGCGAACCGTCCGCCGTCCTGGACGAGCAGCAGGTCGGTCTCGCCGAAGCGCGTCACCACGAGATCGAGGTCGCCGTCGCCGTCGACGTCCCCCGCGACCGCGCCCACCGCCCGGTGACCGCTGGCGGCGGACGGCAGCGCCTCGGGCGTCTCGACCCAGCGCCCGCCGTCGTTCCGGAAGAGGCGCAGGCGCTCGGGACCAGGGAGGAACAGATCGAGGTCGTCGTCCCCGTCGAGATCGGCGGCGACCACCCCCGCGCCCCAGAAGCGGTGGGCATCCGCCGGATCCCCGTCCAGCACGAGTTCGTCGAACGCCCGCTCGTCGCGGCGGGAGGGGTCCGCGCACGTCCGCACCCCGTGCTCGACGAGCGACAGCGTCGGCGCGGGAGGCTCGACCTCGGCCTGCTCGCAGGCGACCCACCAGACCCACATGATCGGAGCTTACCGGACCACCAGGCGGGTCACCGCCTTCACGTTCGCGCACGGGACCGACCCGGGCACGAGCAGCCGGAACGGGCCACCCTGGGACGCGGGCAGTCCGGCGTCGTCGAGGGTGTCGACGATCACCCCGTCCAGCGCGTCGCGGACATCGACCGGGTCGCTCGTGAAGCCGTCCGCGGCCGCCACCACCAGCGTCCCCTCGAGCGGAGCCCCGGCGGACGCCAGCAGGGCCCGGAGCGATGCGCCCGCGCCCGCGCGCTTGGGGAAGCGCGACGCCACGTCGCCGACACGGTCGGGCAGCGCGAGCAGCGCCTCGCGATCGAAGGTGCGGGTGCCCGATGGCCACGCGAGCTCGATCAGGCCTTCCTCCGCGCGGGCGGCCCTGCACCGCTCCAGGTCGGCCTCGAGGCGCTCGAGCGCGGCGGCGTCGGCGGCGATGGCGTCCATCCGGTTGTCGGCGCGCCAGCTCGTGGGCTCGACGGAGACCTCGCCCCCGGCCAGCTGGACCACCCGCCAGCCCTCGTCGGTCCGGAACAGGCCCTTGGCGCGGAGCAGGGGCGCCGACGCGAGCCAACGGACCAACGCCTCTCGCGAGTAGACCCGATCGGCGGAGAGGATCAGCGAGCGAGCGCTGGCGTGATCGCCGTGGTGGTGCGCGTGGGCGTGCGGGGCTCGACGGGGCTGGCCGTCGCTCGGCGCCAGCACGGTGGGCGGCACCTGGCCGTGGGTGGTCTCGTGGACGCGGACCGGGCCCGGCCACAGCGCGCCGAGGCGGTCGTGCAGCGCGGCGAGGTCGCGGTCGCTCGCGAGGTCGCACCGGTTGGCGACGACGATCTCGGCAGCGGCGAGCTGGTCCACGGCGTCGTGCGGGACGCGCCCGCTCGCGAGCTCCCGCGGGTCGACGACCACGACGAGCGGCCCGAGCGCGATGCGGTCCGCGTACGGCGCGCGCCGCAGGGTGTCGATGAGGTCCGAGGGGCGGGCCAACCCGGTCGGCTCGACGAACAGCCGGTCCACCTGGTCCAGCAGCTCACCCACCGACGCTGCGAAGCCCTCCGGTGCGGTGCAGCAGACGCACGATCCGCGGATCTCGCGTGTGGTGGCGGAGGCCGAGCCCAGCAGGGCGGCGTCGATGGCCGCCTCCCCGAAGTCGTTCACCACGACCCCGACGCGCTCCCCGGCGACCGCCTGGGAGAGGAGGTGGCGGAGGACGCTGGTCTTCCCGGCACCGAGGTGCCCCGCGACGATGTGGACCTGGACCGGCATCCCGACCTCCGAACGTTGGGCGGTATCACGCCGCACGCGGAACAGAGGGTTGACATGTCAAATCAATACCTAGAACACACTTGACAGATCCGGTGTCGATGGTGAACATGACGGCACTTCGTCGAGGTGTGCCATGAGGAACCTGCTCAAGGTCGGTCTCCGTCGCCTGGTGTCGTCCACGCCCGGAGATCGGGCTCCCGCCCGCGCGATGGGCGACCGGAACGCCGTCGTGGTCGCGGTGGCGGCCCAGAAGGGTGGCGTGGGCAAGACCACCAGCGCGGTCAGCCTCGCGGCGGCCCTCGCGCGGTTCCACGGGAAGCGGGTGTTGCTCGTCGACCTCGACCCGCAGGGGCACGTGGCGACCGCTCTCCAGAGCACCATGCCCGCGACCGGTCCCTCGCTCGCGCGCGTGCTGCAGGACGAGGCCGAGTCCGAGGTGCTGGACGCGGTGGTGCCGACCGGGATCGACGGGCTCGACGCCACGGCGTACGACGCCGGCCTGGCGGCCACCGAGGACCTGCTGGGCACGCGCATCGGCAAGGAGTTCGTGCTCCGCGACAAGCTCCGCGTGACCCGCACCCACTACGACGTCATCGTGATCGACTGTCCCCCCAACCAGGGGAACCTGGCCATCAACGGCCTGGTGGCGGCCGACCAGGTGCTGATCCCGTGCGATCCGAGCCCGCTCGCGCTCAAGGGCGTCGCGGCGCTCGCACAGACGGTGTCCACCATCGCGCACCGCCTCAACCCCCAGATCGACGTGCTCGGCGTCCTGTTGACCCGCGTGGACGGACGCAACACGACGTTGAACGAGGCCATCGTCTCGGAGATCGAGGAGGCCTTCGGGCCCGCGTTGCTCCCCGTCCGCATCGGCATCAACGCCAGCCTCGCGAAGGCGCAGCACGCCGGGACGGACATCTTCGCGTTCGACCCGGGGTGTCGGGCGGCGCAGCAGTACCGGGAGCTCGCGGACCACGTGGTGGGCCAACTGGCGACCTGACAGCACGCTCCCGGCGAGATCTTGACATCTACGTCATTCCCGTCGGCGGTATGGTCGACCGCCCGGAGGTGACGTGGAGACGGCGAGGATCTCCGCCCTGAAGAGCGCGTTGTGGCTCGCGCTCGCGTACGGCGCATCGGCCGCCGTCTACATCCTGATCTCCTCACGGGTCGCCGGCGCGCTGGTGCAGAGCCAGGAGGCGCTGACCCGCGTCGAGGAGCTCAAGGGCATCGCCTTCGTCGTCGTGACCAGCCTCGCCCTGTTCGCGGTCTCGTACGGCTTGCTGCGCCGGCGAGACGCCCTGGCGGAGCGCGTCATCCAGCAACAGGCGGCGCTCGCGATGGCGGAGCAACGAGCCCTGGTGGGCGTGATGGCCGCCGCCATCGGCCACGACATCAACAACTACCTCAGCGTGCTCCACCTGGTGCACGAGACGCTGCGGGACGAACGGACCACGGACTCGGCGCTGCTCGACGAGGCCGGACGGGCGACGCTCCGGCTCGCCGAGCTGTCCCGGGGGCTTCGGGACGCCGCCCACCCCGAGCAGTCGCCGGCGCAGGAGGCGGACCTCGCCCAGGTGGTGGAGGAGGCGCTGGCGGTCGTTCGGAAACACCCCGAGGTCGTAGGGCGCGAGATCCGGTTCGAAGGGGGGGTATCGGTGATTCTGCCGCTCCGGTCCGCGCTGATCCACCAGATCGTCTGGAACCTCGTCCTCAACGCTGCCCAGGTCCAGGCGGGGAGCCAGGCGCCGCTCATCGAGGTCCGCGTGGGCGCCGCCCCGGGCGGCGGTTGGCTCGAGGTCCACGACGCGGGACCCGGGCTGTCCGAGGCGCTCCGGGAGAAGGTGCTCGCCGGGCTCTTCACGACACGCGCCGGCGGTTCCGGGCTCGGGCTGCTGTCGGTGCGGTCCTGCGCGGCGGCCCACGGAGGGGTCCTGTCGCTGGAGGCCTCCCCCCTCGGTGGCCTGTTGGCGCGGGTGGACCTGCCGGCCACGTGATCGCGCTTGGGGCGGGATACCCTGGCGTCGTGCGTCCGATCTGGCTGGTGCTCACTGGGTGTGGGGGCGGACCGTCCGCCACCCCGACGATGGTGGAGCGCCTGTCGCCCACCGAGCACCTCGTGCGCGCGTCGATGGCGGTGCGTGGCGTGCGGCCATCGCTCGACGAGTTGCAGGCGGTGGACGAGGATCCTGGCGCGTTGAAGGGCCTGGTTCAAGGGTGGTTGGCGGGCGAGGCCTTCGGGGACACGGTCGAGGACTGGCACGCCGAGCTGTACCTGCTGCGCGACGACACGAACTACCAGCTGCCCGTCGTCGGGCTGCTGGCGGACCGCGGGCTGGACCAGGCGGACGTCTACCGCTCGACCACGGAGGCGCCGCTGCGCCTGGTACGGGAGGTGGTGCTCCAGGATCGGCCGTACACCGAGATCCTCACTGCGGACTACACGGTCGCCGACCGCATCGTCGCCGACGTCTACGGGCTTCCGTTCGACGAAGGGGGCCCCCAGTGGCAGCCGACCCACTGGGTGGACGGGCGTCCCCGCGCCGGACTGCTCTCGGACAGCCAGCTCTGGCGGCGGCACACCAGCAACGCCGCCAACTACCACCGGGGACGCGCGAACTTCGTGTCGCGCACCTGGCTGTGTGAGGACCTCGGCGACCGCGACGTCTTCGTGGAGGGTGGGGTCGACGTCTCCGATCCGGACGCCGTCGCCGAGGCGGTGTCCACGCGGGAGGCGTGCGTCGCCTGCCACGACGCCCTCGATCCGTTGGCGGCCTACTTCTGGGGCTTCAAGGAGCAGATCCAGCGCAACGCCGTGCTCCAGGCCTACGACCTGGGCTGTGAGTGGGACTGGTCGCTCGGTGAGCCGCCGCTCGGCGCCTACCGGCCGGAGCACTGGTGCTACCCGCTCAAGTTCTGGGACGTGGCCGAGGCCGACGGGTGGGCCGACCACCACCTCCATCCGCCCGCGTTCTTCGGGGATCCTGGGATCGACCTGGTGGATCTCGGACAGCAGGTCACGGCCGATCCCCGGTTCGCCACCTGCACGGCACGGACGTTCGCGGGCTGGCTCACGCAGCGCGACCGGGACGAGCTGCCCGAGGACTGGATCGCGGGGCTGGCGGAGGGCCTGGTGGCGTCGGGGTGGTCCGCCCGGCAGCTGGTCGAGGCCGTGGTGCTCTCGGACGCGTTCGCCACTCGTCGAGTCATCGCTGGCGATGAACCTTCACCATTCGCGGTCGGACTGCAGACGTTGCGACCCGAGCAGGCCTCGCGCACCCTGCGCGACCTCACCGGCTTCCGGTTCCTCGCCGACCAGGACCTGCCGGGCTGCGAGGCCGACGGGAACGACTGCTGGGGGCCGGTCGATCTGCTGGACAGCGACCTGTACGGGTTCCGCGCGATGATGGGCGGCGTGGACGCGTACACGGTGACCCACCCCACGCACACGCCCACCCCGACGGGGCTGCTCGCGCTGCGCACGGTCGCCCGACAGGCCGCCGGCCACGTCGTGGACACCGATCTCGCGGCGCCGGTCGCCGAACGGCACCTGCTGCTCCGGGTGGAGGCGGAGGACCGCGACGAGGCGCTGGTGCGCGCGCAGATCGTGGACCTGATGGCGCGCATCGAGGGGGAGCTGCGACCCGACGCCGCCGACGTCGATGCGCTCGAGGCGTTGTGGCGGTCGGGTGCCGCTCGTGCCGGCGGACCCTCCGAGGGCTGGAAGCTCGTGATCACGGCGCTGCTGCAGGACCCGCGCATGGAGCTGTACTGATGCGTCGGCGCGACCTGCTGCTGGCGGCGGCGGCGCTGGGGGTGCCGGTCCCCGTGCTCGGGCGCTCCCGCGCGGCCGGAGACGCCCGCCACCTGGTGGTCGTGTTCGCGGAGGGCGGTTGGGACGTGACCTTCTGCTTCGACCCGAAGCTGTCCTGCACGACGCCGGGCGGCGGACCCTGCCCGGTCGAGGGCCCGGAGGTCGACGAGGATCCCGACGATCCCGAGGATCGAGAGGCGGTACGGACGTTCTCGGGAATCCCGATCGTCGTCAACGACCGCAAGCGGCCCTCGGTCGCGCGCTTCTTCGAGCGATGGTCCGGGTCGGCGCACGTCGTCAACGGCATCTGGTCCGGCTCGATCGCGCACGTGCCCTGCCGGTACCGCATGCTCACGGCGACGCAGGACGGCCGCGCACCCGACATGGCGACCATCGCCGGGTACGCCCACGGCGCCGGGCTGCCGCTGGGTTCCGTCGACCTGTCGGGGTGGTCGATCGCGGGGCCGCTCGCCGCCAGCAGCGGGCGCCTCGGTGCGAGCTCCCAGCTCGCGGGCCTGCTCGACCCCTCGGCCCTCGGGGCGCCCGTCAACGCGCCGTCGGACTACCCCTTCTTCGAGCCGCACCCCGACGACGACGCGCTCCTCGAGGCCTGGGTGCGTCGGCGTGCGGACGGACTGCGGGGACGGTTCGGGGATGGTGCGGCCAACGACCGCGCGCTGGACGACCTGATCGCCTCGCTCGACCGGGGTGACGCCTTCCGGGAGCGGGCGGAGCCCGTGCTGGGCGCGCTGGCCGTGGGCCGGACGTCCTCGCTCGCCGAGCAGGCGGACATCGCGGTCGAGCTGTTGTCGCGCGGGGTGTGCCACGCCGTGACCCTGGACACGCGCGAGCGCTGGGACACGCACGACGCCAACGTCGGACAGCACGGGATGTTCCAGCGAACGTTCGCCGGTCTGGACCGCCTGATGAGCGGCCTGTCGGACGCAGGCCTCCTCGATCGGACGGTCGTGGCGGTGGTGAGCGAGATGACGCGCACGCCGTTGCGCAACGCGGCCACCGGCAAGGACCACTGGGGCCATGGCTCGGCGCTGTTGCTGGGCGCGGTGCGGGGCGGCGCGGTCTCGGGCTCGACCGACCAGCAGGTGGAGTCGCTGCCCATGGACCTGGCGACGGGCGAGCCGAGCGCCGACGGTCGGCTCTGCCGCTACGACGCCTTCTGCGCGGGCCTGCTGGAGCTGGTGGGGGTGGACCCGGGCAGCTGGTTGCCGGGTGTGGTGCCGTTCCGTGGCGCGCACCCGGCCTGAGCTGCTGGCGCTGGTGTTCCTCGCGTGCGGGGGACCGCCGACGTCCGCCCCCGCGTGCGACGACGGGTGGGAGGAGGTCGAGCCCGTCTTCCGCACCTGGTGCACGTCCTGCCACTCGTCCGAGCTCGAAGGTGACCTGCGCTACGGTGCGCCGCCGGGCGTGGACCTCGACACCCTCGCCGGGGTGCGCCGTTCGCAGGCCGGCGTGCGGGCGATGCTGGAGGCGGGCGCGATGCCTCCCGCGGGCGGGCTCGAGGATGCCGATCGCGACACGCTCCTGGCCTGGCTCGCGTGCGATGCGCCGGGGACCTCGGTGCCGGCCCCGCTGGACTGCGGTGTGCCGACCGTCGTGAGCGCGCCCGAGGACGCCTCCGGGCTCTGCGGAGAGCTCGCGCTGGTCGTGGAGGGGGACCTGCGGCTCCAGGGTGACCTGTCGCTGCCGTGCCTCTGTGAGGTGCACGGTGACCTGGTCCTGGCCGGTGGGTGGGCCGATCTGCCCGTACTGGAGAGGCTCACGGGATCACTGCGTTCGGAAGTCGGCGTTACGGGCCTGTCAGCTCCGAGGCTCGTCGAGATCGGGCGTGACACGTCGCTCACATCGCTCACGGATCTGACGGAGGCCGATCTGGCCACGCTCGCCTCGGTGGGTGGTGACCTGGTCCTTCGTGATCTGCCAGCCCTGGAGGAGGTGCGCCTACCCCTCCTGCGGGAAGTGGGTGGCTCGCTGGCGCTTGAGGATCTGCCGTCGGTCCGGGCGATCGACGGGGAGGGCTACGCGCTGCGGACCGTGGGGGGTGATCTCGTGCTGTCCGGGATGCCCTCGCTCGGCGGCTTCTATGGCTTCGGGCAGCTGCAGCAGGTCGCTGGGGACGTGGTGATCGAGGAGCTCGGGGGCACGCGGCTGGACGGCTTCACGGTGCTCACCCGGATCGGCGGGTCGCTCACGATCGCGCGGCACCCGCGGCTGGTGGCGGTCGACGGGTTCGACCTGCTCGAGGAGGTGGGCGGGGAGCTCGTGGTGCGTGAGGCGCCGTCGCTGCAGGGGCACGACGCGTTCGCGTCGCTGCGCCGGGTGGGTGGTCTGCGGCTGGAGGTGTTGCCCGCCGCCGTGTCGTTGGGGCTCCCGCCGCTCGAGAGCTGCGCGGGGGACCTCGTGCTGCGCAGGGTCGGGGTCGGCGACCTGGTGCGACCCGAGGGCCTGACCCGCATCGGGGGCTCGCTGTCCGTCGTCGACGATCCGGCGCTGGAGGCGCTGACGGGCTGGACGGCGTTGGAGGAGGTGGGTGGGGACCTCCGGATCACCGACTGTCCCGTCCTGCCAGCGTCGGCCGCCGAGGCCGTGGCGGCGGCTCCCGCGGTGGGCGGGACCGTGGAGGTCGCGCGCAACGGGCCATGATCGACCTTCCGCGCGCGGTCCCGTTCGTGCGACAATGGCCGCGTGTCGTGCTGGTGGATGATCCTGATGGCGGCCTCGGTCGCTGCGCCGCTGGATCCCGGGGCCTTCTCGTCCCTGGGGGCCTCGCTGTCACCGGCCGGAACGGTGGTCGTGGACACGGACACGCGCTCGATGAGCGCCACCGGACTGGGCGTGGTCACGGGCGTGCTCGCCGGCAACACCGTGGTCTTCACCTTCGACGACGTGGACCTGCAGCGCGACCTCGAGGCCTCGGGCAGCCGCCCCTTCGCGATCCTGTCGAGAGGCGACTTCTTCCTCGACGCGGAGATCGTGGTCACCGCGGACGGGCGGACGGGCGGACCGGGCGGGTTCGATGGCGCGTCCTCGGCCTCGCTCGTCGGCGGCGGGCCCGGCGGCGGGCAGAGCACGAACAGTGGCGCGGGTGGCGGCGGATACGGCGCCGACGGGGGCGCCAGCGGGAACGCGGCCGGCGGCGCGGCCTACGGCGACCTCCTCACCACGCTGCAGGGAGGGAGCGGCGGCGGCCGGGCCAGCGGCAACGGCAACGGCAACGGCGCTGGCGGTGGCGGCGCCATCGAGCTCGGAGCCAGGGGGACGATGACCCTCGCCTCGTCGGCTCTCGTGGAGGCCCGGGGTGGGACCGGCTCGTCGGCGCTGATCGACGCCGGAGGTGGTGGGGGCGCCGGCGGCGGCATCCTGCTCCACGCCACCGGGGGCCTCTGCCGGGGAGACCTGCGGGTCCAGGGTGGCGCCGGTGGGAGCGGGGGCACGGCGGGCGGCCGCGGCGGCGGCGGTGGCGGTGGCGGCCGAATCGTGACGCTGGGCATCGACACCTCGTCCTGCAACGTGCGGGTGGATGGCGGCCGCGGCGGGAACAGCATCCTGCCCCTGTCGAACGGGGACGATGGCGGCGACGGCGAGTGGGTGGACATCCCCGACCTCGACCTCGACCTCGACGGGTACACGACGGCCACGGACTGTGACGACACCGACCCCGACGTGAACCCCGGCGAGCCGGAGAGGACCTGCAACGGGGTGGACGACGACTGCGACGCCGCCACCGAGGACGACCCCGACGGCGACGGCGACGGCGTGGGCATGTGCAGCGACTGCGACGACACGGAGTTCGCCGTGACGCCCGGCAAGGCAGAGGTGAAGTGCGACGGCCTCGACAACGACTGCGTCCCGGGGACGCCGGACGCGGTCGACGCCGATCGGGACGGCTTCGACGAGTGTCACGACTGCGACGACGGCGACCCCTACCGATACCCGAGCGGCGTGGAGACGACCTGCAACGGGGTGGACGACGACTGCGATCCGTCCACCGAGGACGCCCCCGATGTCGACGAGGACGGCGTCAGCACCTGTGACGACGACTGCGACGACACCGATCCGGACCGCTCGCCCGACCACACGGAGGTGACCTGCAACGGGGTGGACGACGACTGCGACGCCGGCACGCCCGACGACGTGGGCTGCGGCGGCACGACCTCGCCCACCGACGGACCCACCGACGGCCCGGGTGACACGGCCGACCCGACGACGACCGGCGACCCCGTGGGCCTCGATCGCGTGCCCGGCACCTTCGTGGCGCGAGGGTGTGATTGTGACGCGACGGGAGGCGGGTCGGGGCTGGTGGCCTTGCCGTTGGTGCTGTTGATCCGTCGGAGGCGCCGATGGACCTGAGCTCGGACACCGGGTCGCGTCGGTTCGAGCTCGATCGTCGGCTGGGGAAGGGAGGGTTCGGCGAGGTCTTCGCGGCGACGATGACCTCGCCCGGGGGCATCGCCACCCGCGTGGCGGTCAAGCTGCTCCACGCGGATCTCGATCCGCGCGGCGACGCGGTCGCTCGGATGAGGGACGAGGGCAAGCTCCTCGGTATGCTCGACCACCCGTCGATCCTCAAGGTGATCGACCTGGTCGAGCTGAACGGCAAGATCGCCCTCGTCACGGAGTACGTCGAGGGCACCGACCTGAAGGCCTGCATCCGTGTCGGGACGGGCGAGCGGGAACGCATGCCGCTGCGGCCGTTGCTCGAGGTGATCGGTCGGGTCGCGGACGCGCTGGAGGCGGCGGCGCACGCCAAGGCCTTCGACGGCACCGAGCTGCGCCTCGTGCACCGTGACATCAAGCCCGCGAACATCCGGGTCGGCCGCCGGGGTGACGTGAAGCTGCTGGACTTCGGCATCGCCCGTGCCTCGCTCCGTGACGCTCGCACCTCCACCCACGTCGTGCTCGGCTCCTTCGGGTACCTCGCGCCCGAGCGCTTCGATCCGGGGCGTGACGTGCTCCCGGCGAGCGACGTGTTCTCGCTCGGGTGCGTGCTGTTCGAGGGGGTGTGCGGCCGTTCGCTGTTCGGGGAGCTCGAGAGCCACGAGCAGGTGGCGCTGTCGGTCGATCAGGGCCGCTTCGACCGGTACGTGCTGCCGAGGCTCGAGCCGCTCGAGCTCCCGGAGCCCGTGGCCGAGCTGCTGCGGTCCATGCTGGCCTTCGGGGAGGGTGACCGGCCGACGGCCGAGCAGGTCTCGTCGCGGTGCGAGGTGATCGCCGATTCGCTCGAGGGCCCGCCGCTGCGGCGTTGGTGCAAGACCTGGGACTGGCCGGAGGACGGGCGCCCGACCGAGGAGAAGCGAACGCTGGTCGAGGCGATGGAGAACTTCGGCAGCAAGCGCCCGGTACCGACGCCAGCGGGGGTCTCCGACACCCTGGAGCGGGGCGACACCACGACCGGCGGATGGAGCCGGGTGGGGCTGATCGGCGTGGGGATGACCGGTGTGGGGGCCGCCGGGGCGGCGGTGGGAGCCGGTGCGGTGGTGCTGGTCCTCGCGCTGCTCGCGCTCGCCTGGTCGGCGCGTCAGCCGTCGACGCCCCCGACGCCAGCCCCCGTCCCGGTCGCGGCGCCTGCCCCTGCGCCCGTGGTCGAGCCAGCGCCAGCGCCTGCGCCCGAACCTGCGTCGCCCGAGCCCGAGCTCGAGCCCCAGCCGGTCCTTCCGCCGGAGCCCGTGGCAGCGCCGGAGCCGGCGCCAGCACCCGCTCCCGCTCCCGCTCCCGTGGTGCGTCCGAAGACCGGGCATGTCGTGGTCGCCAGCGCCACCCCCGTCGAGCTCCGCCGTTCGGGGTATCGGACATCGACGGGTGGCGACCTGGCGGCGGGGACCTGGACGCTGTGGGCCGACTTCGGCTCGGGGTACCAGCAGTCCGGGGTCGTGGAGCTCGCCGCCGACGAGCAGGTCACGGTGCGGTGCAGCCGCGTGACCTACGCCTGCCAGGTCACCCGCTGATGCCCGCGTGCGAGGCGTGGCCGGCGGCGGAGCTCCAGCAGCGGGTGGACGAGGGCAGGGATCTGCTGTTCGCCGAGGACCTCGCTGGCTTCCAACGGCTGGCGGACCGGGTGGAGACGGAGCTGCCGTGCGTCGACGGCCCGCTCGATCCCGAGGTGTGGTCGACCTTCCTGTTCCACTGGTCGGTGGCGTTGAACGCCGAGGGGGGCGGCTGGAGCGTGCCGCTGACCACCGCGTTGCGGACCTGGCCGGAGGTGCCGCGTGACCTCGGCCCGCCCGCGCTGCGCGAGTGGGCCCCGCCACCGCCAGCGGACACGGTGGAGCCGTTGCCGACCGCCGATCCGTACTGGATCGACGGGCGCTCGGTGGACGCGATTCGCGATCTCTCGGGGCTGCACGTGGTGCAGCGTCGACACGAGGGCGAGCTGCAGACGGTGGTCCTGCGCGACGGGAAGCTGCCCGCCTCGTGGACGCCTCCGCGACCCCCTCCCGATCCGGTCCCGGCGCAGAAGAGCTCCACCTCGTTCGGGAGCTGGCTCGTCGTGGGTCCGGCGGCCGGGCTCGCCTCGCGGAACCAGGCACCCAGCGAGCCCAACGACCACCTCCCGGACGAAGCCGAGACCGGTGTGTCCGTCGGCGGCGCGACCCTCGGGTGGATCCAGCCGGCGCCGCTCGCGCTCGGCTGGGACGTCTGGGGCAATGCTGTGCTCGGCCAGGGGCCCGGGCTCGACGCGGCGGGGCTCGTGGGTGTGGGGTTCGGCCCGGTCGCGGTCTCGGCGGGAGCGGGCGTGGTGACGGGGGTGGTCCGCGTCGACGAGGGGCGGCGCACCGTGCTCCTGCCGCAGCCCGAGCTCGGCGTGCGCGTGCGGCCCGTGTCCTTCGTGTCGCTCCAGGCCGTCGGGGGCGCCTCGGCCGCCGCCTGGCACGCGCGCGGGAGCGCGGTGCTGAGCCACGGTCCCGTGGGCGCCGTGGTGGGTGTGGCCGCCAAGCACGCCGCGTTCGTCGAGGACGGCGGCACGATCGAGCTCGCGCACCAGGAGCTCGGTGGATCGCTCGGCCTGGTCTTCGTCCTCGACCGGTAGTCGGCTAGCAGGTTGCTGAACAAGTCAGCAACCTGCTCTTCAGCGTAGCGCTCCCGCGTCCCCTGGCTTCCTACCCTAGGGCGCCCGCTCGGCCGTCGCGGCCTCTTCCGCCCGGATCCGCGCCGCTTCCGCCGCCGCCGCCTCGGCCTCGGCCCGGGCGCGCCCGTCGTCGCGCTCGGCGGCCATGGCGGCCAGCTTGTCCAGGCCACGTTCGAAGTCGGCCCCGAGCATCGCGTCCACGTCCACCATCAGGCCGGCGGCCTTCGCCGTCAGCGAGTTGACGCTGTCATACCCCCAGACCACCCGCGTGCCCTGGTCGTGCGTGGGCTCGAGCGTGAAGGTGACGTGCGCCTCGGACTCGAAGGGCTCGATGAACTCGAGCCGCGCGTCCACCTGCACCCCGGGTCGGGTGGAGGTCACGACCATCCGGCCTCGCCCGACCTGTTCGCCCTGCCAGGCGTACCAGGCCCCCACACCTCGGGACTCGGGCGAGACCTTGACGGTGGCGTCGGGCTCGAGGTCGCGCCAGGGGTTCCACTCGGCGAACGCGGCCATGTCGTCCACGAGCGGGAAGACGACGGAGGGCGCCTGCGGCAGGACGTGCGCTCGCTCGATGTGCGTCGTCGACGGCTGCAGGGCGACGACCGCCAGCAGCACGCCGGCGGCGGCGAGGACGAGGGCCACGAGAGCCCCCAGCGCCTGCAGCGCCCGCCTCACTCGACCCAGCTCACGCCGGTCAGGCCGATCTCCTCGAGCTGCGACGCGATGGCGGCCTTGTCGCCGACCAGGACCAGGACCTGCTCGGCCTGTGGGCCGTAGGTGTGGAGCGCTTCGTCCACGGCGGCGGTCGTCGTGCCCTCGATCGTGCGCAGCTCGTCGGCCAGCGACGACGGCGGACGGCCGGCCCGCTCCCAGCGCGCGAAGATGCCCGCCGCCGCGTCGCGCGTCTCCATGGCCGCCAGCACGTCCTGGCGCCAGGCGCCGATCGCCTTGGTGAGCTCGTCGTCCGTGATGCCCTCCTGCGCGCGCTCGAGCTCGCCCAGCAGGTCCGCCAGGGCAGCGCCCGTCGCGTCCGTCCGTACGGAGGTGTAGACCTGGACGACGCCGCCGCCCTTCGCGAGCTCGACCGTGCCCGCGCGAGCACCGTAGGTGTAGCCCTTCTCCTCCCGCAGCTTGGCGTTGAGGCGGGACGTGAAGGTGCCGCCGAGCACGACGGAGCCGAGGTCCAGCGCCTCGCCCTCGCCGATGCCCTCGCCACGCATCATCAGGAACAGCGTGGTCTGGGCGCTGCCGGGCCGGTCGGCGGCGATGACGGTGCGTGCCTGCTCGGGGGCCTCGGTGATCGTGGGGAGCTTGGCCGCTCGCGCCTTCCAGCCGCCCAGGCGGGCATCGATGCGGGACGCGAGGTCGGCGGCGGTGAGGTCGCCGGCGGCCGTCACCGTCAGCGTCGTCGGCGTCCAGTAGGCCTTGTGGTACGCCTTCGCGTCCTTGCGCGTGAGGGTCCCGAGCGTGTCCGCCAGCCCCGCGGACGGGTGGCCGTACGGGTGGTCCGCGCCCCACCACGCCGCCCAGGCCAGCCGAGAGGCGACGCTGCCGGGCTCGTTGTCCGCCTGCTCGAGGGCCGCCACCTCCAGCCCGCGCTCGCGGACCAGGTCCTCCTCGAGCAGCGTGGGGCGGAGGATCATGTCGGCGACGAGGTCCAGCGCCAGATCGAGCTTGTCGCGATTGCAGGTGAACGAGATCGTGGAGCCCTCGCGGCCGGTGCTCACGTCGAGCTCGATGGCCTCGCGCTCGACCAGTGCTGCGAAGGCGGTCGCGTCCCGCTCGCCGGCGCCCTGGCGCATCATCTGGTCGGCGAGCGCAGCGCGTCCGGCCTTCCCGGCGGGGTCGGTGGACGAGCCGCCAGCGACGGAGAGCACCACGCTGACGATGGGCAGCACGTGGTCCTCGACGACCCACACCGGGCGTCCGCCGAGCGTGGTGGCGGTGCCGGGCGTCGGTGGGACGAAGACGGAGGGCGCGCCGACCTCGGGGATCGGGCCGAGCCAGTCGATGGCGGCGTCGATCTCGACGACCTGCGCGGGAGCGGGTGCCGCGTGCGCGGAGAGAGCGAGCAGGGACAGCAACATGATCACTTCTCCGCCTGGGGGGTGACGACGATGCGCACGGGCGTGCCCTCGACCAGCAGCCGGCGCGTGGCGTCCGACAGGTCCGCGGCCTGGACGCGTCGGGAGCGGTCGAGGTCCTTCGCGAGCCACCCTGGGTCACCGGTGTAGGCGGCGTACTGGGCGAGGCGCAGCGCGCGGTCCTGCAGGCGCTGGATCGAGTACATGGTGCCGAACTCGAGCTGGTTCCGGAGGAGCGCCATCTCGTCGTCGGTCGGCGGGGTGGCCGCGAGGGTGGCGAGCTCCTCCCGCACCGCGGCCTCCAGCTCCTCGATCGGCGTGCCGTCGAGGGCCGTGACCCGCAGCGCGAAGGTCCCGTCCCACTCGAGCCCGTCCTGGAACACGGTCACGTCCTGCGCCTTTCCGGTCAGGACGAGCTTGCGGTACAGCCGGCTCGACTCGCCGCCGCCGAGCAGGTTGGCGATGAGCGACATCTTCGCGTCGTCGTCGGAGAGGGCGCGCGCGCTGTGCCAGTACAGGTCGAGGCGAGCGGCGTCGACGCGGTCCTCGATGGTCCGGTCGGCCTCGGTGGGGGAGGTGACGGGCTCGGGGCTGGCGCGCTCGGGCAGCGGCTTGCCGGGGATGGCGCCGAAGTCGTGCGCCACGGCGGCCTTGACGGCGGCCGGGTCGAAGTCGCCGGCAACCACGAGGATGGCGTTGTTCGGCACGTACCAGCTCGCGAAGAAGTCCTTCACGTCCTGGAGGGAGGCCGCCATCAGGTCCTCGTGGGTCCCGATCACGCTGTGCGCGTACGGGTGGCCCTCGGGGTACATCATCTGCGGAAGATAGAGGCGGACCCTGCCGTACGGCCGATCCTCGGTGTTCTGGCGCCGCTCGTTGCGCACGACGTCGCGCTGGAGATCGAGCTTCTCCTGCGTCATCGCCTCGCCGAGGGCGGACATGCGGTCCGCCTCCATCCACAGGAAGGTGTCGACGAGCTCGGCGGGCCCCACGTCGTAGTAGTTGGTGCCGTCCTCGAAGGTGAACGCGTTGTTCCAGCCGCCGTGGCCCTCCATGACCACGTCGAAGCCGTTGTCGGGCAACCGGTCGGTCCCCATGAACATGAGGTGCTCGAACAGGTGTGCGAACCCGCTGCGACCGGCGACCTCGTCCTTGCTGCCCACGCGGTACCAGGTGTTCACGACGACCTGCGGCAGCGCGTGATCCTCGTGGAGGACGACGGTCAGGCCGTTGTCCAGGGTGTACTGCTCGAAGGGCAGGTCCTGCGCGAGCGCCGCCGCGCCCAGCCACGTCACCAGCATCATCCTCACCTCGGCCGCCCGTCGTAACAGGCTCGGGGGGATTCGGGGCAGGGCTTCGGAGGCTACAGGCTCCGGGCTCCGGGCTCCGGGCTACGGGCTACGGGCTCCGGGCTACGGGCTCCAGGCTCCGGGCTCCAGGCTCCGGGCTCCGGGCTCGGGCGGACCGGGGCCCTTGCCCGGGCATCCCCGGGTGGATGCATCTCGCTCGCCACTTCGGCTATCGTGCGCCCGGAGGTCAGATGCCGAGCTTGCCAGCTTCAGACGACGATCCGGCGGGGCGGAGCAGCCAGCTCCAGCAGAGCCGCCAGACCTGGACCTACGCCTACGACTGGCCGCCCGGCGTCGCGACGGGGGCCACGCTCCCCGAGGAGGACGAGTACCCGATCCCGTACACGGTGCGGACGCTCAAGAGCTACCTCGCCATCGCGGCCAACCTGGGCGCCATGGCCATCGAGGGGCTCGAGTCGGGTGAGTTCGAGGCCATCGTGCGGAAGCGGTTCGAGTCCATCCGTGGCTCCGACCTGCACGACTCGCTCTTCCAGACCCCGCAGGCCCTGGCCGCCGCGATGTCCCAGCGCCCGCCCACCTCCTGGTCCGAGTACGAGGAGCTCTACCGCGTGTGGAAGGCGCCCGACGTCGTGGCCTTCTTCCACGACACGCCCCGGCGCCAGGACGAGGCCTTCGCCTGGCAGCGGGTCGCGGGCGTGAACCCGATGGTGCTGGCCCGGTGCACGCGGATCCCCGACCACTTCCCCGTGACCGAGGCGATCTGGCGCCGGGGCATGGGCGAGGGTGACTCGCTGGCCGCAGCGCTCGCCGAGGGGCGGGTCTACCTCGCGGACTACGCGCCGCTCGACGGGGTGCCGACCGGCACGACCGACGGCCTGGTCAAGCACCTCGGTGCGCCGCTCGCGCTGTTCGCCGCCGAGAAGGGGACCGGCACCCTGCTGCCCGTCGCCATCCAGGTCGGCCAGGATCCGTCGACCAGCGCCCTGTTCACGCCGGCCGACGGGTGGCGCTGGTGGATGGCGCGCACGGCCGTGCAGATCGCGGACGCCAACGTCCACGAGGGTTGGGCCCACCTCGGTCGCACGCACATGGTGATGGAGGCGGTCTGGCTCGCCATGCACCGCCAGCTCGCGGAGCGGCACCCGCTCTTCGTCCTGCTCTCACCCCACGTACACGTCACGGCCGCCATCAACCACTCGGCCAAGACCTCCCTCATCGCCCCGGGCGGCACGGTGGACCGCTGCTTCGCGCCCACGATCGAGGCGTTCGCATCCGTCGTGAAGAAGGGGCTCGACACCTACCCCCTCGATCGCACCGCGCCCCCCGACGATCTGCGTGACCGCGGGCTCATGGACCTCACCGCCCACCCGTACCGCGACGACGGGCTGCCCATCTGGAACGCGCTTCGGACCTACACCGACGAGGTGGTCGCGCTCTACTACGCGACGGACGCCGACGTCGCCGGTGACGTGGAGCTCCAGGGCTTCGTCCGCGAGCTCTCGGCCGCCGACGGTGGGCGCCTGACCGGCGTGCCTCCCGCGAACACCCGCGCCGAGCTGGGCTTCCTCCTCGCGCGCCTGATCTGGATCGCCGGGCCACAGCACAGCGCCGTCAACTTCACGCAGTTCCCGAACATGGGCTTCCCGACGAACATGCCGGGCGCCGCCTACCGCCCGATGCCCGACGCCTCCACGCCCGACGAGGAAGCCGAGCTGCTGAAGATGTTGCCACCGTGGCGTATCGCCATCGAGGACACCACGATGGTCTACCTGCTGTCGGACGTGCGCGAGTCCCGCCTCGGCGACTATGGGCTGCTCCAGTTCACGGACCTTCGCATGCACCGGGTCGTCTCGCGCTTCCAGGCGGCGCTCTCGGAGATCGAGACCGCCACCGAGACCCGCGACATCGGCCGCCTGATGCCCTACCCGCACCTGCTGCCCTCCCGCATCCTCCAGTCCATCAGCATCTGAGGCGCCCATGATCCCCACGCTGCCCGGCTCCGATCCCGATCCCGAGCGCCGCTCGCGCCAGCTCGCCCGCCAGCGCGACCGCTACGTCTTCCGGTACCAGGAGCAGGGGCTGGCCGGCGTGGAGGCGCTGCCGCTGTCCGAGAAGGACGATCTGGCCTACTGGGCAGCGATCGCGAAGGCGATGGCGGAGCTCGAGGTGAACCGCCTCGCGATGACGACGCCGGCCCAGAAGGTCGAGGCGGTGGCGAGGGACGTGCTGGGCACGTTCGCCAAGCTGTTGCCCGACGAGCTGACCAGCCGTCGCCGCGAGCGTGCGTCGGCCCCCGAGTCCTCGGGGATCGAGGCCTACGCTGCGATGTTCGCCACGATCGAGACGCCGCCCATCGTGGACCTCTGGCAGCGGGACGACATCTTCGCCTGGCAGGCCGTGGCGGGCACGAACCCCGTGATGCTCCGTCGGATGACTGGACGCCTCGAAAACCTTCGACTCACGGACGCTCACGTGAATCGGGCGCTCGGGACGGGCTGGAGCGTGGACCGCGCGGTGGGGGAGGGCCGCCTCTATGCCACCGACTACGCGATGCTCGACGGTCTGCCGGACGGCGAGGTGGACGGGCTCCGAAAGTTCGGCTTCGCGCCGATCGCGGTCTATGCCTCGGTGCCGACGGGCCTCGTACCGGTGGCCATCCAGACCACGCAGCGTCCGGGCCGGCTCTTCGGCCCCGACGACGGCGTGTCCTGGCAGATGGCGCGAACCTGCGTCTCGGCCGCCGACGGCAACGTGCAGGGCATCGTCACGCACTTCGCGCTGTGCCACCAGGTGATGGAGGGTGTCATCCTGTCGGCCCACCGGCAGCTCTCGGAGCACCACCCGCTCTTCGTCCTGATCTCGCCGCACTTCCGCGACACGCTGATCACCAACGACATCGCGTGGAGCAGCTTGATCAACCCGAACGGGCACATGGACCGCCTCCAGAGCCCGACGCTCGAGGCCTCGCTCACGCTCGCTCGCCAGGAGCTCGAGGCCTTCCGCCTGCTCGACGGGGTGCCCGCCATCGACGGCGCGGCCCGCGGCATCGACGACGTGGACGCGCTGCCGGTCTGCCCGTCGCGCGACGACGCGCTCCTGATCTACGCCGCGATCGAGGCCTGGGTCGACGGGTACGTCCGGCTCTACTACCACCGCGACGCGGACGTGGTCGCCGACACCGAGCTGCGCGCCTTCGTCGACGAGATGGGCTCCGACGACGGTGGCCGGCTGCGCGGCATCGACCGCCCCACCACGGTCGAGGACGTCACCCGCCTGGTCGCCGCCATCCTCTGGCGTTGCACGGCGTTCCACGCCTCCATCAACTACTCGTCCTTCCCGCTGTTCTCGTACGCGCCCAACGTCCAGACGGCCTCCTTCGGTCCTGGTCCGACGGGTGGACCCGAGGACACCCGCGCCGCCCGGGAGGCGATGATCCCCCCCTGGGATCAAGCGTGGGAGGCCTTCTCGTTGTTCTGGGACATCACCGTCCGGCTGGATCGAATGGACGGATACGGGGACGAGCACTTCGCCGATGAGCGCGTGACGCCACTGCTGGAGCAGTACCGGGCCAGCCTGGCCGACGCCGAGCGCACGCTCGAGGCGCGCGACACGACCCGTCTGATGGCCTACCCCTGGATGCGTCCCTCCCGGGTGCCCATGAGCATCCAGGTCTGACCCGGAGTAAGCTCGGGCGTTCGGAGGAGACGTTGGCCCCGTCGACGTCGGTCGACACGCCCACCCACTCGGCGCACGGTCCGGGCGAGCAGGTCACGGATCGCGTGCGCCTGTTGCGCCGGCTCGGTGCGGGCGGGATGGGTACGGTCTGGGCCGCGCACCACGACACGCTCGGCATCGACGTTGCCGTCAAGTTCGTGCACACCGACAGCGACCCGCAGCAGGTGGACCGCCTCGCGCGCGAGGCGCGGATGGCCGCGATGGTGGACCACCCGAACGCGGTGCGCGTGCTGGACCACGGCGTCAGTCGTCGGGGGGCGCCCTTCCTCGTGATGGAGCTGCTCGAGGGCGAGTCGCTCGGCGCCCGGCTCGCCAGGCTCGGGCGACTCTCGCCGGACGCCGCCGCGGACGTGGTGGACGGCGTCGCGGCGGCGCTCCAGGCCGCGCACGACCAGGGCGTCGTCCACCGCGACGTGAAGCCGGACAACGTGGTGCTGGTCGGAGACGACCCCGCAGCGGTGAAGCTCGTGGACTTCGGGGTCGCGCGGCCGGTCGATCTCGGGCTGACGACGCTGACCGGCGTGGGCCAGATCCTCGGTACGCCGGTCTACATGTCGCCCGAGCAGCTCGTGGAGGTGCTCCCGGCGGACCGCGGGGCGGACCTGTGGGGGCTGTCGGTCTCGGCCTACGAGATGGTGACCGGCCGTCGGCCGTTCGACGGGCGCACGCTCGCGGCCGTCGTCGTCGCCCTCATGAGCCGCCGCTTCGAGCCGCCCACCGCGGTGTCCGGTGCGCTCCCGAGCTCGCTCGACGCCTTCTTCGACCGGGCCTTCGCGCAGGAGCCGAGCGCGCGCTTCTCGTCGGCCACCGAGCTGGCGGAGGCCTTCCGCCGGGCGGTGCGTGGCGATGCCCGTCCGTCGTCGGGGCGAGCGACGCGCGCGCTGCGCATCCCGGATCGGGTCTATGGCCGCGACGCGGAGCTCTCGGTCCTGTCGGACGCGCTCCAGGCGGTGCCGCAGGGCTCCCGCGCCGTGCTGATCTCGGGGTACTCGGGCATCGGCAAGACCTCGCTCGTCGTCGAGCTGCGTCGCCGCCTGCGGGCCGGGACGGCCTC
Source organism: Alphaproteobacteria bacterium (assembly GCA_020632925.1). Taxonomy (GTDB): domain Bacteria; phylum Myxococcota_A; class UBA796; order UBA796; genus JACKER01. The sequence continues at coordinate 67,904 of JACKER010000010.1, read as the reverse complement.
GGTGGCCGTTGGGAAGTTCGACCAGTACGACCGTGGGCGTCCGTACCACAGCCTGATCCAGGCCTTCCGCACACTGGTCCGCACCGCGGTCGAGCAGCGGGATCCCACGGTCGCGACCTGGCGGGACCGCCTGCTCGAGACGGTCTCGGAGGGCGGCGCCTCCGTGCTCACGGACGTGATCGGCGAGCTCGAGGAGGTGATCGGGCCCCAGCCCACGCTCGAGGAGGTCCCGCCCGAGGAGCGGCGCGCGCGCTTCCAGGTCGCCGTCGGACGGCTGGTGGCGGCGCTGGCGACCGCCGAGCGACCCCTGGTCGTGTTCTGCGACGACCTGCAATGGGCCGATCTCGCCTCCCTCGACCTGCTGACCGCGCTCGCCACGGCGCCAGACAGCCGCAACGTGCTCCTGGTCTGCGCCTACCGGGACAACGAGGTCACGGGGACGCACCCGCTGCTCGCGACGCTGGACCGCATGCGGGCGGGCGGCCGCATCAACGAGCTCTCCGTGGGCCCGCTCGACGTGGACGCGGTCCTCGATCTCGTGGGCGACACCTTCGCGAGCCTCCCAGGCCGCATGCGGCTGGCGGCGGCGGCCCACGCGAAGACCCGCGGCAACCCGTTCTTCCTGCGGCGCTTCCTCGAGGACCTCGTGGAGCGGGAGCTCGTCCGCCACGTCGACGGCCGCTGGACCTGGGACGAGGCGGCGGTGGTGGGGCTGGACCTGCCCGAGGACGTGGTGGCCTACGTCGGCGCCGAGATCGCGCGGATGCCGGCGGATGCACAGGCGATCCTGGGCGCGGCGGCCTGCGTGGGGGACACGTTCGAGCTCGACGTGGTCGCACACGCGCTGGCGCTCGATCCGTTCCGCGCGCTCGAGGCCCTGCGCCCGGTGGTGGCGAGCGAGCTGGTGGTGGCGGCGGACCGCGCAGGGCCGATGTCCTTCCGGTTCGCGCACGACCGGGTGCGCCAGGCGGCCCGAGCGAGCCTGGCCGACGACGCGGCCACGCGCGTGCACCGACGCGTCGGTCGCTTCCTGTTGGAGCACCTGCGGGGGAGCGAGCTCGACGCCCGGTTGTTCGAGGTGGTGGAGCACCTCGACCGCGGCGGTGACGAGGACCTGTCGACGACCGACCGCGGGCGCCTGCTCGGGTTGAACCTGGAGGCGGGGCGCCGGGCCATCCGATCGGCCGCTTTCGACGTGGGCGAGCGGTACCTCCGCACCGCACGTGGACTGCTGGAGCCGGACAGCTGGGCGGCGGACCACCCGCGGGCCGTGGCGTTGCACATCGAGGGCGCACGTGCGGCGTACCTCGTGGGTGATCACGGGACGATGGACGGGCTGGTGGAGGAGGCGCTGACGCACGCGCAGCGGCCGCTGGACCGCGTGGCGGCCCTCGAGGTGCGCATGCAGGCGCGCCTCAGCCAGCAGCGGTTCCCGGAGGCCCTGCAGCTCGCGCTCCGGGCGCTGCGGGAGCTCGGGGTAGCGCTGCCGGAGGAGGTCGGTCCCGACGACGTCCAGGCCGCGTTGACGGGGGCGCTGGCGGCGGTCGCGGCACACACCGAGGCGGAGCTCGGTCGGATGCCGTTGTCCGAGGATCCATTCGTCCAGGCGGCGATGCGGATCCGCTCGGGAGCGATGTCCTCGGCGTACATGGCCTCCCCGCCGCTGTTGCCCGTGCTGGCGGCGGGCATCGTGCGGACGACCCTGGAGCGCGGCGTGTGCAAGGAGTCCCCCTATGGCTTCGCAGCGCTGGGGCTGGTGTGCAACGCGGTGAACCTGCTCGAGGAGGGGCACCGGCTGGGGCGCATGGCGAGCCAGATGCTGGACCGGGTGGGCGAGCGCTCGACCCGTCCCCGGACGCTGCACGTCCTGGCGGCGCACGTGATGCTGTTCGCGGAGCCGCTGCGGGACTGCGTGGAGCTGGAGCGCCAGGTGGCACGGCTCGGCTTCGACACGGGCGACCTCGAGTACGCCGCCTGGGGGCTGCACGGCGAGGTGTGCAACGGGTTCTACGCCGGTGTGCCGCTGCCCGAGCTCGCGGCGACGACGGCGCGCAACCTCGAGGCGCTGGAGCACCACCAGCAGCTCGCCGCCCTCGGGTGCACGGTGCAGTACGACCGGGCGATGGCGGTGCTCCGCGACGGCGGTCCGCCCACGCTCGATGGCGACGGGTACGACGAGCGCGAGCGGATGGCCTCGTTCCGGCGGACGAACTACCGCGGCGCCGCCTTCGTCCAGGCGGTGACCTCGGCCTTCGTGCGGGTGGTGTTCGGCGATCTGGAGGGGGCGTTGACCGTGCTCGACGAAGGTGCGGAGTTCTCGGACGGCGCGGTGGCGACCTACCACCAGGTCTGGTGGCACCAGCTCCGGGTGCTGGCGGTGCTCGGGGCGGCGGCCGATCCGAGCGCGCTCGCGGATGTGGCGCCGCAGCTCGAGCAGCTCCGGGCGTGGCGTCGCGTGTCGGCGGCGAACCACGGACACCGGATGGACCTCGTGGACGGCGAGATCGCGCGGGTCGAGGGTCGCCACGCGGACGCGCTGCGGCTGCTGCGGTCCGCCGCGGACCAGGCGGGCGCCCAGGGCTTCGTCCACGAGCAGGCGCTGGCCCAGGAGCTCCGCGCACGGCTGCACCGCACGACGGGTGACCTGTCCGCGGCCCGCGCGGTGGCCCGGGACGCGGCTGCCACCTGGGAGCGCTGGGGTGCGCTGGCGAAGGCCCAGGCGCTCCGCGACGACCTCGCGACCTGGTAGGCGGCGACCGTTCACTCCCGACGGGCGGCGGCCACCTCGTCGGGCGTGGCGAGGCCGGCGGCCTCCATGCGGCGCAGGACCTCGTCCCGGCGCGCGCGGGCGGCCTCGGCGTCGTTGAACGGGTGATCGGCGGGTCGGGCGGCGAGGCCGGCGAGGAGCGCGGCCTGCGCCAACGTGAGGTCCTCGGGCGCGACGCCGAAGGTGGTCCAGGCGGCCTCGGTGACGCCGGTGGCACCAGCGCCGAGGTAGACCCCGTCGAGGTAGCGGGCGAGGATCTCGTCCTTGTCGAGCGTGCGCTCGAGCTCGACCGCCAGCACCACCTCCGACGCCTTGCGGCGCAGCGAGGGCTCGGGCTGGGCCTCGATCAGCATGCCCTTCGCGAGCTGCTGGGTGATCGTCGAGCCACCCTGGCGCGGCCCCCCGGTGAGCATCGCGAGCGCCGCCCGTCCCGTGGACTTCGCGTCGACCGCGCCGTGCTCGAAGAAGCGCACATCCTCGGCGGCGAGGAAGGCCTCCACGATCCGTGCGTCGTGGGGCAGGGCTGGTGCGGTCGGGGAGGGGACGGACGACAGCGAGGCCACGGTGACCGCGCGCCCCTCGATGGGCGGCAGGTCAGCGCGCAGGTCCGCCCAGGTCCCGGCGCCGGCCGTGAGCAGCAGGGCCGCTGCCACCAGCGCCCCGCCCATCACCCAGGTCATGGCACCGGCGCGCGCGGATCGGGGCGTGAGAGCCCCGCTCACGGCCGCAACGAACACTGCCGCCCGGGGCGCGCTCCTCGTCAGGCGCTGGCCCAGGCGCTCCTCGACCTCGCCGCGCAAGCGCTCCCGCGCCCGCGACAGACGCTTGCGGACGGTGGGCTCGGGCAGCTCGAGCCGTCGCGCGACCTCCTCGACGCGCTGGCCCTCCCGGTAGAACAGGACGAGCACCTCGCGGTGGTCCTCGTCGAGATCCTCGACCGCCTTCCAAAGCGTGGCCTCGCGTCGATCGGCGTCCAGGCGCTGCTCGGGATCGGGGCCAGGGTCCGGCACGGTCGCCACGTCGGTCGGTGCCTCGCGGCGTCGGTCGCGGCTCCGGAGCGCGTTGCGGGCACGGTGTCTCGCGATCTGCCGGATCCAGGGACCGAAGCGCTCGGGGTCCTCCAGCCGGTGCAGGTCCTGCCAGGCGCAGACGAACACCTCCTGGCCGACCTCCTCGCCGGCGCGCTCGTTGCGCAGGATGCCGGTCGCGATGGCGCACACGGTGCTGGCGTGCGCCGTCACGAGCCGCGCGAAGGCGTCGCGGTCTCCCTGCCGAGCGGCGTCCACGTCGGCTGTCGTCCCCATCGAACCTCCTCGCCCGACACGTCACCGCCCGAAGGAAAAGGTGACCCGTTCAGCGCGGCTCGGGTACTCCGGGCTCTGCTGGGCCGGGATCGAAGCACGGTTCCAGCGGTTAGCGGTCAGCGATCAGCGGTCAGCCCAACAGGTGTCAGGACGTGATCATTGATCATTTCCTGGTTGATTCATGACGTTCTATCGTTCGGCGGTGGCGGGGAAGGCGCGGGTGTGGCCTTGGAGTGCGTCCCCGGTGGTGGATGTGGTGGCGGACGCGTGCGTCCTGGGTGTCATCAGAACCTGGTGGGTGTCAGGACGTGATGATTGATCATTTCCTGGTCGATTCATGACGTTCGACTGTTTGTCCGCCAGCGCGAGCATGCGGGTGGGGCCGAAGTGGCCGGGAATGCGGTCACAACGCGTAGACCCGGCAGAGGGTGGGGCCGAAGTGGCCGGGAATGCGGCCCCAACTGGGGCGCTCCTGTCGACCCGGGGCCTTGGGCCGCCCACCAGCTGGCGGAGGTGCTGGTGTTGGCAAGACGGGCAAACGCCGTGAATCATGCAGAGAATGATCAATGATCACGTCCCGACACCGGAGATGCGCCGGACGACACCGGAGATGCACCGGGAAGGGTGCACCCCATCGTGCTGGGAGCCCGCCCCGGTCCTTCGCTCCGACCCTCGGCTATGATCCCGCATGGTCCGAGCACTCCTGGGTCTCGCCGTCCTGGTCTACGCCGCGATCGGCGTGTGGACGCTGATCGACCCCGTGGGGCCGATGGCGGACGTGGGCGTGGCGGTGACGGACGCGCGTGGGCTGGTCGAGCTGCGCGCGATGTACGGTGGGCTCGAGCTCGGGATGGCGGCGTTCCTCGGCTGGTGCCTCACGGACGCCGCGCGCGCGCGGATCGGGCTCGTGGCGGCGACGCTCACGCTGCTCGGGCTGGGGTCGGTGCGGCTGGTGTCCTGGGTGGTGCTCCAGCCGCCGGGGAGCCTCCTGCCCGCGCTGTTCACGGTCGAGCTCGGCGGTGCGCTGGCGGGTGCGCTCGCCCTGTGGCGGACACGGTGATCCTTGCGCTGCTGGCGTGCGTCCCGCCCGACGGGTGGACGACCGGACCCGGGGTGGGCGAGGGCCCCGCGCTCGAGCTGTCCGAGCCACCGGGCTGCGCCAGCCCCAGCTCGCGCGAGCAGGCGGCCTGGGACCGCGTCGTGCTGGGAGAGGTGCCGCCGCTCGACGAGGCCGACCTCGAGGGCGCGGGGATGGTGGTCGCGGACCTCGACGGCGATGGCACGAACGACCTGCTGCTCCCGGGGCCGGGCGGTGGGCTCTGGCTCGGGCGACCGGAGCAGGCCCCCGAGGAGGTGCGGGGCGCGCTCGACGGGCTCGATCTGTCGCACGCGGTCGGGGCGTCGACGGCGGACGTGGACGGCGACGGCGATCTCGACGTGCTCGTCACCCGCTGGGACCGCCCGGTGGTGCTGCTCGCCAACGACGGCGGCGGGCGGTTCGTGGACGTGACGGCGCGCGCGGGGCTCGTGACCCCGGCCCTGCGGTACACGACCAGCGCCTGGGGTGATCTCGACGGCGACGGCGACCTCGACCTGTTCCTCGGGACCTACGGGACGCGGCCGGGCGACGAGTGGCGCTTCGACGACCCGGGGCTACCCGCCTCGGACGACCCCGCGGTCCTCCTCGAGAACCTGGGCGACGGCACCTTCGTCGACATCAGCGGGCGGCTGCCGGAGGACGTGCACGCCTCGTACACGTTCCAGGCCGGCTGGTACGACGTGCGGGGCGACGGCTTCCCGGAGCTGTTCGTGTGGAACGACTTCGGCACGGCCCACCCGAGCCTGGTGCTGGACAACGAGGGCGGCGAGCTGTCGTTCACCCCAGGCGTGAGCGGCATCGACCGCGGCTTCGAGGACATGGGCGTGGGGGTCGCGGACCTCGATCACGACGGCGTCCCCGACTTCGCGACCACGTCGTACCGCAAGCTCGGGCTGCTGGTGAGCGCCGGGGACCGCTGGGTCGAGAGCGCGGCCTCCCGGTCGCTCGCGCCGACGTTCGAGCAGGTCTACGGGTGGGGAGCGGCCTTCGCCGACCTGGAGCTCGACGGCGACGACGACCTGGTCGTCGGCTACGGGTTCTGGAGCGCCTACCCGACCGACGACGACCCGCGCTGGCAGCGGGACGCGGTCTACCTCCAGCGGACGGACGGCTCCTTCGGCGACGCGGCCACCGAGCTCGACGCCTACGAGCCCTACGTGACGCGCGGGGTCGTGCTCGCGGACATCGACGACGACGGGTACCCCGACCTCGCCAAGCGCTTCCTCGACGCCGAGCCCGTGGTCCACCTGTCGCGCTGCGGGGAGGGGAGCTGGCTGCGCGTGGGACTGCGTCAGCCGGGGGCGAACCCCTTCGCGGTCGGCGCGCGCGTCACGGCGGTGGGCGGGCAGGCGCGGTGGATCGAGGCGGGCAGCAGCTCGCAGTTCGTGGGCGGTCCCCCGGAGGCGCACCTCGGCCTGGGCGGGGCCGGCACCGTCGACATCGAGGTCCGCTGGCCCGACGGCGAGATCTCGCTGGTGCGCGAGGTCCCCACGCGTCGGCGGGTGCTCATCCGCCGCTGAGCACCTTCTCGAGGCGGTCGTGGGGGATGGCGTACAGGGTGTTCCCGCCGCGGCCCACCAGCGTCTCCGCAGCGAGCATCGCGTCGAACACGGCGGACTCGGTGGCCTCGATCGTGGCCTCGAAGAGCGGATCGATCCACGCGTCGTGCAGGCGCGGGGTCGTGACCAGCAGCGGGACGCGACCGCCGGTGTTGGGCAGCGGACGGCGGGGGACGCGGACCGAGGGGGCGTTGCTGAACGCGAGCATCAGGTCGCCCGAGGAGTGCCCGCCGATTCCGCCCGTGCGCCCGATGCCGAGCGCGGCCCGACGGCTGAGCCGCGCGAGCTGGCGGTCCGAGAGCGGCGCGTCGGTGGCGACGATCACGAGGACCGAGCCGGTCTCGCCCTCGGGGCGCCGCGGTGGGGGCACGAGCCGCAGCGGACGCAGGTCGTCGAAGGCCTCGCCCGCGCGCACACCGCCGATGCGCAGGTGCTCGCGTCGGCCGTAGTTGCCCTGGACCAGCACGCCGACCGTGAAGGGCGTGTCCTCGACGGTCACCACGCGTGAGGCGGTGCCGATGCCGCCCTTGAAGTGGAACAGCGCCATCCCGGTGCCGCCGCCCACGTTGCCCCGCGCCACCGGCCCGCCGCTGGCGCCGTCGAGCGCCGCCCGCACGTGCTCGGGGCGGACGTGGTCGCCGAGCACGTCGTTGAGGAACCCGTCGTACGTCTCGGCCACCACCGGGATGACGAAGTCGTGCGCGAGCTCCTCGCGCTCCGCCATCCACGCGATCGTGGCGGCGTGGACCGTGCCGACCGAGTGGGTCGACGTGAGCAGGAGGGGGGACTCGAGCAGCCCGTACTCCTCGACCTGCGAGCGGCCCGTGATCTCGCCCGCGCCGTTGAGGACGGTGATCGCGGCGGGCACCTGGTCGCGGAAGGTGCTGCCCTCGTGCGGGTGGATGGCGGTCACGCCGGTCCGCACGTCGTCGCCCTCGATGACGGTGCTGTGCCCGACGCGCACGCCAACGACGTCGGTGATGGCGTCCAGCGCACCCGTCGGGTGGCGGCCACCGACCAGCGTGCTGCCCCTCATGGCGCGGGCCGGAGCGCGGTGAGCTTCAGCGGGTTGCACGCCATGCGCGCGTTCTCGGGCGGGTCGAGCCGCTTGCCGGAGAACAGGACCTTGGCGCCGTCGACGTGCAGGGCCTCGGTGAACAGCGGGTCGTCGAGGCACAGGCGGGTGGAGGGGTCGGCGTCGGGCGTCAGCGTCCACAGGTCGTCCGAGAACAGCGCGACCGTCCCCGGCGTGTCGACGTACCGCCCGTCGACCACGGACTCGGTGCCCGAGTGGGCGCAGGCCAGCAACAGCGTCAGCATCCTCGTCCTCCGCGCCCCTGGTAGCATGGCCGGATGCTGTCGATCCTGTTCGCCTGCGTGGATCCGACCACGATCGATCCACCCGCGCCGCCCCCGCTCGACGGGGTGCTCACCTTCGCCGACCTGCAGGCCAAGGGGACGCACAACAGCTACCACGTGGCCACGAGCGAGGCGGAGGTCTGGGACTACACCCACGCCGTGCTCCCGACCCAGGCCGACGAGCAGGGCGTGCGCCAGTTCGAGCTCGACGTGGAGTGGGACGAGGAGCTCGGTGCCCACCGCGTGCGCCACATCCCGGTGGTCGACGAGGGGACGACCTGCGAGACGTTCGTGCTCTGCGCGCGCGACCTGTGGGCGTGGTCGTTCACGCACCCGATGCACCACCCGCTGTTCGTGCTGGTGGAGACGAAGGACGGATGGGATCCGGAGACGGGACCCGAGCACACGGCGGCCCTCGAGCGCGAGCTGCTCTCCATCTGGGACCGCGAGGACCTGATCACGCCCGACGACCTGCGCCGCGACCACCCGGACCTGCGCACCGCCATCGAGCAGGACGACTGGCCCACGCTCGGCGAGCTGCGCGGGCGGGCGCTGTTCGTGCTGCACTCGGGCGGCGAGCGGCGCGACGACTACGTGAAGGACCTCGACGGGCACGTGCTCTTCCCGGACGCGATGGGCGACGTGGGCGTGCCGTGGGCGGCCGTCCACACCATGAACGACCCCGCGGACCCGCGCATCGCCGAGGTCGTCGGCCTGCGGCACCTGGTGCGGACGCGCGCCGACAGCGACACCCGGGAGGCCCGCCAGGAGGACACCACCCACCGCGACCAGGCGCTCGCGTCCGGCGCGCACTTCGTCAGCACCGACTACCCGGCGCCCGTGGAGGGCACGTCCTACGTGGTGGAGATCCCGGGGGGAACGCCCTCGCGGTGCAACCCGCTCACCGCGCCGCCGGAGTGCACGTCTCGGGACATCGAGGATCTGCAGTAGCCGACCATCAGTGGTCAGCCGTCAGTCATTCCTCGTAGATCACCGTCGTCTCCACGCCGTTCGCGTCCAGGTACCGAATCACCATGAGCCCGTCGTCCGTGAGCTCGACCGTCCCCCCATCGAGGCCGGGGAGCATCGAGTCGGCGATCACGTAGGTCGCTGGTGTCCAGGTCTCGATGATCTCGTCGCAGTTCAGGAAGTGGATGCATCCGCTGGCGACGTATCCGAGCAAGGTGCCCAGGAGGACCAGGGCGGGTCTGCGGACCAAGCGTGTAAATCCCCACATGGAGGTCATGGCTGCTCCAGGACGAACAGCGGACGATCGTCACTGAACTCGCGCAAAGACACGTACGCCGCGGATGTACCCTCGATGGGCGGCGCGATGAGGAGGAGGAGATCGGGCCACTGTGTCCGCCAGGGGACACCATCGGAGGTCATCGCCTCTGGAGGCTCGACCGAAACGCGATCGAGAAGGAACTCGGTGGGGTCCTCCTTGCAGTCGGTGGCGGCACTCCACGAGTGCATACCCATGAGAACGCCGATGATGATGAACATACCGGTATCGAACCACCTTCCATGGTCGCGCATGCGTCCCTCACCACTGAGGAGCGTCGATCGCGACGCCGTCGATGATAATCAGCCAGTCATCGTCACCGATGCCCGAATCACGGGGGTCCAGTGTGCCCGGGATACCGAGGTTGGGGACGTCGGAGTGCCCTCCACCACCTCCACCACCTCCACCAGGAGGGGCAGCACCAGGTTCCTGGGCTTCGTCCAGCGAGCCGTCGCCCGTGCATCCGACGTGATGACCCGGAACGTACTCGCCGTTCTGAAGCTGGTTCTCTCCGGGCCAGGCACCGTCACACGGGTTCATCCAATAGCAGTCGTTCGTGAGCTGCCGGCATCCGTTCTGATCCTGGAGGCATGGATAGCGCCGTCCAATCGCCCAGAGGAACGAATTCTCGGCCATGTCCGTGGAATCACAATTGCAGTGTGTGGGCCGGAGTTCGTCATCTGCTTGCTCGTTGATGATGGACAGACAGCCGTGGACCATCTCATGAAATAGCCAATGGGCGTCGCGCACCACCAGGCACAATGCGCTCCCTGCGTCCTGGGTATTCAAGGCCATCATGAACTCTTGGCGGTGCCGCGTCCATGACTCGTCGAGCTGGATGTGGATGTTCTGCGTTGCCCAGTTGGACCAAGCTGAGCAATCCGAACCACACGGTGTTGGGTTTTCGGGGTTCTCGAACACGATGATCTGGCGATTGTCAGGATCGGTCAGACGGCGCCAGATGCAGTCCCCGTTGCTGGGGCCCTCCAACAAGCAGACCAGCCATCGACAGATGTCCGCGTTCTCCTGGAGAAAATTGAAGATGGCGTTGAAGTAGGTCCGGTCCGCGGCCGTCATCTCCGTGTTCCTGGCGTTCCTGAACTCGACGTTGGGGTTGGGCTCCGTCGAGATCATGTCCATGGAGCATTGGCTGTTGCACTTGTTGTCGGTCTGCCAGCGGTCACCCTCGCAGCAGGCGTCACCGAGCCGGGCGGGGTACCTCGGATGCACGTAGGGTGCCGGGCAGCTCGGAGCGTTTCGCAGGAGTGCGTTCTGTTCGCGGTCGCAGAACCGAAGGTTGTCCGGCTCCAGGTCGATCTCGAAGGCCTTTCCCAGGCAGCTGCCCGTGTCCACGGGTCCGAAGTCGGGCAGCTCGAAGTCGGGTGGCGGCTGGGGAGGGGGTGACCATCCGAAGCCGAACCCGACCTCGCTCAGGTCCGGGGGAGCGAGGGTGGCGTTGTCGACCGTTCGTTGGTTGTTCGGTGAGCCGCGTATGCGGTCTCCGCGATGGGTCGTTGGAGCGACGGCGTTCTCGTAGAGCCTCACCTGCTCGCCCAGCGTCGCACCGACCGGCATGCGCCGCGGAACCGGAATGGCGCCGAGCACGTGGCCCCGCCACCCCACAGCCAATCGCATCTCCGCCATCAACTGATGTCGCGCGTTCCGCACCTGCTCGCGCTCGATACGATCCAGATCGGCCCGCACCTGCCCGTCCTCGAAGCCCGGACCGGTGAACGCGCGACGGTTGACGCGCGGGTCAAGCATTGGAACGCGCGATGGCGACGTGGAGTTCGGCCCGCGGGTTGCCGCCAGCGCCGGACTTCTTGCGCACCGCGACCCCGAACTGGATCAGGAAGTTCGAGCTGACGTTGGCGCCCGCCGGGGCGGACAACGCGCCGGTGTTGCGGAGCGTGTTGCTCGAGGAGGGGTTGGTCCAGCCCGTTTCCATGGTCTGCCACGCGTTGGGTGCTCGAGGATCGTTCGCCGTGCGACAGACGAGCTGGTACTCGAGGTAGTCCGACTCGTTGTCCATGACCGCGAAGGCGGCCATGATCTCGTCCAGTCCGATCGTAGCATCGAAGCCGGTGATCGCGAAGTCGTCGATGTCCGTGCCGCTGATCATGCCGGGGTTGACGGACACGTTGCCGTCCCCGGTGTTCCTGCCGCACCGGTGAGCGCCGGGGTCCTGGTCGACGGAGCGGGCGACCGCGTGCACGCGGTCTCGCGGGATGGACCTGGAGGGTGACGATCCGCTCGGCATGAGGAATGCTAGCGCGCGCGCGCCGATGTCCAGCAAGAGATCTCGTGAACTCCAGGACCGGGGTCTCCGCGACCTTCCGCCGCCTCACACACGTGCTGTTGTCTGGACGGCACGTGGGGCTGGCGAGCCATCAGCTTTGCTCTCGATGATTACATTGAAATCAACAGGAGGGTCGATGGCGAGCCTGACGGTCCGCGACCTCGACGACGCCGTGAAGGAGAAGCTGCGGGTTCGCGCGGCCGTCCACGGGCGCTCGATGGAGGAGGAGGTGGGCGAGATCCTGCGCGCCGTCCTGAGCGAGGAGGTGCCGCGTCGCGACCTCGTCTCCGCCATCCGGGGTCGCTTCGAGTCCCTGGGGGGGAGTGGAGCTCGAGCTGCCCGAGCGGGAGCCGCTGCGCGACTGATCCGACCGCGGCCCGAGCCCTCCGTCGTCGCGTAGGTGCGTGCGCAGCCCGGTCCCAGCCTGTTCACGACGGCCATCGCCCACGCGGAGATGCTGTACGGCGTCGCCACCCTCCCGCCCAGCCGGCGCCGCGACGACCTGGCGGAGGCGGTTCGCGCCCTGTTCGAGGTGGACCTCGCGGGGCGCGTGCTGCCCTTCGACGGTGAGGCCGCCAGCCACTTCGCCCACATCGCCGCGGGCCGGCGTGCCGCGGGCCGTCCGATCTCGCAGCTCGATGCACAGATCGCGGCGATCGCGCGCTCCCGGGGGGCGGGCGTGGCGACCCGCAACGTCGCGGACTTCGCCGACTGTGGTGTCGCCGTGGTCGATCCTTGGACCTGGCCCGTCTGACGCCGCTATCCGTCTGCGCCGACCCGCCACCCCGCCACCAGGGACACGAACGCCCCGCGCCAGGTCGCGTCCTCGGCTCCGTCGGGGAGCAGGCGGAGCGTGTTGCCGCGCAGCTCGAAGTTGCCCAACCCCTCGCAGAGGGCCTGGAACTCGAGCGCCGCGACCTCGGGTGGCTTGCCGCCGAGCGGCGCGCGCCCGACCTTGAGGCACAGGCGCCGGAACGCCGACGCGCGGGCGGCGACCAGCTCCGGTCCGGGTTCGAAGCTCGGTAGCACCCGCTGGAAGGCGATCCGGAAGAGCGCCGGGTGCTCGCGGACGAACGGCCGGAAGATCCCCACACCGGCCTCGACCACGTCGCGAGCGGGATCGTCGGTCTCCAACTGGTCGTCGAGACCGCGCTCCAGCAGCTCGTAGGCCCGCTGGGAGAGCGCGTCGATCAGCAGCCCGTCCCGCGAGCCGAACAGGCTGTACACGGCGCGCGTGGTGGTGCCGACGGCGTCCGCGAGCGCCCGCACGGTGACCCCGGCCGCCCCCCGCTCGTCGAAGAGGCGTTCGGCGGCGGCGCGCAGCGCCTCCCGGGTGTGCTCGTCGTGCTCGCGCGGCCGTCCCATGGGCCGCAACCTAGCTCGGCTTGCTCCCCGGAGTGGATTACGGTACATATTACGTAACTGGTTACGAAACCTGGAGGGCACAGAACATGGATCGAACGACCCGCTACCGCCAGGCCGAGGAGCGACTCTTCGCCGACGCAGGCATCTCCCCGGTGGAGCGAACCGTGCGCCTGGCCCGCATCGGGACCTCCGCGCGGATCCTCGAGGTCGGGGAGGGGCCGCCGGCGCTGTTCCTCACCGGGGGACCGAACGCCGCCGCCACCTGGGCCTACGTGGTCGCGGCGTGCCGCGGGATGCGGTGCCTCCTGCTGGACCGACCGGGGACCGGGCTCTCCGAGCCGCCGCCGCGCATCCCCGACAACCGCGCGCTGCCGGACTACCTCGCCACCCTCTCGGTGGACGTGCTCGACGCCCTGGAGCTCGGTCGCGCCAGCCTCGTGGGCTCCTCGCTCGGCGGCTTCTCCGCGCTGCGGACCGCGATCGCCCACCCGGATCGGGTCGACCGGCTCGTGCTGCTCGGGTGCCCGGCGTTCGTGCCCGGGTGGTCGGCGCCCTCGTTCTTCACCGTGCTGCGGACGCCGCTGCTGGGCTCGCTGGTGGTCGCGGCGCCGGTCACGCCATCCGCCGTCCGCTTCGGGCTGCGGCAGATGGGGCACGCGCGATCCCTCGCGGCGTCCCGGTTCCCGGCGGCGATGCTCGACTGGTCCCTCGCCTGGCAGCGCGACACGGACACGATGCGGCACGACGCGGCCATGATCGCGGCCTGCGGGACCTGGCTCGGGGGCTTCGACCCGGCGCTCGATCTCGACGACGACGCGATCGCCCGCGTCGAGGCGCCGGTCCTGGTGCTGGGCGGAGGCGACGACCCCGTGGGCGGAGAGGACGTGGTGCGTTCGCTCGCGGGTCGACTGCCGCGCGCGGAGGTCGACGTGCTGGATGGTGGCGGGCACCTCCCGTGGCTCGACGACCCCGCCTGGGCCGCCGCCGGCATCACCTCCTGGGTGGTTGGCCCCGGCGCGGGTAGGACATCGGCGGCGTGATCCCATACGGATCCTGGATGCGCATCGTCGAGCTGGCGACCGAGCCGTTCCACCAGACGGCCTACCGCACGTCCGGAACCGGAGGGCGCGCGAGGGACGCGGTGCTGCCCTGGCTCCGCGGCCGCGTGGAGGGCTGGTCCGTGGAGGGGTGCCTCGTGCTCACGTCCGACCTCCAGGGTCGCGTGGGCGGCGAGCTGCTGGGGGTGACGGTGGCCGAGGAGCTGGCGCTGCTCGCGGAGCTCGGCGAGATCCCGCCGGTCGGGGGCATCGTCCTCGCAGGCGACCTGGTGCGAGCTGCTGGTCGGCGGCGTGGGTGGGATCGTGGGGCGGACGGACCGTCCCCAGCGTCGGTCCGCGGAGCACTTCGACCGCGCGCTGCGCCGCGTCGTCGCGAGGCGGCCGTCGATGGTCGTGCTGCACGCGGGCCCGGACGACCCGAGCTCGGGCCGCAAGGGGGATCCGGCGGTGCGGGAGGCGCTCGGCGCGCTGCAGGGACTCGCCGTGTTCGGCCACTGCCACTGGCGCGACCCGCTGCTCGAGCTCCCACGCGGGCAGGCGCTGAACGTGGACGCCCGCGTGGTCGTGCTCACCCCCTGAGATCAGGGAGCGGGGGCGGGCGCCTCGTCCTTCTTCTCGGCGTCGGCGGCGGGCTGCGCGGGCGCGTCACCCTTCGGCGCCTCGGCCTCCTTGGGCGCCTCGGGCGTGGGCGGCGGAGCCACGATCTGGTGGATCTTCACGTCCTCGCCGACCTGGGCCTGCACGACCTCCTCCTCGGGCTTCTGGGCGAGGTCGACCTCGACCACCTGCTCGGCGACGGGGGCGGTGTACAGCTCGACGACGAGCTTGCCCTGCGCACCCTCGATGCGGAACTGGTGGCTACCCTCCGCGAGCTCGGTCTGCAGCGGCAGGACGCCGGCCTCCCAGCCGTCGATGAAGATCCGATCCCCGTCCCGCCCGGTGTACGTCAGGTGGAACTGACCCTGCGTGAGGGTGGGGACGATCTCGATGATCGGCTCGGGAGCGGCCGGAGCCGATTGTGGGGCCGCGAGGGCCGCCATCGTCCACCACCACATGTAGCCTCCGGCCCGTACGACCCCGAAGGGGACGACGGGCTTCCCGGGAGGGGGATCCGGGAACGGGATGGATCCATACAATGCACCGGGCGACCCCGTGGGGCCACCCGGTCAGCAGCAATGCAGCCGAAGCGAAGCGAAGCCGGAGGTGACGCGGCTCAGGCGTCGAGGCGAGCGCGGGCGTTCTCCGCCATGATCTGAGCCTGACGGAGCTTCTCGCTCCCGAACTCGGCGCCACCGAGCTCGGCCTCGGCCGCGGTGAGGTCGGCCTGGGCCTTCGCCTTGTCCACCTCGGAGGCGGCGACGCAGCTGCTGGTCAGGATCGTGACGCTGGAGCCGCCGATCTCGGCGAAGCCGCGACCGACGACCCAGGTCTGGACCCCGGACGCGGTCACGAGCTTGCACGATCCGCTGCGGAGCAGGGTCAGCAGCGAGTCGTGGTCCGGGTACACCCCGAGCTCGCCTTCCCACGCGGGGAGGACGATCTCCGAGGCCTGGCCGTCGAACACCCGCTTCTCGGGCGTCACGATCTTCACGTCGAGGGTGGTCGCCATGGGATCACCCGGCCGCGAGCGTCTTGGCCTTCGCGACCGCGTCCTCGATCGTGCCGACCAGGTAGAACGCGTCCTCCGGCAGATCGTCGTGCTTGCCCTCGAGGATCTCCTTGAAGCCCTTGATCGTGTCGCCGATCTTGACCAGCACGCCCTTCTTGCCGGTGAAGACCTCGGCGACGTGGAACGGCTGGGACAGGAACTTCTGGATCTTGCGGGCGCGGGCGACCGTCAGGCGGTCCTCGGCGGACAGCTCGTCCATACCGAGGATGGCGATGATGTCCTGGAGCTCCTTGTACCGCTGGAGCACGGACTGCACGTTCCGCGCGACGCCGTAGTGCTCCTCACCGAGGACCTGCGGGTCGAGGATCCGGCTCGTGGAGTCGAGCGGGTCGACGGCCGGGTAGATCCCGAGCTCGGAGATGCGGCGCGAGAGCACGGTCGTCGCGTCGAGGTGGGCGAAGGTCGTGGCCGGCGCGGGGTCGGTCAGGTCGTCCGCGGGGACGTACACCGCCTGCACCGAGGTGATGGAGCCCTTGCTGGTCGACGTGATCCGCTCCTGCAGCGCGCCCATGTCCGTGGACAGCGTCGGCTGGTAGCCGACGGCGCTCGGGATTCGACCGAGGAGTGCCGACACCTCGGAGCCGGCCTGCGTGAACCGGAAGATGTTGTCGACGAAGAGGAGCACGTCCTGGCCTTCCTCGTCGCGGAAGTACTCGGCCATCGTGAGCGCGGAGAGCGCGACGCGGGCGCGGGCCCCGGGGGGCTCGTTCATCTGGCCGTAGACCAGCGCGGCCTTCGACTTCGTGTAGTCGCCGGGGAAGATGACCGCGTGGTCACCACCTTCCTGCATCTCGTGCCAGAGGTCGTTGCCCTCGCGGGAGCGCTCGCCGACGCCGGCGAACACGGAGTACCCGCCGTGGCCCTTGGCGACGTTGTTGATGAGCTCCATGATGGTCACGGTCTTGCCGACGCCGGCGCCGCCGAACAGGCCGATCTTGCCGCCCTTGGTGTACGGGGCGAGCAGATCGATGACCTTGATGCCCGTCTCGAACATCTCGGCCTTCGTCGACTGGTCGGTGAAGGTCGGGGTCGGGCGATGGATCGGCCAGAACTTGGTGGCGGAGATGGGACCGAGCTCGTCCACGGCCTTGCCGACGACGTTGAAGATCCGGCCCAGGACCTCCTGACCGACCGGCACGGTGATCGGCTGGCCGCTGTCCTTGACCTCCTGGCCGCGACGGAGGCCGTCCGTCGTGTCCATGGCGATCGTGCGGACGGTGTTGCCGCCGAGGTGCTGCGCGACCTCGAGCACGAGGTTGTCCTCGGTCTCGTCGATCCGCACGTTGGTCGCCTTCAGCGAGTTCATGATCTCCGGCACCTTGCCCGGGGGGAACTCGACGTCGACGACGGGTCCCATCACCTGGGTGATGCGTCCGGTGTTTGCTTCCATGGGGAATTCCTCCTCAGAGCGCCGCGGCGCCGGAGACGATCTCGATGATTTCCTTGGTGATGGCAGCCTGGCGAGCTCGGTTGTACTCGAGCGTCAGCCGGCCGATGAGGTCGGACGCGTTGCGGGTCGCGCTGTCCATCGCGGTCATCTGGGCCGCGAAGAAGCCGGCCTCGGTCTCGAGGAAACACCCGAGGACCAGGGTCTGCAGGAACAGCGGGAGCAGCTCGCCGAGGATCTCGGCGGCGTCCGGCTCGTAGCGGTATTCGCCGGCCGCCTCGGCCGACGCGTCCTCTTCCTTGCCTTCGACGGACAGCGGGAGGACCCGGTCGTACGTCGGCGTCTGGACGAGGTTGGAGACGAAGCGGTTGTAGACCAGCCAGACCTCGTCGTACTCGCCGTCCACGAAGCCGGCGACCATCGAGGCCGTGAGCGGCTCGACGATCTCCATCTTCGGGGTGCGGGCGTAGTCCGTCGTGGCCTGCTTGACCTCCTGCTTCATCCGGCGGAAGAAGGCCTGGCCCTTGCGGCCGTAGAGCTGCACGTCCACGGTGGCGCCGGTGGCCTTCTTGGCCTGCAGCCAGTCCCACGTGTGGCGGAGCAGGCCGTTGTTGAACGCCCCGCAGAGGCCGCGGTCCGAGGTCACGACGACCACGAGCACCTTGCTCACGGTCTCCCGCGGCTGGAGCAGCGGCTCGTCGATCTCGTCACCCGCGGCCCCGGCCACCCGACGAAGCACGGCCTCGAGCTGGTCGCGGTAGGGGCGGGCGGCGGTGGCCCGCTCGGACGCGCGCCGCAGCTTGGCCGCGGCCACGAGCTTCATGGCGCTCGTGATCTGCTTGGTCTTCTTGACCGAGTCGATCCGCGTCCGGATGTCCTTGAGGTTCGGCATCGATGGATTCCCTGGAAGGTGAGATTCCCGGGCTGGGGACCGGGAACGATGGGGTTGCCCGGAGCGTGGGGACTACGCGGGCTTCCAGGTGGTCTTGAACTTGCTGGCCTCTTCGAGGAGACGCTCGCGCAGGCCGTCCTTCAGCGTCTTCTTCTCGACGATCTCGCCCAGCAGCTCACCCTTGTTGGCGAGGAAGTGGTCGGTCAGCGCGCGGAGGAAGGGTCCGACGTGGTCCTTGGTCAGGTCGTCGAGCAGACCGGCGGTGCCGACCAGGATCTGGAGGACCTGGCGCTCGACCGGGAGCGGGACGTACTGGGCCTGCTTGAGGAGCTCGGTGAGCCGGGCGCCGCGGTTCAGGGTCTTCTGGGTCGCGGCGTCGAGGTCGGACGCGAACTGCGAGAAGGCGGCGAGCTCACGGTAGTTCGCGAGGTCCAGCCGCAGGGTGCCCGCGACCTCCTTCATCGCCTTGATCTGCGCGTTGCCGCCGACGCGGGAGACGGACAGACCGACGTTGATGGCGGGGCGCTGACCCGCGTTGAACAGCGAGGTCTCGAGGAAGATCTGGCCGTCGGTGATGGAGATGACGTTGGTCGGGATGTACGCCGACACGTCACCGGCCTGGGTCTCGATGATCGGGAGCGCGGTCAGCGACCCGCCGCCGTTCTTGTCGCTCATCTTCGCGGCGCGCTCGAGGAGCCGGCTGTGGAGGTAGAAGACGTCGCCCGGGTACGCCTCGCGGCCGGGGGGCCGGCGGAGGAGCAGGGACAGCTGGCGGTACGCGACGGCGTGCTTCGACAGGTCGTCGTACACGATCAGGGCGTGCTGGCCGTTGTCGCGGAAGTACTCGCCGAGGGTGACGCCCGTGAACGGCGCGAGGAACTGCATCGGCGCGGGGCTCGCGGCGGGCGCGCTCACGACGACGGTGTACTCGAGGGCGCCGAACTGGCGGAGCTTCTCGACGACCTGCGCGACGGTGGACTGCTTCTGGCCGACGGCCACGTAGATGCAGAACACCTTGTTCTTCGGGTCGTCCTTGAAGACGCGCTGGCTGATGATCGTGTCGATCGCCACCGCGGTCTTGCCGGTCTGACGGTCGCCGATGATGAGCTCGCGCTGCCCACGGCCGACCGGGGTCATCGCGTCGATGGCCTTGAGGCCGGTCTGCAGCGGCTCGTGCACGCCCTTGCGGGGGATGATGCCGGGCGCCTTGGTCTCGACGATGCGCCGCTCGACGGCCTCGATCGGGCCCATGCCGTCGATCGGGTTGCCGAGCGCGTCGATGACGCGACCCATGAACGCGGGGCCGACGCCCACGTCGACGATGCGGCCGGTGCGCTTGACCTCGTCGCCCTCGTGGATGCCCACGTCCGAGCCGAAGATGGCGATACCGACGTTGTCCGCCTCGAGGTTGAGGACCATGCCCTCGATGCCGCCGGGGAACTCGACGAGTTCTCCCGCCAGGGCGTTCTCGAGGCCGTGGACGCGCGCGATACCGTCACCGACCGACAGGATGGTGCCGGTCTCGGTCACGCTGACCCGGGACTCGTAGTTCTTGATCTGGCTCTTGAGGATCTGGCTGATCTCGTCCGCTCGGATGTCCATGGCGGCGGGCTCCTCGAATGGCTGAAATGTGAGTTCGTGAAGGGATCAGGCGACCGCGATCGGGGCGCGGAGGAGCGCCTGCTTGATCTGGTCGAGCCGGGTGCGCAGGGAGCTGTCGTAGACCTTGTCGCCGATCTTGGCGACGAGGCCACCGATGAGCTCGGGGCGGACCTCGGTGGTGAGGATGAGCGTCTTGCCGGTGGCCTTCTCGAGCGCGGTCCGGACCTCGCCCTCGAGCTCGGGGGACAGCGCCTGGGCCGTCTGGACCGTGACCCGGGCGCGGCCGGCGCGCTCGTCGGTCAGGTCGCGGAAGGCGTCCGCGATGTCGTGGAGCTGGGGGAAGCGTCGCTTGTCGTTCACCAGGCGGATCAGGTTCGCGGTGAGCGGGTGCAGGCCGAGCTTCGGCAGGAGCTGCTCGAGGACCGCGCGGCGTTCCTCGACCGTGAAGACCGGCGACTCGAGGGCGGCACCGAGCTGGCGGCCGTCGCGGTCCATGAGCGCCATGAAGGCGTCGAGGTCGCGGGCCATAGCCTCGGACGCGCCGGGCATCTCGTCGGCGACCTCGACCATGGCCTGCGCGTACCGCAGGGCGAGGACTTCGGAGCCCATCAGGCCCTCCCGGTGGTGTCGGACTCGCCGACCGAGGCGAGGAACGCGCGGGCCAGGCTCTGCTGGTCGGCGGACCCGACGCTGCCGCGGAGCGTGGACTCGGCGAGCTGGACGGCGAGCTCGACCGCTTCGCGACGGAGCTCCGTGCGGGCGCGGGCGACCTCGTCGCGGACGTTGCGCTCGGCCTGCTCGCCGATGCGCTGGGCCTCGCGGCGGGCGCGCTCGATGAGCTGCTCCTCCTCGCGCTTGGCGTCGGCGTCGGCTTCGGTGCGCATCGTCGTGATCTCGCCTTCGATCTTCGCGAGGCGGGCGACCAGCTCCTGGTGCTTCTGGTGGGCCTCGTCCCGCTGCCGGGCGCTGTCGGTGATCTCGGTGCGGATCGTGAGCGCGCGGTCGCGGAAGAGGTCCGCCATCGGGCGGCGCAGGAAGTAGACCGCGACGCCGATGAGCAGCAGGAAGTTGATGATGTGGAAGCCCAGCGGCTTGAGCACGTACGTGCTCGTGTTGGGCTCCGACCCGTTCATCGGGTCCATCCAGTTCGCGATGCCGTCGTGGTCGTCGTCGTCGGTGTAGTAGTGGTGGCCGCCGTGGCCACCGCCGTGCTCACCGCCCTCGCCGTGCTCGGTCGCGGCGGGCGCACCGTGGGACGCGGGCGCGCCGTGGGTGGCGGGCTCGGTGGCGAAGGCCGTGGTCAGGCCGAGGAACAAGGGGATCATGAGGTCCTCAGTTCGCGATCGACCGGCCCAGGACCTGGGCGGCGATCTGGCCGGAGAGCTCGGAAGCGGAAGCGCGCAGGGCCTCGGCGGCGGTCGTGCGGTCGCGGCGGATCTCGTCGACCGCCTGCGACACGCGCGTCTCCGCCTTGCCGCGAGCCTCGGCGACGATCTTCGACTCCTCCGCGAGGGCGCGCTGACGAGCGGCCTGGCGGGTCGTCGAGATCTCCGCGCGCGCCTCGGTCAGCTTGGCCTCGATCCGCGTCATCTGTTCGACGGCGGCGGACTCGAGATCCTCGGCCTCGTGGCGGGCGTGGGTCACGGTGTGGGCGCGCTCGTCGAGGTACGCGAGCAGCGGCTTCCAGAGGACCACGTGCAGGGTCCCTGCCGCGACCAGGAAGGGCAGCAGGAGCAGCGTGGCGTGGATCGGATCGGGAAGAATTTCCATGGACGTCCCCGGGGGGGCGGCCCCGTATCCCGAGCCACGGAGGGCCAGCAAGCGCCTGCAACAATGCGTGCCAGGCTCGCGAGACCGGGCTCCGGACGGTGCTTCGGGCGCGATCAGCCCTGGTCCTCGGCGGCCTTCTTCGGCCACTGGAACTCGAGGAGGAAGGCGGCTTCTGCGGAGAGGAAAGAAGTCACCGTCCCGGGATCCCCCGACTTCCACAGGCTGCGCTGCCAGTCCAGCGTCCACTGCCCGCCGATCCGGAGGTAGGGCAGGACGCCGAGGTCCACGCCGGCACCCGCGCGGCCTCCCCAGGCGCCGAGTCGGATCCGATCCTCGGTGGCCGCCTCGTCCGCCGCGGCCTGCTCGTCTTCCGTGTACCCGTTCGACACGTCGCGGGAGGACGGCAGGTCGACGTGGCTGCCGACGAGCACCCAGGGGATGGGCATCGGTCGGTCGCGGCGCAGCAGCGCCAGGCGGAGGTCGAGCGCGGGGCGGACGACGCCCCAGTGACGCTGCGCGTAGATGTCCTCGGTCCAGGAGGTCGTCTGGATCCGCGCGGCGCCGAACGCCGCGTGCACGCCCACGCGCTGCACCAGCCAGACGCCCCCGTAGGCCATCAGATCCGGTCGCGCGAAGCCGTCGTTGCCGCCGACGACGAGGCCGGTCTCGTTGCCCGCGTCGACCCACGCCAGGTCCGCACGACCCAGCGGCGTCCACTCGAGGCCGGCGTAGGGCGTGGCGGCGTGCGCGCGCGCGATGAGGAGCAGGACGGTCGGCACACAACCTCCGTGGTATGGACGGGCATGTACCTCAGGGGAGTCGTGTCGGAGGGCCTCGATCCGTCGGGCCCCGTGGTGGTCCGGGGAGCCGGTCGCGCCCAACCGCTGCCGGACGGCGCGACCGCGGGCCGAATCGCCGACGCGATCGAGCTCTGGGCGGCCGCGCTGGACCCGGTTCGCCTGAGAGCCGTGGCGCGTTCGCTGCTGGGGAGCGAGGTCACGTTGGTCGGCGAGGGCGAGGAGCCCGCGGTCGACGGCCTCGATCCCGCCGAGGTGCGCGCGTTGGTGCCCGTCGGGACCACCGTGACGGTGGAGGCGGAGGTCTCCCTCGACCCGGCGCTGTACGGTCGCCTCCGGGAACACGCGCACCGCGACCCGCGGGTGGTGGCGGCGCTGGCGGGCGACGGGACGTTGACGGTGAAGGCGGGCTGGCTGTTCTCCCGCGACCTCACGCACGCGGCTCCCTCGGTCCTCGGGGTCCGCGCCGGCGACGTCGTGTTCGAGACCGCGGGCAAGGAGCGCCCGGTCTGGCTCCCCGGGTTGGTGGCCGAGCTCGGTCGACGGGTGTGGCGGACCGACCCGCTGGAGCCCGTCGATCGCCTCGCCCCGCGCCTGCACGAGGCGTCCCTGTCGTCCGATCCCCACCGTCGTGCGGGCCTCGCTCGCGCCTTTCGGCAGGCCGCGTCCCCCCCGTTCTCGCTGCCCGAGCCCGGCCTGGTACGGAGCGGCGCGGGGGTCGCGCTGTGCTTCGGGCCCGAGCTGCGCCGCCTGCGGTCGGTCGGTCGGTCGGCCTGGGACGTGCTGCGCTGGCTCGAGGGGGCCTGGGTCGAACGGCCCGACGTGCTCGTGATCGCCGAACCCCTGCCGCAGGAGGTCCGTGAGTCCTTCGAGGCGCTGGTGGACGCGGACGACGCGCCCGTCGAGCAGGTGTGGTTCGCATGAGCCGCTCGGTCTGCGTCCGGTGCGGTGGGGAGCGGGAGCGGCACGATCAGGTCTGCCCCTCCTGCGGACACCGGCCCGAGGGCGACGGCCTGCTGGTGGCGTGGCTCCTCTCGACCGAGAGTCTCTCCGAGGCCGAGCTGGACGCCGTGCGCGACCGGATCCGCGCTGGCGAGGTCATCCGGCCGACCGAGCGGATGCTGGCGCGGGCGCGCCGGGCGTTGGGCGCGGACTTCGCGAGCGACGCCGGCCTCGACACCCGCCAGCGGATGCTGGTCCTCGCGACCTCGCTCCTGCTGACGCCGCTGCCGGGCCTGGTCGTGGGCGTGTGGTGGTGGAACGACCACCCGCGCGCGGCGCGTCAGGCGCTGGCGCTCTCGCTGCCCGCTTCGCTCGGGTTCTTCGTCCTGGTGCTCTGGCTGCGCTCGCTCGAGTAGTCGAGCGCACCCGGGTCAATGGGTGGCGCGGTACTCGCGGGCCACGGTCTGGAGGCGGTCGAGCTGCGGTCCGATGCGCGCGAACCTGGCGGAGCCCGGCTCGGCCAGCCGCCCGACCTCGCGGGAGAGGTGGTCGATGAGCGCCAACGCGGCCAGGGAGCGGTCGGGCTCGCGGGTCGTCTGCTCCCACTGCGCGACCATCCCGTCCAGCTGCTGGCGGTCCGAGCCGAGCTCCCCGACGACGCCGACCAGACCGAGCTCCGAGCGGAGGACCGAGTGGAGCTGGGCCTCGGCGTGGTGGGCCGCCGCCGTCTCTTCGGCGCGGTCGTTCGAGACGGTCCACCAGACGTACCCCAGGGTGGGCGTCGCGATGGCCACGATCGCCAGCACGATGGCCACCAGGGTCACCAGCCGTGGTGAGGTCCGCCCATCCACCGACAGCTCCGCGGAGGCCTCCGACGAGGGCTCGGTGGATCCCTTCTTCACCGCCACGGCCGCGACCGGCAGCGACGTGTGGGCGCCCTCGAGGCCGATCACGACCTCCTTGGGCGGTGCCGTGGAGGCGTGCATCTCGTAGCTGGGGCGGCTGTCGACCGAGCGGTCCGCCTTCGGCATCACGTAGGTCGGCGGCGCGGCACGCGGCGGCTCCGATTCCCGCTGGGTCGGGGCGTCGTCGCCGAGGGTGGCGAACCAGTCCTCGAGCTCGCCGGTGGGGTCGTCGTCGTCCAGGTCCTCGGGGTCGGGGAGCGCTTCGTGGAGGCGGCGCCTCGACGGCTCGGGCGTGTGCTCGAGGCAGCCCGCGAGCTCGGCGACCAGCTGATCGATGGAGCGCTGCCGCTTCCGCGGATCCTCGTCCGTGGCGCGCACCAGCACCGCGCGGAGGCGGGGCTCCACGCGAGCATGCCCCTGGCCCGCCAACCACTCCACCGGGTCGCGGGCGGTCAGCAGGACGTAGAGCATCACGCCCACGCTGTACACGTCGGCGCGCGCGTCGACGCTCGAGGCGTCCTGCCCCTGCTCGGGCGCCATGTACCCTTCGGTGCCGAGCGCGGCGCCGGCCCGCGTGCGGCGGTGTTCCTCCACCTGCGCGATCCCGAAGTCCATCAGCTTGCACGTGCCGTCGGCACCCACCATCACGTTGTGGGGCTTCACGTCCCGATGGATGACGCCGTTGTCGTGCGCGACCTGCAGCCCGGCGCACACCGCGATCGCGGCCTCGATGGCCTCGCGGGGCTCGAGGGGCCCGAGCCGCTCCAGGCGGTCGGCGAGCGACCCGCCGTCGACCAGCTCCATCACGTAGTAGGGCAGACCCGCCGCCTCGGCCACGTCGTAGACCCGGAGGATGTTCGGGTGTTCCAGGCCGGCCATGGTCCGGGCCTCGGACTCGAAGCGCGCACGCACCTTCGCCTTGCGCGTCACCGAGGGCAGCAGGACCTTCAGCGCGCGCGGCACGCCCAGCCGGAGGTCCTTCACCCGGAGCACGACGGCCTGCCCGCCAGCGCCGAGAGCGCCCTCGACCCGGTACCGTCCGTCGATGATGGGAGATGGCGGCGCCGCCTCCGTGTGCATGTCGCCATGATAGCCGTTTCGCCAGCGAGCCCAAACGGATGTTGGCGGTACTTGCGTCGCGCCGCGAAGGGCGGCCGAATGGGGCGAAGCCTCCCTGACGGTCCGTCAGGGGACGTCGGTCCGCGCGAAGACCCGCTCGGCGACGACCGCCGACAACAGCGTCCAGACCGCGAGCGCCACCCACGCCTGCCAGGTCAGGGGTGAGGCCCCGTCGAGCAGCTCGCGCCACGCGGACCAGGCGTTCGAGGGCAGCACGGGGCTCGCGCGCATCAGGAGCGTGAGCCAGCTCGGCACCGTCGGCGCGAGGTCCGCCGGCATGCCCTCGAGAAACGTCCGCAGCAGCCACAGCGCCGTGGCGGTCGCCCGGTCGACCATCAGGAACAGCAGGGTCGCCACGACGCCGCCGGCCACGGAGCGCGTGGCGACGGACACCGCCAGCGCGAAGGCGAGGAACGCGATCTCCGCGATCCAGGCCCCGAACGCACCCTGCATCACCTGCGCCCAGGTCGCGGCGCCCTCACCGGGGAGGAGGAGCACCGCGGTCAACCCGCCCGCTCCGAGCGCCGCCAGCATGGACAGCAGGCACCAGCCCGAGAGCGCCGCCCACTTCGCGATCAGGACGTAGTGCCGCGGAACCGGGCGGAGCAGCTCCTCGCGGAGCGTGTGGGCCTGGAGCTCGCCGGCCAGCGACTGGCTCGCGAGCAGCAGCCAGAGGGCCTGCGAGACGTAGAACCCGCGCACGATCATGGACCAGCGCATGCCGTTGGCGGCGCAGACGTCGAGGGCTGCGCCCAGGTCGCCGCCATTGACCTCGACCCCGGCGTGCGTCAGGAACCACAGCCAGAGCGGACCGAAGAGGCCCACCGCGGTCAGCGCGACCAGGGTGGCCCGCGCCGAGGTGCGCGTACCCAGCTTGATCGTCTCCGCGAGCCAGAGCGTCCCGAGCAGGGTCATCGCGCGGCTCCCGAGGTGACCTCGAGGAACACGTCCTCGAGGTTGCGCTTCTCGGGCACGACGGCGCCGAGGTCGACGCCCGCGGTGACCACGTGACGCACGAACGGAGCGACCTCCACCCCGCGCAGGGCCAGGCGGAGGCGACCCTCGGTGCCCGGCCCCTCGACCGAGACGCCCGGGAGGTCGGCGATGGCCGCCGTCAGCGCGTCCGCGTCTGCCTCGACCTCCACGATGCGCACGGGAGACGCGTCGGCAGCCAGCAGGTCGGCGACCGGCCCCTCGGCCCGCAGCTCGCCCTTGTCGAGGATGCCGACCCGGTTGCAGATGGCCTGCACCTCGGAGAGCAGGTGGCTCGACAGGAAGACCGTGATCCGGTCGTGCAGCGCGAGCGAGCGGACGAGGTCGCGCATCTCGCGCATGCCCTGTGGGTCGAGACCGTTGGTCGGCTCGTCGAGCACCAGCAGCCGCGGGCTGCCGAGCAGCGCCCGCGCGATCGCCAGCCGCTGACGCATTCCGAGGGAGTACCCCCTCGCGCGATCGGCGGCGCGCTCGGTCAGGCCGACGCGATCGAGGACGCGGGCGATCTCCGCTTCGGCCCGCGATCCGGAGAGCCCGGCGTAGGCCGCCGACACCCGCAGGTTGTCGCGACCCGAGAGCCAGCCGTGGAAGCTCGGGGTCTCGACGATCGCGCCCACGTGGCGGCGTGCCCGCGTGCCCCGATCGCCGAAGATCGCGACGTCGCCGGCGTCGCTGCGGATCAGCCCCAGGAAGCAGCGGATCGCCGTGGTCTTGCCGGCGCCGTTGGGTCCGAGGAAGCCATACACGTCCCCTTCCTGGACGGTCAGGTCCAGCGAACGAACGGCTTCCCGGCGGCCGAAACGTCGGCTGAGGCTCCGGACCTCGAGGGCATGGACGGCGGACACGGTCGGCTCCCTAACCGATCAGGTGGTAGAACACCGCCGGGAAGGAGGCACGCGATGCGACGTCTGTGGCCCCTGTTGATGCTGGCGCCGACGGCCTGCGAGCCGGTTCAGCCGTGCGACGACTACGTGGACTACATGTGCGCTTGCCACGGGGAGGACGCGGACTGCAACGAGCTCTCGTTGACGTACGCGAGCGCCGATCCCGACGTGCAGGACGAGTGCGCGGTGCTCCTCGATCAGCAGCAGGAGCAGGACGACGACGCTGGGCTGACCTGCACGCAGTGACGTGAATCCGTCCGGAGTCGGGCGGCGGGGCGTGGATGGAGGAGGGGGACAGGATCGACGGCTGGGTGGTGGAGGCGCGGCTCGGCGCCGGTGGGATGGGATCCGTCTACCGTTGCCGGAGCGCTGCCACCGACCGGATCGTCGCTGCCATCAAGGTCCTCGAGGTCAACCTCCGTCAGAACCCCGAGGCGGGCGAGCGCTTCGTCCGTGAAGCGGCGATCGTCGCGGGCCTCGATCACCCGAACATCGTCCGGGTCCGGAACGTGCGGACCGAGGCCGACCCGCCGTACATCGAGATGGACTTCGTCGAGGGGCGTTCGCTCGACGCGCTCGCGCGGCAGGGGCCGATGCCCTACGTCGTGGCCCGCCGGTACCTCCTGCAGGTGGCCGACGCCCTGGCCTACCTCCACGCCCGCGGCGTGCGTCACCGCGACCTGAAGCCGGCGAACGTCCTGGTGGACGCGCAGGACCGCGTGAAGCTGGTCGACTTCGGGCTCGCGACCGACAGCAGCATGGAGCGCATCACGCAGGAGGGGATCAGCTTCGGCACGGTGTCCTACGCGCCCCCCGAGTGGATGGACCCTGATCGGCTCGATCCGGTGCAGTGGGACCTGTACGCGGTGGGGGTGATCTTCCACGAGCTCGTCACCGGCACGGTCGCGTTCCCCATGTCGGGCGAGGGTCCGCTCAAGAAGCAGCTCCTCCAGGTCATGATGCGCAAGCAGACCTCGCCGCCCCTCGATCCGGGGGAGAGCTTCCCCGACGAGCTGCGGGAGCTGATCCACGACCTGACCTGCCTCGACATCGAGGATCGGATCCCCGACGCGAACGTGTTGCTGGACCGCGTCCGCAAGCTGCCCGAGGCGTCTCGCCCGCGGGAGGTCCCGACCGGACCCGAGCCCTCCGCTGGCGACGAGGCCACCGTGCCCGTCCCCGAGCGCCGAGAGGAGGCGACGCCGTCGCCGCCCCCGTCCGAGGTCGCGACCCTGCCGCCGACGACCTCCAGGGCGTCAGCCGTGGTGGCGGCGCTCGGGCTGTCGGTGCTCGGCGCGGCGATGATCGGCGCCGGCGCCTGGTGGACGATGCTTCCGCCGCCTCCTCCGCCGACCCGACCGGTCGCGCCGGTCCCCCTGCCGCTGCCGGAGTCCGTGACGACGCGGCCGGTCGTCGTCCGGTTCACCGGGATCCCCGAGAGCTTCCCGACCCGGGTCACCATCGGCGGACGAACGGTCGAGGCCGTCGATGGCGTGGCCCGCTTCGACGCCGTCACCACGAAGGACACCGAGGCCGTGTGGGTCTCGGGGCACGACTGCGAGGAGTGCCCGGGCGATGCCTGTCCCTCCTGGTGCGGAAGTGGCCGGATGCCCGTGCAGGCAGGCGAGGGCAAGGCGGAGCTCACCGCCATCGGCGGGTCGGGCAGGGGCACCGTCGTCGTGAAGGTGCCCGCGATCGCCGCCAGCAAGAAGAAGAAGCGCTGGCCGTTGGCCGCTAGGCTCGACAGCTACGCGATGACCCCCGAAGGAGCCTCGTCGGCCTCGCTGTCGACGGTGCTGCCCGGTCGCCATCACGTCTTCGTCGACATCGGCAGCTGCTCCGAGGAGCACCGCGGGTGCTGGCCCGACGGCAAGTGCCCCGACAAGTGCAGGTCGGTCGTCCGCGAGGTGGTCGTCCCGTGGGAGGGCGGTCGCCGGGTGGAGTCGATCTCGGTCGTCCTCGATTGAGCCTGCTGCCGCGGGTCCTCGCCTGGCCCGTGGTGGTGATCGGCGCGGCGTGCGTGACCCGAGCGGGGCTGGTGGGCGGCGCTCCACCGGAGCTCTGGTCACTGGCGGTGGCGGTGGCGGGCGCCCTCACGGTGGTGGCGTTGGAGCGGATCCTCCCGTACCGGCGGTCCTGGAATCGCCCCAGGGGCGACGTGGGCACCGACCTGCTCCACCTCCTGCTCTCGGTGGGCGTGGCGGGCGAGATCGGCCGACGGTTGGCGCTGGCGTCGCCGGTGCTCGCGCCTGCCTGGCCCGAGACCTGGCCGTGGGGGGCGCGGCTGGTGTTGGCCCTGGTGCTCGCGGAGCTCGGATCGTACGCGCTGCACCGCGTGGAACACCGGGGCGGCTGGCTGGGGAGGATCCACGCCGTCCACCACTCGGCTCCCCGTCTCCACGCCCTCAACGTGGTGCGGAACCACCCCGTGGACGCGCTGCTGACCTCGCTCGCCACCATCGGCCTGCCCTGTGCGCTGGGGGCCGACGCGGACACGCTGACGACGCTGCTCGTCGTGAGCTCCGTCCACGCTGCCTTTCAGCACGGCAACGTCGACCTGGCGCTCGGCCCGCTGAACCTCCTGGTGAGCGGGCCGGAGGTGCACCGCTGGCACCACCATCGCCAGCGCGCGATCGCGGACGCGAACTACGGCCAGGTGCTGTTGATCTGGGACCTGCTCCTCGGCACGCGCGTGGTGCCTGCGGGCGAGCCTCCGGAGGATGTCGGCATCGAGGGAGACCCCGTGCCGGCCGGGTGGCTGGCGCAGGTGCGCTGGCCGTTCAGCGCTCGGGGAGGGGAGCGACCCGGTTCGCGCCCACCGCCACCCCCAGGACGGTGACCGGATCGGGCAGGGAGCCGAGCTCCAGGAAGGCGTCGTCGAGCGTGGGGCCTGCGGTCGTCCGATCGCCCCATGCGTCGACGGGGCCGAGGCCGGACACCTCGATCCGCACCAGGGTGGCGTCCACGAGGGCGCCGCCGCCGTCGACCTCGCGCACCACCGCCGGACGCAGCCCCCCCACCACGCGGGGGACCTCCCACACCCGCAGGCTGTTGGCTCCCCAGGACGTGCGCCGCAGCTCCCCGGTCCACGTGGCTGGACGCCGGGGGAGCGTGCTCGGACCCGCGAGCTGCAGATCGAGCCACAGACCCGCGCCGCTCCCGTCCTGCAGCACCGCCCAACGCCCGTCGGCCGAGATCGGCGTGACGACCGCGAGCTTGGCGAGGGTCACGGGCATCCCTCCGGGCAGGTCGTCCAGCATGGCGATCGTCGCGGGGACCGGGGGATCCCCCTCCAGCTCTCCGCTCCAGTCCGCCGGGCTGCGCGCCGAGACCCGGCCCGCGCTGTAGATCCCGACCAGATCCCCCTCGCGACCGTACCCGGGGGTCACACCGAAGAGCCCGCCGAGGCCGACGCCGTCCGTGCTCGCACGGCCCAACGGGTCCGCGCCGCTCGTCACGGTCAGCCCGTCCACGCGGACCAGCGCGTTCTCGAAGTTGGCGTCCAGCTCCCCGGGCCAGGGCAGGGGAGGCTCGCCAGCCCACAGCTCCAGGATCTGGTCCTGACGCTCGACGCGGACCCGCAGCGGCGTCGAGCGCTCGAGGACACCGGTGAGCGACACGACCGTCCCGACCTCGGGGAGGGTGGCGACGACGTCGCCGAGGCCGATCTCGACCGCGGAGGCAGGACCCCCTGCGGGATCCGAGGCGAAGAAGCGATCCCCGGGCCAGGCGCGCTGCGAGAGCACCACCACCGGGCTCAGCGTCACCTTGGCGCCGACCCTCCGGTTGCTCTGCCAGAGCCCGCGCACGGTCGTGTCGGCACCGGTCGGCGGCTCGTCCAGCGGCCACTCCTGCGGCTCGCAGCCGAGCAGGACGCTCAGGAGCACCGGCGCCTCGCGAGGAGCCCGAGGCCGAGGCCCACGAGCCAGCCGGGCATCGAGCCCGCGTGATCGCAGCCCACCGGCAGCGTCGCCACCGGCGCCGCTCGGACGACCACGTCCAGCTCCGAGGACATGGGGGGATCACCGTCGTCGGTCACCCGGACGCGGACCGCGGTCTCCCCCGCGAAGGTCGCGGAGGTCTGCACCAGCAGGACCTCCCCCTCGAGCCAGGACTCGACGCGACCGGGGTCCACGATCTCGAGCGTGTGCGCGTCCTCGGGGTTGGCGTCGGTCACCCGGAGCGCGACCGCACCCACCGTGTGACGCCGGACCACGAGGTCGTCGGCCGCCAGGTGTGGCCTGACGTTGACGCCGACGCAGTCGGGGTGCGGCAGATCGAGCCCGAGCGACACGATCCAGTCGGCGATGGCGTCGGAGCGGACGTAGATCCCGCCGTCACCGCAGACGTGCTGCGCGGGCTGGGCGGCGCGGCTGGTGATGCCCGCGAGCCAGGCTTCGTCCTTCCCCAGGAGGTACAGCGGCCCACCGGAGTCGCCGACGCAGCTGTCCACACCGTCGCCGCCGGCGATCAGCTCGGCGCCAGGGCTCACGTCGGGGTAGCAGCCGGCCGAGAGGTTCGAGCAGTCGGCGTCGCGCACCCGGATCCGGGCGCTCATGAGGCGATCGGGGAAGTCGTAGCCGAACGCGTCGGTCGCGCCGAAGCCGGCGATCTCCACCTCGACCCCGTCGGCGAGCGCGTCCACCAGGCAGTCGCGCATGAGCAGCCGCGGCTCGATGTCCGTCACCACCTCCGCGAGCTGCACCAGGGCGACGTCGAGCTCCTGGTACGGGTTGGGGTGCGAGGTGACCGAGGCGACGCCGACCGTGCGTCCGCCGGAGGTGAGGTCCGTCGTCCCCACCACCACGCGGCTCAGCCCGGCGACGCAGTGGGCGGCGGTCAACACGAGGTCGGGCGCCACCAGGATGCCGGTGCAACCTACGGAGTCACCGATCGTGTACAGCGCGACCACGTCGGGCCAGTCGCCGGGTGCGGCGGGCGCGCCCCCCACGATCGGTGCGGGTCGGTCGGCCAGGGCCGGGTGCGCGAGCAGCCACCACATGGGGGCCAACCTACCTCACCGCTGCCAGGTGCGGATCGCGTCGATGAAGGTCTGGCCGTACATGTGGACCCGGACCTCGCCCATCCCGTGCACGGTGAGCATGGCCTTGCGCGTGGTCGGGCGGATCCGGGCGATGTCCTCGAGCGTGCGGTTGCTCGCCACGACGTACGCCGGGACGTTGCGCTTCTCCGCGAGCTGACGCCGCACGTCGCGCAGGTGCGCGAGGAGGTCCCCGGGGATCCCGTCGGCGGCGGCGCTCGGACGGACGGCCTTGCGGGAGAGCTTCCGCGCGTGCGGGAAGACCATGTGCAACGGGTCTCCCTGGCGGCGCAGGACCTCCCACGTCCGCTCGTTGGTCTGGACCTCGCGGTACGTCACCTGGCGCCCCTCGAGCGAGCGCGTGGCGTACCCGGCCTCGAGCGCGCCCGCGTCGACGAGGGCGGACAGCAGGTCCGCGACCTCCCCGACCGACCAGCTGCGCCCGTCGCCCTGCGCCAGGATCCCCCAGGTGGAGAGCTTCTCGAAGCCCCACTGGGAGACCTTGCGCTCCTTGCTCCCGACCGCGACCTTCGCGACGAGATCGACGCCGAACCCCCGCTTGTCGGAGTGCCGCTCCATCCGCGCGACGGTGGACAGCACCTTGAGGACGACCTGTTCCTCCTCGGGGGAGAGCGCGCGGGGCTCCTCGCTCGCCGGTCGGCCGTCGCGGCAGGCGTCGCAGGTGCCGCAGGCCTCGAAGGGCGCCTGCTCTCCGAAGTACTCCACGATGTACCGGCGGCGGCAGCGGGCCGCGACGTACGCCTCCATCTTGTCGAGCTTCGAGAACTCCCGACCCCGACGCTCCTTCATGCGCTGATCGTCGAGCGTCAGCGGCTGGTCCGGGTCCACCAGCTCGACACCACCGACCCGCTCGGCCGCGCGGTACTGCAGCAGGCCGCGGTCCTCGAGCCCGCGGAGCGCCGCCGTGAGCTGGTCGCGCTCGACCCCGAGTCGCCGACACCAGGACTCGGGCTGGAACTGCAGCACGTCGCCCTTGCCCGCCTCGCGCTCCCGGATGAGCTCCCAGACCTTGCCGCGCAACCCCTGGCTCTCGCCGCTGGTCCGCAGGATCCGGACGAAAGCGCTGCGGTCCGAGGGCGCGATCCGACGGACCCGGCCCTCGCGGACGAGGATGTGGACGCAGCTCGCGACGGCGCGATCGCCGGCCTCCGACGGGAGCGCCTCGGCCATGGTCTCGAGCGAGGCGAACACGGGGTTCTCGTCCCGCTCGCGCAGCCACCGCCAGAGTTTCTGCACCCACTCCGCGGGCGGGTGGGCGTTGTCGATGAAGAACTCGTGGATGCGACGGTCGATCGGGGCGTACAGCAGGACCGCGCGGCTGGTCCGCCCATCGCGCCCCGCGCGCCCGATCTCCTGGTAGTACGCCTCGATCGTGCCCGGCATGTCGACGTGCACGATGGTCCGGATGTCGCGCTTGTCGATGCCCATCCCGAAGGCGTTGGTGGCGACGACGACGGGGATGCGCCCGTCCATGAACGCGTCCTGCACCCGCGTCCGCTCGTCCGGCAGCAAGCCGGCGTGGTAGAGCCCGGCGCGAACGTTGGCCTGGCGGAGAGCGTCCGTCGCCTTCTCCGCGCTCTTCCGCGTGGAGCAGTAGACGATGGTGGGGCCCGGGAGCACGAGCGACCCGATCTGGGACTCCTTGTCCCGGGGGCCCGTGCACCCGATCACGTCGAGCACGAGGTTCTCGCGGTCGAAGCCGCGGATGAAGCGCCGCGCCTGGTCGAGCCCCAGCGTGGCGACGATGTCGCGTTGGACCTCGGGTGTGGCGGTGGCGGTCAGGGCGACGGTCGTGACCTCCCCGAGGGCCTGACGGACGCGCCCGAGCTTGAGGTACTCCGGGCGGAAGTCGTGCCCCCACTGCGACAGGCAGTGCGCCTCGTCGATTGCGAGCAGGCGGACGTCGACCTTCTGCAGCCAGGTGAGGAAGGCGGGCGTGAACCGCTCCGGGGCGACGTAGAGCAGCTCGATCTCGCCGCGGCGGACGCGGTCGGCGCGCTGCTCGTACTCGTCCCGCGAGATCGAGCTGTTGAGGAAGGTGGCGCGGACGCCGAGCTCCAGCAGCCCGTCCACCTGGTCCTTCATCAGGGCGATGAGCGGGCTGACGACGAGCGCGCAACCGCCCCGAGCGAGCGCGGGGACCTGGAAGCAGAGCGACTTGCCCGCGCCGGTGGGCATCACCACCAACGCGTCGCCGCCCCGCGTGACGTGCTCCACGATCGCCTTCTGCCCCGGGCGGAACTCCCGGAACCCGAAGCGATCGAGCAGCAGCCGGTCCAGATCGTCGGACATGGGCGCGACCTACCCTGGCCGATCCACGGCGACCAGCGACGAAAGATCTACCGGCTTCGGATTTCCTCGGGCACACTGAGGAGGGGGGATCGTTGGACGCACGGCGGCCGGTCCCGACACCCGAGGGAGCCTCCGAACGCGTCGCCCGGCAAAGGGTCGGCTCGGGCGGGTGGGTGCTGGAAGGCTTCCAACTACGTCGCGAGCTCGTGGCCTCGACGGAGGAGGAGGTCTGGCTGGCGCGGGAGCGCGAGACGCGGCGCCCGGTGGTCGTGCGGCTGGCGCGCTCCGAGGGAGCCATGGAGCGGATCCTGCGTGCGGAGGAGTCCCTCCGGCGGATCCGCGAGCACGAGCCTTCGGGCGTGCCGGGCATCGTGGGCCTGGTGGCGGCGGGTCCGATGGACGACGGGTATGCGTTGGTCCTGGACCACGTCGAGGGCGCGTCCCTGTCCAAGGTGCTGTATTGGACCCGCTTCACGCCTCCTCGTGCGGTCGCGGCGGTCTTGGAGCTGTGCGGCGCGGTGGCGGCGTGCCACAGAGCGGGGGTGGTGGTCGAGGATCTGCATCCGGACCACATCCTGGTGGGCCGCGACGACCGGGGGCGCGAGCGGTACTGGATCGCGAGCTTCGAGCAGGCGCCGAGCCCGACGACGAGCGCGCCGGAGCTCCTGCGGGTCGAGGGGTCCACGGAGCAGACCGACGTGTACGCGCTGGGCCTGCTGCTCTATCGGCTGCTCGTGGGCCGGTTTCCGTTCGAAGGACGCGACGAGGTGGTGATCGCCGCGCAGATCGGCGCCGAGCCTCCCGCGCTGGGCCAGTACGCGCCGCGCCTGCGCGTTCCGCCCGGGCTCGAGGAGGTCGTGCTGCGCTGCCTCGCGAAGGATCCCTCGCAGCGGTTCGATACGGTAGATGATCTGGTGAGGGCGCTCGAGCCGCTGGCGATCGTGCCGCAGCGCGACTGGGTCCTCGCCACCGGAGCGGAGGCCACCTTGGTGACGGAGAACGAGGAGCATCATCACGAAGAGGAGGGTCGGCCATCGCCGCTGTGGCTCCTGGTGCCGCTCATCCTGCTGGCCGTCGTCGGCTGGCTCGTGATGGGTTGACGCAGGCTACCAGCCGGTCGGCACGCGCCCGTGGAGGCAGGTGATCGTGTTGGGCTCGCCCAAGCGTGACCAGCGCGCGCGCACCGGGCGGGACGGCGTGCCCTCGGACAGCCCCTCGTCGGGCGCCCAGTGGGGCTCCGCGCCCGGCCGGAGCTGGTGCAGGCCGCTCTGGAACGGCCCGATCACGTAGGTGTGGCCCGCGACCGCGACCCCCAGGTGGTCGGCGAGGTCGGCGGTGAAGCGTCGGCCCACGTCCGCGCCGATCGTCTCACAGGTGCGGAACCACCAGGTCGCCTCCGGCGCGAGCCTGGAGCGGACGGCGGCGAGGAGCTCGTTCAGCGCGTGCCCGCGTCGTAGGGCCGCCCCGTCCAGCACGTCCTGGTCGATGAGCGCGCGTCCCCACCGGCCGTGCCCCCAGTACTGGATCTCGTCGATCGGCTCGTCGGGCCGCACGGTCGCGAGCCAGCCCAGCGCCTCGCTCCAGGAAGCAGCACCCTTGGCGGCGTCGATCCGACCGATCGCCGCGTACAGCGCCGCGCCGGCGATCCAGGAGGCCGTCAGCCCGCTGCGGGTGCACGTGCGGTCGTAGACGAGCAGCTTCATGCTCCCCACGTACCTACGGCGAGGGGGGCGCGTCGGCCGGAGGTCGCAGGCGATCGCGGACGACCAGGGCGAGCTCGAACAGGAGCCAGGCCCAGGGCGCGCCGTGCAGCAGCAGGTCCCCCCAGTCCATCGCGCCCATGCCCACGGCGCCGCCGGCGACCCACCGGATCTTGCCGACGACGTGGGGTTCCGGGGCGAAGGGCGCCAACCCCAGGGTCACCGACGCCAGTCCCGCCAGGATCAGGCGCTGGCGATCGGACCTCACCGACGCCCGATCCGGGTGTCGGGGGAGAGCGGGGGCTCGGCAGCGTCGTCGTCCGAGGTGGTCGGCACGAGGACGACGGGGAGCTCTCGCGACTCGCCGAAGCCGACGTCGATCGAGGTGGCGACGGCGGCGAACCCCGGAGCGACGATGACCAGCCCGTGCTCGCCGGCCAGCACCTCGATCGGGGTGCCGTCCGCCGCGACGGAGGCGGCCCCGCTGACGCTGACCGAGGCTTCGACGGGCTCGCCGTCCTGGTCCACGGCCCACACGCTGACGGAGCCCGCGTGGGGGACGAGGGGGATCTGGAGGGTGCGTGCCTGCTCGAACCCGAGGTCGAGGTCGCCGGACCAGGTCACGAAGCCGCTCGCCGTCACGGTGGCGCGGTACGTGCCCGGGTGCAGGGTGACGACCTCGTCCCCGGGCGCGAGGGTGACGTGCTCGGGGCCGTCGAGCTCGATCACGCCCTCCACCGGGGCGCCGTCGGGCGCCACCACGGCGAGCCGAGCGGTGGTGGAGCGGTCGAGGCAGCCGTCGAAGTCCTCGAACCCGTCGGGATCCTCGGGCTCGTCCGGACACCAGTCGTCGCGATCGACGATGCCGTCGGCGTCGCGATCGGGGAAGGCGTCGGGCTCGAAGCTGGCACCGACCACCAGCCGGCCGATCGGCGCGCCGGGGCTGCGCGACAGGCCGACGGACACGCCACCCCGGAGGAGCACGTCCTCGCGGATCCGGCCGAACCCGCCGCCCATCAGCTCGGCGGCGGTCCCCGCGGGGTTGCGGCCGCTGGCCCAGTTGGTCTGCGCCGCCAGCTCGAGCGAGGCGCCCGCCCCGTCGAGGAAGGCGTACCCGGCGCCGATGCGCCCGAAGACCTGGTCGTCCCACACCAT
Organism: Alphaproteobacteria bacterium; assembly: GCA_020632925.1. Taxonomy (GTDB): domain Bacteria; phylum Myxococcota_A; class UBA796; order UBA796; genus JACKER01. The sequence goes on along the minus strand of JACKER010000010.1, from coordinate 30,640 downwards.
GTCCTGGAACTCGGCGCGGGGGAGCCCCCGGGTGCCGAGGTTGGCGGCGACGAGGAAGCGGTCCACCTCCTGGTCGACCACCGCCGTGAGCTCCCAGCCCATCCCCGAGCTGCCGAGCGGAACCTCGACCGACGCGGTCGGGAGCATGAGCCGTCCCATCAGCGAGAGCCCGACGGGGGCCCGATCGCGGTCGAGGAGGTGGCCCTTGAGATCGAGCGCGAGGTCCCCGAGACCGGGCTGGTCGGCGTCGAGCGAGCCACCCGTGTACGCGTAGACGGGAAGGTGTGCGCCGAGCCGCAGCCCACCCCAGGAGAAGGCGCCGAGCACGTCGGTGCCCACGAGGCCGGACACGAGCCGATCGGTCTGCCCGTCCTCCCCGGTCCATCGCACGGGGGCCAGGGCGCCCTGGACGTAGGCCCGGGCGGTGCCGTAGCCGTCGGGTGCGGCGTGGGTGTCCTCCACCCACAGGGTGCGGGTCGCGTCCGCCGACGGGCGGAAGACCTGACCGTCGAAGCGTACGTCCTGGGCGTGCGCCGACACGGCGACCGAGAGGAGCAGCATGGGGACTCCGGGGAGAGCGAGGGGAGGCGAGCGGGCGCTCGGGGGGATCAGCGGGAAGCGGACAGGGTTCACCCAGACCCGCATGCTAACACGCCTCATCCACCCTCAGCTCAACCAGGTTCGAGGTCGACGCTTGCCCCGTCAACCAGGTGGACGCTTGCCCCGTCAACCAGGTGTCAGGACGTGATCATTGATCATTTCCGCGCGTGGGTCGTCGGACGGTGAAACCAGGTGAATCGAGCAAACAATGATCAATCATCAAGTCCTGACACCTGGCGGTACCCTGCCCTGACGACACCCTGCCGGCACCTTGCCGGCACCACAGCGTCGAGCGGCTTCGAGAACGGCCGGCTACCATCGTGGCGAGGTGCCCATGCGTTGGTTGTCGTTGCTCGTCGTCGTCGCTGCTGCCTGCTCCACGTCCACCACGGTGGACAAGGGTGTGCCACCGGACCAACTGGACGACGGCGACGCGGACACCGACACGGATGCGGACACCGACACGGATGCGGACACGGACAGCGACACGGACACCGACGCCGACACGGACGCGGACACGGATGCCGACACCGACACGCACACCGGTCGGCACACGGGGCCCCGCTGCGTCCACACTGGCGGCTGTTGACGATCGTCGGCGCAGCGAAGGGATGCAACGGTCGCAACGTCGCGTGACACGCTCCATACGGGGCGGCCGAGCGGGTTCTGGAGCCCGGTGGGGAGCCGCGTCGGGTCCCTGAGGTTACCCTCGCGTCCCTCCAGGAGGACCCGATGGCGAATGCCTCAACCGGCGGGCACGTGCAGGGACTCGGCGCCACCATGCGCAAGGACGCGTGGTGGCAGGGCCCCGCGCTGACGGCCGGGATCCTGTCCCTGTGGCTCGTGTACTACGCCTTCGCAGCCGCGCAGGGGAAGTACTACTCGGCCGGCCCGTACATCTCCCCGTTCTACATCGCCTACGAGCATCCCGCGTCGGTCACCGACATGTCGCCGGGGTACGCCTGGTTCGGGTTCTGGCCCGACTCCTGGCCGGCCTTCTTCCCGCCGGCGCTCGTGATGGGCGCGCTGCCCGGCATGTTCCGGATGACCTGCTACTACTACCGCAAGGCGTACTACCGGTCGTTCTTCGGCATGCCGCCCGGCTGCGCCGTCGGTCCCGTCCCGCACGACTACCGCGGCGAGACCTTCCTGCTCGTCTTCCAGAACCTCCACCGGTACACGCTGTACATCGCCATCGCCCTGCTGCCGCTGCTCTACCTCGACGCCATCAAGGGCCTCTGGTACGACGGCCGGCCCGGTATCGGCCTCGGCACCGTGCTGCTCGGCGCGAACGCCGTGCTCCTCACGGGGTACACGCTCGGCTGCCACGCCTGGCGCCACCTCGTCGGCGGCAAGCTCAACTGCTTCTCCTGCGACGGCGCGTCCGAGGCGCGGCACGGCCTCTGGGGTCGCGTGACCTGGCTCAACGAGCGTCATCAGCAGTTCGCCTGGTCCTCCCTGATCATGATCGCGATCTGCGACATCTACATCCGCTCCGTGTCCATGGGCGTCATCCCCGACATCAACACCTGGTCCGGGGTCACCTGGATCGGCGACTTCCACTGAGGGGCCCCCAATGGCTCTCGACATCTCCGAGCTGCAGACCATCACCCACGACGTGATCGTCGTCGGCGCCGGTGGCGCGGGGCTCCGCGCCGCCATCGAGTGCTCCCGCCAGGGGCTCGACACGGGCGTCGTCTGCAAGTCGCTCCTGGGCAAGGCCCACACCGTCATGGCCGAGGGCGGCGCCGCCGCCGCGCTGGGCAACGCCGACAGCCGCGACAACTGGAAGGTCCACTTCCGCGACACGATGCGCGGCGGCAAGTTCCTCAACCAGTGGCGCATGGCCGAGCTGCACGCCAAGGAGGCGCCCGAGCGCATCCGCGAGCTCGAGGAGTGGGGCGCCGTCTTCGACCGCACCGCCGACGGCCGCATCAACCAGCGGAACTTCGGCGGCCACCGCTTCCCGCGCCTGGCGCACGTCGGTGACCGCACCGGCCTCGAGCTGATCCGCACCCTGCAGGACAAGGGCGTCCACTCGGGCATCTCCGTCCACATGGAGTGCACGGGCCTCGGCCTCATGATGGACGGCGGCCGCGTCGCGGGCATGGTCGGGTACTGGCGCGAGACCGGCCGCTTCGTGGTGTTCCGGGCCAAGGCCGTGATCTTCGCCACCGGCGGCTTCGGCAAGGCCTGGAAGATCACGTCGAACTCCTGGGAGTACACGGGCGACGGCCAGCGCATGGCCTACGACGTGGGCGCCGAGCTCATGGACATGGAGTTCACGCAGTTCCATCCGACCGGGATGGTCTGGCCGCCGTCGGTGGCCGGCGTGCTCGTCACCGAGGGGGTCCGCGGCGAGGGCGGCATCCTGCGGAACAAGGACGGCAAGCGCTTCATGTTCGAGTACATCCCGGAGAAGTTCGCCGCGGAGACGGCGGACACCGAGGAGGAGGCGCTCCGCTGGCTGCAGGGTGATCGGGACGCTCGCCGGCCGCCAGAGCTGCTGACGCGCGACGAGGTGGCCCGCTCGATCTACAACGAGGTCAAGATGGGCCGCGGCTCGCCCCACGGCGGCGCGTTCCTCGACATCAGCCACCGCCCCGCGGACTACGTCAAGAAGAAGCTCCCCTCGATGTACCACCAGTTCAAGGAGCTGGCGGAGGTCGACATCACCAAGGAGCCCATGGAGGTCGGCCCGACCTTCCACTACGCGATGGGTGGCCTCGCGGTCGACCACGACTCGCAGATGTGCCCCAAGGTCCCCGGCCTGTTCGCCTGCGGCGAGGTCGCTGCCGGCCTGCACGGAGCCAACCGGCTCGGCGGCAACTCGCTGTCCGACCTGTTGGTCTTCGGTCGGCGCGCCGGCATGGGCGCCAAGGAGTTCATCGACGCCAACCCCGGCCTGCCCAAGGTGGACGAGGCGCGCGTCAAGCAGCTCATCGACCAGGCGAAGGAGCCGCTCATGCGGCCCGACGGCGAGAACCCGTACGTCCTGCACGACGACCTGCGCGAGTCGATGACCCGCAACGTCGGCATCTGGCGCGACGCCGAGGGTATGAGCCAGGGCATCGCCGACATCGCGAAGTTCCGCGAGCGCCTGAAGAACGTCAAGGCGCACGGCACCAGCCAGTACAACCCCGGCTGGTCCGAGGCCATCGACCTCCACTCCATGTTCGTGGCCGCCGAGGCGACCGCGCGCTCCGGCCTGATGCGCGAGGAGAGCCGTGGCGCTCACTCCCGCGAGGACTTCCAGGGCGAGCGCAAGGAGTGGATCAAGTACAACATCGTCTGTTTCAAGGGCGACGACGGCGAGATGGTGGTCCAGAAGGTGGAGCGCCAGTCCGGGCCGGCGGAGCTCGAGAAGATCGCGAACGCGAGCATCGAGGACGTGGAGGCCGGCCGTGTCTGAGCCTGCGAAGAGGAAGCGGACCCTGCGTGCCTGGCGCGGCGACGCCTCGGGCGGCAAGTTCGAGGAGTACACCGTCGAGGTCGACCAGGGCATGGTCGTGCTCGATCTGGTCCACCGCGCACAGCGGGACGCCGAGGGCGCCGGCGACATGGCGTGCCGGTGGAACTGCAAGGCCGGCAAGTGCGGCTCCTGCTCGATGGAGATCAACGGCAAGCCCAAGCTCGCGTGCATGACCCGGCTCGGGGACTACGCGCCCGACGAGGTCATCCAGGTCCAGCCGCTCAAGACGTTCCCGATCATCCGGGACCTCACGACCGACGTGAGCTGGAACTACGAGCAGAACAAGAAGATCGCGCCCTTCACGCCGCCGCCGCGCCCCGAGGGCGACTACCGGATGAAGCAGAAGGACGTGGACCGGATCCAGGAGTTCCGGAAGTGCATCGAGTGCTTCCTGTGCCAGGACACCTGCCACGTGCTCCGCGATCACGACAAGAAGGCCCCCGCGACCCAGCCGGCGGGAAAGCCACCGCAGGGCTTCATCGGTCCGCGCTTCATGATCCGTGTCGCCCAGCTGGACATGCACCCGTTGGACACGGTGGACCGCATCCCCAAGCTCAAGGAGGAGTGGGGATCGGGCTACTGCAACATCACGAAGTGCTGCACCGAGGTGTGCCCCGAGCACATCAACATCACGGACAACGGCATCATCCCCATGAAGGAGCGCGTGGTCGACCGGTTCTACGACCCGATCACGATGCTGTTGAGCAAGCTCGGCGGCGGCAGCAAGCGCACCGTCCAGAAGTGAACTGCCCGCCGAAGGGCTATGCTTCGCGGCGGGAGGCGGGATGGCGTCGGATCGAGCGCAGGTGGATCGGTGGCGGGTGGCCTTCGCCATGTTCGTGGCGAGGCTCATCGTGGACGCGGACGGCATCGTCGACTTCGGCGAGCTCAAGCTCCTCGCGCAGGCCTTCCCGGACGACCAGCTCCGGTCCTACGGCTTCATCGACGGCCACGGTGAGTTCACCGCCACGTTCAAGGACGCGTACACCGAGGCCATGCGCGAGCTACCGAACCAGCTGACGCTGGAGGAGAAGCTCGACCTGGTGACGGTCTTCCATCGGACCTGCATGGCCGACGGGGAGCTGGTGCAGGCGGAGTTGCTGGTGTTGCGGGAGGGGGCGGAGGCGCTGGGTGTGCCGCTGCACGTGCTCTCCAAGCACCTCGAGGGCCTCAAGTCCATTCGGACAGTCCGCTGACAGAAAGGTCGCGTCCCCGTCGTGCGTACGCTCGGCAGACGCGGGAGGACGAGTGGAGGAAGCGACCAGGGCGACGTCGACGTTGCCGCGCCGACTGGCGATGGGCTGCGGCACGCTGGGACTGCTGGGGCTGATCGCCGTCGGTGGGGCTGCGTTGTGGTGGCACCAGAGCGGCGTGGCCGAGCGAGAGCGCGCGCAGCGGCGCCAGAAGGAGCACGCCGAGCAGGTGTTCCAGCCCGCGGTCGACAAGCTCGCGCCGCCGCCCGAGAAGGCGTACGACATCGACGAGACGATCCGCGTCATCCACGGCCTGGACCGGGCGCTGGCCGAGCAGGACGATCTCGAGGGGTGGCTGCGCTCCATCGCCCGCCAGGACTACCGCGACGTGGCGCCCGAGGTGCTCGCCGCCCGCGCCGAGATCCTCGACGTGCTCCAGCCGCTGTACGCGAAGCAGACCGAGCTCGAGGACCAGAAGGCGGTCTGGGAGATGACCAGCGAGATGCTGATCGCCACGCTGTCCGTGGTCAGCGTCTCCGGCAAGGTCAACATGGTGAACCCGGCGGGGCAGGTCGAGGTGGACCACGAGCAGGCGCGCCGGCTGTGGGACGACCTCAAGCAGCAACAGGCCGACCGCAAGCAGCTCCAGCGGGACGTGGACGCCCTCGACAAGCAGCTCTTCGACGCGCTCGTCAACTACGCCGACGTCTACTGGAAGTACGTCGACGAGTGGGACCGACTGTCCGTGCTCCGTGACCGTGCCTACCTCGCCGCCTGGTCCGGGGACTGGGTCGCCGCCGAGCAGAGTGCGAAGCTCGCGATCCAGCAGGCGCCGAAGGAGCGTGAGGCACACCTCCTCGCTGCGATGGCGATCATCGAGCAGGGGAGCGACGACCGGTACGCCGAGGCCCGCGCCCTGCTGGACGAGACGATGCAGGAGCATCCGGATCAGACGGCTCCCGCGCTGTTGCTGCTGGGCGTGCTCGAGTCCCGCGTCGGGAACGGGGCCGCCGCCCGTCTCGACCTGCAGCAGGCCGCCGCCTACTACCCGAAGCAGTCCGAGGCGCTCACGGACATGCTCGACCCGTACCAGATGCGCGGCTTCCTCGAGAAGTCGCGGGAGGGCGGCTTCATCACGGAGCTGTACGAGTCGACCATGCTCGGGGCCGGGTACTTCAGCCCCGACCTGCAGCTCGCGCGCCTGCACTTCTCCGAGGGTCGCTTCGAGGAGGGCAAGGCCAAGGTCCTCGACCACTTCGCGCGCCGCCGCTCGCAGCAGCAGTGGGACTTCGTGATCAGCGACATCACGTTCTGCCAGGACCTGCTGGGCGCCGACTTCCGCAAGATCTTCCCGGACGACGCCTGGCTCGACCTGCAGGTGTCCCGCCCCATGCTCGGAGGCGGCCTGCAGCTCGCGATCGACAACCGCTCCGACCGAACGCTGCACAACGCGACGCTCGTCCTCGCGCTCCACCTCACGGACCAGTTCCCGGGGCAGTACGTGGCGGTGCCGGCCCCCGCCACCGTGCCCGCCGTCGTCGCGCACGACCAGACGTCGTTCGGGACCCTCGACGCCCAGCTCCCCGATGTCGCCGGCGCCCCGAAGACGATCGACGACATCGTCGAGCACCGCGCGATCCTGATCGCCGACGAGGCGGTCTCCTGGGTCGACACGGACGCCTTCAAGCTCTCGGAGGCCGAGGAGTTCCGCAAGGCGCGCGACGCCGCCCGCGCGGGGCTGCGGCCCGAGGTCGCCCCCACCAGCCCCGCACCGTTCACCAACACCTTCGACCGCGCGCTGTCCGGGCTCTCCACGAGCTCGAAGGTGGAGGTGGAGTCCAAGTACGGCAAGGACGGGCTGACGATCGAGCTGCCGCGGGAGCTCGCCGTGCTCCACCCGGTCTTCCGCCTGAAGTATGGCGACAAGACGCTGGTGGCCGAGCAGAACAAGCTCGAGAACGACCGGATCGTCCTGACCTTCGACGGCGTGCAGAACTTCGACGACCTCGCGCTGAAGCGGGAGGATCTGGAGCTGGTCGTGTCCACCGCCCTCGGCGACGTGATCCTGACGTGGACGCCGGAGGGGACCGGATTCCGGTTTGCAGGCGTACAGCAGGATCGCTGAGCGCCCGGAGGGTTGCGGGTCGCCCGCCTCACCGGGTACCTGGTGGGGTCCGATCTTGGAGGGACGATGCGTGGTGTGATGGTGGCGGCGCTCGCGCTGCTCGTGGGTTGTGGTGGCGACGACGGTGGCGGTTCCCGCGTGGACGACATCATGGCCCTGACGGGCGATGCCGCGGCCGGCGAGAGCGTGTTCGCGAGCAACTGCGCGGTCTGCCACGGCGCGGACGGCACCGGCGGCACCGGCCCCGACATCACGGGTGAGTCCGAGGCCGACGAGGTCGCGGGCTACGTGCTGGACGGCGCCGATGGGATGACCGCGTTCGACGGCGTGCTCTCCGACCAGGAGATCGCCGACGTCGTCGCGTACGTGACCGAGTCCCTCTGATGCGCTTCGCGCCCGCGCTCCTCCTCGCCGCTTGCGGTGGCTCGGGTCGGGTCGAGGACATCCTCGCGCTCGACGGTGACGCCGCCGCTGGTCAGACGGTGTGGGCGGCGCGGTGCGCGAGCTGCCACGGCTCCTTCGGGGAGGGTGGCAGCGGTCCCGCGCTGGCGGTGCCGGCCGACGAGGCAGCGTTCGTCGATGTCGTCCTGTACGGCCAGGGCGACATGTCGGGCCAGGAGGACGTGGTCGACGACCAGGACGTGGCCGACCTGCTCGCCTTCGCCCTCGAGGGGTACACCCTCGGCAGCGACCCCTGCCGAGCCTCGACGAGTCCCTGCCGCTGAGCGTCAGCCCGGTAGCTCCAGGCTGAACGTCCGCGAGGGCCCGTCGACCGTCAGGCGACACTGGTCCAGGAAGTCCCAGCCCAGGAGGGCGACCACCTGGTACCCCTCTACGCGGTGTCGGAGGTTGGCGGCCTCGATCAGGTCCAGCTCCCAGTGCCTCGCGTCCTCGCCGAGCTGCAGGAAGCCACGGCGCAGCGGAGCGGTGTGCGACTCGCCGAGGTCGGTGACGGCCCGCCAGACCGCCGCCCCGTGCGACGGCAGATCCAACCCCCGCGCGACCTCCTTGTCGACCGCGGACATGCTGGCGCCCGTGTCGACGAGGAACAGCCCGCGCACCGCGTCCGTGCCGTGCCCGTGGACGGCGCCGCGAACCAACGGACCGTAGGCGGGGTGGAGCAGGCCGCGCAGCAGGGTCTTGGGGCGAGGGGGCGAGCGACGCACGCGCGGATCCTCTCACGAACGGGCGCCGTGGTACGAAGGACGCCATGGCGGGTGGTGACGAGCGGTCGATGGCCGACACCCTCTACGGGGTGGAGCTCCGGGAGCGGTCCGAGGTCCGAACGGGCTCTCTGGTCGTGATCGCCGGAGAGGCCGCCGACGTGGGGACGCACGTGCTGGTGGGCGAGGAGGTCGTGCTGGGGCGCATCCCGGGCGGGCTCGAGCTGCGGGACGGACGGGCCAGCCGGCGCCATGCGCGCGTGTTCGTCGAGGACGGCACCACGTTCGCCGAGGACCTCGGGAGCACCAACGGCACCTCGCTCAACGGGCACCGCCTCGAGCGTCGGACGCCGCTGGTGGATGGGGACCGCATCCAGATCGGCTCCACCGTCGTGAAGTACACCCTCGTCGACGAGACCGAGGCCGCGTGGCTGGATCGGATGGCCCGGCTGGCAGGGACCGATCCACTGACCGGGCTCCACGCGAAGCACCGCTTCGACAACCTGTTGGAGCAGGCGTTGCTGGCCGCCGGGAGGTCGGGGGCCGTCGTGAGCGTGTTGATGATGGATCTCGACGGCGTGAAGGCCGTCAACGACACCCACGGCCACCGGTACGGCGCTGCGCTGATCGCCGCCGTGGGCCAGGCGATCGGGCGGCTGCTGGGCGGACGCGGGGAGGCCTGCCGCTTCGGGGGCGACGAGTTCTGCGCGTACCTCCCGGGCCAGTCGGTGGAAGCGGCCGCGAGCACCGCGGAGTCGATCCGCGGGACGGTCGAGGCCATCCGCGTCGAGATCGACGGGATCGCGGTCGGTGCGACGATTTCGATCGGGGTGCACCGCGTCGGGGACGAGGCGGCGGCGGCGGCGGTGGCGGCAGCGGACCACGCGCTGTACCGCGCGAAGGCCGGCGGACGGAACCGGGTGTCCACGTGAGCCGCCGCGCGCTGATCACCGGGGCGGGCTCGGGCTTCGGCCTCGCGCTCTCGCGGCGCTGGCTGGGGGGCGGACACACGCTGGTCGCCACGGACGAGCAGCTCGGACCATGGACCGAGGAGCTGAAGGCGCTGGCGCCCGGGAGGGTGGAGATCTGCCGGGTGGACGTGCGCGACGACGGAGACGTGGCGCGGGCGCTGGACCGGGTGCGACGGACCGGCGGAGGTGGGCTCGACGTTCTCGTCAACAACGCCGGGTACGCGATGTTCGGCGCGCAGGAGGAGGTCGATCTCGCGCGCTTCCAGGACCTGCTCGAGGTCAACGTCGTGGGGGTCGCGCGGGTCACGAGGGCGTTCCTGCCCCTGATCCGCGCGTCCGCCGGCTGCGTCGTCCAGCTCTCGAGCGTCGCGGGGCGCACCGTGTTCCCGGAGTCCGGGTTCTACGCCGCGACCAAGCACGCGGTCGAGGCGATGTCCGAGGCGCTCTTCCAGGAGACCTGCACGCTGGGCGTCACCGTACGGGTGATCGAGCCGGGCTCGTTCGACACGGGCTTCCTGGCCCGAGCTGCCGCCGAGAGCCCCCCGCCTCCGCCGGGATCTCCGTACGACGCGCTCCGCCCGATGTGGGGCGAGCGAAAGACCGAGGTCCTCGAGCCGCCGCAGCCGCCGGAGCTCGTGGCCGACGCGATCCTGCGTTCTCTCGACGACCCCCGGCCGTTCCTCCGCATCCCCGTCGGCCCTGATGGGGAGCGGATCCTCGGGCTCCGCGACGATCTCGGTCCGGACGACTGGGCCGCGGTCCTGGGCCACCGCGCCGGCCTGACGGGCCCGGACACGATCTCGCCGGAAGGGGTGCTGGCGGGGCAACGGATCGAGGCGGCGCGCGCCGCGGCGAGACGGGGACACCTGCGGCACTGGGAGCGGACGGAGGCCGGGCGGGCAGCCCTGCGATTGCTCCTGGACTGACGGGGCCTCGATCGCCTACGATGAAGCGCCTCCCTCCTCTGAGGTGTTTGATGCAGGACGAGCTCTCCGAGTCCGACGTCGATCGGCGCAGGCAAGCGCCTGTCCAGGACGCTCCCGACGCCAGCGCCGTCGCGCCTTCACCGGCTCCGACCGGCGAGACCGCGCCCCTGGCGAACGCGGTCGGCAACCAGGGAATCCAGCAGGCGCTCACGGGCAGCGAGCTCGGTGCGCTGGCGCCGACGCTGGCCGCCGAGATGATGATGGCGCACGCCGGGATGAGCCCGGCGCTCCTCGGTAGCGACAGCAACAGCGCCATGCAGGTGGCGATGAAGGCGGGCGGTGACGAGGGCCAGCCGGGCCTCGATCAGGCGCTGGGCGCGCTGGTGGGCGGTGGTCCGGTCCCGGAAGCCGCCATGAACCGCATCCAGACGGCGACCGGCGGGACGATGGGGCCGCTCTCCGGCATCCCGGGGACCCAGCCCGGCATGCCCCGCCACTACGTCGACACCGCTGGCGCGGGCATCATCTCGCCGCGGATGCGGAACAGCGACACCCGCGGGCAGGCGGGGCGCAACCCCGGCAGCGTGGAGCACGTCTTCGGCGCCATGGCCGGCATGAGCGAGCACCAGCTGGATGGGGCGCTGCACCAGGCCGGGCGCGACCTGTTGTCCGGGTTGGGGGCTTCGGACGTCCAGTCGCTCCTGGGCGGCGACGAGGCGGCCCAGGGTGCCGAGGCGAGCGCGCCCGCGCCCGAGGTGAAGCCGCCCGCGCCTGAGGTGAAGCCTCCGCCGGCGGCCGAGGTGAAGCCGCCCGTCGCCGAGGTGAAGCCTCCGCCCGTCGCCGAGGTGGCGCCGCCGGTGGCCGAGGTCGCGCCGCCCGTGGTCGTGGCGCCGGCTCCGGTTCCCCAGCAGGGTCCGCAGATCGCACCGCCGACCAACGCCGGACCGCGCGTGGGCGATCCGCTGACGAAGGACATCGCGGCCATCGACCAGGGGCTGCCCAAGGCCAACGCCGACAAGACGGCCCCCGCGGCTCCCACCAGCATCTCCGACAAGCTGAAGGCCGTGGACAAGACCATCGGCAAGCCGGTCGACGCGCTGGACAAGGGGCTGACCGCGATCAACAAGTCGGCGGGTCATCTCGACGCCGGCAACCCGAACCGGGCGCGCATCGAGAAGGCGACCGACGTGGGGTCGGCCCTGGTCGGCGTGGCCAAGATCCCGGGGCAGATCGGCCAGCTCACCGACGGCAAGCTGAACATGGAGGACGGCAAGGCGGTCACGGGCCTCGCGAAGACCGGGATCGACACGGCGAAGCTGCTGACCGGCGCGGGCGACGCGACCAACCTGGGTCGCGCCTCCAAGGTCGCAGGGGCGGCGGGCGGCCTCATGAACGCGCCCGGCCAGGTGGCGGAGCTCGCCAACGGCAAGTGGGACAAGAAGGACGCCGAGGCCGCGGTCGGGCTCGCGTCGACCACGCTCGACACCACCGAGGCAGCAGGCAAGGTCGCCGACTACGTCGCTACGAAGAAGGCGGCGCAGGCGGCGTTCAAGGAGGCTGCGCCCGGCGCGTCCAAGGGCATGCTCAACGCGGCGTCCAAGGCCGCGGCGGAGAGCGCGATCGGTGGTGCCGATCGACCGGCGAGCAAGCAGGCCATCGGCAAGGCGATGGACAAGATCACCGGCGGCAGCACGGTGGCGAAGGAGATGGGCGCGACGGGCCGCGGGGCGGCTCGTACGGCGCAGCGCACGGCCGCGAAGGCAGCCACGACGAGCGCCAAGGCGGCCGCGGGCACGAGCAAGCTCGCGAAGGCCGGCGCGATGGCGGGCAAGATCGCGAAGGGTTCCGGCACCCTCGCCGGGAAGGCCGGCGCGCGCTTCGTCCCGGGCCTGAACGCGGCGGTGGCCGCCCTGGACACGAAGACGGCGTACGACACACTGAAGGACCCCAAGGCGAGCACCACGTCGAAGGTGACCTCGGTGATCACGGCCGCCGGGTCCATCGCCGCCGCGACCAACATCCCGGTCGTGTCGCAGGTCGGCGCTGCGGTGTCGACGGTGTCCAGCCTGATCGGGTCCATCTGGGGCTGATCCCGCGTGCTCGCCGACCAGGTCCAGGCCTTCCTGAAGTCGCCCGAGGCGTTGCCCCAGGTGACGCTCCCCGCCATCGAGGCGCCCTCGCTCGAGGGCGTCCAGGTCATCGTGCACGGGCCGCCCGAGCTCGATGCCGACACCCTCCAGTTGCTCTACCAGCAGCACCTCGAGCGCCTGGCCCCACGGCGTCGTCTGGCGGTCGGGGAGTTCGCCGAGCCCGGCGACGTCCTGATGGTCGCGATGGGCGTGTTCACCCTGGAGGGCGCGGCCCTGCCGTTCACCTTCCAGGCTCCGGTGGAGCTGACTGCAGGCGGCGGCTGGCTGGTGGCCGAGGTCCCGGCGGCGCTGGTCGGCCGCACGGAGGGGGAGCTGTTCGAGGTGCCCGTCGTGTTCCCAGACGACTGGCCCGCGCCGTGGCTCCGTGGCGCGCACGCCGTGTTCCGGATCCGGGTCCGGTCGGTCGAACGCCTGGACCTCCCCGACGCCGACGACCCCCAGCTGCTCCCCAAGCTCGGCATCACGCTGTCGCTCAACGGGCTGATGGCGGCGCTCCGTGATCAGTGGATCGAGGAGCGGAGCGACGAGCTCGTGGCCGCCGCCGAGCATACGGCCCTGGACGAGCTCCTGGGGCGTGTCGACATCCCGATCGCCACCGAGGCCGTGGACGCCCAGATCTGGCGCTACTGGGCGCGCGACGAGGGCGCGGTGATCCTCGAGCTCGGCGGTGGGGAGGCCGACCTCCACGCCACGCTCGCGTCCTGGTTGCGCTCGCACGACCTCCGCAGGCAGGTGGAGCGGGCGTACCGGCTCGCCGCGCTGCTGTCGGCGATCGCGCGTCGCAGCGGGATCGAGGTCCGACCGCAGGATCTGGAGGTCCTCATCGCGGAGGGGGCCGCGGGGGCCGGGGTCGATCCGGACGTCGCGGCGCGCGCGTTCCGCGAGGATCCCGGCCAGGCGCTGCTCCTCGCCGATCGTGCCCTGCAACGGCGCATCGTCCGCCACGTCCTGGATCTGGCCGAGGTCCGGATCGTCTCTGACTGACGGCTCTCAGGGGAGGAGCTCGATCCCCGTCAGCGCCTGAGCGAGCGTCAGCACGAGGGCCGTGACGCCGATCCAGGGGTGGATGCGGCGGACGGAAGGCCGTCGCGAGAACGCGCGGGTCGAGAGTGCCGCCGTGCTCATCACCAGGACGGAGCCCCAGCCGAGGACCAGGTGCCAGGTCTCGCCGAGCTCCAGGTCCGGGCGCCACAGCGCCGTCGTGACCGTCCCGCCGACGGCGGCGATCCACATCAGCGCGAGGACCCACGGCCCCATCCGCTTGTGGAGCCGACGCGCGCTCGTAGCGTTGCGCGCCCCCTGTCGTGCGACGAGCCCGCGCGACGCGAGGAAGGCCGTCAGGATCACCGCGCAGACGCCGAGCACCGGGTGGACGTACGCCATCGGTCGCGGTCAGGGGAGGTTGGCGGGCCAGATGGGGGCGGGGATGCCGTCCACCACGAGCGGGGCCATCGCCTCCGCCTGGGGCCGGAGCAGCGACCAGAGGTACAGCTGCTCGGGGTCCTTCGGATCGAAGATGTCGTGCAGCTCCAGCGGATCGACGTTGCGGTCGTACACCTCGACCGACCCGTTCCACATGTAGATCATCTTCTTGCCGGCCAGCGTCACCGCGTTCCCGCCGCCCAGCCGCGCCAACACCTCGGCGTACCGTGCGCGATCGGGGGGCGCCTCGCCGATCGGCCAGCCCGTGACCTCCGGGGGCATCATGATGTCGTACAGGTCGAGCAGCGTCGGCACCAGGTCGATGGCCGAGGTCGGCCCCGCGTATCGACCCGGGACGATGTTCTTCGACCAGAACCAGAGGAACCCGTCGTTCTCCTCGCGGTTCAGCTTGTATGCGTGCGTCTGGAAGCCGTGCTCCCAGAACTGCTCGCCGTGGTCGTTCCAGAACACCACCAGCGTGTCGTCCAGGAAGCCCTGCTCGTCGAGCTGATCCCAGATGTCCGCCAGCTCGTCGTCGAGGTGGCGGATCTCCCCCTGGTAGAGGATTCGGAGGTGCGCCTCGAGCAGGTCCTGCTCGTCGGGCGTCATGGTCGGCCACTCGCTGCGCCACTGGTAGTGCGTGTCGCGGTTGGTGAGATCCTCCGGCCAGGGCTCGAGCTCGTCCTCGCCGACGATGTACTCCGCGGGGGGATCGTACGAGGCGTGAGGCTCCATGAAGTGCATGTGCATGAACCAGCGGTCTGCCTCACCGCGGTTCTGGGCCGATCGGATGGCGTTGGACGCCGTCGAGAACACGGCCGGCGCCGACCCGCCCGGCTTGAGGGACTCGTCGTAGCCCTGGGTGTTCCCCCAGTTCGACGAGAGCCAGTCGTTGCCGCTGACGATGACGGAGTAGAACCCGGCCTGGCCGAGCCAGGTTGCGAGGAACGGCGTTCCTTCCGGGACCTTGGGGCGATTCTCGTCGTTCCCGTTCAGCCGCGGGATGTGACCCCGCTCGATGTTCGACCGGCCTGCGAGGGTGCAGGTGGTGGACGCGAAGGTCCAGCACGAGCACTGGAGGTGATCGTCCATGATCACGGAGTCGGCGGCGATCCGGTCCAGGAAGGGCGTCAGCGCCTGGGTGTTCCCGTAGGCGCCGATGTGGTCTCGCCGGAAGGTGTCGATGGAGACGAAGATCAGGTTGCGCGGCACACGACCATAGAACTGAAGGACATCGCTGCCCACGATCGGCAGGCTGGTGTCCGTCGGGACGGTCGCGTCGTTGACGGGAGCGGGGGAACACCCGGCCAGCAGGGTGGCGGCGAGGGGGAGCATGGCGGCAATATAGCTGGCAGGACCGTGGATCGCCGGGTCTGTGGGAGGCGCGTTGTCCGACGACGAAGAAGGCCTGTCCGACCGGCAGCTCTCGCTGCTCGAGGGGCTCCGTGAGGCCGAGCGGAGCGGGCACCCGATCGACGTGCGATCGCTCGCGCGACGCGCCGGGTACACCGAGTCCTCGGTCAGGACGTACTTCACGAAGCGCCTCGAGGGCGTTCTGGTGTTCCGGGACGAGGAGGGCCAGTGGCGCGCCCGGGGTGCCCTCCGCTGCTCGGAGGAGGAGTTCGCGCGGCGGATGAGCCAGAAGGCGGGTGCGGCCAACGACGCCCTGCGCACCGAGGAGGCGTGGCGCGCCGTGGTCCGCAAGCTGCTCTACGAGGGCCAGCGCCGTCACTACCACCTGTCCCGCGAGGAGCTCGAGCTCGTCGAGGAGCTCACCGAGCGCGAGCGGGGGCGTCCTCGGACCGACGAGGTCCCCATCCAACCCACACTCTTCAAGCGCTAGGCTAGCAGTACCGGGTCCAGCGGTCCTCTCGCACGAAGCCGTACAGCGCCGTCCCGGTCTCCCTGGCGAGATCGACCGCCAGCGTGGAGGCGGCACCGATTCCGCAGATGACGGGGATCTGGACCATCGCGGCCTTCTGGACGATCTCGAAGCCCGTCCGTCCGCTGACGACCAGCACGCGATCCCGGATCGGCAGCCGGTCCCGACGCAGGCGCCAGCCGATCACCTTGTCCACGGCGTTGTGACGGCCGATGTCCTCGCGCAGGACCTCGAGCGCTCCGTCGAAGTCCACCAACGCGGCGGCGTGCAGGCCGCCGGTCGCCCGGAAGCTCGGGCCCACCACCCGATCCGGGAGGGCCGCCAACACGGCGTCGGACGGCACGCGGCCCGTCGGGGCGTGCCCCCCCGCGAGCGTGGTGATGCGGTCGATCGAGGTCTTGCCGCAGATCCCGCAGGCGCTCGTCGCATAGAACTCGCGCGTGGCGCGGCTCAAGGCCTCGAGGTGCGCCTCGACGCCGCCCGCCACCCGCGCGACCACGATGTTCCGGGTGGGGTCCCCCGCGAGGTGGTCGAGCGCGTGCAGGTCGTCCGCGCCGTCCACGATGCCCTCGGTGCACAGGAAGCCCGCCGCCAGATCGAGGTCGTCGCCGGGGGTCCGCATGGTCACGGCCACGGACCGTTCCTCGACGCGGATCTCGAGCGGCTCCTCCACCACCAGGGCGTCGGTGTCGAGGCGCTCCCCGGGCCCGCGCACCACCTCGTGGTCGCGCACACCGCTCACAGGAGCCCGCCGTCGTGCAACCAGGGGCCGCCGCGCTGGACGTGGTCGCCCGGACGCCGGAGAGAGCCGTCCCGCCGCGCGTCCAGGGGTCGGCTCCACGGGACCTCCGCGCCGAGGGCCCGGGCGATGGCGACCCAGTCCCCGAAGCCGTCGTGCGACGCATCGGGCTCGTACGGGAGCACGCGCACGCGGCGGTCGGCGGAGGTGGTGGTGTGGCCGTCCGGGTGGCCCACCGGTCCGGCCGGGACGCGGAGCAGCAGGTCCACCTCGGTCGAAGTAGGCGAATCGTGGTCCAGCAGGCCGGCCTCGGCCGCCCCCAGCGCGTTGGGCACGACGGGCAGGGGGAGCAGACCCGCGCCGCGCCGCCCGATCGCCCCCAGTGCGAGGTGCAGTCCGAGCAACGCCCGCGTGAGCTCCTCCGACCAGCCCGAACCCGTCGACACCACGTCCCGTCGCCCCGCCAGCAGGCCGGCCAGCCAGCCGTGGGCGATGCCCCCCTCCACGGCCGAGAGGGTGCCGAGCGCCACGGATGCGGGCTCGCTCGACGGGACGACGTGCTGCGCCCACGAGGGCCGCGGCCCATCGACCACCGCCACCACCGTGGTCCCGCGACCCGCCGCCTGTCCCAGCCAGCGACCCATCATCGGCGTCGCGGTCACGGGGCCCCAGACGATCACGATCTCCGCGGCCGCCAGCGCGTCGAAGCCCACCGTGCCGGCGGCCACGCCCGTCACCTCGCGGAGGACGGAGAGCGCGGCGCGATCGTGGACGGCACCCTCCACCCCCACCCTGGCCCCGGCATCGGCCGCGAGCCGCGCCACGCGCAGCGCCTCGTCCGTCGTGGAGCCCTCGACGACCAGTCCCACCCGCTCGGCCGGCGTCTGCGCGATGCGATCCAGGGCGGTCGCGAAGGGGGTCGGGATCCACCCTGCCGCGCCGGCGCTCTCGATGCGTGGGCGCGCGCCGAGCAGATCGGCGGTGCGGCGCGCGCAGTGGTGCAGCCCCGCGCCCACCGGATCCGATCGTCCGTCCGAGCCGAGGGAACACACCCGGCACGGAGCAGAGGTCGCGCGCAGCACCCGGGCGGGGCTCGCCCCCCGCGCGATGGCGGAGGAGACCGCTCGCAGCACGGAGATCCACCCCGTGTCGCCGCGCGCATCCGGGGGCGTGAGCGCGGTGTCGCTCGACGCGACGAGATCCATGACCATGCCCTCTGGGGGACGACTGGGTATCATGCATGGCCCGGCTCGCATCGCGACGCCTTCGGAGGCCCGGGGTCATGGAGCACCCGTTCGAGATGTGGAGCGATCGCATCGCTGCCGCACAGTCCGACGACGCCCGTCGTTCCTTGCTCGGTGAGGCGATGTCCTTCCGCGCGCGCCACCTCGGAGACGTGGCGTCGATGCGGCGGGCGACGTTCGTCGTGTCCCGCCTGCAGCAGCTGCTCGGCGAGCACGATCGCGCCGTGCACGAGGCGCGCCAGCTGCTGAGCCTCTGCCAGACGACGCCCGTGGCTTCGGGCGAGGAGCTCGACGCCGCGCGCCGACACCTCTCGGGCCTCGGCGAGTCCGTCCCGAGGATCGTGAGCCCGCCGCGCGAGCGCTCGTGGAAGGATCGCCCGCCTCGCGAGCGTCGGGAGCGCCCCGAGCGTCCGGATCGCCCGGCGCGTCCCGCGAAGCCCGCTGTGGCCGAACCGGGTCGCGGATCGGGCCTGCAGGCCGCGCGCGACGCCGCGTCCGCCGGCCGCTGGAACGACGCCTTGCGGCACCTCGGAAAGGGGGCGGGGCCGATGGCTCAGCTCCTGCGTACCTGGGTCCAGCTGTCGCGCGCCCTCGAGGACGAGGGCGACGTGCGGGATCGCGTGGGGAAGGTGAGGGACGAGCTCGGTCGCGTGGTCGGCGTGTCCCGTCAGGCGGCCGTGCCGGAGCGGCCCGCGGCGACCGACCCGTTGTCGGTGCTGCTGGGTGCGCCCGCGCCCGAGAAGCGCGCCCCGCGGCTGCGCATGGTGGACGCCTGGGCCGAGGCGCATCCGGAGCGGATCGACGAGCTCGCGGCGGCGGTCCTCAGGCACCACCTCCAGGTGGTGGGCGCGCGGATCCCTGCGCCCTGGTTGGTGGGGACGGTGGCCCGCGCGATGGCCACTGGCGCTGCCCCGCTGACCGAGGCCGCGCTGGGGGAGCTCCGCGCCGCCGACGCGGTCGCCGCGCAGGCGTACGACGAGTGGCCGTTCGACCGCGTGGTCCGCCTCGTGGGGCGCGCGCTGCAGCGCGGTCTGCACGTGAGCGGCATCCGTCGGGGCGTGGCCGCCGGCTCCGAGCCCGACGATCGCAAGGTGTGGACGCTGCGGCTGCGCGACGACGCGGGCGAGCGGCTGGTGGCGGTCGCGCCGCACGCCGCCGACCCGTACGCCGACGGCAAGGCCGAGGACATTGGCGCTCGCGTGTGCGCGCTGTGCACCTCGGCCCTCCTGCTCGCGAGCGGATCGGGGAACGATGCGCTCCGTGCCGCCGCCGAGGCCGCGGGAGCGTCGGTGATGGATCGCGACGCGGACGACGACCGGATCCTGGACGCCACCCTGGCGCTCCCGCCGGTCGCCGTCGCCAGCCGCGTGAAGGCCGAGCCCGCGCCCCCGGCTGCGACGCCGGCCCCCGCTGCCGAGGCTGCGCCCCCGCGTCCTCCGCGGGTGTCCGATCTGCTGTCCGCCGACCCGCTGGACGTGGACGCGCTCCGGGAGGCGGTGTCCTCCTCCAAGCGGCCGGAGCGTGCGCTGCGCGCCGTCCGCGGCCCGTTGCCCGACGAGCACCTCGCTGCGCTGCTCGGCGCCGTCGCGGCGGCCTGCGTGGACGACCGTGCGATCCCCGAGGGCACCACGCTGGCCCTGCGCTCGGGCGGCGCTGCTTCGCGCTCGATCCTGCTGAGCGCCCCGCAGTACGGCGGCCCCGGCGTCGCCGAGGTGGCGGCGATCGCGGATGCCCTGCGCGGCGCCGGGTGGGACCTGCACCGCGTCCTGCGTGGGCCGACCCACCGCGAGCGGACCCAGCACCCGGCGCTGGACACGCTGGGCGAAGGCCTGGCGGGCGTGTGGCGGCTGCTCGTGCGTCGCGGCGACCAGCGGGGCGAGGTCTGGTACGTCCACGAGCTCTCCCCGGAGGGGCGTGCCGGCGTCCCCCTGCTCCTGCTGGAGGACTGGCAGCGGGCCATCGTGTTGCGCGACGACGCCGACCTCCGGTCCTGGTGGGACACGCTCGGCCGCGAGGCGCTCACCTGGAACGCCGACGGCGAGCCCCTCCTGGCGGTCGTCGACGCCTTCACCGTCAGCACGGCGCCGTCCGACGGGGGTTCGAGCGACGCCGAGGGCGCCGACGCCGCGCCATGAGCGCCGGCCAGACCGTCGAGGTGCGCTGCCGCTCCTGTCACCGGTTGGAGCGGCGGGACGGGTCCCGGGTCGAGGTCGTCGCGGAGGGTGGAGGCCGCGCCCCGAGCGAGCCCGCTCCTCGCGCGACCTGGCGCGTGATGCGCGCTGCGTCGGAGGGGGAGCTGCTGGTGGTCGGGAGCTGTCCCTGCGGTCAGCCGCTGGTCGCCCCTCCCGGTGCCGGACTGCCCTCCCTGCCGCTCTCCCTCCAGCTCCCCGAGGGCGAGCTGACGCTCCGGGACGGCGATCTCGCGCTCGGGGGCTCTCCCGTCTCTCCCGACGACGCCCAGCGAAAGGTCGAGGCCGCCTTCCCGCCGCCTCCGCCCGACCGGCTGGCGGACGCGTTCGCCGGCTCGCTCATGGTCCTGATCCTCGTCCCCACGCTGTTCTGGGTGTCCGTCGTGGGGTTCGTCGTCATCTTCCTCACGGGGTTGGGGTCCGCGCCGTTCTCGGAGCCTCCGTGAGCGGACGGTGGTCCCGCTGGGTGGATCTGGTCCCGTTGCTGGTCGGAGCCTGGTGTGCCTTCCAGGTGCTGGACACGATGTCGGCGAGGTTGGCGCACCCGTTCGATCTGGAGTGGATGGAGGGCGGCATGCTCGCGCACGCCCTGCGCCTGTCCGAAGGGCGCCCCATCTACACCGAGCCCGGCCCCGAGTGGATCCCCTACATCTACCCGCCGGGCTTCGCGGCACTGGTGGCGGGCGTCGGCAAGCTGGCCGGTGGCGTGGACTACCTCCCGGCACGCCTGCTGTCGGGGACGGGGACGCTGGCGGCCTCGGGCGCGCTCGTTCGCCTCGGCGCGATGCGGGGATCGATCGCCTCGGGACTGGTGGGTGCGGTGGCCTTCCTGCTCACCTACCGGGCCTCGGGCGCCTTCTTCGACCTCGCGCGTCCCGACGGCATCGCCATCGGGCTGCTCTCCTGGACGCTGCTGCTCGCGATCGATCGGGCACCAGGGACCAAGGTCGCGGCGGGGTTGCTCCTGGCGGCGGCCTTCGTCGTCAAGCACCACTCCGCAGCGTTCGGCTTCCCGATCGCGCTCGCGCTCTGGCTCCGTGAAGGCTGGCGGCCGGCCCTGCGGTTCGGGCTGTCGGCGCTCCTCCCCGCCCTGCTGTTCGTCGTCCTGATGCAGTGGCGCACGGAGGGACGGTTCCTGGTCTACCTGATCGAGGTCCCGAGGGCGCACCCGATGGACTGGGAGCGCCTGTTGCCCGGCATGCCCTACGAGCTCGGCCTGTGGATGCTCCCGTCGACCTGGTCGTGCACGGCCTGGCTCCTCGGACGCCTGCCCGCTGCTCGGGTCGGGGTGCCGCGCGCGCTGCTGACCGTCGCGTGCCTGGCGGTGGGCGGGCTGTTCGCGATCGGCGTGGACCAGATGCCCGTGCCGGACGGCATCGGTCAGTCCTCGCCGTGGATCACGGCCTCCGCTGCGGCGGCGCTGGGTGCGGCGGCCGCCACGCTGGTCGTCCACCTGGTGGTCCCGCCGTCGGCCGCGGACCGTGCGTACTGGTTCGTGGCGCTCGTCGGCGCGACCGGGCTCGCCGTGGTGTCCGTCATGCGCGCGCACAACGGCGGCTTCATGAACGTCGTGATGCCGGCGCACTGGATGTTGGCCGGGGGGACCGTCCTCGCGGTGGCGGATCTGCGTCGGGCCTGGCCCGGCGTCGGGACCGACGTGGCGGGTGCCGCGTGGCTGGCTGCCCCCATCGCCTGGGGGTGGAGCGGTCTGGAGCTGGAGCCGATCCTGCCGAACCCGGACGACTACCAGGCGGCGCAGGTCATCGTCGCCGGGCTGCGCGAGTGTCCGGAGGGCCCGATCTTCAGCCCGTACTCTCCCTGGTTGGTCCATCGGGCCGGCCGGGAGCCCGGGCTTCACCTCATCGCCTTGTGGGACGTGGCGCAGAAGGACAACCCGATGCGGCGGGGCGCGGACCGCGTCGTGAAGGCCGCCAAGGACCGCGAGTGGAGCTGTGTCCTCGCAGCGAACGGCCAACGCGTGGGGTTCGGGATCGAGGGGGCCTACGTCCCGCGCGCCGGATGGAAGGCGCCCAGTCGCGGCCTCTCCGGACGCACGGGCTGGCGCGCTCGTCCGGCCATCGTGCTGGATCCCGCGCCTACGGAGGCGAGATGAGCGACTCGACCTTGTTCCGGTCCCTTCCCAAGGTGGACGCGTTGGCCCGGGATCCCGCGCTCGCGGGCGTGCCGTTCCCGATCGCCGTGGCGGCCGCCCGGGACGCCATCGACGCCGCGCGCGATCGTCTCCGCGCTGGCGGGGGAGCGGGCGACCTGGTGGCGGACGCGGCGCGACGCGCACGAGCGCTGGACCAGGGGCGTCTCACGCAGGTGATCAACGCGACCGGTGTCGTGCTGCACACCAACCTCGGCCGTGCGCCCTGGTCGGACTCGGCGCTCGCCGCCGCGCAGCGCGTCGCCTCCGGCTGCGACCTCGAGCTCACGTTGTCCGACGGGCGGCGTGGTGGGCGGCTGGCCGGCGTGTCCGCCCAGCTCCGGCACCTCGTGGGGGCGGAGGCCGCGCTGGTGGTGAACAACAACGCGGCCGCCGTGCTCCTGGCCCTCACGGCGCTCGCGGCGGGGCGCGAGGTGGTGGTGAGTCGCGGCGAGCTCGTCGAGATCGGCGGCTCCTTCCGCGTCCCGGACATCATCGCGAGCGGGGGCGCTCGCCTCGTGGAGGTGGGGACGACGAACCGGACGCGCATCGCGGATGTTCGGGCTGCCGCCGGCCCCGACACTGCCCTGCTGCTCAAGGTGCACCGATCGAACTTCAAGGTGGTGGGGTTCACCGAGGAGCCCACGCGTCAGGAGCTGGCGGCCGTGGGGCGCGAGCTCGGGGTGCCGCTGGTGGAGGATCTCGGCTCGGGCAGCCTGCGAGGCGGGCACGGTGAGCCCTCGGTGCGCGAGGTGCTGGAGGCCGGGGTCGACCTGTGCACGTTCTCCGGCGACAAGCTGGTCGGCGGACCGCAGAGCGGTGTGGTCGTCGGTCGGGCCGAGCTGGTGGCCCGGCTCCGGTCACACCCGCTGTACCGGGCGATGCGGGTGGGGAAGGTGACGCTGGCGGCGCTCGAAGCGACGCTGGGGGACCACCTGGCGGGTCGCGTGACGCCGGTGGACCGGATGCTGACGACGACGGCGGACGAGCTGCTGGCCCGCGCGCAGCGTCTGCAGGTCGCGAGCGACGTGGGCGAGGTGGTGGCGACCGACGGGCAGGTGGGGGGTGGCGCGGTCCCGGGGGAGACGCTGGCCTCCTTTGCGCTCCGCGTGGCGACCTCGCAGCCCGACGCCCTCGCCACCGCGCTCCGCACCGGGACGCCGGCGGTCCTGGCCCGCGTGCACCGGGACGCGCTGCTGCTCGACGTGCGCACGGTCCCCGACGAGCGCATCCCCGCGCTGGCGGAGCGACTGGCCGCGCTGTGCCGCAGCGAGTAGGCTCCTCCGCATGAGCACCGAGTTCTACGAGCTGATCGGCGTGGACCGCGGGGCGTCGGCGGCGCGCATCCGTCAGGCGTACGGGCAGGCCGTCTCACGGCTCGCGCGGCGCCGTCGCGCGCTGCTGGAGCAGGGAGGGGACACCTCCTCCATCGATCTGCAGCGCTCCCACCTGGACGATGCATGGGCAGTGCTCCAGGACCCCGTCCGTCGCCGGCGGTACGACGCGATGCTCGCGTGGAGCGAGAACAGCCGCAGCCGTGACCCGGCGAAGGTGTGGGACGAGGTCTCGGACGCGCTCGTGCACCCGGCCGCCGCCGTCGCGGCCAAGCTCCTGCGGGTGACCAGCAAGCTCCAGGAGATCGGTCAGCTCCCCCTCGCTCCGTCGGGTGCGGCGGAGGAGCCTCCCACGCTCATCCCTCACGACGACGACCTGACCAGCCCGCGGCCCGCCAGGCTCGGGCGGGCGGCGTCGACGATGCCTCCGCCCTCCGAGCCGGCGACCACGCCGCCGGCGACGGACGCCGGGACGACGGTGCCGCGGTTCGCGATGCCCCGCCCGTCGGTGCGCGCACCTGCCCCGCCCACGACGCCGCCGTCGTCGTTCAAGGTGGACAGCGCCGCTGACGCGGACATCCTCGTGCTCCCGGGTGCCACGCCCGCCGCCGCTCGCCCCTCCGTCGCGCCCACGCCGCAGGCCTCCCTGCCTCGCGTCCATCCGCTGTCCGCCGACGTGGTCGGACGCATCGTGGACGAGCACGGGTACGGCGGTGTGCTGTTGGCGACCGTTCGGGGCCGGCTGGGGCTCTCGGTCAAGGACGTCGCCGACCACACGCGGATCTCCGTGCGGTACCTCGAGGCGCTGGAGTCGGAGGCGCGCGACCAGCTCCCCTCCGCAACCTTCGTGCGGGGGTACGTGCGGGAGGTCGCACGTGTGCTGCAGCTCGACGCCGACGCGGTCGTGTCCGGGTACATGCGGCGGTACGAGGGGCAGTGACGCGGCTGGCGGTCGAGGGCCGCCTGGACGTCGCCGTGGCCGAGGCCTTCCCCGAGCTCTCCCGTTCGAGGGCGGCGGGGCTGATCCGCGAGGGCAGGGTGACGCTCGACGGACGCGTGGTGACCCGTCCCTCGGAGCGCTGCGCCGCGGGGGCCGAGCTCGACGTGGACCTGCCCCCGCCACGTCCGGTGTCGACCGTGGCGCAGGACCTGCCCCTCCGCGTGGTGTACCAGGACGAGCACCTGGCGGTCGTCGACAAGGACGCCGGGATGGTGGTCCACCCCTCGGCGGGTCACGAGGACGGCACGCTCGTCAACGCGCTGCTCCACCACCTCGACGACCTCTCGGGCATCGGTGGCGAGGAGCGGCCGGGCATCGTCCACCGGCTGGACCGTGGCACCAGCGGCCTGCTGGTCGTCGCCAAGACCGATGCCGCGCACCGAGCCCTCCAGGAGCAGTTCACGACCCACGAGGCGGGTCGGGTCTACCTCGCCGTCGTGCACGACCCGCCGCGGACCGACGCCGGCACGGAGAGGAGCTGGCTCGCGCGTCACCCCAGGGACCGCCTGCGCCAGGCGAGCACGACCGAAGACCGGGGACGCATGGCGGTCACCCACTGGGAGGTGCTGCACCGCGCGGGCACGGTCGGCGTGGTGCGCTGCCGACTCGAGACCGGGCGCACCCACCAGGTCCGCGTCCACCTGTCGGAGCGTGGATCCCCGATCGTGGGCGATGCCACCTACGCGCGCAAGGGGACCAGCCGCGTGCCCGCCAGCCTCAAGGGGCTGGTGGATCCGAGCGGGGAGCGCCCGTTCCTGCACGCGTGGCGGCTCTCCCTCCGGCACCCGGCGGACGGGCGCCCGATGTCGTTCACCGCCCCGGCCCCCGCAGACCTGCAGGCGGTGTTCGACGCGCTCGGGTTCCTCCCGCCAAGGGCCTAGGGAGGGCAGGTCGTGTCGATGTCGACGAACGGGTAGAGGTCGGCCTGGGTCGCCGTGAAGTCGACGAGCATGCACTGCCCCGAGTTCGAGATCGTGCATGGCACGCAGGTCGGGTTGAAGGCAGCGACGAAGATCGAGTTGCAGTTCGCCGGGAGCGGTCCGGGGACATCGATGAACTGCTCGGTCGCGACCATGCCCGTCATGTGGACCGCGGTCAGCGCGGAGCCGTCCGACGAGAAGGTCCCCTCCAGGGCGAAGTCCTCCACGTCCGCGAACTGTCCCGGCGCGATCACGATCTGGAGGTCGCCGGCGAACGTGAACAATGGGTTCTGCGCGAAGCTACCCGTCTCCCGGATCACCACGGTGCAGTCCGGCACGGGCTGTCCGAAGCCGTCGTCCAGACCCACCGTCGCCGCGGCCGGGGCATCACCGGTCAGCGGGTCGATCGACAGCACCTGCAGCATCACGTAGTCGATGGGGAACAGGGCCGGCGTGAAGAACAGGGCCGCTCCGTTCGGCGGCTCGTTGATCGTGACCCGGGTGTCGACCCAGGGGACCGCGTACGTGTTGCCGGCGACGTCGGCCGGGTTCACGGTGTTCGAGGTGACGAACGAGGAGCCGAGCGAGTCGTCGCAGACCGTGGCGGTCACGTCGTAGGTCGTGTTCCGGTCGTACGGCGTGCTCGGGGTCCAGGTCATGGACAGCCCGTCGCTGGCCAGCGCCAGCGAGCCCGTGGCGTTGGAGACGGTGACGCCGTGAGGGTCCGTGTCCGTGATCGCCTGGTCGAAGGCCACCACGATCGGCTGGTTGAGGGCCACGTCCACGGACAGGTCCGCGGGCGTGACCGTGGTGATCAGCGCGGTGCAGTCGGTGTCGGCGTCCGAGTCGGCATCGGTGTCGGCGTCGGCGTCGGCGTCGCTGTCGGCGTCGGTGTCGGCGTCGGCGTCGGCGTCAGCAGTGTCGTTGTCGGTGTCGGTGTCTCCGCTACAGGCGACGAGGATCCCCAACCACCAGGCGTGTCGAAGCATTCGGTCCCTCCATCAAAAGACAATAGCCCCGATGCACACCGTGAGGTGGCACCGGGGCCAGGGATCGTCACCGAGGACGTGGGATCAGGGAGTGGTGACGGCGCAGTCCGGGTTGCCGGCCACGTCCGCGGCGCTGATCTCCACCAGCGCAGCGGCGCCGGGGAGGTTGTCCGCGCCGACGCTGTCGACGTAGACCGACAGGCAGAAGTCACCGCCGTCGGCGCACGCCTCGCAGGACACGCCGAAGGTCTCGACCAGGAGACACATCGCGTTCTCGGTGCTGCCCGTGCCGAGCAGGGTGGCGAGCGGCCGGGTGTCGACGAAGCCCTGGAAGACCGCGCCCTGGATGCGGCTGCCGTCCGGAGCGAAGGCGCCCGTCAGGACGAGATCCTGCACGGTGAAGGAGTACCCCTCCACGTCGAGCTCGAGCTCGGGGGTCTCGATCGAGAAGAACGGATCGGCCCAGCTCGCCGCCGGGAAGGGCAGCGACTCGGTGCACACGTCCTGCGCGCCGTTGCCGAGGCCGAGGGCGCCCATCATGGTGATGTCGCTGCCGGTCACGTCGGTCGGGGTGACGAGGATCTCCACGTCCTCGAGCTCGACGGCCAGCAGGTCGCCGATGCCGGGGGGCTGGACCCACTCGCCGCCGGCCACGTCGAGGCTGTAGACCTTGCCGGTCACGTCGACGGTGGTGGGGGAGCCGGTGCTGCTGGTCTTCCAGCTCACCGTCGCGTCGCCACAGCCGTAGGACAGGGTGGCGTTGTAGTCCGTGCTGGGGCTGAGGTCGTCGCCCGACCAGCTGACGAGCGTGCCCTCGAGCGTGGTGCTGCCGTTCACCGCGTTGCCCGCGGCGTCCGTCACCGTGATCACGGCGCTGGAGTCGGCCGCGGCCAGGGAGAAGCGCACGTCCGTCTTGTAGAACACGTCCTGATCGCCGCTCGCGGGGAACTGCGACAGGATGCTGTTGGAGCAGCCCGTGTCGTCGTCGTCGTCGTCACCGGAGGCCGTGTCGGTGTCGCTGCCGCCGCAGGCCACCAGGGTCGTCACCATGAGAACCGAGAGGTACTTCCACATCGTCGAACTCCTCGCAGGGGGTCTGCACCTCGAACCCCCCGTAGGTAGCCCCCCCGTCCATGGCTTGTCAAAGCAATTCCGGCCGAGGGACCGTCAACGGCGCCCCGCGGACGGAGCAACGTCGCACACCGAGGGGACTTCGTGTCCGTCGATGGGGGCGTGAGGACGGCTACTGCTGGGGAGCCTGCTGGGATCCGAGGCCACGGATTCGATACGGGCGGACGAACACCTTCTCGTCGGGCGGCTCGCCGGGCGGCTTGGACAGCTGATGATCGAGCTTGCGGAGGTACCGGCTGTCGGGCGCGGCCTCGGCCAGGCGGTCGCGGACCGCGGCGGCGGCGTCCACCTCGCCCCACGCGTGCAGGGAGGTCCCGAGGTACTGGAGCGCCGGGGCGACCTGGGGAACGTCCGGGTACTTCCGGACGAGGTACTCCGTGCGACCACGGACGGCGCCCCAGCTGTCGGTCCGGGCATAGAACTTCGCGACGAACAGCTCCTTCGTGGCGAGTCGCTCCCGGCCACGCTCCAGCAGCTTGTCCACGTCGTCACGGTACTCGCTGTCGGGGAAGCGGGCGTCGAAGCCCGTCCACACCGTCACGGCCGACTTCGTCAGGGTCTGGTCGCGGCCGGCCACCTTGGGGGCTCCCTTCCAGATCGACTGGCCGATCCGCCACACGACATAGTCGAGGTCCGGATGACGGGGGTGGAGGGACGCGAACTCCTCGTACGAGAAGCGGGCCTGCTGGTAGTCCCCCTTCTTGAACTGCAGATCGGCGATCGCCAGCTGCGCCTTGACCGAGACCGGATCGTCGCGGTGGTAGTTCCGGACGCGGTTGAAGGACTCGAGGGCCTTCGTGTAGTACCCGCGGCGCATCTGGCGCAGGCCCTGCTCGTACAGCTCCTCTGCGGTGGGCTGGTGGCGGGGGGCGGCGTGCGCGGTGCCGAGGGCGAGCGCGAGCAGGGCGAAGAGCATGGCGGCGAGTCCCTATCCCGACGGCGGCGCGTCCGCGAGGGCTTGCCGCCCGGGGACGCGCGCTTATCGTCAGCGCTCCGGAGGATCCGTGCCCGATCAACGTCAGCTGCCGCCCGTGAGCTTCAGCTCGTTCGTCGTCTCCCTGGCGACCTCGGCCATGACCCACCTCGGGCAGGGCCCCGACCCGCAGGTCGATCTCGAGCTCGCTCGCCACTCGATCGATCTGCTGTCCCTGCTGCGGGACAAGACCAGGGGCAACCTGGATGACGAGGAGAATCGCCTGCTCGAGACCGTGCTCTACGAGACGCGGATGAAGTTCATGGAGCAGTCGAAGGACTGACCGCGGGATCGAGCGCGATCGCCGACGGTTCGCGCAGCGTCGACCGCCGGCGGCCGAAGCCGAGCCGCAGGCGCCAGCCGAGCATCACCACCTGCGCGGTGATCTCGGCCGCGAGACCTCCCCACGCGCCGATGACGCCCAGATCCGCGCCCCGCACCAGCAACACCGCGACCGGGAGCTTCACCAGCCACGCCGATCCGATGGACAGGCGCATGGCGAAGCCGGTGTCCCCCGCGCCCGAGAGCGCGCCGAAGCCGACCATCACGAGGCCGTCGAGGACCTGGAACACGGCGTAGAGGCGGAGGACCGGGCGCACCAGCGACACCACCTCCGGCTCGGCGCCGAACAGCGCCACCAGCAGATCCGGTGTGAGCGCGAACAGCACCGCGGTGGCGGCCATCCAGGCCGTGACCTGGACGGCTCCGAGGCGGACCACACGCAGCGCTCGTCCGGCCCGCCGCGCGCCGAGCGCGTGACCCACCTGGACGGAGACGGCTTCGGCGATCGCGTGCCCGGGGAGCACGGCGGTCATGACGATCCGCACGACGACGACGTGAGCGGCGAGGTGAGCGTCACCTGCGGCGGCCACGAGCGACCCGAAGGCCAGGTAGCTGCCCACGTCGAGCAACCACTGGGTGGCCTGTGGAGCGCCGATGGACCAGACCTGGCGGAGCAGCTCGGTATCGGGCCGGACGACGGGGCCGAGGTCGCTGCGGCTGGCGAGCGCGAGCACGCCGATCGCCGCCGAGGTCCCGACCGCGACGCCCACGGCCGCGCCTCCGACGCCGAGCGCGGGGATCGGACCGAGGCCGAACACCAGGATCGGGTCGAGGACGAAGTTCAGGGCGTTGGCGAGCACGCTCGCGACCATGGGCCACCGGGTGTCCCCCCGACCCTGGGCACCGGCGACCAACGCCGTCAGCAGGAGGGTCAGCGGCGACGCGAGCAGGCGGATCCCGTTGTAGATCGAGGCGGGCGCCACGACCTCGGGGCTCGCGCCGAGCCAGGGGAACACGACGTGACCGAAGGGTGCGACCGCTGCGGTGAGCGCGCCGAGCGCGAGCGCGACCCAGAGCCCCTGCCACGCGAAGCGGCGAGCGAGCTCCTCGCGATCGGCCCCGACGCTCTGGGCGACGAGGGTGCGGACGGCTCCGAGGAGCCCCAGGGGGAAGGCGGTGACCAGGTAGAACAGCGTGGTCGCGAGGCCGATCGAGCCGAGCTCGGCGGTGCCGAGTCGACCGACCCAGATCGCGTTGACCAGCGCGAGGGTGGTGGTGGACAGATTCGAGACGATGATGGGCCACGCCAGCGCGAGGAGATCGCGATGGCCAGACCTTCGTTGGGAACTCAAGACAGACCTCTGCATCGCTGCAAGGGTGCGATGCACACCGTGCAGGACAGGAGCGTGGTGGTGATGACCGCGAGGCGATCGGTGCCTCGGGCAGGGCGGCGATCACACCGATCGATCCCGGGTCACGGGATCGGGGGTGTTCGGCTTCGGGTTCGACCCGTCGTCGGACCATGACCCTTCGGGCCAGGGCGTTCGGCGGAACGAGGTCGAGCGGCGATCGCCCCGTCAGGTCGGGCGGACGGTCCCGTTCTTCACGGAGACAGCGGCGAGCTGGGCGATGCGGGTCAGCATGTGCATCGAGGACCTCCGGAAGCGGTTCGGGTGTCGGGGGCACCACGCGCCCCATCGATGGCTATCTGGTTCGTATGGAATGGCAAGGCGATTTCTGAGTCGATTCCAGTTGCTCCGGCCGATTCTCGGCCTCTGCGGCCCGT
>JACKER010000001.1 GCA_020632925.1 Alphaproteobacteria bacterium | reverse complement strand
CGGCCTGGCGCTCGGCGGCGACGCTGAGCTCGGAGGCGCGCGCCTCGATGATGCTACCGACGAGCATGTCGGTCTGCGCGCGGCTCTCCTGGAGCTGCTGGTGCAGCTGGGTCGTCGTCGAGTCGTGGATGCGCTGCAGGTTGCCGACCGCGCCGAGCACGAGGTTCCCGAAGCGGGTGTAGAGCTCGCCCAGGGCGTGCAGGCTCTGCGTGACCTGGGTGTGCTCGACGTTGCTGAAGTCCGCCTGCGGCAGCTTCAGCTCCGGCCTCGGGTCGGGTGGGTCAGGTGGCGGCGGCGGTCGGGTGTCGCGGACGAGGAACTGCGCGCTGTGCACCATCGCCGAGCCCTTCGGGGCCATGCAGCGCACGCGGAAGCGCTTCTGTCGATGGCCGTGTGTGAGCTCGGCGGTGGTCTCTTCGAGCCAGAGCTCGGCGGCGTCGCACAGCTGCTCCAGCAGCGGCACGTCCTCCTCGAGCTCCAGCAGGCTCTCCTCGCTGAAGTCGAAGCGACCGACCGCCTCGTCGCACCCAGGGATCGAGCGGTCCTGGAGGAAGAGGTAGGCGATCTGATCCGCGCGCTCGCGGATCGCGTTGATGGTCGGCTCGAGGCCGTCGAATTCGATGTGGGGTTCCATGGGGCACCTCCTGGCTGGGTGTGCCTGGAACGTGGCCGCCGCCGATCTCCGGGACAAAGGCGTTCGCCGCGCACATGGCGAATCGCGGGCGACGACTATGTCGCTTACACCACTGTTCTCGGCGCTCTCGGTGAGCGCTTGCCCTGGCCGTTGCCCGGCTGGAGGCAAGGGCTCACGGCAAGCCGGGTTCGCGGATTGAGAGGGAAGATCGGTGATCGCCCCTCACAATCGTCTCGTGCGGGGATGGGAAGCGTCCCAGATCGGCGACCGAACCGACCCGCTCTACCGTCGAGCGCGCCAGAACCAGGGAAGAAGCGGGATCGGAGAGCTGGTCCGGTTCCTGCGATGGGTCGGGGCACAACCCTGGAGGCCCTGATGCCCAACGACTCCCTGTCCTTCCTCGCTGACCTGCTCGCCTCGCCCGAGCTCGCCCAGCATTCCCGGGTCGTCGAGACCCCTCACCCCGACGCCGCCGTGCTCGCCGCGACGGCACTCGCCCGCCATGCCCGGTCCCTGGCGGTGGTCGTCCCCACCCGAGCCCTCGACGCATGTTGCCGGGCCCTCGGTGAGCGCCTGCCGGCAACCGAGGTCACCTCCGTCCGCTGGGGCGATGGCCTCGTCGAACTCGGGCCCGTGGTCGTCATCGACGAGCGCGTGTTCTTCGACGGCATCGCCGCGGAGCCCTTCGAGGCGCTGCTCCCCGCGTTCGACCACTGGCTGATCGCCGAAGGCGACGGTCTGGTCGACAGACTTCGCCGCGCACTGCGTACGAGCACCCAGGACAGCCGCGCGTGTGGCTTCCTGGAGTCCCGGTTGGGGCTCGGCTACGCAGAGGGGAGCACGAGTTTCGTGTCGGCGAACCAGCTCCGCAGGACCGAGCTGGCCTGCGTGCCCTACCTCCTGCGCTCGGACCCGAACCGCGTCTTCTACCTGCAGCGGACCCGGCGCGGACGCGAGCTTCGCTCCGACATCATCTCGGCCGGCGATGCGATGGCGTCGTTCCTCGAGCGGTCCAGGGTGACCGTGCTCGGACGGGCGTTGGCGGTCGATGGGGACCTGTCCTTCGCGATGCAGGAGCTCGGGCTCCAGGCCGACCCCCACGTGGACGCCCGAGCGTTGCGCGACGATCTGCTCCTCTTCGCGCCCCACCTGCCGCGGTACTCCGAGCGGGAGTGGCCGACCCAGGTGGTCGACGCGGCCCGCAGGTTGGTCGGCCTCGCGCCGGAAGTCACCGTGCTCGCGTCGGCGTGGAACCGCAACGACCTCGGGCGGGCACTGCGCTCGCGGCTCTCGGCGTCGGTCTCCATTGGACATCCGGCACGGGAGGTCGAGCTGTCGCGGGTGGTGGTGCTCGACCGGGTTCCGCTCGATGTCGGCGAGCCGGCGCACACCGCGCAGCGGGCGCGAACGTCCCGGTGGTTCCGGACGGTCGGGATGCCGCGAGCCGTGCAGCGGTTCCGGTTGCTCGCGAGCCGGGTCGCGCACGCCGGGGCGATGGTCGTGCTCGATGGGCGGATGCGGTCGCGCTGGGCCGAAGGGTTCTGGCGAGCGGTGCCGGGTGCGCACACCGCCGACTGGGACGCGTTCCGCGATTGGGTCTCGGACGACCAGGGAGGTGTGCGATGAGCGCGGATCTCGAGGCGTTCTGGAAGGCGCAGATGGACCAGTGGGCGTTCGATCAGCGCTGGAAGCGGGCGGAGGCTCTCCGCGCGGCGGCCCGGGCGAAGCATGCGGCGGGCGAGCTCGATGCGGCCAGCCTCGCGGAGTGGGAGATCCACGCTGCGGAGCTCGTGCTCGGGTACGACCTCGCGGACCTGCGGGGGCCGATCCCGGACGGGTGGTCGACGCCGACGCAGATCGGGCATCGGCTCGGGGTGTCGGCGCACCGCGTGGGGATGGCGATCAGCGAGCTCGGGCTACGCAAGGCGGACCCACGGCTGGCGCGGCGGCGGGTGTTCGAACGGAACGGTCGGTCGCTCGTGGCTTGGGTGTACTCGGCAGAGTCCGAGCGTCTCCTCCGTGATCACTTCACTGGACGCTGAACACCGTCATCATGCCGTCCTCGGCGTGGGGCAGGATGTGGCAGTGGATCATCCAGTCGCCGGGGTTGTCCGCTTCGATCCGCAGTCGAACCGTCTCCTGGACGCCGATGTCCAGCGTGTCCTCGGTCAGCCTCTGGGCGGGAGGGACCCCGTCGATCGACAGCACCTCGAACGCCATGCCGTGCAGGTGGAACGGATGGTGCGCGGGCGACGGGTTCCGGATCTCGAGGATGATCTCCGAACCCAGCGAGACCACGTCTGGAGCGATCGCCGGCCAGGTCTGACCGTTGATCTCCCAGCCGGCCGCAGCGCTCCCGGTGAAGGTGTAGCGGAGGTCGGTGTGTCCGGGGTCTGCAGTGGGTCCTGCAGGGCTGAACGGCCACGCCACCGGCTCCGGCGCCTCTGATGCGCCGACGGGTTCGACCGTGAACAGCGGCACCGCGGGGTTCACGGTCGGGCCGGCGAGCGACCACGGAACGGCGTCGACCGCCAGGGGCGTGGCGTCGACCGCCCACTCGAGCTCGGCACGGTCCCCCGGTGCGAGCACCACGGCCGCGTCGGGGGCCCCGAGCAGGCCGCGGTCACGGGCGATGACCCGCACATCGTCGAGCGCGACGTAGCCCGCATTGCTGGCGTTCAACATCCGCACCCGCACGGTCTCGCCAGCGTTCGGTCGCCAGGCGGGCTCACGAAGCCCGTTCACCAGCCAGGTCGTCGGAGTGGGGTCGACCGTGGGGTCCTCTTCGGATGCCGCGACCTCGGCGGGGCCGTCGAAGACCACCACCAGCTCGGAGTCGACGACGGGTTCAGCCGGATCCTCGACGATCAACACGCCGTAGAGCCCGAGGTCGACCTGATGCTCGGTGTCGAAGTGCGGGTGGTACCAGAAGGTGCCCGCCTGTTCGAGGGTGAACGTGTAGGTGAAG
This sequence comes from Alphaproteobacteria bacterium, assembly GCA_020632925.1. GTDB lineage: Bacteria > Myxococcota_A > UBA796 > UBA796 > JACKER01. Next base: position 969 of record JACKER010000001.1, on the reverse strand, counting down.
GTCTCCCCAGCCCCGACCGGGCTCACCTGCCAGCCCGCTCCGTCCATCGCGAACGGCACGTCGACACCGTGCCAGTGGATGCTCGTCGGCATGCCGAGCTGGTTGTCGAGGTCGACCACGAGTGTGTCGCCGACCCGCGCCCGCAGCGTGGGTCCCGGGACCTGGTTGTTGTAGGCGTAGCCGTCTACGCCATCCCAGGTGTGTGGGGCGGCCACGAGCGACACGTGCAGCACATCCGGTGCCGGATCCAGGTCGAGGGCCTCGGCTGGCGAGAGGAGGGTGGGCGCCTCCGGTGCGGGTGCCGCGGTGTCTGCCGTGGGCGTCGGGCTCGGGACCTCGGTGTCGGTGTCGGTGTCGACTGGCGTGGCTGGTGTCGGGCCGGGGCCGGTACACCCCAGCAAGGCGAGCGGGATCATCGCTGGCCCTCCGCCATCAGCTGGTCCCGCCCGTCCCAGCGGCGCAGGCGGGCCTCCTCGAGGGGGTAGGGCCGGTGCATCAACCGAGCGGTGACGACCGGGTCGGCACAGGGGCCTCGAAGGTGTGCACGGTGGTGAAGCTGTCCTGGGGGAGGAGCCGGTTGTCGCTGACGACATCGACCGCGCGGTGGTGGGGGACCTGGAGCGCGCCGGCGCTGTCCGCGAGCACGCGCGCGAAGGCGAATCCAGGGGCGCCGGCCCAGGCACGACTGGGTTCCCCGTCCGTTGGCAGGCCGGCCCCGTCGACCCGATAGGCGACATCGCCCACGGGGAGCGGTGAGTCCAAAGTGACGACGTCGCCGACGACCCCCGTGATGGTGCGCTCGCCTAGGAACCCCTCGGTCGGCAGACCTTTCTCTGGGGTCGCGAATGTGCCGTCTCCGAACGGCCCCGGGCCGTCGTACTCCCGGAATCCCGTCCGGCTCACGACGCGGATGCGCTCGCCCGCGACCGCTCCCGGCCAGAGCGTCCAGTCCTCGGTCGCCGTCTTCGT